>CAVQMM010000001.1:0-3904876 GCA_963713615.1 uncultured Chlamydiae bacterium
AATAGCAGCAACTCTGGCGATGGGGAAAGTCTGACAGCTGTTCCTGAAACGGTTACAACAACGGACGGTGGGACAGTCACCGTCAACAGTGATGGATCAACCACTTATACGCCTCCCACTAACTTTAGCGGAACTGACAGCTTCACCTACCAGGTCAAAAATGAAAATGGTTTGCTTAGCGCTCCAGCTACCGTCAGCATCGTGGTAACAGATCAAAACCCCGTCGCAACAAACGACAACTATGCAACGGAGACCAATAATCTCCTTACAGTCCCAGTAGGTACAGGCGTTTTATTCAATGATAGCAACTCAGGCGATGGTGAAGCTTTAACTAGCGTATTAGTTGCACAAGCAACGAATGGCGTGGTCACCCTGAACACGAATGGTTCGTTCACCTACACACCAAACCATGACTTCCAAGGCACCGACACCTTTACCTATCAAGCCAAGAATGAAAATGGTTTGTTGAGCAATACCGCTACAGTCAGCATTGCTGTTACAGATCAAGCACCTGCGGGCGCTGCAAGCCAATCCTATAGCACTGAAACGAATAATCCCCTTTCCCTCTTGGCTCCAGGCGTTTTGACCAATAGCAGCAACTCTGGCGATGGGGAAAGTCTGACAGCTGTTCCTGAAACGGTTACAACAACGGACGGTGGGACAGTCACCGTCAACAGTGATGGATCAACCACCTATACGCCTGCGCTGAACTTCCAAGGCACAGATACCTTCACCTACCAGGTCGAAAATGAAAATGGCCTACTCAGTGCCCCTGCTACAGTCAGCATCGTGGTAACAGACCAAAATCCCATAGCCAACAACGACAGCTATGCCACAGAAACCAATAATCCTATCACAGTCCCAGTAGGCACAGGTGTTTTATTCAATGATAGCAACTCAGGCGATGGTGAAGCTTTAACTAGCGTATTAGTTGCGCAAGCAACGAATGGCGTGGTCACCCTGAACACGACTGGTTCGTTCACCTACACACCAAACCATGACTTCCAAGGCACCGACACCTTTACTTATCAGGCCAAGAATGCAAATGGCTTGCTGAGCAATATCGCTACAGTAAGCATCGTAGTGACCGACCAAGCTCCTGTGGGTGCTGCAAGCCAGTCCTATAGCACTGAAACGAATACTCCCCTTCCTCTATCCGCCCCAGGCGTTCTGACCAATAGCAGCAACTCTGGCGATGGGGAAACTTTGACAGCTGTTCCTGAAACGGTGACAACCACGGACGGTGGTACAGCTACTGTCAACAGTGATGGATCAACCACCTATACGCCGGCCCCTAACTTCCAAGGCACTGACAGCTTTACCTACCAGGTCAAAAATGAAAATGGTTTGCTTAGCGCTCCAGCTACCGTCAGCATCGTGGTAACAGATCAAAACCCCGTCGCAACAAACGACAACTATGCAACGGAGACCAATAATCTCCTTACAGTCCCAGTAGGTACAGGCGTTTTATTCAATGATAGCAACTCAAGCGATGGTGAAGCTTTAACTAGCGTATTAGTTGCACAAGCAACGAATGGCGTGGTCACCCTGAACACGAATGGTTCGTTCACCTACACACCAAACCATGACTTCCAAGGCACCGACACCTTTACCTATCAAGCCAAGAATGAAAATGGTTTGTTGAGCAATACCGCTACAGTCAGCATTGCTGTTACAGATCAAGCACCTGCGGGCGCTGCAAGCCAATCCTATAGCACTGAAACGAATAATCCCCTTTCCCTCTTGGCTCCAGGCGTTTTGACCAATAGCAGCAACTCTGGCGATGGGGAGACTCTGACAGCTGTTCCTGAAACGGTGACAACAACGGACGGTGGTACAGCTACTGTCAACAGTGATGGATCAACCACCTATACGCCGGCCCCTAACTTCCAAGGCACGGATACCTTTACCTACCAGGTCAAAAATGAAAATGGTTTGCTTAGCGCTCCAGCTACCGTCAGCATCGTGGTAACAGATCAAAACCCTGTCGCAATAAACGATAGCTATGCAACGGAGACCAATAATCTCCTTACAGTCCCAGTAGGCACAGGTGTTTTATTTAATGACAGCAACTCAGGCGATGGTGAAGCTTTAACTAGCGTATTAGTTGCACAAGCAACGAATGGCGTGGTCACCCTGAACACGAATGGTTCGTTCACCTACACACCAAACCATGACTTCCAAGGCACCGACACCTTTACCTATCAAGCCAAGAATGAAAATGGTTTGTTGAGCAATACCGCTACAGTCAGCATTGCTGTTACAGATCAAGCACCTGCGGGCGCTGCAAGCCAATCCTATAGCACTGAAACGAATAATCCCCTTTCCCTCTTGGCTCCAGGCGTTTTGACCAATAGCAGCAACTCTGGCGATGGGGAAAGTCTGACAGCTGTTCCTGAAACGGTTACAACAACGGACGGTGGGACAGTCACCGTCAACAGTGATGGATCAACCACCTATACGCCTGCGCTGAACTTCCAAGGCACAGATACCTTCACCTACCAGGTCGAAAATGAAAATGGCCTACTCAGTGCCCCTGCTACAGTCAGCATCGTGGTAACAGATCAAAACCCCGTCGCAACAAACGACAACTATGCAACGGAGACCAATAATCCTATCACAGTCCCAGTAGGCACAGGTGTTTTATTCAATGATAGCAACTCAGGCGATGGTGAAGCTTTAACTAGCGTATTAGTTGCGCAAGCAACGAATGGCGTGGTCACCCTGAACACGACTGGTTCGTTCACCTACACACCAAACCATGACTTCCAAGGCACCGACACCTTTACCTATCAGGCCAAGAATGCAAATGGCTTGTTGAGCAATACCGCTACAGTAAGCATCGTGGTGACAGACCAAGCTCCTGCAGGTGCTGCAAGCCAATCCTACAGCACTGAAACGAATACACCCCTTCCTCTATCCGCTCCAGGCGTTCTGACCAATAGCAGCAACTCAGGGGACGGGGAAACTGTGACAGCTGTTCCTGAAACGGTGACAACAACGGATGGTGGCACAGCTACTGTCAACAGTGATGGATCAACCACTTATACGCCTGCCCACTAACTTTAGCGGAACTGACAGCTTCACCTACCAGGTCAAAAATGAAAATGGTTTGCTTAGCGCTCCAGCTACCGTCAGCATCGTGGTAACAGATCAAAACCCCGTCGCAACAAACGACAACTATGCAACGGAGACCAATAATCTCCTTACAGTCCCAGTAGGTACAGGCGTTTTATTCAATGATAGCAACTCAGGCGATGGTGAAGCTTTAACTAGCGTATTAGTAGCACAAGCAACGAATGGCGTGGTCACCCTGAACACGAATGGTTCGTTCAGCTACGCACCAAATCATGACTTCCAAGGTACCGACACCTTTACCTATCAGGCCAAGAATGCAAATGGCTTGTTGAGCAATACCGCTACAGTAAGCATCGTGGTGACAGACCAAGCTCCTGCAGGTGCTGCAAGCCAATCCTATAGCACTGAAACGAATACACCCCTTCCTCTATCCGCTCCAGGCGTTCTGACCAATAGCAGCAACTCAGGGGACGGGGAAACTTTGACAGCTGTTCCTGAAACGGTGACAACAACGGACGGTGGTACAGCGACTGTCAACAGTGATGGATCAACCACTTATACGCCTGCCCACTAACTTTAGCGGAACTGACAGCTTCACCTACCAGGTCAAAAATGAAAATGGTTTGCTTAGCGCTCCAGCTACCGTCAGCATCGTGGTAACAGATCAAAACCCCGTCGCAACAAACGACAACTATGCAACGGAGACCAATAATCTCCTTACAGTCCCAGTAGGTACAGGCGTTTTATTCAATGATAGCAACTCAGGCGATGGTGAAGCTTTAACTAGCGTATTAGTAGCACAAGCAACGAATGGCGTGGTCACCCTGAACACGAATGGTTCGTTCACCTACACACCAAATCATGATTTCCAAGGTACCGACACCTTTACCTATCAGGCCAAGAATGCAAATGGCTTGTTGAGCAATACCGCTACAGTAAGCATCGTGGTGACAGACCAAGCTCCTGCGGGTGCTGCAAGCCAGTCCTATAGCACTGAAACGAATACTCCCCTTCCTCTATCCGCTCCAGGCGTTCTGACCAATAGCAGCAACTCTGGCGATGGGGAGACTCTGACAGCTGTTCCTGAAACGGTGACAACAACGGACGGTGGTACAGCTACTGTCAACAGTGATGGATCAACCACCTATACGCCGGCCCCTAACTTCCAAGGCACGGATACCTTTACCTACCAGGTCAAAAATGAAAATGGTTTGCTTAGCGCTCCAGCTACAGTCAGCATAGTGGTAACAGATCAAAACCCTGTCGCAATAAACGACAGCTATGCAACGGAGACCAATAATCTCCTTACAGTCCCAGTAGGCACAGGTGTTTTATTTAATGACAGCAACTCAGGCGATGGTGAAGCTTTAACTAGCGTATTAGTTGCGCAAGCAACGAATGGCGTGGTCACCCTGAACACGAATGGTTCGTTCAGCTACGCACCAAATCATGACTTCCAAGGTACCGACACCTTTACCTATCAGGCCAAGAATGCAAATGGCTTGTTGAGCAATACCGCTACAGTAAGCATCGTGGTGACAGACCAAGCTCCTGCAGGTGCTGCAAGCCAATCCTACAGCACTGAAACGAATACACCCCTTCCTCTATCCGCTCCAGGCGTTCTGACCAATAGCAGCAACTCAGGGGACGGGGAAGCTGTGACAGCTGTTCCTGAAACGGTGACAACAACGGATGGTGGCACAGCTACTGTCAACAGTGATGGATCAACCACCTATACGCCGGCCCCTAACTTCCAAGGCACTGACAGCTTTACCTACCAGGTCAAAAATGAAAATGGTTTGCTTAGCGCTCCAGCTACCGTCAGCATCGTGGTAACAGATCAAAACCCCGTCGCAACAAACGACAACTATGCAACGGAGACCAATAATCTCCTTACAGTCCCAGTAGGTACAGGCGTTTTATTCAATGATAGCAACTCAGGCGATGGTGAAGCTTTAACTAGCGTATTAGTTGCACAAGCAACGAATGGCGTGGTCACCCTGAACACGAATGGTTCGTTCACCTACACACCAAACCATGACTTCCAAGGCACCGACACCTTTACCTATCAAGCCAAGAATGAAAATGGTTTGTTGAGCAATACCGCTACAGTCAGCATTGCTGTTACAGATCAAGCACCTGCGGGCGCTGCAAGCCAATCCTATAGCACTGAAACGAATAATCCCCTTCCTCTATCCGCTCCAGGCGTTCTGACCAATAGCAGCAACTCTGGCGATGGGGAGACTCTGACAGCTGTTCCTGAAACGGTGACAACAACGGACGGTGGTACAGCTACTGTCAACAGTGATGGATCAACCACCTATACGCCGGCCCCTAACTTCCAAGGCACGGATACCTTTACCTACCAGGTCAAAAATGAAAATGGTTTGCTTAGCGCTCCAGCTACCGTCAGCATAGTGGTAACAGATCAAAACCCTGTCGCAATAAACGACAGCTATGCAACGGAGACCAATAATCTCCTTACAGTCCCAGTAGGCACAGGTGTTTTATTTAATGACAGCAACTCAGGCGATGGTGAAGCTTTAACTAGCGTATTAGTAGCACAAGCAACGAATGGCGTGGTCACCCTGAACACGAATGGTTCGTTCAGCTACGCACCAAATCATGACTTCCAAGGTACCGACACCTTTACCTATCAGGCCAAGAATGCAAATGGCTTGTTGAGCAATACCGCTACAGTAAGCATCGTGGTGACAGACCAAGCTCCTGCAGGTGCTGCAAGCCAATCCTACAGCACTGAAACGAATACACCCCTTCCTCTATCCGCTCCAGGCGTTCTGACCAATAGCAGCAACTCAGGGGACGGGGAAGCTGTGACAGCTGTTCCTGAAACGGTGACAACAACGGATGGTGGCACAGCTACTGTCAACAGTGATGGATCAACCACCTATACGCCGGCCCCTAACTTCCAAGGCACTGACAGCTTTACCTACCAGGTCAAAAATGAAAATGGTTTGCTTAGCGCTCCAGCTACCGTCAGCATCGTGGTAACAGATCAAAACCCCGTCGCAACAAACGACAACTATGCAACGGAGACCAATAATCTCCTTACAGTCCCAGTAGGTACAGGCGTTTTATTCAATGATAGCAACTCAGGCGATGGTGAAGCTTTAACTAGCGTATTAGTTGCACAAGCAACGAATGGCGTGGTCACCCTGAACACGAATGGTTCGTTCACCTACACACCAAACCATGACTTCCAAGGCACCGACACCTTTACCTATCAAGCCAAGAATGAAAATGGCTTGTTGAGCAATACCGCTACAGTCAGCATTGCTGTTACAGACCAAGCTCCTGCGGGTGCTGCAAGCCAATCCTATAGCACTGAAACGAATACACCCCTTCCTCTATCCGCTCCAGGCGTTTTGACCAATAGCAGCAACTCAGGGGACGGGGAAAGTGTGACAGCTGTTCCTGAAACGGTGACAACAACGGACGGTGGGACAGTCACCGTCAACAGTGATGGATCAACCACCTATACGCCTGCGCTGAACTTCCAAGGCACAGATACCTTCACCTACCAGGTCGAAAATGAAAATGGCCTACTCAGTGCCCCTGCTACAGTCAGCATAGTGGTAACAGATCAAAACCCCGTCGCAATAAACGATAGCTATGCAACGGAGACCAATAATCTCCTATCACAGTCCCAGTAGGCACAGGTGTTTTATTTAATGATAGCAACTCAGGCGATGGTGAAGCTTTAACTAGCGTATTAGTTGCGCAAGCAACGAATGGCGTGGTCACCCTGAACACGAATGGTTCGTTCAGCTACGCACCAAATCATGACTTCCAAGGTACCGACACCTTTACCTATCAGGCCAAGAATGCAAATGGCTTGTTGAGCAATACCGCTACAGTAAGCATCGTGGTGACAGACCAAGCTCCTGCAGGTGCTGCAAGCCAATCCTACAGCACTGAAACGAATACACCCCTTCCTCTATCCGCTCCAGGCGTTCTGACCAATAGCAGCAACTCAGGGGACGGGGAAGCTGTGACAGCTGTTCCTGAAACGGTGACAACAACGGATGGTGGCACAGCTACTGTCAACAGTGATGGATCAACCACTTATACTCCTCCCACTAACTTTAGCGGAACTGACAGCTTCACCTACCAGGTCAAAAATGAAAATGGTTTGCTTAGCGCTCCAGCTACCGTCAGCATCGTGGTAACAGATCAAAACCCCGTCGCAACAAACGACAACTATGCAACGGAGACCAATAATCTCCTTACAGTCCCAGTAGGTACAGGCGTTTTATTCAATGATAGCAACTCAGGCGATGGTGAAGCTTTAACTAGCGTATTAGTTGCACAAGCAACGAATGGCGTGGTCACCCTGAACACGAATGGTTCGTTCACCTACACACCAAACCATGACTTCCAAGGCACCGACACCTTTACCTATCAGGCCAAGAATGCAAATGGCTTGTTGAGCAATACCGCTACAGTAAGCATCGTGGTGACAGACCAAGCTCCTGCAGGTGCTGCAAGCCAGTCCTATAGCACTGAAACGAATACTCCCCTTCCTCTATCCGCTCCAGGCGTTCTGACCAATAGCAGCAACTCAGGGGACGGGGAAGCTGTGACAGCTGTTCCTGAAACGGTGACAACAACGGATGGTGGCACAGCTACTGTCAACAGTGATGGATCAACCACTTATACGCCTCCCACTAACTTTAGCGGAACTGACAGCTTCACCTACCAGGTCAAAAATGAAAATGGTTTGCTTAGCGCTCCAGCTACCGTCAGCATCGTGGTAACAGATCAAAACCCTGTCGCAATAAACGATAGCTATGCAACGGAGACCAATAATCTCCTTACAGTCCCAGTAGGCACAGGTGTTTTATTTAATGACAGCAACTCAGGCGATGGTGAAGTTTTAACTAGCGTATTAGTTGCGCAAGCAACGAATGGCGTGGTCACCCTGAACACGAATGGTTCGTTCAGCTACGCACCAAATCATGACTTCCAAGGTACCGACACCTTTACCTATCAGGCCAAGAATGCAAATGGCTTGTTGAGCAATACCGCTACAGTAAGCATCGTGGTGACAGACCAAGCTCCTGCAGGTGCTGCAAGCCAATCCTACAGCACTGAAACGAATACACCCCTTCCTCTATCCGCTCCAGGCGTTCTGACCAATAGCAGCAACTCAGGGGACGGGGAAGCTGTGACAGCTGTTCCTGAAACGGTGACAACCACGGATGGTGGCACAGCTACTGTCAACAGTGATGGATCAACCACTTATACGCCTCCCACTAACTTTAGCGGAACTGACAGCTTCACCTACCAGGTCAAAAATGAAAATGGTTTGCTTAGCGCTCCAGCTACCGTCAGCATCGTGGTGACAGATCAAAATCCTGTCGCAACAAACGACAACTATGCCACAGAAACCAATAATCCGATCATCGTTCCAGCGGGTGCAGGTGTTTTGTCCAACGATAGCAGCTCAGGGGATGGTGAAACTCTAACTAGTGTATTAGTTGCACAAGCAACAAATGGTGTGGTCACCCTGAACACGGATGGCTCGTTCACCTACACACCAAACCATGACTTCCAAGGTACCGACACCTTTACCTATCAGGCCAAGAATGCAAATGGATTGCTCAGCAATAGTGCTACAGTCAGCATAGTGGTGACTGATCAAGCTCCTGTGGGTGCTGCTAACCAGTCCTACAATACGGAAACGAATAATCCTCTTGCTCTCACGACTCCAGGTGTTCTGACCAATAGCAGCAACTCTGGCGACGGGGAAACCCTGACAGCTGTTACTGAAACGGTGACAACAACGGACGGTGGTACAGCTACTGTCAATAGTGATGGATCAACCACCTATACGCCGGCACATAACTTCCAGGGTACTGATACCTTTACCTATCAGGTCAAAAATGAAAATGGCCTACTTAGCGCCCCAGCTACCGTCAGTATCGTAGTGACTGACCAAGCTCCTGCAGGTGCTGCGAGCCAGTCCTATAGCACTGAAACGAATAATCCTCTTCCTCTCTCCGCTCCAGGCGTTCTGACCAATAGTAGTAATTCTGGCGACGGGGAAACCCTGACAGCAGTGCCTGAAACCATTTCAACAACAGGCGGCGGCACAGTCACTGTCGATAGTAATGGATCAACCACATATACGCCGGCCCCTAACTTCCACGGCACTGATACCTTTACCTACCAGGTCAAGAATGAAAATGGTTTGCTTAGCGCTCCAGCCACTGTCAGCATCGTGGTAGCGGATCAAGCTCCTGTAGCCAACAACGACAGCTATGCTACAGAAACGAATAATTCTCTCACGATACCGGCAGCGGGAGTTCTCAGCAACGACAGCAATTCCGGCGACGGAGAAACCCTCACAGTCGTTCCAGAGTCCATCACAACAACAGGTGGAGGCACTGTTAATTTGCTCTCCGATGGTACATTTACCTATACGCCACTTCATAACTACACAGGTACCGACACCTTTACCTATCAGGCCAAGAACGAGAATGGCTTGCTTAGCAATCTAGCTACTGTAAGTATCACGGTCACAGATCAGGCTCCAGTAGCGGTGAATAAGGCCTATCCAGCCTTTGAAGACCAACCTTTATTTCTTGGAACTCCAGGGGTTCAAGCCGGTGATAGCAACTCTGGTGATCATGAGGCCTTGACATCCATATTAGTCACACCACCCTCACATGGTACATTGACGTTGAATGGAAACGGTTCCTTTTCTTATCAGGGCAATCCTTATTATATTGGTCCGGATTCCTTCCAATATAAAGAGACCAACGAAAATGGGCTGTCGAGCAACATCGTAACGGTAGATTTAAACGTTGCGTACCTTAACCATGCCCCAACTTTCACAACCGATGGGACGGTAACGTTTATAGGTCCGGCGGTACCAGCAAACATTCCTGGTTATGCACAAAACATCTCCCCTGGCGCTCCCAATGAAACAGGACAAATACTTCACTTTGATCTTGTTGCATCCAACCCATCGCTCTTTCAAGTCCAGCCAACCTTAGGGCTAGATGGGACACTCCATTTTCTAGTCGCTCCAGGTGCAACTGGTTCTACGACGGTTGCAGTCACTCTCTTTGATAACGGAGGAACAGCCAATGGAGGTGTTGACCACACCACGCAATTCTTTACGATCAATATCAATGTTGTAGCCCCAACGACTACAGAACAGTTCATAGCCCCAGCGCCTGCACCAGCAGTCGCTTTAGCACCCCCTCCTCCATCAGTGTTGAGCCCTGAGCTTCAGTTTAACAACCCAGACGGTTTCTATGGAGTGCATGGCTATAACCAAATGACTAGCACAGGTCAAATGATCGGATTTGCCCCTCTGCTCACATACTCCACTTCGAGAGACCTTTTGATTAGCGAAGGACCATCTTCAGGTTTTGAGACGACTAGTACGAAATTCTTCGAAATCAACCGAGTTCTGGATACGGTCAGAGAGGTTTTTGGACTACCAGATGGTTGGAGTGGATTTGACGAGATCCAATTGCTTGCTCCCACAGGGGCTGATGGGCTTGGAAAGGACATCGTAATACATAGCTCTTATGACCGTATGATTAATCTGCTTGAGAGATTCAAATAGATGATAGTAATTCAAGAGATCAACGCTCTTTTTAAATTATCAGATATTTTACCGGATCTATTTGCGATTGTCCCGAAGAAAGCTTTGTTCAGCGCTTCCGCAATTTCTTGCTTTGAATCCTTTGGTGATGTCTACCAACATTCGAGCTCTGAAAGTACCTACACTGCCATGATTTTGGATGGCCCATTTCTAATGGTTGTGGGCCGTTTTTATATTTTTTCTATAAGATCCCTATCCTTCGAATCCTGTGATAAGCCGAAAAAGATTATTCCCATAGAGTCCATAGAGGGCGAATTTATTGCTAAGGGACGAGAGGGGGCTGTATATGAACACTCCAACAATAGTTCATTAGTTATTAAAAAATCATTTAACCAAAGTTTAGCCCATGAATATCACATCGGTAAAAAGCTATCTCATCCATCGATAGTTAAAATGAAGAGGCTGTGTGATGACCGTACATTGGTGATGGAAAAAATCGAAGGTACCACCATCAGTTCTTTTTGTATTCCAGGCCGTCGTTTAAACGACAATGATGTCAGGAGAATATTGCAACAGGGCAGGGATTGTAGCCTCCATCTTTTCGATCAAGAAGTGATTTGGGCAGATTTAACTGAGGACAATCTCTTTATTACGAATGAGAGGGACTTGAAAATTTGCGATTTAGGCTTTTGGATGAATCTTTCGGAATGGCCAGATAAAATAGGGCAAGATACACCAAGCAGTTGCCTAGGTCGTTGGCTTCTTCTAGGAGGCATGGATCTCACGCGAAAGGTGATTAGATGCTCTGAAAAGATGAGATTATCGTCGAATCCCATCAATTTGGAAATGCAGGTTACTTTGCCAGCCACTCTATTTCCGGACCGAGGATGTTTTCCTTATAGATTGTCCTACATCGAATATTATTATCAGTCTCCTTGGGTGACGAAAATATTAAATGGCTACAAAGATCGTGAGAAGGAGTTGTTGAGAACTTATTTCACACACGCTATCTCCACATTTTGTTCCATTTCTGAAGGTCAAACTTAGCGAAAGTTTCCGCGTTCCAGCAAGAGGTGTCTGACGCATGCACCAATTGCTAACCTGGAAACTCCCGCTAGAGCCCGATGATTTCTCGGAGGCGTGCCCAAGGTTTTCTGATGATCCAATAGAGAAGGGAGACGTTTTCTCCATATAGGATTGCAGATCCCTTCAGACCTAGTTTGACGTCAGGCTGCTCTCCTGGTGGCCATTCAGCCTCCCCAGCGAAGCTGGGAATCCCCTTGTCAGTTAATACACTAAAGTCCGAAATATAGGACAAATTGGCATAATAGCTTGTTAGCGGGCTTATATTGAGTACAACCTTGACAGGGCGGTTTTTGTCGATGGCAACATTATCGCGATCAGGAATCCAAATGCGCACCTTGGTGTTGCCGGGTTTGCTCAAAACTAGAACCCTTTCGCCCACTTTGACAGGCTTGCCACGCCACTCATCGGGATTATCGAAGATGGCAACACCGCTTGAAGGAGCTTTCACGTCAAGTTGGCTAGCGTGATAACGCGCCAGGTCCAGTTCCATATTATCCTTAGCTAACTGACTTTTCCATACTGCCGTTTCGCTCAACGATGTTTGGTCGCTAAGGCCTAAAGTGAGCACACGATTAAGCTGAGCATTAGTGACCTCAACCTGTTTTTCAGCGATTTTTAGTTCTTGCAGAGGAACGCGCTTATCATAAGTAAAGAGATCCTGCCCTTCGGTAACGGTTTCACCAGGTTTGATATCCATTTTAGCAACAATGCCCTCTAGTGGTGCTGTCACCAAAACAGGCTGATTAGCCACAATCTCACATGGTGCGACCACTCGTAAAGGCACCGGAATTAGAAAAAGAATTATTAACACGACAGCGGTTGTAATAGCAATTGTCTGGGCTGTGGGCCATGAAAAGCCTACCAACGGCCGATGTCGGGCCCAAGCAGCGCCATAACCGATCAGAAGGTGTGTCAATACCTTGATCTCTTCTTGAGTCCAGCCAGGAGCCTTCCAACGCTCTAGCCACAAGCCGAGGACAGTTTTTCCTTCTTCCTTTACCGGCATCCATAACCCTGAAGGTATTCCTGGAGCGACATCCTTCTGCACTGAGGTGGACCCTGGCATATACCCCTTTAAATCGATCACCTGCGGTTCATCTAGGGTCTTAAGCGTCTTCAGGTGGGCCGCAACATCTCTGATGACAGGAGACTCAGATTCGGGATGGGTTTGTCCAGAAATTCCCATGCATGTGGGACGACCATTTTTTACCGTCCAGAGGAGAGCACGATCATACGCAACGAGCTTTCTTGTTTCGTTGAGAATAATAAAGATCAGAGCGTTATTCGAAGCTGCAGTGAAGGCCTTAAGATGAAGTTGGTTCATCAAAGCCAGCAGTTGGGTTAGAGACTGTGTGCTGGGATCAGGGGTATTCATTATTTTGTTCCATTTGAATGGAATTGCAATTCACCAATCATTCCTGCTCGTAGAAGACCCTTTTCATTGTTGATTTCCGAGTCAATTTTAACCAAAGAGCTAACAGGGTCAATGCCTGGAGCAATGCGGGTGATCACGGCGGGGAAGGTCCCACCGGCATCAGGGATAGTGATGTTTAGGGTTTTACCGATGGTCAACTTGAGACCCACCTCTGGAGGCAAGAGCAGCTTAGCAACTAAGATGTTATCATCTAGAATATCCATTAATGGCTTGCCGGGTTCGACGTGCTCAAATTCTTGCACCCTAACCTCTTGAACCTTTCCTAAATAGGGAGCTGTAAGCGTACAAGCCTTATATTCTTTCTCAGCCAGAGCGAGCTCAGCCTGTCCTACGGCAACTTTGGCCTGTGCTTCGCGAAGATCGAGTAGAGCAGCAGCCTTATCGTTATATAACTCTTGTTGGGCATGAAGCTCTGCCTTGCCGCGCTCTAATACAGCTAGTCCCTTCTCATAGTTGGCTTTAAAAACAGCGTCGTCCAGGGTCATTAGGATATCGCCCTTCTTGAAAGATTCTCCCATGTGTTTGTTGATGGTGGCAACAGTTGTCGTAACGTCAGACGATAGTGTCGAACGATGACGCGGCTCCAACACAACCCTAAAAGGCTCGTCAGCGGTAGCCAACATCGATATAATCATGAATGCAAGAAAAGCAATATGCGAAATTAATTTTTTTGGCATGAGATTCTCCTTCAAGTTCGACGGTATCAAATAAACCAAATTTGTAAATCTCTTTTTTTACCACAGAGTACCCCACTCGCTCCCTTTTTCGACCTGGCCCTAAAGTAAAGAAATTCCTACCATGCGGAGAGATGACGATTACATAGGACCACCCATGAATTCCGTTCCGCTTTCTGAACAACCCGTGCCAAAGATAAGGCAGGATCTGCAAATATTTCGAGCCCCTGACGAAGCTGACGGCTCTCCAACATACAGTGTTTATGACCCTGTCAGAGCCAAATACTTTAAAATTAGCTGGGCCGAAGCCGCTATTCTTCAAAACATACGACCTCGGATGACCATAGGCGAGCTAATCATTGCTCTGGATAAAAATAGTACTCTTAGAGTTACTGCAGAGGAATTAGGGGCCTTTTTTGTTGATGCAGACCGCCAGGGATTGCTCGAGCGCCATCATCAAGCAGATTCATTGCTTGGAGAAGCGGAGAAGAGCAAAATGCATCCTATCAAGAGCTTCTTGCTTTATTACCTATTTTTTCGCATTCCTCTGATCAATCCGGATGCATTTCTGGCTCGTACGCTTGACAAGGTGAGCATTTTCTTAACGAAGCCTGCGCTAATTATCTATCTGCTGATATGTGGATGGGGTCTGGCGGTGATCGCAGTTCAGTGGGACGCTTTCTTCAATACATTCACCTATTTTTTTAATGTTTCAGGTCTTATCGCCTATGCCTGTGCCATAGCTGGTACGAAGATTGTCCACGAATTTGCCCACGCTTATACAGCCAAAAAATATGGCTTACATGTCCCTACGATGGGTATAGCCTTGCTGGTGCTGTTTCCAGTGTTGTACACTGATGTTACAGATGGATGGAGGTTGGCAAGTCAGAAAAAACGCATGGCAATTTCCGCAGCCGGTGTCTTGGCGGAGTCGACAATTGCAGGCATGGCATCGATTTTATGGGCGTTTTCGGAGCCAGGTATTCTACAAAGTGTTTTCTTTATTTTAGCGTCGGCTAATTGGATAAGCACTCTGGTCATTAATTTGAACCCCGCACTTCGTTTCGATGGATATTACCTTTTCATGGACTGGCTGGGGGTTGAAAATTTGCAGCCGCGAGCTTTTCACCTCACGCGGTGTGCCGCTTACAGCACATTTTTGGGCATACACTTGGCCAATCCCGAACCTAGGCTCTCTCATGCCACTCGTCGCACTCTAATTCTCTATACAATTTACACATTTATTTATCGCCTATTTCTGTATACGGCCATCGCTCTATTCGTTTATTTTAAGTTTACCAAAACATTAGGGATCTTTCTCTTTGCAGTGGAAATTCTTCTATTCTTCATCTGGCCAGTGGTCTATGAGGCATCCCTACTCAGGCGCGTCCTACCCTTAGCTCGACTAAACGAAAGAACCTTCATGACCTTGGGTGCTTTATCTCTGATTACTTTGTGGTTAATCATTCCATTGCCCCATACCCTTTCCTTTGTCGCCACAACATTGGCCGTCGACGACCGAGTTATTTATGTCCCATCCAATGGCCAAGTCAGAAAAATCGCCGTGAAGAGAGGCGACCTAGTCGCGAAGGGTGACCTGCTTGTTTCTTTAGAATCTATTGATCTAGTTGATCACCTGGGGGCTTTGCGAGCGCAGAGCGAGTCGAGTAAGAAAAAAATGGAAATCGCCAGTGATGACGAAAAGCTTCGCTCTTATTATCAGGAAAAAATGGCGGAAATGGCACGCATCGACGCCGAGGCTGAAGGAGTTGCACGACAGATTCAGCAACTCCAGATTGTCTCGGATGTCAGTGGAATCGTTTATGACTGGGACAATGATCTTCGCATAGGACAATTTGTAGGCAAAGATATGATATTGGGACGGCTCGCGTCTGCGAAGGCTCTAGATGCCGTATGCTTTGTTCCAGAAAATGATATCAGCTACATCACCATCGGACAACAAGTGACTTTTCGGCCGAAGGGCTTTGGAAACAGCGTTCATGGGGCTGTAGAACGCATTTCGCCCATCCGCGCTGCCGCTTTAGAATATCCCCAACTCGCTTCCGTTAATGGAGGTGCGCTCGCTGTTACCGAGGAAAAGAAAGGCGATTATCGGCTGCTGGAAAGCTATTTTCCCGTTGTTGTTTCCCTCGAAGAACGTGGAGATCTCAAAATAGGAGAAGAAGGGACGATCAAGGTTCGCGGCCCTTGGAATTCCTATCTGATGCGGCTAGTAAGATTTGTGACTGCTGTTCTATGGCAGGAGGGCAATGCTTAAAGCCTCTTATGTTTAGGGTGGTCATTCCATGATCGTCTGTGGCGCAGTCATTCCATGACATTCCATGACTGCGAGAACGGTTGAAGCAGATTCCCTTTGCATCACTTGGGACGTTTGTTTTCCACGTCTCCACAATTGCAACGGATCGTTCGCAGTCATGGAATGACTGCGCCACATAGGAAGCCTTGTTACTTTCGGATATTGACGACGCAGTCAGCTGGGGCTCCAGAGCGCTGCGCGCGTGTTATTCGATGACTTGTAAGGCGTTAACGCTTACCTAAAAAAGTTCAGAGGACTTCTGCTATTACCTCTCAAGGTCCTTTTCTATATGACAGCCCCACACAATCCTTCTAAAATCGCTATTCCGGCTGCGGTATCGGTGTAGAGATCTCATGAGGCCACACTTCAGGCTGAGAATCAGCCGTTTTCTCAGAAGCTTTTTCGGCGACTGGAGGAACTTGGAGGCTTACTACAGGAACTTGATTGGCTTCACTGTGTTGCTCGACGATGGGTATATTTGGTGAATGTCCTGTTACCCGAGCTTCTTGCACTGGTGCCGTTGACTTGACATTGGGCTTCGCTGACGTCATATCAGGAGGAGTGAATTGGCGGCTTACTACAGGAGCTTGATTGGCTTCACTGTGTTGCTCGAAGATGGGTGCATTTGGTGAATATCCTGTTACCCGACCCTCTTGAGCTGATGCCGTTGACTTGACATTGGGCTTCACTGACGCCATATCAGGAGGAGTGAAGTTGTTCCCATTGTTTTCTAAAGTGGGATTGATGTTAAGCTTTAAAGGTTGGTCCCCAAGATCTTCGCCAATATAGGGATCTATCCACAATCTTGAATCACATGGTTCACGAACATCCCATAGCTCGCAGCCAATGTCTGCCGTAGAGAATTCAAGAGTACGGCCCACAGCGTTGCTTAACTGTTCCAGAGCAACCTGCAGGTTTCCATAGGCCTTGAAAGCCTCCAATTCGGCAAACAGGGATTCGGCATGGTACTGGATAACATCATCAGGGTTCATCTGGCCCGCTTCAGCCATCTTTTCAGAGAGAGTATGCTTGCGACCTTTGACCGAATACATTTCACGTGTTAAACGGTACTGTTCGCGTGTTTCTTCTACATTGATAAATGCCAAGTGAACCTGAGTCAATACGCCCATAGACATCGATAGACGCGTTCTTTCATCCAACCAACGCTGGAACCAATTTTTGCAAACAGTAGCTTGTTTTGAAGGCAATGAAAGCAGGTCGATGGCTGCATGAATACCCACACTCCACCAGTTGTGGAAAAGCAAAAATTTGTTGCGATCATAGTTATATCCACCAAATAAAGCTACCCCAGGGTACATCTGAAGGATCGAACTCTTGATTTCATCCAAATCGCTGGCGATCTGAAAGTCCTGCCCGATGAGTTCTGGACGATACATGAGGGCATCCATCTCCAATTGGCAAATATCGACATTTAGTTCAGGTACATCCTCCAAGGCAATGTCAGCGAGGACAATGGGACAGCTCGGTGGAATTCCCATTAGGCCTTCCAGTTCCGTTAGGGCACTGCGGTATTCATTTCGGAAAGCATAGAGCTTAATTTCTAGATCGATGATCCGATCCTGTTCGGTAAGGCCGTTCATTTCCGATACAGCACGTTCGGAAACTTCTTTACGCACAGTACCCTGACGCTCTTTTAGGGTTCCTATAAGACCTTCAGCCTGGCTTACAGCGCGTCGAGCTACGTTAGCGCGATAGAAGGCTCTTGTAACATCTAAGACTAGGTTTTGACGCGCTCTAAGCTGACGCTGTTTGATGATATGCAGCTTATCGGCGTCTTGACGGGCCTGAAAATAGGCGATACCAAAGTCTAAGGTGTTCCACATCCATTGTAATTCCGCGACCTTGGAATCTTGTTCCGAAGAGATGGATGGAGGAGCAGGAGGTTGAGCCGTCAAAGATTGCGAGTAAGATCCTGTGTTGCGGTTACGGTGTTTCACCTCTCCAAAGGCAGTCAATTGACCCAATTCCTTGAGCTGATCAGCGCGGAATACTTCGGATTGAACAGCAGCCTCGAGCCATTGGAGACGAACATCCAAATTATATTTTAGAGCGATGCAGATGGCATCTTCCAATGTTACAGGATGATCTGGAATGCAGGTCTCTTCATAGATTTCGTTTATATCTGCCCAAGCGCCCATTTCGCGAATTTCGCAATAGTCACAGTTTTGGCGATACGGGGCGCAGCTTGGAATCAACGTAGCTAGGCCTGTGATCGCAATGCAAGTAGACAGAAGCGTTTTGGAGCGCATAAGCGGTAACCTCTTAAAAAAAGTTATCTATATTGGTAAGTGCCTGTTTTACCAAACTCTCTGAATTCACGCAAAGTATTACTTGATAGGGGTGGGAGACCTTGTCATGGAAATACACATATTCTTCAATTGGAGGTCTGTTCTTCATGATGTCTATAGGGCATATTCGCTGGTATTTATACAGAAAAGCGAGGTGCTTTTTGCTATACCACACGCGGTCACAAATTTGGATTTAGGCCCGCGCGAAGGCTCCCGGGATTCAGCGATCGCAAACGGGTCAATATTAGAAAAGATGGACCCGTTTGCGATCGTTGAATCCCGGGGCTTTGGCGCGGTCCAAATTCCAAGTTTGTGACTGAGCGAGGTATAATTTGATGATTTTCAAAGAAATCGCTGGAAGTTTTAGGGGATGGTTTGCTATAAATAGCGTTCGCCAAGCTGGCATAGCTCAATTGGTAGAGCACCCGACTTGTAATCGGACGGTTGTGGGTTCAATTCCTACTGCCAGCAAAGTTTCTTTGGCGGGGGTGTCGCATAGTGGCCAATTGCATCAGACTGTAAATCTGACGACTTCGGTCTACGTTGGTTCGACTCCAACCACCCCCACTCTTTCCCTTCTTCTCTTACACCACATCCAGAAGCCTATAGTCTGAAAATTCCCATCGAACTGCACTTTGTGCTGTCCCGAAAATGGTGCAATTTTGGTGCACTAGCAAAGCTCTCACAATCGGTCCTTGGCGCGCAGCGCGACCGACTGCGTCGCCAATATCCGCGAGTAGCAAGGCTCCCTATGTGCCGTAGTCATTCCATGCATAGTGTTGCACATATCTTTTTCTTGACAGAAGCACGTATCCGAAATAGCGTCTCTCCAAATGAACGTAAGGATTTAAATATTAGATAAATAACACGCGCGCAGCGCTTTGGAGTGCGGTCGCTTGCGACCGCTTTGGATTTGGGTGAACTAGGCATTGCAAGAAACGTAACCTTTCGCTCTAGGGGTAACTGTGTGTGTGTGGGGGGGGCAGCCTCCGTAGAACGGTGCGCGATTCAATAGGCTCGCCCAAATCCAAAGCGGTCGCGAGCGACGCGCACTCCAAAGCGCTGCGCGCCTATTTACGAAGTTAGTTGCTTAAGTTGATGCCTATGACTCCAGAGCGCTGCGCGCGTGTTATTTGACGACTTGCGAACCCATCAACGAATGTCAAGAAAAAGATGTGAGCAACACTTATGCATGGAATGACTGCGCCACATAGGAAATTGCGCCGGCCAACCTTTTGAGGTACTTAGCAGTCTTTGCAATATTTAGGTATTCCTGTTTTGATGCAGTATCAGGCCTATGTCAAGTGAAGGCCCTCAGCTTGCTGCGAGAAAGGCCTCACCTTATACCTAGGCTGAGGCTTGCAGGCGATAATTTTGGCGGTATTCATCAAGATGCTTTGGATTTATCTTTAAGCATCATTTTACGAACTATTTCTAAATGAGAATAATCGGCTAGCCAATCCGCGAGTTCAACCGGAAGGTAGACACGTCGCTTTGGCTCTTTTTTTGTGTCTTTCGGACGCCCTGATCCCGGTCTATACCCACCCCTTCCCTTCGTGCGTTTTTCGACATCTGGGTTTAGGTTGCCTTTTAGACGATGATGAATAAATTCTAACAGGTACTTCGGATAGTTCTTTTTGACTGCTTGAGGACTATCCCCACCATATTCAACAGGGTATGAAGGGTGTGAAAAAACCCAACAATCACATTCTTCATCAAACCATGGAGTAATTGGTTCGACTTCGGCTAAGGCAATCTCTAGCTCTTCTCTTTCTTCTTTGGTGGCCATGACCATCCCCTTTGCTTAAACTCTCTTTCGATCTTCTTGCTACTGTGAGCACACACCTCAGATTTCGTATTGCCATGTGTGATGATGACAGAACAAATGAAACGTCCTTCTCCATCGACTACATTCCAATCAAAGCCCCCTTTCTCTATAGTCCATCCCACGCACTTGAGGTATTTTTTGAATGCTGCTGGGGTGGGCATTGGCTTGTAGACCATCCGATTTCTGCTCTTTTGATACAAATGATAGATTATTTATCCTAAATAATCAAGTGGAAAGATTTAGAGACTTATGCTGAGATTGCATCCAAACCCAGTCCAGGGATGCATTCAATGTACACGGAAGTGCTGATTTTTGGTGCAAGTCCGACTATTGAGTTTAGCAGAGTTTAGGGTAAGCAACTGGTTTATGATCTTTCTGCAAGTGCACGAGATAGCTCATTGAGCATATAATCACTCCTAGAGTAAGGATCTTCCGCCGCTCTTTTTACTGCTAGAGCTGCAGTGTCATATGCCTGTCCTTTAAGCACAAGTGAATATAATAGCGAATAAGCCTCATATCTAACCATCGAGTCGGAATGAGCGACGCCCTTCTCAGCGCATTGGATCGCTTCTTCATACCCTTGGCCTTTAGTAACCAGAGCTTTACATATTCCATTCACATCGTTGTTAAGCTCGGGCTTGCCTAGTTCATTCCTAACTGTAAGAAGAGCGGTCTTATACCCCAGCCCATTGTTCACAAGTGCCCTAATTAGATGGTACGTTCTTCCGGCTTCGTTAGGATCGGCTAGGGCCTTCTCAACCGTTCGTATCGCAGCTTCATGCGCATGCCCGCTATCAACAAGCCGCGCGTACAGATAATAAGCATTCGAACGCTCATTGATGCTAGAACTTGCTATCCCCTTTTCTGCAATACGGGTAGCTACTTCATGTCCCTCACCTTTATACAAGAGGTTTTGAAGTAGATTGCTAAAACGTGATTTAACCAAACCGCTAGGGTCATCGAAAGCCTGTTCAATTGCGTGAGACGCTTCCTGATACGCCTTACCTTTAGAAATAAGGGCATCGTAGATCGATTCGCTTAAGCTTCTGGTATATTCTTCAGGCTCTTTGATTGCCAGTGCAGCTGCCTGCACTGCCATCTCATAAGATTGTCCCTTACGCACAAGACTCGAGTATAACTCATAGACAGCCATTCTAACATTTGGATCAGGGTCCTTTAGTCCTTTTTCAGCGGCTTGAGTAGCCGCTTTTAACGCATTTCCGCTGTTTACAAGGCTTGTGTATAGGCGATAGGCATTTGTCCTAACCTGTCCGCTAGGATCCATGATCCCCTTCTCAACCACTTGACTTGCCGTCTCATAGGCTTGCCCCGTGTTAACAAGTGCAGCGTACACCCGATAGGCCGTTTCTCTAACTCGCACGTCAGGATCTGCTATTCCTTTTTCAGCCAGTTGGTCTGCTTTTTCATATCCCGCTCCACTGCTGACAGCTGTCTCTAGTAGCTGATATGCCTCTGTTCTAACCTCTACGTTGGGGTCTGCTACTCGCTTTTCAATGTCCAACATGAGTTTTTCTATAAGTTTTTGAAAAATCGCCTCGTTTACCTGGTAGGGGTCTATCTTTTCACTGTTGGACAGCCTTGTTTGTATTTCGGGTGACCATTGCATATAGCGCAAGTCGCTAATGGGATAGGTACCTGTACTTGCATCACCTAGCTTCTCAAATAGATCTAGAAGGATGGTGAGTTGCTCCGGATTCTCAATAGAAGAGGTAATGAGGAGTTCATTGTTGGTTAGAAACGAAGACTTAGTAAGATGGATCATTTTAAGGTCATCAAATAACTCGGCTAATTTGCCAAATGCAAGCCAACGGTTTTCAGACATTCCCAAAAATTGAATTTTCAACTGCAGGGAACCATCCTCTTTGCGGTAGCCAAGAGTGAGTCCCGCGCTATGCTGGCGAAGTGGTACATTGTATTTGAGGGCTATTTCATCAGACCCGACTTCGAAACTTGTCTTCTGTGGGTATTTCGCGCCAATTGTTTGCGCTGACGACTTAAAACTAGTTGGCAAGGAGGAGTTGGAGACCAGGGTGTCGGAAAAAGACTCTTGGATTAATAGGCCTATACCTGCAAGAAGGTTCTGATGAATAAGCGTAAACTTATCCTCTGATGTTACTGGAAAGTGTCTGTCAAAATCCGTCATCGATCCTAGCACCGCAGCAGCTACTGAAAAGTCTCTTGATGGGTTTAGCTGCTTTATGTCCAGAACCAAATCGGCGTGGACTAGTTCTTCTAACTTATTTAGGTATGTAGAAACATCCCAGTTGAAGCGGACAGGAACACTTTCTGGATTGATGATGTCGTTGTGCCAACTCTTTAACAGGGAAAAATAGGGCAGCAGCATCGTTCTAAATAGGGGGACCTTTTCTTCCATGGTCCATTCTGGACTTGCCTTCATCACCTTAATGCTGCTGTCATAGAGATCTACGAGGCTACGCATATTTTTTAAGGCCATCGCTTTCCCCATCCCTGAGACGTTTTTCATGTCTTGTGCAAACGCTTCCTGCTCTTGTGGGCTAACGAGTTGTTGCAACCTTTCCCATGCCTTGTCGAAGGTCTTTGGATCAGCAAATAGATCTATCTGATCGCTAATGCTTTGCAGCTCCTCTTTTATATTTACTTGCTTCTCGATAAAGACCAAATCCTCCCCCGAGACCTCATTTGTTAGATGTGCCAAACGCTCTAATGTATTAGGGTACGACTCTTGTGAAGGAGAGAAGTGAAAGCTCAACCATTCGGTGAGCAGATCGGCTTTGTCAAAGGCCTGCAACATGCGTTTAAATGTTTGCACTTGTTCTATCGGTAGCGTTTTTTGTTCTGCATGCGTCTCCAGATCCAATAGAAAATGTCTCCAATCACCTTGAGCTTCGGGGGTGAAGGTTTGGTTTCCCATGAGAAGGAGATCGATGAACTTGCTGGGATAGGGCAGTTGCGCTTGGTAGTCGACCAATTGCTGAGTCTCTTCTATCGTCGGCCAGATGTCCGGCAAAGCGAACTGGTTCACGCTGCCATATTTTTGATCATTGCCCATCAATAGGGACTCTAAGACTTTAACGTGGAAGAGAGGTTTTAGGCGTTCTCCTTCCGCTTGTCTTTTGACCGCCTCTTTGGTCTCTGTCAGTGCAGCATCGAGATGCCCGGCAAAGGCGTCAACTGTGTCCATACGTCCCTGAATTGTTTTGGAGGATGGCTGCAAGGGAATTTTTTGTTCTTTGATGTTTTTGACCCAAGGGTGTCGTTCTATGTTCTCCAGGTTTGCCAGCACAGCTTCTTTGGACTCAGCGTCTCTGATTGCGATGAGGAAATCTTTGATCTCTTGGGGCACCTGTTGACGCCTCATAGGCATCTTTTGAGGGCTTGGAACAGGGATAGACACAGCTATTTTGGCCGGGTGTACGGCGAAACCTGATGAGATGAAATCCTCAGTTTTAGCTTTCTGAGAGTCCCACAGATGGAGTGAGGACGTTTGCATACAAGCGACAAGAGGGGTATCTTGGCTTATTTGCCCCATTAGATCTTGCACTGCATCGCTATCTCTAACGAACAGACAGGGCATTCCCAGATTACTAAAGTTAACAACAGGGTGTGAGTTTGCAGGTTCGGGTTGCTGCACGATCACAAGGCGATGCAGACCCTCCTTAAAGGCACGTTCTGCTTCCGCAAGGGTTGGAGCCACCAGTATCTCTTCTTTCTTTGCAATGGAGAAAGCTGCTGCCCTGCCAGGCACCAGCATTTCGCTTTGCAGGCTCTCTTTCAGTGGCGATTCAGACGCTAGCGCTAGTTTACGCCTATCCAGGTAAGTAGGAAGCAACGGTAAACGGTTCACAGGCCGAGCTTGTACGGGATGGATGGTATCGCCTTTGATGACAATCTCCATGTCGGTGGCTTCCCCATTAAAGAATTTTTCTCCGACGATCCCCCAATGGTAAAGGCGAGCGAGCATTTCAGGGGATAATGCTGGCCTATTTTGAAGCTCTGGTGGGTTAGTGACTTTCTCAAGAGAGATGCCGTCGGGGCCTTGAATGGGAGCGAGACGTTCAGTTTTTTTCTTGTTATCGTAAAGGACATAGAGTTGGTCAGGATGCGTCTCCGAGATCAGCAGCGTAGCGGTGTCGGTGGCCACCCCTTGGTTACCTACGACGCCATCCCCATGCCCATAGCTTGCGCTGATGCGCATCACACGGAATGTTTCCCCCCCACTATAGAGTGGCTCATCGGTAAAAAGGACAAGAGAAACAGGAATCTTGCTTATGTGCTTGCTGCCTCCGATGGTTTCGCCTATGAGTTCTTGTGAGGTTACGGCGAGCTTGAGTTTCTGCTCGAAAGGGTTTTGCTTGGCGTTGATGCGATTTTGAAGCGAACCATATCCAAAGTAGGATTTGACGACATCGCCCAAAGCCTCGCCTAGGGCTTGTTGGTTTGGTGAGACATAGGCTTTGCTTACATTTCCGCCGGCATTGGCCATCTGACGCGAATCCTCAGAACCCGTACTACGCACCATCAGGTAACTTTCAGAAGCCTTGATGTTGTCCAACCAGGCGATGAACTCAGGGGGTAGAGAGAGGGCCTCGAAGGCTCCTTCAGCGTTAAAAGCCTTAGTGATGGCTTCGTCAATAGCTTGGAGATGCTGGGCAGCGACAGGCTCTTCCAGAAAGCGCCCTTCACCGCTGTGCTGCGAATAGAGCTGGCCCAGTGCGGTCCAATGCTCAAAGACCTCAGGAGCGCTCTTTTGAAGAAAAGCATGGATGGTGTCGCTGGCGACTCCGTGGGGTATGGGAACCTGAATTCCTGGTATTCCCAAGGCCTCGACAAGCCTTGCCTGTTTTACAATATTGGTATGCTTCACACCATGACTCTCTAACTCTGCATCGTCAACTACCAGAGAGCCTTGGGTTGCTCGCATCAGTATCTCTATGCGACGTTCCAAATTTTGAACGGCGTAACACTTTTCTTCAACCTGCTTGGTCCACCCATCAAGCTCTACGATGGGGCACATGTCCGCTGGACGATGCTCAATGGTGCGCAGCAGTTCCTGATGAAGAAGGGCGACTTCTTTGCGCAGCTCATCGAGTGACGGCTCCGGCACGAGCTGATGGTTCATTTTCTGTGTCTTGACGATTTCCTCTTTAAGCAGTTTTTGGGAGGCGCTAACCTGTTCCTCAGCCTCGTGAGGGTTGTTCCAAAGGCGACCGATCCAATCGATCACTGTGGAGCCTATTCCAGAGCTCTTTTCTGCTGTAGCTGGCTCGTTCCAAGGTACATCTGAGAGATGAAGGGGGCTTGCTTTAATCGTCACGGTTTCGCTGGACTCTTTCGTGGTAAAGAGTCGCCACCACTCCTGCAGACTCAAATGCGCATAGGGATTTGGCACGGAGCCTACGCTTAATGTTCTCTGAAGACGATAGGCGTCTGTGATCGTACCGATGTCCTTTTGAGACAGCGCCTGTGGGGCCTTCAAAGACTCTTGGAGGATTGAACGAATTTCAGGATAACGTTTTGTTAGTTTCTCAAGGGTTTGAGGAGAGTCCTTTAATGTACTAAACTTGGAAGAGAGCAGGGTACCTAACGCAGCAGTTTCCCTGTCGATCTGCTCCATCTGTTCTTTAGGGATATGATTAAGCGCTTCTCGATGGAGGCTGTCTGCTTCTTTGCTAACGCTGTGAAGTTTGTTTGTAAAGCCAATGGCCTGCTCAGAGAGCTGCATTCCTATGAACACACTATGCACGATACGCTTTGTGGTATCACTCCAATTTTCCGATTGCGTCACATTCTGAAAGAGCGTTTTTAGCCATCCCACTTGTTCCTTAGGTCTCTGATCTACTAGCTTAAGCCATTGCTCACCCCCGTATTCAATGTTGTTTTTATTGACGGGTCCTTTGCTTGCTGTGTGGGAAAGTTTCTGCATGTCTTTCAATGCGCTTGTCAAATCCCTGATCGAGTCCTTGTTTTCTGGACTGCTGAAATCCTTCAGTTTGGACGAAAGCTCTCCGACGACTGCCCCGATTTTTCTGAGCTGGGCATCCAGGGCTTGCAGCTGCAAAGCAGCTTGCTCGGGCTGATCACCTTTCGCTAAACGTGCAAGAACCTTCCGTTCTTGATCTACCGATTGCTCGACAGCCTCTACCCAATCCTCTATTTGCCAGGAGAAATTGCGCAGATCTTCGGCGAATAGCGCAGTCATCTTTTCCCCTACAGCCGGATGCTCCTTGACATCTTGTACCGTCTGCCATACATCGTCTAACCGTTCCACGGCCTCTTTGACGTCCGTGATTGCTAGAAGTGGAGCAGCTGCTTGGTAGGGCTCATAGATCTTTTCGGTAAATGTTTCTATGGCATCATCAAAAGCAGAGATCTTGGCGCTATACTCGGGCATGTACCGGGCAAGGACTAATGTTTCGTCCAAAAGTGTCTCTGCCTTTTCAATTTGTTGCCTTGCATGCGCTTCATGCATTTTCGGTAAGTCCAACTGGTTCAGCTCACCTTGAAGATAGTGCAGATTGCTACGGATGTCCTGAAGATGAATCATCTTCTCTTCGGAGATTTCGTCGTTGCTGCAGATATCTTCAAACAAATTGGCTATCCGATTGACCAGGGTGGAGTAGCGACGATCAAGTTCATGCAAAGCTGGAAGCTCCTTCGAAGATGCTGAGGGAGCACATAGGCTGCTTTGCAAGAACTTTTGAACTTGGACCGGCAAGACTTTTCGAGGAGGTGAATGCGAGTTAGCAGTATTGCTGTATGGCACTGGCCTCGGAGCCTCATGGCCCTCCCTTCGAAAATTGGATAGACCGGAGAAGTCCATAGAGCCCCCTGTATCGTATTAAACTATAAGAAATCGAATACCAGATTATACTAACTATTATAAAATTATCTACTGTTTTATATAGTATTAAATGTTAATAGATGTGATTTGTTTAAAAATAACTACTGTTAGATGATGATTTGGTTCGAATGGCTACAGTGCTCGGCAATTAAACACCGGAACTCAATGCTTTAAGACCTTCCAACATTCCATGCATAGTGTTGCACACATCTTTTTTTTGATTCACAATCGCATCTCGGCGCGCAGCGCTTTGGAGTGCGTGTCGCTCGCGACCGCTTTGGATTTGGGCGAGCCTATTGAATCGCGCACCGTTCTTTGGAGGCCTAAACCCCCACAGTACCCCTAGAGCGAAAGGTTACGTTTCTTGCAATGTCTAGTTCACCCAAATCCAAAGCGGTCGCGAGCGACACGCACTCCAAAGCGCTGCGCGCCGAGCAACGATTGTGAAGACTTAGGCCGAAGCGTATAGCTTCATGCATGTTATTCCTTAGCATTTAGCTCCTTACGTTCATTCGGGTAGACGCTATTCGGATACGTGCTGCTGTCAAGAAAAAGATGCGTGCAACACTATGCATTCCATGACTGCGAGGACAGCGAGACAATGCAGCAGGGTCTCTATGCTAGTCTAATTTCTTTGCAACTTACTACCATGGGGAGTTAGATTTGTCGCATCCGGCTGCGTCAAATCCAACTGCGCGTGCATAACAATGCGTAGCATATTATCGAAGAGGATTACTTATGAAATGTGTCTATCTATTTTTAGTCGGTCTTTTATCACTGGTTACGACGGTTACGAATGCGCAGCCTTTGTCAGAAGACGCCAGTGTTACTACAGATTCTCAGATGCCTCTCATTGTTTCTTACCTGAAGGATCTTGAAGAGCAAGGGTATTGTGTGATTCCCCAGGTCCTTTCCACTTCTGAGGCAGAACGATTATATCAGCGTGTCTGGCATGAGTTTATTGAAAAGGCGTGGCCGAATTGCAGACTGGACGACAGAAGTAATTGGAAAGAAGCGTTCCCGATGCATAATAAAATGGGGATCTTTGCAGGACCGGCTGGTCAGACCCAGGTCATGTGGGATATAAGACAAGATTCTCGCATTGTTGATGTTTTCGCTCAGGTATGGAACACAAACGAACTTATTGTAAGCATGGACGGGCTCTCCTTCATGTGCCCACCGGAGATAAGAGAAGGTTATTTTGAGCCATGGCCTCATGTTGATCAGGCTATTTTAAGGCGACAAGACGGCGTCTCGCACAGCAACAATCCACCTATAGGCTTTGTCAGTGAGTCACTACTAAAGACGGAACCGTACACTATCCAAGGGCAATTCTTGTTTGAAGATTCCTTCGGTGGTGATGGAGGATTTTACTGCATCCCAAAATCACATCTCAGGTTCACTGAATTTGCTCCCGAACTAGAAACCATTAACGCCATAGCACTGCCCAATGATGAGAGAAGAAAAGCTAGTCATCAATTCTTACAGGAATTTTTTGACAGCCGTAGCGATGAATCTGGAAATCCTTATTGCATGAAGCAAATAACAGCCCCTCGAGGTTCAGTCATTTTATGGGACTCGCGAACCATTCACTGGAATCAACATGCGAGTAAGGACAGACCCTACAGTGATAACCCGAAAGTAAGAATGGTGGGCTATTTGTGTTATGTTCCAAAGGCCAGAATGGCAGAGGCGGGTAGAATTCTTAGAAAGGAAGCTTTTGAAAAGGGTGTTGCTACTGGTCATAATCCCGTCTACCCTGAACTCAAATATTCACAAGAACATATTTGTCAGGAATTTGAGCAGTATCTTGAAGATCCAAGCTATATGCAACCAAGAATCCATCTGACCCCATTAGGAGAGTCATTGCTTGGTATTACAAATCCATAGAAATCTGTTTTTAACTCATAGTCTTTCGTTTTTAGGTCAAATTTCTAAATGAGATGTTGAAGAGGGCTGCGGTCTGACGATGCATTGTTCTGCTGCAACGTGAGCAGCTTTTCCCTTTTTGTAAAAACACCTGCAGGGGTAAAAAGTGATATAAAATATTAATGATATAAAAAAAATGATTCTTTATCGTGTCTTCCATTGGTCTGGCTTTGCTAGGCAATATCGTTTTTATCACATTTTTCGATAAGGAAATTATCATGCAGCATCGTCTAATGATTTTTTTTGTATGTTTGTTAAGCCTCTCTGTTACAATCAACGCCTCCAATTATGAAGACCCAACGGAATTAGAGGATTCACGCGATCTAAGCGATCAAGGAGATAGCGATTTTAGTGATCGAGACCATAGAGATAGATTAACCATTATAAATTGGTCCCATCTGGGTAGCAACCGGCAGCCTAATGGTAGTCATGGTAGAGTGCTTGACTTGGTTTGGACTGGAAATGATCTTCAATATGACCCCGACTATTCCAAAAGACTGGCAGTAGGCCAGGGAAATTGCATGAAGAAATGATTTGACTATTTTTCAAATTGTTGCGACTACTTCTCCTTTTCATCAGGGAGATGTATAATGTCACAACAACATGCAGTCAGAGAAACTTCTATCATGCTCGCGTTTTCAATCCTACCAGATCCTCGTAAGGCAAGAAACCAGGCCTACAGTGTCTCCGAGATCGTATCGATCGCCATCCTCGCTATACTTTGCGGGGCTGATGATTGGGTAGAGGTTAGCTTATGGTCTGAGTCTAATCTTGAATGGTTACACGAGCTTCAAATGTGTTCTGATGGTGTCCCTTCGCATGACACTTTCTCGCGCTTTTTCCGCTTTGTCAACCCACAGGCGTTTGAGCGGTGTTTTATTAACTGGACTCAGCATATTGCCAAAACGATAGGTGGCATCATCGCTTTGGACGGCAAAACCTTATGCAACTCTTCCGATACGACAAATGATGTAAGAGCCATTCATATCGTGAGTGCATTTTCAGCGGAAAATCAACTTGTTCTAGGGCAGCTTGCAACAGAGCTAAAATCCAATGAAATCACTGCTTTTCCCTTGCTTCTTGCCATGCTCGATATTAGGGGTGCTACAATTACAGTGGATGCCGGAGGATGTCATAGGCCACTTGTTAAGCAGATCGTGGAGCAAGGAGGAGACTACGTGATAGGTCTAAAAGGGAATCAAGGACATCTACATGCTGAGGCTCAAAACTTTTTTGAGCAAGTGGTTGAAGGTCTACCGGAAGCCAGTGGTTGTGACTTTTTTGTGAGCGAAGAAAAGTCGCGAGGACGAGTTGAGAAACGAGAAGTTTGGGTATGTGAAGATCTTGAGTGGCTACCACAAAAAACAGAATGGACAGGTTTAAGGAGTCTTGCCGCAGTTAGGAGTACAAGAACAATTAAGGGTGTAACTTCAACAGAAACACGGTTTTACATATCCAGCCTCTCGTCCGATGCGAGGAAAATGGCCCATGCGATACGCTCTCATTGGACAATTGAGAACCAGTTGCACTGGCAGCTAGATGTATCCTATGCAGAGGATGGATGCAAAGTAAGAAAAGATAATGGGGCGGAAAATTTTTCCGTGCTTCGACGGGCCACGCTAAATATTTTAAAGGCAGATAAAAAGACAAAGGCAGGGATTAAAAATCGCCGTTCGAAAGCAGGGTGGAACCGTGGCTACTTATTGGGGTTGCTTGGCGTAAACTAAATTCTTCATGCAATTTCCCTGGGCAGTAGGCGCGTCAGACTTTAAGGACTCGGAATTATTACACAATAGCATTCATGATCGTACTTTTCATGTCAAAGTGTACCGTTGGCCCGCGAAGGGGCATGGGCCTAAAATAGAGGTCGGTTCCTTCAGTCATACATTCACGCATAATCCCTGGAACAGAGGAGGACAGCAGTATGATCTATACATTGTTGTGGAGTACGATGCTGAGCATGTCTATCTTGGAATATCAGAGTCACCTGGATCGAGAGATACGACTCCTATTGGCGTTATTCCAAGGAATCAATGGTAGGCGTTCATAGAGAAGTCGCGGGTTTATACCCGCGACTTTGTTTCTGCATAATAACTTATCCTGTATATTGCAGATAAGCTTGGGGTGTCATTCCAAATTTTTTACGAGTGCTAAATGAGTAATAACTATTGTAAAAACAATGCTTTCTGCAGAGGGACTGTTGTTCTATTCATTTTTCTCGCTACTTCCCTGGCAGCTAGCCACCAAGCATGCCCTATAGAGCATGCCATAGTCAGTGTCTATGCTGTCCAATGTGATAATGGTAAGGTGTTGATTAGTGAGAACTGCGATTTAAGCATGATTCCTGCATCTTGTATGAAAATTGTTACTACCTCGGCCGCTCTTCATCTTCTAGGAGCTAATAACCGATTTGAAACCCATCTTGAGTACGATGGGTGGATTGATGATGCGAAAACTCTTCAAGGTAACATCTACATACGAGGGGGTGGGGACCCCTGTTTGGGATCAGATCGCATTTCTGGTGCGCTATCCTGGAATAAACAGATTGAGGCATGGGCTGAGGCGATACAAAAACTTGGAGTCCACCAAATAAAGGGAAAAATCCTAGGCGATGCAAGCAAGTGGGAAAAAGCACTTGCTGTTCCGAGTTGGGCTTGGGAAGATTTGGGAAACTATTATGGTGCTGGGGCATCCGCTTTATCCTTTCATGAAAATCAGTATGCTATTTTTTTAAAACCCGGCAGCAAGGTGGGAGAGAATGCCAGCATTTTGCGCACAGATCCTCCGCTCGAATCTCTTGTTTACCAGAATGAGGTAAAGACAGGTCCACAGGGTTCTGGAGACCGTGCTTGCATTTACGGATCCGAATTTTCTCCCATCCAGTTTATTCGTGGAACGATTCCTCTTGGAGTCGATGAATTTTCCATTAAAGGAAGTATTCCAGATCCGGCGACATTCTGCGCAGATTTGCTCACTCAAGAACTCCAGAAAAGAGGAGTTGTCGTTGAAAAGGGAGTAAGAGAGCCAAAAGGCGACAGGACTAGCTTTCATATCACTTATTCCCCAACGATCGCCGATATAGTGCATTGGATCAATCAAAAGAGTATCAATCTCTATGCTGAACATCTTTTAAAAAAAATGGGAGAGGTTGTGCATAACGATGGGTCCACTGCTGCTGGTACTAAAGTTGTCACTGACTTCTGGAGTGCGCAAGAGCTGGATCTTGGAGGATTTCATATGGCTGATGGGTCTGGTCTCTCCAGAAAAAACCTGGTGACGACACGACAACTCGTTGAAATACTATTAAAGATGAAGAAATCCCATTTCTTTCCCACTTTTTTTGAGTCTTTGCCTCAAAAGGAGGCTACGATGAGGGCAAAGTCCGGTTCTATGTCTTTGATCAAAGGATTTGCTGGATATACCGATAAAATAGCCTTTGCAGTGTTGGTCAATCAATGTCCGGACCATCAAATCATGAACGACAAAATAGATACATTACTGCTAAATCTTCGTAAGGGAATTTATCCCTCTGTGACAATTCCCGAAAATTCATAAGGACGGCCTTCTTTTATATTCAGCCAGATTTGCCAGGGGCACATAAGCGGCCAGTCTTCCCACTGCTCCAAATATTGGTTGTATTGATTGTCGGGAATCCAATGAAGCACACCCTGTTTACCCACGCGATCGGGAAATCGAATGCCGTTAAGATGGTCAACTTCATGTTGAAAGATTTTAGCAGTAAAGCCTGAAAAAGTTTTATCGATGGGCCTTCCTTCACGATCAAGAGCGACCACATGGACTTTCTCGGATCTAGGAATTTTGCCATCTATATGATCATCTACAGAATAGCAGCCCTCGGGTCCCCAGGAAATTTCATCCGAATACCAAATGATTTGAGGATTGATAAAAGCGACCAAATTTCCAAGATCTTTTCTATCGGTTTCCACACCAACATCGACGATGATAATGCGTTTCAATATTCCAATTTGAGGGGCTGCTAGCCCGAGTAATACACCATAACCCAGATCAATCTGGTTACCTTTTGCAACGTCAAGCATCAGGTCGATGATGGACTGAATGTCTTGCGAAGGAATGTCTTCAACACAAACTTCAGCAGCCCGCATTGTTAATGAGGGATCGTGAGGGGGTGTGAATAGTGACATGGCAATGATTTCGTTAAATAAAAAGATTGAAGATAGGCAAAAATTAAAAAGCAGGGATTTCATGATTCTGCAAAAGTTGTTCGCTATCACGGTGGCGTTTTCTCCGATTGTTATAAAATATAAATTAAATTTTTTCGATACAATAATCGGAGTATTGTTTTAAGTCAATCCAGCGCCCAAATTCTCTACAAGAACTCAAAAAAACTGGTGTCAAACGGGATTGCACAGCACTATCATTTTTGACTAAACATTGTATGTGGGGGGATGATATGGAACTCAATCTCAAAGGTAAAAAAGCCCTTGTGACCGGCAGTAGTAGTGGAATAGGTGAAGGAATCGCCAAGTGCTTAGCTAAAGAAGGCGTTTGTGTGATGGTTCAGGGAAGAAAAAAAGCGGAACTCCAGCGCGTTGTGCAAGAAATTAAGGCGGCCGGAGGCATTGCTCATTCGGTTCAGGGAGATCTCACGATTGATGATGATGCAAAACACGTTATTGAGAAAACACTGCAAACTTTTCAGCAACTAGATATCTTGGTTAATAACGCAGGGGCCTTTCCGAAAAGAGAATGGCTTCAGGGATCTCCTCAGGACTGGCTCGATCTGTTCAATGTGAACGTTGTGGCAATGGTACGAATGATTCAAGGGTTTCTTCCTCAAATGAAGAATCTGGGATGGGGACGAATTATTCAGATATCTAGTGTGGCGGGCACAAACCCCTCATCAACGCTGCCGGAGTATGGGGCCACAAAAGCGGCCAACATCAATATGACGATAAGTTTGGCCAAAGAACTTGGTCGTACGGGCATTACTGTCAACACCGTGTCACCAGGACCCATTGCGACAACAGGAGCAATAGATTTATTTCGGCAAGTCGCTTTGGAAAAGAACTGGGGGACAGACTGGAAGGAGATCGAAAAGAAAGTTACACAGGAGCTTCTAACTAACATGGTAGGACGTTTTGGTACACCCGAGGAGGTCGGTAACCTAGTTACGTTTTTAGCTAGCCCAGCAGCTGATTTCATCACAGGAGCTAATTATCAGATCTCTGGGGGGCGCTTCTAGCAATAAATTGAGGCCTATTCTTCAAAGAGATCGATTTTATTAAGCCGATGCGCCTAACCCTCGCATAAGAAGAATTGAGGGCGCTTGGGAATCACAATCCTTGCGATCAGTCGCTCTTGGATGGATTAGAGGACATAAAAGACATAAAGGACTTGTAGAACAGTTCCCGCTCAGTCCTTTATCTGGACTTTGCACATTTTTTCAAGCCCAAGTGCAAGCGTAGAATTTTCTTTTTGGATGTGCAGCCAAGCAGGCACGTCAAAATGCTGGTAAATTGCTAGACCTGGAAGTCACTTATTGCGATATTGAAGCAAATGATGGTTCTAGACTGTGCGGATGCCGAGCATGCTCGATTAACTCCTATGAGGGTGGACATGAAATATAGAAAGATACAACTCAGGTCCAAAGGCATTGGGAGTGAGTTTTAAATCATGCAGGGATCGGCATTCCTATCCCTGCTTATTTTGGTAGCCATCCATCTGTTCGCCAATCAGAGCAAGGTGCTGGGGTGGATGTGGCATGGCCGATTTCTTTCCTTGGCAGCAGGTATCTCACTTGCCTATGTTTTTGTGGAGCTGCTTCCCACGCTGGAAAAAGGACAACCCTTCTTAAGGCAATCCATGGAAGGTGTTGTTCCTTACTTAGACCGCCATGCCTACCTGATAGCGCTTCTCGGGCTATTGTTTTTCTATGGTCTTGAGACGGGTACTGCGGAAGGTAGCAAGTCTGGCTTTTGGCTATCTATGGCGGGATATGTGCTGTTTAATTTTTTTGTCGGGGCCAGCTTGTCAGACAGTTCCAATCCGGACATCCAGCCGATAGCGCTCTTTACTTGTGCGATGGGCATGCACTATTTTGTGCGGGACCACAATGCAGAGGAGGCCAATGTGGGCTTATATGAACAACGAGCGCGGTGGCTACTTGTAGGAGCACTTTTTTTGGGTTATGGGGTAGGGCGCATTCTTCATATCCCTGATGCCATTGTTGCCGCTTGTGTCTCTTTTGTGGGGGGAGGGGTGATTCTCAACGTGTTACATTATGAGCTACCTAAGCGCGAAAAAGTAGGCTATTGCTTTTTTGCCCTTGGAGCTCTCGTTTATGCAGCGGTTTCTCTGAGGGTTGGGGCACCTTAGAGCTATCTTGGGAGAACATCTTCCGGCTCATCCATAGGTCCAAGAGTTATGTGAACATCATTTGCACAAAAAATTGGTGGGTTGATACAGTGTTTGACTGGACTGCAAGTATGAGAGGAAAGAAATGAAATTATCCGTTAATTATTGGGCCGTATTGGTGTGTGCGATTGTGAACATGCTGATCGGGATGTTTTGGTATTCACCCATGGCTTTTGGGGATGTATGGGCTAAGGCTGGCAGTTTTCCCATCGATCAGTTGGCTCCCACGCCATGGCACTTTTTGGGCGCGGCGATCGTCTCTCTAGTGATTGCTTGGGCATTGGCACAGGTTTTGGTGCGTGCTGAAGTAAAGGGTATAGGCGAAGGTATCGTTTTGGGCCTTATTATTTGGTTTGGTTTTATCGCAACAACGCATTTTTCAAGTGTCATCTGGGCTGGGAAACCCTTTCCCATTTTTCTGATCGATACGGGTTGTTTATTGGCTTATATGGTTGTGGATAGCTCTATCCTATCCCTTTGGCGAAAATAATTCATCTGAGGATTGGGGCCATCGGCCCCAATCCATATTTAGGGCTATCGAGCGCCGCTGAGAGCCGGTTGGCCCAAGAAGGCTCCCTTCAGTGTGGCGCAAGCCAGTGCGATGGCACTTTTTGCGGCTGGAGTATCTGCAAGGGCGTTAAGTAATACAAAATCATGGTATGTGCCTAGATAGCGCACTGCTGTGACTTTAACCCCTGCTTCTATGAGTTTATGCGCAAACGCCTCACCCTCATCGCGTAGAACATCATTTTCATCGGTGATGACCAAGGCTGGTGGCAATCCTTTAAGTTGTTCAAGGGATGCTTGTAAAGGGGATATAAGGTAATTTTTGCGGGCTTCAGGATTGCTCTCATAGGCATTCCAAAACCATTCCATGGCGGGTTTTGTAAGCCAAGGGCCTTCTGCAAACTGTTTGTAGGATGGTGTATTGAAGTTCGCATCTGTCACAGGATAGAATAGGACCTGTTGGCTAATTTTTGGTCCACCTCTTTCCTTGGCCAATATTGTGACGACAGTGGCCATATTGCCACCTACACTATCTCCTACAACGGCTATTTTTGAGCTATCGAGGTTAAAGTTCTCGCCGTGCGATGCTAGGTAGGCTGTGGCTGCATAAGCCTGCTCAATAGCCACAGGGAATTTGGCTTCAGGTGAAGGCGTAAAGTTGACGAAAACGACTGCGGCATTTGCCCCAATGGCTAAGTCTCGAACTAAACGGTCATGCGTTTCTTTGTTGCCGAGGATCCATCCGCCACCGTGAAAGAACATGATGACTGGAAGGGTGCTTTGAGAGCCTTCAGGCCTAATAATGCGGATGGAGATATCGCCCTTAGGAGTAGTGATTGTTTTGTCTTCAGAATCAACAGGAGGCTTATCTCCATTGCTTTGCAAGGAGTCTAGCACTTTGCGAGCCTCTTCGATAGGTAGTTGGTAAAGGGGCTTACCGCCTTTGGCCACTAATCCCTCGATATATTTTCGTGTTTTTGGTTCTAGATAGTCGAAATTTGCCATACTCACTCTCCTTAGGCTTTCTAAGATTTAGAAGAGGTCTGCACGATTCCTCAATATAGGAATATTCTGTTACTTCATTATTTGCAACCCACCCGCGCGTGGTATATTAGCGGACGTTGACCTCCTGTTTTTGATAGCAGTTTGCAATGAATCAGTCTAAATTCCAAATTAAGGCCCAAATTAATGACCGCGTGTTGTGTGGTTCTGCGAAGGACGTCAATAGAGGAGAATACGATGGCCAAGTTGAAGCTCGATTTACATGACATTTTTAATAGCGGAGCGGCCATCGAAAAGGAGCTGAATCGCGTCGTTCATGAGGCTGTAGAAAAGAAAATTGCACTTGTGGAGATTATACCCGGTAAGGGCAGCGGACAGCTAAAGAAGAAGGTTCTGCGCTTCCTACAGCAGGAAAACATTAAATGCCTGTATCATCGCGTAGAAAAAGACAGCAAGAATTTCGGTAGAATTTTCATTCATTTTAAACACTAATAGAAATTTACGATCAATAAAGATTGTCTAAACATTTTTGAGTAGTGTAGCGGCCCGTTTGTAGGGTGAGACAGTATTCACGGTGATCCATTTTTGGAGTGGCCATTGCTTGCCGGAAGGTAAAGTACACCAAGGCCACACACCAGTTTGGTATAGGTCGCCCGTCTGGTGTTCCTGTTCCACAATGGCGATAATGTCATTCACTATAAGACTAAAGGTCTGTAGCTGTTCCTGGAAGCTCTTGAGGTTGTACTTCTGATAGAAGTGCCTAGCCAATCCTACGTAGTCCCATTTTGTGAAACCTTCACCAGGTATTTGTGGGTTCTTCCCTTGGAGGCCAGCCTGGTACCATTGGATTAATAATGTACCCCAACCGATTTGATAGGCCAGTAGATCTCTCACACTGATCTTGCCGCCAGTGCCATCCATTCCTTTTATGTCTTGGAGTTGCTTGGGGATTTTGTCTGCAAGTTCTAGCAACCGGCTATATGCGGTATAAATGGCGTGGCTTAATGGAGTCGTTACCGTAGCGATCATAGGACCTTGTTGTGGTCTATTATGAGGAATGGGCCTTATTCACCTTTGCGGTCAGTTTTCGGTCGACTGCAAAAGGATCGCCTGTCGCGTTTTGCTCCTCGGACATAGCTGGCGCTATGCCCTCGTCACAAACCACGACATCCGACCTTTTTCGTCCGACCGAAATTCTGACCGTAAAGGTGAACAAGGCCGAGGAATGCATTTTAGCACATTTCCATTTTTTGTGAAGAAAGGGTCTGTACCAAAAAGATCATTTACATTCTTGAAACTTCCAATCAATGGCTGAGTAGTGTATAAGGTAAGGCCACCGCCTAACATAGGAGCGTTGAGGTCTATGAACAAGAAGGTTTATAAGGCTCTAAACGAGCAAATCAAACATGAGCTCTACTCGTCGTTTATTTACTTGTCGATGGCTTCTTACTTTGAAAATATCCCTCTAGAGGGATTTGCTAAGTGGTTTCGCAAGCAGGCTGCTGAAGAGCATGAACATGCGATGAAGATATATACTTATCTTCTGGATCGTAATGTCGAGGTTGATCTGCAAGCAATCGACAAACCACCAAATAAGTTCCACTCTATTCAAGAGATCATGGAAATGGCCCTTGAGCATGAAAAAAAGGTGACCCATTGGATTCATCAAATTTATGACTTGGCCATTGAAGAAAAAGACCATGGCACACACGTGTTTTTGCAGTGGTTTATTACTGAACAAGTGGAAGAAGAGAAGAACGCTCAAGATAATCTCGATCAGGTTGTATTGATCGGTGATGACAAGGCAGCTCTTTTTGTGCTGGATCAGAATTTTGCTAAGAAGGCTGGATAGATCTTTCTTGCCTTATGGTTCAGTATGGTATGGGTTAGCACTGCAACGCTGTGTGTGTGGCAGTGCTGCCTAATTATTCTTCGTTTACCCTTTTATTTCCGTGCCGCAATGGCCGCAGCGCTTGGCGTGCACGGGTATTGTCATTAGACACTCAGGGCAGTCACGTGTTGTCGGTTCGACTGCATCGGTCCCACGCATCTTAGTCAGGTGGTTCATTCCTTTAACGACTAAGAAGATAACCCAGGCGACGATCATAAAATCAATGACTGTATTTAGGAATGCCCCATATTTGATAGCGACGGCGGGAGCAGTAGTTGTGGCCTGCTTTAAGGTGAGTGAGAGACTACTAAAATCCATGCCACCTAAGAGATACCCAATAGGAGGCATCAGAACGTCATTGACCAATGAACTGACGATCTTGCCAAAAGAGGCACCTATAATCACGCCAATCGCTAGATCAACCACACTGCCACGCATGGCAAATGTCTTAAATTCCTGCAGAATGGACATGGGGTTCCTCCGGTTAGGTTAAGGAAATCCCATCCAGCATATACTGGATGGGATTCTTGAAATATACCGCGTGTGGTATAACGACTAACCGTGAAGAGCAGCTACGTGTTCTTCGATGGCGCCAAGTTGCTCCAGTAGGGAAAGACGATCCCAGCATTGATGGATTTCAGTAATTTTATTATTTTTGCAGGAATAGATATCAACACCGGTCACCTTGCTGAAGGGTTTGCCACTTGAGGGCAGACCTGGTAGGTCACCTTTCTGCGTTCCCTGCGCAGTCCAACGAACAACCACTCGGTCATTGTCGGCTGTGAAGATGTCGTCGATTTTGACTGTATTTTTAGGGAATGCAGTTGCGTATTGTTTTTCTACCTGTTTGAAGGTGGTAAAGTTTGCCTTACCTTGGGGAAGAGCGGAGTCGAAAACCTTTACATCAGGAGAAATGAACTGGTCGAGAGCGGCAGTATTGCCATTGTTGTACACTTCTTCGAACAATTTTTTCACTAACGTGATATTTTGAGTGCTCATCAGAACCTCCTAATCATTTTAGTTAGAACAGATGACAGAGTAGGGCAGCTTGCGAAAGTGAGGTGAAAACGGACAAACATCGGTTTGTCTAGCGTAGCATAGATAAATTGAATAACCCGTCATCGAGTTCTACATATTGAATACTGGCGCTTTCTTGTCAAACTTATGCATCCAAAAAAGGAAAGGAAAAATGTCGTATAGGTATACCACAGTATATTGTCTCTTACGTCTTTTATTCATTGTTTCTATGTCATTTACATCACTAGACGCATCCCAGGTGGTCTTGGTAACCGGAGCATCACGAGGCATTGGCCTAGCTATTGCCAAGCAGCTTGCCGCAGCTGGCTACACCGTATATGCCGGGTATCGTGCGGTTTCCGCTATGGACGAGCTTTGTGACCTGCAGCAGAGATTTCCCGATCATTTAAAGCTGGTAACGCTTGATGTAACCGACCAGAACACGACTGACCAGGCAATCGCCGAGATCATTGCCAACGATGGGCATATTGATGTGTTGGTCAATAATGCCGGGATAGGAATAAGTGGATCTGTGGAAAACATCACCATTGCTGAAGGACAGGCGATCTTTGACGTCAATTTCTTTGGTGCTATTCGTGTTACTCAGGCCGTTTTACCCTATATGCGGAAACAGGAAGGTGGTCGCATTATCCAGATTAGTTCCCGTAGCGGCTTTCGCCCAGTTCCATGGCTAAGTGTGTATGCCGCCAGCAAGTTTGCTTTAGAAGGTTTATCTGAAACCATGGCTGCGACTTTAAAACCATGGAATATTCATGTTTCTGTCATAGAACCAGGCGGTGTGACCACGGATCTTGAACATGAACTGACGTATGGTTCCCGACTTCTCGCATGTGAAGATCCTTATATAGAGATTTTTACTAGGGGTGGTTGGGCAAACACGTTCAATAATGCCCAACCAGCAAGTGTCATTGCAGCAATCGTCCAAGAGGTCGTCGAAGCAGAGATGCCCCTCTTTCGCTATCAGACATCGCCTCAAATTCGAGATCAGGCAGCTCAGCGATTAGTTGATGTAACCGGCAGATCATCGATCGAGGAGTGGCATCAGATACTATTTGGTAGCGATTGAAAAAAAAAGATGACCTCCTATACCACGCACGCGTGGTATAGTGAAGAGGTCATCTTTTTAGAATCTAGTGCTTAAAGCTATGCGTATTGTTTAGCCTGTTGTTTTTTGAAGGCAAAGGCTCCGATGAGTAAGAAACTGCATAACATTATGTAAGTGCCTGGTTCAGGTGCGGTAACTCCTACGAGAGTTTGAACAACATGACCTGGAGAGTTACCGGAGTTGATCAGCAAGCGCCATTTTCCAAAGGAAGTATTGTATGTGTTGCTTGTCACGGCATTATTAGCAATCCCTAGAAAGTTAAGAGCGTCGGTTAGAGTCTGTCCAGTGACTCCTGGCGCTGAGAACACATTTGCTGCAGTTCCCAAAGTATTTGTGGGATGATTGGTGTTGGTCCAGTTATAGACAATACTCCAAACTGCCAACTGCAGCCCAGCATATTTGGCAGTGTCGTTGCCAAAAGAGGAAATATTTGCATTATTCAAGAGAGAGGTAGCTACTGATAAATTAAAAGGAGATGAGAGACCAAGGTATGCCGGTAGACCGGAAGTTTTGGGATTAACCATATTTACTGAATAGTTGCCAGGTACGAAGATTTCATCTCGCAAGTCTACGCAGAAGAAAAACTCAGTTGACCCTCCATTTAATGTTCCTGTGGTGGCTCCTGTGTAAGCGCTTTCCGAACTACCATTAAAGGTAATTGGTTCCGGAGTAATAAATGTGGAATTAATTCCATTCACATTCATTGGTACAGCAGCAAATGACGAAATTGTCATTAAAGCTGATACCGCTACGGTCCATATACTTATTTTATTTGTTTTCATCAATGACCTCCTGTTCACTTCGACGATAGATACAGGAGCGCATGGATCGTCATTCCTATGCCATATCTATTAGCAAGTTCTATGCCATATTTACCATTAGCAAGTCCTATTTGCCTTTCAGACCCAAGTAACTCAAAAGGTTGGCTGGCGCAATTTCCTATGTGGCGCAGTCATTCCATGAAAAAAAGATGACCTCCTGGTGAAGAGGTCATCTTTATAGAATCTAGTGCTTAAAGCTATGCGTATTGCTTAGCCTTTTGTCTTTTGAAAGCAAAGGCTCCGATGAGTAAGAAACTGCATAGCGTTGCGTAAGTGCCTGGTTCAGGTGCTGTAACCCCTACGAGAGTTTGAACAACATGACCTGGAGAATTGCCGGAGTTGATCAGTAAGCGCCATTTTCCAAAGGCAGTATTGTATGTGTTGTTTGTCACGAGACTATCAGCAATCCCTAAAAAGCTCAGAGCGTCGGTTAGAGTCTGTCCAGTGACCCCTGGCGCTGAGAACAAGTTTGCTGCAGTTCCCAAAGTATTTGTGGGATGATTGGTGCTGGTCCAGTTATAGACAATACTCCAAACTGCTAACTGCAGACCAGCATATTTAGCAGTGTCGTTGCCAAAAGAGGGCACATTTGCATTATTCAAGAGAGAAGTAGCTACTGTTAGGTTAAAAGGCGATGAAAGACCAAGGAATGCTGGTAGACCGGAAGTTTTGGGATTAACCATATTTACTGAATAATTACCGGGCACGAAGATTTCATTTCGTAAGTCTACGCAGAAGAAAAATTCAGTTGACCCACCATTTAATGTTCCTGTGGTGGCTCCCGAATAAGCGCTTTCCGAATTACCATTAAAGATAATTGGTTCCGGAGTAATAATCGTGGGATTAATTCCGTTCACATTCATTGGTACAGAAGCAAATGACGAAATTGTCATTAATGCTGACACCGCTGCGGTGCATATACTTGTTTTATTCATTATTTTCATCAAGGACCTCCTGTTTATTTCGACGATTGATATATAGGAGAATCGATCGTCAAATTAAGAAATTGCTAAATATTATTGTTACTGTTAGCAATTCCTATGCCATATAAATAAAAAAAACATGATTTTATTTAAAAACGAGGGGAGGTCAATATTAAATCAGAGAATCTCCATGCTTTCTGAAAGTCGTTATTTTCTTGGGCGTTCTTAGAAAATTTATTTTCCGAATGGAGTGTTTTAGTTAATCCGAATAATGACCATCCATTATTTGGATGTCGTTTAAGATCTTCTTCAAAAACCTTTAATGCCTCTGGGAATTGGCCTGCTGTTAGAAGCTCTGTCGCCAGAGCTTGGCGCATGGGTAGATACCAAGGAAGCATTGAGGTATCTAGATTGTCTTCTATAGTTACAGCCATTTTAAGATTTTGGATAGCCTTGGCATGATTTCCCTGCGAGGCGGCGATCTGGGCTTCAAGGTCTAGTCCCATGAGGTCAAAAAGATGGGAGAGGTCAGCGGCCCTGGTCGGATCATCGACTTTTTGAGCGTCAAATAGTTGCTTGTTTTTTTTGAGTTCAACAAGACTTGCTTGGGCATTCTTGCTATGGCCGCTGCGAATATCCGCAAGACCTTGGCTATAGATCATTGCTCCTTTGGCAAAAAAAAGATCTGAAGGAGGGGGGGACGCTTTTATAACGTCTTCCCACTTTCCAAAGCGAGCCATTAGCAGATAGGGAACGCTGAAAAACACATCTTGCAGGTAAGGGTTCGAGGGCAGATCGCCCGAGATCAGCCTACCGATCAATTTGTTAGAAGTGGACAAGGCATCGCTGGAACGTCCCTCCATGGTCAATGAGGCGAAGAGGTAGAAATAGTTGTGAAGATAGAATCCTGCAAATTCGGGGATTTTGAGAGCCCCCTCGCGGAAGAGTTTATCGTCTGCTGCGATGCCCCTCTGATTAGCTGCAGAGGCATCATGGTAGCGGCCAAGGTGCATGTAGATGTGTGCTGGCATGTGCTGGAGATGTCCGGAACCCGGCACTAATTTGCCTAACAGATCGGCTGACTGTAGAGCCTCGCCAGGCTTGCCAATGGCTTCCGCCACGTGGATATTTAGATGATTGAGGCCAACATGGTTCGGATTTTTTTTCAACGCATCAGCCAGAATCTGCAGCAAGGTATTTTGAATAGCGATGTTTTCGTGCCGGTCCGAGCCAAGAGCCTCCATAGCACTCTTAGCGTATAATGCGGTGATGTCGGGGTCATTGGGGTATTTCTGATGGAGGACCTTCATCGTTGCAGCATATTTTTGAAGCGCAGGAGTTGGCTGGTTTTGGATAATCTGAAACTTCTCTAAAAGAGACTGAACGAGTGCTTTATCTTTTGCTGATGCTGCATTGGCAAGAACCTGTGCTCTAAGAGCTGCTGTAGATGCCTGCATAGCCCATGGGTCACCCGCACCTTGAGCACACTCCGATAGGGCTAGCGCCTCTCCCCAATAGCACAAGGCACACTGAGGATCATATTGTTCAGCCTGTCGAAAAGACCTGGCGGCTTCAGCAAAATTGTAGCCATAGAATAGGATCAATCCCTGATCAAAGTAGCGCTGTGCTGTCGGATCTGAAGTATGAATCTCCCTATGAAACCCCTCAAAGCCTGGATATAATGGAGGTGGTGTCGCAATATCTTTGCCTTCCAGCAAGCTAAACAAAGGGAGGATGGTCAGCAGAAGCACATAAATAAAGAGGTAGCTAGTAACACGGATGCACACGGATCTAGGAGGATTTAGGAGGATAGGATTAGGAGTAGGAGTAACACGGGTGCATGCGGATTTGGGAGGATTAATTTTTCCAGATCCCTGATTCATATCCAATTCTAAATTCCTAATCCTCCTAAATCCTCCTAAATCCGTGTGCATCCGTGTTACTCCTAAATCCGTATTACTACTAAAACCGTTTGCATCCGAGTGACTTCTAGGCTCGTTGTGAACCTTTATTGCGGAGTGAGTATGACTTCAAAAACATAGGGTGATGCACTGGAGTCAGCCTGGGTATTCGTATTTGGTAGTTTACTCTGTATTCCGCCAACGACATAGCCAAGCAGAGTAGGTTTATTCATCTTATCCAAAATGCCGACGCCATTGGTAAAAGTGGGAAGGTTACTTTGCGGCATAAACTGAGCGCCAGCCCCAAACAGGAGTGGATTGGATCCTGCCAAGATGACAGGGTATTCCGCTGACATGAGATATTGTTGATAGACCCCTTGAGGATTGATCTGGATGGTAGTGACCTGGTTGATGAAAGGTAACTCCGAGTCTGTTTGGAAAGTGCCACTTTGAAAGAATCCAAAGCTGATCCCACCTAAGACCACGATGTACATATTGTTGGTGGTACGCGAAAATAGTTCTACCGTAGCAGACGTGTAGTTATTCATGCCTTGCTTGAACGTACTGGCTGCTGTAGGATCTGCCATTGATGATTGCCCATTCGGCGTAATCTCTACGGGTACCGTCCATGCTCCGCTGGACTCTGTGAAGACACCTGACAAGGCTACAAGGCCAGGAACGAATCCGTTATAGGATTTCTTCATGATCGGAACAACATTGAGATCACGTCGGCGATAATTAGGATTTGGGGCATCAGCTTGCCCAGGAATAAGGACAAGGTTGACGCCATTATCGATAATGCCAAAGCGGCGCACTTGTTGCGTATAGGCACCATTGGAATCACTGTGATAGAACCCGGAAAAATTCTGACCGAATACGAGCAACATCGGAGAATGGCCAGTCACCTGGGTCATATATCCACCTGATACCTGTACCAAGGGGTGAAAGATCTGGCGAATAGACTGAGCTGCCGTTTGTCCTGGAGAGGGGTTAGTGACCCATTTTATCAAACCAGGGATGTTGATTGCCGATAGAGCATCTTTAGTGGCAAAGGTTCCAGTAGCAGTATCGACGCCATAGCCACCCGTGATGTAGAGCGTTTTGTCATTCTGAAAGCCTTGTGCACTGGTTACCGACAACAGGTCGATTTGGTATTGAGAAAGGCCTGAGGTAATATCGGTCAAATCCTTGGACCATGTAGTCCCAGTACTGGGGTCAACGACATAGACGACGGTATTTTGCCTTGAAGGTGGAAAGTTGTCGTTGCCGGCATCAAAGCCATGCAATCCATTTGTGCGACCCGTCAGAAAAAGCCATTTGCCTTTGTAGATAGCAGAAACATAGGAGTGAATACCTTGTGGTAGAGACCAACTCGCCTGCTGGATGGAAATGGAGAATGGCAACGAACTGCCAGGAAGTATGGTGCTTACCGTGGCAGTTTGGTTATCGGCTACGAGTCCACTCGAGTAGGCACAAGTGAATAGACATAGGAGGAATCTAAAAAACGTTACCTGCATAGTACACCTTATTGAAGTTCGGAGGGCATTGCAAAGTCGGCGATAAAAATTTGGCAAGTGTTGCCTTGACCCCGCTTGGACGTCCACATCAATTTCGTCCCCTCTCGATTAAAAACGGGTAGACCATCAAATGTAGGGTTATTGGTGAGCCGGTATTGTGTTCCTGACTCGATATTTAACAAATAGATTTCATAGCGATGATGTCCATGTAACGATGTTGTAAAGGCGATGACCTTCCCATTAGGGTGCCAATAAGGAGCCCAATTGACCGCATTGTTACAAGTAAGTTGCCGTTCATTTGTGCCATCGCTATTAACGGCAAAAATCTGCAGGTAGTCAGGGCGTTGCCTGTCGGCGCGAAAGATGATCTGAGAATCGTCGGGAGAAAAAAAGGGACCACCGTTGTAACAGTGATTTGTGTGGGTAATCTGTTGCACATCGGATCCATCGGTACACATCGTATAGATGTTCATGCTGCCATCTTCATTGCTGGCATAAACAATACGTGATCCATCAGACGAGTAAGCGCATTCTGCATGATATGCAGGGCCGAACGTGAGGGCGGTTAATTCAGAGCCATCAGGGTTGGCCTCGTAGATATTCATATAAGGGGTCAGGTCCCATTTGTACTTCCCATTGCTGGTACTATTCTGCTCAGGAGCAGTTGAAGCGCTGGAAATATTAGGATCTGAGTGGCTCGAAGCGAAGATAATTTTTTTGCCATCTGGTCTAAAATAGGCGCAGGTACAAGCGCCCAAGCCTGTGCTGACAATAGTAGGGATCGCTTTATCGAGGCGCATGGTATAAATTTGATAGTGCCTACAACTCGTAGGAACAGCCTGGAAGATGATCGTTTCACCGTCGGGGGAAAAATAGGCCTCACCTGCTTTCTCAAAGTGCATCGATGGAAAGGTTATCTGCTTAATGTTTTGGAGCGAGCAGGGATTGGCAGCCTGATCGCTGCTAGCATCTAATGCTCCAGCCATGGAGAGGCAGAGATTCAATAAGACGGATAATGTCAGCTTCACGATATATCCTAGGCTAGAAATGAAAAATGATCATTTGTCAAAAAATATATTCCTGTCAAGCAGCAGAGTTTTTTGGAGTGTCATTCAAACTTGTACTATCCGCAGCTACCATATCTCATTAAATAGTAGCTTGTTAAAATCTAGAAGATGTTGTAGATACGTCTAAAATGGACTTTAACAAGATATGCAGGATCGCTTCGCGGCATGATAGGCAGGATACTCCTACCTTCTAAATACAAATAGGGCTGACAACGTGTTTAAAGGGGAGTGAGGTGGGAGTGGAGAGGACTAGAGGTAAACCTGGTTCAATTTTATCTCATTAATTTAAAATAGAGTTAACTCTATGAATTTGAAGATGATGGGAGTATCCTGCCTATCATGCCGCGCAGCGATCCTGCATATCCTGTTAATGTCCATTTTAGCCGTGTCTACAGCATCTTTTAGATTTAATAGACTACTATTGATAGCAATCTCAACCATGTAAAAGAAGGTTTATACGTAGCTGAAAACCGAGTTGACAAGATGCTCACAAACTATTCCATTAAACAAAGAGATAAGCAGGGCGATCGCATCTAAATTTTTGACTAGGTATTATATCTCCTCGCCATCACACTATAGAGGAGATAACAATGTCAGCAGCAGAGCGTCTTAAGATTGTTTTTCAGCAAATTGAAGATCCCAGAATTGATCGCACAAAAAAACATCCCTTAATGAGCATTATCTTCATCGCCATCTGTTCAGCTATGGCTGGTATTGATGAATGGGTGGGAATGCACGATTATTGTGAAGCTAATTTTGATCTTTTTGCAGCGGTTGTCCCTCTGCCTAATGGTGTACCATCCCATGAGAACCATCAAAGGCAAAACCACGGTTGAGCAACGCTTCTACATTTCATCTCTCGAAGCAAATGCAGGACAGCTCGCTCAAGCAATCCGAGCGCACTGGGAAGTAGAAAATAAGCTCCATTGGGTTCTTGATCTCACGTTCAATGAAGACGCTTCAAGGATATATAAGGACAATGGTCCCGAGATAATGACACAAGCACGAAAACTTGGATTAAACCTTATCAACCAGGCGCGAGGAAAGCTTAGTGTGCGAAGAATGCAGAACAAGATGAAAATGTCGGCTGAGTTCCTGTTTCGACTCGTTAGTCAAGGAAATTAAGATGCGATCGCCCTGAAGAGATAAGGGCAATGGCTTGCTAAAATTGAGGGATTAGGAGTAGCTTAACAAGTCCAAAATAACTTTTTACACGGGTGTGACTATGAGTAATTTTCAGAGTTGGTTGTGCACTGCAGTAGCAGCTATTGCGTTTGTTGGATCTTCAGAGGCCTTCTCTGAAGAGGACTACGGCAATTATGATTGGAACAATGACAGTTGCGGTAACGGCTTCCAAGAAGATGCGTGCTGCAATGATCAGTGGGGATCGTTTGAATTAGGTGGCGAGGCATTCTTTGACTATGAGACCTTTAGAAGTCTTCCTGAAGGTAGCTGGGAAGGTAACACCGGCGCAGTGATCGGTGTGAATCTTGGCATGCCATTACCTTTTTCTTTTTGCGAATGCTGGGGAGTGCAGTTTGGCACCAGCTTCGGTGTGTATGATTGGGCAGGACGTGGCAATCCCTTCGGCCTCGTTAATACAGGTTCAACGCAGAATGAGACCTTTGTGACTCTTGGTATTTACAGGAAAGCTCCATGGTGCGATGCCTTTAATTATGGTTTTGTGTGGGACTGGCAGTTCAATAAAAATGCTGGCGTGTTTGCGTTAGATCCAAATTTATCTCAATTCCGTTTTCAGTTTGCTTATGAGCTGTCATGTGATGAGATAGGTCTTTGGGGGACAGTTCATACGCATTCGTCCACCAAGAACTTTGCTGGCGTCCCTGTTAAGTTTCGTGCGATCGACCAAATCAACTTCTTCTGGAGGCATGATTTTGGTTGCTACGCTCGTACCAATTTATGGGTTGGCGTACCTTATGGCAAAAGCCTGATGGTGAGTGGTCACAGACCCGGTCAGTATACTTTAGGGGCTAACGTTAAAGTTCCTCTGATCGACTGCTGGGCTATTGAAGGACGTGCCTTGTACATGGGCGCCAAACGGCAATCAGGTGGTTTTGCTTCCCGTAACTATGCGGCGAACGTTTGCGTTGGCTTGACCTATGCGTTTGGCAATGGCAGGGGAGATTGCTGTGATCTACAGCCTTACTTACCGATGGCTAACAACAGCAACTTCATCGTTGATACAAACCTAAGCGACTAGGTTTGTAATTTCGACTTGCTAAAATTATAGGTTTAGGAGTAACTTGGCAGATCCCAAATAACTCTTTACACGGGTATGACTATGAGTAATTTTCAGAGTTGGTTGTGCGCTGCAGTAGCAGCCATTGCGTTTGTTGGATCTTCAGAGGCTTTTTCTGAAGAAGACTATGGTAATTGGAACAATGACGGTTGCGGTAACGACATCCAGGAAGATGTGTGCTGTAACAATCAGTGGAACTTTGATTTTGGTGGCGAGGCCTTTCTTGACTATGAATTCTTCAGAAGCGTTCCAGAAGGTGACCATGAGGGTAACCTTGGTGCGGTGATTGGAGCAAACCTCGGTATGCCATTACCTTTCTCGTTTTGCGATTGCTGGGGTGTACAGCTTGGTGCCAGCTTCGGTGTCTATGACTGGGCAGGACGTGGCCCTGGTTTGCTGGTCGGTTCATCCAATCCGGGCGCAACGCAGAAAGAAACCTTTGTGACTCTTGGTATTTATAGAAAATCACCATGGAGTGACGACTTCAATTATGGCTTTGCCTACGACTGGCAGTTTAATAAGCATGCGGGCTTGTATGGGTTAAATCCAAATTTATCTCAGTTCCGCTTTCAGTTTGCTTATGAAATGCCATGTGATGAGCTAGGCCTCTGGGGGACGGTTCATACGCATTCTACCACAAAGAGCATTGCTGGTTTTGCAGTGAAGTTTCGTGCGGTCAACCAGATTAATTTCTTCTGGAGACATGATTTTGGTTGCTGCGCTCGCACCAATTTCTGGGTTGGCGTACCTTATGGCAAGAGTCTGAGAGTCTCTGGTCACAGACCAGGTCAGTATACTTTAGGGGCCAACTTTAAAGTGCCTCTGGTCGATTGCTGGGCTGTTGAAGGACGTGCCCTATACATGGGTGCAAGACGTCAATCAGGTGGCTTGGGTGCAAACAACTATGCAGCCAACGTTTGCCTTGGTTTGACTTATGCATTCGGTAATGGAAGAGGAGACGGCTGCGATCTACAGCCTTACTTGCCCATGGGTAACAACAGTAACTTTATTGTTGATGCTAGCTCGAACAACTTCATTGTTGACCCCCGACCACTACCACCAAGCTAGTTTCCCTTCATGAAGGAGTATGACATCTCAAGACTCGTTGCAGCTAGATGCTGCAGCGACGATGGAGATGTCATCTCCTTTTTCTCCTTATTTACCCTACTGGCTCAAGAACCCTGGTTTCGGCTTGTGCAATTTTAGCCATAGGGGTCAGACTTGAGCCTGTCATCGCTGTGAGAACACGGCGTGGACCTTTAAAGGTGGCGCGTCCATGCATTGCCAATACATTATCCAGTATTAGGACATCACCTTTTTTCCACGGGAAATAGATCGTATTAGCATCTAGGACATCCAGGATATGATAGAGATCAGCTTTGGGTATTTTGGTGCCATCAGCAAAGAAGATTTCGTGGAGCCTGGTGTGTTTTTGGCAATAAAGAGCCTTCAAGATGGCATGACGCCACCATCCTATCATCTTAGGGTTGAAATCGAAGAGATGAGCCTGGTTGAACCATACAAGTTCGTTTGTTTGTGGATGTGAGATCACCGCCGGGCGCGTTTGACTAATTTGTATCCATCCGTTTTGATTCCATTTAAACCCAAATTCATTTTCGCGGCATTTTTGCTCGACCTCTTGTTTGTCTTCGGTCTCAAACACATTCACCCAAGATTTGTGGCTCTTGATGATTCTGTTGATCAACCCGCCGTTCTGGTGATAGCAGGAGACATATTTTAGCCCTTTATTGATAAAGCGAGCTTTCACATCCTCATCAATGGCCCTATAGACTTTTCGTGCATCTGCGATAATTGTCTCTCCCCCCTCCGCCGGTGCGATGGTGCAGTGGAAGTAGATATGTGTGGGAAAATGCTTCACGAAGGAGAGTTCATTATGAAGCGCTAATTTTATTGAGGGTGGCGCCTCTGTCGACGTATATACGCCTTCACGAATCTTTGTGCGTGGGCTGTCTCCCCCTATGTAATTTAGGAAATCCCCTGTTTGCAGCGCTTCGATGACTGCAGCAAAGTCGTTCTCTCCGTTTATAGGAAAGTTGCGCAGTAGGATTCCTCCATATTTCAGAAGATTTTCCCTAAAGAAGGCATTATGAGTTCTGAGGAATTCCAGAAGTTCTGTGAACTGCACCCCGCCAGCCTGTGGTTCTATAACTAGGGGTAACTGTTCCGAATTAACAAATTTTGAAGTAATCCTATGCATGCACATTCTCCAATATCGCGATGTTTTAGTGGGACAATACTCACCGACCAAAGCTCTATAGGCTAACGTTTAGGGCTCGGCGTAATCCGAGCAGTTCTCGTATGCCTATGCGCGCTCTAGCAAATACCAAATAAGCCGGCTCTTCGTTGGGATGAAACTTCTCCCAAAACTTCCCAGGGCCACTTAGTCGAAGGCTCTTAGAGGCTATTTTAAAGATGCTACGGGCCAGCCAGGTCGATGTACGACTTAATCCGATGACCTCGCCCAGCTCATCCTGTGGAACGAAGCTAAAGCTGACAGTTTGACATCCCTCGGCACGTAGGATGTCCAAAGCGGTGATCACAAGCAGCTCAGGAGTGCCTCCTGGGGAATCCGGGGTGACCATCAGACGATTTAGAAGCCATCCTTGACGGGCTTCTAGCCTATTAAGCTGAAGTACACCGATGACCCTGTCACCATGTGTGGCATAGAACCAGCGCTTTCCAGATCTATCTGAAAATAGGCGAATGCCGGCAATATAGACTTGGGGACCACGCCGTGCTTTCAGCCACGCATGGCCTACCAGGGTCATTGCATGCTCTAAGTCCGGGTCATAGCCCAAGTACTCCTGCGCTAATGTGCCCTCTTTATTTGCATGTCGAACTTTGCGGCGCACTAAGCTGGCGTTAACACCTGTTTTAGCTCTAGGGTCATCCTGAGCATTCACTGTCAGTTGATTTCCATAACGCAAGATAGCGCCACAGCCGTTCTGAATTGCCCATGTAGCAAAGGGTTCTGAGGTTGAAAGATAGGCGAGGCGCCATTTTTGTTCGTCGCAATGCTGCTGAAAAGCACCTACCAGAGCGGGCATATCGGCTGGAGAACAGACTGGATCACCAAAAACCACAGCACAACCAGATACGGCACGGTAGCCAATTAAGCCATCGATACTAGGGGCCATAAACGTTTGGCAAGCTGGGTCCAGCACAGCGGCAGAGCAGGCCCCGCCCCAACGACGTACTCTCTCGATAATTAACAGGCGTTCATCATCTAGTTTTTCGGCTAGAGGACTAGCGGCCATTGTCATTTGTGCTTCCATTCGTTGATCCTGTGATCAAGGGTTATTGTCGAGGGTATACCCGCACTTAGTCACAACCGTGGTGTCAATTTCAATTGATAGAAATATTTGTACTTTGGGGCAAGAGAATATTCAGACTTTGACAGCGTTTTAGCGCGCCAAATCTTCACAAAATCCCTGTTACGTCACAATCTGAGATCTTGATACTGCTATTGACTAGAATAGACGATGTGATTATATTTTCTTGTTACTAATGTTTTGCATGTTATCAATAAATTAAAGGTGAAGATGTGGAAGCACTATTCAATTTATCAGAAACGTTAAGGCACTCCGGTTTATTACGAGAGGTTGTAGTAGCAGACGATCAAGACGTTTTTGAATGGTGTAAAGCCGAGACTAAGGTCTGGGCCTTTCGAATAGCAAAAATTTCAGCTGTGGCGCTTACCGTAACCCTCCTTATTGACAATTATGCCCCCGCAATGCCTCGGACATTAAGGTTCTTAGCTGTGGTTCTTAATCAAAACATGAGGGTTTTCGTCGTGGCCGAGATGTTGCATCTAATTGTTCTGCTCACTTCGGTTGTCAGTAGTGGGCGCCCACACATTCCTACTGGCTGGGGAATGACATTTATTTACTTGAGTGTGGTGCAGCTGCTAGGGACGGGTTTGGATTTCGGTCCATAGTGTCCATGCTGTCCATTAGAGATGATTGCAGAATTCGTTCGAGATGTCAGATGATTGATAAAGCCCACACAATCGTGTCTCGGCGCGAAGCGCTTTGGAGTGCGTGTCGCTCGCGACCGCTTTGGATTTGGGCGAGCCTATTGAATCGCGCACCGTTCTTTGGAGGCTTAAACCCCCACAGTTACCCCTAGAGCGAAAGGTTACGTTTCTTGCAATGCCTAGTTCACCCAAATCCAAAGCGGTCGCGAGCGACCGCACTCCAAAGCGCTTCGCGCCGAAATACGATTGTGAGGGCTTGTTAGGTTTATGTGGCGGGCCATGGCCTGTTGCAATTGCCTTAGTCAGGCGGATTGAGACGTCTTTGTCTTCTCAGGAGTAATTTTTCGCGAAGTTCTTCTAGGTAGAGATAGATGACTGGAGTCAGAAATAGGGTGATTACCTGCGATACCATCATGCCCCCAATGATCACATAGCCCAGTGGACGACGTGATTCGGCTCCGGCCCCAAAAGCTAAAGCTATGGGCACCGCCCCCATGATTGCGGCAATAGTGGTCATCATAATGGGACGGAAGCGGATGATGCAGGCGTCGTAGATGGACTTTTCAGCGCTTTCGCCTTTGCTTCGGACATTATCAAGCGCGAAGTCAACCATCAATATGCCATTTTTCTTGACGATACCGATCAGCAAGATGATACCAAGATAAGCATAAAGCGATAGAGGCCGTCCGGTAAAGTAGAGAGTAAGTAAAGCCCCGACAATGGCAGGAGGAATAGTGGACAGGATGGTGATGGGATGGATGAAGCTCTCATAGAGAATGCCAAGGATAATGTAGATGCAGAAGAGAGTGATGATTAGGAGGAATCCCACACTTGTCATCGCTTCCTCAAAGGTTTCCGCAGCACCTTTGACGTCACCTGTTACCCGTGGACTGAAGGATTCGCTGGCCAGTTTACGCAAGCGACCAAGTCCATCGCTAAGGGGTACCCCTTGAGCAATACTGAAGGTGATGGTCACAGCGGGGAACTGCGCGAAGTGGTTGATGCTGGCGGGACCGACACCTTCAGAGATGTTTGCAATGGCCTCCAAAGGGACTAGCTGTCCAGTGAGACTAGATTTTAGGTAGATGTAGTTCAATGAAGAGGGGGTACGTTGCATATTTCGCTGTTGTTCAAGGATGAGGTCGTACTGGTCGATGGGGGTCTGAATGCGCGAAATCCTGTTTCCGGAGTAGGACAGAGATAGGCTTTGCTCCAGATCGCTCGCGTTGATTCCCGTTGAGGAGGCCAGGTCGCGTTGAATATCGACGTTGATTTGTGGCGTTTTGATTTCTAGATCTGTGGTTATGCCTACAAAGATCGGGTCGTCTCTCATTTTATCGATCAGCGCTTGTGCAGCCTTATACAATTCCTGGGCATCGAGGCTTTGCATCAAGTACTGGTATGCACCACGCACTTGGGATCCTACGTTCAGATCAATCAGAGGAACATTTTTGAAATAGACGTTAAGGCCTGCGATATTGCCCACTTTGGTCATGTAGTCTGGGATTAGGTCATTGATGGCTTTACGTTGATCTCTGGGTTTGAGAGCTATAAAGACCAATCCTTGACGGTACTGTGGAGTAGCTGAGTTAGAGATTAGCGAGGCCACAGCCGGTTCTTTGCGGAGAATATTAACAACCTGATCTTGATAGGTGTGCATAAGATCCGATGAGGTGCCCTGCTCTGCTTCGGTGTATGCAATCAGGAACCCGATATCTTCGTCGGGAATGAAGTCCTGAGGTAGTGTTTTAAATAGATATGCACTTAATAGCACGCTGCCTACGCCTACCAACAAGGCGAATATGCGGTGTTTTAGAATCCATATTAGCCCTCTTTTATAATGCTCAAGCATCCATTCATTAAGATGTCTAGAAAAACGCTCAACGCGTGTTTCTTCGTCATCATTGCGAGGAGGAATGAACCGGCTGCATAGCATTGGCGTTAGTGTCAGAGAGATAATGCCTGATGCCACGGTAACGATGGTGAGGGTAATGGAAAACTCCTGAAACAGCTTACCAATCAGCCCAGCCATAAAAATCAACGGGATAAATACCGCTAATAGAGATAGCGTCATCGATACGATGGTAAACCCGATCTGCTTGGACCCTTTGATTGAGGCCTCTAGAGGCGTTTCTCCGGTCTCTACACGCCTCACAATATTCTCTAGGACGACGATAGCATCATCGATGATGAAGCCGATGGCTAACGTTAGCGCAAGTAGTGAGAGATTGTCCAATGTGTAGCCGATCTGGTAGATCACTGCGAAGGTAGCAATGATAGACATCGGCATCACCAGCGAGGGAATAATCGTTTCTTTGATTTTTCCGAGATAAACAAAAATCACGAGAACGACCAAAATAAAGGCCACCAGCAAGGTAAGCTGAACCTCTTTGATAGAGTCTCGGATGGATTCTGACCTATCAAAAACTACAATAAGATCTAACGCACCAGGTAGTTGCGACTTAATAGAATCTAGCAAAGCATGCACGGCATCGGCCACTTCAACGGCATTTGCACCTGGTTGGCCCTGTACAGCGAGGGTGACGGCGGGCTGACTAACATTAGCATTGATATATTTTCGATAGCTTCGGTCATTTTGTAGGCTATCTAGGACTGTGGCAACATCCTCCAGCCTGACTGGAGCGCCGTTTTGATAGGCCATGATGATGGGGTTGTAGGCATCTGCATTTAAAACAGCTCCATTGTCATAAATTGTGGAAGCTCCATGATCGCCGTCAAATTGACCTAAAGGCTGGTATTGATTGGAATTTGCCATGGCGTTGGAGATATCGGCGGAGGTGAGGCCTAGATAGGCCAAACGGCCAGGATCGACCTGTGCTCGTACGGCTGTTGGAGACCCATAGACAAAGACTTGGGCTACTCCTTCGATGATGGATATACGTTGACCTACAAAGGTGTTGGCGTAGTCATATAGTTGTCCTAGCGTCATCGTCGGAGAGGTTACAGAAATATAAACAATCGGTGTTGAAGAGGGATTGACCTTCTTGTAGGTCGGTTGCTGAGGTAAATTCGGTGGTAATTGTGGCTGGGCAGCTACGATGGCGGCATCGACATCCACGGCGGCAAGGTCGATGTTTCTATTGATCTCAAACTGAAGAATAACATTAGTTGATCCCAATGTATTTGAAGAAGTCACATAGCGGACGCCCGGAATAGTCATGAATTGCTTTTCAAGAGGCGTGGCAACAGTGTTAGCCATCGTTTGGGGGTTAGCGCCTGGAAAGGGGACTGTAACAGTGATCGTTGGGTAGTTGACATCTGGCAGGTTGGCGACAGGGATTCGATGGTATGCCCAAGCACCGAGTACAAAAATGGCGACCATGACAAGCGTGGTCATTACAGGACGCAAGATAAAGGGGGCCGAAAGATTAAGCGAATGGTCCTCTTGCGGTTGCGGGGGGCTCATGTCTTCCCCTTATCCGTGGTCTGCTTGCTATCGGTTAGAAAGACTTTGCTGCCAGGGCGAAGGTTGATAGTGCCTCTGGTGACCACCTTATCCCCCTTTTTGATTCCCTTTTCGATGAGGATTTTATGGTCGATCGCTTCTCCTTTGACCACAGGATGATAGGATACTGTAGATGTGTCGGGCTCATAGACGTAGACAAAGGCACCTTCTTGTCCCACTTGAACAGCTTCTTCAGGGACTAGCAGGCCATCTTTTTGAACCCTGAGTTGCAAGCGGATTCTGACATACTCTCCTGGCCATAGAAGCTCGTCGTCATTAGCCACCCTTCCCTTTAGCAGGATAGTGTTGGTGGCGGGATCTACATGGTTATCGACGAAATAGAGATGACCCTCGCGTGGTGTGTTGGGTCGCTCAGGCAAAATGGCAAAGACTTTTAAAGTGCCGGCCTTGTTGGCATCCTGTACAACGACAAAGTTTTTCTGAGGAATATTGAACTCGATGTCAATGGGGTTAATCTGTCTGACGTTTGTCAAAAAGGCGGTGTCATTGCTGATGACGAGATTGCCAGGATCAATGTTATACTGGCTTATCTTGCCGTCGATTGGAGAAACGGGCTTGCTCCATTCCAGATTGAGCTGTGCTAACTCAATATCAGCCTGGTCGGAAAGAACCTGTCCTTTGGCTGCTTTGACGTTAGCTTGATATTGCTCATAGGTCAGCTTAGAGATGTAGTCTCGTTTTACCAATTCCTGGTTGCGTGACACTGTGATTTCAGCGATTGCCAGGGCTGCTTGGTCCTTTTCTAAGGTGGCCTGGGCTCTATCTAAAGCCGCTTGGTATGGACGTGGATCGATCTGGTACAGAGGGTCACCTTTCTTCACGTACTGACCCTGTTTTACAAAAGCCTTCTGAACAATTCCACCGACCTGAGGACGTATCTGCACATCCAGAGGTGATAGTACAGTTCCGAAGGTTTCGATAAAGATAGGGACATCTTGTTCTGTCACATCGGCCACAAGAATTGGCATAGCGGGAGGAGGTGGCTTGGGCTTTTGTCCACATCCACTGGTGAGAAGCAAGCTCACAGTACACATGGAGGTGAATGAGAAAATGAGAAAGTGCTTCATAGGATCTATACCCAAGTGGCGTTAAGTATCCCGATTGTAGGGACGAGCGATCTAATGTCAAGAGGAGAGGGAAGCGGAGAGGGAGAGGGAGGGGGCGGAGAGGGAGAGATGAGGAAAGGAGATTAGGATTTCACCACAGAGAACGCCGAGACGCCGAGATAGGAGAGAGAGGAGGGGAAGAAAGAAAAGAGTGAAGGTTTTTTGTTTTATGAATGTGTATTATTGTCCATTACACCCTCACAATCGTGCCTCGGCGCGTAGCGCTTTGGAGTGCGTGTCGCTCGCGACCGCTTTGGATTTGGGCGAGCCTATTGAATAGCGCACCGTCCTACGGAGGCTGCCCCCCCCCCACAGTTACCCCTAGAGAGAAGGGTTACGTTTCTTGCAATGCCAACTTCGCCCAAATCCAAAGCGGTCGCGAGGTAAGCGTCAATTGAAGCCATCTTTTTCGTAATTCCGCGAGGTTCTAAGTTTTCTCCATGACCCTAACCATGGAGATACTAATGGATTTCAAAAGGAAGCGTTCTGAGTGGGCTCGACGCATAGACCAATGGATGGCGAGCGGTCAGAGTGGCCGCAGGTGGTGCCTAGAGAACAATATAAGCTACCAGCAGCTCTTGTACTGGTACCAACGCTTTAAAGTTAGCCCGCCCGACCACATTTCCTCGACGGGTTGGATAGACATTACCCTGCCCGAGCTCAAGCTTTCGCTTGATCAGAAGAGCGTCTATCTAACCCTAAAGTCTGCGAGCAAAACTCTGAGGTCGTCATATCAGAAAAACAAGGGTGTCTTTCTCTATCAAGAGCCGATCGATATGCGAAAGGGATTTGAGTGCTTGAGCAATCTTGTTGACAGTTCGTTCTCGGGCGAATTTACCTGCGGGGCCTACTTCGTTTTTTTAAATCGTCGTAGAAATCTAGTGAAGGTCTTTTACTGGGATGGTAATGGTCATGCCGTCTGGTACAAGCGACTTGAAAAAGGAAGTTTTCGCAATGGAAGCATTCCAGATTCCGCTATCGATCGTCGAGAATTTCTAATGTTGTTGGAGAGTAGTCATCGAGCCTAAAATCCTAAAAACAATGTGTATTTTATTAGATAAAATACTTGATAATAGAGGGGGTCTGTGATATGATTTAGAGCATATGGAAACCTCAACACTATCACTAGAACATCTTCAATCGGAAATTTATTCCCTGCGAAATGAGAATAGCTTTCTCAAGGAGCAGCTTGAATGGTTTAGGCGTCAGATTTTTGGGAAACGTTCGGAAAAAGTAGTCGACGATGGCGGTCAACAACTCTACCTGGAAGGTTTCGAAAATCTTGGTTCCGAAGAGCAAAAAGAGACAATAAATGTGCCTGCTCATCGACGGGTTAAGCAGGGGCGCAATGGCAAAGATAAAATTACGCTTCCAGACAATATTCCCGTTCAACGCTGTATTTTAGATTTGCCAGAGGATCAAAAAGTTTGCCCTACAACGGGTGAAGCCCTCGTCAAAATTGGCGAAGAAGTCACTCACAAAATAGCGCATACGCCAGGTAGCTACTACGTCAAGGAGCTAGTACGTCCCAAGTATGCATGTAGAGCACATAGTGAAGAGGGCGTTTTTATCGCAGATTTACCAGATAGCATTTTTCCTCGCTGTCAAGCCGATGAAAGTCTTTTAGCCAGTGTGATCGTGAAAAAATTCGCCGATCACCTTCCTTTATTTCGTCAATCGGAAATCTTAGCTCGCGAGGGCATTCTCATCAGCCGACAAATACTTTGCAAGTGGGTAATGCGCTGTGGATATGCCTTAAAGGCGCTATATGAAGAAATGATTGCTCGCGTGCTCAGCAGCAACAATGTTTTTGTGGACGAATCTCCTGTGGACATGCTTGTCCCTGGTAAGGGAAAGGTGCACCAGGCTTTTATGTGGGTGATCGTTGGAGGGCAGGAAAAAAATCCGCCTTATCGAGTCTATCATTTTCGCACGGACCGCTGCCACAAGCATGCTGTGGAAATACTAGCTGGATATAAAGGTGTTGTCCATTCGGATAAATATGGAGCCTATGAAGCACTGGCTAATAAGAAGCAATTCACTTGGTGTCCATGCTGGAGTCACATTCGGCGCAAGTTTTTCGACGCTGTAGGTGGCGATAAAAAATTTGTTAGCTGGGTACTGCGCAAGATAAAATATCTATTTATGTTAGAGAGAGTTGCTTGGGAACGTTCTCCAGAGGAACGTCTGCGGATAAGACAAGAGAAAGAAGCTCCAATAATAGATGAGCTGACTGCACGCATCAAGGACCGGCTGGTTAATGGCAAGGCTCTTCCCAAATCGAATCTAAGGGAGGCTCTAGGCTATTATTGCAGCTTAATTCCCCATCTGAAAAACTACACCCAACATGCATTTGCGCGTCTCGACAACAATGTAGCGGAGCGAGCGATACGCCCTCTAGCTATTGGCCGCAAGAACTGGATGTTTATTGGAAGCGAGGAGGGTGGGGAAGCTTCCGCCGTACTGCTAAGCCTGGTACAGACCTGCCGCGCGATAGGAGTCAACCCCCACGAATACCTAGAGGATGTGATGAGGCGCCTGCCAGCCCATAATTCTCAAAAACTTCACGAGCTTCTGCCCGACGCTTGGGCTGCCGCCAGGCGACAAGCAAAGGCCTCATCCACCTCATCAGCCCCCACTGCCGAATAAATCGCCAGATGGCCTCAATTGACGCTTACGTCGCGAGCGACACGCACTCCAAAGCGCTGCGCGCCTATTTACGAAGTTAGTTGCTTAAGTTGATGCCTATGACTCCAAAGCACTACGCGCCGAGGCACTATTGTGAGGGGTTTATGCAACGAAAAAAAATCGACCATCTGGCGAGGCCAGATGGTCGATTTTAAGGAGAAATTATGCTTGAACTGTGCGTGGCTTCAATAAAACATCTGAATAGGCATCCAGCACTTCTGGGTTTTGCTCAATCAAATCATTCAGGGGCTGCTCGCGTCCAACTTTACAAACTTCCTTGAGACGTTTGTATAAGGGGTTACGCTCTCCTAGACGATTTCCAATCCTTACCGTATATTTGCACAAAGCCAAAAAGTCATCGGCATTGTCCACTTTCTCCAACTGTTGGCAAAACAGCTCTTGCAGGCTATCCACGTCATGGCGACGGGCTACCTTGTCAGGATGGCTAATAGCCCCGATCGCCTCAGTAAGATCGATGAATTGAAGGAGATCATCTATGGATAAGTCTTCAGATGCGTCGAACTCTTCGTGGAGATTTGGATGAGTCCGTACAAACCAGCTACATTGTGCTAGTAACGGCTGATCACCACATTCAAAGGCCGCGCTAGCGGTTTGCAAGAGGGATTCGGAACTGAGGGCTTTGGCCAATTCTATGCTGCACAGGAGCTGTAGCTCCTTCGTTTCAGTAGCATTTGCCAGAGAATACAGTGCTAAACAGTATTTGGGGTTCGCTATTTTGCTCTTGGAATTTTGAGAAAGCTCTCCTGTATAGATAAAGTACAAAAAATCCATTAAGAGGTCAGGGTCATTGGTAAGACCAAATTCCTCTTCGTTTCCTTGAGGAGCCATAGGTCCTGCAAACTGTCTGTTGAAGAACTCCGACCGTGGAAGAAGCACCATCTTGCTTATAGGAAATTTAACCACCTTACTATCTTCACCTTGTTTCAGAGTAATCGTAAAGGTGAAATCTGCGAACTGTCCGGCCTGATTCATTTCCCAAAATTTTGTTCCCATGAGATTCAAGATGGGTGTATAGACCGGCAGTGCAGGTCGTGGGATGAGGAGCGGATCATCTGGCTGCCAGGAAAGGCTAACACCGTATCTTAGACTATTTCTGCTATCGTCAAGCATGTATGTGGCTTGAGGCTCTCTAACCTCCTTAAGGTCTCGAATCTTCCATTTCAAGGAATCAAATGCAGATGAAAGAAATACCATCGCTGTGTGGGGGGTTCTTGCGCATAAATCCTGTGAAATATGGACTGAGCTGCAAAAACGATCGTTATGGGCAGCTTGCCGCGCCTCTTGAAAGATATCATATAATGATGTGGCAAGAGCTGTTTGTATATTTTGATTGCGCGCACTGTATGGTCTAGGTTGATTTGGCGTAGGTTGGCTTTTCCTCAAATATGCAGCAACGTCATCTACGTTGCCAAAGTTAAGCTTTTCCATGAAAATATCCTCTTTGTGATGAATTAATTAATAATAATATTGGAATTAGTACGCTCTTTCAGCAGGAGTTCTTGGAATACCTCCCAAGCCTCTTTATTCTGTTCAAGTTTATTATTCATCTCATGCTCACGTCCGCGCGTGCGACAGATTTGCTTGAGGCGTCTGTAGAGAAGGTCGCGATTCCCGTTATTGTTCCCTCTAGCAATTGTGTACTCGCATAATGCCCTAAAATCTTCGACAGTCTCGACCTTTTCTATCTGCTGGCAGATCAATTCTTGTGCGCTATCAATCTCATGAGGGTGGGCTGCCTTGGCTGGGGGGCTTACAGCGTTAATGCTTTGTGCTGCGTTAGCAAAGATGAGCAGTTCTTCCATGAAAAGGCCTTCTAAGCTCATCAGATTATTGTAATAATCAGGATTTGCTCTGACATACCACCTACAAACGTTTAAAAGTTGTTGATCGTCACGTTCTACTGCTGCAGTAGCGATGGGTAGTAGGGACACTGAATTCAGGGCCTTATTAAGCTTATGACGACAGACTTCAACCAGCTTTGTCACTTCGGTAGATTCTGCCAGGCGATAAAGGCCTAGACAGTATTCTAGATTTGATAAGCCCTTCTCGGCATCTTCAGAGATCTTTCCTGTATAGATGAAATACAAGAGAGTTTTGAAGAGGTCTGCATCGTTTGTAAGTTCTTCTATAGCCTTTTGTGGATTCGCATTTTTATTTTCGAATAGCCTATCAAAAAAAGGACTATAGGTAGCCAAGGTTAGTATATGAACAGGAAATCTCTCCACGCGTACACGCTCACCAGGCAACGGCTTATGGCGAATGCCAAAACAGTAATCCGTGTGTTTTTGTTTTTGAGCGAATTCCCAAGCCCTATCGCTTCCAGGGATGGGCGCTGGTTGGTAGGTAGGCAGAGCAGGTCTTGGAACAATGAATGGGTTGTCAGGCTTCCAGGAAAGGGTTAGAGATTGATGATCGAGCTGCATGTCCCAATCAAGGTGTTTTTTGACTAACCTAGATGTGGTTTCACCTGGGAAAGAGCTGTTTAGTTTAAGGGTGGTACGCCTAATAATGATTTGATTGCATGGTGTATCTTGTTGAGCAGTTTTTTTTGCCTCTATATATAATGCTGAGATTAATTCAGATATTTCTGAATTCCAACTATTATTTGGATTTAGTTGATTCACCTTTTGACAAACATTATTGGGCACACTGAGGTCTAATGCAGCAAAAGCACTTGTAAGATTTTCCATATTTAATCTCCTTGTAATATTCTATGATTACAATTATTGCTGTACGTAATATTTAGAGAACGTCAACGATCTAGTTTTCTATGCTTTTCAGTATAATCAGTTTGCCTTTGAACTGAATTTCAGTCAACGGTAAAGAAGTTGTCATATAAAATATTTTACTAGTTTACACAAAAACACTGTGATAATACAATTGTATATAAAACATAACTGGCTTATTATAATGAAATATGTAAATGTCATGCTTTTTTGGTTGTCAGTTCTATTGTTGCCATCGATAGCTGATGCCTCGCAGGCATCATTTAATGTGGGTAGATCATTAGATTTGTCTGACCATGATAAAGCTGTTTTATCTCAAGCTTTGAAAGAGTTTCGTTCTATTCAGGTGACTGCCCAGCCTGATGGATGGCTTGTTTTAATAGACGGCGAGATGAACGCGTTCGCCTTTCTGAAGGAATTACTTATCAAGAATGCGTTGGATGAGTCACTAGCGAAGGCTTCGATTGACTATGGCTTGAAGGCGCCCTATTCAGATGAGGTGGGTCAGATGCTGCGTCAGGCCATAGCAAATGTTTACGACGTTGACCCCTCGGTATTTGAAGAAGAGCCTGCTTTAGAGCGTTTTATCTTGGCTAATCGACTCCACGACAGCAACTTTGAGATGCGCTTGGGTCGTTTTTCTACTCCACAAATCTATTTAAAGGGGCAGTGGCGAGCTTGGAAAGATCTGATAGGTAGTATTCCTATGGATGCCGAGAGGGGCAAGCTAAAAGCATATACGTTTACCCCGGAGGGATTCATAAAGGTTAACGAGGAGCCAAAGAAGGTCTCTAAGAAGACTGAGGAATCGAAGAAGGCCGAAGAGAAAGAGACAGTTCCCCCTCCCAGAGATAAGCCTCAGCAGAAGCAGAGTGTAACAAAAACTGCTGATGAGACTACGCAGCAGGTTCCCAATCGAAATGTCGCTCACGATGATCTAAGGCGCTTTATCGTCGAGTCCAAGGCCATCCCTATTGATGACAGGCTGCTTTTTCATATTTTAACTGATGTGTATGGCCGTGGTTTGGATCTCGAAGGAGGATTTCCACCCACATTTCTGCGCTATGTTCAGGCAGTGTTGGAACAAAGAAAGCAGTTTTCTCATGCTCAAGAGGCCAAGGTTCTCAATGATGTTCTTGAGATGTTTCCGGCAGCTATTGAACTCACACAATTGCTTTATGCTCGGCAGGATCCGGAAAAATTGCAGGCATGCTTGAAAGGCTATCTGAGCAGGCTAAGCAAAGGACAAGCGCTGTTTTTTTTCGGAGGGTGGAAGGGGCATGCCGTCGTTTATGAAATGCTTAAGCAAACGAATGGAAAATTTCGTTTTCGTGTCTTTAATACTGGTGAAGGCATTGAATACCACCAACGCTTTACTGTAGGGACGCAAGAACTTGTTATTCCTTATTACGAATTGGTGGATATCTCTGAGACTAGACTCTCGCACATCGTCTTTTTGAAGGCTTTGCAGGAGCTATACACACCGGATGTCTCTCCTGTCATGGGTCCCTCGGACCTATATGGCGCTATCTTGCCCATATTAAAAGGTGAAGTTAGCAAGGCAACAGTGAGCCAGGCTCATCTTCAACGTGCGCAGCGGTCAGGGACCTGTGCCTACGCATCCTTGATGGCATACCTTACCGAAGTGATGGGTAATCGTTACGGAGGGACACGTTTAAGCCTTGAAATTCAGACAAAAGCTATCCACAACTATTTTCGGGAGCATCACACTCGCTTAGCAAAGGATCCAAAGGCTAGGAAATTACTGCAAAAGGCTGCGACAGCTTATGCAGTGGCGAGTGAAAGGGCCTATCAAGAAGGAGAGATCACTGCGGAGGAGCTGCAGTTATCCGCCGAGTTAGCGCAACATCTTGATGAGGCGATACTTGAGGTCCGCCAAACTGCCAAGAAGGAGGCTGCATCAGCGGCGCCACAGGTGGTTGCGAATGCACGTCTTGACAAGCCGGTGGCCCTCGAAGCCGTCTTGGTATCCCCTTCGGTCACCGCTCGTGATCAGCTCATTCAAAAGTTCAACAAGCCTACTGTAGTCCCCACGACATCAATAGATGAGCTCGCTGTGTCTTCCGATCTGGCCTTGTGTGCCCAGCGTTTACATTTAGCCAACGACCAAGAGCAGGTGGATAGTGTCATTACTGCTGTACAGCTTTTGGCGGTAGAGCTTTCGCTCGATGCTACGCATGCCATGTGGAGTACAGTTACCAGCGACAATCTTGAAGAGACTCTGGCCAATTTAGTTGAAATCGGCCGACAATACCTACGAGCCCATATTATGCGAGGGTTTTTGCATACGCATTCTAAGGCTGGTGTCTCGATTTCGGAATATCTGGCTCTGATTAAGTTGCAGGCTGTCGCTGAGAGCTTAGTTCGCCACAAGCAGCCGCAGGTGGGAAGTACGCTGCCAAACTTACGTCCATTTGCGCTTAACATCTGGATTCGGCCTGACCGGCTGGGCAATGCCTACTATGCCACTTTTGATCCGGTATGGGACGATCAGATCAGGCAGTTGGCGACATTTTGGGATTCAGAAGCCAAGGACTTCTTCGGCTTCTATAGATATATGGCAGGTCATCAATCGGGCCATGTTAAGCATGTCGTCGAAGACCACTACGATGGTAGCTCCAATAAAAAGCACATTAATGCTTGGGATGCAGACTTGCATTGGGGTGATGTTCAGTGGGCTACAGACTGGGTTCAACGAAAGGATGTGCGCTCTACCATCAAGAAACAGTACCCTGAGATGGCGCTGAAGAGCCCTACCTATCAAGCGATGATGGCTTTATCCGATGCCGGTCATAAAGACCTTCTTCCCGCCGCATTTTTTGCTTTGCGAGATCTGGCTTTCTATGCCGACTACCTCACTGGGGGACCTATATCGGCAGAGTCAGGGGTAAAGCTTAGCGACTTTGACTTCGTTAAGGGCCTCGAATTTCATGCGCAACGCAAGCAAGTGTCTGAAATCTATTCTGAACCTATCTGGAAAGCCCACTACCAGGTCTTCGGTGGTTGGAGTCGTAAAGGTGGATTGTGGAAAGAGATTCCCAATCTTAGAAACGGGATCGTGAAGGATACTCGAGATATTTGGGAGCCTCCTTATCGGTTTATGCAAGAGAAGGTTCTTGGAGGACTCCTTAGAGGCGAACGGCGTTGGATTCTTGGGCCTCTCCAAGAATATGCGGCCAATCCTCAGGATGTGACGGGTTTTGCAGATATCAGACTTAAGGCGCTTGACGAACTACTGGCCGAGAATCCCTTGGACAGTTTGCGTCAGCATCATGCCCTAACCAGTGTTCCTAGCCTGCAAGCTGTTGAGGTCCTCGGAACCTATCTATCATCGTCGCATCTTCTTACTAGCCAGGAACACCGGCAGACCTTTTTGAGGCTGATCTTTAGCCCAGATCTCTTTGCATTTTTGGACAAGGATCCAAGAAGGGCCTCTGAATTTGCCCAGCAGGCGATCACCTTGACAATCGAGCAATTTTGCAATTATAGAGACCTTGGAGATGCCCCTACGGCATTTTTCTTTTTAGAGGCCGCACGACTATTCCAGGATTACTTCAGCTTTTACGAACAAAGTGCAGGTAAGGATCTAGAGTTATCCTACAGTAACTTGAGGCAAGAGCTGCGAGACATAATCAAGTCATCCAAGGTAGAGGAAAAATACATTCATCAAGCCTACTTGGTGTTTGCTAGAACCTATTTATACCAGGATCCAAGCAAGCTTACACGTGAGGGCCTCATTGAGCTTCTTGAAGCAGTTATCCGCGCTAAAGAGAGTAAGGGGCTCGATCGTAGGGCTCGACAAGACCTTCAAGACGTCTTATTTCGTCATCGCCACATCATCAGATTTCAACTTAGCTCGCTAGAACGAGACGAAATTCTAAACGCCGTTGTACAGGCAATTCATCCGACTATCAGTATCACTTGGGATACCTCTGCAAGCTTTCCTGTCTATTCTGGAGGCGGTGAAAAGCCCGTCTTGTTCGATGTGCTTGAGGGAAGCCTGGTCATTCCAGGCACGGTGACCAAATTGCCTGAAGTGATCAGGCTATCAGGTCCTTTTAAGAGCCTATTTCCAAAGGATTTCAACCCACAGGTGTATCAGTCCAGTGTGGATCTATTGGAGTTCCTAGGACCCGATGGCCGGTCCTATTTTGTTCGAAAGGGCTCTACAGGGGGATGGAATGGCGCTGTCGAATGGCTTTGTGAGTTCGATGAGGGGCTATTTCGATTGCAGAATAGTCAGACCGTTGCTAACAGCGTCCCACAACCTAGCCTGGCGACGACCAGTCACATTTGGTATCGCAAACAACCCATGCAGGAAGTGCTCTTTGTAAACCGTAAATCGGGCAAGCCACACTATGTGTCTACCGGTGACCTTCGTGAGATTCATCGAGCCAGTGATCAAGGGCAAGCGCTGAATGAGGTTCTGTACCAAGTCAAGGGGCAGGGACCGGCATTTCGCTTTTTATCTAATCTCGAAGATGATTCCCAGATTCTCCTGTGGAGTCATCCGAACGATGGAAAGGTGACAGCTGAACTGCCGCGGTTGGGGTTAACGTTACAAACCGATAAGGAGTTAGGGTGGGTAGTCGATCAATTTCCAGGCTATCGCCTAAGCAGCCATCAATATGCTGCACAACTAGGAGATGCCAGTCACTATCTTGTATTGGAAAAAAGTACGGCGCCATCCGAGCGCATTGTGGTCATGCCACTTCAAAAACTGCAACCCATCCAGGGAGGAAGTGGGCTTGTTCCAGCAGTCATTCCTGTAAGGGATCTTAAGCATAGAAAGACAAAGACATTTCCTCTGGTCATTTTCGACTTACAGGAGGATAGACTGCTCCCTAGGAATCTGGAGGCACGTTTTTATCTCACTAAGCTCCTGCTGTGGCAGCATGACTATGAACTAGCTGCTGAGGCCCTTAGAGGGACAGGACCCTTGTTGCGTTCCCTCACTGTAGATGAAGCAATGCTATTGGAAGAAATTTGCGCTATTCAAGCTGAAAACGGTGATGGTGACCCGCGCTCGAGGGCGGTTTGTTTATTGGCCCATTACCTACGTATGCGGGTGCATGTCGATTTTCCTAATCATCATAGCTGTCCCAACGCAGAAACCCTATACTTAAGCCATTTACAAGATGCCGGTTGGGTAGGTGATTATCTATTGCATCCTGAAGAAGAACTTTTCTTAGCCAAGATCGTAGCGTCATCTGCAACTCCGATTTCGCTCAACCTCATCCTGGAACGCATCGAGCAGTTAGAGACGCACATAAAGAACGGGCAACCGATTGTTGAGGGAAAGAGCGATTTACCCGCTGTGGCTATTCCGACAGCGGAGCGTTGTCAGGCGAATGCACCTCAGTTCAATGACTTCCACGGCATTGCATGGAGCCCGCAAAAGCAGGGAACTTTGGATCTTTCCCGAATTATGCTTCGACCAGACCTCAAAGATGATTTTGGAATGCTTTATCGGGCAGCTAGGATGGAGGGTGGACTTCCCCTTCTAAGAAAAGCTATCTGGAGGCTTACCGGACTCCCTAGAGAGCATTCAGTTAAACAATCCAATTGGTGGAGTCTCGAAATTCCGGAAAATATGAGTGGCATATTAGGAACTACCAAGGAGGAATTGCTGGAGAGTTGGTTGTTAGCCGTTGGGGCAGGCTTCAACGGGAAAGATGCGGCCCTTATGCGGGTTCTTTGGGCGGTGACTCTTAATCCCGACCGTTTTCCGGCGTTTAGCGAGCTTGAAAACAATGCTGATGAAGCCAAGCGCAAGCAGGTCATAGAGAAGGCTCTCTCCGGTGTGGCGCAGTCATTCCATGACTGCGAATCAGAGCAACAATCTGTGCTGGAAACCTCTAGGGAGTGCCCGGTACGGTCTCCAGGGACTTATGACAATGACCCAACCTTTAATCAATGCATTCTACCGACAGAGGTTGGTAGCCAACCGATCGTCGCGCATGTCGAGGACTATGTGGTGGCATTGCCCTTAAGTAATCAGGAGCAGCATGAGATTTGTGATGCTACACAAAGACTGAAAGACCTTTTTGACTTTCACGATCATGACGGAGTACCCGAATTTGCCAGTCGGAATCTGCAGCGTGGCATCAGTGATTTTGGTGCCAAGGTTGAAGGAGAAGGCAAAAATTACCAAGTCATGGGCTTGAGTAAGCTCAAAGAGTTGAAGAAGGAGCTCGTCGAACGCATTAGCAAGATTCGCGAGGAGCTTGATCGAAAGAGAACCGAGATAGAGGAAATCCTCGCCCTGCTTCCTGCCGAAGAAAACATGGGTGCCTATGAGCAGCTCCGTCGCACAGGAGGTCTAGAACGACTTTTTAGCCTAGATGACGTTGCTAGACTATATGCAACACAGGATGTGGAATTGATTCATAGGCTTCACCCGGGCTTAAGTTTGGAAGGGATTGCTGATCTCTTTAGCAAGATGGGAGCTTATATGCTTGATACCGTCGATGAGCAGCATTTACTGCGAGTCGTCGCTGTTATAGAACGCTGTCAATTACAAATCAGAGCACTTTGCTCCTGGGTAGAGATGGCACAAACCGCAGCGGAACTGTATCTAGAATTGAGTAGTCGGCGCGCCTATGATCTCGGTAAACACCCTGAGTACTTATCTTTCGAATATTTTATGCAGATTCTCTTGCGTCCGGAGCAGCTCGCTATTTTGGAACAATTGCAAATTCAAGACGGCAAGATAGGCGCACCAGAACACCTCGGCAGCGTCATGGAGATGATTATGGCGGCCGGCAAAACTTCCGTTTTGTTACCTCTCCTGGGGCAGCTGATTGCGGATGGACAAAGGCTCGCTCTGATTGTTATGCCCGAGACACTACTGCCCTCGATGTCTGATGGCTTGCAGCAAACCGCCGCGAAGAGTTTTGGTCAGGATGTCGAGGTGCTGCATATAGACCGTGCGATAGGACACAGCGAGACACAGCTGCAGCACCTTCTGGAAAAGTTGCAGGATGCCAGAACCAATCGACGAATGATTTTAACAACCAATAGCAGCATTCAAAGTCTGTTCCTTAACTTTATCTTACAGCTTCGGCAGTATGACGAGTTAGTTGAAGCCGGTTTTGATGGTAATGAGACCGCGCAGTCAGAAACCTCTATTCAGCAGTATCAGGAGATCTTTCGCTTTCTAAGAACCTACGCCACAGCAGTAGTAGACGAGATTGATACGATCATGGATGTACTCAAAGCACATTATTATGCTTTGGGAGAAAGGCGAGGGGTTCATCCAGATGTTCGAGCTGCAGTGGTAGGGCTTTATGAGCTGATGCTAGACGATACCGTCAGGAGCACCGGGATTAACATACCCTTTTTACCACAGACAGGTCAGGCCCCTTTTACCGCTGAGAGCTATGCATTCGTTTTTAAGAAAAGCCTCATTGATGCCGTTCTAGAGGGCAAATACCTGGTGAGTTCCGGTCCTTTTACTCGGTTTATGAATTTACTGAATAAAGCATCATGGGCAGACTTGCAGCCAGAGCTGAAGTGTAAGTGGCAGAGCACTTATAGCCCAAGAGCGCTTCTTGAAGCATATCTAGCTAATGAAGGCAATTCCGAAGCCTGGGCCTTCGTGGAGCAGATCAAAAATATTCAGGTGAGAAACATCTTGGCAGTACTTCAAGAAGAACTGACGATCGTTCTTCCTCTTACCGCCCCGAAGCTACTGCATACACATTATGGTCCAGGGATCGCCTCGTGGGCAGTACCCTATCACCTGGGCAGTCACGTCTCTAAGGCAGAATTTGGTACCGAACTGGAGGTACTCAACTACACGTTGCAAATGTTTTTGGAGATGGGCGTTTCAGCAGAGATACTGAAGCAAGAGGTCGTGCGGCTCAAAGCCTTGGTTCAGAACAATGCCACTAGAGCCGAAGCCATTGAGCAGTTTCAAGAACTCGTTGGCAATCACAGCATCACATTGCTATCTATCCAGGAAAGCGATTACGACGTTATGGCCGCGCACATTCGCGCCAAGCCCAAGGTTCTTTTACGTTTAGCTGAGACGTTTGCTTTACCTAGAATAGGCACTTTCTCGAAACAGATAAGTACTAATGCGCAGATCTATGCGTTTTTATTCCACGTTGTGCACGGTTTTAGTGGAACGTTGTGGAACGTCGACACCTTCCCACGCACCTTTAAAGCGCCATCGCTATCAGATACGCAAGAGCGTACCCTTCATGTTCTTTGGCAAACCACTCCACAACATATTGACTTGGTGGAGGAAACAGCCGACGTAACGAAGATGGTAGGCCTAATCATGTCTCCAACCGACGGCAAAGCAGAGGCTCTCATTGATGCTGCCGGCCTGTTCCGCGGAATGGACAACTTCAAAGTTGCTCAAGCGATGCTGGAGCTTCGTCCGGAGACAAGAATTCAAGGAGTCATCTATTACAATCAAATGGGCGATCTTATGGTCGCGGAAAAGGCAGTACTGAATCCCGTGTCGTTGGCGATGAGCCGTTTATCCAAAGACCAGCTACTGGCTTTTTGGGATCAGGCGCACACTACAGGCTCGGATGTAAGACTGGGAGGTCAGACGAAGGCCGTTGTGACTGTTGGACGGCACACTATCTTAAGAGATTTGCTTCAGGCAGTCTGGCGTCTTCGCTCTTTGGGTAACGGCCAATCCGTACGAATAGTCGTTCCCAGTAACGACGCTAAGGTCATTGCTGAGGCTTTGAGCCGTATTCTAGGAAAACCTGTGAGTACTGCGCTTCAATTGGGGCACATCCTACAGTATACCTTCTATAACCAGGTGTTGAAGTTGAGTGACCACTGTCGTCGCGGTGTCAAGCACCAGATGCAGAGCGTTCTTATCCGAGACATTTTCGCACAGCTAATCGATGAATCCTCGACACCATCTGCGGTTATCGGTATCTATCGGCAGGCTAAAAATTTATTCGAACAGGATTTGCACGAACAAGCACATGAGGTATATGGCAAGCCTAGCGGTGAACAGCCTAGTGACATAGTCCTAGCCAGTGAACTAGACGCTTTGCTTGCGAGTCCAGCGGCAGCGGCTATTCCGCACCAAGAACTTTTAAGTTCTAAACTGAATGAGATTCTGGCCAATATGTTGCCTCTGGTCCCTCGGAACATACGTGTTGAAGAGCGTTATCAGCGTGAGGTAGCTGTCGAGATGGAAATAGATACCAATCAACAGCAAGACCAGCAGCAGGAGGAACAGCAAAAGCTGCAAAATCTCAAAGTAGGCGATTTCGGTAAAATGTGGCCTCAAGATCCCTGGAATGCACAAGAATTATTTAGCCTTAAACATTATCGGTCGCTTGCTAAGGGGGCTTCGGGGTTGAAGGTGCGTTCTCTGAAAGACTGTTTGAAAGTTGCCAAGTCTCCCGCGCAGGCAGTTGCCTTTGCTGACGAGTTGTTAACCACTTCGAATCTGCATCAGACCACCTGGTTTAAAAAGAATCCGGAATTGTACGCGCCTTTTGGATGGTTTCAAGAGGAAGTATCGCAAGTCTTGGTCGTTCAGGATAAATCGACACAAGCCTTGGCGATGGTACTGATGACACATTATGATGCCCAGATGGTGGAGGAACTTATTGTGGCCGAGCGCAAAGCTCCGGGATCCAAACAGGCGAAGGAAGTGTGTTTGGCTCTTTATAACCTGGACACAGGTATAGCGCTTTATGGAAGTGAAGGCGTGACTTCAGAAGTGTTCGAGAGCGAAGCCTTCTTACGGCTTAAGGTTCAGGCTAAGTTTTATCGTGGTGATATGGCCTACAGTAAGCTTGAGAGAATTATATTAGAACAGTGGTTAGCAGAAAGTGGTGATCCACAGGCGATTTATGACGCTTTTCATCACACAATGTTGAAGTGGAAGCCTGCCAAGAGACAGTTATTTAAAGGGGGCGTTCTTGATCGCGTTTTTAAGTGGCTAGGCGTTAATAGCGACAGTCGTACAACGTGAAGCAATCGCTTTGGATGGTCCGTAGAACCCTTTGCGCGTATAAATCAAAGGTTCTGATGGAGGTTATTCCTGTTTCTCTGTGGGCCTTCGCGGGTTTGCGGGCGAATACCCCCTTCGGGTGGCACTGAATCCATAAGATGGTTGAGGTTAAGTCTCATCCTGAGCTGAGTCAGCTTGTCAGACGGATGGGTGTAGGGATGGAAACGGTTGGAAGCCGGTGAAGGTTTCTCCTGTAGGCGGCTTGTGGAAACTTGAGGGACTAGGCTATATTTATGATTTTGAGCCATGGGAGGGCTAGAAGCTATTCCGGTAAGGTGCATTACCGTGCGATCGACCTTATTACCAGGTCTAAAGGGAACTTCAGGCATGCGAGGTAAGGGCACCGGTTGGCTTAACGGAGTGTTTGTTTGCTCTTGAAGTGTGGTTAACGTTTTCAAGCAGGACCACTTGTCTCCGAATTGCACGTCTTCCATAATACTAGGTCAATTTATATTGTTCTGTTCGTTCTGAAGTCTACAAATTTAGCAGAATTGTATCAGATGATTGTATAATAGACCAGCGGCTAAAATGGACCTTTACAGGATGTGCGGGCATACGCATCAACCTAACACAGAAAATCAATCCATATCCTGTTAAAGTCCATTTTGAGGTAATTGCAAAATTATTTGAGCCCTTGAGAATCGATTCTCGGGAAAAAAGGTTACCTTTTTTTGGCCTTATTCACCTTTGCGGTCAGTTTTCGGTCGACTGCAAAAGGATCGTCTGTCGCGTTTTGCTCCTCGGACATAGCTGGCGCTATGCCCTCGTCACAAACCACGACATCCGACCTTTTTCGTCCGACCGAAATTCTGACCGTAAAGGTGAACAAGGCCCTTTTTTTGAAGGCGATTCTAGAGAGCTTAAGTGGTATGGCACTATCCAGTCTGGAAAGACAGGCTTTTCTCCCTTCCCAGGCCCGAAGGGTCGATATTGCAACAGGCCATGGCATCGCCATGGTATATGCCAGGAAGGGATTTCGCAGTCTGAAGGACTGCTACAAGACGCCAGTTTACAAACACCATTTATGCATGCGCTTTATGGCAGCCCTACAGGCTGCTAAAACCGTTTTGGCATATACCATGGCGATGCCACATAGGCCTCAACCTAAGCCTAACAATCGTATCTCGGCGCGCAGCGCTTTGGAGTGCGGTCGCTTGCGACCGCTTTGGGTTCCTTGCGACGGTCGTGTGCAACGGCATCACTATAATTCCCTAAGGGTAAAATAGTTAGTACATGCAGCCTTCGACGAATCCATACAATGCCGTTTAGCATTGCCGTCCCAAGGAACGAAAAGCGGTCGCAAGCGACCGCACTCCAAAGCGCTGCGCGCCGAGATACGATTGTGAAGTCCTAAGTCATTGAGATATAAGCTCAAAAGACCTGTTAGGTTGAGGCCTATGTGGCATCGCCATGGTATATGCCAGGAAGGGATTTCGCAGTCTGAAGGACTGCTACAAGACGCCAGTTTACAAACACCATTTATGCATGCGCTTTATGGCAGCCCTACAGGCTGCTAAAACCGTTTTGGCATATACCATGGCGATGCCATGGCCTGTTGCAATATCGACCCTTCGGGCCTGGGAAGGGAATGACTCTCTCTTCACCGGCATCCGATTTTTAGGAAATTGACTTCGGAGAATCGGACTTCTGCAATTACCTCCTTTTAGACGTATCTACAACATCTTTTAGGCGAATTGGTATTTAGACGATAGGAAACGAAGAGTTTCGAAGGGGATTTTGAAGAAGTTCCCACCAACAGATGTGGTGGGAACTTTTCGAAAGATTAACTATGAATCTCGGAGATCAAGCATATTATTGAATGCTTTTACCGCATAACGCCACAGAAGGGCATAGACGATAGGAGCGATTAATAAGGGCCAATAGTAGAAGTTCTCTGGGAGACCCATCGTTGTTGGCAAATGAAGCCAAAAAACGCCAACCAACGCTACAATAAAACCCAAGACAGCTCCTGTGATCAAAAGTCGAAAATTCATGCGCATGTGAAGAAATTCTTTGAAGAACGCAAAGTAGAGTATGTTCCATATCCCCCATATCACGGGTAGGAAATGGATAAAAGGCACAGAAAGGATGGCGCCCCTTCCAGTTGCCATAGCGACAAGCAGCACAATAGGTAGAATGATGCCAGGCAGGACAAGTCCTGCTACAAAAGCTCTAAAGTGATACATAAACCCTCCAATGCGAACCACTCGCATCTCAATAAATTCATATTAACATAGCCGCGCATAAAATACATCGTCTTCACAGTGAACTACTTTGAATCAATTGATTCTTTTGAAGAATTGGGGGCGCTTTTTGCTTCCACAAACCATCGAATAGAAGCGTACCAAATTCTTCCCAAGAACCCGTTGAACGTCACGTGGCTTTCATTTGTCTTTTCAAAAGTCCGTTACTTGACAGATAAGCCCATAAAATACGAAGGTCAGACATATACCACACTCGAGTGTGGTATAACCTTAACCTAAGGGGGGTTATATGTTAGGAGGAGTGATGAATCAAGACAAGGCGACTAAGCCATCACCTCACCGCTTTTCTTTTGTATCGCGAACCCCTAACAAAAGTTATCCAGGGGGAACTCGGACTGATGCTACGGTTAAGGATTTTCCAGTCTTAGCGGGGATGTCGCTGTCAATGCTCACCCTACAGGCAAGAGGTGTTCGAGAGCCGCACTGGCATCCAAACGCTCATGAGCTAGGCTACTGCATATCGGGAAATGGTCTGATGACTGTGTTTAGTCCTGGAGCAGGCCATGATACCTTTACAATCTCTCCGGGTGATATCGCATTTGTGCCGATGGGATATTTACATCATATCGAAAATACTGGCACAGAGCCTTTACAGTTGGCCATCTGCTTTAATCATGAAGAACCCGAAGATATTGGCCTTTCGGCGGGCGTCGCCGTCATGCCTCATCACATCATGGGAGAGACCTTCAACTTGAGGCCATCATTTTTTCAAGGTCTTAAAGGTGATAGCAAGGGTGCCTTTATCGTCCAGCGGGATAGAGCGGCGGTTCCTCCGTTTCCTCTGACGCCTGGACGGTTTAGGATGGGTTTAGAGTCTACCCAGCCGCAGATACACACACAAGGTGGAACGGTCAAAATGAGTAATAGCTTCCTCTTGCCAACGCTGGAGGGGCTTGCCATCTATTGCGTGGCATTAGAGAAAGGTGGCGCAAGAGAACCGCATTGGCATCCTAATGCTCATGAACTCAATTATCTGATCAGTGGAACAGCACGTATCACACTGTTGTCTCCAGGTGGTGATGTCGATACATTTGACATGAAGGCGGGAGACATGAGCTTTCTCCCTAGAGGATACCTACACCACATTGAAAATACCGGCCAGGATCCCGCACATTTTGCTATCTTCTTTAATCATACGAGTCCATCGGATATCGGTGTATCGGGGTGCTTAGGCGCTTATAGCAATGAAGTGTTGGCGGCTCTATTTGGAGTTCCGGTAGGTTATCTGGATTCGCTGCCCAAGTACCAGCAGGACTTATTTGTGGTTGGGGGCGGCTAAAAATGCCCGTTCAGCCCAATCTTTTGAAGGGCAGTCTGTATGCCCTAACAGCCTTCTTATGTATGGCCATCTTTGGAGTATTTACAAAGGCTGCTTCAGCGCATGGGGGAGATCTATGGGTTAGCTTTGGGACCTATCTGACAGGCTTGTTAGTTCTTTTGCCCTTCGTCTATAACAGCGGGTTAGTTTTTTTTAAGACACAGCACTTTTCCTATCACTTTGGACGAGCTGCTTTTGGTCTATCTGCAAGCCTGCTCTATATGTTTTCGATGCACACGATCCCGATTGTTAACGCCACGCTTTTGTTTAATACCGTGCCCATATTTCTTCCTATACTGGCCATGTTGTTTCTTAAAGCGACGGTCTCCAAGCAAACCTGGTACGCTATTGGTTTGGGTTTTCTGGGGATTATCATCATCATTAGGCCAACTGAAGCCATCGTTACGCAAGCAGGGGACCTATTAGGGTTGACGTCAGGTGTATTTCTTGCCGTGGCCTATCTTTTGATCAAACAGCTTACCCCAACCGATCCAGCGATGCGCATCACTTTTTACTTTTTCCTGCTGGCTACTTGTATGCAAGTTTTCCTGCTTCCTTTTGCCGGCCCTCTACCTGAGTGGTCTGCTTTAGGGTTTGCGGCTTTGGCCGGACTCGCTTTTGTTTTGGCTCAGGCCTGCTTGGCTAAAGGATATTTATTTGCTAAAGCTTCACAGGTAGGTGTTTACCAATATACGTCGCTAGTTTATGTCGGCATCATCGATTGGGTTGTATGGGACGTAGTTCCACCCACCGTTGACCTCTTGGGTGTATTGTTGGTGCTTGTCGCTGCCGTTATCATCATTCGCAGCAGAGGAAAGGAGAATTAGGGAATTTTTATGGAGGTACGATACTCATCATGCAGAATCCACTCGTAGCGATCATTGGGGCTGGGCCTATTGGTCTTGAGCTGGCTATAGGACTAAAGACCGCTGGGATCTCCTATATTCAGTTTGAAGCCGAGCAAGTTGCCCAGATGATCTGCAACTTTCCACCTCAGACGCACTTCTTTAGTTCGTCTGAGAGGATCGGAATTGCAGGAATACCTATCCAAACATTAGATCAACAAAAATGCTCTCGAGAGACCTATTTGGCGTATATTCGCGCTGTCGTTTTGCATTTTGGTTTACACGTACATACCGGTGAGGAAGTCGTAACAACTGCTCATCAGGAGCAGGGCTTTCATCTGACCACGCGTGTTGCAGGAAGTCAACGCTCATACGATGTACGTTATGTGGTGATTGCTACAGGGGGTACCTCTCGGCCTAGAATGTTAGGGGTGCCAGGGGAAGATTTTAGTCATGTAGCCACGAAAATGGGGGACCCACACCAGTATTTCAAAAAACGTGTGCTTATCATAGGTGGGCGAAATTCGGCCGCTGAAACAGCCTTACGCTGCTTTCATGCAAGCGCTTATGTCTCCCTTGCCGTACGCGGGGCGGAGCTTGATCCCCAGTCGATCAAGTATTGGATTTTTCCAGAATTAGCTAGCCGATTAGACAAAGGCGACATGAGGATTTATTATCAGACTGATTTAGAGGAGATCCTGCCCGACCGGGTGGTTCTTAGGCATGAGGGAAAAACCAGTGAAATATTCGCTGATTTTGTCATCAAAGCAATTGGCTTTGAGGCTGATATGAGCTTATGTTTACAGGCCGGAGTGGCTTTATCGGGAGACAATGACAACCCCGTCTTTGATCCTGAGACCTTAGAAACCAATATTCCTGGCATCTTTGTAGCCGGGACTGTGGTAGGAGGAACGCAGAGGAAGTATCGGGTTTTTATCGAGAATTGTCACCAACACGTAGGGAAAATAGTAAACGCTCTTTGCACTCGAATCGGGATTAATGTACCATCGTTGACGTTAGGGGGAGGATATGGCTTTAGGCCTGATTCCCTTGGCCCACTTGAGGAATAAAGGACTATGGCAATGATGACTGGCCAGATTCAATGTCCAGTATCCGGCGAATCTCCGCTTGAAGAACACGTAAACCACTTGACACACCTGGCTGGGCTTGTTCTCAGTATTGCTGGCTGGATGGTTTTGCTGTTTTACGCTTATCAGGCGGATAGTATTAGTCACATGGTCAGTTGCTCAGTGTATGGAGCTACTCTTGTGTCTTTGTATGCAGCCTCTGCCTACTACCATGTGTGTAAGCGGTTAGACCAAAAACAGCTGCTTCGAGTGGTTGATCATGCCTGCATTTACCTACTGATTGCTGGCACCTATACGCCGTTTAGCCTGGGTCCCCTTCGCGATGTAGGCGGGTGGGATTTGTTGTGGATAGAATGGACCATTGCCCTAGTTGGTATAGTGATCAAAGTCCTCGCGATCAATCGATTTCAAATGCTCTCGATGATCGCCTACTTGGCGATGGGATGGCTGATCATCTTTAGCTGGCCCACGCTAAAAGATGAACTACCCTATACCGCCATTATCTGGTTAGTCACAGGAGGCATTATTTACAGCCTCGGCGTCCTCTTTTACCTTTGGGAAGCCCTGCCCTTTAATCACGCCATCTGGCATGGCTTTGTCTTGGCAGGGAGTATCTGTCACTATTTCTCCATCCTTAGCATGATCCAACAAGGGATCATCGTCTAGTTAGGAATAACACGGATTTAGGAGTAACACGGGTGCACACGGATCTAGGAGGATTTAGGAGGATTAGGATGGAAAAACTAGTTCACCACCATTCGGAACCCATCCTACACCAGTTTTAATTGTTTTAATTTCGTGGGAAAAAATTCATTCTAATTTCCTAAAATCCTATCCTCCTAAATCCTCCTAGATCCGTGTGCATCCGTGTTGCTCCTAAAAACGACACGAATCGTTGCTATGCTCTAACCTAGATCCGTCCTGTAACTGCGCCTGAGAGATTCGCGTTATTTTCTTATTGCCAAACCCAATCGGGTAGACTAGCCTAAAAATGTAGACCCCAAACTGTCAAAGAGGGATTAGATGTGCCAAAAGTAGATACCCTTTTTGTAGATCTTGGTGGAGTTCTTCTCACGAATGGTTGGGATCGTGTCGCACGCAAGAATGCGGCCCAGCAATTTGAGTTGGATTGGGAAGACTTCGAAGACCGCCATAAGCGGGTGTACGACGACCATGAAAAGGATAAAATCACCCTTAACGAGTATTTGAATGCGGTTATATTCTGGAAGGAACGACCATTTACTCTAGAACAATTTCGAGCTTTCGTTTTTGCACAATCCAAGCCCTTTCCCGAAATGCTTAATTTTGTCAGTAGCCTCAAAAAAGACCATCAGCTTAAGGTGATTGCTATTAGCAATGAGGGACGCGACTTGGCTGAATACCGTATTAAGACATTTCGGTTAGATTCCGTTATTGATACTTTCTTTGTATCTTGTTTTGTGCATTACCAGAAACCTGACCCACATATTTACCAAATGGCATTAGATGTTCTACAAATGGCCAAGGACAGAATCATTTATGTCGATGACCGTCCAAACCTTATTGAGGCAGGGGCTAAGTTAGGGATTCGCGGTATTGTTCACACATCTTTTGAAAGTACTCGTTCACAACTATTATCACTCTGGGAACCTTCCGGAGTCATTCACTAGACAGGGAGACATGTTTATGAATTCGAAGTTTTTGGCAACCTTTGCCGTAGCAGCCGCCCTTAGCACGAATGTGATGGGTATAGGCCTAGGAGTCCAGCTAGGACCATTTGAGCTGGGTTTGGGTTTAGGAGTTAACGATAATGGTGGCGATGTGGATAACCGCCTCTATAGGTTTGAAGACCCCATTTGCTATGCTATCGGAAACCGACGCCTCTTAGAGATGGACGTGGAATGGAAGGAGCGTGTTAGTAAAACGGAAACGACGTCGACTCTGAAGCGCATCACTATTGAGCCCTATTTGTTTGGTCGGGCGGAGAATGGTCAGCCAGTCCTACGAGGCAATATCGTTGCAGAAAGAGTGTTGCGAGAGATCTCTGTTAAGTATGGCGATGAAGCTCAGGGGCAGTTTGATGAAGAACAGGACGTTTCAGGACCGTTGTCAGGCACCTATCGCACTCCACCCAAGGGCAAGAGCGGTAGAGGTGTACAGACAGTGAATATTCGACGCGTTGCAAGTATTCGAGTCGTAGAAGGCGGCCACTTTGTACCGCCAAAAGATTATAATCAAATCTTCCAAGGCGATGTTGCCGAGGTGATTTGTACAGTGACACCTTCTAATGGGCCTCGTTCTTAGCGGGCGAATAACAAGTTTATACCGTTCTTGACTCACAATCGTATCTCGGCGCGCAGCGCTCCCAATAACTTAAAGGTTGGCTGGCGCAATTTCCTATGTGGCGCAGTCATTCCATGACTGCGCCACATAGGAAATTGCGCCAGCCAACCTTGGGGAAACCGTATCACTACGCTTATCACTCATCCAATAGTGTTTTTCGCTTCGTAGAACTGGACTCAGGGACCCTGAACACAACCGGTTGATGCTGTATTTGCGATGATTCCAAAGGTCTATTGGAGTTGTTAACCATTTGCATGGAGTGTTCGTAACCAAACTGTTGGCGAAGGATTGGATTCTCAGTGACAAGATGTTTGCAAGACTCTGCAAGAGTAATAATAACCTCTTTGGCAACCATCGTGTCGGAGCGGATAATGTGAACACAACGCTGGCATCTAAGGCAAGGCAAGAGACGGTTCAGGAATATAACACCCTCGTTTCCAGGCTCATTGCTACGCTCGATATAAAGGGTGCGTAACCGTTTGCATGCTGCTATTTCTCTATATAGTTCACGAACAGGCGAATAATCAGATAGGTAGATCTCTTCCAAATGTTCTCCATGCTTTATGATTAAAGCTTGGATTACGGAGTGGTCGATATGAGTAGATCTAAAATCCACCCCTTTTAGAATGGAATATTGCCATAAAATTTGAATGAGTGTTGCGACAATCGAAACATGGTGGCCCTTGAAATTGACATATTGCGCAGATCTGTCGATAACTATACTGGGGTTGTCGGAAATCACAACGTCAGAATATTTGCTTCGCAGGTGCATGGTAGGCACTACAATAGGCGAAACAGCTGAATTGGGTCTGAGGGCTAATGCTGATGAACCCACTGATGCTACCGGAGTTGCACTGATGTTTCCTGATACAGGAATAACTGGAACTGAAGATCTAGGTCCTACAGACGGAAATTCCATATTATAATCTATATTTTACGATGTGGTTAATTTTACTATTCGTTTTAAATAAGTATAAATGTAACATGTCTTATAATCCTTGTCAAGGAAGTACATGTCAGTATCAGGCAATCGCATTATATAAAACTATTGAGCCAACTTCGTCCAGTGGTGCACGGGACGAAGTTGGGTTGAGTATTCAAACTGTGACTATCGTAACCCTTAGAGGACTCTGATGTCGATGCATCAGAGGGCTTCGGGGTTTTGCAGGAGTTGTCGAATTCGATCTGAGGAGGTAAGACTATTGCAGCCCCTTAGATCAATTAATGCAGGTTTATTGTTGCGCGATCCTATAGCTCCAACTACGTTTTCAGATAGATTGGGTACATGAAGAGCGACCTGTTGCAACTTAGGTAGATAATATTTGAGAGCGTTAGATAGATGAATTTGCCTTGCAGGGGCTGTGTCAGGCATACTAATGTGGAGAACACGTAACTTCGAACAATTGTATAAAATCTCATTAGTAATGCCTATTAGGGTACGACCATCTAAATAAAGTTCTTCCAGTTGGCTATAGGAGCGGTATGATAAGCTTCTGAAGCCCGCAATGTTAGCGTTACAACCCCTTAAGTCCAATCCCTTTAGATTCGTAAAATGCGACAAGGTCATATAATGCACTTCGGGAAGCTTCTCGCCATTTGTACGAACCTTGATGTATTGAGTTGATTTGTTAAGAACGGATATTCCAGCAGGATCGATCTCTTGATAAGGAATTCCATCAATACTTGTGAGTGGCTGATTCACAGGCTCTTCAAAGACCTGTGACCACATAAACTGGCCTAGGACTGGAGGGGGTGTGTTTGTCAGGTTCATCTCGGGATTGGCTATGGGCTGTGGTGCTGGAGCTGGGGAGAGAATTGGTGCTATCACTTGTGGTGGTAGGTCTAGCGGACTCGGAAAATTGTTCGATAATGTGTTAAATGGGGGCACAGGAGACTGGATTTGGAGCGAAGTGGGTGCGTTTGTCAGGTTCATCACAGGAGTAATTATGGGCTGTGGCTGTGGTGCTGGGGAGAGAATTGGTGCTATCAGTTGTGGTGGAAGGTCTTGCGGACTCGGAAAATTGTGCGATAATGTGTTAAATGAGGGCACTGGAGAGAAGACTGGTGGCATAGTCGGTGATGGAGTATTAGGAAATGTAGGAAGAGAGTTAATTGATGGCAATGAATTGTTATTATTATTGTTATAGCCTATAGGATAAGAATACATGAAAGATCCTTGATTGTTTTGTTAGGTTGTTGTTCTAAAGTAATAACAATATAGAAGGTTATCTAACTTTAATGAAAGTGTCAAGTCAAAAGCAATCATGGACCATTTCATCTGTAGGGTTATACCATGCGCGGGTAGGTTTTGCACATTTCGACTGCACCAAAGAACCTACCCGCGTGTGGTATAAAGACTAAGCTCTTACAAGAGTCTATGAGCCGAGACGGGAAGTTGAGCTTTAAGCTCTGGAATAGCATCTACGAAGGCTCTGACATTAGCATCGCGCTCATAGAGACTTTGCAGAACTTGGGGATTGCGAGCTGTCCAAACAGATGCTAAAACGACGTCAGAACGAAAATAGGGAATAAAGAGATCAGGCCAACGCATCAGTAGGTCATTGGTTAGTAGGTCTTCAGACTTACTGAGTAGGCGAGGATTGTTTTTGATGTAGGCATGGGTCTCCTCAGAAGTGAACCACTTCTTAGCGGTTACATTGTCCCTTTTGAGCCAGAGGTTAAGGAGATAAGGACGAATACTTACAAGTTGATTGAAGAGCTTCGGATCTTCCTGGTACAGCGTTGTAATACGCGTGGTGTCATCGGTCATCCAATGTAGACCCCAGTCTGGATACTTTTGAAAGACAACTTCCCGCTGGTCAGGGTGAGCCGCCCAATATTTTGTAAACTCAGGATAGTCCTTTATCGTCGGAGCAGCCGACACAAAAGCAGCTCCTACTAAGACTGGAAATAACCAAGACCTGGGGATCTTCATCGCCTACCTATTTTTGGGTGTATCGTAGCTTGATTGGTCTTTATCAGGCAATTTTATCGATTGGAAAAAGGAATGTGAGGAAAGAGTTAAGGAGAGGGAGAAGGGGAGGTTTGTGAGGGATTTTTTTACCACAGAGGCCGCAGGAGACGCCGAGATAGGAGAGAGAGGATTGGGAAAGAGGAGAAGAGAATGTCCCGTTTATGAAACCTTGGGCAAATCCTGTCTAAGGGCCCCCTGAAGAGAGCATCGTTTTGGTAAAGCCCTTAGACAGGATTTGCCCAAGGTTTCATAAACGGGACAGGCGCTCAATCTAACTTTTTTTGTTAAATTGAGGACCTGTCCATTTTGGCTCGTACAATCCTGTCTGAGGTTTCTAAAGGGCTGTATCCTTGCGAGAACCCCTCAGACGGAATTGTGTACAGAGCCAGTAAATGGACATTCTCTTCTCCTCTTTCCCAATCCTCTCTCTCCTATCTCGGCGTCTCTGCGGCCTCTGTGGTAAAAAAATCCCTCACAGACCTTCCCCTCTCCCTCTTCTTATCTTCTTCCTTCTCTCTTCTATTTCGGCGTCTGGGCCTCTTTAGCTGGCGGAGCGTGGAGTTCTTTAAAAATAGGTCTAGGCTGGTGAGTGACATAGGCAGCCACATCGAGAGCTTGTTCGATGGTTAGGTGGGGATCTTGATAGGGCATATTGTGATAGACAAATGAAGCCATCTTATCCAGCTTATTGATACCTGCGGCATTGTTAAAAGATTCATTTCCCCATAAGGGAGGATAGCTCAAATCGTAGAGACGAGCCTGACCCTCGCCATTTCCTCCGTGGCACTTGGCGCATTCTACGGCAAAGACTTTGCCACCATTTTCGATATTTGGAACATGGTGGCTGCGAAGTTCTTTTAAGCCTAGCCAGTTTTCTTCAGGAACAGAGGTTACACCGCTAGAAATCCAGTCGAGGTAAGCAATCATGGCGGCCATCTCGTGGCTACCTGGGGGGAGAGGACGCCCATTGAGACTGCGCAGAAAGCAGCCGTTGATGCGTCCTTCTAGGGTGATCGAATTGCCATTAGGAAGCTTACGGGGATAGACCTTTGAGACACCCACCAGTGAGATGCCTCCATTTCTTCCACCCATCGTAGCGCCACCGCAGAAGTGGCAGTTATTGCAGCTGATGATATCGCCAGCATATTCAGGGCAGTGTGCTTTGGTTTCCAACATGCATCTAAAGCCATGCATGACAAGTGGCTTGATCTCATCTGGAGCCATTTGAGGGTCTAGGAGAGCAATTTGGCCAAAGGAAGCTGCTTTCTCGTCAGGGCGAAATGCTTCGCCGGTATTAACCTCAGATTTTCCTCCAGGGAGGATAGCTTTATAGCATATCGTACCAGCTATCCCAAGCCCAATGAGGAGCCCAAATACGCCTGTCAGAATGCGGCTCTTTAGCATAGTGCTCCCTATCTAGATGTATGAAACCTGTACTAAAGCAGTCCTTGCTGCTTTTTGTCCAGCTCATCCCAGCGTAGATAGAGTTGTTCGATCTGATTTTCAGCTAATGCTACAGCAGAACAGATTTCCTGCAAGCGGACTGGATTTTGGGCTATGGCACTGTCTTCTAGGAGACGATTGAGGCTCTGGACCTCTTCTTCCAGCTTGCCTATCTTTTCCTCGATCTGGTCATACTCTCGCTTTTCGCCATAGGAAAGCTTGCCTTTAGACGAAGAACTTTCACTACGTTTTTCTTTCTCTTTGGGCTTCGGAGGCGAAGCAACAGCCTCGCGAGATTTTTGTGAGGCTTCCCACTGGGAATATTCGGCGTATAGGTCGGTGTTGTCAGGATCACCCAGCGCTAAAAAGCCATTACAAATGCGGTCTAGCATGCAGCGGTCGTGGGTGATAAGGACGACGGCTCCAGGAAACTCCAGGAGGCTTTCTTCAAGAGTCTCCAGAGTTGGAATATCGAGATCATTGGTTGGTTCATCCAATAAGAGCACATCAGCCGGCTGGAGCATGAGATGAGCGATAGAGATACGGGCTCTCTCGCCTCCGGAAAGCTTTCCAAGAGGCATGTCGAGAACTTCTGGCGCAAACAGAAAGCGCTTACACCAGCCATTGACGTGAATGGGTTGTCCTCGAAACATCACATAGTCGCCATTAGGGGCAAGCGCTTGACGCAAGGGGATATTGTCTGGAAGCTTGGTGCGGTGCTGATCGAAGTAGACAATTTGAAGGCCATCAGCCCTTTTGATCGTGCCTTGTTCAGGCAAGATCTCTTCGTTGAGCAGGCGCAATAAAGTCGTTTTGCCTGATCCATTAGGACCCATCAGGCCTATACGTGTGCCAGGCGTCAGCGAGAGGTCGAGATTACGAAAAAGAGTGCGTTCACCTGCTGTCCTGCACAGGTTCTTGCCAACGAGAAGTTTTTGCGTCTCCCTTTCAGTAGCAACAAAATCGATGTTTGCTGTGCGCTGACGGTTGCGCCCTTGAACCTGAGAAAGTTCCTCTAATAGTTCGTGGGCGTCATCAACACGGGATTGCGCTTTGGTTGTGCGAGCCTTGGGTGACCTTCTAAGCCATTCAGTTTCCTTGCGTGCCTTTGATGCCAGCCCTCGTTCCTGCTGGAGTTGGCCAGCTAAAAATTCACCTTTGAGTTGCAAAAACTGAGAGTAGGAGCCATCGATGGAAAAGAGGCCCTCCGGATAGACCTTATCGATCTCAATGATTTTATTGGTGGCATTTTGTAGAAAATAGCGGTCGTGGCTGACAAGGAGGTAGGTAGGGGCCTCTCTGGCCAGAAATTTTTCCAGCCATAGAATTCCTTCCAAATCCAAGTGGTTAGTGGGTTCATCCAGCAAAAGTAGGTCGGGCGACAGGATGAGCTCGCGGGCCAAGGCCAGACGCTTTTTCCATCCACCGGATAGGATCGCTGCCGAAGATTCCATTCCAGTAAAGCCTAGCTTGCTGAGCCACGTGCTCGCCAACCTTTCTTTTTCGTATTCTGGGGTGTCGCTGTCACCTTTTAAAGCTTCTACAAGAATGGTCTGAGGGGACAGATCTGGAAATTCGCACGTCTGCGGAACGTATCCGATGCGAAGGCCACGGCGTGGAGACAGGATCCCTTCGTCGGGTTTATCAAGACCTGCTAGAATTTTCAAGAGCGTGGTTTTGCCTGATCCATTGGGACCGATCAAGCCGACGTGATCATCTTGAAATAGGCTTAAGGACAAATTCCGAAATAAATTTCGGGTTCCGATGGATTTGGATACTGATTGGCAATTATAGAGTAAGCTCATGGAAACATGTTAACACGTCTGGCATGGTTCGTGTAGCTCTTTTAGCTCTGAGGGACAAAAAGCACCACTTTTGTCTTTGTCTCGATTTAGGAATGTTCACTGCAGAGACGCCTAGAAGCTGAAGTCGTTAAGTCTTGGTTCTTTATTTAGATGGGGGAGGTGTTGTCTATGTTATCAGGAGAGCTGCGCTTTAAACGATTGACGCTGCTCAAATCTACGCTGTTCTCAAATATTTCCTGTACTTTTACCCTCGTCAAATTGTCTTTACCTGGTTGCTGAGTGATGTCTAGGTTTAGCTCGATGATTTGAAAGTCTTGTTGACGCAATGCTAGAGTTTTTAGCCCCTCCGCAGATAGCTGTGAAGCAGAAATTTTAAGCCGAGGAACCTTTGGCAGATGGCTCAACAAAGGATTTATATCACCATTCGTGTCAATTCCGAGGAATTGAAGGTCGGGGCAATCAGAGAGAGCATTAAAAACTGAGCGGTTTACGGCATATCCATCTAAATAGAGCTCGCGAAGATGACGTCCATATTTGTCGATTAACGTTTCGACAAGCGTGGTATTTCCGTAGCGTCCTCGAAGATCCATACCATAAATTGTTTCTCGCATCTGAAATAAATGGAAAAAAAGGTTTTGCGACACCCAATGTCCTGTTCTACCACCAAACTGAAGGTAACAGTCTTGTCGATTCAGGGGTTTTGGGTTCACCAGGTCCACTCTCGTATAGGGGATGCCTTCTTGACTTAAGGTAGTTGCGCATGGATCCGTGGCTTGGGACGATAGAATCAACTTTAGGAAGGAAGCTGGATCTGCTGAATTTACGTGTATAGCGATGTTCGAAGATGGATTTGTGGAGAACTGATGAGGCAAAAAGATGATAGTAGAAGGATTGTGATTAAGAAATGACTGAAAAAAACCAGGTTCGTTAACGATTTTACAGCCTCTTAAATCGACAAACTGAAGCTTTTTACAGTTTTTTGCAAGGATGTCGAGTAACTCCGAGTCCAAAAGATGAGGCGCATGAAACTCAAAATTTCGAAGATTAGTGAGTTTAGGTAATCGTTCCTTCAGACTTGGGAAACACGTTGCTTCAGTTTTAATGTATAGAGTATGAAGATTTGAACAACTAGCTAATGCGTCAAGTATTTTCTTGCATTTGTTATGAGATGTGTAGTACAACTCTTGCAGGCTATAATCGTTATTTTTTATCAATCTTACAACAATGGCCTGGATATGCTTTTGTTGTGCATTGGCCGCAATGCCCTTGAGAGATCGCGTTTTAAAATCTTCCATACGATGACGTGATGATAGAGATTCTGATCCAATTAATTGAACATATTTTTGTTCGGGATTTGCATTGTTCGGTTGTTTAATGTTTACTTTCGAATATATAGAACCTTCCATACTAAGTAACTTTACTTATTAATTAATTTGATGTCAAGGAGCGGAGCATTCCTTTATAAAGTGGCTAATTCGGAGTCTTGGGGAAGAATTGGGGTTCATCCGGTTTTGTAGGACTTGACAACACAGGCAGGAGCGAGGAGGGAAAGAAGAGGAGGATTAGGAATTAGGATTTACACAGAGAACGCCGAGACGCCGAGGTAGGAGAGAGAGGATTAGGAGAGAACGTGCCATTTGTGGAGCCTCAGGCAAAACTCTGTCTAAGGGCCGTTTGAGAGGTATTGTTTTGATGAAAGCCCTTAGACAGAGTTTTGCCTGAGGCTCCACAAATGGCTCAGGTGCTCAATCTAACTTTTTTGTTAAATTGAGTAGCTGAATGTGCTTTCCTCTTCCTCTCTCTCCTACCTCGGCGTCTCGGCGTTCTCTGTGTAAATCCTAATTCCTAATCCTCCTCTTTCCCTCCTCGCTCTCTGCCTGCGTAGTCAAGTCCTACAAAACCGGATGAGCCAGAATTGGGAGGGCTGGCTGAAAAAGAACTACACCAATGGCCTATACCTATGCTAACATATCGCGCATGACAGACGAACTCGTAAGATTATCAAAGCTAATGACCGAACGGGGCATCTGCTCACGTCGCGAGGCTGACCGCTATATTGAGCAAGGCCTGGTTCAGGTGGATGGAGAAATTGTCTCTGTCCTCGGGACGAAAGTATCGCCAAATGCGACCATCGAGCTATTGCCGCGTGCGCAACGTAGCCAGGAGCGCAAGGTAACGATTCTGCTCAATAAGCCCATAGGCTATGTTTCCACCCAACCGGAAAAGGGTTACCCTCCAGCTATTGATCTTATTTATGAACAAACCCAGGTAGAGGATGATTCAGGACCAATGTTTCATCCCTCGCACCTCGTAAAGCTTGCTGTAGCAGGACGTTTAGACATCGATTCTAAAGGGCTGCTGGTTTTCACCCAAGACGGCGTCTTGGTTCGAAAGCTCATCGGGCCAGGTTCTGATATGGAGAAGGAATACCTTGTTTACGTGGTCGGTGAGGTTACGGACCAGGTATTGCGGAGGCTACGCTATGGATTATCGTTAGACGATAAACCCCTCAAGCGAGCCAAAATTGATGTGTTACAGCCACACGTCCTACGATTTGTTTTGCGCGAAGGGAGAAAGCGGCAGATCCGACGCATGTGCGAAGCCGTAGGATTGGAAGTCACGGGTTTGAAGCGTGTGCGCATCGGAAGAGTACGCTTAGGCACCTTGCCGGAGGGGCAATGGCGTTATCTCGGCCCCGACGAGCAGTTCTGAACGAAGTTGATGAATGCACGTACCTTCGGTGGTGTTAGTTTAGCCTCCCGATAGCACACATAAAGTGGAACATCTCTTTTCGCCGATAGTTCCGGTAAAATTTCGACCAGGGCGCCAGATTTCAGTTCTTTCGTAGCGAGATATTCGTGAATCCAGGTCATCCCAATACCCTCCACAGCCAGATCTTTGAGGGCCTGTGCATCGTTAACGTACAAAAAAGGATTCAAAACAACCTCTTTACCATTCAGTTGAATGCTGTAGTTCGGCTGACGCATGGTGTGGGCCAGGTAGCGATGAGACTTCAAATCCGCCACTTTTTTTGGTTTTCCAAAGCTTTCGAGATAGCTCGGAGCAGCACATAAAACGTAGCGTGTGGTCCCAATTTTTTTCTGAATGGCGTTGGGCGGTCCAGGAATCGACAGGCCAACCATGACATCAAGCCCCTCTTTTTCAAGGTCTGGAATTCGCTCACTTAAATCAAGCTCAAGGGTGACTTTAGGATAACGGTCGGTCCATTCCTTCAGGTAGGGAATGATGTAACGTTCCGCAAAGTGACGTCCTGAAAAGACTTTAAGATGCCCTTGAGGGATTTTTTTGTAGCCAGATAAAAAATTCTGAATCCCTTTTAGAGACTCTCTAATGCTCTGGCTTTCCTGAAATATCTGCGCACCAGCATCTGTCAGTTCGATGGAGCGTGTGGTTCGATTAAGAAGGCGAAGTCCACATGCCTCTTCAAGGGAAGAAATTTGTTTGCTGATAGCAGCCTTGGTAAGACCCCGCTTTTTTGCCGCTGAGGTGAAGCCACCACTCTCTACCACATCTATAAAAACCAGTAGACGTTCGATCATCGTTCCTCGATTGTTAATAATTGTTCAACTAATGTTGACACTTACGCATATTGTATACCAAAGCGATTTGTGCTACAATGATGTGTATGAAAAATTATTCATTTATCCTACTTCTGTACATTGTGTTGCTGGCGTTTCCACAAATGAGCGAGACCATCATATCTCCTTCTTTACCGGGAATTGCAGCCTCTTTGCAATCTGACCATCAGGTTGTCGAACTTTCCCTAAGTATCTTCTTTGCGGGCTTTGCTGCGGGTGTATCCTTTTGGGGGATAGGCGCTGATTGGTGGGGCAGACGTCGCGCTCTACTTTATGGTCTGGTCGTGTTCTCACTGGGTTCTGTAGCCTGCACGCTATCACAGAGCATTGGTCAATTGTTGACGGCTACTTTCCTACAAGCTATCGGAGCAAGTTGCGGATCGGTGGTGACACAAACGATTTTACGCGATGTTTATAAACCGGAACAACGCGGACAGGTTTTTGCCATTATCGGTATGGCTTTGGCTTTTAGTCCAGCTTTGGGGCCTTTCATAGGTAGTTTGTTGGATGTTTCTTTTGGCTGGCGAGCAAATTATGTTTTTTGTGCTGGTCTGGGGCTGTTACTGTTTGTAGTTAGTGCCGTAGGAATCAAAGAGACACGTCCTGAAGGCTTACCAAAGCAGACCTTAGGATCTCTTGCACAGATTGCGAAAGTGATGATTCGCGATCCGTTCATCTGGGCGTGTGCGTTGCTAATTGGTATCTGCAATGGTGTGCTGTTCTGTTTTTTTGGAGAAGGGCCTTTTATCTTTATAGAAAAACTTGGCCTCGATGCTAATCAGTATGGTTGGATTGGAATCGTCGTGTCCTTATCTGTCTTTTTGGCTGGCAGCATCAGCCACAGACAGGTCGCTAAGATTGGTCCTGAGGCTCTGACGAAACGAGGGACTATTATACTGGCGTTGGGAGCATTGGCATATCTAGGAGCGTCAGCACTTGTAGAAATGAGCAATGGGTCGGGCCTGATCGCTGCTCTGGCATTGGTACCTTCTTTGCTCGTTCTATTCTTAGGGATGGGATTAATCATCTCCAATGTATTGAGCATGGCTTTAAAGAATTATCAAGCTTGTGTGGGGTCTGCTGGCTCTCTATTTGGTCTGCTTTACTACATGATCATCGCATTGCTGACAGCGGGTATGAGTGCCTTGCATGGCGATACCATTCTTGCGCTACCTATCTATCTGGTTGGGTTGAGTCTGTTAGGATGCATCATTGCGATGGGGCTGACTCAAAGAGAGGCTGTAAAGACCTCGACTTCGGTCTCCGTTGGTTCGAGCCCAACAAGCAAGTTTTTGGGTTCATCCGGTTTTGTAGGCCTTAGGTATAGAGGGGAGCGAGGAATAGGATTGACTAGAGAGAACACCGAGACGCCGAGATAGGAGAGAGAGGAAAAATCCTGATCCTTTCCGTGCTGTTCCATTTCAAGTTCCGAAATAAAAATTCATAAAATTACCGTTTATCATGGGGTCAGGCTTCACATTTGACAATTTGGAAATTGTGAAATGTGAAGCTTGAGCCCTTTAATTCGCTCGACAGTCTGCTGCCAAAAAACAGGGCTGACGAAAGCTCTCTTGTACAGACGTGTCAAATTAAATATTTATTATTATAGCGCTTGTGTGATAAATTTGTAGATCAATGAGTTTCTGCATCAAATTTGTCCTAAGGTGCTATCTCGAAAGAATCAAAACCAATCAAAGTTTTGTTTTTAAACATTAACGATTCTAGGAGAAAGATGAAATTTACACCAATCTACGTGCTCTTTGTTTTTTTATGTCATTTACCCTTCCTGAATACACATGCAGATGAGCCTGGAACCTTTGAACAAATTACAGGTTCACCGTTTGGAGCGGGCACTGCACCTGCATCCGTAGCTTATTCTCCACTAGCATCGGGCAATTTATTTTCCGCTGTTCCTAATTTTCGCGATAACACGGTATCGGTGTATCAGGTAGCTCAAATAACAGGAACATTTACTGAAGTCAGTGGCTCTCCTTTTGCTACGGGTGGTCTGCCGGCTTGGCAAGCATTTTCACCACTAGTATCAGGAATCCTATTTTCTGCTGTTGCTAATTTCAATGACAATACAGTGTCTGTGTATGAGGTGAATCAAACTACGGGTGTATTTACCGAGGTTTTGGGCTCGCCCTTTGCGACGGGAGTAGGACCTGCTAGTATAGAATTTTCACCACCGATCTCAGGCAATCTATATGCTGCTGTCCCTAATACCAGCGACGATACCGTGTCAGTGTATAAGGTGAATCACACAACTGGTGTATTTACCGAAGTTGTAGGTTCGCCTTTTGCAGCCGGGGCAGAGCCCAATTTCGCAGTATTTTCGCCGGTAGTATCAGGAAATCTATTTGCTACTGTGGCTAATGCCAGTGGCAATACAGTATCAGTATATAAAGTCAATCCAACTACAGGAGTATTTAGCGAGGTTGTCGGCTCTCCTTTTGCAACGGGATCAAGACCTCTTAATGTAAAATTTTCCCCACTCGTCTCAGGAAATTTATTTGCGGCTGTTGCTAACTTAAATGACAATAACGTGTCAGTGTACGACGTTAATATCACCACAGGCGCATTTACAGAAATTTCAACCTCTCCCTTTGCTGCTGGATCTGGGGCTAATGTGCTAGCATTTTCGCCTCACGCATCTGGACAGCTATTTGCCGCTGTTGGCAATTTCAACAGCAATAACGTCTCAGTATATGATGTTAATCCGACTTCCGGTGAATTTACAGAAGTGACAGGTTCTCCTTTTGCGACGGGCGGCGAACCCGATGGAATCGCATTCTCTCCAATCCTATCAGAAAAGTTATTTGCTGCAGTCGCAAATTTTTCTGACAACACAGTATCTGTTTTTCAAGTGATTGTCGTTTCTACCACGCCAAAAATTGATAGTGTTGTTCCAGATCATGGACTAATCACCGGGGGAACCTCTGTGACGATTACCGGTAAAAACTTTGCTGGAGCGAATGCTGTCAATTTTGGAACGAATGCAGCCACCTCTTTCACGTTTGATAGTGATGTTCAGATTACAGCGGTTTCTCCATCTGGAACTGGAACCGTAGATGTCACCATCACAACACCCGACGGAACCTCTCCGATATCTCCGAAGGATCGCTTTACCTACAGAATCCATTGAAATTGAAAGATGGGTTCATAAGCCAATGTTATTCTAAGGGGCGAAACCGTAATGCGGATATCATATTAAAATAATTGGTGAAAACTTCAATATGGAAAGAATTTTGAAAATTGCGAAAATATTTACGTTCTTTGTTTTTTTGTGGCATTCGTTTTTTATTATTGCGGATGTTCCAGGAACTTTTGAACAAATTACAGGTTCACCATTTGCAACGGGAGTCGCTCCTTCATCTTCATCCTATTCCCCCTTAGCTTCAGGAAATTTATTTGCTGCAACACCGAATTTTCGCGATGGTACAGTATCGGTGTATCAGGTTGACCAAACAACCGGAGCATTTACTCAAGTAAGTGGTTCCCCTTTTGCAACAGGTGGACTTCCGGCTTGGCAATCATTTTCACCCCTAGCAGGAGGAAATTTATTTTCCGCTGTTGCTAATTTCAATGACCATACAGTATCCGTGTATGAGGTGAACCAAACTACGGGTGTGTTTACTGAGGTTTTGGGTTCCCCTTTTGCAACGGGAGGAGGACCTGCTAGCGTAGAGTTTTCACCACTAGCTTCAGGAAATTTATTTGCTGCTGTCGCTAATACCAGCGACAATACAGTGTCAGTGTATAGCGTGAATCAGACTACTGGCGTATTTACCGAGGTTGTAGGTTCGCCTTTTGCAGCTGGGGCAGAGTCTAATTTCGCAGTATTTTCTCCAGTAGTATCAGGAAACCTATTTGCTGCTGTAGCTAATGCCAGTGGCAACACGGTTTCAGTCTATGAGGTAAATCCCACTACAGGCGCATTTACAGAGGTTGTAGGGTCACCTTTTGCAACGGGATCACGGCCTCTTAATATTGCATTTTCTCCACTAGTTTCAGGAAATTTATTTGCAGCTGTTGTTAATTTAAATGACAATAACATGTCAGTATATCAAGTCAATCTAATTACAGGTGCATTTACGCCAATTCCAACTTCTCCGGTTAATACAGGCTCGGGGCCTAATGTGATGGCATTCTCTCCTCTTGTTTCAGGAGATTTATTTGCAGGGGTTGTTAACTTCAATGACAATAGCGTATCTGTCTATGAGGTAAATCAAAGCAATGGAGCATTTACACAAATTGTGGGCTCTCCCTTTGCCACAGGAGGACAGCCTAGCGGAATAGCTTTCTCTCCCTTTGTATCGGGAAATCTATTTGCCATGGTTGCTAATTTTGCTGACAATACGGCCTCTGTTTATCACGTTGTTACCCCCACTCTTCCTATAGTGACGGGCATCGCCCCACCCACAGGACCCAACAACGGCGGCAATGCAGTTACGATTACTGGCACAAACTTTACAGGGACAACTGCTGTCGCTTTTGGGGCTAACCCAGCGACCTCTTTCGTTGTCAACAGCGATACGCAGATTACTTCTGTTTCACCCTCTGGGAGTGGCACTGTGGATATTACTGTAACAACACCACGCGGAACTTCTCTAACGTCTTCGGCAGATCAATACACTTATGTCTCAGCAGCCCCTCCACTCCCACCTTCTAATTTTGTGGGAGTGATCAGGAAAAGTATATTTTTAAACCAAACCGACTATGTCATAAAAGCAAGGTGGACAGCAAGCCCTTCGCCAGATGTGATCTTGTATAGAATTTATCAAAACAATAGACTCATTGAAAATATTGCATCAACTTCTCCATTAGTGATTTTCATACATCTTCAAAATTGTTTATCACAAGGATACGAAATTGTAGCTGTCAACGTAAACGATGTAGAAAGCACTAGAATCCCACTTATAATAGTGAACAAAAGCTGATCATTTGTGGCGTAAAATCCTAAAAAGCCCTCCAAGCGACTAACTTCGGCAGTCATGGAATGCCTGCCCCACATTAGGAAGTCGCGGCACTTTCGGATATTGGCGACGCAGCCGGCTGGGACTCTAAGCGCCACGCGCCGATCGATGCTTGTTAGGCTTAAGTTGATGCCTATGGCTCCAAAGCACTGCATATGCATTCGATTGTATGGCCGTATATTTTTTTGTGGAATGGTCTTTGGTTTATTGGTAAAGTAGATCACATTCGGTCGACTAAAGGAGCGTTTTCTATGCTGAAGAGAATATTGAACCTGTGTTCAGCGGGCATGTGGCTGTTTTCCAATAATGTAGCAGCAGCAGCTACCACGAATATTTCCATTACCCGGCGGAAGCTTTGCAGAAGCTCATCGACGGAAACAAGCGCTACGTGGATGACAAGCTTGAGCATCCCAACCGTACTCAGGAAAGCCGCGAAGCTGTTGCGGAACAACAAAGACCCTTTGCCATTATTTTGGGCTGTGCCGACTCACGTGTTGGACCTGAAATTCTTTTTGATCAAGGTATCGGCGATCTTTTTGTCGTTAGAGTGGCCGGCAATGTAGCTGGTCAGTTGGAAATTGACAGTATCGACTATGCAGCTCTTCAGCTGGGTTCTTCCGTGATTATGGTCCTAGGGCATGAAAATTGTGGTGCTGTCACTGCTGTTGTGAAACATCAGACTAATGGCATAGAAGCGATTGCAAGGCTCATACAGCCCGCAGTAAAGGCCTCGAAGCAAATGCCAGGTAATCAGATTGAAAATGCCATCAAAGCCAATGTTAGGCTAGTGATGGTTCAGCTGAAGAAGTCTCCTGTCATCGCTGAACTGTGTCGGCAAAAACGTCTTGACGTTGTAGGAGGGTACTACGACTTAAACACAGGACAGGTGCATGTCATCCGATAGGTAGTAATGCCGGCAAAAAATGATAACACCCCAACCCTGAGAGTAGAGCTGAATTAGCGGGAATTGCTTTCCGATAGGTTCCGTTCTTGACTTCGTGTAAGGAAGTTTATAAGGTTCGGTGGATAACCCATCATCGAGGACGATATGGAGCCGCTAGATTTTCAAGGACAGGTGAAGACTAATCTACTGACAATCATCAGCTTGATCATGGCCATTACCGCATTGATTTACGGAACTTGGCGTAATGAAGTCACGGAACACAATCGTAATATTCGCACAGCTGGCTTCGCCTTATTGCAGCAGTTAGAAGACCTTCAGGCATCTGTAAATGATTTGTATTATCAGGCTGACCGCAAAGCCGCCACAGCTCGCAACCCCATTATGGCATGGGGACATGTGGCAGTCATTGGAGATCTAGCCAAGCTCCTTCCTCAGCCTGTTCCCCAGGTGGTTGATAAACTTGTCGCTGAATGGCGTCAAAACGTACAAACACTCGCCACCGATGAAGCCGCATCCGACAAAGTCAGTCAGGACATAGATGATGCGAGACAAGCAGTTTTGAACGTCCTTACCAACCTAAGATAGTCTTAGAGCTATTCGAATTCGAGAACATGCGACATATAGCGTTGTCCCAGGGGCGATTTCGGATGTTGTAAGACATCTTCTGTGCGGCCATGCTCGAGGATCTGCCCATGAGCTACAAAAAGGACCCAATCAGCAATGCGCTTGGCGAAATGCAGATGATGCGTCACCAGAATAAGATCTCTTTGCTCTTTCTTAAGTTCTAAAATCAGTTCAAGGACCTCCGCGGACATTAGGGGATCCAGCGCCGAAGTCGGCTCATCTAGCATCAATGTTTTAGGTTGACCCGCTACGGCTCGGATTAATGCGACCCGCTGAACCTGCCCACCCGAAAGCGCGTAGGGTTTTTTGTGAGCATGTTTATTGAGCTCAAACCGTTTTAAAAGAGCCATACTCCGAGCTTCCGCTTCTTCATGAGACAAGCCATGCACACGGTATAGAGGTAGGACGATGTTCTCCAACGCTGTCAGGTGAGGGAATAGATTCCACGATTGAAATACAATGCCCAGTTTTCGACGATGCTCTCTTAACCATGGCTCCTCGAAGACCATCCGTTGGCCATTAAAGGCTATCCAACCTTTATTCGGACATTGTAAGCCTGCGATCAGGCGCAACAAGGTCGATTTACCGCCACCTGAGGGACCTATGAGCACCAGATTTTGGCATTCCGGGACAATTAGGTTCACAGACGAAACCGCCTCATGGGAAGCGAAGGTTTTTGTAAGATCGCCGCCTAACTCAAGTTTCATATTGAAATTTCTGTTCTAGCTTTTTGGTCCACAGAGAAATGGGCAACGTAAGGATAAGGTATGCGATGGCTAAGGGAAAGAAGACTTCAAGGGTACTATAGGTAGCGCTGTTGATTTGTTGGGCGCTGTTCGTTAGCTCATTGATCCCTATGATCGAGAGTAATGAAGAATCTTTGATAATTGATGCAAACTGACCCGCTAGCGGGGGGAGCACCTGGCGCGCCGCTTGGGGCAGAATAACAAAACGATAACATTGAAAGGATGTAAGGCCAATAGCCCGTGCGGACTCCAATTGTGTACTACTGACATTGTCTATCCCTGCCCTTACCATTTCGGCGATGTAAGCGCCATGAAATAGAGACAAGACAGTAACCCCAGCGACGTAGCGATTTTCTAAGCCAATGCTGTGGGCGATCACGTAATAAAAAAACAAGATCTGGACTAACAGCGGCGTACCACGAATGACTTCTATATAGGCCTTTGCTGTAACGCTTAAGGCTGTCAGACTAGAGCGTTTAGCAAAGGCGGTTATCAGTCCGAATAACAGACTAAGTGCCAGACTAGCTATAGACAGCAAGATTGTATTCCGCCATCCCAGAAGAAATACCCGACGGTATTCCCAGATCGTATCCCACTGAAGATGATGGCGATTTGTCACTATCCATAGCACAGTGCCGATAAGCGAAACGGCGACTAGTATAATCAATAGGCTTTTTAGTGACGCTTTCATAACTGTCCAACTAATGACTAAAGATGAAGGGGATTCCCAACTTGTGGAAAGCCGCTTTCTGCTTCGACAGATATTTTTCTGTGAGTAGGTCAAAGCCGCCTTCATCACGGAAGGAATCAATAAAGGTATTTACCTGAATGAGCAGATCGTGATTACCTTTTCGAATACCAAAGGCCCAATTTTCCTTCTGAAAGGGTGTTAATATCGCTCTGGTAGTATTGGAGTTTTTTTGCCACTGAATGTACACGGATAGCTGATCGTAAATGAATGCATCGGCTTTACCTTGAACGACCTCTAACACGCACATAGCCTCCTTGTCCAGTACCCGCACTACTGCCTGTGTAAGATGAGATGACGCATAGACCTCACCACTGGTTCCTGATTTCACAACAATTGTTCGGTTAGGTTGGTTGGCATCTGCAATGCTCATCAGGCTGGACTGGGTATTTACCAATAGGCATAAGCCTGTGCTACCATAAGGCTGTGAGAAGTCGATCGACTTTTTACGTTCTTCCGTACATGTCATTGATGAAAGAATGAGATCAATCTTTCCACTCTTTAGAGCTGGAATAAGACCAACATAAGCGATGTTCTGAATGGCTATCTCGCGGTTTAAAAAACGCCCCAGCGCTTCGGCAATGTCAACGCTAATGCCACCGGGGCTGCCATCCGCGCAGATCATTTCGAATGGCGGATAGGACAGCTCCATGCCAACCCTAAGAGGACTAGCATAGGCATTTGCCATGTAGGTCAGCAGAAATATCAGGCCAAGTATCATGCGAATCATGGGTTTACCATAGACTTTTTGTTTGAACTCGGCAACCGAATAGGAGAGGGAAGAGAGAATTAGGATTTTACAACAGAGGACACAGAGACGCCGAGATAGGAAAGAGAGGAGAACTTTTGGTTCTTGGGAAGAATTGGGGGCGCTTTTTGCTTCCACAAACCATCGGCGCTTTGGAGTCACAATCGTCACTAGGCGCTTCGCGCCGAGTGACGATTGTGATTCCAAAGCGCCCCCAATTCCTCTCAAGAACCGAATTTTTTTTTCGATTGAGAGCAAATGAACCCTATGGAAAAAATGGTCGTTGTTAAAACAAAAAGCATTCAAACTCATCCTCTTCTCTCTCCGATCTCGGCGTCTCTGCGCTCTCTGTGGTAAAAATCCTAATCCTCCTCTCCCCTAAGGCTCAAAGGGATGTGATTAATTTAGGCACAGCTCTCACTCAATATCTGATGAAACTCAAGGCATAACCGCTCCATAACCTTTCTTGAAGCGGTCTTTTCTTGGGCCGCAGTTTTCTTCTTTTTGATCAATTTTTTTGGATCGATCGATGGTTGAGCAGCAAAAAACGCTGGATCTCATCTTGTTTTGTAGTCATCGAAGGCATTGCATCACAGAGGGTTCTAATCGCCATGGGCATCTTTCAAAAAAAAATGATTGTCGAAAACGATGGGTAGGGTCGATAGTGAGGCTTGAACTCTCTTTCGCTGCATCGACTGCCCCCTGGGTAGTTTATAAGCAAGAAAAGTGTTCGTAATGTGGACCACCGGAGGATTTTTTTCGGACGGCCACGATATGTAAACAGTTCTGATTGAGGTAACAGCTATGAAAAAGATTTTGCAGTTAGGAGCATTCCTTTTTGCTGTCCTTATAGCTCAGTACAGTTACGCTCAGTCCTATGACTATGGCAACGGCAATGCACAATGCTGCGCTCAACAAGCCCAGCAATGTTGTGACCAACCTTGCGGAGAGTGTTGGTGCAAATTCTGTCGCTATGAACCCTGCCACTATAACTGCTGGCGTTGTGAGGACTGTCCTCGCTATTGCAAACAGCGTTGCTGCCGCTATGTGCCACAGTACTATCAAGTTCAACGTTGCAGATATGTCCCTCAGTACTACTGCCAAACAGTATGCTGTTCGGTACCACAGTACTACTATGTTGATCGTTGCATCAATTGCAAAAAATGGGTTTGCGATCGCAAATGCCAATATATCCCACGTTACTACTACAAGCAGTGCTGTGAGCCTTGCTGCGGCAATGGTTCCAACAGTACCTGCAATGCTGGTGGATGTGACGGAGGCAACGGCAACGGCTACGGCCGTCGCTAGTAACTGTGGTGCTCTGCACCAAATATGTATTGGACAGGCAAACGACGTTTGCCTGTCTTTTTTTTATACCACGGGAAAATGTTTAGCACTCTTGAGTCTTTCTCTGCCTTTTACGCATAGCGGCCATTGCCAAGCTTGAGCCTAGTATCACCATCGTTGTAGGTTCGGGTACACCTACTTGTCCTTTGGTACTCAACGTCGTTATCAACACGTTATGGCTGGAAGCTGTCACTGACAGATATTGGTTGCCATTAGGAATGGGAGATATAGGAAATGTATTTGGTGAGTCGGTGGTACCCGAGAATAGCAATGTTCCCAGACTACCTAGTACATTAGAGCTATATAGGCTCCAACCCTCACCAGCTTGTACACTACCGATCGACATTGTTAACGAAGTTGGGTGTGTTGCCCAAACGTTCGACATGTTCAACTGCACAAAATTTGTGACACCAATCTCGTGATCGGGGTCTATGTTTAGGCCTAGCCCATTTTCATCACCACCATCCGCTTTGCCATATAGATCCAGCGTATGGCTAGGCGATATATTAAATCCATATGCCGTAATGGCCACGCCATTGTTTGTATAAATGTGAGTATTCCCCAGATTACCGGTGGGATTGTCAAAATTGTAGCTTAAGTCAACCGCTGATGCCGGCGCGGTTAGACACAGTAAGGCCCCTGCTAGAGTTCCTAATCCCATATGATACATTTTAAACATACACACCTCGTTTAATTCGTATATAATTCAGAAAGTGGTCTTCAATTTATTGCATTTTGAAGATTAATTACTATTGCGATATTAATGCCAACTTTTATGTTAGCTGTCATTTTTTTTAAAAAAACACTATTTGAAAAAAGATTAAGGATGCATGCTGTCGAAAAATGATGATATACCACGCGCGGTTAGATTTGGCGCATTCGACTGCGCCAAAGCCCCGGGGGTGAACGATCGCAAGTGGATCAATATTAGAAATATGGACCCACTTGCGATCGTTCAACCCCGGGGCTTTCGCGCTAGTCGAATGCGCCAAATCTAACCGTGCGTGGTAGATACCACATTCGGTTCACAACTTGGAATTCTTATTATGGCAGCGAAGATACAGGAAAATGTGCTGATTGGTGAACTCCAGGCTGGTAAATGGGGTCGTGCGACAGAGGTAGATTTTTGGACTTGGTTCGGTTGCTTTCTGGTTCTGACGGTGAGTCCATTGCTGGTCCTTTACTTTTACGTCGCATTGTTTAGCTATCAGGCATCGCTTATAGCTCCGATAGATGGCCTATTGTCTGGCACCATCACTCTGGCTGATTTATGGAGGCAGCTGCCTGTGCCATCTGCTGCCGCTGCATACATTGCAGGAGGATGGCTGGCGTTACAGATTGTTTTAGCATTAGTGCCTGACGTTCTGCATCGTATGATTGTTTCATATCGAGGGGGAATGCGGGTGGGAGCGGTTACTCCTGCTGGTAACTGTCTTTGGTACAATATCAATGGATTACAAGCCTGGCTAGTTTCCCAGATTCTATTCTTGGTCTGTGCGCTCGGGTTTAAATGGTTTTCGCCCACAGTCATCTTTGATAACCTTGGGGGGTTGCTCATCATTGCCAATCTTGCTGGGTTTGGTCTTGCCCTGTTTTCATACGTGAAGGCGCTTCTCTTTCCTTCACACCCGGAGGACAGAAAGTGGAGCGGTAGTTTGCTTTATGATTTTTTTATGGGCGTTGAGCTAAATCCTCGGGTTGGGCCAATTGATTTTAAGCTTTTTTTCAATGGTCGCCCTGGAATTGTCGCTTGGACATTGATCAATCTATCCTTTGCCTTTGCTCAATATAGTCGTTATGGATATGTGACGAACTCGATGATCTTGGTCAACGTTTTGCACGGGCTATATGTGGTGTATTTTTTCTGGAAGGAGTCGTGGTACTTGAATACTATCGACATCAACCATGACCACTTTGGCTGGTACCTGGCATGGGGGGATAGCACGTGGTTGCCTTTTATATACCCTCTTCAGGGCTTATATCTTGTTATGCACCCTGTACAGCTTTCTGTAGGTTATGCGCTCTTTGTCTTGGGATTTGGTTTATTTGGCTTTTGGATTTTTCTATCCTCCAATAACCAAAAAGACCGTTTTCGACGCATGGATGGTCAAGCACTGGTCTGGGGCCGTCTACCCCAGTATATTCCAGCGCAGTACACAACACGCGATGGAGAAAGACGTGCTAGTAAGTTGTTGCTTTCTGGATGGTGGGGGATTGGTCGGCATATGAACTACACTGGCGATCTAATGCTGTCGCTGGCTTATTGTTTAGCATGTGGCTTTAACCATATAATACCCTATTTCTACATCATTTTCATGACGATATTGCTAATACACCGTTGCATACGCGACGAACATCGTTGTCATCAAAAATATGGCAAAGCTTGGGAGCAGTATTGCGCGCGTGTACCCTATCGTATCCTTCCAGGCATCTTCTAGATAGGTGTGTGTGGCTTTTAACGCAAAGGCGATATGTCGCCAGGCACGACACTTATCGGGCATGAAGCTCACCCACATTTAAATTTGGGTGAGCTTCTTCCCCTGCAGGTGTCGTGCCTTACGACTAAAATCTGCACACACGTAATTATTTTATTGATACCCACCATGAGCCTGTGTATAAGAAAAAATTTACACCGGGTTTAGCCATGAAATTAACATACGTACTACCTCTTGTTGTTGGGCTCCTCACATCATCTTGCGCGGCAAAGCCATCTAAACCGGCCAGGCCGGCGCCGACCGTCACAGATTATGTTGTCGAGACAAAAACCTTGCCTGTTGTGCTGGACTTTGTCGGATTTGCAGAGAGCTCGCATCCGGTAGAGATTCGTGCGCGGGTTGAGGGTTACCTCGATACCATTGCCTATGAAGAGGGACAGTTGGTCGAGCCGGGTCAATTGATGTTTCAGTTGGACCCCAAGCAGTTCGAAGCAAAGGTGGCAGAGGCCAAAGCCGAAGTTGCTAGACAAGAGGCTATTCAAGAAAATACCAACCTAACAGTGGCGCGTCTGACCCCACTATATGCACAAAGTGCTGCGAGTAAGAAAGACCTCGACAATGCCCTCTCGGCGCAAGCCGCGTCTATTGCTGCCGTCGAAGCTGCTAAGGCAAACTTATTAAACGCGGCTATCAACCTGGAATATACCACCATCTCATCACCCATTAAGGGATATTCTGGAAGGGCCAAGTGGCGGGAAGGTGCGTTGATTACGCCAGGACCAGATAGTAGTCTTTTGACAACCGTGTCGGTGCTAGATCCCATCTGGGTGTATTTCACCGTTTCCGATAACGATATCCTTCGTATTCGTGAGCAAGAAGCAAAGAAAACGCTCCAACTGCCTTGGGGCGAGCACTCCATTGCGGTAGCAAAAGACAATGCTTGGGTCGTAGAGGCGCAGCTCAGCGATGGAAGCACTTTCCCTCACAAAGGGCGAGTCGATTTTAGTGCGCCTTCGTACGATCAGGCTACGGGCTCTTTGATGGCTCGAGCCGTTTTTCCCAATCCCGATGCAGGCCTTCGTCCTGGACAGTTCGTGCGCGTAAAGGTCTCAGGTGCAAAACGTCCAGATGCCATTGTTGTTCCCCAACGCTCTTTGCTGCAGAAAAAAGGGGGAATGTTCGTTTATCTCATTGATGCTGATGAGAAAGTCGTCGTTCAGGATGTCAGTACGGGCGAATGGTCTGGAGATTATCAGATAATTACAAATGGATTGAAGAAGGGCGATCGCATTGTGGTCGATGGGACGAACAAGCTACGTCCAGGAATGGTTGTTAATATTGAAGGCCCATGGAAACCTGATTTAGGCGCCAAGACTCCTGCACCACCAGATTCTCAATAGGGAACGCTGATATATGCTCTCAGGCTTTTTCATTGATCGTCCAATACTCTCAAGCGTCATTTCGATATTTATCTTTTTGGCCGGCCTTGTATCGATTTTTCTATTGCCTATTGAGCAATTCCCTAACATCTTGCCGCCCCAAATCAACGTGCAGACCAATTATGCTGGTGCTAGTGCCGACGTCGTGGCTAATTCCGTAGCTTCACCCTTGGAGCAGCAAATCAACAATGTGGAGAACATGATCTACATGTACTCCAACAGCTCAGCCACGGGTGACTATAACCTGAACGTCTTTTTCGACATTGGTTCAAGCATTGAAAATGCATTGATCGATGTCCAGAACCAGACAAACATTGCTCAGCCTCTGTTGCCCGACCAAGTTCAGAAAAGTGGCGTGACCATCTTGAAACAAACGCCAGCCATCTTATTGGTGGTGGCAATGCAGTCTCCTGATGGCCGATATGATGAAATCTTCATCAGCAACTATGCCCTTGTTAACGTTGTGGATGAGCTTCAGCGTACCCCTGGGGTAAGTCAGGTCAAGATCATTAACGATCGCAGCTATGCCATGCGTGTGTGGCTTGACCCTGACATGCTGGTGAAGTACAAGATTACCACGGATGATGTATCAGAGGCCATTCGCGACCAAAACTCCGAGTATTCCGTAGGTCGTCTGGGTGAGACTCCGACAGCCGGTCCGGTGGAGCTCACGATATCCATCACTAGTGTGGGCCGTTTGACAACCCCTGAAGAGTTCGACAACATCATCTTAAAGGCTAATCCTGATGGTTCTATTGTTTCCATTAAGGATGTTGGGTATACCGAGTTAGGAGCGCAGAAGTATGATGTATCAGCAAACATCAACGGTGTGCCAACAATTGCTATTGCTATCTATCAGCAATTTGGTGCGAACGCGTTGCAGGTAGCCAAGGACATTCGGGCGAAAATGGATCATATCGCCGAGGGCTTTCCGCACGGAATCACTTATTCGGTACCCTATGATACAACGCTGTTTGTTACGGCCTCAATCCATGAAGTTGTCAAAACCATCGTAGAAGCCGCTGTACTCGTTGTTTTAGTCGTGTTGCTGTTCTTGCAAAATCTGCGCCTCACAATCATTCCAGTACAAGCGATGATTATCTCCATTGTTGGAGCTTTTGCAGGTATGCTAGCGTTGGGTTTGTCCATCAATCTTCTGACGCTTTTTGCCATGGTGTTGGCTATTGGTATCGTCGTGGATGATGCCATCGTCGTCATCGAGAACGTCGAAAGAAATATGCGAGCTTTTGGACATTCCGCCAAGGAAGCTGCTCACCATGCCATGAAGGAGGTGACAGCCCCAATCATAGCGATCATGATGGTACTATGCGCTGTTTTCGTTCCTGTAGCGTTTTTAGGCGGTATTGCAGGTCAGCTCTACAAGCAATTTGCTTTGACCATATCCATCTCCGTGATTATCAGCGGTATTGTCGCTTTGACGACTAGTCCTGCCCTTTCCGCTCTGCTTATTAAGCCGCGGGGTACTCCCAAGGGTTTTAGTTTATGGTTCGATAACTTCTTTGAGGCTTTCAGCCTCAGATACATCAAAGGTGCGCGGTGGTTGATGATGCGTCCTCGCATCGGTGTCGGCTTGTTTGCGCTTCTATGCGTGGCTGTGGGATTTCTTTTTCATGTGGTGCCCACAGCCTTTGTCCCTAACGAAGACCAAGGTTATCTCGTTGCTGTGGCTAATATGCCTGAAGGCGCCAGCCTAGTCCGTACCGATGCCACAGCCCAGCAGGCTGAGGACATGGCCCTTAAAAATCCTGCCATGGACATCTGGCTCCAGCTTTCAGGATTCAGCTTCATGGATAGCCTTAACCGCACTAATCAGGGCACTGGCTTTGCCATTCTGAAGGATTGGGACCAGCGCATGGAAAAAAGCGAAATGGCTCCCGCGGTACAACAAGAGCTTGCGGCGGCTTTCTCAAAGATTCCAGATGGCTCTGTGCTATTGTTCAATCCTCCATCCATACAAGGATTAGGCACCGTCGGGGGGTTTGAATTCTGGATCGAAAATAGAGGGAGCGGAGACTATGCCTACCTCACTGATGTGACTCGCAAATTTATCCAAGCGGCGAGTAAGCGTCCTGAGTTGGCCAACGTGATGTCGACCATTGATGCGAGTTCACAGCAGCTTTATGTTGACCTAGACCGCACGAAAGCGCGTGCGCTTGGAGTGCCCATCGGTAGCATTTACGATGCTTTACAGAGCTTATTTGGCTCGCTCTATGTCAATAACTTCAATAAGTTTGGCCGCGTATACAGAGTGATGACCATGGCCGAGCCAAGGCTAAGAGAGACGCCTGTAGACATTGAACAGATTTATGTGAAGTCCATTCAGGGGCAGATGGTTCCTCTAAAATCCCTCGTAAACATTAAGAGCGTCCCTGGTCCTAGCTTGATCAGTCGCTTTAATGCCTTTCCAGCTGCTAAGGTGACGGGATCCGCAGCGCCGGGTTATAGCTCTGGCGATGCTCTCGATATCATGGAAGAGGTCGCCAAGGCTGAGCTGCCCTCAGACATGAGCTTTTCATGGGGTGGAGAATCCTACCAGGAGAAAGCCACAGGAGGCTCCTCTTCTAAGATGATGCTTGCAGGCATGCTGATGGTGTTTCTAATCTTGGCCGCTCTATATGAGAAATGGAGCTTGCCTTTGGCGATTGTCATGGCTGTGCCTTTTGGCATTTTTGGAGCCCTCGCTGCCGTTTGGATCGCTGGGATGAATAACGATGTTTACTTTCAGATTGGTTTGATCACCATCATCGCCCTTGCGGCTAAAAATGCCATTCTGATCGTCGAATTTGCCGTGTTGAAGCAGGAAGAGGGTCTTTCAGCGATGGATGCTGCTCTAGAAGCTGGAAAACTGCGTTTTCGTGCTATTTTGATGACCTCTCTAACCTTTATCTTCGGCGTGTTTCCGCTCGTCATTAGTTCGGGAGCGGGAGCGAATAGCCGACATTCCGTTGGTATGGGGGTACTTGGTGGAATGATCGCCGCCACATTCTTGGCAGTCTTTTTTGTTCCACTGTTCTACAAAATTATTGCAGGATGGTCCGAGAAGTCTCCAGAAAAACATCAAAAGAGCTCCCCAACAGAGGAGCCTGTTGTAAATGATGCGTAAACTGACTTGGGCCTTATCTCTTCTGCTATTAACTGGATGTTTCGGGCCGCAGTACAATCGACCGAGTCTCTGCATACCCGATTCTTGGCGCATGGAGACGGATGAGGGCGATACATTATGCAACTTCCGTTGGTGGGAGCAGTTTGAAGATCCCGTTCTGAATTGCCTGATTCAAGCTGCTTTAGCGAATAATCAGGATTTGCAGGTAGCAATAAGCCGGGTCATGGAGTATTACGGACGCCTAGGGGTAGCTAATGCTCCGTTGTTTCCAGCCATCAATCTGAATGGTCTATATAACCGCATTAAGCCCTCTGAGAGTACCCCTGTAGACACGCTCTTTCCGAATTTGGGATCTGTTTATAACGACTTTCAAGGCTATTTCAGTCTAAGCTGGGAAATTGACCTATGGGGTCGCCTACGTAGTGCATCGGCCGCAGCATGCGCTGACTTGCTGGCGACCATTGAGGTACGTCGTGGCGTCGTCGTTACTGTGGTCACATCGGTTGCCAACGCCTATTTTAACCTTAGAGGTCTGGATGCACAACTTGACGTATCTCAGAAGACATTGAAGTCACGTTATGACTCGTTGAAGTTAGCTAAGGATCGTTTTGAAATTGGTGAAACATCATTGCTAGAGGTTAAACAAGCCGAGGCTGAAGTTGAAGAAGCTGCTATCCGTGCTCTCGAGCTAGAACGGGATATTCCTATTCAGGAGAACCTCCTGAGTATCCTTATCGGTGAAAATCCGCACGGTATTGTGCGTGGACGTACCGTCGATGCATTTCCGACCGCTTTTGAGATACCTGCTGGCTTACCAGCCGATCTATTGTGTCAAAGACCCGACGTTGCTGCAGCTGAAGACCGACTCATAGCTGCTGATGCAAGGATTTCTCAAGCCATTGCTCTCTTCTTTCCACAGATCACACTCACAGGTCAGTATGGGAGGGAGAGTGACAAATTAAGTCAATTTTTGTCCACACCCTCGACGATTTGGCAATATGGGTTTAACTTGGTGGAGCCCATTTTCAATGCAGGTCAGACTTTCTATCAGGTGGAGGAGGCTACATCGGTTAGGGATGAACTTCTACACACCTATTATCAGGTGATTCTTCAGGCTTTTAGAGAGGTTGACGATGCCTTGGTATCCAATGAATGGAATCGCAAGCTTGTCGTCGAACACCAGAAGCAGGTGAAGGTTCTCCAGGATTACCTAAAGCTTGCTACTGCGCGGTATCTGGAAGGTGAGATCGACTACCTCAACGTTTTAGATGCTGAGCGTGTCTTGTTCGATGCTCAGCTGGCTCTTGCTCAGGCACAGGCTGATAGTCTAGTCGCCATCGTGGATCTCTATGGAGCCTTAGGAGGCGGTTGGGTTCAAGATGCCGACTCCATGGCGCTCACAGAAGCCTTTATGGACGATTGTGACACCGAACGCGATGCCTTCGTAGAATAAATAACGGACAAATTGAACGTGGAAAGCCCTCACAATCGTATTTCGGCGCGAAGCGCTTTGGAGTGGATGTTCACCCCAATTATCGTTTTTTGAAGGATGTAAGGTATTGATAGTGTTCGGATTATATCTTGAGCACTTTTTTTTACTGACTACGAATCTAAAGACATAAAGAGGTAATTGCAGAAGTCCGATTCTCCGAAGTCAATTTCCTGAAAATCGGATGCCGGTGAAGAGAGAGTCATTCCCTTCCCAGGCCCGAAGGGTCGATATTGCAACAGGCCATGGCATCGCCACATAGGCCTCAACCTAACAGGTCTTTTGAGCTTATATCTCAATGACTTAGGACTTCACAATCGTATCTCGGCGCGCAGCGCTTTGGAGTGCGGTCGCTTGCGACCGCTTTTCGTTCCTTGGGACGGCAATGCTAAACGGCATTGTATGGATTCGTCGAAGGCTGCATGTACTAACTATTTTACCCTTAGGGAATTATAGTGATGCCGTTGCACACGACCGTCGCAAGGAACCCAAAGCGGTCGCAAGCGACCGCACTCCAAAGCGCTGCGCGCCGAGATACGATTGTTAGGCTTAGGTTGAGGCCTATGTGGCATCGCCATGGTATATGCCAGGAAGGATTTCGCAGTCTGAAAGACTGCCACAAGGCGCTCGCTTACACACACCATTTATGCATGCGTTTTATGGCAGTCTTTCAGACTGCTGAATCCCTTCCTGGCATATACCATGGCGATGCCACATAGGCCTCAATCTAACAAGCCTTTTGGGCTTAATGTCCATTTCTGTCCATAGTGCAGCCTGCGTTCAATCTCTGCCTGCATGCGTTTATCTCGCAGCCTTTTCTCGACTTCAGCGTCGATTTCTGTCTCTTCTTGAAGAAGCTTCTCTCGCGCGACACGCTCCTTGTCGGCCTGCATGATCGCCTTTTCTTCCCTGATGACGTCTTTTATGGAGTCTGCTGTAATGACCATGGGAGCTATCACCATCGAATCTATTTTTTGTCTGACAGCTTCATCTAGAGCCAACTGAAGATAATGGTACTTGAGCAGAAATTCATTAATCGCTTTGGGAGATGCCTTATTCGCTTTTAGGCCATCTTCAATACGAATGGACATCAGGTCAATTGCGCGTTTTGTCTCAGCGCGTTTTTTAATCAGGTCCTGTAAGTCTTTTGCGTTCTTATCATTCGCTGCGATCTGATTTTCCAAGGAGGTGATGTTGGCATTGATTCGGTCGAGCTCAGCATTTCTATTCACCCCTGCTTCCGAATAAGCGAGAGCATTGATCCCAAAGGCGATACCATAATTACATTCTATTAGGCCCCGTTCGTCATATAGCTTTTGTAGCTGCTTTGTCAGCTCGATATTCTTAGGATCGCGAGCACGCTCAAAGGCCTTACTTAAAAGAGTTTTCCCTAACAAGGGTTGCGATGCCGTTGCAAAGCTGACGTCATTAGCCCGGATAAAGGCGGCTTCCTTAATGGCTTCTGGGTCTACAGAAAGGTCTGGAGCTTCTAAACGCACCATGTCTGTCAATACTGTGTAGGTTTGTTCATCGGTCAGAGGGCTAACATCGATACGAGTCGTTCGCCTAACAAATGCTTTATCGCTGGCGATATATTTCTCGTATTCTTCATACGTTGTTGCCAAAATGCAGAATGGCCATCCCTTGGCGTTTGGATCGAGCAAGCTTTTTAGCACCTGACTCGCCTCTTTGCCTTCTGGAGTCATAAAGATAGACTGGATTTCATCAAAGAAGAAGATACTGTCTTTTTCAAACCCCTTAACATGGGCGCGCACTGCGTCAAGAAGATCTGTTTTGTTGAAGCCAGCAAAGACTTCTGATGTATTTGCGGCATGAAGTTTTTTTCCTTTCAATTCTGGGATGATATCATCAGATGCCAATGCTCTAGCTAGGGCATTGACAACTTCAGTTTTTCCCGCACCCGACTGACCAACCAGTATAGGATGAAGTCTGGTGGTTCCTCTATTGGCTTTTAAGGCGTTTATTACCTGTCTCAGCTCCATATCGCGGCCATAAACTTTATTGACTTTTCCTTCAATGGCCTCCGAAACCTTATTGCTAAACGGTGGCAACTGTTCAGGAGAGGGATTTTTTTTAAGTAGACCATGGATTTTATATGCTGTGAAAGTGCAGATCCCTCCCAGAAGAGCTGCTGGGGCATAACTCGTTACTAGATCTCCAACAAGAGGGATGTCCGAGACATAGGCTGCGGGATTGACTGGACACTCTTCAAGGAGATATTCCAGGGCGTAGTAGCTTGCATTTGAACAAATATTTGTAAGGTTGCTCATGCAATACGTAGCCATACCCCACACAGCAGTCCAGCGAGCCCATCTCGCTTGGGCTTGCCATTCTCCTCCTCCATACATTATGCTAACTGCCGTGTTGTTCGATCGACTTTCCGTCAAGCCAAAGGCTAGGCCGACTGTAGTGGTAACCTTCTCGTAATAACTAGTCACACAAAGCCATACCCGTGCCAGTAGCTTACCTTTGCGGGCGGTTGATTCCAGGTCTCGGCCACGACGTACTAACTTAGCAACCTTTGCAGACTCGGCTTCAACTCCGGCATAGAGGGGAAATTCGGAGGAAATGGCGCTTCCGATTTTCTGCGATGTAAGCAATCCTACAAGCTTGTAAAGCAAGGGCTTCGCATCTTCTTCTGGGTGCGCCCCAAAGAGAAACTTTAGAAGATCATTCAGTTCCACATCGCTAAGTCGGTCGATAATCTTTTGTAGATAGGGCCGGAGTAGGCCAAACTCTTTCGACTGGAACGCCTGCAGGAGAAGTTGCTCTTGGTCTTTCCCAAAGTCTGCATTCGCGTCATTCGCTAGAATCCTAAGCTGCCGACATAGCGTCGTTTCTGCCTTTGGCTTCAGGAATCCAGGACAAACTTTGCTTGCAACCTTCGGAAATAGCTCTCGTAGGTTCATTGATACAGCGGCACGGAACTGCTCTGTCGGAAGAAAATCCGAAATCCCATAATTAATAGGAGAAAATTCAAAACCATGAATCATATTAATACCCTTATGCAGTTTCTATTTTTTTTAACTAATTAGTAACATATATTATTGCAAAGATGTTAATTGTATATCAAATGATAATAATGGTAAATATAATTGTTATAGATTATTATGAAATAGCTGATCCTATTGCTCCGTTGAGGCACTGGACGCATAACCACCAAAGGTGTAAAATTTTTGCTCAATACGACTAGCAGGAGAGCTTTATTGTGATTGACGACATCCCTTGTGCACCACAGGCAGAACAACAGCAGATCGCCTACGCAGCCGAGGCGGCGGCATTGGAGCGCTATTATCAACAATTTGAGGCCTTAAAAAATGCTGAGGACTGGAATGGCATTGTAACGCTCGGAGAGCCCGCCATCACGGCTGCAATGACCATGCAACGTTCATCGGATGCTGCGCGAATACATGCTCAGCTTGCCTCGACGTACTTTTACAAAGGGGAATATTACAAGACAGCAGAGCATGCAGACCGTTGTCGCGAGCTTTCTGCATTTTTAGCAGATGGTCGGTTACTCGTTCGCAGTCAATATCTACAGTCGGCGGCATACCGCGCTTTGGCTGGTAAGGCACAAAATTCCCAGCAGAAATATTTATTTGATTTAGCTGTGGCTAGTGCTCAGGGGGCTTTAAGAGACTACAACAGCCTTGACTTGAACGATGTCGGTCTCATAGGAAAAGTCTATTTCAATTTGGGTGCGGCATATGCTGACAACCCATCTGGAGACTGGGACGAAGCAGCGCTGTGTTATGACATGGCCCTAAAGCACTTTCGAACAGCCAGTGGCTCCGACGGTATGGTACGCACTGCTATTCGCCTTGCCAGGATCAAATTATTAAAAGGAAAGCCCCAAGATGCGCGTGCGCTTGTTGCGGAAGTAAGGCCACAAATATCTTCAGAACGTGTGCGCATGCAGCTCGACTTCCTGGAGGCACAAATCGCACTTGTGGCCAATGAACCTGACAAAGCTCGCCAGTTGGCTCAAAAGGCCCTAGACACCGCAAATAAGCTAGGAGCTAAGGAAGATACCATTCGCCTTCAGCAATTCCTCAAAGACAATGGAGGATAGTCTCTTATGATCATTGACAAGCTTGAAAACTCGTGCAGATACCTAAACGTACATCCTGGCTTTCAAAAGGCCTTTCAGGGCCTTGCACGTTTTGCCTCGCAGCCTTTTGTGGCGGGTAAGCACGAGCTGTGGGGGCCGCGCCTGATCGCTATTGTAGAGGCTGGTGAAGGACGCACGCGTCAGAAGGCCCGTCTAGAGGCCCATCGGCGCTATATCGATATTCAGTTTACATATAAGGGAACTGAAGAGATCGGATGGAAACACTATAACGACTGTCAGGAGATTCGAGAGCCTTATTCTGCTGAGCGCGATATCGAGTTTTTTGCCGATACCCCCAACCTATGGTTGCCATTGCCTGTAAACACCTTTGCGATCTTCTTTCCTGAAGAAGATGCCCATGCCCCCCTATCGGGTATTGAACCAGTCCAGAAAATCATCATGAAGGTAGCAATTTGACATGAAAACAAAAATAGCCATTTACCTTGCAGGGACGATTAAAAAAGGTCATGAAAGCGCTAACGAGACTTATTGGACTGATGAGCATATGCAACTGCTTAGGCGAGAAATGCCTAATTTTGAGATCAGTTTTCTGAATCCTGCCCTACGTAGCGATGACATGTCTGATCAGCTGTCGGTCTTTGGTAGGGATATGGTGCAAGTCTCTTCAGCTGACGTGATATTCGTTGATGCGCGCGACCGCCGAGGCCTCGGAGTGGGTGCGGAGATGATGTGGGCGAAGGTTAATGGTATTCCTCTCATTACGTGGGCGCCGCAGGACACCCACTACCACCATACAAGCGCATATGTCTTAGATGTACTTGTGAAAGACTGGGTACACCCTTTTGTGGAAAACCTCAGCGATAAACTTGTGGAAGATCTCGTCGAAGCAGCCGCATGGATGCGCAAGTCTCTATTTCCAAGATCGGTTTGCATCAAAGGTCGGGAATGTATCCTTTCTGCAATGCAGCATTATCAAGAAACCCAGTTCTCTAAAGACGTGCCTATGCAGGAGCTTTTTGAAGCGCATCCGGAGCTACACGGTAGGGCCGAAAAACGCGTCGGTGGGTTTGCTGTTTGCTGCTGAATCCCTTCCTGGCATCGCCATGGCCTGTTGCAATATCGACCCTTCGGGCCTGGGAAGGGAGAAAAGCCTGTCTTTCCAGACTGGATAGTGCCATACCACTTAAGCTCTCCAGAATCGCCTTCTCGCATAAAAAGGTAACCTTTTTTTCTGAGAATCGATTCTCAAGGGCTCAAATAATTTTGCAATTACCTCATAGTATCCATGATGTCCATTTGTTAAACAACGCGGAAGTTTTTAAACTGCCAAGGATCTAGCCTATCGACATCCTCAGTAAAGAGCTCGCTGCGTCCTTGTAGAGGCGTCCAATCGGAATATTTGCCAACAAGCTTCCCTAGATAGGGTAGGCACATGTCGATGATTTCTTCATAGTCCATATCATCCGCTTCTACGATACCACGGTTGGGGTGCTGGAGTGCCCAAGCGACCCCTGCCAACACGGAAGAGCATACCTGTAGGCTCGTCGCATTGTTGTGGGGAACCAAGCTGCGAGCTTCATCGGTGGAGAGCACAGAACCGTACCAGTAACATCCCTTGTCGTGCCCCATTAGCAAGACTCCTAGTTCATCGGTTCCTTCGGTGATTTCATCCATCATGAACCGTTTCGAGTCAGGACCATGCCAGCCTTTTCCGGCGAGTTCATGAATGCTTAAGATGGCATCATTACAAGGATGGTAAGCATAATGTACTGTAGGGCGATGCATGACCTCTTTGCCATGGCGCACTGTTAGGTAGTCGGCGATAGAAATGGCTTCATTATGGGTAATCAGAAAACCATGATAGGGGCCTTCCTTAGGAGTCCAACTTCGCACGCGCACAGAGGCTCCAGGCCGGTTTAAGTAGATAGCCGAGAGACAGCCAAAGTCGTGATGACCACCATCGGCTGGCCAATGCCTTTCATGCGTACCCCAACCCAGCTCGGCAGGTTGGGAGCCTTCACCAACAAAGCCATCCACGGACCAAGTGTTAACGAACTCGCCAATGCGCTTAGGAATTTTTGAAACTTGAGTATCGCGTTCTGCGATATGAATGACCTTGATTCCAAGATCCGACGCTAACTTGGCCCATCCTGCACGATCTGTAGGGGCCTTTGTGTTGACATGGAGATCGCTTGCAATAGTTAAAAGGGCTCTTTTCACAAAATGCGATACGAGGCCCGGGTTAGCCCCGTGGGCCAGGACAGCCGTTGGGCCGTTATTGGTTTGAGTGCGCAAAGCCAAAGCAGCCTCACGGAGAGCGTAGTTTGATCGTTGGCTAGGGGTGAGGTTGGGGTCGGTATAGCCACCTTCCCATGGCTCGATGCACGTATCGAAATACAGTGCTTCAACTTCTTGACAGTACTTAATGAGATCCACACTACCGACGTTAATCGATAAGTTAAGGAGAAAATCTCCGCGCTGAACTAGGGGGCTAAGAATTTTTTTGAAATTATCTTTTGTGACAGGCTGTTCGATAAAACGGATGCCATATTCTTGGGCGATGGCGTGCCCTCGGTCGTCGGCTGTTATGATGGTAATATCTTTGGGTTTGACTTCGATATGACGAAGGATCAGTGGCAATACGCCCTGACCAATAATTCCACATCCTACCATGACTAACCTTCGCGGTAGCCGCGCATACTTTACATATTCCCTCATTCTATCTTCTGCATTCTCCTTTTGGTAAGGCCGACGAAATGTGGCCATTTTGCAAAGCAATGCCTCGCGATAGCGCGTTTGTGCTGTCGCGAGTTTCTTGCCCGGTGGGTACTATCATCGCTTCCTGGGAAAAAAAACACCAGCACCTTTTTTGGGGCCTTGTTCACCTTTTTGGTTTGAGAGGTTCGAAGTCACATGGAAAGTAGCCGAATGACTTCTTCGTCGGTTGTCTGTCCAAAAGTATAGTAAAATTCACCTACAGCCCGAAACTCGAAGGGGGCATAGAGGCAAACCACTTCGTCCGCCTGTTCACGAATTTCTTCTAACGTATCAGGCGGGGCCACGGGAACGGCCACGCAAATAGAAGTGGGCTTTTGGGCGCGGATCGATTTGATAGCTGCTTTCATGGTGGCCCCAGTAGCTAGACCATCATCGACCAGGATGACAACTTTCTTGCGTAGCTCTAATGGAGGGTGGTTGCGATGATATGCTGTGGATCTTCGTGTTGCTTCGACCGTTGCAGCATGTACCGCGGCTTCCAGGTTCTTTTCCGACATGCCGATGTAACTCAATAACCTGCGGTTAAAGACGCCTTGGCCTGTTTCGGTGACGGCACCTATGGCTAATTCTGGATTGAATGGAGCTCCAATTTTTCGGGGGCAGGTGACATCTAGAGGAGCTCCCAGCCCCTGTGCAATTTCATAAGCAGTAACGACGCCACCGCGCGGCAGGCCGATGACAATCACATCAGGCTTATCGCGATAGTGTGATAGCTTAGTGAGAAGCTTACGCCCGGCATCTGCTCGATCTTTGAACAGCATGTAGTTTGTACCCCCGAGCCCCTATTGGCTAAACCTCATTCTTAGTGATTGGCCAATATTTAGACCACAATTGCGGTATACCACACTCGGTCACTAACTTGGAATTTGGACCGCGCCAAAGCCCCGGGATTCAACGATCGCAAACGGGTCAATATTAGAAATATGGACCCGTTTGCGATCGTTGAATCGCGGGAACTTTCGCGTGGGCCCAAATCCAAGTTAGTGACCGAGTGTGGTATATAGCGAGTCTTTGCTTTATATCGGCGCATGGCTTTGCGAGGGCTCACGTTCCTGCAGCAACAAAGAAAGTACGTTAGGCTTGGTAGCCACAAATATCAGACAAGCCGCGCCAAGGATCCCTGACGCAAAGATGAGTGATGTTTCGGGTATAAAGGTATGGTTTGCTAAGATACCGATAGCATTGATAGCCATTGCCATGACAAATAGACGTATGGCCATGTTTAGCGATGCCGCGGAACCTTTGATGTCAGGAAATAGTTCCATCGAAGCGGTAAAAGATGGGCCATAGCAGAAGGCTATTCCTATGGAATACAGCGACATGGCGAATGTATAGGCTACCGGTATTCTCACTGAGAACAAGGCAAGCAGCAGCAGGGTGATGGAACCGAATACGTTCGACGCAAGGCCCCATTTGAGGGTATTGCGAGTTCCTAGTTTAGCAGTGATTTGTCCAGCGAGGAGGCTGACGATGGAGAAGCAGCCGATGACACAGGCCTGATGAGCGGTAAACTGCAGTAACGAAGTACCCATGGTTTCAACATAGAAAAAGACAGCTCCTGCAACGAATGCCATGTAGCCTGTACACTGTAGTGTTGGCACCAGAGTTAAACCAAGAAATTCAATACTAGTTAGGAGTCGGCTAAAGTTACGTAGAATCTGTCGCGGCTTAAAGGGCTGCAGATTGGTATTTGTTTCTGGCAGAAAGACAAATAGAGCCAATGTCGCGAAGATGCACAGCACGGCTATAGAACTATATGTGCTGCGCCATCCATAGGCTTGTACTAGGAAGCCGCCAAGCACAGGTGCGCCGGCCATTGCAGCCGTGAGAACACCATTTAGCCGGTTCATGATGGTAGAGGCCTTTTCGCCTTTATAGGCATCTGCCACCATGGCGAAGCCCACAGTAAACCCAGCACTGGCTCCTAGCCCTTGGAAAAAACGCCATGCTATCAGGATCTCAATGCTAGAGGCCGTTGCGCTGCCGATCGCTCCAATGAGAAACACAACGTTGCCGATGAGCATCACACGACGGCGGCCATAGGAATCAGATAAAGGACCGTGAAATAGCCCGGCTATGCAGAAAGCCAAAAAGTTGATGCCCATAGTCATTTGGACCTGGGCTTCCGTAGTGGAGAAATAGCGCACCATCTCGGGGAAGCCGGGTACAGAGATATCCGTTTCGACGCAAGCTGCCAGCAATGCAAGGCTTAAAAGATAGGGAAGCAACGCTATGTTACGCATAATTACCAACAAGGATGTATGATTAAAATCATAGTCTATAGATTTGAAGAATTAGAGAACAGAAAAGAGTAAAGAGAAGAGGAAGAAGAATTAGAAATTTTTACCGCAGAGGCGCCGAGACAGGAGAGAGAGGAGTAGGAAAATGGTTGTGTACAAGAGCTGCTGTACAAGATTCTGTGTAAACTCTTGAAGGGAACCGGTTCGAGCAAATTACACAGAATTTTGTACAGCAGCTCTTGTACACAACCAAAGCCTCATTTGGGATAATCCTAGCTAGTCCCAAACGAGGAATGGGCCCTGTATTGAAAGTGCTGATGAATCATTCGAAGGAGAATCCTTTGAATGATTCATCAGCACTTTCAATACAGGGCCATTTTCCTACTCCTCTCTCTCCTATCTCGGTGTCTCGGCGCCTCGGCGGTAAAAAATCCTAACTCCTCTTCCTCTCCTCCTTCTCTCCCTTCCCCCTCTCGCCTCCTCTTCCTCCTCCTTGCAAATTATGGTTGTGGTTGGGTAGCGTTGAGTTATGGGGGATGTTTTATCCCCAGTGTACCGAGGTAGACCATGCATAGGTATAGGCATATTTTGGTGACCGCGGACCTCATCAGCAATGATGACGACCCTGTTGCAGAAAGAGCCAAGGAGATTGCTGCCGCATGTCAATCTTCAGTAAGCCTTCTGCACGTGGTCGAGCCCTTTTACAACTATGTTTCCCCATATGTTGTAGAGGCAATATCGGAATGGCAGGAACAAACTTTGGAGTCGGCAAAGCGGAAGCTTGCGCGCGTTGGCAAGAAGCTTAGCATTCCTGCTGAACGACAGATTGTCACTGTAGGTCAAGTGAGAGCGGAGATTTTGCGCATATCAGAACAGGTAGTGGCAGACCTGATTCTGGTAGGTAGTCACGGACGTCATGGATTGAGTCTTTTTCTGCATGGCTCGATAGCCAGTGATTTGATCAGCCATGCCAACTGTGACGTTTTGGCTGTAAGTGTCAAAGCCCCAATAAAAGAACATGCATCAACCACAAGTCATAAACATAGTGCTCAACATTAATTTAACATGTCTTGGAGATGGCGAAGAGCCTTCCGATCCCTTGCGGTGGGCGCCGATCAAGAATATTGGTCGGCGTCACACGGCATCAACCCCTTATAAATTCCGTCCGATGGAAATGCAGGATGCTGCTATTCTATTGTTTGGCTTTGTTCACCTTTGCGGTCAGTTTTCGGTCGACTGCAAAAGGATCGAAATTCTGACCCCAAAGGTAAACCGGCCTATTATTTTTATCTATATTTTTGAGTTGTTTATGAAATCCATTATCGTCGTTAACAAAGTTACTGACTGGCCATTGAAGGGCTTGGATATCGAAGTCGTTACAGCGGACGATTACCTCAAGGAGAGTCGATACAATGGACAGCAGACGCTGCGGGTGCTCAATCTTTGCCGTTCCTACGCTTATCAGAAGTTGGGTTACTACGTTTCCTTAGTGGCATCAGCGCGTGGACATAAGCCGCAGCCTAGCTTGACCTGTATTGAGGACTTTAAGTCTCCGTCGATGATTCGGTTTATTTCGCATGAATTCGACGAATTGATTCAAGATAGCCTGCGCCATATCCACAGCGATAGTTTTACGATGAGTATCTACTTTGGCCGCAACGTGGCCAAATGTTATGATAGGTTAGCTAACTATCTCTTCAAGCAGTTTCCAGCGCCCTTCCTGCAGGCTCGTTTCACACGTGTACGGGACAAATGGATCCTTGCGAGTATTGGTCCTCTGTCGCTATCCCAGATTCCTGAATACCATGAGGAGTTTGCTAAGCAGCAGGCCGAGGACTACCTCAAAGCACGCAAAAGCTTGCAGGGACCTAGGAAGAAGGCGACGCGTTATGATTTAGCCATTTTGGTTAATCCTGAGGAGGGGTGTCCTCCCTCCAACAAACGCGCCCTGGCACGCTTTGCTAAAGCTGCGGAATCGATAGGATTGTCAACGGAGTTTATCGGAAAAGGCGATTTTGGGCGCGTGGCGGAGTTCGATGCGTTGTTTATCCGCGAAACCACGCAGGTGAACCATCACACTTATCGTTTTGCGCGCCGCGCTTCCGCTAATGGATTGGTCGTTATTGACGATCCCTTATCCATCTTGCGCTGCTGTAATAAGATTTTCCTTTATGCGTTGCTCGAGAAATATCGGATCCCGATCCCCTATTCCTTTGTTATCGATCGCGATATTGTGCCTACTATAGCAGAGCAAATCACCTATCCCGTGGTGTTGAAGCTGCCTGATAGCTTTTTCTCACAGGGTGTTGTAAAAGCTAATGACGCTGCCGGCTTTATCGAAATGGCCGGGACTTATCTGGAAAAATCAGACCTTATTCTGGTTCAGGAATTTCTTCCTTCCGGCTTTGACTGGCGCATTGGGGTTCTGGACGGCCAGCCTCTATATGCTTGTAAGTACTATATGGTTAAGGATCATTGGCAAATTCTAAAGAAGACCAAGTCTGGTAAGGTTTTGTGTGGTAATGCTGATACCGTCTCTATAGAGCAAGTTCCGCGTAAGGCGGTATCTCTGGCAGTGCGAGCCTCAAACCTTGTCGGCAAGGGGCTATATGGTGTAGATATCAAAGAGGTTAATGGCAAGTTTTATATCATCGAGGTCAACGATAACCCTAGCATCGATGCGGGTGTCGAGGACTCCTACCTAGGGGATCAGCTTTACATTAACATCATGACAGCCATCAGCAACCGTATTGATAAGAAGAAAGAAAAGGTTTTCCATGCCACAAACACAGGACAATAGCGGGACGCGCGGGGTATCCCTCTTTGAGATCTTTGGAATCGAACTGGAGTATATGATCGTCTCGCGCGAGACGTTGGATGTTCTCCCGATTACAGACCAGCTGTTCTTTGGTTTCGTTAATGAATTCGTCGGCGAAGTGGTTCACGGTCCCATCAGCCTAAACAACGAGTTGGCATCGCATGTTGTAGAGCTCAAAACCACCGAGCCTTCCAAGACTCTTTTAGGCTTGCCCGATCTTTTCAATGCCGAAATTGCTGTCGTTAACAGAGCTCTAGAGCCGTTTAACGCGTTGTTAATGCCTACAGCAATGCATCCCTGGATGAATTCTTTTACCGAGATGCGTCTTTGGCCACATGGATGCTCGGAGATTTATGATACGCTTCACCGCATTTTCGATTGTCGTGGGCATGGTTGGGCCAATTTGCAGACCACACACATTAACCTGCCATTTGCCGACGAAGAAGAATTCGTTCGCTTGCATGCTGCGATACGTCTTGTCTTGCCGCTGATCCCTACCATCGCAGCTAGCTCACCCTTTGCAGATGGAAAGGCTACCGGCCTGAAAGACACGCGATTGGAGACATATAAGCAAAACGCCAAGAAGGTGTTTTCAGTGACGGGACATGTTATCCCGGAAGTATGCCGTTCATACCAAGACTACCACGACCTCATTCTCAATAAAATTTATAGTGATCTAGAACCCTTCGATGCGGATGGTATTTTACGCTATGAGTGGGTGAATGCTCGCGGAGCCATCGCGCGGTTTGATCGCAATGCTATCGAAATCCGTCTCTTAGATATTCAGGAAACCCCAATCATGGACCTAACAGTTGCGGCAGCATTAACCGAACTTGTTCGTGCCTTGGTTTACGAAAAATGGGTCTCGCTTGATGTCTTGCATAGTTTTTCACCAGAACGCCTTAAAGCGTTGCTGGACCGTGGTATCCGTTCCGGTGAAAATGCTCTGCTTGATGACGTTGAATATTTGCGCGTTTTTGGCTGGCAATCGTCGCAGCCTTGCACTGCCAAGCAATTATGGCAGACGCTTTTGGAAGCCCTGGACTTAGAAGCTGACTATCGAACGGGAATGAACCTGATTTTGTCCCAAGGAACCCTAGCCACACGTATTGAGAAGGCCGTTGGCAAGAATGTCAATAAGACTACCTTGTCACGTGTTTATGCGCGCTTATGTCAATGTTTGGCACATGGAGAACCCTTTTTGGCATGACCAAAACAACCTTAATAGTGACTTGTGAACATGGTGGCATGCTGATTCCGAAGGCCTGGCAGCATGCTGTGCACATTCCTAAGAAGGTTTTGGCTAGCCATCGCGGATGGGACCCTGGAGCACTGGAACTTACTGAGGAACTCTCTAAAGTTGGTGCTGCTAAGGTATTCACGCATTCTATAACGCGATTGCTGATCGAGCTAAACCGTTCTGTAGGACATCCGAAGCTATTTTCCGAGTATTCAGCTCATCTCGATCGGGCAGCAAAAAAGCAGTTAATCCAGGACATCTATGAGCCCTATCGTACACAGGTAACCAAAGCCATTAGCGGGCATTATAAGAAGGGCGATATCATCTGGCATATATCAGTACACACCTTCACCTCGCAACTCGATGGTGTGGTTCGCCAAGCTGAGGTGGGTTTATTATATGATCCGCGTCGAGGCAGCGAGAAGCATTTTGCTATGCGTTGGCAGCGAGTGCTTAAAGACAGTTTAGGCGCAGACATGCGCGTGCGCATGAATTATCCGTATCGGGGTACTGCTGATGGCTTTGTCACGGCACTCCGAAAGGTTTTTCCTCATGAACGTTACATAGGTGTCGAGCTGGAGGTCAATCAAGGACTCAGAGATAGCACTGTCAAATGGCGTTGCGTTAAAAATGCCTTAAGGGACACCCTAGAGCTATTGGAGAGAATGTGATGAAGTCAAATAAATTGAAAATCCAAAGCCAACCGACCGATACCTCTTGCGGCCCTACCTGCCTGCAGGGTGTCTACCAGTACTATGACTACGACACGGATGTCGAGACGATCATCAAAGAGATCTCCAACGTTAAGCGAGGGGGCACCTTAGCGGTGGTTTTAGGCATTCATGCTCTCAAAAAGGGCTTCAATGTCAAAATATATACCTACAACCTACACGTATTCGATCCAACCTGGTTTAAGCCCAAGCCTCTCAGTACTGAAGAGCTAATGGAAAAGCTCCAAAAGCAAATGGAGGTTAAACCGTCTCAGAAATTGCGCTGGGCATGCAAGCACTACCTGGAATACCTATCACTCGGTGGCAAGTTGGCGATGGAGGACCTGTGTCACAGGCTGCTCACCCGCTATCTAAAGCAGGGAGTACCCATTCTAACCGGGCTTAGCTCCACTTATCTCTATATGGCACCTAGAGAATATGTCATTGAGGAAACCACCAAGCAGGTCGTCGATGATATGGCAGGTTATCCTGAAGGACATTTTGTACTTATCCATAGCTATGATACCGCTAGCCAAATGGTCACGGTGATGGACCCCTATTCAAAGAATCCTTATTCAAAGGATCTCAAATATAGCATCTCCTTGGACCATTTGCAGACGGCAATCATGCTAGGAGTGCTTACCTATGACGCTAACTTCATGGTTGTTACCAGGAAGAATGTTATATCATAGTGAAAGAAAGACATGTACCCACGGGGGGCCAGAGCCTGAAAACCGTAGCTTAAACTCAGGTTTTAATGGCGGCGGTTTTAAAACACTAACGAGTTTTTAACTACGTTTTTTCGGGCTCGGGCACACACATGGGCTCGGGCTCGGATCCTACCCCGTGAACGGTTGCATACAAAATATGTTGCCAAAATACCTTACTGTGATTGATAATCGGGGTAGAACCAACCTAATTAAAGTGAGCTGCACACTCGTACCGCGCTAATCAAGTCTTTTGTTGCCGGCTAAGATACTGCGAGCCCCACTTAAAGGAGATTTCAGGAAAAACATGAAAATTTATGTCGGTAACCTTTCTTATCAGTGTAGCGAATCTGATCTGAATGAAATGTTTGGCAAGTACGGCGAAGTGGTGAGCGTAAAGATCATCACCGATCCAGCTACTGGTCGCTCTAAAGGTTTTGCTTTCGTAGAGATGGCAACACGTGAAGGCGGACAAGAAGCTGTAAAAAATCTTAATGGCAAAGAAATTGAAGGCCGTGTCGTCACCGTTGACGAAGCGCGTCCTCAAGTTAAGAAGCCACCAAGAGACCGCGATGGCGGCGGTGGTGGCGGCGGCGGTGGTAGCCGTGGTGGTGGTGGTGGTGGATTCCGCGATCGCGATTCCCGCCCCCCACGCTACTAGTTCTGCGCTATTACGTCAAAAGAGCTAAAATGGAAAACGGCCACTAAGGGCCGTTTTCCATTTTGTTTTTAAGGATGAAGAAGCGAGGACGTCCCCTGTGGCGCAGTCATTCCATGCATAGTGTTGCACACATCTTTTTCTTGACTCACAATCGTATCTCGGCGCGAAGCGCTTTGGAGTGCGCGTCGCTCGCGACCGCTTTGGATTTGGGCGAAGTTGGCATTGCAAGAAACGTAACCCTTCTCTCTAGGGGTAACTGTGTGTGGGTGGGGGGCAGCCTCCGTAGAACGGTGCGCGATTCAATAGGCTCGCCCAAATCCAAAGCGGTCGCGAGCGACACGCACTCCAAAGCGCTGCGCGCCGAGCAACGATTGTGAAGATTTCCTAGCATTTAGCTCCTTTTTTGGCCCCTTAGTCCCTTCAGCTATCCGCCCCTTTGTCGTAACGAATGTTCAATAATAGCATCATCCAGTGAGTAGGGCTCCAGATAGACGCCGATTCGACGTCGCTTCCACCAATTTTTGGAATGTTCATCAGGCTTGGTAAACTCATATTCATATAACAGGGCCCGTATGTACATTGGCGGTTTATCCGAGAAGGGATTCACCAAGAGTAGTTTTAACACGGCTTTGTCTCCTGCCAACATTTTGGCAATTAAATGAATAAGCCATGGGTAGCGAGACGCACTTCCCATAGCGGCGAACCACATTAGCCATCCCAATCTAAGGTGATAGGGGGCGACTATCGGGGGACGGCGCGAGATATCACCAGGCTTTCCTCTGAATTCGTATTCGTGCCATTCAGAAAAATCATCGGCAACTGGACTATGTGTTCCTTCAATGATCACTTCAAAACGACGGCTTGAGACGCTGCCAAATGCGCCATAGGTATTCACCAGATGCAGAGGATCAAAACTTGCATTCATCAGCTGTCCAGACATCAGAAGGTTAATCGTTGGACGAATGCTCAGGCCAATGATCAGTAGCGCGAAGGCTATAATAACGAAGTCCCATGCGATCGGCGTAGGCACTATGACCGCACTCCATGGAATGATTTGCGACCAAAAGGCGTCATCAAAGCAGGAAATACAAAGAACTATAGTTAGGTAATTGAGCCATGACAAATTACCGCTCAGGATAAGCATAAGTTGAAAATAGACAGTCAGTAGACCAGCATAATAGCAGTAGGGTGCTGGGGCGAAATAAGCGAATGGAACCACTAATTCAACGAAATGTGTCACTAGAACGCAGGTTTTGTGAAACGAGTGGGACATGAACCGATGAAAAAACCAGCTCAGAGGATTTGGCATTGGCTGAGTCTGGTAGTGATAGTCAAGGCAGGTCAAGTTCCACCAGCAGGGGTCGGCGCGTAGTTTGATCAAACCTGCTCCAAACATATTGCGAAATAGTAACCAGCGTAGCAGCCAAATCAAAACAATGGGTGTTTCTATTTGTGCTGGGCTAAGGAAAATAGTTAGAAAGCCTGTTTCTAGCAACATCGATTCCCAGCCAAAGGCATAAAAAGTCTGCCCGACATTGACAAAAGAAAGATAGAGAAGCCAAAGGGCAAACCAAAGGGAGATAGAGACAAAGAAGCCTGCTTGGTCGGCGATGCCACTGAGGGCTATAAGGGCCAATCCAAGCCCCAGCCAGCTTAAAATGGCAGCAAAACGGTCAGAGTAGTGCAGGCAAAAAAGGGAGGGGACATGTCGCCAAGAAATTCTATCAAGCAGCAAAGGAACAGGAAGCAAGCCCTTAGACCCACACAAGGGACGAAATTGATTGATTGCAACAATAAAGGCGATGCAATAAATGAAGGCCAGAGCCCTAAGAAAAACGAAGCGAGTGATATCGAAGGTTTCCATGATTGTGTTTTCCAATAAACAGGCATAAAAAGCAATCCTATGGCTTAGGAAATACATCTTGGGGTATGAGCTGAGTGTGGCCTTATTCACCTTTGCGGTCAGTTTTCGGTCGACTGCAAAAGGATCGTCTGTCGCGTTTTGCTCCTCGGACATAGCTGGCGCTATGCCCTCGTCACAAACCACGACATCCGACCTTTTTCGTCCGACCGAAATTCTGACCGTAAAGGTGAACAAGGCCCTGAGTGTGCACAAAGGAGCGGTCATAGACGATGGTTGAACTCTGGGCGTGGGTCTTATTTATTATTCTCGTCTTAGGCTTGGTAGCTTTGGATTTAGGTGTTCTTCACCGCAAACGCTCCATTCCAACCACTGCCGAGGCCTTGTCCTGGACACTCTTTTGGATTTCTCTAGCTCTCGTTTTTAACATTGTTCTTTACTTTGTTTATTTGAATCATTGGTTTGGTTTAGGCATGACCGAAGGGTCAACAGATGCCTATCAATCTGCCATGCAGTTTTTTACGGGTTTTGTCGTTGAAAAGAGCCTAAGCTTGGACAATATTTTTGTCATCGCCCTGATCTTTGAGTTCTATCGTATTCCAGTGCAATACCAGCATCGGGTGCTTCTGTGGGGAGTCCTAGGAGCTCTTATTTTACGCGGAGTTATGATCGCAGCAGGCGCAGTGCTGATCGAACGATTTAGTTGGATGAACTATATTTTTGGAGTATTCCTCATCTATACCGCCATTAAGATGCTAATCACTCAAGAAGAAACGTTTGATCCAGAATCAAGTACCCTGGTGCGCTGGCTGCGAAAAATCTTTCATGTGTCAAGTGAGCTTCATGGCGAGCATTTTTTTATTAGGATAGCGGGTAGTTTGGCTATTACACCACTTTTTCTGGTTTTACTACAGGTGGAAGCCACCGATGTCTTGTTCGCTGTTGACTCCATTCCAGCAATTTTTGCGATTACGTCGGATCCATTTATTGTCTTTACTTCGAATATTTTTGCGGTTTTAGGACTTCGAGCTCTCTATTTTGCGCTGGCATCTTTCATGCACCGTTTTCGCTATCTTAAGGTGAGCCTGGTCTTTGTTCTAGCATTTGTCGGTGTTAAGATGCTTTTGGCGCATACGTATCCTATTCCGGCCTATGTTTCTTTAATGATCATAGTAGGTATTTTAACGGTCGGAGTCCTACCCACCCTCTTCGCTAAACAGGGCGATCAAGAGTAACCGTTCACGGGGTAGGAATCCGAGCCCGCGCCCATACGCATTGAGCTAAGAGAATTAGGAATTTTCACCGCCGAGATGCATAGAAGTTCGTGGGGCTTTTTTAGGATTTTCACCGCCGAGGCGCCGAGACACCGAGATAGGAAGGAGAGAGAAAAGGAAAGAATGTTCAGTTACTACCGGGTCTGGACAAAATCCAGTCTAAGGGCTTTACCAAAATGCTAACCCCTCAAGAGGCCCTTGGGCAGAATTTTGCCCAACGACACACAAACGGCACATTCTCTCCTAATCCTCTCTCTCTTATCTCGGTGTCTCGGCGGTGAAATTCCTAATTCTCTTAGCTTAACGCATATGCGCGCGTGCTCAGATTCCTACCCCGTGAATGGTTACCAATCAAGCATAATCTTACAAACTGATCATAGTCAGCAATTTTTCCTTTATATTAATTCATTATTGATGCTATAATTACTCCGATTAACAACATAATTTGATGAGGTTCAATGGTTGATCAACCACCTAACGTACTCGTCCTAGCTCTACTAGGATTATACGTAGCCGTGATGTTCATCCTTGGGTTCTTTGCTAATCGCAAAGTGCAGACTGTTGAAGATTATTTGGTGGCGGGTCGAAAATTGCCCTTCCTTCTCGCTGTACCGTCATTAGTTGCGACTTGGTACGGTGTGGGTATGTGCCTCGGGGTGTCCGGAGCCGTCTACTCCAGCGGAGTTCGCAGTGTTTTACCAGATCCCTTCGGAGCTAGCTTGGCTTTTGTTCTGGCGGGACTTTTTTATGCAGCGCGTTTTCGTCGCTTAAAGCTTCTCACGGTAGCCGATATTTTAGGCAAATGCTACGGCAAGGGCATTGAACTCTGTGCTGCAGTGCTGATGATGCCTTTTTATATTGGGACTTTGGCGGCTCAGATGGTGGCTTTAGGTTACCTACTTCATCTGTTTGCTCATATAGACCCCACTACGAGTATTGTAGTAGGCTCTGTCTTTATGGTCATTTATACCATGGCCGGTGGAATGTGGGCAGTTTCTCTGACCGACTTTATTCAAATGATTGTGCTCCTGGGTGGTCTACTTATTTTATTGCCTGTTGTTTGGGAACATTTTTCGCATGACCCTGCATCATCTGTAGCTTTAATTAAAGCTGAGTTCACCAGCTTGCTTCCCCAAGGTGGTAGTGCATCAGGTTGGCTGGTTTATCTAGGGCAGATTTTTATCACCGGAGTGGGCGCTGTGATGGGCCAAGACATCATTCAGCGTTGTTTAGCCTGCCGCAGTGGGCATGTAGCACGCTGGAGCGCGCTTTCCGCTGGACTTATTTATTTTTGTCTGGGTCTAATCCCCATTGTGATAGGCCTGGCAGGGCGTTCACTGGTTCCTTTACTCACCGCGCCGGAGTTGCTCATTCCACAGTTGGCTACAGAGCATCTTTCTCCACTATTTATCGTCATCTTTGTTGGTGGGTTGATTGTTGCCATTATGAGTACCGCCGACAGCTATTTGTTAGCTGGAACATCGATCTTAACCTTGAATGTATTGTTACCAATTCTTCCAGAGCGAAGTGAAGCTAGTCGCTTATGGATTCTCCGAAGTTCCAGCGTGTTGATGGCTGTAGTCGCTTTTGCGTTGGCTACAGCGGGTTTTAACATTTATCAGTTGATTATCCATTCTGGCGCAATGTTGTTTGTCGCCATTTTTGTGCCTGTTACCATGGCGCTTTACTGGAAACGCGCTAGTTCAATCGCCGCCTGGAGCTCATTGATAGGTGGTGTGATAGGGTGGGGGGCCTTTGTCACTTGGGGCTTGGCTATGGGTGAGTTGGGGGGCGATGAAACGCTCTTTGCCGCCGCCGCTGTTGGAGGTATGGTGTCGTTAACCACCTACCTGATCGTCACGTGGTCGTTTACTGGCTTACCCGTTCGAGTCGACGAGTCCACGCCAGCTACAGACTACGCTCTTATACCACGTGGTTAGAAGGCCTTGTTCACCTCTTCGGTCAGTTTTCGGCCTTGTTCACCTTTGCGGTCAGTTTTCGGTCGACTGCAAAAGGATCGTCTGTCGCGTTTTGCTCCTCGGACATAGCTGGCGCTATGCCCTCGTCACAAACCACGACATCCGACCTTTTTCGTCCGACCGAAATTCTGACCGTAAAGGTGAACAAGGCCCAGTTTTCGGTCGGACGAAAAAGGTGAACAAGGCCTGGTTAGATTTGGTGCATTTGACTGCGCAAGGTATACCAAACATAAGACTCTGATCATTGTTTTGTTTATTTAAAAGGACCCTGCGTCTATGATATTGAAACAATAATTCAATATTGGTAGGCGCATGAACAGAATAGATTTAAATTTAAGTAGATGCGCCTCAGTTGATTATTCTTTTCCAAACGAACTAATCGCAAACATAGAAGAGGATTTTTGCAAATTATCCCAAGATGATTATAATGACTCTCGCCTGACTCGGAAGGGAACGAGCCTAATAAATTATTTTAAAAACAATCTTTCGGGTTTGAGCGACTATTTGGTTGCCAGGGCACCTCCCATTGGATCAACTCTCGGGCAGGCATTAAAAGCCGCAATTTCAGAGTCTGCCCGGCTTTCGTTGATTAAGCAGTTGAAAACCGGTTTCACAAAGGGAGATGAAGCGGAGCGCCGCTCGGCTCTAGTAGTGCTTGAAGGGCTAATGGGCATCCCTCAATTTGGCGACATCCTAAAGGAATGGTTGCAAACTGAATCTAGCGATGCTTGGGAAGCTATCGTAACTTATGTTGGCAATACAATACTCCAATACGAATTGTGGGCGATGTCGGATGCTGAGGAGTTCTGTCAGGGCACCAAAGAGCAACTAAGGCGAGAGGCCTATTTAGGTTGTGTTCTAGAACCTGTAGCAGCCCACTTACCGGATGATCTCTTGAAGTCTTTATATAAGATGCTACGTTTCCATAGCTCATCCTTAGGCCGAATGCACTTGGCGGTTGAACCGTCTCAATGGAAACGCATTCTTCTACCAATGGCAAAGGGGACGCCGGAAATATGCCTTTCCGTAGGTACTTGGGCTTTTCTTGTGCCTTTTCAGTACCGCTTGAAAAAGATTGTATCCGAGCTTGTTAGTCTCCCATACCCACCGTTTCTTCAACTGCAAGCGCTTTCCTCACAGGTTTACCAACAAGATGAAGGCCTGGGAACCGAACTTTGGTCGTTGATCTGTCAAGAATTAGATTTGGATATTTTTCTTACTATGTACGACGCTAGACAAGACCTCAGTATAGTGCCCGAATCATGGCAAATGGATGCACTTGCCAAAAGCATCGATCAAAACACATTGCTGTCGCGCTGTCGTAGCGAACTTGAGAAGCCCAGGATTTCCGTATTTGTTCTATTGTTTATAAAACATATTTTGCGAGGAGATATCTGTACCGAAGAGGATCGCTTGAGGATAGAGAAGCACTTCTCACGGGTATCAGTGATGCAAGATCCAGCAACATTTCTGATCCTATTTGTGATGATGGCTCGGGATCATCAGCCATGTGCTCTCGACCGGTGTTTTAAAGAATTATACAGTCCAGTCACAGGGGGGAAGGTAGCCCTCTATTGTGATGGAATATATCGTCAGAATGCCGACTTAGGAATCGATTTTATTACAAAAATTGCCAAGTCGGACAAACTCACTAAAGACGGAACTTTCGTCTTAATGGTTATTATGTCCAACCCTATCCTGCGCCGAACGCTGATGGAGGAGATTTCCCCTCAGCTTTTTGATGAGCTAAAGTTTCTAATTACGGATCTTTTTGTGCCTCGGGTGAGTGTGTCCCCCAATCTTGAGGACGTAAGGTTACAACTAGATCTTCAAAATCAGCGCTATGAACAAGGCGGGAAATGGTCTGCTGCGATGACCACTGAACAGTTTCGCACTGTAATCGACACTGTTCTTGTAATGGCTAAGAAACAAGGTTGGTCAAACGGGAAGTTTCCCGATGCCACCCTTAAGCTCTGGGAACCCGCCCTTAGGAAATACCTGGTACCTGAGAGGGGAAATCCAACTAGGGAAGCTGTCGATAAGCTCTACTACTTTTCTTGGAGGTGCAATGAATCTCCTATACAGCGTATCCCGATAAGTGCTTTAGAAATGGCAGCCTGGTTGGCGGCGGTATACCCTACGAAAGTGAATCTCGAATCATTCGCAAAATATTATCTCGATAGGAAGCTTGGTGCAACCTGGGATCAATCGACAATAGCGCAACATCGCGACAAACAACGTGGGGGTGCCTTAGTGGACCTCATGGCGGGTGTTTCAAGCTATAAAAATCAATTTTTTGATGAATGGCTAAATTATGTGAAGAGTCGACCCACCTGCTTACCGTTGCTTGTCAAAGGCCTTGCGAAACAACAGTTTGAGCGCCTTATACAATCTGTAGGGGTTAAGAAACTGCAGTCAATCCGGTCTTGCTTGACGCAAGAGCAACAAGACCTTTTGGATCTACCTATTCCTCAGGAGCCGCCAAGAGCCGCTTTGACCTACCAGCAGGCCACAGGAACATTCTTTAATGCCTATCATTCCATTTATGAGCTGGACCATTTATTACAGCTTTTACAACATGAGCCTGGACCTGAGTTAGAGGGCGTAATAAAGTGGCAAGAGCGCCTAGCACAGGGGCGAGACTATATTGTGCGACGAGAGAAAATGGACAAGCTGCTGAATAGTGCTATCTACGATCTATCCAACCGAGAAATCCTGCCACCGCCATCACCTGAGCTTAATGCCCTTGAATAAGGCGTAGGATCAAGCCTAGTTCATTCTGCAATTCTGCTGAGGTGAGACTGGCGGTATAGGGAATACCTGTTAGGCTAGACAGGGTTTTCATGGCAGCCGAAGAGGAAAGCTCTCCCTTAGCCAGTTTGTACAGATCGAAAAACTGGTGCCACAACGATCCCCTCAGAATCTTAATAGGGCTTGCATTTGAATGAGCTTTGGCTTGTTGATAGTTGTGTAAAAGCCAGTTTACGTTCACGGGGCTGTGCTTCAATAGGGGAACTCCAGGAGCGAAAGCAGACGAGACATTCTGCTGGATCGCCGCTCTCTTACCCTCCTTCTTTAAGGCTTCGGCCTTGTCATCCTTACGCAAAGACTTAAGTGTGTTTAGACGATTCACAAGGGGAACTCGGTTAATCAATTTTTCCCAATCTTTCATAGTCAGAATGTTCTCGATGATCAGAGCTTCTTCCTCAGGAAGAGGCCAGAGGTCATCGAGATAGTCAAGATTGTTCAGATAGGACGTATAGACCGTGATTGGATTTGGGACGTCTAGTTCTTTGGATTCCCAGTCACGCACGTGGCGTAAGAGAAGAAAGTTGGCCTGCAGCCTGAGGGCTTGAGCACGAGGATCGCTGTCTTTATTATTTCTACCAAGGGCGACAATCCATTTCAAAACGGTTAGTTCCTCTGAAAAGGGGCTTATTTGTGAGCCATAGCTGCGCAGGATCGTGTTGGCCTGTTCATATTGATGCTTCCATAGATAGATCAGGGCTAGGTAGAGCCTTCCAATGAGCTGACCGTTGTTTGGATCGACGTGGTAGATGACATACTGTTGTTTTTTGATCCAATGATCGAAAAGGCCCCCACGCCTTTTTGGGGAACATAAAGTACCAGACCACTTGGCTGTCCATCTTCAGCAAGGCGGTGAATGTCTTCTACCTTTTGAGACCAAGTAAGATCTATACGGTATTTGGGTTGGCTGGATCCTAATGGCATCACATAAATATGTGGGCTATAGCCTGCGGCATACCATTGTAGGTGATCCAAGATCAAAGCGCGAGTTTGTACCTGGTCTATGATGAGGTAATTGCAGAAGTCCGATTTTCCGAAGTCAATTTCCTGAAAATCGGATGCCGATTCATTCGATCGAGTCCTTGTTGAAGTCCTTCGCCTCCACCCCCCAGTTCCAAGCTTTGGACCCAAGAGCGTTGGGGTTACTGATTTGGGACGCAATCCAGCCATTACAGGTTATACTCATCAAAACCCCGATGAATTTGATCCATCTGGTATTAATGAGCTGCCTAAGCGGTTTAAGAATCTTCCTTTTTTACCCTTCGGCTACGGGCCTCGGAGCTGTCCTTTTTCTGTTTTTGCCGTTGACCTAGCACGGACATTGCTAACCAGCATCTATAAGGATTACAACCTTTCCATTGATTTCGATAGCAACTCCTATACTGCTCCACACATAGACGAGAGCCTATAATTGACTTAAGTTTGTTTCGGAAGGTATACAGGTTCAGGGACGCCACGAGGGGTTAGACTCTGACGTAAGACCAGCTGAGGGGCTGCTGGTCATTGTAGGGCATATAGCCGTGAAAGATGCGTAAATCATCATCGAAGACAAGGGGTAGGAAATGGCGATCGCCTACCCACATGGGTAGGCTGGGCAGGTCAGAAATGTTCACCCATTCCAAAGGCCCCTCAGGATTACTCTCATAGGGAGTGCCGCTGAATTTGGTGATCAGAAAAATAAAGCCTAACCAGTCCTCCCCTTTAGGGCCAAAACCGGTCCAATTTATCGTTCCGCGCAGCGATAGTGTTTCGCATTCTATTCCGGCTTCCTCACGAATCTCTCGCTTCATGCCGGTTGCGACGTCTTCATGGCTCTCTAGCTTTCCACCCAGGCCATTATACTTTCCGATGTGGTAGTCGTCATCTCGACCAATACGATGCACTAATAGGACCTTTTGACGGTCAGGGGATAGTACGAAACCAAGTGTTCCTACGATAGGCGTATAGGGCATGGAAAGGGTTTCCTTTTTTAATCTACCAACGCATGCAGCAAGCCATCTTGAAGTTGGTAGCGACGCTGACATAACCGAGCAAGCTCAGCATCATGTGTGACGATGACAACAGCCTTGTTGTCTTGCGATGCTAGAGCCATGAGAAGTTGGTGGATGCGCTGGCTGTTATCACGATCCAGGTTACCCGAGGGCTCATCGGCGAAGATTAAGTCGGGGTCATTACACAATGCTCGCGCAAGCGCTACACGCTGCTTCTCTCCGCCTGAAAGCAATTTCGTGTGGAAATTCAAACGGTTAGAGAGGCCTACGCGCTCCAGTAGGTCGCATCCACGACGGTATGCTACCGAGCCCTTAGACACTTTTTGACGTGCTATTCTTGCGGGCATGAGGACATTTTCCAAAACGGTGTAGTCTTCAAGTAGATGAAACGATTGGAAGACAAATCCCATGTGGCGGCGACGCAGCAGGCTGCGGTTGAATGCTGACACAGGTTGATTGGCGATGGCTATTGAGCCACGACAAGGAGGCTCTAGTGTGCCCAGGACCTGTAGTAAGGTGCTCTTACCTTCACCAGAGCGTCCCATGATCGCAACCGTTTCCCCGCGGCATACGTCCAGATCAATACCACGCAGCAACGACACCTTGGCAGGTTGATAAAAGGCCTTATGAAGATCTCTGACCCGTAACACCGTTGTCATTCAGACCTCAAGATTGACGAAGGCTTTAACAGACTCGCTTTAATGGCTGGGACAACCCCTGCGAGGAGTGAAAATGTGGCTGTGACGCCCAAGACAAAAGTCAACGCCTCGAAACTCAATTCATTAGGCATTGAGCTGCCGTAGAACGTAGGATTGAACATTTCATGGCCTTGGATCTGTCCCAGAAAGCCAATTAACGAATCCAGGTGATTCAGTGTCATCACAGCCGCTGAGATGCCAATCAAGCTTCCTATAGCCCCCATCATAAAACCGCAGAAGCCAAAGATCAGGCCAACACTGCGAGCAGTGGCTCCCATCGAGCGTAGAATACCAATCTCGACCTTCTTATCGTTCACCAGGATGATTAGCATAGAGATAATGTTTGAGCACGCAACGATGATAATGACCATGGCGATAACCATGAACAGATTTTTATCGCTTTTTTGTTGCTGTAGGATTTCTTTGGCGAACTCGTAGTCGCGAAAGGTCTCTACACGCCAAAAGCGATCGATTCCACGCGCCTTTAAACCTTGCTGGAGCTGCGCTTTGACAGCATCTGCACGCGAATAGTCGTCGAAACGCAGGCGCAGGCCATTTCCATTATCTCTTTCCTGCTGTCCATAGGCTGCTCGAAGCATGGATGTGATATTCTGATTCACAAGAATGAGCTTACCGCCCATGGGAATCATTCCAGGATCATAGAAACCTGCAACATAGACAGGAAGACGCTGCTCCTGCACCGAAGATGGCGTCGGGGCGTAGTAAGAAATATATCCGCGGTCACCCGCAAAAATACCCGCTTCTTGGAATGCTTTGGGTAGTAAAACGCTTTCTCCGACCGCTTGGTCTGATGGCAGGCGATAGGCGCCCGCGACGCGATGTAACCAATGTGGACCGGGTGATGGAGGGCTATCAAAGGTATCCGCTAGCTGAAAAGTAGCCACTTCTAGTCCATGAAAGGGAACCTTGCCAGCAATAGGAATGCCTTGTAGTGATAGTGAAACATCAAATTGCAGCTGCTCCACCGAAGAAGCTTTGCCTAGAGACGATGTATCAAGACGCGCTGTAAAAGGGGCTCCATGGGAAACAGTCATTGGTGCAGAGGAGGTCAGAGGAGGATATTCCTTTCCCTCTATCGTTGCCACGATCTGCAGACCATTGATGGATACTTGCGCCTCTTTAGCGGGATATCCCTGCTGTAGGGTTTGTAGCAGCAGTGTTGGAACATCCTCAACATCTTGGGGGATGATCAGCTGCACGATTTTGCCTTTTCCAATGATAGCCACTCCACGCGCTGTTCCAGAGGTCGGCAGCAAGCGACGAGGCAATGTCCAACCTTCATCGGCAGCGGAGAGCTCACTGACCGTTAGGTGTTGAAACATGTTCTTGAGGCGCTCGCGTAGCGTCGTTTCGTCAGTATGGCGAATGGCGTCGGCGGAATCGGCTCGCACCTGCGTAGCGACAATGCCAGACATCGCTAGGATGTTCGTGATGTCAGAACCTCGTAAAGGCATTAGGGAACTTTGCAGTGTAGGATTCTCCGGTTCCAGAGAGCCTATCATGGTGGCCTGAGCGATAAACGCCTGCTCACTATCATCCGTGTGGAGATGCCGTGCACGTTGCTGCGATCCTCTGACCAGGCGTAAGCGGATGTTGCCGAAAGTTGTTTCGTAGTCGGAGACGGAGACCCCAGGGATTTCTTCGGCGACAGCAAAAACTTCCTTGACCAAATTTCGGATGTTACCCTGTTCATCACGCTCCGGAACAGGCCAGCGTGCTGGCACTTCTTCGTCGACCTCAGGATTGTAGGGATCGGTATTCGCCGCGATGCGTTTCTCGGCGATAGACTTATGATGGTAATCAGACGCTTCGCTGATGTTGTCTATCTGGTAGTAGTAGGATCGGTAGTACGCATCCGTTGGTGTGACTCGCACGGGCGCAGCCAGCGAGACAAATTTTCCTATCCAATACTTTTCGAGACCATTGGTAACGGAGAAAAAAATGACGATAAGCCAAACCACTAGGGCAATGACCAATACGGAGATAAGACTTATCACCGATACAGACAATTGCCGCCAACGGGGGAGAAGATACTTGCAAGCTACAGAGAGCTCATACATGTGTAGAAACCCTAGCTAAGAGAGGTTCTACTTGGTCTCTTTGAATTCAACGTGCTGTCGAATAGTCGGGTCATACTTCATGATGGTAAGACGATCAGGTGTCTTCGTCTTATTCTTGGTTGTATAGTAGTAGAAGAAACTCTTTGAGCTCTTCAATTTGATCTTTTCGCGCTTGGAAGCCATTCGCTGCTTGCTCCGTCATACAAGGTTTTACAGAATGATCTATGTTACCGCGTAAACGCATATTATTCAAGGACAATTTGAGGGATTTTAGGAGTAACTCGGATGAACACGGATCTAGGAGAATTTAGGAGTAACATGGAGGCAAGTAACACGCGCGAAGAAAAAGCGCTCCCAATTCTTCACAAGAACCAAATTTTCTTTCCTAATCCTCCTAGACCCGTGTTCATCTGTGTTATTTCTACCAGGGGATTCGTGTGAGGGCATCGAGTTCCAGACCATTTGTCGTTGGATTGCGCTGAAACTGATGATAACCCAAGCCGGCGATCATTGCGGCGTTATCAAGTTCTAGGCCTTTTATCGGCCAGTAGATTTTTAGATGTGGGATAGCGGTCTCGATCAAGGCACGCAAGCGGCGGTTATTTGTCACACCACCACCAAACACCAGGCCATGACAGCCATAGGCTTTAGCTGCACTGACGCATCGCGAAACGACTGCTTGCAAGGCTGCTTCCTGGAATGCGGCGGCGACATGCGCTTTATCGGCTGCGCTAATGGCATCAACCGCTGAATGCGCTCCTCCAACACCTTTTACGGCATATAGGACCGCTGTCTTTAGGCCACTGAACGACATATTATAGGGGTGGTCTTTGAGTCGGCCTGCTCGAAAAGGATACCGGCTAGGATCTCCCTGCAGCGCCAACCGCTCGACCTCGGGTCCACCAGGGTAGGGCAAGCCCAATATTCTGGAGACCTTGTCATAGGCTTCGCCTAAGGCATCATCGACGGTTTGGCCAAGCAACACGTAATCGCCTATACCATGCATAAGGACCAAGGCGGTATGGCCGCCAGAGAGTACCACTCCGAGGCATGGGAACGTCATGTTGTCTAACTCGGGCATCAGGGCAGCATAGAGATGCGCTTCAATATGATTGATCCCGATCAAGGGCTTATGGAGAGCCAGAGACAAAGCTTTGGCGGTGTGCAGGCCGATCAGAAGTGCTCCAATTAAGCCAGGACCATGGGCCACAGCGATCACATCGATATCCTGCAATGTGCACGATGCATCAAGAAGGCTTCGCTCCAAAACAGGGATAATGACATCGACATGACGACGACAGGCCAACTCCGGGACTACACCGCCGTAGGTATTATGGAGGTCTATTTGCGAAGAGACCACATTGGAAAGGATGTCACATCCATCTCGCACCAGCGCGCAGCCGGTTTCGTCACAAGTACTTTCGATTCCAAGAACTATCATAGGATAACATTGTACTACATACGTCTAATTAATTCGATGAAATCTGAGCCCGTGCCCGAGCTCATATGCGTTAAGCTAAGAGAATTAGGAATTTTCACCGCCGAGGTGCGTAGAAGTTCGTGGGGCTTTTTTAGGATTTTCACCGCCGAGGCGCCGAGATAGGAGAGAGAGGATTAGGAGAGAATGTGCCGTTTGTGTGTCCTTGGGCAAAATTCTGCCCAAGGGCCTCTTGAGGGGTTAGCGTTTTGGTAAAGCCCTTAGACAGCATTTAGCCCAAGGACACACAAACGGCACAGGTGCTCAATCTAACTTTTTTGAGGACCTGTTCAGTTACTACCGACTCTCGAAAAAGTCCTGTCTAAGGCCACTACAGAATCGTATTCCTGCGAGAACCCTTAGACTGGATTTTGTCCAGAGTCGGTAGTAACTGAACATTCTTTCCTCTCTCTCCTATCTCGGTGTCTCGGCGCCTCGGCGGTGAAAATCCTAAAAAAGCCCCACGAACTTCTACGCACCTCGGCGGTGAAAATTCCTAATTCTCTTAGCTTAACGCGTATGGGCTCCGGCATGGGCTCGGATTTTTTACCCCGTGAACGGTTACATCATGAGTGGTTAATTTATCATGATTTTTGTAGGCTGTTGCCAAATGATAGGGGTGTAGCATGAGCAAGATTGTCTTAGCATACGATGGTGGACTTGAAAGCAGTATTATTCTCGAATGGCTTCAAAAGCGTGGCGATGAGGTCGTTTGCTTTGTTGCTGATGTGGGGCAAGAGGATGATGTCACTGCCATTGAAGCTCAGGCCAGGCGCTTGGGTGCCAGCGATGTCCATATTGCAGATTTACAAGAAGAGCTATTGACCGAGTTTCTCTTTCCGGCTCTTAAGGCAAATGCGCTCTACGAAGGTAAATGCATGTTAGGGGCGGCTTTGGCCACTAGCCTGATTGCTAAGTACCAGATCGAAGCTGCAGTTGATGAAGGAACACTGAATGTATGTCATGGCGCTAATGGACAGGGGATAGAGCAGATTCGTTTCGAGTTAGCCTACAAAAGTTTGCTCCCAAAAGTTAGCGTCACTAGTCCATGGAAGGATCCCACCTTTGTTGAGCAGTTTAGTGAACCGGCCAGTCTTGTAGAGTTTGCCAGCTCGCAAGGAATCCCCTTGCCCTCCAGATCCAAGGAGGATTATCAAACCCGCAGCAATCTTATTCAGACGAGTTATAGTGGGGGACAGCTAGAGCAGCCTCATGTGGAGGCTGACGAAGAACTCTACGTTCGCACCTCGTCGCCGTATACTTCTCCGGATACCGCAGCTAAACTAGTTATTTCTTTCGAACATGGAATCCCCACCGCAGTAGAAGATTTGGGATCTGGTAGCCGCATTGAACGAGCTCTGGATTTGTACAGTTTTTTGAATGAAATTGCCGCACATCATGGTGTGGGACGTGCTGATGTGGTGGTAAACCGTTTGATGGGAATCAAGTGGCGTGAAGTCTATGAAGCTCCTGCTGCCACAGTCTTATGGCTAGCCCATCGCGATTTGGAGGGGCTGGTATTGGATAAGCAGGTTCTGGCTTTGAAGGATCAGCTTACACAACAGATCGGAGAATGTCTTTATAATGGCTTATGCTTTGGGCCAGAAATGCGTCTGCTCATGGCCGCAGTAGAAGAAAGCCAAGACAATTTGACCGGTAAAGTCACTGTGGTGCTCTATAAAGGTGCTTGTAGGGTCGTGGCTCGGGAATCGGTACTTTCACGGTATTGTCAGACGTTAAACCGTATGGAGCAGCTGGATGCTTTTAATGTGGACGATGTTCGTGGTTTTCTAAATATTCAGTCGCTGCGCCTGCAACAACGTGCTTCTACTTATTGAGTGCTGGTAGGCGTTGCTGAAGCATGGTGGCAAAATCCTTCGGCAGGTTTTCTGCCAAGGAAGCATCGCCAAGCATGTCAAGGATCTCCCCAATAGGTTCGGCTATCCGTTTCTTTGGCGAGCCTTTCCATTTTACGGCCGCAGGAACATCCTTTGCATTGTGGCCGTAGCGATGATAGATATGCGCTAGCGTATCCCCTAAGAGCTTTAGGTCTTGCTTGAGATCAGCTTGTGTGCTGTCTTTTTGAAGTTCGCGCATGGTTCGACAGATACGATGGATCAATGCCTCTTCGGGCCAAAAGAAGGCGAGCAACTCCTCAGGCTGTACCCAATCGAATCTTAAGGGCTGCTCATCGGGTGTCTTCTGCCGGCCATTGATTAACTGATAGGTATGCAACCGCCAGTATACCCCATATAAAAAGAGCTTCATCCCTAGGTAGAAATAAGATACCTCAAAGTTTGGATTGGCATTAAAAACCTCGTCTGGCGATGCCTTGCCATGCACAATCTGTTGACGTAGGTCAAAGAATCCGTCTACCCACTGCCACAAAAGTTCTACCGGCGCGCTATAACGTAAACCGAGCATCGGTCTAAGCTTATGCTTGAGATCAATGTGTGGATGTTCCTCAACCAAATCAAAAAGGGCCTCGAAGCTCGTCTCCAGAAAGACAATGTCCTCAGCCTCATAGATAACGTCGGACATTCTCAGGCTATTGCCAATCAGGTTTTCAAAACGTCCAAAGAAACGGTCGACAAAGTAACGGATCGCTCGGATTAAGCTCTGCACCTTGGCGGTCTCTGCCGTGCTTTTGCAAAGATCTGTACTATATCCACAAGCGAGCGCATGTCCCAGTCCGCGACACATCTCCTCATCAAAGCGTTCTAGAATAACCGGAAGCTCGCGCTTGGCTTCGGGGATATGCACATCGGCCCAGTTGCCGCGGTCTTGCAAAAAAGTTGGGGAGGCCGGAAGCATCTTAGTACATACGTCAAAGCCTGGTGCAACGCCATGAGAATAAAGATGAGAGAATGCCCCACAGAAAAATAACAAGTAGATGGCATCAACTAATAGACCATTTCTAGCAAATAGCGGGACTTGTGGGTCAATAGATACGCAGGTCATTTCGGCCATTTTTAATGGGCCGGTATCCACCAGTTCGTGATGACTCCACGTTTTAAAATTTGTAACCGTAGTAAGATATTCGAGGAGCAAGGGGGTTAGAGATTCATCAACATATTGCTCTGCTCGATCGGCAGACCAAAAATGCACGGGGCCGAAGGAGACGCTACCAGATTCCCCCAGATCAACGAAGGGCAAGCAGGCATAAATTTCGTATTTATAATTGCTGCTTTCTGTTGCCATTATACACACTGTTACAAATGTTAATTATATACATGAGTGATTATATCATAAAATATGTATTTTTAGTTGCGTGTATTGCAATAATAAAATAAAAATTTGGAATTTAATGGACAATATGGACTTAATGGACCTCATGAGGTAATTTCAGAAGTATTTGGGCTCTCATGAATCGATTCTTTGGAAAAAAAATCACTTTTTTTTGTGAGAAGGCGATTCTGGAGAGCTTAAGTGGTATGGCACTATCCAGTCTGGAAAGACAGGCTTTTCTCCTTTCCCAGGCCCGAAGGGTCGATATTGCAACAGGCCATGGCATATGCCAGGAAGGGATTTCGCAGTCTGAAGGACTGCTACAAGACGCCAGTTTACAAACACCATTTATGCATGCGCTTTATGGCAGCCCTACAGGCTGCTAAAACCGTTTTGGCATATACCATGGCGATGCCACATAGGCCTCAACCTAAGCCTAACAATCGTATCTCGGCGCGCAGCGCTTTGGAGTGCGGTCGCTTGCGACCGCTTTGGGTTCCTTGCGACGGTCGTGTGCAACGGCATTACTATAATTCCCTAAGGGTAAAATAGTTAGTACATGCAGCCTTCGACGAATCCATACAATGCCGTTTAGCATTGCCGTCCCAAGGAACGAAAAGCGGTCGCAAGCGACCGCACTCCAAAGCGCTGCGCGCCGAGATACGATTGTGAAGTCCTAAGTCCTTGAGATATAAGCTCAAAAGACCTGTTAGGTTGAGGCCTATGTGGCGATGCCATGGCCTGTTGCAATATCGACCCTTCGGGCCTGGGAAGGGAATGACTCTCTCTTCACCGGCATCCGATTTTCAGGAAATTGGCCTTGTTCGGCTTTCCGGGCAGAATTTCGGTCAGGCGAGAGGTCCCAGATGCAGCAGTCGACGACGAGGGAATAGCGCTAGCTATTGCCGAGGAGGCGAATGCTGCAGATGGGCGCCTCGCAGCCGACCGAAAACTGCGCGAAAAGTCGAACAAGGCCAGGAAATTGACTTCGGAAAATCGGACTTTTGCAATTACCTCATATTGTCCATGAGGTCCATTAAGTCCATTTATTTCCACAAACAACATTAAAAATACAAACATAATAGTATATTGTTATTTTAATAAGTTGTGTTATAATTATTAATATATGTGATTGTTTGTGTATTGGTAGTATAAATATGTTTATTTTGCTGGTGGTTTAGTATGGAAGCAGGTGGCTGGAAGAGTGCAATACCGACTGAACGACAAATTACCGATTTTCAAAAGGATCATCCACCAAAGGCTGATGTTGCTCAGCGCGGGCGGACCGATTCGTTCACAGCTTCAAAACCTGCCGCTGGGCAATCGCCCCCGCATGCCATTTCACCACAGAATCAAGTAGTCGCCACCAAAACCATTAATGCTCCCAAGCCACCGCCACCAACCGAAAAGCAGCGCAGCACTTCCCTATTCGCTAGAGCGCAAGCAAAGGTGAAAGCGACCGCAACAAGGGTTCGTTCGTTTAGCGTTACCTCCAGTCGGACACATTCCACACCTTTTACCTCAAAACCAAGACTTGCATCGCAAGCAAGCGGGTCTTCACGTCCATGGTCTGCGGCCGGTGCAAAACTCAGTAACCTACGCGATAGTCTATTAGAACAGACGGGCTACAAAGCCAAGTCATCATCAACAGCAGCAGTAAAAGGTCCAGAAGCTCAAAAAGCGCCTTCGAATGTAAGTAAAGTGGTAGTAGATAATCTGAATAAAGCGGAGGTTGAGCCTTGGGGTGGAAAAGCAGATCCCGAGGCTGAACTAGCCGCAGCTTTGCTGGAGAAACCGGGTACCCCCTATGGACCTGATCAAGTAATGCTATCTCATCAAATACTGCGCGATTTTGAAGCAGATATGAACTATGAGGGTTTAAGCAAAGATGGGAAGCCTGTTTTCCTACCGAACGTATCCATTAAACAAACAGAGCCAGGAATGGAAGAGGAAAGAGACAAGCCGGAAACGGCTAAGACTCGTGCTGGAATGGTGTTAAATGACCTGAGCTCTAAAATGGAGGATTCATCCACAGCCTCCCCAGAGCAAAAACAGACAGCTGCATTAATCGCTATGACGTATATGTCGCAAACATTTGACCATAGTCCTAATGCGATCGCCCATCATGTGATGAAGGAACAGGGGGGTGAGTCTTTTGGGGCGGGCTACAAAAATATGAAAAAAATTACAACAAAAGTAGAAAACGGCAAGCTCGAAGTTGAAATAACAGGAGCCTTCAAGTTTATGCAGCAGGTTGACGGCGATTACGTGGACCATGGAATAATTAATTATGTCCGAAAGGTATCTATTAATGTAGAAACCGGTAAATGTACAGAGATTCCCACCACCTGGTCAAAGCAAGGTGAGGCACGCGCTTCTTGACTTTCTTCTCGCTATTTTTCCTTGACTTTTTTGGATACTACATATCCCATACGCATCCTATGAATTTGAAGATGATGGGAGTATCCTGCCTATCATGCCGCGAAGCGATCTTGCATATATACCTTGTTAAGGTCCATTTTAGCAACACTTACAACATCTTTCTGATCGTAACAAGCTATTATTTAATGGGATAAGAAGACCGTTCTCTTGTTAAGTTTATGCGTATGCCTACATATTCTGTAGAGTCCATTTTACGCCATTTTGCCACCCTTTTAATTTTTAATAAGTTAGGCCATTTATTTGTTAGGTTGAGGCCCTTGGTGTGGTTGGACTTCCGTTTATAGACAAAAAAAAGAGGCAAGCTAGGCTTTCACCCAGCTTGCCTCCTTTTTAGGAAAACGCGTATTGCGTCGGCCTTAGTTCACGATAGTGCTTTCTTCTTGCACAATCGGTGTAGTAATCGAATCAGACATCACTTCGACCTTAATACGAGCATCGCCTCTCTCCTTGGCTCGGGCGTCAACTCGATACTCGATTGACTGGCGAGGGCCTAATGGAGAATATGGGGCGAAGGTCACAGTTTGACCTGAAACTTGTGCTTTCGAAGCGCCCAGTCCGTTTAGCGGTGCAATTTCCCTTGGGAAGCGCACTGTTACACGAACGTTTTCGTCTGGCTCAGAACCTTGGTTAATAACCTGAATTCTGTAGCTGGTGTTTTCACCAACGCAGATCGGGTCTTCAAGGTCCGTGCAACATACGTGCAGAGCTGGAGTCCCTTTCCAACGTGTGGATGTCTCAGCAGCGCAGCAGGAGCCCTGTGCATTGGTGAGAGTCGCACGGTTGCAGTAGTATCCAGGTGTGCATGTTGTTAGAGTGAGTGGCAAGGTGACATCTTCACCAGGCTTCAACTCGTCAATTCTCCAGACGGCGCGGTTGTTAGAGATGCTTGCGCCTTCAGCGGACACGATGGATGTGCCGGCTGGGGCGAAGTCAGTAACACAGACGTCAGTCAATGGACGGTCACCGATGTTCGTCGCGGTGATGTGGTAGTCAGCATTCTGACCTACACGTACTTCCTTTGGACCTTCTTTGGTGATCTCACAGCAGTATTTGCAGACTGTGCAAGTGCATTCGCACTGTGCTTGGTCGGCATTGCATGCTGTAACGATGATTCCATTGGTCACTTTACCGCGAGTGCAAGCTTTCAGGCAAAGCCTTAGAGACTTGGTAGCGCAGGGAGGAAGGTCGCCCAATTTAAAGGTGAGCGTGTTCATGCCGCTGACGTGTTCAAGACCTTCTGGCAAGTTGTCGATGACTTTCACGTCATAAGCTGTGCAAGTCCCTTTGTTGCCAACTGTGATGCAGTATTCAAGGTCATCACCAGGGCAAGCTTCTTCAGGACCACACTTTTGGCACCACAGCACAGGCTTAGCACACACGATTGTGCAGAAAGCCACTGGTGTTGCGGAGACGCAGAAGCAGGCCTCAAGGCAGCCTTCCCTTTCGCAGCGTAGGCAGATACGTAGCCGCTGGCAGTTGCCTGCCTTTAAGTGGCCAACGCTCCAGACTAGCTTAGGACCATCTTGAAAGGCTTGCGGATCGCTCTTTAAGAAATCCACACCTTCCGGAAGAGTGGTGGACAACGTTACGTCACAGACGTCACGATGAGCCCACACTTCGATGTCCATGCAATATTGATCCCCGAGCAAGCACATGTCGGGCTGATGCGCGATGACTTGTACGCCATCACAAGTAATCTGACTCGCTATCACCCGATCACGACCATGTCGTGAAGGGCCTTCTGGGCAGACAGGCTCGCAGCAGAGGTTGGGGCGTTCTGATTCAGCATCATAGTAGCAGACATTGGAGTCTGACCCTCTGAAGCCTGAACACCCAACCCAGCATAGAGCTGTCGCACAGAAGAAGAGTAGCGAGGTTATAACTCCCAGTTGTTTCCTCATCAAGTTCTCCTTTTAGGGTTTAACGTCTTACAGATCTTTGTCTTTTTTAAGTGACGGTTACTCTTGATCTGCGAGCCGCTGATATCTTTCGTCGGTTGAGTACACCTGCCCGGTATAAATACTGACGGGAGTTTTTTCTTTTACACACCCGCCATCTTTCCGATCATTAGGTATCGGTATCTACCGGTTTAGTAGCGCATGCGATAAGCAGTAGGTTCGGAATAGTCCCGCGGTTGCTCTCCAGACCAAGCTGGTTGAGGGCAGCAGTCACATTGTGGCCGGCAGCAATTTTGCTCACAACTAGGGCGGCAGCAGCGCTTAGGACACGGATCGCAGCAAGGGTCACAGCAATTGTCCCCCCAACCGAAACCGCTTCCGCAGCAGCTGGTAAGAGTCAATGCTGCAATGCCCATTGCAAGGCCTGAGCAAAGAGACGCCAGTGATTTTTTCATGTTAGACTCCTTATTTCTTCTAAACCTGGATTGGTTTGTCTAGGACTTCGATTTGAGTTACTCACTCTGACGCATCACCGGCCTTTGTGTCCGGGGTGAAGTGATGTCCGTTTATTGATACAGGGAAGTAAGGAAGGCTTGCACCATCCCTACTTCCCAAACACAGCTTTCAAAAAGCTGCTTAAGCCACTACTAGTACTGGCAACCATTGTAGTCGCAGCAAGGTGCTGGACAGCATGGCTTAGGGCAGCATGGCTTAGGGCAGCATGGTCTTGGGCAGCATGGCTTTGGACAGCAGCGTGGCTTGCAGCAAGGGTCGCAGCAAGGATCGCCGCAGCCATTCCAACCGCAGCAGCTTGTCATGGCCATGGCCACAGCAGCCAAAGTGAAAGCGGAAGCAAACTTCTTCATGATGTTCTCCTGTTTTGGTTTACGTTCAATCTCGGTTAACGTTTCAAGCTTTTGATTTGTCAACCAGTGATCTTTTTTCATTTCACATGCAGGTCTGGATCCCCGCCCTGACTTTATCGCTCAGGCGCCCCTTATTAGGAGGCACGCGGATTGTTCTCTCCTCTTTTGTGTACACCACACGCGGCCCAACGGCTTAATGCGCTTTAACAAAAAAGGATTTACCTTTTGTAGATACCGCTTAAGAAATAAATGATCCATAGGATTTTTTACTTTTCGATAACTTTTTTTTGGAGACCAACCTAAATGGTTGATGACAAGTTAGATAGAATTCAACGTTTCTTGATAAACCAATCCCATTCAATGGCTTGCAGTCCCTCAAATGATGCAGGTTTTAAAAAAAAGGTCCTGTAGCCTCGTCAGATAGGCTGTGATCCCTAGTATTTTCCCTGGTGGCTCCTAGTGCTTTCTAGAGGGCAAGCAAGAGCCTTTGTAATACGCTGATTGTTTTGGATGACAACCCCCAAAAATATTCCTGGAGGGTTATTTTTGTATGAGTGGTTGCAAGCTCTTTAGAATTGGAGGGCGAGGACAGTCAAGATTTGAAGGGCAAAAAAAAGCATGGAATAGGGGAAATAATGAGGCGGAGTGCCTTTAAGATAGTGTGTGCGACTTTTTTAACGCAGAGGCGCAAAGAAGAGCTCACGTAGATGGACAAAAGGACCAAAGGACGAAAAGGACATAAAAGACATAAAGGACTTAGGAGGCACATTCCATATTCTACAAGTCCTTTATGTCCTTTTCGTCCTTTGGTCCATCCATGTTATCCCCTATTACGTGCGAAGCTTACCTGTCCAGCCCAATTTTGTGCGCAGCGTGGAGAAGTAATCATGTCGATGAAGACTGACTAGGCGAAACAAGCGCTTGGATGGACGAATAAAAAAAACTTCGCCGGTGCGAATACTGAAGCGTGAGATGCCATCGAAGGTGACTTCTACCGGATCATGGTCGCTGAGGTATTGAATCTGAATTTCTTGTTCAGGCAATAGGACGATTGGTCGGTTTGATAAGGTGTGTGGACTGATGGGGGTGATGACTAAGGCTTGCAGTTCTGGCGTGAGGATGGGACCTCCTGCCGCCAACGAGTAAGCTGTCGAGCCGCTAGGAGTGGAGACAATAATGCCATCAGCGGAAAAGGTATTGAGATAGATTCCATCAACGTGGACCCCAAGGTCGACGAGGCTGGGATTTTGAGCCCTGTGAATAGCCATTTCATTAATTGCAAAACAGCTTTCACCATTAACCGTTTCGCCATCCATGACGATGCGTTTTTGAATTCGATATTTACCATCCAGCAGATCTTGAAGGCTCGGGTAGATATCGGTAATAGGAACATCGGCCAAAAACCCCAGACTACCCATATTGATGCCTAGAATGGGGACTTCAAGGTCACTATGACGGTGGACGAGCCGCAAGATGGTACCGTCGCCTCCAAGAGAAATAAGAAAATCGACATCTTGCACATTGACACTAGAGAGAGGATCGAGGCCCATTTCAGCAGCATTGGCATCTTCCACGACGACTTTTACATTGTGGGAGACTAAGTATTCGCGAATACCGATGGCGATGTTCTTCGACTGCACTTTTTGAGCGTTAGGAAAGAGGGCAATAATCATAGCAATAATCCTCAGGGCTCAATAGGCAGGGCTTCGAGGAACTTCGGAACCCGACTTCTGATCACATTTGCGATTTTCTCAGGTGTGAGTCCTAATTCGTCGAGAAGTTCCGCATGGGTTCCTTGCTGAACAAATGCTTCCGGAATGCCGAAATTGATCACTTGAGTATTTGAGTAGCCATGGCTCATGAGAAAGTTGTTGATCACCGAACCGAGGCCGGTTTGTAACGAGTGGTCTTCGATCGTAACCACTAGCTGGTGCGAAACGAGCAGTTCGCATAGCAACTCGGTATCTAGCGGTTTGATGAAGACAGGGTCTAAGACGGTGGCCTCAATACCATTGTGCTCCAATAGCTCACGCACTTGCAGGGCTGTGTATGCCAGATGACCTAACCCCACCAGCAGAAGTTCTTTGCCTTGAGCAAGTACTTCGCCACGGCCCATATTGCGTCGCTTGAGGGGCCCTCCAGGTTCTTCGGCAGGGAGGTTAGGGTAACGAATCGCCGTAGGCCTTCCATACGTAAAGGCAGATTCCAAAAGTTCCACTAAAACCTGTCCATCCCTAGGCTGTGCGATAACCATATTAGGCATGCCATTAAGAAATCCAATATCGTAAATGCCATTGGCCATAGCGCCATCACCGCCAGCAATGCCAGCGCGATCGACCGCGAACACAACGGGCAGATCTTGCAGACAAACGTCGTGATACACGTTGTCGAGGGCGCGCTGAAGGAATGTAGAATAGATACAGGCGATAACCTTCATGCGCCCCCCATAAGCAAGGCCTCCGGCAAAAGTTACCGCGTGACCTTCGGCAATACCGACGTCGAAGCAGCGCTCAGGAAACTTTTTCATCATATCGTCCAAACAGGACCCAGCCGACATCGCTGGCGTAACGGCAACAACACTAGGATCACTTTCAGCCATTTTGACTAAGTGGTTTCCAAAAATCTTAGGAAACGTGCGCTTGGTTGATGTTGTCGGGTGAAATTTTCCGGTAAGGATATCAAACGGGCGAGCACCATGGTAGGGCGTGGGGTTGTTGAGGGCTTCTTCCATGCCCTCACCTTTTCGCGTTAGCACATGTACGATGACCGGCCAAGTGAGGTTTTTAACAGCTTCTAAAACATCGATCAGCTTCTTAACGTCGTGTCCGTCAATGGGACCAATGTAGGAAAGGCCAAAATGCTCGAAAAAGACTGCTGGGCTGACTAGGTTTTTGACCGATTCAGCGACTTTGTGACCTTGCCTAGACAAGAGACCACCGACGGTAGGGATTTTCTTTACCAAAGCATCGAGCTCTTGGTGCAGTTTTGTAGAGGTTGGATTAGACAACATGCGACTGAGGATGTGCTTGACGCACCCGACGTTCTGCGAGATCGACATGTTGTTGTCGTTGAGAACGACGATGAACTGCTTTAAGTTACGGCTCATATTGTTTAAAGCTTCTAAAGTCAAGCCGCAAGTCAATGCTGCATCTCCCAGAACAGGGACCACATATTCATGGCGCTGCGATAGATCACGGTTTTTGGCCACGCCGAGAGCGATAGAAAGGGCCTGGCCGGCATGTCCAGTGTGGAAGTGATCATATTTTGATTCGATTGGATGGCAAAAACCGGAAAGACCTTTAAACTGGCGGACACCAGAAAATGCATCGCGACGTCCTGTGAGCAATTTATGGGTATAGGTCTGATGGCCGATATCCCAAATCAATTTATCCGTTGGACTGTCAAAGACTTTATGTAGGGCAATGGTGAGTTCGACAGATCCTAGATTGGAGGCTAGGTGTCCCCCGTTAACTGCCATCACTTCGATAATGCGGCGGCGGATTTCCTGTGAGAGTTGTTCCAACTGAGAGAGCGATAGAGCCTTAAGATCTTCAGGGCTATTGACCTGATCTAGCAGCGGGGCGGTCATTGGCAGCTCTCCTCGATGTGAATGGCTGTATGATAGAACAATCTTGTGCTGTGGCGCGGAAAAATCCTAAGCTCTGGAAGTGTCCTGAGGGGGAGAGATCGTAAAATCTGCCGTAGTAGGTTTTTGATCTGCTCCCACCACGAGTTCCCCGGATCGATTCTTAATGAGTGTTTCCACTTTACGCTCTGCGTCGGTGAGGCGATTATTGCAGAGACGGATGAGTCCATCAGCTTCTTCGAAGAGCTTTAACGATTCCTCGAGGGCGGCGTCGCCAGAATTCATTTTTTCCAGAATTTGTTCAAGGCGCGCAAAGGCTGTTTCAAAGCAGACTTCCCCAGTCTCTTTGCCATCTGTCTTAGATTTATTCGATTCCATCGCTGCCCTTCGTCTCCGCAATTGTGGCCTTGGCGTGTCCATCGGAAAGCATAATTGTCACTAACTGTCCACGCTTCAGGCATTGCACCGAGTTTATAATCGAACCATCTTTTTCGGAAAAGAGAATACTAAAGCCGCGTCCCAACAGAGTTTTTGGATCAATGCTAGCTAAGGCTGTCTGTATGCCGGATAGGCGTTCACGTCGAAGCTGCTGCTGACGTTGCCAGGCTTTATCGAGCCGAGCTAGTTGGACATTGCTGTCGAAGCTTCGACGTCGGATGGCTAGAGTACGCGTCCAGGCTATGACCAAACGTTGATTTCGATCTAAAATAGCCTGTTGGAGATTGCTTAAACGTGTTTTAATAGAGCTGCAAAGGGCTTGATCAAACTGTGCAAGTCGTTGACGAAGATGGCGTATCTGTACGGATGGTCGTAAGCTGAGAGCCTGACGGTGTAGGGCTGTTAGGTGCAGACGCAGATTTTTAAGGCGTACATCCAGCCCTTGGTCCAGTGCTTGTCGGAGATCGTCGAGACGCTGCATCCACAGACCAAGAAGTTTTGTGGGCGAAGCCAATAGGGGATGGCGTAGGAGATCTCTGAGCCGTTGTCGGTACTGCCTGAGTAGCTGTGTCATATTTTGAACAAGCCGTTTTTCCGCCTGCGATAGGAATTGAACCTGGTGAGCGCGTTCCGCGATCACCATCTCTGCCGCTGCCGAGGGCGTCGGAGCACGTACATCAGCGACTAAATCGGCGACGGTGAAATCGGTCTCATGCCCAACGGCACTGACGACTGGAATCAGGCTATTATGAATGGCTGCGGCTACATTTTCTTCGTTGAATGCCCAAAGATCCTCGATACTTCCGCCTCCACGTGCGACGATGATGACATCGACTAGCGCAAACTTATTGAAATCATCGATGGCACGCGCGATTTCATTTGCTGCTCCCTCACCCTGAACTCGTACAGGATTTAGGATGAGATGAAAACCAGCAAACCGCCTTGTTAGGACATTGAGAATATCTTGAATGACTGCTCCCGTAGGACTGGTGACCACACCGATTTTGCGCGGATAGCGCGGAAGTAGCTTTTTGGTGGATTTGTCAAACCAGCCCCGCTGCTGTAGCTTAGCCTTGAGAGCTTCAAGCTTAAGCAGTAATTCGCCCAGTCCCACCGGTCGTAGTTCACGAATAATCAGTTGATAGTTGCCGCGAGGAGCATAGACATTCAGCTCTCCACGGACGATGACTTGATCACCATCTTTTGGCAGTTGTCGCAGCTGGACCGCTTCTCCGCGAAACATCACCACGGCAATCTGGGCATTGTTATCTTTTAGGGAAAAATAGAGGTGTCCCGACGCCTGCTTTTTAAAGTTACTAATCTCTCCCTGAACACAGACCAAAGGAAAAGTCGCTTCAAGGCTCAGTTTGATCGCATGTGTCAGTTGCGATACCGAAAGAATCGGGAGATCGGGAATGTCACGAGCTGTTGAAAGTGGTGATGTCATCATATCACAGTGCTTAATCGGCGGTGGCGCTTACGATAGTGATTTGCGGCGTATTTCGCAATGTAGGAGTTTTTTTCACCACAGAGCGCACAGAGAACACAGAGAGAATGGGAAGAGAAACGGCTCATCCGGTTTTGTAGGACTTGACTACACAGGCAGGCGGGAGCCAAAAAACATGATCATAGTTGCTATGCTGAATTTAGAGGAAGCTTGTAACCCGACTTTACCACGAAAACCTTCATTTTCGCCTTCAATTCATTGACCCTCAATATCATAAGTTTTTTTGTCCAACAAATTACGTCTAATCAAATTTGTCTTGCATGTTTTTAAAAATGTGACTAGAAACCTGGTGAGCATAAGTAAGGTGTCAGCACCTCAGCTAACTAGACCGAATGTCAAGTTTTACAGCAGAAAAACTTGACTGAAAATGTCCGGTTAGATGATAATCTAATCATGAAGAAGAGACAGAGACAAACCACGTCCAATACCACTAGCATTGCTAAGACTGTCCGAGATCAAATTGAATCGGGCGGAGAACGAATCTGGCGACTAGCCGATTTTGAAAATATGCCACTTAGTGCAGTTGCCCAGGCTCTGTCTCGTCTATTTCGTCTCGGAATAATTCAAAGACTTGGTAAGGGCTTGTACTACAAACCAAGACACACGATGTTCGGACCAAGTAAGCCAAACCCTAGCCAATTACTGTCTTTACCTGTTCTCAGAAAAGGGGTATTTCCTGCAGGGTGTGCAGCAGCAAATCTGTTGGGCTTTACTACGCAGCATGCAGCGAAATTAGAAGTTGCGACGAACGGCCTTAGCTTACCTCGACTAATTGTTGGCAAAGAAACAATCATACACACCAGAAGGCCAGAATCATGGCAAGAACTTTCACATGAAGATGCAGCCATTTTAGACTTTCTTCGTCGACGAGGATCATTTAGTGAATTTTCACCGGCTGAAACCGTTGATAGGCTGTTAAAACACTTTCTCGAAGCGGGGCGATTTAAACATTTGCTTCGGATAGCGATGTCAGAACCTCCACGCGTTCGTGCCATACTCGGTGCCATAGGGCAAGAACTTGGATATTCTGAAAAGCAGCTCTTTGAGTTGCGAAAAAGCTTAAATCCTCTCTCTAGATTTGATTTTGGACAGCTGGTTGCCCTGAAATATGCCAGACAATGGCAAGCGAAGGAACGTAAAACTTGAAATTATATGAACACCCAGACTTTGAACAAGCAATCATCCGAGCGGCAGAGTATTTCCGTTCAGCAGGCTTACGTGAAGCGGTAATCGAAAAGGATTACTACGTAACAGAAGCGCTACGCGTCATCCAACAGGTAGCCGGAGAGATGATCATTTTTAAAGGAGGAACTAGCCTCTCGAAGGGATGGAATATCATTCAAAGATTCTCTGAAGACGTTGATATTTTTTTCGATCCGACGGCGTTCAAGCCACCTCTAGGAAAAAATGCTATTAATCGAGAACTAAAGAAATTGCGACAAGCCATTGAAGACCATCCAGGACTTGATTTTATTGAAAAGGAAAGTCACACTATTGGTGGTTTTGGTCGCAGTGATCATTTTGAATATCTCCAACGATTTGCAAGCACTGGGGATATTCGCAACCGTGTTCTTGTTGAAGTTGGCACCGCCAGTGGTAAAGAACCAACGGAGAACGTTGCCCTTCAATCTTATGTAGGAAAATTTCTCCACGAGACAGGGATCAGCCTGGGAGCAACTGACGAAGGTTCTTTCGAGATGCGCCTGTTACATTTTCGCCGAACTTTTGTGGAAAAACTCTTTGCCATTCATTCTAAGGTGGAGAAATTCAAACAGACAGGTATCGGGATTGGGGGGTATGCTCGTCATTACTACGACATATTTTGTCTTACCGAACGTAGAGAAGTTTTAGAAATGTTACGCTCGGAGGAGTATGAGGCTATAAAAGTAGATTATGACAGAGTAAGTAGCAAGTACTTCGCGATCGACTATTCAGCCCCTCCGAGCATGAATTTTGCAAAAAGTGAGGCTCTTTTCCCTATGGGAAATTTGGAGATCACCCTAGCGGCAGAATTCGAGAAGCAGTGCCGAACATTGTGCTTTGGCGAATTCCCAACATGGAGTCAGGTCCAGCAGCGATTTATAGAACTTCGCGACCTCCTTTAATCTCAGCCAACTTGACGATAAAGACAATATGCGGAGGGCCATGAGACACGGCATCGCAGGTGAACCAACTACAACACCCGATAATTTAGGTTACAAACCCAAGTTTATCACCTGAAATGGACAAAAGGCTCAATCCTCGAGAGAAAATTCATTTTTTTTGACTAAAATTAAGCCTAAGAATTTGTCATTAAAATATCATTTAAATATATTCACAATTATTATATCATTTTTTCTTAAGCCAACCATTCGCTTAGGAGTATATGTGGACCTGTCAACACTGCATCTGAACTGGGGCGGAAGCGTCTACAAGGGAGTTAAGTATCGTTCTTATAGCCTTGCAAGGTCTTATCGAGAAAATGGAAAGAATCGAAAGGAGATTGTCCTAAAGTTAGGGAGACTTACCGATGCAGAGGTTAAGGAGTGGAAATCAGCTCTGAAGGCCGCAAGAAATCCACAAAACTCGCTAACACCAGTTGAGGACCTTATCGTTGAGTCAAACAAGAGCTATCTCGACATTGCCGTAGTTAAGGAGGCTTGGGATGCATGGAATCTAGATGCCGTTTTTAACCACACTGATCAGAGGAGGAAACGCGACCAGCCTCTTTCTGCCGTTGCTGCTACGCTAGCCATTAATCGCTGCATAGATCCTGCAAGCAAATCCAGAGTCCCTTTTTGGTATGAGCGAACAGCATTACCAATCATTCAAAATATCCAACCCACCACAATGAACTCCTCCAGAATTTTTCGAGAGCTTGCCTGTATCGAAGAATGCAGGATAGCACTGTGCAAACACCTTTATCAGAAAATGCTGGAAAATTGTCCCGAAGCCATGAAGGAGCTGTTCTACGACCTTTCCAGTACAACCTTCTCCGGAACACGGTGCGCGCTGATGAAATGGGGTCACTGCAAAGAAGGTTATGAAAACCATGTAGTCTTAGCCTTGGTAGTTAACTCCCTTGGATTACCTATTTACTGGGAAGTATTGCCTGGAGGAACCGCTGATGCAACAACCATTTCATGGTTGTTAAAGAGGCTCAAGGAACACCTTCCTGTTGAGCTTCCAACTGTTGTGTTTGATCGAGGCATGGTTTCTGAAGACAACCTATCGCTCCTAGAGACTTCTGGCATAAAGTACATCAGCGCTATGGATAAAAACCAAATCGAGGCTATTACCAAGATTGACTTTTCTGAATTTTTGCACCTGACTGGGCAAAATATCGATACAGAGGCCAAGAAACTTCCTAACTTTATGGAGCTGAGCAAAAACCTGTACTGCCAAGAGGTTAAGGTGATCGGTGAACGTAGGTACATCCTTTGCTTTAACCCCCAACTTTTTCGAGACCAACAAAAAACTCGAGAGGATTCTCTAGAAGAGCTCGAAGAGCAGTTACGGGTTTTGAACGAAGAGTTGCTACACGCTCAGAAGAGCAGAACCTTAAAAGCAACCAATAACAAATTTAAAGAACAATTGAAAAAGGGCAAACTACAAGACTTTGTAAGTATTTCTTTAGAGGAAATATGGACAAGAAAAGAGACTAAAAAAGGTCCTAAAGCAATCAGCACCTATCAAGGAAAGATGGTGGTAGACCAAGCCAAAATGAGACAAGCCGGAAGATTAGATGGCTTCTGGCTGCTTGTTACGAACCATTCAGAGCGTTGCGGCTCAGATTTTGAACGAAGTACAAGAAGCGTAGTAGAACCCTATCGGGAAAAGGTAGTAATCGAATCTTCCTTTCGAGACATTAAATCATTTGTGGAAGTTGCTCCAGTGCATGTATGGACGAGCAAGCATGTTCATGCGCACTATACACTCTGCGTTTTATCGCACTTGCTCAACCGAACATTGTCGCTGCGCTTAAGCAGGCATGAGGGAGACAAGAGCGCGGATATAGTAGCACATGGAAAGCTGTATGATGAGTTATCCTCATGCAATTTGAATCGACTCAGAAGTGGCGGGCAAGCTGATGTGTACAGCCTAACTCAACCGACAGAGCGTCAGCGAGAACTTTTGAGCAGACTGAAGATGACACATCTGGTAAGCAGTGGAATGATGAGCGAGCTGCGCTCGAAAGCAGCGAAGCTGAATTAAGTCTCAGAAAAAACGCCTCATGGATATACTAGAGCTATTTTGGTGATAAACTTGGGTTATATCGCGGGAAAATCTTCGTAGCCAGAATACATAGCGTAACCGCAATGAGCTGTATACCCGATGATTGCACATTTTTTGGGAAGGGGGTGAAAGGGCGGCTTCCGATAACCACATTTGGCCAACGCACGGATAAGGTTAGATTCGTTCATCAGCTCGCCGATGTACACTCCATTAGGCCCATATATCTCGTCGCCATAAATCCGTACAACATGGCGGCCGTCCTGTGTTCGTAAAACATCGTTTTCTAAGTACCCAAAGAACTTCCCAGACCATGTCCAAAGTAGTTTCATAAATATCTCCAATTGGCGGCTAAGTGATTATCGGCTTACAAGAACCCATTACGCCTGCTGTTGCCTTGTAAATACCAATTTTTCAAAAGTGTCGGATGTTTGTACATCGTAAATTATAGAAGAAGGTACTATGGACTTGGGATCAGGCCTAGTACGTTGATTTGAGGATCTTTTAACTCAGAATTTTTAACACATTCCAGAAGCTACACCCCAAGCTGTTGCAATATCGTCCCTGTGGACAGAGGAATGCATGAAGGCATTTCCGGAGGCAAGCTTTTTGTTGAGCAGTCATGAAATAACGACCCTCCATAGGTATTCAGATCATATTCCGTTCGACCTCAAATTACTCCTGACTTTACCTAGAATCGCTACAGTGACATTCCTCTCGCACGATCCGCACAGCCTCTTCATAAGGCTCCTCAAAGATAGTATCTAAGCGGCCTGTCGCGGGGTTAATCCTGTCATAAAAAACTATCCCTCTAGCACAAGCCACAGAAGCCATATATGGCTCCCCGTAATATTGAAAGGAGGAGTCTTGAAAGGATATTGAATACCCTAGGTTGTCGATATTAAAGGATCCATTGCATGGATTAGGTCTGCTATTGTAGCGATCGATAAGCTTTTGGGTTTCTAACACAAAAACTCTCCTTGCCTCACCTAGACTAAGCCGCCACCCCGATTTAAACATGATAACCACTATCTCTTTGTCTTTCGGAGCGCCTCGCCCCTGCCCCAAGACTGTCCAACCCTTACTACACCTGACCTGCTTACAGTAGTCATTTAAAATTCGAGGATTCCAGGGCTTTTGCTCAATAGCCTCCAAAGACCCCAATATGCTCAATGCGAAAAGCAAGAATAATGCACGCATCGCTAACCTCTTAATCTATTAATTTGATGCTCAGCCACTGTCATTCCAGCGACATACTCGGGTTGCTGCAAGCCATGTGCTGCAGCAGGATTTCCAAATGTAGGTCCCACCCAACGCGTAGTATCGCTTTTTCCTAAACGAGCGGGCCAATAGTTAAATGGGTCCGCAATTGCAGGTACCAAGTCTCGCCTATCGGCGATATTAATGGAAAATCCTAATCGCGGATTGTTGATCGCCTTGGCAGAGCCAGCAGTTATTACATCAATCATCTTAAGCTGCGAAGCAATCATCCGACTAGGATGGTCGATGCCTCTGCTTGCGCGGTCAAAGATTAAGCCGCCCTGACTGTGTGCCTCCGCGAGAATGGAGCCACCGCCAGCAGATGGGCCTGCCATGGCCACCGCTGTGCGTATGCCATCTTGGCAAACCTCCACAGAATGCGTCCGTATGCCTACCATCTGCGCAACACATTCCAACAAATCCCCCACAAATCCATGCGTACTGTTATAACACAACATAATAGGTGCTCCACCGTTACGCTCGCTTGCCGTAGCTGCATGACTCCATGCCTCTGTAAGGGTATTGCACATTCCATTTACTAACACCCTGGGAACACCAGAATTGCCTCCCCTACCAGGATACATGTAAACGGCAGATGGTGCAAGGTAGTCCGCCGGTAACGTAAAGCCCTGCCCACCTATCGCCCGACATGTCCGCGTCCAAGCCCTCTGAAACGGTGCTATCGGCACCAAATGATGCCCCACCGCCGCTAATCCATCCCCCACATCCCTGCGTACCTCCCTAAAGGTCTGAGAGGCTCGCTCCATCATTGTCGGCCCTCGCTCTATCCGTCTCCCACATCGACTGCATCGCGCCGCATATAATCCATACATGTCGATATGCGTCAATGGACTGTTGTGTACGTATGCGTACAAGTTAGGTCCGTCTTCAAATCCGCGCGGATCCGGCGTCGTCCACCGCCCGCTCTCAGGATCAAAATAACGCCGACCAAAATTAATCCATCCGGTCTCAAGGTCGTGTCTCTTACTGGCAAATCGCCATGGGTTGAGCGGTGGGGATAGGCCTTCTGATAATCCTACCAAGAGGCGATTTTTGTAACTTTTCTCCTCTCCATAAGCGGTATAACGATAGGCTTCTAACACTTTATTACTGACGGCATTAACCAACATCACGACGTGTCCACTGTGGTCATGTATAGGAGCATAGGCTCTGCCATCTAATTCAATGGCTACCGCGGCCCCTATTTCAGCCCCCAAACCTTTGCCCAACGTTCTAAACTGCACAATGGTTCCCTGTGTGTCCACCACACCAATCTCCATCTGCTCATGGTAGAGATAGCGTTCCTCACTGACGATCGTATCTGCGCTGTCATAACAGGCCTTACTCAATCGCCGATTGAATGCGTCGTATAAATACTTCCATCGGCAGCCCTTGGTTGTGACGTGTGTTAGGCGTCCTAGAGCATCGTAAATACACTCGATTGTTCCATCGGACGTTTCTTGGTAGATGCGATTGCCTCGTCCATCGTACCGATAGCTTGTCTCCCCTTGCTGAAGGAGCTGATTCAATGGGTCAATTAAATTTTTTGTGGTGTCTTTGCTCAGCCGATTGTTCAGCGAGTCATAGCTGTAAGTGTGATTGGTCTGTCCTTGCTCACTCACAAGCTGGTACAGCGCGTCAAAGGCATAGTGACATTGGTCTTCTCCTATAGGATCTCGTCGTCGCCTTGACAATAGGTTTCCAGCGGGGTCATAGCTTCCCTCTGGTATCTCTTCTTCAAAGTGCTCGCTTTGCAAATGTCGTAATCGTCCGCGATTATCCCACGTATAAGTGATCTCGCCAACCGATCCTATCATCTGTGCTCTGGTGACATGCCCCGCTTGGTCATGGGCTAGATAATGGTGAGAATATACAACGTTGTTGGATGTATCGATACGATTGACTTCACTCAAATGCATGGCATTGTAACCATAGGTCACACTGCTTTGGTCTGGGAGTATCAAAGATGATATGCGACCTAATCCGTCGTACTGATAGATCATGGTCAAGCCATTGCCAAGTTCCTCTCTTGTTAGGCGATAGGCGTCGTCATATGTGCGTCGCGTCGTCGTGGCATGAACTGCATCGTCTATCGCAATGATGTTGCCACTTGCATCATAGGTATAGCGATAGTCGACGGTTCCGTCCGAGGTATTGTACTTTTCTAAGCGTCCCAAGGCATCGTACTGATAATTTATGGTTGTCCCGTCAGCGAGGATGTCGGCTACCTTTTGACCAATGTCGTTGTAGGTATAAAAGGTAGAACGAGACTCCGCTGTTCCCACAGCTTCGTGTGTGCAGATCACGTGACCAACCGTATCGTACTGCCATTCAGTGATCAGGTCACGGTCGGGTACATCAAGGGCTTTGATGGTGTCGATGCGCCTAATGAGCTTTCCACTGCCATCATAGATGTGCTTGGAAAGGGCTAAATCTTGCCCTAGCATATCCTTGCGAGCAGTGACTACAGCTCGTCCTAGTGTGTCATGGGTAGCGATGATCTGATTGCCTAATGGATCAACCGTGGTCACTTGCAAGACGCGTAATCCTGCCTCATTGCGAAATCCAAAATTGTAGTGAGTGAGGGTCTCATTGCCTTCGGCATCGATGACTTTGCAGGGTTTGCCGTAAGCGTTGTAGAGGGTTTGGGTTATAGCAGGGCCTGTATCCCCGAAGGTTGTGACTGCAGTAATATTTCCCGCTTGGTCATATTGGGTCTGAACTCGAGTGAATATTTGTCCGTTTGCATCCTCAATGCGCTCTTCGATAGGACGATTGAGTAAATCAAATTCCGTTACCGTGATGCGCACGTCTGTCTCATCAGGACCAGACCATTGAATGGTTTTGTGCTTACGTCCCAATGCGTCGTATTCGAAGCGGGTCCAGGAATGGGCTTTGGCGATCATCACGGGGCGTCCAGCGCCGTCATAGGTAAAGGTGGTTATGTTGCCACAGGCATCTGTTTCTGAGGTTATTAGGTTAGTGCGATAGGTTGCTGATGTTGCCATTAAGAGCTCTCCAGTGATGGAGAATGTTTCTTTGCGGGTGATATTACCCAGCACATCGTACTGTAGGTGTGTCGTGGTACCATTTGGGGCGGTCTGACAGCGAAGTGTGCCGTCCAAATTGTATTCAAAGCGCTCTAGGGTTCCATCTGGGTGCTGAATTTGTGTGGGTTGTCCGCGAATATTGTACTGTTTGCGCGTGATATTGCCCTTAACATCGGTGTAGGCGGTGATGTTTCCAGCTATGTCATATTCTTGACTGGTGTGAAGCCTAACAAGATTGCCATCAGCATCGAGACATGGGGGAAGAGTTGTACGGATGAGACGTTCTAGGTCATCGTAGGTAAAGGTAGTTTCGTTGCCAAATAGGTCGATGGATGCAACGCGATTGCCCAAATAGTCGTAGCGATAGCTTTGCTTAAAGCGTTGTCCGTCTATGCAAACCTGTTCCTCAGCAACCAAGCGGTTAGAGAAGTCATAGGTGTATTCCGTGTGATAATTTGGATTTAGTCCGCGCTCAATGACTTTGTTGCCATTGGCATCAAAGACACGCTCGATGAGTTGCTGTAGGGCATTTTGTTCTAGTATGATGTTGCCTATGTAGTCATATTGGCGATGCAAGGTATAGCGTAGGAGGCCATCGGCATCGTAATGATCTTGATCCGTGATGTAGCCTTCCACTGAATAGGTGCTTTCAGTTTTGCCTAGACGACATTCGCTATGAGTGTTTGGGTCGTAGTAGTCGTTTGCGACGATCTGAGGTAAACCCAAGCATGGGACGGCTTTTTTAGGTGTTATATAGGTAATCTTGCGTACAGAGAGGTTGGTGTCGTCATTGCAGGTTGTCCCACTGCCGTCATCTTCAACAGTCTTTATCAGGGTGGCATTACCGTCATATTCGCGAAATTCTCGAGATAGAATGTGATTGTCGTCACAAACAAAGGTAGCTTCTAATAGGTCTGTGTCGGGTTTATACTGAAACCTTTTAGTACAGCCATTAGGGAGGGTTTCAGTAAGCTTCAAGTGGAATTTATCCTCTGAGTAGGTTCGGCGAATGGTATAGCGTTCACAACCGTTGTCCTGAGGAATGCCATTGGAGTCCAGCGAGGGTGAAATGGCATTGGCACCTGTTAGATTTCCGAGAATATGCTCAGCGGTCACGTTGTGTGCGCGATCATACTGGAGATAACGGCAGGAACGTACGTTATCGTCGGCTTCCAGCAAAGCACGGCAGATGAGATCACCATGCTGTTGATACCTTGGCTGACCCCAAAAGATGCGGTCGGTGCTGTATTTGGTGTAGGATTCATCAGAGGTGCCCGTGTAATGCTCGATGTGTGTCAGGCGATCTCCTAGAACATAGCGATAGAGGGTGCGGTGGTTATAGGCATCGCGCACATCCGTGTGAGCTTGGTGGTATTCGGGAAATCTTGTCAGATCGCAAAAATCATGATGATAGAAAAAGCGGTGGGCAATGATTTCGGTTTGATCATGACCGATCGGGCCTGTGAGGCGGCAGACACGGCCAGACCTGACATCGGCCTTATCCCAGCGCTTCACGTGAACATATTTATCTCCGACCCAATTGTCACCAACTCCATAATAATCAATGCCGAGATAACGATTGTCAGGAAGCTCTTTGCGCTTGATACGCATGCCTGCTATTCCGGCTGTTCGATCGTAGTGGTAGATTTCCCAGGGAGCATTTGGTGGTATGACCTTGGTGATATAGCCTCGTGGCTGTTTTTCATCAGGTGCTGTTTGGTGAGTGATATGATAAAGAGCACGTCGCCCATCGCTGGAGGCTACCTGAAAAGTCTTGAGGGCTATCCTTGAGGGCTCTTGTGCACTTGAAAAGCTTATCCGGCCATACTCAGAGGTACCGGTCGAATCGGTTGCTAGTACACGAGCCAAGCTAAACTTGTCATATTCGTGGACGAGGCAGTTGCCGTCAGGTTGGATGTCTTTCTCAAGGCGAAGATAAAGGGGGACTTGCTTTTTGTCTTGATTCTCATGGTGCTTGTAAATTCTCATGCCGCCATTGCAGAGATGCACGCGGGCAGTCTGCTCGGGCTGGTGATAGGTTACGCTCTGGTTCTGAATATTTGTTCGGCCACTGATCTCCCCACTTGCAGTATTCGTCAGGCCATCTTCGAAGTCCCATTTGTGGATGCTGAAGGCTGTGCCATGATCCGGAATTTTAATGTAGTGGTCTTTGCGTTTGAATTTATGCTCAAGACGCCGATCGCTTAGGTAAACTAGCAGGCTACCAGTAGGCTCTGGGGCAGTCACGGCATAGACGCTATCATCAACAAAGCCTAGGCTAAGAAGGCTAGGGTGATTGACCGTCCAACCATTACCTAAGGATTGGGTAGAGGAGGCTGCAGACGAACAGTAAGAGCGCTGAAATGTGAGCGTCCGAGGGCCAGGAATGACTAAATCGGTGCATGCATGGCTGTAGGAGCCCGTGATGACATTGACACATCCTGCAATAACACTAGAGGGCTCTCCTTCCACCTCGCAAAGTGGTTGACGTACGACATCGGAGGGCTCCTTGGCGGACAAGCATGCCAGGAATAACATGCAATACAAGAATAGAAAGCAGCGGCACATAACAACATCCCTATATGTGCGTGTGGTGACGACACATAATTCGGAGCATTGTTTAATAAATATTTTTTTATTTCAACAACGGAGTAGGATTTAACACGGATGCAGGAGGATTTAGGAGGATAGAAAAAATTAAAGAAGGTCGCGAATCTCCATAAACCGCTGCTGAACCTGACGCCATGTTGGGAATGCGCCAAAGCACAATGTTCGGCCCACATGACCTCCCACATGATGCACAAGTTAACAAGTCACGTCTGACCTGGGCTGAAACGAATCGCCCTAAAAACCATGGATGTTCTCTCTAGAATTCCAGCAACTTCTCGCCTCACTTTTGGAACTCCCATAAGCTTGGAAATTCAATTCCGGAGAGTCTAGAAGTAGGCTTTGGTTCCTAAGTCGCGAAGCGACGACGAGATAAAAGCCCCGGGTGCAGCGAGCGAGGCGAGCGAAACCCGGGGTAAATGAAATAACATCATCAAAGCCACGTCAGTGGCGACACAGTTATTTGAACCAGCCCTCGTGCCACCGCTAACGCGGTTTCTATTTTTTTTCTCTATTCCCCGGGTTTCGCTCGCCTCGCTCGCTGCACCCGGGGCATGAGGAAAACGATCGGAGGACCCAAGTGAGCTAACGAACGAACTAACAATTCGCTGATATTTAGGATACTCCATAGGAGCCTCCAAACAGAATTGGTTCTCTTTTCGGCCTTATTCACCTTTGCGGTCAGTTTTCGGTCGACTGCAAAAGGATCGTCTGTCGCGTTTTGCTCCTCGGACATAGCTGGCGCTATGCCCTCGTCACAAACCACGACATCCGACCTTTTTCGTCCGACCGAAATTCTGACCGTAAAGGTGAACAAGGCCCTCTTTTCCTTTATCATGCATATCAGGCGTATCCCATTTATCATGTTTTTTCTTGTTTGCGCCCAAATTTTGAAGTTTCATGGGTATTAGGTTGATCCATTGCGCAACCGTTACATTCTAGCTGCGTTTGCGTAGCGAACTTTATCGACTCTTAATGTAAGCTCTTTAGACTGAACCCAAATTTGATTGATAATTGTGATGTTTTGTGCTATAATGGCTTTGTTATTAATAGTTTACGGGGCTTCTAATGTTTCTCGTTAATTGGTTAGCGTCTTCCAGTCTGATGCATCGCCTGACGTGGTTTCCGTCGCCGGAACCCGCGCAGGGATCCACGCAAGCCCTAGATAAAACGCTTACTCGGGAAGAGGATCTTAGTGTCCAAGACAAGCAAAAGATGGCTAAGATTAAGTCGTTATGGTGTGGAGTCGCCTCCGAGTTGGGAATGGCTGACAGCGATCAGGTGAAGTTTGCTGTGCAGGATGGAGAAGCAGAAACCTCAGTTGCTGTATGGCATGAGGGATCGCCGACGATTGTACTGCCATTTTCTTACTTACAAAAAACAGTCGTTCTGGATGAGGAACAGGCTCGAAGCCAAGACTTCGATAATCGTGAATGGGCGATATGGTCCCAGTTTGTTGATCGATGTCCTGACCATGTTCCTGACATGTTTACCTATACAGAACAGTTTACAAGTCAGTTTTCTGCCAAGAGGTTACGAAAGCTAGCCAATCGTTATGGCAAATACCTTACGCAGATTGAGTTTGAGGCAGAGCTGGCGCACGAGTTTGGTCACATTCAAGCGCGTCACCTGAACCCGATGCATGGGCGCCGATTGGGAGCTATGTTGCGCTCTTTTGCTTCGGTTGCGTTGCCATGGCTGACCGTCGCTGCAACGACGTTATTGGCCTTTGCCATTCGCGACTTTACGGGAACCTTAGACCTGGTTCTACCACTCGTTTGTGGTTTAGGTGCTGGGGCCTGTGTGCGGAGCTTTTTGAGCGATCATGTCTTACGTGAGTCGGTTAGCTATGTCCGTCGCCAATGGGAAAAAGAAGCTGATGCCATAGCGGCCAGTTCGCAGCGTTTATGTCAGGGCAATGTGCGCTTGTACAAGCGAGACATTCTTCTCAGTATCGTGCAGGGTGGAAATATTGATGGGGTTGTACGAGGTATCTTCGAAGATGCTGAACATCACCCTTCAGATGGCTCTCGTCTCCGCTTCTTCTTAGGTCGTTTAAAGCAGCATCATCTGCCAACTAAGCAGTCGGCTGTTGTAGAATCGTAAAGAAAGACGATTTTCTTCCTTGAGTTTCTCTTTCTATCAGGGTATTCTTTTTTTACCACGCTCGGTCACAATTGAAGGTGAGTATGACAACCGAAGGCCGCGAAAGGATCATCGTAGGCAATTGGAAAATGCACAAAACTGGCCAAGAAGCCGCAGCATTTATTGAAATGTTGTCGCCTCAGGTTAGAGACGCTACTGATCGCGTATTTCTTGCCGTACCTTTTACGGCACTTGAATCGGCTACCAGTGCATCCTTGGGAACTTCCATTGTCATCGGAGCGCAAAATATGCATGATGCCCCGGCGGGAGCCTTTACAGGTGAGATCTCGGCGCAGATGCTCAAGGCTGTGGGAGCAAAATTCGTTATTCTCGGACATTCCGAGCGCCGTCACCTCTTCGGCGAGAATGATGCTTTTATCAATCGTAAGGTTTTGCGCGCTTTTCATGAAGGTTTACGCCCTCTTCTTTGTATAGGAGAACATTTGGAGCAGCGTCAGCGTGGAGAAACGCATACGGTGTTATCTACTCAACTGGACTTGGGATTGGCTGACGTTTCATTACAGCATTTGGATGCACTGATTATAGCGTACGAGCCTGTGTGGGCTATTGGCACGGGACAGACAGCGACACCCGGCGTGGCTCAAATAGCACACCGGTTTATTCGTGATCACCTAGCAGAAAAATGGGGTCCCAAAGTTGCAGATAAAATTCCGATTCTTTACGGCGGGTCCGTAAAACCTACCAATGCCACTGTCCTTATGGCTGAGAAAGATATCGATGGGTTGCTCATCGGCGGTGCCGCATTGGAGGTCGAATCGTTTTCACAAATTATTCACCATCACTCATTAGTTTCGGGTAGTTAAAGATGACTTTTCTTTATTATTTGGCCATGGTTCTCTTCTTGATCCTCAGCGTAGTACTTTGCGGCGTTATCCTGGTTCAGGAAAGCAAGAGTTCCGGTCTTGGAGCCTCGTTCGGTGGCGATTCCGGTGAATCTCTTTTCGGAACGGCTACGGCTGATGTCCTCAAGCGTTTCACAGCTTGGTTGGTTTTGATCTTCTTTGTGTCATGCGTTGTGTTGTCTTTGTGGACTGAAAGCCTTGGACGCATCAGTATAGGTGGTTCCCCGCTGATCATCGAGCAGGGCGGCCCTCGCCGTTAGATCGATAAACTACGCATGTGCTTAGGTTTTACATATACCACGCGCGGTTAGATTTGAGGCATTCGACTAGCGAAAGTTCCCGGGGGCTTCGGCGCAGTCGAAATATTCACAGCCTACGCGTGCGTGGTATATAGCCGCAGTGGGTTTGTCGGAGGCGTATCTTGGTTGTCTATGAGGCTAGCCAATTCATCCAAGGATTAATGATTTTGGTATATGCGGGGGTGGTGATATCAAATAGGCTGTCTTCGGTTCCTTGGGATTTCAGAAAGGCAGCAGCTGGACGAGAGAGAGTTGACAGAAAGGCGCCAGCAAAACCTTCTGGTTTTAATTCTGCCAGAGCAGCTCCCACCCCTTGAATAGATTCGCGCATTGCGTTTGTTGCTTGGTCCTCGGTTTCAAAATCGCTGGCGTGTCCGGAATTGCCATGCTTGATTGATGCTCTTGATTCACTGGCAATTTGGGTCATTTCATGGATGAGAGAATCCAGAAGGTACAGGCCAATTAGCTCGCTATGTTGATTGAATATTGCAGCTTGTCTATTAAGCCCTAAAAAATTAACCGCTATATTCGACTGTATTTCAGGGAGATCTCCCAGAAACTCAGTCGCCGAGGGGGCAACTTTTAGCAAAATGTGTTCAACCACATTCGCTGTTACCCGGTCTCCAATGTTATTGAAAGCGGACTTCACTCCTCTCGTTATTCTAGTTACGGAGTTGCTTGGTTTATCTTTTATAGAAGCTCTATTTGATAATAATGAACTCAGATTTTCGGCCAATCGTGCATGGACTTCTCGCTTGAAGGTGTTTACTGAAATGGGCACTGAGGCCAGCTCTAACAAGAGAATTTCCGGTGCATCATCTTCGCTCATCTGAGAGATGGCTCTAATGGCAGTTTCAAGTTGTTCATTCATTTTGATCCCTAGTCGACACATATTTCTAGGTTCATTTATCAAGTTAACATTACTTGATAGATTGCTTCGAAGTTTGGACACTATTTTTGGAATAACCGTTTTTTCGTTGGGTAGCCACCTGACTTCTTGTACTCCCCTTTCAATGGCCTCTGCAATGATGGATTGGAATGAGCGATCTCCAAATATTGCGCCTGGAGTATAGGCACTTAGTAATCCTGAAATCATTTGCTCTTTCCGCTCATAGAGCGCATTTATCTGGCCTTGAATTTCCCCTGAGATTGCTTGTGCAGTTTGAGAAACGCTATTTGTGGTGGCATTGACTGCTTTAGGCACTAACTGCACGGCGTTTATAGCTGCCCTTCCGGTGGCCTTTGCAGCATTTACGGCGAGGTTTCCAGTTGCTATTGCAGTGTCAGCGGCAACGTTTCCAGTCGCTTTTGCTGCATCGATGGCTAGATTTGCCGTAACCTCTGTAGTTTTTTGGATGGAAGCCCACATAGATCGCAATTTTCCAGGAGGCGGTTGAATTTGTGGTACATCCATTAGCCTTTCAACATGAGCCTGCTTAAATTTACGCACTTCCGCTACAGTGCTATGTACCTCGTTTACGCTGACTTTAGACTGAAAATTCTCGCCCGGCATCTGAGGCCAAGAACTACTTTGCATCACATTGTGCAATAGCGATTCCACATCTGCTAAATTTCCCAGTCTATCTGCGAATGTGAGCATTTCATGTTTTGTTATTGACTCTTCATCCCCTGTATCAACTTGTTTGGTCCAACTAGAAAACCATCCTTGTTGTTTAGGTTCTTCTTTTTCACTAGCAATGCGTATTTTGACGTCATCCATAAGATCTTGAAATACATATGTTAGTTTAAGTTTTTGTATGTCATTTAGTGACTTATTATCTTTATTTGTATACTTGCTTACCACATCGGCTAAGTCGCATAGTTTATTAAGTAAAGCGTCTTTTTCTAGATTATCTGACGATATTAATTTATATATATGACCGGCTGATAGTACTATTTCTAGTTTTGTATCATCTTTGATGTTAGGGTCCTCGGCCAGTTGATTGATAAGGGTAGGTGCAACTGATGGCATGAAATCTTCCATACAACCACTCAATTCAGTTAATTAACTAAGAGAGAGACATTTTAATGAGTATAATTAATTATAATTTATGAAATATAATTATATCAATTGGTGGATTTGATTTTTTTATTGTTTCAGTGAAGGCGGGTAAGGCTTTAAGCGTTACGTGGAATAGGGGCGTGTGTCGTCTGTTCTTTGGCAAGTTTTCGCAAAGCTTGGTCCCATCGTTTTCGCTCTTGGGCCGAAGCCCGATCAATCATCAGCACGCCATTGATATGATCGTTTTCATGCATGACAATCCTAGCTGGCAGACCTTCCAGTACCTGTCTAAACTGATTACCTTCTAGATCAGTGGCTTCGACGGTGATGCGCACAGGTCGAATCACTTGAGGGAAAACTCCAGGGACTGAGAAGCATGCCTCAGATCGACTCCAGGTCTCTTTGCTGGGCGCCGAGAGCTTAGGGTTTATGTAGACCAAAACCTTGTCGCCATGGAGTAAATGCCCATCTTCGGAATAATTAGGAAAGCAGGTGATAAATAAGCGCCAGGATTGTCCGACCTGAGGAGCAGCCAACCCGAGTCCATTGTGTTCATGCAACCAAGCGATCATTTCCCGCACAACCTCTCGCACCTCGTCAGTTATGTCTTCCAAAGGGGGAGTTTTTGTGCGCAAAATAGGATTTCCATAGTATGAGATTGTTATTGACATTGATAACCTCATTCATCATCCACAATTAATTACACTGATAGAGTTAATTATATCATTAATCTATATTTTATAATGTCGAAATATTTAAAAAATAAAATGTAATGGAATTATTGGAAGATGTGGACTGGAGACAACGAGGGCGCTTGTAAAAAAGAGATAATAGCGGAAGTTTCGTGCTACACACACCGTCGAATAACACGTGCGCAGCGCTTTGGAGCCCCAACCGATTGCGTCGCCAATATCCGAAAGTAACGAGGCTTCCTATGTGGTGCAGTCATTCCATGACTGCGGATGGACCTTCACCCACATAACCTCATGAAAAACAATTCGTTGTAAGCAAAACAACGTTCCATGTGAAGCAAACAGAAGCTGTTTCAACCGTCCTCGCAGTCATGGAATGACTGCGCCACATAGGAAACCTTGTTACTTTCGGATATTGGCGAAGTAGTCGGTTGGGGCTCCAAAGCGCTTCGCGCCGAGTGACGATGGTGATTCCAAAGCGCTCCAATTCTTCCCAAGAACCAGCGTTGACTAAGATAGAACAATAAAGGAATGCTAATTCATGCTTGGATTTATACGTTTAAATACCTCTTTCTCTTTGGAAAATGTTTCCAAATCTGGACGATACTTAAACTGTTTTTTTAAACCACGAACCGTTTCCTGCTCGTCTTCCGCCATTTCTGTACGCTTTTTCCATTTGTCATATTTGCTTTGAACGTCTGACATCACAACAAGCCACAATGCCGATACATACCAGCTCCGCTCACCTTCTTTGATCATATGCTGACCGCTCATTGGTCCTGAATCGGGAATGTCTTCGTTATACATAAAACCACGATCTTGCTTCCAGTTCCCGATTTCTTTGGTGTCTGAAACGAAGACATGGACATTTTCAAATATGTTCCTAGGGATTTTTCGCGCTTGAACATGGGGTACATACCCTTTATCGTCATTACGCATCCAAAAACTCATTTGACGGGCTAGCCCTGTCCAATCAAGCCCTCCAAATTCTGTAAATGGCTGTACGATCTCCTCCTGGAGATTCGTATATGCCGCCAAGGCTATGGTAAAGCCCTCTGCCATTTGCCTTCCTATTTCTTTTACATAGTCTTCATTTTGCCAATCCATCTGTTCGCGCTCTCGACGTCCCAAAATGAGCTGATCGACAAGTAAATAGGAAGCTGCGTAGTGAGCCAGAATAAAAGACTCTATTCCTTGCATTCCTATAAGCGACCTTTCCTTAAAAGGCGTTTCCGCAATATTAGTTATGATATTATCGATTAAATCTACGTCAGCCGCATCAGCTAACCCTGAAGCTCGAGCGTTGGGATATTCTATGGAGCCCCAAATATTTCTTAACCTCCCCGTGCCTTGGCCCGTCACCCTAAACAGATCTGGGAGAGGCAGAAATAAACCTTCATCTGGTCTGGCTTCTTGTAAAGCTAGGTTAGTGGGATTTGTAAAATGAAAAAGATCTGCAAGGGCCGTATACACGATGCCATGCTGTGCCAGGACAAAAAGGTCGTGGAGCATAGCCACACGAGCCGTCTTGTAATCTTCAGGCGTTAAACTAGGATCGTGTAAATACCGAAAATAGCTGTCGTCTGAAAATTCATAGATATAAGCATTTACGCAGCGGTCTTCTAAGGCGATTTCTTTAGTTAATAGTTCATGAAAATGACTAGGAAAATTTGTGAATCGACAGACATCGATGGGGGTAGGCCAAGTTGTCAGTAATCCTCGGGGTGATCTCTCAGATGTCAATTCTTTGGCCTTTTCTGAAGTCAGGAGTTTCACAACATGTAGTTCTCGCCAGAGGGCATCAACTTGCTCGGATGCGCTTTGGAGTTTTATGGCACGATATTGACCTTGCGGGTTTTTGAAAAGGAGCGTTCGGCCTAATGCTTTTTCAAAGCCCCACCCTTCAATCATTGTCCAAAACGGAACATTTTTTAGCTCTGCCAGTTCGCATGTGATGGCCTCACGATAGGCCGTAGCAAAAGCTGATGTGGGTTTCAAGGAATGATGGGGAGATTCAAATGAAGATAGAAGCCTTTCTACCAATAGCGCCCAATTGGCACTTTCTACTCCCGACTCGCTGATGTCTAAAAATTCTAATTTGAAGCATTTTTCTAAAATAGGATGTAGTAGATTTGGATGAAAAAATAAAAATTGAAAGTAGTCCTTTAACCACTTAACAGGAATCTGACGTAGAGGGAAATAACTATTAAATGAGTTGGACGAGAACAATGTATGCATCAAAGCGATCTTATAGAAATTGATGTTTTTTTCAGGTGAAAAACCTTGGGCTAAGAATGTTTCTATCTGCTTCTGTAGATCGGACAGCTGGACATACGGAACTGTTCCTTCTTTTTGGATCAATAAATTTTTCAAGTAATTCTCAAATTCATTAGATGGAATTATATTAAATAGGTCAATAATTATTTTCTTTTCTTTTTTTTCATCGAGTTTTCTAAATAACTGTTTTATAGAATTTTCAGATTCATGAAAATCTATTTTATTGTCTATGAGATAGGAAAAAATGCGCAACTGCTTAAATCTATTTGCAAAGTTTGTAGATGGAAGGATTTTTTCTAGACGTTTGGAATATTTTTTAGGAAGAATGTTAGCATAATCTTCTAAGGTCACACTTGTAGGTAATTGTAGTTTATAATCCACATTGAATGGGTTGTTAAAAAAGTAGTTAGTTAATATTTTTCTTATACTTTTGCTTATTTCAGTCGAATGCTTAACTTTACCTTTTGTTACTTTATCTATTATGTTCTGAGTTTTAATTGGTATTTCGTACCCTAATTCTTTTAATGTAGCACTCATTTCTTCTAAGGCAGACACATAAACGTCATTATCGAGGAAATACTTGACGGCGTCAAGCATGTGCTTGAGATAGATGGAGTCGATATCCTCAGTCGATAAATATGGAGATAGAACTGAAATTTCACGATGAACGTCAATAATATTTATCATTGAAGAATACACCGGAGGCCTTATGTTTTTTAACACTATTCTTTTATAACCCTTTGCAAGCTCTATGAAACGACTGCATGCACTATCCGCTTGGTCTATCTTACCAAGTAGATACAATTGTTTTGTATAGTGTGAATATAGATGTAACTTTGCTATAGGAGAAGTTACAGATTCAATAAAATCAAATATTTCTTTTACGTTAGTGTCAGTCGAGTTTTCCTGCAGGAAATTCATAAGTGGTTGACAAACCTCTTTTCCTATTATCTCACTAGACCGATCCCATGCTTGTTTGTTTATATACCAGTTATGTTTAAATGAATACTTATTGTTTAAAGATGAAATATTATAGTAGAGATCATGATTGAAACATTGAGTGATTTTATCAATTTTTTCACTAAAGTCTGCAAGTGACTTACTTATGTTAAAATTCGGAGTTGTATTGAATGTGTCAATAACCGGATTTGCTATTAGAGACTCATTGAATGTTAATTTAAAGTTATCCATATAGCCTCTTTAATATAAGAAAACCAGACTATACAAAATAAACTAATTACTGTCAAATAAATTAGATACAATACAAATGTTAACAAATAAGGTTGGCTCTTGTGAAGAATTAGGGCGCTTTGGAATTGGAGTGCGGTGCACTTGTGGGAATTGGCCTTATTCACCTTTGCGGTCAGTTTTCGGTCGACTGCAAAAGGATCGTCTGTCGCGTTTTGCTCCTCGGACATAGCTGGCGCTATGCCCTCGTCACAAACCACGACATCCGACCTTTTTCGTCCGACCGAAATTCTGACCGTAAAGGTGAACAAGGCCTGGGAATTTTAGGATTTAACCACAGAGAGCCCAGAGACGCCGGGATAGGATATCGAGGCTTATTTCAGCTTATCCATACAGAACGGCAATTCATCTATCTCTAAACCTGTGAGCTCACAGACCTGTTCAGCAGAAAAATTCTTGCTTAACAGGTTAGCAGCTAGCGAGAGTTGTGCCTTCCTTTCTCCTTCCTGACGACCTTCTTGAAGCCCTTTCTGAAGGCCTTCTTGAAGGCCTTCTTGACGTCCTTCCTGACGACCTTTTTCCTCTCCCTTCTTTTCTCCCTCATCAAATTTTTGCGCTAACGAGGCATAGTAAGCTCCCTCGTATTTTTCTGCTTGGTCGTAGGTTAATAGCTCTGCTTCATTCCAGGAAAAACGATTTAATACTCTATATGCCTTCTCAATAATTGGATCATGTTCGATGATTTTGAAAAGATCTTCTTCAGAAGTTTCTTTTGCATGTTTAAAGAAATACATCCATTTTTCAACAACATTGGTCAAATCCTCAAGCGAATTGTTGAATTTTGGAAGTTCTAAAAAGGTAAAAGAAAAATCCTTGAGATCATTTTCAAGACTTTCTTTATCTAAGATCACATGATCCGATTTAAAAGAGATTTTTTGTGGAAACATAATAAATTCAGTGATCGCCAAAAAAACCACTTCTTTGAGATCATGATAGGCTCCTCCAAGGCAAGCTTGACCACTATAGGCTTTGGAGGCGTAATATTGGGCTCTTTTTTCAAAACCTTTTTCCTTGGCAACTTGCATCTCAACGATGTACTGGTTTCCGTTTTCATCTTTGCAGAGAATGTCTACAATGCTTGTTTTTTGAACGGCAATCTCAGGATCTTGAATCGTCTTCAGGAAAGAAATCTCTTTGATCGGCGCCTTTGCTTTAAAGGTGATCATATCATTGAGAAAATGGATGAGGATGTCTTTGTTCTTTTCCGTTCCAAATATTTTCCTAAAGGCGACATCATTTTTGGGGTCTAGAAATTTTGAAAACATCTTCTGCACCTGATTGTGATAGAGTTCTGATAAGCTGATCGTAACTGAAAGAACTCTTTTTTTCTAGGATTTCAGGCTATAAATCAGGGTAATCGCATTATAAAAATAGAAACTTCGGTTCTTGTGAAGAAGTGGAGCCTTCCTTAGCGTGCTCCATAACGTCGATCTATGTGAGAGGTCTGCTATTCAGCAATATTTTTCGCAATTCCTCTACTGCTCTATTAGGTTCAAACCTTTCCTTGTAGTCAGGATCTAATAAACCAATAATAAGCGACTTGATCGTCTGCAGGATAATCCTATCTTCTTCGGGTGCTTCATCAAAAATAATACTGTCCAATGTATGTTTTGACAAACCGTCGTTTCCTGTAGTTAGCACGTTGATAAAGCGCGTGCGTTCCTGTTGCAGAGTATTGCTATTGTTCGTCATCTTAAGGATATGGGAGTAGGCTTTTATAAGGGGGTCAATGTCTGTAAAGAACTCCCTTATGGCATACCTTTTGTCGGGGCTGCTCATGAGTTCAAGTAGCACAAAGCCTAAACCCCAAGAATCATAGTTCATCTGTGGAATTCCTTGTAACCCATACTCCGGGGGGACTGCCATGGGATTTCCTCCGGCCCCCTCTTCTTCGCCGATGATTGTTGCTGTGCCAAAGTCTGTGATCTTTAATTGTTCATCCATTCCGACCAAGATGTTATCTAATTTGAGGTCTCGATGAAGAATGCCCAAGCTCTTGAGGTAGGCTAGGCCTTCGGCGATTTGAATCGCATAGGTAAGCTTATCGCCTAAGGGCATATTTGGACGCTCATGGAGGAAATTCGCAAGGTTTGTTTGGGCAAGTTCCATCACAAGGTATTTGCCACCAACCTCTCCTTTGCTTGCAGGTTTGCATCCATAACTGAACATCTTGAGTACGTTGGGGTGTGAGTCTAAGTATTTATATATAACGGCTTCTTTCTCGAGGTCGTCTTCTCCCACATAGACATTTCCGACCATGTCACGCAAATCGTCAAAATATTTCCTTCCTAAGGCCCCCATAGCTTTGATGTAAATATCGGGTATACGCTCGGCTCCTTCATTATAAGAGCCAAAAACGATTTTTCTAATTTCTTGAACTTCTTCTAAAGACATACTGCTCTCCAAGGCAGCTACGGATCTGACTTGATAGTTCGGATTTTTATTACCAAAAAGGTCCAACAAGGCCAGCTTTTCTCTCTGGGTACATCGAATCCAGCCAAGGCTGTTCGAATCATCCATTGCTCCACCCTGTTGGGTAATCCCAGGAATTTGCTTTTCTAAATTTAGATTGATAGTTGTTATTATCGGCTGTAATGTTTTTAAGGCAAAAAATCGAATCGCACCATCCGGACCTCGGAACGCTACTTTCTCAACGCCACCGTTACACCCCGCAGCAAGGCCGCGACTGGATAAGAGGGTATAACTATCCCCAAAGCAGTCTCTTGCTGGGTCGTAACTCGTAATCACGGATGGCTTATTTGCTTCACTTGGCTTGTCTAAAATGTTTATAAATATGTTTTCCAAGAAAAAGCCAACGTCATTACGTAGATTTGTAATTGTTTGCTGATAGTTTTCAATATCAGGTGTGAGCGGAATGTCTACAAGTCTATTAGTAAAATCGTTTATTTCATTTGTAATAATCCGTACTTTTTCTAAAACACTTTGATCTAATCCGTCAATATTATTTCTGAATAAACGTCTAACATCAGTAATTATATTGCTGTAATGGTCGTTTGTATAGTGATTTTTCTGTGTGAAGTCGGCTTGTTCCATTTTAGTGGTCTTTTTTAAATTACTATGTCATGCGAATTATTTAATTGATTATATTTATTGCTTAAACTAGCGTTTACCGTGCTTATTGTAAATGAGTTATAAATAAAATGGAACTTATTTAACAGGTGTGTTCTGAGTCCCGAGGCTTTGCCATATGCATTATGCTAAGAGAATTAGGATTTTCCCGCCGAGACACCGAGATACGAAAGAGAGGAGAGAGGAAGAGGAAAGAATGTTCAGTTACTACCGACTCTGTCCAGAGTCGGTAGTAACTGAACAGGTCCTCAAAAAAGTTAGATTGAGCACCTGTGCCGTTTGTGTGTCCTTGGGTAAAATGCTGTCTAAGGGCTTTACCAAAACGCTAACCCCTCAAGAGGGCCTTGGGCAGAATTTTACCCAAGGACACACAAACGGTACATTCTCTCCTAATCCTCTCTCTTCTATCTCGGTGTCTCGGCGGTAAAAATCCTAAAAAAGCCCCACGAGCTTCTATGTGCCTCGGCGGTGAAAAATTCCTAATTCTCTTAGCTTAACGCGTACGGGGCTTTGGCGCGGTCCAAATCCAAATCTAAATTTATGACCGAGTGTGGTATAAAATGGGGTGGTGCGCTAGACTGCCGAAAGGGCCTGATGCAAAAGGGGTAGATGATGAGTGCCGATGAGCTGACGGCCTTAGGCTGTGCAAATCCCTCGATTCTCGAGGACGTGTATCTCAAATTTCAGGGCAACCCAACTGCAATTGACCCCTCTTGGAGGCAGCTGCTTGAGCGTCATGATGACGAGATCGATCGTGAGGTCGTGGCGTTATCATTGAAGCCTGATGAGCGACCAGAGGGACTAGTTGGGGACCTACGCATCTCCGACCTCATCGCAGCCTACCGAACCTATGGGCATTTGCTTGCAGACGTAAATCCGATTGCTACACATAAGGTCCAGGAGCCTCATGAGCTTAAGCTAGAGACCATGGGTTTTCATGAGGATGAGTTGTCCAAGTTGTTTCCAACTCGAGGACTATTGCCTAAGGATGTGGCGCCATTACGAGAAATCATCGACACTTTACGCCAGATTTACTGTGGAAAGCATAGTGTTGAGTATATGGGCCTGCAGATGCCTGAAATGGAGCAGTGGCTGCAACAGCACATTGAGCCTACCCGTTTTCAGACCGATCTCACCATCGACGAAAAGAAGCAAATTTTGGAGTATCTCAATCGATCAGAGATCTTTGAATCCTTTCTACACACCAAATACGTAGGGCAAAAACGCTTTTCTTTAGAGGGCGGTGAAACGCTTATTCCCATGCTTAACGCCATGATCGAAAAAGGCGCGGTATTAGGGATGGATGAGCTCGTCATTGGTATGGCTCATAGGGGGCGTCTGAACGTTCTTTGCAATATCCTCCATAAATCTTACGCTGAAATTTTTTCTGAGTTTGAAGATGGCTATGTTCCAGATTCCTTTGAAGGTAGTGGAGACGTAAAATATCATCGGGGCTTTGATGCGGAGTTTCAGACATCTCAGGGCTATAAAGGTAAAATTTTTCTGATGCCCAACCCTAGTCATCTAGAGGCCGTGGATTCCGTCGTTGAGGGGCGTGTGCGTGCGCGTCAGGTGCTTCGTGGCGATGGTGCTGGGAAGGATAAAATTACACCAGTATTGATTCACGGCGATGCTTCTATTGCTGGGCAGGGAGTTGTGTACGAAACACTCCAGCTGTATCGGCTTCCAGGATATGATAATGGTGGTACCATTCACCTCATCGTCAACAACCAGATTGGTTTTACCACACTTCCTAAAGATGCTAGGTCGACTCGGTATTGCACAGACATAGCCAGGGCTTTCGGCGCACCGGTCTTTCATGTGAATGCCGAAGACCCCGAAGGATGTATCTATGCGACTAAGCTAGCTGTGGAAATGCGCCATCGCTTTCATTGCGATGTATTTGTTGAGCTTAACTGTTACCGCAAGTACGGACATAACGAAGGCGACGAACCCGCCTTCACGCAGCCTCTAGAATATGCTCTAATTCGTAAAAAGAAACCGATTAGGGAAATCTATCGCGAGCAGATGGTCAAGGCAGGTCTTCTTGAGCAACACATCGCCGCGCAGGCTGAAGAAGAGTTTCTGCAGTCATTGCATAAGATCAAAAGTAGCGTTGAAGATAGCATTAAAAAGGCTGCTGGGCAGACCAAAGTTCCTAAGCCAAAAGGTGTTTTTGAACCTTTTGAACAAGTAAACACTGCTGTAGACGCCACCTTGCTCCGTAAATTGGCTGATCTATTCTGTACCATTCCCGAGGGCTTTAACCTGCATCCCAAGCTCAAACGTTTGTTAGAGGAACGTTTGGCTATGGTTAGTGGCAAACCAGACGCTCCATCGCTCGACTGGGGGATGGCCGAACACCTAGCCATGGCTTCGTTGCTATGGCAAGGCACACATGTACGTTTAACTGGCCAGGATAGCCGTCGGGGTACTTTTAGCCATCGGCATGCGATGTGGATGGATCAGGTTCAGGAACGCAAGTACTTTCCTTTAAGCCGTCTTAAACCCGATCAAGGCCGCTTCGATGTCTTTAACTCCCCTTTATCAGAATATGCGGTGCTTGGTTTTGAATATGGCTATTCTTTGGCATATCCAACGGCTTTGGTGATGTGGGAAGCTCAGTTTGGCGATTTCTGTAATGGTGCACAGATTATTATTGACCAGTTTATTGCTCCTGGCGAGCAAAAATGGGGTTTGCATGTACCACTCGTCATGCTCCTACCTCATGGGTATGAAGGACAAGGCCCAGAGCACTCCTCCGCACGTATGGAGCGCTTTTTGTTGCTGTGTGGAGATTACAATATGCAGATTGTTAATCCGACCACGCCAGCACAGTTCTTTCACTTATTGCGTCGTCAGATGTTCGTGCCCTGGCGGAAGCCTTTAATTGTTTTTACACCTAAGGGACTGCTGAGGCATCCGCGCTGTGTTAGCCCAGTACGAGACCTTGCGCAAGGAACCTTCCAGGAAATTTTGGATGATCCGACGTCGCCAGCGAAGGCTACGAAACTCGTCTTCTGTTGTGGACGTGTTTATTACGACTTGGTGGCTGCTAGAGAGGAGCGTAAGGTAGACGATATGGCTATCATTCGCGTTGAGCAGCTGTATCCATTCCACTTTGATCGTGCAAGTGAGTTGGTTAGCAAGTATTCCAGCGTTAAGGAGTGGTACTGGGTGCAAGAGGAGCCTAAGAACATGGGTGCTTGGAAGTTTATTGATCAGCGTCTATCCCAGATTCTGCCGCATGGGCAAGAGGCCACATATATCGGGCGGGAGTTGAGTGCATCAACCGCCGCAGGATCCTATGCATTGTCAAAGCGTGAATATGCAGCTATGATTGAAGCTCTCTTTGGGCAAAAATGATGATTATGGTTGGTGAATTCTCTTGGACTAAAGGACCAAAGGGACATAAAAGACATAGAGGACTAGAAAAAATTTGCCTCCTGAGTCCCTTATGTCCTTTTCGTCGTTTTGGTCCTTTAGTCCATCCAAGAGCGACCGATGCACATGAAAAGCTCCTCTAATTTTTTCAAGAACCTTTATTATAAGGTACTGTAGAGCATGAAACACGAAATCAAAGTCCCAGCAATGGGTGAATCCATCAACGAAGCTACCATAGCACAAATCATGAAGCCTTCAGGTAGCCACGTCGGTGTCGACGAGGAAATTCTAGAGTTAGAAACCGATAAGGTCAATCAGGTGCTCCATGCCCCTGTTGCAGGCGTGTTGACCTTAACCATCAAACCTGATGATGTCGTCAAGATTGGTGATGTCATTGGCTTCGTGGATGCTCAAAAAGAGACTGTCACTGACGCACCTAAACCCATCCCGGAGCAAGCTCCAGCTCCCTCAGTTCCTCCTCCGTCGGCCCCGGCCGCAGCTCCAGCTCCGATTGCTGCTCCTCCTGCCCCTGCAAAACCGGTAGTGACAAGTGTACCGCCACCTTCACCAGCTGGCCCTTCGGCGCGTCAGACTAAGGACACCTTTGTCGCGGATATCCTGGGTCAACGAGACGAAACTCCATCAGCTGCACCCATCAGTCGTCCAAGCGTTGCTAGTAAAACGTCAACGGAGAAGCGTCCTGAGCGTCGCGTAAAGATGAGCAAGATTCGCAAGGTTATCGCTAAACGTCTGGTGGAAAGCCAACAAAGTACGGCGATGTTGACGACTTTCAACGAGGTAGATCTGACGCAAGTGATTGCTTTACGCGAACGTCACAAGGAGTCTTTCCAGAAGCAAAATGGCGTTAAGCTAGGTTTTATGTCTTTCTTTGTGAAAGCAACCGTCTCAGCTCTGCAAGCTGTTCCGGAAGTTAATGCGTATATTGATGGTGAGGACCTCGTCTACCGTGACTACTACGATATTGGTATTGCTGTAGGAACGGATAGAGGCTTAGTGGTACCCGTAGTACGTCAATGTGATACTCTTTCGTTTAGCGAGATTGAACAAGATATCGTCAACTATGCCAAAAAGGCTCGCGAAGGTGGATTGACCGTCGATGACTTATTAGGTGGTGGTTTTACTATTACTAATGGTGGAACATATGGATCTTTGCTTTCCACACCGATCTTAAATCCACCCCAAAGTGGTATTTTAGGAATGCATAAGATTCAGAAGCGACCAGTTGTGGTGGATGATCAAATTGTCATACGCCCGATGATGTATCTGGCACTTAGCTACGACCATCGTATCGTGGATGGAAAGCAGGCTGTAGCTTTTTTGATTCATATCAAGGACGCTTTAGAAGATCCTTCGCGAATGTTGCTAGGTATATAGGAGAGCATCATGGTGACTCGTTATGATGTCGTAGTCATTGGTGGGGGGCCTGGGGGCTATGTCGCTGCGGTTCGTGCTGCTCAGCTGGGCTTCAAAACAGCTTGCGTGGAAAAGCGTTTTACATTGGGTGGAACATGTTTGAATGTGGGTTGTATCCCTTCTAAAGCGCTTTTGCACTCCTCTTTGCAATACGATTTTTTAGCTAAACATGCCAAGGAACATGGTATTATGAGCGATAGTTATCGCTTAGACTTTGCCCAGATGATGACTCGCAAGGATGGTATCGTTACGGGGCTTGTTCAGAGCGTTGATGCATTGCTGAAGAAGCATAAAATCGATTGGTTGCATGGTTCCGCCAAAATAGTAAATGCCAATACGATTCTCGTAAGTAGCGAGAAGAGTGAAGAAACCATTGAAGCCAGTAATATCATTTTGGCTACGGGCTCAGAGCCTATTCCTCTACCCTTTTTGCCTTTTGATGAAAAGACTGTAGTGTCCTCTACAGGAGCTCTAAGTCTTGCCAAAGTACCCAAAAAAATCATCGTGGTGGGCGCTGGTGTTATAGGAGTCGAGCTGGCCTCTGTTTACAATCGGCTTGGCAGCGAAGTGACCGTTGTGGAAATGTTAGATTCGATATGCCCTGCAATGGATCATGCGATCAGCCGGTCACTACAGACCAGCCTGAAAAAACAGGGGATCAACTTTAACCTATCTGTTAAGGTGGTTGACGGGGTAATAAATGATGTAGGAGTGACTCTTGGAATAGAGGTTGAAGGCAAAAAGGAAACTTTTTCCGCTGATATTGTCCTAGTTGCCATTGGAAGGCGCCCCTACAGTGAAGGTCTTGGTCTAAAGGATGCCGGTATTGCTACGAACCGTGGCTTTGTGACGGTTGATGGACAGTTCCGTACTTCCCTCCCAAATATCTATGCCATTGGCGATCTCATCGAGGGTGTCATGTTGGCTCATCGCGCCTCTGAGGAGGGTATCGCTGTGGCAGAGATCATTGCTGGGCAACATCCAACCGTCAATTATATGGCAATTCCTAATGTCATCTACACTCACCCTGAGGTAGCTGCTGTAGGCTTGACAGAGAAGGAAGCTAAGGAAGCTGGAATAGATGTCCTGATAGGTACCTGCCACATTCGCGCGAATGCGCGTGCGCGCTGCGTTGGAGATCTCGATGGGCTTGTTAAAGTCGTTGGTGATAAGAGATCTGGGCGTCTGGTAGGTCTGCATATCGCAAGTGCTAACGCTTCAGAAATGATTGGCGAAGGCGTCTTGGCGATAGCAAAACGCGCTACAGTAGAGCAAGTGGCCAGTGCTTCTCATGCGCATCCCACATTGAGCGAGGCTATCAAAGAAGCTTGCCTCCACGCACTTGGACGGGCCATTCATGTCTGATGACAGCATCGGCAACGAGATGTACAGCGCTGTTAAGAGGCTCTTTCCTATCTGTCGTAGCCTCACAGGTGATGGCGTGCGAGCCTCTTTAGATATTCTCAGGGAAATAGCTCCTATTGTGACCGAAGAGGTCCCTTCCGGCACACAGGTTTTTGATTGGCAAGTGCCTCCTGAGTGGAATGTAAGGGATGCCTATGTTGCCGATGCCGCTGGCCATCGTATTATTGACTTCCAAAAATGTAACCTCCATCTTGTCGGTTATAGCGAACCCTTTGAGGGGCAGTTAAGTTTGGCTGAGCTAAACCAGCACCTCTACTCACTACCGGAACAACCCGATGTGATTCCCTATGTGACTTCCTACTACGCGAGACGTTGGGGGTTTTGCCTGAATGATCGGCAGAGACAGCAGTTGACCGAGCAGGCCTATTTCGTAAAAATCGATAGTACTCTTGAAACTGGATCGATGACGATTGGTGACTTAATTATTCCTGGTGAGACAGAGCAAGAAGTTCTATTATCGACGTATCTCTGTCATCCTTCTATGGCTAACAATGAGCTTTCCGGTCCTGTTGTCTCAGCTTTTTTAGCGCGAGAACTCCTTCAAAAGCCACGCCGTTTTACCTATCGCTTTGTGTTTGTTCCAGAGACTATAGGATCCATCACCTATCTCGCTAACAACTTACAGGAACTTAAAAAACGCGTTATTGCAGGCTATGTTTTGACGTGCCTAGGGAATCCGGGAGCTTTCAGCTATCTTGAAACGCGGTTGGCAAATACCCTTGTGGACCGCGTTACCGCACATATTTTTAAATATGAACTGGATGGTTCACATTGGTACAGCTTTCTGGATCGAGGTAGTGATGAAAGGCAATATAATTGGCCAGGGATTGATCTTCCTGTAGGGTCCCTCATGCGCACAAAATATGGTGAATATCCCGAATATCACACATCTGCCGATAATCTAGACTTAGTGACCCCTGCTGCCTTGGCGGGATCGCTCAAAATGTGCCTGCGCTGTCTGAATATTCTAGAAGACAACCGAACCTATCGTTGCACAGTATTGTGCGAGCCGCAGCTGGGGCGGCGTGGTCTTTATCCGACGCTTTCGTCGCGTGCATCCGGACTTCAGGCTCGCGACTTGGTTAATATTCTCGCCTACAGTGATGGAAAAACTGATTTATTAGCGATCGCTGAAAAGTTGAGGAAGCCCCTGTGGGAGTTACAGCCGTTGGTTAGACAACTCCTGGATGTCAACCTTCTTGAGGAGGTGTCTGGTGGCCTTAATGGTTCCTAAGTCCCTATTGCTGGCGCAACTTCAATCCGCCTTCGCTCCTCTAAGCCGCGGTCCTATTCTCCTTCATTCCGACATCTTTCGCGTTGGTATCATGGATGCCATTAAGGATCGTCAGTCCATCTGTCTGGATTATGAAGGCGTAATCCAGGAAGTCTTGGGAGACCAAACGGTTCTTATTCCCACATTCAATTATGATTTTTGCCGCGATGGTATTTATGACGTTAAAAACAGTCCTAGCCAAGTGGGCGCCTTGACGGATCACTATCGACGTCGATATAGCCGTTGGAGGACTCGCACACCAGTATTCAATTTTTGCGTGGTCAACAATAAGAAATTTTCATTGCAAGAGGTTGAGAATTGTTTTGGAGTAGAATCCACGTTCGCTGAGCTTGTTCAGCAAGATGGCTGGATAGCTTTTTTAGGAGCTTCTTTGTCGAGCATAACTTTTTTGCATCATGTTGAAGAGCTTAATGACGTATCCTACCGTTTTCATAAGGTCTTTGATGGAGTCATTGTCGATGAGGACATAAGAAAACCAGTGAAACTCGTTTATCGCGTGCGACCGCTTAACCCTCCTGATGCTGTGGTATATGATTGGACTCGGCTTGAGGCGGATTTGGAAAAACAGGGAATTCTCAAGCGCTTTGCCTTAGGTAACAGCAGTTTGATAATCCTGAGGGCCCAGGAAGTACTCGAATACTGGTCTGAAGCCATGAGGCATTCTGAGCGTTATTTACTCGCAAAGTGATTGCATTATTTTGTCATATTGTTCTAAGATGTTGATCGTGAGTTTGTTATTCAGTTGAGGACTAGAAAATGAAATTGTTACTAACAGCATTGGTGTTTATGGGGTTGTCATTAGGGAGTTCTTTGCACGGAGATTCAGATCTATCCGCACAGGGTTTTATAGTCGTTCTATTGGGAGGGCCTGGTTCAGGGAAAGGAACACAGGCCGTTGAAGTTAGCAAGCAACTCAATGTTCCCCATATCTCTGTGGGTGATCTATTTCGTTATAATAAGCAGCACAACACGGTTCTGGGGCGCAAAGCGGCCGAGTTCATGGACAAAGGCTTGTTGGTGCCGGATTCGTTAGCTATTGAGGTCTTAGCAAACCGCGTGGCGGAGCCTGATAGCGAGGTGGGTTATATCTTGGATGGTTTTCCTCGAACGATTCCCCAAGCCACTGAACTGAGCAAAAATCTTGTCGGAAAAAAGAGATTGGTCGTTTTAAACCTCGATGTTTCTGATGCAGAGCTGGAAAAGCGTTTGATGGGACGTAAGCGCGAGGATGACACACCGGATGTTGTACGTCAGCGCTTGAAGGTGTACCACGACCAGACAGAGCCTTTGATAGCCTACTACAAGGCGCAGGGTGTTTTGGTGGATATCGATGGTGCACAGAGCAAAGAAAAGGTGTTAAGCGATATTACAGCAGCTTTAGAACAGCAAGGTATCACAGCCGCGCAACACTGATAGTCTCAGTAGAAGTTTTTGTGCTTTCCTATGCCGCTCATGGTTAGATTTTACGGCCTTATTTACCTTTGCGGTCAGTTTTCGGTCGACTGCAAAAGGATCGTCTGTCGCGTTTTGCTCCTCGGACATAGCTGGCGCTATGCCCTCGTCACAAACCACGACATCCGACCTTTTTCGTCCGACCGAAATTCTGACCGTAAAGGTGAACAAGGCTGATTTTACGCCTACGTAAAAATCTATGTAAAAAAATGTTTAATATTATGCCGAGATTTGTTACAATAGTATTGGTTTAATTTTATTTAATATAAACCCAGTGGGAATGTAAATGAATTTTGATAATAACTACTCACTCGTACCTAATCTAGGGAACGAAGCATCTAGTGTATGGAATAGGCAGGAAGATACTATCATACACACAAAAACTAAACAGGGCATCGAGAAAACAAAAACATACTACAGAGGTAGTGTATTGGCTCACATATTCGAAGGAAAAGTTGGCGAATTGAGCTCGTGGGGTTCTAAAAAAAAGGCTTATAAGGAATTAAAATCTGATCTGAGTAATGAATTTGAACTATCTAAGAAATGGGAGAACAAGTCCGTTGGCTTGACGATTCATCCTAAGGCTTATTTCCCTGCCAGCGAAGGACAGGAAAATATGATCGTATTGCACAAATATGATTTTACGTTGAATAGAATAAAGAATGAAATGGTTCTTGAGCAACGGTTAGATGCTATCTGCCAAATTAGTCAAGGAGTCGCAACGTTACAATCTTTGAAAATAGCGCATAATGACATTAAGCAAGACAATGTCATGTATGACCAAACCCTCAATCGATATGATATTATCGACTTTGGTAATGCTGAAGCTCCTGTAGAACCCTCTGATCTACGGGGGGATGTAGCAATGCTTAGAAATCTTGTTTTCATGATTCTTGGAACTAGTAAATATGCTGGTTATTCTTATTTTCCGCCAACACTTCAAGATCTTGCCCAAGTGGAATTCAAGGAGCCAATGCGACAGCAAGTTTTTGAATTTTGTGCCAATATGCCCAAAGATGTGAACAAAATCCATAGCTTCTTTAAATCCATAAAAGACGCTCTATGACAGCATGGAATAGGTGAATAAGTCCATGGGAACCAGGCTCTGTTTCTACTAAACTTTTAGGTGTTTATTCCCTCGGCTCATAACTGTTTAGGCGTTCGCGGTGTCGCTCAATATATCTGCTGAGCATATTGCGTGAGTAGATGCGCGCCTTCTTAAGATCACCCACCGTTGCTAATCCTAGTATGTTCAGGTTCTCCTGAGCCACTAACATCAGCTTTTCTCGATACAGAATTCGTTCAGCATCGGTGTGAGTGCTGTCGAGATCCAGGTCTTCCACGTGAGTTATGCCTGGCAGAAGGCCAACCCCCCAATAGTCTTGTAAAACCCACAGCGACAACGCTGTTAATGCTTCGAGGGCCGGATCGCTATCCTCCAACACATCATGCTCAACAGGATTGCTGGGATCACCGTAGATGGCATTCAGATGTCTGTCCAGCTTTGCATAGAGCGCTGAGCTAGGAGTCTCCGACGTTCCCGGACGTCCAATCACGAACTGTAGGTAGCGCAGCCAGTTCTCCTTCAGCTGTGTAAAGCGGTCGATGAGGTCTTCACGATTTGTATTCCAAGCTAAGCCTAACGAGGTATCTAGGAGAGATAGACCATGCAAAAAGAAATCTAAGGCCTCCTCAATGCGCTGAAGAAAGGTATCAATATCTTTTTGATGAACGGTATGAACATTATAAACTTCAATTTGTCGCTCGAGACCCTCTAGTCCTACAGCCGTCTGTTCCGCCTTGCGGGCAAGTTCATGGACGAGGAGGGTGAGGTGATGCTGTAAGCTTTCGGTGGAACCCACTGCTTTCAAAGCGCGTAGTTGCCGGTCGGTGATGCCATCCAGGCTAGCCTCGAAGACATTTTGCGGAAGACCTACCAGAATGAACTGGAGTTTATCCTGCCAGGCAACATCGCTATCTGCCGCCGCATCTAGCAGCTCCAGCAACTGTTTTACGTTTAGAACGCGACCAATGCTTTCCAACTGGGAGCGTTGGGCGACACCTTGGACCATAGCTCGCATTTTACCTTGCCAATGGGGATCATTGTCTGGAGTAAGCCGAATAATGGTCGCTTGCAGCTGATCATTGGAGAAGGTGGCAGCAAAGTTTTCCAGTTGCTTGGGCGTTAACTGAAGGACTTGCTGAGCCGTTTCGTCAGGTCCAAGGAGAGTGAAGTCGGGTGTTTGCATAATGACTCTAGGTTCGGTTTTCTAGGCTCTGTTATCGGGGTTAGCATACCACACTCGATATACCTCATTCAGCTCTACCATAGAAAATTTTCGCAAAAGATCAAACAATGATCAACTTGGCATGGTTAATTTTTCCACATTCCATTATAAGGGTGGGTTGAAGTCCCTCTACTGCCAGGTAGTTGACATATATGGAACCAATATTAGCGACAGACCTCGAAGACGACGATGAGCGTGCGGCCTTTCGCCGCATGTTGCTCCAAAACGCCCCTGCGACGCCTCGTCCTTCTCAGGGGCGTATTTCTTCAAAACCCGTCTCTGACCCTAAGCTTCAGTCCGCTTATACGCATGGCCTGGAGATGGTTTATGCGTTGGAAAGTGTAGACCCCGATTCCATTCGTCCCATTTCTACCATTCAAGAAACCGCTGTGGGCTATGACAGTCCGTTGACTTCGAAGGAGATGCTTGAATCTAGCGAGCAGCTTGAATTTGATTTTGGTCCTGGCTTTCGTACGTGGATGGAACCGCTGGTCCTTCTCGAGCCTATAGGTGTATTGGGACTACCGGCGCAGGCAGAGAAACTCTTATTGGAAGCACGTCGCGCTGTCATTGCAGATCTTTTGGATTATGATTTACGCTCGCTTGGCCTAGGACAGGGACACATCGATGATATTCGATCTAAGTTGTCAGCTCATTTATTGGGCAAAGACCTTAAGCGATGTAACGAATGGGATCTAGAAGCGTTTATCCGTACACTATTCTTATTTTGTGATGTGCGTGCTGGCTACACTCTTTTTCAAGATTATCACCTTCAGGGTGTCTGTCGGCTCTCTCTGGCAACAGCCGCGGAAGTGCGCCGTGCCGGGCCTGAGCAACAACGCCGTTGGCGGGTTGAGGCTATGGCTACTTGGCAAATGCCCCAGTCTAGAAGCTTTTTTTATCAAAAAATAGAGGAAGCTATTGCGGCTTTTGTGCGTCCTTGGATGTTACGACGCCAGGGGATTGCCTCGCGCGCAGACGTGTTAGAACGCTTGCAGCGAGTCACTTCCCAGGAAGCTCTTGTACAACCCTTTCTGTCCTGGGCCAACGATGTCTTTGCTGATGGGAATAGTGTGCTGGATGGTTTATTACTACAGCCGGTAGAAGGCCTGTTTTGTGCTGATGAAGCAACCTCTCACCTTGTCACTAATGTACTGCAATGTATTCGTAGCTACTTCTACAATAGTGGGGTGGTCTATCCGCTGTCGCAGTTATGCCATCTGGTACAGCGCGAATTGGCGTGTTATTGGATCAGTCCTGATTCAACTCAAGTAACTAAAATTATAGAGCTCTGCTCATGGCTTAGAATGCGCAAAGGACCGAATGGTGTGCGTTTCGTGAGTCTTTCTTAACGCTTTAAACCATGTCTTGCAATCCGACAGCTTCCAATGGCAAGCCTTTATCGAGATAGGTTGTAGGATCTGGGGATCCAGAGGCTATAAAGCCCTCTTTTCGTAGATAGCAAGCATCGCATCTTCCGCAGTGATGTCCTGGTGAGGGAGGGTCATAGCAGCTTAGTGTGAGCTGCAGTGGCGCTTTTAGGGACATGCCATGACGAATAATATCTCGTTTATTTAGCTTGAGATAGGGAAATCGTAGGGTTGGAGCATGACCTTCAATAGCCTGCTTGGTAGCGACGTTTAGCAAACCTTGAAAAGCTGCCAAATATTCCGGACGCGTGTCGGGGTAGTTGGGTTGGTCCATGGCGTTAGCCCCAAAGTAAATTTCGTGAGCATCCCATATCTCTGCTTGCGCTGCCGCATAGGCCAGAAATAGAGTGTTTCGCGCGGGCACATAGGTGCATGGTATCCCATCGGTTTGAATTTGCTCCAGAGAACGATTTTTTGGCACATTGGTCTTTTGGACCAGAGAGGAATTGTCGAAGCACTTCGGGTCAAGCTGAATAATGCGTTGATTTACTCCGTAGTGTTGGGCGATCTCGCAAGCGGCAGCAATTTCAACACGATGACGCTGCTTATAATCAAATGTTAAGCAAAGGCATTCTCGGCCTTCCGAGAGGGCCTGTGCTAGCATTACCGTGGAATCCAGTCCACCGCTAAAGACAACTACGGCTTTCATGTGATCAAACTCCTTTCGTTTCTGGCAACCAGATGAACTTGTGAATCTGTAAGTTTAGGCGAACGGGTAACTTGTCCTCAAGTATCCAACTGACTAACTCCCTTGGATCTAGCAGACCAAATACTGGCGATAAGAGAACAGTGTTGACGCGCTTGGAAAGTTCGTATTGTTTACACACGTCTGCGGCGTAACAATAATCAAGGCGGTCAGCTACAACGAATTTGACCTCATCGTGTTTACGGAGAATATTCAAATTGGGCCAATAGTTCTTTTCCGCCATACCGCTGCCGGGACATTTAATGTCTAGGATAACGTTTACCTTGGGGTCGACTTTGGAGGTCGATAACGAGCCTCCGGTTTCAAGACTGACAACATATCCTAATTCACACAGATGTTGTAGCAAGAGCAGGCAACCCTCTTGCAAGAGAGGTTCTCCACCGGTGACACAGACATATTTGAGGCCATAGGCTTCGACTTTTTCAACCAGAGCTTTGATGGTCCACGGGGTACCCCGACCGAATGAATAGGCTGTATCGCACCAGGTGCAACGTAGGTTGCAGGCCGCCAAACGAATAAATGTAGTGGGGCAGCCAGTGAAAGAGGTTTCTCCCTGAACGCTGGCGAATACCTCGATAATGTTTAACAAGTGTGTAACACTGAGATCAACCGAATTCATTGTTAAGGGCTCCTGCTGCAAAAAACTGCGTTAAGTATAGAGAAATATTACTTAAAATGTTAGAAATTTCCGAGTTGTGAACCACATACAATATCACAATCCAGAGCTTCGTGCGAAGAGCTTTAGTGTTATATCCCCGAATGAGGCCCCAACCGACTGCTCTGCCCTACCATAGGCTCCGTTGTGATACGCTGTTGCGCATTAAGGCGGTGCGACATAATATCATAGTATAATATTGCAAGAGCCAAAGTAGGTACCTCCTCAAAAAGTTATGGCAGATCATGCCTTAGCGAGGCGAGTCAGGTTGTTGGGATCGCGACGAGGGCATAGCGTCAGCTATGTTCGAGGAGAGAGACAACAAAATGACCGCCGCAGCAAGGCAGAATCGGCATAACTTTTTGAGGACGTACCAAAGTAGAAGGAGTTAGAGAGATGACCCTACCCCTCAAACGTGTTGTTGTCACCGGCGGCGCCGGACAAATAGCGTATTCTTTGTTGTTCCGTATCGCGGCTGGAGCTATGTTGGGTCCTCACCAGCCCGTGGCCCTGCATATATTAGAGATTCCTGAGGCCCTCCCTATGCTGGAAGGGGTCAAGATGGAGCTTCTCGATTGTGCCTTTCCTCTCCTTAAAGAGGTTCACATCGGAAGCAATCCCGAAGAAATTTTTGGCGATGCCGACTTCGCCCTCTTGGTAGGTGCCAAACCGCGAGCTCCTGGCATGGAGCGCAAAGATCTATTGGCTGAAAATGGCAAGATCTTTATCGGTCAAGGTCGTGCTCTAAACGCCTCCGCAAGCCCTAATGTGAAGGTGCTGGTGGTTGGTAACCCCTGTAATACCAATTGCTTAATCCTAATGAGCCATGCTCCGCGCATTCCTCGTAAAAATTTTCATGCGATGATGCGTCTTGACCAAAACCGTGCCCAAAGCCAGCTTGCTCTTAGGGCTGGTGTTGATATCACTGCCGTCACTCATTTGACCATTTGGGGTAACCATTCGACGACACAAGTGCCAGACTTCTACAATGCACGCATTAATGGTAGGCCGGTTACGAGCGTGATCCAGGACGAAAAGTGGCTGCAGGAGGAATTTATCCCAAGAGTACAAAAAAGAGGTGCTGAGGTACTCAAAGCCCGTGGTAAATCATCGGCGGCTTCTGCTGCTTGTGCCGCCATCGACGCCGTACGATCGTTAGTGACTTCTACGCCACCGGGGCAGTGGTTCTCTTCTGCGGTGTGCTCTGACGATAATCCTTATGGAATTGAGCAAGATTTGATATTTTCTTTTCCATGTCGCTCTAAGGGTGATGGTAGTTATGAAGTGATTTCTGACCTGCCGTGGAATGATTTTTTGACGCAAAGAATCAAGGAAAGCCAACGCGAGTTATTGGAAGAAAAGAGCCTTTTCCTTGAATCAGTAAAGAGTAATGGAGGATGATCATGTCCGATGTATTATTTGAGGTGACCCAGGAAAATCTGGAAACAGGCATGCGCGGTTACCCCGTGGGGTATTGTGTCACGTCGTCTGTTGATCCGGACCTCGGTCTTTTCTATGTGGGCAGGGCATTGAGCGAACTTTCCAGCTGGCGGCCTGAAGAAGTGATCTACCTTCTCTATCATGGCCGCGAGGGCTCTAAGGAGGAAGTGGCAGCTTTTTCCAAGGATCTATCGACGCGAGCGCATTGCTCTTCGGAGACTATTGAGCATATCCGCAAACTACCCAGGGCCGGGCATCCGATGAAACTATTCTGTGCGGCCCTACTTATTCTTGGCATGTTTGAGGGACGCGATGACTATCGAGAAGACTGCCTAAATGTCATTGCCAAAATGCCTGAGCTTGCCGCGACAGTCATTAATCACCATGCAGGTTGGGGAGGGACTAAGCCCTCTAAACCTGAACTAGGCTACATTGAGAATTTTTCACAAATGCTCAATGTTCCTAATGCGAATCTGGATGCCCTGACAGAGGTTTTTACCCTATTTAACGTTCTCCACTACGACCATGGTGGTGGCAATCTATCTTGTTTTGTGGGTAAGGCAGCGGCTTCGGGTTTAGAGGACATGTATGGTTCGCTATGTGCTGCCATGGCGGCGTTAGCGGGTCCGCGCCACGGTAGAGCCAACCAAGACTGCTTGGCCTTTGTTAAAGAAGTGCACAAGGAGCTCGGAGACAATGCCACCGAAGCACAAGTGGAGGCGTTGATTCGCGCACGACTAGCTGGCGATGACCTTATCTTTGGCTTTGGCCATGCTGTTTTGAGAGTAGAGGACCCACGCGCTACTGTGTTATTTCGCGTGGCTCACGAACACTATCCTAATCATCCCCTGGTGAAGATTGCCACTTTGTTGCGGTCGGCCGGTGAGAAGGTCCTGAGCGAAAATCCAAAAATAAAGGACCCACACGTTAATGTGGATGCTATATCTGGAACCGTGCTTTCGGCTGCTGGCTTTCCCTATCCTGAGTATTTTACGGTATTATTTGCCCTATCGCGCTGCGTAGGCATTTCCATACAGGTAGTCTATGAGCGTCTTATTGCACGTGGGGGCAAGGGAACGCCAATAGTGCGACCCAAATACCTCTTTAAAAGCCTATGAACAAGCGAGATTAATGATGACCTGGGACGAACTTCACCGTATCACCAACCGTTCAGCAGAGCTAGTCCTGGACTGGAAGAAATTGCTGTTTACCTTCTGCATGCTGTTGCTAGGGGGATGGATCATCCTTGCCTGTCGTACGTTAGCGATAAATGCGGGGAGTTGGGCGGCTCTTTGTCTGACTTTTCTACCCATTTTTGTCACTATAGGCCTTCTCATGGGTGGCGGTGTGATCTTAACACGCGTGTATCACGATCAGGTTAAGCAACGGCCTGTTGATTATTCTCAGGTTGCTATGGGTTCTTGGCAGATTATCGTTACTGCCTTTTCCCTCAACATGCTCATCTTGTTTGGCTTTGTTGTCCTATGGATGGCCTTGGGGATTTTTCACCTATTTATAGCAGTGCCGTTGTTAGGTCCCTTGTTTTCTGTCATTCTCGCCTTTGGCCCCTTCTTGCTCTATGTTACAGCGTTGATACTGGTTATTGGTGCTATATGCATGACTTTTTTTGTTACTCCCATACTCGCTTTAAGGGCAGCAAGAAAGGGTAAGATTTCACAAACTATCCGAGAGCGCCTCAAAGCCGATATTTTCTCGAATACGGTTCAGGTTGTTATTGCTCTTTTGCCACTGCTTTTGTCATTGAGTTTAGGGCTTGCTGCGGGTTGTTTTGCTAAATATGCTGGATTCATTAGTCCTAACCCTTTTCATGCATCCATGCAGTGGTTTTTTATCTTGATACCATTTATGGCCCTAGTGACCCCAGCAACCGTGTTCTTTTTCAACTTAGCTTTTGAGGCGCATGTCCTAGCTCAGACCCGATTAAGGGAAAATGATCATGGATAAGCGCCTAACATCGTTTAGAGCAGATAGTGATATGGCTTGAGGTATATACCACGCGTGCGTAGGCATACCTTAATTCGGAAATTTGAGTGGACAAGGAGATCCTCCTATGGCCCCTGCAGCTTCGTTAGATGAGCGCCTCCGCCAAGAGGTTAGAGGTCTTATTTTTAGAAATGCCTATGTCGGCATCGCCGGTGGTTGCCTAGCGTTGGTTGGCTTAGCGTTGGTTGATTGGGATTTTGATATCAATGGACAAGGTCACCGTTGGGTATTGGCTCTTTTCATCTGCCTAATGGGTAGATGGGCGGCTGTGATGCTCGAACGTCATCAGCAAGGGCGTCCCTTTTCCGAACAATCGAGTTTCCCTTTCCGTCTGTATTACACCTGCTCGGTCCTCGAAGGGCTGACGTGGGGGGCTTCGATGTTTGTGTTTTTTCCAGAAAATTTACTGAACCAAGCCTTTTTGATGATCGTGCTAATTGCCCTGGCCATTGGAGGATTAGCCGTTTTCTCGGGTTCGGCGTCTCTCAGTGGCATTTATGCTGCCTCCATTATTGGGGGTGCCTTTTTGAAGCTTGTCGGCATGGAGAGTGAGGTCTATGGAACCTTGGCAGCGCTCACTCCTGTTCTCCTGACCGTCGTGTTGGTGATCGCGCATAGGATGAATGGTCTATTCTTGAAACTCATGACGGTCAGCTTCAGAAATGAACAATTAGCTATGGTGGAAGCGGCTTCCAAGCTAAGCATTATCGATTACAGCGAGAAGCTATCTGCTAAGTCCAAAGAGGTGGAGCGCGTTACCAAACGTTTACGCAAGTTGGTGACGGTTCTATCTAGCGACTTGCGTGCACAACTTGTCACCGTCTGTCAGCTATCGCGTCTTTTAGGTCAGAGTGAGCGCTCGGATGCAGACAACCAGTTTGTTGTGACTACTCTTCAACAGTCCGCTGAAGGTGGTCTAAAGTTAGTTGAGGACCTACTTCACGTGACAAGTCCCGAATCTTCAGCCTTGCAAGTGGATCTCAGAGAATATCAGCTTCAGGAAATGGTTGAAAATGTCATGAAAAATGCCCAGGAGACAGCACGAATAAAAGAGGTTAGCCTTCATAGTGCGGTGGATGACCAACGGCCTGTAGCTGCAGATCCTGCGCGCATTGAAGAGGTGCTATCCAACCTAATAGATAACGCCATTGCAGTCACTCCTAGCAAGGGCTCAATCACTGTCCAAACGATCCCAACTCCCAAAGGCTTGCGTTTGGAAGTGATCGATTCTGGTGAGGGCATCGATGCGACAACGATGTCAGAGCTTTTTGAGCCTCCTCAAGGGGCCCCTTCTTCTGGCTACAGCATGATCAATCTATCCCATGCTCAAAAAATTCTTAAAGCCCACGATAGCCTCATCGAAGTGAAAAATAATCCAACCAAAGGAAGCTGCTTTTCCTTTGTTCTTCCATGGGCTAACAAATAGCATTCTATCGCCATTTATTATTTATCTAGGTATATTTGTAAATATTATTACTATCCTGTAGAATTTAAATTGGGTACGTGGGGTTCTTTTAATAATATTTCACATGCAACCTCTTAAATCTTCAGGGAGCTTTGGATGGCTTGTCTAAGGGATTTAGGGGGAGTAGCAGAAGGAGGAAAAATGCTTAGGTATATGGCATATGTTTATGCCGTGGTGTTTATCGTATTAGCCTTAGCAGGTTATATGGGCTTTATGATGAAAGACGGCATGCTCATGGGTGTCTTTGCCTTAAATAGTTGGCACAACCACGTGCACTTGCTTTCAGGTGTTGTAGCCGGTATCGCCGGATTTATGGGCTCCTATTGGTCCAAACTGTACTTTCAGATTTTTGGCGTGATCTATGGCTTAGTAGCGATACTGGGAATTTTTTACGGGCATGAAATGATCTTCGGTTTTCTGGCAAATAGCTGGGGCGATGTCGGTCTTCATGCGGTGTTATCAGCAGTTGCCCTGTATCTTGGCTTTGGTTGCTGCTCTCACTGTAAGGAAAAAATGTAAGTATAAGCGTTTTTGTAACCCGGTTGGTATACTGCACAAGGTATATTTTCTACAACCGGGTTTCTATTCTCCACTATCAGAAACACGTCTGAGTGTTTTCTTCTCTCCCTGGATACGTTTTCCTTCTAGCATTTTCTCTTGCTGCCGCCGTGTGCGTCGTTTTTTTTGCCGTCTAATTTTCTCTAAAGCATGCTGCTTGTCGGTCTTTACCTTGAGGACTCGTTCTTCAAACCGATCGCATAAGTCTCGACGAGCCAGAAAGCGATTCATTTCACGCGAACGATTCCTCTGGCACTTGATTTCAATGCCCGACGGCAAGTGATGCAAGTAAACGCAGGAGCTTGTTTTGTTGACCTTTTGCCCACCTTTTCCGGATCCCAAAATAAATTTTTCGACTAGGTCTTTGTCAAAAATACCTAGTTTTTCCATTCTAAGGGCTAACTGCTGCTGCTTGTCGTCGCTGACGGACATTTTTTGACCTACTTTCTCCGTAGTGTGTCAGATGGACATCTTTTCCAACAAGAGGTAGCAAAGAAGGAAAGAAGAGGATTAGGAATTTTACCACAGAGAACACAGAGACGCCGAGATAGGAGAGAGAGAGGATGGGATGTGAGGAATCCCCTAATCAGCCACGGATAACCCCGTTACTATGCCAACTTAAGGCTAATAGCCTTGCCATTTCGGTTTCCATAGTGGCCTCTAGTGTCTTGCAGCGATTATGAAGAGGGTACTCAGGTTTATCCGCGCCCGTGTTGACTGGATCACTCCCAGCGATAGGCTTGACCACTTCCACGGTCTCCAATTCACCTGTGTGGAAATTTTTCTCAGTGTAAAAAACGATATCCATCATAGCTCCTGGGTTAAGTAGGATTTTATCATAACCGCCTAATTTGGTGTCACCTAAAACGTTAGATGATTAGACGAACTGGACTCATTGAGACGATTGCAGAATTCGTTTGAGATGTCAGATGATTAATAAAGCCGTCACAATCGTGTCTCGGCGCGAAGCGCTTTGGAGTGCGCGTCGCTCGCGACCGCTTTGGATTTGGGCGAGCCTATTGAATCGCGCGCCGTTCTTTGGAGGCCTCAGACTCTCAAGGTATCCCCAGAGCGGCAAGTCACGCTTCGTATCATGCCCACTTCGCCCAAATCCAAAGCGGTCGCGAGCGACGCGCACTCCAAAGCGCTTCGCGCCGAGACGCGATTGTGAGGGTTTTAATGGCTGTTTCGGCGTCACAAGGAATTCTGCAATCGTCTCGATTGGACAAAATGGCCTTTTTGTCCATTTCGTCCAATTAGTCCAATCAGTCCAGTTCGTCCATATGCTTCGCATACCTCTTGACATTTTCAGTAACCTGGAGTCTTCTTAAATATATAGGACATTAGCAGTTTAAAGGTTAAACCATGTGTTTTTCAGCAGAAGCGAGCTTCATTGGTGCCGCGGTATTGGGAACGGTGGGTTATTGTACTCTTACCGAGGTTACCGATAAGCGACAGCTACCTCTAGCAATCATTCCCTTGCTTTTCGCCTTTCAGCAGGTTTGTGAAGGGGTGATATGGATGTTTCTCAACAACAATCTAGCGCCCAGCGCTGCTTTCTGGGTATGCACCTACGCCTACGTTTGGCTGTCATATATCATGTGGCCCACGTGGTTTTCTTTTAGCTCTTTTCTGTTGGAAAAGGTCGCTTGGCGCCGTAAGGCCTTAGCCGCTTGTATCGTTGGTGGGCTGTTCGTAAGCGGTTACGATCTCAATTACGTAATTCATAGCACCATGGATCCGCATATCGTTCAGAACAGTGTTTACTATTTGCAGGGGAGCAAGCTGATTGGGGCGATGTACCTGGCTAGTGTCGCCTTAGCATTCTTATTTTCGTCCACTCCATATATGTGGTTAATGGGCGCTGCAGCACCATTTTCCTTTGGGCTGAGTGCCTATCTCTACTGGAATAATTTTGCTTCGGTATGGTGTTTTGCGGCTTCTGTATTAAGTATTATCATCTTTTTTGCAATAAGGGAGGACTCCAAACAACGCGTTTTGGTACGCGATTATACCAGGCGCGGTTAGATTTGACAGCCCATTGAATTGCCGGCAATCCATCCTGTGGTCCATGCGGCCTGAAAGTTAAAGCCACCAGTGACCCCGTCGATATCTAGGATTTCGCCTGCAAAATAGAGTCTTGGACATTTGCGGCTTTCCATAGATGTAAAGTTAACCTCTTTCAAAGCAATGCCGCCACTGGTGACGAATTCCTGCTTGTAGGTTGTTTTGCCAGCAAGTTGGTAGGTGTCTCGATAGAGACGCTGGATCAACTGATTCATTTGCGCTTTGGAGAGATCGGCCCAACGTTCTTCAGGTGAGAGATCACAAAGAAAGACCAAGCGCTGCCAAAGTTTGCGAGGCAACTCTGAAAAAGGGGAATTGGCTTGGATTGTTCGAGCACCCTGACCCTCCTTGGCTTTTGTCAAGGCTTCACGAATGTGGTTCTCTGAGCGACTTCCCAGCCAATGAATGGCCACTTCACAACGGTAATCAATCGCATGCAAAGCTCGGGCTCCCCATGCGGAAAGCTTAAGTACTGCAGGACCGCTGAAACCCCAATGCGTGATTAATAATGGACCTTCTTGCTTCAGTCTACCCATGGGCAACTCCACCAGTGCTGATTCTACCGAAACGCCTGCAAGATCGTTTAAGGGGCTATCAGGAATGTTAAAAGTAAAGAGGGAAGGTACGGGATCAATAACCGTATGTCCTACCTGTTTGGCTAGGTCAAAACCTCCACGAGTGCCACCTGTAGCTAATAAAACTCCGGCACAATCGATCGTCTCTCCATTTGAAAGGCTTAGCTGTAACCCGGTAGCGGTCGTGTGAAGTTCCTTAACACCACATTCGAGACGTAAGTCGACTTTTAGCCGTTGCAGCTCAGACATCAGGCAGTCTATGATCGTCTGTGAGTTATCAGTGATGGGAAACATGCGCCCATCATCTTCAGCTTTAATAGGTACCCCTCGAGATTCGAACCACGCTATAGTATCGCGTGGCTGAAAGCGGGTGAAAGGACCACGCAGTTCGTGGTGGCCCCTGGGATAGTTTTTGACAAGCTCGGCAGGATCAAAACAGTGGTGGGTCACATTGCAGCGTCCACCTCCAGAGATGCGAACTTTGGCCAAAGGTTGGCGTGTCTTTTCCAGCAAGATGATGCGACTATTAGGATTAGCCTCAGCACAGGCTAATGCTCCAAAAAAACCAGCAGCACCACCACCGACGACTACGTATGTGTTCATAGGATATTTCCATTTATTGACATGAGTCATCCATTCTGTGCTGTTTGTCGGGTGAATGTCCAGTAATTAAAATGGATGGACTAAAGGACGAAAGGGACATAAAAAGACATAAAGAGGTAATTGCAGAAGTCCGATTCTCCGAAGTCAATTTCCTGAAAATCGGATGCCGGTGAAGAGAGAGTCATTCCCTTCCCAGGCCCGAAGGGTCGATATTGCAACAGGCCATGGCATCGCCATGGTATACGCCAGGAAGGGATTTCGCAGTCTGAAGGACTGCTACAAGACGCCAGTTTACAAACACCATTTATGCATGCGCTTTATGGCAGCCCTACAGGCTGCTAAAACCATTTTGGCATATACCATGGCGATGCCACATAGGCCTCAACCTAAGCCTAACAATCGTATCTCGGCGCGCAGCGCTTTGGAGTGCGGTCGCTTGCGACCGCTTTGGGTTCCTTGCGACGGTCGTGTGCAACGGCATTACTATAATTCCCTAAGGGTAAAATAGTTAGTACATGCAGCCTTCGACGAATCCATACAATGCCGTTTAGCATTGCCGTCCCAAGGAACGAAAAGCGGTCGCAAGCGACCGCACTCCAAAGCGCTGCGCGCCGAGATACGATTGTGAAGTCCTAAGTCATTGAGATATAAGCTCAAAAGACCTGTTAGGTTGAGGCCTATGTGGCGATGCCATGGTATACGCCAGGAAGGGATTTCGCAGTCTGAAGGACTGCTACAAGACGCCAGTTTACAAACACCATTTATGCATGCGCTTTATGGCAGCCCTACAGGCTGCTAAAACCATTTTGGCATATACCATGGCGATGCCATGGCCTGTTGCAATATCGACCCTTCGGGCCTGGGAAGGGAGAAAAGCCTGTCTTTCCAGACTGGATAGTGCCATACCACTTAAGCTCTCTAGAATCGCCTTCTCACAAAAAAAAGTGATTTTTTTTCAAAGAATCGATCCATGAGAGCCCAAATACTTCTGCAATTACCTCTTTATGTCCCTTTCGTCCTTTAGTCCCTTCAATCGCTTGGACCGTTAAAGGAAAAATGTGATAGGGTGGCCTTATCCGCGGATTCTCAACAGACCAAGGAGGTTATCATGCCTAAGCCCACCAATCCAAAGCGTGTTCTGGTGACAGGTGGAGCCGGATATGTCGGCAGCCAAGTATGTAAACTCCTTAGTCAAGCAGGCTTCGAACCTGTAACCATTGATAATTTGTCCAAAGGAAGAAGAGAAGCCGTGCGTTGGGGACCCTTGGAAGTCGGGGATATCTGCGATCGAAGTTTTGTATCCAGAGTCATTAAGACTTATCAGCCTATTGGTGTCCTCCACTTTGCCGCAAACACCGAAGTCGGAGAATCGGTTTTTCGACCAGATATTTTTTATGAAAACAACGTAGTTGGAACCTTGCGCCTGCTGGAAGCTATGCAGGAGAACGGGCTCAACGTATTGGTCTTGTCAAGCACCTGCGCTACTTATGGTGACGTACAAGACATTCCAGTGAAGGAGTCCGCTCCTCAGAAGCCAATTAATCCATACGGCTGGACTAAGCTCATGTGCGAGCAGTTGCTCCGTGATTTTCGCATCGCCTACAAGCTTAGATATGTTGCCTTCCGTTATTTCAACGTAGCCGGGGCAGACCTCGACGGTGAGCTGGGCGAAGAGCACCAACCGCCTTGCCATGTCATTCCCATTATTTTTGATGCCGCTGTGGGTAGAACTCCCTATTTTTCCGTCTTTGGTACGGATTATCCGACCCCAGATGGAACAGGCATTCGCGACTACATCCATGTGGTCGATTTGGCCGATGCTCACATCAGAGCCTTGAAGTACCTATTAGACCACGATGAGGCTCATGAGCTTAACTTGGGTTCAGAGCATGGATTTTCTGTTAAACAGCTCGTCGAAGAGACGCAAAAGATCAGTGGCAAGAAGGTCCCAGTACGTTACGTAGCACGGCGTGCTGGAGATGCTCCTTGCTTAATTGCTGATTCGCACAAGGCCCTCGAAGTTCTAGGATGGAAGCCCACGCATTCTGATATCACGACCATCATGAGGACTGCCTGGCAGTGGCACGTAAAAACATGCCAGCAGACAACCCCTACGCATTAGTTTATGCATTCTGAGGCGATCTGCTCGGCTAGCAATGCATGGTAGAGGAGTCCCTTGGATCCAAAACCCGCTAGCACCCACACATTCGCAGATACCTGCTTGGCAATGGGAAGATGGCCGGGTGTCGATCCACGTAAGCCAGCGCGCACTCCTACAACCTTGGCGTCAGCCAAAAACGGTAATAATTCGCAAATCTTAGGCATTAGCTCTGCGGTAGCTTGTTTTAGGTCAGGTGTTGCGTCTACGTTGCCACGTTCATAGGTGGCGCCCACAAAACATGTTTGGCCGCCGGCATCCATAACACAGTAAACATTCGAGTTTACTGGCAGGGGAAGGGGTGCGTATCCAACAGGCCATTCTAACTGGAGAAGTTGACCCTTGACCTTATGAATTGGTAAGCCTTTAAGTTGGGGTATCAGAGGAGTCAGGGCTCCAGCCGTGACTACAATGGCATCAAACTCGGTCAGAGCATCCAAGCTATCGACTGAGTATCTTTCCAATTGCGCTCCGCATGCCTCACATGCATTCCAAAGACCATGCAAGTATTGGAAACCATTCACGGCGACGGCACTATGGATTAGGATCGCCGGTTTTACCACGATGCCAGGAACAATGTTGACGACCTCTCCAGGTTCAAGCCAAGTCACATCTTCGTGTTCTTGGCTACGCTGCCGGTAACTTACACATTGGCGTTCACCTTTAGCGACCCGCAACATGCCACTACGGAGAAAAACGGGTTCGATCGAAGCCTTAGAGGCGATCTCCAAAAGATGGATAGCTGCCTCATAGCCTTCTCTACCTCGCCACGGTAGCCTAGCATCGATACCCATGAATGTGTGAAGCAACCCTGCTGCGACGCCGGAAGCACCGCTACCCAATGGGTTCGGATCAAAGAGGGTTACCGCCGCACCGCGTTGCAATAGATGCCAGGAGACGGCCATGCCTGCATAGCCAGCTCCTACGACAGCAACCCTTTTTGTCATCTAGTATCCGTGTGAGCTGCCACAACCACAGGCAGTGGATACATTTGGATTGGAGACTTTAAAGCCTGAGCCCATCAGTCCATCGACGTAATCGATCTCTGATCCGACAAGACGCGGTAGGGTAGCCTTGTTGACATGGATCTCTACACCATTAGATAGGAAAACCACATCGTCTGCAGCAGCTTTCTCGGAATAGTCTAAGATATATTCAAAGCCACTGCAACCGGCAGGTTTGTCGCCAAAGCGTAGACCCCAACCCTGTTTACCCTCTTCTTCGAGGATGGATAAGTATTTCTTGGCCGCACGTGGAGTTAAGGTGATGGTCGTGACATCTACCTCTTCATCGAGAAGGGCGTTAAGACGCTCTATGAGCCTTTCTATCTCTTCTTCAGTCTTACCATGACCCTTCATGCCTACTTCAAGGGTTTCCCAGGTGGCTGCATGGCACCCCACGCAATGTAAGCCAGCATTGGTGATCTCCTGAGAAAGGCGCTGAGCCTTATGTGGGAACATCGATAAAATGGCTTCAATAGCCATATCACGTCGGACACGCAGCTTTGGCTCTTGCGAAGTAGTAGGAGGATTGGACATGCTAAGGTTTCCTTATAGCTAGAAAGTAATTGTCACTTGACCTTGTTTAATTCTGCACTGGCATGCGAGACGCTCGCCACAGGTGTCCTCTCCCAAGAAATCGAGTTCTTCCTGAGTAGGACCAGTGAGGTTTTCGTTTCCCTCGACAACTTCTATAACGCAGGTGCCACAGACACCTTCGGTACATGCAAAGGGCACGCCAGCCTCTTCACATACTTCAGCAATCTTTTCCCCGTCAACGATTTCGACTTCGTCCTCGGTATTCTTAAATTTTAGTTTTGCCATTCTTGCAGCCCTTGAAATGCATAAAGTTGTATATTCTTAGTCACATATACTACAAAAAAGAGAGTAAAAAAGCAACCATTACTCGCATGGCATCAGGGCGATTGCATTTATAGACAACTATTGAGAATCCCATATAGGCCTTAGCTTAACAAAAAAACGGCTTTTATATCCCATTAAATAGTAGCTTGTTAAAATCTAAAAAATGTTGTAGATACGTCTAAAGTGAGGTAATTGCAAAATTATTTGAGCCCTTGAGAATCGATTCTCGGGAAAAAAGGTTACCTTTTTTTGTGAGAAGGCGATTCTAGAGAGCTTAAGTGGTATGGCACTATCCAGTCTGGAAAGACAGGCTTTTCTCCCTTCCCAGGCCCGACATCCCGCTAGAATTTTTCAAGATTTTTCGTAGCTTTCAGGCGATTTTTCGATGCCAATTCCTTCGGTTTTGAAACTTTTAATTATTTTCTAATTTTGCTAAATTTATAGAGCCGAAGTAGAGTAGCCGTGCTCCTTTCAACTGCGAAGGGACACGGTGAATTTACTTAGGAAGGTTGTATACAACTCCTATGGGGTTGCCGAAGCAGAGTAGCCGTGCTCCTTTTCTGCTCAGCTAACATCGCCGAATTTGCTGACCTTGTTCATTCAGGCCAAACAGAACAAAGCCCGTTTGCTAAACTAACTCAGTCTTCCTTCTGACGGTAATCCCTGTCATGTATGAGTATCGACCATATTACTCTTATCATATGACGGGCAAATGCTCGTACTGCTTGGTTATGTTTTTTTCCCTCTGCTCTCTTCTTCTTGTAGTACTGTGCAGCCTCATCACATAGTTGTATATGTCGAGCAGCTCCGGTCATCATAGCTCCCTTTCCCCTCCAGTTAATATTTCGAGGCGATCGAGACCCCTCATATTGGCCAGAACTCTTGTTCAGAATTCCTATTCCCAAGTAGAGCGCTAGACTAGCCTCCGACTTAAACCGATCGATACTACCAATCTCTCCAGCGAGTTCTGCGGCACAAATGGAACCATATCCAGGAATAGATTCAATCCGAGATGCTATCTTGGATTGTGGGATCAAACCCTCTATCAATACCTCCAACTGCGCTATTTCATCTAGCATCTCGAGTAGCCTTCTGACATCTCGTACTATTAATTTTCCTATCCACTCAACCTTTGAAGAGAACTTAGCCGTCTTTTGCCATTTCTGAATTTCCTCTGCATAAACCTCTCCAACGCCCTTGATTTGCAACAGGCTTCTTTTTTGCATTCGAAGCAACATGGTCATGTCTTCCTTCGAAGCAAGAAATCGTAGAAACCAAAGATTTGCTGGATTTTTTGTAATAGACAGTAGACCGGGGCAAACAGCCTGTAGATCCCCTTGAAGTCGATTTATGATTCTTGTCTTTTCTTTTACCAACTCTCTACGACGCCTTGAAATATGTTTAAGTTGCTCGTTGCATACCGGTGGAGGCTCTACTTTCTGCAGAATATTTTTTGCCAACGGTAAGGTCTCTTGAACTTGAAACAAGCTAAAAATAGCCCAAGCGTCAATTGGATCTGTTTTGGCTGGACCAGGAAAAACTTCCTTAAATCTAGCCAATTTCATGTTGTTGACACTATACAAAGAATATCCGTGATCAAGAGCATATCTATCGATGGGTCTAGCATAGCCATTAAACCCCTCCATAGCCATGACAACAGGCATGTTATAGGAAATTCTAAGCTTCTCAATTTTCTCAAAAAACTGCTCAATGTCTTCAGAAGTGTGGTTTAGATAAAATCCATCGATGCGTTCTCCTGTGGACAAGCCTATGGCTACATAGTGTCGAACGCTACCGATATCTAGACAAATACGAAGTTCGGACTGATTTTGCATGATAAATGCCCTGTTAAGTGTTTGTGAGCGTTAAATTTCACCCAAATTCCACTTCTACTTACAGAGCCACAATCAGAAGATTGGCACCATCCCGAACGGAATTATTGGATGATGCAAACGACGAAGGCGGCATATCGGGCCAGGCGAACAAACATTCGCTAAGGGCACACGGCCACACCTTCGTCGGCCAAAATGATACCTTAGAGAAATGTTTTTTGTCTTTTCCTATTACCGTCGATAATCGTTTGCAAAATCCTATGGTAGAAGGGTCGATATTGCAACAGGCCATGGCATCGCCATGGTATATGCCAGGAAGGGATTTCGCAGTCTGAAGGACTGCTACAAGACGCCAGTTTACAAACACCATTTATGCATGCGCTTTATGGCAGCCCTACAGGCTGCTAAAACCGTTTTGGCATATACCATGGCGATGCCACATAGGCCTCAACCTAACAGGTCTTTTGAGCTTATATCTCAATGACTTAGGACTTCACAATCGTATCTCGGCGCGCAGCGCTTTGGAGTGCGGTCGCTTGCGACCGCTTTTCGTTCCTTGGGACGGCAATGCTAAACGGCATTGTATGGATTCGTCGAAGGCTGCATGTACTAACTATTTTACCCTTAGGGAATTATAGTGATGCCGTTGCACACGACCGTCGCAAGGAACCCAAAGCGGTCGCAAGCGACCGCACTCCAAAGCGCTGCGCGCCGAGATACGATTGTTAGGCTTAGGTTGAGGCCTATGTGGCGATGCCATGGCCTGTTGCAATATCGACCCTTCGGGCCTGGGAAGGGAATGACTCTCTCTTCACCGGCATCCGATTTTGGAATAGGTTCGCGTCAAATCCTCTCCATTCCTACCCCTTTCCACTTTAAGCTCATTGTCAGACCCTATTTGCATTTAGAAGGTGGGAGTGATCCTGCATATCATGCCGCGAAGCGATCCTGCACATCCTGTTAAAGTCCTTTTTAACCATATCTACAACATCTATCATGTATTCAATAAGTTGATGCGTATGCCTTGGAAGCCGCTCCATCTTTGCTGCCCTTGTTCGAATTTTGTATCAATAAACACATCCATTACATTATTTATTTATTTTGTTGATGTGAATTGTATTAATATATATAATCAAGTAGTTGATTATTTAAATTTGGATAAATATAAATTTGGGGTTTGAAGTGTTTAATCCACTAGACTATCATAGTAATATCGTGAACCATCGTTATACTAATACTCTCTCGATTGCGCCGATACCCACCAGTTCGTTATCAGGCAATGCCTCGCCTCGAACAGCCACGGCCATTTTCAATGAGAACGACTGTCGTGTGCCTACAAATCAACAACCTAATACAACTAATTTGACTACTCGTCCTTGCATAAACCTTACAAAGAGCTCCACAGTTGCTCTTAATGCTGAGCATCGGATAAGTACCACCCTCGAAACTTCCAAGCAAAGGAGGTCTTCGATACTAAAACCTAGGACTGACAAGAAAAAAGTGGATACGATTCCCTTGCCCAATGGTGGTTCATTTACGGGAGAACTTGTCGATGGCTTTCCTTTTCGTGGAGAGGCAAAATATCCTGGAAACATAGTCTATTCGGGTGAATTTCAGCGCATGAAGTGGTCCGGAAGGGGTAAACTTCGAACGACAGACTGCTACTATAACGGAAATTTTTCTGTGGGCCGGGCGACAGGTGAGGGGACATTGGTTTGTAATAATGGATGTACATACGATGGGGTTTTTGACAAGGGCCTCCTGCATTATGGAACCATCACTAATCCAGACGACGTTATTTATACAGGTCCATTGCAGGAAGGGATTCCTAATGGAGAGGGAAAATTATCCAATCGAGAGATGACCTATGCCGGAGGCTTTAAAGAGGGTGCTTTTCATGGTGTGGGCACGCTGATGCTAGGTGATGGTACCTATAAGGGGCAGTGGTTAGCGGGAAAACCTCATGGCAAAGGAACTCTGGTCACTAAGGAAATGACCTATGTAGGAGACTTTAAGGAAGGCCTATTTCATGGCAAGGGTCATGTCACATCGAATGATGAGCAGGAGTTTTATGACGGAGAGTGGAACGAAGGCAAAGCTCATGGTCATGGCATTAAGTACTTTTCAGACTCGAACAGTGTCTATGAGGGAGAATTCAAAAATAATTTGCCCGACGGTTACGGAATTTTTAATGACTTTGATGATGACTATGAGTTCGAAGGAGAATTCGTTGAAGGACGCCATCAGAATTTGGTAATGCTAAAAGATGGAAGCCAATTTCACGGGCTATTATTAGGCAGGAAAATGGATGGGCTAGGGATACTCACCGAAGGATTGGACGAGTATTTCGGCGAATTCAAAAATAATTTGAAACATGGAATTGGAGTTCAGACATTCTTTTTTGGAGACTCATGGCAAGGAATTTTCGTGAACGGTCAGCCAACGGGCGAGGGGTTATGCCACAAAGACGGTAAGTATTACGAGGGCCCTTATAATTCTATGATGGAATAGGGGATAAAAGGGATGCTGGCGGTTTGTGATAAATTTTAATGCAAAGGCGCAAAGAAGAGCTCACACTCTTGCTCCATGAAATCATTAACTAAAAAAGTAATGTTGTGTGAAGCAAAAGAGTGAGCTCTTCTTTGCGCCTTTGCGTTAAAATTTATCACGAACCGCCGCTGTCTTTGCTAAAATTGCAGAGCGATGTCGAAGGGGATTGTGAAGCAGATGGCGATAATTAGCACCAGCGATAGGCTGAACATTTTGCGTCCCCAGATGTGATCACTATCTGCACGGAAACCCGTTATGCAAAGAGTCAACCAAGCCGCTCCAAGGGTCACGGCGACGACTAGATAAACATAGCCGGTGTAATTAAAGACCGTTAACATCGCGGCCGTAACAATAAAACCAGCGATGTATAGTACCATATGGACTTTGGTCCTTAAGGCTCCTTTTACGATAGGCAACACAGGAATCTGGGCGGCGCGATAGTCATCGAAATGATACATGGCAATCGAAAAGAAATGCGGCATTTGCCACAGAACCAACATCGTAAATAGAATAACCGCTCCCATATCGAAATGGTTGCTGACTGCACAATAGCCCACAACAGGGGGAACAGCCCCGGCAATACTCCCTATCGCAGTGCCATAGATAGTGCGGGACTTCCAGAGGCTGTAAAGAACCACATAGAAGAAGAAGCCAACACCAGCTACGCATACGGTCAGAGGGTTGGTGTATACCCACAAGGTCAGATTCCCCAAGATCCCCAAGAGAACCGCAAAAAAGATCGCATTGCGTTCGGGAATTAACCCAATGACTAACGCTCGATTTTTTGTGCGCGACATTTTTTTATCGGTCTGTCGATCGATGTAATTGTTGAAGACACAGGCTGAAGCCATGATTAAGGCTAACCCCACCAACGTCGCTAGAAATAACCATAGGTTGATGATCCCCTTTGAGGCCAGCAGAAACCCCGCAGCTACGGTGACAAGGTTTCCTAGAATAATTCCTGGCTTGGTTATCAAATAGTAATTGATCATGAAGGTATTCCCATTGTCATGTGAGACATTACGCGATCATTTAAATCATACATAATCCATAGCGAACCGACGACGATGATCAGTAGAATCATCACCATGAACAAGAACACTCCCGTCTCCCAACGCGGCTTGTCTTCATGACCCATGTGCATAAAAAACAGTAATTGAACGATGGCTTGAACTAAGGCTAGGCCGACGATTGTATAGACTAGGGTTGGTCCAGCGAACACGCCCGTGATGACTAACGAAAACGAGGCACCTGTCAAGATGAGGGAGACAAAGAAACCTATGATATACGACTTTAGCGTGCCATGCCATTTTTGTTGAATCTCTTGCAAACTTAGGTTCTCATGCATCCTAGATCACTCCCATCAGATATACAAAGGTGAATATGAAGATCCATACTAGGTCTAAGAAGTGCCAGAACATGCTAAAGAGGACGAGCCTTCGGAAGGTATCTATCGTTATGCCGAGAAACAGCACCTGTGCAAGCATGACACTCATCCAAAACAAACCTACAGAGACGTGAAATCCATGCGTTCCTACAAGAGTAAAAAAGGAAGACAAAAATGCGCTTCTAGTCCAGCTGTTGCCCTCATGGATAAGGTGTGAGAATTCATGGATCTCCATGGCAACAAAAGAGGCTCCTAGTAAAAACGAGATTGCAAACCAGGCGATGACCTGATTTTTTTTACTCTTCACAGCCGCTAGCATCCCAAAGCCGCAGGTCACGCTACTGAACAAGAGGATCATTGTTTCAATGAACGCTGTCGACAGGCTAAAGAGCTCATGCGATGAGGGGCCTCCAAAAGTATTGTTGTGAAGCACCGCATAGGTACTAAACAGCGTTGCAAACAAAATACAGTCGGTCATCAGATACATCCAAAAGCCTAAAACGGTTTTGGTATAGATATCCTGATGTATATCGGGAAGATGCGTATTTGCCTGAGGATCGGCGGTATGGTGAATTGCTAAAGATTTCATGCGAGTGCTTGCCTCCTGACGCGTTCTTCTTCCATCTCTTTCACTTGAGCAGCTGTGATAATCTCATATTCATCTTCGCCAGAAAGTCGAATGATCAAGCACGTAATGATGCCCACAAAGCCTATCAGCGCGAGCCAAAAGATATGCCAGGTCATGGCAAACCCGAAGATTAACGCCAAGACCCCAATATATAACCCCATGGGTGTATTGACGGGCAGGTGTATATCCTCGTAATGCTTTTCAGGCTTGGGTGCTTGACCCCTTTTTATAGCCCATACAGGATCCAGCTGGTCAACCGTGGGTGTAATGGCAAAGTTATAGATCGGGGGTGGTGAAGGAATTGACCACTCCAATGTTCTGCCGTTCCAGGGATCGCCTGTCTTATCCAAGTTATCTTTACGGTTCTTGATGCTCTGATAGAGTCCATAGATCTGTATGAAGATGCCACATAAGATGATTAAAGCGCCTACGCCCGCCGTGATAAAGATAGGCTGCCATCCTGTAGATGCGTCATAATGGTCCAGGCGTCGTGTGGCTCCCATAAAGCCCAGCATGTAAAGAGGCATAAAGGCGACCAGGAAGCCGGTAAACCAACACCAAAAAGCATATCTGTTTAACTTTTCACTTAAGAAAAACCCTGTGACCTTGGGATACCAATAGGTAAATGCACAGAAAAAGCCAAAGAGCACTCCTCCGATCACCATGCCATGGAAGTGCGCGATCAAAAACAGGCTATTGTGTACTTGGAAATCTACCGGTGGCGCAGAAAGAAGAATTCCGGTCATGCCCCCGACACTAAAGTTCAGCACAAATGCAAAAAACCATAACATCGGAGAGTCAAAATGCACGCGTCCGCGAAATTTGGTAAACAGCCAGTTAAAAATTTTGACTCCTGTAGGGATGGCTATCAACATCGTCATAATCGCGAAAAAGGCATTGACGTTAGGACTAGCGCCCATGGTGAAGAAATGGTGCAGCCATACGATAAAAGATAGAATCGTGATGACTCCAAGAGCCCATACCATCGAAACGTATCCGAACAAGCGTTTTTCCGAAAACGTGGGTACCACTTCAGAAAAGACACCAAAAGCGGGCAACATCAAGATATAGACCTCAGGATGTCCCCAAGCCCACACGAGGTTGATGTACATCATCGGATTGCCGCCTCCTCCAGCTGTGAAGAAGTGCATGCCGAGGTAGCGATCTAGCGTCAGTAGAGCCAACGTCGCCGTCAGAATAGGAAAGGCAAAAATCACCAGAAGCATAGAACACAAAGCGCTCCAAACGAAAATGGGCATCCTCATCAATGTCATGCCTGGACAACGCATTTTCAGAATCGTCACCAAAAAATTAATCCCTGAGAGAGTACTCCCTATACCGGCGATCTGTACAATCCATATCCAATAGTCGACACCCTCTCCTGGGCTATATTCGAGGCCTGAGAGCGGGGGATATGCAAGCCATCCGGTCGCTGAAAAACTGCCTATGGTGAGCGATACAAGGCTCAGAATGGCGGCAGAGGCAAATAACCAGAAGCCTGCAGCGTTTAAGAAGGGATATGCGACGTCTCTGGCTCCGATCTGCAAGGGCACGATAAGGTTCAACATCCCGAATACAACACCCATCCCCACAAAGAAAATCATGGTCGTTCCATGGGCAGAAAAGACCTCTTGGAAGTGACCTGAAGAGATAAATCCATGGGAATCACCGACAGAAATAGCCTGCTGAAGGCGCATCATGAGGGCATCGGCAAACCCTTTACAAAGCATCAAAAGAGCCACAACGAGATACATAGCGCCAATTCTTTTGGGATCGACGGAGGTCAACCACTCTTTCCACAGATACTTCCAGGCCTTCAAGTAGAAAATAAGGGCGAGGAGACCGATGGTAGTCAGCAACATCCCGAAGACAGCCGCGTTTTGGCTGGCTTCGTGCCTGAAGGCGTCTAGAGTTAGTTTGCCAAACATGCTATGACTCATTCTCTTGTGGGTGCATATATTTCATCATGATCTGGTTGAATAACTGATCATCGTTCAGCTGGTAAATTTCTACAGGGCTATCTTTACTCGGAGCCGCCAACGCCTCGTATTTCTCCCAGCTCAGTACATTTGTGGATTTTTTTGCTGATTCTATCCACTTTTCATAGTCCTCTTCTGATGAGACTCGAGTAATGAAATGCATCCCCGCGAAGCCTTCTCCACTGAGGTTTGCCGAAGATCCCCTGTAATCCCCAGCTTCCCAAGCGCTTAGATGTAATTCGGTTTTCATGTTTGGCATGGCATAAATTTGTCCACCGAGGTGGGGGATCCAAAAGGAATTCATCGGCGCATCGGCGGTAATCTCAAAATGTACAGGAACGTGTCTGGGAAACTGTACAAAATTCACAGTCGCAATTTTTTCCTCTGGATACAGAAAGAGCCATTTCCATTGTAGCGCAACGACCTGTATCGTCATCGTCTTCTTGTCGGAGACAAGGGGCTTATAAGGGTCCAATTCGTGTGTTTTTACCCACGTGAACACTGCCACAATGGTAGTCATCACGAAGGGGACTCCCCACCAAATGTATTCAGCGAAATGACTGTCCACCAAGTCAGGGTCGTATTTAGCCTTCGGATTTCCCGCTCGGTATTTCCAAGAAAAAATAAAGGTTAGAACGTATACGGGAATGATAACGAGTAACATGATGATTTGAAGGATAAACAGCAGATTGCGTTCCTCCAAGGCCACTATCCCTTTAGGGAAGAGGATAGCAATATAGTCGCGGAAATGATAAACGGATATGGGTTGCATGATCAAGACGATCAAGATAATTAAGCCTGAAAAGAGAAGCATTACCGGAACAAATTTTTTTGCCATCCTTTCGAGAACCCTCCAATCTTTTGAATCCGTACTCAATACAAAATTCTTTGGTCTAAAGTCAAGAAAAGTTTTTAGCTTCCGGAACCCTTCCAAGTAACTCAAAAGGTTGGCTGGTGCAATTTCCCTATGTGGTGCAGTCATTCCATGACTGCGGAAATCCGTTACAACTGTGGAGACGTTGAAAACAACGTCCCGTGTGAGGCAAACGCAGTCATGGAAGCCTTGGGCCGAAGGCGATATAAAAACGCTTTTTATTATCTTGTTGCTATGCAATGTTGAGAGTTGCTCCTAGGTAGACATATCTAGTCTTGCCAAGAATCTTTATCGGACGACATTCCAGCCTTCAATACCGCGGTGATTGAATTATTTTCACAAGGAAGCAAAGCCCAACGACGTTGACTTTCTAAAATAAATTTTGCAAGATGGGGGTATGAATAATGCCCCCATCTATCCCTATTTTGGTTATGGCTACAATCTCAATACTGAGCTGTTTAAGGAACGGCTTAAGGATGGGAAGTGGCTATCAGATGGGTTGCATAAGACGGGATCATTCGATGGCCCACAGCCAATTGATTTAGGGACTTATGTTCTTCCGGACCACATTTTCAGCTACAATCTCGATCTGCAGAATTTCAAAGAGAAGGGAACCGTTGCTACAGTAAGCGTAGCTCGCAATCACCAAGTGCTGGGAGCACTGTACCATATCAATGAAATACAGCTGAAGCGACTTGATAGATCCGAGGAGGTACCGCGCATATACGATAGGGTACTTGTCAAAGTTCACAAAGCCGGCGCTCCTCAGTTTGTTGCCGAGGCTTGGATGGATATAGCTAACGAGCGTGGCCTCACAACAACGCCTCATCCAGAGCAATATTATGTTGATGAAATTGTGAAAGCCGCAGAGGCTCGCGGATTTCCATCCAGTTACATCGACAAATACCTGCGTTTTCCACCAAAGGTATGAGCTGAAAATTTAGACAAGTCTTGTCTAGGACATTTCATATTTCCAAGTAACTCAAATGTTGGCTGGCGCAATTTCCTATGTGGCGTAGTCATTCCATGACTGCGAACAATCCATTGCAATTGTGGAGACGTGCAAAACAACGTCCCATGTGATGCAAACGGAATCTGTTTCAACCGTTCTCGCAGTCATGGAATGACTGTGCCACATAGGAAGCCCTGTTGGTTAACCGCTGGTAACTTTGATCTGTTCTAACCAGCTTTTCCATTCTTGAATTTGCTCATCCGTTGCTTTGTTATCTGAGCCACTGAAGTGGGTGATGGAGAAGTAGTCCTTTCCCGCCATGAATGATTTAACAATCGCATTGCGCTGTAGATGATCTTTTTGATGATGGTAAAAATAGATAATCTCCGTAGGAGCTTCCGACAAAACCTCAATTTTTACAGACTCTCCCCCTACCCTCCAAATGTTCTCCTTTTCCCTATCAAATAGAGGTTGAATGGTATCTACTTTGCGGTTTGGCATGCTCACGATTTCTAAACATTCGCTAAAGTAGCTGCCCTTAAAGTCAGGAGAAATGTAAACTTTATTCGCACAACCCTCAGCATTTTCAAGAGTTCTATTTAGCTTCCAGTCTTTCCACCGACCTAAATCTAGCCTATCCTGCAATCTACTCGCAAAAGACAGTTCATTTCCCGTTTTCCAAAGAGCCTGTTCAAAGGGTATTATAGAAGCCGAATCCTGCAACAGAGCAAGCCATTTGTCTCGTTCAACATGGGTCATTAGGTCGTGCTTTGTGGTAAATCCTATGCTGTAGATGTTGTCCTTATTCAAAAATATTCGGGTTATATCACGTTGTTTGGAAACATCGCCGTGGTTGTCATGCAATACCCACTCATAGATTGCATCTGCTTTCCCCATCTTCAAAACCTGAAAGCTGACCTTGTCCCGGGGGTAGCTATTAAGGGTTGTATCCTCGACTCTTCGAATCACTTCTTTGATAGAACGGATTTTGCTGTTACGCATATCTAGGCACTGAATGCAGACAAGTTCCGTCCAATGTTTCGCGTCTTGCTCTGATGGAATGTATTCGACGATCCCCTCACGGGCGTTCATTCCTCTAGTAATTTCCTTCCACTGCTTAGGCAAGCTATCGAGTCGTAGAGATGGGGTAAAGTCAGGCACTTCAGAAGCTGCTTGCGCATTTGCTACAAAAAATTGGCAGGTTAAGGTGGTCACAAGCAAATACAAGATGCCTTTAAACATATCTGTCCTTACAACACGATTTGACGTTTACACGTACTGTTTGGTTAATCTTAGAGGGCAGTGTATTTTTATCTTGAGTTTAGGGCAAGTGAGTAATCGTGGATTTTATTCTTGCCTTAGCGACTAAGGTTCTTGGGAAGAATTGGGGCGACGCAGTCGGTTGGGGCTCCAGAGCGCTTCGCGCGTGTTATTCGATGTTGTCTGTTTTCTACGCTAGGTCTTCATAGCCGCCGCTAGCCCGTCAACATCAAGATGGCATATGATAGATAGATTTTGGTTGATTTTCTCGATACTCCAATTCCACCAAGCTATTTCGAGTAGACGAGCAATGGTTTGATCATCAAAACGCATTTTAACTATTTTGGCAGGATTTCCAGCTACAATAGCATAAGGAGGTACATCCTTGACCACTGTGGCGCGTGCGGCGATGATGGCACCATCCCCGATATTCACTCCTCCCTTAATCAGGGAGTCATACCCAAACCAGACATCGTTGCCCACCACAATGTCCCCCTTCACCGGCAGAGCTGAGAGGTCAAAGGCTGTCTCCCAACCGTTTTGAAATAAGGGAAACGGATAGGTGCTGATGGCATCGAGCTTGTGATCGCCTGTCATGAGAAATCGTGTTTCCGCTGCGATGGCGCAGAATTTTCCAATAACAAGTTTCATCTTGGAATGATCGTAGTTATACAGAACATTATTAGCTTCAAAAGCTTCGGGGCCGTTTCGAGGATCATCAAAATAGGTGTAGTCACCGACAAAAATATTACTGGCTTTTATGAAGTGCTTTAGAAAGATGAGTTTTTCATCGTTCTTGATTGGGTAATGAGATTGTGGATCTGGACCGGCCAATGCATTCATTTGTTTAGCTGTTGGTAACTTTGATTTGTTTCAGCCAACTCTTCCATTCTTGAATTTGCTCATCCGTTGCTTTGTTATCTGACCCACTGAAGTGGGTGATGGAGAAGTAGTCCTTTCCAACCATGAATGATTTCACAATCGCATTGCGCTGTAGATGATCTTTCGGATGATGGTAAAAATAGATAATCTCTGTAGGAGCCTCCGACAAAACCTCAATTTTTACAGACTTTCCCCCTATTCTCCGAATGCTCTCCTTTTCTACATCAAATAGCGCTTGAATGGTATCTACTTTGCAATTTGGCATGCTCACTATTTCTAAACATTCGTTAAAGTAGCTGCCGTTAAAGTCAGGAGAAATGTAAACTTTGTTCGCACAACCTTCAGCAGTTTCAAGAGTTCTATTTAGCTTCCAGTCCTTCCACCGGCCTAAATCTAGCCTATCCTGTAGTCTACTGGCAAATGACAGTTCATTTTCCGTTCTCCAAAGAGCCTGTTCGAAGGGGACTATAGAAACCGAATCCTGCAACACAGCAAACCATTTGTCTCGTTCGATATGGGTCATTGGCTCATGTTTTTTGGTAAATCCTATTCTGTAGACGTTACCTTTGTTAAAAAAAACTCGAGCTATGTCATGTTGCTTGGGCACATCGCCTTGGTCGTCATGCAATACCCATTCATAGACTGCATCTGCTTTCCCCATCTTCAAAACCTGAAAGCTGACCTTGTCCCGGGGGTAGCTATTAAGGGTTGTATTCTCGATTCTTCGAATCACCTCTTTGATAGAACGGATTTTGCCATTACGCACATCTAGGCTCTGAATGCAGATGAGTTCCGTCCAATGTTTCGCGTCCTGCTCTGGAGGAATGTATTCGACGATCCCCTCACGGGCGTTCATTCCTCTAGTAATTTCCTTCCACTGCTTAGGCAAGCTATCGAGCCGTAGCGATGGGGTAAAGTCAGGTACTTCAGAAGCTGTTTGCGCGTTTGCTACAAAAAATTGGCAGGTTAAGGTGGTCACAAGCAAATACAAGATGCCCTTAAACATATCTGTCCTTACAACACCATTTGACGTTTACACGTACTGTTTGGTTAATCTTGGAAGACAGTATATTTTTATTTTGAGTTTAGGGCAAGTGAACAATCGTGGTTTAAAAAAACATGAGCCACAGAAGTGTGATGCGGATACGCAATCCCTCAGCACCTCTGTGGCCGGTTTTTTACTTGTTTTGGCTGTCGTCGGCGTCGAGGATTTCTACCTCAGCGTCTTCGATAACCTGATCATTAGAGTCTTGCTGTCCTTGACCTGCATTCGGTGGAGCTTGGTGTTGGCTCGCTTCTGGTCCATGACCAGCTGCAGCGCCAGCGCCCTTCGACATGGCCTCGCCAATGTGCTGCATGTGCGTTTCTAGCTCTTGCTTGGCCTTGCGGATAGCATCAATATTGCCTTTCTCCAGCGCTGCCTTCACCGCGTCGACCTTTTCCTGGACGTCTTTGGCGACTTCTGCAGGAATTTTGTCCTTGTACTGGTCGAGCGCATGCTTAGCACGGAATGCCAGCGAGTCTGCTTCATTGCGCACTTCAGCTTCTTCCTTGCGCTTGCGGTCTTCTTCCTTATGCGCGTCCGCATCCTTAACCATCCGTTGAATTTCGGATTCGTCAAGGCCCGATGACGCTTCAATACGAATCTTCTGCTCTTTGCCAGATGCGACGTCTCTCGCCGATACATGCAAGATACCGTCCGCATCAATGTCAAAGGCTACTTCGATCTGCGGCATTCCACGTGGCGAAGGAGGGATATCCGTCAGGTCAAATCGACCGATCTCCTTATTGTCCTTGGCCATTGGACGCTCGCCCTGCAATACCACTATAGTAACGGCTGGTTGGTTGTCCGCAGCAGTCGAAAAGACCTGTTTCTTCTGCGTCGGGATCGTCGTATTGCGCTCCACCAATGGGGTCATGACGCCGCCCAGCGTCTCGATACCTAGTGTCAGAGGAATAACATCCAGCAGTAAGACGTCTTTGACGTCCCCTGTCAAAACGCCGCCCTGAATAGCCGCGCCGATGGCAACGACTTCGTCAGGGTTAACTCCCTTATGAGGTTCTTTACGGAAGAGCGACTTAACCAATTCCTGTACAGCAGGCATACGTGTCATGCCTCCCACCAAGATGACTTCGCTGATATCTTCAGGGGTGACACCAGCGTCTTTCATAGCCTTCAGGCAGGGTTCTTTTGTACGTTCAATTAGGTTATGGCACAGGCTTTCGAGTTTGGAACGCGTGAGGGTTAGCGATAAATGCTTTGGCCCCGAGGCATCCATCGTGATGAATGGCTGGTTGATCTCTGTAGATTGTGTGCCCGACAATTCAATCTTGGCTTTCTCAGCAGCATCGCGGACGCGCTGAAGGGCCATTTTGTCGGCACTCAGATCAATCCCAGTTTCCTTCTTGAACTCCCCTAGAATCCAGTGGATGATTTCATGGTCGAAGTCGTCGCCACCAAGGTGCGTGTCGCCATTGGTTGCCAAAACTTCAAAGACGCCATCACCAATCTCGAGGATGGAAATATCGAATGTACCGCCCCCTAAGTCATAGACGGCAACCTTTTGGTCAGCCTTGTCTTTATCCAGGCCATAGGCTAAGGCTGCAGCGGTTGGTTCAGGGATAATTCTTTTTACATCTAGGCCCGCGATACGACCGGCGTCTTTGGTAGACTGACGCTGGGAATCGTTAAAGTAAGCAGGGACGGTAATGACCGCTTCGGTGACTGGTTCACCGAGGTATTCTTCGGCCGTTTGTTTCATCTTTACGAGAATTTGAGCAGCGATTTCTTCTGGCGTAATTGGCTTGCCATGAATTTCGAAGACAGCATCTCCATTATTGCCTTTAGTGACTTTAAAGGGGACGGTGCTCATCTCGCTGGCAACTTCGTCGTACTTACGTCCGATGAAACGCTTAGAGGAGACAACGGTATTTTCTGGGTTGGTAACAGCTTGACGCTTCGCAGGGATACCGACGATGCGTTCATTACCTTTGAAGGCTACAATAGAGGGGGTTGTGCGACTCCCTTCAGCGGAGGCGATGACCTTAGGCTGTCCACCTTCCATCACGGCTACGCAGGAGTTGGTGGTGCCTAGGTCAATACCTATGATTCTACCTTTTTTCTTCTTCTCGGTCATATTTGACTCCTTAGTTTGCTACGTATTTAACTTTTTTTAGCCCTCGACTGGGGTCTCTGGCGCTTTCGGTGCAGAGGGCTGTGGCTTGCGGCTAGTTTTTACGCGAGCTGGCCGTATTGTTCGGTCGCCCATTTTATAGCCGCGGGTAAACTCTTCTAAAATGGTACCTGGGGGTAGTTCATCGCTTTCAACGACTTCAACAGCTTCGTGTTCGTGTGGGTCGAAGGCTACTCCCTGGGTTGGTATTGGTGCTACACCATGGAAGGCTAAGACATCCTTAAACTGGGTTAGGATCATCTCGAAGCCAAGGGCCCAATTTTTGACCTCTTCAGATCCAGCCTCAGCGAAGGTCAAGGCTTTCTCCAGGTTGTCCAAAGGATGCAGAAACTCCACTATAGTATTAGCGAGGGTGTACTTGGAGTATTCTTCCTTTTCTTTACTCATGCGCTTGCGCAGATTTTCGCCATCGGCGAGAGCCCTTAAGTATTTGTCTTTATAGCTTCTGGCCTCTTCCGTGAGGCGAATAAGCTCAGTATCAGAAATAGTCACCGTTTTACCTGTTCCTTCGCCTTCGAGCACTTCAGGACCAATGGTACCTTCTGGTGTCTGTGTTTCTGATTGCTCTTCGGGTGTTTCCTGAAGAACCTCTTCCTGTCTGTCAAGTTCCTGATCGTCTTGGCCTTGAGCCATGAGTCTATCTCCTGCTTTTATCTAGGTACTTTGGTCTTCCAATAGGTACTTACTCGACTGCTCCAGGAGCAGTTTTTCGGTATCTGGCAGATGGAAACCCGCTGGTGCGGGTTGGCGTACCGATATTTTAAATTTGTATACGCTCTGAGTTAGGGTATCGCTGATGTCTTGCGAAAAGCGTTGCAGAGCCGCAAACAGCTTGTCATAAGGGATGCGTGTAGGACCCAATAGTCCAATAGCTCCTGTAGCCGTTTGGTGAATGTAGTAGGGGATTGCCAGGACTGCTGCCATGGCTGGCGCTTGGGTAAAGGGTTCCAGGTCCTCACCGATCCAAAATTTTAATTGGTTATGCGAGGTGCAGTCGCGGAGCAGTAGACGCATTCCATGGATGCTCTCGAAGAGCGCTAAGCCGGTCGCTAGGGTCTGTACATTATCAAATTCAGGGTAGGACAAAAGCTTAGAAAAGCCTGTGCGGTAGATGTCTTCATCGGCAAAGTTAGAGTAGCGTACAACATATCTAACCATGACTTCGTTAAAGAACTCCTGAGCAAGCTTTTCTTCATGTTTTTCCATATTGGCGGGCTTATCGCGTCCTGAAAGGCGCCATAAAAAATAGCCTTCGAGGCGTTTTGCGGAAAAAGAGCTTAACTTCGCATCGCTATGTAAAATAGCGGTTTGAATGATACCGAAGTCAGTAATCAGCACACACAGGCAGCGATGTGGATCGAGCATCACAACTTTAATATCGATGATATAGTCGTGATCAAAGCGCGGTGCGGAGAGAAACACTGCGGTACTTGTATATCTGCTGAGAAGTTCGGCCATTTCCTGAAGGTAACGTGCGATTTCGCGTGTTTGACTTTCTTCTGGCGAGGCGAGCTTGACGCCTGCAGCTTTGGGTAACTCTCCCGAGGCTAATATTTCTTGTGCATAGAAACGGTAGGCTTTGTCAGTGGGGATACGCCCCCCAGAGGCGTGTAGTTGGTGGAGAAAACCTTCCTGTTCCAGCTGGGCGAAGTAGTTACGTAGTGTGGCCGAGCTAAGCTGATGAAAACCTTCGTCTTTGAGCGTATGGGATCCTACGGCCTTGCCAGTTTTTATATAATACTCTACTAAACCCAGTAGAACTTTATACAGGCGGGCCTCTTTGATGGAACGCACGGGAGCTATTAATCGAAGCGATTTCAAGGTTCATCTCCTTTTACTCTACCTTAGATCTTATCATACGACAAATGAGATGGTCAAGTAAATTTAGCACTCAAATTAATCGTCTGCTGAATTTTAAGCTGGATTGACCCCGTACTCGGGGATTTCTGGCATTTTAGCCTCCCATGTGCTATACCACACTAGGTCACAAAATTGCATTTGAGGATTTGACCCGAATCTATTCCAATTCTATCCCATTAATTTTTTGAAATAAAGTTAACCCTATGACTCTAAAGATGATGGGAGTAATCCTGCATATCATGCCGCGAAGCGATCCTGCATATCTTGTTAAATTTGGGTGGGTTCAATCACACCCTTGGCGCGGTCCAAATTCCAATTTTGTGACCGAGTGTGGTATATAAAGGAATCTAGAGGTTACGAAGGATAGCTCTATGTTATATCACCTTATGCCTATTGTGATTCCTTTCGGGATATTAGCGATTGCGATGGCTAACAGGATTCGCCAAGGCAAGGAATCGCAGCCCCAATTATGGTTTTTGTTGGTAAGCGGATCGTTGGGTATTTTGGCTATTTTGCTGCCGGGTTTAGTGGCTACTGGACAGATGGCGTCAGCACCGTCGCCATTGGTTTGGTTGGCGCTAACGATTTTCTGTCTGTTTGGGCTGCTGGTTGGGCTTGTTTTTGCGCGAATGATCATTCGAAGGTTTTGGCTCGACGAATAGCTATTGCAATTCTTGTTCTAAATCTTGCACAATGCCGTACATTTCGAGTGAATGGCGGTAATACGGACGGGCATGCAAGCTTGGGATAAATTTCTGATATCGCAGGAAGACGACTTGGGCGCAGAGACAGTGCGCAAGTGGTTAAGGACGTTGCGTGTCAAAGACTTTGACTCCGCGAATCTTTATCTAGAGGCGCGCGACTCGTTTCAAGTGCTGTGGTTTGAAGAGCACATGCGCGCTAAGGTCACCACAGGCCTGTTAAATAACAATAAACGCCCCGTCAATGTTCACCTTTCTGTTGCAGGTGTAGCTTCGAAGAAATCAGAGAAGGGTGCTACGGGATCCAGAAAGCAACCACAGGCCCCTTCAGATAGTAAACCCCCTTTTACGCCAGTATTTGAGAATCTCGATCCTTTGTGCACGTTTGATAATCTTGTGGTCTCAGAGAGCAATCTCTTGGCGCATAAGATCCTCTGTGAGGTGGCTGGACTCCCCTTAGATCAACATACCAGCAGTCATCCAGATTCCCAGCTGGCTGTTTTCAATCCCATCTATGTCTATGGACCCTCAGGTACTGGCAAAACGCATTTACTAATGGCCACAGCACATACGTTGCGTCAGCGGGGGCTAGACATCATCTACACTAGGGCCGAGACGTTTACAGAGCATGTTGTTCAGGCTATTCGCTCGGGAGAGATGGCAGCCTTTAGGCGCGCATACCGATCCAAAGATGTATTGCTGCTGGATGATGTGCATGTGTTTTCACGCAAAAACTCCACGCAGGAGGAGCTCTTTCACACCTTTAATACGTTACACTTGGCTGGAAAGCAGATTATTTTAAGCGCCAATTGTGCGCCGCAAGATTTGCAGCTCGTCGAGCCTCGCCTGGTAAGCCGTTTTGAATGGGGCATCGTGATGCCCCTCGAGCCTATTAAAGCTGAGGAATTACTTCTCGTTTTGCGGAAAAAATGCGTAGCGATTCAATTCCCGGTCTCTCATAAGGTTGAAGAGTTTTTATGCAAGGCCTTTTCAAGCAGTCCTAAAGCTCTTTGTGCGGCCTTGGAGGCATTGGCATTGCGGGCTCATCTCAGTGAAAGCGCCGATGGACGCCGGGCACAATTGAGTACTAATCTCAGTGTGATCACGGTTCGTGACCTGCTGCTAGATCTGATGGAGGATGAGGAGCGCCAGCTGCTTAAGCCGGAAAAGATTGTGCAGGCCGTTGCAGAGTCTTTTGGCATTCGCCTAGAAGATATCTTCGGGAAAAGTCAAAGTCGCGAATTTGTGACCCCACGTCAATTGGCCATGTATCTCTGTCGTCAGACACTCAAAATGTCATTTACAAAGATTGGAGATTACTTTAAGCGAGACCATTCGACAGTGATGTCGGGTATCCGTCGCGTCCGCAATGAACTCAACCTGCCGGACAGCGATCTGGCGGTAGACTTGAATATCATACAGAAAAAGCTAATACATTAGTGCGGAGCTCAATACGATGAAGGGATTAGGCAAGCTGTCACTCAGTTTTGCTGCTGGGTGTGTTGGGGGCGTTTTAAGTGCCCTGTTGATGTACCTTTGTGGGGCATTGGGTCTCATGGAATTTTACGGCGTAAAGATGGCGCCGGCACTAACATCGCAATGGCTGTATGAACGCACCGTATGGGGAGGGCTTTGGGGCTTGCTGTTTGCCCTGCCACGACTTGACAAAACGAATTGGCTGCTGGCAGCGATCCTATGCAGCATCTTGCCAATCTTGGCACAGTTATTCATCTTCTACCCCCTCGTGAACAATGAAGGTCTGATGGGCGTCAAACTGGGCTCTAATACCATCTATTTCGTTGTCTTATTCGGCCTTGTGTGGTCCTTTCTCACCTCTTTCTGGCTTAGACTATCACGCTCATAACTTGAATATACCCAATCGGCCCAAAGCAAAGCTCTAGGCCGATCGATTAGCAGCGTACTCTACAGTAGGTCTAGAAGGTCTAAAGCCGAAGGCTTGGGCTTTTTGGAAAAATCGTTCTCGTGGTTTGGAGCCGCGGCGCATATTATATTTCGAGCTAGTGATAGATTCGGGATTTTTAGATTACCGGGATTACCAGCTGTCTGAACGCGTACAAGGCTCTGCAGATTCTTAGCTTCCTTAGGCCAACAATAGATGTTGTTATTAGAAATATCTAGTTGCTCAAGATTTGTTAAATATTGAATTTGTGATGGAATAAATGAAAGTTTAGAGTTAGATAAGTTCAGTCTAATAATTCTTGACAGTTGTTTGTTGTATTTTGCAAACCATTTGTTTATATCTTTGTATTTATTTGGATCGGCAACGCAAGTTTTATTCAGTTCTGTATTGTCTTTAAAGTCACGTTTAATCATATTTAATTTCTTTTCGGCTACTGTTTTTTTTGCACTATGTATATTACTATTCGCGACTTCATCGCTATCTTCAAAGAACAAGAATCTTATACTGTTTGTTATTACCATACCATAGTCTTTACTGACTCCAAATGGTTTCGTTTCTGTTAAGCAAGTAAAAAGTTTTTCAGCGAATATTCTTGTATTTATATCAATAACTTTATTTTTTAATACATTCCAATATTCCACTTCCATAGGTAAGTAAGAGCTTTTTCTTAGTCTTAGATCATACAAATCGCAAAGTTTGTTATTTAAAATTGTTAGGTCTTTTCTAATTGCTATAATACAATTAGCGGTTTCAGTGTTTGATTCTTCATAATTAATTATCCGTTTTTCTGTAGTCGATACAACGTCTTCTTTATAGCTGAGTGCCTTCAAAATTCTCGATCTTTTAGTTGATGGAAAATCCCATGTAATTTTCCGAAGCAATTGTAAATGTATGAATAGTAAGTTTTTAATATTATCAGTGGATGATTTTTTTTCTATTAACTCAATGGGTATTTTTTCAATTGATTGACTAGCCATCGATAGCAAAGTTGGTACTGAATATGATATTTCCATATTTATATAACTCTTGTTGTTTATTTAAACTCAATGAATGATAAATATATTCTATGTACAAATTAATTACAACCATAAAGGTAGGGGTTTAACCTAAGCCTTCACAATCATCACTAGGCGCGCAGCGCTTTCGAGTGCGGTCGCTTGCGACCGCTTTTCGGGCCTTATTCACCTTTGCGGTCAGTTTTCGGTCGACTGCAAAAGGATCGTCTGTCGCGTTTTGCTCCTCGGACATAGCTGGCGCTATGCCCTCGTCACAAACCACGACATCCGACCTTTTTCGTCCGACCGAAATTCTGACCGTAAAGGTGAACAAGGCCGCTTTTCGTAACTCAAAAGGTTGGCTAGGTGCAATTTCCTATGTGGCGCAGTCATTCCATGACTGCGAGAACGGTTGAAACAGATTCCGTTTGCATCACATGGGACGTTTGTTTTGCACGTCTCCACAATTGCAATGAATTGTTCGCAGTCATGGAATGACTGCGCCACATAGGAAAAGGACTTGTAGGATTATTCCTGAGCCCCTTAGGTTCTCGTCAACATTTCGGTGGAATGGAATTTGCTGACTATGGTATTATACGATACGAATTTCAGATCTTCATCGGAGTATAGCGCAGCTTGGCTAGCGCGGCTGCTTTGGGAGCAGTAGGTCGGGGGTTCGAATCCCTCTACTCCGATAAAGCCCTCACAATCGTTAAGGTTGTGAGGGCTTATTTTTTTGTATCGAACGCACTTATTCGGTAGCTTTGCTGATGGTGGGCTGATGTGTGGAAGGCATTAGGCGAAAATAGGCGAGGGCACCGCGCACTAAAGCGACACCTACAGCGGTGTCGATGGCTCCACGGATGTCTGGAGGTACCTGGAAGACATTCATGCACATGCCAACACCCATCATGATCACCATCAAGATGTAGTAGCGAGGGCTATACAGGTGAGCCAAGGAAAGCGGATTGGGCAACCCTTTAATGCGCAATACTTCGCGATTGGCCGCCTTTTCAAGAACTGCACGACCTTTAAGTTGACCAATGATGAGAGCGAGGACGATTAAAAAGATCACGCCATTATCGCGGCTAAGAGATAGCCCTTCGAAGCTACTGAGCAGAGGCGTATAGGCTGCGGGAAGCAGTGAACTCTCTAGTAAACGCAACCCCACGATAAGTAGAGTTAGCCCTACGACCATCCAGACGGTACCGCCAATGGCGATCGCCCTTCTATGTGTCAATTGAATCATTTACCCATCCTTTGTGATTATGCAAAAAAATAGAATAGGCATTTGCGAGGTTTATAACAAGGCTTACGCCTAATCAATGACTGTAGGAGATGACATCCGATGCTGTAGTTCGGGGACAAAACGAAACATTGTGGCATCGAAAACAGCATTGGCTTTGTTGATCCGTTCCTTCTGCAGCGCTGAGTTGGGGCAATCACCCCATTGGCACCTACGCTTTCGCTTAGTATTTTCGTAAAACTGCCCCGTTCGATAGTGGTAGTGGTTGATACGGATAATCGCCATAGGGCGTTCAGGAAGATGGTGGCTAAACTTTTTACCCGTTTCAATGACTGTAGGCTTATTCCGAACTTCACAATAATGAGGATCCAAAGATTTTGCTAATTCGGGTCTCACGATAGATTTAAACTGTCCAGCCCCCGGGACCTCTCGGTGTGTTAATTGTTCAACCATCAGTTGTCCAGGTTGCAGCTCCCACACGTCAGATGTTCCATACATAATCCAGTGCACAACCAGACCTCCGGCGTAATCATATTTACGCAACACGGAGGGGAGATCTGCAGCTCGCATGGGGCAAATAAATTCATCGGAATCGATAATTGCTAACCACTTGCTTTGATATTGACTAAGGCCAATGGCGTGATTATAGCAGTCCGTTTGCAGCTTATTGTGAATCTTTACTGGGGTAGGGGAGTCCAAGCTTTCTACCGTGACATCAAATAATTCTACGATGCCTCTACGAATGTAGGGTTCTAGGACCTCCCAGTAGTTATCCTGACTTAGGTTATTATATAGGTAAAAATGCTTCACACCGACGATGCGATGATATTCGATCCATTCTTTCAGGAATTCGGCTTCATCACGAAACATGGAGCAGAGTGAAAGCTCGCATTTTCTAGCTGAAGATAGGTTGTGAGGGTGAGCTACGATGTGTGGCGGCGCTTCTGGAGGAGGCGGTATGTTGCGATGCTTATCCTTACGTTTTTTTGCCTCTACTTCATACCAGGGATCATCATCAGTGATGGTGTCGCTGAATAAAGCTCCGTTACAAAACATCATCTGTGCCAGGAGAAAACAAGAACCCAAGGCTAGTCGCAAATAGCGCATCGTATTTTCCTTCAGAATCATATACCACGCGCGGTTAGATTTGACGCAGTCGAAAGCGTCAAATCTAACCGCGCGTAGTATAAAATAGATCACTGTTATAGTTATAAGAGTGCTTTACTGTCATTAATTTTTTTTGAATGGGTGTTCAAGTGCAGTTTGTGACTGGAGGGAAGAGTATGCGCTTAAGGTGTTTGTGGATGGCTTTGGTAACTACGTTTTCAACCCTATGCGGCTATCAGTATGAGTTGAGCATATGCTCTATGTTCCAAAACGAAGCCCCCTATCTGGGCCTTATTCACCTTTGCGGTCAGTTTTCGGTCGACTGCAAAAGGATCGTCTGTCGCGTTTTGCTCCTCGGACATAGCTGGCGCTATGCCCTCGTCACAAACCACGACATCCGACCTTTTTCGTCCGACCGAAATTCTGACCGTAAAGGTGAACAAGGCCCCTATCTGCGAGAGTGGATAGAGTTTCATCGCATCGTGGGAGTCACTCACTTTTGGCTATATAATAATAATAGCCAGGATGACTACCTTCAAGTACTGCAGCCTTATATGGACAAGGGTATTGTGGAGTTGAGGGATTGGCCAAGTCCACTTGAGGATGATTGGACCAGGTACCAAAATGCTGCGTATGCAGACTGTCTCTCGCATTGCATCGGACGTACCAAATGGCTTGCTGTTATCGACATCGACGAATTTATTGTCCCTACAACACGCAGAGCGCTCGTAGATACTCTTCGTCGCTTGGAACAACATAAAGGTGTAGGAGGCTTGATGTTGTTTTGGCAATTTTTTGGGACCTCTTATCTACACGACATTCCGGCAGATCGAACCATGGTGGAGATGCTTAAGCTGAAGGCGCCGTGGAATTATAGCGGTAACCATCAGGTGAAATCGATTATTCGTCCGGAAAGAGTCAAGCACTGCTATGTTCATTGTTCTATCTACAAGCCAGGTTTCGCGATGTAACCCTTAATGGTAATGGCGGTCCCCACCAGCCGATTCAAATAAACACTTTGCGCATCCACCACTACTTCACGAGGACTCAGTCCTATTTGCGAGAAGAAAAAACTACCTCGTAGACAACGCTGCGAGGGGAAAGTCCTTTCGGCATCAGAGATCGAAGTCCGAATACAAAACCTGGAAAAAGATATGAACAAAGAGTTTGATGATACAATCCAGAAATACGTTCCTATTCTTCGACGGCGCTGTGGCTTGTCATAAATTAGGCGGGGTGGTCATTCCTTCCTATGTGGCACAGTCATTCCATGCATATTTCAATGATTCGGATTGTTAGAAAGTGTGATCGAAGGGTATCCTCGATGACCATGGAGGCACCTATGAGCGTCGACAATACGGTTCTTGACACCACTCTAAAGCAACGGTTTGGCTTTGATTCATTTCGCCCTGGCCAACGCGAGGCGATTAGGACGTTATTCGACAGTAGGAGTTTGCTGTGCATACATCCCACCGGTTTCGGTAAGTCTTTGCTCTATCAACTACCTGCGAGTTTAATAGATGGAATCACTTTGGTGATTTCTCCTTTGCTCGCCCTCGTTCGCGACCAATTGGCTCACCTCAATAATCGCTTTGGAATCTCAGCTGCGGCTATCAATAGCGACCAGACAGATGAAGAAAATAATCGCGTGCGGAACATGGCCTTCAGTGGGCAGATTCGTATTCTGTTCGTTGCTCCTGAGCAATTGGATCACCCCGAGCGTTTTCAGTTTCTGCTACACCTGCCCGTTAACCTGATGGTTATCGATGAGGCTCATTGCATATCTACCTGGGGACATGACTTTCGCCCTAGTTACCGTCAAATCGTACAGCTGGTAAATGCCCAGCATCAAAAGAACAGTCACTTACGTGTACTAGGACTCACCGCTACCGCCGATGCTCGCACCGAGCAGGATATTCAGCAGCAACTATCGGTGCCGGGACGCGAGCTAAAGGTCCTTCGAGAGAGCATGGACAGACCGAATATTAGCCTTTCTGTCTTGCCGGTCAAGGGCCTCCCCAGCAAGCTTGTAGCCTGTGAGCAATTGTTGAGCCAGCTGCAGGGGTGTGGGCTTATCTATTGTGCCACACGTGAAAATACGGAACTGGTGGGTGAATACTTGCTTATGCGGGGCGTCGCTGCGGCTGCATATCATGCAGGCTTTGAACCGGATCAAAAGCGACAGTTGCAACAGGACTTTTTAGCTAATAGATATCGGGTAATAGCCGCTACGAATGCTTTGGGAATGGGTATCGACAAATCGGATTTGCGTTTTGTTATCCATTTTGATGTGCCAGGGTCCATCACAGCCTATTACCAAGAGGTTGGGCGTTGTGGACGCGATGGACAACAGGCTGCTGGGGTCCTGTTATTCGATCCTGAAGATCAGCGCATACAGCAGTATTTCATACGCTCCGCTCAACCCTCTGAGGAAGAATTTACGAAAGTGATGACTGCCATCCATACTGCGGCCGAGCCACCAACCTTAACGGAGCTTAAGCGTCTTACGGGGCTGCATCCAACGAAAGTCCTAGTCATTATCGCTGATCTTGTCGAACAAGGTTTTGTTGATAAACAGAGTCCTTACCGCTCAGTGCTCTATAACGCCACAGGTCAGGTCGGAAAGCCTAATATTTCGCGCTATGCACGCCAATTTGAAGTGAAAATGCATGAGTTAACGAAGATGGTGCGGTATGCCGAGAGTCCACACCTTTGTCGTATGGAGATGTTGCGCAAAAATCTGGGTGATGCCCAGACAAAGCCATGTGGACACTGCTGTGGGTGTGATCCCGCCAAAGCCGTCCATCACCTTGACCGTGGTACCGTGGAAAGTGTTACAGCTTGGCTAAATCGGCAAGCCATCTCAATTCCTGCGACGCGCATTAACTCCATATCCGAGGGTAGGGCAATTCTCGATAGTAAATTGCGGTCTCCGTCCTTCATACACTTTATGAAACATCGATCCGTTGCAGAGGTCAGTAATGGCGGCATGCTGGATGATTTGTGGGTATTCCTTCGCGATCAGCTTGATCAGCTTCGCCAAGACTATCGCATAGGGGCCATCGTTGTTCTACCTTCTAGGACTTGGGTGCATCGCGAGTATGTGGCACAAGAGATAGGAAAGCATCTGCGTGTACCTGTGATATTAGACTTGCTGAAATGGTTGCGTGAGCCTGCAGCTCGTCAAGGACAGCTTCTTAATAATGATCAGCGTAAGCATAACGTTCACGAGTGCATGTACGCCAGAGGAGCGTTTACACCCAGTCCAGGGGCCTTGCTTTTGCTAGATGATTATACCGGTTCGGGTGCTACCTTAAAAGAAGCGGCAAGAGTGTTGCGTAAGGATATGCGCCTCAAGCAACCTCTTGTACCCCTGACGTTAGCTATGGTGAAGTGGCGGCTTGGCGCTCCAGGGATTGTGTAGGGCTGAAACGGTTCGTGTAAATTTTTAACGCAAAGGCGCAAAGAAGAGCTCACCGTTGTGATACACAGCATAAATAGGGTGAATAACCTATCCAAAAGTAACAGGATGTGCAGGATCGCTTCGCGGCATGATATACAGCATCACTCCCACCTTCTAAATGCAAATAGGGTCTTTTAGATTTTAACAAGCTACTATTTAATGGGATGCAAAAAGGTTATACAATCTGCATTTTCCAGAGGCTGATGATGCTGAGGGCTGCCAAAGGGGCAGTATCGGTGCGAAGAATATGGGGATGTATGCGAACTCCTTGAGCGCCGAGTTTGCGCAAATGGTCAGTTTCATCAGATGTGAAGCCAGCTTCAGGGCCTACGAAGAAGAGAAGGCTGCCTTCTGATACTTGCTTAGAATAGATAAGAAACGAAGGTGCCCCTTCAGCGAGATCTCCAAAGAAGGCGGGATAGGGAAGATGATCCCAGCGCTGCAGGGGTGGTTTTAGCACCAGCGTGGGTAGGTGTAGACTTCCACATTGCTTGAGGGCGCTGACCATCTGCGTATGGATACGTTGTTGCTGCTGTTCGGACAGCTCTTTTTTTTCGCTTCTTTGTCCTGGAAAGAGCCATAGCTGTGTCATGCCCAGTTCTGTACCCTTTTCTACAATGGTATCCAGTCTATTTAAGCGTGGCATAGCCTGCGCTAAGATAACTTCAGTGGATTGTGGAGGCTGACTATGCACTTGTATAATATTGAGGAGGGTATGGCGCTTTTGGATTTCGCTGACCTGTGCTTGAGCCAGCTGACCCTTTCCATTGACAACCTCGACGACCTCGCCAACCTGCACACGCATCACACGGGTTAGATGGTGACTTTCCTCTTCGGACAGACGTATTGACGCACTAGCTTGGAGGGGAACAGGCGCGAAAAAGCGGTCGTTAGGCATAGTATTTTAAACCGATGCTATAGTTTGAGAGACAATGGTGTGTAGTTGAGTTGCGAAGTCATAGTTTTGAGCGATGGCTCTGATAGCTGCTGAGCTCTGAGGCGTTTTGGGATGCTGCAGAGCCTGTTCTAAAGCAACGAGCATGGAGTCGACTTTAGTGACATCCTCGATGATCATGCCGCATTTGGATGTGAGGATTTCGTGACCTCCATTATCTTTTGACGAGAGGACAAACAGGCCCATCGCGAGAGCTTCAACGGTAACATTGGCGAATGGGTCATAGGTCGATGGAATAGCTAGGGCATCAGCAGCCTGGTAGAAGCTAATGACATCATGCCGAGGGCCAAAGAACTTCACTGTATTGCCCAATTGCAGACTGTCTGCCAGCTGTTGAAACATTGGGGTTTCCTTGTCCTTACCAACGATGGACAACTGTATATCACGTTTACCACGAGCTGCTAGGGCTTCGATAAGGTAGTGCAGACCTTTGCGTCTGAAACCATGACCGACGAATAGGAGTTGGAAGCAGCCGGGGTCCAATCCCAGAGCAGTAAGAATGGAAGAACGCAGATAGGACCAGTCGTTGAATGGCTGTTGCCACTCGAGCCATTCTACGCCATTATGAACGACGGCGAGTTTTTTTTGGTCGATATCATAGTAGGAGGCCACTTCACGTTTAACCATATGGCTGTTGGTAAAGAGTATTTGCAGCGCTGGATGCTGGTAGGCTAAGCGTTCATAGTGCAAGATGGTGCGGTGTAGGGGATTGATGGAGAAAGAGAAGCTTTTTGCCCATCCATCGGCCTTTCGGCGTCTATCAAGATAGGCGGCATGCACACCGTTTCCTGCGCGAAAGTGTGTTTGGAAGGTGGTGCGGTCGGTACCGAAAACGACATCGTGAGGGTGGCTATCCAGCCATTCATTGCACCAGCGATTGAACATGACCACATTAGCTAGGCTTAGCCTATAGGGGCTACCAAGGCTGACAAATTGAACCGAAGAATTGGCGCTTTCAGGGATGGGCCCCGTGGTCAATAGGGTGACAATATGACCACAGCTCGCAAAGGCGTCTGCCAAACGACGGACGTACTTTTCCAGTCCGCCTTGTCGCGCTATTTTGTCCTTGAGCAGGACTATTTTCATGCTAGAAAGTCCCGGAGACATCTTTTGCTGTAATAGAACCATCCTGCAGCTTTGCTTCCAGGACTAGACGTTGACTTTTGTCTTTATAGATTTCCAGGGTTTGCATGTACTCGCGAAAGCGTCGGCGTAGGCGCCCTTCGCGCTTTTGTATATTCGTATATTCTACCCTGTCAGACATCAATAGAGCGACGAAGGTATCTTCCAGTTCACGTTCGTTGATGATTTCGACGCTCCACTGGAGGTATTCGCGCTCTTCGGGCGGTGCGGCGACGATGACCATTTCGAGGTTGTTTTTGACAATGTCCAGGAAGAGGCGGCTGACCTCTGCGGCGTAGAGGGGGATTCCGATATATTTTATGCCGAATGTTTCTTTGACTAGATCATTGGTGGCTAAGGATTGAGTTTGCGGATTGATCTTGTTTGCGAATTCGACGGGATAAAAAACTCTAAGGGGTACTTCAGAGGAGATTGCCAGGATTTCCTTGCGCAAAAATGTGATGTGGAGCTCTTTGGCGCGAGGATCGTTGATGAGTTCGGGCATCTCACTTTCAAAAGGCACGACGATTGTTTTCCAGCGATCTGGAACAGGGAAGTTGACCTCATCATTGCGGAAGGAGACTTCAGAGCCTTTGAGCTGGTCCAGCTGTGCTTTGGTGACTTCATTGAGATCGAAGACAAGTTGAAAACCATGTTCTTGAAGCGCACGAACAAGTTCTTCAGGGCCTGTAACTGTGTGGTAGAGCGTCTGTGGAGAGATATCGAGAAACTGATACCCTTCCGGTGCTGACCCGTGAGGTGGGGCTATCTGAACTGGGATCTTCTCGGTGATCAAACGACTCATTTTGATCACGAATTCATTATTTGAGACTGTGCTGATGTGGTGGAGAAGATCGACTTCTGGGTCCAGACTAACGAGGTTTTTCTTAGTCACCTGAAGGATCCATTCGTCAGGGAGAGTGGAAGCATCGATGAGGATTTCCAGATCACTGGACTCTAGGTTGTCAATAATGTCTTTTGTTCCGGTAACGGTGAGGGTGGCCCGCTTGTTCAGAAGGCCGTTAGGAAGCAGACCTTGCACCGTTCTATCGCTGGGGAGGTTGACGAGGCGAATAGGCACATTGATGAGCGTTTTTGTTTCGATGATACTCTGATGAACGAATAGCCAAACAGCGATAGCGCCTACAAGAGCTGCCAGCTTGCGTTTCCAGTCGTGAAGGAAGAAGCGAGAAATTATGTTGTCCATTTCTTAAGCCAATCAAGCGTGCCGGAGGTCGTTGTGGGGGCGAGTTTTGGTGGAGTAAAGATACTGCGTACGATGCCTTTAAAACGATCCATTTTGACACCGCGGGTGATGATGCCCTCTCTGGCGATGGATACCTTACCAGTCTCTTCCGATACGACGATGATTAGAGAATCGGTGAGCTCGCTGATACCTAAGCCTGCACGATGACGGGTACCCATAGATTTAGAGAGTTGGGCATTCTCATCGGCCAAGGGGAGGATCGTGGCTGCCGACAGGATAGTATTTCCTCGGATGATGATAGCACCATCGTGAAGGGGGGTGTTGGTGCTAAAGATGGACTCAAGCAGTTCCGAGGAAAACTCAGCGTTGAGGAGCACTGCCTTGTTAGCATATTCGTCGAGACCGTCTTGGTTTTCAAGGACAACTAAGGCGCCCACGTGCTTTTCAGCCATACGATAGATGGATTGGGCAAGACTATCCAAAAAGCGGTCAAATTCGGTGATTTCCTTGAATTTTTTGCCTTTGACGCTAAGCTTAGCAAGGGCGAGGCGTAGCTCTGGCTGGAAGATCACCAGTAGGGCTATAACGGCGACATTACCAACGAAGAGGACCATGCGCTGCAGGACGGGTAGGTGGAGCCAGTTAACGGCCGCCAAAACGAGCAGGAGAGCTCCAAGGCCGAGCACGAGGTCCATTGCTCGTGTATTCCAAAAAAAAGACAACAGGTAGTAGAGCATCACTGCAATGATGCTTATCTCCAAGCCTGGAACCAATAAGTGGAACACTTTCATGGCTTCTAACGGCTAGCCGAAAACGGCAGACTCCTCGTGGGTTTAGTGACAGCAGCAATTCGAGCATTTAAAATGGCCCAGGACCTCGCGGCACATACGGTGCTCGAGGACGTCGTGGACTCGTAATATATCGACCTCTTCCATCATCAACAGCGTGTTTACCGCAATAGTCGTTGGTAGTAGTTCATCGCGGTCTCGTCCAGTTATCTTGCGCATAAAATCCTTGCGAGATGTTCCTACAAGCAGGGGGAACCCGAGTGCTTGCAGCTCCGCCAGATTCTGTAAAATTTCTATATTATGAGCAACGGTTTTTCCAAAACCTATACCGGGATCAAGGATAATATTTTCTTCCTTGACGCCCTCATGGATGAGTAAATCGATGCGCTCCTCGAACCAATTAAGTAGATGAACAACAACTCCCTCCGGATAGTGAGGATTTGCCTGCATCGTCCTTGGGGTTCCTTGCATATGAACGACGCATACATACACGCCCGTGTTGGCTGCGACCTGGCGCATTGCGGGATCTGCAAAGCCTGTAACATCATTAATCAGACTAGCCCCAGCTGCGACGGCCTGCTCAGCAACTGCCGCTTTCATTGTATCGATAGAGATGGGGATCGGTAGATGTGGGCGTAGCCCTTCAATGACTGGGATCACACGGCGCAGTTCTTCCTCTTCACTAACAGGATCCGCTCCAGGACGGGTGGATTCACCGCCGATGTCAAGGAGATCAGCACCATCTTCGTAAAGCTTGAATCCATGCCCAATAGCCTGCTCTTGTTGGAGGTAGCGCCCCCCATCGTAGCAGGAGTCCGAGGTGACGTTCAGTATACCCATGATTTTGGTGTGTAACATGTTGGACTTTCCTATGTGGGAATAGAAGGTTGTACGCGACAGCTTACAGAGATGCGCGTTTTTTTTCCAAGAAGAGATGATCATAAACTGCGAATCTTTATTGGGCCTTGTTCACCTTTACGGTCAGAATTTCGGTCGGACGAAAAAGGTCGGATGTCGTGGTTTGTGACGAGGGCATAGCGCCAGCTATGTCCGAGGAGCAAAACGCGACAGACGATCCTTTTGCAGTCGACCGAAAACTGACCGCAAAGGTGAATAAGGCCCTTTATTGATTATGCGGGCTTGATCACCCTTCTGCCTAGACGAAAAAGGTCCGCATAAGGGAATAATCTCAATTGTGCATTATAAAATCTGATCCTTTTACAGGTGAATTAAATTGATACACAAATATTTTTGTGCAAAATACTTTATTAAGGTGCTATAATAAAACTAAAATGGAAGTAATGTTTTATATTGAAAAGATGGTGTGTTATGGAAATGGATGCTGCTAGATCAGAGCCTATAAAGGAGAAACCACAATCTTTTAGTGTAAAAATTCGCAATGCTGTGAGGGGTAAATCAGCACCGGCGATCGACAAGGCTGAACGTGACCGAATAAAGGTTGAAATCGTTGCCAAAAAAGCTGAATTAAAAGAGTTAAAGCAACATGCTGAGGTCTTAAAGCATCGAATTCATGGGAAACATGATCAGGGTGACAAGACTGTTTTACAGGTTGCTGGACGACAATTTAAGTTTACTAAGAAGAAAGAGCTTCCCATATCAGAACGCATGAATGCGGCGATGTTATTGAAGGATCTCAAAAATAGCATACAAGCCAAGAAAAATGAGATTAAGGATCTAGAAAAACCGTTAGAGGGAACGGCTTCAAAGGTTGTTAAAGGCGGCTTTGGGATCGTCCCTAGGGTATTTGGCTTCCTTACCAAGCATGGTGTTGAGGGGCGAATTGTCAATCCTAGTTCGGGTATTACAACGCTTGGGGATCCTCTTACTTACTATATTATCCTCATGGACCATGTGTGGTCGAGTATTTGGGTAAAGAGAACAGGCCAAAATATCCTTCAAGTAAAGACGCTGAACGCTATGATAGGCAAAGCTGAGGTGCGTTTAGACGAGCTGAAGACGCAGATAGACCACGGTCGGGGCAGTCCAGATCAGCTAGAGGCTTTAGAGGAAGAGCATAGAAATCTAGAGCGTGCGGTGAAGGTCTTCAAGGAGGAGGTGGATCGCCTTCCGGTGGCCGAAAGCCTTCAGCAAGTCCTGGGTGAGTCGGTAAAAATTCTGTGGTCCTATGCTAGGATTGTCCAAGGCCTTTGTTATGTCCTACCTCTGTTCATTAATACTTCGTTGGCAGTGGGTTCGGCTCTTTCAAATACGATCACCATTGCTGCGGTGGCAACTATTCCGATATCGGTATTTTTGTCTGTGAGGGGAATTAGTCAATCCATCAAGAATTTGGCTAATTGCCATAAAGATCGACAATTTACTTCTGGCCTAAAGAATAATGAAATTGGGGCCATGCGTGCCAAGGCAAGTGGTTTTGAGGACATTTTGTCCATGGCAGAGCTAACCGACCCGGCCTCTAGAGCGCGCAATGACACGGCGATCAATTATTTAGAGCAGGCCAATCGTCAAGTCGCTGCGGCGCAAGAGCGAATGACGAAAATAGACGACGATCTTCTCAATGCGCGCATTGAGGGCAAAGAAACCATTGCTGCTGTCAAGGAGGAGCGCAAAAAACTTCAGGCTGACATCGATTCTATTCACAAGGGAATGGTGGATAACATCGGAAGGCTTGCGGAGCAACCGGGTGCTGATAGGGCAACATTAGGTTTGATTAGCGATAAGCTAGTGGCGAAGAGGATTTTGTTAACCAACGCCACTTCCCTTGAGCAGACAATGGTTCCCTATTTACAACAAAAACTTAGAACGAAAGTGGCGATGAATTTAATCCACCTCACAGCTGAAGGAATTAGTGTCGTAGGATCCACCTTAGTGGTCAGTGGGTTGATTCTTACCCCGGTTCATGGCATTGGCATTCCTCTAGTTACCGCTGGAGCGGGCCTGGCTTTTGTGAGGTTAGGCGTTCAATTCGGCGCGGCCTTCCTGGTTAAGCGTATCATGTTGATGCAGATGGGTAAGGACCGCATTCCCACAAAAGAGTTCGATGTTGAATTTAGGGAAAGAATTATCGATGAAGCCAAGAATTGGGATGCTCTCGAAAGGGCGGGTGCCACAGAAAATACTACCGCATCGCTTATGTTTAATATGTTGAAAAAGCATTACGTTTCTATCCCATCCACTTGGGGACCGAAGGAATGGGCTCAAGCCTTAGCTAATTCCCCTCCAGGAAGCAAGGAATGGGAACATTATGATGAAGCATTAACAGCAATGCGAAATCGATCAGAAGCGCGTTTCTTAGGGGAATCCGTATCCAACTGGGTTGCTAACAAGATGAAGGCTAATCTTGGCGTGAAAAAGACCACCAAGGTTGGTTATGTGGAATCAGTTGTTTCCAGGTCTGAGGATAATAAATATGAATTGACACCCCATCCCAATGACACATCAGGTGCTTCTAAGGTTATATTTAACACCAGCAAAAAAATCGATGCGAAGACTAGCCATGATCTGCTGAAGGCGATTAGTGACTCCGGAAAAAATGTTGAAGACTTAATGGCCGACAAGAAGAAAATCATTGTTGAGGTCAAGACAGGGGGCGAGGTTCAAAAATTCGAGATTAGGAAGGCAAAGCCAAAAACTGGCATCGCTAACGTAGTGATGAAGGATTTTATTCGTTCTACAAAAATCAGTGGAGCGCTTGAGGTAGAGGTTAAAGTTGCCAGTCCCAACGCTAAGAGTGATCTGGTTTTGAATATAGCTCCTCCGGAGGTGATAGAGCAGTCACATGTAGGACCCCGATCTCGTGGTGAGCTGTTTGATACTATTCTAGAAGATGGGTTATTCAAAGACCCTTATACAGAGCTGAGCAGTAAAGCGATGCAGCAGCTGGAGGGCAATTTTTCGCAGAAGGATCTCAGCGCAAAGCAACTTGCAGCACTTCCAGAATACTGCTTAGTGAAGGTAGGGGATAACTTGGCTATCGCTAAGGTCAAGGAGATCCCCGCCAATGCGGCTCCAAATCGTGAGGTCGTTGAAGCATACCGGCAGCAGTTGGTGTCGACATATGGAGAAAGTAAAGTTCGGTACATTGAACACCTTTACGACATCAATTTGACTGACATGGCGACGAACGGTAGCCCCTTGCTTACCGAGGTCGTTTACAGGATGAACATAGGTGTCGGAAACCTAGAAATTCAAGACATCAACGAGCTTGCCACAGGAATTGCGGCACTTACTCGACAAGGTCCTGATCAGAGGCCTTCCAACGTGCCGCTCAAGACCCTTGCTCTGGAGGAGTCTGGACTTCCCTTGCAGGCTTGGCGCGGTATCATGAATCATTTTCAGGAACAGGGCAATGCTAATCCCACCTTGGGGGATCTGCGACAGTGGGCAGCTGCTACGGGATTCGCGAATAGGGGTACTTCGGAATTAAGTCCTCAGGCATTTGCTGAAGCAACCAAGATTCTAAGCTTTTCTCCTGCAGAGAGGGAGGAACAGTATACGGGCAGAAAGATCCTTCACTATATCCACAGCGCCTATAGTGTAGCGGGCGTAACTGTCTACAAACCTTGGGTTGATCAGCAGGAGTTGTTGCAGGCCTTTGGCGATATCGATAGTTACTATAAGAACTACGATCTAAAGAAAAACCCTAATTTGCCAGATCCTATGGAATACTACACTGAGGTCTTAGCGCAGGTTATCTGTAAAAAGCACTTAGTGCGTTCTCATCCCACAGAAAATTATCGTGTTGGAGCGCTCATTCCTGCACCTCCTGATTTAAAAACCGGCCAGCCACGCTGGTATGTGGTGGCTGGAGCCTATAACAACGGTCATGGCAACTTTAATTATGTGTTGGAGCCTGCTTGCAATGACCCAAGCCTGCCAGCCATCAAACTGTGTAGAAGTACTGCTAGTGATCCCTATGCGCTGGATGGCGGTGCTTCGATTAGAAGTGATATTAATCCTTTAAATGCTCCCGGGTATTTGGGACGCGACTTATTAGATTCTTATGAAGAACAGTTTTTCAAGGATCGCACCATACCCTTATGGAGTGCTTACAGTGAGAATGCCGCCAACCTGTTGCATCAGATAAATCCAGCAAACCCCGATGTCAATAACGTGAAGCAGGTTTTTGCTGAGCTCAATCATGCAAACCACTATTTGGAGCAGTCCATGGTACCCCCGCGTCGAACACTCATGGACGTGGTCAGCCACAATGATTATGCTCTCATGGAGCTTGCCAAGGAAGCTTATCGATTCCGCAGTCCGGTAGATGCTGATAATCTGAAATTGCTATTCAAGTACGATTCCACAAAGGCAAAAGACATCAGCCTCGATCAGCAGGTATCTGACGCCCGGAAGATGAAAGTTGCGGTTGAAAAACTATTAGAGTCTAATATCTCGCCTCAGAAAAAACAGATGTGTACCTCCATTCTGGCGGACCTTGAGCGGGTGATAAATCCACCGGTTGCTGATCAGCCAGCACTGATAGCACAACTTAAGGAGATCGAAGGGGCGGCTCTAAGAGCATTATCGGACACTCCTCCAAGGACTGCAGAGGCCCTAGCTTCAATAACCCAATGGCAAAATATCATCGAGACCCACGCAAGGGATACTGGTGAGAATAGCGCCAGCAAGAAAAAGCAAGATGTGTTGTATGTTGGGCATAGCTTAGGAGGCGCCCTAGCCCAAAGATATATGGCAGAGCAAACATTGTTGAAAGACCGCCTTCCAGTGGCTGGATCTCACACTACTTTGTATGCCTTCGATGCCCCTGGCATCAATGAGGTAGACAACCGTTCTTATATGAGCAAGGGGAGAGAAAATGCTGAGCTAATCAAGCAGATGAATGTCGAGCCTAAGGTCATTCAGCGTTATGAGGGCGGTGACTTCATCCCTGGAGCCGGTGGTGGAGAGCATCTTGGCACAGTAAGTTCGGAAAGAGAACTCCGCGAGGCTGGGCAATGGCTACTCTTTGATGCCTCGGTGAGCACTCCTCTGGAAGAAGTAAGCAATCCCATTATCGGTAAGAGCGAGTCGGCCCATGCAACGCAATTTGCCTCTGGCATGAAGGAGGGAAGGAGAGTCGGTGGTGTCAGTGTTCCGGCTGATTTTAAGAGAGTCTGGATGGATGGATTGCAACAGCATGATTTAGACCACCAAAAAGTCAGAAAATATCGTAAGCTCGATCGAACATTTAGTCTCGGAATGGTGACCACTAAGGTGATTGGAGGGGTTCTCCTCGGAATGGGAAAAAGAATAGTCACCCACCCTACACTTTTTGGACGGGTGAAGAGTTTCAGAGGACCTGAGGAGCTAGAACACGGGCTACACCGCGAGTGGTGGAGATTGACAGATGAACGCGGAGCCTTTGCTGTCAATTTAGAAGGCATTCAAAGCGCTCCCCAGAATGAAGACCACCCCCTTGCTGCATGATCATACCCATCTTCTTTATAATCATAGAGTTAACTCTATTTTAAAAAAATAATGAGATTGAATTGGAATAGATCGCGTCAAATCCTCTCTATTCCTACCCCTTTCCACTTTAAGTGCATTGTCAGCCCTATTTGCTTTTAGAAGGTGTGCGTGATCCTGCCTATCCTGCCGCGAAGCGATCCTGCATATCCTGTTAAAGTCCATTTTAGACGTATCTACAACATTTATCCTGTATTCAATAAATTGATATTTAACATCACATGGATTGATTTTCTGTGTTAGGTTGATGCGTATGGGTCCTTTCCTATCCGGTAACTTGTTGCTTATATTTTTCCTTTACAAAGTAGGCGCGGTAGCGTGTAATTAATCCCTTTGAAATCTGCGACACAAGGGCATTAATGGATACAGAAGCGCTCGCGCGTTTACAGTTTGCTGTTACCATCATGTTTCACTATCTCTATCCGCCTCTTAGCATAGGCCTTGGGGTGATCATGGTTGTTATGGAAGGCATCTACCTCAAGACTGGTGATGAAAAATTCAAAACTTTTGCGAAGTTTTGGACCAAGATCTTTGCACTGACCTTTGCTATGGGAGTAGCATCAGGGATTGTGATGGAGTTTGAGTTTGGAACTAACTGGTCTCACTATAGCCGCTATGTGGGTGATGTTTTTGGAAGTGCATTGGCTGCAGAAGGGCTTTTTGCCTTCTTTCTAGAGTCTGGCTTTTTGGCCATTTTGCTATTTGGCTGGGACCGTGTGGGGCCAAAGATGCACTTTTTCTCCACACTGATGGTGTGTTTAGGAGCGCATTTCAGCGCCGTTTGGATTGTGGTAGCTAATTCTTGGATGCAGACACCAGCCGGTTATCACATTGTGGGGGAAGGTATTAAAGCGCGTGCTGAGATCGTGGACTTCTGGGCAATGGCATTAAATCCATCCTCTGTTGTGCGTTTAGCACATACGGTGGTGGGTTGTTGGCTCGCAGGGGCCTTTCTGGTAATCAGCGTTGGAGCGTTCTACCTATTGAAGCAACGCCATGCAATATTTGCGCGTGCGACACTAAAGGTTGGCTTGGTCTTTGCCATCATCTCCTGTCTGTTGCAGGCTTACTTGGGCGATCTCAGCGGCAAGATAGTTGCTAGGTATCAGCCTGCCAAGTTAGCCGCATTAGAGGGGGTTTATAAGACTGAAGCTGGGGTTCCCATGTACGTGCTTGGGTTGCCTAATACGGCCGAAAAGCGCGTAGAGTATGCCATCAAGATCCCTAACATGCTCAGCTTTCTAGTGTGGGGAAACTTCCATGCTACCATTCAAGGTCTTGATGCATTTCCAGAGCAGGACTGGCCCAAGGTGCCATGGGTATTTCAGAGCTACCACTTAATGCTATATATGTGGACCGCGATGTTGATCTCGTCCCTTCTGGCCCTATTTTTTTGGTGGCGTGGAACGCTTTTTAGCAAAGTATGGTTTTTACGCGTTCTTGTGGCCTCTGTCTTATTTCCTCAGATTGCTAACCAAGCCGGCTGGATGGCTGCAGAAATGGGACGCTATCCATGGATTGTCTATAACCTTTTACGCATTTCTGAAGGTTTGTCAAAGTCCGTTCATAGCAACCAGATTATTGGTTCGCTCATTATGTTTACGTTGGTCTATTTCCTGTTATTTGTTCTGTTCATTTACATGTTGGATCACAAAATCAAGACAGGACCGGCCGATGGTGATACTGTAACCCCCTTTCCTTCCAAAGAAGTCTATTTAGAGGAGCTTGAGCGATGAGTTTAGGTATTGAATTGCCACAGCTTCAGTTCATTTGGTTTACGGTTTTTGTCACCCTATTGGCTGGCTATGCCATCCTAGATGGTTTCGACTTGGGCGTAGGTATGCTGCATCTCTTTGCCGACAATGACAAGGAGCGACGGCTGATGCTGAATACGATTGGACCCGTCTGGGACGGCAACGAGGTATGGCTTGTGACTGGCGGAGGAGCGCTATTTGCAGGTTTCCCGCAGGTGTATGCGAGCTTTTGTTCTTCCTTCTATATTCCGATCATGGTGTTACTGGCAGGGATTATTTTTCGAGCGGTAGCTATAGAGTTCCGCAGCAAGCAGCCGATGTTGTGGTGGCGCTGGTCTTGGGATATCGCTTTTACCACGGCTAGTGTTGTCATTGCTTTGGGCTTGGGGTTAGTTATGGGTAACATCATTCGAGGAATACCCTTGGATGCTGAAGGGGAGTTTTTAGGGCACTTTGGGGATCTTATTAATCCCTATTCGTTATTGGTAGGGGCTATGACAGTGGCGCTCTTTGCCATGCACGGAGCCATTTATGTGTTGATGAAGACTGAAGGCGCGCTTCATGATAGGGTGAGAGGGTGGATTAATCCCACAATTATTACTTTTATCATGTTGTATGCTGGAACGACAGTGGCGACGCTAATTTACCAGCCGCATATGTCGGAAGCTATTCGTGAACGCCCGGTATTTTTTTTGGTAGCGATTGCAAACATGTTTGCTATCGCGAATATTCCGAGAGAAGTTTCGTTGGGTCGTGATGCGCAAGCATTTATTTCTTCCTGCTTTAACATTCTTTTTCTGTTTGCTCTATTTGGTGTAGGGACCTATCCCGTGGTACTTCGTGCTGTCAATGATCCAGCCCTTAGCTTGACTATTTTTAATAGCTCTTCGTCGGCACTGACCTTGGAGATTCTTCTGCTGATGGCTGTGGTAGGCGTTCCCTTGGTTGTTGCCTATACCGTAAGCATCTATTGGATCTTTCGTGGCAAGGTACGCTTGGACGACAGTAGCTACTAAAAGTCAAAAGGAGAAGTGTATCGAGCACGAATGGCAAGTTCCACTAGCCCCAATGAGAGGGTCTAGTGGCTATAGCCTACCCGGAGGTGCTTGATGTAATAGTCGCAATGACACGTAATGGTATTCCATTGTCTGCGTGTGAAGTGTGGGAAGTAATGATAGCTGGATGCAGGTACTGTTCCGCAGCAGTCATGGACATTATTGAATAACGAATAGACATGCCATCCTGCCCAAGTTTCGTCATAAGGGCGAACACCGCAGACGACGCCGACGGGCTGGCAGGCCGGCTGGCAGCAGACCGGCTGGCAGCAGCATCCTCGTCGATTCATTCGACGATTGTTACGGTTGACGCAGACTGGCTCTGGCGCACAGCAGAACATTTCTTCATCGTCGCAGCAAGGTGGATCTAGTTCACAAGGCACAGGAGCATAGCAGTAGCCGGCTTGAGGCATACCATAGTCACAGTTAGAGCCCATCATATTGCAAGGATACTGCTGACAGCCATTACCCATCGGTTCACAGTCGTAGCCATAGCCCATAGATTCGCCACCATAACCGTAACCCATCATGGGTTGGCGGCCGCCCATGGACTCATAGCCATAACCCATAGGCTCTCCATAGCCCATGGATTCATAGCCATAACCCATAGGTTCGCCATAGCCTCTATTTGATGGCGTTCCTTGTGGCTGCATCTGGTGATGTGTGCATGGACCACCAAAGCGGCAGCCACAGTCGGCTGGGCAATTGCACTCTGGTCCGCAAGGACAATGGCTTGCCGTTGCATAGTTTCTACCCCTGTTCTTGCAAGGACATTCAGCTAACCGAAGAGCTCCGTCCTCCTGAACTTGTAAATCCGATAGATTATAAACAATGGTTCGGGGACCTACAGCCGCATGAAGAGTCTCCGTACTCAAAAAAGCGATACAGGCCATGAGGAACATTGCGCATAAGGAAAAAAAACGATGAAACATAGTGAGCACCTTGTTAAGAGTTTCCTGTGCCGAATTAATCCGATCATGCCGTTTCTCGTCAAACAAAAACTTACTATTCAGGTGAGCTTATCGAATTTTGTCTTGTTACACGTGCCCTCATCTCAGTTTGGCGCCTTTCACGCCGAATACTAGCTTGGTCATAGCGGCGCTTTTCGACGTCACTTTCAGGCGTCACAGGCGGGACCTCTGTCGGTTTGTGGTTGTCGTCAACGGCCACAAAAGTAAAATAGGCGGACAGGATGTGCTTTTGTTCGCCAGTGGAATAATGCTCTGCAAACACGGCCACGCCAATTTCCATTGAAGTACGCCAAGCATGGTTGATCGATGCCTTAAAGATTAGTACATCGCCTCTGCCTGCTGGAGCCAGAAAGTGCATGGAATCGACCGCGACGGTCACACACAGACAGCCTGCATGACGCTCAGCGACCACTGCGGCTGTACGATCCGCTAGACCCATCACCAGGCCACCAAATACGGTTCCGTGGGAATTGAGATCGTTCGGAAAAACTTTATAAAATTGGTCCTCGATGGATGTTTGTCGGACAGTTTTTGCTCTACGCGTCATCGTTTTAGCCCTCCTAAATTTATAAAAACTTTAATCACTGTACGGATTTATGGCCACTTTCCTGTAAAGAGAGCCAGGGCCGTTCATCACACCTATTGCGTAGTTAAGTCATCTGTGCGCTTTCAATGATATAATTTACAATCCTTACACCATCTTAACATTAATAGGGTCATGTTTGACATTTAACGTGTATGTGTAATAGCATTACGTCCCTATTTCGAAACTCCGATAAATATAAAGGGGGTTCCCAATGAGTGAACGCAACTTCACAAACCAACGTTACCCGAATCTACCGGACGCTCCACCGCTTGTGGAGGTGACATCCTTTTCGGATGCGAGTCCTTATCATGTAGGGTGTGATTCGGCGCAGCAGCAGAGTTTTGTGATGGCAGGGCTGAAAAACATGGCCTGTCTATTTATTGCGGAGCAGTCAAAATTAGCGGTTGGCAAGTTGGATTTTAGCATAAAGAGCTTGCCGGTTGTGGATGCAATACTTAAGGAGTTTTGCGCGAACAATTCACAGCCTACACGGGAGGAATTGGAAGTTTTTGTCAGTCAGGCAGGAGCTTATGTAGGCACATGTCTAGAGTATCATTATCATGGTCGACAGGTGGATGCGCGTTGGCATCCTAGTTTCCCAAAGTATTATTTTTCAAGTTTTCGCTTTCCTCTGCTGAATGACCCCAACAAGATATTGGTAGAGACCAATCCATTCTCAGTGGTGACGCGCCGATTGGTGCAGACTTTGCACAACGAGGAAAAAACACGTCACCCATCGCTGGTTGAATACGCCAAGATGGTAGTGACTTAATAGAATTTTCACGCACCCTGGTGAGCCCTACAACCTAGCTGGGCTCACCTTTATAGTTTGTGTCGTTTTTAGGAGTAACACGGATGAACACGGATCTAGGAGGATTTAGGAGGATAGGATTTTAGAAAGTCGGATTTTTCCAACGAAAATTTCAAAAAAAATATAACGGGTTTAGGATGAGTTTCGAAATCATTCCTAATCCATCCTATCCTCCTAAATCTCCTAGATCCGTGTTCATCCGTGTTACTCCTAAAAACGACACGCACCGTTGCTATTCTAGAGCCATGTTGCCTCTATGATAGACCTGGAGTTGGATATAGCCTTTTCCCTCCAGCGATGGACTCGAAAAATAAGCCTGATTAATGTAATCAATAGTCGTTTTCACAAGGCTGGGGAGGTCGGCATGACGCCCTTCTTGGCTATCCATACGAACGATATCGCCTGGGGCATTTGTATCGAATAGGACGAAGTCTGGCGCGATAGCCTTCAAGAGCATGCTATGGCTCACCTCCATACCCCCAATAATGTTGACGTAAGCCGTCATGAAAGCATTAGGATCCGCAAGGGGCGTTAACTCAGCAGTCAATAGAGCAACGATGTCGTCTAGCTGATTTTTCAGGTCTAAAGGTTGATTAATGGACTTAGCTAAATGAGCATCGCCGAGCAGCTCACTTAGATTGCTTTGAAAGTCTGCTCTCAAGCTTGCGGCATCGACACCGTGGGGAAGATCCTGGACGCCGAGCATTTCCAGATTGACGACATGGCGAAATAGTTCGGTATAAGTGAGACGCATGACATCGAAAGTGATGACATCCTGGGGGTTTGCAGCAGCGACATCGGCCGCGGCGGACTGGATTGGGCTGGCGTAGATGACCTTTTGAATGGCAAACATTTGACCATTACAGGTGCCCTCTTTGGGTAGCTTACTGACGATATAGGGAATGGGATCCCATTGGGCAGGGTGCAACGCTTCGAGCCACACGCGATAATAGAGATGCTTGTCGATATCGCTAACAGCTACTCTGATCTTATCTTCAAGGCTATCAACCGAGCATGGATTTTCCATTATCTTGACACTCTCTGAAGAGGCCACCCCATTTTGCCAAAAAGCACTGATTACCCAACCAGCACCGATCAAACCGATTATTAGAGCGAATACCGACTTAATGATTGGGGAATTGGACATCATAGACCTCAAGGTGTGGCAGTTATTGTTGGGAAAGTAAGATGTGTAAAGGCGAAGGTATCGACGTTAAAAAGACCTTTATCACCTAGCTTGAGCGAAGGAATGACTAGTAAGGTCAGGAAGGAAAGACTCATAAATGGCGCTTGCAGTGTTGTTCCGAGGGCTTTTGCTTCTGCATCAATCGCCTCATAGCGGGCGGCCACGCTCCATCCGTCATCAGGGCTCATCAAACCTGCCAAGGGCAGTGAGAGCGTTGAAGTTTTGGCGTTACCTACGACAGCTATGCCTCCACGTTCTTGGATAACAGCATTCACCGCTTGGCAGATTTCTTCATCGTTGCAACCCACGGCCACGATATTATGTGAATCGTGGGCTATGCTAGAGGCTAGTGCGCCAGTGCGCAAGCCGAAGTTTTTGACGAAACCGACAGCAGGGGGAGCATCGCTGTAGCGGTTGACGACTACGAGCTTAAGGATATCGTTTGCAACATCAGGGATAACATAACCATCTTTAACCGTTGCTTGAACGACCAACTCTTTGGTGATCAATTGACCATCCAAGACCACGATGACACGCAAATTGTTCCCTTTGGCCTTTACCTTGAAGTCTGATGGACTTTTTGGACTCGCACTAAAGTTATTGATGACATTTACCGGCACACGGTCGATCAAGGACTTTCCGTAGTGTGCGACCAGTTGACCAGAGATATAGGTCTGCTTAACGTGAAAGTTCTCGAGATTTTCGACGACGATGAAATCAGCGCTATCACCTTGTTTTAGACTACCAATTTCGAGACCATAGTGCTCGATAGGTGTTAGGCAAGCAGCACGTAGAACGTCGAAGAGGTCGTGACCTTTGTCTGTGATGGCACGTCTGACAAGACCATCGATATGACTTTTGGCAAGCTCATGCGGATGCTTATCATCGCTGCAGAACATCACTTGCAGGGGATTCGATCGGATAACAGGATGTAGGGCATCGAAGTTTTTGGCGGCAGAGCCTTCGCGTATGAGAATTTTCATTCCGTTACGCAACTTATCAAGGGCTTCTTCGAGGCTAAAACATTCATGGTCCGTGGTGATTCCTTCACTAGCATAGCGACGTGCTTCATCGCCTGTTAACCCTGGAGCATGACCGTCGATCGGGCGTTTCAGCTCTTTAGCCACAGCTAATTTAGCCATGACATCGAGTTGCTGGTTGAGGACACCCGGAAAATTCATCATTTCGCTGAGATATTTTAGGCCATCTTGCTCAAACAAGACGCGAATATCTTCGGCGTCGATGACCGCGCCTGCCGTTTCACAAGAGGTAGCCGGGACACATGAGGAGGCACCAAAGTAGAAATGAAAGGGCACCTGCAGGCCATTATGAATCATGAACCGTATACCTTCCATTCCCAGGATGTTGGCAATTTCATGTGGATCCGAGACCGTACCAACCGTTCCATGGACTACAGCCATACGGGCGAACTCGGATGGAGCTAGCATAGAACTTTCCACGTGGACATGGGCATCGATAAAACCAGGAAGGATAAATTGGTCATACTTAGCATTGGGCGTCGGCGTAATCGAAGCGATACGTCCATCAGCCACGGTAACCTGACCGGCAAAGATCTGTCGCTTGGGAATATCGACAATATTTCCTTGGAGAACGTGTGATAACATGGGTACCTCAAGTTTTCCTCATCCTACCCATGACAATTTTTAAACGCAAAGGTGCAGAGGAGAGCGGATGGACTAAAAGACCAAAGGGACATGAAAGACATAAAGAGGTAATTGCAAAATTATTTGAGCCCTTGAGAATCGATTCTCAGAAAAAAAGGTTACCTTTTTATGCGAGAAGGCGATTCTGGAGAGCTCAAATGCCATGGCCTGTTGCAATATCGACCCTTCGGGCCTGGGAAGAGAATGACTCTCTCTTCACCGGCATCCGATTTTCAGGAAATTGACTTCGGAGAATCGGACTTCTGCAATTACCTCTTTATGTCCTTTTCGTCGTTTTGGTCCTTTCGTCCATCCGCGCGTAGTATGAATACCCTTGTCGAAATAGACCTAATGCGGGAAAATTAGAGTTCCCAAAATGGAAACGTCGCCGGTTTGGTGCGTTTCATCCTCTACCAAGGAGTGAAGAGTGAAACATTACGTTGCCATGATAATTCTGTTTCTGGTGAAGACGACACTCTGGTTTCGCTATCGAGTCCATTATAAGGGTCTGGAGAATCTCAAACCTGAAAACCTAAAACATCCCGGCGGTATTCTTTTTCTGCCGAACCATCCCACCATAGTGGTCGATCCCTCTCTAGTGGTCATTGGTGTTTACAACAAGTTTCCTATTCGACCAATCATTGTAGAGTACATGTTTTATAGCCCTGGGGTAAATGCGCTCATGCGTTTTATGGATGCTATTCCGATACCCAACCACTTTTCTAATACTAACAGTCTTAAGCGTAAGAAGAGTGAGAAGGCGCTAGATACAGTTATTGAAGGCGTTAAGAATGGCGAGAACTTTTTGATTTATCCGGCCGGCAAGGTAAAACGCACTAATTATGAGATGATTGGTGGATCTTCAGGGGTTTATAGCGTTATTGAAAAAGCTCCGGAAGCCAACGTTGTGTTGGTGCGTGTGACCGGTCTGTATGGAAGCATCTTTTCCTCGGCCCTTTCGGGAGGTCGAGTGCCCGACATGTTCCCTACTGTTTGGCGGGGTATCAAAATCGTCCTAAAAAACTTGCTGTTTTTTACTCCGCGTCGCGACGTGACGATAGAGTATGTACCTGCTCCTGCGGATTTTCCATGGAAGGCTCCTAAATTGGAGTTCAATAAGTACTTAGAGCATTGGTACAACAGGCCTGATGGACTTAATCCGATATTGGCGTGTGAGAAGCTTCCCGGTGAGTCTTTGAATCTGATTAGTCATAGCATGTGGGGGAAGGATTTTCCTGCTGTGGAGGCGCCGCTTAGTGTACCTAAAGACATCGATATTTCGCGAATCCCTGAGGCTGTGCGTCTCAAAGTGTATGGGCTGATCGCCAAGTTGGCTGAACGCGACGTTGATAACATCGAGCCTTTCATGAACCTTTCTTCCGATTTAGGACTGGATTCTTTGGATGCCGCGGATATACTTGCCTTTCTACAAGACAATTTTGGAGTAGAAAATGTACCACCCAGTGAGCTAACAACGGTTGAGAGATTATTGGCCATTGCCGCCAAGGAAGTTGTCTTTGAAGTAGAAGATGACCAGTTTATAGCGAATACTAAGAAGTGGATGCAACCCTCTGAGAAGATCATGCAAGCGCAATTAGCACCCGGAAAAATTATTTCAGAGGTCTTTCTAAATAACTGTGCGCGATGGGGAAACCGCATGGCTTGCGCGGATCCACGCTCGGGGATGATGTCGTATGCTAAATTGAAGTTGCGCGTCGTTTTCCTTGCGGAGTACATTCGTAAGTTGGAAGGTAAGTACATTGGGATTATGCTTCCGGCAAGTGTGGCAGCATCTGTGTGTATTTTGGCGTGTCAAATGGCTGGCAAGGTACCATTAATGGTAAACTGGACAGTGGGTCCGCGCCATCTGGAGTCCGTCGTGGGCATTTCGGGCGTAAAGCATATTCTCAGTGCATGGTCATTCTTGGACCGTTTGGAGAATATTGAACTTGATGCTATCGAGGACAAGCTGATTCTGCTGGAAGATTTGCAAACACAAGTCTCTTGGCTGGACAAGGTCAAAGCTTTTTGGCGTTCGAAGCAGTCGACAAAAACCCTTTTAAAGAAGTTTGGACTGGATGGTATCAGCGAGGAGAGCGAGGCTGTCTTGCTGTTCACCAGTGGTACAGAGAGCCTTCCAAAGGGGGTGCCTTTATCGCATAAAAATATCCTAAGCAATGAGCGCGGATGTCTGGAGGTGTTAAACGCTACTTCAGAGGACATCCTGTTGGGTATTTTGCCACCGTTTCATTCTTTTGGTTTTACCATTACATCACTGATTGGCTTGCTATCCGGTATGCGAACAGCATTTTCCCCTGATCCGACTAATGGCAAGCAAGTAGCAAGGGCGTGTGGAATGTGGCGTGCTTCGATTATTTGTGGCGCACCAACATTTCTGAAATCCTTTTTGCGTGTGGCACAAGCCAGTGAATTGACTAATGTACGCTATTTGGTGTATGGCGCCGAGGCGGCACCGCCAGAGCTGCTGCAGCTAAGCGCTAAGCTCAACCTCGGCCCGTGCCTGCTAGAAGGGTATGGGGTCACAGAATGTTCGCCTGTATTGACGATGCACCATCCAGGGCAAGGTTCCGAAGGCGTTGGTAAGCCTCTGCCGGGCGTTGAGGTGTGTATTGTCAATCCAGAAACACTAGAGCCAGTGCCAATCGGTCAACAGGGGCTTGTATTGGGGCGAGGCCCCAGCATCTTTAAGGGATACCTCAATCCGGGGTTGGCATCGCCGTTTGTTAATGTAGGTGGGGAAAGCTGGTATTCAACCGGTGATTTGGGCTTTCTGAATATTCAAGGTACCCTGACTCTTACGGGACGTCTGAAGCGCTTCATCAAGGTAGGTGGCGAGATGGTCAGCTTAGGAGCACTGGAAGATGTGCTTTTAAAATATGCTGTCGCCAAAGGATTACCCATGTCCGAGGATAGCCCCACCCTCGCCGTAGTTGCCGAGGAACGCGAAGGTGAGAAGCCCAAGGTGTGTCTCTTTGCGCGTTTTCATACGGATCTGGAGGAAGTCAATGGCTCCTTACGTCAGGCTGGCTTCAGCAACCTTGTGAGGGTTTCTGAGGTGAGGCACCTGGCTAGCATCCCTATCATGGGATCAGGCAAGGTCAACTATCGTGAACTGAAAGACCTCATGGTTAAGGGCTAGAGAAGGAAGAGAGAAAAGAGGACTAGGAATTTTTATCACAGAGGACACAGAGATTTAGAACAGAGAGGATTTTTTGTTTTAGTGTTTAAGAACGGTCCCTGGAGTCCATTATTGTCCATAAGGTCCATGTTGTCCATTACTGTCCATGAAGCCTAGGCGTTAATGGACAATATGGACCTCATGGACAATAATGGACTCTATGGACTCGGACCGTTTTTAACACTAAAACAAAAAAACACTTCTCTCTTTCTGTGTCCTCTGTGGTAAAAATTCCTAATTCCTCTCCTCTCCCCTCTTCTCTCCTCCGGTCTCCCCCTTGCTTATAAAGGTATTTTGGAATAGGCTTACGGTATTATTTGGATACGATTAGAGGAATTATGCCTGCTGATTTCGTGATTTCACAAACACCCTTGAAGCTTTTTAATACATTAACCCGGGACAAGCAGCCGATTGTGCCTATAGTGCCTGGGCGCATAAGCATGTACACATGTGGTCCTACGGTCTATGACTTCGCGCATATCGGCAATTTTCGCACCTATGTCTTCGAGGACATTTTAAGGCGCACCCTATCTTTCTTTGGTTATCAGGTGACTCAGGTCATGAACATCACGGATGTTGATGACAAGACTATCCGAGGAGCTATCAAGCAAGGGGTATCACTCAAAGAATATTGCAAGCCCTTTGAAACCGCGTTTTTCGAAGATTTGAAAAAGCTCAACATTCAGCCTGCTGAGCAATATCCTGCCGCAACAGATTATGTCCCTCAGATGATTGAAATGATCCAGAAGCTCATTGATAAAGGTGTTGCTTATTCTGGTCGCGATGGCAGCGTCTATTTTGCTATTGGCAAGTTTCCCCATTATGGATGTCTATCGCACTTGAAGCTTGATGAGCTGCAGGCTGGTGCTTCGGAGCGTGTCATTGCCGACGAATACGATAAGGATAATGTTTCGGACTTTGTTTTATGGAAGGGGTATGACGCTGAGCGCGATGGGCAGATTTACTGGGAAAGTCCCTGGGGCAAGGGACGTCCAGGGTGGCACCTTGAGTGTTCCGTGATGGCAATGAGTTTGCTGGGCGACACGTTAGACATTCATTGTGGTGGTGTTGACAATATGTTTCCCCACCATGAGAATGAGATAGCGCAGTCGGAGGCATGTTCAGGCAAGCCTTTTGTGAATGTTTGGCTGCATGCTGAGCACCTCGTTGTCGATAATAAGAAGATGTCCAAGAGCCTCGGTAACTTCTACACCTTGCGAGACCTTCTCAATCATGGCTTTACTGGGATGCAGGTGCGTTATCTTTTGATGCAGACGCATTACAAGACCAAGCTTAACTTTACGTTTCAAGGATTAGAGGGTGCTAAGGGTGCTTTGCATCGCCTTAATGAGTTCATTCAACGTATGCATGGAATTAAGGGGACCGCATCATCGGGGCGCAGTGATGCCTTTTTGCAGGTAGCTTTGACAGACTTTACGGCTTCTTTAGGTGATGACCTGAACATCTCAGCGGCTTTGGCAGCGGTGTTTGATATGGTTAGAGAGATCAATGGGTTGGCTGACCAGGGAGGCCTCTCCGAAGATGACGCTAAGCGTATTTTAGCGATGATGGAGCGCTTTAACACTGTCTTAGGCGTTTTAGAGATGCAGTCTCAGCAACAGACCGTTCCACCAGAGCTTACGGACGCTTTAAAACAGCGTATAGAAGCCCGAGCAGCCAAAGATTGGGCAAAAGCTGACGAGCTCCGTGATTTCATTACTAGCCGCGGCTACGTCATTGAGGACACTCCACAGGGACCCGTTGTCAAAAAGGGGTAACGGGGGAAGGAGAGGGAAAAGAGAGGGGAATTAGGAATTTTTTACAGAGGACACAGAGACGCCGAGAGAGGAAAGGAAGATAGGAAAGAAGGAAGGAGAGGATTTTTTGTTGGTCTTTAAAAATCGTCCATGGTGTCCATGAAGTCCACTATGAGGTAATTGCAGAATTCTTAGCGATGCCGAAACAGGCATTAAAGCCCTCATAATTGTGTCTCGGCGCGAAGCGCTTTGGATTTGGGCGAAGTTGGCATTGCAAGAAACGTAACCCTTCTCTCTAGGGGTAACTGTGGGGGGGTGCAGCCTCCGTAGAACGGTGCGCGATTCAATAGGCTCGCCCAAATCCAAAGCGGTCGCGAGCGACACGCACTCCAAAGCGCTGCGCGCCGAGATACGATTGTGTAAAAATTCCTCTTTCCTATTCCCCTTTCTCCCCTCTCCTCCCCCCATTACCCCTTCTCTGGCTTCATCCAAGGGAAATAAAGGACATCGCGAATCGAGTGGCTATTAGTAAATAGCATCACAAGTCTATCGATTCCGATGCCTACACCAGCTGTTGGAGGCATTCCTTGGCAGATAGCTTCAAGGAACTCTTCATCCAATGGGCTGGCCTCTTCGTCGCCAGCGTCGCGGCGCTCAGCCTGTTGTTCCAACAGGTCTCTTTGCTTGATGGGATCATTGAGCTCGGAATAGGCGTTGCAGATCTCTCCACCTAAAATGAAGCTTTCGAAGCGTTCAATGATATGTTGCTCTCGCAAGGCTGGATCGCGATGTAGCTTGCAGAGAGGTGTAGTTTCTTCGGGATGATCCGTGATGTGATGGGGTTGAACCAGCTTATGCTCCACTTCGACCTCAAACAAGGCTCCAATGAGCAAGCCTCTAGATAGAGCCTTTACTTTGGCCGGATCAATATGACCGCTAGCGATGAGGCGTTGGCGGATCTCCTCGTCGGAAAGAGTATCCACATTGGTGTTAACATAGGTTTGGAGGCTTTCCTTCATCGTCAGCCGCTTCCAGGGGGCCTTCACATCGATGGTCACCGGTTCTTCACGGTCTGGAATATTTACCTGCAGCTGTGTGGTGCCAAATAGCTCCAACGCGATCGTCTGGTATAGGTTTTCTACGAAGTGCATCATATCATTGTAATCCCAGTAGGCCGCATAGGCCTCGATCATGGTAAATTCGGGATTATGGCTGCGGTCGATACCCTCATTGCGAAAGACCTTGCTCATTTCAAAAACGCGTTCCATGCCACCAATGATAAGCTTTTTCAGTGGGATCTCTAGAGAGATCCTGAGATACATATGCTGGTCGAGGGCATTGAGGCGTGTTTCAAAGGGCTTGGCTTGAGCACCTCCGTAGATGCCTTGAAGGACCGGTGTCTCGACTTCGAGGAAGCTTCGGTCATGCATGTAGTCGCGAATGAGCTTCAAAATGCGGCTACGCATCTTAAACGAATGGCGAATATCGGGGTTGCTGATGAGGTCCAACCAACGTTTGCGGTAGCGAAGTTCCTTATCATGTAGGCCAGCGTGCTTGTCCGGTAGGGGTAGGAGTGTTTTACTGAGCAGTGTTGTCTGTTTGACATAGAGGGTGAGTTCCCCTTTCTGCGTGCGAAAAAGGTGGCCCGAAACGCCGATGATGTCTCCAAGATCAAACTTCTTCTCGATCACCTTAAAGGGCGTTTGTGCCTCTGGTCCTGAGGGGGTGTAGCCGGTCAATTGCGTGTTATCGCGATTAAACATGACTTGGATACGCCCATCGTCGCCCTGAATTTGCGCAAAAGCATTTTGGCCCATAGCGCGGAATAGGACGAGACGTCCGGCGATGACTGCGGTATCTGTCGTGTCGGCAGCACCATCTTCACTGGTGCCGACTGGTTGGTCGTGGTACTTGTCATGCAGTTGCTGAGGAGAGTGAGATGGACTGAACTTATGCGGATAGGGTTCTATACCCAAGGAACGCAGTTCCGAAAGTTTGTTTAGGCGGTTGCGGTATTCTTCGTGTTGATGATATTCCGGCTTGCTGGTCATGATAACAAATCACTCTAATTAATGGATAAATGGAATGTAATATTACGTGTTTTTGGCCAAAAAAGCCAGCGGAGGATTATTCACCACAGAAGACACGGAGAACACAGAGAGGAAAGAAAGAGAATGTTCTCTCTTCTTTTCTTCTCTGTGTTCTCCGTGTCCTCTGTGGTGAATAATCCTACTTTTGCTCTTGGTGCTCCTTTCTGGGGATTTCGGTGCGGTCTTCGACGAGATTCCAATAGGCCCAGAACGTGCTACCCAAGATGAGGATGGTCATATAGATAATATTGAGGACAAAGGACTTTGTTCGCGGATGAGCGTTGCGGAACCAGTGAATATAATTGGTCATAAGAGCTTCCTTGTTTATGGCCGTATTTTGTCTCGATCCGCCATTATTTTAAAAGTATGTTGATAGGGGGTTGATATCTATCAACATTTTCACCTGTTTCGACGCTGTGTAGGTTTTGTTGAGGTCATCAAGGGTGTGGCTGAGTAGAGCATTTTTTGGACCGCGAACAAGGAATTGGTAGCGAAAGTGATCTTTGATTTTGGCATGGCCGGCTGGCAGAACGGGGTGGACATCGTACGACGAAGGCAAGCGTACCAGAAGACTCTGTCTGAACGTCTCGGCGGTATGAACGACCAGTTTATCATTAATACCGGTAAACAAGACCTTTGCCATTTGGGAAAAGGGTGGGTATCCAAATATTTGTCGGACAGCGATTTCTTCTTCAAAAAAACTTTCGTAGCGCTGTTGTGCAGCAAGCTCGATGATGCGATTTTCAGGTAAAATCGTTTGGATCAGAACCTCGCCGGCGAGAGCGCCACGACCAGAGCGGCCAGAGACCTGTGTGATGAGCTGAAACACACTTTCCGATGATCGGAAATCGGGAATATTGAGGGCAGCATCACTGTTTAAGACGCCCACAAGGGTGACTTGGGGGAAGTGTAGGCCTTTAGCGATCATCTGAGTACCGATGAGGACATCAGCTTTGCCACAACCAAACTCACGCAGTAGCTTCTGATGGCTCCCTTTATGCCGGGTGGTGTCGGCATCCACACGAGTCGTACGAATATCGGGAAAAATCGCATGGATGGCCTTTTCAACCTGTTGGGTGCCGACGCCACGAAACTTCATGGTATCGGCCTTTTTGCAAGCAGGGCATAGACCTGGCGGAGGAGCTAGTTTAAAGTCGCATAAATGGCAGCAAAGGTGACGTTCGTCTTTATGGAAGGTAAGTGATACATCGCAGTGCGGGCATCCTACAACATGGCTACATTGTTGACACACCAGCGAGGAGTGATAGCCACGTCTATTGAGAAATAGGATCGTTTGCTCTCCTGCCACATGTCGGGCGCGTATAGCATCTAGAAGCTGCTGAGAGAACGTTCCATGATTGCCGTTGGCACGTTCTGTCGTCATATTGACGATGGAAACCTTGGGCATAGAAGCGCTATCGGCACGGCATTTTAGGATGCTAAGGGAGTATTTACCCGCTATAGTATTGTGATAGCTTTCCAAACTCGGAGTGGCGCTGCCGAGCACCACAGGGCATTTGCAGATCTTGCCTCTCATCACAGCGACATCGCGAGCATGATAGCAGGGAGCACTTTCAGCCTGCTTGTAGGAGGATTCATGTTCTTCATCGACGATAATCAGTCCTAGGTTTTGCACAGGACAGAAGATAGCCGACCTGGCTCCTATGACGATCGATGCTTCACCTCGCTGGATACGGTGCCATTCGTCGTGACGCTCTCCATGGCTAAGGCGGTGGTGTAGGACGGCGATGCGGTCGTCGAAGCGACTGCGAAACCGCTCCACTGTTTGAGGGGTGAGGGCTATTTCGGGAACAAGGACAATAGAACCTCGGTTGCATTCTAAGACTTTGGCAATAGCCTGGAGGTAGACCTCAGTTTTTCCGCTACCCGTAACACCGTATAGAAGATGTGTTTCAAAGCGCTGATTTTGGATCGCTGTGGCGATCCTGTCGAAGGCACTCTTTTGTTCATGCGTTAAGGACTTGGATTTAGTCTTGATGTATTCCTCATCGATGAGTGGCGAGCGGTCGACACGAACCACATCGAGGGACAGTAAACCCTTTTTTACCAGAGCGTCTACTGGAGCACGGGTTGTTTCTGCCTCTTCCAGTAGCTCGGAGAGCAACATGCCCTTGCGAGTCATTAACATCGTATCGAGAATTTCAGCTTGCGCGGGGCTCTTGACGCGCAGGCTAGCGCAGGCATCTGCCAAATGATCGCGTGTCTTGGCTCTGGTGACGAAGAGCTGTTCTTTGACTCTAGCCTTGCCGCGTATGCTTGAGGGTAAAATAGTCTTTAGAACAAAGGCTAGAGGAGTGCAATAGTAGCTCGCCATCCAAATGGCCAGTTCAAACAGATCCGGGGTTAGTAGAGGCTCAGGCGACAGAAGCTCGGTGATGGGCTTGACATTAGGGACATCGCTATGCTGCTTGAGACTGTAGACATAGCCGGGGCGTAAGACACCACGTACCGGTACGGAGACGCGACATCCGCGTGTTACTAAGCCTTGAAGGTTGTCCGGAATAGAGTAATCGAAAGTTTTGTGTATTGCTAGTTCGAGGAGGACAGCGGCGAAACGAGGCTCAGGACTCATGAGACGAGACCAGCTTTTGGTGGATGGAGTGCCATAGGGCAGCCTTTTTATCAGGCTCCTGCATTAAGTTCTCGAGATTCGGCATCGAAAGCCAAGGCGTGCTTAGGTTATCAGGAGGCTGTATTGACGAGCTAGCGAGAATCAACCGGAGGCCAGCCTTAGCCATCAATTCCCTCCATTGACCCATTGAGTCCACTACTGTAAGGCGTGTAGGAATATCATGAAGGGTGAGGGCTTGAGCGAGGTCTCTTAGAAACAGCTGATGATTCAGCGTCGCATGGATTTCGACGAATATTAAAGCTTTGAAGTCCTTTGCTTGGCTAGTCCGAGAAAAAGCTTCCGGCAAGACAGTGTCGATGAGGGGTATCTTAGGGGCGACATCAGTCAGAATGCGACGCCAGTCGGACATATCATCGCGTTGCACGGCCACCTGGGGGGTAAGCCCGAAATTTGCCTGAAACTTCTTGTGGTCTGCCTGGCCCGACTCCTTAGTGGGCTGCAACGCTTCGGCGGCAGGAGGGGCCAATGGCCCTTTTTCTTCCCTCACAGCAACCATCGGTGTAAGCGGTTGCTTTGGTGGTGGGACTGGAATAGCAGATGCTTGGGGCTGACTTGGAGAAGCACCCATAGGCCGTTGCTCTTGCCGTACGGCGACTGCCTGGCTGGGGGCTGCTGGGCGCGCTGGCACTCTGCCGCGGAAGAACTCGCAGGTCTGTGCGTCGCTATCCAGCCATGCTGTAGGTTGATACTCCTGGAGCATATGGAGCCGCGTCAAGGATACCAATAACTGAAATTGTTCGTGTATACTAGAATGAGCAGGCACTACCACGGCATTAACTCTTCGATGATCGCATCTATTGTGGGAATCAGTATTTGAAAACCGCGTGCCTTGTATGCTTTGGTGATAAATTCATATAGGCTATCGCGGCCATCAGGAAATAGTTTGGCGATGAGGTTGCGCACAAAGCCAGCGCCATAAAGGCTGTCGAGGTCGAAGCGACGACGCATTAGAAAGAGGAGCACATTTTCATCTCGACGGAAGGCTTTCAGCAGTTTAGGCCAGTTTTTGGCGAAACGGTCAATGAGTTTGATCATTTTGGCGATATGACCCAGAAAGGGCAGTCTTTTTATTGTGGTAGGGGTTTCCCCAGGGTCGATTAGAGCGCCATATCTATAGGCACAGACGGCTTGACTACCCTCCAGCCACGCCCTTTCGGCGAGCTCTTCGAGTAAGCCTGCCTGTACCGTTCCCTTATTTAGGAGGAGTCTGCAGTCCTCACGTAAACGGCATAGGAGCCCACGGCCTACCTCATTAGAGGAGGGGAGTGCTGAAGCTGGTGCTGCGACTAGCGCTTCAACATTCTGATACAGCTGCTTGAGGATGGTAGGGCTGCTGCGGCTAAAGGCGAAGGCTGCCAGAGGAAAACCAAAGTGACGACCAATGAGACGCTGCATTGTCAACATATCTCGGTATGTTTCGATGAACGTATCTAAGGCAAATTGCATCGCCACGCTATTGGGTGAGACCTGGGAAGTATGAGGTTGTGTCGCGAGTTCCGTTACTGCCATTAGCTTACCTGGAGCCCTTAACTTTAATTACTCTTTTAACCTAAAACTTCGATTGCCCGTACGAAAGCTCCTGGGAGTCAACGACTGCAATTGGGTCAATATGTGAAATTTGGGCCTTGCTTCGATCGTTGAATTCCGGGCCTTCGGCGTGGTCCAAATTTGAAGTTTCAGGTTGATCGTGGTATACCAGCAGGTCCTGTAGCTTGACAAGTTGTATCATCGCTTCCATTGGGGTGAGCCCGTTGACATTGAGACTGCGTAGTTGGTCCAGAACAAGACTATCGCGCTGGCTATCACTACCCGATTTTTCGGATTTCCTAGGGCCGACGATGTCGAATAACAGGTACTGGACTTCTGCATGCTGCTTTTTTGTCCTGGGTAGCTTTTTGCCCTCTTCATGCTGGAAGGGACTGTGACGAACTGAATTGTCTTCGAGATGTCGCAGGATTTCTCGTGCTCGTGCGATGACCGGCTGAGGAAGACCAGCAAGACCGCCAACATGGATACCGTAGCTTTTGTCTGTGCCGCCCTTTAGAATTTTCCTAAGAAAAACAATTTTTTCACCATGTTCTTGGACAGCAACATTGTAGTTAACCGCGCCGGGAATGCTTCCTTCGAGTTGAGTGAGCTCCCAATAATGGGTAGCGAAGAGAGTTTTTGCGAGTTTGTTGGGGGTTGTTAGTAAATATTCTGCGACCGCCCAAGCGATGGAGATGCCATCGTAGGTACTGGTGCCGCGTCCGATTTCGTCGAGGATAACCAGTGAACGCGACGTGGCACTGTTGAGGATATTTGCCGTTTCGGTCATTTCGACCATGAATGTGGATTGACCTCTTGAGAGGTCGTCACTAGCACCAATACGTGTAAAAACCTTATCGACGATACCGATGTGGGCATGGTCGGCGGGGACGAAAGATCCAATCTGTGACATAATGGTTAGAAGGGCCACCTGGCGGATGTAGGTGGACTTACCGGCCATATTGGGACCTGTAATCAGGTGTAGACGTTGATGTTGGCTGTCTAGGTGGGTATCGTTTGGGATGAATTTTTCTCCTAGAGTAGCCCCTTCGATAACCGGATGGCGTCCATTACGAATGTGCAGGACATCGCTGTCATCGACCAGAGGGCGGGAGTAGCCATAGGTGCGTGCCGTTTCGGCAAGACCTTGAAGGGCATCGACGACGGAGAGGCTACGGGCCATCTGCGATACTAACTGAGCATATTGGCCAACTTGATCACGCAGGGCGAGAAACAGTACGTTTTCTAGTGCGGACATGCGTTCCTCAGCTGTCAACACTTTGGTCTCGTACTCCTTCAGCTCGGGGGTGATATAACGCTCACCATTGACCAGAGTTTGGCGTCGCTGAAATGAAGGCGGAACGTTGTCCGTTTGTCCTTTCGAGACCTCAATGTAGTACCCAAACATCCGGTTAAAGCCCACTTTGGCGGTCTTTATACCGGTTGTTTCACGGAGCTCTGCTTGGTAACGTGCCAGCCAGTTTTTGCCATCGCGTGCCAGCAAACGTAGCTCATCCAGCTCAGCGTGATATCCTTCACGGAAGATGTTGCCATCGCTGATACGAATGGGAGGTGACTCCACCAATGCGTTGCCAATGAGTTCTGTTATCTCGGGTAGCGGCTTAATGTGCCGTGCTTCATGCACCAATAAAGAGGCTTTGACATCTTCAAGGCACTGAGCGATAGCTGGCAAGGGGTCTAGCGACTGCTTGAGTGCCGAGAGATCTCGAGGGGAGGCATACCCTGAACACACTTTGACAATCAGGCGTTCCAGGTCGCGTACACGACTCATATTGTCGCGGAGTGCTGAGAGCAGGGTCGGACGTGAAATCAGTTCTTCAATAGCATCTTGTCTGCAACGGATCTCATCGCATGAAAGAAGAGGTTGCTTAACCCAGCGGTAGAGCAGGCGTCCACCCATCGGTGTGACAGTTTGGTCAAGGATATCCAGCAGTGTGTTTTTGCGGCTGCCCTTATGTAAGGACTCCGTGAGTTCCAGGTTGCGCTGGGTGCTTTGATCCAAGGCCATAAACAATGCATTGGAGTAGGTTTGAATATGATCGATGTGATCAGTGGATAGGCAAAGGCTGTCTTGTAGGTATTGGAGCAACGCCCCGGAGGCATTGACAGCCGCGGTCATGCCGCGAAGGCCAAATCCATCCAGGCTATGGACTTTGAAACGGTCTGTTAGGAAATTATAGCAGAGCTGGTAATCGAAGTGCCAATCCTCCAATGGTGTTACCAGGAAGGACCAGCTCAAATGAAGCTCTTGGAAGAACTGGGGATTCTTTTCTTTAAATTTTTCCGATACCAAGAATTCAGCAGGACGAAAGCGAAAAGCTTCGTTTTGTAAGTCGATGAGCCTGTCAAATTCGATGACTCTGAACTCGGCAGTCGTGAGATCAAGCAGTGCGAGGCCGAAAGTACTGCCCACTTGGCCAATAGCAGCAAAAAAATTATTGGATTTTTCAGACAATAGGCCAGAACTTACAATGGTACCAGGGGTAACCACCCGAACGACCTCACGCTTAACCAAGCCTTTTGCTTGCTTAGGGTCTTCGGTTTGCTCTGCGATGGCCACTCGGAACCCTCTTGAAACAAGCTTATCCACATGGCCTTCATAGGCATGGTAAGGGACGCCAGCCATCGGAATGCCTTGTCGCTTGGTGAGGGCGAGTTCAAGCTCGCGAGACAGCAAGACAGCATCGTCATAGAAGGCTTCATAAAAATCACCCATGCGAAAGAGCAGGACAGCGTCCTTAGCCATTTTTTTGCAGGCATGCCACTGCACCATCATGGGAGAGATTTTTTGAGTATCCCCATCGATAGAGGGAGGAATGTGATCAAGGTCTTCTGGAACAGACACTAGCGACATGTTAAGAACCGACACCGTTGTTAAGTTCGAGCCATATACTTTTACCAAGCCATGAGCCGCCATGCAAGGGAAAAGAACTGAGTAACAGGGATATCGTCTGAGGTAATTGCAGAAGTCCTCTGAAACGCATCGGCCTAAGTCTTCACAATCGTTGCTCGGCGCTTTGGAGTCATAGGCATCAACTTAAGCAACTAACTTCGTAAATAGGCGCGCAGCGCTTTGGAGTGCGCGTCGCTCGCGACCGCTTTGGATTTGGGCGAAGTTGGCATTGCAAGAAACGTAACCCTTCTCTCTAGGGGTAACTGTGGGGGGGCAGCCTCCAAAGAACGGTGCGCGATTCAATAGGCTCACCCAAATCCAAAGCGGTCGCGAGCGACACGCACTCCAAAGCGCTGCGCGCCGAGATACGATTGTGAGTCAAGAAAAAGATGTGTGCAACACTATGCATGGAATGACTGCGCCACATAGGAAATTGCGCCAGCCAACTTTTTGAGTTACTTGGAAGGGCTTTCCGTTGCCTTCAAAGCCTTAATGGCTTGACTAATGATCTCAGCCTTGTTGGACGTCTGTATGGCCTGGGAATGCCAACTGATCAATACCTGCATATATTGAAGTTTGAACTCGCCTCGACTTGCAGGATCAATCAAGGCGGCTAGGGTTTGATGGTTTTGTGAAATGCGTAGAATAAGCGAGGATAAACCATCGATGTATTGTTCTGTATTTGGGCCTAAAATAAAGGCTGAAACGACCGTCTCAGCTTCGCAGAGCCATGCTTTGAACCAGTGGCAGTAAATTTCACTTGTTGCTGATATAGAATAATTGAAAGCGTCTATGGCCCAATTATACTTACTATCCAAATCAACTTCCTTGATTCTAATTTCATCAAGGTTGCTAGGTCTCTTCATGTGATTAAGAATCTGTTCGGCCTGTTCAAGCCACAAGCGTTTTTTAGTTTGCTTGAAAACTTCTTTCAAATCTGCGGAATCTAAATCGGCGGTAGCTTCATAGACAGCGCACGTAGCTATGAGGTTATAGGGCCCTGGGTTAGTCATCAAGGACGTTCGTAGTGGATCTAGGACATTCAGCTGAATAGATTTTTTATCAAGCCGCGACAACGTTACAAATAATCTAAGAGCCTTTACAAAGTCCATTAATGGTGGTAAAACGTTGCGGTCGGTACAATTTAATGGAGCCGATTTTTGAATCCTGTCAAATAGAGTTGCCCAAGGCATTGATAACTTTAACGCAATTACAGGATTTTTTATTGTATTCAGAAGAAGCGTGCATGCATCCGAGAATAAGTCTATGTTATCTGGAGATTCAATTAATTTTGATGCGGTGGTATCGATAATTTTAGTGATTATTTTTAGGATTAACGTGTGCTCTTCATTGAGGTTTTCCAGCAAGGGTATGCGATTTCCGATCGAAATGCTCAGTTGAAGGAGGCTGGCAAGACCATCAACATAGCCGGGTTGTTGATAGTCATTCAAAAATATTTCAAAAATCTCATCAATAGTGGAGAGCTTTTTCTGACGGCACAACAAAGGAATTAGGGATGCGAAAAAGGTGGCAGCCATCCCATCAAGGTCTTCTTGAACATAGTTTATTAAGGCTGCCGTATCCAATGATCGAGTTTTCAGGGAGCGTAAAACGTTCACTTGATCAGACTTGATGATCTCTGGCCAATTTTTTATCAGTTCTTCTAGAGTGTCCCTTTCGCTTGGATCAAGGGTTGTGTTGCTCACTACATATCCGATAAGAACCTGTATTGCACTTTCGACGATTTCCATGCTGTGAGCGATTTTTTCTCGGGGGAGTACAGCAAGTGAACGAAGCATTTCATGAGTCAATTCACTAAATTTGGCCTTGTTTGGAGATTCTTGCACAAGACCTCTGGTAGTGACTTCAAGGAACCAAAGACATTGCTCAACAGCATTTTTTGAGGCTTGAACACCTTGTTTAAAAGGGAGTTTAAAGGCCCTCTGATAGGCTTTTATGAGGACGTCAGGTTTACCTGGGGCCGTATCTATTAGGGTAGAGAGAATGCCTGGTAAGCTGAGAGGTCGAGTTAGGGAGCCAAAGTAGTGATGGGAGGCTAGCGGAATAATCATGCTGCAGTATGCTAGAAAGGCATTAGCACGAATGGCCCAGGAGGAAGAGCTTTCCATTACGCTCAGAAACTGGTTTAACTTTCCCTTTACAGCTAGAGCATAACATGAAAAAGGATCCGGATTTTTTTTGAGACAGATGGATGCGCAAGCTATGCCTTGCCTTGCTTTCTCGCTATTTTCGCTATTGATAAGCTGTACGATGAGTTTTGAAACCTCATTCTCGACGTCTGCGGGCAATTCATTTTTACTAACGATCATGATCAAAAAAGACGATCCATGCTTTGCTATCTCTGGATCAGCTTGACTCATACACAGCTGTGTTAGCTTAAGCAGCTCCTTGGCGGGGATATGAGAGGCATGTATAGTTCCCATAAATTTGATGAGTACTGACTCTAACTCTTCGCTAGGGTCGGTATGGCTAACAAGGCAGAGGGAAGAGATCATCTGGATGACCTCTTGGAGAGCTTCTGCAGAGGGCTCAATAGGAAGGCCTGCAATGATTGAGCAGGCGAGGCAATAGGTGTCTAGCCAACTTTGTGTAGTACCGATTGTTCGTAGCGAGTCTAGGAGTTTGACTTGACATGGACGGGTGTTTACTGTTGTGTCTTTAGGGATGAGATTGTGGAATCGATTGGCCATAGCAATCAACTGATTTTTTTTCTTGTTGGTTGCCGTTGAGCTGGTGGAAACCAAATGATCAATGAGTAGAACACAACAGGTACCTTTAGCATCGGCGGATATACAGCTCCCGATCAAGGTAGTTAGAAGAACTTCATTGTCCAATATGCTTCGAGAGTTCGTTATAGCGGCTTCCATAGCCTTTATCAAACAACTATCGCGCTCAGGCGCAGGTCCCAGAAGTTGAAACTGCCCATCTTGCTTTTTATTGAAGACGCGAAGTCCTGAAGCAATCGTTGAGGGCTCTTTGCATAATTTAGCAAGCTCAAACCATTCTTGCCATAGGACTGCGTCTCGCGTATTTGTGATTTGCAATAGCGACAGAATAAGAGCAACATGTTCGGTGTTTCCCTTTTTCAGACAATTGTCTAGCACCTTTCCGATTCTTGCATCGAGGTAAGTTCGTATGTCTAACTTAGTGATTAGGAGATTTTGTTTCTCTTGAACTTTAGCAAGCATCCTTGAAAGATCTAGTGAATTGAGGGCAGATCTCCATAGTGATGCGAGCACCTGTTCAGAGCCTTTTGGTGTGACTTTCACTAAGTTTAGGGATTTATTAAGCTGCGAGGGATCGTTCATTTCCCGAAAGTGTTGCGCGATGTGAATCAAGTGTGTCGCGGAGGCTGTTTGCAGTGCCGGAGTGGTGAAGTCCTCACTAAATTGGCAGATTAGATCAAGGGCATGCTCAGGGTCGTTGGCACTAATCCAGGTGGCGGCTAGTTCAAGAACACTTTGAAAGGCTATTTTTGGATTTTTTTTATCGTACCATTGATGCTTTTTGCTTTGTTCTATGATAAATTCCGCTAGAACCCAGTCTGTGATATCGCTAGATCTGCACAGAGCTGGTAGGCAGCTGTTCAATAAAAGCAAATGGCACGTTTCTTTTGAGTTTTTTTTGATGAGAGTATCCTGCAATGCACTGGTAAGCAGATTGGCTGCTAGCCTTATGGCGCGAAGATTGTCTGCGCCTTGATCGGCTAGTATCTGCTGAGCTAAGGAGGGGAAATGTTTGAGCAGAGGTTGAATACATTTGATATTGGATGTTTGCTCTAATCCACATAGAACGGCTTCAGCAAATTGTTGCAGCTTTTCGGGACTACCCTTGCGGCCTGCTAGGATGGTGTGCCAATGCGTCAAGAGGCTCGTAAAATGATCTTCATTAAATTCAGCGGCTTTTTTTAGAGATGTATTCAAGGACCGATGGGCTAGGTCGAAAAGATCGTTTGCATGAGCGCTATAAAAAGTTTTAAGAGTTCTTGCGTTAAAGGTGTTAAGGGCTTCTTTGACGAAATGATGGGATACCAAGCGTTGGATGCTCTTCAGGCATTGTTGATGAATAGTTTCATAATGCGCAGAAGCGTTTGGATGCTCCAAGAAGTAAGTGAGGAGCCAATCAGGAATAACAGCATCCGCAAAGTGTTTGACTAGAGTTTTGAGAATATCCTGAGGTGCTATCTTCCCCTCAACTAGTTTCAGGCGTTTGCAAAAGGCAGCTTCATCACCATAAAGCTCGGTTTGGCGAAGGTGGTTTAAGAGGGCACTACGAGTCAGTTTCTGTACATTGGCTAAGGCGTTTTGGTCGATGCATTCTATGGACAACTCAGATAAGCGTTTTGTGATAGACAGAACGTGTTGAAGAATTTCGTAAGACTGCTCCGAAGATGCTTTCTTCACGATAGCTAAACCGGCATTTGCTAGAGAGAGCAGGGCATCAGGGTCCGTTTCAAAAGAAGGTGTCAACTGTCGTGCCTGTGATAGCCAGTAGTCTAATAGTTCAGGAAAATTAGGTATGACATTTTGACTGATCTGGTCACTAATGTAATCGAGGGCCATTTCAGGGGATAGTCCTATGAACACATTAAAAATGGAGTTGTCATCATTGGAATTTCGCAAACCTTTTTCCAAGATGTCAGAGGGATTGGTTCTAAAGAAGGTAGATCCAAAGAGCTGTGGTTCAGAGACTACGCTGAGATTTGGCCTGGTAGATAGGTGGGTATTGATTTGATCGATAACGCCAAAGGCCAGGTAGGTACGCTGTATGTTGGCGTTTAGAGCCTCAGATAACTGATTCAATTCCGTATCGCTAAAGTGATCTAAGAGCACGCGGTGCAAAACGGCGGTGGCAAGAGTCTCCAAGGCATCCAGAGATTCCTGATTGCCTAGCTTGGCACAGGTTATCGTTGCGGCGATGATTACTTTAAGCATCTCAGGTGTGCAGGAATCAATGACCTCTTTCCTCCGCATATCCTGAAGGAGAGAAGCTAAACCCTGTGCTGCCTGATCAGCATACAATAGTTGGTTTGAGATTGCTTGCATCAATACAGTGGATAACATGAGAAAATTTTCTGTAGCCAGCTTACCTAGGGGAAGACGGCTTTCCAAAACGCCCAACAATTGTTGGATTAATGGAGCGATTTGCGGATGTTCTGGAAAAAGTTCCGAGTATACAACTATGCTAAGAATGAGTTCGTCGATTGATAGTTTGTTTTGAACGTTACGATCTTCTAGTACCTGAAGATTATTCCAAGCTTTCTCCGCTCGTGTGCCCTCTGAAATTTGTGAGTTGGCAAGGTATCGCAAGTCTTGGCAATAATGCTTGTACTGAAGAGCTTCTGCAGCATCTTGATTAATGGCTGAATTTGATCGATGAGGAGTAATCTGAATATTAGTATTATGTTGGGGTTTGATTTCACGGTTAATCAGAGGTGCAGAGGAGGGCCTGGCGTGGGATAGGAGCTGTTTCGAGTTTAAAGCCATCAGCGGTCTTTACCAAGCGACGTCCAACGAGCTGGCCCATTGATGCTAGAGAAGTGAGATCTTGTAAGTGCTTTGGCGGGGTAGTTGAGGTTTTACAAGATGATGTAATTTCTGATTTATTCATGAAAATCTATTTTGTTAAAATTATGGCAACAAAGCATATGTTGCCTTTATTGTAATTTTATGTCAATGCTTATTAACTGTAGTGTGAGGTCTTATTTTGTTAATGTGTATTTGTTTTTGCTTATTATATGAAGTAAAGAAGGCGCTTTGGATTGCGGTCGCTTTTGGATGGACTAAAGGACCAAAACGACGAAAAGGACATAAAGAGGTAATTGCAGAAGTCCGATTCTCCGAAGTCAATTTCCTGAAAATCGGATGCCGGTGAAGAGAGAGTCATTCCCTTCCCAGGCCCGAAGGGTCGATATTGCAACAGGCCAGGGCATCGCCCCATAGGCCTCAACCTAACAGGTCTTTTGAGCTTATATCTCAATGACTTAGGACTTCACAATCGTATCTCGGCGCGCAGCGCTTTGGAGTGCGGTCGCTTGCGACCGCTTTTCGTTCCTTGGGACGGCAATGCTAAACGGCATTGTATGGATTCGTCGAAGGCTGTATGTACTAACTATTTTACCCTTAGGGAATTATAGTGATGCCGTTGCACACGACCGTCGCAAGGAACCCAAAGCGGTCGCAAGCGACCGCACTCCAAAGCGCTGCGCGCCGAGATACGATTGTTAGGCTTAGGTTGAGGCCTATGGGGCATCGCCCTGGTATATGCCAGGAAAGGATTTCGCAGTCTGAAGGACTGCTACAAGACGCCAGTTTACAAACACCATTTATGCATGCCTTTTATCGCGGTCTTTCGAGGCTGACAGGAAATATCCCTTGGTCGCTTTTTGGCTGTTTTTCCGGATCTTGGCCACAGATGCAAGCTATGCGCCGAGTGACGATTGTGACTCCAAAGCTAAGGGACTTAGGTCCAGCGATTATTTTTCATGATATTTGTCCATGTGACCGTAGCTTCGGAGCATTTGACCCTAGTTAGGGGGTGATCTTTAGCGCTATTTTCCCATTGCCTGAGAAGAGAGAGGTACCGCTGGGCCATATTTTTCTGCACAGCCGTCGAGGGAGCCAAAGTTAAGGCTGTGCATAGATGTCTTTGGATGTAGCCCATAAAGAGCTTCAGGCTAGAGGTGTAGGCAATTTGATCGTTGCCAGTGATCAAAGCCTCCATGACGAGGTTAACCGCTGTAAACCATTTGTTGTACCAATTGTTATGCGTGGTGTTATCGGGAGAGAGGATATCATATTCGTAAGCATCGACTACCCAACGTAGGCGAGACCCTAGAAGTGTTTTTTGGCGTCTGATTGAGCTAATGGAACCAAGAGCTCTAGATGTTGTTATACTGTCCACCTCATGTTGCCAGAGGCGATTTTTAATGATATCGAGTTCTTTATCGAACATAGGCTCCCACGGAAACTGGGTAGATCTTTCGTAGCACACCGTGTAAGCCAGTTGGTGGTAAGAACCCATAGAATGAGTCAAACCGTGGCTCATTCTACTCAAAGCATGAAGCACACTTTGGGATGCGGCATTATTATCTATCTGTTGATGGTAGCGGCCAAGAGATTCGACGAAGTTGGCTACTATAGGCAGGATAGCACGGGTTGTGCAGCATTGTGGGGCATTCTTTATGATGCAGTCTTGCATAACAAACCAGGTGCTAGGCCCCACAAGCATGCCCTTCTGCGAATTTACAGAAGATAGAAGCATCAGGCTCGCTTCCTTTAGCAATGGGGCGGAGTCCGGATGACGGTTTAAAATGGTGATAAGAACCCCCATAAACCGAGTGCATAGGCTGATGAGGGTGCTATCGTGTGCTGGGGTATTGGATTGGTTAGCACAGGTGTTAGATTCCAACGCCGTGCGGATTTGCATAATGGTAACGGCATCCTCAGGTCCGGCATGTTCTTCTAAATGGTTGAAGTAGATGGAGAAAAGTTTCTTGACGTCCTCCAAGAGCTCCGCCCGCCAAAGATGGGCAAGAAGACCTTGAAAGAACGCCGTGGATTCCTGAATGTCGCCGGCTTCGCAGCTCTCTGTGATATAAGTCTCTAAGGCGTTTAAGTCAGGAGAAACGTTCTGAAGAGAGTGTAGGATGTCTACTTGGTTTGAATTGATATACTCCTCCCAATCGTTGACCAGTTCCAGCAAGTGATCTAGATTGACATCGCTATCTGGGTAGGGAGGTGAGTCAAGAAAGGTCCCTATGGTAGCCTGGACGTTATCCCCTATTATTTCGTTGTGGTCATCTAGTAATTGGTTTGGTAATGGGATCAGGGACTTAAGCGTTTCTTCTGACAGCTTTGCGAGTAAGGGGTTTTGCTTATTTCCTTTATCAAGACGGATAGTGAGTACCTTGAGGAGCTGTAAGGATTGTTGTAGCAGTGTTTCATTGATAGGATTGAGTTTTTGTAACTGGTCTAAAGGGAAGGCAAAGGTCTGTCTATAGGGTCCAATCATGGGTTCCACAGGCAGGCCTTTATCAGCTCTAGCAATGACTAGGTCTACAAATACTTTTGGAAGAGAAACTATGTCGGTCGCTATATGCAAAAACTGTGTGGAAACTAAAGGCGACAGAGTGGCTAAGAGGTCTAGAAAAGCTTCACTTCGTTTTTCTATTGAGTCAGCAAACTCTGCCAAGGAGAAGAGGCGATACAAAACGGGGTGAACGATGGGTAGGCACCAAATTGTATTGCTGGATTCACGAGACAGGGCATCTGCTATGCATTCCATGCCAAGTACTACTTTTTTTTGTTCTGAGCTGGTCAGTAGTTTGTTAATTGAACGAGATACTTTTTCTACAGTATCCGGCGGAAGTTGGCCTTTTGTTTTTCTTATACCTAGACGGCAGAGATCCCCTCCTCTTATACTCACAGCCTCTTTAGGACTATCAGTGAGTTTTGACGCTAATCTAAGCAAACTACTAGCAGGTACCGAAGATCTTTCCAGCTCTTCTAGAAACTTCAACACCAACGGTTGAGTATCCTTATCAATATTTGCTCCATTTTGTAAAAGTGGTTTGAGAGTATCGATGCATCTTTTAAGTTTTTCAGGAGTGTATTGTTCAGGGAACTTGGTGACAATATTGGAGGCTACTTTATAGGCTGCCTGGAGTCCTTCACTAGTACCTAAGGACAAGTATGCGGCCACGAGTTTAGTCTCTAGTTCCACAGCGAAGATGAGTTTATCCTCTATTTTCACAGAGTGGATAGCGGAGCGAATGGGTATGTGAGCATAAATTGCTGTGGCCGATTGTAGATTCCCTTTACGAGTCTTAGCATTCATGGGTAGATCAAGGGTTCTGTGTAGCAGGAAGATGGCACATGTTACCTTCATGTCAACGTCGGAGATAGCTTCCAGGGCGCTTGCTATTGTCAGTGTTTCCGATTTCCTGTCTTTACTCTTTAGTTTGTCCGATAGCAGTCCCTTCAGGTCTGAAGGTGCACATGCATGTAGGCTTTGAATGGCACTGGCAAGGCAGCGATCTCGCTGCTCTGGTGTGCCTAGAAGGTCAAATGGGGCGCTTATAGGGTCGTTTTTAGAGCCACTTTTAAAGGAGCGCATCACTTGCCATGCTTGCAGTCGTATGGAGAGGTCCTTGGACTTGGCAGCTGCATCCCACCATTGTGTCCAGAGGCCTGCATCGCGTTCATCCGTGATTTTCAGCAAGGTTAGCGCTAGAGTTAGATATTCCTTCGTATTGCGTTCAAGGACTTCGGGTATGATGCCATGGGTTCGCTCTTGCAGAACCGGTATGATATTGAAGTGCTTGGTAAGCTTGTCAGAGCGTTTACCTAGTAGGTGTGCAAGGTTGGGGTCGTCGAGGGTTTGAAGACATCGTGTCCAAAGTTTCTCCATGGTAGGTACGGAATCCTTAGGAATGACTTTCATAGCTTTTAAGGCTAATAGTACACGGGTATTGTCATTCGTCTCGAAAAATAGCTGAGCGCACTGAAAGAGATAGACAGCGGCGGTAGATTGAAGTTGGGGTGTTGTGAAGTGCTTGCGTTGCGATCGCAGGAGTCCAAGGGCATATTGTGGATCATTGCTTTCTATCCAGCTAGAAACTAGCTGTAGTAGGCTTTGCGTGAGTCCTACTTGCTCCTTGCCTTTGACCCAGCCTTGTTGTTGGGCTAGTCTTAAGATCTCTTCAGCGCGTAGCCAGTCAGCAAAATCATTTGAGGTAACCAGCACAGGTATACACTTAGAAACTAGTAGGCCTCTGCATCGGCTTACTGTAGCTTGCTTAGGATGAGGTTGATTCAGTGTGGTTAGCAGCATCGTGGTGGCGACTTGTACACGGTCGAGATCATTGGATTTGAAGCTGAGGATTTTCTCGGCGATGAAGATGAACTGCTTTTGTAGGAGGCTAGAAGCTTCCAGATTTGTTGTTTTTTCGAGGGCCAACAAACCCATTTTGGCAATTTCTAACCAAAGAGGGCTATCGACTTTAATCGATGCGAGGAGTGTGTTCCAATGCGCGAATAGGGTAGCGAAGTCAGTTTCATGGTATGTCGGACTATCAATTTGTGGTTTGAGAGAGACGAGGGCCAGATCGATTATGTCCTGAGGGTGATCAGCATAGAATTTATTCACTGTTTTTGGAGAACATAGGGCTACGGTTGAAGCTGTTTCAATGCGTTGGGCCTTTTGGTTCAATGATGAAGTGCATAGTCTATGTATCCTTTCATGATTGGAGGGTGCTGCAGGGTGCTCCATGAAATAGGTGAGTAACCAATCGGGAATCATGGATTCTGATGCTTGCTCTAGCATCACCTTGAGGCTATCGGCGGGCAAAATGTGACCTTTGGTTAGCCTTAGCCTTTTAAAAAAAGATTGGGGCTCGCCAAAGGGATCTGTTTGTCGCATATGGTTGAGGAGTGCGCTATGCAGACGATCCTTGACACTAACGAAGTCTTGCGAGATGATGAAGGCGTTGTGGGAGCTAACTAAGCGATCAAAGAGAGGTAATAGATCCTCAAGGATGCTTTCGGACGTGTCCGATGCAGTCTGTTCAAGGATCTCCATCCCTATGCTAAATAGGCTGACTAGCAGAGCTGCTTGCTCAGAAGACGGCTGGTTGAGGACGGCTTGATAACACTGCCTCCAGGCAGTTATCAGGGATGGATGATCTGATGGGTGGTCTTGATTCACGATCATGCTGAAGTGTTCAATAGCCATTTCAAGATCAACGTCTAAAAGCACATCCAAACAGGCGATGTTGTCTGTGATATCTTCGTTGAGGGAAAAGATCTCTTCGATGGAAATATTCGATTGATCGAGACCTTCCCGAGGGTCCAGTAGTGGGCATGCGGATGGGAAGGGCTGCGAGAGATGTTTGAAGAGGCGTTGAAGCAGTAATGTTTTGGTTTCATCGTCTGGTGCTTCAGTCCATTTTGATGATGAGACCTGCATGATGCGGTATCCTGCGCTTGCTAAAAATCGACGTCTCAGATGATGTGCGCCTGGAAGAAATGGTTGGTTTGGATGAATGAGATCAATCGCAACCCTTTCCTCTTGACAGCCGAAGTGAATTTGATAGGGTCCTACGCGGCAATTGGATAGCACTGTCGGCTGCATTTCTTTGAGAATGTAATGAACATCTCTGTAGCAGTCAGGAATACAGGGGTGCAAGGGAATAGCATTTTTTTCTTGGTGACTTTTGAAGAAGTGCTGATAGATAGGAGGCCATGCATGGTGCAACTCCTCAGAGTGCTCACAGTAAGCAAATACCTCCCATAAATCATTCAATTGAGAGTCTTTGCGGGGAAGGGTAAATCCAGTAAGTGCCTCTAGGGTATGAGTGTCTAAGCAGTCTAGAATGGCTAAGGCATAGAGGGCTTTGACTACAGAGTCATGGCAGGGCGATTTTAACCTTTTCACAAGGTGCGTTTTCGTTTCGTGAACTAATGCCAGCACTTTTTGACCGCGTATATTCAGTAATGCATAGCCGTGGATAAGTTCAGCAATGTCCGGGGCGCTAACAAGATCTAAGGCTTGGGTCTGCATCGCTTGATCAGCTAATTGTTCCAAAAGCTTAATGGCAGTGCGGCGATTTGTACGAAAATTCACCCTTGTTAAGGGATCTTCTATAGCTTGAAAAATGCCATTTTTATAACAGGCTAGAATAGCGACACTAAGAGGCACTAGAGAAGAAGGTTCAAACTGCTGACGAGCCCATAGTTCATCTACCACCGAAGCAAAGAGATGGCCGCGAATATAGCTAAGCGCGTTTGGTTTGCCCGTCATCATGCCTAGGGTATTTAGTAGTGAGGTGTAGTCTGCGATAGAGAGATTATTGGAGGGTAAACGCTTCAAAATCGTTTTCATCACCACCTGACAGAGGGCGATGGCCTCTGCATCGCCTGACAGTAGAGTGTTATACACGTGCAGCAGGGAAACCAGTTGTGCATCGTTTAATCTACATTGAAAGTTCTTTTGGCGAGCCGTTGGTAGGAATTCTAAAGCCAGTAGCTTCCGGCTGGCTATCGGCTTTGACGGATCTTCGATTTTCGCTAGCTTGTCTAGATCATTGCCCTGCTTCGGGACGTGATTGGAGTTTATGATGGCTGGGTTTGGGCTTCGAACTTGTTGTTTCCCCCCTCTTGTAATGGAGCGACCGCGAAGACCGCCTGTGGAAGGGGTGGCTGTATGACCTCTCGGCACAGAAGGTGTTTGGTTAACTGGTTGTGTGCGAATATTTGGAACGTAATTGTCTGATTTGTTCATTAGATCATCACTATTTTATTATCGATAGATAAGGTATTTTTAAGTTATATTGAAAGCAAAATTTCTTGTCAATTTATAGTCCATAGAGGAAGATGTTTTGTTGATTGATTATATTAAACGATTATACGCTTCGTGAATGGTTACCGATTTTTGGTTCATCCGGTTTTGTAGGCCTTAGGTGAGAGGAAAGAAATAGGATTTTACCACAGAGAGCACCGAGACGCAGAGATCGGAGAGAGAAGAAGGGAGGAACATGACCTATTAAGATCAAAAAAACTATCTCTTCTTTCCTCCCTCTCCGATCTCTGCGTCTCGGCGCTCTCTGTGGTAAAATCCTAAATCCTCTCCCTGCTAACTTCTGCCTTTGTAGTCAAGTCCTACAAAACCGGATGACCCGGATTTTTGATGAAAATTCCTCCGTGCGTAATTGTGCGACATGTTAGTATACAATTTCGTGACGAGGCATATGTATGAATAGCATTTTAGTTCCAAAGCTCGTGACCGTCTTTCGTGAGGGATATAGCCTCAAGGACTTCAGCAAGGACCTTATTGCCGGGATCATAGTGGGTATTTTGGCCTTACCCATGTCTATTGCCTTTGCTATAGCCAGTGGCGCACGTCCGGAGCAGGGGCTTTATACGGCCATTATAGCTGGACTATTGGGAGGAGTACTTTCGGGTTCGCGGTACCAGATCTCGGGGCCGACGGGTGCCTTTATCATTCTTATTGCGGATATCTATCAATGCCAGGGCTATGAGGGGCTTGTCATTGCTACGTTGTTTGCAGGCATTATTTTGATTGGAATGGGTTTTGCGCGTCTGGGTGCGGCGATTAAGTTCATTCCCTACCCCGTCACCATTGGTTTTACAAGTGGCATTGCATTGCTGATTTTCACGACGCAAGTGCATGATTTTACTGGAATGCATATAACGGCATCCATACCAGCGGATTTTTTGGGAAAGTGGTTAGTCTATTTTCAGAACTTGCATCATGTAGACCTTCCCACGCTAGGGATGGCGTTGTTTTCCTTGGCTGTAGTGATTTGGTGGCCGCGTGTTACATCGGTTATACCAGGGGCATTGGTTGCTATCGTGCTATCGACAGTGCTGGTAAATTTTTTTGGGGTTCCTGTAGCAACGATTGGAGATTGCTATGGAGCAGTTCCCAGTAGTTTGCCAACATTCTCTTTACCACATATTACGTGGGCGCACGTGCCTCAGCTTATTTCTCCGGCCATTGCCATCGCCCTTTTGGCGGGTATTGAATCGCTACTTTCAGCCGTTGTTGCTGATGGTATGACGGGGCGAAGGCATCGGTCGGATATGGAGCTAATCTCTCAGGGGGTCGCCAATATTGGTTGTGCGCTGGGAGGGGGCCTTCCGTCGACAGGGGCCATTGCTCGGACGGCTACTAACATTAAGTCTGGTGGGCACACTCCTGTGGCCTCTTTGATACATGCTTTGACCTTACTGTTGGCTTTGCTGTTTTTGGGCAATGCTGTCGCTATGATACCTATGGCGACATTATCAGCGATTCTTATCGTAGTCGCGTACAACATGAGTGAATGGCGCCATTTTCTTCACCTATTTCGCAGTCCAAAGGGCGATGTGGCCATCTTGTTGGTCACCTTTATGCTAACCGTACTAGTTGACCTCGTTACTGCTATTGAGGTGGGTATCGTCTTGGCCGCTTTTGTGTTTATCAATCGTATGGCTGAAGCTGCTCATACTGACGACCTAAGAGTCGCCCTGACAGAGGTCGATGATCCTCGCGATTACGAAGCCTTGCAGCAGCTTGATATTCCGTCGGAGGTAGAGGTTTATCAGTTTTATGGCTCTTTGTTCTTTGCTGCTGCAGAGAAATTTAAGACAGCTTTAGCACGCATCAATCGTCGGCCGTCGGTGCTTATTTTGCGGATGCGTCACGTTTTGAGCATTGACGCCACCGGAATGCGTGCTCTTGAAGATATTTTGGATAAGGCTAAGCGCGAAAGTACTGTGGTCGTCCTGTCTGGATTGCAACCAAGCCTTTTTGCAGTTATGGAGCGTAGCGGTTTGATTGCCCGCATAGGTCCAGAGAACCTCTGTAAGGACATCCGTACAGCTGTAGAACGCTCCCGCGAGATCATTGCTGCGAAGATATGACGCCTAGAGATAGGAGGGAGAAGAAAATTTTTTAGTTTTTTATTTTGGATTTGTCCATATGAGGTAATTGCAAAAGTCCGATTTTCGGCCTTATTCACCTTTGCGGTCAGTTTTCGGTCGACTGCAAAAGGATCGTCTGTCGCGTTTTGCTCCTCGGACATAGCTGGCGCTATGCCCTCGTCACAAACCACGACATCCGACCTTTTTCGTCCGACCGAAATTCTGACCGTAAAGGTGAACAAGGCCCGATTTTCCGAAGTCAATTTCCTGAAAATCGGATGCCGGTGAAGAGAGAGTCATTCCTTTCCCAGGCCCGAAGGGTCGATATTGCAACAGGCCATGGCATCGCCATGGTATATGCCAAAACGGTTTTAGCAGCCTGTAGGGCTGCCATAAAGCGCATGCATAAATGGTGTTTGTAAACTGGCGTCTTATAGCAGTCCTTCAGACTGTAAAATCCCTTCCTGGCATATACCATGGCGATGCCACATAGGCCTCAACCTAAGCCTAACAATCGTATCTCGGCGCGCAGCGCTTTGGAGTGCGGTCGCTTGCGACCGCTTTGGGTTCCTTGCGACGGTCGTGTGCAACGGCATCACTATAATTCCCTAAGGGTAAAATAGTTAGTACATGCAGCCTTCGACGAATCCATACAATGCCTTTAGCATTGCCGTCCCAAGGAACGAAAAGCGGTCGCAAGCGACCGCACTCCAAAGCGCTGCGCGCCGAGATACGATTGTGAAGTCCTAAGTCATTGAGATATAAGCTCAAAAGACCTGTTAGGTTGAGGCCTATGTGGCGATGCCATGGCCTGTTGCAATATCGACCCTTCGGGCCTGGGAAGGGAACTGCTTTTGTCTCTTTAAAACTCGGCCTTATTCACCTTTGCGGTCAGTTTTCGGTCGACTGCAAAAGGATCGTCTGTCGCGTTTTGCTCCTCGGACATAGCTGGCGCTATGCCCTCGTCATAAACCACGACATCCGACCTTTTTCGTCCGACCGAAAACTGACCGCAAAGGTGAATAAGGCCCTTCTGCAATTACCTCATATAGACGCATCCCAACTAAAAAACTTTCGTCTCTCTCCTATCTAGGCGCTTTGTGGTGAAGAGCCTGATGCTCACGCCTGTCTTTGTGGTCAAAACTAATGAACTACAATTATCTCTTTTCGCCATTTTTATTAATTATCTAATAACCAGCGTGTAAGCATCTTAAAATATAAGTGATATTTTTTATGATAAAGTTAATAAATAAAAATCTAAAAATATGTTAATATATAAGTGTGTAGTTTTGAGGTGTTTTGTTTTAAGTTTTCAATTATATTACTTTGTCTAATAGGTAATTATGGAAATTAGAGGTAATTCATCGCCGGTAGAGCAAGCACAGGGCGTAGCCCATAGTGAACAAAAATTAGCAGTAAAAAGCGCTACGCTTGGCAACATTTCAAATATTTCGAAGGTGAGCAGCAATGCTCTTGCTGAAATGGGCGATAGTCTAAAAAAATCACCTGGTGGGTCGGTTAGTGATGTAGTAGCTGCTCATAAAAATATTACATATGGCCCGAGTGAGGCTGCGCATGAGAATGCCTCATATGGCCCGAGTGAGAATGCCTCATATGGCCCGAGTGAGGCTGCGCATGAGAATGCCTCATATGGCCCGAGTGAGAATGCCTCGTATGGCCCGAGTGAGGCTGCGCATGAGAATGCCTCATATGGCCCGAGTGAGAATGCCTCGTATGGCCCGAGTGAGGCTGCGCATGAGAATGCCTCATATGGTCCGAGTGAGAATGCCTCGTATGGCCCGAGTGAGGCTGCGCATGAGAATGCCTCATATGGCCCGAGTGAGAATGCCTCGTATGGATCAAGTGAGAGCGCCCCAAATACTCATGAAAACATCTCCTATGGTTCAAACAGTAATATTTCGTATGGCTCAAGCAGTAATGTTTCGGCTTCCCATGAAAATATTTCCTATGGATCGGTCTCTGATGTTAGCCCAAAGCTATCGCTTGATGTTGTGCCGATAAAGTCTTCATCAATTCAAAATGTCAGTACGAGTGGCGCCTCTTTGTCACCACAGCAGCTTGCTACGATTCCCAAAAATATCAAAGATGTTCAGCCTCTTTTATCAGGAGGTAAGGGTACAACTCTCGAGTTTAAGGATCTAACGGGTGGACTACATGAGGTCATGGATAGGCAAAAATACCATGAAACCGTGAATCACCTTACGGCTGAAGCTCCTCATTATTTTGACGAAATCGCGAAAAATCAAAGGTCCTTGCTGGTCAATACTCCTGGAGGTGAGCAGTTGCTTATTAAGAAATCAGGAAAAGTTTATATGCGAGTGTCGACATTGGGAAAAGGAGCTTTTAAAACAACCGATAAGCACATTTTAATTGCGTCTTCTGTCGCGAGTCATGTTGCATCGAAAGAAGTCATTACTAGAAGTTTTTCAGCTCCTACTGCCAAAGCAGCCGCTGTTTCGGATACTGAAAAGGAAGAAAATAAGAGAGAGATCGCGCTGAACCAATTCATTAAGTCCACTGCTAAGACAGCTGATATGGGACATGTGAATGTCGTAAAAAGCGTGTCTTCCATTGGAGGTGATGCGCAAGGGATTATGGCGGAAGTGTTCGATTCTGATGTGGATAAAAGAATAAGAACGAAAAAATTATCACAAGATGAAGCATATAACGTCGGTTTTCAAATGACAGAGGGGGTTAAACAGCTTCATAATGCAGGTATTGTGCATCGCGATATTAAGCCGGACAATTTTTTAATTAGAGACACTCCAAAAGGTCTTGAAGTTAAGGTAACGGATTTTGGAAAAAGTTCAGGTCCTGGTGAGCATAAATTAGAAACCAGAGAGTTTTTTCAGATGATTTCTGATCCACTATGGGCTGGCAAGGAAGCGGATAACGATGCTTATTTTTCAAAGTCTTCTGATGTTTATCAGTTGGGAGTTAATTTATGCCTCACATTAACCAATACTTCACTCGGAGAAGCCACGGATTCAGTCAAAAAAGATATGAGGCAACAGAATATAACTCGTATTAACAATTGGAAACAGAATCCCCAAAATTGGTCAATGATGAATAAAGTGGATGGCGATGGCAAACCTTTGCTTGATCCAGAGACAAAGGCTTTTTTGCTTAGGATGGTTAGTCCAAGAGATGCTTCGCAAAGACCTAGTATCGAAGAGGTCTCTGACTTTTTTAAGAAAAAGGGTAAAATTGGACAATAGTATCCCTTAAGAAATTGCAGTAGGCTTTAGCACGGTTCTCGTGGCTATATTGCTTTCCAAGAATATTCATAGCGGTGATTCTGTCTTGACGCTGTGGGTCGTTGACAGCATGAAGAATCGTTTTGGCGAAGGTCCTAGGGTCATTTGGACTCAAGTAGACGGTTTTTTCACCGGTGATGCCGCGAATGGAGGGGAAATCTACAGCTGCTACGGGGATAGGTGTGGCCATGTATTCGAATAGCTTCATGGGGGATGTGAAATACTTCGATTCCATGTTGTTTCCTAGTGGTAGTAGTAGCACCGATGAACCGCTAAGAACCTTGCTCGGCAGTTCATTAGGAGCTACAAATCCCAAATAATCGACGCGTCCTTGGACATTGAAACGGTTGGCGGTATTGTGGATCCATGCACGGCTGGTATCATCGCCTTTGCCCCCGGCAATTCTTAGGCGGTAACGATCATCAAGAAAAGAGAGGGCTTCAAAAAGGAGCTCTACATTTTTCCAGCGCGTAAATTGACCCGTGTAGGTAATCACATAAGGCTGGATGTCACGAGGCGGGCGAACATGCCCAAACGCCGATATATCAACACCGTTTGGCAGGATGATATGAGGAGGCAAGGACCCGAACTCTTGTTGAAACAAAGGGTATTGGGAGTGGTTGGTCAGAAGCAGTCCATGAATATTTGCTAACACCTTAGACATTTTTGCTTTGCATATAGTGGCCTTAGCAGCAGAGGTGCCTTCTAAAAGGTATGGAATGGCGTCTTCGTGCCTTTCCCACACCAGAATACTTTGCCGTAGGAAGCGTTTCCAAAACTGGATATCGCACATCTTGTTAACATTACGGGCGACGATAACCTTGGGATGGGGATCGGCAAGAATTTGAAGGGTCATTTTCCACTTAAGAAGATTGCGATTCAAACTCGTATGGCCTTGTCGGTAGTGGAGGCTTATTGGCAGATCTTGGAGATCGGTTTGAATTTTCTGTAGGGCGCTCTCATCATCGTAGGTGCCAAAGAGAAAGATGCGATAGCCATGCTGTGAGAGGTATTTGTAGTCTTGGAGAACTTGGAGGGTTTGGCCCGAGTTGTAGTTTAGGGGAAGGGGGTGGAAGTAATAAACGTTCATAATTCGCAGTATAAGGTTAAAAAAGAGCCAGCCATAAGCAACACGCTGCAACTGTGGCAGCCGCTGGGATGGTGAAAATCCACGCCCAGACGATACGTTGTGCGACGCCCCAACGTACGCTGGATAGCTTGCTGTTGGTAGAACCCACTCCAATAATCGCACCGGTGATGGTGTGGGTCGTCGATACAGGTATACCGCCAAGTGTTGCGAAAAATAGTGTACATGCTCCGGCAGTTTCTGCGCAAAAGCCTCCGACAGGTTTTAGTTTAGTAATCTTCATACCCATCGTTTTTACAATACGCCATCCTCCCAGAGCGGTGCCTAGCGCCATGGCTAGCTGACAAGACAAAATAATCCATAGCGTTTCGACATTATAGAGCGACAGAGTGGTATTAGCAGGGAGTTGCCCACCTGCTAGCAATACGGCGATAATGATTCCCATGGTTTTCTGGGCATCGTTACCACCATGACCGATGGAATAGAGTGCCGCAGAGAGGAGTTGTCCCTTGCGAAAGACGCGATCCACCACCACCGGACGCCACCTCCTAAAAATCCAGGAGATGGAGACCATCAGAGTGGCACCTAGGATTAAACCGATAATAGGAGCCAGTACGATGAATTCGATGGTGATCAGCAGCATATCCCATCGAATTGCTTCCCATCCGTTATGAGCGACACCGGCTCCTGCGAGACCTCCGATGAGAGCATGCGAGGAACTGGTTGGTAAACCTATCCACCAAGTGATTAGGTTCCAGGTGATGGCCCCTATCAGGCCGGACATGATGACAATGACATAAATTGGATCATTGGCTTCTACGCGGACGATCTGCGAGATCGTATTGGCCACTCTTGGGCTAAAGACAAACATAGCAACCAAATTAAAGAAAGCTGCCCATAGTACAGCCATTTGTGGTTTGAGCACTCGTGTGGACACCACTGTTGCGATAGAATTGGCAGCATCGTGAAAACCGTTGATGAGATCAAATGCTAGGGCGATGACGATGGTGATGACCAGCAGTGTTAGACCCGTCATCATATTTACATGTACTCCAGGATGACGCCTTCGATGATACCTGCCACATCCTCAGAACGGCCGATGGCCCATTCCAGCTTTTCATAAACCTCCTTCCATTTGATCACCAGGCGGGTATCGGGCTCCTCATCGAAGAGACGCCCAATCGCCTTATGTAAGATATCATCGGCATCATTTTCGAGGTGTTTGACGCGTATGCAGCTGTTTTTGATAGTCACCGCGTTTTTTAGGTTGTTCAGATTACCTAAGGCCTTTTCGAGTTCCTGCGTGATGTCTACCAAGACTACAGCAATTTTTTTTACTTCTTCGGTCATAGCAGACAATTTGTACAGGACTATACGCTCCGACGCGGCCAGGATGAAGTCCATGACATCATCCATGCGCGATACTAGCCGGAAGATATCGTCGCGATCAATAGGGGTGAGAAAGGTGCGGTGGAGGCCTTCTATACAGCTATTGGTGACAACGTCGGTGTCTTGCTCGATCAAGCGAATGATATCGAGTTGCGTTGGAAGGTCAGAGTTGTCGGAAACAAGCGTAAGAAATTCCTTAGCGCCACGAACGGTGAGGGCTGCTTGTTGCTGAAAAAAGCCGAAGAAGGAGGTCTCTCGTGGCAAAAACATTGAGAGGATAGACACAGATTTGCTCCGATTTAGGCCTTAACAGGATGTCGAGGCAAGGAGATGAAAAATTTAGTCCCCTTGCCAACCTTACTATCCAGCCATATTTTACCGTTATGCTTCGAGATAATTTTTTGAACAATACTTAGGCCCAGACCTGTAGACTTTTCCCCTAATGTGCCGAGTTGACCAGTCGGTGAAAAAGGTTGGAACAAACCTTTTTGGACTTCGCTAGATATGCCGGTTCCGCAATCTGCTACGCTTATGGTAAAATCATTATAAGAAGACTCCAGGGTGACTTCAACAATACCACCAGGCCCTCGAAAACTTGATCGCATTGGTAACCAAATTGCTAAGAACCTGTGCAATTTTGTTTGAATCGCAGTGCACCTTTGAAACACCCGTTTTATTTTGGAAGGTCAGTTGAATATTTTTGTTTTCCGCTGTGCTTCTTAGCAGGATGAGGTTGTCTTGAATAAGTTCCGCCAGGTTGACTTCTGCCAGATGAAGGCGTACTGTCCCTGCCTCTATGACTGAAACGTCTAGGAGATCATTGATTAGCCTCAACATGAACGTGCTTGACGCATTGATCTTGTCTAACATTCTCAACGACTTTTCATCAATTGAGGCTTCTAGCTTGGATTTAAGAAGATTGCAGTAGCCAATAATGACGCCTAGTGGATTTCTAAGGTCATGAGCTGCCATGCCTAGAAATTGATTTTTTTGATCATTAAGCGCATTTAAAGCATCATTTTTCTTTTTAATTTCTTCATAAACTTCATTAAGTTTATGATAGGATTGTTCTAATTCATTGTTTTTTTGAATAGCATTCAAATATGTGGAAAGCAATAGGTTAGTGATTTGCACCTGGTCGATATGCAAAACATGGTGCTTTCCGTTGAAAAAGAATGCTAAGCGTTGCCCAGGGGCGTGTTCCTCGCGTGTTTGCTTGTTAGCGACAACATCGCGGACGGTAGAGAGTAGGAAGTTTAATTCACATGGCTTGGTAAGAAAGCTATCCGCTCCGCAGGCGATGCTTTTGATGACATCCATGGGGTCGGTGAGGCCTGTGAGTAAAATGACGGGAATATTGGCGAGATCAGGATCTGCCCTAACTTGATTGCAGAGGTCAAAGCCATTCATACGTGGCATAGCGATATCGGAGATAATCACCTTAGGTGGGTGAGATCGCAACTGTTCTAATGCATCAATGCCATCGATGGCTACCCTAACCGTAAGTTGCTGACCTTCCAGCGCATTCTTTAGCAAGAGTGCCTGGGTGGGGCTATCCTCTACGATGAGGACTTCAAGACTTTCAGTAGCGACGGTAGTCATACATACCTCTCTCCGCAAAAGACAATTTGGGTGATGAGTATGGATGGGTGATAGGACGACAAATGGGATGTGCTGGGGCCAATAGGTCTGTGCTATTCTCTATTTCTATAGTGCACAATAGAGGCATCCCTGTCAAATGGGGTGTTTATTGCACCCAACCGACACAGTCGGTTGGGGCTTCCAGGTAACTCAAAAGGTTAGCTGGCGCAATTTCCTATGTGGCGCAGTCATTCCATGCATAGTGTTGCACACATCTTTTTCTTGACTCACAATCGTATCTCGGCGCGCAGCGCTTTGGAGTGCGGTCGCAAGCGACCGCTTTGGATTCCTTGCGACGGCAGTGCTAAACGGCATCGTATGGATTCGGTTAGGCTGCATGTACTAACCCTTTTACCCTTAGCGAATGATAGTGATGCCGTTTCACATGACCATCGCAAGGAACGAAAAGCGGTCGCAAGCGACCGCACTCCAAAGCGCTGCGCGCCGAGTAACGATTGTGAGGGCTTAGGTCGATGCGTACAGCTTCACTCATGTGCAACACTATGCATGGAATGACTGCGCCATATATGAAGTCTAGGCGACACAGTCGACTGGGGCTCCAGAGCGCTGCGCGCGTGTTATTTATCGGCTGTTACGGCAGTAGCGGTATTGAGGGCATCAGCTATTTGGTTGAGTGGTATAATATGTTGCACGGCTCCGAGGGCGATAGCTTCCTGTGGCATGCTAAACATGATACAGGAGTTTCGGTCCTGGGCAATCGTCAGAGCCCCCCTCTGTCTCATAAGAAGTAACTCCTCGGCACCATCGCGTCCCATGCCAGTTAACATAACACCAATAGAGCGAGGACCATAAGCATTTGCCATAGAGGCGAATAGACGGGCAATGGAGGGTTGAAGCAGATCTGTAGGGGAATGTGTTAAGGAGATGATGTCTTCACGATGTACTTCCATATGAACTCGAGCTGGGGCGATATAACAGGTACCAGGGACGGCTCTTTCCCCATCGCTTGCAAGCTGCACGCGTAGTGAGGTAAAACTTTGCAGCCACTGTACAAAGCCTTTGGTAAAGCCTGCAGCGATGTGTTGGACGATGAAGATGGGGGTGGGAAACGAAGCGTTGAGCTCTGCCAGGAGAATGGATAGCGCTAAGGGTCCACCCAAAGATGCACCAATCGCCACAGCTTCAATAGGTTCTTTGCTTCTTGTCGTTTTGGATAATATTGGCACTGATGGAGTACTTTTTGCTGACCGACGTTTGACCAATTTCACATCGGAAATCATCTTGATGGTTGAGGTGAGCTCGGCTGCTTTACGGTAGAAGGATTCGTCGTTCAGTCCAATCGGTTTTTCCAAGATCGCTAGGGCACCCGCCTCAATGGCCTCGAAGCTATGAGTTTCATTACCAGAGACATAGGCTGAGCTTATGATGACAATAGGAACAGGTTTAGAGTGCATGATGCGCCGCGTAACCTCGAGACCACTTATTCCGGGCATAATAATATCCATGGAAATGACATCGGCGGAGTGGTGCTCCAGCCATTCGAGCGCTTGCTCCCCATTTTCCGCAAAGCCGACGACCTTAAGTTCAGGGTCATTATTGATGATGTATCCCAGGAGGTCTCGGGCTACCTTCGAGTCGTCGACGACAAGAATTTCGATCGGTTTCTTTTCCATGATTTTCCTCTAAAATGAGCTGCCGACGAGATGCTCTTCAGGGTCTCGCTGTCTTAATCGTATTCCCTTTGTGAGTTTTTTTGGCATGTTTGCATCTTCGCTAATACGATAGTTGTCTGTTAGACTCTTAAGGGTTTCTCCCACGAGGTTCATGTTCGCCACTGCACCCTCGATTTGCTTCAGATGTTCGACGTGCTGGCTAGTGGCTTCACTAATTTGGCCCATTGCTATCGTAATCTGTTCTGTTCCAATGAGCTGTTGCTGATTGGATAGGACAATTTGATTGGTAGCTTGTGTGACACGTGTCATTTTCAAAGCTAACTCTTTGATGGTTTTGTTCGTCTGCGTGGATTGCTCAACACCTTTATGGACTGCTTTGGAACCCTGCTCAGTGGCCAATACGGCTGCTGTGGTGGCTTGTTGGATGTCCGCTAGCAGGGACCGTACCTGTACCGTAGCCCCTTTGGATTGTTCTGCAAGGGTTCTAATCTCTTGAGCGACGACACCGAAGCTTCTACCCACCTCACCAGCTTTCGCAGCTTCGATAGCGGCGTTGACGGCTAGCAGATTCGATTGTTCCGCTATATCGGTGACGGTATCCATAATTTCGGCAATGGCGGCACCTTTTTCACTGAGCTTGAGGATGCTATCGGAGATAATTTGCATGCGGTCACGAATTTGATTCATGTCTTGAATGGTTGCCATGACGGATTCCTCGGAGGATGTCACAGCCCTGAGGGTTTCTTCAGCATTCGCAAGAACGTCTTTGGCTTTATCGACAGATACATTAGCTGTCTGCTTGAGCTCTTCGACCGTAGTCGTCGTTTCTGTTACTGCGGAAGCCGTCTCTGAAGCACCGGAAGAAATATGCGTCAAAGAGGCCATGATTTCTTGCGATGACGAGGTAATCGATTGAACTTCATTCTTAATGTCGCCGATCATGCTACGCATTTGTGTCACCATCCCATGTAGGGCGTTACCCAAGACGTCGCGATCTGAACGTAGGGAACTCTCTACTGTGAGGTCCCCAGTGGAGATGGCTGTCAGGACTGAGCTGATTTTATCGAGTGAAAGGAACATGCTGCGAATGGCCTCTAACAACCGTCCCAATTCACCGCCAGAGATTACTTTGACATCCATCTTAGTATCACCAGTGGCGATGCATTCGGAGGCATACTCAATGGGTTTAACAACGCTTTTGATGATGGCGAGAGTGAGGGGGATCAGGATTGCTAAGGCCACCAGCAATACCAATAGTGTTGTGAATTGAAACCAATAAGAGTTGGTGAGGGCGTTGTTATAAGCGGTCGTCGTATCGCTAATATGTAACGCCACTAGATCGTTAATGTTTTTCAGTAGTGGCTCTACTAGAGGAAACAATAGGGTGGCGCCAAAGGCATTGAGCTGTTGTTTATCTTGACGTTGCAGGGTTCCCTCAAGCTTATTTAAGGAGTCTTGGAGTCTGTTTATCAGAGGTTGAGTCTTTTCTACAATTCCGTGTTGGATGATCAGGTTACCAGGTTCAAGTCCAGGGTCAGTGGTTGTATAGTGACTCCAGGTAGTGTTGAGAGTGTTGCGAACTTGTCGCACTGTATCTAGACCTTCCTCCCAGGTTAGCGTTTCATCACGTAGTTTTTGCACAGAAATAATTAGTTTATGCTCTAGAGTGTCTTGCAAGGTTGAGATCTCTTCGAGTTTATCTACGCCGCCAAAGTAGACTTCATCAATTTGCATCGCTGTGCGGTGGCCGTTGATCAATCCTATAAGGCCTACGACGAGCAGCGAAAGCGAGGAAACTAGTAGGATTAGGAGTAGTCGTGTACGGACTTTAAGGTTTTTAAACATATGCCTCCGGTGATTACAATCGTTAACCTTACAATTTTATCAAGCCTGGCGAGTTCCCATTTTCTTAGGTGTAGCAATTCTCAGTGCTTGATGCACACCATCACTCATATGGCGGTATTTGTCCGTCATTTCTTTTAAGCTACTACCTGCTTGGGTAAGTGTGGTTACGGCAGAGCCGATCTGTGCCAGGTGATCCACATGCTGGTTGGTAGCTTCGCTGATTTGCGTCATCGCTATGGTGATTTGCTCAGTGCCGATCAGTTGTTGCTGATTGGACAGCACGATTTGATTGGCGGCTTGAGTGACTTTACCCATTTTGATGACTAGATCTTTGATTGTATGGCTGGTTTGGGTGGATTGATCCACACCTTTAGCGACTGCTTTGGAACCCTGCTCGGTTGCCAATACAGCGGCTGTCGTGGCTTGTTGAATATCAGCTAAGAGTCCTCGTACCTGTATCGTAGCTCCTTTGGATTGTTCCGCGAGGGTGCGTATTTCTTGAGCGACCACGCCGAAGCTTCTGCCAACTTCGCCGGCTTTAGCTGATTCTATAGCAGCATTCACTGCTAGGAGATTGGACTGTTCCGCGATATCACCCACGCTATCCATGATTTCAGCAATGGCTAGGGATTTTTCACTCAACTTGAGAATGCTATCAGAGATGATCTGCATCCTTTCGCGTATTTGGTTAATGTCATCGATTGTCGCCATGACGGATTTTTCGCTGGAAGTGACCGTTTGAAGGGTTTCTTGAGCATTTCCTAATACATCTTTGGCCTTATCGACGGAGATATTAGCCGTTTGTTTCAATTCTTCGACGGTGGTGGTTGTTTCAGTCACCGCAGAGGCCGTTTCGGTGGCGCCTGTAGAAAGATGATTGAGGGAAGTCATGATATCTTCAGAAGCGGCGATACATTCGACAGCATATTCCAGGGGTTTGACGATGCCACGAATACTGACGAGGGTTAGTGGAATCAGAATGGCGAAGGCCAAGCCTAGGCAGATGAGCGTTAAAACTTCATAGAAGGTAGCTGTACTAGTCGCTTCGGCGTAGTCAGATTTGGTATCCCGAACATGGATGAGGATGATTTCATTTAGGAGGATAAGAAGCTGGTCTACCTGAGGATTTAATATATTTACGAAATTGGCCAGCTGTTGCTTGTCCTGCTTCTGGAGGATGTCTGGAAGGTCTGAAAGGCTGTTCTGAATATTCTTCAATATCTGTTTACTTCTCTCTACCAGACGATGTTGATCAGGTAGGTTTTCGGTGCCAATTAGGGGATCACTATTAGCATAGTCATTCCAGGTTGGCATCAGGGATTGCTCCGCTTCCGAAACCGACTGTGCTGCATCTTTCCAAGAGATCTCATCACTAAGAACACGATGGATGGGGCCGAGGAGATTGGCTGAAGCAGTTACGGATACGGCGACTAACTGCTCGATTTTGTCTACGCCACCAAAATAGACCTGATCGATCTCAGATCGGTTTCGGCTTTCGCTAAACAAACCGATGATTCCCACTCCCAACAGAGCTAGCGAGGCTACGATGAGAATGAGATTTAGCCTGGTGCGCACCTTAAGGTTTTTAAACATATTCCTCCAGACAGTAAATAATTCCTATAAAAGCTTTTTGGTGGCTCCCAGCAAGGCGCTTTGGGTAAAAGAACTTTTATCCAAGTAGGCGTTGGCGCCGATCTCGATACCCCGTTCGCGGTCTTCTTTGGAACCCCTGCCGGTGCAGATGATAATGGGTAAGTCCTTGAGAGACTCGGTAGATCGCACCTTCTCAGCCAGCTTAAAGCCGTCCATACGGGGCATTTCGATGTCGGTCAGCAGTATGTCGAATTGTTCTATCTGTAGTGTTCCCAGAGCTTCAAGTCCATCGGAGGCCGTTTTGACCTCGTAGCCAGCAGACTCCAAGATGTTTTTGAGAAGTAATCGTGTTGTAATGGAGTCTTCGACGACAAGGATGCGCTTCTTCCTTATGGTCTTGCCAGAATGAGTGGGAGAGGTACGTCGAGTGACTTCGCCTCTGATGGCGCTATGTACGAGGTCAGTGGGGTTGAGGATAGGAATAACTTTACCCCACTCCATGATTGTAGCAGCCATGATATTTCTGACCCGTTGGCACTGTTTACCCAGGCTCTTCACGAGTACCTCATGCTCTCGGTGGATAGCATCGGCTCCGAAGGCAATGTTCTTTTCCTCGGACCTAACAATAAGAACAAATAGAGACTCTGGAGAGGTTGAGGTGTCCGCGTGGGCGATATTGAGGACGTTGGCGAGGTGGATGTAAGAAATCGGGTGGTTATCTATCGTGATAGCCTCGGAATTTTCCATGGTCTTGATGTCGCCTTTTTTAACGCGAAGGACTCTGATGACGTTATGCGTGGGCATGATGAAGTCTTGGTTAGCGACGGTAATATGGATGCCACGAAATGTTGCCAGTGTAAGGGGTAATACTAGGCGGAAGCTAGTCCCTTCGCCGGGAATGGACTCGACAAAGACATGTCCACCTAGCTTATCCGTTTTTTCAGAGACAATACCAAGGCCAAGACCACGACCTGATAGTTCGGTGATGATGGGGCTAGTGGATACTCCGGAGTGAAAAGCTAGTTTGAGTGCTTCCGTGTTAGACATCGCATCGAGTTCTTTTTGGGTAAGAGCAGTCTGTTTGATGGCAACTTGCTTGAGCTTGCTAATATCAAAGCCACGTCCATCATCGCTTACCGATAACTCTACATTCCCGCCACCGGTCTCAGCAGCGATAATACGGATGGTGCCACATGATGCCTTGCCGCTCCTGGCTCGTTCTTCTGGAGATTCAATGCCGTGGTCGATGCTGTTGCGAATCAGATGAATCATGGGGTCCTTGATTTCTTCTAGAATCCTTCGGTCAACCTCGATATCCCCACCTTGAAACTCTAGATGAACCTCTTTTCCCAGCTCGTGAGCAATGTCGCGAACCATGCGTGGCATTGCTTCAAATAGGGTACTGACGGGCTGCATCAGCACTTTTTTGATGTCTTCTAGCAAGGTATCAACAAGAGTGCTTACGAAGTGCGCGTTCTGCTCAGAGGTCTTTGTCAAGCTATTAAGGGAATCTCTAAAGGACTTCATGGAACTTTGTTGCTGACTTAGGAAGCCTATGACCTTGTCCAAGAGCTTTCGATCTTGCAGGTGAACTTGATCTTCGCGTGGTGCATGTTGGAGGCTTTGAGCATCAAAAAGCAGACGAGTAAGCTCCTTTTCGCGAGTAAGGAATTCTGCTAAGAGGTGCTTAAGATCGACCAGTTCTTGTTGGGTGACGAGTTTCACCATGAGCATTTCTTCGGCCTCTTGGAAGAGACGATCAAGCTTAGCTAGGGAAATGCGAACTGTTTTGTCCCGATACATTTCTCCGAGGGGTTTGCTCTCTGCGGGTTCTTGTTTTATCAGCTTTTCAAGCTGTGGAAGAACGGCTTCTAAGGGTTCTGTAGGGTTTCCAAGTTCTACTTCGCTACGTTCTTCCGGGGTTTCTGCAGGCGGATTAAGCAATTCCCTTAGTTTATCTACTATTCGATTGATGGTATCACTATCTGGGGGGGTAGCGAGGGCGTCTGTTATAGCATCGATAGTAGCGTGCAGAGTATCGAATAGGGCTGTTGTAGGTTCTAGAGTATGTTGTTTCCAGGCTGAGAGCACATTTTCCAATGATTGACAAATCTCTTGGATACCGCGTTGATTTACCGAACGAGCGGCCCCCTTCAAGCTATGGGCTTCTCGGTATATTACTTCGATCGTTTGTTCGAGCTGTTCCTGGGGGGGATTGTCTTCGAGTATCAGGATCCCCTCAGACAATGTTTGTAAATGCTCCTCGGCCTCCACTCGAAATGTAGCTACTAGCTTGGTAAGAAATTCGTCTTCTTTTTGTCCCATAGCCTTTTCCTGTTTAAGCGGTGTCCGCGGTCTCATCTACCATAATGTGTTTGCTCAATAGGAGCTTTTGCCCATCAAGAATCACAATGCCATCTCTGGTAATGCCTTTGAGGAAGTCTTGACGGATGCCTGTCAGGGTCGGCAGTGATGGCTCGATGTTATCCATAGAGAGTCTTTGAATTCCTATGATCCCATCGCTAAGGATGGCAAATTCCTTTTGGCTATCCGATAGAATGATCAATTTTTGCTCTACCTCGGGTTCAGAGGTCAGAGAGAAGAAAAATTTGAGGTCTACGATAGCAAGGATTTTCCTTCTCAGGTTCACCAGGCCATAGAGGTAAGGAGGAGTGCACGGCAGAGGGGTGAAATCTCTAAGAGGATACACTTCCTTCACATATTGCGTTTCTAGTGCATATTGTTCCGCAGAAAGTTTGAAGACAAGGAGCTCGAGGGTTTTTTCCGAGATCGTTTCTCTATCCACAACAGGTCTAGCAAGATCTGCGGCACGTCTTTGTAAAATCTGTTTGGACTTTGTCAAGGTATCTTGACTATTCGTGCTACTCATCTTTATGACTCCTCAAAATAGCTGACAGATACTCTTTGATGTGCTCAGCGGTGAGCTCTTCGGTTCCTGGAAGGATGTCATGCGGTGCATAACCTCCTGCCAATTCTAATGCTTCTCGAAAGGCCTTCCTAGCACTAGGTATTTTGTGGTTCTGTCGTTCCAACAACCCCAATAAATAGTGCGCGGCGACGAAATCAGGGTCTAGGAAAATGGCCCTTTTAAGAGACTTAATAGCGCTATCATGTTGGTTAAGGTCTGACAACACCTCTGCATGGAGATAATGTAGGATGGGATCGAGTTTGTTAGCTTTTAATGCCGCTTCGCACCACGTTAAGGCTTGTTTGAGGTCTCCTTGATTGGCATAGGTGCGGATGAGTAGGATGACCTCATTAGCGCGTTGTCGAAGAACTTCCAGATTGCTTTGGCCAGGCGACAGTGCTTTTAATAGGATATTAATGGCTTTATCGTAGTGTTTTTGGCGTACTAAGAGGGAGCAGGTGTTGTAAATTTCATCACTGGTAGGTGTTTGTGGTGGCTCGACAGCTGGCTTTGGTAGCAACAGCTCTGGCTTGGAGGTAAAGCGGTATTCTAGCACGGGAGTTGCCGATTTAAGAAATGCGGGGAGGACCACCCTTAACAAGAGATCCTCGTGATCGTTCGGCACAGAGGTTGCCGCAGGAGCAGGCACCACGTGGCTGTTTTTGAACTTATGCTCTGCTATGGGATGCGAAATGGTATCTTTCTGGAAGAAAATGGTTCCCTCAAAGCTGTGTGGAGAAAGATACGCGTGATTAATGAAAGGGGCCTCGATGGGCGTGCTGCTCAACCAGCCTTCACGGCCAAGCGCTTGGGTGAGGCGGTTGATGGTACTCTCAATCTGTTTGCAACCGAAATAGATTAAGACATTATTGCATAGAATGAGGTCCGTGGCTGCTTCTTGACTATCGGAAGAATGCGTATTGCCATCCACTAGGTTGATGTTAACGAAGGAGACCATATCTCGTATTGCTGGGATAAGCTGATAGCTGCCATTGCTCTGTTTGCAGAAGTATTGGTTGATAACTTCTCGAGGTGTTGCTCTTAACGACCATCTGCTATAGATCCCTCGTCGCGCCTTTTGCAGGAAGGCAGGATTGATGTCAGAGCCTAACAGATGAATATTCCAGTCCCTATAGTCGGGCAACCGACGTTGTATAGCTATAGCTAGCGAGTAGGGCTCCTCGCCAGTGCAGCAGCCTGCCGACCAAATTCGCAAATGGCGGTCGTTTCTGTGTTTAGCGATAAGGTCAGGCAACAGAATATTTTCGATGACCGCAAAAGCTTGTGAGTCGCGAAAGAAATAGGTCTCCCCGATGGTAAGGTGATAGGCCAAGTCGGCAATGAGCTCATTGTGTGAAAGATGCTTGATGAGGGCCTTAACACATGTTGACAAATCCCCAAAACCTAAAGAGAGCATCAGGGGGACCAGCTTCTTTTCGAGGTCCTTCCAACGCTCTCTGGGAAAGCAGAGGCCTGTTTTATCCGCCAGGATATCGGAGAATTGTTCTAGGAGACTTTCTGACATCACGGGTTGACTCATAGCCTCTCCTAGCTGTGAAGTACGGGACCTCGAGACCCAATGAGCTTTTCCAAATCAAAGATCAGAGTAATTTTGCCATCTTCTTTCAAGGCATACCTTACCGTGTCACAATCCGGCATCACATCTTGCGCAGGAATGAGATCCTCTTGGCGACAGTGCTTGACCTGGATCACCCGATCGACCCAAAGGGCTATGGGCTTGTGGCGATCTCGACACACAACAAAATGGTCGTCAATGCTTAGGGTTTTGTGGGGAAGTCCCAGCAGCTGACGCAGGCTCAGCACGGGCATAATCTGACCATGGATATTGATAGCACCTAAAATATGACTCGGAGAGTTGGGGATAGGTGTAATCTCTAGGGCTAAGATACTGCGTTCCACCACCGCAAGATCGAATCCGTAACGTTGGTCTCCGATGCTGCAGATAAGGATATGCATGGCCTTACCCCCTTTCCTCCCTCATACCCCTATCCCCTTATTTAACGCAAAGATGCGGGAAATCCAAGCCCGAGCTTAGGAGGATAGGATGGCTAACATGGTTCGTTCAACTTTTTAGGAGTAACACGGATGCACACGGATCTAGGAGGATTTAGGAGGATAGGATGGCTAACATGGTTCGTTCAACTTTTTAGGAGTAACACGGATGCACACGGATCTAGGAGGATTTAGGAGGATAAGATGGCAAACACGGTTCGTGTCGTTTTTAGGAGTAACACGGATGCACACGGATCTAGGAGGATTTAGGAGGATAAGATGGCAAACACGGTTCATTTTCAACTATTGTGTTCATTCCACCTTAAAACCTTTTTTTTGTTTTAGATTAACGAACGGTATCTGCTCTCCCAATCCTCCTAAATCCTCCTAGATCCGTGTGCATCCGTGTTACTCCTAAAAAGCTGAACGAACCGTGTGTAGTTAAGTCCATCCACACAATCTTCTTTGTAGTGAAATGACCCTTAGTGATACAATGTAAAGCCTTTATGAATTCCGTGGAGGGTTATGATGTTCAGTAAATTAAAAGTAGTGTTGGCTGTTTCGATATTGTTATCGTTAAATTCTTTTGTTGAATCAGTCGAAAACTCTATCGTTCCTTTGGCGGAATCCGTGCAAATCCGTGCTAACATCGATGCTAGGAAGTATTCGACTTGTCAGTACAAGGAGATTATCTCGGCTCTGGCTCGAAAGGACGAGAGCATCAGGTTGATGACTTACAATGTGTTATTTCCTCTGCATGACCATGAGCTGCCATCCATTCATCATTGGCCTCAGCGCATTTCTCGTATCGTAGAATTGATTGCAGAGATGCAGCCTGATATTATTGGTGTTCAAGAGCTCATGCATAGTCAGTTGATGGATCTTCTTCCACACCTATCGAACGCCTATGCTTTCTTTTCCAGAGAGGGCAAAGACGGTGAGTTAAATGGCTTTTTCTACCGCAAAAACCGCTTTGAGTTAATCGAAACTCGAGTGTGGGGTAAGGCATTGACAATGCTCCAGCTCAGAGACCAAAAAACCAACAAGTCTTTTGCCGTTTTTAATACCCACTTGGCGTTTGGCAACGTGAATAAACGAGAAAGTCAGGCTCGCTTTATCGCAGAGGCCATTGACCCATATGCGCGTCGAATGCCTGTCGCTCTAGTTGGGGATATGAACACTTTTCCTCAGCGCCCGGAGTTGTCAGCTCTGCCATTTCTTGATGGAGACTACATCCAGCGCATTTTTACCCGTGGAGAGCTCGAAGATGCCAGAGATGTCTCAGTCTTGGGGCATATAGGCCCGCTTAGCACGTTTACTAATAGCCCTCCGGAGACCAATGCATTTTCGGGTATGGGCACTCCTGGCGTATTCTTAGACCATATTTATGTTAACAGCAGGGTAACTGTTTTGCTGCATGCCGTGGAGCCTGGAACTGTTGATGGGCATTACCCATCAGATCATATGCCAGTATTTGTTGATTGTGTAATTAATTAATATAACAAAAGAATTTGAATTAAAATACCGTACTTGTTATTATTGAAATTGAAGGGAGGGAAGAGGCTCATCGAACTGACCTCATGCCGACGAAATCCTTGCCTCTGACGGCAAGCATTATTTTGAGACTTATTTTGGAAAGCAACAAGATGAGTCTTAACCATAGGATCAGTGGGCTGAGGACTATAATTGTAAATTTGTTTGATTAGTCAGGCGATTTTCAATTTAGGTTGTTTAGATGAGCTGGTCTCTTTCCCTTCACAATTGATAAAATAAAAGCTTGCGTTGCTCGAAACGACAAGCTGTATTATGTTGACCTCTATTAAAATCGTCCAAGGCGTAGTTTTGATCCTATGAGCGACTCAATAGCCCCATATTCTGCCGATCAAGATCGATGGTATCATTTCAGATCAAAGGGTATTGTTGCGCCTTTTTCCTCAAATAGTGGATCCTCTTCTGGTATATCTGCCGATACCTATCGAGGGCCTACAGTTGATTCCATCTCAAAAGGACCTTTAGGACCAGCATTTGACACCTTTCGAGTGGATAGCATAGACATACCGCCGGTGGTGCCCACTATACTGTCTGCCGAAGGCGTATCTGTGTTTATCGGACCCGACGGAGGTGGAGCTGCAGCGATGATCGTTCGTCCTCCGCAGTTTGAGGCTGTACCGCCTTGGTTGGCTGAGGTGCGCCGCAAGGAGGAGATTGAAAAATCTGTGCAGCGCAGTGCGCGAAACGCGCCAGTGGTTCCGGGATCGCCGGGATGGTTATCGGTTTTGGGACGCTTTGTACTGGGACCCGTTTCGCGGATGACGAGTTTATTCCAGCAGCAGGGAACACGCTTTGTAGAATCGATTCTTGCACCTACAGCTAAGATTTTGGCTAGGCCCATTGTAGCGTTTGTCCGTTTGTTAGCTAACGTGGCTGGTCATATGATAAGGTTTGTTAATCGTATCGTCCCACCACTATGGGCGCCTATTGAGTGGACATTGATCCAGGCGGGGAATTGGATAGACAAGCAGTATCAGAGGGTTCAGCCTTATGTAAAAAGGGGCATAGAGCAAGCCTTGGGATTTGGGAAGCGTGTTTTGGACACTCTTATCTTAGAGGCTCCTAAGGCCGCTTGGGCAATTGTTAAGAGTATCCCAGAATTCCTAGGCAATTGGATAAATGGACTGGCAGATCGCAGTCACAGTCGTTGAAGCCTGGTATAATTTATCTTTTTTTACATTTAGGGTTTTAAAGAATTCTTTGCTTTGGTACAAGGATAGCGCCGGTAAATTTCCATACTTTTCCAAATGAGGTCGGCGCGAAATTTTATGACAAGACCTATACCACACTCGGTCACAAACTTGGATTTGGACCGCGCCAAAGCTCCTGGGATTCAACGATCGCAAGCGGGTCCAATATTATCTAAATTTGACCCGTTTGCGATCGTTGAATCTCGGGAACTTTGGCGTGGGCCAAATCCAAGTTTGTGACCGAGTGTGATATAACGTGAAACAGAAGCAAATAGGTGCTGCATGATTCATTCTAAAAGTGCAAGTGCTGGGGTGATTGGACTAGCATTGTTTTCCATGTTCTTTGGCGCTGGAAATTTGATATTTCCAATGGCTGTAGGGGCTTTTGCCGAAGGGCATTATCCTTATGGGACTCTTGGTTTTTTGATAACTGCTGTCTTTTTGCCTTTTTTGGGTGTATTTACCATGGTTTTGTTTAGGGGGGATTACACGCGCTTTTTTTCTATCCTCGGACGTCCATTAGGTTTTTTCTTTACCCTACTACTATTGACATTCTGGATTCCACTGGGTTCGGGGCCAAGATGTGTTACTTTAGCATTTGCGGCAGCGAGGACTTTCGTGCCCGATCTTTGGCTTTGGCCCTTTAGCCTAGGGTTTTGCGTGCTTATCTATGCACTTACCTACCGTGAAAATAATATCATTGGCCTGCTTGGCAAGGTCCTTACGCCTGCATTGCTCATATCTATCGTTTTCGTCGTCGTTGCTGGGCTCCTAATCAGTCCGGGCTTGGCGGCTGTGGAACATGTTCCTTCGCATGTCTTTACCTTTGCCCTTAGCGAGGGTTACAACACACAAGATCTCATCGCTTCATTTTTCTTCTCATCGGCGATCATTGGGATTCTCAATCACACGGATGTAGAAGGTGGCGCTTCAGCAAGCGAAAGGAGGCACTTAACGTTGGCTCTTCGTGGCGGTTTGATAGGCGTTGCTGTGTTGGGTATTGTCTATGTGGGCCTCCTATATCTCGGAGCTGCTTATTCCTCCGTTCTACAGGAGGTTTCCAAGGACTCCTTGCTTTCCCACTTATCGGTGTACTTGCTAGGTCACCATATGGGCTTTGTGCCAGTGGCCATTATAGCGTTAGCTTGTGTCACGACTTCGGTAGCTTTGACTATTGTATTTGCTAAATTTCTAAAGACAGCAGTGTTTAAGGATTACATTAGTGAGCAGACGTCCTTGATAATGACGTTAGTACTGACTTTTTGCATGTCATTACTCGGCTTTGAAAGTATTTCCGAGGTCCTTGGAGTAGCGATGGCTTGGCTATACCCGGCTCTGATCATCCTGATGGTTGTAAACCTGATCCTTTACTATTACCGCAGGCCAAATGGTAAAGAGACAGCCACTGTAGCTACGTCGCGAGTGAAAGCAGTATAACGAGGCCATAAATTCGTGCCCGAACCTGTGTCCAAGCCCATACGCGGAATTTTCACCGCCGAGGCGCATAGAAGGTCGTGGGGCTTTTTTAGGATTTTTACCGCCGAGACACCGAGATAGGAGAGAGAGGATTAGGAGAGAATGTGCCGTTTGTGTGTCCTTGAGCAAAATTCTGCCCAAGGGCCTCTTGAGGGGTTAGCGTTTTGGTAAAGCCCTTAGACAGCATTTTGCCCAAGGACATACAAACGGCACAGGTGCTCAATCTAACTTTTTCGAGGACCTGTTTAGTTGCTACCGAACATTCTTTCCTATCTCGGCGCCTCGGCGGTGAAAATTCCTAATCCTCTTAGCTTAACGCGCATGGGCACGCACACGGGCTCCGACTCGTAGGCAACAGTTTAAATACATATTTTGCTATAATAGAGATGAAAACATCAAATCTTAGGCGGAGTATGGAAAGACTTAAAGGTGAAGGTCAGCCCGATTACGCATCCTATCAAGCGCAGTCTCGTTCTGAAAAGCCTTCGCAGAGCAAAAAACACACACATCTTAGCCGTCAGGTTGATCAATTATGCAAGCAATGCGTGGATACCGTGCGCCTCCTTGATGGCTTGCATCGCAAGCAGCTGATGGGAAGCGAGGTTCATCCTCATGAACTTGAACTGGTCACCGGAGAGATCAGCGTACTTCAAGGCATTGTCAAGGAGCACGAGGAGTTGGCCATTGGATCACCCAAGGCAATACCCCTTATCCTAAAGGAAAAAGCACGCCTCGACCAGCTCGTACAAAAACTGGAAACGGTTAAGAGTCATCAGAAAGTATTAGACCTAAATGTTCAGCCGCAGCAAGCTCCGCAGTCTCCCGCTCTTAAGGCTGTAATTGCGCAACAAATGGTTTTAGCGAAAGCGCGTGTGGATGAAGCCGCGCGCACTAAATCCACCTTCACAGCAGTTGTCGTGAAACCCACCGTGGCGTTTCCGAAACAACTCAATAAGCTTTCGGCGACAGGTCCGGATAGCCAGCTCTTCAAGCCTGATCTGGTAGATGGGGGCACTCTTTCCAAGCTAGGAAATGAAGTGGCTAAGGCTGCCGACGATGTTCTTAGGGCGGAGCGATATGCCGAGCAGATAGACCCTAGTCCAGAAGCGCTTCAACACCTACATGTCATCCATGAAGCGGTTACCAACCTTAAAGAACGTTTAGGAGGGTTGGAGATCTCGCTTGCTAAGGCAGCCGTCCACTTTCCTGGATCTCGCTTTCAGCTCAACCTCGAAGAGAGAGTGAGTCTTCTACGCGCCAAATTGGATTCCCTGGAGGCGCACTATCATGCTCTACAGAAAATGACCGGCTAGGCCCAATAAAACTTCCAACAATTTGTGATGAATTGTCGGGGCGATTTGACTGCCTGTACTACGTAGTGATAGGGATAGGAGGAAACCCGGCATAGCACGATAAATTTGTCTAAAGCCTCAATAGCAGTTTCTATGATTTCATTGGTCATTAGAGGAGGCTTGAAGGTCAGCTCGTCGATGCATTCAGGCGAAGGTAATTCCAGAAACTGAGCGATATCTAACGTTTCCTTGGCGGCAGTACGTATGCGGTGCCTGACCTCTTTGTAGTCGGGGTCATTAAGCAGAAGCTTCTTGAATTTAGTAGCAATCTCTTCATCATCGATGGCTTTGTGGATGGCGGTCTGCTCGGTTAGTTGGCGCACACGTGTTTCAAGCAACTCCCAACGATTGGCTTTGAGCTGCCAGAAGAGCATTAGATCGTCGCTTAGACTATGCAATATGGCTAAGTCCCTGAGTTGATTGCGCCATGCCTTTCTAGAAGTTGCCATGGATGCCCACGGATTTAGAAGGTTTAGGAGTAACACGGATGCACACGGATCTAGGAGGATTTAGGAGGATAGGGTAGCAAATACGGTTCGTGTCATTTTTAGGAGCAACACGGATGCACACGGATCTAGGAGGATTTAGGAGGATAGGATAGCAAATACGGTTCGTGTCATTTTTAGGAGCAACACGGATGCACACGGATCTAGGAGGATTTAGGAGGATAGGGTAGCAAATACGGTTCGTGTCATTTTTAGGAGTAACACGGATGCACACGGATCTAGGAGGATTTAGGAGGATAGGATTAGAATTAGTTTTTTCAGGTCCATAATTTATGTTCAAATCCATCCTATTCAGTCCTAATCCCCCTAGATCCGTGTTACTCCTAGCTCCTAACTCCTAATCCTATCCTAATCCTCCTAAATCCTCCTAGATCCGTGTGCATCCGTGTTACTCCTAACTCCTAACTCCTAACTCCTAAATCCTAATTCCTATCCTAATCTCTATCTTAGTCCCTATCCGCGGCTAAGACCGAATTCCGTGCGCACATCGGGACCATTTAAGGAGTCGAGGTAATCGAAGACATTGTTCACGCGTTCACTCACAGCGGAGTTTGTGATGGCACCAAACCAGAGGCCCCACTCGACATAGGCTTGAGGTTCGATGGCCTGGGTGCTTTTGATGGAGAAGGCATAGGAATGACCTTGGCGGTCTCTAAACATATAAATCGCCCCTACGCGGTCGCTGGGAAGCAAGTCACTGTCGAGAACTGAGTCTATCAGCAGAGTGGGGAATTCAGTTAGAGCAGCGTGATAGGTGGTCTGCTGTTCAGAAGTACGCCTTTCCAAACCACCTCGTGGATAAGCAATATAGAGCTTACCACCCTTGTGGAGGTACTCTCGCACGATCTGAGCTCGAGATCTGACGGTAAGTAGCTTATGAAGGTCATAAGCGATCGAAGGATCTAGTAGACCCGTCGACGGAGCTTCTGTAGGAAGGGTACACAGTGGTGTCGCGGGCGTTGGAGTATGTATAACACCGACGAGTTGGACAATTTCGCCCATGGCCTGAGCGCATGCCAAGACATGTTCTACAGCGCCCTGGGTACTCACAAATTTTACACGAAAGTCGTCTGAACCAGCTTCTCGGTAGAAACCCTTACTTTTAAGAACATCGACAAGAGCTAACATTTCATTCCGCTGTGAAAGGGCGGTGTCGTTGCCGATGCAGGCTTTGACCCGATCCAAAAGAAGATTAGCAAACTGTTGGGCATTGTCTTCTTCACAAGCAGCAGGGACTTGGAAGGATGTCATCGCAAAAGCCAAGGCCAGACTGCTAAGCGCCAGAGCAAGCTTTGTTGTAAGATCTCTCAATTTCATCATGACCCCCTTTGTTGATATAGCAAGTATAACGATGAGGGCCTGTCTTAGCTACCCTTTTTGATGCAAATGAGGTACACTTCGAGCTATACCCCGCGCGGTAAAAACTTATCTTTAACAACATAGTGAAACACAAAAGTGAGCTCTCCTTTGCGCCTTTGCGTTAAAAAAGCCCCAACAACCGCTGTGGCTAAGGCGTCAAAAGCTAAGCCGAAATGGGAAATACCATCCAGAAGCCGCCAATGCTGCCGAGGCCAAGAGCCCTTTCAGCCTGAAATGGTCTATTACTCTTTGCTTACAACTGACGATCAGGGCGCTTATGACCGGCGAGACTATTGTTTGACTTGCTGGCAGCAAGAGCTTGCTGCTGGGAGTGTTCCATCTGAAGGAACACATTGGAAAGCCATGGTTCCATCGCGCAATCCCAAGGTTAATGACCCGCGCGAGCGTGGCGAGCGTGCTTTGCTCCTATTGCGGGAATCGCTAACGGCTGGAGAAGATGCGGAGGCCTTTGTGCTAGGCTTATATTTGCAGAGGCTGCGCCTATCAGCCGCGCGCCAGGAGATAGTCCGAGAGGGAGTGGAATTTACCTTATATGAAGTGCTGGAAACGGGTGAAATGATTACGGTTCCGAAAGTGATCTTATCACATATAGAAGTGATTGATGTGCAAAAGCGTATTTCCAAAAGGCTCAACGACGAGACGCCGGCTTCACACGTGCCGGAACATAGGCAGGTGTGATAGGGGCTAGGCCGCGGCGAGTGGATGGGATACGAGGAGTTTCTTTGATCCAACGTTGGTTAGTGGGATTTTTCATAGTTCCCTCCTTTTTTTCGCACACTTTTCAACATGCAAAACGAATGCCAGGTGTACCACACTCGGTCATAAATTTTGGATTTGGACCGCGCCAAAGCCCCGGGATTCAACGATCGCAAATGGGTCAATATTAGAATATGGACCCATTTGCGATCGTTGAATCGCGGGAGCTTTCGCGTGGGCCCAAATCTAAATTTATGACCGAGTGTGGTACCATGTTTCTACATTTAGATGAGTTTATCAGCTATTTAGCCTCGGAGAAGGGAGCAAGCCATCATACTATAGAGGCTTATGCCCGTGACACTGCGGGCTTTGCAAATCACCTAAAGCAAGTGGGAGTTGCCACGTTTTGTGAGGTAAAACGAGACCATATCGTTCGTTATCTATCTCATCTCAAAGAACGAGAGTATGCTAGCGCTTCGATCTGCCGAGCCCTCATCGCTATAAAGGTTTTATTTCGCTTTTTGAAGAGGGAAGGTTATCTGAAGGTCAATATCACCCTGACCCTCGATTCACCTAAGCTTTGGCAGCTTATTCCAGAGGTGCTTACAGGCGCCGAGATTGAGCGTTTGTTGGTACAGCCGTGCACTTCCACGGAACAAGGGGCTCGTGATCGTGCGATTCTGGAGGTTCTCTATGGATGTGGACTGCGTGTATCGGAGCTCTGTGGACTGAACATTTATGATGTCAATGATCAGTATGTCAAGGTGATGGGCAAGGGACGAAAGGAGAGGGTGGTGCCCATCGGCCGAAAGGCCATTGAAGCGATCGATTATTATTTAGGGCAATTTCGTGATCGATGGGATAGTGAGAAGGAAAAAGCCCTTTTTGTGAATAGTGTCGGCAAGCGAATAGACCGCATGACGGTATGGGAACGCGTTAAGGCCTACGCTAAAGCCGCGGGCATTAGCAAAAATATATCGCCTCATACGCTTAGGCACTCATTTGCTACGCATTTATTAGACAATGGGGCGGAATTGCGTGTCATCCAAGAGATGCTGGGACACGCGAGTATAGCGAGTACTGACCGCTATACCCATGTGAGCCAGCAACGACTTCAAGATGCTTTCCACTCCTTCCACCCGCGCCAGGAAGGCTAATCGAACTTGAGTGCGCGATGACACTGCCCGCCCAAGCTTGCAGCGGTTAGGAAGCAGGTTGTGAGCAGAACTGCAGGCCCGGCGATGATAGCGCCGGCAGTGCAAATGGCCTTTCCTAGAGCCGTCTGATCGTAGAAGACAGCTTTGATTTTCTCTATGGCTGCATGGCAAGTTTCATCCCATACGATCCCACAGAATAACCCAAAGACAAACAAGTTTGGAGACACAAAGAAGACTGCCAGCTTAAGGAGTATCAGGCAGAAGTCCTGGATTCTCTTTATTAGCGGAATCTGGTCTCTATGGGCTCCAAAGGTAGGTGGATTTTTGAACTTATTGAGAAACGCATGCTCCGCAGAGCTCTTTCCCAGGGGCAGAAAGGTAGGTAACCCTGGATCAAAGGAAATACTTGGTAGATAGCTCGTGTTAGTAACAGCCATCGCTCCTCCTCTCTTTTTTATTCTATGCTCCCACGCTTACTCTGTGTGAGTTAGCGACATAGAGGGAATATGATACGCTAATCGGCGTTAAAAAAACACACGAACTATTAGGTTGAAGCACCAGTAGTAGTCATTTCTGCTTGAAGCTGCTGAGCTGCAAAAGCCCCTGCAACAACAGGCAAATAGGCAAAGAATGTGACGCCAACGATAAGGGCTCCGATGCCGCCAAGAATCTTGACTTCAGAATTCATCGTTTCAAAACGTTTGCTTAAATCAGCAAAATATTGGTCTACACTCTTTGATGGAATAAGCAGACCGACGATAGCTCCAGCAGCAAAATAGGGCAACGATACAACAGCTAATATTGCTGTTGCTGACCAAGCCGCAACTTTGAGGACCGTTTGTACAAACTCTGGATCAACTTCCGAAGTCGTCACTTTGTGAGACTTGGAACCGGCTGATGGACGCACACGCTCAAGGACTTGCAACTCATGTCCATGATTGTCTATTTCAACGACTTGTGGATTTTCATTATCCTGTCCAACCCATGGCACGATACTCCAATCATTGTTATTTCTATGTATGGTAGTCATTTAATTCCCCCCCGGAAATGCTATATTTATGAAAGTTTTTTCTTAAGTAGGTCATTCACAATTTTAGGCGAGGCCTTGCCTCGAGTGAGTTTCATCACCTGCCCTACCAAAAAGGCAAATGCTTTATCTTTACCAGCTCGGTAGTCGGCGATGCTCTGGGCGTGTTCTGCGAGCACTTGATCTACGAGCACCTCGATCTCATCCTCTGCATGCAGAGGCTGATAGTCAGGATTGCTATCTACTATTTCCTTGACGCTTTTGCCTGGTGCCGCCATGAGGTCATCGGCTACCTTCTTCGCTATTTTGCCTGTAATAGTCCCTTGATCGATCAAATTCACGAGCAGGGCTAGTTCACTGGCCGGAATGCCGAGGTCCATGAGGCTCTTGCCACTATCCTTGAGGCGGCCTGCGAACTCCACGATGATCCAGTTGCATAGATTTCTTGCATTACTACACGTTTTGAGACCCTCTTCGAAGTAGTCAGCCAGGGGTTTATCGCTTGTGAGGACGAATGCACTATCGGGCGATAGCTGCAGATTCTTAACATAGCGGCGTAGGCGTTCCAGAGGCATCTCAGGTAGGGTAGCACGAACTTCTTCAATGAATGCTGGAGTAAGCACAATCGGAACGAGGTCTGGCTCAGGGCAGTAACGGTAGTCATCCGCGCATTCTTTGCGACGCATGATGACGGTCTCTTTCTTCTGTGGATCCCAGCGATAGGTGGCCTGCTTGATGACGTTGGTATAATCGGCGTCACCATGTTTCACGTATTCGCGGATTTGACGTTGGATTTCGGCTGCAAGGGCCATTTCCAAGAAGTTAAAAGAGTTCATGTTTTTGATTTCGATCTTATTACGCAGCCCTGTCTCACCTTTTTTGCGAACGGAGATGTTGGCATCGATGCGTAGGGATCCCTCTTCCATGTTACAGTCGGAGGCATCGAGATATTGCATGATTCCTTTGACAGCCATGGCATAGGCGGCGGCATCGCGTGGAGTGTGCATGCAGGGCTCGGAGACGATCTCAAGCAAAGGTACGCCGGCCCTGTTGTAATCTACGCCTGCGAAGCTTGTGAAGTGCTTGAGCATGCCAGCATCATCTTCCAGATGGGCATGGTGAATTTGGAAGGTCTTTTCGACTCCTTCCACTTCTACAACGACTTGACCACCGATGACAATGGGCTCGTAGAACTGTGTAATCTGAAAATTACGAGGACTGTCCGGGTAGAAATAGGATTTGCGGTCGAAGCGGCTGATAGGGGCAACATTGGCTCCCACAGCGCATCCAAATTGAACAGCTTTGCGGACAGCTTCTTTGTTCAGAACTGGTAGGGCACCTGGCTGGCCTGTGCAGACAACATCGATGTTGCTATTGGGTTCATCGCCAAAGCGGTTAGGTGCATGGCTGAAGAGCTTGCTCTTAGTATTAAGCTCTACGTGGATCTCCAGGCCTATGACGGCTTCCCAGTTATCATTTTGGCTCATCGCTGTCATTACTCCTACTTGGCCAATTCGGGCAGATGCGGTTCTGGTGCGGTAGCCTGTTCGAAGGCATGGGCAGCGGCGAAGACGCCGACGTCGCCTTGCTGTGGACCTACAAGTTGCAGGCCGAGTGGCTGGCCCTTCATAGTGAAGCCTGCAGGGACACTGATGGCCGGCACTCCAGCCAAGTTTGCAGGAATAGTATAGATATCTTCTAAGTATTCGCGCAAGGGATCGTTGATGGATCCAATATCAAAGGCACCGTCAGTCGTTACTGGAGTGGCAACGAGATCACATTTCTTGAAAGCCTCTTCATACTGACGAATGATGAGCGTGCGCACCTTCTGAGCCTTGCGGTAATAGGCATCTTGAAAGCCAGCCGACAGGACATAGGTGCCGAGCATAATACGCCTTTTGACTTCGTGGCCATAGCCCTCTTCCTTAGAAAGGTCGTAAACCTCAGCCAAGGTGCGGGCTTCCTTCGAACGCTGTCCGTAGCGGATGCCATCAAAGCGAGCCAGGTTTGTCGACGCTTCAGCCGGGGCGATGATGTAATAGGCGGCAATGCCCTTTTTGAGCAATGAGAGGTCAACATCGACGATGGTCGCGCCAAGCTTCTTAAAGGTCTCTAAGGATTGATCAAAGTTTGCTCGCGTATGTTCAGGAAGGCCTTCTAGGAAAGCCAAGGAAACGCCAATTTTCTTACCAGCCATCTGCCCATTTAGGGCAGAGAGATAGTCTTGGGGACCGAATGGCAGGCTGGTAGAGTCGCGTGGACAGTGGCGTCCGAGCACTTCCATCAACAGAGCGGTGTCTTGAACAGTGGTGGCGAAGGGACTAACTTGGTCGAGGGAAGAGCCAAAGGCCACCAAGCCATAGCGCGATACACGTCCATAGGTGGGTTTAAAGCCCACAAGGCTACACAGAGCAGCCGGCTGGCGTACGGAGCCGCCAGTATCGCTGCCTAGAGCTAGTGGGCATAACCGCGCTGCAACAGCTACAGCAGAACCTCCTGAAGAGCCCCCTGGAGTCCATTTAAGGTTCCAAGGATTGCGTGTGGCCTGGAATGCTGAATGCTCGGTGGACGACCCCATGGCAAACTCGTCGAGATTGGTCTTACCAATGATGATGGCGTCTTCGGCTTCAAGAAGTTCGGTGACAGTAGCGTTGAAAGGCGCTTTATAGTTTGATAGAAATTTGGAGCCACATGTGGAGATGACTCCCTCGACATGGATATTGTCCTTCAGCGCTATCGGCACCCCAGCCAGCTTGCCCATCTTTTCACCACGAGCTTTCTTAGCATCGAGGTTCTTAGCTTGGGTTAGGGCGCGATCATGTAAGACTGTTAGGAAGGCCCCCACCTGTGGATTTAGGCGATCGACACGTTCCAAAAAGTGCTTTACAATACTTTCGGCGGTACGTTCTCCGCGGATAAAGCTATCTCGAATTTGAATGGCTGTTTCACGATGCATCGATATCGGACCTCTTGTCAGGATGGCTCTTGCTGAAGGACAGGGGGGACACGGATCATACCGCCAACGTGGTCTGGGGCATTGTCTAAAAAGACCTCACGGGACAACGACTTTCCAATGATGTCTTCACGCATGACGTTGTTCATGCCAGCGATGACATGACTGCAGGGAGGTACACCCTCGGTGTCGATAGCTTGCAACTGCTCGATGTAGCCGAGGATACCTTGTAGATCGCGTAGCATCGCCTCTTCATCTTCTTCACTGCAATGGATGCGGCAGAGTTGCGACAAGTAGCGGATTGTTTCTTTTGTCAGTTGTGCCATGGCTGTCACTCAAAAACTGTTAATGGCTATCAGTCTACAGAGATTTCGGATATGTGGCAAGAATTTGGCCGTTGTGTTGGGATCTCGTAAAGATGACCGGTGCTGGTTGTGATGGGTCACAACCTTGATTTAGAGAGTTCAAATGATTCCAACATCTTATTATCATTGCATAAAAAGATCATTAAGCATACAATCTAGTATAACTTAATTAACATTTGTAAACTATTAACAAGGCTTTTGAGTGTTATGGTTAAATCTACTTTTTTATACTGTTTAATGATTTTAGCCCTAAGTATGGGCCAAGTCGAAGCGTGTAAACGTTCCCATAAACATCATCATTCGAAACATAAAAAGACGGATATGGAGCAGACGGCGGTGTCAGACAGAAACCGCATCCAGTCGATTCGCAATGAATATGAGGATCGCATGGGGACTCAGGTTGACATTTTCCATGGCGAACAAGCGATTGAGCAGTACGTCCATCGTAAGGTGAATGAATACCGTCAGTCAAAGGGCTTGAGACAGCTGGAGTACATTGATGCCATTGCTGATATTGCAAGGGAGCACAGTGAGAACATGGCGCGTGGAGTGGTGCCTCATGGCCACGATGGGTTTGATCAGCGCTTTAAGGATATGCAGATTACTGTTCACGCACGGAGTGCGGGTGAAAATGTAGCCTACAACTATGGATATGATGATCCTGCACTTGTGGCCGTGAATGGGTGGATCAAAAGTGATGGACATCGAAAGAACATGGAAGGTGACTTCACTCTAACTGGTGTAGGCGTTGTGGTAAGTGAGGACGGAAGCTACTATTTTACGCACCTATTTGCCAAGTAGGCGCTACATTCACCTGTTATCCTAAAAAGCCTCTCACTGACATTCTTCACGGGTACCCTAGCATCTGTGTGGATTTAAGAAACAATTGAGTCTGGTGGCTTTAGAGGATTTGCGTATCCAAAAAATGTGCAAAGTCCAGTATATGAGGTAATTGCAGAAGTCCGATTTTTCGAAGTCAATTTCCTGAAAATCGGATGCCGGTGAAGAGAGAGCCATTCCCTTCCCAGGCCCGAAGGGTCGATATTGCAACAGGCCATGGCATCGCCATGGTATATGCCAAAACGTGTTTCGCAGTCTGAAGGACTGCCATAAGACGTCAGTATTCACACGCTATTTATACAAGCGCCTTATGGCAGCCCTACAGGCTGCGAAATCCCTTCCTGGCATATACCATGGCGATGCCACATAGGCCTCAACCTAAGCCTAACAATCGTATCTCGGCGCGCAGCGCTTTGGAGTGCGGTCGCTTGCGACCGCTTTGGGTTCCTTGCGACGGTCGTGTGCAACGGCATTACTATAATTCCCTAAGGGTAAAATAGTTAGTACATGCAGCCTTCGACGAATCCATACAATGCCGTTTAGCATTGCCGTCCCAAGGAACGAAAAGCGGTCGCAAGCGACCGCACTCCAAAGCGCTGCGCGCCGAGATACGATTGTGAAGTCCTAAGTCATTGAGATATAAGCTCAAAAGACCTGTTAGGTTGAGGCCTATGTGGCGATGCCATGGCCTGTTGCAATATCGACCCTTCGGGCCTGGGAAGGGATAAAAGCCTGTCTCTCCAGACTAGATAGTGCCATGCCATTTGAGCTTTCCAGAATCGCCTTCTCGCAAAAAAAGGTTACCTTTTTTCCTAAGAATCGATCCTTAAGGGCTCAAATAATTTTGCAATTACCTCTCATGGACGATTATGCTAAGTCCTACAAAACCGGATGAGCCCAAAATGCTCAATCTTTACAATGTTAAAAAATTAAAAGGATGAAGATTAGGTTTATAAATAAAAACTGCTGATAAACGATTTATGTTTCCACAAACTGAAACTACTTTTCTGAGTTCATGTCAGTGGATCGCATTAAGAGCCACTGATAGATGGCCACCACTTCTATTTCGGGGAGCTCTGGATTAGCAGGCTCTTCCTCTTGAGTGAGGATCAGCCCGCGCTCAACACGAAGTTCTTTCATGGCCTTAAGTAAGGCTTTATACTCCCGCTCTCGAGTCTTTGGTTCTTTTAAACTCTCGCTTACTTGAATTAGAAGTACAATTTCAGTGCCCTTACGAACAAGAAAATCCACTTCTAAGTTATCTTCTGTTTTATAGTAAAAGACTTCTTTAAATCTTCTTCTCAGTTCGAGATAGACAATGTTTTCAAGGTACCGTCCTTGCTTTTTAGAAAAATGGAATGCAATTTGTTTCGCCAGCCCAGTGTCAATGGCATATACTTTCTTTTGCAGTTGGGTCTGTTGTGAAACAGAGAATGAAAATCGATCCAACGTAAAAATTAAATAGGCATTTTCTAAGTAATGGATGTAATTTTTGACGGTGTTAACACTTCCGAGGTTTAAGTTGTTTTTCATTTTTGTGTACGATAGAGGGGCTCCGAGGTTGCTTAATAGGTCAAGAGTGAGCTCACGAATTGCTTTAACCTCTTTTACTTCGTAGCGAACGATGACATCTTTGTAGAGAATGTTTTCATAAACATTTTGAAGGACTAAAGGATTTTTGTGTTCTAAGTATTCTGGCATGCCACCATTTTCTAAAAAATCATTAAAAAATCTTTTTAAGATTGCCTTTTCCTGGGTTATCACGAAGCTTTTTTCGTTATAGGAGACTTGGTGATAGTGGAGATATTCTCTAAAGGAGAATGGAAGGAGTTCAACGACAATGTGCCGCCCAGTTAGGTGAGAGCTTAGTTCTGAGCTTAGCAAAGAGGCATTGGATCCTGTGATGAAGACTTTATTTTTTTCTCGATGTATTCGGCGTACGAAGAGTTCCCAATCTTCAATATTTTGAATCTCATCAAAGAAAAAGACATACTTTAATCCATAAAGTTCGATTAATATTTCATATAAAGAATTGAAATCCTGGGTTGTAAATTTGACAAAACGCTCATCTTCAAAGTCAACAAAATAAAACTCGTCTTCATAATGCTTCTTGAGAATTTGCCGCATCAGAGTGGATTTTCCACATCGGCGCACCCCAGAGATAATGATGGCATGAGAAAGGGGTATAAGAGAATCAATGAGCGTCAATTGCTCTCGCTCAATGCCGGTAGAGTCGATCTTCCTCGCACCTTCTTGTTCCAAAATGACTTGTTTGATGACGTCTTTATCCATGAATCCCCTTTTCTTCAATGATAGGTGTCTTAGGAAAATCTGTCAATTGCAGTGATAGATTGGGGGCTTGAGCTTAGTCCTTGTGATTTGAAGCAAACGGCAAAAAACATGATAGATGGGATACGCTTGATATGCATGATGAAGGAAAAGAGTACCCACATATCATGCATATCCTTATGAACCATGTTTTTTTGTTTGCAGCCAAATTTTGGTAACCGTTCACGGGCTCGGATACCTATCCCGTGAACGGGAGAAACGCTGCGGCGTTATTAGAGAACTATCTGAGATCTTCCCAGCGTATACATTTGACTAAATGGTCGAAATGGCGAGTATTTTGAGTAATGACGATGGCATTTTCTACAAGCGCCTGGGCAGCTAAAATACAGTCAGCGTCCATAGAGTTATCACCCGCCGTAGGACGTCCCATTTGTCGCGCTTTGACCCACAGGTCGGCAGCTTTATTCCAGTGTTCTGTAGTAATGATGAGCAACTCCATAGTCGACACTAATTTATTTAATCGCTGAAGACCGGTGGTTGCTTGTTTATACAATAGGCCTCTACGTACTTCATAATCGACTAGCTGGGACAGCAAGAGTCGTGGAGCCACTCTATCAAAGTGGATCACTAGCTTCTTAGCGAGCTCTTGGTTATTCTTGTGTGATGGAGCGCACAATGCCGAAACGATATTAGTATCGAGTAAATAAGAGCGATTGTCAGGCATCTCTAAATTTCACTCGATGTTGTTTGATCTCTTTGTCAACCTCTGGCCAAACATGATAATCAAAATCGTCAGACTCTTCCAGCCAACTTCGAATAAGGGTGCTTACGGGTGAACCAGGAGATGGAGGCAAGTCAGTAATCGGCTGGTAGTGCCTATCAAAGAGCACGCTCATTTCACATCCAATATTCGATGCGTCACGGTAGCTAAGACTAATAGGCTCTATCAGATCATTATAGTCCGGTGCAGCCATAGAATGATCTCCTGTTACTTTTGGTTCAAGAATTCCGTATACTTGTCAGTACGAGCATTATCGAACTCTCGACGTACCATATTATGTAAATCTTCCAGCTCAGATTTTAATGAATCCCAGTGTGCGGGTGTCTTTTCCATGCAAACGGCATCAATGTCTAAGATAATAGGTCGAATTTCGTTCGTGGATCGCTCTTCGGCGACAGAAAGAATGAGAGTTCTATCTCCTTTTTCCATTATTTCGGAACGGAAAAAATACCCCTCAGATTGCTTTAATAGTCTACTTGGAAACATATCCGTACTTTTCAACCACTCGCCTATTTGCTCTTGAGAGCTGCTACGAGGAATACGGTTGATGTATCGTAAACCAATACGCTCAATATTACACCCCTCTATAATTTCACAAAGGGCAGTCCAAGCCTCTTGAATATGACTTAAAAAATGTGTCCAGCTTTGATATCGGCTGACTTCATTTATTGTTAGACACCATGGGCTTAATTGAAAAAGAAATTTGTTGTCGTGATGTCGATACAGCATGTGATTAATGGGATATGTTTCGGTGGTGGCTGTGAGAGAACCTGGGCTGTTGACGAGTCTAAAAGTGGAAGCTAACTTGGGCTCCATTTCGAACATGTCACCTAATTTTTTAAGGAATTTGCCAAACCAAATGCCATCCCAGCCAGTTTCCTTTGCGGGGGGAGAAAAACGAATTTCGCAAATAGCTTCTACAATAGTGGGGTTAGGAAAGACTTGTGAAGGTAGCTTTTTAGGTTTTGTCATAATATTTCACGGGTATATTGACGTGAGAAGTGGCTCAGACAAAAGATACTCTATAGCCCTCATTTTACCAAATCTTATAATATATATGTACCGATTCGCACCGGCTAAAGATGCTCTAAAATTTTAGACAGAACTGCATCGCTATCCTGTAAGTTTCCTGTAAACCTGATATCAGGGACATAAGGGACGTTATGTCCACGAGGGCGATTTCTAATGGCCTTTATAGGAATAGACAATTTGCCTTTTCCGCTGGGAAGAACAACAACCCTTGCTTCCATATAAACGCTATCAGCTCCCGTTGTCTCACCCAATAGAAGCGTCTCATGTCCCATGGCCTTTATAGCATCGATGAAGTCTAGGGCAGCGCTAAAACAATGATGATCGATGATGACAAAGATCTTAGCCTTAACAGGGTTCAGTACCCTCTCCGATGGTACTGCGCTATCCCTTCTTAAGTCGGATTCTACGTAATAGTGCTCACCGCGCTCAAAAGCAATCTGCATACCTTTAGCAATTTTTTCCGCCCAAGCAACGGCATCGCTTTCTTCACCAAACTGCTCTACTAAAATTTCCTTAAAGCCATTGACATGATTAACATTATCCTGGCTTATACGCCATTCAGTGGTCATGTTTGGTTGATTATCCCATTGCTGTTTGGCGAATGTTTCTCCAAAAAAAGCTTGAAGAAGCCTTTTTCCCCATTCGCTATTTCCTCCACCATTTCCCTTGAGATCGAAAATCAGAGCTCGATCGTGACGGTATTGAGCAATTGTATGAATGATATGGTTTAGGCAATGGGCCTGAATTTCATCAGGAGCCAAGGTTGGGAGTGTAATCCAATGAACGCCTTCTATAGGTTCTGTGATTCCAAATGAATTGAGACTGCTGGTCACCGAAGAGCCCTCCCTGGTTTCGAAGTAACGAGCTTTCAAATGGACATCTTGAAAACTCTTTACAAAATTCTCAACTACATTAGCGCGGTCATCATCACCAGAGCAGTAGCAAAGCTTCTGCAAAGCACTATGCATTCCATCTTCTATTTGCTTACAAAAATCAGGATTTAGTGGGTCGTACACCCCGGGATGACTTTCAAACAGTATTTTAGCAATAAATTCAAGATCAGCAATATACGAATTATTTTTGAATTCAAATGATACCGATTGAGCAGAATGAATATTTAGAAGGGAAGTAGGTAAAGTATTCATAAGCGGGCCATTATGTCTCAAGTGCTTAATTTTTGCAAGATTGTGAAAAATCAAATGGCAAAGATGAGCTTTATAAACAAAGACTATTCATAAAAGATTTATATTCAGCAAACAGAAGCTACTCTTCTGAGATCATGTTGGTGGATCGCATCAAGAGCCACTGATAGATGGGCACAATTTTTATTTGGGGGGAACTCTGGACTAGCAGGCTCTTCTTCTTGAGTGAGGATCAGTCCTTGTTCAACACGAAGTTCTTTCATGGCCTTAAGTAAGGCTTTATGAGGATATGGACGAATCCAGAATAAAAAACAAAAAAAAATCTTTTTTTTCTTTTTATTTTCAGAAAACTATTGATAGACGATTTGTGTTTCAACAAATAGGCGCTGCGGTATTATTATGTAATGCTGGCATACCTGATTATAAAGGAATTTTTCTTAGACGTGGCTTTTGGCACTTTGATGCCATTGGAGCGCCCCCATGCAGTTGCTATAGTGTTCGAAGAGGACTCTATGGTCGTTGCATCATGCGGTGCTGCGGCTAGAAAGGCAGGTGTCCGACCAGGGATGCCAGAGCCTGAAGCGCGCGCACTTTTCCCAAAGGGGAGCTTTGCTGTTGTCGATAGAGTCGTTGCTGAAGAGGCTTTTGCTAAGGTCCTCAACCTACTGGAATCCTTCTCCCCTACATTTCAAGCTTTGGGGATCGGCAGTGCCTTGCTAGACTTGGGAGTGATCCCTGATCTAGAACGTGTGCAGCAGGAGGCTAAGGGGCTTATCACTGGTCTAGAACGCAAAAGCGGTCATGTGGCTAGCTTAGGGCTGGCCGAGGGGCGCTTTGCCGCTAATGTAGCGGCGCGTCTGGCGGGTCCTGGTCAGGCGATAATTGTTCCAGCAGGTGATGAAGCCATCTTTTTGCAGGGACAGCCTGTGGCTTGTTTGCCTGTGAATCACGAAATTCTTCGTCGACTCGACCTTCTGGGCATTGAAACGATCGGAGATCTGGCGAAGCTTCCCGAAGATGATCTCGTCAATCTGTTTGGTGACGAAGGATGCCTAATGGCAGCTTTGGCTCGTGGTCAAGATGAGACTCTTGTGGCTGCTGAGCGCTTGATTGAAGCTCTTAGTGGCAATATCGACTTTGATTTTCCCTTAGAAGGCGGCGAGCTTATCCTGGGAGAGGTAGTGCAGATTCTCGAGGGATTATGTGATCGACTGCGTGAAAAGCACCAGATGGCCACGCGCATCCGTGTCACAATAGGTGTGATGGGGCATGAGAAAGTATCCATAAGCTTGCACCTGGCTTCACCGAGTCATGATGCTGCACGAATTATCCAGCCTTTACGCGATCGCTTGGCCTCACTGTCTTTGCCTGGGCCTATTGCTACTTTGGAAGTGGCTTTGGAAGGATTTGTCGATTCCCATGCACGTCAGCTGACATTGGCGTCGCTGCTGCCCAAAGCTGAGCGGTGGCGCAATATTCAGCGCATTGTGGAACGCCTCTCCGTTCGAACGGAGAAGGCTACCCTGATGCAGGTTGTTTGGGATGACCTCAAATCGCGCATACCAGAGTGGCGTGGGCACCTTCAGGATATGATTAGAGAGACACAACGTCGTGGTCTATACCTTCCCAGGCCAGTCAATGTTGCCGCTGATCCCAGTGGAGCTCCTCGCTTAGTACGCACAGGTAGGGGGTGGGAGCCTGTAGAAACGATCGTGGAGGCATGGGAAGTGGATGAGGATTGGTGGACTCCACGGCCTATTGCACGCAGCTATTATCGCGTGCTTTTGCGCAATGGTGCTGTGATGCGTCTTTTCCGCGATCAGCGTCGAGGCTCCTGGTACCACCAAAATCGGTGAGCAGTAATGAATGACAGCTCCACATTTGTAGAACTTTGCTGTAGAAGTTACTTTTCGTTTTTAGAAGGGGCTTCATCGCCGGATGCACTGGCACATCAGGCTGCAGAACTCGGTTTGAAGGCATTGGCTTTGACAGATCGCAATGGTCTCTATGGAGCCTACACATTTTATCGCGCTTGCCGCTCTGTGGGCATTAAGCCGATTATTGGTGCTCAGCTAACTTTGGAGGGTGGCGATGAAATTATCGTTCTCTGTACCGATGCTAGCGGTTATACCAAGTTATCCCTACTACTCACGGATGCTCATCGCGGAAGAAGCAAGGGCGATCCTTTAGTAACGTGGCAGCATCTGCAGCGCTTAGCTGGCGGAGGCCTCATTTGCTTGGCTGGCGGTAAGATGGGCAAAACCGATGCTCAAAGTCTCCTGCGGTATAAAGAGTTATTTGGCGACGGCAACTTATATGTAGCTTTAACGCATCATCACGATGCTGGTGACAAGGTTCTTTGCAAAAAGACTGCTAAAATCGCTCAGGAGCTGGGTCTTCCTCTTGTGGTTACTAATGCTGTCTGCTACAGCAAAAAGCCTGAAGGGCACCTGCATGATGTTCTGCTGTGCATTAAGAACCACGTGACTCTAAGCAATTCACATCATCATCGTCCTGGCAATCACCAGCGCTATTTGAAGTCTCCAAAGGTGATGTGTCGTCTATTTCATGATTATCCCGAGGCTCTCCAGAATACGTTGGCTATTGCTAACCGTTGCAATATTTCGTTGGATTTCTCATCGTATCGCGTGCCTGATTTTCCAGTACCTCCGAAACACACCATAGATAGCTACCTGGCAGAGCTCTGTTGGCAGCGGGTTGCCTCGCGATATAATCCTATCACCGATGTTGTAAAGGCTAAGGTAAACGAAGAACTGGCCCTCATAGCCTCCTTGAAGCTTTCAGGATACTTCCTCGTCGTATGGGACATCGTGGAATATGCTAGGTCGCTCGGAGTGCCCGTTCAGGGGCGTGGATCAGCAGCTAACTCCATTGTCAGCTATGTTTTGGGAATCACCCCGGTCGATCCGGTTGCTCACAAACTCTTCTTGGGACGCTTTATTCATGAGGGGATGACAGAGGCTCCAGATATCGACCTAGACTTCGCAGCGACCCGCCAAGAAGGTGTCTCCAACCGCGAGGATATCATCCAATATGTCTACCGCAAATATGGGGAAGACCATGTAGCGATGGTATGCACCTACATCACGTTTCAGGCTCGCAGTGCCATTCGGGAGGTGGGGAAGGTGTTAGAGCTACCTGAGCATATCCTCGATCAGATGGCTCGGCTGATCAGTCGCTATGGCATGAAGGACGTCTTTGCTGAGTTGGAACGTACTCCTGAGGTTGTGGCTGACCTTAAGGCGGAGTCTTGGCAGGTTTTCAAGGAACTGGTGATCGCTATAGCAGACATTCCGCGACACATCTCGATTCATGTGGGGGGCATGGTGATAGCCTCGCGGCCCATTGCTGAACTGGTGCCCCTGGAGCCTGCGCGAATGGAGGGCAGGGTTGTCTGCCAGTGGGACAAAGACATGGTTGGTGATGCTGGCCTCATCAAGGTGGACATCCTAGGGCTGGGGATGTTGGCAGTATTACGAGAGGCGCAGTGGTTGATAGAAGAAGGGTATGGAGAGGAGATCGACTTAGCAGCTTTACCGCTCGATGATCCTGCGATTTATGCAAACATCTCCCGAGCGGATACGGTAGGAGTATTTCAGGTGGAATCGAGAGCCCAGATGCAAAGTTTGCCACGCGTGCGGCCGAGGAATTTCGATGAGTTGGGAGTTCAGATTGCGTTGATTAGGCCGGGGCCATTGCAGGGAAACATGGTTTCTCCCTATATCAAGCGTAAGCAGGGCGAAGAGGCTGTGTTGTACATACATCCTTCTTTAAAACCTGTTTTGGAGGATACCCTTGGGGTCATTCTCTTTCAGGAACAGGTGCTCATGGTAGCCGTAGCGGTAGCGGGTTTTAGCGCCTCACAGGCAGCGGATTTGCGGCGGGCGATGAGTCGCAAGCGTTCTCAGGAGGCGATGCAGAGGTTGAAAAATGCCTTTTTGGAAGGAGCACAGCGCAATCGCATTGAAAAAACACAAGCGGAGATGGTCTTCCATGCCCTGGAAGGCTTTGCATTGTATGGTTTCTGTAAGTCTCACGCGCTCTCCTTTGCCAAAATCACCTATGTATCGGCTTGGCTGAAGCACTACCATCCTGCAGCCTTCTTGGCGGCTTTGCTTAACAATCAGCCTATGGGCTTCTATCCTTGTAAGACGCTGATCGACGATGCTAAACGTCATGGAGTTGTTGTTCATCCGGTCGACATCAATGCTAGCCAGAGACGTTGTCATGTTCTCGATCCTCAGCAGGTTCAGTTGGGCTTTGTCATGGTGAAAAATACCGATGGTAACGCCATTGTGGAGGCTCGTGAACGAGGAGGGCCTTTTGCTTCTCTACGCGACTTTGTTCAAAGAACACATGTGCGGCGTCAGGTGATCGAGTATCTCATTCAGGCCGGAGCTTTCGACAGCATGGGACTAGATAACCGTGAGCTTCTATGGCAGCTATGGTTAATTCAGCGTACGGAGGATCTTTTTAGCGGGCAAGAGATAGTGCCTCCAGCCTTGCCACCTTCAGGGGAGTGGGATCTCATCCGCGGGGAATATCAGGCTCAAGGATTTTCCGCTAACAGGCATCCGGCGGCTTTGTTGCGCGGTCAGCTTAGTCGTCAGGGGGTGGTCACTTCAGATGCTCTTGTTGATCTCGACGAAAAGGCTAAGGTCAGCGTTGCTGGGGTTGTCGTGTGTCGTCAGCGCCCTCCTACAGCCAAGGGCTTTGCGTTTCTTACCCTTGAGGATGAGTGTGGCATGATGAATATTATCATCTCGCCAGCTCTTTATGAAGGTGTACGCACAGCCTTTCGGCAGGCACCGCTGGTACGCGTCGATGGTGTGAGGCATGAGCGCGATGGCATCATCAATATTAAAGCCACAAACCTTGTACCACTAGACTCCCGCTAGAATTTCAGGCTGAGTTCTCCGCCGATATAGGGAGCGGTCTTAAATTTGTAGTGGATAGAATGATGATTGTTTTGGTCTGCAACGACAAAATCGCCTTCGAAGGTTTGGCCTATATGAATATTGGCCGACACTCCCGGAGGGAGGTCATAGACCAAGCGTAACTCACCGCCCATATTGCGGTATTCAAAAAGGGCTCGAGGTAGAGGCTCATCTTTGCGAGCTCGTTGGCGGTAGCGAAACTGTCGCGTGGCTGCTTCAATAGACCATGGACCACACACAGCGTAGTTGATCGATGCTTCAAAGGGATAGACAATGTAGAACTTTAGGCAGTCATTATATTTGAAGTCGAAGCCAAAAATGGGCCATACTTTAGTCTTATGTAGGCCAGTTTCGAAGATAAAACCTACGTGAGTTGCAAAGCAGCGGGATAATGTATAGCGTCCCCACATGGATCCTGTATAGAGAACATAGGTGGGTACCTGTGTCGCTGAAGCATTAAAACGTGCGACGAGGTTAGAGCGCCAGAGCCAGTTATCAAAGCAAGAGCTCGTCACACCAATCGTCGCTGAGACATCTTGAAAATTCTGTTCATGGAAAGCAGGGTTTTCCTTCCAATGAATCCCCGTGTTTCCATATCCAACCCCCAGCTGCATAGCGGTCTTGGAACCCATGAACCAGTTATAGGATAGGAGTGTGATGCCTTCATGATAGCCTATTTTTCCGGGAATCCCTGGAGTCCTGAAACCCGACTTGCGTATCCAGTTATATTCACCGTCGATACCCCAGAAGCTGCCAACTTTAGAAAGTTCTTCCATCGAGCTTGCTGTATCACCGGTGAGAGGCTCTGATTCGATGCCTCGTTCAAATTCATCCACGGCTTGAAGGGCTGTAGTCGAAAAGGCTAATAGACAAATTAGAACGAAATAGCTCGCCTTCACTCGAGACCTCCCTCTGATTGGTGCTAGTGAAAGAATTGTTCGGCTAAAACCCGCTTGTAGCCCAAACCCAAAAAGGTGTCAATGGCTTCGTAAATAAGAGAGGAGTGAGAAATTTTTACCGCCGAGACGCCGAGATAGGAGAGAGAGGATTAGGAAAGAGAAGGAGGAGAGAATGTCCCGTTTGTGGGGCCTTGGGCAAATCCTATCTAAGGGCCTCTTTCCTAATCCTCTCTCTCCTACCTCTGTGTCTCGGCGTCTCGGCGGTAAAAAGTCCTAATTCCTCTCCTCTTCTTGTTATTCGCCGCCGAGCATGCGCTGGAGTTCGTGGCCTTGGCTGTCGCCATCTAACATCTTCACAAGGGTACGCGTACGTCCCTTGCTTTCGTTTTTGCTGATCTGGATGTGTTGATGGGCATGGCGAGCCACCTGAGGAAAGTGCGTAATACAGACAAGCTGGTGCTTTGCCCCGATGTTCGCAAGCTTTTGCCCTACGACCGTTGCTGTTTCGCCGCCAATATTGGCGTCGACTTCGTCAAACACCAGCGTTGCTGTCTGGGCTTTGCCAGCCATCAAGGCTTTTAGGGCCAACACGAGGCGAGAGAGCTCTCCTCCGCTAGCGCAGTCTTTGACCGATATCAACTTTTCCCCAACGTTGGGCGCGAAATAGACTTCCACATGATCTTCGCCATGGTTGTGTCGTGGCACAGGTGATACGTTTACCTGCACATCCACTTTAGGCATATTCAGGCTGCGCAGTTCCTGCGCCAAGGCTTTACCAAGCCCTTTGGCGGCATGTGTGCGCTGATCTGTTAGGGTCTGGGCCAGGCGGCCTGATTCGCTGCGCTTTTGCTCTAAGGAGATTTTGAGTTCTTCAATACGCATATCTGCATTGTCGAGCTCACTCAATTGTTGTCGAACTGTGGCATGGTAGGCAAGGACATCGGCCACCGTGGGGCCATACTTTTTCTTAAGCTTGGAGATTAAGGCCAGGCGGTCATCGAGCATTGATGCACGCTGCGGGTCGCTTTCAATGCGTGCACCATAATCGCGCAGGGTTCGCGCCACCTCTTGTAATTCTACCACAGCTCCCTGGTAAGCCTGACGGGCATCTTCTAGAGAACTGTCCAGGGCTGCCATTTTGCTAAATGTAGCCATTTGGCTGCTTAGCGCGGGTAAGGCGGCGCCATCTTCACCGGAGAGCACCTGATAGATGCCATCAACCTGACCGCGAAGTTCATCGGCATTGGTCAAGCGGCTATATTCGGCAAACAGCTCCTCTTCCTCGCCCTCTTTGATCGCTGCTTCGTCGAGTTCTTCAAGTTGTCTTTGATATTCTTCAGCTTGACGGATGCGCTGTGTCTCATTGTGAATGAGGGTATTGAGTTCTTGTTCGACTGCTCTCTCAGCTTTCCAGGCAGCTTGAAAGGCTTGGACATTAGAACCAAGACCAGCGAAGGCATCGGTGATGGCACGGTGCTGTTCTACCTGGCGCAGTTCTTGGTTGGAATGCTGCCCCACGATTTCTACGAGGTGCTCGCCAACGTTGCGAAGTAACGATACCTGAGCCAGTTGATTGTTGATGAATGCTTTACTCTTGCCGGCTGCTGTAATCTCTCGTCGAAGGATCAGGGGTTCATCGAGCTCGTAGGAAATACCACCCTCTTCAAGTAGCTGACGAACCACCTGAGGATAATCGGTGTCAAAAGCAGCCTCGACAATCCCTTTTTCAGCTCCCTTGCGCAGGGATTGAGAATCGGCGCGTTGTCCTAATACAAGTGCTAGGGCGCGTAAGATGGCCGATTTGCCAGCTCCGGTCTCACCCGTGATGACATTAAAGCCTTCTCGGAAGTGAACCTCAGCCTGTTCTACTAGAACAATATCTTGGATACGAAGCGTACTTAGCATTTCGGGTATGTCTAGGGGTCATGAGCTGTTTCGAGTAAACGCCAAAGGCGGCCAGCACTGACATCTAGAAGATAACCTTCAGAATTGAGCGCTGGAGCTTTAAAGGTAAATTCGTCTTGAGAGACATTGATCGGCGTTAGTTCTACGGGCTTTTTGTCGAATAAGTAGACGACAATTTTATCCATGCCAGGAGGCGGAATTGGGCTGCCTCTTAGTTTACCGATAGGGATGCAACGGTTGATAAGCTCAACGGCCTCCTGCTGCTGCTCGAAATTAAGGGTATAGGGCTTGCCCTTGAAAACAAGCTCCGTCCCACGAATCTTATAGGGATCGAGGTAGCCACTGTCGATTTGCTGAGGAGCTACGGTCACAAAAGCTCGTAGCAGCAACAGGCCGACCATGACAACAATAATAGCAGTAGCATAGATAGCAAAGCGTGTATTCATGACTCGAACTATAGCAAGATGATTTCTATTTCACCAGGTCTTTGTAAGTCTTGAAATGGATCTTGGCGACCTTGAGAAAGATATCGGGTCCATACTTGTTCAGAAGCTGTCGTGCGACGGCCACAACCTGCGCCGAGGCGCCTTTGGGAAGCTTAAGTCCTATTTCCTCGCTGAGGCGCGCCAAGCCATCGAGGAAAGCATGCCTAGCCAAGATTGATGCCGCAGCGACAACGAGGTCGGCTTCTGCGCGATGACGTTGGGTTAGAGACACTTCAAGTTTTTTGCGTGCTAAAGCCGTTTCTACGACATGTTCAGCAGCGAACTGGTCGATGACTACATTGGTACAGCCTGTCCGAGTGACAAGGTCTTCGATTGTTGTCGCATGTCCCCAAGCTAAAAATGTGTTGAGGTTACGGAACTTGTCGTACAACTCATTATATTTAGGTGGGTTGATTCGAACGATATGGTGCTGACAGCAACCTCGGATTTTCTTAGCCAATATGGCTGCATTGCTATCGGTCAACTCTTTTGAATCACGCACACCGATTTTCTTGAGCTCGGTGATGGTTTCTTTATCGCCATACACACCAGCAACGCAAAGAGGGCCGAAGAAATCTCCCTTGCCAGATTCGTCGATACCTATATGAGGTGAGTAGTCGATCTTGTCTTCGTTAAGGACTTCTTTGTACCCATAAGAGAATGACTTTAGAATCTCAGGCTCGAGATAAAACTCTATAAACGAGGCCATCTCCTTGCCCTGCACAACGAGCTTTCCAGACAGATATACCGTTACCGATAGACCAGGCTTCTTAGCGGAAAAATGCGTATGCGGTGGAGTAGAAAGCTCAAACCCTTGCGATCGCAGGTCGGCCTTTAGCTTGTCAGCGCGAGCAGAATCAATAGTAGCAACAAAAGACATGCAGTAAGTATAGCACGCGTTCGAATTAGGATTGAGGAATTTTTACCAGAGGCGCCGAGATAAGAGAAGAGGAGGAAGGAAAAAGAGGAAAGAAAAAATCAGTCCAATCAGTCCATGGTGTCCATAAGAGGTAATTACAGAAGTATTTGGGCTCTCATGGATCGATTCTTTGAAAAAAAATCACTTTTTTTTGTGAGAAGGCGATTCTAGAGAGCTTAAGTGGTATGGCACTATCCAGTCTGGAAAGACAGGCTTTTCTCCCTTCCCAGGCCCGAAGGGTCGATATTGCAACAGGCCATGGCATCGCCATGGTATATGCCAGGAAGGGATTTCGCAGTCTGAAGGACTGCTACAAGACGCCAGTTTACAAACACCATTTATGCATGCGCTTTATGGCAGCCCTACAGGCTGCTAAAACCGTTTTGGCATATACCATGGCGATGCCATCGCCTGTTGCAATATCGACCCTTCGGGCCTGGGAAGGGAATGGCTCTCTCTTCACCGGCATCCGATTTTCAGGAAGTTGACTTCGGAAAATCGGACTTCTGCAATTACCTCATGGTGTCCATAAAGTCCATTTTGGCATCGGTGAAAATGGACTGAATGGACGAATTGGACTGATTGGACGAATTGGACATTTTTTTCCTCTCCTAACCCTCTTTCCTATTCCCCCCCCCTCCCTCCCCCTTCCCCCTCCCTTTTTAATGGCTGATCATGTATAAACGAGCCGATCATAACAGCTCTAACCCAAGATAGGTTCATGGCCACCACTGAAGATGCTAGTAAAAAAATCGGCGAAATGTTCAAAGAGAAACGCCGAGAGCTCAATCTTTCCCTGAAAGAGGCCGAAAATGCGACATCGATACGCATGGGTCATCTTAAATCCATTGAAGAAGGAGCTCTTGATCAGTTGATCTCTCCGGTCTATGCACAGGGCTTTATACGGCAATATGCCGGCTTTTTAGGTTTTGATGGCGATAGCATTGTGCAAGAAAACGCAGAGTTATTTCAGTCGCATACTAAGCACGAGTTTTCTTATGGAATTGGCACTCTAGAAGTCCGCGGCAATCCTGGTGCGGGCATTAAGTTGTTTCCCAATGCCGTGTGGATCGGGGCTTTTGTTGTCGTAATGGTATTGGCTTGGGGGCTGGCACGTTACCTGGAGCTGCTGTGAAGGGACATGCCGTTGGTGCCAAGCCTCAGATGCATGCGCTGCGCGACTGGTTGCGAGTGATGCTCTGTGGCATGGGAATGGGTGTCGCTGACTTAGTTCCTGGCTTCTCCGGTGGTACCGTTGCCTTTCTGACAGGCATTTACCCCGATTTACTGAACAGTATCGTAAGCTTCAATGCACGCGCATTTAGGGCATTGGCATCACTACGTGTTTCAGCCTTTTTCAGCATCATCGCATGGGAATTTCTATTGGCTTTAGGAATGGGAATAGCCATTTCTGCAGGTTCCTTGGTGCGCGTGATTCATTACATTCTAGGCGAACCCACCTTACGTACTTACCTATTTGCAGCTTTTGTAGGGTTGGTGATGGCGTCGGCATCGATCTGCGCACGCCAAGTGCGTGAGTGGTTATGGCCTCAGGTCGCCGCTTTGATAGGTGGAGGAGTCCTGGCTTTTGCAGTCACCAGCTTATCACTGGCAAATACTGCTGATGGTCCCCTTTATGATGTGGTCGTTCGACAGGAGACTGTGAGTGGAGGACAAACACGTGCTCTCACCAATTATGATGCAAAGACACAGCGCGTCTTGGCCGTCCCTGAGGCCACACTGGTGGCGATGCTCTCTAGAGGCGTGGTGGAGGGCGATACCCCAGTCTATAGCCACAGCCTCAAGCAAGAGGGGACTGTGGAAGATTTCGTGCAGGAGAGCTCCCCAAACCGTTTCAGTGCGTGGTTGATGCTTTGTGGCATGGTTGCCATCTGTGCCTTGCTATTACCGGGGATGTCCGGATGCTATATGCTTACCATTCTCGGAGCCTATCCTATTTTTATAGGATCATTATCCGACCTAATTAACGGGCTTTTGAAGCTGAGTTTTGATACAGAGGCTTTTTGGAACCTAGCTAGTTTAGGCGTGGGCGTTGTCATCGGACTAGGCCTTTTCTCACGGGTGGTAAGATGGCTTTTGCATCATTACCGTAACCTTACCGTTGCGGCGATCACAGGCTTTATGATTGGTGCTCTACGGTCCGTGTGGCCTTTTTGGTCCTATGAGTACCAGGTAGTGCCCTTAAGGTTGCAGGAAGGCCCACAGCTTCAATTGGTGGCTCCGATCTTACCCGATGTAGCCAGTGGGGCCTTTTGGATAGCGGTGGGGTGCTCAATAGCGGGCTTTGCCATCGTCATGATCCTGGATTCTATGACAAAGCACCGCGAACGCTTGCCTTCGCACTAGAACAATACCTTGTGCAAGATAAGTCCATGGGCCGGTGCCGTGATACCTGCTTCGGTGCGGTTGCCAGTTTGTAGGAGTAATGGTAATGTATTGGGGGATATGCGTCCGCGGCCAATGTATGCTAGGGTCCCTACGATATTGCGTGCCATGCGAAATAGGAAAGATGTCCCTTCAAGCTCAAATCTGAGTTGCCGATTTTCGAGTTCGATGATTTCAAGACGTTTTAAGGTACGCACAAAATCCTGATAGTGCAGGTTCTTGCGCGTATTGCAGAAGGCATGAAAATTGTGCGTGCCAACTAGCTGCAAGGCTCCTTGGCGCATTAGAGGCAGATCGAGGGGATAAGCATAATGCCATTCGAAATGGCGCCGAAGTGGTCGTTGCACCTGAGCGTTACAGAGGTGATAATGATAGATTTTGCCGTGATTGTGCAGGGTCGGATGAAAGTCGAAGGTGGCTTCCCACAGCTTTAGCACAGCCATATCTGGTGGAATTAAAGCATTGATGCCTTCAAACAAAGCCTCAATATGGATGTCTCGCGACGTGTAAAAGTTAACCACCTGGCCTTCGGCATGCACTCCAGCATCTGTTCGACTGGCGGCCTGCAAGGTAATGGGATGTCTTAGGATTTGTTCACAAACTTGTCGCAGAGTCTTTTCGACTGAATGCCCCTGGCAGTTATCCTGCCAACCTTGATAGGCTTCGCCATCATAGGCGAGGATCAGTGCAATGTTCTTGGGTTCTTGTGACGAAATATGTTCACTCCAGTGCTTCACAAGAACCCGTTCTTCAAGATTAGTGAATCGTGTGGTAGGTGTTCACAAAGAGTTGAACCCCTTCCGCGAAGCGTTGAATCGCTAGCATCACTAAGATCATTCCACAGAGGCGTTCAGCAGCCATCAAAGCATTCTTAGTAACTAGGCGTTCTAACTCTGCTCCGTAGTATAGAATAGCTGTCCCAAAGGCCCAAGCCACAACGATAGCGATAGGAACAATGGATACTGAAGTCTCCATGCGAGCATAAAGCATGATGGTCGCCAATAACGATGGGCCTGCTGTAAGCGGCAGTGCTAGAGGAACGAGGATGGGGTTATCTTCCGGTTGTAGAGTCTGGCGGATGCTGTATGGTCCGATGAATAAAATACCGATACCGACTAGGAACAAAATCAGACCTGAGGTGATTCGCAACGTTGTTTCCGAAAGCTGAAAGAGGCTGAGGATCGTTTCACCTAACAGAAAGAAGAATAACATCAAGCCCAGGGCGATGCACATTTCGCGAAGAATAATCTGCTTCTGACGGGCTGGCGGAACATTGCGCATCACCTGCAAAAATGTGCTGATGTTGCCGATAGGGTCCATGATAAAGAAGAACACTAGGATGACGGAGATCAGTGTCATTGTAAAAATAGCTCCTTACAACCCATTCAGAAAGAGACCAAAACCTTTAATGATCATGTCCACGGCGATCATAGACAGAACCAATCCCATGAGCTGTTCGAGAGCAAACAGGCCCCTCTTGCCAAAAGTGCGCAGGAGGTAAGGAGCGGCTGCCAATACTGCAAAGACACCCACCCAGGCAATGAGGATAGCGCCGGTCATCTCTAGAGGATTTTCTAACTTTTTAGCGTAGATCATAATGTACGTCAGCAGTCCCGCCCCAGACAATAGAGGCGTTGCTATGGGAACAAGATAGGGATCGCGGGGGATTTCAGCGACCTCATCGGCTTCATTCTCGGGATGGTTAGGGAAGACCATTCCGATACCGACCAAGAGGATGAGCACACCACCACAGAGACTGAGCGCATAATTTTTAATGCCTAGAGCATCCAAGACCGGCTCGCCTAGAAACTGAAAGAAGAGAGCTAGCAGGAGAGCGAAGAGGGCCTCGCGCATCAAAATCTGCTTTTGGCGTACAAAGTCATAGTGCCTGACGATAGCAAGAATAGCGGGAGAGTTACCGATCGGATTCGTGATGATGAAGAGCTTGATAGCTAGATCAAAGATGTCCACGCTCTTATACCCATTGGTTGATAACATCGCCGATGCCGGCGCCGCGTTCTTCGGCCTCTCTGACCTTTAGCCTCTTGCCGGATTGCTCGAGGTCTATGGTCAGAGCTGTCAAACCACCCACCACCAAACCGATTGCAAACCCTGCTTCTAAGGAGAAAGGTGCGATGATTATCCCGAACAAAAATGTAATCATTTTGATGAGGGGATAGTCATTTATAAGGTCTAAGGTTCTTTGACTCAGTTCGTCAAGTGAATTGGACAGTGCTTGATTGTACTCTTTGGCAACATTTATGACAAGACGAGTCGTTAGTGTGCCTGCAGCGTGACCGAAGAGAGGCCAGGCAAAGGGCATCCCTAACAGGCGACAGGCATAGCCTAACCCGGCCGATGCGCAAGATTTCGAAGTCGCATCGAGTGTTACCTTTCGAAAAAAACTTAAGGAAGATGAGCTTTGCGAAGTCGAGGGCTGGCTTTTGCGAAGTTCACCGGGGGGGATTCAAACGGTCGTTCGGAAATGCGAGTTTGATATTCCATGGCTGCCTCCTATGAATGAAATAAGAAGCGCCATATATTACTAAAAAATTGCCTACAAGCGAAGAGAAAATGCGCGTTACTCTTTAGCAAAATGGACTAAATGGACCCGCATGAGGTAATTGCAGAAGTCCGATTCTCCGAAGTCAATTTCCTGAAAATCGGATGCCGGTGAAGAGAGAGTCATTCCCTTCCCAGGCCCGAAGGGTCGATATTGCAACAGGCCATGGCATCGCCATGGTATATGCCAAAACGGTTTTAGCAGCCTGTAGGGCTGCCATAAAGCGCATGCATAAATGGTGTTTGTAAACTGGCGTCTCGTAGCAGTCCTTCAGACTGCGAAATCCCTTCCTGGCATATACCATGGCGATGCCATGGCCTGTTGCAATATCGACCCTTCGGGCCTGGGAAGGGAGAAAAGCCTGTCTTTCCAGACTGGATAGTGCCATACCACTTAAGCTCTCTAGAATCGCCTTCTCACAAAAAAAGGTAACCTTTTTTCCCGAGAATCGATTCTCAAGGGCTCAAATAATTTTGCAATTACCTCAGTAAGTCCATTTCGTCCATGGTGTCCATTCAGTCCAGTTCGTCCATTTGGTTTAGCCTTATGTTTTGGCCAACGGCATCACAGATAGCAAAGCACAATGCCACCCACGAGTAGCTGTGCGAGACAGTAGGTTGAGGCCCGAGGAAACACCACCGCTGATATATCTTAGGCTCATGATCTGCAGTCCAAACTGCAACGGCTCGAACGCCTTCTTCATGCCACTGTCAAAGCCTTTCACATCATCCTTAGCAAGAGCACCGAAGGCACCGACAAGGCTACCCAGGAAGTGTGGGATGGCCTGAACATAGAATGCACCATAGATGAGGCAGTTGCCCAACCTCATGGATAGAACTGAGTCCAGTACTGACCCAACGAGCCCGAAAATTGGCCCGAAAAGTGGCCCTCCTGCAACCCAAAAAGAGAGTGGTAAGAACGGATTGGGTTCCTTCAGTCTTGGCCCTGCTAAGAAGGTAGCTATATTAGACGGTAACATATTGAAAAGCATTGCTGACGCTAGAGCATATGTCGAGGTCTTCACACCATTGCGCCAGCCACTTTTGAAGGCAGAAAATATTTGGAAGGCTGCAACAGCTGCTGGAAGCACCCCCAATGTCCATTGCGTCACTGAATAGCCCTTCAGGAGTAAAGAAGAGGTTCCCAACCACGATGATGCCGCTGCAGCATTGCATACGCCTTCAGCAGATTCTAACGTCGCGCCCATTACCTGATCAGCAAAAACCGTGCTATTGCCATAGAATGCTGAAAAACTATCTTTGAGGGCATTGAGGGCGAAAATGCTGGCAATACCCGTCGAGATGGCTGTATTAATTAAGGCACTTCGCAATTCCGTTCTGATTCCACTGACCTGTACAGCTTCAGCACGCGTTCCTTGAGTAGACGCCAAAGCAGTCTGCTTGGCTTCGCAGGCCTTTACAGTGCTATCTAGATCGTCTCTAGCCGTGAGATATTTTGCCACATTGTCATATTGTCCAGTGTAGCACTCCTTAAACTCGGTCAAGACGTGTTGGATCGTTCCATCGTCTGGATACCAATTGATGGAATGGCATGCTAATTCAAAGTCATGGATATTGCTAGCCGTGCAACCTGTGGCGAACCACTGTTGAAGTTTGTTGACATCGATGTTTTGGCTTTTTAGAAGGTTCCTAACCTCGCCTTGTTCCGTTTTCAACGTGTTTTTGGCCTGATTCCAAAAGACATGATCATTCTTGATACGGGCCTGGCGTGCAGCATTGAGCTCGCCGCTTGCTAGTCCTGCAGAAGCCCCCGAAGATGTCTTTGGCAGCAGCCAGGGCAGGTGTAGCGAGGTAGACGCAATCGTATATGCATTACGCGCTAAGTCTAGGCCGGCCATTACCATAAATGGAGGATAAAAAAGACCACTGACAACGCGGATGGGGGTCCAAACGCGGTGGAGGCTTCCTCCAGCGACAGTAGCCATCACCTGAGCGCCAATGAATGAAGACAATAGGCGTCCGCCAACTTCCCATGCGCAGTCCAACCCTATGGAATTGCACGGCCACGTGGGTTTTAATACGCTGGACCATGATAGGCCTGGTAAAGAAGAAGAATCCATGTGTTATTAGCTCCTTGTCTAGGTAAAAACGGTATAATCTAACAGTACTTATGCATACATTCAACGATATGTGTGTTTTGTTTCGCTTAAGCATTCATTAAGATCAGATAAGTTTTCACAATCGTTGTTGGCTTGCAGTGCTCTGGAGTGTGTCGTTCTTAGATAGGATAGATTAAAGGGCCTTATTCACCTTTGCGGTCAGTTTTCGGTCGACTGCAAAAGGATCGTCTGTCGCGTTTTGCTCCTCGGACATAGCTGGCGCTATGCCCTCGTCACAAACCACGACATCCGACCTTTTTCGTCCGACCGAAATTCTGACCGTAAAGGTGAACAAGGCCGATTAAAGGACCTAAAGAGGTAGTTGCAGAAGTCCGATTTCCGAAGTCAATTTCCTGAAACTCGAATGCCACCGAAGAGAGATAAACGATTCCCTTCCCAGGCCCGAAGGGTCGATATTGCAATAGGCCAGGGCATCGCCCTGGTGTATTCCAGAAAGGGATTTCGCAGTCTGAAAGACTGCCACAAGACGCTGGTTGGCATAGACCATTTATGCATGCCTTTTATCGCAGTCTTTCAGACTGCGAAATACCTTCCTGGCCTATACCAGGGCGATGCCCCATAGGCCTCAACCTAAGCCTAACAATCGTATCTCGGCGCGCAGCGCTTTGGAGTGCGGTCGCTTGCGACCGCTTTGGGTTCCTTGCGACGGTCGTGTGCAACGGCATTACTATAATTCCCTAAGGGTAAAATAGTTAGTACATGCAGCCTTCGACGAATCCATACAATGCCGTTTAGCATTGCCGTCCCAAGGAACGAAAAGCGGTCGCAAGCGACCGCACTCCAAAGCGCTGCGCGCCGAGATACGATTGTGAAGTCCTAAGTCATTGAGATATAAGCTCAAAAGACCTGTTAGGTTGAGGCCTATGGGGCGATGCCCTGGCCTGTTGCAATATCGACCCTTCGGGCCTGGGAAGTGATAAAAGCCTGTGTCCACACCAGATAGTGCCATGCTGCCTGAGCTCTCTAGAATCGCCTACTAGCCAAAAAAGATAACCTTTTTTCCCAAGAATCGATTCTCAAGGGCTCAAATAATTTTGCAATTACCTCCTTTGGTCCTTTTTGTACATCCAAGAGCCACTACACTCCAACCCACGACGTATCGCCGCTGTTTATAGGCTCTATAACACACCCTGAATGTGTTTTTGCTACTTAACGATAACTTAACTCGTGCTTAATCCCAGCCAAATTAGTCTGTATTAAGATAGATGGCAAGTAACACAAAATGAAAGGATTGAATGCCTTTCACGAATTCCATAGAAAGAATCTAACTTAGGAGGCCCTTAATGGTCAGTTTAAACTTTAACACAGATATTTCCCCGCTAGGAACCTTCATGGTTGATAGTACTGAAAAACTGTCAAAGTCTGATGGTATCATGAAGAGCTGGGCTGGAGCCCGCGCTGCTGGTACTGCTGCTGGTGTTGCTGTCGTACTAGATTTGGTTCCACATCTTGGTGCTGCTGTTGCCAAGGCGCTAATCAAAACGGGTTGCAAGATCGTTGAGTTCGTTCCTAACCTATTCGGTAAGAACCTCGATCTTACTCCAGGACACTGCACCTTCAGTGAAGCTGGCGTTCACGTCCTCAAAGCTGCGCGTAATATCCCATGCGGTATAGCTTTGATTGGCATTGGCGTGGCGGCTCCTTCCTTAACAGCCGTTGTTAGCCGCAAATTCGGCACTTCGCATACACCAGTTCCTCCTAAGCCACAAGGGCGTATTGCCCGTGCTAAAGATGCTGTGGTTGGTGGTGCTAAGGCTTGCGGCAATGCTGTGATGCATCCGCTAGACACCGGTAGCAAGGCTATTGGCGTGGTACGTCGGAATCCAAAAGCATCTATTGCTGTCGCAACAGTGGCTTTGGGTCTCGTTGCTGGCCAATACTTTGGCTTGAACAAAATAGCTTTTGACTATGCATCTGAAAAAGGCCAACCCTACTACGAGCAGGCAAAGGGTATTGTTAGTGAGCAGTATACCTCTCTATCTACGTTGGCTGGTAGTGCTTATACTAGCTCTAAAACATGGGCTGTTGCGACTGCTAGCACGGCTTATGAAGCTATTCGCTGCAGAATATGGGCTGATTGTCCTGCCGACGGAGCTCAGTAAGCTAATAGTCACCTAGCGGTGAATGTGAAAAACTCTGGAAAGCGGGTCCCTTCGGGGACCAGCTTTCCTTTTTTGGTACGTGTGAGATGTGCAGCGTATCGGTTTACACTAAATTAATAGATGCTTAATTCCAGACCAATGATGCTCTGGTACAATATTGTGCATGAAACTCGAGTGAAGGGTTTACAAGACTCTTAGCGATTTCCATAAGATAAACATAACTTTGGGAGGCCCTCATGGTCTTAAATTTTGATACACAAGTTTCCCCGATGGGAACCTACATGGTTGACTCGACAGAGAACATGTCGAAGTCAAACAGCTTTTTGAAGAGCTGGGTTGGAGCAAAATTACCTGGCGCTGCTGCTGGTGTAGCGGTATTGCTCGACGTGGTTCCACATGCTGTTGGTGCCCTTGGCAAGCCAATTCTTAAAACGGGCTGTAAGGTTGTCGAATTCGTTCCTAACCTATTCGGAAACGGACTCGACCTTACACCAGAAAACTGCACCTTTGGTCAGGCTGCTGTTCATGCGGTAAAGCTTGTGCGGAACATTCCTTGCGCGATTATTCTACTCTGTGTAGGGATCATTGCTCCTTCTTACACAGCAGTCGCTAGCCGTGCTTTCGGCACCTCGCGAACACCGGTCATAGCTCCTCAGCAACCGATGAGCTTCATGGAGCGTGCAAAAGGCGCCGCGGTTGGCAGTGCTAAGGCTGTAGCGAATGCTGTTATGGACCCGGTAAAGACGGGTAGCAAAGCAGTCGCTGCTGTTAAAAACAACCCTGGAAAAGCTATTGCTGTTGCAACAGTTGTTGCAGGTTTGATTGGTGGGCATTACTTTGGGTTGGATTCCATAGCTGCGAAGTATGCTACAGATAAAGGCTCTGAGCTATATAATGGCGCGGGCAACCTAGCCCAAGATTGGGTTGGTACGCCAGTGGCTAAGGGCAAAAATTGGGTCGTTGGTACAGTTGGCGGCGCCTACGATGCTATCCGTTGCCGCATTTGGGCGGACTGCACACCAAAGCCAGAGACAGAGAGTCCATTTTTTGGGCCGGAGATCACTGAAGATCAGCTGAAATATCAGAATGATCTAGCTGAGTACCAAAAGTGGCAAGCTGAGTATTCGCCTGAGATTAGGTTCTTCCAACAGCTATTTGGACTTGGCCTCAGAAGTCCAGTAAAGCCCTAACAAGCGTAAGCTGAAAACCATTGTTACAAATGATGTTGTGAGTGGAAATCGGAAAGCTGGGTCCTTGAGGATCCAGCTTTCTTTGAATCATTCAATAACCCGATAGAATGGAATGACCTTGGATACAAAGATTAAACCACCGGTTCTTGCCCCGGCAGATGCCACACAAGCGATGAGCAACTGGGTGCTTAAACCCGAAGCTTGGATGGAGGTAGCGAAGAAGTCTGACAATACCGTTGCACGATTCGCTTGCAGACATGAGACGATCTTGATCCGGATAGGTGTGGCGACCATAGCCATGGTATCCGCCTGTATGGATAGTTATTACAATGCTGTCTGGTTCAGCATTAAAGCCGTTATTATTAGTACGCGAGGAACAATTCAATTTTTGACCTTGAATAAGTGGGGACATTTTTGTGAGGACGTTACTAGACAGCATCTAGGAATACATCTGTACAAAGCTGTAGCCTTTTTCTGTTCCATATTTTGTGCTCCTTTTGTGGGGCTTGCAGCTCCTGAGCGCCTTGTAGCCGCCTATCGAAAGCGTGAAATGATCATTACTGAAAAAGAGAAGTCGCTATGGGAAACGGCCTTAGCTAAGATTAAAGACACCGGTGAGGTAGTTCTGAATGCTGCTAAAGAGATCCCACCGATCGTACTGAAGCATCCTGTAGAAACAGCTGGCGCAGTATTCTTAACTGCTCTTGCAGCGGGTGCTGCGATTCATCTGCATAAAGTGAATAGAAGGGTAGGCGCTTTGTGGAGGGATTGAGGACCTCACAACCATTTCTCGGCGCGTAGCGCTTTGGAGTCATAGGCATCAACTTAAGCAACTAACTTCGTAAATAGGCGCGCAGCGCTTTGGAGTGCGCGTCGCTCGCAACCGCTTTGGATTTGGGCGAAGTTGGCATTGCAAGAAACGTAACCCTTCTCTCTAGGGGTAACTGTGGGGGGGGGGGGGGGGGGGGGCAGCCTCCGTAGAACGGTGCGCGATTCAATAGGCTCGCCCAAATCCAAAGCGGTCGCGAGCGACACGCACTCCAAAGCGCTGCGCGCCTATTTACGAAGTTAGTTGCTTAGGTTGATGCCTATGGCTTTGGAGAGCGACCGCTTGCGACTGCTTTTCGTTTCTTGCGATGGTTGTGCTACACGGCATTGTAGGGATTCGGTTAGGTTGCATGTGCTATCTAAATAACTCTTAGCGAATTAAGTGATACCGTTTCACAAGACCGTCGTAAGAAACGAAAAGCGGTCGCAAGCGACCGCACTCCAAAGCGCTACGCGCCGAGAGACGCTTGTGAGGGCTGTGGGCGAAATATTCCATGGGGTCCTGTTGCTTTTGGATTCGCGCTACGCGCCAATAGATTTCCTTGTTAAAAGCAAAAAAAAGCCCAGCTTCGGGTGAAGCCGGGCTATCCGACATAGTAGGACTACTAAGCGGCAGCAGAAGCATCATAATTCAGGTAAGCTGCCAAACCAGCAATAGCACTCAATACAACTGCAGTAATCGTTGACCTCCTACCGCCATATGGGGTCAAAGACGCAGCACCAGACAAACCAGCAACTGCTCCACATCCTATCATAGCCTGGCCCGCGGCTGATTGGGCTTTGAACATATCCCATAATTTCGACGCTCTAGACTCTTCCACAGGCTCTCCTGTATCGTCCACCACAGGCTCTCCTGTATTGTCCACAGGCTCTCCTGTATTGTCCACAGGCTCTCCTGTATCGTCCACCACAGGCTCTCCTGTATTTACAAAGAAGCTCTTAAAGTAATCATATCCGCGGGATACGTTGGATTCTATGTTGCCCCAAGCTGTCGTAACCAATGTGTCCTGATAGCCTAATACCTTTTGACCACCATGGAGAGCACCTAAAGCCAGAATAACAATAGCAGGAATATGAAGGTGATACTGTTTAGCCACAGATGCACCAGTAACAACACCAGTACTGATAGCGCTACCAGCAGCAGACGTTACATCTTGCTTATGGTTCAGAATGTATATCGCCTTGTTTTTGAGGCATTGTTGCGCTTGGATATTAGCCCAAACACCTTTAGGAGCAGGCTCGCCAGAAGCTCCAGGAGCCAACTTGAGGCCATCCAGAATCGCCAGAGCTGAGTCGCAGCTAAAGAACGAGGTGAGGGGCATGACGGCGACCATAGTCAAGTCACCACCAGTACGTGCAGTATGCTGGAGGATGCTGCTGAGGTTTGCTGTAGGCGCAAAGTCGATTTTTCCGAAAGAAGCGATGTAAACGACAGTTCCAGGAATAAAAATAGCAGTTTTGATAACAGCAGAAAAGGCCTGCACCAGCGTATCTAGAGCTGCGGATGCGATGGTTACTGCTGGGATAATGGTATGGGCACCAACCCATTTCACACCACCTTCATTAGCCCACTGCTTTCCAGTCTTTACCACGTCGGCAGTGGAGGAAAAAGCAGGATCTAAGAACGAGGGGCTCTGAGGTATAGCTGTTACGGACATGAATACTCTCCTGTCGATAATTCATTCATAATTAAATTTTTCGCTAGTTTGACTACACGAGGATGACATGTTCATAAAATGAACATGTCATCCAGTCCTCTTGCGTGAAGACTCATGGCTTAAAAGTACACATACTAAGCCTAGGGTGAACCAGTGCTGTCAGTGCCAGTACCAGTGCCAGTACCAGTGCCAGTACCAGTGCCAGTACCAGTGCCAGTATCAGTGTCGTCAGCTCTAGGACCATCGCTACTTAAGAAAGGTATTTTAAAGTTGGAAATATAGTTTAAAACGGCGTTGTAGCTTTCCTTTGCGTAAGTTGCAACATCTTCAACTCGCGATGTTTCATAACCAAACCACTTCTGAGTGTAGTGACTAACAACTCCAACAACAGGCAGGCCTACAACAACAGCACCAGCAATGTGCAGTTTGTACTTGTTAGCTACGCTTAAAGAACTAGCCGCAACGTTACCAGCACCGTACATAGACGCTAAAGCAGCTTCTTTAGGATTCTGAATAGCGAACTTTGCTTGGTTAGCAATGCCATCTTGAGCTTTTAGCTTATCCCAGAAGCCTTGAGGGGCTTGTTGGCCAGAAGCGCCAGGAGCCAGGTTAAGACCATCCAAAATAGACAGAGCAAAGTCTGGGCTAAAGAAGGATGTGAGCGGCATTGCGACGACCATTGCCAGGTTACCAGCAGTACGACCAAGGTGCTGCAGGATAACTGGCAAGTTGGCACTAGCGCAGATGTCGACTTTACCGAATGTTGGGATGAGAACGACTAGGCGTGCAGCGAACACGACTGTTTTAGCAACAGTTGCCAGAGCATGTACCAAAGTATCCAATGCTGCAGTAGCTGCCGATGCTACGGGTACTAATGTGTGTGCAGCGATAAACTGTACGCCACCAGCATTATGCCATCTCTGACCGGCCTTCATTAGGGTCTCGGTTGATGAAAAAGCTGGATCGATTAAATCGCTGAATTTAGGGGTTACGGGTGCTAATAACATGAACATCCTCCTCTCAGTAAGTTCAATGTTGTGATTGATACATCTCTATCTGGTTTCCTAAGTAAACACAGGTCTCGTTAAGACAATGTTAAGGCCAGATTAAGTTCACATAAGTTATTCCGCCGGAATCACATGTCATAAAACTATACAGGACCGACGGGTTTTCCATAAAGCAAAAAGCAAATTTGATGTTACTATTTTCCAAACCTCGCACTAGCTAGAAGGCTGTTGCTGGTTGATATTCGTGTTTTCAGTGCCTTTAAGGCTATTTTGGTTATTTTCAGTCTGCATGTAAACGTCGTTGGATTCTGTGTTAGTATTTTCTCCGGGCTCTGCAGGCGGATAGCCAATCATTTGTTTTGCTTGATCTATCCAATCGCTGACAGTCGTTGTGACGCTGCCAAGGGCGTTTCCAGCGTTTACCTGAACGCTAGCAAAAAGGCCATCCACATAGCCTGTGTAGCCTGCTTTGCTACAGCCTAGGTAGCTCGCAGCTACGATTGAGGCTATGACGACATAGGGATGTGCCCTAACCTGTTCGACAGATGCTGTAACCATCCAACGCCAAGGTCTCCAGCCGATATTTAGGGTAACCTCAGAAACGGCGAAGGCTACCTTACGCACGGCGCCCTGAGCTAGCCTCCAACCTTCAAACAGGGTTGCTGGGCCAATCTTCATCTTCTCGGCTAGGAAGGTAACTCCGGCAGTGATCATGAGTTTATCCGAAATTTCGAGAGCCTTCTCAGGATCGTAAGAAGCCACTATAGGAGCGATAGCGATCAGTCCAACGGAACCAATAGCCTTAGCAAGGTGTTGCAACGCTTCGCCGAACTCTATGGAGAGACGGCCTTCTGGGCTTGGTGAGCGAATGGCCCATACAGCAACATTAGGGATGATGGAGATCGTTTTTACAACGGCATTAGTAGCATGCAGTAGGGAGTCAAGAGCAGCTGAGGCTGCAGCCATAATGGGGATTGCTACGCGAGCTAGTATTTGTTCTTGGTGCGTTCCATGGCTCCATTTAATTCCCAGCACCAAAGTTTGCTGAAGGACGCTACGGTCGACTGGCATCATATCGCCGTCTTTTCCGTGACTATTCACTTCGGCGAGTGCTCCGTCTAGCCTAAGATTGGCCTCAATCCTTGCCGGATATGGGTTGACTAGATTTTCCATTTAAGATCTCTCCTCCTAAATAACTATTTTCAAAGCCCTCCTCATTGTTTATAAGGTCATTTTACTGACATTTCAGCTGAGGTCGGGCACGAATCTTAACAGATCACGACATTATCGTCATCAATGGCTTATGGATAAAAAAAAGATTGATATTGATTGAATTGCATTGGACGTAGAAGGCTTCTATTGTTTTCGCTATATACCACGCAGGGTCCAAATTCCAAATTTGTGCCCGATTGTGGTATAAGTTCAATCGTCGCTCGGCGCGCAGCGCTTTGGAGTGCGGTCGCTCGCGACCGCTTTTCGTTTCGTGCGATGGCTGTGTGAAACGGCAGTGTAGGGATTCGGTTAGGTGGCACATACAAACTATTTTACCCTTAATGAATGCGAGTGATACCGTTTCACACAGCCGTCACAAGGAACCCAAAGCGGTCGCAAGCGACCGCACTCCAAAGCGCTGCGCGCCGAGCGACGATTGTGAGTCAAGAAAACGATATGTATAGCCCCACAAGGGAGAGGAAGATCGGATGAAAATAGCATTGATTGGTTACGGAAAAATGGGACGTATGATTGAGGAAGCTGCTTTACGCCGTGGGCATGAGGTTATTGCAAGGATCAACCGCACCTCTGACCTTGAGGCTCGAGGGGTCGCTGATGCCGATGTATGCATTGACTTTACGCATCCTAAATCTGTTTTAGGCAATATACGCACTCTGGTGGCATTGGGAAAGAGTATGGTGATAGGGACTACCGGCTGGGAGGAGCACCTAGACGAAGTCAAGAGTCTTGTGAGTGCCTCTGAGATCGGAGCGATATATGGCTCAAATTTTTCAGTTGGTGTGCATATGTTTTTTCGGTTGGCGCGTTTTGCAGCGCAGATAGTTCAGCAGTTCGAGGATTACGATGTTGGAGTTATAGAACAGCATCATCGACAGAAGGTTGACAGCCCATCGGGGACAGCTCGCAGCCTCGGAAATATATTGTTAGAAGCAATGCCGAGGAAGCAATGTTTAGTGTTTGACCACTTGGAAGGAGCGCCCAAAAACGAGGAGTTGCACGTTACAAGTTTACGCTGTGGGAGTATTCCTGGAACCCATGAAGTGGTGTTTGACTCTAGTGCTGATACGATAAGCCTATGCCATACAGCGCGCAATCGCGAAGGCTTTGCCCTTGGCGCTGTGTTAGCTGCGGAATGGATACTAGGCCGCAAGGGATTGTATTCCGTCGATGATATGATGCAGGACCTGATGGGTGGTTAATAGATGAGGCCGCGGTCGCTTTCATGGACAATAACCCCCCAGGTTCTCCCTAGGTAGTCTTGCTGATCAGTTGACAACGGACTAAGCACTAAAAAGCAGTCGTCATTGCGTGCAAAAGCTGAACGCGTCCAATTAGCCGAGCCCATCACCAAGATAGCATCGTCGATGATAGCCATCTTATAATGCAATAGCCCTTCGCCTTTGCTTAAGTAGGTGAGAATGCCTGCTTGACGTAGCTTGTGAACGACTTCCGCGCCAGTGCCGGTCCCTTGATTGTTATCGATGACAGCAGTGACATGTACACCGCGATGATGAGCCCGAATGATTGCTTCGGTAAGTTTGGGATGAGTCCATGTAAACATGGCCACCTTTAGCGACATCTTAGCGCTATCGATGAGCTCCAGGAGCTTTGGAAGGGCAGGTCCCATGTCGGGAAGAAACCATAGATCGCCGTCTTGACCCTCTTGGGCAAATCGGATGGGTTTCGGAGCCGCCACTGTCACAGCGCCGATTTGTGGCATGGCTCGTAGGTAGCTGTCAATCCTTGTTGCGAGAGATGGGTTGTCCATGGCTACGATCATATTGCCATGTGTGCGTAGAGAAGCAAAACTCATATTGGCCGATCCTATCCACACTTGCTTGCTGTCGATGACCAGAATTTTGAGATGCATTAGTCCGGTAGGGGACCGCTTTAGAGTTTTCACTAGCGGGCCCAACAGCTTTTGTGCTTTTGGCGAGGCTTTGGCATCGACGATGACTGTCACTGGGACACCTGACTCCGCCTTCGATTTCAATGCTGCGATAATCTTGGCATCGCTCAGATTATAGATGGCCATCAGAATCGAATGATCAGCAGATGCAATAGCCTTTAAGACAGTACCTCTGAGGTCATCACCAGCTTGGTTGGAGTAAAGTTCCACTGGCCCATGACCTTGCGGCAGGCGTACAGGAGCCATCGCTTCCGAGGCTAGGACGACCAGAGTAATCAGTAGACCAATGACTGTTGCTAAGAGGCTTTTGGCGTTCATACGTCGACGACTGGGGAAAGAGGAGGATGAGCGCTTCATTTAGGTTTTCCTTGCTGTTGTAGAAGAAATCGAAGGGCGGTGTAGCGACGACGCACCTCGTCATTATGAACAGCAATTGCGAGGGCCTTTTTTGTGCCGACGAGGACGACGAGTTTCTTACCTCGCGTGACACCGGTGTAAAGAAGATTTCGGTAGAGCAGTTTAAAGTGCGTTGTATGGATGGGAATGATAATGCATGGGCATTCGCTTCCTTGATATTTATGAATGGACACGGCGTAGGCGAGTACGAGATCATCGAGTTCCGTGAAGTCATAGACAACTGCCCGTTCGTCAAAGATGACGATGACTTCCTGTTCAACCATGTCGATCTTTTTGATTCTACCGACATCACCGTTGAAGACCTCTTTCTGGTAGTCATTGCGAATTTGCATGACCTTATCGCCCGGTAGAAAACGGCGTCCCGAGCGAAGCAGGGGGGTTCCGGATGTGACAATCTTCTCTTGAAGTACCTGGTTAAGGTTTTCGATGCCTATAATGCCGCGTCGCATAGGTGCTAGGACCTGAATATCGTTAAGTTGGTCAAAACCATATTTCGCTGGAAGCCTTTGGGTAACCAAATTGACAATGGTGGCAAGGACCTCTTCGGGCTGTTCTTTTTCGATGAAGAAGAAGTCGCCAGCAGGAGGATTATCGATATTGGGGAAAATGCCAGCATTGATGGCGTGAGCATTAGTAATGATTCCCGAGCCAGCGGCCTGTCGATAGATATCTGTCAGGCCAGTGACGGGAACCTTCTGGCTGGCGATGAGATCTTTGAGGACATTGCCAGGGCCGACGCTGGGGAGTTGGTTGATATCCCCCACCAGCACAAGACGTGCATGCGCTGGGATAGCCTTCAGTAGGCTATTCATCAGCAGGGTATCGATCATACTGGCTTCGTCTATGATGATGAGATCACACTCTAGAGGGTTCTCCCGGCCGCGCTTAAAGGCGCCGACGCGAAAATCGAACTCCAATAGACTATGAATCGTCTGTGCTTTACGACCGGTGATTTCTGTCATGCGTTTGGCAGCACGACCCGTCGGGGCTGCTAGGACGATTTGAGAAGTTAATTTGTCGGTGATGGAGAGGATGGCTTTGGTGATAGTGCTCTTGCCGGTGCCGGGGCCTCCAGTAATGATGTGAACCTTATCCTGGAGTGTTTTGGCTATGGCATCGGCTTGCCTGGGAGCCAAGCTGATGTTTAGGATACCTTGCACCCAAGCAATCGCTTTAGCGGTGTCGATAGAGCGCAGGCGGCAGGTTCCATTGCGGATGCGCTGAAGCTCTTTGGCGATACCTTGTTCGGCTAGGAATAGTGGCGTGCGCCAGACGAATGGCTGCGCAGCCTCACCAAATCCTATTGGAGCCAGGACAACGCGATTTTCTTTACCAAGGGTTTCTAACTGCTGCTGGACTAGGGGTTCATCGACCTCTAACACCTTGACGGCTTCAGGGAGAAAACCTTCGACGGGATAGCATACATGCCCTTCATCAGATAGTCCTGATAGGACAAATTCAATGCCTGCGCTAATGCGTGATGGAGAATCTGGAGCGTGACCCATGCGTTGGGCGATGCCATCGGCGGTTTTGAAACCGATACCAATGATATCGCGGGCGAGGTGGTAAGGGTTTTCGCTGATGCGTTCGACACTTTTCGCGCCATAGGATTTGAAGATTTTCTGGGCGAATGAAGGACTGACGCCATATTTCTGAAGAAAGATCATGACATCGCGGATAGTCTTTTGGGCCTGCCAGCAGGCAGTGATTTTGGAAAGACGTCCCTTACCGATTCCTGGAACATCTAGCAGACGCTCGGGGGTGAGATCGATGATGTCCAGGGTAGTGACGCCAAAGAGCTCGACAATGCGAGCGGCATAGACTGGGCCAATGCCTTTGATGAGTCCGGAGCCTAGATACTTTGAGATACCGACGACATCGGCGGGCATTTCGGTCTGGCATTCATTAACTTCGAACTGACGTCCGTGAATGAGGTGACTTTTCCATTCCCCTCGGCAGCGGACAGTTTCCCCCGGTTGTACAAGAGGCATGGACCCAACAATACAAACAAGGTACTGCTTACCAGGAGGGCGCAGCTGAGCGACAGTGTAGCCTGTTTCAGGATTTTGAAAGGTGATTCTCTCGATGTAACCGTGAAGATATTCCATGCCGGATAGCATAGCTCAATGAGAAACGAAAGTTTAGAAAAAAATGGCGGGCGTGGTAGAAGAAAATCTCAGGAGAACGACCTATGAAATTAGTGACGTCTATTTTTTTGACCCTTTTAGCGGTATTTCCGCTTTCTATGGAAGGGGCTCGCCGACCGGACGAACCTACCTACGTTTTAAAACGTTTGCATGCCGGCCCCGATGCTCCCGTGGAGAGTGCCGATCCGGATGAGGGATATGTTTATGTAGAGGATCCAACTGGACGCTCTTGCCCTGATGGCGAGGATTGCTGCGGTCATTGGACTCGGGTACGTCGCAATCGATGTCGCGATAGTTGGCGCTGCTATGACCAGCGTACTCCATTGTATGACTATGACATTGAGGGAGATTCGTATGATTCTACCTTCGATTGGCCTGGTCGTAAGACAGACTCGTGGATGTATGAGGTAAGTCATTGAGGGCGAGGAGAGAAGGGCGGAGAGAAGGCGGAGATAGGAAGAGGAATTAGGAATTTTTACCACAGAGAGCGCCGAGACGCCGAGATAGGACAGAGAAGATAGGAAAAAGAGAGAGGAAAAATTGAATAATTTTTTATTTTAATAAATAGTAATTGGCAAAAAATATTTAATAAAAAGAAGTATTCAAATTTTCCTTTCTTTCTCTCCTCTCTCTCCTATCTCGGCGTCTTGGCGCTCTCTGCTGGTAAAAATTCCTAATTCCCTTCCTCTCCTCCCTCTTTCTCTCTAACTCGGTTTGGCGTATAATGTCGCCATGCCATTATACACTGCTGAAAGTTTAGAAACTTTGCGCCGTCGCGTCGACCTTGTCGAAGTGGTATCTCCGCATGTCGATATGAAGCGCGCCGGCGCAGCCTTCAAGGCGTGCTGTCCATTCCACGATGAGAAGACACCATCGTTTACTATCCAGAAGGGTGATAGCCATTATCATTGTTTCGGGTGTGGGGCGCATGGGGATGCGATCCAGTTTTTAATGGATCATGCCCGTATGAATTTCCAGGAAGCTATCGAGAATCTTGCTCAGCGCTTTGGTGTTATTTTAGAAATTGTTGAGGGTGAAAAGGAGCAACGTGGTCCGCGCAAGGCTGAGATTAAACGGGCTTTGCTAGAGGCTAACCGTCTCTTTCATTTTTTACTGCTACATACCGAAGAGGGAGGCGCAGCCTTACGTTATCTGTATGATCGCGGCCTGACCCTAGAGTTTATCGAACGCTTCTACCTGGGATTAGCCCCACGACAGGGGGGGGTGGTCCGTCCCGCGCTGCATGCTAAAGGTTTCACGGATGAGGTGCTTTACGCTGCGGGTTTATTGAGAGAGCGAGAAGATGGATCGAGTAGAGAATTCTTCTACGATCGCATTACGTTTCCTATTTGTGATGGGACTGGAGCGGTGATCGGCTTCTCAGCGCGTAAGTATCGCGAAGAAACGTTCGGCGGCAAGTACATTAATAGCTCCGAGACGACACTCTTTAAGAAATCTCGAGTGATTTATGGATTGCATGAATGCCGTCGACGTATTGCCAAGGAAGCACAGGCGATCATTGTCGAAGGGCAGATCGATGCGTTGTCATTGATTTTTAATGGTTTAAACATTGCTGTGGCAGCACTGGGGACGGCATTTGGCGAGGGCCATGTCAACGAGCTTGTTGACCTAGGTGTTAAGAGGGTGTTCCTGGCTCTTGATGCCGATAAAGCTGGTATTGAAGCAGCGCGAAAGGTGGGGGACCTCTTTCAGAAGCGCGGCATTGAAGTGAAGGTTATCAGACTTCCTATTGGCAGTGATCCCGATGCGTTAATACGTTCTGATGGTATGGAGGGCTTTATCCGTTTGCTAGAAAACGCGCAGGAATACCTTGCTTTTTTGATCGAAGTAGGCAGTCTCACCTATGATCTTAACTCACCAGCAGGCAAGTCACAGCTTCTACAAGAGGTGGTGGAGCGCATCCGTCAGTGGAATAACCCCGTCATGGTGCATGAGAGCTTGCGGCGGTTGGCACACCTGATGCGGGTGCCTGAGGAGATGGTTAACGCTTCTCAGATGTCTGGAGGACATTATCTGATCAGGAAGTCGGCTAGTGCAGGGCTTTTGGACATTGATCCAGACCGCATTCTAGAGACCGATCTTTTGCGTTGGCTCATCGTTTGGGAAAAAGGTCCTGCAATGCTATCTATGGTACAGAAAAATCTGTCGGCCGAAGATTTTCGCGTGGACATTTGCCGCAGAGTGTTTCAGGCAATTGAGGCTTTGGCAGCGGCGGGGGAGCGATGGAATTTGTGGAATCTGGCAGCACAGGCTCCGGAAGGCCAGGGGCTCTTGGACGAAATTATGCAACGCAAGCTGGATAAAGATAGGGGTGATCAACTGGTCTTAGCGGCAATACAGAAGGTGCTAGATCGCAATTGGATGTTGCAAACCGAAGAGATCGGGGCAAAGATCCGCAGTGGCGTTTGTAGTGATGACGAGGTATTGCTCCTACTTAAGGAGTTTGATACATTGAAGAGAAATCCACCCAAGGTGCAGAGCTAACCATGGCTTATACCCCCATCGGCCTGAAACTTCGAATTTGGACCGCGCCAAAGCCCCGGGATTCAACGATCGCAAACGGGTCAATATTAGAAATATGGACCCGTTTGCGATCGTTGAATCGCGGGAGCTTTCGCGTGGGTCCAAATCGAAGTTTCAGGCCGATGGGGGTATACCAACACCTGATTTTTTACGACGGACAATGCGGACTGTGCGACCGTTGCGTACAGATGGTGTTACGTGCCGATAAGAGGCAAATTTTTGCTTTTGCACCCTTACAAGGTCAGACGGCTGAGAAAATGCTTCAAGGAATTCCCAGAGACCTCGATAGCGTCATTCTCATCGAAGACTACCTGACTGCGCATCGAAAGATTTATGTGCGCAGCACAGCCGTTTTTCGCACTTGCTGGTTGCTTGGGGGTGGCTATCGGTTGATCGGCTGGAAGTTCTTTCTGCCTGCATGGCTGTTCGATTGGGGTTACCGCATCGTGGCAAAAAACCGGCATCGGTTGGGTGTGTGCCCAGCGGTTCGTCCTGATGCGGGGCACGGCGACCGCTTCTTACCTTAGCAGTTCGTGGGGCCTTTTAGGAGTAACACGGATGCACACGGATCTAGGAGGATTTAGGAGGATAGGATGGCAGATACGGTTCGTTCTGCTCTTTAGGAGTAACACGGATTGTGTTCATTCCATCTTAAAAACCAATTTTATTGTTTTAGATTGACGAGCCGCATCTACCATCCAATCCTCCTAAATCCTCCTAGATCCGTGTGCATCCGTGTTACTCCTAAAAACGAAACGGACCGTGGCTATGCTTGGATTCGGCTGAAGTCGAGGAGCCTCCCAAACAGCCCCAAGACACGTTGAAGCAAGGCAATGCGGTTCTGCTGAACTGCAGGGTCATCGGCTAGGATTTTGACCTCATCAAAGAGCGATGCAAGGGGTTGCTGAAGCTCTGCTATAAGAACATAGGCTTGCTCATAGTTCTGCTGTTGCAGGGCTTGCAAGAATGGCCCTTCAAGCGTTTGTAGGCGCTGATCGAGGTTTATCTCGGCCTTTTCACTGAGCAGAGCAGGGGAAAAGGTGGCGATTTTTTGACCATCGAGCTGACCACTAGCGCGCTTAAATACTTCAAATAGCAGAGGGAAGCGGTTGTCGGTTGCACGGAAGTCGTGAAGAGCTTTGACGCGTAGGAAGGTGTCATAGATGTCGCTAACAGCCTGTGCCAAGCTGGCTTCGATCTCATCTTTGCGAACGTCGTATTCTAGGAAGACTGTTTTTACACGGCTGGTGACAAAGGCTTCCACCTCTTTGAGGACTTGGGCTTTTTGTGCGTGATATTTCTGGGGGAAGTGGTCAAAACAGAGGTCGAAGAGTTGTGGTAGCTGCAGGCGGTATCCGCCGCGGATGAGAATGCGCACAATACCTAAAACCTGGCGTCGTAGAGCATAGGGGTCACTGGAGGATGTGGGCTTTAGCCCTACAGCAAAGCAACCGAGAATGTTGTCCACCTTTTCAGCTAGGCTAACGAGTGTGCCGGCGTCTGAAGTAGGCAGCGGAGCCCCTTCACCGCGTGGCATCCAATGCTCTTCGATGGCTAGAGCGACCTCATTGTTTTCTCCGTGAGCTTTGGCATAGTAGCGGCCGATGGTCCCTTGAAGCTCGGGGAACTCCCCAACCATGGCTGAGGCGAGGTCTGCTTTACAGAAAAGAGCCGCCCTTTCGGCAGTGGCGAGGTCGCCGAGAGGCAGAAGGTTATGTAGGACTTTGACGTGTTTGATCAGCCTTTCAACTTTTTCATAGATCGTTCCAAGGTCCTTCTGAAAGGTGATGTGTTTTAGTTTCGCGTTGAAACTAGTCAGAGTTGTTTTGAGGTCCTGGTTGTAAAGAAACGCGCCATCTTTAAGTCGTGCAGAAAGAACTTTGCGGTTGCCGTGGCGGATGGAGTCTGTCGGTTGGGTGTCTGCAGTGATAACGAAGAGGTTCTTAAGTGTTCCATTGGCATCGGCTACCGGGAAGTACTTTTGGTGCTCAACCATTTCGGATGTAAGGACTTCGTGAGGGATACTGAGGAAGGCTGGATCAAAATCGGAATAGGTCAGAGCTGGCCATTCGACTAGATAAAGGACTTGTGGTATGACCTTTTCCCGATACAATAATTGTGCCTTCAGCTCTTTCTCGAGCGCATCAATTTGTTTTTCAATATCGGCTCTGCGCGTTTCGATATCAGCCAAAACCCAATGCTTCTTGAGCGTTTCGATGTAGGCATCGGCCTGAGGGATGGTGAATTGACCAGGACAGCGTTGGCGATGCCCTTCTGAAGTATTGCCACTCACGAGGTCACCGACAGCAAAGGGGATCACCGTGTCGTCGATGAGGGCGACCACCCACTTCAGCGGACGCGCATAGGTGAGTTCGGAGGTGCCCCAGTGCATTTTTTTGGGAAATTCGAGGTCTACAATGACCTTCGGCAATGCCTCCGCCAGTATAGCCGCTGTGGAGCGCCCCTCGGTTTTGATTAGAGCAAAGAGGTAGCGGTCTCCCTTGACTTCACGGATTTCTAGTTCGGGATCTGTGCCGGCGATGATCGTCTCATAGGATGGAATAACCTTTCCTATCGAGCGGAAAAAACCTTCCGCAGCCTTCGTGGGGTTATGGTCACTGTCGAAAGCATTTGCCAAAGCAGGGCCACGACGTTCGGTGGCTTCGGCAGGACGACCTAGGGCCAGACCATGGATGCTAACGGCCAGTCTGCGCGGCGTGCCATAGATGGCGACGGATTCATAGGGAATGCCTTCCTTGCTGAGGATCTGTTCTAGGGCCTTCTGTAGGTTTGCCGTGCCCTTTGGAACGAATGTAGCAGGAAGCTCCTCAGAGCCGATCTCCAGGAGGAAAGTCCCCTTAGCTGAAGGAGATGCTTTGGCGAGCTTTTCGGGCAACGCACCCACTTGCACTGGAGTGGATTTGGTTTCTGGGGCATGGCGCAGTAGGGGGAATCCAAGACGCTCGCGGCTGGCAACATATTCCTGTGCCACAAGGCAAGCGAGATCGCGAATGCGTGCGATGTAGCCTGTGCGTTCCGTCACGGAAAAATAGCGACGTGCATCTAACATATTAAACGCGTGGCTGGCTTTCATCACAAAGTCATAGGCCGGTATGGGAAGCTTGAGCTCTAGGAGATAACGAGCTTCGCGTTCGTAGTCGGCAAAATGGCGGAACCACATATCGGTAGAAGCATGCTCAAAATTATAGGTGCTCCATTCGATTTCGCTGGCGAGGTAGATATCGCCATATGTGAGTGTATCGTTCCACTGAAGATCATAGACGTTATCAACCTTCTGAAGGTACATGGCCAAACGTTCCAGGCCAATGGTCAGCTCTCCAGTAATTGGCTTTAGAGTTATCCCACCGACGCTTTGGAAGTAGGTATATTGGGTGATTTCCATGCCATCGCTCCAGACCTCCCAGCCCAATCCCCAAGCGCCCAAGGTCGGGGACTCCCAATCATCATGGACGAAACGGATGTCGTGATCTTTCAGATTTAGGCCGACAGCTTGCAAGGATTGGAGATAGAGGTCCTGCATATTCGGGGGAGAAGGCTTGAGGATCACCTGATATTGGAAATAATGCTGCAGGCGGTTAGGATTTTCACCATAGCGACCATCGGTAGGACGTCTGCTGGGTTCGACATAGGCAGCGCGGTAGGGCTCAGGGCCCAGAGCGCGTAGGAAGGTGGAGGGATTAAAAGTACCAGCACCGACCTCAAGGTCATAGCCTTGAAGAAGTGTACACCCTTGTTCATGCCAAAAGTTTGAAAGACGCTGAATGAGTTGCTGAAATGTGAGCATAGAATACCTAACCACCTGGCTGTAAATTGTGACGCCAAGTGTACTGCGCAGACGCATTTCTCTCAACAGCAGAACGAAGCATCTCATTAATGGATTTGTGATAGTTTGTTCAATTGTTCTGTTTGGATTGACTAAAAGTAGTGACTGTGAAAAACTAGACACCCTTAGCAAGAATAAACATGTTAAAAAGGGGTAAATGATGGTTTCGATAAAAGATTGCGTTCTTTATGTTCCTTTGGTTGCGGCATCAACTGCGGGTTTTGCTGGCGCTGTAGGTGGATTAATATGGCGTGAGGCCAATGGCATCGAGCATACCTTTAAGATTACTAAAGATGTTGTTGAGAATGCATGTAAGGACTTTACCTTCCTTAAGGCCATTAACGATCCAATGCAGGAGCTTGCCAAGGATCAAATCGGCTACAAATACTGCTTTTCTGGGCTATGCCTTACATTGAAAAATAGCGGTCCAGCAGTGTTATGCCTCAGTATTTTAGGGCTATCCTATTTTGCTGCTAAAATAGATAAAAAAACTAAGTGGATGGGGATATTAGCAGGCGCTTTGCCCATGGCTATGGGTATTTTGGCGGATCGGAACATTCAGCCGTTGTGGGCTGATGCATTGGGATCCGTGGGATTTAGCCTAGAAGCTTCCGGACACATAGCGATGATGTCAGCTGTTGGTCTAGCCTTAGGATTAGCCGACCGTTGCGCCAGCAATACCAAGAGTTGGAGCTTGGTACGAGTTATAACAGCGTCGATTGCTCTTGCCTACAGTATTGGCACGGCTGTTTTGGTATTTAATACCGCTGCTTGTCGTCACACCGTGGTCGAAGTTCTAGATGGGATATCTTGGTTTGGAACAGTTGGGATTATTTTGAGTGGAATCGCTGTGGTTGCTTCCCGCTAGTATTTAGACCCTAGCGGTAGGAAAGGACTTTAAGCAGCAATTCCCGCTAAAAAATGACATAACACCCCAGAATGGGGTGTAAGAGATTAGCCCAGGGTCAGGCCGCCCCGATAGGGGCAACGCAACCCTGGGTAGAGGTGAATTAGCGGGAATTGCTGGACTTTAAGTGGTAATTGCAAAACTATTTGAGCCTTTGAGAATCGCCTTCTCGCAGAAAAAGGGGCCTTGTTCACCTTTACGGTCAGAATTTCGGTCGGACGAAAAAGGTCGGATGTCGTGGTTTGTGACGAGGGCATAGCGCCAGCTATGTCCGAGGAGCAAAACGCGACAGACGATCCTTTTGCAGTCGACCGAAAACTGACCGCAAAGGTGAATAAGGCCGAAAAAGGTAACCTTTTTTCCTAAGAATCGATCCTTAAGGGCTCAAATAATTTTGCAATTACCTCCTCCTATCTCCGTGCTCTCTGTGGTAAAATTCTAAAAAGCCCCACAAATTTTAAAAAACGAAACTAACCAAATAGATGAACTAATGCGTTCACCTGTTTGGTTAGTTTATTTTTTTGTTTTAAACATATAATTTTAAAACTATTTATTGTGAATAATAATGAGACTGTATATAATGGTTTGAGATAGTAAAAAACATTGGAGATATTATGATAATAGATCAAGGTGTTAATAATCATCAGCAAATCAATCATCAACAGCCAGCAATCAAGCGTGGTTCAATAGTTGGTAAGGCTTTATCTTACTCGGCGACTATTGGAACGATGGCCGGGGTGGCCGTAGGCTGGTATCAAAGAATCTCGGAAAACATGCTGCCGGATTTCAAGTCTAAGGCTTTATGTGTCACGAAGTTCAATAGCCCAATCATGCAGACGATGAATGCGGGTATGCAGGCATATATTAAAACTGGGCTAAAGTATGTTATTCCCGGGGTTAGCATAGCTTTGCTGACAGTGCCACCAGTCGTGCGCGGGATCAATGCTTGGCGTAGCGAGGGAGGCGACAAATCGTTGGTTCGCCATATTGTGGATGCTGGCAAAACGGTGTCTTGGAGCAAGGTTGCATTAGCTGCGTCATTAGTTGGACTAGCTATGGTGACAGGAGCTAATCGTTCCTTTTGGATTTCTAATTTACCTTTTATCAATAGCGACAATCCTTCTGGACACACCATGATGCAAGCAACACTAGGGATAGCCAACGGCTTGGCAGGTCAGGCCGCGTCGGAAAGTGGTTGGAAGAAGATGTCTCTCTTAATTAATGTGGCAGCTCTTGGGATTGGGATTGCTAATGTCGTCTTTTTGGGGAATACATCCTATGCTTGTCACACAGTTCTTGAGGTTGTAGAAGGTATAGAGTGGGCAGCAACTTTAGTCGCTGTTTCCTATGTTGCTGTTAAAATCATCGGGATGATGATGCCCCGCGCCGACGCAGCAAAAGTTGCCATAGACCAGGCTTTGGCTAGATATGACACCATGATAAAACAGTTTAAAAGCAATCACCAAGATAATTTACCTATTGAAATGACACGGGAAGGGCTGGGGCGTGTTAAACCGGAGAATCGTGAGTACCATGATTTCCATGAGGTTTATGGCAGCCAGGTTGTAGCAGCATCAGACCTGTCAGGTTACCACCGAATTCTTCCTAACTTGTTTTTAGGAAACGGCCAGTCGCCCGACTTCGTGGGTCAAATGAAAGTCAAAAACGTGCTTAGCTTGATAAAATCGGGAGGAGCATTTAACGTCCCAGCGGGGATTAATCATATCATTACGGAAGTTCACGATTGTGCTAGTCGAGAAAATTATTTAAAGCTAGATGAGCTTGCTGACACCATCAAGCAGGGTGTTGACAACGGAGGAATTCTGGTTCACTGCTCCATGGGTGCATCGAGAAGTGCTACTGCTGTTCTCGCTTATCTAATTAAGTACCACAATCTTGATCTAGAACAAGCACTTGCTGTTGCGAGGGATACACGGACACTTGTTCAGCCCAATGCAGGGTTTATCATGTCACTAAGCGTGTTTGAGTTGGCAAAGAGTAATAACCTCCCCCAAAATGAGGCTGTGGACATATTCGATTCAGCGTTGGAAGATCAGTTTCCGCAGAACTAACTGACGCTTGTCACAACTAACAAGTGATGGAAAAAAAGCCCCGCCTAAAGCGGGGCTTTTTTGTTGCCATGGGTTGCAAGAAGGTTTCTCTCATGATTTAATGACCCCTTGACCTTTCCTATACTCCGTCTTGACATGTATGCTTTAACATAGTGCGTAGAAACAATGACTTTTGGAGTAGTCAGACTTTGTCTTCGGCGCCCCTCATATTCAATCATAAGTTTGAATAAATTGTTTACTTTTGATATTCGGCATACAGCCTCTTAGAGATAATAAATAAAAAAATCGAGGATTAAGTTTATGAACATATCGTGTGCAGCTTCCTATGGGGATGCATTTATCGACAATTGCTTGGGAACATCAAAATATAAAGATGCCAAGTCGGTTATAAAGGCATATCAAAACGGTCAGATAGATACTGGTACGGAAAGGCGGTTGCAGGTTGGCCATATGGCTCAGGCGGGATTGTGTATTCCCAGACTAGCCTTAGAGGTATCTATTGGGGGGATATCAGCCATAGCAACGGCCATATTGTTGCCTTGGTATGGAGGGGCTGCTGTTGGGATGATAGCCAATGAGCTTGAGCTACGCGCTATGGCCATCGTGGCTGTTGGTGGTACGCTAGCGCTTTATGGATTTGTGACTTTTGTTGTGATAAGTTCATTAAGCATATCCGCCCCCGCATTAGTAGCTGGAGGCATATGTGCGACAGTGGCTATGGGCATCCTTCAACAATTTATGGGCCATGAGCACTTATCCGCTGGACGCGATTTCACAAGGCATATTCGGTGGGCTGTAAATCCTTGCAAAGCGGCGCATGCAGAGATTCAAGAACAGCGACAACGCTGTCTGGACTATGTTGCAATAGCAGCAAAGGTTAGTGTCATGGTTGTAGCGGTTATGGTAACTGTTAGTCTGCGTTATGCTCCCTACCAAGTTGGTCAGTTAATTGGATCACTTTTTTCTAGGTAGGGCTTTGAGGGGCTGTGGCGTGCGCATCTTAAAAAAAGGAGGGGTCTATGAACGTAGGAACTATGATTCCTTACGGGGACGTTTTATTCGACAAATGCCTGGCGACGCCAGAGTATGAAGAAGCTAAAGCTGTCGTACAAGCCTATGAAAACCGTCAGATAGATGCTAGTTCGGAAAGGTGGATGCAGGCGCGGCACGTTGCTGACGCGGGATTTTGCGTGCCCAGGTTAGCCTTAGAAGTGCTCATTGATGGCATTTCAAGTATAGCAATCGCTATGTTGATTCCTATGGCTGGAGTTGTTGCTGTCGTGGCTGTAGCGGAGTGCCTAGGGTTGTCCATTGTGGCTACAGTGGTCGCTAGCGGAGCCTTCTCGATTTATGGATTTGTGACGCGCCTTGTCGTGAATTCATTGACTACTTCGGGACCCACATTAGTAGCTGGAGGCATCTGCGTTGCAGTGGCCATTGGGGTTCTTCGTCAGCTTATAGGCTACGGAAATCTCGGGGCAGCGCGGGATTTCAGGAGCCATCTCAAGTGGGCTGCGGACCCTCTTAGGGCTGCGCGCGCAGACCTTGAGGAGCAGAGACAACGTTGCTGGAATCGCTTTACCACCGGAGTGACGATTGGTGTTGGGGTGGCAGCGCTGGCGGTATTAGCGAGTTTTCGTTTTGGACATAATGTGTATCATAATGCCATTCGGTTGCATGGCTTTTTTGGTCAGGGCTTCTGAGGGGCGGCAGTTCGTGGGGCTTTTTTAACGCGAAGGCGCAAAGAAGAGCTCACGTTTGTTTTTCAACGAGTTTTGAGTGAAAACTTCGCTCTTGTTTAAAAAAAAGAAAGAACGTAGAAATGTATTTGTAAACGACTAAATTGCGTAGACACAAACGTGAGCTCTTCACAATCGTCACTCGGCGCGAAGCGCTTTGGAGTGCGGTCGCTCGCGACCGCTTTGGATTTGGGTGAATGTGCTGTGTCACACAGTTTCCCGTTAAATCGTCAAGCCTTCTAGATACCCTTAAAGAGGAAAAGTAAAGATTCGTAAGGTACCTAGTTCGCCCAAATCCAAAGCGGTCGCGAGCGACCGCACTCCAAAGCGCTTCGCGCCGAGTGGCGATTGTGACTCCAAAGCGCCTCCAATTCTTCCGAAGAACCTAAAAAAGTTATACGAACCTTATGACTAAAGAGTGGGATATTTTATCGACGTCACAGGTGAAATACCATGATTTTGCCTACCCGCTAGTCAGCATCATCATTCCGACTTATAACCAAAGTCAGTCGCTGCCGACCACTCTGCAAAGCATTTTGGAGCAGGACTACCCTTCTTATGAGATTATCGTCGTAGATGCTGCATCGACAGATCGCACGTTGGAGGTCGTTAAGAGTTATCGATCTAAACGCGTGCGCATCCTATCCGTCAGTGACTACAGCCGTTATGAGATGCTTAATAAAGGCATTTCGCATGCTAAGGGCGAATATATTAATATGTTATTTCCGGGCGATTTCTATATTCATTATCAGGCTATTAGGCAGATGATAGACCTCGCCTTGGATCATGCTAACCCACATCTGGTCTATTGCGGATGTGTTCTACACGAGGCAAACACACAAATTAAGGCCTTGAATCGCCCGCTGACTCTTGAGCTGCTAAAGAGTGGACGCCAGCCCACCAGCCTTCAGTCGTGCTGGATACGTTCAGATACTTTTCGTCTTATCGGTAAATTCCCAACGGAATACACGATGCGAGGTGGTTTTGACTTCTTCTGTCGGTTTTGTTTGGCGGACATGCGTTTTGTTTCTACAACTCGGGTGCTTACGGATTATGATCTTCGGGGGACGGACCGACAGTCGCTGTTTAGACATTTTTGGGAGACCGGTAGCTCGTTATACCGGCGTTTCGGGTGGGCGGTTGTGCTGCGATGGCTGTTTTTTAGGCAGCGCGATGTAAGCCATTACGCGCAACATTGGTTGCGTCGTTTGCGCACAGCTTTTCTTGGGCATAGTCTAAAATCCTAAAAGCTTATATAGGTGGAGGAAGCCTTTGCATAGGGGATTCTCCAGAATGAAGCAGTTTTTAACTTTTGCCGATGTCCTTAACCATATCGGAAGCACTTATTCTAATCCGAAAGCCTTCAATTTGCAGGATGGCAAAGGCGAATGGGTCTCTGAGTCTTCACAAAGTTTTGTGCAAAAAGTGAAGTTTTTGGCGCTAGGCTTAGTGAAACGAGGGCTAGTACATCCTGGAGAAAAAGTCGGTTTGATGGGCAGACCCTGCCCAAATTGGACGATTGCCGACTTTGCCATTGCGATAGCAGGTGGGATTACGGTACCTCTATTCGGAAATATTTCTCCTGAAAATCTCATTTTTGAAGTCGAGCAGACCGAGGTAAAGACCCTTTTTGTCGAAGGCGAGGCAGAGTGGATAAAGTATGGTCAACACCGCGACCTCTTTCAGACCGTGGTCGCCTTAGAGGAGCGCTGTCCTGACGATACCGCCATCCATCTCGCTGATTTACTAGCTGAGGGTGAGCTTTTTGATAAGGAGCAACCACACTATTATGAAACCTTAATGCAGGCAGTCAAGCCTGACAATGTTTCATCGATTATTTATAGCAGTGGAAGCACAGGCAGACCCAAGGGAGTTGAACTCACGCAGAGACAGTTGGTCGAGTTGATCCACCTGGATCCGTTTGGATGGGACGCTGAAAGTGACCGTTACCTAAGTTTTCTTCCACTAGCGCACATTTTTGCGCGGTGTTTGAACTACATTATGGTAGCGCATGGTGTGAGTATTTACTACCTGGAGGATCCAAAGACGCTATTGCAGGCGACACATCATGTGCGTCCGACGATTTTGGTCTTGGTGCCACGTTTATTAGAAAAGATGCGTGTCAGACTGATTAACCGCATTCACGATTCTGGTTATATGCTGAGCAGGATAGGAGGCTGGGCCCTGCGCTTAGCGGATCGTGAGGAGGATAGCACGTGGATACGCTTTCAACGCTGGCTAGCGGACTCCCTTGTCTATAACGCGTTTCGTAAGGCCTTTGGCGGTGAGGTGCGGTTGATCATTTCGGGAGGCGCCAAGTTAAACCCTCATCTAGAAACATTTTTTGTGAACATGGGCTTTCCCATCTATGAGGGCTGGGGAATGACCGAAGGGTGCCCATTCTCCGTTAACAGAGAAGGCGCTCGCAAGATCGGGAGTGTAGGCCTTCCCTTGACAGGAGTAGAAATTCGCGTCAGTGACGAAGGTGAGTTGATCGTGCGTGGTCCTAACGTCATGCGAGGCTATTTCAAAGATCCAGAAGAGACTGCCAGAGCCTTGGACGCCGACGGATGGTTTCATACTGGTGATAAGGGCTCCATCGACCAAGATGGCTTTGTAACCATTGTAGGACGCGTCAAAGAGATGTACAAGACATCGACCGGAGAGTGGGTGGTGCCGTTGCCTATTGAACAGACCTTGGAGAGGCTCCCTTGGGTTGATCACGCCTTGGTGATTGCCGAGGGCCGTCCCTTCTGCACTTGTATCCTTTTTCCGGACTTTGATGCCCTCTACCACCTCAAAGCTAGCTACGGCATGACTAATTATAGCGATGCTGAATTTTTAAAGTCTCCACAGGTTCGCGATGCCGTTCTAGCGCATATTAAAGAAATGAATCGACATCTGAACCACTGGGAAGAAGTTCGCGACTACCGCTTTGTACAGACAATTCTGACTGTTGAGAGTGGTGAGCTTACACCGACATTAAAGGTGCGTCGTGATGTAGTGGCTGACAAATATCATGTCCTTATTGACTCAATGTATCAGCGGGAGGTTAAGCCATGAGCGACCGTGTGGCTGTTATTGCAGGGATCCGAACGCCCTTTTGCCGCTCGGGAGGGGTTTTTGCTGAACTGGAAGCTGATGATTTGGGGGCCTTTGCTGTCAGGGAGGCAGTGGCTCTCGCGGGAATACGCCCTGACGAAGTTGATGAAGTGATCATTGGTAATGTGATCACTCCACCCCAGGCCGCTAACCCCGCGCGTATTATCGCTATCAAAGGCGGTTTACCGATTACAACCCCTGCGGTGACAGTCAGCCGCAACTGCGCTTCGGGTTTGGAGTCGATAGCTATTGCATGCGATAGAATCCGCTTGGGAGAAGCCAAGATTATGGTTGCCGGTGGCACGGAGTCCATGAGCCACTTTCCATTGATGTTCCCAGAGAGCATGCGCCGCTATATGATGAGTTTGAAAAAAGCGAAGAATTGGTGGTCTAAGCTTCGAGCAATCCTGCGTCTACGCCCCTCGCTTTTTTATCCAGAGATGCCTGGATTGACGGACCCACTATGTGGATTGAGCATGGGTCAGACCGCCGAGGTGTTAGTACGCGAGTTTGCTGTCTCACGCGAAGAACAAGATCGCTTTGCATTGGCTAGTCAGCAACGGGCAGCACGGGCTAAGGCGGCAGGGCGCTTAGCTGAGGAAATCGTTCGGATACCTATTCCTCCACGCTATCGAACTTTGCAGGCTGATGACGATGGCATTCGCGACACGCAAACCATGCAGGGGTTGGAGGCGTTACGGCCCGCGTTTGACCGCTTGGCGGGGACAGTCACGGCCGGGAATACCAGTCAAATTACCGACGGAGCTGCAGCACTCGTATTGATGAGCGAGGCGGAAGCTAAGCGTCGAAGTTTGACTCCACTGGGGTATATAAGAGGGTATGCAGCGGCAGGCTTGGCGCCAGCGCGAATGGGCCTTGGACCTGTCTTTGCTACCGCCAAACTGCTCGATGCTAATGGTTGGGCTCTCAAAGATTTTGACTTGATAGAGATTAACGAAGCCTTTGCTGTTCAGGTGCTCTCAGTGGTCAAGGCAATGGACTCAGCAGCTTTTGCTGAACGAGAGCTTGGACGAGCTACGGCGGTAGGGACCATCGATTTTGAGCGTCTAAATGTTAATGGAGGCGCGATCGCTTTGGGACATCCCTTAGGGGCCTCTGGAACACGTATGGTGTTGACTTTACTGAAGGAATTACATCGACGCCATGCAAGTCTAGGGTTAGCTACCCTTTGTATTGGTGGCGGTCAGGGACAAGCTATGGCTGTGGAGGTTGTATGAAGACAGAAAATCTGACCGTTGATGTCGATGCCGAAGGAATCGCTTTTGTCACCTTGGATGTCGCTGGAGAATCCCTCAATACTCTTGGAGTAGCTGTTCTCAAAGACATCGACAAGGTGATTAGTGATCTGCAAGCGAGTCCGGATGTCAAGGCGATGATCTTTGCCAGCGGCAAAGAGGGCAGCTTTGTTGCCGGTGCTGATTTGAGGGAAATTTCCAGGGTATTTTCAACACCTTCGCTGGCCGATACGATCATTAATCAGGGGCATAGCCTTTTGAACCGTATTGCAGCCCTGCCTTTCCCTACTGTAGCTGTCATTAATGGGATCTGCGTAGGTGGTGGCACCGAGCTGGCGTTAGCGTTCAGCTATCGCCTGTGTACAGACTATGCCAAGACAGCCATAGGCCTTCCGGAAGTCACCTTGGGGATAATGCCAGGATGGGGCGGAACACAGCGATGTCCAAGGCTGATAGGCCTACAACCAGCCCTAAATATGATTTTGTCAGGCAAAACGCTAAGTCCTAAAGAGGCTTTACGTACACATCTCGTAGATGCTGTAGTGCCCTGGCCTTTTGCAAATCAGGAAGCTATTGGCTTTGTCCACGAGATCCTCAACAACTCTGGCGCTAAGAAAGTTGCTCAGAAACGTCAGAAGCGTGGATTTATGGCTTGGCTGCTGGAGAAAAATCCTGTCGGCCGTGCTTTCTTGTTCTGGCAGACCGAGAAGCAGGTGCGAAAGCGCACAAAGGGCCACTATCCAGCGCCATTAATCGCATTGCATACCATCAAAGAGACCTATGAATTACCCTTGGATCAGGGCCTCAAAAGGGAAAAAGAAGTTTTTCTAGAGAGTGTTTCTGGGCCATTTATGATTGCGCCAAATCTGGTAGGAATCTTTTTTGCACAAGAAATGGCAAAAAAAGACAAAGGCGTTGAAGCCCCTGTAGAAACCAAGACGATCAAAAACGTTGGCGTATTGGGCGCAGGGACCATGGGTAGTAGCATCTCTTGGTTGTTTAGCTACTATGACTACCCCGTGCGCTTCCGTGACATAGATTGGGACCGCGTAGCTGTTGGTTATGGGGCTATTCATGACCTCTACGATACCTATGTTCGCAAACTTCGCAAGCTACGCAAAGAGCAAGCTAACCTAAAGTTTCACCGCGTTAGCGGCACCATAGACTATAGTGGGTTTCGCAATGTCGATATTGTCATCGAAGCTGCTGTGGAAGACATCGAATTAAAAAAGCGCATGCTGGCTGAGTTGGAGAGTCATATTTCCCAAGATGCCATCATAGCTACTAACACCTCGTCGCTATCGGTCACGGATTTAGCTAAGGCCTTGCGTCACCCAGAGCGCTTCATAGGTATGCACTTTTTCAACCCCGTATCGCGTATGCCGTTGGTGGAGATTGTCCCAGGAACTCAGACATCGCCGGAGACAGTAGCCACAGCAGTGGCTCTGTGTAAAAAAGTTGGTAAAGTTCCCTTGGTGGTGAAGGATTGCGCTGGCTTCTTGGTGAACCGTATCTTGGTGATGGGTTTGTCAGAGACGGCTCGCATGCTTGAAGAAGGCGTCGATATGGAACGGATCGCCAAGCTCCAGTTAGACTTTGGTATGCCCATGGACCCTTTCTTATTGGCTGATGAAATCGGTAATGACGTCACTTACAAGGTCGGAGGCATCTTCGAAGCAGCCTACGGCGCTCGCATGAAAGGGCCTGCTCTTGCCAAGCTGATGTATGATGAGCATCTTTATGGTAAGAAAGTCGGTAAAGGGTTCTATGTTTATCATGGCGAAAAGCATACGTCTAATAAGACTGTTCAGAAGCTCATCAAAAAGCTAAGTATTCCAAAAACCGAGATCACAGACCAGAGTATTAACGATCGTATTCTTTTGCCGATGATTAATGAAGCCGCACGCTGCCTGGAAGAGGGGGTAGTATCTAAACCTGCCTATGTTGATCTAGGACTCGTTTTGGGGGCAGGGTTCCCTCCCTTCCGAGGCGGGATTTTGCATTATGCTGACAGCATTGGGGTGGATACTGTTGTTAATGGGCTCCAAGAGCTGACAGGCCGTTATGGCGATCGGTTTGCGCCTTGTGACACCTTGCTGGAGATGCAGCGTCAGGGCAGCAAGTTCTACTAGCAACGGTTCGTGTCGTAACACGTCGTGGGGCTTTTTTAGGATTTCCACCACAGAGAACACAGAGACGCGGAGATAGAAGAGAGAGGAGGAGGAAAGAAGGAAAGGAAAAATTGAATGGTTTTTTTGTTTTAATTTATTGTTTTTGTTTTAATAAATGCTGAAACAAAAAAAATACTTAATTTTTCCTTTCTTTCCTCCTCCTCTCCCCTCTTTCTCCCAGCCTCTACCCCTCAGAGAGCGGTGCCTGGTGGCTCTTGCGGTTGCGTATGATGAGCGTCAAGCGATTTGCAGAGATGGGGTGCCCATGGTTATCTACGATATCGATATCCCAAATATGGATGGTACTTCCTAGCTGCCTTGGCTTTGCGGTGCCTATAACAAAACCTGTTTTTACGGGCCTGATATGATGCGTTTCGAGTGATAATCCCAGACAAAATTGAGCCGATACATCTAAGCAAAGCAATCCGGCTGTGCTTCCCACGGTTTCTGCCAAGACGCATGATGCGCCCCCATGCATGATGCCATAAGGCTGATGCGTGCGGTTATCGACGGGCATGGTGGCACTGAGAAAGTCGTCCCCAAGTTCGGTGAAGACGATGCCTAGGTGCTCCATCATGGTGTTTTGGCTTTTTTTGTTGAGGGTTTCTAAGTCGGTAGGGTGCTTCCAAATCGTCATCGGCTCTTCCTCACGTATTATTTCTTGCATTATGACCGGCTATGTTATTGTTGGAAAGCGGAAGCAAATCCTGTATACTCTTCGGTATATCCAAAGGTTTTACAATGATTGACTTCTTATCGATTTCCTTATCTGAGCTACGGCACTGGTTGGTCGAGCATGGACACCAGACATTTCAGGCAGAGTCGATCTTTGCTTGGGTTTATGAAAAAGGCATACGCGACTGGAAGCGCATGACTAACTTGGCGGCGCCGCTCCGCGAGTCTTTAACGAAATCCTTCCGCTTAGGAGTGCTAGAACCGAAGCGCGTACGTGCTGGAGCCGGTGGCGTCCAAAAATTCCTGTGGCAACTGATTGACAAGAGCCATGTAGATTCGATTTTGACCCCGAGCCGGTATGGATGGCAGTTGACGATGTCTACCCAGGTCGGGTGTCCAGTAGGTTGTATCTTTTGTGCTTCGGGAAAGCGCTTTGTGCGCAACCTGCAGCCAGCAGAGATTATTGATCAGTTTCTACAGGGACGCGACTGGGCCGCCCAACAGGGTAATCGTACGATTGGGCGCATCGCTTTTGATGGCATGGGAGAGCCTTTAAAAAATGTGAAGCCATTACTGGCGGCTCTTGAGGCCTTGTGTGATCCGCAGCGCATCGGCTTTCCATCGAAGAAGATCACGATTTCCACAGTCGGGATTATTGATGGCATCGAACGATTGCTGCAGGCTCAACTGCCTCTTCAACTGACTGTGGGGCTGCATGCACCGAATCAAAAGCTGCGTCAGAAGCTCGTCCCCTATGCTAAGAAATATCGCTTGCCAGAGCTCATGACGGTATGCCGTCGCTATTCCATGCAGACCGGTCAGCCTGTCAGCTTTGATTATGTCTTAATCGATGGGTTTAATGACCATCCTGATCAGGCATTGGAATTAGCCCATTTGGTCAAAAATATGCGTTGTCAGATCCGGTTGTTGGCTTGCAATCCGGTGCCTGGCCTTCCCTATAGGCCCCCCAGCAAGAAGGCAATAAAAGCCTTTAGAAGTGTTCTGTTTGGTTCTAAAGTAGGCAATAAGCTTGACGATGGGCTGGGTCAGGATATCGGTGCGGCGCTCGGTCAGCTCGGTCCCTACGCAAAGGAGAGCTAGGCCAAGAAGATAGAGAGATGTGGGTAGGGGGAGAGGGAGAGGATCAGGAATCAGGAATCAGGAATAGAAATTTTACAACAGAGGACACAGAGACGCCGAGATAGGAGAGAGAAGAGAGGGACGAGGATTTTTTATTTTAGAAATTTATTAAATATTATCAATTTGAATAAATTGGAGAAAATTTAATAAATTACTAAAATAAAAAAAATAATCTCCATTCTTTCCTCTCTCTCCTATCTCGGCGTCTCTGTGTCCTCTGTTGTAAAATTTCTATTCCTGATTCCTGATCCTCTCCCTCTCTCACCTCTTCCTGCTCTCCTTTTTATGGGTTTTATGCTAAAATGGTTACATAACAAGGAGGGCTTATGGGCGATTTTATTAAACCCATAGCGCCTCATTCAGGGTCGCACCGCGTTTCTGACGAGCACGATCAGCCCAAACGCTACTCTGATTCGACAGATCGGGACTCTGACGAACGGCGTCGCCCCCGAGAGGTTGATGAACATTCGGAAATTGCACGGACTGACGAAGCCGCATGGGATGGTTATTTTAGTGCTTTAGTGAGCTCCATGTTTCTCTTGTTTGAGAATCGGGAAATGTACAAACGATATATCTCCATAGAGGAAAGCGCTTTAAGATTAGAGGAAAAGAGTTTCGAGCAGAAGATGCGCGCCGGTCGGGAAGATGCTCAAATGCGCCAGCGTTGGGATTCTTTGACCGATGCATTTCGTCAGGAATTCGAACGTGTTCGGCAAAAGGATGAAGCGCTGAAAAGTGACAGAAGGAGAAGACGATCTCCAGACATCGGCCGGAAAGAAAAAACTGATAAACAGCCAATCGTGAGTCATGAAAGAAAGGACCAGCGGGTTGCAGAAACCGCTATAAAACCTAAAGAATCTCCTTTATCATTTGAAGGAGTCTGGATCACGGACCCCACAGGTCTGGATGTTAAGGTTGGGCGGGTTTTCTATCGCACTGACCCTACAGTTCCGCGTTTGCGTCGGAGAAGCAGTCGCTTAGATGACAATTCTCAAGACCAAAGGGTACCGGTGAGGGACTTCAGTTGGCTGCGTATCGACCGTAAAACGCCTAGAAGAAAAAAACGTGATGACAAGCTGGCTGAAGCTGCATAAATATGTCGTATGATCCACAGCAAATAGACCTATTCCCCACCAAGCCTGGCGTTTATATCATGAAAGGACGTCGCGACGTCGTTCTTTATGTGGGTAAGGCTAAAAATCTACGACAAAGAGTTAAGCAATATTTTATTCCAGGACGCGACTCGCGAGAGAAGGTGCCACACCTTGTCGCACGAGTGCATAATATTGAAACGATTGTCGTCAGCTCGGAAAAAGAAGCCTTGCTGCTGGAAAATACGCTGATCAAAGAGCATCTGCCGCACTATAACGCCATTTTTCGCGATGACAAAACCTATATTAGTCTAAAAATTAACCATAAAAGCACCTGGCCGATGGTGCAACTGGTTCGGTACAAGGGAAAGCCCAAACCTGATGGACTGTATTTTGGCCCCTACACCAGCGCCTACGCCGCCAGGCAGACCCTCGATTTAATTCATCGCATCTTTCCGCTACGGCAATGTTCCGATCAGGAGTTCGCACGTCGCACCAGACCCTGCATTTTGTACGACATGAAGCGCTGCATTGCTCCTTGCGTCGAGCGATGTACTAAAGAAGAGTATGACCATCATGTGCGTACGACGATCCAATTTTTGAAGGGACAGGACCAAGATGTTCTAAAAGAATTACGCGCCGAGATGACAACTGCCGCAGACGCTCTAGAATTTGAGCGAGCTGGGGTTTTGCTAAACACCATTAGGTACATTCAGGCGACGATTGAAAAGCAGAGAGTTGTCAAGGTCGGCGGTGGCGATAGCGATATTTTTGGAGTGTTCCGTGAAGGCGAAGAGGTGATGGTTAGCCAGATTCTCTACCGGGAAGGCCGGCTGATGGGGACGCGCAGCTATAGCTTTTCTGGCTTGGCCCAAGATGACGCAGAGCTTCTTGAATCCCTGATGATGCAGCGTTACGAAATTGCCGAAGATCTGCCAGAAGAAATTCTTCTTCCGGTAAATGTGGAGGACTCAGCTGCTCTTGAAGAAATCTTCACCACTCGCAAGGGACGCAATGTTCAGGTTCTTACACCTCAGCGCGGCGACAAGCTCAAGTTGGTAGAGATGGCTTATGCCAATGCCGAATCAGCTTACCGAAGGGAGAAAGATGCCAAGGTTGTCATTGAAAAGATGCTGACTGAGATGCAAGAACAGCTGCGTTTGACAAACTATCCTAGACGCATTGAGTGCTTTGACAATTCACACATCTCCGGGACGGAACCCGTGTCCTCGTTGGTAGCCTTCACGGAAGGGGAGAAGGACTCCAAGCGCTATCGACTCTACAAACTAAAAAATACGGCAGCATCTGACGACTATGGCGCCATGCGTGAGGTTCTCACGCGGCGTTATCGGCGCGCCAAGGAGGAAAATGATCTTCCTGATCTACTCATCGTTGATGGAGGCAAGGGCCAGCTGAATAGTGCACTGAAGGTGATGGAAGACTTGGATATTGTCACTGTGGATGTCATCGGTGTCGCCAAGGAGCAGGGGCGCCATGACAAGGGCATCACCGGTGAGCAGGTCTTCCTGCCTAATGTTAAAGATCCTGTTCGTTTAAAGAAAACATCGCCCATCTTGTTTCTACTGCAGAAAATCCGCGATGAAGCACACCGCTCCGCGGTGGCCTTTCACCGGAAGCGACGAAGTAAAGGGACACTGCGTAGCGCCTTGGATTCCATCGAGGGAATAGGACCCAAAAAGCGTCAGCTTTTGCTGCGTCACTTTGGCAGTGTAGCCAAACTGCGCGAGGCCACGGCAGAGCAGTTACACGCTGTGCCGGGCCTCTCGCAATCTAATGTCAAGGCTCTGCTAGCCTTCTTCGGCTCTAAGACCGAGCCTTAGCTGTTCTTCATCTTTAACGTGTCGTTAACCAGCCCACCCAGCCAGCCGAACATATTTCCTACGGTCTCTGAACCAGGAAGGTTAGTCAGGTTTTGGATACTTTTCGGGATCTTTTTGAAAGCCCGAGCTCCTATGCCTAGGCCTTGATGTCCACTTCTCAAGAGCTCTAGCCGTATCGCCACGCTTTGACTGATAACTGGACTTGTATTCCGCTTTTTAATAGCCTCTAGGAGGTCTTTATTCTTAATAGTGCCATTTTTTGCAATATGTGTAGTTATCTGACTCCTAATGGTTTTTGTGACGAAATCGGTTACTTCGTTAGCATCCGCTTTTCTCCAACCCTCATATTTCTCAATTTCTTTGTCGATGGCATATTCTATACCCTCTTGATAAACGTTAAGAGCTTCACCCAGGTAGCGGTCATCTATAATGTTTTTTACTTGCGCTTTGACATTGTTAGGGATCTCATCTTGGATCTTCTCGAAGGTATCTTGAGCCTTAGTCTTTTTGTTGCGACCTGGAGTTGTAAGAGCATTGGCTAGTGTCGCCCAATGTTTTATGCGGCCTGTTTCGTCCAGATAAGCTTGTCCATCGCCGTTTTTGGCCGGTGTTTCTTTTGCGACACCACAGGAAACTTCGATGTCATTTTGTATGGCCGCCCGATGATGCTCATCCAATCCATCGACTGAAGGCAGGTTGCCCAAGGGCTTAACTTCTGTGGTTGGGATGATATTACCTTCATCATCTGCTACTGGTGCTTTGCCTTTTTTGCCGCCTTTTTTTGCTTTCTTCTCGTCCTCCAGGGCTTTAGGTGATGGTATAGATTTTTTTAGAGCTGAGGCTTCTAAGTCTCCGAATTTTTTGATGCGCTCCCTCAGCTCTTTATAAATAGGCGTGGTGGCAGGTGTATGGTTGCGAACCGCTCCATCGAAAGTGACACCTGTCTTGTTAATGACTGCCTGGTCAAGTTTGTGGGTGTTGGCAGCCGGCTTACTAGCATCTAGGATTCCGATGTCATCATGCTTCATGATGCGGACCATGCGTTCAGCAATTTCCTTCCATTCGCCCAAGGGAATAGGTTGCCCCTTGTTGTATCCGGGAATAGTCATCTCATACTTCGTCCCGCCATGCAGGGTGAGTACGGCAATGCCGCTCTTGTTTCGCTTTAGCTTTTCTATGAAGGGACGTACGTCATCTGCAAAATTTTCCTTTGAGTAGGTATTTGCGTCTAATCGAAAATCTATGCCGTCCATGTATAACTCCTTTGGTAAGGTTAAAGGCAATAATAACCCAACATTGGTAAAGTTAGGTTAAAGAATTCATGAGAGTTTTGTTTTTGGTAATGTTGATTAATTACTTGAATGGTAATATAATTAATTCGTGGAGTAGAGAATGGAGGGAATCATGCAATTGGATGAGAAATATCTAATTAGTCTGCATGCGATGGAGGTTATCAAAGATGGCCATGCATTGCAGGAGAGACTCGACAAAGGTCAGACTTACCAGCAGATTTTAGAATTTTCCGACGATGCCATTTTGGGGTTTTATGCAGCAGCTCAAGAGCTTTTAAACCAGAAACGCTATGGCGATGCGTCGGATGCTTTTTTCTTTCTGAGTCAGTTGGCTCCGCAGGTAAAAGCATTTTGGTTAGGCATGGCGCGCAGTGAGCGGCTAAATCATCGCATCGAGGAGGCTATCGGTTTATACCTCTGCGTCATAGCGATGGAAGAGGCTGACAAGAGTGTTTACATGGAATGCGTACGTTGTTGTTTATCCGTCGGTAAAACTGAAGAAGCCTTGCAGATCTTAGACATGGCTTTAGGCTATGCGGCTGAGCATTCGGACGACATAGCATCGAAGGATTTGCATGATGCCAGTATCGAGTGCAAGGAATGGATTTTAGAGCAGAAGAATTCCTAGTTAGGATAAGCCATGCGGGGTCTGTGTTGTTTAAAAGAGAGGGAATATTATGGGTGCAGTCGAGCGACAAGAAGGAGGAGATCACCTTGAGGGGCTTGGAGGCGTGCAGCCGCAGAACCCGGTGCAGCATCAGGTTCCGAATGAATTAGGACAAGCTGATCCGCCACCTGCAAATCCAGCTCAGGTAAAAAAATCGCTGGGTTCTTCGCCAGCCCAAGTGGTTAAGGGGGTTGCTGGTTTCTTGTGGAAGAATAAGGCAGCGATTGCTTCCCTTGGGGTCCTAGGAGCAGGGGTGGGTATTGGTATCTTTATCATCGCTTCCGGCACGGTTGCAGCGCCGGTGTTTGCATTATGTGGAGCTTGCCTTGTGGGAGGTGCTTTCTTGCTTACTTTCTCAGCTATGCTTGAAAGGTCCTCTGGTGGTTCCAGCCACCAGGCACCAGCGCAGCCGCCTCCACCGGCCCCCGGTCAGGTTGCGGGCGCGGGAGGCCAGGGTGGACAGCCAGCCCATAATCAAGCCAATCCTGCGCCAGCTCCTGGAGTAGGTCAAGGTGGTGCTCCGCCACCTCCTATAAACAATCTTGCAGATGAAGGTGGTGGTCCGCCACCTATCATCAATCCACTTGGAGATGATGCAGGTGGTCAAGCAGTTCCTGAAGAAATTCCTGTACCAGATGCTGGTGGTGGTCCACAACCTATAATCAATCCTGCACCAGGTGAAGGCGATCACATAGAACCTGCACCAGGTGAAGGCGATCACATAGAAAATGACGAGCGTGAAGAGGAGATAGAGAACGAAGATGTTCAGCATCAGATTGAAAATGACGAGCAGCTTCAACATGAGGTAGAACAGCAGCAGGTCAATCATGTCGATGTTAATCCATTAGAAGGAGCTCAGAACGAGGCCGTGGGGCAACCTCCAGTGGAGGCGGGCATTAAGGCTAAAGTAGCAGACTGGTTCAGTTCGACGGTGCATGGGCTAGGTGATATTGCATGGGCCGTGGCAAGCCGTCTAAAACCCGCTGCACGAGAATAAGGAGGGAGGAAAGTGGAAAAAGATAAAGCAATTGATGAATTTGCCGACGCCGCGGTTGAGATATTACGTGGAAGCTATCGTAGTGAATTAGAGCCCTTTGAAGCGTATGCCGCACGCTTGAAGGGAGAGATGGTTAAGCATTTGCACGAATATCGACACCGTTTGACACATGGATATGAAGTTCTTCTGGAGGAGCTCTCAAAGGAAAAGGCGCCTCCGCGTACCTCACATGGACGTTCCGGTACAATCCGACCATAAGGAGTCTGGTATGGCTGGCCAATTGCCTCCGCCCGGAAATGGTCCTCCACCTATTGGAGGAGGTGGGGCTCCAGCACCACTTCCTCACCCACAGCCTATGCCACCGGGCTTGAACCCTCATCAACCTAATCCACCGCTACCCGGCCCTGCTGGAGTGAAAGCAACCCTTAAAGCTGGTGTCAAAGATCTATTGGCCAAGGTAGGCGACTTCGTGATGACTCATAAGGCCATGATTGTGGGTATTGGAATCATGGCCTTTGGAGTAACATGTCTCGCGTTGGCGATGGCAGGAACTGGTGGAGCTGGCTTGGCGGTAGTAGCCGCTCTAGCCTTGTCGATGGGTTTTATCACCTATGTGCTGTCGCCCTGGATGGAGTCCGTCGCTGACATGGCTGTGGCTCATATGCTGGAAGGCGGAAAAGCGATTATGGAGACGGAAACTTTTAAGGAGATGAAAGCCACAAGTAATAACGCTTTGGGAGCAATTTTTGGGGGTTTTTCAACTGCGGGGCAGAACCAGCCACAACCCCCACAGCCACCACCACAACCCCCACAGCCACCACAGGCCCCACAGCCCCCTCAACCCCCTCAACCCCCACAGCCACCACCACAACCACAACCACAACCACAACCCCCACAGCCCCCACAGCCACCACCACCACCACAACCCCCTCAACCCCCACAGCCCCCACAGCCCCCACCACCACCACCACCACCACCACCACAACCACAACCCCCTCAACCCCCACAGCCCCCACAGCCACCACCACCACAACCACAACCCCCTCAACTCCCACCACAGCCCCCACCCCCACGCTGACCAAAGCGACGAAAAAGCGGTGGCAAGCCACCGGACTTTCAAGTAACTCAAAAGGTTGGCTGGCGCAATTTTCTATGTGGCGCAGTCATTCCATGACTGCGAGAAAGGTTGAAACAGATTCCGTTTGCATTTCGTGGAACGTTGTTTTGCATGTCTCCAGAATTGCAACGGATAGTTCGCAGTCATGGAATGACAGCGGCACATAGGAATGGCGTGTGCAGCAGACTTAGCGCGTGACCAGCCAGAAGTGAATTGAAGGGTAGTTCTGTTGAATATCTGCGGCCCAGGCTTGGGCCTCTGTGATGCTATCGAAAACCATTGAGGCTGTTGCCAAGGCATCTGCAGCGGCACAGCTTGAGCTCAAGACGCTTGCGCTAGCCACAGATCCTGGCACCACTTCAAGAGGCTTCAGACGTTGTGGATCAAACACATGACAATAGACAGTATCTCCTACCGTCCAGTTTTGGTAATAATCTCCGCTAGTTGCTAAGGCGGCGTTATCGAGATCTACATAGGCCAAGGCATCATGGGCCTTAGAGCTTTCTAGACCGCTGATATAAATGCGCCACAAGCGCCCTTCCGGGTGTTGTCCGATGGCTTTTACCTCGCCGCCCCATTCGACAAAAAGCGATGCATAGCCTGCCTGAGAAATCCTTTGCACCAGCAAATCGACGCCGTATCCCTTAGCGACTGCATCCAAATTGAGCATGACGTCATCATGATCCTTACTAAAGAGTTCTTCATTGAAGTGAATGTGGCTCCAACCGACAATGGGGTGTAGAGCCATAATTTCAGCTTCTGGAGGCACAGTACCTTTGGTCAAGTAGGGCATCCAAGTCTTTTTTAGAGGCGCAATGGTAGGATCAAAGCGCCCATTAGTCATCGTGACCAAACTATCGACCAAGATAAGAAAGCTCTGCATTTGAGATGATAGTATGGTTGAATCACCAGCACGCAGGTTATTAAGCCGTGAGACCTCCGATTTGGGGTTAAACTGGTTGTAGAGGCTATCGACCTCATTGAAGACCTCAGTGATTAATTCCTGGATGTGGCGCTGCTGCTGATCGTTAAGGGCTTCTCCAATGACCACGCGATACGGCATCGTCATCGCCACTCCGGCCAATTCGGTGGTTATTGGTTTATCAGTCTCTTGATTATGGAGATAGTAGAGAGATGCAATAGCCACTAGAATGAACGCAGCCCAGAATCTCATTACCGCACCTTCCGCAATTGGTGAAAAGCTTTTAGGGTATTGCTCAAAAGCATAGCGATCGTCATCGGTCCAACACCGCCGGGGACAGGAGTAATCCAGGAGCTCTTGGCTTTCACTTCCTCATAAGCAACATCGCCAACTAGGCGCGATCCTTTGGGGGCTTGAGGATCAACAATGCGGTTTTGTCCGACATCGATGACTACAGCTCCTTCACGAATCATATGAGCTTTGAAAAACTCGGGTTGACCGATCGCGGCGATGAGGATATCTGCCTGGCGCGAGTAATGGGAAATATCGGACGTTTGGCTATGCACTACAGTGACAGTAGCATTAGCGCCTGGCGCTTTCTGCATCAGTAGGCAGGCCAGGGGCTTACCTACGATATTGCTCCTTCCGGCGATAACGACATGGCGACCTTCAACGTCAATGTTATATCGCTGAAGTAACACCTGAATTCCCAAGGGTGTACAGGGAACATACGCCGTCGGATCTCCCATCAAGAGCTTTCCATGGCTGATTGGTGTAGCCCCATCGACATCTTTATCCGGCGCTATGCGGCTGGCCATACGTAGCGAATCGAGGTGAGCAGGCAGGGGCAATTGCATCAGAATGCCGGTGACATCCGGGGCAGCATTGAGTCTATCGATAACAGCTAATAGCTCAGCCTCTTGAGTCGTTGATGGTAAGAGGATTTTTTCCGACGCAATGCCCACCTTTTGGCAGGTCTTTACCTTGGCATTAACGTAGATATGAGAAGCCGGATTGTCTCCGACTAATATAGCTACAAGCTTAGGTATCTGAGGCTTTAAGGCCTCTATATTCTGGGCAAGTTCCTGATGAATTTGGCCGGCAGTAGCCGTTCCGTCGATGATCATTATTATCGCCTGGGATTTACCCTATAGATTACCGAATGAATTAATATACCACAAGCGGGCTACGATCGCAAACGGGGCCAGTGCCCCCCTGTGGCGCAGTCATTCCATGACTGCGAAGGATCGTTGAATCCCAGGGCTTTAGCGCAGTCCCAATTCGATGTTTCAGGCCGCTTGTGGTATAAATTGCATCATTCAGATTGCAATATTGTCGTTTGTGATATGGTGAGGTCAAAGAGAGATCGAGGTCCCCCGAAGCCCTCGGTGATCCTCGTACACTTCACCCTCAAATTGGCTCGGTAATTGCAATCACAGCATAGCAGTGAGTGCCAGTCTATGAGGAGGCAGTATGAGAAATGTTCGACCGCCTGGATTGAAAAATTTAGCTTTAGCCGTCAGCCTCACCGCATCTCTAGCGCTGTTTGGCGCTGAAAAGCCCGCGGATCAGAGCGACGCACCTGCGATGACTAATGAATCGCAGCAACAATGTATAAGACTCATGCAGGATCCCTTTCCAGACACAATCGTTGAGAAGGTTCTGACCAAAAAAGGCATTTCCGAAGGGCAAATCAAGGAAATCACCCAGGAATTGGACGCTGCTGCGGCCAAGATCCCTGATAAATTTGCACAGGCCTATGGAAATGATGAGGAACCCTCAGCCACTAATGACCCGCTGAGCGATGTGTACAATGACAGTACTGAAGAGCTGGACAACGCGCGACTTGAAGTGTTCCGCGATGTGATGAAGAAATACGTCAGTGATGTCGAAGTTGCCATGCAGATGTTCAAAGACATCAATAAACAGCGAAACAAAGAAATTAAAAATTGTTCCAGTCCTGAAAGTCCTAAGTCCTAGTGGGCACCGGATCCCCCGGGATCTCGTGCCATGGCAAGCATAAGGGGGTGGGCAGACTCGTACGGAGTCTGCCCCTTATTTTTGTAGTGCATAAATTCATTGATTTGGTTCATAGCGGTCGAAAAGTGAATTCCGGTCCTAAGGTCCCCCTGTTGTCAGCTTCCCCAGGATTCGGACAAACGATGAGTTTCTGGTACACCACCTAGCTCCCAGAGCGCATTGCGAAAGCCTGTAGACAGGGCAGTATAGGATTCTCTTCCTAAGATACATACGCCCCAGCCACTGAACGGCATCCTGAAGTGATACAGTAAAACGCTTAGCGCTTCGAGTACTAATACCCGTTTTAGCAGCTGCAGTAGATTGCAAACCGCCCTTGTTTCTAATTTCTATGTACCACAAGGGATTGTAGCCTGGGAGAGGTGGCACAAATATGCCAAGACCGGTGATGGAGAGCTGGAGCGTTGGAAGCTCAACAAGCACCTTGGACGAACATACAAAGGATGGGTGTTCTTTCCTCACATGCACTTACAATGCCTCGGCCTTCATACGTTGCGTAATCGAGGTCCATATGAAGGTGAGCTATTGGTTCGTCTCATCGATCCAAATGGGATTAGCCTAGAAGTCCATGTGACAGGTGATTCTAAAGTAAAGCTCATCAATGAGCCCTATGGAATCAGCAACGTATGTGGTGAAACCCCCAGTGGTCGCTATGATATTCGAAATACGCGTATCGCGTCCTTAGAGAATCGCGCAAAAATCGTTGTCTCCTCTCCTGAAGGAATTACACGACATTATCGAAAAAATGAGAGTCACTTTTACCTACTAGACAAGGAAATTTTAGCGAATGGAAAGGTCCTTAGGTATACCTACAATGGAAGAGACCTTCGTTTAATCGAAAGTTTAGATCCTCAGGAAAGGTACGTTTATGCGTCGATTGCTGTGGAAGGTGCTCCCGCAGCCAAAAAATGCCAGTTTCTTAGTAACTCAGGACAATCAGCCTCTTATGAATATCAAACGCGCACGGAGTTCATACCTTTAAAGATAAGAAGGATAGAGCGAGCAAGCTGGCCTCCTCTCCTCTCTGCGGTAAATAGTCCCTTTTATCATCACGAGACGCTTAACTATACGAATATGTTTGTCTTGGAGAGCCAGCAGAGCCATCTTCAACCCTTTAAATGCAGCTATAGTACAACATCGAGCCATAATGGCCCCCCGCACCTTCGCATAGACAAGCTTTGGTTCCCCAATCCGGGAGGCGTTGAATCCGCAGCCGCATTTGCAGGTTGCGCGTGTCTGTTTCTGAGGTACAGGTTTACTGTATATCTCGAACTGATACATGGATGTAAATGCCTAGTTACCGTGTGTTAACTTAGGCATATTACAGAACTTTATTTATGGCAATAAAATTTTGAAAAGCAACCGAAGAAATATCAGTTGCCCTAGGGGAAAGGGTAAAATAACTGTTTCAGTTATGCCGCTTTCCGGCGCTTATAACATGAGGCATGGTCCTTAATTTTTAAGCACTCTCGTTTAATTAGGCCATTAGATGCCTCTATAATCCTCTCGGCCTTCATCTTCTGGATATAGCCACCCCTTAGGTACCTGTACAGCGTTTCTAGTCTGATGTCTGCTTTGAGGCAAAAGGCTAGTTGATGTTCCCTTGTAAACGCAAAATAATCCTTTAAATTCATAATTATCCTCCCTGTTGGCGGTTCCACGATACCACGTTAGGTTATTTGCGTCAATTAGTCTGAAAAAATGGCATAGGATGACCGGAAATATTAATGTAAACTAATAGCTCGAAAGTTAACTATAATATAAAATGCTCGGGGTCAGACGTGACTTGTTGATTTGTTCATCATATGAGAGAGATCATGTGTGAGAAATCAACCCGCGTTTCGGTCGAAAAGTCAGCAAGTCACGTCTGACCCCGAGGACCCGGCAAGCATTGAGGTCGAAGCTAGAAACCGAGTTAAGAACGATAAGCGTGATTCAAAAAAAATGGCTATACAGTTGTCACAAGGACGCCTCACCGGCATACATGTACCAACTCCCGAACGCGAGAGCTTTCGAACCCTATCTAGGCTAAGAGATACCTTGATGAAAGAGCGAACTCGCACCAGTCTTCGCATAAAGAGTCTTCTATTCTGCCAAGGTGCGATAGGGCCTGATGACAACATCAGAATATCTCAAAGCTGGCTCAGGGAGCTACTAAAACAAAAATTCAGTTCAGACGTAGATTATGTGCTAAAGACTTACGCCAAGCTATGGATGTATCTTTCCGATACCATCAAAAAAACTGTCGAAAGACTAAAGATTCAGGCCTGGCGGGACAAAGATATGGAAGATATCTATACGAGCTTTGCTGGTATTGGTCCTACAGCAGCTCGAATTTTGATCAATGAGTTGGGCGATCTATCGCAGTTCCCAAATGATCCCAGCCTGTTTAGCTATGTTGGAATGACCCCCTCGGAACACTCGTCAGGAGAACATCGTTGGTTAGGCCACATAACACGCCAAGGCAGACCGGTCTTGCGTAAAGTTTTGGTGCAATGTGCTTGGGTAGCAATCAGACATGACTATTCTTTGAGAAAGGCCTTTGAATCTCTTGAAAGTAGGATTGGCGCGCGCAAAGCAATTGTAGCAATTGCTAGAAAGCTTATTGGCCGTGTACGCACGTGCTTGAGAGAGAAACGTAAGTATCAGATGGTAACGGAAACCGGAGAACTAGTGACCCACAAAGCAGTAGATACCCCAGAGGTTGTCGAAGCGTGTGAGGAAGCTGTTCACTCATGTTAATAAGTAGACAACCGCACTTCGTCTATAAAACAATGTTAAACGCGGTTGCCTACTTATTAACATGGCGAACAGCGAGGAAGAAGAGTATTATATCTTTCTTTTTTTTAAGAAACCGAACGTTGGAGATTTCACCGTAGCCTTGTCAGCTCTCTTGTGGGCCGCTTATGCGGGGTCACGAACCACAGTTTAAGGTGCGGTGCTTTAGTACTCGAATAAGTAACTTGTGGAAGATTTACGAACCTTGCCACGAATAGCAGATTGAGAATAAGGCATTTAATATAAGTCCTTAGGTCTCGTAAAAAACGAGTCACCTCCAAGACGTATTACCGACCAGGAAGGGATATGCGACATTAAGACTTGAACCGTTACTACAATTCTGCATGGATCTAGGCTAAGGGAAAACAGCTCAAAAGGCTTGACACTTCACATAGCAGAGAGCACCGAGACGCAGAGATCGGAGAGAGAGGAAGGGAGGAACATGACCTATTAAGATCAAAAAAACGATCTCTTCTTTCCTCTCTCTCCGATCTCTGCGTCTCGGCGCTCTCTGTGGTAAAATCCTAAATCCTCTCCCTGCTCACTTCTGCCTTTGTAGTCAAGTCCTACAACCCCGGATGAGCCAGATGATGGGGTGGGTCTATTTCCCGGTTACGTGCAGATAGGAGAGCTTTCCTTTGCTCCTTTGCGTTAAAAAAAAATCATAGGAGTTTTTTGCGGAGCTGCGCAAAATAATCCATGCGTTTTTTCATCTCACGCTCAAAGCCACGCAGAACAGGCTCATAGAAAGATTCGCGAGGCATTTCCTCGGGAAAATAATTCTGGCCAGAAAATCCGTGTGGGGTGTCAGGATCATATTGATAGCCGGCGCCATATCCTTGCTCCTTCATGACGCGTGTGTGGGCATTTAGGATATGCTTGGGAGGGGGCAGGTGTGTGGTCGCTTTCGCCACAGCCCTAGCGGTATTATAGGCGCGATAGACTCTATTACTCTTTGGTGCTAGGGCGAGGTAGACGGTTGCTTCCGCTAAGGCGAGTTCTCCTTCAGGGCTTCCAAGCATGTCGTAGCTATCCCTAGCTGCTATCGTTAGCGGCAGAGCTTGTGGATCAGCGAGCCCGATATCTTCCGAGGCCATTCTAATGAGGCGGCGGGCGATGAACATGGGGTCTTCGCCACCCTCTAGCATACGGCAAAGCCAATAAAGGGCTGCATCAGGATCAGAGCCTCGCACAGCCTTATGCATGGCAGAAATGATATTGTAGTGGTACTCTCCACTGCGGTCATAGTGAGGTGCACGTTGGTGTAAGCGTTCCAGTAGCTCTTTGGGATCAAGAGGATGGTCCAAGGAAAGGCCTTCAAGACTTTCAATCATATTAAGGAGATAGCGTCCATCTCCTTGGGCCATTTGAATAAGCTGATTTCGTGCTTCAGCAGACAAAGGCAGCGGCTTGTATTGTTTTTCGTAGCGCTCTAGCAATATCGCGAGGGCTATTTCGTTCAATGGATTAAGCGTTAATACGCGTACTCGGGATAGTAAGGCATTGCTGAGGTGAAAGGATGGATTCTCCGCTGTAGCACCTACCAGGACGAGTGTGCCATCTTCAATAAAAGGTAGAAAGGCTTCCTGCTGAGTTTTGTTGAATCGGTGAATTTCATCGACGAAGACGAGCGTGCCGCGATGCAGTAGAGGAGTACTAGTGGCCTCTTTTACGATAGTTCTCAGATCAGCAATGCCGCTGAAAACAGCGCTAAGGTTCACAAAGCGATAGGTAAAAGCCTGTGCATACAGCCTTGCAATGCTAGTTTTCCCAGTGCCCGGAGGACCCCACAAAACAATCGATAGAGGCTTACCTGACTTGATGACCCGGTTGAGAAAGCCTTGTTCGCCGACGAGATGATCTTGCCCGACGATGGCATCGAGAGAGGCTGGCCGTAGGCGCTCTGCCAAAGGGACATTAGCTTTAGCCATATCATGCATCCTGTCGTAGGCAAAGGGTTGAATCGCGACTTTGAGAGCGACGTCTGAGTAGATATGTAGGTAGGGCAAACCAACCCAAAGCATAAATAGCGTCGAGAAAGGGGAAAACTAGCAGATCCGTTCCAGCCCATTGCCATGAAGGATGAAAATCATTAGTCATTATCTTCAGTGTCATCGCTTGCAAAATAGTAGAAATGACAGAGAATAGGAAAGTCATCAGGGGTAGAGTGGAGATTTTGTCTTCGAAAAAGTGTCTTTTCTGGCTGAAAAGAATGCTGGTAGTGATGCAATAGTTGATGACATAGATGCCTAAACGCGCGCGAGCAGAGAGGAGATCCATAATCAGCCCGCAGATGACGCTATACCACAGACAGCTGCTCAACGGGCGTTTATAAAACATCAGCGCTAGAAAAGGCGAGAAGTAAGAGATTCTAAGCCACGGCCATGCCACCGGACAGATGATCGCCGGTATAGTGGCTAACAGAAAGGTTAAAAAAACCAACTTCTTGTTGTTGTGGGTCACGGATTAACAAGCACCCTTGGCTCTGACGATGGCCGGAATTGTTTTGAGTATTAAGAGGGCATCCAGGGCTATACTCTGACGATCTACATAGTTTTCATCCATGTCTACACGTTCGATATAAGTGATACGTTGCCGGTCACAGGTTTGCCAGATTCCTGTGATTCCAGGTCTAACACTAAGAACCTTTGGAGCTCGTAGTCCATAGTATAGGCGAATTTCCTCGGCGGTAACCGGACGCGGACCGACGACGCTGAGGTCTCCACGGAGCACATTCCAAAATTGAGGAAGTTCATCGAGTGATGTTTTACGTAGCAGTTTCCCTACAGGAGTGATGCGTGGGTCATTGGTAAGCTTTCTTTTACTCTCCCACTCACGACGAAGATTGGGGTGAGAGAGTAAGAGCTTCTCGAGAACCTCATCGGCATCGGGGTACATCGTACGAAATTTGTAGCATCGAAAAAGCTTTCCACCACGGCCAACGCGTTCCTGAGAATAGATGGGGCTGCCTGCAGAAGTCAGCCTAATGGCAACAATGATGATTAACAAAAGAGGGAAGCCTACTAATAATAAGGTTAGGCTAAACAAAATATCCAAAATGCGTTTTAGACGAAGATGCTTGACGCGCAGCTTATCACAAGCTGGCAGTGTCAGCGTTCTTGAGGGACTGGTACTCGTCCACTCCACGGTTTATTTCCTCCTAAGGTTGAAAGCGAACTATATCCAAGTCGACAACATTTTGCCACAGATTTAGGACTATACCACTCACCTTATTTGCATTTAGAAGATGGGAGTGATCCTGCCTATCCTGCCGCGAAGCGATCCTGCATATCCTGTTAAAGTCCATTTTAGCCGTATCTACGCTATCCTGCACCTTGTTATGAAGAGCGATGCACAAGTTGATGGGCTAATGCCCTAAGGGTATCGGTATTACCGGGCAGCTGAGAGATGATATCCATGCTCTGAACAAGGAGCTCATCGGCTTTTTGCTGTGATTGCTCGAGGCCAAGCAGCGAAACGTAGGTTGTTTTTGCGTTAATAACGTCAGAGCTAACGCTTTTACCATGCTTAGTTTCACTAGCTACGATGTCTAAGATATCATCCACAATCTGGAAGGCTTGTCCAAGCAAGCCACCCAAAAGAGTGAGTTGTTCGAGAATAACCGAGTCCACGCGAGCAATGATACCGCCGAACTGCAACGGTGCCGTCAGAAGAGCTCCGGTTTTATGTCGGTGGATATTTTGAAGACTCTCCAGGTCGATAGCGCGGTCTTCAGCTTCAAGATCCATGATCTGACCAGCCACCATGCCAGAGCCTCCTGCGGCACGTGCTAGTGTGGCGACGAGTTGCACGCGCTGAGAATCGGAAAGGCATGGTGCGATAGCAAGCACTTCGAAGGCATAGGTGAGCAAGAAATCCCCGGCCAGTACCGCATGGCCTTCAGGGTATACGTGATGCAGTGTTGGCTTGCCACGACGGAAGTCATCATCGTCCATGCATGGAAGGTCGTCATGGATGAGCGAGTAGGCATGAACCATTTCGATGGCACAGGCAGGATCGAGGGCGTGGTCGGCCGGAGCTCCCAAAGCTTCTGTCGTAGCGATGGTAAGCAGAGGACGCAGGCGTTTGCCTCCACCGAGAAGAGAGTAACGAGCCGCCTGAAGTAATGAGTGATAGGACGAGTCGGTATCGGCTACGAGCTCATTGAGGCGTGCGTTAATACATGCGACGTGACTATCCATTGTTGCGGTTTTAAACACGGCATTAGCCTCTCGATGCTGTTGTTGCAGATCCTTCACTAGCCGAAGCTGGTATCTGAGAAGGAGAGCTCTCTTTTTCCTTTACGTGAGGGTGATGCTTTTGACCTATACAGAAGTAGTCAAAGCCCTTCTGGACCATTTCCCGGGCCTGGTATTGATTTCGTCCATCAAAGAAGGCATGTCCTGCCATTGCTTCTTTAATAAGATCGAAGTCTAGAAAGCGGAATTGTCGCCATTCAGTGACGAGGGCTAGGGCATCGGCACCTGCGGCGGCGTCGAGCTCATCGATTGCCCAGTAGATGTGTGGGTCCTTCGGGAAGCTACTTTGAGCTGTTTCCATTGCTACGGGGTCATAAAGGCGTACTTTGGCACCGGCTTCCAAGAGTTGCTCGACGAGAACACGTGCCGGGGCTTCACGGACATCATCAGTATTTGGCTTAAAGGCCAGTCCTAAAATGCCAATCGTTTTCCCTTGTAGTCCACCTCTAGTGGCGAAGTAGGTGATGATCTTGCGTCCTAGAACCTGCTTCTGTCGCATATTTACCGTCTCAATAGCGCTAAGAATCGGCGTAGTGTAGTTGACATTACGCGCTTGTGCTTGCAGCGCCCTGACATCTTTGGGAAAGCAGGCTCCGCCAAAGCCTACGCCGGCATAGAGGAACTTAAAGCCAATACGACTATCGGAGCCGATGCCTTTGCGGACTTGGTTAATATCGGCATCAACGAGTTCACAGATGCCTGAGAGCTCGTTCATAAAGGATATTCTTAAGGCAAGCATCGAGTTGGCAGCATATTTGGTGAGCTCGGCTGAGACGACGTCCATGGTTAAGATGCGATCACTGCTGAGGGTAAAGGCCGAGTAAATCTCTTTAACTAAATCTTCCGAATGCTTGTTGGGGGCTCCGATGATGACACGATCGGGTTTCAGGCAGTCGTTGATAGCGTCGCCTTCCTTGAGAAACTCAGGGTTTGACACGACATCGAATTCCACATTGACGTTACGTTCAGCAAGTGTTTTTTTGATTATTTTGGACACCTCAGCGGCGGTGCCCACAGGGACTGTAGACTTGATGACGATAAGGTGATAGTTATTCATTTCTTGAGCGATGGAGCGGGCCACAGCGCGAACCTTGGAGAGGTCAGCTTCACCATTCGGACTTTGTGGGGTATCCACAGCAATAAAACAGACGGAACATAGGCTAACGGCTTCAGAATATTTTGTGGTGAATTGCAAGCGGCCGTCGTTGACATTGCGCTGGACCATCTCCTGAAGGCCTGGTTCATAGATAGGCATCTGCCCTTTGAGGAGCTTGGCGATCTTCTCCGCATCAATATCCAAGCAAATGACATGATGTCCCATTTCGGCAAGGCAAGTCCCTGTGACAAGACCGACATAGCCAGTACCAATGACCAATAGCTTCATAGCAACCCCTCATCTCCTTAACGATTTATACCACGCGTGGTATACCACATATTAGGCCAATAGCCTGACACATTCGAACGTTTTACTCAAGAAGGCTAAAGCTTGGGCATTCACTTGGGCATTGGGGACGCTTCAGGCCAACTTTAACATGAATGGCAAAGCGATGGTCATCTTCGCGGAATTGGTACGAAAAAGTCAGATTCCAGGCTGATCGTAAGGTTTTATGCAGATCAATTTGATACTGACAGTAATCGGGTTGTGTGGTGCGTCCCCATCCGCTGTGCACTAATGCTTCGAGGGCTAAGTCGTGTTGAAGGCGATAGTATAGGTGGACTAGGCCCGTTGTACGACGGTCCGACAAGCTAGAATGTAGCAATTCAGCCTGCGTGCGGAAGCTATCCATAATAAAGTTATCGGGGTCCACGCGTCGCCAGTAGTAGGGGCTGCGGTATCTGTATTCCGCATCGATAGCAAAATCGTCGCTGACGGTCCATTGGGTGCGGAAGTTGAACTCATCCAATCGATTATGTTGGGCATTCCACACGGCTATGGATGTCTGGCGCAGAAATGGCGTTGGGTCAAAAATGGCACTGGCATAGAGACGTGGAACAACACTGCCGATGGTGGGCGTATCAAAGAAGCAATAGGTATAAAGATCAAGTGTTAGCCGATGGGCTATGCATTCGCCACACCATTTCTGATAGATGAGATGTCGCGTGCCGACTCGTAGAGTATCGAGGCGATACCATCCATCATTAAAATCGAAGATGTCATGTTCATTAGGGTTGGTATTGGGTGTCGTAAGGTATTGATAACGGACATATGGCTCTGCGATATGCTTAAAGCAGCCATAGTAGCGGTGTACCTGGGTCATTGCCGTTGCGCCAAAGCTTCCCAGCGTCACCCACTTGGAATCGTGTTTATCACTATTGCCGTAAAAGATCGCCAATCCGCCAACTTCTGGGGTTACCGTTGCACATCCCAATCGAATAGGACGGTACAGATCCTCACGAACTTCGGCTCGTATAGAACTGAAACGTTCTGTATCGGGGTGTAGGTTTGAAGGTAGAAAGTCGTAATAGCCAAAGTTAGCGCGGTTTTCGCTGATGATTCCCGTAGGGCCTAAGGTAAAAGGATGCATGCTAAGGTTTAGGGCTGGTAAGTCCTCTTTAACCGTTTCAAAGTTGTTCACGCGAATTCTTGTGGTTAAATCGGCGATGGCGTAGTCGTTTTGACCCCTTAAATTGATCTGCGTTTTTTGCGCCGTTTTAAGCTCCAAGTCAGTGTCGCTATAGTCAAAGGGCATGTCCTCGTCGCTGATCTTATCGTAGCTGGCGTTCAGACGTACTTGTCCCTCATAAAGACATTTATTGTAGTAGCCCTGGAAGCGGTATCGGAAGCGCTCATTGGGGTCGACGATGCTGGAATCCCGGGCGACATAATTGCGTGTTAGAAAGATGTCCGATCCATCGGGGTTGCGACACTCCGTTTCGATGGCTGCACCCGGACCACGCGACAAGCGGTAATCTAGGCGCAGGAACGTTTTAAACCAGCCATTGTCGAACATCTTGTAAGCTACACCAAAGCGAAGTCCCTGCTCACCTCCCCAGCGTAGGCGATAACGCAGCGGATGATCAACCAGCCAATCCAAATGTGTCTTTAAATAGGGCAACCAAAGAATTGGAAGACGCATAATGCGAAATTGTACATTGGTAGCCGTCAATATTCTGTTCTGGCTTAGATAGGCATCGCCCAGACAAATTCCCCATTCTGGCTTCCAGGAGGGAGAAGTCGAAAGGAATCCTTCGTGAAGACGATAGTCTCCATTAGGTAGCAAAATGATGTAGCTAGCTCCAAGGTACCAGGGATAAAGGACCCCTCGGGCATCGTATAGGATGCCTCGATGGGCCTGAAAATCGTAATGAAGCATGGTACCGGTGAACACCTGACCGTGATACTCCAGCATGAGGTCGTTCTCAGCTCGCAGAGTAAACACAGGCTCATCACCCTCCGCCTGGCGCCTAGATTCAATATTCCTTGCCTGAATACGAATGTCTGGGGCTTTGACGACTCCACCACATGTGGTGTTTAGGACGCCATCACACAGCTCGGGGTCGCGAAGATAAATAGCCACATCTTTGGCAAAGGCTGCCGTCTCCTCTAGTTCCATTGGAACAAGCGGTGTGACAACGACGCAGGCTAGGGCTGTACAGAATTTTTTAAGCATCTACCGATCGGATGGTCGAAAAGCTAAGACTATAAGGATCGGCCTAATAAAGCGAAAGCGGTGAGGGTTCGTGGGGCAGGGCGATCGCATCTTAATTTCCTTGACTAACGAGTCGAAACAGGAACTCAGCCGACATTTTCATCTTGTTCTGCATTCTTCGCACACTAAGCTTTCCTCGCGCCTGGTTGATAAGGTTTAATCCAAGTTTTCGTGCTTGTGTCATTATCTCGGGACCATTGTCCTTATATATCCTTGAAGCATCTTCATTGAACGTGAGATCAAGAACCCAATGGAGCTTATTTTCTATTTCCCAGTGCGCTCCGATTGCTTGGGAGAGCTGTCCTGCATTTGCTTCGAGAGATGAAATGTAGAAGCGTTGCTCAACCGTGGTTTTGCCTTTGATGGTTCTCTCGGATTCAATCAAGATAGCAGATTTCAAGCCAGGCCATTTGCCTATGCTGCTAAGCTCATTTAGATCAGAGCTAGCCCAACATTTTCGACATTCAATTCGACCATGACCCTTGTCATATTCCTCATGCTTGGTTCCATTAAATCCATTCCAAGCAGTCTTCTTCCAACCCTCGAATAGGCCTTGTTCACCTTTACGGTCAGAATTTCGGTCGGACGAAAAAGGTCGGATGTCGTGGTTTGTGACGAGGGCATAGCGCCAGCTATGTCCGAGGAGCAAAACGCGACAGACGATCCTTTTGCAGTCGACCGAAAACTGACCGCAAAGGTGAATAAGGCCCTCGAATAGTAGCTTGATGTCTGTGTGAAGCGTGCCTTGGTTGCCTTTCAGTCCTAAAATATAGTCTCCTTTCTGTTCAATGATTTGGGCCGCAATCTTTCTTTGGCACCCCATTGCATCCATGGTGACTATCTGACCCTCCAAATCTAACATAGCAAGAAGCTCAGGCAGAGCTGTGATCTCGTTGGATTTGCTATCAACAGCTACTTGCCCTAAAACTAAACGGTTTTGCGTAGCCCAGGCAGACACTGCATGTAAGGCTTCTTTACCATTCTCAGGATTGGCGCTTGCGCGAGCTGTTTTGCCATCAATCGCTATGACCTCTTTGCAGGGCTTTTTCAACGTGTTTGTAAATTCTACAAAGCAATGATGAAAGGTCTTTGGATTGAGCCTAGACATTACACGCCCAAATGTATCATGGGATGGTACACCATTAGGCAGAGGGACAACCGCTGCAAAAAGATCAAAATTAGCTTCACAATAATCGTGCATTCCCACCCATTCATCAATACCAGCCATAGCTGAACAGATGGCGATGAAGATAATACTCATTAAGGGATGTTTTTTGTGCGATCAATTCTGGGATCTTCAATTTGCTGAAAAACAATCTTAAGACGCTCTGCTGCTGACATTGTTATCTCCTCTATAGTGTGATGGCGAGGAGATATAATACCTAGTCAAAAATTTAGATGCGATCGCCCTGAAGGGATCAATACCCAAGAAATTCATCGTCCCTTGCTCAAAGGAGTGCCGATGTGTTTCCTGCGTTTCGCAACAACGCCTAAGTTTTGCTTAGTAAAACGAAAGTCAACCGGTTCGATGCCACATAGACAAATAATTAGAAATGATCTCAAATTGGTAGCCAATCAGGTCGAATGGATTTGATGACAGCTATTGCCTCAGTTTGGGCTTCGGGAACCAGGCAACTGATTATGTCAGGCCTAAAATTTTCTTGCTTAACAAGTATCTGTCCAATGGATTCACCACAGACATCAAGAATGAAATCATCCTCTTGGGATGGTTTAGAAGCTATTTTTACTAGTGCAACTAGCGCTCTATCATCATTATATTTACCCAAATCCATCGCGGCATCATCTCTCTCATCAATTCTAGCCTTTTTATCAAGTAAAATGTCTATAAGTAGTGCAATCCTGTCAGCCATCATTTACCAGTCCCCATAATTAACACCCAATGAAAGATGCGATCCAACGGTCGTGTCCCCCTTTTCACAAGTAAATGGGTTAAAGCGACTATTCGCACCCTTACCTAGTCTCACATCAAAGCGTGGCAAAGCACTACCCTCGTCTAGTCCTGGTCGCAGACTAGCCTCTGGTTTAATTCTTAGCCGCCATTCAAATTCTCCATTTTTATATATCCCCCATTTTTCAGGGGCACCCTGAGGATTTGGCAGCTTTTCCCATCCTTTGCTCTTGGCCCAGCCGCGTAGTATGCGAATATTGTTTTGGGCGGTGGGGGAAAGCTGGCTGGCATTGAAGTGAAAGCGGTTTAACGTTACCGGTAACTTTGGTAACGTTGTGGAGATTCCTCTTATAGCGAATTTTCCAACAGACCAGCCTAACTTCGCTAAGCCCCATCCACCCGATACTAGGGCTACTGCCTCACAAGCCATTGTAGCACCATAGCGATAATTTTGATAAGTCATATCGGAGGGATCAACACCCAAGAAATTCATCGTCCCTTGCTCAAAGGATTGCCGATGTGTTTCCTGCGTTTGGTCGATACAATCCCTAATAGCACACTTTTCCTCGGATGGACATTCTGAATCCCATAGTCCAACATTGCAGAAACAATCGCAGAAGCTATGACAAACGGACAACCCAAAATCTGCTATACCGGCACATATCCCCTTACAAGCACTTGATGCACGGGAGTTTGAATAATTGGACTCCCTTTGAACGTTATCACCGCGTGATTCCCTGTTCTTTGAAGTGCTGGTCTTTCGCCCACTGTCCGCCGCTTTATTTCGGTCATACAAAGCACTGAGTCCCCAAAGATCCAAGAGGGTCAACGGATTATTGTGCACATAAGCATAGAGGTTAGGTCCGTCTGAAAAGCCTTGTGGATCGGGTGTTAGCCAGCGTCCTATCGAAGTATCGTAGTCGCACTTGCCAAATTGGAATAACTTTGAGAAGCAACGCTAAATTTTTACGATTAAATGCGGAGCGTTAATTTTAATATATTTATATATGATCTGCCTTGAAAAGGGTGGGAGGCATTCAAACATTTTTTCGTCGTACATATTAAGTCCAACACAAATTTCGCCAATCGACTCTGAGCAGTCATCAACTATATGGCCTTGTTCACCTTTACGGTCAGAATTTCGGTCGGACGAAAAAGGTCGGATGTCGTGGTTTGTGACGAGGGCATAGCGCCAGCTATGTCCGAGGAGCAAAACGCGACAGACGATCCTTTTGCAGTCGACCGAAAACTGACCGCAAAGATGAATAAGGCCAACTATATCATCCTCTTCATCTGGTCTAGCTGCGGCTGTAACTAGAGCAGTCAGTGCCCGTAAATCCTTATATTCCCTAAGGTCAATAGCAGCATCGCTTCGTTCATCTTCTCTAGCCGATTTATCTAGTAAGATATCTATTAATAATTGAGTTCGATCTTTCATTTTCACCTTGCATAGTCAAATTCTAAAGGTAAATGAGAACCAACCCGCCAATTTCCAATCTCTCCAGAAAATGGGTTTATATAATCCTTCCCTGCAAAGTCAGCATTTAATCGCGCATCAAATCTAGGTAAATTACTACCAGCGTCCAAATTAGGCCTGAGACTTCCTTCTGACTTAATTCGCAATCTCCATTCAAATTTTCCATCTACATGAACCCCCCATTTTTCAGGGGCACCATGGGGATTTGGCAGTTTTTTCCATCCTTTGCTCTTGGCCCAGCCGCGTAGTATGCGAATATTGTTTTGGGCGGTAGGGGAAAGCTGGCTGGCATTTAAGTGGTCAGTCAGCTGCGTCCGGCGCTCAAACGGTTTCCGGATAAACCCCGTATGTTTCTTTCAAGACATTTTTCTATAGAGCTGGTTTCCCTTAGACAGGGTTGGCAGCAGCTGCCAAAAATCTATATATTTCTTGACAACTCTATGCAAATTGCATAGATTTTAGCGCATGAAGGTGAGTATCAAGAAAGCAGCTCAGGAACTTGGCGTACACGAGGCTACACTCCGTCGTTGGGAGGCTGCTGGCAAAATCCAGGTTGAGCGTACACCCAAGGGACACCGACGTTATCTATTGTCTAGCCTAAAAGGATTTAGTCCTAAAGCCACCTCCTCTAAGGTTTCTAACGGTTTGACGCTCTGTTACGCGCGGGTTTCGAGTCATGATCAAAAAAAAGACCTCGTTTGTCAAAAAGCGGTGTTAGAGTCTTTTTGTGCAGCTCATGGATGGACCCATGAAGTCATTGAGGATCTCGGCTCGGGATTGAATTATCAAAAGAAGGGTTTAAAAAAGCTCATTAAAGCGATATGCTCTGGCATCGTTGGCCGTTTAGTGATCACACACAAAGATCGCCTGATGCGGTTTGGGGCCGAACTGATCTTTTCTCTTTGTGAGAGCTTTGGTACGGAGATTGTAATCATCAATGCTAAAGAAGACACGACTTTCGAGGATGATCTCGTCCAGGACGTGCTAGAAATCATCACCGTGTTTTCGGCAAGACTTTACGGCGCAAGAAGCCGTAAAAATCAGAAGCTGCTTAAGGCACTTAGTAAGGCTGCTAATGCCGTCTAAAGATGACTCTAAAACGTTTACATACCAAATGCGGCTTAATCTGGATAAGTCTTCTGCAAGCATTTTGGATGCTTGCGCGCAACTGTTTTCCAAGCTTGAACGTAAATTGTTTGCAGATGTCTGCAAAGGGAAGACTCCTGGTGAGCTTAAAGCAAGATACATTCGGGAATATGAAATTACCGCCCGTCATTTCAATGCTCTTCGTGTTCAGATCGAGGGGAAAGTGAGATCGATACGAGAGAGACGGCCGGGGCTGATTGCTGAAATCCGGGATAAAATAGCGTCGGCTCAGAAGGTCATTGCACGTTTGGAAGAGAGAAAACTTAATTCCGAGAAGCTCCATCAAAAGAAGCGACGCTTGGGGAATCTGAAACGTGGTCTTGAGAAACTCCAAGCGGATCAAGCGACGGGAAAAGTGTCCCTATGCTTCGGATCGAAGCGTCTATTTCGAGCTCAGTTCGCCTTGCATGAAAATGGCTATCAAAGTCACGAGGAATGGCTTGCAGAGTGGCGCCAGTCGCGGAGCAACAGCTTTTTTCTTCTCGGATCCAAAGACGAATCCAGTGGAAACCAATCCTGTACGGCTACGCTCACAGAAGAGGGCAGTCTAAGGTTACGACTCCGCCTTCCATCCGCGCTGGCAGGGCAAGAAAAGTACTTATGGCTTCCCCCGATTCGTTTTAAATACGGCCATGACAACATTGTGGAGGCTTTAAGATCCTGCGAGGAAAGAAAGCGACTACAGGCATCAAAAAGTCCTGAAGCGAGCCATTGTGGAGTGGCTCTCAGCTATCGATTCGTACGCGACGAAAAAGGATGGCGCGTGTTTATCAGCATGCCCGTTCAGAAACCCCAGACAGTCACTTCACAGCATCAGGGAGTCATCGGCGTCGACATCAATGCGAATCATCTAGCCATCACAGAAACAGATCGCTTTGGCAACCCTATCGCCAAGAAGTCGCTTCCACTAAACACCTATGGAAAAAGTCGAAACCAAATCCAAGCTATCGTTGGCGATGCCTGTGCTAACCTTGTGGAAGCTGCGAGAAGTACCGGCAAGCCCCTAGTTATCGAACAACTCGACTTTCAAAAAAAGAAAGCAGAGCTAAAAGACCACGCAAGTCCCAAACTGGCACGAATGCTCTCAGGCCTAGCCTATAGTACCATCATAAGCGGCCTGAACTCACGAGCTTGGAGATTGGGCGTAGAGGTCATGGAAGTGAATCCAGCCTATACTTCAATCATAGGACGCGTCAAATTTGCAAAAAGATATGGATTGTCAGTCCATCATGCGGCCGCACTGGTCATAGGCCGCCGATCCCTTAGAGCCTCCGAAAGAGTTCCTCGCGATCTGGACTCAATACCAGATGGCAAAGGAAGCCATGTCGCTTTGTCCCTACCCGAGAGGAATCGGGATAAACACGTATGGCATACCTGGGGAATCGTCAATAGAAGGTTTAAAACCGTGCATGCAGCACACTTCCGGGCGAAAAAAAATCGATCCTCATGCTCTAAGCCAGCATGCGTGATAGAGCCCATCCCGGATGTTGCCGGTGAGATTCCGGCTGGTGAATCCGTCAACACAACTGCTCGGTTGGCGTCCTTAACTAGGCCTACAACGATAAATGTGTAGATTTGTTAAGGTTTTTAGGAGCGGTTGAAAGACCTTAACCTTGAAACAACTGAGTAATTCCTCAAATCAATGGGAATAGTCTTCACAATTTAAAGCATAGCGCTTAACCCATTCCGGCTTTCGAGCTTTAACTACAAAATATACTCCATGCTTTACCGTACCCGGAAGATTACGAAAAATTTTATAGTCAAAAATGTTCATTTGTACCCATATCGAGCCAAGCGACTCACCGCAAGAATTTAAAATTAATTCATCTTCATCTTTGTTTTTTGATGTCTGTAGTAGCGCATTGATAGCTCGATCATCGCGATATTCGGCAAGATCCATCGCTGCATCGTCTCGTTCGGCAATAGACGCCTTACTATTACAAAGAATTTGAATTAAATCGTCAATCTTACTTTTCATTTTTTTGATAATTTTAGTTTATTCATAGTAATTAAACTCTAACGGGATATGCCCCCCAACATCTTTGCCACCTATTTGACTTCTGAACGGGTTAACAAATATCTCATCCCCCAAACGAGCACTTGCTCGAGGAAAGTTGCTATCTATCTTTAATCCCGGTCGCAGGCTACTCTCGGGTTTAATTTTTAAATACCATTCAAATTTATTTGTTAACAAATTCATCCTTTGCTCTTGACCCAGCCGCGTAGTATGCGAATATTGTTTTGGGCGGTGGGGGAAAGCTGGCTGGCATTGAAGTGAAAGCGGTTTAACGTTACCGGTAACTTTGGTAACGTTGTAGAGATTCCTCTTATAGCGAATTTTTCAACAGACCAACCTAACTTTGCTAAGCCCCATCCACCCGATACTAGGGCTACTGCCTCACAGGCTATTGTAGCACCATAGCGATAATTTTGGTAAGTCATATCAGAGGGATCAATACCCAAGAAATTCATCGTCCCTTGCTCAAAGGAGTGCCGATGTGCTTCCTGCGTTTGGTCGATACAATCCCTGATAGCACACTTCTCCTCGGATGGACATTCTGAATCCCATAGTCCAATATCGCAGAAGCTATGACAAATGGACAACCCAAAATCTGCTATACCGGCACATATCCCCTTACAAACGCTTGATGTATGAGAGTTTGAATATGTGGACTCCCTTTGAACGCTGTCTCTGCGTGATTCCCAGTTCCTTGAAGTGCTGGTCTTTAGCCCACTATCCGCCGCTTTATTTCGGTCATACAGAGCACTGAGAGTATTGAGTCCCCAAAGACCCAAGAGAGTCAAAGGAGCAGTTTCGAGATGCCGTTGTTCTGTCTGCTTGTCTTATGAAAAAACTAAACAGGTGTGCCTAAAATTACTCCTCAACTTCATTGCCTAGCCATTCTAGTTTTTGACCTCTAATGCGGGAATAGGCAGCTATTCGAGCTGTAGGCGCTAAGTCATTAATAAACTTTTTATCAAATTGACCTAATTTAATAAGAATTCTGGCAATAGACTCACCACACGAATCCAATATAGTGTCGTTTTCATTTGGATCCGAAGCAATTTTTGCCAATGCATTCAAAACTCTATTTTCAGTATAGCTACCAAGATCCATAGCCGCATCATCACGTTCATCCTCTCTAGCCGACTTGTCAAATAAAACATTTATTAAACCATCAACTTCATCATGCATAATGTGAGCCTTATCAATATGGATCATCTAAGATAATATGCGTTCCAACAGATTCATCTCCAATTTGAGATGTAAAGGGATTAATATAGCCGTCACCACCAGTGCTTACTCTCGAATCAAATCTTGGTAGTTTGCTACCTTCTTTCAGGTTTGGCCGTAAACTTGCTTCAGCCTTTATTTTAATTCTCCACTTAAATTTGCCATCGTCATAAATTCCCCATTTTTCAGGTCCACCATGGGGATTTGGCAGCTTTTCCCATCCTTTGCTCTTGGCCCAGCCGCGTAGTATGCGAATATTGTTTTGGGCGGTGGGGGAAAGCTGGCTGGCATTGAAGTGAAAGCGGTTTAACGTTACTGGCAACTTTGGTAACGCTGTATAGACCCCTCTTATAGCGAATTTTCCAACAGACCAACCTAACTTTGCTAAGCCCCATCCACCCGATACTAGGGCTACTGCCTCACAGGCTATCGTAGCACCATAGCGATAATTTTGGTAAGTCATATCGGAGGGATCAATACCCAAGAAATTCATCGTCCCTTGCTCAAAGGATTGCCGATGTGTTTCCTGCGTTTGGTCGATGCAATCCCTAATAGCACACTTCTCCTCGGATGGACATTCTGAATCCCATAGTCCAACATTGCAGAAACAATCGCAGAAGCTATGACAAACGGACAACCCAAAATCTGCTATACCGGCACATATCCCCTTACAAGCACTTGATGCACGGGAGTTTGAATAAGTGGACTCCCTTTGAACGTTATCACCGCGTGATTCCCTGTTCTTTGAAGTGCTGGTCTTTCGCCCACTATCCGTCGCTTTATTTCGGTCATACAGAGCACTGAGTCCCCAAGGGTCTATAAGGGTCAATGGATTATTGTGCACATAAGCATAGAGGTTGGGTCCGTCTGAAAAGCCTTGTGGATCGGGTGTTAGCCAGCGTCCTATCGAAGTATCGTAGTCGCGCTTGCCAAATTGGAATAAACCTGTATGCGAATCGAGACGCTTACTAGCGAATAGCCATGGGTTAGCGATTGTAGAATGCGCTTGAGCAACATTGGTCGCATCGTAAATTTTAAGTTCCCCAAATGCACTATAACGATAGCTTTCAACGGCAATGCCTGTTTCACTGTCCACAAGGCAGCAGACGTTTCCTCGATGGTCATGGATAGGCGCATATACTTTCTGATTTAGCTCTAATGCAACTTGGCCCGCTCTAGTTCACTCCCCTTCATCCTAGGTCAGACTCTCCTGAGAATGGGTTTACATAAATTTGGCCAGTTTTATCAGTTAATAACCTCGCATCAAACCTTAACTATTTTCGGGTTGCACTTTCGAAACCCATTCAGGCTTAATTCCTAAAATATATTGAATGGCAGAGTCTTTTGCGGTCTCAGCCAGTGGTGTTAATATGTTGGAATCAAACTGATTACGTCTAATGAGAATTTCTGCAATGGAAGTACCACATGAGTCGAGAACAATATCGTTCTCAAAAGGATCAGAACCTATAGATAATAGTGCCTGAAGCACCTCTTCATTATTATATTTACCAAGATATGCTGCAGCTTCATCACGCTCATCTTCACGTCCCTGTTTATCTAAGAGTATTTGCAGTAGCAAGATCATATTTTCTGTCATTATCTTCACCAATATTCTCGATCCAGTAAGAGGTGTCGGCCAATGTCCCTATCACCTGTGTTACCATTGAAAGGATTAACATAGCGATCGCCACGTTTCTCCAATCTTGCATCAAACCGTGGAAGATAACTACTGCTAGCTAATCCTTCATTACTGCTAGCTTCGGATTTAATCATCAGTCGCCATTCAAACTTACTATTATTGTAGACGCCCCACTTTTCCGGCGCACCCTGAGGATTTGGCAATTTTTCCCATCCTTTGCTTTTGGCCCAGCCGCGTAAAATACGAATATTGTTTTGGGCGGTAGGGGAAAGCTGGCTGGCATTGAAGTGAAAGCGGTTTAACGTTACCGGTAACTTTGGTAACGTTGTAGAGATGCTTCCTATAGCGAATTTTCCAAAAGACCAGCCTAACTTAGCCGCATCGTAATTTTAAGTTCTCCAACTGATTTATTCATGAATTTGGCCCAGCCATTCGGGCTTATGTGCTTCTAGGTAATCAATAGCCCTTCTTTTCGCAAGAGGAACTAATTTGTCTATTATTTTTTTTTGAAATTGATTGCTACGCGATAAAATAATTCCTATAGATTCTCCGGATGTATCTAGTATCATTGGATTTTCTAATTGGTTTGAACAAATTTTTATTAAAGCATCTAAAGCTCTATTATCATTGTATTCACCAAGGTATACCGCAGCATCATCGCGTTCATCTTCGCAAGCTGTGGGATCAAATAAAATCTCAATCAATAAATCAATATTGTCACGCATAAGCCTCATCAGTAAGGATCTTCTAATGAAATATGTCTTCCAATCTGACGCCCACCAGTATTTCCAGAGAAGGGGTTTATATATTGCTCTCCGGTGGTATCCAACCTGGCATCAAATCTAGGCACATGGCTACCATCCTTTAATCCTGGTCGGAGACTGCATTCAGATTTGATGCTAAGATGCCATTCAAATACACCATCTTGGTACACTCCCCACTTTTCAGGGGCACCCTGAGGATTTGGCAATTTTTCCCATCCTTTGCTTTTGGCCCAGCCGCGGAGTATGCGAATATTGTTTTGGGCGGTAGGGGAAAGCTGGCTGGCATTTAAATGAAAGTGGTTTAACGTTACTGGTAATTTTGGTAACGCTGTATAGACCCCTCTTATAGCGAATTTTCCAACAGACCAGCCTAACTTTGCTAAGCCCCATCCACCCGATACTAGGCCTACTGCCTCACAGGACATTGTAGCACTGTACGGCGACAGCGATGATGGCACCTCGGCGACACGCAGTTGGCACCTTCCATCACCGCCCGGCGTCAGCGAGTTGGCACCTTCCATCACCGACTGACGACAACCTCCTGGCACCTCCTCCATCACCGACCCGCGACACGCGGTTGGCACCTCCCATCACCGCCCGACGACAGTCGGTTGGCACCTAAAAACAGGCCAGAATCACCCGGGCCCAGATCCTTCTCGTCTGAAGTCCTTCCAGCCCGGTCCATACCCGCAGGGCGAGTATGGACCATCTGTTCTAATTTCTTCTCAGATCACTGGATCGTCTCCGATAGTCTTTCTAGTGCTACCCTCCGGAGCTTCCAAGTCTTCCTCCAATTTTGCATGAAAGGCATAGATCTGTTCCAGATATTCTGCAACAAGTTCTCTAAAACGTCTACGTAGATCTTCCTCCAAGCCAGCTACTAGGGCCAATAGCTGAAAAATCCCTTCTCGCACCTCTAAAGATGGGGCCACATAAGTCCTGTCTCCACTTAGGGCGTTTTCTATTGAGCTATCGGCTCTACGCTCAAGCTCAGCCACCGCATTTCGTAAATCCTCAACCAAAGCCCTACTGAGAAGTATTTCTGAATGATGTTTCATGTTTACCTCGAATCTTGTATTTCTTGATTCATGCAAGTACTCAATGTTTTCGCCCGATCCTGGTCGGTCACACTGGCTCTTGCTTTAGCTGACAAGCTGTTCCTGCGATAACTTTCGCCGTTGATCTGGATAATTTGAGCGTCATGTACCAGCCTGTCTATTGCGGCCACCGCCATAGCTTTATCTTGAAATATGTTGGTCCATTCACTGAATGGCTGATTACATGTTATGATCAGGCTCTTTCGCTCATATCGCTCTGAGATCAGCTCAAAGAGAACATTTGTTTCCATGAGATCCTTGTTGGCATAGCCAAAATCGTCTAAAATCAAACAATCATATTTATCCAGCTTTGCTAGCGTTGTCGGTAGCGTCAGGGCCTGTTTTGAGGCTTGAAGCCTTTGAATGAGCTCGGTGGTACGCATGAACAAAACACGGAACTTGTGCTCTAAGAGTCCCGCTCCAATTGCAGCTGCCAGATGTGTTTTACCAACTCCTGAGGGGCCAAAAATCAGAATGTTTCTGCCCTCGCGTAGCCAGTTCCCACCTGAGGCTAATGTACAAATCAACGTCTTATTGAGCGATGTCACTTTGAAGTCGAAGTCTGTAAGTGTTTTACCTAGGGGCAGGCAGGATTCCTTCAGGTGCCTGATCATACGACGATCCGTTCTTCCTGTTAATTCGTGTTCACACAAGACTTTCAGGCATTTGGCGCTTCCCCACCCTTCAAGGTCCGCTTGATGACTCATTTCTTCCCACAAAGCGGCCATTGTTGGCAGGCGAAGCTGCTTGAGTAGTATCGGTAGTACTGCTTCTTCTTTTGTAACCATGAATCTTCTCCTAAATTTATAATGTGGCGTGCTTTAACAGCTCGTCGTATGAGCCAAGATCGTGTTGTTCAATCTCTACCAGAGGGACAACGTGCTTCGCTTCCTTAAAGTGTTGCTGTAGCTCTTCAAAGCTTGGTATGCGTTGCTCGTTTAGTGCCTTTCGAAGCTCGGCTGCAATTTGTTGCTGGTGACCGTCTGCAGCCAGCTTTAAGATCCTCACCATTTCCTTACATGCCATACGCTCATCAAGCCGCGCATCCAGTAACACCCAAGCCTGGCGAAATTCATCGCTGGGAAATAAATCATCTCTAAAGATGTAGTGTCGAAACGCTTGAGGCTTGCGGACAAGCTCAGGAATGACATGGCGATAGTCGATGTTTCTTGGGCGAGGACCCGTCTTGCTCCAACGTAATCGCGGAAAAGTAATGATATGAGAGGCTGCATGAAAACACTCTAATCGGTCGTCATGAACGTGTACCGTTAACGTATGACCTATCAAGCGCGAAGGCACTGCATAATATGCCTGTCGTACGGTTATGATGCCCGTGGTAGGAACACCGACGTTTTCTATATCGTGACTGCCTACCTTATGTTTTGGGAGAGGCTTTAGGTGCTTTCGTTCTTCAGCTACTTCAGCCTGACGTCGCGAATTGTCACTTTTAACAATTTCATCGACAAAGTTTCGATACTCTTGCAGTGAGGAAAAGTCTCTAGAACCCCTCAGGCGCAGCTTTTGATCGATTTTATTTTTAAGATGTCTGTGCGAACTTTCAATACTGCCATTTTCATGCTTTACTCCTTTATTGTTTCGCGTGGGCTTTACATCATAGTGTGCGCACATTTCATTGTACGCGTTTGTAAGGTCCTCTCTTGCTGATTCATTTAGATTTTTATATGCCGCTGAAAGACTATCGGTACGATGGGTTTCAGGTACCCCACCTAGCTCCCATAACGCATTTTGAAAACCTGCAGAGAGAGCTACATGGGACTCTCCTCCCAGAATGACAAAGGCATATGCCCAGCCGCTGAATGGAACCCTGAAATGATACAGCAAATGAGGAAGCGAAGTACCCTCTATTGTTACATGCAGTTCATTGCAGTTGGTAAAGTCAGAAATGCCCTGAAAACCGGGAGGGTGGTTTTGCCGAAAGATCCGTTCCTTCTCCCTTCCATGGAGTGCTTTCCATTGCCGAACCCTTCTTTGTAGGGTTCTAAGTAGGCTGTCGGGATATTCCTGTGGATAGCGTTCCTGGAGATCCCGCATTAAGGTAATGGGCGTTAGGAACGGATCTCTTTCCAACAGGGGAACGAACTCGGTCCTCCAGACTTTCGCGAAGGGGTCTGATGAAGATCCAGATTTGGAGCGATACTCCTTGATATGAGTGCCTTTCTCGAAGCGCTTAGCGCTTCGCGTACTAATACCCGCTTTGGCAGCGGCAGTGGCCTGCATGCTGCCACCGTTTCTAATTTGCATATACAACCTCAATTGTTCTTTCGTAATTCTATTTGACATCCTAACTCTCGCTTAAGTTTGGGGACGTCAGCATTCTAAATGCTCTCTTGCAAGCTCCCAAGAAAGGACTTCAGACGAGAAGGATCTGGGCCCGGGTGATTCTGGCCTGTTTTTAGGTGCCAACCGACTGTCGTCGGGCGGTGATGGGAGGTGCCAACCGCGTGTCGCGGGTCGGTGATGGAGGAGGTGCCAGGAGGTTGTCGTCAGTCGGTGATGGAAGGTGCCAACTCGCTGACGCCGGGCGGTGATGGAAGGTGCCAACTGCGTGTCGCCGAGGTGCCATCATCACTGTCGCCGTACACTATAGCGGCGTCATCCCTTTCTGTAAGTGATGCGTTAGCGTCATTAAGAATGTCTATGAGCAACTTAGTCCGATCGTCCATAAAGCCTTCTAGTAATAATTATATTCCAAAGGGATGTGTCCCCCAGAATCCCGACCAATTTCCCCAGTGAAAGGATTGACATAGTTTCCCTTGCCAAATCGAGCGCTTGCCCTGGGAATATTGCTATCTGTGCCTAACCCTGCACGAGAGCTTGCTTCTGGTTTTATCTTTAAATTCCATTCAAATTTATAGGTTAATGAATCTATGCTTCCCCGGGTTTCGGGGCCACCCTGAGGATTTGGCAATTTTTCCCATCCTTTGCTCTTGGCCCAGCCACGTAGTATGCGAATATTGTTTTGGGCGGTAGGGGAAAGCTGGCTGGCATTTAAGTGAAAGCGGTTTGAGGGATTTTCTTAAAATCGTTGGGCCAAAAAAAACTCAAACCAACACCCTACGACCGACCCTTCGCTCTTGAATTAAATTTCTTAGAAAATTCAGTTTTTAGAGATGGCTTAATGAGTTCCGGGCTATGAGCCATGATAAAACCAAATACTATTTCCTGAGCGGACGGGGTTATTTTTCGAAACTCGCTTTCGTAAAATTGGTTCAGACCAACAGATATTTCACCTATCGATTCTGCGCAATTATCCACCATAGAATGATCTTCGTTAGGGTCCGCTGCAATTTCCGTAAGAGCCAATAATGCTCTAAGATCTACGTATTCTCTTAAATCAATGGCGGCATCATCCCGTTCATCTTCTCTACCTGCTTTATCCAGCAATATATCAATTAATAACTGCAATCGATCTTTCATCTCATCTCAAATTTAGTGATTAGAATTCCAAGGGCAAGTGAGTTCCGACTCGCCAATCCCCAACTTGTCCGCTAAAGGGATTAATATAACTTCTTCCAGCCACGTCCGTACGTAATCGCGCATCAAATCGTGGAAGATAGCTACCATCGTTGAGTCCTGAATTCAAACTCGGTTCGGATTTAATTTTAATTCGCCATTCAAACTTACTATTATTGTAGACGCCCCACTTTTCCGGTGCACCCTGAGGATTTGGCAGTTTTTCCCATCCTTTGCTCTTGGCCCAGCCGCGTAAAATACGAATATTGTTTTGGGCGGTAGGGGAAAGCTGGCTGGCATTTAAGTGAAAGCGGTTTAACGTTACTGGTAACTTTGGTAACGCTGTATAGACCCCTCTTATAGCGAATTTTCCAACAGACCAGCCTAACTTTGCTAAGCCCCATCCACCCGATACTAGGGTTACTGCCTCACAGGCTATCGTAGCACCATAGCGATAATTTTGGTAAGTCATATCGGAGGGACTTTTTAGGACCAAAAACACGATACATAGGATATGATTGAAATACATTAACGTGTTATAATTAGACTAATTATTATAACGAAAGATAATTATGAATATAGATTATTTTTATGATAATGATAACGCCTTCATTAACTCTAAGCAGTTAAGTCCCGCGAGTGCCCACTCAGGCGAGATTGTATCCGAGCACCTAGAGAGGCTACTAAAAGCGGCCGATCGAGCAATGGACCCATTGATGCTGCGGGCAGGGGGAGGCCGACGAGTAATTAATGCCTCTGTCTCGAGCGTGCTTGATAAGGCGCTCGAGTGCCATCCCGACCTTGGTGAAGGACTGGTTAAGATCGTCTCATCTTCACTAACATCTCCCAGTCAACAGTGCCGCAACTTGAGCGATATTGGACTTTATCTGTCCTTGCTAAGTCGGAGAGCAGAACAGGATGAAGGCATTAGCCAAGAGGATTACCAATTGCTGCATGATCTCGCTGGAGAGATTCAGGAAGTGACGCAACAATTCTTTCAAGCACTAACCCCTGTATGGACTTCACACCTTGATAAAATTGATGGCATCATCAGGGATGAGCTGCCCAAGGTGAGCCCTCTTCCGCCTGTTGTATCCGTTCTTAATACGCAAAAGGGGACACCATTAGATGATAAGACTTTTGCGCATATTCAGGCAGAGGCCGTTATTCAGAAATCGGGCTTAGAGGGGCACGCTGAGGAGCCCGTTTTGACTTATCTGGGCGATTTTTTGAAGACCTACGAAGCGAGCTACCTGACCGGCGATCAAGAGGGTGCAGAGATTACGAAGGAGCTCCCTGCCCTGATCAAGATGATTGATGAAGCTAGGAATCTGGCAAGAGCTGCTAAAAGTAATCAACACATTAACACCAAAAGATTTGAGGAGGATTTTTCGCAACGGCTTCTGAATTTTGAAACGTTATTGAGTACAACAGTTGAAGATCTAAAGCCAGGGGAGAAAACGCTGGTCCCTGTAGGATGGACAGGGACAAAATCGGGGCATTCCATGAAACTAGGCATCGAACGGGATGAGGAGGGGAAACTAGACGTCGTGCTATACAATACTGGCAGTGGTTTAGATTCTTTTCATGCTTCACTAAGGAACGGGAACGCAACATACTATCAGACGTTTATTAGGGCGGAGAATGTTAGTCCCCAGCGGTTGCTCGATCCACTCTTCGTTCGGGCTCTACTTGAGTTGAACGTCTGTCCTCGTGATCCTGTTGATCAATGTGACACAAAATACTCAGCCAAAGATATTTATGCGCTCTTTCAGCAGGGTCTTGATGCTAAAGTGATCACTTGTGAGGGGGTAAGAGACAAATTTGACCTACCTCGGACAGCTGGGATTTGTACCTGGTCGTCTCTACTTGCTGTCTTTCATCGAGTCCTTAGCCCAAAGGACTACCACAAATTGAACAGTGATATCACCTTCGATGGTTTGTGCACTTACTTTCAGTCGGTCAAATCCGAAATCCCAGTAAATGAGGAGAAACGCCTGTTATTGCGGCATGCGGCAGTGCGCTGTGGTCAGGTGACTTTAGATGCCTACAGCAACGGAGCCATATCTCTTGAGCGTTTGCAGGTTATTCAGGCGACGCTAAGGGAGTTGGAGCAGGTGCTCGAGACAGTAGAGGGCAAAGTCACATCTGAAGCAACAGGAGCATTGATGGAATTGCACTTTCAATGTGTGGAAAGCCCCGTGCCACATGGTGCTATCATCAGGCCGTGGGAACTGGTCGACCTCACGAATGAGTCTGTGTCTCCAGATTTCTCGGTGCCGGCAGGGTTACCTCTGGTCACCTTTAACTTGGACTGGGTAAACGATCAAGTTCAAATTACAGACGGTTTATTACGCTTAGAAGAGCATGTCCGCAGTTGTTTTGAGGCCAAAGATAGCCGATCTGGGATAGAGAACCTTAATCAGTTCTTTTCCTGTCTTGCTCAGCCGAATGCTGAGGATTTGTGGAGGAAGATTCCATTACAACAAAAGACTCAAACGATGGTTCATCTGGCAGATCTGAGCGAATTGCTATTTGATGCGTACTTGGCTCAGCCGTCGAGCAATCGCACCTTCACGACCTACGCCCATTACGCCAACGCCCTCATGATAGTCTTAGGAGAAGACCATCCCGATGTCGATTTATTTTACAAATATGTTAATCGAGTATTCTATTTAAACAAAACACGATCTTCGAGTCATTTCGGTAGTCTGCTTGATGATCAAAATCTGTATAGTTCCAATGAGAGACTCTTGCAGAATAAGGCATTAAATATTTTTTACAGAGATAGCGTAAAAGACAGGCTCAATCTGATTAAATTTGATCAAAAAGAATATCGAATTCCATCGAGGTCTATAAATGCGTATCAATATTGTGATCTGGAATACATCCAAATTTTGTTAGAGCGCAATCCGGAGATAGAAGAGAAGTTGAGGGGGCGCTATCCTCGATTTGAAAGTGAGCTTGCCTTGCCTGATTGGAAAGTGGCGCTTGCCCTGGCAGATTGGCAGGGAGAGATTCTTCCCCCAGAGTTTTGTGCTGCCCGCCGTCAAGCTTTGATAGCAAGCTCCTTGCTTGAGGGAAAGGCGCTTGATTCTAAGAAGGGAGAGACCTTTCGATCTGAGATTATTAAAAGGCATGACGGCGGCCCATCTCTCGTGTTTACCTCCCCTCCCACCGAGCGGCCATTGCCTTTTCGCGACTTCAAATCGGATCGATTATTTGATGAAGTTTGCCAGATTCGAAAGAGGCAAAACCAGGTTATCAGACAGAATGGGGCGAGCTTTTTCAATTTTGAATCTGAAGCGGATGTTATGTTAAAGCCTCTGAACGAATGGGAGCGTAGTCTTGAGCTGATTCTCACCCAAGGGGATCGTAACGCCGAAGAACAATACCTTGAGCAGCAGGTGACTAAGACAGTTGCTTACTTTTCGGAACACCTTGCGGAACTCGCGGACCATGATACGCGTATGCTGTGCCGCCTGTTGATCTTTGAGTGCGATTATATCGAAACGCTTTTGCGCTTGAATCCGGCTTTGGGGAACGTTCTGTCTCAGTTTGTCAACAGTGGCTTAGAGTATTATCTCGCAAGTGACGATGTTGAGGGGGCCATGTTCTTTGTAGAAATGGGGCGCACCTTAGATACAATTGCGTCAAGTCGCGATGTGAAAATGAAGCTGCCAGATTTCAGGCTGCTGCTGCTGGACTTGCTAAAAGTAGAGCGGAGTGCCGAGGAGCGCACGCTGCTTTATCAACAGGTGGTTGCCAGCTACGTCAGTCACCCCCCACAGGACTTAAATTCTACAGATATAACACGATTGATTATCGGTATGCTGCACGGCAGGATCTTTCCTCATGGTGATGCTAAGGAGACTGACCATCTACTTGAAGAGATGAAGAGATCTCAGATGATTTGGCACAAACAAATTAGCACTATGATGCAGAGTGGTGCCGGGGCACAAATCTGTAATGCTATTGTAGGTGCATTTGATCCGTTTGCAGGAAAAAAACAATGGGACCTTAGCCAGTATCCACAGTGTAGAAGTACCGATGGCGTCTATATTTTAGACGTAGATTCGCTCCAGCTTCTTGAGAACAGACAATCCCTCTCAGGATTACCTGTGGCAATATTAGAAGATAAGAATTTCCAACATTATTTTTCTAAAAAAAATTATGCCTGTCATGTTCTCAATGATGGGCAGTATGAATTTACCGATCAACGAGGGATCCTTACGCGAGCTGGACCTATTACTGATCGAGATCGTTCAATGGTCATTCGTCAACAGTTTGAGGGGCATTGGTACGAATTAACCAATTTACTGCGTTTGGAGGTAGCAACCCCCTATGTAGCGTTATTGCCTAAAGACTTTAGAGGCTTGTGTGACCAATCCTCGGTATGGATTTCCATTGAGAAAGGCGTGGAGCCGCATGTTTTGCTTAAGAATTCCCAACATGACACAACGCATCGAGTGGACCTAAAGGAGGTATCACCAAAGCTGACAGAAGAGGAGCGACAGCGCTTTTATCAGTTTTTAGTTGACACAGATGTTCGCAGCGCACCTATTAGACAGAAGATTCTTAGTGAGGACAAGGGTTTTCTTAATCAGTATCTTGAATTAGACGGTAATGACGCTAAAAAACTTGCTGAAAGGATCGGACTTGCTAAGTCGCCTCCGTCGCGATCGAAGATCGTAAATTTTTTTAGTAAACCTTCCCCGGCCATAAATACCCCGCCATTGGAGGGCCCTGCGCTATTCGAATTCATGGACAGCTGTCCGGAAAGTTTTGAGCTTTCCCTCTGTCACCGAATCCTTCAGCTACGCTCTCTTCACGATAAGCTAGAGGTCGATACGTGTTGTAAACAAATCGATGCGAAGACCTCTTGGAGGCTTGTCGATCTCAAAAACGCACCGGAAACTACTCTGAAGCATCTCTTTGGTGAGGGAATGTTGTGGCGCGATGGTAATGATAATCTAACGGAACTAGAACTACCCTCGCTAGGAGTAACCTTCAAAATGGTTAGAGAAGCCAGCGGGGACTGGCGTGCGGACAGTGTTGAATATCCCGGCTATAGATTGGCTTCTAACCAACACTATCGTGGCTTAGCAGCAGTAAACGGTGCTGTGGTCCTAGAAAATCGATTTGGCAAACGTAAGCTTGTCTTACCCTATGGCGAGGTCCGGAATCAGAAGCCTGGTAGTCTCAACAGTACCATAACAATTAAGGTCTCGAGCGATCCCACCAATCGTTCGATAGCTATCGATCTCGATGCATCTTCTAGACCCGCAGCCTCCAACAGAGAGCAACAGCTCTATTTGGCCAACGTGTTGTTGGGACAGAAAAAGTATCATCAAGCTCAGGCCTTACTCCGCGCGTCATACTCTCCCATCATCCCCTATACCAACGAAGAGCTGGACCGATTAGAAGCGATCAGTCGGCATCTATCACTATCTAAAGATCAATCCCCACATGCTATAGCCGTAGCACTCACCGCAATGGCATTGATCGGTTCTGGTCCCGATCCACGCTCACCCATTGATGCGAGTCAACGAGATCAGGTCCAGGAAGCTTTGGAGCAGCTAACCCAGAACTTTCGTGACTATTGGCAACAAACGGGCAGGGTTCCCGATCTGCAGTTATCTGACGAGGAGGCAATCAATTTTTTGCATGGTCTACTTCGGACGATGAACAAATATGCTAAAGGTACTGATAAAACCGACATTCAAAGTGCTATTGAGAGCTGGATAGAAACGCTGGAGGACTCTGCTAAGGAGGCTAAGCTTCCTCCTTTAGATCATGCGCGTTCGACCATGGGAAACATCACCGTGCAGGAGCTTAAGAGAGTATTGAATTCAGGCAACAAACCGAAATCAGCTCTGATTACCCGTCCAGGAGCTCATTTCAAGGCCCAGTTTCTAGAGTTGTACCAAACTGCTTTTGACGACTCCGTGAAATTGGAAATTCTTCTGGCTGGAGCTGAGAATGACCCCAGGGTACCTTTTGAATTAGTTGGCTTGCTGCGTGCTGTGTCAAGGGCAAAAGCAGAGCCCACTGAAAATGCCGAGGCTTTCGATAGGTTATTAGCTGAGGCCAATAGAGTTAATGCATCATGGGATGAAAAGCAGCAAGAAACTGTAGAGCTAACCAACAGCTTACCTACACATTATCGTCGCGATCGGGAAGCCCAAATCATCGGTGTGGTTTCTAACCCAATCGCTGCGTTGGCTATTCAGCCCTTACCGAACCGACCACCTATCTTGACGAGCGTACAGCTTGGAGAGGCCTTTATCACTGTTGATAACGGAGGTCTGCACCTATCTGAGCAGGAGATTCAGCAACTGCAGACTGCCATAGGTTCTGATACTCCTTCAGCCAATGCCGCTGAGCTGGGGGCCAATATTAAGTCCTATTGGAGTCTTCCTGAACATCAGGCGGATTGGCATAAACTGGATAACTCAACACTCATCGATATGAGTACAAACCGCATGGTAGACCGTTCCGAGAAGACCAAGACCCTCTTGCAGGTCACGAGTGCGGAAATGGGTAAGCGGGTTGGCTTGCTAGAGCAAGAGTTACTCTCTCTAGCCAATCAGCTTCCCGTAGAGGTTCTTGACGCCGTCTTATTTGAGACTGAGAAGAGTGCTCATATGCGCCAAGAGGTGACTCTTCATGATCTGATCGTCTTTACCGCCCGTTCTCAACACTTTACCCTCACCAACAAAAATCCTAGCTTGGCTGCTATAGAGCAACGGTTGTTGCAGCACTGTCTCGTTTATTTGGACGCTAGGGCCCAGCAACAACAAGTGAAGCGAGCCATTGGCCATTTTAACACTTTAGAGGGGCTCGATGAAAGCGACGATGCGTATGGACGTGTGTCGGAACAGCTCTATCAGGAATTAACTCGAGAGGTCCCTTACAAAGTACACGAAAATCCCGAAATGCTCGTCTTTGAAGTGATGGAGGATATCGGCCTCAGAGCAGCACAAGTGGCAGATCTTAAGCGCATGCTCAATCCAAAACCAGGAGAGAATCCCAATATTATCTTAGAGAAGGTCATGGGCTCCGGTAAGACAAAAGTCTATTTACCGCTTCTCGCTCTTAACAAGGCGGATGGGGACCATCTCTCTGTAATTGTCGTTCACGCCTCGCAGTATGAAGGTGTCACAAAGGCGATGCAGGTGAGCTCTGGACAGACTTTTGCTCAAGTGGCACATCCTCTTCACTTTTCTCGCGATAGCGACACGTCTGTGAGCGGACTTAGAAAGATCCTTAAAGAGTGCGAACAGGTGCGTCAAAAGCGTCATTTCTTTGTGGTCACCGATAAAGCCATGCACAGCCTGCAATTAGCCTCAGATCAATTGTGGGATGCCTATCTTAAGGGAGAAGGCGATGATGCTGATCTGGCCGCTCGTATCACATTGATGCGCGAGATTCTAAGCCTCTTTAAAAACAAGGGACGGGCAACTTTTGATGAGGCTGATCTGTTGCTAAACTGTCGCTTCGAAGTGGTCTATTCCCTTGGTGATGAACGCCCCATTGATCCCATTCACAGAGATATTGTAGCGGATCTCTATCAGGCCATCACACCCAAGGTGGCGAAGATTGTACCCTTTACTAAAGCAGAATATGAAAGGCTGAAGCCAGAGCTCATTGAAGCCTTTATTAAAAATTTGGTCGATGAGCAGCCTTCCAAATTGGATGATAGAATGCTTGCCAGCTATTTCCAAGGAGAAAAGGAGGGCGCTGACTACGTCGACAGCCTATCCGACCAATTGCGTCGACAGCTTGCGATTGTGCGCTACGAATTTTCCGAGCTTCTTCCAGTTGTTTTAGAGAAACGCTGTGGCGAGCACTTTGGGTATAGCCAGCGCCCAGACCAAATTCTGGCGGTGCCTTTTGTCGCTAGTGGAATTCCCAGCCTCACCTCGGAATTTTCCTTTCCCTATGCTTTAATGGATTACACCATCCAGACACTTCAAAGCGAAGGGGTTACTCAGTCCCTGCTGAAGTCACTGATTACAAATATGCAAAGTAGCGCTGCAAAGGAAATGGCCGAAGATCGCTCCTTGCTACTCCAACAGACAGATGGCTTTAAAAAGTTTCAAGAGCTCCTTGGGGATAGGGTTTCGCTGCCTTTTTTAAAAATTAACGATGCCGATTTTGCAGCTCTTGCTAAAATCTATCGCGAGGATCCGCCTGATCTCTATGCATTTGCCAAAAAATTCCTCTTACCTGCTGTGACAATACATGACCGCAAACTGACGAGCACCCCCTACACACTCGTCAATATGTTTTTCGAAACACAAGGCTTTACCGGTACTCCTTGGAATAGTGCAACGTATGCTAAGACCCTACAAACACTACGAGATCTCTATTCCGCAGGTAAGACGCAGGGAATCATCTGGAAAAATAGCCAAACGGTTCATTCTCTCCCATCATCAAACCTCAAAGAAACGATAGATGAAATCGCCAAAATCCATGCTAAGGGGGACTATGGTGCCTTCATTGATGTGGGGGCTCTCTTTAATGGTATTGATAATCAGCAGGTGGCTCAGGAACTCTTAAAAACGCTTCCTCATCATATCAAAGGCGTTCTCTTCTACCAAAATAACAAACCTGTCGTTCTCAATCGAGCGGGGGTGATCATGCCTTACGAAAAGGTAGGCAAAACAGATGACCTCTACATTTTCTATGACCAATGGCACACCACTGGCACTGACTTCAAGATCGCAGGCAAGTCACTTCTATCCATTGATAAAAATACCAAAATGCGTGATCTCGAGCAGGGATATATGCGCGACCGTCAGGCAGAGAGTGCTCCTCGGGTGGAATTTATTTTATCTGGACAAGCTCGAGACTATATTACCAAAGAATTGCAAGTGCCGGAAAACAGTGCGGTTGGTACGGCAGAGATTCTTCGTTGTATGCAGCTTAACCAAGAACGCGAGCTGGAGACGCAGATGGTGATGGCTACATTCGGCATGATTAAGGAAGCAACAGTCCATTATTTAAGGAGCCTGCTCAATGACTCAACTATTCCACCGGAGAAAATCAAAAACAAGGCTGACATCATCTACCAATTCATAGGTGAACAGGTCAAGGAAGATCCTTATGAACAATTTGGGCGTTACCAGGAAAGCATTAGCTCACAGGATTTCTTTAAGACTATTGTTGATCAGGCCGTTGTGCACTTCAAACCCATTCTTCAAGATAATGAGCTCTGTCCCAAGGGGCTGACCGAGGTTTCCTTGCGACAGGAACTTGAGGCATGTGTGAATCTAGCTCTATTGCCGGAAACCATGACCGCGGATGCAGATAACTCGCCGGACCAATTAGTAGAGCATCAGAACCAACAGGAGCAGCAGAACCAAAACGAGGTCCAGCAACAGCAAATGTCTCAGGTCCAAAAGGAGCTGATCGGCGATTTAGAGGGGGCTAACCGCAAAGGGGCAATTCACTGGAATTGGATGTCCTATCAACCAACCTACTCGGCAAAATTTTTCAGAACAATGTCGTTACAAGAGCTGAAGAATGAGGAACTTCCAAGTATCGATTGGGTTTGGTATGGACGGCCCAAGGCGGATTCTCAAGCTCCATTTTTATCTATTGCAGAGGTTTTTGCAGCGGAGCCGGGTTTAAATGAGTTTGCTGATATCTTCGATATCGAAGCCAGTTACAATTTTTTGCCCGTGGAAGGACATCGACGAGAGGGTACCAACATCGTTAATGTGCATAACACGCCGTTTGAGAAGCAGCAGCTACGCTCTCAACAGGTGTTGATTTGTAAAGACTTGCTGACTGGAAAGACGCAAGTGAGTTTGATTTCTCAAGCAGATACCGGTTTTTTCTGTGACCAGCTTAGCAAAGACAGGCAAAAAAATGACAAAAGAGAAGTGGATGTAACAGTTTATCACTACACCCTTAAAGTCCTTCAGAGCAATGATAAAGTCATTGCTGGTGAAGTTAAAGATGTCATCACTCCTGACGTGCGCCAAAAGATTGTGCAAGCCAAATTCTTCAATGGCGAAATTTCATATAGCAAGGAAGAGCAAAAATATCTCAAAGCTTGGATTACGGACAAAGGGGCAGGGCGCATGCGTAGGTTATTCGAGGAGCATATCCTCAAGTACAAAAAGGATAAATCGGAAGACTATCACAACAGCCTTCTCCAACGTCTTCTTGCTGCCTAGCATTGTGTAATACGTTAAAAAGGCCCCCACGAACCGCTACTGGATGGCGCGGATGAGCAAGCCCGCCAGAGGACAGCGGTTTTTGGGATTCCCATCTTTAATCAGACTAAGAAGGACTTCAATCCCATGGTCGTCTTGGCGAGAAGCTAATGTTTCTACTGAGGTAAGGAAAAGCCGCGATGTCTCCTCCGGAGTGAGCAGATGGAGGTCTCCGGGTTCACGCATATCCCAGGGAACTATAGGGCGAAACTTGATCAGGTCGATATTGGATTCGGAACAGACCCAGTTTTTTAGGGTGTCGGCATAAGGGCCCTCGGCACCCAAGCGAAACAGCACCAGGTTGCAGTAATTTCGTACTAGGGGAGCTCCAATTTTCTGATAGTGTTTTTTAAGAATGGCTACGGCTCCATCACTACCGAGGTTTTCGAGGAGTTGCGCCGTCGCTGGGACTAGATCATTTTGTTGCTGGGCCAGGATAGCATCGGCTAGATTTAAAAAATCCGTTTCCGGTAGTTCAAGGGCTAGAGACAATGCGGCTTCACGCATTTTCATCGACAGCTCTAACGCTATGGGCACCGCCTCGGTGGGTAGGCTAGCGAGGGGGATTCCTTTCCAAGCCGAAAGGACCTTTCCATGTGAGCTAAAGCGTGCATAGGCGCAATCGCTGTTAAGGCTGATCAAAAAGCGTCGTAAAGTCGGTAAGCAGCGTGCATCCCGCAATTGAAGCAGGCTTAAGGTGGCATTGAGTTGAATCTGGGGGTTGCTATGCTTGCATAGATTGGCTAGGAGGTCCTCGCTACCCTCAATCTCCCCTAAAGAGGCTATTGCTAGTAGGTAACCCTCGTGAGCCATTTGCTGGATGTGCTTGGCATATTCTTGCCGTCCGAGTTTGTACAGAGAAAGACACGCCGCTAGGCTCACAGGAGCCACTTTGGAACAAGCCAGTATTTGCAATTTATCAATGGAGCCTTCGTCACCTAACTTTCCCAAAGCTAGCGCGCAGGCCTCCTGCTGGCTAGCGTCGAGATGTGTCACCAGCTGCCGTATTTGAGGGATGAGGTCGTCACGCCCATGTTCTGCTGTAGCGACGATAGCCGCAAGGCGTACCATGGCATCGCAATTATTCATAAGACGTCTGAGCTGTCTAATGGAACGAGCATCGCCAATGGTAGCAAAGATCTCGGCGAAGATAAACCAGGTAGCAGGTGGAAGCTTAACCATGAGGGCCTCAGCTTGTCCTACGGCGGAGGGATGCTTCTTTTGTGCCAGCAGGTAGATGGCTTGCAAGCGAATTAAGATGTCCTCACAATTGATGGCTCGGTTGACCAATGCATCGGCAAAATCGGTCTGCCGTTGCGCTAAAAGGTTGATGCTAGCCAAGCGAATCTGCGGATTTCGGCTGCAAAGGCCTTGTACGATCACATGTGTGGCGCTATCGTGAGCCGCCACACCGGCTCCAAAAATCGCCAGGAGCTGTGTTTCTGGACAGTCTGTCGTAGCCCCAACATCGAGCAGTAACAGCCCCATTTGTTGCAGAAGATCGTGATCTGGACGACCGATGGCCCCTGTATAGCGCTCGTATAGGTCAATGGCGTCGGCAACCTGTCCACGGCGTAGCAGGAACAGCACGCGTGAGGGCATGCTTTTGGTGTCAACTTTCGAGCAAGGAGGAGCGGCAGCTGTACCTGGAATATTTGCCAGGCAGCAAAATGAGACTAAAGCCACGCTGTAGAGGCTATGGCGCATGAATAAACCTTAAGTCTTATCGATGAAGTCCCAGAGATCAATATTAATTCTCTGTAGCAAGGAACATAGTGTTTTGATGGGCAGGCCCATGCAGTTATAATAGCAACCCTCGATACGGTTTACAATGATGCCACCCGACATCTGACAAGAGTAGGATCCTGCCTTATCAAGGCAATGTGCATTCATACAGTATTTTCTGAGCTGCTCATCACTGGCGTGGTGCATCTGAACTCTGCTTTCCTCACAAGATGAGAACTCTTCTGTTGGCGTTTTTAGTGTGACTGCCGTAAAGACACTATGCCACTTGCCCGCGAGTTCCTTGAGGAATGAAAAGCTCTCAGCTTCGTCAGATGGCTTGCCATAGACTTTTCCATCGCAATACACCACTGTATCGGCCGTTAAGAGAGTTCCATGGGGAAATTCAGGTTGCAACGCTCTTGCCTTGCCCATGGCGATCTCCATGGCAAAAGCTTCTGGGTCTCCCTTAAACGCGACCGTTTCTTCATCGAATGGAGGAGATGCTACCGTAAAGGGAAGTTTGAAAAAACCAAGAATTTCACGTCTGCGAGGTGACTGTGAGCCTAGGATGAGGGTCATGATATACCTATGTCACTAAAGTTATCGGTAGCACATAAATAGGAATGGAATGAGATTTGAGTTGCGGACAAAGGACGTGTAGACGACTGCGTATAGCCATTTCTTTGGTGCGTAGGTCATCCAAGGGGACTTGATTGCAGTGAATAAAAATGCCCAAGTAGTCCTTGCCATGAAAATGTTGTTCCCGCAGCTCGGCTTCATCTGATGCAGCGGTGATCTTCGCTTGTTGCCAGGCAGAACTGTGGTTCAGGGCAATGCGCACATCAGGACTCAGTACGCAGCCCACAAAAAACTTGGTGGTAACTTTCGAAAGAAGATTCGTATCCATAAGGACTCAACCATACCACATTGCACGCGCATGATCAAGAATGCAGTACACCTTTAGGAGTAACACGGATGCACACGGATCTAGGAGGATTTAGGAGTAACACGGATGCATGTGTGCATCCGTGTTGCTTCTAAAAAGCTGAACGAACCGTATTTGCCATCCTATCCTCCTAAATCCTCCTAGATCCGTGTGCATCCGTGTTAATCCTAAAAGGGGCCTTATTCACCTTTGCGGTCAGTTTTCGGTCGACTGCAAAAGGATCGTCTGTAGCGTTTTGCTCCTCGGACATAGCTGGCGCTATGCCCTCGTCACAAACCACGACATCCGACCTTTTTCGTCCGACCGAAATTCTGACCGTAAAGGTGAACAAGGCCCTAAAAGGCGACACAAACCGTTCTATCTCTAGTTTTTTTATAATTATTGTGTAATATTTATAATTATTGTAAAATACTGATTTAGTTTAATATATTTTGTAACGGAGTTTTATATTATGTTTAGAAAATCGTATGTTCTTTTTATTTTGGCGGCTTTTAGCTTTACAGGACTTCAAGCTGACACCTTTCCATACCCAGCGGAAGAGCTTTCTCGCAGTTATTCCGATTCTGAATTAGCTATATTGGATGGCAAAACCGAAATTGGAAATGTTCATTTCTCAAAGTCTGTCATCTCTAGATTTGGGAAGTCTATCAGCTCAGACTCCCTTGGAAAATTTATGAACCTAGGCTCTTTGACTAGCGACCAACAAAAATTCGTTCAAGACATTGTTAAGGGAAATTCAAAAGAGGTAAAAAAAGCCCTCCAAGGGAATGTTGATGTTGATTTCATCGTTAGTGATTCTCCTTATCTCCCTGGTATGACGCCTGTTGAGATTTGCCACGAGTACACATCAAAAAATTGCGACTTGCTCTTGTCAAAAGGGATTAGTAAGCACCAGTTCTATCTTAGAGCATTGGCTAACGTTTGGGAATACCAGGATGCAGCTGAATACCTTGGTTGGGCAATCGGTGGCTTGTTAGGATGGAGCGATTTAGAATCTGCTCATATCTTGAGTCGTTCTCTAAAGCTATTTACAGGCAATGACAAAAGCAATCTACAAGAAGGCAAGAGGTTGATTGGTGCCCTTAAAAATGCAGATCTCAAGGATAACCTTGATTATAAACAGGATCCTTCTAGCCTTTTAGCTCGATACCAATCAGGACAACCAATCATATTTAAGAGCGGATATGATGATGGTTATGTTGGTCATTCAATAGCGTTTATTTTGTATAAGGACTATTTGATTATCGGGAACCGAGGGGCAGATCATCATCCTGACTACCCTAGCGTTATCTATATAATTAATTCGGATAAAGTAGATGAGATCATTATAGAGACCATCCAAGGCTTAAGCTGGAAGTCATCCCATAACTTCGTGTCTTTTCAGAATGCTCTCCCCCGCATCTTAGGCGCCAAGGTAAGCACCATGAGCGACAGTGTACGAGAGATCTATCGAGGTAACCAATGGCAAAAATTGGAAAATTGCACTTGGTCTAGCCTAGAAGCCGCCACGATCGGTTTGTGGACAGTGTTCGATTGGGAGCAATCTAAAGATCTGAGCAATACTATAGATACTCTTCGTATGTGGAGAGAGTTTACCAAGCTTCAGCTACTAAAAGACTACATCGATTCCTATAAGGAAGACATGAATGGGCTTTGTCTTGAACATCTTAGAATGCTTATCAAAAAGGCCGGGACTTTAACCACATTTCCAGAGCTGGTTTTGCAGATCGAATTAGATGGAAGAGAGCTTCTGGCGAAGGCTATGTACCTCTATGACCATCAGAATTATAGGGATGACGCCGCCACTTCAAAGATAAAGAAGACGTATTAATTTTATTTAGATTTGCGTAATTTCAATACAAGCTTGATAGGTAATATAAATAGCATTTTTGTATTGAATGAAATCCATGTAATTTGTATAATGAGGTTTTTGTTTATTAATTATTATATGATTAGGTTTTAATTTTATGTGCTATATGTTTAAAAAATCGCTTTCTTTGTTTGTTTTGTTCGCTCTTACTCTTAGCTTTGCAGGGCTTAAGGCTGAAACCTGTTATTACCCAGCGGAAGAGCTCTCACGTGTTTACTCGGATGCCGAATTGGCTGTGCTAGATAGCCAAACGCATGTTGGAAGTATTTCTTTCTCAAAGTCTATCCCCGAGACACATCAGAAATCTATAAAATATGAATTTTTGAATAGCGTTCAGTCTAAATTAATTAATACTGCAGCTCATGGAAGTGAAAGAGATCTTCTCAATATCGTAAATGGGAATGCTGATTTAGACTTCATGACCAGATTTAGTGATGATCCTTTCGAAAATGGATGTACATTACATCAAGCTTGTGTAATCAATTCTTCAAAAAACTGTGAGTCGCTTTTAAAGAGAGGTCTTAGCAAGCACGAATTTTATCTCAAGGCGCTCGCGGCTGTTTGGGAGTATACACAGGCTGGGGAATACCGCGGCTGGACGATCGGCTCTATTGGAGGCAGTCCCTTAGAATTGGCTTCTGTCTTAAGTCGTTCCCTAGAGCAATTCACAGCCAAGTACAATAGTGATTCACCTGGAGGTAAGAGACTGATTGAGGCTCTCAAAAATGCAGACCTCAAGGATGACCTCTCGGTGAGGTCATCGGGTGCAGCTCTTTTAGCTCGACACCAAGCAGGCCTGCCAGTGATAGTAAAGACTGGTTATCCTGGTCATTCAGTCTCATTTATCTTATACAAAGACTATTTGATTGTTGGAAATAGAGGTGAAAATCATCATCCTCACTACCCCACTGTTATTTACACAATCAATTCGAAAATGTTAACAGCAGCGATCTTTGAAATGATTCAAGGTCTGGATTGGCAGCCATCAAATTACTTCGTGGGCTTTGTGGGTGCTCTCCCCCAACTGTTGGGTGCTGCTCCAAACTCAATGAGTGACAGCGTGCGTGAGATTTATCGAGGCGACGAGTGGCAAAAAGTGGGTAATTGTGCGTTTTCCAGTCTAGAAGCTTCACTGGTTGGCTTGTGGACATTGATGAGCTGGGAGCAGTCCAAAAATCCACATGACTTTATAGCCAATATTCGTATGTGGAGAGAATTTACCAAAATGCAACTGCTCAAGGATTACATCGCTGCTTATATGGAAGACATCGATGGACTATGCCCTGCCCAGCTTAGGATGCTTTTAGCGAGAGCGAAACCTTTGCACACGTTCACAGAGCTTAATTTGCAGATTCAGTCTGAAGGGCAGAAACTTTTAGCGAAAGCGATGTATCGTTTTCGTAACCCGAATTGCCCCACTGCAACACCTGAGCCAAAAGCTTCTAAGAAGACCGATCCTACCCCTACCGCTACCCCAAAGACATCTAAGAAGACAGATCCTACCTCTGAGAACAAAAGGAGCACCACTCCCACTCCCAAAAACTCAAAAAACAAGCCTAGGGAAGTTAAAGAGGTTCGAAAGGACATCAATCCTCCGTCATCGTCAAAATTTGATGAAAAAGTAGTAGGGCCAGGTGTTCCTGAGCCTTTGATGCGCCTATTTGCTTCAGGATTGGCATACCTAGGGCAGTTGAGAGAAAACTTGCCTTCGTACGTCGATATGCGTCAAACCGCGGAAGAGTACCTAGAAGGCTCCTACAGCCGGTTGCAAGAGATTGACGTCTCCTACTTGAAGGAAAGGTATGAGCTCCTAAGAAGTTACTCGAAAGAAGATATTATGGATTTGTGGGCAATGATCGTAGAGCGCGGCGGCTTGGGGAGTCAAAAAACAGACGAACCAAAAAGCAAAACGAGTCGTCGGTGACATAATCCCCCCACAATCACGTCTCGGAGCGTAGCGTTTTTGTGGGGTGCGTGTCGCTTGCGACCGCACTTCCAAGTAACAGGTATATCGCATGGCTTTGGGCTATGGACGAACTGAGGTAATTGCAAAATTATTTGAGCCCTTGAGAATCGATTCTCGGGAAAAAAGGTTACCTTTTTTTGTGAGAAGGCGATTCTAGAGAGCTTAAGTGGTATGGCACTATCCAGTCTGGAAAGACAGGCTTTTCTCCCTTCCCAGGCCCGAAGGGTCGATATTGCAACAGGCCATGGCATCGCCATGGTATATGCCAGGAAGGGATTTCGCAGTCTGAAGGACTGCTACAAGACGCCAGTTTACAAACACCATTTATGCATGCGCTTTATGGCAGCCCTACAGGCTGCTAAAACCGTTTTGGCATATACCATGGCGATGCCATGGCCTGTTGCAATATCGACCCTTCGGGCCTGGGAAGGGAATGACTCTCTCTTCACCGGCATCCGATTTTCAGGAAATTGACTTCGGAAAATCGCTTTCTACAGCTGTTGTGCAACCAGGTGGGGCCGGTGACAATCGAGCAAGCATCCCACGTCTAGGAGGATAGGATGGTACCCACGCCCCACCTATCACGAGGATCTAGGAGCAACACGGATGCACACGGATCTAGGAGGATTTAGGAGGATAGGATGGTAGCCACGCCCCACCCATCACGAGGATCTAGGAACAACACGGTACGTCCTTAAAAAACTATGGCGCTGGCGCGCCACAGCTTTTCAATGTTTTTTAAGTTTCTCCTCAGCATCATGATGTTCGTGCTAATGGAATGCAACCCAGGGATCGAAGCAATGGTTCTGGCGGTCCTTCAAATTCGGTACCCCCTTCAGATGGCCTATTAAGCGTGAAACAAACGTGTTTTAGGCTTGGATATAACTTTTGGGATTATTTGCAGCGATTGTACCATGGTGATCCTCCAGATCTTGCTGAACTAGTCCGAAGCCAATATCGAACCTCCTAAATCCTCCTAGATCCGTGTGCATCCGTGTTACTCCTAGATCCGTGCAGTTTTTGGCGTCTTGCGGGATTTTATTTTGTTGGCTATCCAGCGTGCGGCTCCTGAGCCTAAAGAGCGTTGGTCATGATGACGTAGGTGGTTCAGAGCTTCGTCATATTGTTTCCACTGCTTTCCTCCAGGAGGATCTGCAGCTAATGCCTGAGCCCATTCTTTTGGTCCCCATTCTTTGGGCATTTCTCGATAGTGCTTTTTCATCACCTCGAACATGAGAGAAGTTGCTGTCTGATCCTCTAGGCCAGCGGCTTCCAATTGGGGCCACATGGCGATTTCTTTGTTAAGTTGCGCCTTGAAGGCGCTGTTGAATTGTTCGGTCGAAATATGAGCTTTTTCTAGATACATTGTGCGCAGTTTTTTGACTAAACCAGCCACTGGATAGGCAACCGCTAGGCCACAGTAACCGATTCCCATTCCCGTCACGAGAGCTGCAAGGCCCACATGGGGGGCAAATGGGGTGCTAACTATTCCTACAGTCGTCACCACGGCTGACGTTATCGTCAGTCCATCAGCAGTTAGGCGAACCCCTTCCATAATAGCCTTCGTCTTGGCCTTCTGCTGAATGTAAGGGACTAGAGTAGACTCTAAGGTTGTTGCGGTGGTTGCGAGCGTTTTTTTTGCATTCAGGCGGCTGACGACTTTTTTAAGAACTTCTTGGGTAGCTGGTGTGGTTGAAGGATCTGCCATTTTTTGTTGCACCATCGCTTCTACTTCATCATGTAGAAGAGCCTTTTCTGCTCTTAAGTTCGCGCGTTCCCCTTTGAGTTCTTTGATTTGGTCTTTCTTGAGGTTTCCCGCCAGTAGTTTTTGGTCTATTGCTTGTATGCCTCTTTCCAGCTCATCGCTACGTGTTTGAACGGCATGAATGTTCAATCTTAGCCCAGACAATGGAGGATGCAGTCTGACTTCGGGCATATTGAAGATATCATGGAATCCTTCAGCATTGAGGCGCACATTCTCGATGCCTGTTTTGCGAGCTTCACTGGCAAAACGCAGATCTTGTCTGCACCGAATAAGGTTGCGACGGCAGCCCCAAATCCCCCGCAAGCTAGTGAATACTACCCCGGGAAGCGTCGCTATCGCGAATATCGTTGAAGCCGGCCCGGCGACGGCTGCTGCGTTTGATGCTAGGTGGGCGGCGTGCGGTAGGGTAACGCCAAGCACTGACTGGGCTGCGCTTATCGCTGGGCTGATCCAGGTAATCATGCCGGTTACCGCTTCTGCTACTCGAGCAAGGGAGTATTGAGCTTTAATTAAGTTGGCTACATTTTGTTCGACAATCTCCGCTACTGGAAGCTGTTCTAAAGCAACCTTAAGCTCTGCCACGGCGGCTTCCATGAGTTCGCGTTCCTTAGCCAGTATTTGGCCCTTTTCACTATGAGGGTCAATGTGAGCTTGTAAGCCGTCGAGCTCGGCCAAACGTTGCTCGCCTACCTTTAGAAGCTCCTTGATACCCCGTGTTTCTGAAATAACCGAGGCTCCGGTACGCATCCATGCCATGTTCCAGACGCTGTCGATGATTCCGTGGTAATACACCATCGGCGATAGGAGTACATCGGCGCCGACTCCCCATCCTCGCGCTTCTAGTCCAAGCTTTCCTATTTCCCCGAGGAACTTACCCAGCGCGGCCTTGGCTGGATTAAGCTTGCCGGGCGTCAAATCGTGAAGTTCTTTAGAAATACCGGCGATTTGATTTTCTTTCACGCTGATCTGCTTATTTAAGGACTGTAGCTCTAAGTAGCTAGCCATTCGTTCCGCGGTAGGCAGCATTGCTTTGGCAGATCGGGCGATGCCCAGGTTCGCTACCCCTTCTTCTATGAGGGCATGATCGGTGCGTTGCGGTTTGGTAATGCGGCCCTTGAGCTTCTTGGCATCCTTCTTCATTGTAGAGAGCTTCTGTTTCTTGGTGGCTAGCTCCACCTTAAGTCTTTGCTTGGTAAGACGAGCCGCTTCTTTGTCGGTCAATGGTACTGATGAGTGTATCTTGACTGCGGGTTCATGGTTATGAACTGGTTCGATGTTAGCCGTTTGATTGGAGGTCGTATGAATGTGCTGAATAGGTATTCTATTGCCAACATTCGCCGTCTCCGTTGTTCCCACCTGTGGCGCGCTGGTAGAGTCTGCTTTTATGCTGCGGAGTTGTTGTTTTGAACTCACGGGGTTGGTGTTAGTTGATGAATCTGTAGAGATGTGAGGTTGTTTATTTACATATCCGTCAGTTTCCATAATCTAACTTTCTGATGTGTAGTAGTTGAATAGTAAATTGTTAACTCATAATAATATTATATCACCTATATAATATTGTATCACCTATTGTTATATTGTTCTATTTGGAGTCTTTCGGGCTTTTATTTTGTCGGCTATCCAGCGTGCGGCGCCTGAGCCTAAAGAGCGTGGGTCATGATGACGTAAGTGGTTCAGAGCTTCATCATATTGTTTCCACTGCTTTCCTCCAGGGGGATCTGCAGCTAATGCCTGAGCCCATTCTTTTGGTCCCCATTCTTTGGGCATTTCTCGATAGTGTTTTTTCATTACCGAGAACATGAGGGAAGTGGCTGTCTGATCCTCTAGGCCAGCGGCTACTAATTGAGGCCATATGGTGATTTCTTTGTTAAGTTGAGTTTTGAACTCTTTGTTGAATTGTTCGGTCGAGATATGAGCTTTTCCTAGATACATTGTGCGCAGTTTTTTGACTAAACCAGCCACGGGATAAGCGACCATCAAGCCGCAGTAGCCGATTCCCATTCCCGTCACTAGAGCCCCAAATCCTACAGGAGGAGCGAAGGGGGTAGAGACAATTCCCACAGTCGTCACCACGGCTGCCGTTATCGTCAGTCCATCAGCAGTTAAGCGAACCCCCTCCATAATCGCCTTCGTTTTGGTCTTCTGCTGAATGTAAGGAACTAGAGTAGATTCTAAGGTGGTTGCGGTGGTTGCAAGAGTGCTTTTTGCATTCAGGCGGCTGACGACTTTTTTAAGAACTTCTTGCGAGGCTGGTGTGGTTGAGCGATCTGCCATTTTTTTCAGCACCATTTCTTCTACTTCATCATGAAGAAGAGCCTTTTTTGCTCTTAAGTTCGTGCGTTCTGTTTTGAGTTCCTTGATTTGGTCTTTTTTGAGGTTTCCTTCCAATAGTTTTTGGTCTATTGCTTGTATCGCTTTTTCCAGTTCGGCGCTGCGTGTTTGGACGGAATGGATACCCAGTCTTAGTGTGGTCAGTGGGATGTGGCTGACGATCTCGGGCATATTGACGATATCGAGGAGTCCTTCAGCATTGAGGCGTACATTCTCGATTCCTGTTTTACGGGCTTCGCTGGCAAAAGATAAATCTTGTCTGCAGCGAAGAATGTTGCGTCGGCAGCCATAAATACTGCGCACACTAGTAAAGACAACCCCAGGAAGAGTCGCTATTGCGAATATCATTGATGCAGGCCCAGCTATAGCAGCAGCACTTGATGCTAGGTGGGCGGCGTGGGGTGCGGTAACACCGAGCACAGATTGTGCTGTATTTATTGCAGGGCTGATCCAAGTAATCAATCCACTCACCGCTTCTGCAACTCGAGCAAGAGAGTATTGGGCTTTAATCAAATTGGAAACGTTTTGTTCAAGAATCCCGGCAACCGGAAGTTGTTCCAATGCGATCTTAAGCTCTACTATAGCCGCTTCCATTTGTATGCGTTCATCAGCCAGGACTTGACCTTCTTCACTATGAGGGTCAATGTGAGCTTGTAAGCCGTCGAGCTCCGCCAAGCGTTGTTCACCGATTTTTAAGAGTTCTTTGGTACCTCGCGTTTCCGAGAGAATTGAAGATCCAGTACGCATCCATGTCAAGTTCCCGATAAGGTCGATGATACCATGGTAATAGACCATTGGTGTCAGGAAGACATCGGGCCCAACCCCCCACCCGCGCGCCTCCTGGCCGACCTTTCCTAGTTCTCGGAAGAACTTGCCAAGGACTGCCTTGGCCGAATCGAGCTTGCCAGGATTCAGCTGGCTGAGTTCTTTGGAGATGTCGGCGATTTGGCTTTCTTTTACATTGATCCGCTTTTTGAGGACCTGTAGCTCTAAATAGCATGCCATCCGATCTCCGGCAGGCAGCATTGCCTTAGTAGAATGGGCTATGTTTGGGTTTGCCACCCCCTCCTCCCTGAGAGTACGCACGGTAGGTTGCGGCTTGGTGACCTGGCCCTTAAGCCTCTTGGCATCCTTCTTCATTGTAGAGAGCTGTTGCTTATTGGCGGCAAGCTCCACATTAAGCCTCTGCTTGGTAGCTCGAACCGCTTTTTTATCCTTGGCCCTATGATTATGAACGGATTCGACATTTGTCGTTTGATTGGAGGTCGTATGAACATGCAGAATAGACATGCTACTTTCAATATTCCCCGTCCCCGCTGCTGCAACTTTTGGAGCGCTGGTAGTATCTGTTTTAATGCTTCGGAGTCGTTGTTTTGAACTCAAAGGGGGGGGGCTAGTTAATGAACCTGGAATATTGAGAGATTGTCTCTTTACGTAGTTATTAGTTTCCATAACCCCTCTTTCTTTAATGCGAATTATAATAATATTATATCACTTATTGTTATATCGTTTGTTAATTATATTTAGGTAGAAGGGGAGGGTGCTAACACCCATATGCGTTAAGCTAAGAGAATTAGGAATTTTCACCGCCGAGGCGCATAGAAGCTCGTGGGGCTTTTTTAGGATTTTCACCGCCGATAGGAGAGAGAGGAAAAGGAAAGAATGTTCAGTTACTACCGACTCTGGACAAAATCCAGTCTAAGGGTTCCCGCAGGAATGACTCTATTTCGTTCATTGGTTCGCTGTCATTTTTGGTTGTTTTTTCTCAGTTGCTATGCGATATTCGGAAAGTTCTTCAATCATTGCAGAATTAGTGGGAAAGCAATGGCTTCTACAAAAATTCGTAAACCTTATGTTTCTCGAGCTTTGCCACCAAAGGCGATTGAATATCACCAGGGGAAGATGGACCTGGTTTTTCGCCCTTTTGAAGCTTATGATGCGCCAAAATGTCAAAAAGTCCTGAAAGACACTATTCCTTACCTTTACAATTATATGTTATGGCCGAACCAGAAATGGGATCTAAAGGACTGCCTTCATTGGGTGGTTGAACGCCACGCGGTGTACTATGCTGGCTCTGAATTTGAGTGGGGAATGTTTGATGCCCGTAACGATGAGCTGCTCGGGGTCGTTGGCATCATGCCCTGCACACCCTGGAATCCAGATTGCTTTGAAATCGCCTATTGGACGGCTCTTAAACATATGAAGAAGGGGCTGGCAACGGTCGCCACACAAGTTGCCACGGCCGTTGCGTTTGAATGCCTAGGGGTCACGCGTATGCAGGCAGGCTGTCTAAAGGAAAATCTTGCGAGCCGACGTGTCATCGAAAAATGCGGTTTTGTTTATGAGGGTGAACTCCGAGCGTTTTATCCTCCACCAACAAAGCAGCAGCTCCAAAAAGTTCCCATAGTCGCTAGGGATCTCTTATATGCTCTGCTTCCTTCAGACTGCCAGGATCTACCCTGGTATGCATCTACTCTGAAGGCTGTATCGATTGTTCCATTGTGTGGTGACAAATTTCAGCTTTCCTACTAAGGACATAGTTCTTGAAAGACCTTCTCTAATGCGCTTCCTGGGAAGTCGTTTTTGTTCGCGTCTTTCCACCTCAGGATCTGATTGAGGAATAGATCACGCATTTTGGCAGCGTCATGTGTTTTTAGCCATTGCGTCAACAGGGGGATTTCGCTTTTGCTATAGTCGCTGCGGCCCCCAAGGAACTTGGCTTGGATCTTAAGTTTCATAAACTCGGGATTTGCCTCAAGCTCATCCTCTTGAATGCGCTCGCGCCCAGTTCGAACTAATCCTGTGCTGAGGTTGTACAGGCCCAAGCGTACCTCGCGTTTTTCTTGCATACTTGTTTTCCCATCTTGGGTTAGCATCGCATCGAACCATTTGGCGTCATTATGATCGAGCAGGAGGAGATCCAAAGCATTGGATGCTTTATCCTGAATGACCAGCGCCCATTGGTTTTCCTTTTGGGATAGACCAAAGGGTGCAAAAGGAAGCTTATATGTTTCAACATGCTGATGAATAGGCATTTGATTCAGGCTCACGAATAGATGATGTTTAAATGCCTGTGCCAGTTCAGGCTTCATACCTTTGGCTTCTAGACCTTCTGCCAGGCGAATAAGGGGACCGTTGGAGTTCCCTTTAAAAGGTTTATAACCGTAACTGTGGATATCTTTAGCGCTATTTGGGTCGAAGTAATCGCGTTGGAAAAGTTTGGGTCGTGGCCAGGTAAGCACTGGTAAGGCTGTATCCCATTTATCAAATTGATAGGACCGATCGGTTTCCGTTTCTGCTTCTACGTTGATTTCGGTTTCCTGTTCTTGCTGTGTTTCTACGGACACTTCATGTTCATATCCGCTGATGTGTTTCACAGTGTCTGGAAGATAGGGCAATTCTCTTTCCGCGAGTTCATGCAGGGCCGTTGCGATCGACTTGGTATTGGCATATGTGGCTAATGGAGTATGCTTTTTGAAGGCTTTGACGGCTTTACTGTCTAGTATATGCTGAATTTCCGACTCAACAAAATCACGAGCTGCGATTTCCATATCTAGTTTCCCCATTCGCTGGAAGGGCATCTCTGGCATTTTCTTCTCAAAGAGATCTTTGACATCCATGTAGATAACGGCAACCTGACTATTTGGTATGTTGAGATCGAGCAGTGCCTTGACCACATGACCGATGGGCAAGGCATGGAGCTTTTGTGACAACGAACGTTGGTTGTGGTCGCCTTGTCGGGTAGCTTCGTAATACTGCACATATAGAAGAACATCTTTCAGGGTAAGCATATTCCCCTTTGGGCGGCTGCCGATGGCTCCGAGAGTCTCCTTTATGGAATCATAGTCTTCTTGTGATACGGCAAAACTAACAACTTGGCCCTGACCCAATTGACGTAGGCGCCACACCGCCTGAAGAAGGTCTCGCAGGCTAGTATGACGACTCACCGTTACCACTGCCGTCATTGTTTGACTGAGTTTTAGATCGGAACCTGTGGTGTGTTTTTGATCCCAGTAGGCTATTAGATGCTCTTTGGGATAGCTGTCAGTCAGGCGCTGCGGTGCATGGTTGCGCTCGACGACCCAGTGTTTATCATCCTCACCATAGTAGACCACACCGGTAATCGAGGTATTACCCCAGCAACTTTGATTTAGGATTTCGCGGGCGACGGCTTCATTAGACAGGCCGCGGAAGAGACCTGCGGTGTCGATTAGCGAACCGGGGGGAATCTCTCGCTTTTGATAGATGATTTCTAGGTTTTTTTGGATCGCATTGTCGGATCTACTCGTTGCAGAGATGATGTCGACTTGGTGGGGACTTTCACTCCATAACGTAAATAGGGTTTTTTCTGCGGTGTTAGATAGTTGGGCATCGCTAAAGGTTGGTGGATAGGTCTGAGCATTCCAAAGTGTGCCGCTAAAGCCTCGGATATCGTCAAAGAGGGCTTTATAAATCTGTGCATTGGTGCTGAGTTGAGTGTCATAGATGCGAATCTGTGGCAATACATGATATCGCAAGAGGCGCATCAGTAGCTTGGGGGTGGCGTTTACATGGGCGGTGACTATTTTCAGCTCTTCTGGTGTTAGTGTGAATAGGCCAATACTTTCGTTCGGACCGCGCATTTCTTTAAATAGTTCTAAGGCTGCGATGGAATGACTTCGGTTAGAGACCTTTTTACTTTTTTTGTTACCTGAAATGATGCCTTGGAGACGTGTGATTTCCAGTTGAACGACCTCTTCAGGCAGACCCTGCTCCAGATACATCTGGATGGTATAGTTAAGGATTTCGAGCTCATTACCAAACTGAGAGCCTATGGAGGGGCTGCCCAAGTGATAGGGAATTGCCAAATACTTTGTTTTAGGGTTCCTGTATTTAGGGTGCGAGGGGCCATAATGCATGTTTAGATAGCGTTTGGCTGTGAGGGGAATTAAACGATTCAATTCCTCATATAACACTGTCACAATATTTCGAATCCGATCGTTCGGAAGCTTACCTATATCAAAGTCGCGGTTCTTTCCAAGAAGGTAGTTGGTGAGCTCTTGGTGTTCTGCGGGCTGAAGGGCTGCTAGAAACCTCAGCCAACCTTTTTCCTGTTTTCCTATAGAGCCGTCGAGGGCTTTTCGGATTAAAGTGGTTTTAATCCGGTCGCCGTACTGAAGGTCAGTAAAGGCCGGCGCCCCGGAGTGCTTGACAAAGCTAAAGGTGATTTGTTTCAAAATATAAGCATGTGTAGTCATCTCTTCATAGAGATCACACACCACCCGGATGAGTTCTGTCTGTAAGGTTTGGCTTTCGCCCATGGCAAAATGATGAGATTTTAAAACATCAAAGACAAAGTCGACCTCGTCTACTGTTACGCTACTAGACGTTTTTAGTAGAGACAAGATCTGTCTGAATAGGGTAACTCCACTATCCAACTCGACCTTATCCATGCTTTTACCATAGGCATCTAGCCAAACTAGGAAATTGAGGAAGATACTCTGTATTGTGGAATTGGTCATCATGACAACACGATGAGCATCTCTAGCGAATAGTAGGCGCTTGTGTAGGTTAGAGAGATCATCCGTTTTCAGGCGTCTTTGTCGGTTTAATGTGATCACTTCTACAGCTTGGTGAAAGCTACTGCCCAGATGCTTCTGAAGTTCTTCCGCTTTGGAGGCCAGCAGGGGTTCTGGCATCACTACAAGGGCGAGATTGTCTTGGTCGGTGAGCGCTTTACTAATCAGAGGTAAAAGAACGGCTGTTTTACCAGATCCCATAATCATTTCGAGAAGGGCTCCTAGGTAGCGTCCTTGGCTATTCCATTGGGAATTTTTTAGGTTATCAAGTCCATCTAATTGGGCGGGTCTTAGAAGAATTCCCATATAATATTCGAAGACGAGGTATTCAGGATGCGCGTCTACCTCATACTGGCGCTGAGCCTGAGCCTGTGTAGCAAATTCCTGGATTAGTGCATTGATTTCTTTGTCGTTCTTATTTTCGGTGAGCTGCTTTTCTAGCAGATAAAGCTGTGTGATGATGCGTTCCACCTGCTGCAAATAAGTAGCCTCGATGAGGTATTGGAGGAGGTTCTGGCTGATATTACTGATCTGGTCTAGTGTTAACGACGCATTACGTTTATAGAGCTGTTCCGCATCTCGGTGTAGGAACCAGATGATAAGCTCATCTAAGGTGATCGCTTGGTTAGTGTCGCCAAGGAAATTCAGCCCCTGAAAAGCGTCTTTAGTTTTGTCTATAGGAGGTTGATTTGCTGCTTGAAGAATCTGTTTCTTGCGATAGGCTAAGGTGCGTTTTCCATGTCCTAGAGATTCGATTAGCTCCTGTCTTAACCTAGCCAGCTCGTCAGGGTGGGTTAAGGTGTAGTGATCCGTTAATGCCTCCGTAGCTGTAGCGTAGGCTGTGATGCGGTTGCGGAGCTGATCAAACGCGACTTGCGTGGATCCACGCAGCGAGGGAACATCAAGAGCCTTATCGAGGGCGAGAGCGGTCTTAGTAAGCTGAGAGAGTTGTTGTGCTGTGGCTGTTTTCTTGACGAGGTAGTTGTCTAGTTCCAGAACAATAGGATCTTTCAAAAGCTTGCCTTCAAGGAATAAACAAACCTGAAGTTGTAGGGTAGCCTGTGCTGGGCCCATGTCCCTTTTATAGGGGTCATTTGCCAGCTCTATGGCAGTACTAGTAGGTTTGTTGGATTCATTCGTGTTGGTTGTTACTGTTGGACGAATCTTCTTGATAACATCTTGTTGGGCCTGGTTAATCGGATCGCAATAATAGCGTGTTAGCCACTCTGTAGCTTTTTCTGCAGCCTCTGGGGAGGTTGATAGAGATGCTTGCAGATTTTTTTCTAGTTCCGCCGATGAAGGGAATTGACTGGGGAAATAGAGAACCGCTTCGAGGTGTTTTGCTAACGCAACTTCATCCTTTTCAGAGCCATCTGATGATGAATGACCTTGGATGATCCGTAGAATCAGGCCCAATTCGTTCTGGAGTTCTGTATGGGAGAGCGCAGAAGAATAGGTGATGCCGGTTAGACTGGATAATAGGGCCTTTTGTGCTGTGGAAGAGAGCTCCCCTTTGACCAGTTTGTATAGATCGATAAATTGGTGCCAAAGGGATCCTCTTAGAAGCTTTAAAGGATTCGTTTGTGAGGGCGCTTTGGAATGTTGGTAATGTTGCACTAACCAACGAGTCTGTATACGATAGTAGTTCAGCTCGGTGAATCCCGGCGTGTAGAGTGATGGTACATTTTGTTGTATCGGTTCCGTCTTTCCTTCCTTTTTCAGGGCAACAGCTTTGTCATCTATCCGCAGAGGCTGTAGGCTATTCAGGCGGTTTACAATTCGGCCTTTGGCAACTTGATCTTCCCAAAGTGGCTGGGTCAAGAGGTTCTCGATGATCAAAGCTTCTTCTTCTGGAAGTAGCCAACGGTCATCTAAGTAGTCGGCGTTGTCTAGGTAGGATCGATAGGTACTGATGGGGTTTTCCAGGGTCAATGCATCGGCCCCAAAGTCGCGCATATGACGCAGGAGAAGGAAATGAGCTTGCAATCTTAGAGCTTGGGCACGAGGGTCCCCATCCTTGTTGTTTTTGCCAAGCGCAACAATCCATTGCAAAATGGTTAATTCATCAGCGGAAAAGTGGTTTAGCTGTGAGCCGTAGCTGCGTAAGAGAGCATTTGCGCTGTTATATTGGTGCTTCCATAGGTATACCAGGGCAAGATAGAGCCTGCCAGATTCGGATGAGGGGATAAGCTGGCCGTTATTTGGGTTAACATGGTAAACAAAATACTGGTGCTTTTTGATCCACTGTTCAGGTAATTCTCTGTTTGGAATGGTTTGAGTAATTAAAGACCCTTGCTCTAGTTCCTGGAGGCTTTGAAAAGGAAACAGAATGAGTTGACGAGTGTCTAGGCGGTTCCGCTGTTTTTGTAGAATCAAATAGTGAGACACATCGCCAAGCTGGGGCAGTTGCTGGACAGGAGCCAGTGCATAGTGACCTAGGGCGGGAGCTACAAAGGTAAGGCGACCGCCGCGCTCTTCTACCTGAAAGTTTAAGTCAAAGCGTGGTAGTTCAATCGTACGCGGCTTGCCACCCGCTTTATCTACCCAAATCAGGGTGTAGGCAGGATCTTCAAAGCGCGAAAGCGTGGAAAAATTGGGGTCTTCTTTTTGTGGGTGATAGAGCACTAAGCCACTTGGCTGACCCTTTGCTGTAAGAAGGTGAATGTCTTTCATTTCACCATACCCTGTAAGATCTATGCGGTACCTGGGCTGGCTAGAGCCCACCGGCATGACCAGAACGTGTGGAGTGGGGCCAGCAGCATACCAGTGAAGATGTCCTAAGATCAACGCATGACTCTTGAGTTGCTTTAGAAGAGATTCACGTTCGATGAGTCTATACAGATTATCCTCTCGCTGTTGCTGCAGAATCATCTTGCCACTACTGGGCTCTAGAAAGGCAAAATAGACGCCATTTGCTCCATGAAAGAAGTGGTAGATATCACCAGGGCTCTTAGAGGCAAGCATACGTTGGTTATCGCCAAAGACCTCTCTAAAGCTGCTGTGGTTAGTAATTTCTTCTGGGAGGAATCCTAGATCTCCAGCTTCAAAGATGCCTTCGACAGCGTTGATGTGTATCCATGGAGAGCCTTCCCCTACGATGATTGGGAAAGTAGATGAGGTCCATCTAGAGGGTAGTTGCCAGTTGGGTAAAGGTTGGTTGGGTCTTAAGGTGGCATATACCTTATTGAGAACTTTACTGCCTTCTGTGGAATCCAAAATGCGTTTTAGCTCCGCACGGTGTGTACGTAGCAAATCCCGAAGTTCAATCTCCGCTTCAACCTGCCATGAATGCGCTTTTGGGATATATAGCTTATGGTAGATCACTCCAGTGAGCATTTCTGCAGCGGTGTCAGCCGTAAATGAGGAGGCGTTGACATAACAGCGTGCGAGGTCTCTGTAGATTAGGCTTTTTAATTCTTCGCTAAGGTGAGGAAGCGTTAGCAGGTTGCGTAACTCCTGCTTCATATCGAGGAAAGGAGAATTATATCCCGTTGGCAGAATTTTGAGATTGTGTGTGACATAGTCATTGAAGAGACGATTCATTTCTAGGAAGTAGGCTGCGGTATTAATGTCCCCCAAATCGCGATAAAATTGGAACTGTTCCTGACAAAAAGCGGCTAATTGATCGAGAAGCCTTGCGGCACACTGCGGATCTTTGGAGAGTTCGGCAAAGAGCAGACCCGGCTCGAAGACTAACTGTTTAAAGAGCATTTGATAGGCCGGTTCCTTGAGATAGTGAGATCTCTGGTGAAAGTAGGCTATGGCTTGTAGTACCTGCAGTTCTTTGATGCTGCTTAGAAGTAAAAGCTCCCGCGTAGCTTGCAGGCCGAGATCGACGTTGAGATCCTTTTTTGGATCTTTTAGAATCACGGCGTTTGGCTCAATGCGCTGTCGATGTGGTATTGACCCACTGGCAGGCCCAACAGTATCTAGCTTTTCTCGGTTGGTGTAAATATTTTCGATGGAGGCGTCTGGAAAAGCATCTTGTGCGCGCTCTAAGTGATAGGAGAGAGCTATACTGATTGGACTATATTGCGTTTTATCCTTGAAAGGCTGGATTTTGGGTTCTTCGGGGTTATCCTCATTTGTATAGTCGAAAAATGTAGTCCGAGCGTTCCAATGGAATATTTGGACATCTCTTATAGTAGTCACCCAGCGTTCACCAGGGTATGAAATGCCGCGCCGGTAGTAGAACTGTTCGAAGGAAGTGGAAGGTGCCAATGAACCGCTCAGAAAGAAGTTGGTAATCCACGAGATGTCACGAACATCATAAAATATTCGGGGAAGAATGTTCGGCCTATCACCATGAAGAACAGGTTTACCACTCGACGAATGGATATATTTATGATAAAAAAGTGCAAAAGCGGCTATGTAGGACTCATTTTGACCTACAAGATCCGGATATTGCTGTTGTATTTTTGCACGTACCTCCGGTTTGTTGATCCATTCCTTAGCCCATTTGACATCTTGCCACGCAATTCCCCCATCCCAGGTTTGATAGTAGTCGCGGAAAATGTTCTCATGACGATCTGATTCAAAGATTCTGCGCTGGCCGTCAGATCTCATTTTGTTGGTCACCGTACCTGCTGGCAAGGCCTCGAAGCCGAAAAATGAGATCGGTCGTTGACTTCGCTGTTCCACAGGATCCACGGTATCCCAATGGTTTTTTATTATCCGATATTGCTCATCCCACTCCGGATCATATAGCTGGAAAGGACTCCACGACTCATTTAAAAGCTCTTCAAGCTGCGGCTGAAATAGGCTGGGAAGCGTGACACCCGTTTGGCTTCTATATTGCCGTGTGATTTTGTCTATAAAGGTCAGTAACTTGACTTGTGCTAGATATTCCTTAGACTTCAACTGAAAAGTTCTTCGCGGATCAAGATTAACGGCTGTGAGCATAGCTCGCAGGTAATCTAGATTGAGTTTAGAGAGGGCTTCGATGATGCCTTCCACATGGACTGGAGGTAGTTCCTTCCATAGGACATCGGAATCAAGAAGGGGAAGAACAAGTGCAAGTTGATTAAATGCGTCAATCACATTCAAAAATTGTTTTTTTTCATTGGCGTTAGCAAAGAGTTTTTGATAGCTTTCAAGGTCCGTCAACAGCGTGCTAGCGCGAGGCTTCCATGAGCTCAGATCCAGTTCAACATAGGGTCCCGAGGAGTTAGCTACCTTATGGCTACTCACATCGATAGGCGCATTAAGGCTTAATGAGGAGCTATCAGAGACATAACCGTTCGCTAATGGCGTAAATCGGGGAGCTGTTAATGTCTGCCGGATAGCAGTCAAATGCTCCATCTCTAACAATTCAGCAGCGATTTGGTTCGCACGTGTATGGGCAAGCTGAAGCTCTTGGCTGTCAATCCACCCCTTTTTATAGGCACGTGTGGTGATGGCTGCAAAGCTCTCCAGGCTTTTGCGGAGGAGGCGTTGCGAACGTTCTTCGTTTAACACATGGGCTCGGTTACCTTTAAAGTAATCTCCTAGAGCCTTTAGTTGTGTTTCAAATTCAAAATGATTAAAGCTCGTGCTATCAGGAAAATGTTGTTGCAAAACAGCCGAAATAGATCTGTAGGCACAGATACCTGATCGCTGTGGTTCGATGACACTTTCCTTTTCGTAGAGGTGTGGGCTGGATCGGCCATTTAGCTGGGTCAAAATTGTTTCGTAGAGGTCTACTGGCTCCGCAGCTTTTGGAGTCCCTTCGGAAAGACTAAGCTCTTGTAAAGCTCGCAAAAAGGGCTTTGCAGTAATTTTTCTGTAGGTGACATCGAAGACTTCAATAAATGGTAGAACGAGTTCTTGCGTACCTATAAACGCGAAGGTATGATAGCCATTAATGGCTTCCCCTGTGTTGTAGAGACGAACTCTATAGAGTGAATTGCTTTGTGCCATTACCTCCAAGGCTACAGTATGGCCAGGCCATCCGAGGGGTAAGAAGAAGCTCTGGCCTGGGGTAAGTGTTAGCAGGCGTTTGTTTATTGCAGCTTCAAATTTTTCAAATGTATCTCTGTAGGCTGCTAGAAGAGTCTTGGCATCGCTTAGTAGGGTCTCAAGATGCTTTAATGTGGCTAACTCGGCGTTCAGTTGCCTCGGGTCTGCTGCCTTAGCTAAAAGAGCCCGTTTGGCAGCAATCATTGACCTTACGATACTCAGACGGAAGCTTAGCATATCTCCCGACCATGCCCCTTCTAGCTTGCTACCTGAGCCAAAAAAATCCCCTAAAACATGGAGTAATAATTTGTCGGACACTTCAATCTGCGTGGAATCTAGGAATTGCTCTAGCGGCTGCGAAGAGGGGCTGTTGTCTTGATCGATTGATTTGATGCCTGAACAACCCTTCGTGGAGCATGCCTTACTGTTTTTCTCGTAGGTGTCCGTATAGATTGACAGTTGTAACTTAAAGAGGTCTGTACCTGTTTTTAAGAGGGTTCTATTAGTAAGCGTTTCTATAGATGTCTCTAGGAGTGCAGGGAGGTTGGGAAAGTCTTCGCCAATATCATTTGCAGAAGTAAAGAGCGTATATAGGGGATCTGCAATATAAATGAGATGTTCTGTGATAGCGCGACTGCCGATCATTAGTCGCAAATGGGCTGTGATAGTCTTCCCTGTTATCTTAGCCTTATTCAGTTCAGTTAAGATTGTCTCTATGGCCACTTTGGGCTGTTCTAAGGAGATTCCTGGTGTCATAGAGTATAATTCGGCATAGCGTAACTTTTCATTCACATATGCCTTTACGCCAGGGACGCTTTCTTCAAGATCAGGAACGATAATGCGGTGAAGAATTTCGAAGATGACGGCATCTTCCAAACGTGTGTAGGCTTGAATTTGTTTTCCGGTCATGCCCGGATGTGCCAATAGGGCACATTGTAGGGCAAAAAAATCTCCGAGAGTCAGTTTTTCGGGTAGGCGTTGGAAGAGCTCCTTGATCAACTTTGGTTTCAACGCTTTTGTTAGATTGCCAAATTTGTTTTTTGCCCATTCTTGAAAGAATGGCTTATCCCACATCTCGGAAACAAGATCTTCTAGCAGTATTTCGGCCGTTGACCACTCAAGTGGTGATTTGGTCTTTTTTGCTGAATCATCATTATTTGCCGACGGTTCAGTTTTACGTTTGGCTTCAGCTGGTTTTTTGGAGTCTTCTTCGGCTTTACGTTTGTCTTCAGCTTGTTTTTTTTCGTTTTCTTCGGTGTTTGGTTTTTTTGAGTCAGTCTTAGTTGTCTTGATTTTTGCAAAGCCCTCTGGCGTGAAGGTATAACCTATGAGCAAACCGCTTGCTTTATCCATTGGAATGCTATCGACTAGATCATTCCAATTTTTCCATTGTCCTTTGAAGAAAATTTGAGGGGTTGAGAGTCGTCCAAGACGTATCTGTAAACTGCTGTTGTGAAGCTTATTAGCTAAGATGAATCGTTCTAGGGTGGGAGTCTGTTCTAGGGACCAGACATCAAAATCATAGAAATTCGCCAAGGCCAATCGCCCCATTTTAATGCCATCCGCTGCCTTGTAGATTGGTAGAGCATAGTCAATGCATGCCTTAGCTAGGTGCTGATTTAACGTGTGTACTTTCAGTAGTTCGTAAATAAAGGCAATGGCTTTTGGGTCTGGCTGGTTGTTTATGTTACTATTAATAATAACTTTCCATCCATTCAAGTCGTCAGTGACACGAATTGTCTGTTGTCCGCTAAGCGCTTTGCACAGGATTTTTTGATTTTCTTCAGTGAGGGTTAAAGATTTATCGATCGTCAAAGTGTAAGGTGTCGCTGCCTCAAGTGCTAAACATGAGACGATAAAAAACAGACAAATAATTCTTGATATTGTTTTCATATTTCCATGATTGTTTACTTAGCAAAAGTCCATAGCATATCATAATTATTAATTTTTGTAAATCAGTTAAGGCGAAGTTTTTGTGTTATTAATTTTTATTAATTGAAGTGATTGAAGGGGATTGGCAATGTTTGACTTCGTCCATGATGTCCATTAGACCTATCCTACATATCATGCATATCCATGAATCATGTTTTTTTGTTTGCCGCGTCCATACTGTCCATATGAGGTAATTTCAGAAGTATTTGGGCCCTCATGGATCGATTCTTTGGAAAAAAATCACTGTTTTTTGTGAGAAGGCGATTCTAGAGAGCTTAAGTGGTATGGCACTATCCAGTCTGGAAAGACAGGCTTTTCTCCCTTCCCAGGCCCGAAGGGTCGATATTGCAACAGGCCATGGCATCGCCATGGTATATGCCAGGAAGGGATTTCGCAGTCTGAAGGACTGCTACAAGACGCCAGTTTACAAACACCATTTATGCATGCGCTTTATGGCAGCCCTACAGGCTGCTAAAACCGTTTTGGCATATACCATGGCGATGCCCCATAGGCCTCAACCTAACAGGTCTTTTGAGCTTATATCTCAATGACTTAGGACTTCACAATCGTATCTCGGCGCGCAGCGCTTTGGAGTGCGGTCGCTTGCGACCGCTTTTCGTTCCTTGGGACGGCAATGCTAAACGGCATTGTATGGATTCGTCGAAGGCTGCATGTACTAACTATTTTACCCTTAGGGAATTATAGTGATGCCGTTGCACACGACCGTCGCAAGGAACCCAAAGCGGTCGCAAGGTAAGCGTCAATTGAAGCCACCTTTTTCGTAATTCCGCGAGGTTCTAAGTTTTCTCCATGACCCTAACCATGGAGATACTAATGGATTTCAAAAGGAAGCGTTCTGAGTGGGCTCGACGCATAGACCAATGGATGGCGAGCGGTCAGAGTGGCCGCAGGTGGTGCCTAGAGAACAATATAAGCTACCAGCAGCTCTTGTACTGGTACCAACGCTTTAAAGTTAGCCCGCCCGACCACATTTCCTCGACGGGTTGGATAGACATTACCCTGCCCGAGCTCAAGCTTTCGCTTGATCAGAAGAGCGTCTATCTAACCCTAAAGTCTGCGAGCAAAACTCTGAGGTCGTCATATCAGAAAAACAAGGGTGTCTTTCTCTATCAAGAGCCGATCGATATGCGAAAGGGATTTGAGTGCTTGAGCAATCTTGTTGACAGTTCGTTCTCGGGCGAATTTACCTGCGGGGCCTACTTCGTTTTTTTAAATCGTCGTAGAAATCTAGTGAAGGTCTTTTACTGGGATGGTAATGGTCATGCCGTCTGGTACAAGCGACTTGAAAAAGGAAGTTTTCGCAATGGAAGCATTCCAGATTCCGCTATCGATCGTCGAGAATTTCTAATGTTGTTGGAGAGTAGTCATTGAGCCTAAAATCCTAAAAACAATGTGCATTTTATTAGATAAAATACTTGATAATAGAGGGGGTCTGTGATATGATTTAGAGCATATGGAAACCTCAACACTATCACTAGAACAGCTTCAATCGGAAATTTATTCCCTGCGAAATGAGAATAGCTTTCTCAAGGAGCAGCTTGAATGGTTTAGGCGTCAGATTTTTGGGAAACGTTCGGAAAAAGTAGTCGACGATGGCGGTCAACAACTCTACCTGGAAGGTTTCGAAAATCTTGGTTCCGAAGAGCAAAAAGAGACAATAAATGTGCCTGCTCATCGACGGGTTAAGCAGGGGCGCAATGGCAAAGATAAAATTACGCTTCCAGACAATATTCCCGTTCAACGCTGTATTTTAGATTTGCCAGAGGATCAAAAAGTTTGCCCTACAACGGGTGAAGCCCTCGTCAAAATTGGCGAAGAAGTCACTCACAAAATAGCGCATACGCCAGGTAGCTACTACGTCAAGGAGCTAGTACGTCCCAAGTATGCATGTAGAGCACATAGTGAAGAGGGCGTTTTTATCGCAGATTTACCAGATAGCATTTTTCCTCGCTGTCAAGCCGATGAGAGTCTTTTAGCCAGTGTGATCGTGAAAAAATTCGCCGATCACCTTCCTTTATTTCGTCAATCGGAAATCTTAGCTCGCGAGGGCATTCTCATCAGCCGACAAATACTTTGCAAGTGGGTAATGCGCTGTGGATATGCCTTAAAGGCGCTATATGAAGAAATGATTGCTCGCGTGCTCAGCAGCAACAATGTTTTTGTGGACGAATCTCCTGTGGACATGCTTGTCCCTGGTAAGGGAAAGGTGCACCAGGCTTTTATGTGGGTGATCGTTGGAGGGCAGGAAAAAAATCCGCCTTATCGAGTCTATCATTTTCGCACGGACCGCTGCCACAAGCATGCTGTGGAAATACTAGCTGGATATAAAGGTGTTGTCCATTCGGATAAATATGGAGCCTATGAAGCACTGGCTAATAAGAAGCAATTCACTTGGTGTCCATGCTGGAGTCACATTCGGCGCAAGTTTTTCGACGCTGTAGGTGGCGATAAAAAATTTGTTAGCTGGGTACTGCGCAAGATAAAATATCTATTTATGTTAGAGAGAGTTGCTTGGGAACGTTCTCCAGAGGAACGTCTGCGGATAAGACAAGAGAAAGAAGCTCCAATAATAGATGAGCTGACTGCACGCATCAAGGACCGGCTGGTTAATGGCAAGGCTCTTCCCAAATCGAATCTAAGGGAGGCTCTAGGCTATTATTGCAGCTTAATTCCCCATCTGAAAAACTACACCCAACATGCATTTGCGCGTCTCGACAACAATGTAGCGGAGCGAGCGATACGCCCTCTAGCTATTGGCCGCAAGAACTGGATGTTTATTGGAAGCGAGGAGGGTGGGGAAGCTTCCGCCGTACTGCTAAGCCTGGTACAGACCTGCCGCGCGATAGGAGTCAACCCCCACGAATACCTAGAGGATGTGATGAGGCGCCTGCCAGCCCATAATTCTCAAAAACTTCACGAGCTTCTGCCCGACGCTTGGGCTGCCGCCAGGCGACAAGCAAAGGCCTCATCCACCTCATCAGCCCCCACTGCCGAATAAATCGCCAGATGGCCTCAATTGACGCTTACGTCGCAAGCGACCGCACTCCAAAGCGCTGCGCGCCGAGATACGATTGTTAGGCTTAGGTTGAGGCCTATGTGGCGATGCCCTGGCCTGTTGCAATATCGACCCTTCGGGCCTGGGAAGTGATAAAAGCCTGTGTCCACTCCAGATAGTGCCATACTGCCTGAGCTTTCTAGAATCGCCTACTAGCCAAAAAAGATAACCTTTTTTCCCAAGGATCGATTCTCAAGGGCTCAAATAATTGGCCTTGTTCGACTTTTCGCGCAGTTTTCGGTCGGCTGCGAGGCGCCCATCTGCAGCATTCGCCTCCTCGGCAATAGCTAGCGCTATTCCCTCGTCGTCGACTGCTGCATCTGGGACCTCTCGCCTGACCGAAATTCTGCCCGGAAAGCCGAACAAGGCCAAATAATTTTGCAATTACCTCATATGGACGAAGCCAAACGGGCCAGGGGTAAATCCCCTGAGCCCGCTTGCTAAGAGTTACGGGACAAACCACTGGCCAAAGCAAACGCGTGGATCACGAGGTTGTCTTTTGACTAGCCAGTCTGGCGCCGTCCATCCTTCGTTAAGTAAGTAGCCGTAGGAGAACGCTGCTCCGGACATTGTTTCCCAGATGGTAAATTCATTCATAGGCACAGCGACCATGTTATCAGGCTGCCAGTTACGCAATCTAGGCAGCACCACCGCTCCATTGGTATACAGGGAAGGTTTTAGCATTTGTATGGGTTTGCCTGTGGGATCCTTGGGAAGCCATAGAGTATTGAAGTCCGAGAGACTCCCTTCACTCGGGCCATAGATGGCGATACCGGGAACGGGGTCAAAGATTCCGTCGTCGGTGCTGACGGCATGGTGAATAGGAATAGGGTAGACAAAACCGATTCCCGTTGTCCAAGATGTGCCGGTGGCGTTGCCACCAAGCATGTAGTCGATGTTGAGCACCGCAGCTTGTATATACTTTGAGTCTTGGGTGAGATAGTGAGCATACAACAGCACTTTGGCGACGTTTGTCATGCAGTCACCACCCCAGGCCATTTGGGTGGCTTGGGCGGCTGTACGACTGCGACGATAGAACTCAGTGGCATTCATATTCGCATAAGTATTTGCCAGCGAGATGAAGAAGTTTTTCCACGTCGTGATGACTGAGGCAGGAAGTGCTGCGGCCATTCCCGGTTGCATCAGGCCGGCATAAAGCCATAGGCCGCAATCGGCTGGGACAAAGGGCCACTGCGTGGGCATAAGCTTCACTTGTGCACTATTATAGAGAAAAGGTGTTTGGACATCTGTCAACAGCTGTTGGAGTCCTGTCAGGTAGGCTTGATCTTGCGTTAGTAGAAAGAGTCTTATCTGAGCCGCAATTTGAAACGGCTTATTAAAGTTATCCGATTCAGTAAAACTGAAGCTGTATGGAGTGCCTGTGCCTCGATTGGTGGCGGCTGGAACAGTGATTGTTCCCAAACTGTTTTTGGGATCATTACCGAAGGTATATGCCTGGATGGCATACGCCTGGTATTGTGTCGCTTTGTCAGCATTGAACGGCTTCACTAATTGCGCAAATTGGGCGCATGCGGCGGCATACAGCAGCGAGGTCCAGCGGGTGCGCAGTGAGTAGGCATAGGGGTAGGCTGGATCATTCAAGGCAGGGTGATTGTTTGTCATCACGAAACCGGCGACACCACCTTGCTCTGTCATGCTTGCCGTCCAAATCTTTATCCCATATTCGGCTTCATCGAGTATGTCAGGGATACCATTGCCAGATTCAGGAATATTTAACTGCTTATCGGCGAACACCGTGGGTTTGAGTTCGTAGAGATTCAGAAGGTCAAAAATGCACGCATAGTGCCTTAGACTTCTTTCCCAGTCGCCAGCATCGTGCCAGCCTCCAAGAGCATTGGGTGTGCTTTTGCTCTTGTCCATCGTAGCGCCGACGATGTCCATAATGGCCCATTTGGCAGGGTCTTGAAGAGGTTCGAAAAAGATGGGCACATATTGGGTTTCATAGAGTGGAGTCGTATGGCAGATAACCCTATGCCATGGGCTATAGGGTTCGCCAATGGCGATGCCACATCGTTGATGGAATAGGCCACGAACCTGAGTGTAGAAGGCTTCCGCATGGACATTGGGATCAATAGTAAAGGGCCAGGAACGTCCGACACCATCCACGCTTATGAAGTAGTTTCCCGGTGCGGTCAGGGAACTAAAGTCCATCTCATAGATATTCTCACCACAAACAGCTACTCCTGCTGATGGGTTGAACTGGGGATTTGCAGCTCGCAGTGTGACGGAGCCTGTCAGGACAGACTGCCCTGACGCAACGTCGACTACGCTGAAATTGGTACTATCTGGAATCGTCATGGGTCCAAGATCTTGAAGGTATGCTCCCACATAGGCGTACTTACTGACGTTAGGGAGGTAGCCGACTTGATTGACTTTGATAGCTCGGGAAACCAGCGACAGCTCGTCATAGATAAAGGTAACGCTCTGGCCATTTTGCAAAGTGATTGTATAGGTATTACCATCGACCATCGGACTGGGAAGCTGCAAGTAGGAGTATTGCGCGTAGTTGGGAACTATGCCTGCATAAACCTCGACACCCTGTGCAGCGACAAAACGCGCTACCGCAGCGGGCGGAAGAGGATCTTTGTATTTTTTGTCGTCACTACTGGTGACGGTAAAGTAGGATGGGTTGTCTAAGTCTAGCTCTCCAGCATTAATACGCGCCTGCCCTAAGTACTTGGCCACTTGTGCTGTGACCTGATTTTTGTAGTTGTAATAATCAGGTTTTCCGGCTGCCACGCTAGCAAGCCAATGCTGTTGTGCCGCTATAAAATCGATGGTAGACCAGGCGGGATCAGCTGTCACCAACTTGGCAATTTCCTGGCAAACCTGGGGAAGATTGTCGGAGACGACGATTACCCATGTGTTGGAGAGAGGCAGAAGCTGCACCACACCATTGTATGAAGGCATTTGAACCGGTAATGTTCCCTGCTTGGTTTGGGGTAAGCCATCCAAACCTTGCGCAGGGGTGAACGTATTGGCATCTGCCGCTTGCGCAATGATACTCGAAGACTGTGCAGGGGACTCGAGCTTTGCCGTCTTGGAGGGGTGATGATCAGCCTCTGTGCAGCTAGACATGCACATGAGTGCGCTTCCAGATAGTAATGGTCCTAGAAATATTGAAAACAGCTTTAGCATCCCTGGCCTCCATGACGAGTCATTTTTTCAGGCGAGGGGACCGTTCCCCTCGATCCTCAAATGCGGATCATAGGGACGAGCCGTCTAATTTTCAAATTGTTCCTATCAAGACAGTCATTAATCACTGCCCAACACAAGGGTTCAAGACCTCTTAGCTAAGTTTTTTGTGATAAATCTGGCATGATTTAAGGAATTCTAGAGCCTCATCAGTTGTTGGACGTTCGTCTGGATCGTATTGCAAACAATCGGAAATAAGACACCGGAGGTCGATCTGAACCTTTGATATGTGCGACCCCTCATCGGCTAACCGAGAAGAGCTTCGTACCGACCATCTGCTGCCGTTAGTTTCTAGGGGTCGTTCTCGATTGACTGCAAAGTGGTTCCTGTAAATATTGAAAGCAGGCCTGAATTGGAGATTCATGGCCGAGCGTAATAGTTTTTGCCGCTTCGCGTGTGGTTCTCCGCCGATAGGCCTAGGCATGTGTTGGTGTACTGGAATCAAAAGGCTGACTCAGGAAGTTTACAACTTGACTGGCTGTAGGCCGTGCGTTTGGGTCGTATTTAAAACAGCACAACATGACTTGCTTTAAACGCTCTTGGAGAGATTCCACATGGGTTCCCTCGCTTTCTAAGCGAAAATCACATTGAAGCGACCAGCTGCTGGAAGGGTGAGTTATTGGATACAACAGTGAAGTTTTAAGCGAATTCATTGCATCTTTAATTGATTTTTTTACCTGATAAGAGGTCCTTTTCTTGTAAAAAAACTCCCGGCGTTTAGGTCCTGGAATGGTAGAGAGGAATCTTTTATCAGGCTTTCCGAGTTGAACAAACATACAGGCAAGCCTGGCAGTCGGCGTATGACCAAATAGACATGGCGTACCGATATAGAGACGATAGATCATCGCCCCCATTGCCCAGATATCTGAGCTTTTGGTTTGTGGAAGGTCGAAAAGGTCTTCCGAAAAGCTGTTCTCTCGGTTGGTTTCATTAACCCTAAGGCTGTTTGCAAAGTCGCAGAGTTTTACCTTCCCATAGTTCGACTGGCTAAATAAGGCATGATCTGGATTTAGACTTCCATGAATCAGTCCAATTTGATGAAGATGACGCAAGCCATCGAATAGTTGTGCGACAATATGATAAACCTCCTGGGTTGTGTAGGACTGATTGTTCCTTATACGTTGGGAAAGGTTGCAGGCGCCAAGTTCCAGAACAAGGCAATAGAAGGGTGGGTTGAGAGCCAATGGTTCGCCTTCCGCGAGTAGTTGTATCTCTTTCTCGTTAGCGGGATTCCAATGCAAGTCACCAAGCTTGTGGATGACAAACTCTCCGCATTGAACATGATTTTCAATGACTTGCAAGTAGTGAAGCTCACTCCAATAAAGATAAGACTCCCTAACGAAAATCTTTATGGCCACACCTTTTCCCGTGGTTGTATCAAGACCTACATACACCTTTGCTTTGCTGTCGTCATTGCTTAGCTTGAGATGCGGAAACAAGAGATATTGATCATTCATTTGTATGGATGGCGGTTGCAATAATTCATCATAGATTTTGCAATCGGAAATCAGTTCACGAACAAGAGGGCTAATGGATGAGGAGGAATGGGAACTGATGGGGGCGAGAGCGTTTGGTTGCGTCGTGTTTAGTAAAATCAAAGGAGGCTGCGCATTTTCTCTGAACTGGGGAGGGCATTGCATATAGGGAGGTGGAAACATTGTGGGAGGAGTAATAACTGAGTTGAATAGGTGGCTTGAGGGGTAGGGTTCAGGTAGTCCTTGAATATTCATCGCCGTACCCATGATGCTCTGCTGTCTAAATGGTGGTTCGTCACTAAGGGGACTAGGAAAAGAGGTCTGGGAATTTATAACAGGTTGAGTCGTTGGTTGGTTGGAAATGTATGGCGGTTGTATGGCTGAATGAGAATAATAGGGATGGGAATACATATTCTTTCTGGCTTGGGTTTAAATGCCAGAAAAGGTAACATAGCTTATTAATTACTATCAATAAAAGATGTGTCCAACTGCATTTCCAAGTAACTCAAAAGGTTGGCTAGACGCAATTACCTAGGTGGGGCAGTCATTCCATGACTGCGGACCAATCCGTTGCAATTGTGGAGACGTGTAAAACAAACGTCCCATGTGATGCAAACGGAAGCTGTTTCAACCGTTCTCGCAGTCATGGAAGACTGCGCCACATAGGAAACCTTGTTACTTTCGGATATTGGCGACGCAGTCGGCTGGGGCTCCAGAGCGCTTCACGCGTGTTATTCGATGGTGTCTGTGTCAGCTTCCACTAACTTAGCTCACGCATTCGGTTAGCACGCTGTTGATCTTGCTGGTGTTGTATGTCTGGCAAGCCGCTAGGGGGGAAAGGTCTCCTTTCCGCAAATGCGTTGCTTACCGCATGGCCGGCATGTGTATTTTGGATTTTTCTAGATGACCTGGAAAAGAAGTTACTTATAGCTCTTCCGGCTGCCTTGAATGGTCTGACGAAGAAACTCGCCGTTTTTGCAAGAGTTGATTTCTGTTTGACTTTTGCATCAGACTCTATGGTTGTGTCAAGAGAGCTAGATGCCTTTACGTCAGCAGCAGGAGAGCCAACCTTTACGTCAGCAGCAGGAGAGCCAATAAGGGCAACGTCCCTTCGCCAAGCAGCTTCAGCGGATTGTTGTACAACTGGAGCTTGCTCGACAACGTTCCCTCGAGGGGGCTCTGGAGCTGCTTTCTCCGATTTACCTGCATTAGCCTCGGACATCACCTTTTTTGCCCAGGCCAGATCTTTCTCATGGGAAATCTTAATGTCTGCTTTAATGAATTCTTCATGCAAATCGGAAGAGTGTATTCCTGGTTTGAGATCTTTTTCTTGAGGCACCTTAACGCCTTTAGCCATCTTCACAAGGTCCTCAGGTGGGCTTGCATCTTTATCAGCCGCTTCTAATAGTTCAGCTTTTTCTCTCTCTAGCTTAGGGTCTGCCATTGCCTTTTTTGCCCAAGCCCGGTCTTTTTCAGTGATGGCAGCTGGAGAATTACTGAGGATGGCATTAATCGCTTTTTCGTCTTTAGCTGCCTTTTCCGACATAATCTTGTCTGCCCAGGCCCGGTCTTTTTCAGTGATGGCAGCTGGAGATTTACTGAGGACTGTATTAACCATCTTTTCATCGAGGCTTAAAGAAGTATCCTCGCCCGGCTTCATTTCATGTTCCTTTGGCACCTCGACACCTTTGGCCATCTTCGCAAGGTCCTTTGGTGGGCTTGCGGTTTTGTCTGCAGCCTCTAAGAGCTCTTCTTTTGCCGCTTCTAGCTTTTGGGCAGCTCTTGCTGCCTTCTTTTCCACGCGAGTATGCGCCTGATTAACTACAGGAGGTCCTCGACCTAGTCCTTTAAGCTCAGCGTTGCTGCTGATGAAATTGCTTAAAACCTTCGCACTAGGGATTTCGACTTTTTTATTCGCTTTGGTTGTCTCGCCGACGCCTGAAATTTCATGCAGATGGCTAGCTCCAGAGGTGGCATCCATAATTAACTCCTTGTTGGTGAAAGTTTGGTTTGGAGCGCTTTTGCCAGGCTTTCCCAGGCTGCTTGCTTCTCTTGAGTTTCCATCAACGCCATGGCATATTTCCATGCTTCTTCCGCATCATTTTTTTTGTCCAAATTCAATAAGCACTCGCAGGTAAGCAGGACGGGAAGTGCGTTACTTTCATTGACATCGATAGCTATATCATAAGCATTCATAGCCTCCTGATACTCACCCAACATCTGGTGTGTGCCGCCCAGACCAAGCCAAAAGGTTTCCATGAGTGGATTTAATATTGTGAGAAGGGTAAAGATGTCGCCAGCTTGCTCGAATTGTTCGCGTTGGTATTGGTCATTGGCGATGCGATACCAAAGCCGCATGCTGGTGTTGCTGATGCCTAAAGCGTGCTGCAAGTCCTGCGTTGCCTCTTCCCATTTTGTCGCTCCCGTAGCCATTTTGTTAAGATCTGCCCACATTTGCTTTTGTTCCTCGACAGAAAGTAGTGACACGCCATCTTTCAGAAGAGTGTTTATGGCACGGTTGAGTCTCGTGCTCACATCCTTCATCTGAAGTGTTTCGAGAACCTCGTTTCGCCACTTAGCTTTTTGCTGCTCAGCGGATAATAATGACTTGGGATCGTAGACATTCGCACTATCCACAATCGCATCAGCCAGTTGTTCCAGTGTTTCTATCTCTTGCATCTGCATAACCCACCACTCTATTTGAATTCTTGTTCCATTACTTAATTATAATTAAATCTATGATATTATTCACAAATAGTTTTTTTTGTTATAATTATTTGCGTATGAATAAGCTATTGTTTAATCGAGTTTGAGGAGGATTTATGGTTAGTATGATAGACGATGTGAACTACGCACACGACAAGCTGGGGGAGGCGATATCCCAGGCAAAATTAGCGGGACATGAGTTTAAGCAAGCTTGCGCTGATGCAATAGACAAGGTAATCGCTGATATCACCGAAGCTATCAAGGAAACTGAAGCTGCACCTTTACCAGACAAGGGCTTTTTTGCACGTCTAGGAGCTAAATTTGCGAGATATCGCAAGACGAGTAAGCTGCACAAAGAGATGCGGTTTCTAGAGAACGTAAAATTTGAGATGGAAAAGACACTAATTGACAGCTATCAAGATGCCCAAAAACTTGTAGAAAAGGTGGTGCGAGATCTTAGACGTCCCTATCTTATAGGGAAAAAATTAATCGGACCATCTCGCAGCATGGATGCGCTCGTTCCTAACATTCTGGCTGCTAAGCGGACGTTGCGTGAGAAGATTATGCAATGCGTTCACAGCATGGACATGGAATTAGATAGGCTACGTGATAGCTTTGACGAAAACACGACTAAAGCAAGCGTTAATAACCTCATGTCTGAGGCAGCCTACAAGGATGGCTTAAAGCTGTCTCAGCTGGAAAGTATCAACCATCGTGCCCGTCTGATCACAGCACCTCCTGTGGTTGAGGCTGTAGTGCCTGCTGCCACCGAGCCTGCAGTCGTATCCGTCGAGGAATCCGAGGTTGCGGCGCCTATCTATGAAGAGAACGTGGCCGCACCTGAAGAGATTGATAGTACTCCTATAGCAGCTGAGGTAGAAGAAGAATCAGAAACATCACCAGCTATTAAGGATGAATACCAGGAACCTGTTGAGGCCCTTGAAGAAGAATCTTATCTGAAATCCTATGAGGAAAACCTTCCATCGGAGGATATGCCCCAGGAGAATACCCTGATGGAAGAAGAACCTGTTGCTACGGAGACGGTAGAAGCAGCTGTAGAGAATGAACAAGAAGCTCTCCAAAATGATGAGATGCCGGAAGAAATACCCTCAGCAATAGAAGATGAAACCGTTGGCAAGGCTGAGGATGTCGATGTCTATGAAGTTCCACAGGAGATGCTTGTTGAAGAAGATGAACTGACATCGCCTGAGCAGGAGCTGACGCCACAGGAAGAACAGATGCTGGCTCACGAAGAAGAACAGCAACAGGATCCGGTTGCGAAACAAGGTGAAGAATTTGAGGAGCCAAATCAGTCCAAGTCAGCTTAAAAACAGGTTTAAAGAATCGCTACAAAGGCTTTAAATCTCTCGAAAACCAGATTGGGATGCAGGACTTTCAAACAGGCAAAGTCAGGACAATCAACTGCACGTTGTGTTCTGCTGTTGTTGGGATGGATCCACGAGTAGCAAGGTCCGCAGGACAGGCCAGCAGAGACAACACAGTGATGGCTTGGGTCTAGCCACTCATAACCAGCTTGAAGGGGATCTGAAGCGCCCCATATCGTGAAGGTGGGACGTTTAAGGGCCATGGATAGATGCATCAGACCACTATCATGGCCCATGAGAAGTTGAGAATACAAAATCAGCTGCATGACATCGTCTTGGGTGGTCTCACCAACGACAGAAATAACGCGAGGAATATTTTGGGACATTATTTCCTGCGCATTCGATAGTTCGTTAGGACCGCCCAACAGGACGAAGTGATGTCCTGGATATTCCTTCGAGATCTTTCGCAGCAATTCTATCCAATACATTAAAGGCCAAGACTTGTACTGCACGAGATTGTGCGCCGCCGAAGTCTGAACCGTAAAAAAGGGCGTAGGAATCCTGGAGGAGAACTCAGGAGGCAAGGGCCTTGAAAAGCGTTTTTGTATGGCTTCTAGGGAGTAGGACAGAAGCTCAATGCTGAGGTCTTGATTAGTAGCTTCAGGTATCCACAGTCGTAGGTTTTGGGTGGCATCATGGATGTGCTTTACTAAAGGATTGCGCTGATAGGTGGCACCGGTCAAGAGAATTTCGCGTTTTCCGATGAAGTTGGCAACAATTTTTCTTCCAATGGCTCTAGCGAGAAGAAGGTTTTGCCATGTTGCCGCCATGGGCATTAGATAGACTTCGTCGAAAGCTTTGAAATAGCGTACCGCTGCCTGAATCATCGATCTTCTATTGGGTGAGATCGCTATGGACATATCTAAAAGATCCATATCGGCAAGGATCTCTTCGGAGACATAAGGTGACTGAAAGACACCTGTCAAATGGCGATGCGTCTGCTTCAGATGCTTCAAAAGGGGAATTAGCTGTATGGCATTGCCAAGTCCTGCATTGATGAATATAGCCGCACGTACTGCTTTCAACTTCATTACCCCTGGGAAAGCAACAATCATAGCGAGCGATGAGGATTTAGAGGAAGAAGCGCGTGGGGCTTTTTAGGGTTTTTACCACCGAGGCGCCGAGATAGGAGAGAGAGGATTAGGAGAGAATGTGCTCCTGCCTGTGTAATCAAGTCCTACGAAACCAGATGAATCTTTTAACTAATTAGTTATTTTGGTTGATTTTTTGTTTATAAAACAAAAAATATAATATAATAACATTGTGAACTTGTTTTTTTAATTAAGTGAGGGTTCTGTATGGATGGTCTCACCCAGGTAAAAACAACTAGTAGTGTCGTTCAACCTTCGCTTGAGCAAAAAAAGAAGGAATCCGTTTTTAGTGCCAAGCAAGAAAGAGAGTTTACTCTCACCATGAAGTTATTGGCTACAGGAGCAAAGTTTGCTGATATGCCTGAGATTGCAAAGGCGATTTCCTTGCAAGTGAAGACTACTAAGTTTGTAGATAATCTGCAGAAGAATCCTTTTGATAAGCTTATAAAAGAAGGTGATCATTCGAAACCCGTCATGACTTTAGGTTTAGGTATAGAGCTCACAGAAGACGATAATAAAATGGTTGCCTGGGCAGGACAGTTGAAGGAAAGTCTTACTGATGCTCAGGAGCAGATAAAGCAGTGTCGTCAAGGTCTGTGGCGAAATGATCCATGGGATGGATCAGAGGATCCTATAAGGAAACTATCTATTGAGAAGCAAGAGCACGCTTTTGCCGAAATTGCGCGTCTAACCGATCCTCAAGGCATGCAATTTATTGAGTCCTGCATTCAGAGGTTGGTTCACTAGATCTTTTTGGTTCTTTTTGAAAAATCCATTGTTAGGCATTCTCTCCTCTGAATCGTTTTGCATCACGAACTTGGGGGAATGCAGATGAAATTTTATGCGTTAGCGTGCTTGTTGTTCATGCAAACCTTGACTTTTGCCTATGGAAGTGTCCTTTCTAGTGAGTTATGGGTGAGTGTGCCTGTGGATCAGAAAGCTTGGAAGCCGCTCTATCCTTCTTTGCCTTATGATCAAAATGTCCTTTGGCTCGCTCCAGAAGGCGAAGAATCTCCAATCGCTCGTAAAGAGTTTTTGGTGGTCAGGAAGGGGCCTGTGGGCTCTAAGGTGGAAAACCTCAGTGTTACGCTATCTGAGATTAATCCAGAGCACGAATTTGCCCGAACCTCGACACCAGAGGGGGCATTTGCTTTAGCGGTCAATGATCTGCGCGTAGGCCATTTCACTGTTTTGCGGTTTTTCCAAGGACCCGATGCTGTATACGAAATACGCTATGAGGCGCCCGAAAAGCTTCTTTCTGAGAGTGAGAAACAAGCTTGGTGGAAACGCATTAATGAGGCGACTGCTGATAGGTCATTCAACAATCCGACATGGCTTTCGCTTACCCCAAGTGGTGTTTCTCGCAATAAAGAGCTTATCAAGCATGTGGATAAGTGGATCACGTACCGTCATAAGACCCTTCCCTTTACTCTAGAGCTACCAGAGTCCTGGACTCTGGAGGAATCAGCAGTGACACCGGGAGCCACCAATGGAAACTCTGGATTCATACCAGCTCTCGCTTTTACACGACTGGACAAGCTTGTTCACGGGGCTGTGACAATAGCCATTCGTCCTTCTGTTGTACCTGAAGAGGAGCTGGAGCGAGAATGGCAGGAGTCCATTCAGTTTCTCAAGGACCAATCTGGTCCAGTATCTATCCTAGCGCATGGTGACTTCAAAAATAAAAATGGTGGTCGAGACCGGTTTGTGATTACAGGTGATGGTGACAGCATATCCTGGAAAGTCTTCCATACTAGAGATGTCAACACCTATCAGGTGGAAGTATGGATGGATAAGGGGAATTTGTCGTTAGTACGCGAAACCTTACACAAGATTCTATCAAGCTTAACGGTCAGCTGATCCCATACCTGGAGGGGAGGAATAGGAGTAGGAGTTTTTACCGCCGAGGCGCAGAGATAGGAGAGAGGGGAGTAGAAATGGCCCGGTACAACCTCAATTAACTTTATCGAGGTTTTGGTGCAGCACAAATGGGTTTAAAGACGCAGTCTTTAAACCGTGCGACCGGTATGTCGTTAAACTAGAAGGTGAAAGTCCTTTACGGGCTCTAGTAAGGAGAACCGTTAGAGAAGGCAAGGGTGTCCATCGCGAGATGGAATCTGAAGAAAGCCGTGTAGATGCAACAGGTTAGCAGGAAAGTTTAACGAATTACCCGGTGAGAGCTGTATTCATGCATGGAAGAGTACTGACAAAAGAGGGAAAACCCATAGCTAGCGGTGTCTCGGAGAGATGACGTGAACGGTACAGCAGTCAGCAGACGGCATAGTAACTCGTCGAAAGACGACGAAGGCCCGAACATGAAAACAAAGGAAAGACCCTAACTTCTATGACAATAGACAATCGCAGAAAAGAGGAAAGGTCCAAAGCTAAACTGATCAGAAGAATCAGAGAAGGCAGGAAAACGAGTGATGGAATCTGTAGTGAAAATGTCTCTTCCAGGGAGGGCCTGTTTCTTTGGATGGTAGACAGGAGCCATGGAGGAGTAACAATGCATGACACTTCTTAAGATGCAGCTTAAAGCGATGTCGTGATTGTTAAGAGAGTGTTTTTAGACAGATAAGCGATCAAAGGTAATCGAAGCTACCTAGTCGAAGGTGATTGCTTTTCTCGATTTTTTATACTCCTAGCGCGCCCTTGAAAGGTGCTTAAAAATATTTATTTGAGGGAGCTGCTGCTCGATTTCTCTGGCTATTGACAGGCTAAAGGGAAGATGGCAAGTTGAATGATAGGAAGCATCTAATCTTGTAATCGAGAATTGGCAGAGTTGGTGTATTGTGCATCTTAGGGACCTTTTATTGGAGCATTCACGGTTTGCAGGGATTCCATTAGCGTTGGACGAAGCGGGTCTTTGCCATCTCGTCATTAACGATGAGCATGTAATCAATCTGGAAACTGGTGATGGAGATAATTTTTTTCTCTATTCACAAGTGATGGAGCTTCCTGATAGAGGCAATGAAACATTATACCAGACATTATTGAAGGCCAACCTTTACGGCAAACGCACTCAAGGATTGGTTTTTGCTCTCGACAGCCACGGTACTCAAGTGATCCTGTTCAAAGAACTTCTTGGTGCAAATACCGATTTCGTCGCATATTATGATACTCTTCAGCTATTTGTTAACCAGCTGGTCTATTGGAAGCAAGAGCTGGCCAAAGTGTCTGACCCCACTGCCTCGTCCCAAGAGGGACCTAAGGGTAAAGGGCCTGGAGGTTGGATTAAACTATAAGCGTCTCGACTACGCTTCAACTAAGGAACAGTTATGAAAACAGAGGTTAATGCACTCAAAGACTACTTGGCATCTCTCGATATCGAGTCATTTGTCCTTCCTCCCTCCGACCTAGCCGCTGTCGAGCAGCTTGATATTCCTATCGGTGTCGATGAGCAAAACCGGCAGAGGCGGATCATTGTCATGGTCGACAAAGAGGATAGCGAAGAGGGGCTTACTGAAGAGGAGGCCGCTGATGCTGTACATGTCGTCAAATTCCTTGGCGTCATGCCGATTGAAGTAAAAAAAGAGCTTGTTGCGGACGTTGCTCGGATGGTTTGCTTTGTCAACCATGTGGCCGATATTCCAGGTTTTCTTATGAGCGAGCCCCTGGCCTCTGTTTATTTTCTATACGGCTTGGCCTGTCCCGGTGGCTTGGTAGAACCACGTCAGTTTGTGGCCAGCCTAGGGCTCGTGGGGTCTATGCTCGACCTCTACCAACCGTTTATCGAGAGTGTCTCAATCGGCAAATTGTCTTTTGAAAAAGTTCTCGCTGGTGAAGTTGAGATCTAATTCCTATACCACGCACGGGTAGGCTTTGCGCATTTCAACTAATGCCAAAGCCCCATGCGTGGTAGACCTCACTCGCTCACAAATGACCATACTTGGTCCAAATTCCAAATTTCAGACTGAGCACCGTGTCCTATAGGGATCTTTATCGCGTAGTGCGTCATTTCTTTGTTTTATCTTACTGATATTTTATTTTATTTAGTCTTTCTAATATAATTAATTCATTTTAAGGTGATATAATTGTATTAAGTGGGGTTGTTTTGTAATGAGGTTTTCGAATGGAAGGCGTCAATAGGGAATCCACTGGCCTTGGGAGTATGCACGAGGTCAGCCATGTTCAGACCAACGGAGGCATGACTGTTTCCTTGGATTCGCGCTCAGGTGGAGCGGTCCAAGCAAACTCCAATACATTGCCAAGTTATCCCCCCCCACAGCAAGTACCTATTCACAGCGTTGCCACCAATTTCAGAGTGCCTAGTTATCCCATGCCAAGGCCGCCTAGTGTCAATGCTCCTGCTACGAATCAGGTGATAACCCGACCAACGGATCGGCAGAATCCTGCAGCGGGGGAGCCAAAGCAGTTATCAAAGGCAGAATATAAAGCTGAACTGAAGCAGGCTCATGCAGACTTGAAAGACTTAAAAGCTCAGGCGCGTCAGGCGGAATCTTCGGCGTTTAAGGGAGAATCGGTTGGCGGCCGTATGCAAGCGGTTAATAATTTCGCGGATAAAGAGAGAGCTATAGCGGCGCAACAGGCAAAAATTAGTGCTCTTAGGAAGGCTAATCCGAGCACAGTAGGTCGAGTTGTTCATAGTATTACCAGGAAATTGGGAATGTTGCGTGAGGGAGGATATAGTTCTAGAGTAGGTAGTTCAAGCAGTGTTACCGGTAAAGCCCTTGGAGCTTTGGAGGTTTCTACTCTATTTTCGTCGGCCAAACAGGCGGCTGGAGGCATTGTTGATAACAAGCGTTGCAAAGAGCTTATTAAGGTAGGAGAGCAAAGGTTACAAGAAATCGATGAGCAACTTACCGGGGAAAGTGATCCTGCGAAAAAGGGTCGGCTGCAGGAAGAAAGGCAAACAATTCAAGCAGGAATAAACCATCTTGAGGAAAGAATGCTATTGCGATCCCCCACCGAGGCTGCCCAAAACATGGCTTTGGCAGGGGTACAAGCGGCTCAAATTGGTGCCATGGGGGTTAGCCATTTGGCTGGTATCGCTAGTCCCGCGTTGGCCCAAGTTCCTATTGTAGGTGCCTTGGTTCTTCCCCTAGCAGCTGGTCTGGCTATCGACGGTTTATATGCAGGTAAGAAAAATCTTAATCAAGCGAACAAAGATCGCGCCTTGGTAGAGGGAAAACAACAGCAGCTTGCAGCTGCACGTTCTTCTGGGGCGACTCCTCTTGATAGCATTTTGAACATGCCAGAGTTGGCAAACCAACCTGGCATACAGAATGATATCGGACGTTTAAACAATCAGATTAAAGGCGCGAACAAGAGATTGGCCGAATTCGACAATGAGTTGCTAAAAGGTAATCTTTCAAAACAGCGCATTGTTGAAATACGAAAGGGCAAAATTGAGGCTAGAATTGAAATTGAAAACGCCATGAAGGTGGCCGTAAATATGCTAGAGGGTAAGCCGCAGCTGGCGCCAGTACTGAAAGAGGTTAAGGCCCAGCAAGTGCTAGCTGACAGCGCAGCCATGTTAGAGACCAATATGATGCCCTTCTTTCAGCAAAAACTAAAGACTAAGGCTGTGGCGGAGTATATCCGTGCAGGAGGTGAAGTGGCTTCTCTTGCCGGTACCGCCTGTGCTACAGGTGGCCTAATAGCCAGTGTTACTGGCTATGGACTCCCCGCTGGAATTCCCTTGGCAGTAGTGGGGGTTGCCTTAGGAATTGGTGGCATTGTCACAAAGTTTGCAAGTAATGGCTTGGCAAATAAGATTCGTAATTTACAGCTTGGCAAAGACAAAGTGTCTACAAAGCAGTTTAATTCGGCAATGAATGCTCAAATGAAAAAGGAACAGGCTGTCTGGCAATCCCTAAGCCCCGAACAACAAAAGTGTACCGCGACATATGCGATGTTTGAAATGATCCGTAAGCATGATCCGACGATACCTAAAAATTGGGATGCTGGCCGCTGGGCTGAGGCCCTATTAAGTGAGTCTGACAAGGGGCCCCGCCACAAGGCACTTCATGCAGCAACAGACCGCATGTTGAAGCACGACTCTACCAAGGGGATTATCGGATCTGTCACTAAAGGGATCATTTCGCGTTTTTCTAAATCTAAATCTAAATAACTCCCTATTGTCATAAAAGATCCTAACAGTCTATTTTGTCACCTCTAGTAGCAAGGAGACAATGATGGGCCGGATGCAAGCTTTGATGATCGGTGCAATGGTTTTTTTCACAAGTGCCATCGAGAATGTGGAGGCTTATGGGTCGTATATACCGATCCGTCCCGCTAAGCCCATGGTGCCCTATATTGAGCCGGAGCCTTATACCCATCCCGGCGTCATGTTTTTAAGAGGTGATACGTGGGAAGGGCATGATAATCTCAATGACCTCCCGTCAAGCATTCGTATTGTGACGGAGATTATCAACGATCCGCAATACGATTTATGGCTTCCCTGCCAGCAGGCGCAGGCGGAATTAGAGAAAGACCTTAAATGTGTGGGTATAGACGTTCGCGCACCAGCTCTAAGGCCTGAGGACTCCTACCGTCCCTTTCTGCACTTGCTTATTTTTGTAACTCAGTGCTCAGAAGGTAATGCCGTTCACATCAGTTTGCGACTATTTGAAATGGACCACACCTTCAAGCGAGGCGATCCAAAAACGCCGGAAGTGTGGCAGGTGATAACCTGGGAGAAGCAAGCGACTTTCTTTGCGCCTACTGGCAGACTTATCTGTTCTGTTCGTGAGCAGGTAGCTGCGTTATCGGACCAATTCACCCGGCGTTATGTGCTAGAACGGCAGCGGCGCGAAGCGGCTCAGAAGGGTGTGGTGCTTCCTAGCAAAGGAGCCTTCAGCAATAATCCACCACCACCACGCAAATAATACCTTGAAAAGGTGGACAATCGTATCTCGGCGCGCAGCGCTTTGGAGATGGAGTGCGGTCGCTCGCGACCGCTTTGGATTTGGGCGAGCCTATTGAATCGCGCACCGTTCTACGGAGGCTTAAACCCCCACAGTTACCCCTACAGCGAAAGGTTACGTTTCTTGCAATGCCTAGTTCACCCAAATCCAAAGCGGTCGCGAGCGACACGCACTCCAAAGCGCTGGGCGCCTATTTACGAAGTTAGTTGCTTAAGTTGATGCCTAGACTCCAAAGCGCTTCGCGCATGTTATTCGTTAGCGTGTGCGGCTGCAAAGGTAGGTTCACCGGCATGGGTTGAAGCGAAACTGTCGATGAGTGCGAGGTAGCTTTTGGCCACTTCATCAACCACCATGTCATCTTCCATTTCATGCGCAAACCAGCGTTCTGCAATATTCCCCCAGATAGAACGCCCGACGGCGAATCCAGCAATAGGGGCTCGCAGATGAAGTTCCCTTACCCGCTGTTTCACGATTTCGATGGGCTCATTTTTTCCAATGACCAAAACACCTCTGCAGTATGGGTCAAAACGGCGAATTAGGGCATGGATTCGCTCCCAAACATCATCTGCTAGTGTTACAGGCAATTGCCACCAGGTGGGAAAAATGCCAGCGCGATAGTAGGTTTCTATTGCATCGAGAGGACTTATCTGTGGATCGTCTTCATGATGCGCCGCTACCTCAACAACGAGCTGATGTCCCCAATCGACACACGCCTCATAGAGCTGCCTTAGGCTGCGCGTTTGTGCGGCGTATTCGTGGTGCTCGTCTATAGAGGGCTGATAGGACAACACCTTGACGCGGTGCCCTCGGGGCCATAAACGCAGAATATGTGAGGCTTCCCGTCCGTGCAGAAAGGTCACGGGAAAGCTCATGGGTGCTTCAATGCAACGGGCACACCACAGAGTGCTAGCATCAATTTTTTTGAGAAGAGGTTGTCCGAATTCATCGTCGATCATGATTCCATGATCAACAGAAATTTCGTGAGCGATGACTTGTTGTACGGCACGATAGAGCAGCTTTTTAAAATGCACAATATTGCGTGCAGGACGATGTTGCCTGGCAATTAGCGTCTGGAAGTAGATGCGGTGATCAAACGCCAACACGCACAAAGGGCGTTTGGGGATTTCATGATGACTAAGGGCGTAATGCTGATGATTGATATTGACAACACAGGAGGCAATGGGTTGTCTTAGGTAAGATTGCAGTTCCTCCCAATAAGGGAAAGCTGACAGGCAGCCGTTCCGGCTTGTTACGATAGCGCTACAGGCCGTGGCCCACGCACATGAAGTTGTCAGGGGTTGTGCTGTTAACCATCCACGCAAGAATCCGCAGAGAAAGGCATCGCCATCCCCCGAGATATCCAGCGCTTTGATCGGCCATCCTTGGTCTGTGGTCACGTCTCCGCTGTCTTGCCCATAGACAACGCAACCGTTTGCTCCGCGTTTGTGGATGATCGTTGCTGGGGTGTCTTTGCGAAGGGCCTCGAGCGCCGAATGGAGATAGTGCGTTCCGGATGCAGCACAGAGCTCTTCCTCGGTCCCTACCACAAGATCACAAAGGTTTAAGATCGTTTTTAAGCGATCACGTACAGTATGTTCATTGCTGCCCTCCCACATCAGTGGGATGTAAGCGATATTAAGGATGACTTTGGTATGCGATTCTCTAGCAAAATCAATGGCCTGCTTGGTGACCTTCGACATTCCTGATGTAGCGAAGTTATTGCTTGTAATCAATAACGCCTTGGCTTGCGCGAAAGCCTCAGCTTTTAGATCCGTAACACCAAAGGCAGTATCAGCACAGATGTTGCGAAAAAAAAGGCTGGGAAAGTGATCAGGTGGGTTAGCCCCTTTGAGTGCTAACCCCGTGGTAAGGCTCGTGTCAACGCTGAGGAAGCTGGTATCTACTCCTTCTTCCTGAAGCGTCTTCTTTGTATAGCGTCCTATGGCCTCGTCCCCAATGCGGCCTAACAAGGAGGTCTTAAGCCCAAGGCGACATAAGCCCACAGCACCAATGGCAGCACCACCCAGGGAAAGGGAGAATGATGTAGCATCCTCCAGACTGGCGCCGATTTGATCGCTGCGCAACTCAGCCCACACAGAGCCCATACATAGAAGATCAAACGGTCTACTAGTATCTAGCGGGTCTTTCATGTGATGATCGTCCAACACTTACCGCTTTCGCTTCGATGCTGGTGCTGTCGTTTTAAGTTCTTGCCACGATTGATGTAGCTTCTTTAACAGAGCTGTCGATGTTTGTTTGCCGGGACCGCTCGTGATGGTGTGCTGCTTCTGAAGTTTTTGTGCTGTCTTTGCTCGAACTGCATTTTGTTTGAGAGAATTGACTAGGTGATGAGCCTGGCTTTTAGTGAGTCTTGCGCTCTTAGGGGGTTCTGTGATTCGGAAAGATTTTGTTGCCATAGCTAACCTCCGTAAATCAAAAATTCCTTTGGTCGTCTATTCTGGATACTATCGGCAGTAAGGCAAAGTGTAAAGGGAAAGCTGAAAATACTTGTATCTCTTTTGTGGTAGGGGCTTTAGGCAGGGTTCAAATCCCTAGAAAAATCTATTTTGTCATTTGCGGAGAGGAAGGAGGATTAGGATTTTTTACCGCCGAGGCGCCGAGACACCGATATAGGAGAGAGAGGATTTAGGAGAGAATGTCCCGTTTCTTGCTCAGTGCAAAGTCCTGTCTGAGAGCCCCGCACCATAAGCTCAGACAGAACTTTGTACAGAGCAAGAAACGGGACCGGTCCTCAATTTAGCAAAAAAAGGTTAGATTGAGCTTCTGACCTATTTGTGGGGCCTTAGACAAAATTTACTCTAAGGATTTTGACGAAGGATAACCTTACAGAGTTCCTTAGAATGAATTTTGTCTAAGGCCCCACAAATAGGTCATTCTCTTCTCTCTGTCCTAAAATCTCTGTGCTCTCTGTGTCCTCTGTGGTTAAATCCTAATCCTCTCTTCCTCTTCTTGCCCAAATAGCACCGGTTCCTTATCATCATTCTTCAGCAAAATTGGAGTCCCCTATGCAACAGAATACCGTATTTGTCGAAAACTCTAAGCCTACTGTCAGCTCACGCGATCTTCTCTGTGCGCTTGGTGGGTCATTTTTTATTGCTTTATGCGCTCAGGTATCTATCACACTACCTTTTACTCTCGTACCAACCTCCTTACAGCCTCAAGCTGTCTTGCTCACTGCAGCGGTTCTAGGGGGGAAGCGTGGGTTTCTTGCCATATTGGCCTATCTCCTTGAAGGTGCCTTCGGTTTACCCGTCTTTGCCCAAGGACATGCCGGTGTTTTCTACCTAGTAGGGGCTACCGGAGGATATCTTCTAAGCTATCTTCCCGTCAGTCTATTAGTAGGTTGGCTTTGTCAGTCCATCGCCAAGCATCAGATTACTAAGGGAGCGGCCATGTTCCTAGGTAATATAGTCATTATTTGCTGTGGAACAGCGTGGCTATCCTGTGTGGTAGGACCGTCTCTAGCTTGGTCTATGGGGGCTGCTCCATTCATCATTACAGATGCCCTCAAGATCATTATGGCCACGATCCTTTTACCTGGCGTACATTATCTGCTCAGAGGCTTCTGTGACGAGGCATAAATCCCGTGTTCTTGTTTATAAAGGGAGAGGCGTGGGTCCGCTCTCCTTTCGAGAAACCTTAACAAGTTTACGTGGCTGCCTTTCGACTGAGTTTCAGGTAACGACATGTAGCCTTGAAGACCTTGTTAAGGGCGATGTGTTACAGGACGCAGGCCTTTTTGCTCTTCCAGGAGGGCGAGACGTTCCTTACGACGAGGATCTCCGTGGAGCTGCTAATGCCAATCTACGACGTTTTGTAGAAGAGGGAGGCGGCTTTTTAGGCATCTGTGCGGGCGCTTATTATGGGGCCTCAAGGGTGATCTTTGAAGAAGGCTTTCCCCTAGAGGTCATGGGATCCAGAGAGCTAGCCTTCTTTCCAGGAGATGCCGTAGGTACCGTCTACAAGCCAGGGCAGTATATATACGACAGTGAGGAATGCGCTCAGGCTGCTCTGTTACAGGTCGGTAGCTTACGCCTTCATGCCTATTATAATGGGGGTTGTTATTTTAGGGACGCCCTAGACTATGCTCCCAGCGTCAGGACTATGGGCTTTTATCAGGATGCCCCAAACACACCACTGGCAGCCATTGTTGAATGCCAGGTCGGCAAGGGTACTGCCATCTTAAGTGGACCTCATTTGGACTATCGCGCATCAGCCCTAAAAGGGAAGATTTCAAATAATCTTTTAGATCCATTAATGGCTTCTGATGAACAACGTGAGCTTTTATTAAAAAGGTTTGTTAGAAGACTACTGAATATTGAAGGGGTCTAGAAGCCTTTGAAAAAGGGATATCGAGACTTCTCCATTGCGACAGCGCCAGTCGAGCATTCCTCTTCTAAAGTAGTGCCAGAAACCCTGTTCTTCTAATGCATGGCATATGGCCCAGCGCTCTTGTAGAGTGGGTTGGGGCCGCCTCAACTTTAACAACCACCTTGATGCAAGAGAAATTCTTTCAAGTATTCCAGGGATGTATTCGGGGTTGAGGTAGGTCCGATCTTCGATCTCAAGTTTCTCTGGGTCGGAGCTTTCCTTGAGTACGCCAAAGACCTTCCTGGGTTGACCTTGGCCATCCGTTAAGACAACCAGAGGAATAACTCCCTTGGTAGTGTTTTTGTCTCGAAAGCCCATTGTAATTTCGCGCACGCGTACGGGATTGGCCATCGCATGCCCCAGCTCATGCTGTTCCTGTAAAAAACGCGCATAGCCACACGTTTGACGAATCGCTGTGATGACCCGTTCTCGTAGCCATTTACCGTTTACATCGACCTTGTAAGGATTGGCATCTGAGGCTTCAGCAATGGCCTTATAGACGTCAGCCACCTTAACCCATGCCAGATTCTTGATTTCATTATATCGAGGACCCTTGGCTTGAGCTTTTTTGAATGCTGAAGGGAACAAAGGCGCTGTTAGATCTGGCCATTGACACATGAAAGTACAGTGAGGACCGTAGGTAACGGTCTCAATGGTGTTGTGACTAACCTCATCGAGGTCACCGATGACTCCACGGCTTTGAATCAACGCTTCACGAGCAGCTGTGGCTATTGGAGATTCATCATGTTCTCTTAAGCCACCAAGGTCAGCCCACTCATCGCTTCTGCGTTCTTGCGCCAGCAGATAGCAGTCATTGTTTTCAATTTTACTTATAGGCAATAGCCCGGCTGTGGTCCATTCCATGGGGTCATTTCCTTTAGATGACTTGGAAGATAAAGGGATTTTTTTGGTCAGCCCCTTCAGCTGCGCCATTATACCACACTCGGTCATAAATTTGGAATTTGGACCGCGCCAAAGCCCCGGGATTTAACGATCGCAAATGGGTCCATCGATGATAGCTCCACCTAAGCAGACCTCACCATCATAGAAGACAATGGATTGTTTTGGAGTGATAGCCTTGACAGGTTGGGCAAATTCAACAGTTAACTTACCCTCCGCGCAACTTAAAATGCTGCACGCGATGTCGGGCTGTCGGTAGCGTACTTTAGCAGTACACGAGAAGGGGTATTGGGACGGTTGCGCTACCACCCAACTGACTTCGCTGGCTACCAAACATCTGTGGTAGAGCGCTGGATGATCACTTCCCTGCGCTAAAATGACCACATTGCGGGCTACATCTTTACCGACAACAAACCAGGCCTCTCCGGCACCACCGATACCTAAGCCCTTACGTTGTCCAATGGTATAGTAGGCCACACCATCGTGAGTGCCGACAAGTTTGCCATCCAAGGTCTCAAAATTGCCAGGAGTGTAGGCTAAGTATTGACTGATGAATTGCTTAAAATTTCTTTTCCCAATAAAACAGATGCCTGTACTGTCCTTCTTGGCAGCAGTCGATAAACCATGCTCAGCGGCAATTCGCCGCACCTCTTCCTTGGGAAGGTCTCCAATAGGAAAGAGGGTCCTTGCTAGCTTTTCATGCGTAATAGTGTACAAGAAGTAGCTCTGGTCTTTTCCAGTATCCAAACCTCGGCCCAAATGATGTGAGCCTTCGAGAATGATAGTGCGGCAGTAATGCCCAGTGGCTAAGTAGTCTGCTCCTAATGCCATCGCCTTATCTAAAAAAGCATCGAACTTGATCTCGCGGTTGCAAAGAACGTCAGGGTTTGGCGTATATCCCTTTTTGAGGTCCTCCAAAAAAACACTAAACACACGGTCCCAATAATCCTTAGCAAAATTCACCGTGTAATGAGGAATGTCAAGAAAGCGACAGACAGCTGTTACATCCTCGGCATCCCGTGCAGAACGACATACCCCGTTGTCATCTTCTTCTTCCCAATTATGCATGAAAAGGCCAATGACCCGGTATCCTTGCTGCTTTAATAATAACGCAGTAACCGAGGAATCCACACCGCCTGACATACCCACGACAACAGTTGTTTCTGCAGGAGATTTATGCTGCTTTGAAGTCATAACTAATGATTTTTCTTAATTAATTTAAAGAGTTAAAAATATCATTTAATGGCATTGATGTCAATTCTTCCCAAGAACCTTTTATTCGCGTTCGAAGCTGGACTTTATGGACAGCGGTGGACAACATGGACAGAATGGACATTTATTAAACAAAAAAACAAGTAAAGAAACTATTTAAAAGTAAGAAATATTCAATTTTCTTTCTGACCTTCCCTCTTCTCTCTCCTATCTCGGCGTCTCTGTGTTCTCTGTGGTAAAAAAATCCCTTCAGGCTTTCGCCCTAATGCCCCTCGCTTTCTCTCACAATCAGAACCGCACTACCATTAATCGCATCATTTTTGAGCTTGAGTAGCACCTCATTGGCCTCTTGAAGGCCAAAGACACTGATATGAGGCTTAATAGGGATTGTCTCCGCAAGTTTTAGTAACTCGTGACCGTCCTCACGAGTATTTGATTCAACGCTAAGTAGTTGCTTCTCATGGAATAGGCAGGAGTCATAGTCCATGGAGGGGATGTCACTCATCGTAATACCCGCCAGAGCGACCGTTCCTCCCTTGCGAAGGGAACGAAGGGCTGTTGGGACTAACTCACCTGCAGGTGCAAAGATAATCACACTGTCGACAGGTCTGGGAAGAGGGGCATCGGCGTCACCGACCCATACGGCGCCCATTTTTCGGGCCAAATCCTGATGACGTACATCGCGAGTAGCAACATAAATTTCGCAACCGTAGTATTGGGCTACCTGTGCAGTGACATGTGCCGAGGAGCCAAAACCAAAAAGGCCAAGGCGTCCCTGAGGTGGTACGCAAGCTCGTTTGAAGGCCCTATACCCAATAATACCCGCACATAGCAGCGGCGTGGCTTCAACATCACTAAACGACTTAGGAATTCGATAGGCATAGTCTTCAGGCACCACGGCGTATTCGGCGTATGCTCCACTGACTTGGTATCCCGTATATAATGATGCATCGCATAAATTCTCGTGACCTGCTTTGCAAAAGTTGCAATGCTGACACGTATGCCGCAACCAAGCAATACCCACACGGTCACCTTCATGCAGGTGCTGGCAGCCATCTCCCAAGGCCACGACTTCGCCCACTCCTTGGTGGCCTGGTATGATGGGCAACGTAGGATTGTGCAACTCCCCTTCAACTAGATGCAGGTCGGTTCGACAAACGCCACAGGCATGAATGCGTACCAAAACTTCTCCACGGCTAGGTATAGGGCATGGGACCTCTTGGTAGCTTAGTGGCCGTTCTTCAATTGGGGCGCATTTGGATAACACCATAGCCTTCATGAAAACACCTAGCGGTAGGGTTGTTTATACCACGCGCGGTTAGATTTGGCGCATTCGACTGCGCCAAAGTCCCGGGGTTGAACGATCGCAAGTGGGTCAATATTAGAAATATGGACCCACTTGCGATCCTTCAACCGCGGGAGCGTTCGCGCTGGTCGAATGTGTCAAATCTAACCGCGCGTGGTATAGTCACTTGTGGACGCCACATAATAGGTTTGGGAGAGGATTTCTCCTGCTCAACTTGTCGTGCTTCGCCCAAAATAGCGTCCATCCCAGGAATCAGATGGATCAGGATTCCTATACATAGTCCTGCAAAGAAGGCTGGCAACCACGAGATAGAGGGGGGATATAGCAAGAAGGACGTCTTCTGCTTCCCTTTTTGCTTTCGGCTCATTGTAAACACGATTTTATTGTAGGTGATGCCTTAACTATGGCTTAATTTCGGCCATTTAGCAACCTCTTTAACCGGCTCTCATCACATGGGATAGATAGAGTTGATACGCTAAGGTTGCGGTTGCAGCAAGTCCAAGGGTGCTACTGATCAGTTCAATATTGTATTTGGAACTCACTGTCGCCGCAAAATCTAAGACGACTTGAAGGATTGTTATCCGACTTAAGTATCTCTCTTGGCTGGACATATTTGGGTTATTCCATCCGTTTTCTTCTGATAAGAGTATCAGATGGAATGCCTGCTTAGTGGCTTTAATGCTTGCTCGGAAATCTCTGAACTGACTTGATTGATGAATCATTTGATCTACTACAATGCTTGTCCAAAAATTCGTTATTCCCAAAGAACCCAGGCCTTTGGATAATATTTGGGGGGTATATTTGAGTCCAAAATGAATGGGTTCGATAACTAGACTCACGATAGATGCGCTGGCTTTTAGGAATGAGACATGGGCTTTTGTTTCCCCTTGAATGAGATCAACAGCTAGTCCCTGAGAGAGCTCACCGGTTGACCAGAGTTTTTTTGTATAAAGCCATCCAGCTACTGTTCTAGCTTCGTTGCAATATTTGGCTAGCGAATTATAGCTTGTCATATTGGAAAAATAATACCCAATGCTAGTAATAATTTCTATGGTGAGAGCATTGTTTGAAATTGCTTTTAAAAGATCTTGATCTCGGCCTGGTTCAATAGCCAGTTCCCTAATTTGGAGATAGTCTCTGTCGAGTAATTCAAATCTTTCATTAACTAGATGGTTGTTGTCTATAATCATAAAAATAGAGTCGCCTATTTATTAAGTTTAATCAAACAAATAACAATTGTATATCATTTTTAGTGTTATGTCAATCGATAGTTTTGTTGATATTTTTAAATCTAATTATATTTGGCGTTACTTTTTTTAATTGGTCATGTAGCCAGGAGGGAGGTCATAATGGATTCTTTCAACAGCATCGGGATGCAGGGCTTCGTTATTCAGGGTGCGCCTTAGCTCTGTTTCTCGCCACTGGTGTACATGCCTTTGCCATCGTGTTATTTGCGAGGGCAAATTAAGCCGTACTCTACCAAGGTTTATACCGATGGCTTTCACAACTTGGTTGATAAAGCCAGCGCAGTTAGTTCCTAAAAAAAGATCTAGTACCTGAAATTTATAGGTCCCTCGGTCTCGCAAGCAACAGATGCAATCTAATAGTAACCAGTAGTCTTCAGATGAAATCTCTATCGGTGTAGCAATCTGGTCACGCTGAGGTGTGATCAATTCATATATGTCAGGAACAAGGATTCTTCCCTTTTGCGGGAATAGATGTCGCAAAAATTGCCGAAACCCGTCGATGGGTTTTTGTCCGAAGAATCCAATACTAATCATCCGTCCATAAGGATCATATAAACGTAACCAAGCGTGCATTGAAAAGGCACCGTTTGGGATGCGCGTGACAACCTCAAGAACATAACGCTGACCATGCCTTTTATCAATACGATCAAAAGGGACGGGCAGTGGTATTAGTTCTGGTGTTTCATATAAATGCATTTTTAAGATCTCAATTAACTATCGAGATATATACTAATTGTATCACATGCGTGGGAATATTAAAAAGGATGAATTAATTACTAGTTAGCAGTTGATTAATTGTGCTAAGTAGATAAAGCGAGAGTTCGGACATGTTTAGGTACCACTGTTCCCAAAGCCTTGAGAGAGTAGCCTCCCTCAAGAACCGAGACGATCCTACCATCGGTGTAGGCTTTGGCGATGTTGACAACCATCCGTGTAAGAGAAATGTAGTCTTCGTCTGTAAGATTCCATCCACCCAAAGGGTCAAGATCATGACCGTCGAATCCGGCGGATATCAGGATTAATTCAGGCCCAAACTGCTCCATTGCAGGCAACAGTTTATCACTAAAGGCTTGCAAAACAGCGACTCGCGATTCAGTTCCGCCTGGTATGGGACAATTCAATACATTTCCTGCACCTATTTCATTGCTATAGCCCGTTCCTGGATACAAGGGAGATTGATGAACACTGAAGTAAAACACAGTAGCATCATCTTCAAAAATATCCTGCGTGCCATTGCCATGATGGACATCCCAATCAATGATGGCAACGCGCTGCACACCATAGTGCTCCTGAGCAAACCGCGCTGCGATGGACACATTATTAAAAAGGCAGAAACCCATTCCACATGAACGCATCGCATGGTGACCAGGAGGCCGTACGGCGCAGAAAGCTGTTTTGATTCGTCCCTCCATGACAGCTTCTACAGCGGTGAGGGCACCACCCGCGGCAAGGAGAGCGATATTCCACGAAGCGGGGCAAATCATGGCATCACCCGTGCTGAGCATGGAGATACCTTTCGCGCGTGTGACTTCGTTTTGGACTAAGTCAATATACTCAGACGTATGGCATAGCAATAGTTCATCGCGAAGGGCCACTCGAGGAGTTAAAAGCGTGTTGCTGTTTAGGAGTCTCTCCTGGCGTAGGGCCTTCACAATGGTTGCATAGCGTTGGGGGCATTCAGGATGCCCCTGACCCGTGAGGTGCAGTGTATAATCGGGATGAGCGATAATTCCGCAGCTCATGCCTACTCTGGGAGTCGTTTCAATGCAACAAGATCCGCTACGGCTTCATAGAGAGAAGTATCTTCAGCACCATAGCCATAGGCTTCACGTTTAAGTCCATCTTGAACCTTCGACACTGTCTTGACTCTAACAACAAAATAGGTGAGTGGTCCCCTTAAGGGGCATTGACAGGCGCCATGAGTGGGTTCAGCGCGATTGGTGGATTCCTCGAGTAGAGGCTGAATATCGTTTCGATTGGCGCGGATATGAACGAGAAGGCGGCGTCCGTCAACATGAGGATGCTTTGAGAAGAAGGCCGTTGTATGGACGATGAACTCGTTATTTTCATTGGTGATGTCATCAACAATGCCCTTGAATAGGATCGGCTTGTCCGCCGTCGCCGTCAAATATTGCTGTAGGGTGTAGGTGAAAATGGCGTGTTCCTCAAATTCCTCCGGTGGAAATAGGACTGCCTTGTACTTTGTTCGCAATTCATCTCGGGTTTCGGCATAGGTACTCATGAGCTCTTCCCAATGCTTCTGATCCTCTACCCGCTGCGCTTCACTTTCTCTATCGCAGCCTGTAGCGATAAGGCCCACCGAAATAGCAATAACAGAGCTCAAAATTCTCATAGGGACTCCCCGCGCGTGGTATAATACTTCCTCATACCAGATACGATCCTCTACAATCAAGCTTATGAAGAGAGGTTCTTGTGATGGACTAAAGAAGCTCGTGGGGCTTTTTTAGGATTTTTACCGCCGAGGCGCCGAGACACCGAGATAGGAGAGAGAGGATTAGGAGAGAATGTGCCGTTTGTGTGTCCTTGGGCAAAATTCTGCCTAAGGGCCTGTTGAGGGGTTAGCGTTTTGGTAAAGCCCTTAGACAGCATTTTGCCCAAGGACACACAAACGGCACAGGTGCTCAATCTAACTTTTTCGAGGACCTGTTCAGTTACTACCGACTCTGGACAAAGTCCTGTCTAAGGGCTCTACAGAATCGTATTCCTGTGAGAACCCTTAGACTGGATTTTGTCCAGAGTCGGTAGTAACTTGCTCGATTTCCCTGTCTATTGTGAGTTCTATTCCATAGAGATCATAGGTTTTGATCTGTTGAGGTAGAGCTTCTAGCATATCTAATTTGATGTTGGCCAACTGTTCCTCAAATATTTCTGTAGAAGATAGCAGGTTGAGGGCTGGACTTTTTTTGAGTCTTCTCTCGGCCTTATTCACCTTTGCGGTCAGTTTTCGGTCGACTGCAAAAGGATCGTCTGTCGCGTTTTGCTCCTCGGACATAGCTGGCGCTATGCCCTCGTCACAAACCACGACATCCGACCTTTTTCGTCCGACCGAAATTCTGACCGTAAAGGTGAACAAGGCCTAATTTTCTCTTGGGACTTTGTCAGCTGCTCTTGGGTAATCTGAAGCTGCTCAAGAAGGGAAAAAAGGTAATGATTCTCTCTTCCTTTATCATGCATATCAGGCGTATCCCATTGATCATGTTTTTTGCCGTTTGCTTCAAAACAAGCCGTTGCTACTGCTGCATTAGGCGGATAGCTAAGTACTTAAGTTGGAAGCTGTAGACAATATTCCTTTCGAGGAGTAAACTCTGTCACTCAATATGCGGAGAGGGGGTAAAAATTGATGCAGCCAATCCACTATGAACAACACTATCCGTATGGACGAGCACTATTAGAAACGCCTCTTCTTAACAAAGGTGTCGCTTTTACCAGCGAGGAACGCCAAGCGTTAGGCCTGAGCGGTCTTTTGCCTCCTGGAGTCGCCACGATGGAACAGCAGTTGCAATGGGCCTATAGCGCTTTCAAGCGCAGCAGCACCCCAGTGGATCAGCATCTGTTTTTACGAGGCCTTCAGGATAGCAACGAAGTGCTCTTCTATAGGCTAGTTTTCGACAATATTGTTGAAATGGCCCCCATCATTTACACGCCGGTTATTGGCGCTATCTGCCAAGAATATAGCCACCACTACAGACGCCCACGAGGCCTATTCGTCTCTTACAATGATCTGGACCGCTTAGATGAGCTTCTAGCCAATTGGCAACAAGACGATGTTCGTATCGTCGTTGCAACCGATGGAGAACGTGTTCTTGGCTTAGGTGACCAAGGAATTGGTGGAATGGGCATCTCTATTGGCAAACTAGCCCTCTATACCTTGTGCGCGGGGATACATCCAGCGAATACCTTACCAGTATTCCTCGATGTGGGTACTGATAACCAGCAGCTATTGGACGACCCCCTCTATCTAGGTTGGAGGCATAAACGTATTCGTGGAGCACAATATGATGCCTTTATCGATGCATTTGTTACGGCCCTTTTTAAGCGTTTTCCGAAAACCCTGCTTCAATGGGAAGACTTCGCTAAAAACAATGCACGCAAGCTTCTAGAACACTATCAGGAACGTGTTTGCTCCTTTAATGACGATATCCAAGGGACCGCTGCTGTCACCCTGGCTGGATTGTTAGCAGCTGTGGGAGCTTCCGGCACCCCACTCATCGACCAACGTATTGTCATTGTTGGCGCAGGTTCAGCGGGAACAGGTATTGGCGACCTAGTTGTACGTGCCATGATGGATGATGGTCTGTCTGAAGAAGCCGCTTTAGAACGTATCTGGCTATTCAATAGCCGTGGGCTTATCAACAGCGCCCAGAAAGGCCTAGACCCAGCCGTTGTTCGCTACCTTAAGGATACCACTGTTTTAGAACGCTATGGGCTTTCTACACATGAACCCAACCTCTTACAAGAAGTTGTCGCGACTGTACACCCCACCGCTCTCATCGGTGTTTCTGGGCAAGCCGGCATTTTCTCGGAGGTCATCGTACGTGAAATGATCCGGCACACTAGCCATCCCATCATCTTTCCATTATCGAATCCGACAAGTCATTCAGAGGCCATTCCTGCAGACTTAATGATTTGGACCGAAGGGCGCGCACTGATAGCTACGGGTAGTCCATTTGCTCCTGTAACCTATGGTGGAAGGACTTATACTATCACCCAATGCAATAATGCGCTGGTTTTCCCCGGCTTGGGATTGGGCATTTTGGCCGCCAATTGTCGTCAGGTGGTCACGGACATGCTCGTCGCTGCAGGTAGGACCTTGGCAAGCCTATCAACAGTGGCTGAGGGCCTTGGAAAGCCACTTTTGCCTGGACTTGAGTCCTCTAGAGCTATTTCCAAGGCTGTGGCCATGGCCGTGGCCCGTGCTGCTATCGATGCAAATGTCGCAGATCCCTTGTCTGAAAAAATGCTACAAACTAAAATTGATGAGTTGATGTGGATCCCGGAATATGCGCAAATTAGTGTGTATAAACCTGCAAATTAATGGAATCTTGATTTTGGCTTAATTTGTCATCAATAGCAAACCACGAAGATGGCACCGCAAAGCCGAATTGGCTGAGTAATGTATACCACACTCGGTCCAAATCCAAGTTTGTGACCGAGTGTGATGTATAAACATAACAGAGAGAGGAGTTGAGCATGGAGAAAAGTAACGCCACATGGTGGGGTTGGATGGTTCTTACATTCATCGCAGCTCTTACATGTGTCCTGTGTCAGGCTGAAGAGCCCGACCAAGATGAAGCTCGACATGTGCCTATTGGGGTTCGTTGCATGTCGGTCGACGACATGGAAGCCATGATCTGGAACAATCCTGTCCTAGGGATGACCCAAGAAGAGCAGGAAGTTCTCTACTGTCAAGAACAAGGGCAAGGCACTCAGCCTCCTTCAGTGGAGTTGTCACTGGATGACTCTCCACAAGACGTTCTTGCAAATGCAGAAGAGGAACAATCAGAACCCCTCAATGCATCGTGTTTCGCGCAAACCGAAGGAGAGGCTGGCTTACAGCCTCTCTTCCAAGGTTTCAAGAAAGACTGCGCCACTCCTAAAGGACCGTGGCACCAGAAATCGGCCTTCTTTACCAGCAGCCCCACTGTCTATGCCGGTAGTGTTCACCATGTCATGTTCAAAGCCGCCGGCGGTTACACTCTGGAGCTAGAGGATGGCTCAATATGGGCAGTTAGTGACGCTGATGCCCCTTACATCGTTAGCCCCATTCCCGGGCACGCTTGGGAGCCTTGGCATGATGTCATCCTCGTTCCAGATAACATTCCTTGGTATGCCTATTTTTGGAAGGACCAAGATTTTTACACCTCTTATGGTTCCTTTAGACTCATCAATCTCAGCGTGAAAGGACATAATACGATACAGATCGCCATGAAGATGGGTCCGTTTTATGATCGTCCATTTACCCGCTGGATTCAGGCTATCAAATATGACACTATGGAAATCAGGCTCAATGATGGCTCTCACTGGGTGGTGCACTCATCCGACTGGGATGTCTTTAGGCTATTTCAGCCTAACGATACAATCATTGTAGGCACCAATGATGGCTGGTCTTCATACTCATTTCCAAATATGTTGAACAACGTCAATATGTACAATCCGTTTTATCGCCAAGTTAAACCCCTGACCAGTCGCGTTCGCGCTGTTCAGGTTTATTAAAACAAATCAAGAGGGAGCAAGAATTAGATGGATCTGCAAAATATATCAGAGGCTGCTAAGGGCATTCAAGAGCAAGCAGAACAGTTGCAACAGAAGTTAGGAAAGTTCACGTCAAACGTCATGGATGAAGTGAAGAGTAGCAGCCTGTGGGAGACCCCCATGAATATGGCGGCGCGTCTGCAAGAAACAGTCCAATGCGTTTGGAATAAAGGTCTTGACGATCCGGCTAGCTGCTTTTCTAGTGAGTGGAACCTCCCCATAGGACTGAGCATTCCTTCGGAATGGCAAGCACCAATTCTATATACCTCCGCGGGTATTTTAGGTCTTTCTACCTTATGGGCTGTATGCAAACTCCTGAAGCCAGCACCAAAGCCAGCTCCTGAACCTTCCATGTGGTTAATGCCTTTGAATGCTGTAAAGGACTTTTTGGCTCCTAGCGTAGAGCAAAATGTAAAGCCTACCAAAGAGACTGTGAAGAACAACAATGAAGGTGGTATGTCGTTTTTTGTACCACTTGTTGGCATACCTAACTCATCAAAAGCATAAGCTGTTATAAACTGGAGGATTGTCATGGAAGGTCTTTGTGCGAGAAATGTTCTGTCGTCTTTATCTACAAGGGGTTTTGATACTGCCGAGACCGCTTTGGCAAACCCTCCAGCTCCGGGTTCTCGAGTCGGTGAGATCATGCTCATCGGCCTGGCAGCAATAGCTGCGGCAGGTGCTTTTCTGGTCGGAATAGTCGTCCTATCCGTTACTGCTGATGTCATCGTTATTCCCGTTCTGGCAGTAGTTGTGATTGTCTTCGGAGGCGGAGCTGTCTACAGCATAGGCCCATCTTTTGATTATGTACCCTTGCATAGCCGAGGATGGAGCTTTATACCAAGCTGGGGTGGTTATTCACGGCCATCCTATTCTTCCTATGCTTCGCCCTCATTCTTTGGGGGGAACTCCTGGTCCCGGCCGATGGCTTCATCGCCCTCATCATTCTTTGGGGGAGGAACTCGGGAATATTCTCCTTATTCCGCAGGTTCTAGCGGCGGATTGCGTGTGGTTCCCGGTATGCGTGGGATTTTAGCTTAGTACTCAAAATAAACTGGAGAGAGAGACGTGTCACTACTAGCATTGGTCAAAGAACATGATCCTTCCGTCAATGAATGTATAAGTCTTCGCCAACCAGCCCTCGGCTTGCGGGCTGATAAGGCTCCTAATGGAAATTGGGATATTTCCCTGAGAATTTCAACGACAATCACTCAATATCGGTTGCTCATCGGAGCGGCATCTCTGGGGCTAGCAGCAGCAACGGCCACCTTCATAGGCACGAAACTCGCCATATCCCTGTTAGTCATCGCTGCGAAAGTGTTGGCTTTTGCGAGCATTGCCCTCACGTCGACAGTGCTTGCAGCCTCTTTCGGTGCGATAGCCGCAGTGTCGGCCCTATCTGGTGCGGGCATGGCTTATATTTACTCCTCAGTGGTTCTTACAGGCTCGCCTGCGCTCGGTTTTCTCGTATTGGCAGCTGCCGCGGGACTCAGCGGTGTCCACATAGGTAGTGAGATCGGCCGGCTTGGAGTTAACGGCTCACCTCGCACGCCACCCCCAGCTAGCCCTTGGCCCAAGATTGGACTAGCAGCTGCCACAGCCGCAGCCGTGAGCGCTTCGGCGTATGTAGGGTATGCAGGTTGGAATGAAACAGTGGCCTTGCTAAAACACCACACCTGCTCGATTCTTTGTGGCGCGGCGCAGGCATAGTAACCAGATTTTGGTGTTACCGTACATTATTGGACGCAGATACCCGCAGACAGTGTTGTGATGCTGACTTTAATTGCGCGTATTTGCGTCTTTTTTGTGCGCCGAAGACATCTAATTTTCTAACCACAAGGCTGATTTTGTTATGCAATCGCTTATTTTATGGCCTCAAAGAGCGGCGAGCCCCGCTTATGTCGCCGAGAGCATGCGAGGTGCCCTATATCTTTCGTGTGCTTTGATGACAGCAATGGTAGCAACAATCGTTGCGACAGCTACAGTAACTCTTGGTCTTGTGCACTCGAAAGGGATCATTGAAAGAGACTTAGCCGGATTCATCTCATATAGAGGTAATTGCAGAAGTCCGATTTTCCGAAGTCAATGTCCTGAAAATCGGATGCCGGTGAAGAGAGAGTCATTCCCTTCCCAGGCCCGAAGGGTCGATATTGCAACAGGCCATGGCATCGCCATGGTATATGCCAAAACGGTTTTAGCAGCCTGTAGGGCTGCCATAAAGCGCATGCATAAATGGTGTTTGTAAACTGGCGTCTTGTAGCAGTCCTTCAGACTGCGAAATCCCTTCCTGGCATATACCATGGCGATGCCACATAGGCCTCAACCTAACAGGTCTTTTGAGCTTATATCTTAATGACTTAGGACTTCACAATCGTATCTCGGCGCGCAGCGCTTTGGAGTGCGGTCGCTTGCGACCGCTTTTCGTTCCTTGGGACGGCAATGCTAAACGGCATTGTATGGATTCGTCGAAGGCTGCATGTACTAACTATTTTACCCTTAGGGAATTATAGTAATGCCGTTGCACACGACCGTCGCAAGGAACCCAAAGCGGTCGCAAGCGACCGCACTCCAAAGCGCTGCGCGCCGAGATACGATTGTTAGGCTTAGGTTGAGGCCTATGTGGCGATGCCATGGCCTGTTGCAATATCGACCCTTCGGGCCTGGGAAGGGAGACAAGCCTGTCTTGGACTTTATGGACAACAATGGACAGAAATGGACTTTTACAAAACGAATAAAATCCTAAAAATCCCCATAAGCGCCTCGCACTCAAAGCGCCCCAATTCTTCACAAGAACCGCAATTTAGCCGTCTATCGAAAGAAAAAGCGCAAAATCACACTTTTTCCGATAATTCTGTTGCGAATATTGCGATATCTCGTGTATGTTTATGGCATCTTCAAAGCCACGCAATCTTGCAAGGTGAAACGTAGATACCGAAGCCACTGAGCCTCGGGAGTTTGTCTTGACAGTTTGAGAGAGATAACATCAAGTTAAGATATAGAGCTTGTGCGTGTTTGCCGTTCTGTGCAAACAGGACAGAGCAAATACGTCAAACAAAAAATTAGCAACTTTTCAAGTTGTCAGAGATTTATTTTCTTTGAGAATTTGATCTTGGTTCAGATTGAATGCTGACGGCGTGGATGAGGCATGCGAGTCGAACGAAGTAGTGGGCTTGCTCACTACTTAGTGGCGGAAGGGTTAGTAATACATGGGTAACCTGCCTTTAACCTGGGGATAACAGTTGGAAACGACTGCTAATACCGAATGAGGTGTCACGAAGGATTCTTCGAGACATCAAAGTGGGGGATCGTAAGACCTTGCGGTTAAAGAGGGGCCCATGGGATATCAGCTAGTTGGTGTGGTAACGGCACACCAAGGCTAAGACGTCTAGGCGGATTGAGAGATTGACCGCCAACACTGGGACTGAGAACTGCCCAGACTCCTACGGGAGGCTGCAGTCGAGAATCATTCGCAATGGGCGAAAGCCTGACGATGCGACGCCGTGTGAACGAAGAAGGCCTTCGGGTCGTAAAGTTCTTTCGCTTGGGAGCAAGAAAGAGGGACGAATAATCCTTCAATTTGAGTGTACCAGGTAAAGAAGCACCGGCTAACTCCGTGCCAGCAGCTGCGGTAATACGGAGGGTGCAAGCATTAATCGGATTTATTGGGCGTAAAGGGCGCGTAGGCGGGGATGTTAGTCAGATGTGAAAGCCCAAGGCTCAACCTTGGAACAGCATTTGAAACTGCATCTCTAGAGGGTAGGCGGAGAAAACGGAATTCCACGTGTAGCGGTGAAATGCGTAGATATGTGGAAGAACACCAGTGGCGAAGGCGGTTTTCTAGCTTACTCCTGACGCTGAGGCGCGAAAGCAAGGGGAGCAAACAGGATTAGATACCCTGGTAGTCCTTGCCGTAAACGATGTATACTAGATGTAACTGGACTCAACCCCAGTTGTGTCGTAGCTAACGCGATAAGTATACCGCCTGAGGAGTACACTCGCAAGGGTGAAACTCAAAAGAATTGACGGGGACCCGCACAAGCAGTGGAGTATGTGGTTTAATTCGATGCAACGCGAAGAACCTTACCCAGACTTGACATGCAGAGGACGATATAAGAGATTATATTTCCCTTCGGGGTCTCTGCACAGGTGCTGCATGGCTGTCGTCAGCTCGTGCCGTGAGGTGTTGGGTTAAGTCCCGCAACGAGCGCAACCCTTGTCATTAGTTGCCAACACGTAATGGTGGGAACTCTAATGAGACTGCCTAGGTTAACTAGGAGGAAGGTGAGGATGACGTCAAGTCAGCATGGCCCTTATGTCTGGGGCTACACACGTACTACAATGGCCGGTACAGAAGGCAGCGAAACCGTAAGGCGGAGCAAATCCCCAAAGCCGGCCCCAGTTCAGATTGTAGTCTGCAACTCGACTACATGAAGTTGGAATTGCTAGTAATGGCGCGTCAGCAACAGCGCCGTGAATACGTTCCCGGGTCTTGTACACACCGCCCGTCACATCATGGGAGTTGGTTTTACCCGAAGCCGCTGACTCAACCGTAAGGGGAGAGGCGTCTAAGGCAAGGCTGATGACTGGGATGAAGTCGTAACAAGGTAGCCCTACCGGAAGGTGGGGCTGGATCACCTCCTTTAAGGACAAAAAGGGATGCTTAGGCATCCCTTGGTTGAGAAGCTCATATCACGCTGATGTTATCTCCCTCATGCTGTCAAGCACAAAATTATCTAGATCGTGAGCCCTACTGACAAAAGTTTTACAGCCTAGTCTTACAGAAATCCTTCCAAGGATCCTGTCAGGGCAAGCCTTTTTGTCTTTTGTCAGTTTGCAGAAGAGAGGGAGTGTGGGGGTTTAGCTCAGTTGGTAGAGCATCTGATTTGCATTCAGAGGGTCAGGAGTTCGAATCTCCTAGCCTCCATCGCCCAGCTGTGCGGTTATAGCTCAGTTGGTTAGAGCGCGACACTGATAATGTCGAGGTCCCAAGTTCAAGTCTTGGTAACCGCAACATTTTCCGCACGGCTCAAAACGATCCATCGGTCTCCGAACCGGTGTTATGTTATCTTACAGTCTATACATATAATCAGAGTCAAAAAAGTGTTCTAAAACGGCGTGATTCTAAATGTAGCGCAGTCATTCCGTGACTGCGAGAACAATAGAAATCGCGAAACATAATGGACGCTTGAGAATTAGATTCTTAGCAAAAATAAGCGGCGTATGTAAGCAGTCAAAGACTGCTAAGCATACAACTGTGAAACGTTCAGCAATGAACGCAGCACAGATGAAATCGTAGCTCGCTTGACACCAAAACAAGTTTTATGGTGGTCAAGCTATTAAGGGCTGCTGGTGGATGCCTTGGTATCAACAGGCGATGAAGGACGCGTATACCTGCGATAAGCTCCGGCGAGCTGGAATAAAGCGTTGACCCGGAGATCTCCGAATGGGGAAACCCAACGGGAGTAATGTCCCGTTATCTCTAACTGAATACATAGGTTAGTTGAAGCGACACCCGCCGAACTGAAACATCTCAGTAGGCGGTGGAAGAGAAATCAAAATGAGATTCCCATAGTAGCGGCGAGCGAAGTGGGAAGAGCCCAAACCGAAGTTTTTAACTTCGGGGTTGTAGGACCAGTCAAAAGATCAGTGAAACTTAGCTGAAGTATCTGGAAAGATAAGCGATACAGGGTGATAGCCCCGTAAGCGAAAAGTTAAGCTGACAGGATTGGCACCTGAGTAGGGCCGGACACGTGAAACCCGGTCTGAATCTGGGGGGACCACCCTCCAAGGCTAAATACTCGTTGATGACCGATAGTGAACCAGTACTGTGAAGGAAAGGTGAAAAGAACCCCTGTTAGGGGAGTGAAATAGAACCTGAAACCAGCAGCTTACAAGCGGTCAGAGACCTATGTCCCTTTTAGGGAAATGGTTAATGGCGTGCCTTTTGCATGATGAGCCAGCGACTTACGTTACATGGCAAGGTTAAGGGACTGACGTTCCGGAGCCGAAGCGAAAGCGAGTGTTAAAAGCGCGTTTTAGTCATGTGGCGTAGACACGAAACCAAGTGATCTATCCATGGCCAGGTTGAAGCAAGGGTAACACCTTGTGGAGGACCGAACTAGTGCCTGTTGAAAAAGGCTTGGATGAGCTGTGGATAGGGGTGAAAGGCCAATCAAACTTGGAGATATCTTGTTCTCTCCGAAATAACTTTAGGGTTAGCCTCGGAAATTAGTTCAGTGGGGGTAGAGCACTGAATCCACGCGGGGGCCTACCGGCCTACCAAAGGGAATCAAACTCCGAATACTACTGAATTTTCCGGGAGATAGACAGTGGGGGATAAGCTTCATTGTCGAGAGGGGAACAGCCCAGACCGTCAACTAAGGCCCCAAATTCTATGCTAAGTGAGTAAGGAAGTGAAGTCTCAAAGACAGTTGGGATGTTGGCTTAGAGGCAGCCATCATTTAAAGAGTGCGTAACAGCTCACCAATCGAGAGACTTTGCGCCGATAATATACGGGGCTAAAGCATAGAGCCGAAGTTACGGGTGAACTGCGTAAGCAGTTCGCGGTAGGAGAGCGTAGTATGTGCGTCGAAGATATACCGTGAGGAGTATTGGAGCGCATACTAGTGAAGATGCATGGCATGAGTAAACGATAAAGGGGGTGAGAATCCCCCTCGCCGAAAGCCTAAGGTTTCCAGGGTAAAGCTCGTCTTCCCTGGGTTAGCCGGACCCTAAGTCGAGGCCGAAAGGCGTAGATGATGGGAAGCAGGTTAAATATTCCTGCGCCACCTAAAACTATGACAAAGGGCTGACGGAGTACGTTAAGCGCGCGGACGATTGGAAATGTCCGTGGAACTATGAGGACAACTGGTAGGCAAATCCGCCAGTTACAAATCCAGGTAGTGACCAAGGGGAACCCTCGGGGGAACCGATGGCGTAGCGCAAGGCTTCCAAGAAATAAGCTCTAGTCGTTGATGGTGCCCGTACCAAAACCGACACAGGTAGGCGGGAAGAATATTCTCAGGCGCGCAGAGAACTCTCGTTAAGGAACTCGGCAAATTGTCCCCGTAACTTCGGGAGAAGGGGAGCCGCAGGTGGTGATTACTTTTACAGTATGAGCCGCAGGCGGTCGCAGAGAATCGACCCAGGCGACTGTTTACCAAAAACACAGCACTATGCAAAGCCGTCTAAGGCCATGTATATGGTGTGATGCCTGCCCAATGCCAAAAGGTCAAAAGGAGATGTTAGCCCTCGGGCGAAGCATTGAATTTAAGCCCTGGTGAATGGCGGCCGTAACTATAACGGTCCTAAGGTAGCGAAATTCCTTGTCGGGTAAGTTCCGACCTGCACGAATGGTATAACGATCTGGGTGCTGTCTCAACGAGAGGCTCGGTGAAATTGTAGTAGCGGTGAAGATGCCGTTTACCCGCGACAAGACGGAAAGACCCCATGAACCTTTACTGTACTTTGATATTGGCTCCTGACTTAACATGTGTAGGATAGCCGGGAGACTTGGAAGCGCCCTCGTTAGGGGGTGTGGAGTCGTCGTTGAAATACCGGTCTTGTTAAGTTGGGAATCTAACAATACTCCATGAAACTGGAGGTTGGACAGTGTCAGACGGGCAGTTTTACTGGGGCGGTATCCTCCTAAAAGGTAACGGAGGAGTTCAAAGCTCACCTCATCGTGGTTGGTAATCACGAGAAGAGCGCAAACGTAGAAGGTGGGTTAACTGTGAGACTGACAAGTCGAACAGATACGAAAGTAGGAGTTAGTGATCCGGCGGTTGAAAGTGGAATCGCCGTCGCTCAACGGATAAAAGGTACTCTGGGGATAACAGGCTTATCGCCACCAAGAGTTCATATCGACGTGGCGGTTTGGCACCTCGATGTCGACTCATCGCATCCTGGGGCTGAAGAAGGTCCCAAGGGTTTGGCTGTTCGCCAATTAAAGCGGTACGCGAGTTGGGTTCAAAACGTCGTGAGACAGTTTGGTCCCTATCTGTCGTGGGCGTAGGATACTTGAGAGGAGTTGCTTCTAGTACGAGAGGACCGAAGTGAACGAACCAATGGTGTTCCGGTTGTCCTGCCAAGGGCATAGCCGGGTAGCTAAGTTCGGAAAGGATAAGCGTTGAAAGCATCTAAACGCCAAGCCTCCCTCAAGATAAGGTATCCCAATAGACTCCTTGTAGACTACGAGGTTGATAGGTCGGAGGTGTAAGCGCAGTAATGCGTTGAGCTTACCGATACTAATAAGTCGATAGGCTTGACCACCTTTTTTTTTCACTTTTTCAAAAAAGTGAAGCAGCGCGAGCTGCTAAAAGAAGAAAGATGGCACAAGATTTAAAAGATCCAAGCGAGCAACTGAGAGCCGCTTAGACTAAGAATTGAAGACTCAAGCGTCCTTTATGTTAGTTTTAGAACTGACTCTGATTTTTTCTGGTGGCTATAGAGAAGGGGAAATACCTGATCCCATTCCGAACTCAGAAGTCAAGCCCTTACTCGCCGATGGTACTGCACACAAGAGTGTGGGAGAGTAGGTTGCTGCCAGTTTTTTCTTTCGCTCCGCAAACCGCAAGGTTTGTGGAGCTTTTTTTTTGTGATGGTGACGGGAGTTAGGAAAGGACGAAAAGGACCTAAAAGACCTAAAGGACTTGTAGAGGTAATTGCAGAAGTATTTGGGCTCTCATGGATCGATTCTTTGAAAAAAAATCACTTTTTTTTGTGAGAAGGCGATTCTGGAGAGCTTAAGTGGTATGGCACTATCCAGTCTGGAAAGACAGGCTTTTCTCCCTTCCCAGGCCCGAAGGGTCGATATTGCAACAGGCCATGGCATCGCCATGGTATATGCCAGGAAGGGATTTCGCAGTCTGAAGGACTGCTACAAGACGCCAGTTTACAAACACCATTTATGCATGCGCTTTATGGCAGCCCTACAGGCTGCTAAAACCGTTTTGGCATATACCATGGCGATGCCATGGCCTGTTGCAATATCGACCCTTCGGGCCTGGGAAGGGAATGACTCTCTCTTCACCGGCATCCGATTTTCAGGAAATTGACTTCGGAAACCGGACTTCTGCAATTACCTCTAAAGGACTTGTAGGACTATTCTTGAGTCCTTTATGTCCCTTAGAGGTAATTGCAGAAGTATTTGGGCTCTCATGGATCGATTCTTTGGAAAAAAATCACTTTTTTTTGTGAGAAGGCGATTCTGGAGAGCTTAAGTGGTATGGCACTATCCAGTCTGGAAAGACAGGCTTTTCTCCCTTCCCAGGCCCGAAGGGTCGATATTGCAACAGGCCATGGCATCGCCATGGTATATGCCAGGAAGGGATTTCGCAGTCTGAAGGACTGCTACAAGACGCCAGTTTACAAACACCATTTATGCATGCGCTTTATGGCAGCCCTACAGGCTGCTAAAACCGTTTTGGCATATACCATGGCGATGCCATGGCCTGTTGCAATATCGACCCTTCGGGCCTGGGAAGGGAATGGCTCTCTCTTCACCGGCATCCGATTTTCAGGAAATTGACTTCGGAAACCGGACTTCTGCAATTACCTCTAAAGGACTTGTAGGACTATTCTTGAGTCCTTTATGTCCCTTAGAGGTAATTGCAGAAGTATTTGGGCTCTCATGGATCGATTCTTTGAAAAAAAATCACTTTTTTTTGTGAGAAGGCGATTCTGGGGAGCTTAAGTGGTATGGCACTATCCAGTCTGGAAAGACAGGCTTTTCTCCCTTCCCAGGCCCGAAGGGTCGATATTGCAACAGGCCATGGCATCGCCATGGTATATGCCAGGAAGGGATTTCGCAGTCTGAAGGACTGCTACAAGACGCCAGTTTACAAACACCATTTATGCATGCGCTTTATGGCAGCCCTACAGGCTGCTAAAACCGTTTTGGCATATACCATGGCGATGCCATGGCCTGTTGCAATATCGACCCTTCGGGCCTGGGAAGGGAATGACTCTCTCTTCACCGGCATCCGATTTTCAGGAAATTGAATTCGGAAAATCGGACTTCTGCAATTACCTCTAAAGGACTTGTAGGACTATTCTTGAGTCCTTTATGTCCCTTAGAGGTAATTGCAGAAGTATTTGGGCTCTCATGGATCGATTCTTTGAAAAAAAATCACTTTTTTTTGTGAGAAGGCGATTCTGGAGAGCTTAAGTGGTATGGCACTATCCAGTCTGGAAAGACAGGCTTTTCTCCCTTCCCAGGCCCGAAGGGTCGATATTGCAACAGGCCATGGCATCGCCATGGTATATGCCAGGAAGGGATTTCGCAGTCTGAAGGACTGCTACAAGACGCCAGTTTACAAACACCATTTATGCATGCGCTTTATGGCAGCCCTACAGGCTGCTAAAACCGTTTTGGCATATACCATGGCGATGCCATGGCCTGTTGCAATATCGACCCTTCGGGCCTGGGAAGGGAATGACTCTCTCTTCACCGGCATCCGATTTTCAGGAAATTGACTTCGGAAACCGGACTTCTGCAATTACCTCTAAAGGACTTGTAGGACTATTCTTGAGTCCTTTATGTCCCTTAGAGGTAATTGCAGAAGTATTTGGGCTCTCATGGATCGATTCTTTGGAAAAAAATCACTTTTTTTTGTGAGAAGGCGATTCTGGAGAGCTTAAGTGGTATGGCACTATCCAGTCTGGAAAGACAGGCTTTTCTCCCTTCCCAGGCCCGAAGGGTCGATATTGCAACAGGCCATGGCATCGCCATGGTATATGCCAGGAAGGGATTTCGCAGTCTGAAGGACTGCTACAAGACGCCAGTTTACAAACACCATTTATGCATGCGCTTTATGGCAGCCCTACAGGCTGCCAAAACCGTTTTGGCATATACCATGGCGATGCCATGGCCTGTTGCAATATCGACCCTTCGGGCCTGGGAAGGGAATGACTCTCTCTTCACCGGCATCCGATTTTCAGGAAATTGACTTCGGAAACCGGACTTCTGCAATTACCTCTAAAGGACTTAGGAGTAATTCTACAAGTCCTTTTTGTCCCTTTGGTCCTTCTTGTCCATTCAAGAGCGACACTCCCTTCAAAGCGCTGCACGCCGAAACACTATTTTGAGGGCTTTAATAGCGGCATTATTCTCACTGCTTTTCCCACCACTAGCGTATCCAAGGCTTGATTGCGAAGGCAGGCTCCTGTAGGACAGGTGCGCAGAATAGGGCAACGTTTTTTGAAGGTACGTCCATAGGGACACACTCCCTGCATAGTGAGGTGCTGATCGCCTGATGGGGCTCAGAGCGCTGCGCACATGTTACTTACCTATCGTCGTCACTATCGCGACTTGCGCCACAGGAGGACTAATCACTGCGGACGCCTATTCTCCTAAATTCGTGGTCTAGGATATGTCCATAATGCATACGTCGCTTGCTCGGCAACCACTTCAAGACCTCCGAAAGAAAGAGCTCATGCAAGATCTCGGGTTGATTCGTAGCAAGCCATTCTCTCAAGACTGGAAGCTCCTCACTCCGATAGGAAACGTCGCCGCGATAAAACTTCGCCTGTACCTTCATCCGTAAATACTCCGGACTACTAAACACCTCGGATGCCATAGGCTCGAAACCATCGATGCTGATGCCTGTGTCAAGGTTGACCAAGGATATTCTTACTTCCTTGGATTTAAAAGCCGGCAGGTCACTTAAGCGTCGCTCAGCAATCAGCTGGTTTTCCACTTGACGCGCGTCATAGGGAGTAAGCAAAACCATTTTGAGGTCATTCGACGCTTTATCCTGCACCACTAACACATCAGTGATCGGATCACGGAACCGGCCAAACGGTCCATACAGATCACTGTTTCTAGCCGTCCACGAAGGTCGAACAACGTTCGTTGTAGCGTACAGGCCAGATTCGAATGCAGAGGCGAAATTTTGCGCAAAGCCAAGATCGTGGAGCAATTGGCCAATACGCACAAATTCTACCGAGCTAGCCTCTAACCCTAGGGGTTTGTTGTTGGCAGCAGCATAGTACTCTCGAGTTAACAAACCGCCACAACGCCACGGAAGCTTTGGCATCAGCGGATCCGAGGGCCACGGCAGGGCCGTCAGCTTCTCCCGTTCCTGTTCTTGCTCTTGTTCCTGTTCGACTTGCATTTCGATCTCTACTTCACGTTCGAATAGATCCTGCTGCAGTACTAACGCTGCCATTTTGGGCAACATCGTTTCCAGTATGTTCTTCATATGCTGCGGTAGGGTGGTAGAAGCCGCTGCCTTCCATGCCTTACTGTTTTCTAGCCGCTTCCAGACATCCATGAGGACCTCCTCGGCAGGCTTCAGCTGCTTCAACCCTCCATAGATTTCACAGGGTTGGTGGGAAAGTGTCTGCTCCACCAGTTCACGAGCTTGATCATAAGTTTGGGCGGCCTGAAGAATATCCGTCTTAGTATCAATCATTTTCGCAAAGAGTAATCTCAACACTTCGCCCTCCATCTGATGCTTAGAGGCTCGATAATTGTAGTCGGCCTGCTTGAGGACCAGATTGCAGAAGGCATATTGCAGCAAGTGTGCAAAAGTGAGTTCTTCCCCAACCTGGATGCCTGCAAATCTCGCTAGGGTATCCACAATAATCTTGCGATCTGCTTCGGAAACAACAAAGTGTACCGTCTGCCCCGCGCCTAGTCCACGCAAACGCCATACAGCTTGCAGGAGATCCCTAAGGATGTCATGTCTGCCAAAAGTCACGGCAGCACTCATCTTGCTATGCACCGGAATGTCGGATCCGGTGGTATGAGCCTGGTCCCAATAGACGATGCGAGCTTCCTTAGGAATCCGGCACTCCTGCAATGGAACGATGCGATCCTTGGCCCTCTCCAAGACGTGGATGTCGCCGTGTGGATCGTAAAAGATAGCTCCCTGAGCAGTACTGGAATGGCCCAGCATGGCGCGTGCCACCTCTTGGCCTGGTACACCACGCAACAACCCAGACAAATCAATTAAGGAACCTTCATTATCAGCGTAAATTTTTGCTACTAGCGTATCGGCAGCCTCAGCTTTGCCTTCAGAGATCTCTATGATCTGCACCCCGGCAGGAGTGGTATCCCAAAGAGTAAAGAGCGTGCGCTCTTGTGTATCCGAGGGATATCGGGCGTCAAAGATCCTGGGGAAGGTATCCGCATTCCACAACGTTCCGGTAAAACCATGTACAACCTTGAAGAGAAACCCATAGATCTGAGCATTGGCATTCAACTGCTGCGAATGGGAACGAATATGCTGCAATATCTGCCTATGACCTACGCGTAGGACCACCTTTGGGTTCTTGTTGACGTGCTTAGCTAGTTCCTCATACTCCCCTTCGGTGATGGTAAATATCTTTAGATCGCTACCGCTGAACAGCTCCTCTATCTCAACTAAGGCTTGATTGCGCGTGACAGGGCTCTTTACGAAGGCTTTTAGGCGTTCCACTTCTTTGCCGACAAGGTTAGCTGCAAGGCCTTTTTCCAGAATCATCTGTGTGGTGTAATTGATGATTTCTAGCTCAGTGCCAAAATCGGATCGTTCCGAGGGCCTGCCTAGTTGATAGGGGATAGCACAAGCGCGTTCCTTGGAAGGTCCGTAGTGCACGAATAGGTGCTTCCGAGAGGTGAGAGGGAGTAAGCTTGTCAGTTCCTCCTGGACTACCGCCAAGATGTTGCGAACATGGACATCGGAAATCCTGCTCACAAATTCAAAGGCTTCTTCGCGGGGCTCATTGGCGAGGTAGGAGCGTAACAAGGCCACATCTTTTAGCTTTTTGATAAAGGCCTGGAAAGACTCATCGTGGGGTAGATAGCGTCCCTCTAGGATCGCGTCAATCAGGAGTGGCTTCAAGAGGCCTTGATAATTGTCATCCGTGAAAGGGTTTGTGGACGTCTGACCCAAAAAGGGCAGTGGCAAAACGTGTGCCATGTCAGGATTCAGCAGCAGTTCGTATAGCCCCGTAACCGCCATCAAGGTATCGGCATGAACAAGTCGATTCTCGCCTGTGGTAAAATGATGCGATTTCAGAACGTCCATGATCGCATCAATCTCGTCTAGAATGACCACGCCAAAGGATCGCAAGAACACGAAAATCTTTTGATAGTTGCGCACAACGGCTTCGCTCTCTAGGACCTCTTGGCCCTCTATTCCAGCTAGTCGTAGTTCCTCGTACTGCTTGAGCCTCATGAGGAAGCTCAGGTACAGACTTTGGACACTGCTGTTAGATATCATGACGACGCGCCTGTCCCGTTTTGCAGCCTCCAACCGGTCCAGAATGTATGTGATGTTTTCTATTCCGAGACCACCGACATAGCGATCGACTTCAAGGATCTCGCATCCCTGTCCAAAGCTGTCTCCAAAGCTCTTTTGGAACCTCTCAGACATGGAGGGTAGCAATGTCTCAGGCATAATAAGAATCGCCAGGCGTTCGCCGTCGGCAATCATCTGCCCCAAAAGAGGCAGCAAGACGGTTGTCTTACCGGCCCCCATAATCATTTCTAATACAACCTCGATCTGCTCGGCGTTGCGAATGGTTCCATTTTCAATCCCTAACAGGTCTAATGTATGCACCTGTTCGGGTCTTAGCATAATTCCCAGGGCATATTCAAACGAGAGATAGGCCGGATGCTGCGCGACGTTATACGCTCGCTTAAAGTTAAGCTGGGTATGAAGTTTTGAGACCATGCTAGACTGGCTGCTCTGTGGCGCATGACTGTGAAGGCTTTCGGCAGCACTCATATGCTCTATTTGGTCGATTAGACTGATCACGCGTTCTAAGTGATTCATCCTTGTGGCTTCGAGCATGAAAGCCCCGATACGCTCATATAAATCGATCGCATCTTCGAGAGTGAGAGCAGGGTTTCGACTCATCAGCAACTCCACATCCTGGGTCGCATAGAGCTTTACTAGCTCTTCGAGCAGAAGTTCACGGTCGAGGTGACTGATCCTCTTCAGCGTCTCATACGCGCGTTCCGCAGGCACTTCTGGCAGTTGCAACGCACGCTGAGCGATGTCCTGCCGGCGCTGGTCCTGGCTGAGCTTGATCTCTGCGACCGTCTCGGATAGCTCATCGTGCAGGTTGCGTAAGCGGTCGACGCAGACAATTTCATAGTTCTTTTGTTCCTGCTCAAATTTCTTATCAAAACCCTCTAAGCTGTCGCGGAGCTTTTCAGCCGACCGCTCAAGCAAGGGATTGACCTCTGGAAACGAGAAGAGTTGTGTGAGTGCATCGCGGGTTGCGCTGTGCTGTGCCTTGGTATCTGCGCTGGCGGGCTTTTCAGTAATATAGGAGGACGGGTCATTAACGAATGGAGGCTCTTCATTATATGGTGGCAAGGCGCAGCGTAGGAGGGCATCCTGGTTTCTAGGCTTAGCTCGACCATCAGAAAAAGACTGGTCACTTCGGACCACCGCTGGATAGTTCCGAGCCTTGATTTCGCGCGTGTCTAGCTTGACAGTTTGTAGTACTTGCAAAAGTGGTCTCATCGTGTTTAAGCGGGCTTGAGCGATGATCTCGTCAAAATTGGTTACAGATGGAAAGCTATGCGGATCTCTGGTCACAGCCATAAGAAACTCGACCAAAGATGCATCTGATGCCCGCAGGTCACAGGTTTGAAGAAAGGCCAGGAGCTCGCTCCAATAGTCATGGGCTTTTTGGGGTAACGCCTCATCCAGCCTAATACCCGTCAGCTCTTCGATGGCTTTAAGGAGTTCCTTGCCGTCTATCTCTCCTTTAGCTGCCGAATAAGCCAGGCATACTTCTCGACCCAGGACAGGGCTTAGAAGCGATGGCTTCTCGTCCCCATCCGAATAAAATCCTCTCATGATGGCATTTAATGCGTTCTCATCGTCATATTGTAAGGTCTTAGAGCGTCGTTGCATATACTGGAAGGATTTCAACTCTAGGTCGACTTCCGGCGGCTGTTGTTGTATGCGAGCCTTCAGCTGGGCTATTCTTGCTTTTACTATATCGCGATCTTGAAATGGAGATGCCAAAAATAATTCCTCATGAGGCTGAAGCAGAATTTCACTGGCCCATTCGGCATTGGTAAGGTAGGCAAAATAATCACTACTATACTGGTCTGGGTTGTATTTCTCCCCGGTGGGAAAGTCGCTCTTCGCTTCTGCCAAGAGGTAGTGAGCCAACAGGCGAACCGCTCGCGCGCGCATGTCATGATCGTTGTTGTCGAGATTAGTCAGCTTGTAAAAAAGATTGCCTTCGTCGCTGCCATAAGCTATCGGGCGCAATAAAGTTCCATATCCTCGCAAATAATAGGCGGCTAGTTCGTAATCGTGCTGCCAGAGGTAATGGATAGCCAGGTATAGGCGTTCCTGAAGTGTGCGAGGAATTAACTCTCCATCCTCAGCTATATCAAAGATGACCAGCTTATCCATAATCCATTCATTGCGGTTCATCGCTGGGTCCAACGAGCTCTTTGTCGTTAAATCAGGGGACTTAAAAGAGCCTACGGACATGAGCACCATGGATGTGGAGCGCTCATCACCTGAAAGAGGCTCCAGGATCAAGTAATTGCCCGCGCGTCCCAAGCTAGCTAGATGCTGGCGGCCGGCAAGGCAGTAACCAGGGTATTGGGGAGAGACCCATTGCCTTTGTCCCTTTGTATCTGTGGCGATGAATTCCAAATCAAGGGATGGAAATTCTAAGCGAGTCGGTACATGTGAATCTTGGTCATACCACAAAAGAGCATCCTTAGGGTCTGTGAGGCGTGCTATATGCTCCAAGGAATCTGGGTCTGACCAGAGGCCGGAAAAGTATTTGATGGCCTTTAGGCCACGATCCCACAGGTCCGACAGGGACGCTTCGAGTATTGGAGTATGCCTGTGTTGGTGATGGGACAAGGCATCAGCAAACCTTGGAAGGGAGCCTTCGTACAATTGTTCGGATGACGGATTGCCATCAGCATCCACACGATTAACCGCTTCAAATCGCAGTTGGCCATCCGACCATAGCGCGTGCCTGTTGTAGGGATCCACAGACGCCACATATTTAGGCAGTCCTGTTTGTATGTCTACCCAAAGAATGGTTTCTTCATCTCGGCAATACCACGCCGTAGTGGCGTGGCCTAATGACTGTATTTGGGAATAGGGCCCATACACAACATTGGACTTTTGTTGTTGGTACCAATGACCTTTCACCAGCCAATAGACGATTTCATTTTTTTGATCGAAAATATACTGTTCTCCATCCTGATTGACGAACTGATAGACGTTTGGCTGAATTTCTACCCCCATTGGATTGGATAGACCCTTCGTCAAACGTTTTCCAAGAGGAGTCGTTTTTGTAAACTTCTGCGGTAGAGGACGTCGAATTCCCTGACTAAATAGAGTTCCTTGAAGAAGGTCAATGTAAACAAGCTGCTCTCCCTGTCCCAGAAAATGCGGGAATTGTGATTGTTTGAGGCTTTGAAGCGGAAACTGAAGGCATACCTCGTTCAAGTCCAATTTGGGATCAATCACCCTCGCTTGTGGTCCAGAGACATTGTTTTGGAAGTTCCATTGAATTTGCTGTCCGGGATAAAAATGAGCTGCGATGCGGTCAAGAATGTTCTTTGCGCCATCTGATGACATGAGGTGTTCAATGTCTTCCCTGTGGCTCATCAAGATTCCACGTAATTCATGCTCATCATCGCTAGCGTCTGAGGCCTTATTTCCGTACAATACCGAACCGATTGCGATAAACAGTTCCACGAATTCGTCGTCATATAGTTTTTTATTGTCGTACTGGTATGTACGAGCTAGCTCACGATAAACCACAACGGCTTCAGCCGCTTGAAGACGGGAAGCCAGAAGCTCCCTTAATTCTTTTCTAGTGTCTAGATAGAGGTGCTTAAGATCCGCCGAAGCAGATGAAGGGGATTTCGATTCATAGTAGGCAAGATAATCCTGAAAATGCCTCAGCAATTGCAGGAAGAAGACTGCAACATCGATCTGACCTATCATTCGGTAATGTTTGTAGTGCTTTTTGGCAAATTCTACCATGTGACGAACAAAAGTGGCGGCCCTTGGAGGATCCTTCTGCAATAGAGTCTGAAGGCATGGACCTGTGAAGAGCATTCTTTTGAACAATTCCTGATACTCAATCTTTTCGAGCAAATGCAAGTGCTCTTCGAAAAAACCTAAGGCCTCGATAGCTTGAAGTTCAGGAGCATGAAATAGAGTGCCGATGCGCATCACCAGGTCTTCATCAATATCAAGCTTATAGTTGCTCTTCAAGTCGCTCATAACGTCGGTTCGCTCTCCGATCTTATCCAAGTAGCCCAAGCGAAGGAGTGTCTCAACTTTAAAGCTTGTACGGGCCCAAGCGTAACGGAACATGGGAGGATTGTTTAGGTATGGCAGCTTCCCCGTCCATGCAACCTCCTTTCCCCATTCTTTTAAGCCAAATAGGGTATACGCTAGAAATTTTTCCTCCGCATTCCACAATAGCCTGGCCCCTGCAGAGTAATCCGTAGGATATCCAATCCAACCGCTGAAAACCTCATTCGCATAAACAGCCAAATCGCGCAAGGCAAAAAATTCTGGCGGCAGAATACCAAGTCGTCCCTGAGCTCCACTATCTGTCAATGCCGCCACTGCTTGTTCTAGGACTGGCTTTGAGAGAATTTTGGGGTAGTCTTTTGCAATTAGACTCCTTACAGAAGGTCTTAAGATCCATTTTTCTGTCCATAAGACGTCTTGGTGAGGTTCTGAGATGGGTTTAAGTGTACTAATCGCATGCATTTTTCGAAAACCAAAGAAGTCTTCGGTGGTGTCGCAGTGTTCGGAAGACCAAAAGGAGCGCAGTTTGGCCAACTCATCACCCCATTCAGGATCATACAGAGGAAGGAAAGCGGTTCCTACGGTACCCTCTTCGAAGTCGGAAAAAAAATAGCATAGCTTAGGAGGACATAGCGTTGGCAAAGTCGCTCCCAATTCAGGCAGATGCTGGCGAATGAGCATCTCAGCGACTGCTAGCAATTTGGCATGAACGAGAAAATCCACTGCATCAGAAGCTTGAGGGTCTTGTTTGTGCAAATGGAGATTGGCCATTAAATGGGCTTTGGCAATGTCCGGTAGGGCGTTGGCGATGCCTAGTCCATCCTTGCTATCCAGGCTTTTCCAAGCCTTATCTTCGAGGGTCAAGGGGAGCTTTTTGGCTAACTCCCGCACGACAGTCTGAATCAAAGCCCACTGATGTTCCTTGACGGCATTTTCCAGCGCTGTCACTAGCTGGACAAAGTCTGCGAATCGATAGCCTTCCTCCGAGGAAATTGCAAAATGATGCGCAGGGATATAGTTTCCGGTGACGCGGATTTCCGATGCGCTTGGTTCGGGAACCTCAGACCAGGATACAGAAATGGGGTCTGCCGATGACCATGGGATGAGTCGCTGATTATTGGGTCCAGTAGCTTCGGCAGCGACTTCGGCAGCAACGCTATCCTCAATGCTTTGCAGGGTTTCAGAACAGCGTTCAGCAAGCCCAGAGGCATACTGCAGTTCCTCATCGTTGATGTCACCCAAGTCATAGGCTCTGCGTGCTTCAATCACATAGGCTACCAGGCTCTTCTTAGCGAGATTGCGGCTGATGTTTACCCGTCCAAGGCGCTCTTTGTTAGTGAGAAAATAATCATGGATGGCTTTCGTTTGAATCTCAAAGCCCAGGCGGCGAGCCGAGCTATTGTCACCTAGCGCCTGGGTATAGAATGCGATGATGACAGCATAGGCACAGGTTCCCGATTCCTGAGGATAGTGCAAATGCTCAGGACCATATTCTCGAGCGCTCGTTTTGCCCTGTAGAAGGGGTACCACAGCTTCATAGAATGTTTGCGCATTGCCCAGATCCCGCTTTCGCTCGATCTCATACAACGCGCGCAAAAAATAGGCATGTGTGATGCGCTCGTGGGCGATATCCTCGATTTCGACAAAGGGGAGCATGAGTCTTTTTGAGCCCACTCTAAAGTGATTTTGATAGCTAATGCCGTCCCCTGTATTAAAGGCACGAAAGGTGTACTGGTCGTTGGATTGTTTGATAATTTGATATAGGACCGCATGTCCGACCCACCCGCCGGAGACGAGTAAGTCTTCGCCAGGAGCCAGAGCGTCGATGTATTTGCGGAGTGCGTCTTCATATGCATCGGGACTATCCTGCTCATAGAGATATTTGGATAAGGCAATGGTAGCTGGAAATCTCTTCAATAAGCCACTCAGCTGGTCTATCTCTTTTTGAATTTTTTGCGAATCCGTCGATCCGGCATCGCTCATTGCCTTGGTTAAAAGATCCCTTTTTTGGCTCATCAAGGTCTGATGATATTTAATGTTTTCGGCAGTGATCGTCCCCTCAAGGTTAGTACCCTGACCAAAAGAATCGCCTAGAATATGAAGAAATAGCTTGTCGTTTATCGGTGCGACGGGAGTCTCTTCCACAAAGGTCTGCAATAACGATTCAGCTGACAGGTCGGCTTGTGTAAGAAACGATAAGATAATAGCCGATACTAAAATGCATATGATTTTATTCATAATTTCCATTTCTTAATTTGTTTATTTATAACATCGTATTAATCGTTGTTATATTAAGTCAACTGAAATATAAGCATTCCCTTTGTGGCGTAGCCAGTTCGGGAATGCATAAAGGATTTGTAGAATTATGCCCACTCAGTCCTTTAGCTCGACTTTGCACATTGCTGTACAGGCCATGGCGATGCCACAGAGGCCTCAGCCTAACAAAGGCCTTTGGGCTTAATGTTCAATGCCTTAGGAATTCACAATCGTATCTCGGCGCGCAGCGCTTTGGAGTGCGTGTCGCTCGCGACCGCTTTGGATTTGGGCGAGCCTATTGAATCGCGCACCGTTCTTTGGAGGCTTAAACCCCCACAGTTACCCCTAGAGCGAAAGGTTACGTTTCTTGCAATGCCTAGTTCACCCAAATCCAAAGCGGTCGCGAGCGACACGCACTCCAAAGCGCTGCGCGCCGAAACACTATTGTGAGGGCTTTAATAGCGGCATTATTCTCACTGCTTTTCCCACCACTTAGCGAAGGGTGCGATGAGCGTATCCAAGGCTTGATTGCGAAGGCAGGCTCCTGTAGGACAGGTGCGCAGAATAGGGCAACGTTTTTTGAAGGTACGTCCATAGGGACACACTCCCTGCATAGTGAGGTGCTGATCGCCTGATGGGGCATACTTGGCTGCCAGCGAGGGTCCAAAGAAGCTATAAGTGGGCGTATGCGTTGTGCCGGCCAGGTGCAAGGGAAGGGAATCCATAGCAATCACCAAATTAACCCCATGCATCAGGTTCTGCAGAGTTGGCAGGGACAGTCGCGGGATGACAACACTGTGCTGAATCTGGCTAGCTAGACTTTCAGCATCACGACGTTCTTCCTCGCTTCCCCAGGCGACTAGGTATGCAAAGGGGAAATATTGCTGCAACTGCTGTAGGAGCAGAGATAGTGAAGAAATGGGTAAGCGTTTATTTGGCCACATGGATCCAGAGCAAACAAGCACCTTTTGGCGCCCTTGTGAGCAACTATTAGTCAAAATTTCGGCAATTTTCTTTTTTTCTAGATTGTCAATGTGTAGGTATACCGCTGGATCGCAAAACGGTGTGGTATCACCGAAATAGCTCTTGACTAGTTGGAGGTAGTCAGTGCGAATATTTTGTCCCGACGATACGATAAATTTTTGGTTAGTCACTAGCAAGTTAGGCCACTCAGCAACCTGCCCGCGGCCGAAACCTACTTTTGTGTGCGCACGCGTAAGCCCAGTAATCATAGCCGATTTGGTGTTGCCTTGCAGGTCGAAGACAATGTCATAGCTTTCACTACGCAAGGCTTGCTTTGTCGTGTTAATCTCACTCCAAGTTGCCGAAGAAAACAGGTCTTTTCGCCACTTTTTGGAATTGATGCGCAGGACTCGATTGACTTCTGGATGTGCTTTAGGCAATGCTGCGCAGGCTTCTTCAGCTATCCAATCAATCTGGATGCCAGGCATCTTGTGACGTAAGTAACTGACGACTGGAAAGGTTTGAACGATATCGCCAAGAGCTGATGTTTTAACCAGTAGAATCTTCTTCATCTATACGCTAAGGGGGATATCTTGCTGGCATAGCATCGGGAAGTTAATGTTGCTTTCGACAATATCAATGGCTTTTTGAACTTTGCGGACATCTTCCCGTCTTGTTTTTGATATCGCCGAGGTGATCTTGGCCATGGCATTATAACTGCATACAGGCACATAGAGGGTGGGAATGTCTCTAGAACGAATCAGAGCTAGGGTCTCATCCGAAGGCGGATGACGTCCTATCATCAGCAGGCCAACGCGCAGCTGGCCTTCATCATCTGTCGCTTTGGGGTATTTGTCCAAAAGGGCGTGGATGATATCGTCTCGGCTGGCTGGTGTAATAACTAATTCGTGGGGTGTCTCTTCTTCGAGATAGGACTCCAAGGAGCCCGTCACAAGCCGAATGGAACGGAAGTGATAGTAACGGTAGGCATCTCCAGCCAGGAGTCTAGTGTCGAACAAAAGCTCGAAGTCTTCCATAGAATGTGCATTGAGGAAACGCGAAAAAGGTACGCACCCGATGAGGGGCACTCCAAAAACCTTCAGAGCCTTGGGGATATACTCTAGAATCATTTCGCGCTTTTCATCGAGAACTCTGTTGAGGATAATACCGCGAATGGTTACGCCATAGTGCCGGCACATCTCTACATTAAGGGCTAGTTCGTCGATGGTAGAGCCGAGACCACCAGAGCCAATTAAAACCATATCTAAGCCTAGGTCTGCGGCAACTTTGGCATTATTTAGGCCAATAATTGAGCCTACTCCGACATGTCCTGTTCCCTCGACAACAGTGAAGTCATTCTTGCTGGCGATGTGCTCGAACCCTCGGAGGATTCGGTTACGCAATTCCTCATGCCCCACGTTGCCTGCCAAATATTCGCGCGTGAAGCCTGCAGGGATGATTACCGGGCTAATATCGCTATAGTGGTCTGGAAGACCAAAATGTTCCTTGAATAGGACCGCGTCTTTATCGACCTTAAGATCTTTCTGCACCTCGACGTGCTGTTGTCCGACAGGTTTGATAAAACCGACTCGACCAAAACGTTTTTTTAGTCCCGCAATGATGCCAAGGCATACCGTTGTTTTACCGACATTTTGTCCAGTCGCTGCTATGAAGATAGATTGTGTTCTCATAGTGACGATTTTACCTGAAGTAGGGTTGGAAGAAAATAAAAAAGCCGGCATTGACCGGCTAGCTTGATTCAAGTTCCAAACGCTGTATTGTTTGAGGACATAATGAGGTGAAAAAGGTTCTTGCGGAACTTAGGCGGACTTTGTGTTATGCCCTGCGCGGTGGGATTTGAGGTGGCTAAGCGTCATTCGATGGTTTGTGGGAGCAAAAAAACGTCCCTAACTGCAAGAATAAAAAAAGCCGGAGATTGTCTCAAGGCATAAGACGGGACCCTTAAGGCTGCTACCTTCCGATCCTGACCTGGTTCGGGCTGTCCCATTCCATGAGGTCCCCGGCAAACTCTGTGTGGAGAATGCAGATCCATGATCCTAGAGCATATTCGCTTTTGAGGCAACAAAATGTGTGTGTATGAATGGGAGGAACGAATGTAGGAAAAATAGGGACTTGTCCCTTTTCTCCCATGTCCATTTCGTTCCAGAACACGCGCTAAAAAACGAGCCCTTGCATGTCGGCCTTTATTCGTTGGGTCACTCGGTTGATGCTTGCTTCCAATTGCAGTATTAGATCTGCATTTGCTTCCTTAAATTCCGTAGCCACAAATTCAGTCATGGCCAAGGGTAGTTGGGAGATGTCTAAAGACTCATAGACTTCAACATGGCATCTTTGAATGTGCCGAATATTTTCGGCAGGTAGAACAGCCTCATAAGATCTATTGGTTGCGATTAGATACTTTACCTTTATGACAGCGTAGAAGAGAGCTGGGGTGTCGAAGTGTTGAAGGGGTGTGCGACATGCGTACGCAGGACTTCTGGAATCTTGCACTTTTTCCATTAATTCAAAATGATTAAGGTCAGTGACAGTGATCTTGCGGTTTAGAAGTGGGGTAACATATAGGCCGGTGCCGAATTCGTGGCACCTATATCCTGCGCCGGGAACTTGATGCAAGAATGCATTAAGATGACGAAGGCCTCCACCTTGATGAACTAGGACATATGTTTCTGGGTCTCGTCCTGGGGGTAAGAAGGGCTTATTCTCGCCAGCTATTGTGTCTGGTTTCTCGTATCGTTGTTTCCATTTATCGAAACATATTTTTACCGCTTCGGCCAAATCTGACAATGCTATGTCTGTATCCTGAAAAAAATAGGCTAGCATAGACAGGCCTTGTTCACCTTTACGGTCAGAATTTCGGTCGGACGAAAAAGGTCGGATGTCGTGGTTTGTGACGAGGGCATAGCGCCAGCTATGTCCGAGGAGCAAAACGCGACAGACGATCCTTTTGCAGTCGACCGAAAACTGACCGCAAAGGTGAATAAGGCCCATAGACAGGTGACGTTGATATCGCTGGAAGCGTGGGCCAGCCAAAAGAAAATTCGCCAGGATGGAGAGTGTGCATGACTTATAGATATGCTTTCTCCATTAGAGGTCAAAATTCTTCACAAGAACCAAAATTTTCCTATTTTAAGGATAGGAGCGAGCGTGGTAAAAGAATGGTTCTGGTGAAGAATTCCAAAGATTTTGGAGATAACAACGCATGTCAACGGACAATCCGCTAAAAATTGTAGAAGCTCAAAAGGGCTTACCTCACCGTACTCAGAATAAGAATCTGGATACGGCTTCTCGTGAACTGCGCGACCAGCAGGCTAGAGCCTATTTCGAGAGGCAGTGGTTGGTAAATGCTGAGAATTTTGATCCTGGTCGTAGCGCACGTGAGCGTGAGAGGATCGATCGCACATGGACCTTGATCAAGCCCTTGTTAGAAACGCCGGAATTGGCTGTTGTCGATGCTGGCTTTGGTTGGGGAGTGTTGACTCGCAAAGTGCGTGGTCAGGGCGCTCGCGTGGATGCTGTTGATATCGCAGAAAATGCCATTAAACATTTCTACTCTCAGGGTGAATGCGGGGCTGCACTTATTCGAGACACTTTCCCCATGACGGCATTACGCGATGATGTCTATGATCTTGCTATTTGCACCGATCTCATTGCTGAACTGGCGGGTCATGATCAACGGCTATTATTGTCAGAACTATATCGCATTTTAAAGCCTGAAGGACGAGTGGTGTTGTCAACTCCATTAGACCATCAGACTGATGGAGCGTTGGAGAAGTTTGCACAGCTAGTGGACACAGAATTTGAAGTGATTGACTGGGAGGTAAGCCATCATGCCTATTTGATGAGTTTGCTGTACTGGTTACAGACCTCAGCGCGCTTTGTGCGGGCAGCTAGCGACCCGGCTTATTACAAGGAACTGGATTCAGACCGCGGTAGATTAGGACGATTGTCTCTGAAAATGAATACTTCTTTCCCTCTCGTCTATTTCTGGAAGGGACTCGACTTCATCATGGGGCCCGTCAGTAGCTTTGTGAAACGAAGCCGAGGAGTCATGCTGTTTCTAGAGGGACTCTGCCGCTCTATTAGTCCCGATCGCGGTGTGACACACGCAATTTGCCTGGCGCGTTTAAGGGCGATCAATACGACAGAGCCTATTGATGTCGACAAGGTAGAGCCCCAGACACAACGCTTGCGTCAACGCGTGTGGGAGTGAAGGAGATGGGAGCAACACGGATTAGGAGTAACACGGATGCACACGGATCTAGGAGGATTAGGACTGAGAATAGCATCCCGTTATCATGAGGCACACTGGCCACGGATTAGGATTAACACGGATGCAAACGGATTTAGGAGAGTCATTACATCAACCTAACAACAAAACAGCGTTCTTATCTTACTAAATAGTAGCTTATTAAAAATCTAAAAGATGTTGTAGATACGTCTAAAATGGACTTTAACAGGATATGCAGGATCACTCCCATCTTCTTTAGAATCATAGGATTAACTTTATTTTAAAAAATTAATGGGATAGAATTGGAATAGATTCGCGTCAAATCCTCTCCATTCCTACCCCTTTCCACTTTAAGTACATTGTCAGCCCCTATTTGCATTTAGAAGGTGAGAGTGATCCTGCATATCATGCCGCGAAGCGATCCTGCATATCCTGTTAAAGTCCATTTTAGACGTATCTTCAATATCATATGGATTGATTTTCCGTGTTAAGTTGATGAGTAATGACTCGCCTAAATCCGTGTTGCTCCTAATCCGTGGGTGGTGTGCCTTATGATGGCTTAAGTGCCGGTGAGGAGGGCTTTTAGTGTGATGTCCGGGACATTCATGCGTATAGGTTTTGTCACAAACAGTCTCAGCCATACCTCTAACACTAAAACTGCCCAAAGCTGCAAGAAGGCCATGCGTCGTGCGTGAGGATCTTTCAATTGTTCACGCAACCAGGTTTCCGAAATTAAGCCGGTATCCACGCAGGTTCCTTGCAGCAGCAGATTAAAACTTTCATAAACCTTAGGGTGATCAGCCCAAGAAGCGAGGAAATGTGGGCGTAGTTCTTTGGGCTTAGGAAGGATGTCATTGATCCATTCGGGTCGCAGAATGTTTTGAAAGGTCTTTGGTAAGGGGTGTCCGGCTCGTATGGTGGCGAGGTATTCCACAATGTCCTTTGTCAGAAAGGGCGTTTCCCACTGCAGACCAAAGCCTGTGGTAAAGCGGTCATATTGAAGCAGATAGCAGTCTGGTAGGCGTGTTTTCACATCAAAATAGAGAAAAGAAGACAGTGTCGATTGAATCTTCCCCAGCTGGTGGAATCGTTGTAGGAAGATTTTAGCGTCGAAAAGTGGCGCGAGGGCTGGGGCGGCACTTGCAAGGGCCTTGCGATTGAAAAGAGAGTTAGCTTGAAGATAGCGTGCCTGCCAGGGATTCATTCCGAGGTTACGTACTAGCTGAAGGGCTATTCCTCGATGCATTCTGTTTAATAAGGGTACCAGCAGTTTTCTTTCGATAGGTTGTAAAAAGCCTTGCAGCCAGGATTTCGCGGGATCCTTTTCCTCAGGTACAGCATACCTTTGGTGTCCGCCAAGGAGCTCATCGCACCCCATTCCTGAGAAGACTGTTTGGGTGTTCTCCGCGGCCAGACGACATAGGCGGTAGGTTGCTAGAACAGTGGGGTCTGCAATGGGCTCTCCGAGGTGCCAGATAGCCTTAACTAAGTCATCTAGAGCAGACTCAGGACCAATGAGGTCGATGTGTTGCTGGATTTGTAGTTTGTCAGCAATCATTTTGGAGGCTGCGATATCGGAATCATTGTCTGGTGTAAATCCTGCCGTATAGCCCTGAACGCTATGCTGACGGGCTATGTGCGCAGCGATAGCTGCCGAGCCCAATCCTCCCGAGACAAAACACCCTGAAGACGCGGCCGCAGGCATGCGTGCCTTGACTGCATGATCAAGGAGTGTATCGAGGTGTTGGGGAATATCGTCTGTGGCGTCCTTGCATGGACGTGTAAAGCAGTCGCTATACGACCAATACTGGCGGATGTTTTTATGTTGATTCGGGCTTAGGACTAGGTAGTGGCCAGGCAGGAGCTTATTGACCCCTTCGATGGCAGCCATGTCTTGTGGCATATATCCAAGTGAGAGATAGGCTGACAAGGCATCGATAGCAGCTGTCTGAGGTACAGCCCCTGTGGCCAACAGCGCTGGCAGCTCACTAGCAAATAAAAAGTGGTTGGCGTCTTCATACCAATACAGAGGCTTGCGGCCCAGACGATCTCGTATTAGAATAAGCTGATTGCGAGATTCATCTACGATCGCAATAGCGAAATCTCCATCAATGTGCTGAACGAAATCTAGCCCATAAGCCTGATAGGCATGCACGAGAAGGTTAGCTTGTTTTGCATCGCTAAATTGATGTCCTCGACGTTTGAGGTCTTTATGGAGAGCCTCAGCGTTGTGGATTGTACCGTCCAGAAACATGTGGAGGTTTTGCTTATCATTGGACCCAATACAATGACCTGCCACACCTACTTGAAGGTGCTGCCAGGAATGTGTTTCGGGGGTGAGGGAACAACGACGACGCATAACACGCATCATCGGAGCTAAGAGGTCCGTGACCTGAAAGATATCGGGATATACAACACCACCAAGAGCACCCATGGTCAATGGTGATAGCCTGTCGGTTAATAAAACGCAAAGAAAGTGTCACTGCCATGTGCTGGCATTGACTTTTTTACTTAGTTACTTACACAAAAAAAGCGAATTCCCTTTTTGCATAGCTAAAAGGGAATTCACTTAAAAACAGTTATTGCATTTTATAATTAAATGAAATTGAACCTAATTGTTTTCTAGTTTTTTCACTTATCGCAACCCCTGCTTGTGCTGTAGAAAGCATGAGGATTTTGGCCATATTTTTGTTGATGGCGGCAAATGTCAACAAATCTTCCATCCCTAATTTAAACGCTGATACAATAAAAGACTTGATGTCATATGCATTGTAATCAGTCTTTATTGGAAACAACCATGATACAACATTTGTTTGGTACGCTAAAGAACTTTCCGGAGAGACCTGGCCTGTCTCAATGTGTTGTTTCGCAGTATGCAACATGAATAGACGTAGTTCATGACTATCAAGGTCGTGTTTATTAGTTTTCAGTAAAGTGGACAACTGATTTACATCACCAAGATCAACACCGTTGCCAATCAGTCTAGTTAAAAATGGTATAGCTTCTTTAGTTGATAAATTAGCAATAAGAGCTGTGAGTCCATTCTTGGAGATCTGACCAGATATGACGAGGTTGGAAGCCTCCTCTAAGAAAGTCTTACCAAACCAGGTAGGGGTTTGAAGTCTTTTTATTGCTTTGGCGTCCTGTCTTTCACATGCATCGACAAGAAATTTTTGCATCAATTCTTTTGGACGGTAAGTTTTAGGTGCGAAGGCCCATCCCTTTACCATGCCCTCATTCGCTCTCTGAAATTCTTCTTCCAAAAAAGGACGCATCTCTCTGAATAAGTCTTCCAAGTTAGAGGCCGATTTGTGGTCTCCGTTCTTTCTTAAAACGTTTGCGCACATATCCAATCTGCACTCAATTGCGTTAACACCGAACCGTATAGCTTGGTTGATATTATCATATGCATCTATTAGCCCGTTGTTAAAAGGTTTTATATATTTAGGGTCAGTGAAATAAAGGAGCATGTGGTACTTTCTACTCCATTTGTCTAGGCTGGTAGCGAAGTCCTCTTCAGGCTGTTCTTCTATAATGATGTTATTGTTCTGTTCTTGGATAATTATGTTGTTATTGTTTGGCTCTTTAATGGCTGCAATATTTTGTTGAGGCTCTTGTGGGGTGATGTTATTTAAAACACTTTCGGTGATAGGCTTGTAATTTAATAGCATTGCTCGGAAACGGATTGTATTTATTTGGCATGCTTGTGAACGATAATCTTCTTTGTCCGATAGAAAAATTTCTAAAGCAACGCTAATCTCCTTTGTTTCGTATTTTTCTAGCATTTGTTTAAATTGCTCTTTGTCATTGAACTTGATGCACTTACCAAGTTTTATTAGCAAGATCGGGTTAATATCGATATTATTAAATTCCATTATTATAACCTATGTTTTGTGTTAATTTGTGTTTAACTACCCTAACCATTATATCTGTACTACACATATAGTGCAACTATTTTTAATTGTGTTATCTGTTGCAATAGGCAGTCAGGTGTTGGTGGTCAGGCAAGACTTTTATATAATGCGATTGCCCTGCATTGCTATGTGCTGGAATTGGCTTTTTTGCCTATTTACCTAAAAAAAGGGTTCTTGTTGGAATTGGCGCACTCCGGCATATATAAACCCTCGGAAGAAAATGGGTTTTTGTGAAGAATTGGGCGCTTTGGAGTGCAGTCGCTCGCGACCGCTTTGGATTTGGGCGAACTAGGTACCGTATGAATTTTTACTTTTCCTCTTTAAGGGTATCTAGAAGGCTTGACGGTTTGATGGGAAGCTTGTGTGACACAGCACATTCACCCAAATCCAAAGCGGTCGCGAGCGACCGCACTCCAAAGCGCTTCGCGCCGAGTGACGATTGTGACTCCAAAGCGCAGCAACTCGATGATTTGTGGAAGCAAAAAGCGCTCCCCATTCTTCCCAAGAACCTGAAAATGTGCATTTAGGGGAAAAGTTTCATGGTTCCAGACCGGCTTGTAACACTTTTACAGCTCGCGATTGCCGCAGTTTTTGTTTTGCTGATAGCTTGGCGTGCCGGTTTTTTTCGAAATCCACGAGAGCTTGATCCACTACCGGAGCCACCGAGTCTTTGGCAGGTATTTTTGGCTTTTTGTATCTATCTCGGCGTTCAGATGATCGCTATTCCGGCATTAGCAGCGGGATGGGTGGCGACGGAACAGGGACCTGACCAAGTGGATAAGGTGTTATCGAATCCCTATATCGAGGGATGGCTTAATTTTGCGGGAATTTGTTTGGCGTTTCCACTGGTGATTGCTTACAGCCTCAGCGCCGGCAAGAGGATGTGGGAAAAGCGTCCGATGACCCCAAAAGCAAGAATTTGGGAAGTTGGCTTTGGTATTGTCAGCTGGTTAGTCGCTTTTCCTATTGTGACACTCGTGGCAGAGAGCGTGAAGGAACTGATAGATTATCTAGTGAATGCTTCTCCGTTGGATCAGGTTGCTGTGCGGCATTTAAAGAGCACTTATGGGGATAGTTCATTGCTCACGATGTCTGTAGTGGCGATTGTTCTATTGGTTCCGGTAATTGAGGAAGTCTTGTTCCGTGGCTTTCTGCAGAGTTATTTGCGGCAGAATTTTTCGCAGCGTTCTACAATTCTGCTGTCATCGGCGATTTTTACTCTGGCACATTTTTCGCCCAGTCAGGGGATGGCCAACTCGGAGCTTTTAACGGGATTATTTGTTCTAGCCTGTTTTTTGAGTTTTATATATGAACGTCAACGAACACTTTGGCCCAGCATTGCCCTCCACTGTACGTTCAATGCTGTGAGTGTCAGCATGATCCTGATGGGCTTTAGTGAATAGGTCGTGTCAGCCTTTCCGGGCTGGCGATATTAAATTTGTTTTGGTATGTTGTTATCATTACTTAGATTCAGCGGTGATTGCGCTTATCCATGGTATCAAATATAATGCTTTTCAAAGTTTCTTCTTATGGTTTATCCGATATTGGCCTCGTTAGGCATAAAAACGAGGACGTTTGGAATGAGATCCCTGAGAAAAAAGTATTTATTCTTGCTGATGGAATGGGCGGTCATCGCGCAGGTGATGTAGCTGCTCGCGAGGCTGTGAAAGCTCTAGTCCAGATTCTGGAGACAAGCTTTGCGTCACCTTCGTCGGATGATAAGACTCTATTTGGCATGGGTGCTCGTATTCGTTTGGCGATTGAAGACGTTAATCGCAGGGTTTATGCCTTAGGAAAAACTGATGAAGCACTACGTGGTATGGGGACTACTCTATGTTGTCTGCATATCCACGATGAGGGTATCATCTATGCGCATGTCGGGGACAGCCGCATCTATCGCCTGCGTGATGGTGAGCTTGAACAGCTTAGCGAGGATCATTCTCTGTTGCGTGAACTTGTCGCTGCGGGGCAAATTCGCGAACAAAATGCTGGTGACTTTGCCTACAAGAACATTATTACCAAAGCTATTGGTACAGAACCTATCGTGGAGCCCTCCATCGAGGTGACAGATGCACAAGAGGGTGACACCTTCTTGCTCTGTTCCGATGGGCTGTCTGATCCCATGTCCCCAGAGGACATCCAGGAAACTCTTAATAACTCGCCGAGCCTTCAAGAAGCCGCTGCAGCCCTTATTGCTGGGGCCAAAGCTCGAGGCGGCTCCGACAACATCACTGTCGTTTTAATTCGGTTACAAGCCTCTGATGAAAAAGCTAATTTACCTGGATAACAATGCCACGACGCCGTTGGATCCTCATGTGATTCATGCGATGACTCGTAGCTTAAAGCAGGACTTCGGAAACCCCTCTAGTTCACATGTCGTGGGGCGTCACATTCGTGGGTTGCTGGATGATGCGCGTCGCTCAATAGCCTCATATTTAGGGGTGAAACCTCGCGAACTGGTTTTTACATCGGGTGGTACTGAAGCCATCAACACGGTTATCCGTGGATTGACCAAGGGGTGTCTGCCCGGACACATAGTGACATCTAGCGTCGAACACTCCGCGGTTTTTAATACGGTTCAGGAGATGGAGCGATTGGGGTGGAATGTTACTTTTGTAGCTCCAGGGCTTTGGGGGGCTATTACACCTGATGCAGTCAGGGCAGCAATGACATCGCATACGGTGCTGATTGCTGTCATGGCCGTTAACAATGAGACCGGTGTTAAGACCGATGTCGAAGGGATTGCTCAGGTGGCTATGGAGGCAGGCATTCCTCTTTTTGTAGATGGTGTGGCACTGCTCGGGAAGGAAACCTTCACGATTCCTATGGGGGTTTCTGCGATGGCCTTCAGCGCTCATAAACTGCATGGTCCTAAGGGGATTGGTCTCTTGTATACGCGTAACCGTCTTAAGCTTCCCGCTCTAATTACTGGTGGAGGTCAGGAATTTGGTATGCGGGCAGGGACTGAAAACATTGTAGGTATAGTAGGCTTTGCCACTGCGATTGAGCGGCTACGCGAGGAACAGGTTAGCGCGATGCCTAGAGTGCTTCAGCTTCGCGATCGCTTGGAATCTGGTATCATGGGTAGGTGTTCTGATGTGATCGTTAATGGTGAGGGGCCTCGAGTTGCTAATACCACTAATCTAGCTTTTAGTGGTGTTGACGGAGAGGCTTTGCTCATCAACCTGGATCAGTCCGGAGTGGCAGTTAGTCATGGTTCTGCCTGTACTTCAGGAGCCTTGGAGCCTTCGCGTATCCTTGTGAATATGGGTGTTCCTCTAGAGCTTGCACGCTCTTCCATGCGCTTTTCGCTGAGTCGCTTTACGACTGAAGAAGAAATTGATGCTGTTATCGAGATCGTTGCTGCTCAAGTTGCCCGCTTGCGACAATGAGGAGAAGAGAGGGAGGAGCGAGAAGAGAGGTAGGATAGGATTTAACCACAGAGAACGCAGAGACGCAGAGATAGGACAGAGAGGAAGGAGAAGAGTTTTTTATTTATAAAAAGGTGCTGTACAAGACATCGTTAATGGGCAAGAGTTAGCCGGGCAGGGTTTTGATAGTAATTGTCTTAGTACCAAGAAGTGTGGCCTTCTTGACCGTAATGCGAAACGGCTCAACGTAAATAGACTCTCCAGCAATGGGAGGATGGCCCAAGGTTTTCTCAATCAATTCCGCGAAGGTCTCGGCTTCTTTGCTCTCAATGAGAACTCCATATTGAGTATTAAAATCCGCGATTTTCATATCCCCTGGGAAGCTCTTGTCTATAGCCAACACCTGTTCCTTCTTGAAGGGATAGGGTGCGGCGGCATGGCCAGTGATTTTACCAAAGATCTCTTCGAGAACGTCATCAAGAGTAATAATACCCACCGCCCGTCCAGGCTTATCGAGAACGACGGCAACTGTCTGATTGTTGCTACGGAACTGATGCAGGATTTCGACCAATGTAGCATCTTGAGTGATAAACCAGGGCGAGCGTGCATATTGACCAACACGATGCTCGCCCCCCACCTTAATAAAATCTCGAGGAATAGCTATGCCCACAATATTCTGAGGGGTCTTGTGATACACCGGCAAAAACGCTGAAGGGTAGTTTCTTAGGATCTCTACCATTTGCCTAACTGTACAATTGACCTGGACAGCCCTCGTGTTCTTGATAGGTTCCATCACGTCGCTGGCGGACTTATTCCTCAGCGAAAAGATATTTCGAACCAATACATTGAGTTCCTCTCCCTCCGTTTCACTCTCTTCCGTTTGGTCTTCGAGGGCTGCTACGAGCTCTTCACGGCTCAAAAACAGCTTGTTTTGGCGTTCCTGGCCACCGACAAGCCTATTAGCCAACTTTGAGATGCCCGAAATCGCCCAAATGAATGGTGTCATGATCTTGGCCGAGGCATAGATCAAGGGTACCCCCAACATGGCCATATGAACGGAATAGCGGCGTGCAGCAAATGTGGGGGCGAGTTCTGCGCAGATTAATACCAGAAGCACCTGAGTTAGCGGGGCGAAGTCAGCTCTAAGATCAAGCGCTTGATAAAGCTGTCGGGAACACTCCGAGCCCACCTGCATGGCGATATTGACTCCCAGCAGTGTGGTGCCTAGGAGCCTGCCAGGGTGCTGGAGCAGCCAGTTTAGCCAGAGAGCTCTTTTGTTGCCCTTAGCAACGTAATACTGTAGGCGTACCTTGTTAAAGGATACTATGGCCATTTCCAGTGCGGCATAGAAGCCTTCGGCAGCTATGCAGAAAAGAGTGGCTGCAAGCCATATCATCGCTGTTGCCGTCATTGTGAAGACTCCTTCCTAGCCTTGTTTCCAGGAGCTCGTTTCACAGGATTCAAGCGGCGTATATAAATGCGGCGTACTCGATTTGGATCGGCAGACAATACCTGAAAGAGAAAATCTTTGGTCTGGTACTTGGTGCCACTTTTTGGAATATCGCCAAGAGCTTCACACAGCCAGCCTCCTACCGTCACCATATTGTTGGGGCTGAAAAGTGCGATTCCGAAAATGTCCTCCAATTCACCAAGTTCTAACTTACCACTGGCGATAATGACATCTTCACCAGCCTTGGTGTACTTGCTGAGGGTATCGCGTCGGTCTGCAATATCCCCCACAACGACCTCCACGAGGTCTTCGCGAGTAATCAGGCCCACCACAGAGCCATATTCGTCTACAACGATTGCCATGACTTCTGTGCGATGATCAAACTGGCGCATCAGCTTCCGTGCTGACGTTGACTCTGGAACGAAGTAAGGCCGGTTCAGAAAGGCTATAAGGTCCGAGGAGTTCCTAATTTCTTGCCGATTCAGGAGGAATTGTTCCGCGGTAATGATTCCTAAAATGTTCTGAATGGTCTTGTCATAGACGGGAATACGGGAACATTCCTGATCAACAAACGCCGAAGTTAATTGGTGTAATGGCTCATTGATGTCGTAGGCAAGGATCTCATCCCGCGGGCGCATGAGTTCTTTAACCTGGCTTTCCTGTAGGTCTAGGTATCCATTGACCAGCTTAGCCTCATCGCGGTCTAGCACACCGGTTTCCTGCGAGGTTTTTAATACGTGATGCATCTCTTCACGGGAGATATCCTCTTCACGACGCAAGAAAAAGAACATGGCCTGGGAAACAGGTACGGTAATGGTCAAGATCAGGCGCCTAATCGGTGCAAGGAATTGGGCGATGCGCGATACGACCGGCGCTACAGCATAGGCTATCTTGGTGTTGTTATTGAGAGCGATGTATTTAGGGGTAATGTCACCGAAGACGAGTGTGAGCACTAATGGGACACCGACTTTAAGGGCCCAGCCAGAAGCGTTTCCAAACAAGGCTGAAGCGCTGTTTTGCAGTAGGATATTCACCGTGATATTGATCATAAAGAGTGTTACAAACAGATCTCTAGGACGCATCACCAGGTTGGCTACTAAGCGCTTTCGCGGATCGACATCACTACGATACGCCCGAATGCGCTGGGACGAGAGGGAAAATAGAGCGATCTCTGAGCCCGAAGAGAGCCCTGCAGTGAGGGTAAGGACGACCAGACTAATGATGAGAAGAATTTCTTCCACTATCCAACCTTACTTATACCACACGCGGTCCAAATCCAAGTTTGTGACCGAGTGTGGTATTGCATCAAAGAACACCTTAGTTTGTCCCTCGGGAACTAGGCCAAGGCCTTTTCGCAATACCAACTCGACCCAGTCGGGGTCGCTCTGGCTATTCACTTGCAGGGACAAATCGGCATGGCGGGCTAGAGCCTGCTCTTGATCTCTCTGAAGTTGTTCACGATGAGCCGTCAGCCGCATAAATTCGTCGTTGCGTGTTTGCGAGGACATTTCATACAAGGTCAATAGACTCAAAAACCAAAGCACTACCCACCACCATTGGACGAACATTTGCTCGAGACGTTTGATGCGTGCTATACCGCCGCCGTTAACGAACTTGGATTTGGTAATCTTTGGTCGAGAAGAAAAGTCAGTTCGCATGACGACTATTGTTGAGCGTTGAGGAAAATTTTTCAACCATAAATCAGGCTTTGGCAACGTAAAGTGAGTCTAGTAAAGAGATACCGCAGTCCCCAGTGAGGATGACATAGATAGTACAAGATAATGGAGCGAAATGTACTGCGTGACATTGGCTGGCGGATGACAGTTTCCTTGCCGAGAACATCGTTAAGCCATTCTCGGTGATAGTGAAATAGATGCGCTGGCAAAGCCTTCAGGGGGAAAAAGGCGACTCGCCGCGCTTCATCACCGACGAGCAGGGTGCCGCTGTCGATACGACATTCAAATAGATGCGCCTTTGTGGTAAAGCGGTTAATTGGCGAGTATTCCGCTGCTAAGCGCGCTATCGATACGACCAAACCCGTTTCTTCATATACTTCGCGTATGGCCGCTTCTTCCGGCCTTTCGCCAGGATCGATTCCGCCACCGGGTAACACCCAAATGGGAACATCCTTGCGCTGCAGAAGTAGGATCTCACTGCGGTCGGGATTGAAAATGATGGATAGGGAACAGTCGCGCATCTAATGACCTCAAAACAAGCATCGAGCACAAGTATAGATGAGAGCGTCACAACACGCAACCTTGTTAGTTGTTCCGATCGAGGGAATTGCACAGCACTCCATCCGGAAGAAGCAATGCCGATCGAAAAGGCTACAGAAATGCCCTTTCAGGTTTGCGTAGCCCCTTATGAGCCATCCGAGCTATCTCAATCGATGCTACCGGATTTTGTGGCGGTCATTGATCAGACTTGCGTGCCCTTACTGGAGTCTGAAAGTGGACATCAGGAACTTAAAGCCGTTTTTGACCTTCCCGTGAAAAATCGTGTTGTAGCGAGAGAGTTTGAGAAAATTCAAACCGATTTAGAAAACTATCGGGCGCTAAAAATTAAGGAAGCCTCGCAGAAGGGGCTTGAGCTCAATACAGACTATCAAATCAATGATCGGGGAGCCTTCGCTCATCTAAGAGGCAACATGGATCAACAAGTTGAGGATGGTGAAAGGAAGTTGCTTCAATTCGAATTCGCCCTTTTAGCCAAAGCGAATAGAAACCCTGAGAGTCATGTGGCACAAGCGTCTCGTGTGCTGGAAGAAATTGGCCATGGACGTTCAAAATTAGAGATGAATGATCTGATACACCTTCACCTGAATAGAGATATGGCGCTGTTTCATGAAGCTAATCCCGCTCTTTCCCTAGAAGAAATCCATGAGCTGGATCATGAGGTCATGCAATATCTCATTCAGTCAACACACCTTCAGCACTTGAGGCGCCTCTCTGGCAAAATGCAGGACATACAAAACGCCACGCATGCCGATGCGCCACCAGGACAAATCAGTGAAATGTTGGAAGATCTATTGACCAACGCTTCGGCCAAAAGAGCCTACAATGTAGAAAATCAGCCTGAATACCTTGTTTTCGAGCACTATGCCAACATGCTGCTAAGGTCTTCACAAGTGGCTAATCTGGATTTATTACGAATCAAGGATGGAAAAGTAAGAGATACCGGTCAACTGGGCGTCGTATTAGAGGCCATTATGGGTTCTGGTAAGACCGAAGTTCTTCTCCCCTTGTTAGGACAGCTTTGTGCCAATGGCGATAATTTATGCATCGGGGTTATTCCAGAGGCCCTACTGGCAGATATGTCTCAGCGATTAAGCAATATTCTAGGCAGCTCCTTCAGTAAATCTGTGGAAGTCGTCACTTTTCGCCGCGACGATAATCCTTCCTTGAAGGATTTGAAGATGATCCGGTTACGTCTTGAACAAGCCATATCCTCACAGCGTATGCTATTTATGGGGAAAAACACGATTCAAAGTCTTTATCTAAAGTATTGGGAATCATGGAAGGATTATGTGGATTCACCCAATCAGGCCAAAAAAGCCGAGTTTGATGAAATGCGCGGCCTGTTGCGTATTTTAAAAACTAAGGGCGTGGTCATGATCGATGAATCGGATATTATCCTTCGGGCTCGAGACGAACTTCAATTTACATCAGGCGTTATTCAATCTTTGCCTCCAGAGCAAAGAGACTTGGCAACTTTTATCTATAAGTTGATGCTCGATCCTAAAATTGTACCGGATATGCGGTTCGATTTTGGTGGATTGGCTTCTAATGCACCGCTATTTACGCCTGAGGAATATGTTGAGAAAATTGTCCCTCGACTGGTTGATCAGATGGTCGAGCATGCTTTGGGTAGTGATAATCTTGCCGTAAAAGCTTTTTTTTCCACTCTTTCGGACAAAGATAGGGTCAAAGTGCACGCCTATTTATCAGCAAGTGCTGATCCAGAGGTCATGAGATTTTACATGGAAATCGAAGATGTGACTGTGAAAGATCTTTTGGCACTCACCAAACAGGAGCTACATGTTCTTATCCCTCTCACCGCGAACAAACCGATCGATACCTATTATGGAGATGCTCCGACAGATACTGGCCTTCGCATTGCCGTTCCTTTCCATGGAAGCAACAACGCGCTTCCTAATTCACGCTATGAGCTGTACGAAACACTCAACTATAGTTTGCAGCTTGGACTCAGAAATAGCATTCGTCCCGATGTTCTTCGCGAACATGTAGAGGAGCTTCAAGGTGAAGCCTTACGGCTAATTAAAGAGGGGAAACCCTACCTAGGATCTGATGTGCACAAACGTTTTCAAATCCTGACAGGAGGTGATGAATCCATCAAGCTCTTTGAGGCTGACAAGTTCTATCCTGCACTAACAAAATTCATAGATAGTAATCTTTCTGTTAAGCTCGATTTAATTAATAATCGCGTGCTTACACAAATAAATAATCATCAGTTGCGGTTTAGTGCAGATGCTCAAGTTTTCAACTTTATGTTTAATTTGGTCACTGGGTTTACGGGAACTCAGTGGAACGCCGATACCTTTCCCGTCAAATTAGATGTAGTAGGTTCTGCAATTCCAACAGGATCCACTCTCGAGATTCTGTGGAAGAATAGTCAGGATAAAATTCACAATTTCGCTGTGGATGATAGGAGTAAAGTCCTCGAGAAAATCTTTTTGACCTATCCACACTTAAAAGAAATGAAGGCATTCATCGACACTGGAGGTATGGCTAGAGGAATTCCTAATGAAACCATAGCTAAGCAATGGTTAGAGCTCTTGCCTCCCGATATGAAGGGTGTAGCCTATTATGATAAAGACGATAATTTGATGGTTTTGCAACGAGATTCTGACAAGCCACAACCTTTTGCACAATCACGCTTATCGCCTGAGGAACGTGTGACATTCTATGATCAAAAACATACGACAGGATCCAACATCAAACAGGAATACGCTGCTGTAGGCCTAATGACCGTAGATAAGCACACCACTCTAAGAGACCTTTTGCAGTCTGTTTGGCGCTTAAGGGGTCTTGACAGAGGCCAAAAAGTAGAATTTTTGGTAGATAATGAAGTTCTAGAGGTCATTAGAGCAAAGTTACAAGCAGTCCTAGGTGAGGAGGTTCCGGAACAGTTAGAATTAAAAGATATCATTCTTTACCTTGCTTACAATCAGGCTATGCTTAAAGGAGATGATAATTTTCGCTCTTTGAAGCAAAAAATAGGGGCTATATTATTGGAATCGGTCATGGAAGCCGTTTTGGCCGAGGATGTGCCTGCAGAAGATCTTTTGGATCTGTTTCCTTCCGTTTCCCATCTTTGCATCGCTGAAACAAGCCCTAGCCCGCATCGCATGTTTGGAGCCCCACAGGTTGAAAAAGATAGTGATGTCGTTATCAATGGAGTGGTAGCAGCCAGTCTCGATAGTCCTGCTTACAAAGCGATAGGGACCAAAGATGTACTCCGTGCGAAGGTGAACCAAGAAGAGGTTGCGCAGCAGATTATTGATGTGGCTGACAAGACGAGGCCGTTGGTGCATGACCGTATCGTGGCATCAGCAAGCGCTTATAATGCCGAATCGGTCACAGAAGTTGAAAACCAAAAAGAGAAAGAAAACGAGACGGAAACAGAAACAGAGACGCAAAGGGAGTCCCTAGGAGGCATTCGAGGACAAAGCTATGATGTAGCCTCTTTTCCGAGCATGAGCCGAAAAGATATCGGCAGCATGGAATTTTTCGACGAAAAACCCCTATCGGACCCTGCTGCCCGCTTTATTAATTTGAACTCAGCATTTGCCAATGACCCCTTACTTGAAGATTTTGAAGGAGTTTTCGATTCAGCTCTCACAGGCTCGCTTCAATTGATTCGGCAAGCGGAGAAATCTCATGTAACCAATGCGATGCCTTACAACCTTTTCAATTTCTACCAAAAATCTGCTACCGATATTTTGGTGGTTCAGGATAAAAAAAGTGGTGAGTTGAAGTTTATTTTGGGTGACCCCAAAGATGGCATTGAGTGGAAGACCTTGTTGGAACAGGACAATGGTAAGGAATCCAAATCCAGTAATGCTCGATGCTTATTGTATCGAACGGCCTCTGGACCCTACCGACTAGGGAGTGATGGTATATCCATTGCAAAGATGGAGAAAGATCCACAATTTCTGAAATTGCTAGTGCAGGCAAAATTTTTTAATGGAGAAATCAATTACACTTCTGATGAACTACCTCATTTGAAGGAATGGATTAACCTTCATGGTAAGCTCAAAATGAGTAGATTATTTGAAAAAATCACTGAATTTAAAGGCACCACAAAAAGAAGGTTCCCTTACAGTGATCTTGCTGGCATTTTTAGAGACAAGCTCTAATAGGGATTATGAATGCTTTTTTTGATAGTTAAGTATAGCATTGCCTTTTTTTAATATGTCCTTAACGTCTTCCTCTTCAACGTGTGTTACATTTGTGTCGTCGATTTTATACCATTTATCGCCGACTTTGCTAAGGGCTATCCAATGTGACCCCGTGTTGTAAATACAAAACGAACACTCATAAACAACCGGATTTCCCTGCTTGTCTTTGATATTCAATGATCTAAGATCTGTGTCTGTTTTCTCTAAATTTGTATTGTTCTGATTCACAACAAAATTACTTCCAAGGTCTTGTATACCATCATTTTGTATGTCTAAATTAAGAGCTTCTTCTAATGAATTAATTGAAGTGTCGTCTTTATTAAACCAATTTGGTGTCAAGATGGCTTCGTTCTTGATCAGTCCATTAATCTTTCTTTGGACCCCGTTCTCTTTGGCTCCCTGTATGAGACCGAGTAAAACCTCCTTAGGATAGCCCCCGTCCCTTCCATCCGGGAGCGGCAGTCTAGTTAACTCTCTCAGTCTTTGCATTAATTTTGGAGGAAGCTGAGAGACGAAATTTTTGTTATTGTTTTGCTGTGCCACACTATATGCATGCATAAAAGCGCTGAATTCCGGGTCTTTCCCAACCTCGTTCTTTAATGCAGGGGTATGAATAATGAGTTGAAGAACAACATTGATATAACATCTCTGTTGATCACGCGAATTGGGTAGTCCCACTGGAGGAAGTTGACTGTTTTCAAGTTCAATAGGTTTTTGTTGAACCTTTGCAACATTTACTACTTTTTTGTTCTCTATGTCGGCTATTTTTTGGTTTCGTATAACGCGTATTTTTGCGGGAGGTGTTTGTTGTGGTGGTTTTCGTATAACGCGTATGTGTCCAGGATTGTTTTCTTCTGGTTTTGGTAGTACGCGTATATGTCCAGGAGTGTTTTCTTTTGGTTGTTTTGGTACAACGCGTATCTGTGGGCGCTGTTGTGGTACAGCGGGTGCTTGTACCTCTTGAGGAGGAGTTTGTCTATTTCGTGCGGCTGGCATTGGCCTGTTTTGCATTCTATCATGGTTGTTTTGGGGAATATTGTTATGCTTTACTTTATCCATGGCGACGTTGACGTTTTTTTGTAATTCCTTCGGTGTCTGCTTATTAAAATGACTTTTCGCCAAACGCATGTTCTCTTGCATTTTTTGTTTATTAGCACCTTTAACTAATTGACGATTTGCCCTTGCTTCTACCTTTGCAGCGCTGGGGCTCTGTTCTTGGTTGAGGGTCTTGGCTGCTTCTGGCTTAGATTTCGGATCTAGCAAATTGACGCAAAAATCCTTAAATATGCCTAACGCACATAAGGCCGTTTTAGCCATAGCAGGAATTTGGGCCAGTATCCCAATGCAAAAACGATGGCCACCCGATAAAACACTAGATGGACTTGTCTGATCGGTTTCTGCTGGAATATTATTATTCTGTACTGTACTAGATGATTTATCTAATTCCATTTTAACACCATAATTAAAATAAAATATAAATTTCAGTTTTCAATAATTATAGCTATGTATTCTAATTGTAACATATTAATAAATAGTGTGAATTATTTTATTTTAAGATTGAAATGATGAACATAAGAATTTGCCTTTCTCGTTTATCAAATGAGGATCGGAGGAAGGCTAATGGTGAAAGAAGTTATTGATGGTTCATCCGGTTTTGTAGGACTTGACTATCCAACAAGGCTCGCCTCCTGTTGGATAGTCAAGTCCTACAAAACCGGATGAGCCTTATTGATGACGTCAAAAACCCCCAGGCATATCTGCTTAGCGCTTGGGTTTTAGCAGAACGAGGGTGTAACAACCCGTGTTCAGGTGCTTTTGGGCGAACTCTTGCACAAGGGCGGGTTGGTAATTTAAGCAGCCTTCATAGTCCTTTAGTGAATTAGCCGGATCCCAGCCCCACAGGTAATAATTGGCTAACATATCCACCCAATAGCGTTTATGCTGGATCCAAAACTCGTCGTTTCGTGTGTGGAGGGTACGAACTTTTTCTACCTCCTCCTTCTGCGGTCCCTTTTCCCGCAGCTGAGCCAAATCTGCCAGAATCAAGCGGTTAATGTTATCCGTCTGGCATCCAGCACAACGAAACTGAATTGCTAGCCATGCCGGATTACGGTGCGGATAGTAGGGAAGTTCGTAGGCGACGTCAATTCCCTGCGTGGATCCCAATACTTCGCGAAAACGACGACGCAGTCGCGTTTCAATGACTTGCGATAAAATCTCTAGCTGATGCCACTGCTGTTCATTGAAATCTGCTGTTAGGGGAAATGTGATACGCACCTGACATTCTTGTGGAACTGAACTAGCGACTTCCCTTTGGGTGATGCCAGTGGGTAAAGAAACCATTGGGGTGGTGTCCAAAGTCTTTGCTAGATGTCGTCTAGGTATGGTTCCCAAATATTTGACAACTAGAGGGATCGTTTTGTCCACCGAAAACTCACCTACCAATAGAAATGTTAGTCCGTCAGTGCTCAGGAAGTTTTCGAGATAGAAGGTCTTGGCGGCTGCAAAATCGATTTTTTTGAGATCCTCTTCAGTCACTGGCTGCAAAATCTCTTGTTCCTTGGTGTTAACAGATCGAATGACATCTTCAAACTGGGTTTCGGAATCCTGATGCCGAAGTTGCACGCTGGCGGCCATGCGTTCTATAACTTTTGAAATCACAGCAGCGTCGAAATGTGGTTGAACATATAGCTGCTGTACAATCTTGAGCAGTTCTTCGACTCGGCTGGGCATCGTGCTGCCCTCCATGGATCTGCTAAAAGGGCCCACTTGTGTCTCCAGATCTATGGATTCCCTTAGCAATTTGTTGGCGATGTCTGCGCCTGTCCAAGGCCCAAAACCTGACTCCCAGGCAATGGCTGCTGACAGCTTGCCCGATGGTTGAAATGCTTGAGGTAACACCGAATAGCCGCCGGGCGCTACCGCCTTGAAGCGGACGTCGTCAGTGTTCTCAATAGGCTTTAAACAAACCTTGATCCCGTTGGGTAGTGTTATTTCTGTAGCATTAATTTCAGGGATCTTTCTGAGCTGATAGTCGGTTGCTGAGATACTAAGCATTGCCAGTGAGAAACAAAAGAAAAAATATAAGAAGGTCAGTCTTGTATTCATTTACATCCGATCTTAAAATGGAATTTTTCAGTCTTATACCAATAGATGTTCATTTTGCACAAATAATGTAAAGATGATGTAAAGATAAGCAAATGGCTTTCGATGGGGGTCTTTAATTAGAATAAGGACCTAGACGATCTGGGTTGCTTCATCTGTGAGGTGATTTGCTGAGCTCTTGGCCTCTCAAGAAGCTATGCTAGAGGGGTCTTCCTTTGTGGCGCAGTCATTCCATGACTGCGGTTGGGGCAAATCTAATGCCCTTGTGGAGGCGTGAAATGATGGTAACGATGTGTTTTGCAAGCGTCCTCGCAGTCATGGAATGACAGCGCCACAGGGGAGCAACTCAAATACTTCTGCAATAACCTCCTATCAAAGAGTTCTTTTTTTGTCGCGTTAAGGTTGGCGGGAATATGATGTCTGTCCAATATTATCAGGAGATGAGAGATGCACTTCCTGTGGCTGATGGGACTCATCATCGTTTGGGGCTTCGTGGTTACTCCTTAGGAGCTTATGCCGGTGAGGATTTCGAGCAGGTATTGGCGAGGGTTTATTTCGCCTTAGCGCTTATTCAAGCTGGCGACTACGGAAATGCCTATGCCATATTACGTCAAGCCGAAGAACTACAACAGGGCCTGCGTGAGCGATATGACCGATGTTGCGCAACAAGCGACTTTCATTTGCCTGATCTCACTTTCGCCAAGTATCTGTTTGCGCTCTTGTTGGAGAAGCAAGGGGACAAGAGTAATGCTTGCCTCCTTTACCAACAGAGTGGGGCATTGCCCACTCCCGGCGATTGCTCTGACCGAAAGCAAGCGACAGTCTTAGTGCTCAATCTAACTTTTTTGTTAAATTGAGGTTCGTCTTGTCACTGGTTGTGTGCAAGATCATGTCTGAGGAACTGCAAAAACTACTTTCTTCACCAACGTCCTCAGACATGATCTTGCACACAACCAGTGACAAGAGATTCTCTCTCCTATCTCTGAGTCTCTGTGCACTCTGTGGTAAAAAAAGCCCTCAACAACTGCGTGTGGTATATGTATGCACGAAAATGAGCTCTTCTTTGCCCCTAGTCGGGTTGGTAAACGGGATGCACCTCAAAGCCGGCTTGGCGCACGGCAAAGATCGCCTTTAAAATAGGGTCCCAGTGGGCATCCTTATCGATCTTGACCAGTACCTGTGTTTTGGACTTGTCAGGAGGTAGCAGCCCTTTCTCATACTGCTGAGAAAGTTCTTGAAAAATTTCCTCTGGCGTGGCCATGGCATAGTCACGGATTTCGGTGATCCACTTATACTGTCCATCAGCCATGATACTGAGGTGGATGACATGAAACTGGCTATCTCCCGTGGCGGAGGCATCGGCCTTATCTCCACTGGCTTCGACAAGATCGATATCCGTATCTCGGGTTGTGATACGAGTTACGGCGAGACATGCAAAGAACATGAGCATGAGAAACAGGAAATCGATCATAGGCGCCAGGTTGATACTGCGCTGTCCATGGATCTCTTCTTGAGGTGCAAAGCTCATCGGGTGCCTGATTCCTGCTCGACAAGGTTGATGAGGGCTACAGCTTCGTTTTCGACGTTATTGAGAAGGTTCAGAACGCGAAACTTGAGAGTCGTGTAGAAGATCATGGCTGTAATGGCGACTATGAGCCCGGCAACTGTGGTACCAACAGCGATGCCGAAGCCATCGAAGATCGACGCTAGACTGTCGGGAGAGTGCTCCGAGTCATAGAAACCGATAAAGATACCAAGCACGGTACCCAACAGTCCCAGCATCGGGGCCACTACAGCAACCTCATTGAGCAGCGAAATGCGCTGCCATAGTGAATTTCCCTGTCGGCGACCCTCTGCTTGAACCACGTCCATCATCACCTGTGGACCATGCCGGCGAGCCGCGATACCACTCGCTAGGATATTAGCACAGAAGTTACGGTTTTCCTGACAGGTGGCCAAAGCGGCATCGAACTGTTTTTCAGAAAGAAGCTGGCGAACGTGGCTTACGAAGGCCTCCGGCATCAGATCCCTGAGGCGCAAGGTTAACAGGCTGTACAACCAGATGCTTAGCGAAGCCACTGACATTGCCAACAATAGCGAATAGATGAGAGGGCTAGCTGTAAAAACCCTATTGAGGTCCAGCGCCCCGGCGTCTTGCGCCTGAACGAAGACATCATCACCAGCATAGAGACCAACCTGTGCGAGGAGACCAAAGGCTCCAAAGCAGACTAGATTTCGTATACGCATGTTTCCTTGCACTTTTTGAGGGGATAGTTTTAGGGTATGACCAGCACCAGGCCCACTTTAAGACGATTCTGATCAGTCAGTACGGCTTTATTAGCCTCATAAACTTCATGCCAGCGTTGTGCTGTACCATAATAGTGGCGAGAGATACTTGTTAGAGTGTCGCCTTTGCCAATGACATGGTAACGCACATCCTGCTCAGGACTTGAGGGAGGTGAAATCCGTGATTCCGTTGTCACAGCGACGAAGGCGTTAGTGTCATGTGCGGGAATGGAGTTGTGGTTACGCGCAGAAACGGCTTGTAATAGCTTGGCATACTTATTTTTGGTGACATCGAGTTCAGCGGCCAGCTCCATGCGAGCTTGGTCCATCTGTTTCATCACCTGTTTGTGGCTTTTTATTGCATTGGCGAGCTCTTGGAACGAGCGTTCTTGCGTTGTGAGCTTGGCTTGTTGCTGACTAATCTTGTCCTCTAGCTGAGCACGCTCTCTAAGCATGAGATCTTGGCGTTTTGCCAGCTCATCCTGCCGCTTGGTCATTTCCCTTACGCGAGCGTCGGCTTCACGTACTTTAGCATCGTTTTCACGCACTTTGGCTTCGTTTTGCAAAGCAACATCTTGAGAGGCCCTTAGATACTGCTGGACCTCGGCTAACTGCTGTTCCAGATGACTATTAGTCTTTTGCAATTGCTCATTCTGCTCATTTAGGTCAGTGATCGTTTGAGCTTCGCCATTGTCGTCGCGAGGTTCTGTTACCGTAACCACCACGGGTTGAAGGCGTGCAATTTCCAGCTCTTGATTGAGCACAGCAATCTCTACTTCACGTTGTGCTAAGTGCTCCTCTAATCCACCAAAGTCAATTTTAAGGGCGTCTATTTGCCGTTGCTGAACCTGTACGAGCTGTTGCAATTCTTTAAGCAAGGACTCCGAATCCGCCACGGCTACATTTTGCGATTCTTCCGGAACTGTATCAGCCTGTTCAGGAGGTTCTTCAGACGTGTCTTCAGGAGCTGTGTCGTCTACGACTAAAAGCAGTTCAAAGGGCGATGAGCTTTCGATGGCTGGGGCTTTCTTTGTCGAGATATCTTCTGCCGCTATTAGGGAATCGGGGGCCTTAGTGATTTCCACGATGTCAATTTCAGGCGCATTCGGGTAGGTAGTGAAGTCTGTACGGAATAATGTCCAAAGCGTAAAGGCAATTAGAACTGAAAAACTGGCTATGCTGACCACTAAGGTCCTGCTTTTTGCCGCACTTCCAGGCTGGCGAGGGGGAAGTTGGGTTGTTTCCGATGCGTTTTCTTGTTGTTTGTCTGACATATGCCATTTCCTTGATGGTTTGCTGAGAATTGGAAAAGATAATCGCCACTCAGCTCAATCTCGTCAACTCCAAAGCGAATCAAGAAAAAAATAGAGTCCCGCGTCAAATATTGCAACATCGAATTTCACGAAAAGAGAAGAAATGTCTTGATTCGGAGGTCTCGTATGGCATAATGCAGAGAGGCGTACAACCACTACCCGGCTGTTTTTATGACTGAGCATCAACACACTAATCGCCTGATTAACGAGAAATCTCCCTACCTGCAGCAACATGCTCATAATCCGGTAGATTGGTATCCGTGGGGGGAAGAGGCTTTTGCAGCCGCTCGTGATCAGAGCAAACCCATTTTTCTATCTATCGGCTATGCCACCTGTCATTGGTGTCACGTGATGGAACGAGAGACCTTTGAAGATGCTGAGATCGCACAGATGCTCAACGATGTGTTCATCAACATTAAGGTTGATCGTGAAGAACTTCCGGAGGTCGATGCTCTTTATATGGAGTTTGCGCAGAGCATGATGTCGGGTGCTGCCGGCTGGCCCCTTAACCTTGTGCTGACGCCGGAACTTAAGCCCTTTTTCGCCGCCACGTACCTGCCTCCGGAAAGTGGACAAGGCCTCATGGGCATGAAGAGCTTGATTAGTCGGATTAAAGAGGTCTGGCGCAGCGAAGAGCGCGAGCGCGTTATTGAACAGGCTTCTAAGATTGTCGAAGTTTTCTCTGATAGCATTCATGTCTCGGGAGAACAGCTTCCAGAAAAACATCAGGTAACCGCAGGTGCGGAAATCTTTTTCAAGATGGCAGATCCTGTGTATGGGGGAATGAAAGGCGCACCCAAATTTCCCATCGGTTATCAGGCTAACTTTCTTCTGGCCTTTGCCATAAAGGCCAAAGAGAGCCGTGCCTTATTTCTCGTTGAACGCACGCTTGATATGATGCATCGTGGCGGTATCTACGATCATCTTGGGGGTGGCTTCTCGCGTTATAGTGTCGATGAAAAATGGCAGGTGCCTCATTTTGAAAAAATGCTCTACGACAATAGCCTCCTAGCCTATGCATACATACAGTTATGGCAGGTGACTCAAAAAACTATTTATCAGACTGTAACGCAAGAAATTCTCGATTACGTTTTGCGAGATATGACTCATGCCGAAGGGGGCTTTTTTTCTGCAGAAGATGCTGATACTGAGGGTCAAGAAGGTTTGTTCTATACATGGACTCTTGAAGAGGTGGAGAATATTCTTGGACCAAAAGAGTCGCAGCTTTTTTGTCAGTATTACGACATCACGAATGCTGGCAATTTTGAGGGACGCAATGTGCTGCACACGAGGTATTCGCTAGAGGACTTTGCGGCGGCGCGTGGGTTGGAGGCTCACACGCTAGAGCAGAAGTTTGCAGACCAGCGTCGCGTGCTGTGGCTACAACGGGAGCGACGTATTCACCCCTTTAAGGACGATAAGATCTTAAGCTCCTGGAATGGGTTGATGATTCACGCATTGGCCGAAACGGGCGCCATCTTAGCGAACAACACCTACTTGGATGCTGCAGAGCGCGCTGTACGCTTCATCAGGATGCATTTGTGGAGGGATGGACGTCTTCTCAGGCGTTGGAGAGATGGGGAGTCCCTTTTTAGTGCTGGCTTGGATGAATATGCTTTTCTCATCAGAGGGCTCCTCTCATTGTTTGAGGCGGGACGCGGTTTGGAATGGCTCGAGTGGGCTATTGAGATGACCAATATTCTCGAAGAAGGCTTCAAAGCTCCCGAAGGCGCATTCTTCCAGACCGATGGCGGTGACAGCAGTCTCATTCTGCGTAAGATTCAATATTCCGACGGGGCAGAGCCGTCGGGGAATTCATTGCACTGCGAGAATCTGCTGCGTTTGTATCAGTTGACGTATGATCAGCGTTATCTTAAGCAGGCCAAAGACATCCTACGAGCGGTAAAACGCTATATCGACAGTTACGCTCCGGGATATTCGTATCACTTGCTAAACATCCTACATTACTATGACAAACAGGCTCCTCAGTTTATATTAGCCTTAAACAAGGATGAAGAGTGGAAAACAGAGATTTTACAGCTCCTGGCTCATCGTTTTATTCCCTTTCGAAGCATTATTTTGCGTCGCATGGATGATGAAAAGCTTGTGAAGATGTTGCCTTATCTCGAGCCGCAGATTCCTATCGAAGGTCGAACTACCTTGTACATTTGCTTCCAAGGTATCTGTAAGGAACCCCTTAACGATCTCGGAGCCATGGTTCAGGCTATTCACGCACTCTAAAGAAAGAGATGTCTTGTGGCGCAGCCATTCCATGCATAGTGTTGCACACATCTTGAATAGCGTCTACCCGAATGAACGTAAGGAGCTAAATGCTAAGGCATAACATGCGTGAAGCTATACGCATCAGCCTAAGTCTTCACAATCGTTGCTCGGCGCGCAGCGCTTTGGAGTGCGGTCGCTTGCGACCGCTTTTCGGTGTTTACGAGGATCATGTGAAACGGTATCACGATCATTCGCTAAGGGTAAATAGTTAGCACATGCAGCCTTCACCGAATCTGTGCAACGCCGTTTAGCATTACCGTCGCAAGGAACCAAAGCGACCGCACTCCAACACGGATTTTCATTACGAATTTGATATTTTTCCCGATATAGCCGTGTTCTATCTTCCATGATGTTCTAGGCTATTTTTGGGCTTGGAATATCTTTCGACTTCATAGTAATTATGAGAGTGATCGCACTACCGTATATTTCTTGAATCATGACGTAAAATTCGATGCATGCCCTGAAGATCTATTTAAAACGGCACAACAAAAAAATCTCGTGTGATGCGACTTAGTTAAATATCATCTTCATTACGATAATTTCATCTCAAATCCATGAAATCATACATATCCTGTTAAGGTCCATTTTAGCGATATCTACAAGCCAATTATTGTTAGCTGAGGACATCCCTAGCATTCAAAATAGGCATCTCATCCTGATCGAGCATTTCTGAATGAAAATCCGTGCCAAAGCGCTTCACGCTGAGCTTACGATTGTGAGTCAAGAAAAAGATGTGTGCAACACTATGCATGGAATGACTGGGCCACCGATGATCATGGGATAAGAGTCCCACAAAGGAAGTCTACATAGCTTTTCGACGGGGCTTCTGAGCTAGCTGGTTCAAAAAGTAACGAAATGCCTCTGTATCGCGTAAATCTTGCAGCCATTCGTCGTGACGGAGGTCATCGACTGCGGGCAATGCATCCACAGCATCGGCGCGCTCGAGAAAATGCATCGCAGCATCATATCTGCCCGCCAAACTATACACACAGGCAATATTATAGAATGCACTGGTATTGCCTAAAGCAATCGCTTGCAGCAAGCGACTTTCAGCCTGCGCCATCAGTTGCAACCAACGCTCTGAATGCGCGGGGTCTCGCACTAACTGTGCAAGGTTTAACAATGTCAAACCCAAGTCATTCCAGGAGACATCGTCTTCACCATCTTCATCAACGAGTTCTTCAAAGTACTCGACAGCCTTTTGAAAGAAGTCTAGCTCAGACGTTAATTCTCCAAGATGTGACCAAGCCAATGCAAGGTTATAGCGAGCATGTCGATAGGTTGGGTCGAGGTTAACCACATGCGTGAGCACCTGAATGCTCTTTTCATAATGTGACGGATTGTCTGTGTAGTCCCCAAGGAAATCTAAGGCACAGCCATAGTTATAGAGCCATTCGGGATCCCCAAAGCCATCCCCCTCTTCAAAGGCGCGTACAGCTTTTTCGAACTTGGCTACGGCAGCTTCGATATAGCGCCGCTCATGGGTGGCTTCTGTTAGACGCATGAGGCAAACACCCCACTCGTTATAGAGTGGAGGCATGTCAACCTTGTACAGCTCTGAGGACCTGTCAAAGTACTGAAGGGATTCCTCCAGGAGTGCAACGTCACCTCTCAAGGTTCCCAGAGCAGTGTAAATGCGTGCTAGGACGGCCCAAAGGGATGGATTGCTTTCGTCTTGACGGATAGCGATTTTAATTTTTTCCAGAGCCTCAAGATAGTAGCCTTCGTCACCAAAATAGTAACCCAGTTCCGTTAGACAAAGCGAATAGGTGCGCCAAACAGCTGGATTGTCAGGTTCAAGCTCTAGGGCTCTGACGATTTTGGCGGCTCCTTCGCGAAGGAGGTGTAGGTTTTCAGTAAGGGCCCCCAACATGGCCAAGGCTTCGCCCCAGCTACTAAGGATGACAGGATTGTCTGGTTCACATTCGTTAGCTCTTTGAAACTTGGATAGTGCCTCCTTAAGAGCATCGAGATCGCGCTGACGTTCCGCTTGCTTTGTGAGCAGTATTGCCCATCCTAGCCATGCATCAACGAGATTGGTATCTTTTTCCAGAATAGTTTTGAAGGCATTCTTGGCGCGGTCAAAGGCAGGTCCATCATTAAACTCGAGAAACAGTCGTAGGTATAGGCTAGCAAGGTGAAGTTGCGCCAACACCAAGGTGGAATCCAGAGCGAGCGCCCTGCCATAACAGTCTACCGCTTCTTGAAGGAAGTCAGCCCGACCTAGGAGGCTTCCAAGGGCTTCCATAGACTGACCGTAATCTGTCCATAAGCTTGCATTGCCTTCAGGGATAGTTTTCAGAGCGTTGCGATAATAATCCAAAGCCTTCCAGAAATCGTACGCCTCGCCGGAATGCTCACCTATAGCATTCCAGGCTCGGCCAATTTGGACGAAGAGGTCTGCTGGTGGAGTTGTTTTGTTTGTCTCGTAGAGCTTCAAGGCCATATATAGGCTGCGCTCAGCTTCTTTGAGATAGGCTATTTCATCATACCCTAAGCCCAGCTGAAGCAGTACGACACCGTCCGCTTCCCATGCTGCGATAAGTTGCGAATTCAGCTGGATGGCTATAGAAAGCTTGTCGTGAGCCAAGGCGAGGCAGTTGAGATCATGTGAGCAACATGCATAGGCCTGACCAATGCGCAACAATATTTGAGGGCTATTTGGAGCTATACGAATAGCGAGATCAAAGGCTTCAGCAGGCTCACAAGATCCATCACGAAGCTGCTTTTCTCCCTGACTAACAAACAGAGTGGCCAAGAGATCGCGGTCGTCCGCAGCCATCTGTTCCCAGCGCTGAGCGTCTCGATATCCCATGAGTTCCTCATAGGATTGCATTTTTCCAATGCGGTGCAGTTCTTCTTTGGTGCGCGAGGCTTTTTTCATTCACCAACCGGTCGAAGGTTTTTAAGTGTCAAGGTTATGATAGATGAGCAGCTCCATTTCTCACAAGTCTGCCGAGGTACAGAAAAAAGTAGGATCTATCATTCGCCAGCCAACCTTTTGAGTTACTCAGGTCCAAAGCGCTTCGTGCCGATTGACCATTGCGGCCTTATTCACCTTTGCGGTCAGTTTTCGGTCGACTGCAAAAGGATCGTCTGTCGCGTTTTGCTCCTCGGACATAGCTGGCGCTATGCCCTCGTCACAAACCACGACATCCGACCTTTTTCGTCCGACCGAAATTCTGACCGTAAAGGTGAACAAGGCCACCATTGCGACTCCAAAGCGCCCCCAAATTCTTCTCAAGAACCACAGTAATGGACAATATGGGTCAATTTAATACAGAAAAATCGGGTTTGTTTACTTCTCTCCCTTATCGTTTATATTTTAAATTGTAACAATATAATTTAATTCAGTTTTGTCTTTAAAAGGTATTTACTTTTTATTGGTGTCTTTGTATAGTTATTGTTAATTTAACATAACATCAAAAAACATATAAGTAAGGTGTATTATGAACGATTATGAGACTCTTAGAGCTTGTTTTAATTTAAAAGCAGCTGAAATGGTAAATTATTTACAGGAAAAAACAGTGGATGCAGCCTATACTATAGGAAAGGTCTATCAGGGGCTTGAGTCACCACCGCAGTATGCTAAGAAAGTTGTGGAATTTTGCGGACCGAAAGTTGCGAACGTGGCTATCGATACCTTTAAAGTGGTACAGGGGGCGTGGTCTAGCTTTGACCGAGCGACTACTTGTCTAGAAACAACAAAAATGCATTTCTTAGGTGCCATTGGTTTGTGGTGTACTCTAGCAGCCATCTTTGCCAGAATTTCGGGTCATAAGGCGATGACGGGCGTTGTTGCAGGGTTTGTTTTTACAACGACCCATACAGTTTGGCATGGACTTAGTGAAGGAACCGTTATGGGCGCCTTGGCAAAACCGATATCGATGGTTGCTATTGCGACCATTTCAGCGCTTGTTACATGGGCGGTCACACCACCGAAAGAGCAGGTTTCACTACCTAGAGCCTTCCTATTAGTTGGTTCTCCACTCTTGATGGTGGGAGCTCTCTATGCAGGTGCAGGTCTAGCTAGAATTCCATTGGAAGTTTAGTTCCAGACTCCTAATACCATGCGCGGGTATTATCAAAGGCAGCCATGTCTCATGGCTGCCTTTATGTATTCTTGTCCTGCTCTCTCATTCCCCACTTGCGAAAATAGGCGTTGTTGTCGATCATATAGGCAATGACTTACTTTTGAGGAGAAACCTATGGCAGCGCCAAGATCAGCAGTATCTACAACGACCCGTTTCCCAGCCTATTCAGCTTATCAGAAGCTGCAACATTTGGCTGAAAATCCTATAGATTTGACTGTCGATGGCGTTGTTACTCCGCAGCGGTTGAAATCGATGGTAGCAAGTGCCTGTGGATATAAATTTCTTTATGGCACCGAAAGAGTGACTCCCGAGGTAATGCAAGCCCTTAAGGAACTGTCTGATGAAGCCGAAGCAGTCCCTAAGATGCTGAAGATGCAACAGGGCGAGGTGATGAACTTCATCGAAGGTCATCCCAGCGACAATCGTGCTGTTTTGCACACGGCGATGCGTGATTTCTTCGAAGATCCCATCAACACCCCCAAGGCTAAAGAGGCCACTAAACTCGCTTTGGAGCAGCATAAGAAACTCAAAAGGTTCCTAGAGTCCGTCGGCGATCGCTTTACCGACCTTGTAGCAGTGGCTATCGGAGGCTCAGACCTCGGGCCTAAGGCTCTCTACCTAGCCCTGCAGCAGCTGCGTCGGCCGAACCGACGTGTCCATTTTGTCAGCAATATCGACCCCGATGCTGTGGCGCCTGTGCTGCGGGATATCGATCTATCTAAAACGCTGGTTGTAGTGGTGTCGAAGTCAGGATCAACGTTGGAGACAGTGACCAACGAGCGGTTTATGCGCGAGCAGTTTGAGATTAAGGGCTTGCCATCGGATAAACATTTTGTGAGTGTTACGGCCCAGGGAAGTCCGATGGATAATACGCACCACTACCTGGAAGCGTTTCATATGTGGGACTTTGTCGGAGGGCGTTTCTCGGGAACCTCGATGGGTGGGGCTCTGACATTAGCTTTTGCATACGGATATGATGTTTTGTGGGAAGTGCTGCGCGGTGCGAATGCCATGGATAAGGCTGCCCGCAATAACGATCTCAAAACAAACCTGCCATTACTGGGTGCTCTTCTCAGTATCTGGAATCACAATTTCTTGCGACATCCCACCCTGGCATTTATTCCTTATTCCGAGCTGCTTCACCGATTTCCAGCTCACATTCAACAAGTTGTCATGGAGTCTAATGGAAAGCGAATCGATAAGCACGGTGTGGCGGTAGACTTTGATACTGGACCCATTGTGTGGGGAGAGCCGGGCACTAGCGCACAACACTCGTTCTACCAGCTGATTCACCAAGGCACCGACCCTGTTCCGTTAGAGTTGGTGGGTTTTAAGGAAAATGGTTATGGCATAGATACCGAAGTGCAAGGAACGACCTCGCAGGAAAAATTGTTGGCCAACTTGTTCGCGCAGGCGTTAGCTTTGGCCGTAGGGCATCGTCATGACAACCCAAACAAGGTGTTTCCAGGTAATCGTCCAAGCCATATTCTTTTGGGCAAGAAGCTCACCCCCTTTGAGTTAGGCGCACTTTTTGCCTATGTCGAGCATAAAGTGGTCTTTGAAGGATTTATTTGGGACATCAATTCCTTCGACCAGGAGGGTGTAGAGCTTGGCAAAGTATTAGGCAACAAAGTCCTTGCTCTCTTTGCCAAAAAACGTGGAGCGGCTACCAAGGAAGAGGCATACCCTCTTGGAGAGGCCCTATTGTCGCATCTAGATGGCTTATAAGAGAGCTCGAAGGATGATCACATGCTGAGCCAGACCCCTAGACAGTCGGACATTCGTAACTTCCTGTTTGTGCTCCTTTCCGGTGTGGTGGTTGCATGCGCCGTTGTGGGCGCGATGGCCTACATCTATAGCCCTTCGGGACGTTTCTGGTCTCATCATGTGCTGCTTGCCCCTGAAGTCATTGAGGAAGGAGTCTACAATGACTTTGATCCTGCCACGGGTCAGACCAAGCGGTTTGTATTCGAACGTCTTGAATTTACTTATTTTGATAAGGAAAAACGCAAGTGGGTGTCCACGACGGTAGACTTGGAAGCCTATCGACGGTTTTGGAAACTGGTAGAGAGTGACTGGAGCATTCTTCAGCCAACTGAAGATATCACCAGTATCTTTAATGTACCCCACCCATCTCGCTTGATGGTGTGGATGCGCCCAGACCCTGCGACAGGTCCCGTGAGGGTTTTCCAAGAGGTCGATTTTGCACCTGGCAAGGATGCCTACCGTGTCGAGCTGCGTGGACAGCAAGACATCACGGGGCAATGGGCATTCTTTCAGCATGCGTCTATCTTTGAAAACGTGTTAGATCTTTTTGTGACACACTGATGACATTGACAGGCAAACTACTTTTTTTGGGAACTGGTGGGTCGATGGGCATCCCAGTGATTGGGTGCGAATGTGCCGTATGCCGTTCCAATTCCGACTTTGACAAACGCTTGCGTCCGTCGGCTTTGGTGACGATTGGTGAGAAGCGCTTCTTGATCGATACCGGACCGGACCTTCGGCAGCAGGCGCTACGGTATCATCTTAAAGTTTGCGATGGCATTCTTTTAACTCATGCCCACAACGATCACGTGGCGGGAATGGATGAGCTTAGGCTCTTTTATTTATATGGTGGACAGAAGCCCCTGCCGTTGTTGCTGTCGCCGGAGACCTATAAGGATGTATCGGCACGTTTTGGGTATATGTTTGGGCTAGATCCACGTGTGCAGGGGCTTATGCCCGCCTTTGATGCTCACCTGCTTAAAGAGGAACGTGGGACGACGGAATTCGTGGGTATAAAGATCGGTTACTGCAGCTATTTTCAGGTGGGCATGAAGGTCAACGGCTTTCGTTTTGGCGATATGGCCTATATCTCGGATATTCGAAACTATCCCGAGACAATCTTTGAAGATCTCCAGGGAGTACGCACGCTGATTCTAACGGCTCTACGTTTTACACCGTCAAACATCCATTTAAGTGTCGATGAAGCCGTTGCCTTTGCGGAACGTGTAGGTGCTGAGCACACTTGGCTGACGCACATTGCCCACGACCTCGATCACAAAAAAACTAACGCCTATCTTCCCTCACATATCCGTTTAGCTTATGATGGTCTGGAGATTGTGTTTCCCATCTAGCAGTTTTAGGAGAATCGATGTCCGAGAAATTTGAAACACCAGTGAATTCCACGCTACCTCCCAAGGAGGAACGAAAAGCTCTTTTAGTAACAGCTCCTAGAGGAGATATCTCTAAAGAGCTTGCTCAAGACCATCTGGATGAGCTTGAGTTATTGGTGGAGACCTATGGTCTGCCGGTTGCCGGTAAAGTGATTTGTCATCTGCGCAAGTTCGCGGCGGCAACATTGGTAACGCCCGGTAAGCTTGAAGAATTAATAGAAACCGCTCGACAGGTTGCTGCAGATGTTATCATCTTTGATGACGAGATTTCTCCCGCGCAACAACGCAACCTAGAAAAGGCCTTTGGCGCCCCTGTCATGGACCGCACTGAAATAATTTTAGAGGTCTTTTCGCAGCGTGCTCAGAGTCGCGAAGCACGTCTACAGGTTGAACTAGCCAAGGTTAAATATCAGATTCCTCGTTTGAAAAGGTTGTGGACACACCTTGAACGTCAAGCTGGCACTGGAGCTGGGGGGCAAGGAGCCTACACTAAGGGTGCGGGCGAGAAGCAGATTGAGATAGACCGTCGCTTACTCCGAAAGCGCATTGATAGGCTGCAGGATGAGCTGCTTGAGGCTGATGCACATCGTGAGACAGTGCGTGTGGGACGTCAGCGATCTGCCATTCCGATCTGTGGGCTTGTGGGCTATACCAATGCCGGAAAATCCACTTTAATGAATGCTTTGACGGAAGCTGGGGTATTTGTAGAGGATAAGCTCTTTGCCACCCTAGATACGACCACACGCAAATTCATGCTGCGCAATAAGCAGGAGATTCTGCTCATCGATACAGTAGGATTTATCCGTAAGCTGCCACATAACCTCGTTGCCGCATTTCGCAGTACATTGCAAGAAGCCGCCTTCGCTGATATTTTGCTGCATGTTGTAGATGTTAGCAACCATGCTGCTGTGGAACAGGCTGTAACAACCATCGAGGTGCTTAAGGAGCTTGGCGCTGGTGATAGACCCATCATTACCTTGCTAAATAAAATCGATCTTCCCAATACCGCTGCCATGGCTACGCGGTTACGTACGCTATATCCTAAAACGATTCCGATCTCAGCATTAACTGGAGCGGGTCTGGAAGAGATTGAAGAACGTATCATTGAAGAGTTGCAAAGCCGTCGCCGGCGGGTCAAATTACGTATTCCTCAGAGCGACTATGGAGTCATTACCGAGCTTATGCGAGTCGGGAATATCATAGACCAAGAATATGAAGATAATGATGTGATGGTCGATGTTGAATTGCCACCGGATTGGGCTGAAAGGCTTTCCCGTTACCACGTTAATACATGAGTGAGCTATGGACAAGAGCGTAATACACATGTTGCCAGAGAGCGACCGACCACGCGAACGTTTGCGTAGGCATGGGGCAGAGGCTATATCCACTGCAGAATTACTCGCGATCATTCTAGGGAGCGGCATCAAAGGTAAGTCTGTTCTGGAGCTTTCGCAGGACATCATGACGCAGTTTGGAAGCCTGGAGATGCTTGCACAGGCAACATTGGCGGAGTTGAGCACGATCAAGGGGTTGGGCCCTGCTAAGGCCCTACAGCTTCTTGCGGCTATCAATCTCGGAAAACGATTGGCTCGTCAGCAACCTGTAGAGCGTCAGAAGATCGGCTCACCGGCACAAGCATATGCTGCGGTTTGCGATGACCTTGTGGATCAAAAGCGCGAACTATTCCTGGTCGTCCTTCTGGATACCAAGGGTTGCAAAATTTGCAATGAAACGGTCAGCGTGGGGACCTTGTCGCGAACTTTGGTTCATCCGCGAGAAGTCTTCTATCCTGCAATCCGTCATAAGGCGGCGCGGATCATCCTAGCGCACAACCATCCCAGCGGGGATCCCACCCCTTCTTATGAGGATGTCACGGTGACCCGCGAGCTGATCGCTGCCGGTAAGATGATGGGCATCCCGGTGAGTGACCACATCATCGTCGGCAAAAACAATTTCACCTCATTGCGCCAAAATGGTGAGAACTTTGACTAGCTAAAAAAAAAGATTTAGGACTTTTACCATAGAGAAAGCCGGGACGCCGAGATAAGAGAGAGAAGAAGGAATTTTTCAGCTCGCTCGAGTAGCCACAGTTCCAAAGCCTGAGTGATCGGTGCGGCACTTCTATCAAGCTGCTCTTGCAACTGGTTGATTCCTTGGACTGACTGGACTAATTGGACGACCTGGACAAAAATGGACTTCACTTTTTTGTCACAGTCCAGTGCGTCCAATTAGTCCAGTCAGTCCAGTTCGTCCATGACCCAAAACCATGCGAGATTCCTGTTACTTGGGAGTGCTTGTCGCTTGCGACGCTTTTTACAGCAACCTATACTTTAATCGCATGCGTCCGTTCATACCAGCTACAGGCAACCAACAGAGCGGCGTCCCCATACAATTCGGCTACAGCATTGATGTCTTGCAAATTAGAGGAGTCGAGAGCTTTGTCCAGCCACTGGCGACACAATGCTTTCAGGCCCTCCATTTCGGTACAATGCGCCAGACGATATAGTGAAAGGCAGTATTCTACATTAGTCTGCTTTAAAATTGACCTTTCTGAAGGTTCATGATTGTAAATAAAATATAAGAGGTCTTTGAATAGTGTTGGATCCTGAGTATGTTTAAAGATATCTTCTTTAGCTTGCGGGTCTAATGTAGGGTCTAGAAAAAAGTTCTTAAAATAATTGGACTGAGCCGCAAGAACAGCACGATGCACAGGGATTTTTACCGCAGCACCAGCATTAGGTCCAATGAAGTACGTGAAGTCTGTTAGTTGGCCTTGCGCGGCTAAAGACCACATGGTCTGCTCCATAGATGCGGGGGCAGGTTCGTATCTGGGTAGTGCAGGTCGCGGTTTTAAATAGGGGTTCGTCTCCGACCACATTATATGTCCTTTTAGTTTACTATGTGCCCTATCCCAGCTAGCTCGGACCTCCCATTGTAATTCTTCAAAAACAGGCTTTAAATATGCTATTGTGCCTTTGATGGTATTTTCCCTAAGGTCACCCTCAAAATTAGCGAAGCTAGCCGGTGGGCTTCCTTGAGCACGAGGCAGCGCTAGCAGATATAGGTTGGTGAGTGTTTGCGCCATCCATTCCTGTTCGGCTTGGGGACAGGCATTCCAAGGGTACACCTTTTCGCGTTCGGGCCAGGTAAACTTGTTAAGGAATTGGAGGGCTTGATTTCTATCGCTTAGATCTATTCCAGGTACAACGGCTTCCATGACTTTACCTTCCATGTACAGAAAATTTAAATGTTTTGATATGACATATCATTGAGTCGATATTCGTGTAAACACAAAAGTATTTGTTACATTAAAAATAGAATTTTGAGCTTTCACTCAATGATATGGACCTGATTATGCAAGTAGCCTTGGAAATGATGGGGAGTGATCCCGCCCATCCTGCCACGAAGATGCGATCCTGTATATCCTGTTAAAGTTCATTTTAGCGTTATCTACAACACCTTTAAAGATCGTCCTCTTCTTTGCGATCCATGACTTCCTCCGGACTCAGAGCCTCTTCTTCTTGATAGTATTGCTCATCTTCATTGTCGCCTCTTTCTTCTTCAGGAGTCATGAAAGGTTCTCGTAAACGATCGCTAGGTCCTGTCTCTTCATCATGGTCAAAATTGAGAGACTTGGGATCATCGGAATCTTCTTTTTTTCTACGTGTCATATCACCCCTCCTCACATCAGACTCTATCTTATTGCTAACATGAAATGCGCAATCTAGGAAAGGGAAAGCAGGGGAGCAAGGTATGGTAGGGCGGTTGATGGCTAGGACAATGACGACCCTAAAATCGTCATCGTCTAGCACATCCTTTCGTCTACCCAAGCTCTATTTGTTTATTTTTTTGAGAAATCTGTCGGCGAGCTTTGTGCTTATCTCTATCATCTGGCAAGTTTCCTGGCAGAGAGGCTGACACAGCTCTTGTGTTTGCTGTTGCTCGGTGGAAAGCGAAGATTCACTAACCGGTTGCGCGTGACTTTTATTAAGTTGTTGCAAGAAGGATTTGGCTTCCTTAGCAGTAGCAGCCTGCTTTGCTCGTTTGTTTAACCCACTTTGAAAGTTATTGGTTTTTAGGGTCTCTCCCGCATAGCGAATAACATGGTTTATCTCGGAACTGGACCATAAAAAGTCTCGTTCAGGAACTGTTAAGGACTTAGTATTTAACTTGCAGGTCTGAGCCCAATTCAACAGGCTATGAGATCTGTTTTTTCTTGGAATATCTTCTAATTTGATTTCTCCGCTTTTTTCGCCGATAGCCATCGCTAGCTGGTGGATAGCATGGTACATATAGCGATGAAGAGTGAGGTAGAAGGCTGAAAGATTATTCGATCGGGATGCTCGGGATAAACGCGCCTTGGCGAGCTCCAGATAGCGCTCTGAGTTTGCCAACAAGGTGTTCGATTCGCTGTCCTTCTTTAAATTATCAATCGTTGATATTTTTTTTATTCGAACGAGTATCTTATCGATTTTTTCGATGGATTCTCTGACAATTGGCTGGCTCTTTCCAATGCGTAACTCCTGAGGGTTCCCGATACTTTCCCATACTTGAGCAGTTGAGCCCGTATGTGGCTGGGGCTGATTCAACCATTCGGAGACCCCAGTAGCGAGGGAATCGATCGTTTCACCCATAAATTGGTAAACTTCATTGACTAATTGTTGAACTTGCTCAGGAGGAACTCTCCGTCCCTGATGCCGCATGTCTTCGCATTTGCGTAGCAGCTCTTCATCCATACTTGGAGTGTTCCACTCAGTCATTTCATAGAGATATCGTTCGTATCTCTCTACTCGATCCGTGTCCTGAGTCAATTTCAAGAAACGAGTCTTCAAGTCTGCTGAAAGTTGCATACGTCTAATCATAATTGTTAGTTTATGACCAATGACTCGATTGAGTTCTTTCTCAGACCTTGGGCTGACCTGTTCCAGACGCATAGATGTGATCGTCTGTTCCGTAAGCAGGCTTAACTGAATAAGAAGATGTGATAAATGTTCCGCGGTTTCGGCTGGTGTCTCTGCCGAGGCTCTATCTCGCATTTCTCTTTTTATCTGCCTTGCCAGTTGATGGGCCGCTGCTGCCGCCTTTTTAGCAAAAGGATTTTGAACAGAATCGCGAAGCCCTTTGAATAGTTTGACAACCTGGCGGATGGGATCCTCCGTCGGGGCTTCATCAAGAATCGGAGCGACATCAGCATTCATCTCGACAATTTTTATATTGTCTGCCTCTAAGATCTGAAGAGGTTGCAAATTGGCAAGGCCTATCTGCATTTGCTGAAGATCGTGACTGTTTTGAGATTCCGTTATGGATCGGAGTATTGGGCTAGCACTGAGATGACAGATTTGAAGGAGTAGATCTTGATCATTCAAAAGGTCAGAAGCTTCGCTTAAGCTCTTTAGAGTACCTTGATAGTGAGAAAATCCGCCTTTTTTTATCTGATAACCAGCGATTGCATTTCGTTCTTCTTTTTGTAGAGGTTGTTCCAAAAAGTTTTGATAGTCATTCTCGAGATCCGCAGTAGTTAAGGTCTCTTCTCTAGCTAGATAGGTAGCTAAGTTCTTCAGTTCGTTGAGCGTTTGTTCTATCTCGTGATTGATCTTTTGAAATTCTTCGCTGGTGCTTTCAATGTTGGATGCAAGCTGGTGTAGAAAAGGAGTTATATGAGCTGACAGTACTAAAGATTGTTTATAGTTGTTCTGTACTTTAACGACTTCCTCAGTGAGATATTCATAAGGATAATCTAAATAAGCGGGAATTACCCCCCCCTTAAACAATGCGACATGGTCTTCGCGAAATTCTTGAAGCCTCTCGCTCATTTGTTGAAATTTTTGCTGTGCAAAAACGAAAATTTCTAGGCCAGCGCCTTGAATGAGATTTTTAAGGCCTGTTTCATAGTTTTCTATTTGACTTTGCCATTCGGAACAAAAAGAGGAATATTCAATTAGGAAAATACTAGTAACAGTAGGCAGATAGATTGCGCTTTGCAATTCACCTGCTACGCGATCGCGTACTGGACGCCAATCACCAGGTTCTTGCACGTGCGGAGCATGTAGATGATACAATGGTTTATTCCAAGCGTTGAATAGATTTTCATTCGTTTGAAGATTACCTGGGGCAGTCTTTATGTACTTTTCTAATTCCGAATGTAAATCATTAAAGAGATTTTTCATTCGTCCATTATCTAATTGTTTCACCTTTTGCACGATCTCGCTGTGGTTCGTAAGAAGAGGCGCATTGCCTTTTTGAAGCGAGTCCAAAAAATTTAGTAAGTCCTTTTTGTGCGTAGACCAGCTTATGGAATATCCTTGTGAATAGGAACTATTGCAAAGTCGTTTTTTCATGAGGCTGATCGCATTGATGAAAAATAGCTCCTTTAAGCTAAAGCCAGTAAGGTGGTTAGGTAATCCCCCAATTGCAACGCACAAATCTTCAGAAAGAGTTTTCATTGCTTCAATTCGGGTTTTAGCTTCAGTTTGAAACAATACAATAGGGACTCCCGAATGGCCTGTTCTATTTGCGAGATTTACACTACCAGAATTATTTAAAAATGTAATAAAATTACCAGTATCCATCTTATTTACCATATTCTATTGTTAGTAGTTAACTTTTACAGCTTGTTAATGTTTATGTCAATGGACTTTATATAGAATAAAAAAAACTTTCGAATTCGTAGGGCTTGCCTAGGCGCTGAGTGAGAAGGCGATTCTGGAGAGCTCAGGTGCGCCAGCCAACCTTTTGAGTTGCCTAGAAAGCCTTAAAGCATTGAAACATAAGCCCAAAGGGCTTGTTAGGTTGATGCCATGGCCTGTTGCAATATCGACCCTTCGGGCCTGGGAAGGGAATGACTCTCTCTTCACCGGCATCCGATTTTCAGGAAATTGACTTCGGAGAATCGGACTTCTGCAATTACCTCTTATGGACAATAATGGACACAAGGGACAGCATGGACATTTACTAAAAAATGACAAGGCCTATCAAGAGCAGCTGTTTGCCTTAACCCAAGAATCCTAGCATTAAACTCCCCCGTGATTGTCGCAGCCGATAGACGGTCATGGGGTTTCATAACACTCCTAAGCAGGCGACGGTGTGTGACAACCAAGCGCTTTAAAAACCGACACATAGTTTAACAGCTGTTCTACTTGGCCTTGAATCAACAGATCTTGGGCAGAAAAAGTCTCTTTGGAAATTTTCAAATACGATAAGAGGTCATTGACACCCTGCTGATAGAGCAAACTCTCTTGCGTGAGGGATTGTTCAAGAATTCGACAGGACTCTTCCAGATAGCAGAGCTTCTGTTGTCCTTGGGTGTAGGCCGAAATAGCATTTTCTGCTTCTTCAAGAGCTTCTAAGACCGTCTTTTGATAGGTGTAGAAAGCTTCTTGAGCTGTAGGCTGATTGCATTCTCTCACAAGAAAGCGGGGGATTAAAGCTATAAGTAGTGGTGAAGTCTGCTGCGTAGCGATAAGCTCTTGTTCGGCTTTTCGGATATCAGGCCGTCTTTGCAATAATTCGCAAGGAAGACCAATGGGTAGGCAACAAGGCAGTTGAGGTAGTGGATTTGGACAAGACAAGTATTCAAAGAGATCTCCTGGCGCATATCCAAGAAGGGTGGATATGCGGTGGATGGCATTGGAAACTAGCAACTCCAGCATAGGGTGCTCAGCTTGCATGGAGAGCTGATCAAGCGTTATTTCTGAAAAGGCCTTGTCACTGATGACTCCACGCTGTTTTAGATCCTGCATCAATTGTGCTTGTTTTTCCCCTTCACTGATTTTCGTCTCAAGAAGGCTAAGGCGGCGCTGAGAGCCTCTCAATTCGATGTAGTTTTTTGCAACTTCTGCGGAAAGAGTCACCCAGGTCGCGCAGAAGTCCTCTTCGAGTACTTCTACCTGCGATCGTGCTTGTGAGACACGTGTTGCAGCGATCTTGAGATCCACATTTTGAACTTCTGCAAGACGCATTAATTCATTTAGAACGGGATCACCCAGCTGATCCCACCATGTCAAACAGGAGTTATCCTCTATGTCTTGCAGTGTAGGATGAATATCACTAGACCACTCGCATGGTAGGTCAATATCAGGGACATAGACGGCAGGGGAGCAACCTGACAGTGCTACAAACAGTAAAAGGCTTTTTGCCTTAGCGAACCATTGAATAGGCGCGAAGCGCTTTGAAGTGCGAGTCGCGAGCGACCGCACTCCAAAGCGCTGCGCGCCGAGCGATGATTGTGAGAGTATAAAGCGTTTCGGATTCAGTGGGCCCATTTTTGTGTCATTGTTGTTTGGGGTTTTGAGTTTCGATAAAAACATCCATCTGTTGACCAACAAAAATCCGGTTTTCTCCCTCTTTAAACGAGTAGATGGCTTGTAGAACTCGCGTATCAACCTTTTCGTGGATATCATTGGTTAAGTTTTGTTTGGTGACAAAGTAGGGTTCGAGCCTCACAAAATGAAGCAGGAATTTAAGCTCTGCATTGCCTTGTAGAAAGGCAACAGCTGGGGCCTCGGGCTGAAAGTGAGATGCGTCAAACTGATTGATATTGACCCTGAGATGCATGGTGTCCGTATTTCCTATAATCATTGAGGGGGTACCTGAAGGAGGAAATTCTCCCTCATGGATTTTTATCTGTAATACGGTGGCATCGATCGGAGAGGTGATGGTCACACGCTGCATATTCGCTTTCACGTGCTGGATGTCGGCATTCGCCTGTTGCACTTGCAGCTTTGCAATTTCTAAATCAGGGCGCCAAGCTCCCGCTTTGATTTTCTCGAAATCAGCGTGTATTTTTTGAAATTTTGCTTCAGCTTCTTGATTGGCGAAGTAGCGACGAGCGACTTCTTCATCGCTCATGGCTCCGCTTTTTTGTAAGCCTACTACGCGGCTATACTGACTTTTTGCTTGAGCAAGTTCGATCTCAGCACTCTTTAAAACAGCAGCAGCAGCGATCATATCTTCGGGTCTTGGCAAAGCCTCCAGCTTTTGTAAATTAGCCAAAGCGTTTTCATAGGCTATGAGACGAGTTTGCAAATCGGCAGTCAAGTCGCGCGATTCTAATCGAAATAAAATCTGTCCCGTTTTTACCTTTTCGCCGGTTTTCACTTCGACCTGATCTACAACACGGTTGACAGGTGAGCCTATGAAGATGTTTCCGCTACTGGCCTCAACGATACCTACTCCGGCGATGTAGGATTTAAATGGGGAAACAGGGCGAAAGGAAAACTCGGTAGGAGCCACAGGATAGTCCTGACCTTCCCTCCACATGAAATTTCCTACAAATAGCAGCCCAATGGCCGCTATCACCAAAATCCATTTAAAATAATTTCTATTCACGTTTTCCTTCAGGAGTTAGTTCCCCATCGCTCATAGGGATGATACGGTCAGCGTAAGAAAAAATGCGCGAATCGTGTGTCACGACCAATACTGTTTTTGAAGAAATTCTTGCAAGATCTTGTAGAAATTCCATGATTTCAAATCCTGCCGTATGGTCAAGGGCACTGGTGGGTTCGTCACAAATAATAATGTTTGCTTCGTTGATCATAGCCCGTGAAATGGCAACGCGCTGTTGTTGCCCTCTAGATAAGTCTGCGGGAGATACGTGTGCCTTGTGGCTTAAATGAACTTTCTCCAGGTAGTGCATGGCCTTATCTAAGCTTGTCGCTTCATCCATCCCTCCCACAATGAGGGGAAGTGATATGTTTTCAATGACCGTCAGTGCAGGAATTAAGAAAAGGGACTGAAAAACAATACCGATATTTTTGCATCGAAAGTGTGCTTTTCCGTTTTCATCCATCAAATTCACGTTCTGATCGAGTAAAATTAATTCTCCTGCATCGGGCGTTAAAATCGTTGCGATGATGGAAATGAGTGTCGTCTTGCCTGAACCCGATGGACCCACGAGCAGCGTTAGGTTCCCGTTATAAATATCTAGGTCGGTCGACTTTAAGGCTTCGACCTTGTTCTCCTCTTTTCCATAGGATTTCCTTATCCCTCTGCAGCTGATGGAGACATTCATACCTAGTTCCCCATCAATATTTTGGGATCCGCATGCAACACCTTCTGAATGCTGAGTGCAGCAGTTGCGAGGCAAATAAAGAGGACGATGCCGCCACTGAATAGCAATAATTGCCAGGGAAATAAAAAGGCAAGAGTCGTATCCTTGATAGCCATTCCCCAAAGTATGGTAATACTGATGCCGAGGGCATATCCAATGACTCCTACGGTGAGAGCTTGAAACAGGATCATCTTGAGAATCATCTCCTTCGTTCCACCAACGGCTTTTATTAGCGCATAGTACTTGATGTTGTCGAGCGTCATCATATAAAAAATTTGCCCTGAGATCGAAAATCCAATGATGATGCCTAACGCAACAGAAAGTCCAAAATTGATCAAGATGCCGGTTTCTAGGAAAAAATGCCGAATTGTGCTTTTAAACTCTTCTTTGGTGAGGGCATTTAAGCCTGATGTGACGTCGATTGCATGTGCGACCTCTTCAATGTTTTTATCAGGCCATGTTTTTACTAAAACAAAGCTCATTCGATCGGCCAAGGCAGGCCTAAAAAGCTGAAACTGGGAGAATGAGGTAAAGATGATCGGTTGGGGGTAAAAGCTCTGCGTAATTTTGCAAATCCCGACCACAACAGCCCTTACGCCATTGATTTCAAGGGGATCGCCTATATCGAGCGGAATTTTTTTCCCCTTTTTGTCAGTTTTTGCCAGGCTCTTTTCTGCTGAGTAGACATCGACAATGACGCCGCCTTCACGTCTCAGATCACGAACAGAACCTTTTATCATTTGAGCGGGGGCTCCGATTAGCGTAGCATCGTCAATTCCATAGAGTTGGCAAATTTCAAATTTTCCCGATGGGGTGACAGCCGGCATTAGCGAAGAACCTAAAGGAACGGCCCATTCAACCCCAGATGTACCACGCACGACGTCTACATAACCAAGAGGCAAAGTCCTGAGCTTATCTTCGCTTTCTGTAGCCGGATCCATCACCCAGATGGTAGGTTCTGCAATGTCCGTGACGATGCGATAGGATCTGCTAACAAGGCCTAGGAAGATGGCAGACTGCTGTGAAATCAGCAGCGTAGCAAGAAAAATGCCAAAAATTACCCCGATACACGAGGAGCGGTTGCCTACAAGCATTTTAAAAGCTAAAGATATCAAGCAACGATCCTTCAGTCATGGGGTGAACTTAGTTCAGCACGTTTCCTACCTTCTAAATGGAAGAATAATTTAGTACAAGGAAGGGCCTTGGTGAGGCAATAGATATTTTCATATGCATCGAGATTTATTTCTTCACATCCACCACGTGTTATAGCATAAGAAAATAATGTAGCCGGATAGGACGAAAGCGAGGTTCCCACGGCATACAGTTTGAACATCGGGAATGAGCTGTAGGAGGATTTATACCATGCGCGGTTAGATTTGGCGCAGTCGATTGCGCCAAATCTAACCGCGCATGGTATAACCAGAAAGCTCAAGGGGTAAATGCTTTCAGCCTTTAGCAATCACGCTAAAAAGGAGTTGGAAATGTCATTTCAGTTTAATGAAGAGCAAGTCAATGGTTACCATACCAGCACTCTAGATGAGCTAGTGTATTTTAAAACGATCATTGAAGGACCTTTCTTTAACGGCAGTTCTTCACTCCTTGATGCAGGGTGTGGTGAGGGTAAAGTCACCGCCTGCATAGCAGAACATTTCCCGAATATGAGGATTGTTGGATGCGATGCCTCAAAGGCCATGATACAATTCGCATCTCAGCATTATTCGCCCTTGCAATATTCCAATTTAAGTTTTTTTGAAAAGGACATCTGTTCTTTGAGCATGAATCAAGAGTTTGATCGTGCGATCTGTTTCAACTGCTTGCATTGGATAGAAGACCAAAAGCAGGCATTGAATTCTATCTATAGAGCTTTGAAAAAAGGCGGTGAAGCGCTCATCATCGCTTCACCAAAACCCGGGGAGATCCAGTGCGATCTGCATGATACCTGCCGTGCGGTGATTTTCAAAATGAATTGGCTTCCGCGTTTCATCAATTACCGAACAGGCCATTCCTTTCATACGGAAAGGGAATACCGAAAAATTCTAGAAGATATTGGATTCACTGTCGAGCGTATAGAAAAAAGAACCAAGCCTGTTGTTTTTCAAAACAAAACGGAGCTCGAAGCGTTGCTAAAAGCAGTGGTAACGCCATTGTCTCATTTATCGGAGGCAAAAAGACCAGCATTCTTGGACGATATGTATGACGTTTTGGTGAAAAAAGGAAAGGTAAGTCCAACTGGAGAGGTTCGTTTAGAAGTCGGCCAGATTGAAATGCTAGCTTCTAAAGGCTAAATCTGACTTGACGGAATTAATGACCATATCTATATTTGTCGAAAACATCATTAACAAATAGATATGGTATTCACAATGTTTGGTTTAAATAGTTCTTTATCATTTCCTTTTGTTAATAAGGTGCAAAAAGTGATAGAGGATGCACATTCAGATCCACGAATTCTCTATTTTGCGATATCAAATGAAGATTCTGTTAGATATCATATAGTGGCGCAGCAGTATGGTATAAAGATATTAATGTTAACCGGAGGAATAGTCTTAACTTCGTTGGGGGATTCCTTTTTGCATGGTTTTACGGCAATGGTTCAAACAGTTGCCACTTTCCCTGTGAACATTTTGTGCCGCCTCGCAGGCGTTCCCTTCGGAATGCCGGTCCCTTCAGGTCAGCATGCGCTTAGATCGCTAGCCTTTTTCGCACAAGCGGTCCTTACTGCTGTTGAAATGCCGGTATCTCCTATTCTCCCTGGCCTTTCGATATGGACATGCGACTGGCTAAGATTGCGACAGAGCTGGAGCGCGGATGGTCTATCACCGACTGCAAATTTCCTAATTGGTGGGGCTTTTACCTTAACGGTGATTGGGACTATTGCCACGCTTGCGAAGTAACAGGTATATTGCAGGCTGGAGGTTCTTAAAGGCTGGATCACCCCTTCTAGGAAAAGAGTTAAAACGATTCACCACTGCGGCCAAGGAGTATTTGTTGTTGATGGCAAACTCATCAAACTCCCGTCGAATAAGAAGTAAGCCTAGACTTATGCCCGCTTGCCTTTTGGTTGCAAAAATTTCCCTGCAAGGTCGGTGGTGGTAATCATCTGACAAGTATCTTTGAATAGTTCTTGGCTTTCCAGTTGGGCCATAGTCGGTGCAGGTTCGTTAGGGTCTACAATGTTGCCTTCCTTGAGATCTTGCAAAAAGAGATTGGTGTTCTTAATGCTGGCAGCCTGCCTTGTACGTGTGGGCAAGATTCCATAGTTTGCACAGCATTTAGTTCATTCTTCTAAATAACATGATGAGTAGCCCTCTGTGTTATTAAATTTAGCCAAATAATAAAAAACATTTGTAAACAAGAGTTCTTTGAGGCCTTATCCCATCACGCCGTCTGGAAGGAGTGAAAGGACAGAAGTAAATGTTTTAACCCTTAAAACACCATAGGCTTGTCCTATTGTTGTGCCTTCGCTTGACGCTATGACCATTGTTTTAGAATTTTCGATGTGTTGCGATTGATCCTCTGCAACCAATTCATGTTTCAATAGGAGGTTTGCCCCCTTATAAGCAGGTATATCCGTATACAGTTCCTTAAAGAAGATTTTATTTTTCATTAAATTAAATAGACTGTAATCGTGCATTTATGATATTGTCAACAATATTTAACAAAATTCAGTGCTGAATATTACTTCGATTGTTTGTTAAGGACCTGCTGAGAAGGTTGTTTCAGTGAACATTCACCACTTAAAAGGTTGGTTGGCGCAATTTCCTATGTAGCGCAGTCATTCCATGACTGCGGATGGACTTTCACCCACACAACCTCGTGAAAAACAATCATCTGTGGAGATGTGGACAACAACGCCTCATGTGATGCAAACCGAATCTGTTTCAACCGTCCTCGCAGTCATGGAATGACTGCCCCACATAGGAAATTGCGCCAACCAACTTTTTGGCCTTATTCACCTTTGCGGTCAGTTTTCGGTGGACTGCAAAAGGATCGTCTGTCGCGTTTTGCTCCTCGGACATAGCTGGCGCTATGCCCTCGTCACAAACCACGACATCCGACCTTTTTCGTCCGACCGAAATTCTGACCGTAAAGGTGAACAAGGCCAACTTTTTGACATCTATTCGATGGTTTGTGGAAGCAAAAGCGCTCCTAATTCTTCACAAGAACCAAAAATAAATGTACTTTATGGAAATTTCTGATATAGATAAGGAAAAATTTAATCTAGTGTTTAATTTATTCAGAGGAATGGATTAAACAGGCTCAATAGGGATGCTAGGGCATAGCTCGATCCTTAACTAAAGGAGATTACCATGAGAAAAGATGATCCAGAACCGACTACAAATGATGCTGGCATTCCCATAGCTAGTGAAGAATATTCTCTCACAGTCGGACCGGATGGGCCCATCTTATTGCAAGACCACTATCTTATTGAGCAGATGGCGAATTTTAACCGAGAGAAGATTCCTGAACGTCAACCACACGCAAAAGGATCCGGAGCTTTCGGTTACTTCGAGGTAACACAAGATGTCAGTGCCTATACGAAGGCGGCAGTATTCCAGCCCGGTACAAAGACAGATACCTTGATTCGCTTCTCAACGGTTGCTGGAGAACAAGGAAGCCCTGATACCTGGCGTGATCCACGCGGCTTCGCTTTGAAGTTCTATACAAGCGAGGGTATCTACGATATGGTCGGAAACAACACCCCGGTATTTTTCGTTCGTGATCCCATGAAGTTCCAACACTTCATCCGCTCTCAAAAACGCCGTGCAGACAGTGGCCTGCGTGACAATGATATGCAATGGGACTTTTGGACGCTTTCACCTGAATCGGCACACCAAGTGACAGTATTGATGGGAGACCGCGGAATTCCGAAGACATGGCGGAATATGAATGGCTATTCAAGCCATACCTATATGTGGGTGAATGCAAAAGGCGAGCGTTTCTTTGTGAAGTACCACTTTAAGACTAACCAGGGGATTGACTTCTTGACCCAGGAAGAAGCCGATCGTCTAGCCGGTATCGATGGCGACTTTCATCGTCGCGACCTATTTGATGCGATAAAGCGGGGTGATTATCCTAGTTGGACTTTGCGGATGCAGATTATGCCATTTGAGGAAGCGGCGACATACCGGTTTAACCCCTTCGATCTGAGTAAGGTATGGCCTCATGGCGACTACCCGCTTCACGAAGTAGGTCGGTTGACGCTCAACCGCAACCCCACTGATTTTCACACAGAGATTGAACAGGCAGCCTTCGAGCCGAACAATATGGTGCCAGGAATAGGTCCCAGTCCGGACAAAATGTTGCTCGCTCGCCTCTTTTCCTATGCAGACGCACATCGCGCTCGTTTGGGAGTAAACTACAAGCAGATCCCAGTTAATAAACCAAGGTGCCCAGTCCATAGTTATAGCAAGGATGGGGCGATGCGAATGGAGAACGTTTCCGATCCGGTATATGCTCCAAACTCAAAAGGAGGCCCCAAAGCTGATGGCCAGCACTATCCCCAGGTAGAGGTGTGGGATGCAAGCGGTGAGTTTGTACGCGCTGCCTATACTAAACGAAAGGATGATGACGACTGGGGTCAACCAGGTAATCTCATACGCAATGTCATGGATGATGCACAGCGTGAACGGCTTGTCTCAAATGTTGTCGGACATCTCAAGAAGGGGGTCTCAGAGCCTATTTTGGAGCGAGCGTTCGAGTACTGGCACAACATAGACAAGGATGTTGGGGAAAGAATCAAAAAGGGCGTAAAAGGCACCTGATTGGTTGTGCAGAGAAAGGATCGGGAACAATTCATCAATCCTACTAAATATTAGCTTGTTACGATCTAAAAGATGTTGTAGCTACTGCTAAAACGGACCTTAAGGTCGATTTGTGGGCCTAAGGCTGGGGAGCTTTGTGAATATCAGAGACATGACCAGCCACCGCCAAGGGCTTTGATCAATTGGATTGTAGACACATAGCGGAACCCCTGAAGGGTATTCACAGCTATTTGGTAATTCAGAAGATCCATTTCTGTATTGGCCACATCGATATAATAAATCACCCCTAATGCATAACGATCTAAATATAACTGATAAGTTTTTTGCGCCAACTGGGTGGTTGTCAGAGCAAGGTCATACTGCTTTGCATAGGAATCTAAATCTTTCAAGGCGTTTTCCACCTCTTGAAAAGCAACAAGCACTTGCTGCTGATATTCTCCAGTGGCTTCTTTGAAACGCGCAATTTGCAATTCCAAATTATAGGGTGTCTTGTATCCATCAAAAATTAACTGATCGACTTGTGCGCCGAGAAATAAATAACGACTTATCCATTTCAAGAAGTCCTTGAAGATAGGACTCTCAAATCCCCCTGTGGAAGTCAATGTCAAGGAAGGGAAAAATTGGGCATACGCATTCTTCACCAACGCATGTTCGGATCTTGTATTATAGTCTGCTTCAGCAAGGTCAGGTCGGCGCAGGAGAACGTCGGATGGTATGCCATCAGGTATGCACGGAGGTAAATCTTGAAGAGGCATAGGCTCTAAACAAAATTCTGAGGCAGGAACGCCAATTAAAACAGCTATTTGATTTTCCAATACCTCTCGCTGGCGCAAAGCTTCATAATATTGCAAAAGCGCACTTTCCACTTCTTCCGCTGCAAGGGTGACATCGGCATAAAAGACAATTTCTTCCTCATAACGCGCTAGATTGATTTCATGTGCTTTTTGCCGAGTTTTGAGTACCCCTAGAAGCAGGTCTATTTGAGCATCAAGAGCCCGTAACTGATAATAGGCGATTCCAAGGTTTGTGGTCAGCGATAGCATGACAGCCTGGTAATCTTTCTTTTGTGCTGCCCAGTTGTATTTGGCAGCGTCATATTGATCTTTGATCTGTCCCCATAAATCCACTTCATAACTCAAATTCACAGGCATAAAATAGAACAGTTCATGTGCCCTGAAAACACTTTCTCCGGAGAGTAGACTAGATAACCCAGGGGCATGATAATTTTTAATCAATTCAAGGGTATTGGTATACTGAGGACTCAAGTTAATTTGTGGATAAAATTGCGATGCGGCAATGCCCATCAATGCACGAGCCTCATTAATTCTTTCAAAGGCAACATAGAGATTTCGATTATTTTCGGTGGCCAACTCCTCTAATTCGTCAAGTTGGGCGTCTTCAAAAACTTGCCACCAATAGTCAAGGTCGGCCTGGTTTGCGATGCTGTCGGCCTCACACTCTGCACATCCTTCGTTGCTGTTTTTCCATTCTGAAGGCAGATCAATACAGGGAGGAACATAGGAAGGTCCAACAGAACAGCTGGCCATCAATACCAAGGGGATCATTAGAAATAAAACAACCTTATTCAGAAGCGAGCCTCCTGTGTCACGGGCATGGCCTTGAAAATCAAAATTGAGTCAGATCGTGGTTGCAAAATCAATTTTTAAAAAGTATGTTAGGTGATTTTATAAAATCTGTGTTGCTGGCATGTGGATTGTTCAACTCGCTCTCAGGCGTCCCTATACTTTTGTTGTTCTCGCCTTACTTATTGCGCTCACTAGCTGTGTTTTTATGGTTGTAACACCTAAAGACATTTTTCCAAATATCAATATTCCCATCGTCAGTGTGATTTGGTCGTACAATGGACTTCCTCCAGAAGAGTTTGCACAAAGGATCACAACATATAGTGAATATACCCTGTCCAACAACGTGAACGATATTGAAAGAATAGAATCTCAAACTTTTAATGGTGTCGGTTTGGTGCGTCTTTACTTTCATCCCAATGCCGATATTGCTATTGCCATGGCAGAAGCCACAGCAGCTTCGCAAGCTATTTTGAAACGCATGCCGCCAAACGTCCTTCCGCCGATCATTTTGCGTTATTATGTGAATACTGTTCCGATTGTGCAAATGATTTTATCAGGCGAAACAGTTTCCCAATCTGAGCTTTATGACTATGGAAACTGGCGTATGCGGCAGTATATTGCCACCATCCCCGGAGCCACCTTACCCACACCCTATGGTGGCGTAGTGCGCCAATTAATGGTCGATGTCGACTCCGTAGCTATGCAAACTCGGGGATTATCTGCCCGCGATGTCAATAGCGCGTTGCTGAATCAAGTGGTGACTACGCCCCTAGGTGACTCACGCATCGGGAATTTTGATTATAACGTCAACATGAACAATACACCGGTTGAGCCTGCCGCCTTTAATGATATTCCCATAGCGATGGTTGACGGGAAAATTATTTTTTTGAGAGATGTTGCGTTTGCCCACGATGGATTTGCCCCGCAAACCAATATCGTGCGACGCAATGGGACGGGCTCTGTTTTAATGCAGGTCTTAAAAAATGGAGCTGCTTCAACTCTTGACATCGTCAACCAAGTAAAAGAACTCATGCCCACCATACGCGCTGCGGCACCTAAAGGGATGAATATTGACTTGATTTTTGATCAGTCCATTTTTGTTAAAAAAGCTATCGAAGGTGTCGTTACAGAAGGGCTGTTAGCGGCATGTTTGACAGGGTGCCATGGTGTTGATCTTTTTAGGAAGTTGGCGTAGCACTTTAATGGTACTTATCTCCATTCCCTTATCGATCATGACTTCCATTATTTGTTTGAGTCTGATAGGAGAAACATTGAATATCATGACTTTAGGTGGACTCGCCTTAGCTATTGGGATTTTGGTGGACGATGCTACCGTAGCCATTGAAAACATTCACCGCAATATCTCAGCAGGCAAACCCTTAGAACAAGCTATTTTGGATGGTTCTTATGAAGTGACTATTCCTGCTTTTGTATCCACTTTATCGATCTGCATCGTATTTTTGCCTGTTGTCTTACTTGTGGGTCCGGCAAAATTCTTGTTTACGCCATTTGCACTGTCGGTTGTTTTTGCAATTATTGCTTCCTACTGCCTTATCCCGTACGCTTGTCCCTGTCATGATCAAATTTATTCTGCCTCCGGAGATGTATTTGTATACTGGAGGAGGTCCGCAAACGGCTTTAGACCGCTATCACGTCAAATTTTCCGAAAAATTCCATCGCTTTCGCAAATCCTATGGTTCTGCACTGCAGTGGTCATTAGAAAATCGCATCATAGTACTTATCCTCTTTGGATTGATTTTTGCTAGCGCCTTGTTCCTATCCCCCTTTATTGGACAGGATTTCTTTCCCACCGTCGATGCAGGCCAGCTACGGCTGCATGTCAGAGCACCATCAGGCACAAGAATTGAAGTGACTGCTGAGATATTCAGTGAAGTGGAAAATGAAATTAAAAAAGTCATTCATCCCGATGATATTGAGATGTTGATAGATAATATTGGCATTAATCCAGTGCCTTATACCCTTGCTTTTGGGGATAGCGCTACTATCGGTGGCTATGATGGTGAAATTTTGATCTCACTCAAAGCTGAAAGGAAATATTCAACCCAGCAATACATGACAATGTTACGGGAGCAGCTGAAACATAAATTTCCAAATTTACTTTTCTTTTTCCAACCAGCCGATATCGTCAATCAAATTCTTAATATTGGCTTGCCAACGCCCAATCGATATTAAAGTTTCAGGATATGATCACGCGAACAATTTAAAGGTCGCACAAGAATTAGTCGAAGAGATCTCCCATGTTCCGGGTGCTGTCGATGCCCATATTCACCAAATTGTGGATCTTCCTGAATTGTTTCTTGAAGTGGATAGAATGCAAATTGCGCTTGCTGGGCTCAATCAATTAAACGTGACCGATGATGTTCTGATCAATTTCAGTGACAGCACAACAGTGACTCCGAACTTTTGGCTAGATAGAAAATCCGGTGTCCCTTACCTGATTGCTGTACAAAATCCGAAATACCGCATTAACACTATAGAAGGGCTATTGCATATCCCTATCTCCAGCCCTGAGACTAAGCAATCACAACTTTTATGCGATCTATGCACAGCTAGAACGTCGTTCGACTGTAGGTGTAGCGAGCCATCTTAATATTCAACCTGTTTATGATATTTATGCTAATGTGCAAGGACGTGATTTAGGGGGTGTTGCTTCCGACATCCAAGACATGGTGGATAAATATAACCAAAAAATGGCTCCAGGCAATACCATTATCGTCAGCGGGGTAGTATCAAATATGAAGATCGCTTTTACGAAGCTGGCTATCGGTTTTATTTTTGCCATCTTGTTGGTATATTTCATCATGGTGATCAACTTTCAATCCTGGCTGGATCCTTTTATCATCACCATGGCGATACCAGGAGCTATCTCAGGCATTATTTGGGCATTGTTTCTTACCGGCACCACGTTTAACATCCCCTCTCTCATGGGATCTATCATGAGTGTAGGAATCGTTACGGCCAACAGTATTTTGCTGGTGACTTTTGCAAATTTTCAGTTAAGAGAAGGCAAAAACAGTATTCAGGCTATTCACGCCGCTGCCGAAACGCGACTAAGACCAATTTTAATGACAGCCTTGGCGATGATTGTCGGCATGATTCCAATGGCATTGGCACTGGGTGAAGGGGGCGAGCAAAACGCTCCCTTAGGTAAAGCCGTTATTGGCGGGCTTGTTATAGCGACTTTAACCACATTATTTTTTGTTCCTGTGATATTTTCTTACTTGCGGCATAAGGAAAATCCCTATCTGCATGCTAAACCACAGCCTTATGTGCCACCTGAACATCAAGCGATTAACCAAGACGAAGAATGACCGAATCAGTCCAGGATAATAAAATGCGATCCCGGCGAAAATGGAAGCTTATCTGTATGACAGCACTCGTGCTGTCTTTGCTCTTTTTGTGAGGATGGATCCCGCATCTGATCAATACGAAAAAAATTGACTTCCTAGCGGCTGAAGATCCCTTGCCCCGAGTTGCCATCATGCAGCTTAAGCCCAATACAAAACCCATTGAGTTGATTCTTCCTAGCTCTGCCCAAGCTTGGCATATCACGCCGATATGGGCTCGGGTCAATGGTTACCTGATACGCTACTTAGTCGACATTGGCGATGCGGTGAAAGTCGGCGATCTATTAGCTGAAATCGATACTCCAGAAACATGATGAGGAGTTAGCTCAAGCGCAAGCGGATCTAGTAAATTCCATCGTAGAAAAGAGACATAGCCAAAATCACCAGCGATCGATGGCAAAGACTTTGGAATAAAAATATGGAAGCTGTTTCAAAACAAGAAGTGGATCAGATATAATGCTAACTTTAAATCTGCAGAAGCCATTGTGGTCGCCAACGAAAAAAATGTCTCCCGATTGACCTATCAGCAACAGTTCAAATATATCTATGCCCCTTTTGATGGCATCATTACCCAACGTCTGATCGACATCGGCCACTTGATTTATGGCAATGTCAATGGAGCCCCGCAAGAGCTCTTTCAAATTGCGCAAACACATCGCATCCGTTTTTTTGTTGATGTTCCACAAACCTATTTCACGCAAATCAAGGACGGGCTTGAAGCTGAAGTCACCATCCCGCAATTGCCCGATAAAATCTTTAAAGGAATTGTCACACGCTTTGCCAAGGCTTTAGATCCTACAGCTCGTACCTTATTGACCGAGGTGGATGTAGAGAACAAGGATGGCATCTTATATACGGGGTTGTATGCACGCGTAAAATTTCTGTTATGGCCTGATACAATCACTTTTATTATCCCTACGACAGCAGTCATCATCCGCTCTGGTTTTCCGCATGTGGCGATTGTAGATGAAAACAATACCGTTCACCTCAGTCAAGTACAAATCGGACGTGATCTACGGCAATCAAATGGAAATCACCTCCGGTCTTAAAGAGAATCAACGCATTGTTGTTATCCCTTCGGATAGAATCATTGATGGTGCGAAAGTAGACATTATTCCTGCTGCAAAGGATGTGTAGCGAAACAGGCTCTTGTGAAGTAACTCAAAGGTTGGCTGGCGCAATTTCCTATGTGGTGCAGTGTCATTCCATGACTGCGAGAACGGTTGAAACAGATGCCGTTTGTATCACATGGGACGTTTGTTTTGCACGTCTCCACAATTGCAACGGATTGCTCGCAGTCATGGAATGCATGGAATGACTGCGCCACATAGGAAGCCTTGTTACTTTCAGATATTGGCGACGCAGTCGGTTGGGGCTCCAAAGCGCTTCGCGCTGCGTAACGATTGTGATTCCAAAGCGCCCCCAACTCTTCACAAGAACCATAATTATGAGGTTAGTTTGTTTAGTGAATTGGCGAATTGTTTAATATCTTTTGGTCCAAACGCTGCTGGTCCACCAGTCATTGTGCCTGCATCGCGAAGATCTTTCATAAAATTGCGCATCGATAAAATCGAACAAATATTCTGTTCATTATAAATTTCACCTCTTGGGTTGAGAGCAATAGCCTTTTTTTTCAAAACTTCCGCAGCTAGGGGAATATCAGCAGTGATGACAATGTCGTGGATTTCCACTTGATCGATAATGTGTTGATCGGCGGCATCAAATCCTTTGTTCACCACAATCAATTGGATAAGATCGCTGGGAGGAAAAAATTGATACGTATTAGCCACTAATATAATGGGTATATTTAAGCGACGGCTTGTTTTAAAGACGATTTCTTTAACTGCTTTAGGGCAAGCGTCCGCATCAATCCATATTTTATTGGGCCTAATTTTTGGCATCTTTCTAAACTCTCATTTATCTCAACTACATTGCTAGATGAAATGTGGATTTATGGTTTACCCATTTAAAGCTACATCATGGACCATTAAATTGCCATAAATGATGGTCGTTAGGACGGCATTGATAGCAGCGAGCTCTTATGTTTAATTAGCATCGACTGAAAATAATTTGAGAACGAGATGTCTTTTATACAAGGTCGTCGATAGCGTTAGCAAATGAATGTCGGTTTTGATGAAATAAAGCTCTTTAAGACACTTTCTGAACGTGAAAATGAACTGCCTCAAAACATCAAGTTCCGGCATAAAGGTGATTGATGAGTCTTTCCCTTACAATACAGAAAGTCATGTTATCCATTCAAGCCAAGCGCTAAAATGGAAGTTCCTCGTGAAAGTGAGAGAGAACTCGACGCAGTAGCTTTTCCGGTCGATTGCCTCGAAGCTCTTGGACGTTCGCTTGAAGGGCCTTTATGTGCTCCTCAACTTCTAGGACTTCTAGCTGCATTGCAAAGGTCGGAGGGATCATCTCGTCAGTACAATAATGCCTTATGGGCATATATTGAGGATGGCAAAGGAGTGTTTCGAATCTGTTTTGTAGATCTTCTATTTGATCCTTTAGAATAGAATTATAAATTTTGAGCTGGGCATCACTTGAAAGTCTGGTCGAATTTTCTTCATTTCCTACTCGATTCATCCACTCTATCTCGAGCGTCAACAGCGTATGCAAGTCATCATTTTCATAGGCGTTGGTCAGTTTTTTCATCAGCATTTCTTTTTCGGCTTTCTGAAAAGGGTCTTGCTCTAGGTCAGGATGAAGAGCTTTCGCTAGCTGTTTATAGATACTTGCCAAGCCTTTTTTTTGAAGATTCTCCAGTTCCTGTACCTTGCTAGCTTTCTCTTGAGCCCTTCTTTCCTTTTCCAGTTCGCGTTTTGTTTTTTTTCTTGTTTCAGGTTCTCTTTCTTTTTGCGCTTTGGCTGCTACATCGTCAATCAAATCGCGGACCTTTTGCATCGTATCATGAAAATCGTCGTCAACGTTTATTTTGGAGAGGTCAATGTCAAGTCCATGTTCTTTGAACATGTCTTCCAAATATTCTTTCATATTAGAGAATTCATCGGAAATTATTTGCTTGTAATCCATGCCTTCTAATTCTTTAAAAATGGCACAGAGTTCAGGGTCGAAATCGTTGAATATTTCTCCATCAAAGGCTTCATTGATTTTACAACAGATCAATTCTTTGAGAAGCTCTCGCTCCTTCTTTGTAAGGCAGGATAGATTTTTGTAGTGCCCATACATGAGTTTGATGCAATCCTCAAGGGCCTTGTTAGAGGTCCGTTGTCGTGGTAGTAGCTCCTTATGAAAAAAATCGAGTGCTTGGTTAAGATATGTTTGAGCGGCTTCTAGCTCTTGTTGGAACTTTTCAATTTTGTTTTTGAGGCGATTGAAGGTTTTTTGTGCGGTGCTTAGGGAATGCTTGTTAGTTTTTTTCTGTTGAGTTTGAACCAAAGTCTTCATAAGTGATACCTCGAGATACAAAGTTATGAGAATAAATGTGAGTCCATTTTTTCAGAGGGCTCTATTTAAGGTATAAACATGGTAGTTATGACTAGCGGCATAACTGCCAGGGGTCAATAACTCCGGATGTAGGATTGGAACCTACGACCAATGGCTTAACAGTCCAGTGTGAGGTAAAAATTTACGACAATTTGCAATTCGTATCAATAGGAAAATCAAACACGTAAGACTGTGGGGGTGTTGTGCCTAGGTATTTGTTCATACCGGAGGTTCTTAAAGGCTGGATCACCTCTTCTAGGAAAAGAGTTAAAACGATTCACCGCTGTGATCAAGGAGTATTTGTTGTTAATCGCAAACTCATCAATTCCCGTCGAATAAGAAGTAAACTGCTGTGTGGCGAGGGCCGGCTGGCTGTATATGTAGCAACGCTTCGCTAAGCCATGATCTGCCATATTTTTTGATTCCTACTATCGTTTGCTGTAATTAGTATATTTTCGACATCTAAATCAAATATATTTTTATTACTACAGTGTTATAATGTATTATATAGCCTTGTGTAGTTAATAAAATGGAAAGGTTTATATGGTTAAAATAGAGGCGTCTGGAGACGGTTCAATCAGAGACTACAACATGGATGACCCGGTTGATGTTAAAAAACCGTCTAGCAAGGGGCATTATCAACGTTTTGACGCGCAGGATCTTAAGGGCTTTAAGTGCTCCAGCTACTGGGTACACTTCGAACTTTTGATTGGCTCAGTCTTTCTCAAGAATTTTCAACCCTCTCAAAAGTAATAGCTTAAAATTCAGTTGAAAATAATGTATCCCAAAAGATACAACGTTTCATGCTTGCTGGTATTGATTTGGATGATGACGGCAGGGTTTGTCGGTGATGGTCTGTTTATTAAAAATATGCGTGAAAATTGCAATATCCGTACTATTGTCGATAATCCGTTTGAAATTATCCGTGTTTGCATTGAAAAGTAATTAGTTTTAAGAAGATTGAAAAAGTGGAAAATAGAGAGGCTTACTGGACTATTTGTCCGAAATGTTATGGATGCGGCAAAAAAAACTTGAAGCTCCGCAAGAAAGCGAGACTCCGCTACCAAACAGCAATTAAGGAATTTGAAAAAGCTCAAGGGGAAGGGAAGGCTTCGGCTCGCCCTAAGATTACTCAATATTTATGCGATAATTGCAGCGGATCTGGCCTGATTCCTACTACTAGTCACCCCATAGCAGATACAGAAAACTATCCACATGTAGCAATTATTGGTGCAGGTATAGGAGGCGTGGCTCTGGCTGTAGCTTGTTTGCATCGTGGTATTCCATTCACCCTTTATGAGCGCGATAGCAGCTTTGATGCACGAGCTCAGGGCTACGGACTTACCTTGCAACAAGCAAGTAACGCAATTAAAGGATTGGGTCTTTTCTCTTTAAAAGACGCGCGTAATTCCACACGCCATGTGGTGCATACTACAGAAGGAAAAGAAATTATTGAATGGGGAAGGAGGACGCATTCAAACACTAAAAAGTCTCCAAGGCGTATAAATGTACATATCCCGCGACAGGCCTTGCGCTTAGCGTTGCTTGAGCAATTGGGCGACCATGATGCCGTGCAGTGGGGGCACCGCTTAGTTGGTTTTAAACGATGTGAAGATAAAAGTGTTGAGCTGAGCTTTCAAGTTAACGGAGAGATGAAGAATACCAAGGCAGATTTGGTGGTGGGTGCCGATGGTGTTCGTAGTGTTGTGCGCAGCTTGTTGATTGGTGAGGATATTACCCCTTTACGTTACCTGGGTTATGTGGTAATTTTGGGTATTTGTTCTTTAAAGGCTCTTAAGGGTGTTGAGAGTTCTTTGCTCGACTCAGCCACCGTGTTTCAAACCGTCAATGGCCATGAACGAATCTACATGATGCCTTACTCGTTAGACTTGGTAATGTGGCAACTTAGTTTCCCCATGCCCGAGGAAGAAGCTAAGGCCTTGAGTGCACAAGGAGCTCAGGCACTTAAAGAAGAAGCATGTCGTAGAACACAGTGGCATAAGCCCATTCCTCAAATTTTATCAGCAACTCTACCGGCACAAATTTCAGGTTATCCCGTGTACGACCGAGAATTACTCAAGTCGGAATTATTGGAAAAAGCTGGCGCATTTACTTTGATTGGAGATGCAGCTCACCCTATGAGTCCATTTAAAGGACAAGGTGCAAATCAGGCTCTGTTGGATGCGCTGGCACTGGCTCGTAACATTTCAATAGCATGTTCTCCCTTGTCTAAATGGAGAGAAACCGGATTGAGAGAAATTGTACTAACTGAATTTGAGGAGGAAATGTTAGCACGTAGTGCTTCTAAAGTGGAGGATTCAGCTAAGGTTGTGGAACTTCTACATTCTAAAGGTGTGCTACGTGGTGATGGACCTAAAGGATGGTCTTTGCGAAGTAACAATCTGTAATCAGGCTTGATCGCTTAGGAAACTTTGGCGTTTGCAAAACCTTGCAAGAGGGAGTTTGCGAGCTCAGGATGCATGATGGACCGGGGATCAGAATTTATTACGGAAAGATTGGGAATAAGGCCGTAAAATGGTGCACAACTTTATTGACAGTTTCTCGCTTTTCTATCCAGGAACATGGGAGTCTCCGGATTAGGATTCGAACCTACGACTAATGGATTAACATTCCGGCGTAAGCCGATAATCTACAACAAGCCACAAGTCGTAGCAATAGGAAAATCAAACACATAAGGCGGTGAGGATGTTGTGGCTAGTTATTTAGCAGTGGATATTTGTGAGCAAGTGCACCACGCAATACGGGCTTTCTACCATGAAAGCTTGGTATAATCTATCGCTCTATGACTTGTTTTTGGGGCCGCTTTTTTTACGCTTAGCTGGTGCGATTGGCACCAGCTCATAGCGAAAAGGAGGTCTATACTTTACGATCTTACCATTTTTGCTGAACACGAGAGCCGTGTTGGTGCGGATGGCAGTTTCAAGGGCTCTTTGATAGCTTCTTTTATGCGCCTGTAAAACTGCTTCACATAGATCATCGTTCATTTGCAGCCTCTGTCAGCTTTTTCCATAACGTTTCGTTTAAAATATTTAATGGACTATTCCCATCCTTCTTCGCTATCAACGCCATCGATTTCTGGCTAGAGTTGTCTATTATTAAAGCAGTATCGGCAAGAGGTAGGTAATGAGCCTGGAGGTGCCTGATGCCCGCATAATAACGTCTAATCACTACTTCGGTAGGCACATGATGCCCACCTTGTTTGACCCTTTGAGAAACCCTTTCGACGGCTTGCTGTGGACTATCAAGCCATAGAAAGGTTAAACTGATTTCATAACCCATTGACTTTGCGTGTTGCAAGTGCTTTACGTAATTGACACCAGAGGCTGTTGTTTCGAAGGCAAAGCTTCTATGACCTTCTAAAAGTTCTTTAAGGCGCTTTACCATCAATTTGCTGGCGGCTAGGGAGACGCTTTCTGGATGGAGTGGTGCGAGGCCTTTGGCAATTTCGTCAGCGTTGATAAAGTCGTAAAGCGTCTGGTGTTGGGCCTTCATGAGCTCCAGACATATCGTCGTCTTGCCAGCGCCGTTTGGTCCGGCAATCATCAGTATTTTTTTTGACATATGACACTCGTTAGCCTAGTCGCGCAACTCTTTACCATCATTTACATACGATCGAATTCCCGGCGGAGGAGTGATAAAGATTCGTGTTAGCCTCAGAAAAGATTAATTATTTTTTTTGAGTCGGTTTACCAGAACCGGTGAACGGTTCCACCAGAGATCTTTCTCATTCTCAAGAGGTGTAAAACTAACAGAAGTTCCAGCGAAAGCTTCTATGGGCACCTCCAAAATTATCATATCGGAGGACATCATACGCTTTAGGCGTGCATCTTCTGGGTCGGCGAAATAACACCTCTTAGTAAAACCAGAATAAACTAAGGTAGGCCCACATTGTAATTCGGAAGGGTGGCAAACAGTGTAAAAAATGGGGGGTAGCAAGACTGTGCTCCAACAATACTCTGAAGAGGTATAATGCAACAGCTTACAACAAGTCACGATACACAGCAACAGGAAATTCAGTGACTTGGGTATGAATGCTTCTTGCGGGTGGTCGCTGGTTGCTGCTTGTTTTTGTGGGGCCAGTGCACCGTTCAGGGGCACTTTTCAAAGTCCTTTGTATAGCTTTCAACGGGCGCTTGGGCGACTGGAAAAAGGTGGGGTCATCGTCAGCCATCGAGAAGGCAAAACCCTGGTATATCAGTTTAATCCACGCTATCCCTTTCTCAAAGAACTGGAAGCCTTCTTGCAAAAAGCATACGCATCCTTTCCTGCAGAAATTCGGGAAAAATACTATGAGCCAGTCATTCGAAAGCGGCCGCGTCGCCAAGGAAAACCATTATGATCGACTGGTCAACGGTATCACTCAAAGAGCTCGCCGGATTTTTATCAGAAGAACTTAGGAAACATGGGATAGATATCATCCTTGTCGGTGGTGCCTGCGCTACCATTTACTCGGAAAACCGTTATCAATCTTATGACCTTGACTACATCACATATGAGGATATGAAGAAGGTAAAAAGGGCTTTGATCGAGCTGGGGTTTTCAGAATCGTTTAGCAAGCTTCTATCACTGGAATGATAAGCAGGGACTCGAACAGAGGCTTGCTTTCCCATAGGGTTTTGTTTTGGTGCACAATTGGTGCACTAAAAGAAAACCTATGCGAAGGCTAGGCCTTCATTGGGTCTCTCAAAATGGGCAGGGACTTTTGTCCCTATTGGGCCATTGAGGTAATTGCAGAAGTCCGATTCTCCGAAGTCAATTTCCTGAAAATCGGATGCCGGTGAAGAGAGAGTCATTCACTTCCCAGGCCCGAAGGGTCGATATTGCAACAGGCCATGGCATCGCCATGGTATATGCCAAAACGGTTTTAGCAGCCTGTAGGGCTGCCATAAAGCGCATGCATAAATGGTGTTTGTAAACTGGCGTCTTGTAGCAGTCCTTCAGACTGCGAAATCCCTTCCTGGCATATACCATGGCGATGCCACATAGGCCTCAACCTAAGCCTAACAATCGTATCTCGGCGCGCAGCGCTTTGGAGTGCGGTCGCTTGCGACCGCTTTGGGTTCCTTGCGACGGTCGTGTGCAACGGCATTACTATAATTCCCTAAGGGTAAAATAGTTAGTACATGCAGCCTTCGACGAATCCATACAATGCCGTTTAGCATTGCCGTCCCAAGGAACGAAAAGCGGTCGCAAGCGACCGCACTCCAAAGCGCTGCGCGCCGAGATACGATTGTGAAGTCCTAAGTCATTGAGATATAAGCTCAAAAGACCTGTTAGGTTGAGGCCTATGTGGCATCGCCATGGTATATGCCAAAACGGTTTTAGCAGCCTGTAGGGCTGCCATAAAGCGCATGCATAAATGGTGTTTGTAAACTGGCGTCTTGTAGCAGTCCTTCAGACTGCGAAATCCCTTCCTGGCATATACCATGGCGATGCCATGGCCTGTTGCAATATCGACCCTTCGGGCCTGGGAAGGGAGAAAAGCCTGTCTTTCCAGACTGGATAGTGCCATACCACTTAAGCTCTCGAGAATCGATTCTCAAGGGCTCAAATAATTTTGCAATTACCTCCATTTGTCCTTTAGATATTGGCTAGTTTGACAGCGCGAGTTTGGGCCTTATTCACCTTTGCGGTCAGTTTTCGGTCGACTGCAAAAGGATCGTCTGTCGCGTTTTGCTCCTCGGACATAGCTGGCGCTATGCCCTCGTCACAAACCACGACATCCGACCTTTTTCGTCCGACCGAAATTCTGACCGTAAAGGTGAACAAGGCCCGAGTTTGCTGCCATTTATTGCGGAGGACTGCACCAGGAGTGCACCATGATACAAAAATGGCAGCAGCGGCTCTTACCGCAACTGCCTATAAACCAAAGTCTCCAGTTACTGGGTACACTTCGAACTTTTGATTGGCTCGGTCTCTCTCAAGAATTTTCAACCCTCTCAAAATTAATAGCTTAAATTTCACTTGAAAATAATGTATCCCAAAAGATACAATAAGGTTATATGGAAGAAATCGAAATTGAACTCTACGAAACCGCTACCGGCAAGCGACCCTTTGAGATCTGGATTAAGGAGATCAAAGAGATCCATACCCGGGCCAAAATCCTGACCAGGCTTGATCGCTTAAAGCTTGGGAATTTTGGCGATTGCAAAACCTTACAAGAAGGAGTTTGCGAGCTTAGGATTCATTACGGTCCCGGGATTAGAATTTATTACGGGAAGATTGGGAATAAAGTCATCTTGCTTCTTTGCGGTGGCGATAAAGGCTCTCAAGATAGGGACATCGTTAAAGCAAAGGAGTATTTGAAGGATTATCAATCAAGGGAGATAGGTCATGGCAAGAAGTAAAAAATATCAAGAGTTTCTACTCGAGCATTTAGCGGATCACGATGAAGCCGTCGCGTATCTAAACGCTGCTTTAGAAGAAAGCCTAAAAGGGGATGAAGAATCACAACACCTTTTCTTGATTGCTCTTCGAAATGTCGCAGAAGCACAAGGCGGTGTTGGTGTATTGGCTAAAAAAGCTCATGTCGGTCGTGAAAGCCTCTACAAAACGCTTTCAGGGACTGGCAATCCTAAATGGCATACCTTGTTTCTTTATGTGTTGCCATGGGGCTAAACCTTAGATTAAGTTAAAATAATTTTTTGAAATTCGATTCTTTTCCAATCATAATATGGACATAGGCATACAAATGGAACACAACGAGGCTACTCACGAGAAAATGTATGAGTTGCTGATGCATGCCGCATCACAATTACGCAAAAAGTTAGCCATTGACGACTTATCATATAGAGTGCAACTTTCTCCCGCGACAGATTCCAAAAAATATTTTTTGCATAATGTTCTCAACGAATTCGACAAAGCCGTATTTGGTCTAATGTTTGCATGTGGTTTTTTGGCGGACAATCGCAATGCCGCACAACCACAAGAAATAGATAAACCAATGAGCAGCAAGATTTTTCAGACAAAAATAGATGAACTAGCTCTATGGAGGCGTAAACTTGTCGAAGTCCTAGCTGATTTAATTGGATTTAAGAAAGCGAATGTGGCTACATACTACCACCACTATAACCTATTACATGAACTCAATAAAAAAAAGAAGGACGCGAAGGATCGAAGAACCTTCTGGGGTTGCACTAATAAGGCCGCAGCAAGAGAAATTAAGGCAATAGAAGATAATGCCCAGCAAATCTCCATAAACCTAGATCCTCAAAAATGCTGGTACGCTGAAAAAAACAAAGCGGGTCAAATCCAACAAAAACTAAACAACGAAAGCTCCCGCTTTGAAAGTATCCTGTCGATAGCAAGCAAACATCATAAAGCTCTACTTCTTAGCTATAGGAATGCATTTGGTAAACCAAGCGAACTATTGCATCCAGAAAGAATAACAGAAGCCAAAGATACTACGATACAAGACTTCGAACAGGCTATCCGAGGGCTCATCCTCCTTGGATTACACGTCCTTTCGGCCATCAAAGATTTGTTAAGAATTCATAATGTTAAAGGAAGCCTGAAACAAGTCGCCAATGCGATCAAAAAAAAACCATTTCCAATCAGCTTATTCACTTTCAGAACTAATCCCTCACTTTTCGTAAGAGACTTTGTCATATCACCGATGGGACTAGCTCAAATAATAAAGAAATCTAAATCTCGCTTTGGATACAGAACGTTTCATGTGAAATTTCTCATCGCTCAGAAGGGCGTCTCTTCAACAGAAGAGTTCCTGGCCGAAGAGATTAGGCTTCTCGCTCCTTATAAAACCTTAAAGCAAAAAATATTAAAAATACTTTTGGAGGCTAATCCTTCTATCAAGATAGACAATAGAAAACTCAATAAGGCTATGAAAAACCAAGTTCTTGAATCCTGGCCTCTCGTGGAAGGAAAGATCTAATTTTTCACCTTACTCTTGCCTGTGAAAAGCGCAAATTAGGCTAATAGATAATTTTTTCCATGACTTTACACCAAGTTATTGATTGTGGGAAATCAATCTTTTTCTTTTGGATTTGTTCATTCAAAAAAGTCTTGATGTCGATATAATTATCAAAAAAATCAGCTTGTTGAAGTTGTTTTTGATAAGGGAAAAATTGTTCCGCTAAATTGATATATCCAAACAGCAAGAAAAGTATGTTATTTATTACAACTTCGGCTAAAGTTTTATTAAAAGTGGGAAGAATAGTCAGATCCTGTTTGATTGTAAGCGTCGTGCTGGATTGACGAAAAATTTGTCCTTCATTGAACACGATTCCTTCCGCGGTTGGGCTAGCTCCTTCGTCAATAGATGCGATGCACTTTCTGGACGAGCAGGAGGCCTTCAGAGGGAGCACTACGGTTGTGGTGCGGAGGAACTGTGGCGTGCAAACCAGGGAATTCTCGCAAGCTCTGGTTCAGTTCTACTCAATAGTTCTTCGAACATAATCGACTATAGCGTCAGGATCAGTTTCTGAAACGGGTTTTATGTTAAAGCCCTCTGAGAAGGAGTTTCTAATAAACCATTCTTCAAAGGCGAAGCCATCCTGAAAGAGCTTCTCCGCTGTGTTGACATCTATTTTTCTGCTCCTCAGAATGTCGTTAGCTATTTGTATCGTTTTGCCAAGCTTTTCTTTGGCATATTTGTTGTTCAAGTCGCCATATTTTATTGCATATTCCCTCCAAGGGTTATCGTCAACCGGACCAATGGAACGGAGTAGGTAGTTGGCAAAAACAACGTAAGGGATCATGTCCGTTAAAATGGCAAAGTAAAATTCATCGATCGAAGTGGTTTTAGAGAGAAGGCCAATATGTTTATCACATTCAGGGCTGACGAGCGTATCTTTTGAAGAGAGTCCATATTTTTTCAACCTCTCAAAATGTTCTCCGTAGCCTAAAAACATCTCCGCAAATTCCCTCAGATTTAAACTATCTTGTTCTTCTTCATTTAATGCTCTCGTAGCCAATGCACGGCCTAGATTATAGATATATAAAGCGTCAGCTCTCATGTATTTTCTATCCCATTCTTCTTTGCTCAAGGTTCCCTTGGCCATTCTTTGAACCATTTGAGATTCTATGATGGCGGTCATTTTCTCCGACGCGACCATGTTTACTTTTAGCAAGGAGTCGCTTGCCCCAAGACTTTGAAGTATCTTCGGAGATTGCTCCATGGAAAAGGCCTTTGGATCGATGTATCTGTACCCCATCACCTGTGTGGATGGTAATAGACAAACTGTAGAGGTAAGTGCGATTTTTGCGTTGGATATCAATCGATGTATCATAGCGTCTTCAGAGCTCCTGTTTATTTAAAAAGAATTGTGTTGCGCATTGTACTTCAGAACATCACTGGCAGCAGGATTCACTCTTCCCTTGCCAGATCAATACACTTAGGGATTCGCCGTCGCTTCTTTTGGGTAATGGAGCGCAGAAAAGACAAAGCTACGCTATTGTGGATTGGACTCATGATACCTTCCTACGCTGGCATTACCCAGATCAGGTCTAAGGGACTCTCTCAGCTAAATCCTTGAAAAACAAGCGATTTAGCACCCCTGGCGTTAACGAAATATTTACAGCTGCGATAAGCAGCTGAAAAGTCAGTGTAGTTCTGTATACCAATTTTTTGCAATAACAAATTGATATGTTGTAGCGTATTTTAGCGGCTGTGAAAACTGATTAGCCTGGTCTTTCGGAAAAAACACCTCTAGGTCTTATTTGCAAAAAGGACTCTCAAAAGAAAATATTTCGCGTCGCTGGCTACCATCTGTTCTCTTCGCCAGAAGAGCGAGTTGAATTAGTCATAGGAATAAAAAAAATAATTATGAGGTTAGTTTGTTTAGTGAATTGGCGAATTGCTTAATATCTTTGGGTCCAAACGCTGCTGGGCCACCAGTCATTGTGCCCGCATCGCGAAGATCTTTCATGAAATTGCGCATCGATAGAATCGAACAAATACTCTGTTCATTATAAATTTCGCCTCTTGGATTCAGAGCAATAGCCTTTTTTTTCAGAACTTCCGCAGCTAGGGGAATATCAGCAGTGATGACAATGTCGTGAATTTCGACTTGATCGATAATATGTTGATCGGCGGCATCAAATCCTTTGTTTACCACCACCAACTGGATAAGACTGCTGGGAGGAAAAAACTGATACGTATTCGCCACTAATATAATGGGTATATTTAAGCGACGACTCGTTTTAAAAACGATTTCTTTAACTGCTTTAGGGCAAGCATCCGCATCAATCCATATTTTATTCGGTCTAAACTTTGGCATTTTTCTAAACTCTCATTTATCTCTAGATTACTAGAATGAAATGTAACTTACGGTTCACCCAGTTAAAGCTACGTCATGGAATATTAAATTGCCATAAATGATGGCCGCTAGAGGCATTGATAGTACCAGCACTTATGGTACGTCGTCAAAAAAATTATGGCAGATCCTTTTCTCTGACAGCTCAGGCTAGGTCTACAAAGATTCCTGTTGCGGAATATTCGTCTACTAGAATATACCTCAATTCGAATATGCATTTTCACCCTAGGAAGGTTGCCGTGAAACTGATCCAAATTTATGAATGTCTCTGTGACGAAACCCGGTTGCGCATTTTGAATTTATTGTCGATTAGGCCGCTTTGTGTTTCGCATCTACAAAAGATCCTACAACTACCCCAGGTAAAGATCTCCAAGCATCTTACATACATGAAGAAGCGGGGTATGGTGGAGGCTACTCGCCTTGATAACTGGATGCTCTATTCACTGACCAAGGAGGCTTGTCCAGAGCTTGAGAGCAATCTCAAATGTTTGCAGGACTGTAGCCGCGAATATCCAGTCTTTACCAAAGATTTAAAACGGCTTCAGCTTCTACACAAGGAGATTGATGAGGTTAAGAAGAAAAATTTATCAAAACAAGACAAATGAGAATTGATATGCGGTGCATAAAAACGTTTCTCTATATTGCCCTGCTAAGTATGCGTTCCCTTTCCGCCTTCGCAGAAAGTGGGATGGAAGCTCTACAACGGGCTGAAAGTGAAGGAAAGCCTCTCTATTTATTTTTCTATAAGGAAGGCAATGACACAGTCCAGCGTTTGCAAGCTATATTTAATCTCACCATAGGGAAGCTTGGTGATCGGGTCTTGGCAAAGAGCATTCAACTCTCGGATCTTTCTGAAGCAAAGGTCGTGGAGAGGTTTGGGTTGAAGCGCTCGCCGATGCCCTTGGCGTTGGTGATAGCGCCAAATGGAGTGGTGACGGGTGGTTTTCCCGGTTCATTTACTGAGGAGCAGTTGGTCGCTTCCTTTCAGCCTTTAACTGTTGCGAACTGCTTGAAGGCTTTACAGAATCGCAAGCTGGTCCTTCTCTGCTTGCATAATGACTTCACCAAAGAGAACGCAGAGGCAATGCAAGGAGTTCATGAATTCACTGCCGACGCGCGCTTTGGCGCAGCCAGCGAAGTTATCGTGATGAATCCTAAGGGTGTAGATGAACAGTCATTTTTGACACAGCTTGGAGTCAATATTCATTCCTCTAAAGCAACGACAGTGATGATTGCGCCCCCGGCGAACATCGTGGGTGAATATCAAGGAGGGGTTACGAAAGAGCGTCTGGTTACCGATCTAACAAAGGCGACATCGAATTGCTGCTGTCCTGGAGGATGTTGCCCGGGCGGATGTTGCTCATCAAACCGTTAGGAGGGAATATGAATTGGAACACACTCGTTTTTCGAGAGCTTTTTCAGCGTAAAAGTAAGCTCGTTACTAGTGGATTGGCCATTATTCTTGGCGTTGCCGTGATTGTGACCATCAATACAATCACGATCTACTCTGAGAAGGCGGTGGCAAAGGAGCTAGACGCTTTAGGCGCGAATATTCTTATTCTGCCTCCAACAGCAAGTCTCGTGAATTACTATAGCGCGGATTTACAGGCTGGAGAGTTGCCCGAGGAGTATGTCACCTTGTTGGCAACATCCAATCTAGAGGGTTTAGACAACTTATCGCCTAAGCTGTCGGTGCCTGTGACGTTGGATGAGTACCAGGCGACTCTCACAGGCATCCTTCCGAAAAACGAGTTCGAAAGCAAAGCCTGCTGGCAGGGCGCCGGAATCTTTTCCAGGCCCAAGAGCTGTGGTAATGTTGAAGACATTTTTGGTTTGACTACGCGGTCGCCTAAAGAAACGCTAGTACGTAAACGTGTCATCCAGACCTTGGAGTCAAACGAGGTTTTAGTAGGCTCTGAGATAGCCGAGAAGCTGAAGTTGCAAGAAGGCGGGACAATCCCCCTGCTAGGTCGTCATTTCATCGTGTCAGCCATTTTACCACAGACAGGCACCGTCGATGATGGTCGCATTTTCGCTCACCTTCATACTGTACAAGACCTGACAGGCAAGGGAGCAGTAGTCAATGCGATTGAGGTTGTCGGATGTTGCGAGCAGATTTCAAAGGGACTTGTGACCAAGATCAATGGATTGCTGCCTGGCGCTAAGGTGGTAACCATCTCGCAGGTGGTCGACACCCAGGTCAAAACTAATCGGCTAATGAAAAACTTATCGACACTGTTTCTGTTGATCATTGTGGTTATTGGCGGAATCAGCATGGCGAGCGACATGTACAGCAATGTATATGAGCGTCGTAAAGAGATTGGAACGCTTGTTGCACTAGGAGCAGGGTCTAATGTTGTATTAAAGATTTTTTTGCTTAAAGCCGTTGGGTTGGGTGTTTTGGGTGGGATCGGAGGCTACATCCTTGGAACCTTCCTAGCTATTGTCCTAGGACCTCTGGTGGCAGGTGTCCCTGTACTACCTATCCCACTGCTCTTTATGCTTGCCATTGGCCTTTCCACAGGAATAACTGTGGCAGCGAGTTATCTTCCGGCAAAATATGCGACACACCTTGATCCAAGTGTTGCTTTACAGGAGACTTAGAAAATGATTAAGGCAGAAAAGATTCGTAAGGTTTATTCTCAGCGTGGCCATAAAATCAGTGCAGTTGATGACATCTCCTTGGAGATAGCTTCCGGAGACTTTGTGTCAATCATTGGGCCAAGTGGTAGCGGAAAGAGCTCACTGTTGCTTATCCTAGGAGGGATGCTGTCTCCTTCAGCTGGACAGGTTTGGATCGAAGGCGTTCCAATCTATGATCTGAATGCCAATGATCGTTCGGCGCTCCGGCAGAAGAAAATGGGCTTTGTCTTTCAAACGTTTAACCTGATCCCTTATCTGACTGCCTTGCAAAACGTTCAAGTGCCATTGCTACTAGCAGGGCGTCCCACAGATGAACAGGCAGTGCATGGCCTCAAGCTGCTTGAGAAAGTCGGCCTAGCCGAACGGGCCGACCATATCCCTTCAGAACTCAGTATTGGCCAGCAGCAGCGTGTTGCTTTGGCTCGCATGCTGGCTAACGAACCCGACATCATCTTGGCGGATGAACCTACTGGCAATCTTGACCCTGCAATGGGACAGCATGTCATTGACTTCTTGACCGAGCTCAACAGCCAAGGCAAGACAGTCGTCATTGTCACGCATGACTTAAGGGTAGCTAAACAAACGAAGCGAACGATCACCATCGGTACAGGCGGAACACTTTGTCAGTAGTGGAAGAGGGACTTTATGGCAACTACGTTACACGCATGATACAAAAATGGCAGTAACGGCTCTCACCGCAACTGCCTATAAACCAAAGTCTCCGGATGTAGCATAATACCTCCGATAATTCACAGTGTAAAGCGATAACCTATGGCACTAGACAATATTTGACAACTTAACTAGAAAACGGCCCAGACGGCAAGGAAAACCTCTATGATTGACTGGGAGAACATCACGCTAAAAGAGTTGGCGGGCTACGTTTCAGAGGAACTCAGAAAGCGAGGTGTCGAGACAAATCTTGTCGGTGGTGCTTGCGTTACAATTTACTCTGAGAACCGCTATCAGTCTTACGACCTGGATTATGTGACTTACGAGGACATGCGTAAAGTTTAGAAAGCGCTACTGGAAATGGGATTCACTGAGAAGGCTCTCTATTTTCAACATCCAGGATGTCCTTGGCTTGTGGAGTTTGTATCACCACCGGCAGCTGTGGGAAACGAATATGTGCGTGATTTTGGATCTCTTCGAAAGTTCGAAATTGTCTGAAAAACGGCAATTGCTGAATTTGGTCTTTTCGAACTTAAAATTGGATGGAAAAAAGCTGTTTGTGACACTGCGAGAACCATTTCTGACCCTTACCGCAATGTCACATCAACCAGCGAATCTCCGGATGTAGGATTCGAACCTACGACCAATGGATTAACAGTCCACTGCTCTACCGCTGAGCTAATCCGGAATAAGGAACGCCCCAAGCATAATCTTTAGGCTGAATTTTTCTCAAGGCTGTTTTGCTGCTAACTTAAAAAAAGGCAAAATTTCTCAATAGGTTCCCTGATATTGAGTAAGTCCACGTTTGCGCAGATGACATGCAGGACAGTCACCACACCCCTCTTTAGGTACTCCAGCATAACAAGTCAAGGTTTCTTTAAGGAGGTACTCCAGCACACCAAGGTCCTTCGCTACTTGTAAACTTTCTGCCTTCGACATAAACACAAGTGGTGTTCGAACAACGAAAAATGGATTGTCGAGGTCAATACGCAGGATCTGCTCTTTGAGGTTCATATAGGCACGAGAGCAATCTCTATAACCAGAATTGCCGTCCACACTTTCAAGGACGCCAATCCACACTTGATCGGCCCCAATCTTGTCGCCATAGATGGCTGCTAGGCGAACAAAGAGGCCATTACGTCCTAGCACAAGTGTGGTAGGAGATTCACCAACTTCTCTTTGCATTGGCAAACTCGCATCCATGAGAGCATTAGTGGTAATGTGTCGCATGGCATCAATGTCAACAATTTTTTGCTCTATACCCCATGCTTTGCAAATACGTGTGGCGCATCCAATTTCATTGGAATGTCGTTGTCCGTACCAAAAGGCTAAAGCGGTGACGTTATTCCTGCCCAACTCTTCAATGGCTAAGCGTAAGGTGATAGAGGAATCCATGCCTCCAGAATGCAATACGACTGCTTTTGTTGGCTTTGAGGTCATGACTATACAAATTGTTCAACGGGTTCAGGGCGGTGACGCGCTTCCCATAGTGCTCTGAATGGAGCACAGTTGGCCAGCAGCTCTTGTTTGGAGCCTTCAGCAAGTTTGATGCCTTCATCGATATAGATAATCCGGTCAGCATCTTCGATTGTTGAAAGACGATGGGCAATAATGATTTGGGTTACTTGCCCTTTCAGACCTTCTAAAGCTTGTTTAATGCGTATTTCACTCATATTGTCGAGCGATGAGGTAGCCTCATCAAGGATGAGAATAGGTGCATTCTTTACCAGGGCTCGAGCAATAGCAAGGCGTTGCTGCTGGCCGCCAGATAGGTTTTTGCCAGCTTCAGCAAGAAACGTTTCATAGCCCTCAGGTAGCTTCTGAATAAATTCATCTGCATAGGCGCGTTTAGCCGCACGCATCACTTTTTCCATCCCAAAGGGTCGGCCAAAGGAAATGTTTTCAGCAACCGTATCCATAAATAGGAAGGGTTTTTGAGGAACAAAGGCTATGGCATCGCGTAGAGAACGCTGTGTGAACTCCCGCACGGGTTTCCCATCAATACGGACGGATCCTTTCTGTGGGTCATATAGGCGGGGGAGTAGCTGAACAATAGTCGACTTGCCGGCTCCTGTTGGTCCCACCAGAGCGACAGTTTCGCCTTTTCGAACTTTAAAGCTGAGGCCGCGAAGGACCCAACGATCGGCATATTTGAACCAAACATTTTCAAACTCTATCGAGTCTTCAAATGATCCAAAAGCCAAAGCATTTGGCTCATCTTGAATCTGTGGGGTGATATTCATCACTTCATGCATACGTTCAGCAGCTGCAACACCGCGTTGTATTTGGTTGTTTTCTTCGGCAAATTTTTTCACAGGTTCATAGAGGAGGTACAGCAGTGCGCAATAGAGCAAGATTGCGGTGAAATCCATTTGCAAAACGTGAAGACCATACAGCATGACGGTAGCGATACACATGACGGCGATGGTGTGGACGATGGGTCTAGACGAGAGGTCATAGGTAGCGCCCTTTTGCTCTAGCCTGGCAAGCATCTGGTTCTGCTCTCGATATTTTTTGAGAGAGAAGTCTTCCATAGCAAAGACTTTGACGGTCTGAATGCCTGCGAAGAAATCGACGAGCACAGAACCAAAGCGTTCTTGATTTTTTTGAATCTGTCGGGAGATTTTTTTCACCTGACGTGCGATGAGAAAAATGGGGACTGCGATGAGAGGTAAGCCAAGAAACACGAGTAGGGTGAGTTGCCACGAAGCTAAGAAGCACCACAGAAGAGTTGTGAGGATGACAAAAGGCGATTGAAAGTAATTGATGAGTGTGGCGGTGAGAGCTTCGGCGATCACGCCAGCATCCCCAACGGCGCGTGCGGAAAGGCCGCCGATATCATGGCGTTGATAGAATTCCATGGGGAGCATTTGTAGGTGCTCGAAGTAGTTTTGTCGTAGGTCACGACTGACGCGAATGGCTACAAGTCGGGTTGTGAAGCGATGTGCGAATTGAGAGATGGCTTTCAGCAGGGCTATTGTCATTAAGAAGATAGCCAGATAGCCGATTCCTTGTTCAAAATGAAACCAGCTATTAGCATACTCGATAGCGGCATCGACCCTGTCGCTACCATGTTGCCGCATGAAGTTAGCAACTTCATCGATAGAGACTACATTGGTATGGTTGGGATCAAGGTCATTCCAGCGCGAATCCAAGACGTCTCTGGTAATAGTCTTTTTAGTAACGACTTTGCCATTTTCCATTGGGGCGAAAAGCTCGAAGGCATCGGGACCCTTCTTGGTAATAATGGCGAGGGCTAGTGTTTCGAGCTGTGCTGCAAAAGTAAACACGATCATCGACACGATGGTGACAAAGAGGAGAGCCAGGTGCCGGCGATTTTGAAGGGCGGCTTTTAGAAGGAGTCTCATGAGTATCGTATCGGGTAAAGGATTCAGATGCGGAGTGTTACGATATCACGTTGGAGAATTTTTTGGTCGGAAATTGACTTGGAAGGCGCCCATGCGGCGGAATTTGAGATAGCGACGTTCTAACAAGATTTCTTGGGGGAGGTCTTTAAGGATGTCCCACTGTTCTAGAATGAACTGTTTTACGTTACTTAGGGTGGTTTGGGGGTCGTGGTGAGCGCCACCAAGGGGTTCCTTGATGATTGCGTCGATGATTTCAAGCTGCAAGAGGTCTTCAGCTGTCAGTTTGAGTGCTGAGGCCGCAATATTCTTTTTATTGGGGTCCTTGTAGAGAATGGAAGCACAAGATTCTGGTGAAATGACTGAGTAGTAGGCATGTTCCAACATAGCAACGACATCGCCAATAGCGATGCCTATGGCGCCGCCGGAACATCCTTCGCCAATCACGACGACGATAATAGGTGTCTTCAAGCTAGACATTTCACGAAGATTTTGGGCAATAACCCACGAGATGCCACGTTGCTCCGCTTCCAGGACGGCATGAGCTCCAGGGGTATCCACTAAAGAGATCACTGGAAGACCAAATTTTTCGGCTAATTTCATGAGGCGTAGAGCTTTGCGGAATCCTTCTGGCTTGACCATTCCAAAATTACGCTGGAGGCGTGTTTCGGTGTCATAGCCTTTTTCTTGGCCAATAATGACACAGAGTAGGTGGCCAATACGCGCAAACCCACCTATTAGAGAAGGGTCTTCGCCGTAGGTTCGGTCTCCACATAGCTCTACGAACTCATCACACATTTCCGTGACGTAATTGATCGTGTGAGGCCGCGAAGAATGGCGACAGATTTGAACACGTTCCCAAGGAGAGAGGGCTCCATAAACCTTTTCTTTAAGCTTGGCGAGCTTGGACTCCAGCGTGTGAATTTCCTTGGAGAAAAGAGGGTCATCCTTGTTTTGTTTTTTTAGCCTTTCCAGGGTTTTAATATATTCCTGAATTGGCTTTTCGTGTGGTAGAGTGTCCAAGGTATCACCTCTTGTGCTGTTTAGTTGCGCTGAGCCACTTCTTTGCCCGGAGGGGTGGCTTCATAGAAATTACGCACCAACTCTACAGTTGTTGGTCGAGATATGATTATCGAGAACAATTCTTCAATATCAGCCGTTGCCATGCGGATGCAGCCATCACTAAGATGCTTGCCAAGACCATTTGTATTGTTGGTATCCTCACGCCATTGGCTGCTTTTTGGGTCGATGACCCAAGGAACACCATGGATGCCCAAGCCTTTGGCGGGCTCGGTGCAGTCGGCAATTTCCTGTTCAAAGGGTACCCAACGAGTGCCGAAGACGGATATTAGCTCTACCTTTTCGCCATTATGAAAGCCCTTCATATTGGGGCGGTAGGTTGCGATGCGATCGCCAAGGGAATATTTACCAAGGGGAGTAAGAAAACCAGAGGCTCGCGAGGAGTCAATACGGCCGAGGCCTACATTGTAGGTTTTGACCAGTACACGTTCTTTGGCATCGCGATCGATGTAGTAGAAAAGGAGCTTGCATCGATGAATGTCGACTACGAGATAGAACTCAAAATTCTTATCAGGGGTAAGCACATTGAAACGGTCACCTTCAGAGATGTCCTGCTTGAGGTAATCGGGTTTGCCATTGAGGCTTCGAGCTATGAAGTGTCGTGAAGTGCGGTAATGGGAGGCATAGTCGGAAAGCCATGCCGGGCGACCTTTGAGCCAAGGTACTTTGCTGTGGTAAACGATTGTTTCAATGATGGGGAGTTGAGGTGAGCCTTTATTAAAAAATTCGCCGATGCGGTCAACTTGAGGTACTTGCCTTTCGCTTTCCGTTGCACGCGGTGGTGTGTGTACTTCTGAGGTTGCAACGACAACTGGACGAGGTAATTTCTCCACAGGAGGTGTGGGTGTGACTACGCGCACTTCGCCTCCGACTGGAATAGCTACAGACCCAGAGGAGACTGTTGTCGATGGAGAATTTGACGAAGTGTCTCCCTTGAAGAAGGAGATCAGCCCAATAGTTCCAAAAAGCAACCCGGCAAAGATAAGCAGCAATCGAGGCAAAGACATAGTCCATCCTTGTTCATAAGGTGTGACACGAGCCACGATCATAAGGACTGTGGACTATTTTGCCAAGAGGGTTATACCATGCGCGCTTGGGTTTTATGTGAGGCGGTCATTCATGGGCGTGTGAAATCAACAGAATTTGTTTCGACCGTCCTCGCAGTCATGGAATGCATAGTGTTGCACACATCTTTTTCCAGACAGCGGCACGTATCCGAAATAGCGTTTATCCGAATGAATGTAAGGATTTAAATGTTAGCTAAATAACATGAGTGAAGCTGTACGCATCGACCTTAAGCCCTCACAATCGTTACTCGGCGCGCAGCGCGAGTGCGGTCGCAAGCGACCGCATTCCAATGCGCTGCGCGCCGATTAACGCCATGCATGGATTGGCTGCGGCACATAGGAAATCGCTACAATAAGATGAGGGCGACATCGACTAGAGTCTTCGATGTCGCTCCTCCCAAGAAGTGCATATCGGCTCCGTCAGGAAACATGCCTAAATTAGGAATCTTCCCGCGCATTAGCAGCTTCGATCAGTTTGCGCATGCGTTTACCCGGAGTGAATTTCACAGCTTGACGGGCAGGGATTACAATGGGGACTGCTGCATTTTTGGGGTTACGTCCAATTTTGCGCTTTCTAATTACAACTTCAAAAACGCCAAAATCACGAAACTCCAATCGCTCTCCCTCGGATAGGCAGTGAGTCATCTGATCAAGGAAGGCCTGGATGACGTGTCGCACATCATTAGGGTGAATGCCTTTTTCCTGCGATATAGAGGAAATTAGCTTTTTTTTGGTCATCGTCTTCTTCTTTGTCAAGGTTGACATAAGCTCGGTACTCCTTGGGTTAAATTGGGGGGTGGGGGTGTTAGGAAAACAGTGAACATTGTCGTATCCTACTCATTTTCAGGCAAGTGTTTTCCCACTCGGGATAGGTCTTGCTCGTCATTCTCGATAGCACAGGTCTAATGGAATTGGGGGTGACTGTCGAGTTGTCATTAGTCGAGTTACTTACCATCATAGACATAGCGATTTAGGTTTCAACAATATTTTTTACAGATGATTCTGAGTAGGAGACAAAAAATCTTATGTTGCTGAGGGTAAGGGGTCATGCGTCTAGGCGCACAAGAAGCTTATTCTTCTTCCCGGTAGCCAGCAGCAGCAGTTTACCTTCAATAAGTTGCTGTTCGCCTATGGTGTAGTCGATATTCTCAACTTTAACATTGTTGACATAGGCGCCACCGCTCTCAATAAGGCGTCTAGCTTGTCCTTTGCTGGTTTGTAAGCCAGTATGAACGAGTAGGTCGATTAATTTGGTATTCACAACTTCATTTCGATTGAGTTGACGACTGGGCATATCGTGCGCTAAAGCTTCGAGGGTTATGGCATCCAAGGCTGTATCAGAGCCGGGGGTGACCCCTTTTGTTACGGCCAGAGCTGTTTGTAGGCCTTGCTCACCGTGGACGATGCGGGTGACTTCTTCAGCCAAACGCTTTTGGATTGTGTTTGGAATATAGTCACTTTTTTTCATCAGGTCTTCATATTCGCGGATTTCCTTCATATCCAAGAAGGTGAGCATGCATAGGAGGCGGATGACATCGGCATCAGGCATTCTGAAAAGGTGCTGATAGAATTCAAATGGTGAGAGGCGCTCTGGTGATAGCCAGATAGCTCCTTTTTCAGATTTTCCAAACTTCTTTCCATCGCTACGGGTGATTAGCGGGAAAGTAATCCCGTATGCTGGTTTGTCAGAAACTTTTCTGATGAGGTCAGTGCCAGCGGTGATATTGCCCCACTGGTCGCTACCACCAATTTGTACCTCTACGCCGTGGTTTTGAAGAAGATAGAGAAAGTCATATCCTTGCAAAACTTGGTAGCTGAATTCGGTAAAACTCATGCCTTCTTCAGACTGAAGTCTGGTTTTTACTGAATCTTTGGCGAGCATGGGGCCGATGCGGAAATGCCTTCCGATATCGCTCAAAAAGCGAATAAAGGAGTAGTCTTTGTACCAGTCAAAGTTGTTCAGTAGAATTGCTGCATTGGTAGGAGAGTTAAAGTCCAATATGGTTTCCAAGTCCCTTTGGATACCTTCGAGGTTGCGTTGTAGGGTGTCTTCATCAAGCTGAGGCCTTTCCTGGCTTTTACCTCCTGGATCGCCGATGAGGCCTGTAGCGCCACCTACAATGGCTACTGGGGTGTGGCCTAAGCGCTGGAACCAGGCCAAACCCATAATACCGACTAGGTTTCCGAGGTGCAGGCTATCTGAGGTTGGATCAAAGCCACAGTAGACACGCATAGGTTCATCAGAACGAGCGCGCACATCTTCGCTCGTCATTGCATCAATAAAGCCGCGTTCTTGTAGGATATCAATAATGTTGGCCATAAGTCCCTCGAAAATTCGATATAATGGTCAGAGGTATAATCTGTAAGTGGTTTTCTGTCAACATACTAAAAGGGATTTTCGGAATCCAAGAAGGTCGTTTGGATTTGTAGTTCATCTTGGATATAAGCTGCGATGGCCTTGGGTCCGATTTTCTCGGTGGCAGCGTGACCGAGGGCGAAGAAGTGAATCCCTTCTTCCATAGCGAGGTTCCATATGGGTTCATCAAAAGAACCAGTGATAAAGGCATCTATCCCTTGGGCAATGGCTTCTTTGATGGACCAATGTGCGCCACCTGATACCAGAGCGATCTGTGCGATGAGGGGCTTTCCGCCGGGAGCATGGTGAGCGGGATGATCATAGTAGGTTTCTAGATGTTTTTTTAGTTCTTCTACCGGAATATTTGGTACCGAGCCCTTAACACCTATTAGAGATCCTTTAAACATTCCAAAGGGTTGCAGAGACTGCCAGCCCATCTCCTGGGCTGCTTTCCAGTTATTACCGACTTGAACATGAGCATCGAGCGGAACGTGGTATGCAAGGAGACTAATACCATGGTCCAGAAGGGCTTGTATTTTGCATTTTTTCACCCCTGAGATAACGGGGCTATCACCTTGCCAGAAAATGCCGTGGTGCACCACCAAAGCATCTGCTTCTGCAGCGATAGCGGCACCAATGATTTCTGATGAGCAGGATACGGCCGTTACGATGCGTTCGATAGTGGGTTTGCCTTCTATCTGCAATCCATTTGGGCAGACGTCGGAGAACAGATCGATGGCCAATAGGGTATTCAGGTGTCGACAAAGTTCTTGTAATGTAATCATGATGAGCTCCAAAATTCGGTTTAGAGGAACTTTATACCACAAAACCCTAGTGTAATTGAAGCGAGATGATGGCTAATACTGACGCTATTTCAAAAGAGTCCCACGAAGAGGCTAAAAAAGCTGCCGGTTTTGCTGCTGTAGAGATGCTCCGGGATGGTATGAGGGTTGGATTGGGCACTGGTTCAACAACACATCATTTCATTCGCCATCTAGGAAAGCGTTGCTTGGAGGGCCTGAAGGTTAATTGTGTTGCCAGTTCTAAGGCATCCGAGCAATTAGCTGATCAATGCGGCGTTCCAATGTTAGACATGTCCACTGTCATTGCTCTGGATGTAACGGTGGACGGTGCTGACCAGATCGACGAGAACCGGAACATGATTAAAGGTGGTGGTGGTGCTTTGCTGCGGGAAAAGATTCTAGCGAGCCTGAGTGGGGAAATGATCGTGATCGTTGATAGCAGCAAGGTTGTAAAGAACTTTGGATCTTTTCCCCTTCCGATTGAAGTGGTCACTTTCGGTTTTGAGGCTATCCTGGAACGCATTCGGCGACAAGGGTATCTGGTAAACATTCGTCGCAATAAGTCTGGAACGTATTATATTACGGATGGCGGTAACTGCATACTAGATTTGGATTTGAGGGAGGTGACTACTCCATTAGAACGAATTCATGAGGAACTAAGAAGTATTCCAGGCGTCATAGAGACTGGATTTTTCACTGGACTAGCAGGGCGAGTTATTGTTGGCAGTGATGATGGATCAGTGGAAATATGGGATGCGCGGCCGAGGAGGCGAACGTATGCTGATGTTTAAAGAACTCATTCAGGTTTCATTCGACAAGATTGTTCAGACACGTTCTTACACAGTTGTCATCCTCGGAACTGCGCAAAAGCGTTTTGCTATTTATGCGGATTCTTCGGTGGGACGCCGTCTTCAGATGCACCTAACCGGCGCTAATAAGCCGAGGCCGCAGACTCATGATCTGATTGTTTCTCTGTTTCAAGGACTGGGTATACGCATCAAACAAGTCGTAATCAATGATCTTCAAGATACGATTTATTTTGCTCGGCTTTATCTTGAGCAGCAACGAGGGGATCTGCGGCACATCATCGAAGTTGACGCGCGGCCAAGCGACTGCATTACACTTGCTCTAATGAGCAATGCACCGATTTTTTGTACTAAAGAAGTGCTGGAAAAAACGGTGGCCCTGGAGGATTAGTACCCACTGATGTGGTACTTCCTCCGAGATCGGCCTCATTAATACTTGATATAAAAGTTATTTCGCGCCAGGTTAACGATTGTAGCAACGGCTTCCTCAGCATCTTCACCTGTGGCCTCGACACCGATCTTTGCGCCTTTATGAGCCGCCAGCATGAGAATGCCTAGCAGCGATTTGGCGTTTACCTGACAGTTTTGGTACGACAACTTAACATCAGCTTTAAATGCTGCTGCGCATTTTACCAACTCTGTCGAGGGGCGGGTGTGCAATCCCTTGTCGTTACCAACGACAAACATGCCTTTGGCTTTCGATATTTTAGCAGATGCCTTGAGGGACGTTCTGACTGCGTCTGACATAGGTCCTCTCGCCCGTGAATGGTTCCTAATACAACATCTTACGATTCGCTACGTGATCTTATGATCCGGCTACATGCATGCAATGACTTACCGCTGAAAGCGCCCAAATAGAGGCGATGTCCTGCTTGTCATTGCGTTAGATGGCATACCCGCCGCGGCTTTTCTTCGCAACGTAAATGTTTACCTGGAGCGATGAATTATACCGCGTGCGGTTAGATTTGACGCATTCGACTAACGCGAAAACTCCCGCAGTTGTACGATCGCAATTGGGTTCATAGTTCTAATATTGAATTACTTGCAATCATTCAAATCCGGGGCTTTGTCGCATACGCATTAAGCTAAGAGAATTAAGAATTTTTACCACCGGAGGTGCATAGAAGCTCGTGGGGCTTTTTTAGGATTTTCACCGCCGAGACACCGAGATAGGAAAGAGAGGAGAGAGGAAGAGGAAAGAATGTTCAGTTACTACAGACTCTGGACAAAATCCAGTCTAAGGGTTCTCGCAGGAATACGATTCTGTAGTGCCCTTAGACAGGACTTTGTCCAGAGTTGGTAGTAACTGAACAGGTCCTCAAAAAAGTTAGATTGAGCACCTGTGCCATTTGTGTGTCTTTGGGCAAAATGCTGTCTAAGGGCTTTACCAAAACGCTAACCCCTCAAGAGGCCCTTGGGCAGAATTTTGCCCAAGGACACACAAACGGCACATTCTCTCCTAATCCTCTCTCTCCTATCTCGGTGTCTCGGCGCCTCGGCGGTAAAAATCCTAAAAAAGCCCCACGAGCTTCTATGCGCCTGGACTTGCGATTTTGTGAGGTTGTGCGTGGTCCAAATTCCAAATTTGTGATCAAGTGTGGTATAAACCTATTTCATAATAGAGCACACAGTGAGGATGAAGTTAATGGTTAGAAATCGCAGCGAAGTTCCGAAAGAGGATCAATGGTGTGTTGAGGATTTATTTGCCGATCTTGGAGCCTGGCAGAAGGCTTTCGATGAAGTGAAGGGATTGGATAAGCAACCCCATTGGCCTGAGATAGCGGCCTATCGTGATACGCTATCTGATGGTGCCACGCAGGTACGAGATACCTTGGAATGTATCCTGGGATTGGAACGACGGCTTGCTGCGCTGCATACCTATGCACACCTAAGGCACGACGAAGATATTACTCATGCAGCACACAAAGATGCCTACGTACGCATTATAGGGCGCTTTCATGATTTTGCGCAGGAGACCTCGTGGTTTGAACCCGAGTTATTGGGGCTTCCTGAAGAGCTTCTAGAAACGTATGTTCAAGCGCCTGAGCTGGAGAGGTACCGCTTCCATATCGAGAAAATTATTCGTATGAAGCTGTATACGCTGCCACCAGAGCAGGAAGAACTGATGGCGATGGCTGCTAAAGCCTTTCAAGCACCTCACCGAGCTTTTTCAGCGATCAATGACGCAGATTTTAAATTTGGCAAAGTTGTTGATAAGGATGGTAGGGAATACGATTTAACGCACGGGTCTTATGGAATCTTCATCCGCTCTCACGATCGAGTCCTTCGAGCTAATAGCTTCAACCGTCTTCACGGTCAGTATGAGTCCTTTCAGCATACCTTGTGTGAACTTCTAAATGGTCAGGTGCAGCGTCATCTATTTGACGCGCGTGCCAGAGGCTTCTCATCTTGTGTCGAGGCTGCACTATACCCCAAGAATGTTAATGTTGACGTTTATGATTCTCTCATCAAGGCTGTCAGGGATAACATGGACGTTCTACATGACTATATGGGGCTGCGTAAAGAGCTTCTAGGAGTTGATGAGCTACATATGCATGACCTTTATGTGCCACTGACTTCTCAAATAGATCTTAAATTTACTTATGAAGAAGCCGAACAGCTTGTAATAGATTCTGTTGCTCCTTTGGGTAACGACTATGAGCGATTTTTACGAGAAGGTTTGAAGCAACAACGCTGGGTTGATCGTTATGAAAATGCCAACAAACGTTCTGGAGCCTATTCCAGTGGATGTTACGATAGTCATCCCTATATCTTAATGAACTTTAAAGGGGTGCTGCGAGATGCGTTTACCTTAGCGCACGAGGCAGGACATAGCATGCATAGTCTGTACAGCCGCCGCACACAACCATTTCATTATTCCAGTTATCCCATCTTTGTTGCTGAAGTAGCCTCTACGTTTAATGAAGAACTCCTCATGCAACGCCTTTTAGCGCAGGCTACGACTAAAGAAATGCGCATCTTTCTCATCAATGAAAAATTAGAAGACATCCGTACAACGCTCTTTCGGCAAACGATGTTTGCTGAGTTTGAACGTCAGCTGCACCGATGGGTAGAGATGGACACACCATTGACAGTGAATCTACTAAGCACCGAATACGCTAAATTAAATAAAGCGTACTTTGGTCCAGAGGTGATTGTGGATGATGCCGTAAAAGTGGAGTGGGCACGAATTCCACATTTCTACTACAACTTCTATGTCTATCAATACGCTACCGGAATCAGTGCGGCACTGGCATTAGTGGATCAGGTCACGCAGGGAGGAGTTGAGGAACAAGCGGCCTACCTCAAGTTTCTTAAAGGAGGGTGTAGTGCGTATCCTCTTGATCTTCTCAGAGCTGCAGGTATTGACATGCGCTCGCCCCTTCCCGTCGAACGCGCCATTGGTCGTTTTCGAACTCTGCTTGAGGAACTGAAGACGCTTACTAGGAAAGAGGGCAGTGATCATGACAAAGGATAATGATCTGGCGGGCGTTTACAAGTAAGCAACAGGCTAACTTGTAAACGCCCGCTAGGTCACGTTTAGCACATTGTTTGTCGATGTGCTAATTCACTTGCTCAAAATTGAGTTCCCTGCTATCTTTTTGATTTCGGAAACGTCCTTAGAGGCACTTTAAGATAAACCACAAGAGGAGACTAGACCTATGGCACAGACACAGCAGAATACCAAAATTAAGCTGCGCCCTCTGGGCAATCGCGTATTAGTGAGACGTCTCGAAGCTGAAGAGACTTTGAAAGGCGGAATTATCCTTCCTGATACAGCCAAGAAGCAGCAGGAGTCCGCTGAGGTTGTAGCAATCGGACCAGGCAAGAAAGACAAAGAGGGGAAAGAGATCCCTATCGCTGTGAAAGTTGGTGACATCATTCTCATGGAAAAATATTCCGGACAGGAAGTGACTGTCGATGACGAAACTTTTGTGATTATTAAAGCAGACGATCTTATCGCCGTCGTCGAGAAATAGAGTTATTATCGTTACAAGGACAAGGAGTTAGGAACGTATGGCAAAAGAGATTAGATTTAAAGAAGACGCTCGCCAAAGAATTTTGAAGGGTGTTCGCACGCTCGCCAACGCTGTTAAAGTGACCTTAGGCCCTAAGGGGCGCAATGTCATTATTGATAAATCTTATGGCTCGCCACACATCACCAAAGACGGTGTTACAGTGGCTAAAGAGATCGATCTTGAAGACCGTTATGAGAACATGGGCGCCCAAATGGTTAAGGAAGTTGCTAGTAAGACTTCCGACAAGGCTGGCGACGGTACGACTACAGCGACGGTTCTTGCAGAGGCTATTTATGCTGAGGGCTTGCGCAACGTAGCCGCTGGAGCAAATCCCATGGACCTCAAGCGTGGCATGGAAGCAGCTCTTAAGCTTGTTACAGAAAAGCTTAAGGCACGCAGTAAAAAAGTTGAAACACAGAAAGAGATCGCACAGGTAGCGGCGATTTCGGCTAACAATGACCAAGAGATTGGTGACATCATCGCCAAAGCGATGGAACGTGTTGGTAAAGATGGTACGATTACCGTTGAAGAAGCGAAGGGTTTTGAGACAACCTTGGATGTTGTTGAAGGCATGAACTTCGACCGTGGTTATCTTTCTGCGTACTTTATGACAAATCCCGAGACGCAGGAATGCATCCTTGAGAATGCCTTTATCTTGATCTATGAGAGAAAGATATCTGTAGTAAAGGAGCTCATTCCGATTCTGCAGGCAGTGGCTGAAAGTGGTAGACCCTTACTGATCATTGCTGAAGATGTAGAAGGTGAGGCGCTGGCAACGCTAGTCGTTAACAGGCTGCGCGCTGGTCTAAAAGTTTGTGCTGTCAAAGCTCCAGGGTTTGGAGACCGTCGTAAGTCAATCCTACAAGACATCGCAGCCCTAACGGGCGGTCAGGTAATCAGTGAAGAGCTTGGCAATAAGCTTGAGAGCACCACGATTGATCAGCTCGGCCGTGCGAAGAAGATCGTCGTCAAGAAAGATGACACTACGATTGTTGAAGGTGCCGGCGATAAGAAGGTCATTCAAGAGCGTGCTGCTCAGATTAAGCGCCAGATGGAAGATGCGACATCAGACTACGATCGAGAGAAGCTGCAGGAGCGTCTTGCAAAGCTAGTCGGAGGGGTTGCAGTTATCCGCGTTGGTGCTGCCACTGAAGTAGAGATGAAAGAGAAGAAGGATCGTGTTGACGATGCTCAACATGCAACAGCTGCAGCTGTTGAAGAAGGGATTCTTCCTGGTGGTGGTGTAGCGTTTTTACGTTGCATACCAGATCTTGAGAAGCTGGCTGAGAGCTTTGAAGGCGATCAGAAGACAGGGATCAAGATCATAGCTAAGGCTCTGGCAGCTCCGTTAATGCAGATTGCAGAGAACGGTGGTGAAGAAGGCGCGATTATCCGTCAGGAAGTCGAGAAGGGGTCTGGTAACTTTGGTTACAATGCGTTGACTGGGGAATATGTTGATATGCTCCAGGCAGGTATTTTGGATCCTACCAAAGTAGCTCGTTGTGCGCTCGAAAACGCGATCTCTGTAGCGGGCATTCTGCTTACTACTGAGGCTGTTGTTGTAGAGCTTCCAGCGGAAAAGGAATCCGCAGGCCATCCTTCTCCAGCGATGGACTACTAGAAGCATCCTTCGTTAGCCGGGGCTATTCAGGTCCCGGCTATATCGTTTTTAGAGTAGGGGTGTGTTAAACTTTTTTTAACGCAAACATACTCTACCAGGGCACGAAGCATTAAAACGATTTTTTGAACTTAGTTTCCTCCCGTCCTCCTTGTGCGCGAGCCTGTGTGTGTGCCCATAAGTTCATGGGGCTTTTTTAGGATTTTTACCGCTGAGGCGCCGAGACACCGAGGAGAGAGAGGATTAGGAGAGAATGTGCCGTTTGTGTGTCCTTGGGCAAAATTCTGCCCAAGGGCCTCTTGAGGGGTTTGCGTTAAGAAGAAGTCAAACATACCCCTACCCTATTCATCGCAATAAATTCGAGCAAGTGGTATTCTATTGGTCTTCAACAAGATAGAGGGCTATTGGTGAGAAAATTATTTTTTCTTTTTGCTGTACTACTTATCTGCGTCAGCTGGGCTGCATGGACCTACCGCGTACATTTAGCTTCTGAAACCTTAACCCGCAGCCTAGGCGTTACAGCACAGGTACAGGATGTCGAGTTGTCCACTCATGGCTTAATTCTGCGTGGCCTTTCCTTAGGAGGGTCTGATGATCGTAAAGACCAACGTGCCATCTGTGTTGATTCCATTCGAGTAACTTTGAAGCCCTGGAATCTGTGGCAAAATCCGGCGCACATTTCTGAACTTAGTGTGGATGGCGTCTATTTGCTCTTGGATACAACATCGTGGCAAGCATTTGCACGAAATTGGGCTGTATTATTCGATCATTTGACCTCTAAGGACTCTAAGGAGTCTAATGCTGAGAGTCATGCCACTTATGAGCCTAAAACCTATGTGATTGATCATGTTGTTATCACAAATATCCATGTTTCGAGAGACAGGAAGTCGATTCCTAAGCTTAGGGGTTCTGTGCCTGCTTTGGCTAGATTAGAGCTAGAGGATGTGGGATCGCGCTCTCCTCGCTCTCTACCTCAGACTGTACAACTTGTTTTAGGGGCCATTCTTGAGAATGTGACAGTTCTTCATCCTGAGTTCAGCAATGTTGCGGACCATGTTGTGCGCAATGCCGATGAAGAGCTCCAAAAGGTGATGAAGTCGATCAAAGAGCAGTATCACGACACGAAAAAGGAAGGCATCTGGAAGCGTGTTCGGGGCTGGTTTGACTGGATGTAGCCTCACTTGTTAAATCGCTGGGGGAATAATTCTACAGCTTTCTTCTTAGCCCAATCCTCCGATAGGAAGTGGTCTGGAAGATCAGAGCCTCTCGAGATTTGTGCTTGTCTGACATTGTCCACAAAATGTTCATCTTCGGGATAGATTTGAGCGTAAGATTGAGGCGAAGTGACATATTCAAATCCGAATCCCTTCGAAGCCGTCATGATTTCATTGATGGAGTGGTCCTTTGAATCTAACATCCAGCCAAGACATGCAAGACGTCCTTTTTGTAAATCTTCCTTGGAATCCATTCCAAAATAAATACCCATCGTCAGAATCAGGTCAAGAGTCCCAGAGATTCCTGCAGCAGCAGGAGCTCTGACCGCTTCTATGGCGGTTAGATAATCGTGAGGGATTTCCCTGTCAGCGTTTGTCAGAGGGCGGAACAAATAACTACCTGGTGTCCATTCGACTGGATTCTTTGCCTTTTCATGAAATTGTTCTTGCATCTGCGGTGGCATCTTTGTACTAGAAGGGCTGAGCTCCCCTGTGGCATGCCTGAGTTCTCTTTCACTCAGTTCAATTCTTCGTTGTGCATTGATGGGTGGATTGTTCTGAACTAACTTTGTCTTTTCTTCAATTGGCATGGGCGCTCTTAGCTTATCATCCCTTGTACTGTTCGCATAGGTTGTGTACGCGTAGGGAGGTAGATTTTTCTCTTGAACGGTCTTAAGCATCGGCATATTCAACTCAAATCCGGCGTTGGTTTCTTTCAATTTTTGATTGATCTTATCTGACATCTCAAGATCTCTTAAGATCGCATTGGTGAAACGCCAAGTACATTTGTAGGGAAAATACATTTTTTCTCGTAAATTTCCTTCGGAAATTGCCTTACGTATGGAGAGTAAGTTTAGACCCACACTACCTGCCTCGTCCTTAACTCCCTGAACCACTACCGACGATGAGGACGGATTCTCTTTTTTTTCCGCCATAATATCTATGAGCATTTCGTTAACTTTTAATACAATAGCAGTTTGCTTTACATTTTCTGGCGTTGAAGCATTAATTCTCTCTTCACCCTCAAGCAGGACCTGGGCGTAGGCATTGAGAAAAGTCATGAGACGTCCAGAAAGATTGTCAGCAAACTCAAGAGCATCAGGATGAGTGGCTGCGACATCAGCCACTGAGGCTTCTAGGGTATGTAGGGATTCTTTGTAATCACTAATACAACTATCTGCGATCAAGTGGATTTGTTCAGTGGATAGAGACTTATGCAATTCTTTGGGAATATCAACTTTTGGAACAATATACTGATAATTGACTGGTCCCTTTAATTCCTTGACCATGCTTTGAGCTTGAGCTGATGTAACGGATGGAGACTGTACGTTACTCCCTAAATTTTTTATTGCTTCCAAGGGTAATTTGTTTTCAGGTTTTGATTCAGGTTTATTTGGAATATCACTAGGTGGAGTATTTTCGTTGAAACTATTATTGTAATTGCTATTATTTGAACTATTTCTTACATCCATAAATTGCTCCAGTAAGCTAATTTTTATTAGATGCTGCAAAGCAAAACAATTTAGTATAGATTTAGTCGATCATGTGCTGTGTAGTTATTATTCTGTGAAGAGGGTAATAGTTTATTTACATACAATCATAGTTAATGAAGTATTATAGCTAAATTTTATTATAATTTATTATTTAAATATAATGCAAATTAACGTTTCGATGATGTTTACCTAGTTTTAGAGGTTATTAGGCAATAGTAATTATGTTTTAAAAATAGAAGTTTTAAAAAAATATATATATACAATAATTATTTAAAAATGTTATAATAGTGTTGTAAAAAAAAGATAGCGGTAAAGTAATAATTTGTGGGAGGTGTTTAGTATGATAGTTGGTAATAATCAGTTAAATTCGCCAGTTGCCTTAGCTAAAGATGGTTTAGTTAATACGATTAATGTCAAAAAAGACGTAGGGGCGGTCCAGACATTGGAAAAGCTTCATACGATTATTCAGGCTGTGGAAACTGTGAAGAAGGGAGCAACGAGCCGAGGCTACTGCGCCACGTATACATTGTTAAGTGGTCTCTTTAAGGTTGCCACTGGCAACTGGTTTTCCGGTGCCGTTGCTACTGGGGCTGGAGCAGTCGAACTTTACAAAATTTTTGGTAATCACCAAACAAATGATCTAAAGCGTTTGCTTGAAGATACAGGTGCTGGACTAGAAATGCTGCAAGCTTTGGATCAGGAAAATAAGAAATCTTTGATTTCCCTGGAGAGCGATCTTCAGAAGGTACAAGCAGGAATTAATGAGTTAACTAACAAGCTCAGTCAAGTGGAAGGGATTGCTACTTTCGGTCGTGTTGAATTAGAGCAACTCAAAGAAGAAGCCAAGGTTGAGTATACGAAAGCGATTGCGATACAGCAAAAAGTCCTAGAAAAGCTCACTAGTGCAAAGGAAAAATTATCTAAAGGAACAGAAGCCTTAGCTAAATCTAAAGAGAGCATTCGTCAACTCAGCGCTCAAGCTGATCAGACGGTTCGTAGCAGTGATGTAACGAAGGTTTTAGAGCAATTCCAAAAAGTGACCGAAGGAGCTATCAGCCAGTTTAGCAGTGCTCAGAAGATTATTGTTGAGGCTGACGAAGAGTTAAGCCAGGCAATCGGTTTGCTGCACGATTCCAATAAACAAAACGAACGTGCGATTACGGCAGCTACGACGGCTATTGCTACGGCATCAGAAAAGTTTAAGGCAATCAAAGAAATAGCCAAACATGAACAGCAGAAGGAAATACTCCAAGACAAAACGAAGTGCATGGAAAACGAAATTAAATTAATGCAAAAACGTGTCGATGAGCAAGAGGAAATCGTTAGAGATGCACAGCAAAATATTAAGGATGCCCAAGATGTGATCACCTTCGGTATGCAGAGCGTGATTATCGGTGGTGGACTTGGAGCGTTTTTCGGTAATATGGTCGGTGCGCCTGTTATTGGAGCTCCCGTGGGTGTTATAGCCTATCATAATTGGCATAACGGCGGTGTGATTAGTCAAGCCACTTCCGCGGTTACGGGAAAAGTGCGCGGAGCGGTGTATGGAGCTGAGATTCATAAGCCAGCGGCTCCTGATGCCTCTAAGGAACTTCTAAAATTCACCTTTGATAACACCTCCAGTGGCTGGGGTGGTTGGATGTTAGGAAAGCGCTCGGCAACGGTAGGAAATCTCGAGATTAGTCTCGGTAAGGAAAAGATCAACTACCGCATCAATTTGAACAGCAAGATGCCTTTATCCATTACGGATATGGTTGATCTGCGCAAGCGTCTCATGGCGGCTGTAAGCAAGAACCCAGCTCTTGCAACTGAAGCGGAAAGCATTGTAAGTGGCTTGAAGACTCTTGAAATCAAGCGAGATGAACGCTCCACTATCAACGGTGTCGTTGGATCGTCAACTCCTTATTTTGGTGTTGACTACCAAAACCTTATCGCTCGTGCAAAGCAACAACGGTAGGGCGATCATCCATTAATGTGTCACAAAGACGCAAAAGTAACGATCCTAATCGTGCTTTTGCGTCTTTTTCTATGTTAATGATTTGAAATAGGATACAGTATTTGTACATACTTCAGAACGTGCAAAGGTTATTTCCATGGCTCACAGCAAGCTTATCGTTGTCAAAATAGGCACTAGCACCCTCACAAATCGTACTAAGCAGCTGTCTCGTCCGCATATGTTGCAGGTTGCCAGCCAGGTTTCTGCTCTGCATGAAATGGGCCATCGCGTCATCGTAGTGACTTCGGGATCCGTTGCTGCTGGACGTGAGGAGATGGGGCATAAGAAGTATGCTGCTACCTTGCCGGCAAAGCAGATGTTGTCCTCGATTGGACAGGTGCGCCTTATGGAGGCATGGTCAGGACTTTTTGGTATTTTTGGACTGACTGTTGGGCAGATTTTGTTAAGCCGCGGGGACTTTGCTAATCGTCGCCACTACCTCAATATTCGTGACACGATATGGGCGCTTCTTCATCATGATGTCATCCCTATTATCAATGAAAATGACCCTGTGGCTACGGCTGAGCTACGTTTTGGTGACAACGACAATCTCGCCGCCTTAGCGGCAAATCTAGTTGCTGCGGATCTGTTAGTGATTATCACGGACCAGCAAGGTTTATATACCGCCGATCCCTCTAAAGATTCTAAAGCCACCTTGATTTCTACGGTTGAGGAGATCGATGAACGTATTATGGAATTGGCTGGTGCATCATCGTCCTCGGCACAAGGAACTGGTGGAATGTACACAAAGTTGCAAGCGGCTCGTCTGGCGACTGCGAGTGGAACACAAGCCGTGATTGCTTCGTTGCGTGAGCCTGATGTCCTTATTCGCCTTGCTAAAGGAGAGTCCCTTGGGACACTGTTTACCTCACATACGACCCCGTTGGAAAGCCGCAAACGCTGGTTGCTGTCGGAACGGATACAAGGTGTCATTAGCGTTGATACTGGAGCCAAGAAGCAAATTTTGGAACGTGGTGCTAGCTTGCTGCCAGTTGGCGTCTCAGCAGTTGAGGGGGATTTCGAACGAGGTGCTGTGATTGGCGTGCATCTTGCTGATGGCAAGCCTTTTGCTGTAGGTATCACTAACTATTCTAGTGCAGAAGTCCGCAGGTTGCTTAAGGCACAATCAGAAGAAATCGAGAAGATTTTAGGATATAGCCTAGGCGACGAGATCATCCATCGCGATAACCTTGTAGCCAGGAGCAAAGAGTCATGAGCCTTATAGACCTCTGCAAAGAAGTTAAAAAAGCAGCCACTGCCATGGCTAGCGCTGAAACGTCAGCAAAAAACAAGACACTGTTGGCCTTGGCTGTATTGCTAAATAGAGAGCAGGCCAATCTTTTGGAATGCAATAAGAAAGATCTAGAAGCAGCGCGTGAAGCTGGCGTCGGCGAGGCTATGTTGGATCGCCTTAGCTTAGAAGGACGCATTGAAGGGATGGCGCGCGATGTCTTATCCGTCGCCAAGCTCCATGACCCTGTGGGAGAGGTCTTTTATGAGACCATTCTTCCTAATGGTCTTAAGTTAGTGAAGGAACGTACCCCCATAGGCGTTTTGGGGGTTATTTACGAAGCGCGGCCCAATGTAACCATCGATGTTGCTGCTCTGGCTATCAAAAGCGGTAACTGCGCGATTTTGCGCGGTGGCAAGGAAGCCTTGCATACGAATCGCGCTCTTGTAGATATCGTATCGAGGGCATTGAAGGAGGGGGGGCTTCCGTGGCGGGCTATTCAATTTATTGACGATACTAGCAGAGAGAAGGTCTCGGAGCTTCTTAAAATGCATGCTTATGTGGATTTGATTATTCCACGTGGAGGAGCCGCCCTACATCAATTCTGTCGTGAAAACAGCGTTATTCCAGTTATTACCGGAGGTATGGGCATTTGTCATCTATTCGTGGATGACGATGTCGATGTTGTAGCCGTGATGCCTGTTATCGAGAACGCCAAGATTCAAAGACCCTCAGCATGCAATGCTTTGGACACGCTATTGGTACATACTGCGGTGGCAGATACTATTTTTCCATTGCTGATAGAGCAATTGGGAGGCAAAGGTGTTACTTTTTGTGTCGATGCCGATGCCATGGAACGCTTTAAAAAATATGTACCAGCTGGTTTTGATAAAGTTCGTGTCGCGGCAGAAGCTGATTGGGATACCGAATGGCTAGGGCTGACGCTAGGAGTCAAAATCGTCTCCTCGCTTGATGAGGCCATTGCTCATATTCAGGCGCACAGTCAGGCCCATAGCGATGGCATTCTTACCCGCAATATGGACCATGCGCGGCGTTTTGTTCGAGAAGTGGATTCAGCAGCTGTATACGTCAATGCTTCTACGCGCTTCACCGATGGGGGGCAGTTTGGCTTGGGTGCTGAGGTTGCTGTCAGTACACAGAAGCTACATGCGCGCGGACCTATGGGGCTGCAAGAGCTTACCACCTATAAGTGGGTGGCTTGGGGAAATAACCATGTGCGTTCTTAGACTTATGGTTGCTTCTACTGCTGACCATCATCATTCAACGAGGTATGTCTTAAAGTTGTCCATTCCTCGTTCTATCTTTTCAACTAATTCATCTACTGAATGGTATCCATCAAAGATGTAGGGATCATCCAAAATCGCTGGAAAGGGATTATTTTCTATCAGGAGTTTGGTGAGAAGAGCAAAGACGATGGTACGCTGATTACCATCCTGAAAGACATGATAGACTTCAAGAGCACGGCACAGACGTGCAATTGCCTGTAGTTTTTGGTGTGAATTTTGCGCATTTGCCAGACTGGTATAATAGGTCTTAAAAAGGAAATTGACTCTATCAATGACTGGCTCATAACCACCTGGAAGACAAGATGACGATTGTATGCTATTTCCAATTTTTATGGATAAATATTCAGATTTAGCATGCTGCGGATTTAATTCGCTGCAATAGATTAATCTTTCGCTTTCCCATTCTTGTAATGCTTCCGCTGAGATGTTCCTGTCTTCTATACCATATTTAGAGCCGTTAAACCCATGCATAAACTCCTTCGTCATGTTCTTGTCTTGATAGACGCCATTAATGCAGCTTGAGCGCAGGCTGTTCAAATAGTTTGCGTCGCATACCTGACCTATTGATTCTTTCACAAATAGAAAACCACGCAACATTCCTACTTTATAATTGGGTTCTCTTTCATCAAAGGCATTTTCGCCACGATGTTGTTGATCCTTGTCGATAAATAGGCGCCACATTTCCTGCTTTGGAAAATTTTTAAACGCTCGATCATATATCGATTCTCCATCGGCAAATTTGTGATCTTCAATAGAGGTTCCTTCATAAAAAAATTTTCGAGATTTGTCGTTTTGCATCAATGCCATGACCTCTTCAGGAAGTCGAATGTCTGCATTGTAACTTACATTGAGCATTTGCAATGATGAACATTGAGCGAGTGTTTTTGGCACAAATGTCAGTTGATTGTGTGAACAGTCCAGTGACTCTAATGGACACTGGTCCAGGCCATCTGGCAACGATTTGAGGAAGTTCTGTGAGCAATTTAGTTGTTTCAGCCTATGCGTAAAGGGTGAACAACCAAAAATACCCGGAAAGTCAGTCAACATTGTACGGTTCAATAGGAGTCGATTCTCCTCTGGTCTATTCAAAAAATTTACGATGGCTGCAGCGATTCGACTAGAATCTTCTACTATGTAATGTTGTGTCTTGTGCTTATCTACCCAGATTTGGATCTGATCGAGACCGTCTACGCACCGCAGGTACTCCGATAGAATGTTCTGTATTAACGTTGATAGATTATCTCTATAATCCTGATTCTTTAAGCAAAGGACGGAATAGTGATCACAACGGTCCCTTAGGAAGATTTTGCCGACTGCGTTGGCTTTGTCTCCAAGGGCCTCGCAAACAACCTCTTTAATGGCCTTATACAATAGGGGCTGTAGGTTATCTTTAGAATCCTCAAAATGGCTATGTATTAGCTCTTGACAATTCTGTCCGTCTAAATTAGCGGTCGCAGTATATTGACAATTAAAATAATCTATATCCATTTTAAGTGAACCTGTTAATTAATAAAAACAATATTATAACAACTATTAAGTTAATGTCAAATTAAAGTATTAAATAAAGTGTTATTTTTTAATTTGTTTTTTTGAATAGGAGTGTGAAAAGAGAGTTTTTATGAAGAATCGGAGGCGCTTTTTGCTTCTACAAACCATCGAATGGATGTGATTCAGTTGCCTACAGGATAGTACGTAGAGAGTTCTCTAAACTTGTGGCGAGGGCTTGCGAGATTTCCTTAAGCCTGTCTTCAATGAGCCGTGGGCCTTGGGGATTGGCGAAATCTGAGACATTTTTCCACATGCGAAGGGGAAGATTTAGCTGTTGTGCGGCAAAGGCGATGCCATATCCTTCCATGTCTACTAAGTCTGCATGTTGACACAGGCGCTGATTCAGCTCGGGATGATGGATTGGGTAGTCTGAGGAAATCAAGGCCAGTCCTTTCTGATTTGTTTTAATCGAAGGAAATAGTCGGGCATGTAAATTTGAAGAGTGGATATCGATTTGGTCTGGAAGAATGGGGTTTTTTATGATGACAGAGATTTCCGCAACATGACCTAAGGCCAGATTAGGATTAAGGCTGCCTGCTGCGCCAAAATTCCAGATTTCGTCAATGTCTCGGCCAAACGAACTTACTGCTGAACTAGCTGCAAGACATCCCATGCCGCTAATCACGATCCATCCCTGCTTAAAGCGATAGATCCGATTGGGTACAATGTCAGTGCATTGTAATTTTTCGATGGAGCTCTGCGCCTCAGCAGGCATTGCGAAGACAATGAGTAGATTCTTCTTCACACGATTCCTCGACTGGTTTCATAGGGGCGTTCGAGCTCAAAAAGCCACTCGATGTTGCTTGGCGGAATCAGGTCATTCTCTCTCGCAAGGGCCAGAAGTTGTGTAATGGCGGCGCGTCCCTGTTCAGATAGCTCCACGGTTTCATTGTTCACATAAAGGTCGATGTGTTGACGAATGACGTCGCGGTTTTTCTCAATGCTATGCTCAAGGATATATTGCTGACATGCCTCCGGGTCTTGCATAGCAACACGTAGGGAGGCTTGAATAATACGTGTGATATCGTTCAAAGTTTCTTGTCCCAAGCTTCTCTTTGCTACAATGCCTCCTAAGGGGAGCGGAAGATGATAACGGTCTTCCCATACTTGTCCGAGATCAGCGATTTCAACAAACCCATCCTGTTGGAAAGTGAACCGCGTTTCGTGGATGATCAGACCACAATCTACACGCCCGCTTCGGATAAGGCGGGTAACTTGATCGTAAGGACAGAAGAGTTTTTCGACAGTGGGGTCCACCAGGACATTGAATAGGAGATGTGCTGTGGTATCTAAGCCTGGAATAGCGATGCGTTTGTCACTGATTTTATTCAGATCGAAGTGCTTAGAGGCAATGATCTTAGGACCGCAGGAGTGTCCTAGGGCACATCCTGTAGGAAGCAGGACATAGTCATTGAGTATTTGACCAATGCAATGGATGGATACTTTAGAAACTGGGTACTTACCTTGTTGGGCCCATTCATTGAGATGCTGGACATCAGCAAGAATGGGAGAGATAGGATATTTTTGACCTACCAAACCAGTAGCCCATCCATGAAATAGGAAGGTATCATTTGGGCAGGGAGAAAAGGCGAGTGGGAGCGTGGTTGTACTCAATGTATTCATGGTTACAGATTACCGAATTTTCTCTTACCAATAAAGACCATTGTGAGAGGGGAGGGAGGAAGAGAGAGGGGGAGGAAGAGAGGAGTTAGGGATTTTTTACCGCCGAGGCGCAGAGACGCCGAGATAGGAGAGAGAGGAGAATGTGCCATTTGTGGGACCTTGGGCAAAATTCTGTCTAAGGGCCTCTTGAGAGGTTATCGTGTTGGTAAAGCCCTTAGACGGAATTTTGCCCAAGGTCCCACAAATGGCACAGGTGCTCAATCTAATTATTTCCCTCTTTCCTTCCCTATGATTCGATAAGGGAGTACAAAGATTTATTGCTCAAGCAAGCAGCAGCCACTTGATTCATTTTAGTAAATAGCCCTTCAATTTTTTTAAGTTCTGCCGTGTCTTGGACGCCGACTGGAATCTCATCGCTGTTGTCTATAGTGCTACAGACCATTTGGATCGTGATATCTTGAATAGCACGAGCTGGTTGATAACCGAAGATGTTATTGGCAAAAGAGGCTTCAGATAGAATTCGATTTTTGGTGAGAACGTCTAAAATTCTGTGAAGATGATTAACAGGAATTCCAAGCTTGCGCACAAGCTGAAGGTCGTTTAATGGGGGTTCACCTTTAGCAAAAGCTCGCACACAAGTGTAGACGACTAGCAGTGAGGCGGTCTTAAAGGATAGAGAATGTGGCTTTCGAGATTGGATGATAAATCCATTTTCAAGTTCTAGAGCAATCTCGGCTCCAGCCAAAACGATTAGCCAGCTAATCTGTAACCATATCAAAAACAATGGCAGAGCTGCAAAGCTTCCGTATATTGCGCCATAGCTGGAAATGCTGACTTGAAACTGGATGTAGAACCACTGCCATAATTGAAACGCTGTCCCTGCGATCAGGCCTGCGATGGTGGCTTCCCGAAGATAGACCTTTGTATTAGGTACAAAAGCATAGATGAAGGTACAGAGGACCCAAATCAGGAAATAGGGGAATAGGTTCAACAGGAATAGAAGAACTGGACTAACAGCTTCTGCAAACAGATTGCTGTGTGCTGTCTTGGTAACCTGAATTGTCAAATAAATATTAATTCCGCTGGCGGCCACAAAGAAGAGGGGAGCGATGAAAAAGACCGTTAAATAGTCCCTGATTTTACGTGTGTAAGAGCGTCCCTGTTTGACCTTCCAAATTTGATTCAATGTGTTTTCAATGTTATTTAAGAGGCTGACGACCGTCCACAGCAGGAGAATGGTGCCTACACCCGCGATGACACCGCCCTTTACAGTTTGCAGCCACGAATGAGCAAATTGAATCAGCTTACTGGCAATCTCGGGTTGTTGAAAAAATCGAGTGGAAATTTCCGATTCTAGCGCTTTTTCAAACCCAAATCCGTTTGCAATGCCAAAGAGAACGGCCAAGACTGGCACAATCGAAAATTGAGAATAGAAGGCCAGAGCAGAGGCTTTTGCATAGCAATCGTCATTGATGAAATTTTTGGTAACAGCCAAGACGAAGCTAAAAAGGCTCTTGATCCAGTTATAGAGCAGAGAGGGCTTGAATTTAGATGATGGGTGGCTTTTTTTCGCCTTGTGTTGATCTTCAGGATGCTTTGTCATAGTATTCCGTTTATACAGGATGGACTAAAGGACCAAAAGGACGAAAAAGACAAAAAGGACTCAGGAGGCAAATTCTACAAGTCCTTTATGTCTCCTTGGTCCCTTAGTCCATCCAAGAGTGACTATACTCCACATAACCCGCTTGGTGAATTTTGTCACTAGAGACTCGCTTATTTCCACCGTGCACGGTTCGCATTGAGGGATCCCAATTCACACGGGGCCATCCTTCGAGATCACAGATCCGATCATAATAGTCTTTTCGTGGGATGTGTAAATCACCGCACAGGTTATAGATACCCGAGAGCTTACTTTTTGCAACGAAGTCTATTGCTCCAATGATGTCATCGCGATGACTCAAGTTGGTGTAGTTCTGGCCTGTACCTGCCAGTGTTTTTCCAGCATTTTGTTGCACTCGTGCTTTGATGGATCGACCGGGGCCAACAATTTCTCCAAGACGCAAAATGCAAACGGCTCGATTAGGGCTAGTGGCGGAGAGAAGAATATCTTCCGTGTTGGCCAGAATCTGTGCTTGAAGAGTAGAGGGCTGGAGGGGTGTAGATTCATCTACCCAGTCGCCACTGGAATCCCCATAGACTGAAGTGCTCCCAGTATAGACCACCGATACAACATTTGGTGCAGATTGCAGAGCTTCAACAAGAGTTTTAGAGCTTTCCAAATAGGTAGTGGTATAAGCATCCGTTGATTTTGCGGCTACCGATAGCACGACGCAATCAACGTCCTGCAGAAGCTCTTGAAGCAGACTTAGGTTATTGCCTTGGAGAACGATGGCTTTGGCAGCTACTGATTGTAGCTCTTGAAGGCGCTCTGGACGTGTTGTTGTGACTGTGACATCTAGGCCTTGGGCGGTCCAAAGCTGCGCCAAGGCTGTCCCGAGGTAGCCGCATCCAATGATCAGTGCAGCCTTCACCATGATATCAAAGCAGGCCTAGTTGGGCCATGGCATTGCGGAGAGGGAGGTTGTCCTCTTTTTCGAAGGCTCCCGAATTGACCAACCAAGCGATATAGTCCTTAGGCAAGTCTTGCAGGGCAGTGCCTCTGTGTTTACCGAAGGGCATCTGGCGGATGGCTTTGGTCCGGCTCATGAGTTCCACGGCGGCATCAATGGAGAGGTCATCGACCATAGCAAAGAAGATTTCAGCCATGACTTTGACGTCATCGAGCGCTCTATGGGCCTGATTTGATGCGATATTGTAGATTTCCCGTAGGTACTGAAGTGTGTGGCGAGGTAGGTCCGGTCGATAACGGCGAGCCCACTTTAAGGTATCGAAAAACTTCCATTGTGGCATTTCGAGGTTGTTACGACGAAATTCGTGTCGCAGAAAATGGACGTCGAAGGCGTCGTTGTTGTGAGCGATCAGGACGACATCACCTTCACAAAATTCCACAAATTCCTTGGCGACCTCAGAAAAGGGAGGGGCTTCTTTGACCATCTCATCAGTGATATGATGGATAGCTGAGGCGTCTGGGGGGATAGGCCGACCCGGATTGATGAAGGTACAGAGCGTGCGGTCGCGGTGCGGATCATAAGCAGCGATTTCGACGATGCGCTCAGCTTCAGCTGATAGGCCAGTGGTTTCGGTGTCATAGAAAATAGGACGCGCTGGCATGATACTAGACTCTAAACACGCTTATGTTTTGCTTCGGCTTCTTTTTGTGCAGCAGCAGCTTTGGCAAGCATTTGCTCAAAAGTGATCGCACCGGCGGCAAGGGCTTCAACAGCGGGGGAGAAGGAATTGCAGACGGTCTTGAAGGTAGCCATGAAGGATTCTAAAATCCCTTCTTCGACTTCATTCTGGAAGGAAGGCACCATGCAGCGAAAGAATACAACACCGATGACTTCATCCATGCCAAAACCAGGAACATCTAGTTCCTTGTTGAACATATGTAACAAGCGGCCCATATCGGGGACCTTGTCTTTAGCTACGGTGCAGGGTAGAAAGACTAGAAGCTGTAGAAGACCGCTTTCCTCGAAGATACGCGCAAAGAAGGGAAATTCCCTTTCACCGACTTTAAGAGGGGCATAGAGCTGATTTGTTTCTATTTGCAGCTGCGCATCGAGGCTTTCCTTAGCGAGAAGCGCCTTCAGGTTATCATAGGTGAGCTTGATCATGAAAGACTCCGAATTAGTAGCCTACACCGGGTTGAAAGGACCCTGCATGACGTGTAATGCTAGGATTATTAGTTGCTGGAATTGTGCAGAATTCGCCTTCATACGGGGCGCGGTAGCATCCGGTGAAAACTAGCGAGAGTAGTGCAGCGAACAGGACAGATTGTAGGGCGCGAATCATTTTGTCACCTTTTCATTTTTCCATATATTTAGATGAACATAAGTATACGGAGAGAGGTGATTTTTGACCACATCATCAGAGTTTTATCGCGGTTATCTATCGAGAATGTTAGAAAATGGCGTTCCCACAGGCCTTTCATCGGGCCTAGAGATCTCGCCAAGACGTACTAAACCCGCTGGTGTTTCTCCAATAATCAGACAAACGCCATCAACTTCCAAAAGGTATACCTGGCTTTTGTGTCCGAGAATGCGGCGTTCTTCAATTTTTATACGACTGGTCGCATTGCCCTGTACCATACGCGTTGCTAACATACGTTTAAGAAACCAGGCGACGATGAGCATACCGATGATGACCATGGCCATGATGGCCACGACATTAAAAAATTCGGCTACGAAGTGCTCCTGTGAAGGGTATTTAGATTGTAGTACTTCCGTAAATGGAGTGTTATTCGTATCGGGCGAGGGTTGCTGGTCGGCTGCCGACAGTACCGATAGCCAACAACAAAGCAATGCGATGAGGGTGATGAGAGGATGACGCATAAATCTACCTTATGAATGTTTAGCTCTTAAGACTACCTGAGATAGGCAAAGAGAAGAAAGAGGAATTTAGGATTTTTTACCACAGAGTGCACAGAGAACACAGTGTCCTCTGTGCACTCTGTGGTAAAAATTCCTAAAGGCTGCTATGATCTTATTGGTGAGGAGAAACCATTACATGGCTTTGATAGCTCTCGATATTGATGGAACGGTGACGACGGAATCGCGCAGTATTCCTGCGGCGGTCATTCAGTATTTGGCTACGCTGTATGAGAAGGGATGGTCGATCGCTTTTATCACCGGTAGAACATATGGACAAAGCCATCATGCTGTTGAAGGTTTGCCCTTTCCTTTTTACCTTGCGGTTCAGAACGGTGCGATTATTCTCTCTATGCCTTCGCGGGAGATCCTCTTTAAGCATTATTTGGACAAAGATATTCTGCTGGCGATGTCGGCTTGTTGTGAAGGGACCTCAACGGATGTTGTGGTTTATGGAGGCTGTGAACACGATGACCGCTGCTATTACCGTCCTGCGGCACTAGGAGAGGCTATTACTGAATACCTAGTAAGACGCCGCGCTGGCTACGGAGAGACTTGGGATTCTCTAGAATCGTTTATCGATTTGCCGCTGGTGGCATTTCCATCCACAAAGACTTTTGGGGCATTTGAGCCTCTGATGCCGATTAGCATCAAATTTGAAAGAGACCTCGGCTTGCAGGCGCCGATAAATCGAGATCCCTTTCAAGAAGGGTTTTGTGTTTTACAGGCTACTCAGGCAGCTGTGAACAAAGGTAGCGCTGTCAAAGACCTCAGAGCGCGTGTTTCCGGAAACGATTGTGTCATAGCTGCTGGCGATGATCTAAACGATATTCCTCTTTTGCAAGCAGCAGATATTCGAGTTGCAATGGCTAATGCCCCACGTCAATTGCTTGATTTAGCCGACTTGGTGGCCCCTCCAGCAACCGAGGAAGGCATTATCATCGGCTTGAGTCAGGCTATAAAAAAGGTGTCAAATGATGGTTGAACATGTGGAAACAACCTATGGATTGGTAGGTCTTGATGGGCTGAAGCTCACCTGTATTATCGGCGAATTGCCCTATGAGCGCGAAAGAGCCCAAGAGATCATTATTAGTCTGCGTGTGTCTGTGGATTTTGCCGCCGTTGCTGCGCATGATAATATCGAGGATGCCTTAGACTATACATTGCTGGTCAAGATTGCGGAAGACATTGCTCGAAAAGGCCGTTTTCGCCTTCTAGAGACCATGGCTTGGCGCATTCTAGATGCTCTAGTGACGCAGTTCCATGTGCCTTGGGCGTGGATACGCATCCAGAAACCTTCGGCCTTTGGCGGCAAAGGAATTCCTGTGATCGAACTAGAGCGAGGTTCCAAGCCTTGACCACGTGGACACTGGTAACAGGGGGAGCCAGGGGGCTCGGAGCCGAAATTTGTAGAACGCTGGCTACTCAGGGTCACAATATTTTGGTTCATTACCGCAGTAGCAGCGAGGCCGCACAAGAAGTGGTTCAAAGCTGTCGAAAAGCCGGTGTATCTGCCGAGCAGATAAAGGGGGATTTTGCCTCATTGGTTTTGGTTCAGGAGTTTCTGCGCAGCAATGAGTCTTTTTTAGGGAATGTCAAGGCACTCGTCAATAACGTGGGTACTTTTAGTTTAGGTACCGTAAGTAACACACCTATGGATCAGTGGTTGGAACTCTTTCAGCTTAACTTACATGCTCCTGTGGCGTTAATTCAGGGATTGCTTCCAGCTCTTAGGCAGCATAAGGGTACTATTGTGAACTTGGGTATAGCTGGGATCGACCGCGGCTATGCTGATACCTATTGCAGTGCTTATAGCTCGGCTAAGGTTGCTCTTTGGCTGAGTACGCGGTCGTTGGCGCGGGAACTGGCCCCGGCATGTGTGACAGTAAATATGGTTTCGCCTGGTTATATGGAGAATTCGGTCGTTAAACATTCCCGTCAGCCTCTTCCCATGGGGCGTGAAGGGACACTTTACGAGGTAGCGGCGACGGTGGCATTTCTCTTAAGCGAGTCTGCTGCATATATAACAGGGCAAAATATTGAAGTAGCTGGTGCTGTTCGGCTTTAAGAGAGGTTTTCGGTGATCCAGATACCTCTGTCCCATCTATGCATAGGAGGACTTCCGATACAGCTAATGACCTTTAAGGATTCTTTGGATAGCGTTTGGTTTGACATAAGCATGCGCCCCGTGCGAGTTTTTTTTGTTAATGCCCACTGTGTGACTATTGCTCAAAGCCATAGCGAATATCAAAAAGCGGTGCAACAAGCGGAGTTTGTTTTTAACGATGGTGCGGGTATTGAGTTGGCTGGGCGCCTATTAGGGACTCCCGTAAAGGAAAACCTTAACGGGACAGACTGGATTCCAGCCTTTTTTGATCGCCTAAACGCTGACAAGCACCAGCCACGTCGCATTTTTTTCTTGGGAGGAACACCTGAGTTGGTGCAGGCTAGAGGTGGATATTTATCGGAGCGTTGGCCTAGTATTATTTCCGTAGGCAGTCATCATGGCTATTTTCAGGATGATGCCCCGGTGTTGGAGGCCATCCAAAAGGCTCATCCAGAGGTGTTATTAGTTTGCATGGGGGTTCCGAAGCAAGAGCTGTTTCTAGAGCGTAACTGGGATATTTTAGTGAATAGTGGTGTTAGGTTGGCTATTGCTGGTGGGGCCATCTTTGACTTTCTCACTGGAACAGTTCCCCGAGCACCTGATTGGATGCGGAAGGCAAGGTTAGAGTGGCTTTATAGGCTGTGGATTGAACCACGCAGATTGTGGCGACGTTATCTTGTGGGCTTATTTCCCTTTGCATGGGTGGTAACGAAAGAGTGGGTAAGAAAGGTTCGAAAGTGAAGAGGTTCATCGCATGATCATTGGTAATTTGCCCGCCGGTCCATCGGATCTTGTGCGGCAACTAGTCAATCTCGCAATCAACTGTGGGCGTAGCCTGCAGAGCCCTCAGACGGGATATGTACATTATAATTACAGGCAGTTAGATTATTCCACCTACGATACGATCCCGTTATACGAGAATTTTCTGCTTGCTTTGGCCCTCATGCGCGAACGAACCAGCGAGAGTTTTGCTGAAGGCAAAGCACTGATTGAAAAGCTTCTGTACTTTCAGGTCGCAGATGGGTCAGACTCGGCGGGTAACTTTCCTGTGTATCTTCACGAATATCCTGTATGTAAGGACCGTAATGTCGCTGCTCACATCCTTCCAATTTGTTACTGGATATTGCGCACGTTTCCTGTTGTATTGGGCCAGGAGTTACGAGAACGCTTCGAGACTGCTACTCAAAGAATGGTAGAATATTGTCTGCGCTTTAGGGAAACACTATCCTTTGTTAACCAATTAAAAATCGCCATTGCATCAAAGGCTTTGAATACCTTGTGGGGCAAGGGCAAGGATCAATTGGCCGACAGAATATTGGAGGAACTAGTCCTCCGATCGCAAGCAGAAAATTTTTCCAGTTGGTATGTCCCCGCAATGGCTGGCGAAGCATTGATGGCTTTGCAAATGATCTACCCAAAGATCGGTGATAGCCCCTGGGCAGCTTTGTGGAAATGGGCTGAAGATACCTGGCATGTTCACACAGCATCTTATGTGGGCCCTGGGTATCGCGATTACCAGGCTAAAGAGCAGCCAGAGGTTACTACTTTAGATTTGATCATGGGTTTTCACACGGGTGTTTATTCCTATCGTACTATGGTCAATAGCCCCAGATTGCTCACCGCTGCTTTGATTCATCCTACCGATGACATTGTGTATTATCCTTCGCTGCCTCGACATCAGGAGGGCGTTGTGGAGGGAAGGCCATGGTTTATCTCCCAGGACCGCCTTTGGGCTTGCAGTGCATTGAAAAAACACATGGTCGATCCAAGTCAAGATGGTAGCTATAGCGCCGTACGACTCGTGTGGGGCGACCTCAATTGCGCGCATACTTTTGTATGCCAAGGATGCAATGCGACAGATATTAGTTTTGTTGCTGTTGAACACGGAGTGGATGTTTTGTTGAAGTTGCCCGAAGAGATTCCCTCAGAGGTGAAGCAACGCAATCGTGAAGTGACGTTTTTCCTCGATGCTCATGAAGATGTTTCGTTCATTGTGGGGGAACATGCCGCAGCGAATACTTTTCAGATTGACGAGCCCGTCAAGATCAGTAGTGGGAGTATGAATATTGACCTTCGTATGTTTGTGGAGGAGGGGTCCGGCCACTTCTTTGGCCATATTGTGAAAGGTAATAGGCCTTCGCAAAGATACTGCACTGGTGATGGTCGGTTTAAGACATATGACTGGCAACTCTTCCTGCGCACCGTGGATCGCGAAAAGAATTGCAGCATTCGTGTTGAAATTCGGTTTATGCCGAAATGATATGGGAGAATAGTGGTGAGACTTTCAGAGCGTTTTCAGTTGGCGTTGGGGTCCCATCTTGGGACGGTATTTATCGGCTTAATGGTCCTGCTAGGCCTATTGGCCCTTATCTATTGGTACTTAGTGATCCGTCAAAAACGCCGCGATTTGCTCGCCTTTCTTAATCGGTCTTATTATCAGAAGGCTACAGAACTGGCTAAAGGGTTCACTTTTGTAGGGACCCATAAAGCTGATTTTTTTGGCAGACAGACAGTTGTTAAATGGACTAGTGGAAGCTTTGGTCTCTGCTCCATTCCACCGCCGAATTATGTGGATCAAGGTGTCAAAGATCGCCTTCGTTGTTTTCATCATGCTAAAGAGCATCTGTCATTGCCTCTTTTTGTCCCGGTATTGTGGTCTTGCATCGACCCTATACTGGCTGTTATCGAAGGTGGCCTGGTCGATTCTCGTGGGCGGTTGTTGCCAAGCCTCCGTCACTACCTTTTAGACGGGAAGCTGGGGGTAACCTCTAGAGAACAGATCTTACTCGAGCTTGCTCGAGCCCTCGCACGTCTACATGAGCAACGCGCGGAGTTTGGCGGATACTTATATCATGGCTTTCTGCTGCTGCGGTCATTGTTTTTGGAGCTGGATGCTGATTATCGTGTCGCGCGTTTGCTTGTGGCTAACACAGGCATGGCTTTTGCAATGGGACCTCAGCGTTTTGCTCAGCTACTTGTTCAGCTTAAGGAAGGACGACTTCCCATAGAAAAATATAGTGCTAATGAGATGCTAGAGCAACTCGCTATGTTGGCGCCTGAGCAACGGAATCCCCACCGGGTCTCTGAGGTGGGACCTTCTAGCGACTTTTTCTCTTATGGAGCTTTAGCAGTAGCCCTTTTAGGCCAGCAGCGCTTTGCATCAGTCGAAAAGATTGATTGGGACAAGGTGCCGGAGCGGTGGCGTCCCTTTCTAAAGGCTTGTCTCTGTACTGAACCTGGGCAACGGCCACAGGACTTTCACGAATTAGAGGATTGGTTGGACGATCCTGAGCTGGCCCTCACCTATACTCATAGTGCCGCGGAACCCGCCATGCCTGGGCTAGAAGAGAAGCATAGTGCCAATCTTTTAACGGATATGTTAAAGCGTGCTCATGTTGTAAGTCCCGCAAGGCCCAATAGCGATGAACTAGAACGCTATCTTGCTGAGGGGCTAAAGGCAATCAAGGGCGAGAAGTGGCATGTAGCGCGCACAAGTTTTCAAAAGGTGATTAAGATCGATGGTTGCCATGCAGTGGCTCATGTCAATATGGCTATTGCTTGCTACCAACTGGGAAACCGTCGTGAAGCTGAAGTCCACTATGATGCCGCTAAGAAGGCAGACCCGCTGGTAGCTAAGGGCTTTCGACAGCACCTAGCCTTCCGTCTGTAAAGGACTAAAAGGACCAAAGAGACATAAAGGATTTGTAAGCATTTGCCTTCTGAGTCCTTTAGAGGTAATTGCAGAAGTCCGATTTTCCGAAGTCAATTTCCTGAAAATCGGATGCCGGTGAAGAGAGAGCCATTCCCTTCCCAGGCCCGAAGGGTCGATATTGCAACAGGCCATGGCATCGCCACATAGGCCTCAACCTAAGCCTAACAATCGTATCTCGGCGCGCAGCGCTTTGGAGTGCGGTCGCTTGCGACGTAAGCGTCAATTGAGGCCATCTGGCGATTTATTCGGCAGTGGGGGCTGATGAGGTGGATGAGGCCTTTGCTTGTCGCCTGGCGGCAGCCCAAGCGTCGGGCAGAAGCTCGTGAAGTTTTTGAGAATTATGGGCTGGCAGGCGCCTCATCACATCCTCTAGGTATTCGTGGGGGTTGACTCCTATCGCGCGGCAGGTCTGTACCAGGCTTAGCAGTACGGCGGAAGCTTCCCCACCCTCCTCGCTTCCAATAAACATCCAGTTCTTGCGGCCAATAGCTAGAGGGCGTATCGCTCGCTCCGCTACATTGTTGTCGAGACGCGCAAATGCATGTTGGGTGTAGTTTTTCAGATGGGGAATTAAGCTGCAATAATAGCCTAGAGCCTCCCTTAGATTCGATTTGGGAAGAGCCTTGCCATTAACCAGCCGGTCCTTGATGCGTGCAGTCAGCTCATCTATTATTGGAGCTTCTTTCTCTTGTCTTATCCGCAGACGTTCCTCTGGAGAACGTTCCCAAGCAACTCTCTCTAACATAAATAGATATTTTATCTTGCGCAGTACCCAGCTAACAAATTTTTTATCGCCACCTACAGCGTCGAAAAACTTGCGCCGAATGTGACTCCAGCATGGACACCAAGTGAATTGCTTCTTATTAGCCAGTGCTTCATAGGCTCCATATTTATCCGAATGGACAACACCTTTATATCCAGCTAGTATTTCCACAGCATGCTTGTGGCAGCGGTCCGTGCGAAAATGATAGACTCGATAAGGCGGATTTTTTTCCTGCCCTCCAACGATCACCCACATAAAAGCCTGGTGCACCTTTCCCTTACCAGGGACAAGCATGTCCACAGGAGATTCGTCCACAAAAACATTGTTGCTGCTGAGCACGCGAGCAATCATTTCTTCATATAGCGCCTTTAAGGCATATCCACAGCGCATTACCCACTTGCAAAGTATTTGTCGGCTGATGAGAATGCCCTCGCGAGCTAAGATTTCCGATTGACGAAATAAAGGAAGGTGATCGGCGAATTTTTTCACGATCACACTGGCTAAAAGACTTTCATCGGCTTGACAGCGAGGAAAAATGCTATCTGGTAAATCTGCGATAAAAACGCCCTCTTCACTATGTGCTCTACATGCATACTTGGGACGTACTAGCTCCTTGACGTAGTAGCTACCTGGCGTATGCGCTATTTTGTGAGTGACTTCTTCGCCAATTTTGACGAGGGCTTCACCCGTTGTAGGGCAAACTTTTTGATCCTCTGGCAAATCTAAAATACAGCGTTGAACGGGAATATTGTCTGGAAGCGTAATTTTATCTTTGCCATTGCGCCCCTGCTTAACCCGTCGATGAGCAGGCACATTTATTGTCTCTTTTTGCTCTTCGGAACCAAGATTTTCGAAACCTTCCAGGTAGAGTTGTTGACCGCCATCGTCGACTACTTTTTCCGAACGTTTCCCAAAAATCTGACGCCTAAACCATTCAAGCTGCTCCTTGAGAAAGCTATTCTCATTTCGCAGGGAATAAATTTCCGATTGAAGCTGTTCTAGTGATAGTGTTGAGGTTTCCATATGCTCTAAATCATATCACAGACCCCCTCTATTATCAAGTATTTTATCTAATAAAATGCACATTGTTTTTAGGATTTTAGGCTCAATGACTACTCTCCAACAACATTAGAAATTCTCGACGATCGATAGCGGAATCTGGAATGCTTCCATTGCGAAAACTTCCTTTTTCAAGTCGCTTGTACCAGACGGCATGACCATTACCATCCCAGTAAAAGACCTTCACTAGATTTCTACGACGATTTAAAAAAACGAAGTAGGCCCCGCAGGTAAATTCGCCCGAGAACGAACTGTCAACAAGATTGCTCAAGCACTCAAATCCCTTTCGCATATCGATCGGCTCTTGATAGAGAAAGACACCCTTGTTTTTCTGATATGACGACCTCAGAGTTTTGCTCGCAGACTTTAGGGTTAGATAGACGCTCTTCTGATCAAGCGAAAGCTTGAGCTCGGGCAGGGTAATGTCTATCCAACCCGTCGAGGAAATGTGGTCGGGCGGGCTAACTTTAAAGCGTTGGTACCAGTACAAGAGCTGCTGGTAGCTTATATTGTTCTCTAGGCACCACCTGCGGCCACTCTGACCGCTCGCCATCCATTGGTCTATGCGTCGAGCCCACTCAGAACGCTTCCTTTTGAAATCCATTAGTATCTCCATGGTTAGGGTCATGGAGAAAACTTAGAACCTCGCGGAATTACGAAAAAGGTGGCTTCAATTGACGCTTACCTTGCGACCGCTTTGGGTTCCTTGCGACGGTCGTGTGCAACGGCATTACTATAATTCCCTAAGGGTAAAATAGTTAGTACATGCAGCCTTCGACGAATCCATACAATGCCGTTTAGCATTGCCGTCCCAAGGAACGAAAAGCGGTCGCAAGCGACCGCACTCCAAAGCGCTGCGCGCCGAGATACGATTGTGAAGTCCTAAGTCATTGAGATATAAGCTCAAAAGACCTGTTAGGTTGAGGCCTATGTGGCATCGCCATGGTATATGCCAGGAAGGGATTTCGCAGCCTGTAGGGCTGCCATAAGGCGCTTGTATAAATAGCGTGTGAATACTGACGTCTTATGGCAGTCCTTCAGACTGCGAACCACGTTTTGGCATATACCATGGCGATGCCATGGCCTGTTGCAATATCGACCCTTCGGGCCTGGAAAGGGATAAAAGCCTGTCTCTCCAGACTAGATAGTGCCATGCCATTTGAGCTTTCCAGAATCGCCTTCTCGCAAAAAAAGGTAACCTTTTTTCCTAAGAATCGATCCTTAAGGGCTCAAATAATTTTGCAATTACCTCTTTATGTCCTTTTCGTCGCTTTGGTCCTTTCAGTCCATCCAAGAGCGACCGCACTCTAATAGTTGTCCTTAGGGGGCAGCGGTTTGGACCTCTTGAGCTGCTTCAGGTTGCAGAGATTTGCTGTCGAGAGCACAACCCATTGTGTGGAGGCCGTTATCGACAAAGAGGAGAGTACCGGTAATGGCGGAAGCTAATGGAGACAGTAGGAACACGGCAGCATTAGCGATTTCCTCCGCTTCAAGAGATTTTGTAAGCGGTGCATTGACTTCAGCGTAATCGATCATCTTGTCGATGAAGCCAATAGCTTTGGCGGCACGGCTTCGCAAAGCGCCTGCGGAGATGACGTTAACACGAATACCCCACTTACGCCCCGCTTCAAAGGCTAGTGTTTGAGTATCACTTTCGAGAGCAGCCTTCGCCGAACTCATGCCTCCACCATAGCCTGGAATGACTTTTTGAGAAGCTATATATGTTAGGGATAATGCTGAACCACCTTCATTGATGATGGGTCCAAGGTATCTAAGTAGGCTGATGAAGGAGTAACTTGAAGAGCTTAGTGCTGAGAGGTAACCTTCACGGCTTGTTTCTAGCAGGGGTTTTTGTACCTCAGGGGCATTCGCTAGCGAATGGACAAAGATGTCTATCGATCCAAAATCGTTCTCGATTGCTGCAGCCACTTCAGAAATGGTATAGCCCTGAACTTCTTTATAACGCTTATTTTCGGAGATATCAGCAGGGACATCGGCAGGAGTGTCATAGGCGGCGTCTAATGGATAGATTTTTGCAAATTCCAACATTCCGCCATTGCTTAATTGGCGTGAGGCGTCAAACTTGCCATTTTCCAATGCCATGGTAAACATTTTTAGGAGGGGAGTCCACGTGCCTATGATAATCTCAGCTCCAGCTTCAGCAAGGGCTTTGGCAATGGCCCAGCCGAATCCTTTGTCGTCGCCGATACCTGCTACGAAGGCTCTCTTTCCTTTTAGATCAAACTGAAGCATTGAATACCGTCCTGTTCATCTATGTTGAAAAGGACTTTATAACAAACTACGGAGAAAATTGCCAATAGCTTGTGGAGTTGTGGAGTTGCACTACGCGCGGCATTTATATCACATGCGATACAGCTGTCTCGGAGGGGGTAGTGCTGGAAAGAAAAGATGAAGATGACCCAAGCGGTGGAATGCTGGGCGGTTGGTGCTGCAACCTCGCTACGGTACTTTGAAGATCTTTGATGGCTGATGAAAGATGCGCCAACGCAGTATGAAACTGTCTAATTGATGCGGTGCTTTGCTGTGCTGCCTCGCTGAGCTCCTCAATTGAGTCAGTGATTTGCTTAGCGCCCGCGCTCTGTGTCTCCATGCCTTGGTTTACCGATTCAAAGCTAGCCGTTTGCTGTTGTACCTGCGCTATGATTTTCGTCAGTAGGCCACTAATGGTATTGGCTTGTTTGACGCCTTGGCGGATATCCTCGGAGAATTTTGCCACTCCTTCCACACTGGTGGAAACGGCGGAGACCATTTGGTGAACAACTTTTTCAATGTCCAATGTCGCAAAGGCCGTTTGATCAGCCAGCCGTCGAATTTCAGTTGCGATAACCCCGAAGCTACCGCCTTTGGCCCCAAGCTTATGAGCTTCGATAGCAGCATTAAGCGAAAGAAGATTGGTACGGTCAGCAACCTTTGTGATGGTAGTGATAACGCCGGTGATGACACCAGTCTTTTCGTTCAGGCTAGACAGTTTATCAGCTATTTCCGTGGTGGCATCTACAAGCTGTTTCATGATATTTTTCAGCTTAGCGAGTCCTTCCTTACCGGTGGCTGCTAGCGTGGACGTTTCTTCAGCAGCATGTGTCACCTCGTGAATGTAATTGGCAAATTCACTCGCTGTAGCAGAAATCTCTTTGGCCGTGACCGCGATCTCTTTGGTTGCTGTTTCTTGCTGTACGATAGTGGTTTCCTGTTCCTTAGCAGCGGCAGCGATTTCTGTCGTCGTCGTCGTAAGCTGGACACCGGCCCTTTGCAGATTTTCTAGAACTTCCTCGATCGAGATAGCCATTTTGTTTAAAGCCATCCCCACCTGTGCAATTTCATCATGTTGCGTCACATCGACCCTCACACCCAAATTGCCTTTGGCAAGATGATTGGCGGTGGCTACCAGCTTACGCAAGGGTGACAGCATCGCTCGCAATAGGACAAAGGAGCTTATAAATGCCACTAGAGCGATCGTCATCGAATAGACTAGGGTCATGAGACGCTGATGCTTGGTCATTTCATAGGTTTCTAGAAGGATCCGATCCAACTGCTCTGCTCCGAGCTCGGAAAATTGATATGTCTCACTAAGAGCTCTGGTACTGCTGACCATTAGAGTACCAGCCGGAATGGTGATTGTATTCCCATCAAGAATGTTTCTTTTGACGATGGCTAGAAAATCCGTGATAGCGGTGGAGAGGCTAGCCATAGGCTCTTCTAGCGCTGCTTTAAGTTCGAGGTCATCGAAAGTGTTTTTGCGTGCTTGAGCAGCTTTCCAGAGCGATGAAGTCACATGATCGAGAAAATGTTCGGTGAGTGCGATATGGCCTATCAAATCCGTTTTGTCTACTGGTGCCAAGGCCTTTTTTGCCGCAGCCCTTTCAGTGGTTGAGGCCACATACATTAATTCCTGCTGTAACTCTGGCATGGAGATAAAGATAATATACGATAGATAGAAGCCGGCGCTTTCGGTTGTTAGAACGATAGTAGAGGCATCTCCAGCTAAGGCTGAGAGCGTTCGCAAATTGGTGATAAGTTGATTATGTTGTTGAAAGTTAGCATCCGGTGTTAGGCTTTTATAACTGTCTTGAAGGGCGCCCCATTCTTGCTTAAGCTTGGTTGGTGTCCAATTACTCTGATGCCACTCGGTGATAAAATTTTTCTCTGAAAAAAGGAGAGGGCCAATCACTCTATCGTTTTCTTCAAGCTCATTGAAAGTTTCAGAGATTTGTTGCTCTTCGTGAGCCAAAACATTTTCCAGGGAGGTATCGCCCATCAGGAAGCGCTGGCTAGTCTGTTGATGTTCAGTAAGGTACTTTATCAGTGTGGTGATGGGCCGTACATACCGTACTCCTAGCAAGGCATTATATGCGGTGGCCGCGGCGTCGGTCTCTTCACGTACGGTGACGAAAGTCATCGTTCCCATGCTGAGGGCGAACAAAAGACAAATGACCCCAAACTTCTGAACAAAGGAAAGCCGATTGATCAGCTTTCTCTTGATTCGCGGAGGCTTGTCTTGTGGTGAAGGCTTGTCTTTAACCATGGTACTCTCGATTACCAGTTCTCATTCAGATGCATAAGCGCTTGGTTCTTCAAAAGCAAGAAATTCGTGAGAATTTCTAACGCAAAGGCGCCAGGAAGAGCTCACTTTCGTGCTTGGTATAAATCCTCTTCCACCAAAACTTAGAAACACACTACACTACAAGTGCTACAAAGAGAGGGGATTTCACTGTGTTTGCTTTCCTATCAAAACGTGTGAGAGTGCTCGTAACAGTCGTATTAGTGTGCGCTGCAGGCTATGGAGTCGAACGCTACTATAACCATTTAACCCAGGGATTTGGGCCATCGGCTATAGCTACAACATTCCCTTATGATGCGGTTTGGGATATGAGTCCCCTAAGTACTGACCAACGCGAGGAACTTGAACAGTTGTTCACACAGAAATTCTCCTATCTCGGTAAGGGCACCCAAAGTTATGTTCTAGAAAGTGATGACCAGCGCTATGTGATTAAATTTTTAAAAGGTAAGCACCTGCACTTTTCGGATTCACTAAAAGGGCTCTTTTCAATCCCCGTTATCGGGAGGTGGCTGGAAGCAGATTTTTCGCGGCGCGATGCCAAAAGGAAGAAGATCTTTACCGGATGCAGACTGGCCTATGAGGAGATGCAGGCCGATAGTGGGGTACTTTTCGTTCATTTGAATCCGTCTGATGATCTGCCTAACCGACTGTTGATCATTGATAATTTGGGCAGGCAGGAGCTCATCAATCCCAATACCGTGCCATTTTATATCCAAAAGAAAGGTGTGCCGTTTCATGTCACCCTTAGCCGGTTAAAACAGAAGGATGATCGAGAGGGTGGACGGCAGGCTATCAGAGCGCTCTTTGCTTATTTGGTAGATCGTTCCCAAAGGGGAATTTACGATCGCGACAACAATTCGTGCAACAATCTAGGCTTCATTAATGAGCACATGGCGACCCTAGATGTAGGTAATCTTTCTAAAGATGAGCGTTTGAGTGACCCTCATGTCTATGTTAGCAGCATCACGGCCCATACAGTGGGCATTCGTCGTTGGATAGATGTTAATTGGTCTGAACTTGCCGATGAATATGAAGCTCAGATTTCAAGGCTAAATGCGTCTGAATCTTGAGCTATTTCCTCCCTGCCTTAGAAAAGCTTTGGCCATTCGGGTCAAGTGTAGTAGGATCACCAAATCTAACCGCGCATGGTATACAACAGGGAGTGAGGGATGTTTGCTATTGAGACATCAGTGGAACCAGAGACGGTTACACATTGGTTTTTGGTGACCTATCTTGGGATTGCACTTTGGCGATATATCATCGCGATGGCTGTATTGTTTTTGAGTTTCTTCCTGAAAAAGTTCTTTGAAGTCGTAGTCATTCGCTGGTCTAATCAACTCTTTTCAAAGTCATACATGCGCTATGAAGGGATTGTTTTTGAGGCATTAAGCCGTCCTTTAAGAGCTTTTTTTATTGTGGTCGGACTTCACGTAGCCTTCATGATTTTGCGCAGTGGCAGCGATATGCCCCCGGAGGTGGCAAAATTTTTGATCACAACGGTCTACGTGGCCTATGGGCTGCTGACCGTGTGGGCAGCCTATCGACTGGTTGGGTCTTTGGCAGATGTCCTGGAGGAAATCTCTGGCCGGAAAAATAGTGCCATTGACAAGCAATTTGTTCCTTTCATTAGGCGCAGCTTGCGTATGTTTGTCATTGTGATTGGGGTTTTAATGATCCTGGCCTCTCTAAGGATAGATGTCGGCAGTCTGGTGACAGGCTTAGGCATCGGTGGTGTGGCCATGGCTCTTGCCGCTCAGGACTCCTTGGGCAATATCTTTGGTTCTGTAGCTTTGCTGGCAGATAGATCTATTAAGGTGGGCGACTGGATAGTCGTTGGTGACAAGGTAAACGGAATTGTCGAAGCTATAGGCTTGAGGTCTACCCGCATTCGCACCTGGCCTCAGACACTCATCACCATCCCTAACAAGCTTCTTGCTAACGAGATTATCGATAATTGGTCGCATATGCCCAAACGGCGAGTGCAACAAAAGATTGGTTTTGAGTACTGCGCTCCCGACCAATTGCAGCAGATTCTCGAAGATATTCGGGCCATCTTGCGTACCGACGAGGGCATCGACCAGGATTATCATTTGGCGTACTGGACGGATTTTGGGACTTCAGCCTTGGAAGTCACGGTCTATTACTTTACCAAAGCGACCGACTGGGCACGACATTTGGAATGCCGCGAGCGCGTCAATATGAAGATCCTAGGGGTTTCTCGTGAAAGATCCGTTGGCATAGCCTTTCAGACGCAGACGATTCTATTTGGGCAGTTACATGGACCTAAGGCCGCGGCAGATGAGCTATCATCCTTGGTCACCCATGTAGATGGCTGTTCCTAGCAGTAAGATGTTGTAGGTATGTCTAAAATGGACTTTAACAAGATATGCAGGATCGCTTCGCGGCATGATAGGCAGGATCAATCCCATCTTCTTCAGAATCATAGAATTAACTCTGTTCTTCTTGACTCCCCCGCCATAGCTTTGGTTTCTTTTTTAATCAAAGCGATTCCCTTATCGTGGAGCATTTTGCGCGAAGAAGAAGTATCCCCAGATCATATAAGAGAGAAGAGACCCAGCTAGACGAAAACCTTGAAAAGAAGAAGAGGAAGTAAGTATTTGCCGTTTGGGTCGTCATATTGCACGGTCATATTATAGATAGTATACTTATTTTACGGCATTCAAATTAAGTGAATTAACTAACTACGTAAGCCCTTAGACTAAATGTTGTCTAAGGCCCCACAAACGGGTCATTCTCTCCTCTCTCTCCAACCTCTGAGTCTCGGCGTCCTCGGTGGTGAAAATCCTAAAAAAGCCCTATGAGCCCTTGGGCTTTCAACGGTTATTCAACAACAACAGGCCAGAAATCCGGTAGGGACGCGAAGCGAAGAGGAATAAATGTATTGACACGTCAAAAAAAGTGTTGATATGAAGGGCATAGATATAAAGGCGGTTTAGCTATGTCGGATTTTTTTTCCGTTTACGTATATTTCGCCTTGGTGCTGGTGGTTACTTTGCTGACGCTAGGCGTTTCCCTTCTCATGCCAGCAAACAGAACCTCCGCAGTAAAATATCAGCCATATGAATCTGGGATTACGACCGAAACGCACCTTCTGCAAGAGCGTTTCCCACTGCGTCACTACCTGGTGGCCTTGATTTTTTTGGTCTTTGATATCGAAGTGATTTTCCTCTACCCCTGGGCGGTGATTGGCAAGCAGATCGGTGCCTTTGCCTTCTATGAGATGGCCTTTTTCTTAGTCGCACTATTAGTTGGTTTCGCCTACGTATGGCGCAAGGGAGGCTTGCAATGGGAGTAAGTCCGAGGGAAAGAGCGCCTTTTCTGGTGGCGCCTTTAGAAAAACTAATTAACTGGGCACGCGAAAGCTCTCTCTGGCCTGCACAGTTTGGCCTTGCCTGCTGTGCTATCGAAATGATGTCCACAGCGGCTAGTCGATACGATATGGCGCGTTTTGGTGCTGAGGTTTTTAGGGCCTCCCCGCGACAGAGCGATGTCATGATTGTCGCTGGTAGAGTCAGCCAGAAGATGGCCCCTGTCCTGAAGACTATCTATGAGCAAATGCTTGATCCCAAATGGGTCATCGCTATGGGAGACTGCTCCTCAAGCGGTGGTATCTATAACAATTATGCCGTCGTGCAGGGTGTCGACAAAATCGTTCCTGTGGATGTTTATGTAGCGGGGTGTCCACCACGCCCTGAGGCACTTCTGCATGGGTTGATGATGCTCCAGGAAAAGATTAAACACGACCGCCCCTTTGCTCGAAGGGATGCTGTGGAAAGGGATCGCAAGGATCGTCCTGCCCGAGAGCAACAAGAGCATGACGAAAAAGAGCGAAATAAATGACGACGACTGAAGCAGTGCAAAAGTTGAAGGCCAAATTCACCAACGTAGTCGTTAGTGAAGTGATCTTTCATGGTCAGACCACCTTAGAGATTCGCAAAGAGGATCTCATCAATGTTCTGACCTTCTTGAAAGAGGCTCTTGATCCTGGCTATGAGGTGCTGATGGATCTTACAGGTGTTGATTATCTAGAGCCAACCAAGCGAACGAAGGTCATGTACTGGCTGCACAACCCATCGAATCTGCAACGCCTGCGCATTGTGACCTATGCGGCCCGTGACGAATCCCTTTCGTCGGTTACGAAGCTGTGGGAAGGTGCTGATTGGTATGAACGCGAACTATTTGATCTGTTCGGCATTAGATTTGAGGGGCATCCAGACTTAAAGCGTATTTTGATGCCCGACGACTGGAAGGGGCATCCCTTGCGTCGGGATTATGCCCTTACTGAGGAGCCTGTAGAGTTTAAACACGGAGTGCTTCCTAAAGTACCATCGGAAATAATTCCTTATGTCAAAAAAGACTAAGAACATTGACGAACTTGGGCTCTCCGAGGACATCATGGAGCTCAATCTTGGGCCTCAGCACCCTTCTACTCACGGAGTGCTGCGTATCAAACTGCGTCTCGATGGAGAGGTCGTGATTTCCGCTGAGCCCGTTATTGGCTACCTTCACACCGGTATTGAGAAGGAATGTGAAACGCGTACTTACCTACAGATCTTCACGCTAGTAGACCGCATCGACTACTTGTCCGGACCCGCCGAAGAGCAGGCTTATGCTGCCACGGTAGAGCGGATTATGGATGTCGAGATTCCGGAGCGCGCCCAAATCATTCGATTGATCCTCCTGGAGCTGTCTCGAATTGCCAGCCACCTAATCTGGGTAGGCACTAGCGCCCTCGAGCTTAATATGTCATCAGTGTTCATGTATTGCTTTGCCGAGCGTGAGAAGGTCCTCGATCTGTTTGAGCAGATGTCAGGGGCTCGCATGTTTCCCTCTTGCTGGCGTATCGGTGGGCTTGCCTACGACCTCAATCCAGAGTTTATTGATGCGACAAGGGCATTTTTAAAGGGCTTTCCGAGCACCTGGAAGGATCTCAACAACCTATTGACTAACAACTATGTTTGGTGTGAGCGGTTGCAGGGAATTGCTTTAATGGATCAGGAGCTTTGTAAGCAGTTCATGTGCACGGGTCCAGTGATTCGCGGTGCTGGGATTCCTTACGATATCCGCAAGGCCTATCCCTATCTAGGCTACGAAAACTACCAATTCGATATTCCTACGCGCACTGAGGGCGATGCCTACGCCCGCTATCTGGTGCGGATGGAAGAAATGAATCAGAGTGCTTGGTTGATCGAGCAGGGCTTAACCCGTTTAAAGCCAGGTCCGGTGATCACTACTCAGCGCAAAGTAGCCCTTCCGCCACGCGAAGAGCTTGCTCGTAGCATGGAGGCGGTCATCCATCAGTTTAAACTGGTCAGCGAAGGCATTCACCCGCCTGTTGGTGAGGTGTACGAGTGTGTTGAATCAGCGCGCGGAGAGATCGGCTATCATTTGGTTAGCGATGGAAGTAATCGTCCCTATCGGTTACGTGTGCGTTCACCTTCATTTCCGCATGTGGAGGTATTAAAAAAAGTACTACCGGGGCATATGCTATCAGACGTTGTGGTGGCTATCGCCAGCGTCGATCCTATACTGGGAGATGTAGACCGCTAATGCTTAGTCAAGAAATACGTACAGCTATATTGGACCTGCAGAAGCTCTACCCGGAAAAGCGTTCCGCGCTAATTCCTGCGCTTCATCTTGCTCAAGCGGAAGTGGGGTATTTACCGCGCGAGGTCCAGGATGATGTTGCGGAGCTCTTTGGCATCGACACCAATGAAGTCAATGCTGTGGTTACTTTCTACGACATGTTTTTTGAAGAGCCCGTTGGTAAGCATGTAATACACGTGTGCAAAAACGTTTCGTGTATGTTGCGAGGGGCTGATGGCCTTCTAAGTCGGCTCTGCGAAAAGCTTCGTGTGGCGCCGGGCGAGACTTCTGCTGATGGTGAGTTTACTGTGATTGCCTCTGAGTGCCTTGCCGCATGCGATAGGGCTCCTATGATGCTTGTCGATGACAAGGTCGTGGGTCCTGTGCAGGAAAACGAACTGGATCATCTTCTTGAGGAAGCGAGGAAGGGCCCTGGTCATCCATCACCAGTCGAAAAGCCGGGGGTACACCATGGCTGAGATGCGTGTGCTCATGGCCCATATGGACGATCCCAACCAATGCAAGATTGATACCTACGAACGCAATGGGGGTTATCAGGCTATTCGCAAAGCGATTCCTTCGATTGCGCCGGCGGATCTCACCGAAATGGTTAAGCAATCTGGCTTGCGTGGGCGTGGGGGTGCAGGCTTTTCCACTGGCATGAAATGGGGTTTTGTACCAAAAGACCCAAATCTGCCCAAATATCTGGTTTGTAACTGCGATGAGAGTGAGCCAGGCACCTTTAAGGACCGGTTGATTATCGAGCGTGATACGCACCAACTCATTGAAGGGATCATCCTGGCCAGCTATGCCATTGGTGCTCGGCATGCCTTCATTTACTGCCGTGGAGAGTTCTTTGAGGGATTGGTCAAGCTCCGTGCAGCCGTTAAAGAGGCCACTGCTCGCGGTTATGTAGGGCAAAAGCTATTTGGTTGCGACTACCAGCTAGATATCGTCGTTCATCCTGGCGCTGGAGCGTACATCGCCGGAGAGGAAACGGCGCAACTGAACTCCTTAGAGGGTTTCCGTGCCACACCACGCTTAAAGCCGCCATTCCCTGCGGTGGCTGGTCTGTATAGCAAGCCGACAATTATCAACAATGTCGAGACGCTCTGCAATGTCGTTCACATCGTGAATAACGGCGTCGAATGGTTTCAGAAGATCGGCAAGCCAAAAAATACAGGCACAAAGATTTTTCAGGTGAGTGGTCAGGTTCAAAAGCCAGGATGCTATGAATTTCCCCTCGGTGTTCCTTTGCGAGAGGTTCTGGATGCTGCCGGAGGGATGTTTCCTGATCGCAAGTTTAAAGCATGCTATCCAGGTGGTTCTTCCTGTTCCTTGCTTACGGAACGCGATCTTGGTGTAGCCATGGACTTCGAATCTTTAGCCGCTAAAAAGACAGCGCTGGGTACAGCTTCGATTATCGTGATGGATGACACCGCTGACATGGTCAAGGTAGCCCACCGACTGATGCAGTTCTATCAGAATGAGTCCTGCGGTAAATGCACTCCCTGTCGTGAAGGAACGCGCTGGGTGGTTCAGATTCTGGCGCGCATTGAAGCGGGTCACGGTACTATCTATGATTTGAAGGTCATTGAGCAGGTATGTGATTCCATGGCAGGTAACTCTTTCTGTCCACTTGCTGTGGGGGCTGCACCACCCATTGTTAGCGCTATTCAGGAGTTTCGAAGCGAGTTTGAAGCACAGATACAACGTAATCCTAGAGCCGACCAGCACCCTCACATGCGAATTGCATATCCCTATTCGCTAGAATATGAGAGGCAAGGTAGATGAGCGCACCAACTGACACCAGCATCAAGATGATCCAGTTTACGCTCGATGGGCGGTCTGTGGCTGTTCCTAAAGGAACGACTGTCTACAATGCCGCTAAGCAAAATGGTATTGAGATTCCTATCTTTTGCTACCACGACCGCATGCCGCCTTTTGGAGCTTGCCGCATGTGCCTTGTTGAGGTCGAGAAGATGCCGAAGCTGCAGGCTTCCTGTACCCTAGAAGCCACCGAAGGGATGGTCGTTAAGACGCAAAGCAAAATGGCCGAAGAAGGCCGTCAGGGTATCCTCGAGTTTCTACTGATTAACCATCCCCTCGATTGTCCCATTTGTGACCGTGGGGGCGAATGTCCTTTGCAAGATAATACGCTTAAGTTCGGACCCGGGCAGAGCCGCTTCTTCGAACCCAAGAGGCGCTTTGTAAAGCCTATCCCGCTTGGTCCGGTCCTCATGCTAGACCGTGAACGTTGCATCGTCTGTGCTCGTTGTACACGCTTCGGGGAAATTATTGCCGGCGATCATGCATTGGAGTTCATTGAGCGTGGATATAAGACTGAGGTAGGAACTCCTGATGGAGGGCCTGCAGATTCGAAATTTATCGGCAATACGATCCAAATTTGTCCCGTGGGAGCCCTTACCAGTCAAGTCTATCGTTTTCGGGCGCGTCCTTGGGATAACCATCCCACCAAGAGTACCTGTACGTTATGCCCGGTCGGTTGTAGCATGATCCTCGATTCGCGAGATGGCGAGATCATGCGCACGCGTTCCTATGAGGATAAGAACGTCAATGACGTCTGGTTGTGCGACAAGGGATGGTTTGGTTATCAATTCACGTCGCATTCGCAGCGCCTCGAAAAACCGCTAATACGCCGTTCGGGTAATCTAGAGCCTGCTACATGGGATGAGGCTCTTTCGCTGATCGTTTCAAAAATCCGCGAATTTAAGCCGCAAGGTAAGCTGGCAGGGCTTGGTGGCAACCCCCTCACCACCGAGGAAAACTATCTCTTTCAAAAGTTGATGCGCAAAGGGGCGGGTGTCAACCATGTCGATCACCGTGTGGGGACGCCTATCATCCCCATCACCGAGGAAGGGTTGGCTTCCGGCATGGAGATATCTATTGGCGAGTGTGAGAATTTGTCCTTCGCAGTGCTTCTTGGTTTGGATCTCACCGAGGAGTTCCCTTTGATCTGGCTGCGGCTCCGTCAGGCGATCAATCGCGGAGCCAAAACACTCTTTTTAGGGTATTTTGCTCCAGAGATCGCTCAGTATATCAACAAGGTCGTGGTGCATACTCCTGGCAAGGAAGATAGCTTCCTCAAAGAGTATCTTCCAAAAATTAGAGAATTGGTAGAGACCGGTAAAAGAGGGGCTCTATTTGTGGGTTCACAGTACTTGGCGAATCCTAACCGTGCCGCAATTCTCTCAGAGCTGCTCAAATTTCAGCAGGAAGTACCTGGGGTGTCGTTAAACCTCCTTGAGGGCCGTGGTAATAGCATGGGAGCTCGATTGGCCGGCATGCGCCCTGACGTAGGACCCCTTGGAGAATCGTTAAACCAGCCCGGTCTTGATTCCGTGGGCATTCTCAAAGCAGCTGCTAGCAGCGGATGGGACTTCCTTTATGTCGCGGGTGCTAATCCTGCTTGCAAATCCTCTCTATGGAAAGAAGCACGAGAGAAGCTGGGTTTCTTGGTTGTTCAAGACCTCTTCCTTACTGAGACAGCAAGCCAAGCCGATGTTGTCCTTCCGACACTCTCCTACGTAGAAAAGAGTGGCCACTTCGTGAATATTGAAGGTCGCGTGCAACAGCTCCAACCAGGAAAGGATATTCCCAAGAATATTTATAGCGATGCTGACATCTTTATTCGTATCGCAGCACGCCTTAACCTGACTTTTGATCAACATTTCCCAGAGGCTCTACGGCCAGGGCGGCTGCCTTTTGCACGTCCTGAACGTATCGAGCGCGTGGCTGATTTAACGAAATGGGCTTCAGGAGATTTGATGGCGACATTTGCACCAGCATTATTCGATCATGGCGTACGTATGAAACATAATACTCAGCTGGTACAGTTGGCCAAGGAGCCGAGATTGCGCATTCATCCCCAGGAAGCGATTAAGCGAGGTTTCCAAGAGGGCGAAAAGGTTCGTGTCATTGCCAATGGAGGTTCGCTAGAGGCCAGATTAAAGTTAGATAGCAAAGTGGCCGAAGGGACTCTGGTGATCCCCCTCGGCTTTGAAGAGGTTCCCGCGCATCAACTAGGGGCTAATTTGCTGAATGGTTTGCCAGTTGAGGTTACCAAATGGTAGATACTGCCATTGAAGTCCTGATCAAAGGCATCATTACGATCCTGGTGCTCTTCGGCCTGGCAGCGTACATGACTCTGCTAGAGCGTGTCCTGATGGCTAGGATGCAGCTACGCCTGGGTCCTAACCGTGTAGGCCCCCTTGGCTTGCTGCAGCCTATTGCCGATGGGATTAAGCTGCTCTTTAAGGAGAGTTTTCAGCCCGCTGGAGTAGAGAAATTCACCTATTGGCTGGCCCCCGGGATTTCGTTATTTACTGCCCTTGTAGCCTTTGTGCTGATTCCTATTGGTGGTACCGTTGAGATTTGGGGGCATCAAGTGGCTTTGCGCATCGCTGACGTCAATGCGGGTATTGTCTTCTTGCTGGCCTTCTCTTCCTTGGCGGTCTATGGCGTCGTCTTAGCAGGTTGGTCCTCAAACAATCGCTACTCCCTGTTGGGCGGCTTGCGAGGCACAGCTCAAATGATCAGCTATGAAATCCCAATGGGCCTTTCTCTGCTAACCGTTGTGTTAGCTGCGGGTACCCTCAGCCTTCCAGAGATCGTTGCAGCACAGAGTGACCACTGGTTCATCTGGACCAATCCTATCGGATTTATTATCTATTTGATTACGGCATTTGCAGAGACTAACAGAGCTCCGTTTGACCTTCCTGAGGCTGAACATGAGCTGACTGGCGGCTACCATACGGAATATGGGGGCATGAAGTTTGCCATCTTCTTTCTAGCCGAATACGTCAATATCTTGGCTGTGTCCGCTATTGCCGTCACCTTATTCCTAGGTGGTTGGGATGGTCCTGGTGATATTCCAGTACTCTGGTTTTTTGTAAAGATAGCTGTATTTGTATTTTTGTTCATGTGGGCGCGAGCGACTCTTCCACGTCTGAGGTATGATCAGTTGATGGGCTTTGGTTGGAAGTTTCTAGTGCCCGTTGCTACCCTGAACCTAATTGTTACGGCCTATTTTATTTTGGTGTGAGATGAAAGATACGTTATCAAAAGTGATGTCGATGCTACGGGGGCTGCTCATCGTCTTGAAGCATGCGTTCAGGCGCCCCGTAACCATACGTTATCCTGAAAAGAAACGTAAGCTGCCGTCGCGTTCCCGTGGGCGTCATTATCTCACTAAGTGGGAGGATGGCAAGGAGCGCTGTGTGGGTTGTGAATTGTGTGCCATCGTCTGTCCTTCTCAGGCTATCTATGTCAAGCCAGCTGAAAATAAACCTGATGATAAACATTCGCATGGCGAACGTTATGCCACCGATTTTCAGATCAATATGCTCCGCTGCATCTTCTGCGGCTATTGTGAGGAAGCATGCCCAACAGGGGCTATCATCCTTGGAAATGAGTATGAGCTTTCCGGATATACTCGCGAATCGCTCATCTATACCAAAGAGATGCTTACCGAGGAAAAACCAGGCGACTCAGGTCGCGATCCGCGAAGGGAGATTTGACATTGCTTGCTAGCCCCATACAATGGATTCTTGGTAGTATCCTAATTCTATCATCACTAGGCGTGATCCTTGTGCGTAAGCCTGTTCACGCAAGCCTCTGCTTTTTGCTAACGCTGCTTACGTTGGCAGTCGTTTACCTGCAGCTTTCAGCACAGTTTATCGCTGTCATGCAGGTGTTAGTCTATGCAGGGGCCATCCTGGTCATCTTCATGTTTGTGATCGTCCTTTTTCAGGATGCCTATCAGCAGATTGCTCGTATTCCAGCCAAAAGTGCCTCTTTGTTACTGCTGGGTGCTGGAGCAGCCTTTCTACTGGTGCTGGTATTCCTAGGACAGAAAATGGTAGGCATTCCCCCCAATCCAGAGGGGCTTCCGGACAATTTTGGTACTGTCCAAGGGCTGGGTCAAGCTCTCTACATCGACTTCTTCTTTCCATTTGAAGCTGTGATCTTGCTGTTTTTAATCGCCGTTATTGGCGCGTTGTACATAGCTAGGAAGGTGAAATAAGTGGATACTTCATTGATTATTTTCATCAGCATGGCCATGTTTGCCATAGGCATTATTGGGGTTATGGCCAAAAGAAATGCCCTAATCCTGTTTCTGTCTATTGAGCTAACTCTTAATGCCGCTAATCTCCTCTTTGTGGCTTTTGCAAGGCATTGGGGGAATCAAACAGGACTTGTTTGGGTGTTCTTTGTTCTTGTTGTAGCAGCTGCAGAAGCCGCTGTTGGTCTAGCGATCATTATCAATCTGTTTCGCGCCAAGCAAGTGGTCGATGTCGATGAGTTCAATGTATTGAGGGGATAGGATGATCCACGCGATTTGTTTAGGACTGTTCTTGCCACTTCTGGGATTTCTTGTTCTGATGACGACCTCAAGCTTCATCGGACGTCGCCTTGCAGGCATTATTGCATGCTCGACGCTCTTTGTTTCCTTTGTATGCTTTGCCAGTCTGCTCTCCTGGTATACCGCCTACGACCTCAGTCCGCAAAACTTCACACTGTATCAGTGGGTACCGGTGGCTAAAATCCAGGCGGATTTTATGCTACGTCTTGATCCGCTTTCGCTGGTCATGACCCTGATTATCACCGGCGTGGGTTTCTTGATTCATGTCTATTCCATAGGATATATGGAGCATGATGAAGACTATGCGCGCTACTTCGCTTGCATGAATTTTTTCGTCTTTTCCATGCTTTTACTCGTCTTGGCTGGGCATCTGCTGCTGCTCTTCGTGGGATGGGAGGGGGTGGGTCTGGCGTCTTACTTGCTCATAGGGTTCGACTATCATCGTCCCTCTGCCGCAGAGGCTGCTGTAAAGGCTTTTGTGATGAACCGTATTGGTGATCTAGGATTTTTGTTGGGGCTTCTGCTGACTTTTCACATGTTTGGAACAGGAGATATCAGTGAAGTTTCTCGACTAGCAGTGGAGCAGTATCCCCTCGGTGCTCCTTTGGTCGGTATACTCACCCTACTCTATTTCATTGGATCGATCGGTAAGTCCGCCCAAATCCCTCTTCACACGTGGTTGCCAGACGCCATGGAGGGTCCAACACCAGTGTCGGCTCTTATCCATGCGGCGACGATGGTTACAGCGGGTGTTTACCTCGTTGTGCGTTTGCATCCGGTCTTTATGTTGGCTCCAACCACACTACAGATTATTGGTGTTATCGGTGCGGTGACGTCGCTATTCGCTTCGCTTTGTGCCGTTGGTCAATATGACTTGAAGAAGGTTTTAGCTTATTCCACTGTCAGTCAGCTGGGTCTCATGTTTGTGGCCTGTGGCATTGGTGCCTTTTATGCGGCGATGTTTCACCTGACCACTCATGCCTTTGTCAAAGCACTGCTCTTCCTGTCTGCTGGTAACGTAGTTCATATGATGCGTGGCACTACAGATATGGCAAAGATGGGCGGCTTGGCGCAAAAGTTTCCCAAAACCCGTTGGTTATTCCTGATTGGCGTTTTGGCGTTATCGGGGATTCCTCCGTTGTCTGCGTTCTTTAGTAAGGATTTAATTCTGGAACAAGAATATTTATCAGGTTTTGAGACTCTCTATGGCATTGCTTTGGCTGCATCCATCTTAACAGGCTTCTACCTCACGCGAGCCTATTGTATCGCCTTTACAGGTCAATCACGTTTGGAACCAAAGATCTTTAAGGCTGTCCATGAGGCACCTTCCATCATGATTGTACCGGTCTTGTTGCTGGCAATACTCTCTGTTGCCGGCGGATTTCTAGGCTTTGCAGTTGGTAAGACTCCCCTGTTAGAAGGTTTCTTAGCTGAGGTTGGCGTTACACTATCAGAAACTGAGCCTGCCGGGGGGATGTTAGCCCAGCCTGAAACCTGGATGGCAATTATTGGATCATTGGGTGGTGTTCTGCTAGCAGCGTGGATCTATATGAAACATATCGATCAGCTGGGCCATACATGGGCCATGCTGCGCACAGCATTCTATGTCGACGAATTTTATGATGTGTTAATCGTGCGGCCACTCAAAGGTATTTCCAAAGTCATCACATACTTCATTGAACCCAAAGTGTTTGATGGATTAATCCAAGTGTTGGTATCTGGAACACAAGGAGCTGCTCATTGGCTCCAGATGGTTCAGAGCGGTCAAATCCGTTCTTACGTAGCCTGGATGGCTGTTGGTGCCGTATTATTGATCGCCTATTTTGTACTATAGGGAAAAACTGAGGAGTGCTCTTAGATGCCTGACCTGATGTGGTTATTCATTACACCCTTTATCGCCTCCATTGTGGCATTTATTTTCCCACCCATTTCCTCAGGCAATTTCAAGCGCTTGGCGACGCTCCTGAGCCTTATCCCTCTGGTATTTCTGCTCTACAATCACTCCACCTGGGTGGGTTCCTCAGTGTCATACCCCTGGTTGCCGGCCCTATCGATCAATTTTTATCTGAGCATCGATGCATTAGCTCTCGTCTTCCTCTACCTTACGGCTGTGATCATTCCGATTAGTTTGTTAGCTGTGCGCCCTTCGAGTTTGAATCATCCCAACGCCTTCTACGGCTTGGTTCTATTTCTGCAAGGCCTGCTAATCGGTTTCTTTACAGCTCGAGATCTTGCCGTGTTCACGATTTTCTGGGAGGCGATGCTTCTGCCTCTCTATTTCATCATTACCCTCTGGGGTGGACCACAACGTCGTACAGCGGCTCTGAAGTTCTTGATCTACATGATCGCTGGATCAGTCCTCATGGTCGCCGCTGTGCTAGGCCTTTATTTTGCTTCGGCCCCCACAGGAGGTATAGGTACGTTTGATATCGATGTCTTAGCACACAAGACATCTACCACCCCTTACATGTTCTTGCTTGGCGCTATCTTCCTATTAGCCTTTGCGGTGAAGACTCCTCTCTTCCCTTTTCATGCATGGCTTCCAGATGCTTACTGTCAGGCTCCCCTAGCCGGCACAATCCTACTATCAGCCGTTTTGTCTAAGGCAGGTATTTACGGGATTCTACGCATCGGCCTGGAACTATTTCCAACGCTCATACAAGCATGGAGTCCGCTGTTGCTGGGCTTAGCCATCACTGGCGTTCTTTATGGAGGTCTGGCAGCTTGGTCACAGATGGACTACAAGCGTCTGATCGCCTACTCGAGCTTTTCACACGTAAACTTCATTCTGGTAGGATTATTTGTTTGGGACCAGACAGCCCATACAGGAGCCATTCTTCAGGCTGTGAACCACGCCATTACCATCACCGCGCTGTTCCTTGTCGCGAGTTGGTTGGAGCAACGCCTGGGCTCGACGGCAATGGGTTCCGTAGGCGGCCTATGCAAATTCATGCCACACCTGTGCTGGCTAACACTTTTCTTTGTGCTCGCATCTGTAGCTTTGCCCGGCACCAACAACTTCGTTGGTGAGCTGCTCATTTTGTTTGGTCTATTTGGTCAAAACCCTTGGCTCACAGCATTGTTAGGTACCTCAATCATCTTATCAGTTATTTATATGCTGCGTTGGATGCGAAAGGTCTACTTCCAAGCCCCAGGCTTTTTTCAAGACCAATGGATCGATCTAAAGGGGCGTGAATTTGCTCTTGCTGTACCCCTCATGGCTCTGATTTTATGGATAGGTATTTACCCCGCACCGGTATTAAAACAAATTGAACCGGCAGCAGAAAAAATTGCTGCTGTTGCCAACATGGAAGAACCCACATGAGTCCAGCCTTAACATTAGTCGATTTTGCCGCTATCAGCCCACTATTGATTGTATTGGCTGGAGCGCTGATTATGTTGCTTTTAGAGAGCTTTGCAGAGGTCTCTGCCAAGAAATACTGCTTTTTAGTAACCCTAGGGGTTCTTGCTGTAGCTATCTATGCCGCAGTGAATGCCCCGGTCAGCACCAGCCCTCTACTAACTCCTTGGGTGAAGTTTGATTCCCTTGCACGTCTCTTTACGGTTCTTTTTCTAGTCATTGGCGTTGCCTCAACCCTGCTCTCTACCTCATTCTTTCAACGTTTTAATGCGTCGCATGGCGAATTCTTCTTTCTATTACTATCTGCGCTATTCGGACTGATCCTTATAGGGTCTTCAGCGGACTTCTTGACACTATTCCTCGGATTGGAAACCCTTTCCATATCTTTGTATGTCCTTACGGGCTATATGAAGCGATGGAAGCTCTCTCCTGAGGCAGCATTAAAGTATTTTCTGATGGGAGCCCTAGCGGCAGCCTTTCTACTTTATGGCATTGCGTTGATCTATGGAGCAGTGGGAACAACTCAACTAGACGGTTTGCTAGCTAGGTATCAAGCCATTGTGCTACCGACTGACCACATCATGTTTATGAGTGGGGTCGCTTTGGTGACCCTTGGACTCGCCTTTAAAGCGGCTATCGTACCGTTTCACGTGTGGGCTCCAGACGTCTATGAGGGAGCTCCAACACCTGTCACAGCCTTTATGGCTGTCGGTACCAAGGCGGGAGCCTTTGCTGCTCTTGCGCGAGTATTCTTTGTCGCATTGCCTGATTTTGATCCACTTTGGAATGAGCTGATATCGGTGTTGGCTTATCCCACGTTAATTTACGCAAACATTGTAGCTTTACGACAGACACACCTAAGGCGATTCTTTGCCTACTCGGGTATCTCGCACGCAGGCTTCTTGCTAATCCCCTTTGTGGCAGGCACGCCTGATGCATTATCAGCTCTAGTGTTCTATCTTGTTATCTACTCCTTGGCTACCCTTGGATGTTTTGCGGTGTTGGCATTCCTTGACCGCGGAAGCCAAGGAGTTGTCCTCAAAGACCTTTACGGTCTCTTCAAGCGTGAGCCTATGTTGGCGGGTCTGTTGTCGCTGTGCTTATTGACGTTGGCGGGGATCCCGCCGACAGCGGGCTTCTTTGCCAAGTTTTATGTCTTCAAAGTCGCTTTTGAAGCAGGGTATTATGCGCTAGTCGTTGTGGCATTACTGACCACTATACTATCGGCATACTATTACTTACGGATCGTTGGTGTGATGTTCTCAGAAGCACCATCGGAAGCATCGGCACCGCAGCGCACATGGCCAGCAGCCATTGTTGGTGCTGTGGCTTTTGCAGCAATCATAGTCATTTCCTGCTACCCTGCTCCGCTGCTTACCCTTTTAGCTGTGACAGGTTAGAACCGGAAGTTTCTACATTGTGCAGACCCGAAGTTTCTCCTTTGCGGGTCAATTGCTTCTCAGCACTCTAGAGATTGTTGGCCTCATAGCTGCTTAAAATTTGCTTGTCGACAAGTAAATTATTTGAGAGAATCGATTCTCAAGAGCTCAAATAATTTTGCAGTTACCTCTCAAGGTCCTTTCCTAGGTCCTATTTACAAGCCTCGTTGAAGCCGGGGATCATCGTAATGGTCTTGGATGGCATGTCTGCGCTAAAGTAAAGGTACAGGAATATCCTACCTACAAACAAGGGGACAAGTATTTGCCTCCTTACCTTGTCGCTTATCATGAAATTCAGCATGTCGAAGACATCCCACCCCTTACCTCGAGAGATTCCTGGAAGTCAACCACTAAGATAAAGAAGGCAAAGGATGGAAGTGAGCTCAGGGAAACGCTAAAAACGCAAATGCTTTGTGACGAAGTATATAAGAACATTAATGGCATTGGGATCGACAGCGAGGTTGATCACGGCCAGTCCATTCTTTTACATGACACAGAGATTCCTTTGAGCAGGGTGCTTAATTTTTATCGGAAGTTGGAGGAGAGCCATAATGGTTCTCTTTGCGACGCACTCCTTTCTTCGCAGTCCACTGAATTCTTGCAAAAGGGAAGAATTTAAACTCAGGAGGAAGCCTAAAGGCTTCCTCCTTCCTTTTTCGTCCGACCGAAATTCTGACCGCAAAGATGAACAAGGCCATGCCATACGCATCAACCTACCGTGGAAAGGGGTAGGAATGGGGAGGATTTGACGCGAATCTATTCCAACTCTATCCCATTAATTTTTTTTATGTGATAGATTTGTTATAGGGAAATGCGCACGAATGCTTTCGGAGATCTCTTTCTAGGTATTATGGAAGTCTATGTTCAAAACGCTGAATTCAATCGCTACTCAGCGCTGGTTTGGGTGGAAAAGGAATTATCGATAAAAGATCGATGGATGAGTTTATTGATTTGTATCGGCAAAAATTGAATTTCCCGAAGGCTGTTTTTACACAGATCGATCATGAAGATGCTATGGTTGCTGCTGTATTTAAAATCACACAGCCTGGCGATCCTGATCTGATTTTGAAAGTCTGTTCGCGAAGAGGAGATTACTTAAGAGAATCTTATTTTCTGCGCCACTTCGCTGGCAAGCTTCCCGTACCCCGCATCGTTCGGCTTATAGAACCGGAGACAGACATTGATGGAGCTGTTTTGATGGAATGCCTGGCAGGGGAGTTGCTTAGAGCGGAAGCTGTCGATAACAAGCTAGCATATGAAATTGGATCCCTTCTGGCCCGCATCCATCTCGAACGCGCTGAAGGCTACGGCGATCTTACCGATCGGGCTCATTTAAATGCCGATCCGAGGGTTCCTTTTACGATGAAATTCGAAGAAGGGATTGAAGAATGCCAAGGGCATCTGCCCGAATCTCTGCTTGAAAAATGCCGGCATCATTTCGACAAGGACATCGGCCTTCTCTCATCAGCCGACGGCCCATGCATCATACACCGCGACTTCCGACCTGGCAATCTCATTGCTGCTAATGGAAAAGTTCAAGGAATCATCGACTGGTCTTCGGGACGGAGTGGAATTGCCGAAGCCGATTTCTGTCCTTTAGAATTCGGAGAATGGCCAAGGAACTCTGACTGCAAAAATTCCTTCTTGGAAGGATATGCCTCAATCCGAAAAATCCCGGATTACAAGTATATAATGCCTCTTCTACGCTTAAGCAGGGCTGTTGCCGCAGTTGGCTTCACAGTGAAAAGAGAGACATGGAAATCTCGAAACGCAAAGCTTTATCAGTTCAACCGGCAATTCATTGAAGGCCTATAAAAATTCTATTTCCCCGCTTTCCAAGTGCTTCGCCTACTAGCATTGACTACACCATTTTGACATGACCTTGAAGCTGCTCCTGTGTAGCAAATAGACCAAATACAGGACTGCCCTTTGTTTTAATTTCAGGCACAGCATCACTATCCATTCCACGTGATGCCTGTAGATTTGGTTTGGCGAAGGCTATGATATATTTTCGAAAACTTTCTGCAAATTCGTCAAACGCTTTATTGTTCGTTAGATTAGTGGGATCAAAGTCTTGCCCATCATGATTATTGCGATAGTCTTCCTGGGCACATTTCAGGGCCATCGCAGTAGCTGTACGGTCATTGCCACTTTTACATTCAACACTCAGGGCGCAATTAGCCTGTTCTGCCAAAAGGGTTGTAAACAAATACTGCTGGGCCGATCCCTCTATTCCATCAAAATTGCGGCCTCCGTAGCTTCCTGTTAGAGTGACTCGAGCGCCAATGAGTGCGAGTTTTGTCGATAAGTTTGTGCGGGGATCAAAACCAATAAGGCGTTTCTCTTATCTCTACTTTACCGCAATTCTCTTGTGGTCAAAATGGGGCTTTGTTAGCATAACACCCCATTAAAATCGAGATGAGATATGCTGGGAATCTTTTTAGATGTAGAGACGACAGGTCTGGATCCTTGTAAGCACCGCGTGATTGAAATCGCCTTCCAGGTATACCATCTACCTACTGGAGTCCGGCGCGCCACTTTTCACTACGTTGTTTCACAGCCCAAGGAAGTTTGGGAGCTTAGTGATCCGGTCAGCCTTCAGGTTAATGGTTTTACCTGGGAAGAAGTCGTACGGGGGGTTAGTGAACAAGAGGTAGCCTCGGCCATCAAGGCATTGTTTGCTGAACTTGATGTTCAGCGTGGCAGGGCGATCTTTATTTGTCAAAATCCCGCCTTCGATCGCGCTTTTGTATCACAGCTCATAGATATCTACACCCAAGAGGAATTGCGGTGGCCATATCATTGGCTCGATTTTGCTTCCATGTATTGGGCCCTCAAAATGCACAAAATCTTGGATAACCGCGAGGAATGGCCTGCAGCTATATCTTTGAGCAAGGATGTTGTAGCTGAGGAATATGGCCTACCTAAGGAGGCACGTCCACACCGCGCCATGAATGGTGTAGAACATCTTCTTACTTGCTACCGCCATGTGGTAGGCATGGGTACCAAGACTCTAACGGCGGGGACTTAATACTCCGCCGAGCCCAGCAGTCAATCCTAAAGCCCATGGACTGATCTGTCTAAAGAGTGGTGCTGGAATACCATGAGAACTAACAATAGAATTTAGGACAGTCATCAACACCTGAAATACTGCCAGAGCCAAAAGTTGACACCTGCTTAGGCGAAAGTTCTTTCGTTCTTCTATCGAAAGGGTCAACAACGCTGCTAAACTCATAACCACACCCGTAGCTACAGCAATACCGAAACCTGGAAACGACCCTATACCAGCCGCGAAGGTCGCGGCTTGAAACGCCAGGATATCCCAGTTGTTTTTGACATAGACTTGAACTTGATCGCCCAGCTCGCGCAAGGAAATCTTATGTTTAGCAGGCGGGGCACTGATACCTGGCAACCAACCAAAAAAATGATTTGCTGAGATTTTCTCAAGATACATAGTGGTCTCCAGTGTTATTACGACATGATTCTATAGGATGACCATTAAGCGGTCATAAAGAAGACCTTTTTGCTTTAAATACTTGACGGTGTTATCGTCCTTCCCGGGAACCTATGCCCCGATGGAGAAAGTGAGTATGAGTATTAAAGAGTCCTATACCTTCGACGATGTTGCCTTGGTGCCGCAGTTTAATAATGTTCCGTCGCGTACCGTGCCAAACCTCGAGACGTGGCTGACAAAGAAGCTAAAAGTCAAGATACCCATTGTCGCGTCAAACATGGAATCTGTGATCGGTGAAGGTTTGGCCGATATCCTCATAGCATCAGGAACCATGCCCATTTTCCATCGGTTTACAACGTTGGAGATTCAAGAGGGCTGGGTTAAGAAATATGGTCCACGCACCTTTATTTCTTGCGGGTTGCGTCATGTAGACCACACGATGAAGCTCCTCGAGATGGGAGCTGCCGGTGTATGCATCGATGTTGCTCATGGCCATTCGGACAAGATGTGTGAACTCATCAGTCAGATTAAGAAAAATTTCCCTGATAAGGAAATTATTGCTGGCAACGTATGCACTCCTATGGCTTATCACGACCTTGTTAACGCCGGCGCTGATGCTGTTAAGGTAGGTGTGGGTCCAGGAGCGGCATGTACCACGCGCATCGTCACAGGCTTTGGTGTACCGCAGTTTAGCGCAATCTATGAATGTGGAGCGATCGCCGAGAAGTTGCGCATTCCTTTAATCGCCGATGGAGGCATTCGTACCGGGCGCGATGTTGTTTTGGCTCTAGCCGCTGGAGCGAGTACCGTGATGATAGGTAAGTTATTTGCCCTTTCAAATGAAAGCGCGGCGCCGAAGAGGGCGTCCATAACCGATCCAAATCGCCTCGAAGCTAAGTACCGCGGTCAGGCCAGTGAAGACTTCCAAAATGACTTCTATGGAGCCCTGAAGGACAAAACAGTTGGTGAAGGAATCGATTTCTGGGGACCGGTATCCGGGAGCTCGCAGCAGGTCATCGACTATCTTTTGGGTGCTATTAGAAGCGGTATGACATACGGTGGAGCCAAGAACATTAAAGAATTACAGCGCAAGGCGGAGTTCGTCAAGGTGATGCCCACCTACTTAGCTGAAAGCAATCCAAGACCGCGCTGAATCAACAGCAGTCCCGGAGCACTAGGGCCTCGATTGATCCAGCGATGGTAGCAACAGCTCCATTGCTGTTTATCCAAGGAGGCAATAAAGGGCAGAAGATCGCTTTCTTCGTGAGCTCCTTCGAAGTGTCCTGGGTAGGTTGTAATGCTTAGGCACCCGCCAGGCTCTAGCAGCTTTAAGGCTTTCTGAATGCTCTCCAAGGTGGTCGCCACCTGCGTCGTAAGAGCCTTGTCGCCCCCGGGTAAGTAACCTAAATTATAGACGATCAGCTTTACCGTTTGTGGCGAAATCGCATCGGGAAAGTGCGAATGGCATTGTTGTAGAATGACCACCCGATCGTTACTCCATGAGTCTAACTGTTTTTTTAAAAGTGAGCGAGTGGCTTCAATGGCGCTTTGTTGGATATCCAAAGCATAGAGAGTTCCAACCTCTTTGCTTAGGGCTAGTTGTGCAAGTACTAAAGTGTCATGCCCATTGCCACAAGTTGCATCGATGACCGTATCGCCACAATACACTAAACGCTGCCAATAAGCATGAGCGAGGTCCAGGTGCGACTGAAATAAGGGAAATGTGGGTCGGCTCATGATGAATCCGTTTTAATGAAGGTTTTTGTGGGTGTGGTGTGTGTTTCTTGAGTCAAAGGACCAAAAGGACATAAAAGACCTAAAGAGGTAATTGCAGAAGTCCGGTTTCCGAAGTCAATTTCCTGAAACTCGACGGCCGGCGAAGAGAGATAAGCGATTCCCTTCCCAGGCCCGAAGGGTCGATATTGCAACAGGCCAGGGCATCGCCCCATAGGCATCAACCTAAGCCTAACAATCGTATCTCGGCGCGCAGCGCTTTGGAGTGCGGTCGCTTGCGACCGCTTTGGGTTCCTTGCGACGGTCGTGTGCAACGGCATCACTATAATTCCCTAAGGGTAAAATAGTTAGTACATGCAGCCTTCGACGAATCCATACAATGCCGTTTAGCATTGCCGTCCCAAGGAACGAAAAGCGGTCGCAAGCGACCGCACTCCAAAGCGCTGCGCGCCGAGATACGATTGTGAAGTCCTAAGTCATTGAGATATAAGCTCAAAAGACCTGTTAGGTTGAGGCCTATGGGGCATCGCCCTGGTATATTCCAGGAAGGGATTTCGCAGTCTGAAAGACTGCCATAAGGCGCTTGCATAAATAGCGTGTGAATACAGACGTCTTGTGGCAGTCTTTCAGACTGCGAAATCCCCCTTGGTATATACCAGGGCGATGCCCCGGCCTGTTGCAATATCGACCCTTCAGGCCTAGAAAGGGATAAAAGCCTGTCTCTCCAGACTAGATAGTGCCATGCCATTTGAGCTCTCCAGAATCGCCTTCTCGCATAAAAAGGTAACCTTTTTTTCTGAGAATCGATTCTCAAGGGCTCAAATAATTTTGCATTTACCTCTAAAGGACTTGTAGGAATTTTGTTTTCTAAGTCCTTTTCGTCGCTTTGGTCCTTTAATCCATCCATCGAGCTCCGTCTTACAAGCTTTTAGCTCATAAAAGTAAATTTTAAGACAAACAGCCCTGCCAATATCCAGAGGAGCCAATGCACCTCACGCCACTGTCCACGTATAATTTTGAGTAGTGGCCAAGTAATCAATCCCATTGCAATGCCCGTGGAGATACTGAAGGTAAGGGGGATGGTAATTAAGACGAGGAAACTTGGAATGAGGTCTGTGGGATCTTCCCAGGAGAGTTCCTTGAGGGCAGAGAGCATCTGCGCGCCAATAATGATGAATGCTGGCGCAGTGGCGAAGAAGGGAATTGAGCCTGCTAGCGGTGCGAAGAATAGCGAGACAAAGAAGAGTAGAGCCACTACAACAGCTGTCAAACCTGTGCGTCCCCCTGAGGATACTCCAGCAGCCGATTCCATATATGTCGTTACCATAGAGGTACCAGTCGTCGCACCGATCACCGTGCCTAAGGCATCAGTGACAAAGAGGCGTCGAATCCTAGGCATAGACCCATTTTTATTGAAAAAGTGTCCTTGTTGTCCTAAACCTGTAATGGTACCTGCCGCATCGAAGATAGCGATAAAGCTGAAGGCTAGAACAGTCCCAAACATGTCGGGGTGAAGAGCTCGCCAGATGTCTAGCTTAAGAAATGTGGGTGACATGGTGGGAGGTAGGGCGACAATGCCTTGCCATTCAGTGATGCCTAGCACAATACCGACTGCCCAGATAACGAGAATGCTGATGAGAATGCCCCCACTGATTCCCCAGGCCATCAAGGCGGTAGCTAGAACCAATCCAGCGGCGGCTAAGAGTATTTCGGGAGAACCTAGATTGCCGACAGTGACAAGAGTTTCGGGATGCGGCACCACAAGCTTGAGCTGGCTCAAACCGATAAAGGCGATAAACAGGCCAATCCCTGCTGTAAGAGCCGCACGAAGGCTGATAGGAATAGCTATCAGGATGAGTTCACGGATCCCGACGAAGTTTAAAATCAAAAAGATAACCCCTGCAAGGAAGCAGGCACCCAGCACGGCTTCCCAAGGTAGGCCCATATCGAGCACTAGGGTGTAAGTAAAAAAAGCGTTTAACCCCATACCAGGAGCTAGGGCAAAGGGGTAGTTGGCAAATAGACCCATCAGCAATGTCGAAAACCCTGCTGTCAGAATCGTCGCCACCATCACAGCTCCAAAGTCCATCCCAGCTTCTTTAAGAATCAAAGGATTGACCAAGATGATGTAGGCCATAGTGGAGAAGGTTGTTAAACCCGCAAGCACCTCGGTACGTATATCAGTGCGATGAGTATTCAGATGAAAGACGCGATCTAAAAGCTGCGACATGGTATACCCTAATCGGTCCAAATTCCAAATTTATGACCCAGTGGGGTAAACATCAGTCTTCGAATGTGGCTGTTAAGTGAAATGGTTTGTGGTAGCCGCATACCCGTGCCAGAAGGTCCCTGACTTCGCCTTCGATTTCCTCTACTAAACTTCTCTGTTTATCAGAAGGTACTGGCGGCAGACGTAGCCCGATATGGAGCCTGTGATCATCACGCAGTTCAGCACGCGATCTCACGTGAACACCAGGCATGCGTTCTTTTAAATAGACTTGCAGGTATTTATCTATGACTTTTTCATCGATGGAGACACTAACGCTACCAGCTTTGATGTAGTAGCGGCGCCTACGCGAGGCTTTAAGAAGATAGCCCACAAGCCAGCATCCTACCGCCACGAAGATGACCCCAAAGATAAAAAGGGTGATACGTCCTTCTAAAAGCACATGAGCGATTAAATCGCGGACACTACTAGACCATGGCACTAAAATAGCCAAACACCCCAAGAACACAAAAAATAGGGCTAATACGAAGAGGGCAAGCTGCCTAAGGATGTCAGTAAACAATTAGATCTCCTAAACGGATGCGCTATTTAAATTCGTCAGAGTATTCTTCGTCATCCCCAGGAACCATTAGAGGGGGCTTATCGCTCAGCACGCGACTCGTCGCACCAGTCTCAAGTTGTCCCAAAGGAATCACATTTTTAAAGACGACATGAACGCATGCAACATGCAGGCCTGTCAGACGCGTGATTTCTTCAGTGACTTTTTCCTGAATCTCATCGGCCTTCTCGGGGATCATTACCCCATAGCCAACATTGACCTCTACGCGAATTTTAACGGAGTGGGCCTTGCTGTCTTGTTCAGCAGAGATGCCTTTAACACCTTCTACGCGGCTGCGACCAAAGATATCATCGATGAAATTGCCTTCTACGAGGGCAATGTCTTTAATCTTCGCAAGACATTGCAACACAATGGCCTGAAAGACGCGGTTCTCAATATCACGGACGAAAACCGTCTCTGGCAGTTCAAATTCTTTGGTATCAACCTTTGGCGTGTCGAATTTTTTCTTGAGATCTTGCATAACCACGTCTCCTTTATTATCCAGCACTATCAATAGTGGAGGTTCGGCAACATCATATCATGGCGACTGAAATATTGGCCATACGCTTCGTGACCGCCAATCAGAAACTATTCCAGTCCTTTGCTATAGCGTTAAAAGACCAGTGACGTATAATGTAGGATTATACTGGTCAAAGCTCTAAACCTCTTAGATTAAACCGGGGACCATCCCATGAACATAATACTGCCTATGCTAACGCATATCCTAGTTGGACTCCTGACATCGCACTTAGCTCAGAAACGAGGTAGGGATGGAATGACATGGTTTGTTGTAGGTGTTTTGCTAGGGCTTTTGGGCTTGGTACTATTGTTCATTTTGCCACCACTAGGGAAACAGGAACCCGTGGGGCCTACCAAAGGTGAGGTTATGGCTGCTGATGGATCCTCAGGCAATAAATCCTTTGATGGATGGGGCGCGCGCCCTAAAGACAGTGAGATTGGCAAGGTTGAAGGAGTGTCGGTTCTGCCGTCAATAGCTCCCGAAGCCACTCTCGCTGCCAAAATGGCGTATTACAAAGAGAAAGACTGGTACTACCTGGATGCCAAACGCACTCAGCAAGGGCCCATTGCGTATGAAGATTTGCGTCTCGCGCTACGTAGCGATCGCATTTCAGAAGTTAGCCTGATTTGGTGCGAGGGATGGGAAGAATGGAAACATCTTTCAGCTGTTCCTGAACTCGTTTCCGATCTTGCGAAGGCCTACGTTAAGCCAGAAGAGCATGTTTAAAGGCTTCTCGGCGCGCAGCGCTTTGGAGTGCGCGTCGCTCGCGACCGCTTTGGATTTGGGCGTACAAGGTATTTACGAAAGGTGAAGCCCTTTCCGGGTATGCTGGGAGAGCTTGAGCATTCAAACAACGGTGCGTGCCACAAGAGGCTCGCCCAAATCCAAAGCGGTCGCGAGCGACGCGCACTCCAAAGCGCTGCGCGCCGAGATACGATTGTGAGGGCTTTATTGCCCATCTGACATCCCAAAAGACTTCTGCAATTGCCTCAAAAGGACCTAAGGGACAAAAAGGACTCAGGAGTAATTCTACAAGTCCTTTTTGTCCTTTCTAGAGCGACCACTCTTCCAGAGCATCGCATGGGTTGTTCCGTGGTGTGTCACGCACTGAACATTAGGTAGAGGCTCTTTGATGTAACAACGGAAAAAAACAAGCAGCCTGCGAACACAGGCTGCTATACAGAAAATAACTACCAGCTGGACTTGGTTACGCCGGGGATAAGGCCATGCGAGGCCATCTCACGGAAGCAAAGTCTGGAAATACGGAATTTGCGGTAGTTGCCTCTAGGACGACCTGTCAACTGGCAACGGTTACGTAAGCGAACCGGAGAAGAGTCTCTGGGCATCTTGTTAAGACGGATGCGTGCATCATGACGTTCTTCTTCGGAGACGTGCGGGTTGATAGCGAGAACTTTTAGCGCTTGGCGCTGTTCCCACTTACGGCTGACAAGCTCTTCGCGTCGTTTTTGTCTAGCAATAGACGACTTTTTGGCCATAATGTTCCTTCTATTTTTTTAGTGCCGGTCCCTTCTGACGCTGCTTGCGGTTGGGATCTTTTTTGTTAATGACATAGAGCCGCCCACGTCGACGGACTAGTTTATCCCCTTTGGAGGGATCTGCTTTCACTGATGCTCTGCACTTCATTTGTTCTTACCCGGTTGTGCTACTATTGGGATTTAAAACATCGCTTATAGCTGATTGAGGCTTTTCGTTTCAATGCTTTTCTCATGCATGCGAAGATTTTCATAAATCCAGGGTTTCCTATTGCAAAAAAAAAGGCATAACAGATATTCTGTAACCACAAAAACACACGCAAAACTCTTAGGTTTTAAAGTGAAACGTACATATCAGCCCAGCAAGCGTCGCCGCAAGTCCGAACATGGTTTTCGTAAGCGTATGAAAACAGCACCGGGTCGCAGAATTCTTAGCAATCGCCGTCGTCATGGTCGGCATTCTTTGACTGTTTGAGCTTCGCTTTTCCCAACAGCGCACGCCTTCGGTACCGCTATGAGTATCGCCGTTTTGGGCGAGATAGTCAGTGCCGAGCAGGTCAGAGGGTCATTGTAGAATTTCGCTCTGGCAAAGGGTTACGCCCTAGGCTCGGCATTACGGTGTCTCGTAAGTATGGTAAGTCACACGATCGCAACCGATTTAAACGGATTGTGCGCGAGTCGTTTCGGCTTATCCAGAATCAGCTTCCACCAGGACTAGAGATTCATGTCAAACCCCGTTCAGGAGCTTATAGGGCTTCTATGCAGGACATCCAACAGGAACTGTTGGCTATGGTACCTCTGAAGCTGCCACGGCAATAGAGTGTTACTTGAACCAGTTGCTTCTGAACTTTTGTATATAAGCGTTAATGTCCTACACATCATCGAATAAGCTGGCGCCATTTCCTATGTGGCGCAGTCATTCCATGACTGCGAGGACGGTGGAAACAGATTTCGTTTGCAGCACATGGGACGTTTGTTTTGCCGTCTCTACAATTGCAACGGATTGTTCGCAGTCATGGAATGACTGCGCCACAGGGGATTGTTCTTCATGAGGATGTGTGGGTAAAAGTCCATCCGCAGTCATGGAATGACTGTGCCACATAGGAAGCCTTGTTACTTTCGGATATTGGCGACGCAGCCGGTTGGGGCTCCAGAGCGCTACGCGCGTGTTATTCGATGGCGTATGTAGCTCGAGACTTCTGCAAAGGACCCATGCACGAGGCTGCAAGCCTTAAGCTTTGCCCTTGGCGCGAATAAACTGGATAGCTTTGTCAATATCGCCTTTTACATCTTTAGGCGCAGACTGCTGTGCCTCTTTTGCATAGCGCAGAGCCTCCTCAGATTGACCACCCTCCAGATAGGCTTGGGAAATCGTCATCTTGACTCTCCAGATCTCTGGATCTTGTGCTCCGTAGGCTTCAACGTACTGTAAAAGGGGAGAAATCGCTTCTGCAGCAGGAAGTTTTTGTTGCTTCATCTTCTGCTGAAGAACCTGGAATTCTACGACAGCAACATCACGAGTGGCTTTTTGAACATTATCCGAAGAGCTTCTTAAAAGCTTATCGCGATGAAGAATCGCTTCTTTGGAATTCAGATTTCCATTTGCTATTTGAGCGCGATATTGCTCTAGCTGGAAGAAGTTCTCTTTGTCCGCGGCTAGGCCTTGCTGCAATAATGTTGCGGCCTCTTGGGTTTTACCAGCATCGCGAGCTTCGACGTAAAGTTGCTTAAGATTCTCGAAACTCTGTTTATCGTCTGAACGTAGAGTTTGCAGTGTGGACTGATGTTTCACGTAGCTATTGCTCATCGACAGCAGATGTTCTGCGTACGCTTTTGGGCCTCCAGGACGATAGCCTGTGGCACCAATACGGTTACCGTTGGCGTCAGCAATGATCACAGAAGGGAAGCCTGTGATACCATATTTTTTCTTTAATTGATCATTTTGGCTTGCAAGCTGCGGATTGATCGTTTGCCGCATGGGAAAGTCCAGTTTAACGAAGACAAATTTGTTCGCTGCTAGATGAGCAAATTCTGGTTTATCGAGAGCTTCTTGCTCCAATTTAGTACACCACATGCACCAGTCGCTTCCTGTAAAGAAAAGGACAAGGGGAACGCCTTTGGAATCGGCAAGCTTAGCTGCATCGCTGTAGTCAGTGAACCATTTGACATGTTCGGACGTTGTCACCTGACTAGAGGCTGCTGTCGAACTGTCGGCTGAGCATGCAGTATTGCCCATTAAGGCCAAAGCCAGTATGATTGTACTTAATTTCTTCATTAACAAAATCCCCTGTTGCTTTCACGGTCAGCAGATTGGAAATCTCAACTCAGTGCCGAAACACCGGGCGCGACCGAGAAATGGTTTTTGTCTTGTCTGTGACAAGCCGAGATTGTAAAGAATATATCATTTGGCAAAAAAATGCAACCTTATCACCCCACCATCGTTTTACGCCATCAGCGCGAAAATCTAAAAAAATGTAGCCTGCGAGGGTTAGAATCCCGAAACGATTTTAGATTTTACACTTACCCCAAATCCCAACTTCCCATTTTGGATAATTATATTATTTTAGTAATGGATGATGCTCCGGAGCTCAGTCTTGCAGATTCCGATCGAGGTCTATTTATTGTTGATGCGACATGGCGTTACGCCAAGGTAATGATGGAACAAATCGCACCTGTAATCCAGCACTGTGTACAGCGAACTATCCCCGCGCATTTTCGCACAGCTTATCCCCGTCGTCAGGAGGACTGTCCCGATCCTGAAAGGGGACTGGCCTCCGTCGAAGCTATCTATATTGCCTACTGGTTAATGGGCCGTGACACAAGTGGTCTACTCAATAACTATTATTGGAAGGATGCTTTCCTCAAGCAAATTGAGAAATCCTAAATCCATTTGCATATCGCCTTTTTGGTTGACTTTTAAGGGTTTGTGAAATATTATGTTTGTATAATTCATTAGTTGGGGACGTTAATCTATAATGTTAGAGCTCATATTCAGTTACCTAGAGGTAATCGACGATCACCTATGGAGTTTCGTTGGATTTCCGATGATTATGGTTCTGGGTATTATGCTATCTTATCAGGCTGGTTTTGCGCAGATTCGCCGGTTTCCTTCGGCGATCAAGAATTTTGTCACCTTACTCACATCTAAGACTACAGATTCTCGGGCCGTACATCCCATTAAGGTTTTTTTCGCTTGTGTAGGTGGGTGCATAGGGATCGGTAATGTCGTTGGTGTTTGTACAGCGGTGCAAATCGGCGGTCCCGGGGCGGTGTTTTGGGTATGGATTGCAGCTATTGCTGGCATGGTTCTTAAATATGCGGAGATCTACCTAGGCATGCGATATCGCCAGACGCGTCCTGATGGCGGTTACAATGGCGGGCCAATGTACTTTCTGAAGCCTGTTTTTAAGAGGGCTTGGGTTCCAGCACTTGTTTGTCTTCTACTCTGTCTTTATGGCGTAGAATTGTTTCAGTTCCGTGTTATCACCAGCAGTATCTCATCAAATTTTAGCATGGATTGGGGGACCTGGGGCGGCATGCGAATTGATCATCTGGTGGTAACTTTGGTATGCCTATGGCTGGTCATCGTTGTCGGTCCTGGAGGCGTTGGTCTTGTAGGTACTATTTGTAGTTGGGTAGTCCCCATCTTCTTCGTATGCTATTATGCGATGGGAATGTGGGTATTCTATCAAAATTATGAAATGCTTCCACAAGTCATTTCCGATATCTTTGTCTATGCTTTTACGCCTTATGCGGAGATCGGAGGAGTCACTGGAGGGGTTATTATGACCATCTCTCAGGGGATTCGGCGTGGTTGTTACAGCTCTGACGTGGGTGTGGGGTATGCTTCGGTTATTCATAGCGAGAGCAGCAGCAATAAGCCTGCGCGTCAAGCTTCGCTGGCTATAGTCGATATTTTCTTGGATGCCTTTCTCATCTGCACGATGAGTATGATGATCGTTTTAGTGACTGGCACATGGAACGAGCCTATCGATGCTGGCTTGTTAGTACAAACTGCTTTGTCTGCTTATTTCCCCTACATGCATATCTTTATGCCGCTATTTCTCGTGTTGTTAGGGTATTCGACGGTGATAGCCTTCTTTGCTGTGGGTTTAAAATGCGCCGAATATCTTGGAGGTAATCTAGGACGTAAGGCATTTTATGCTTATGCTATTGTCTCTCTGTTTTTCTTTTCTTTTGTAGACACGCGCCAAGCGTTGGTGGTGATGTCAATCACTCAGCTCTTTTTGGTGGTCATCAACCTAATCGGTATCTATCGCTTGCGTCGTGAGATTGATTTTGATTTTACAGAAGTTGCAGAAGATGGGATTTTGACCACAGAGACCACAGAGGCGCAGAGATAGGAAAGAGAATGTTTTTTTTGATTTTTTATTTTGGATTCGTCCATATGAGGTAATTGCAGAAGTCCGATTCTCCGAAGTCAATTTCCTGAAAATCGGATGCCGGTGAAGAGAGAGTCATTCCCTTCCCAGGCCCGAAGGGTCGATATTGCAACAGGCCATGGCATCGCCATGGTATATGCCAAAACGGTTTTAGCAGCCTGTAGGGCTGCCATAAAGCGCATGCATAAATGGTGTTTGTAAACTGGCGTCTTGTAGCAGTCCTTCAGACTGCGAAATCCCTTCCTGGCATATACCATGGCGATGCCATGGCCTGTTGCAATATCGACCCTTCGGGCCTGGGAAGGGAGAAAAGCCTGTCTTTCCAGACTGGATAGTGCCATACCACTTAAGCTCTCTAGAATCGCCTTCTCACAAAAAAAGGTAACCTTTTTTCCCGAGAATCGATTCTCAAGGGCTCAAATAATTTTGCAATTACCTCATATCGTCCATTACTGTCCATGTCGTCCACTAGACCTATCCTAGGATGGATTTAGGAATGGACCATATGGACAGGAATGGACATCATGGACGATATGGACGAATTCAAAATACAAAACCAAGAATTCCTTCCTCTCTCTCCTATCTCTGCACCTCTGTGTTGGCTGTGGTTAAAATCCCAAGCGGCTTTTCAGCTTAGGCCAAAGCTCTTCAGGAATGTCAGCTCCCATTACCTGAACGACGGCGCTGCCGAGTACCGCACCATAGTGGGCACACTCGGCCCAGCTTTTTCCATCTAGATAGCCATGAAGGAAGCCGCTGGCAAAGAAATCACCGGCACCTGTGGTATCTAGGGGCTTTACGGGATAGGCTGGAAACCTTTCGATGCCCAACGAGCTACCTACAAGGCATCCTTGGGCGCCTCTGGAGACTACCGCAACTTCACATAACGATCGCAAGAGATCGCACCCCGCATCAGCACTTCCATTGGTAGACAATGTTTTTGCCTCATCCTCATTACAGAAGACGACATCGACGTATGTTTGCAGAAGGTGTAAAATTTCATCTTGATGAGTAGCTACGATTTCATGGCTTGAAAGGTCTAGAGATATCTTGGCGCCGACACTTTGAGCAAGTTCCATGGCCTTAGGAACCACACCGGGATTGTGTAGACCATATCCTTCAAAATGCACTAGTCGTTTGCCTATAAAAGGTTCGAGTTGGATGTCCTCAGGAACCATAGCGCTGGTGGCACCGAGAAAGGATCTGAATGTACGGTGACCATCTGGTGCAACAAATCCAAGAACCTGAGAAGTGGGAAGCTGCTTTTCATGCAGCAGGAGGGTGATGCCCTTGTCAGCTAATGCTGCGCGAAAGATATCTCCAGGGCTATCCTGTCCGATAGGTCCCGAGAATGCGCAACGACGTCCTAAAGCAGCCAATCCCTTAAGGGTATTGGCAGCACTACCACCAGCCAAAATCTGAGGGGCTTCGCCGCATTGTTTTAGAAGCTTTTCGAAAGTGGCGTAGTCAACCACCTGCATGCCATTTTTTGGACCAGGAATGGATTCTAGAAAAGTGTCGGAAACCCTCACAAGATAGTCTACGATGGCAGCACCGATACCTAATACCTCCGAGCGCTGCACCTGATTCATGCCACGGGCTTCCGAGGAGCTTGTGTAAGCATCATTCTAATGTGCTGGCGGTTTGCATAGATGTAATCGAAACCCGAATACAGAGTATAGACACCGGCAAAACCCACCGCTAATGTAGACCAGAACCGAAGCGAGGGGGTTGTTAAATACCCTAAAGAGTGCGGAATCATCAATCCTAATACGATAAAGGCGGCAATAGCTTGAATGACAGCTTTTATTTTGCCACTAGTACGTGCCGCTAAAGCAAATCCACGCAGGGCACAAATGGTCCTTAGAGTACTCACAACGCTATCGCGATATAAAAAGACGAAGACTAAAAGCATATTTAGGTGTACTGGATCTATTGTGAACGTTAGAAACACCGAAATACGGCTGATACTGTCTGCCATGGGGTCTAGAATTTTACCCAGATCCGTTACCTGGTTGTAACGACGAGCGAAAAAACCGTCGAACATATCGGACAACTCTGAAACAGCTAATAGGAAGATAAGCACGTAGGGCAGAACAACTGGTGAAATACCGATGTATGCATATTCCATGTAAACCAAAAGGAACACAGGGCTAATAAAAATGCGAAAAAACGTGATGTAATTAGCAATGCTCAAGCCTGTCAACGTCCTCTTGTTAGTTCTAAAAAGGGTACCAAATCAGACATTTACCTACAAGTGACGATATGTATGACCTTTTTTAACGCAAAGGCGCAAATGAAGAGCAGAATGGACTATAAGGACGAAAGGGACATAAAAGACATAAAGGACTTAGGAGACACACTCTACAAGTCCTTTACGTCTTTTATGTCCTTTTGAGGTAATTGCAGAAGTCCGATTTTTCGAAGTCAATTTCCTGAAAATCGGATGCCGGTGAAGATAGAGTCATTCCCTTCCCAGGCCCGAAGGGTCGATATTGCAACAGGCCATGGCATCGCCATGGTATATGCCAAAACGGTTTTAGCAGCCTGTAGGGCTGCCATAAAGCGCATGCATAAATGGTGTTTATAAACTGGCGTCTTGTAGCAGTCCTTCAGACTGCGAAATCCCTTCCTGGCATATACCATGGCGATGCCATGGCCTGTTGCAATATCGACCCTTCGGGCCTGGGAAGGGAGAAAAGCCTGTCTTTCCAGACTGGATAGTGCCATACCACTTAAGCTCTCCAGAATCGCCTTCTCACAAAAAAAGGCAACCTTTTTTCCCGAGAATCGATTCTCAAGGGCTCAAATAATTTTGCAATTACCTCTTTTCGTCCTTTAGTCCATATTTGCGTTAAAATGCTACACGAACTCTTAGACTAGGAGGCTTTCGTAGACGGATAGATAACGTTCAGTAGGACGCTTCCAGCTAAAGTCTATAGCCAGACCTCGTAAAGCGAGGTGTCGCCACTTCTCGGGTGTTTCCCTCCAGCAGGCGATGGCACGGTCGATGCCCCACTTGACACCTGAGATATCGGCATCGTCGAAGGTAAAACCGTTCGTTTGTTCTTCGGATAACCCAGATGTGCTGATGTCAAAAACAGTATCTGCTAGCCCCCCAGTACGTCTAGCGATTGGGACAGCACCATAACGCATGGCAATCATCTGAGTGAGACCGCAAGGTTCAAAAACGGAAGGAATCAAGATGGCATCGGCTCCAGCAAAGATCTGATGAGCCAATTCTTCGCTGGTTCGCAATGAGAAATGGACATGATGGTTTTCACGATTTTGCGCTTTCAAATGTTCGAACTGTGCTTGAATATCAGCAATTGGGCTGGTTCCCAAAAGGACAAACTGGCCACCCTGTTCCTGGATACGCTGTACGGCATATTCTATGAGGTGAGTACCTTTTTGAGGGATCAGCCTGGCAATGCAACCGATGATGGGTCGTTCCTCCTGAGTCAGATTTAAGCGCTGCCTTAAGGCTTTTTTTGCATTTTCTTTGCCTATCCAATTTCCATGAGCAAGCTGAAGAGATGAAAAATGCTCGCGAAGTAAGGGATCGCTTTCAGGATTCCAATAATCGTAGTCAATGCCATTGAGAATCCCTTGAAACCTATGCTTATACTGCGCAACAGTACGTTCCATCCCGCGTCCTTCTCCAGGAGTAAGCACCTCCAGGGCATATGTGGGCGATACGGTTGTCAAGTAGTTACAATAGACTATTCCACCCTTAAGCAGGTTGATACTATTGGGATGATTGTTGTCGCTAAGCTTGCCAGAGTGAAGAAGCTCCAGCCCATGGAGGCCGATACGATCGATATCCTCCAAGGCACAACGTCCTTGGTAGTCGATATTGTGTATCGTTAGAACGGTTTTGGCTTTGCCTATGGGCGCTTCAGAATAGAGTTCCTGCAGCAACACTGGAACTGCCGCCGTAGGCCAGTCATGCACATGGATGATGTCGGGATGACGGTTGGTCTGATGCAAAAACTCAAGCGCTGCGCGAGAAAAGTATAAGAAACGCTCTATGTCATCATCAGCGCCATAAACCATACCACGGTTAAAAAAGCTCTTAGGGTGAAATGCCTCCAAAAAGTAGACTTGGATGTCATGAACCAACCCAGACCATACCTTGACCGTATACCAATCCCCATCGTAATAGACCTTGAGGTCCTCCAGAGCTACTTGTAGACTGTGAATTTGCCTTTGAAGCAGGCAATCGTATTTAGGCAGAATAATCTCTATCTCATGACCCTGAGCCCGTAGTTCGCGAGATAAACCCAGAACAACATCGGCGAGGCCACCGACCTTGGCTACTGGAGCTAGCTCTGAAGAGATGTGTACAATACGCATAGTGATTCCCTGATAGAGTTCTCAACCGCAGCATTAGAAATTTCGCATTGAAAAGCAAGAAGAGAGATAGAGAGAGGGGGAGGGGAGAGGGAGAGGGGAGAGGGGAGGATTAGGATTTTACCACAGAGGACACAGAGACGCCGAGATAGGAGAGAGAGGAGAAAATGTCAGGTTTGTGTGGCCATAAACAAAACTCAGTCTAAGGAGTCTTGTAGGCCTATCGTGCGCCAAAATCCTTAGACTGAGTTTTGTTTATGGCCACACAAACCTAACAGGTGCTCAATCTAACTTTTTTACTAAATTGAGGATCGGTCCATCTTTTGAGGCGGACAAAGTCCCGAGGTCCCGTAGAGGGCTGTATTCTCACGGAATCCTCAGACAGGGTTCTGTACGGCGCAAAAAATGGACATTCTCTCCTATCTCGGCGTCTCTGTGTCCTCTGCGGTAAAAATCCTACTCCTCTCCTTCCTCTTCTTCTTTCTCTCCCCCTTCCCTGTCCCCTCCTCGTTCTCTCTCCGTTCTCTCAAACGAAATTTCTTTAGAGGTTTTCTTGCAATAAATCTCGGCTACGGTTATCATGCTGCCATTGAACTGACCATCGGGTCATTCATTTGATGGGGTGTCGCCAAGCGGTAAGGCAGCGGTTTTTGGTACCGCCATGCGGAGGTTCGAATCCTTCCACCCCAAACTAAAAACCTAAGAAGGTGGTTCTTTGAGTACGCCCACTTCAATGGATGAGGTCCTGTTCTTTGCGGGGTCTTCCCATCCGAAGTTAGCACAAGATGTAGCTGTAGCCGCTGGGTTACAGTTGGGGCGGATTGAGCTTGGCCATTTTCCGGACGGAGAAATCTTCGTTCAAGTGCAAGAGAATGTTCGTGGTAGGGATGTATTTATACTACAGTCCATAGCTCGACATCCGAATCGTTACTTGATGGAGCTCCTGTTGATCGTCGATGCGGTCAAACGCGCGGCGGCCCGCAATGTTGTGGTAGTGATCCCTTACTTTGGCTATAGCCGACAAGATAGACGGGACAAACCACGCGTGCCGATTACAGCCAAGTTAGTAGCAGATTTGCTTCAGGCCGCAGGGGTCAAACAAGTCGTTACCATGGACCTACATACGGACCAGCTTCAAGGTTTTTTTAACATCCCGGTCGATAGCTTGTATGGGCGACCGAGGTTAGCAGAGGCTTTTCGCGCCTTTCGTGCGGAAGACGAAGGGGACAACCTCGTCGTTGCCACACCAGATGTGGGAAGTGTTAAGCTAGCCCGGGCCTACGCCACTGAGCTAAAGGTCGGATTGGTCATCGTCGACAAAGAACGCATTGACGCGAGCAAGGTCAAGGCGATGACGGTAATCGGGGATGTTAATGGAAAAGATGTCCTTCTCGCTGACGATATGTGCTCTACAGCTAGCACATTGGTGTCAGCAGCGAAAGCTTGCCATGAGAAGGGTGCTAGAAGGGTTTTTGCTACCGTTACCCACGGGCTGTTCGTTGGTGATTCAATCAAAAAGATTGAGGCAAGTCCCATTGAAGCACTTTTTGTGAGTGATACCATCCCTCTCAATGAGAAGGCTGCCCAGTGCAGCAAGGTATACCCCACCTCTGTGGCAGGACTCTTCGGTCAAGCGATTCAATGTATCGTTTCGGCGAAGTCCATCTCTTCCCTGTATTTATGTTGTGTATAGAGCTAACTGACTGTTGCTAGTCTGTTTCCAAGCGCTTTTATTGGATTCAGTGGTGCTGTCATTAACGTGAGTAACCTCGTCCTAAATAGGGAGGATTCATGGAACTTAAGATGTTTGAAAGAGCGGCTGCGAAGAAAAGCCAAGCCAAGAATGCGCGCTTGGATGGTTTGATTCCTGCAGTCATTTACAGTGCAGGTAAGCCCGGCGAGACTATCGCTGTTGAGGCCCCGGTATTTACTAACCTTCTCGCCAAGCTGAAGCGTGGTCGTTTGCCCACCATTCAGTTTGTCCTCACCGGCGAGGGAGGCAAGACGCGACGTGCAATCGTTAAGGACATTCAATATGATATCACGACTTATGACGTGATTCACCTCGACTTCCAAGAGATTCTTGACGATGTTGAAGTGAACGTAAAAGTGCCTATTGAATGCGTCGGACTGGTTGAATGTGTCGGTATTAAGCAAGGTGGCGTTTTACGACAAGTTATTCGCTACGTAAAAGTGCGTTGCAAGCCTAAAGATATGCCCGCTTACTTTGACCTGGATGTCACGAACTTAGAGATGAAACAGACTAAGCGTCTGAGTGATCTGACGATTCCAACAGGGGTCAAACCCTTGGCTGACCTCAACGAGGTCGCCGTGGTCATTGCTAAGCGCTAAGGTGAGCTGAGGAACACAGACAAACGTGGTCGAGCAAGCTGAAAGAAAAGCTTTGATAGTCGTAGGCCTGGGAAATCCAGGCAGAGAATATCAACGCACCCGACATAACATCGGGTTTATGGTTGTTCAAGCCTTTGCGCAATCGAAAGGGTTAGCCCTTCGAGAGGACTCCAGATGGCCAGGCATAATGGCTAAAGGGATGAGCAAGGAGACTGAATTACACTTGCTTTTGCCGACTACGTACATGAATGAAAGTGGACGCGCCGTGCAGCGCTATCTTGCTTATTACAAGATGGCGCCGGCGGGGCTCCTGGTAATTGCCGATGATGTCGCACTCGACTTCGGCGTCCTGCGTCTTAGACCAGGCGGCGGAACAGGGGGACATAACGGACTGAAGAGCATACAGGCCCACTTAAGTACTTCCGAGTTTGGAAGGTTACGAATGGGTATTGGAGATCGGCTTCATGGAGAGCTAGCTGACTATGTGTTGGCGGAGTTTTCTAAGGAAGAACAAGAAGGCCTCGCAGATGTCATCCACAGAGGGGTGGCAGTTATCGAGGACTTGTTGGCCAGTGATTTCCAGAGTGTGATGAAGCGTGTAAATACCAGAGAGAAGGCGTCCAAGGACGACCCAGAAGATAGACAAGAAAAAAGCGACAAAAGTGCGCAGGAGAACTAGCATGAGTCGAGACAGTACACAGAACCTCTATGAGGGGATGTATATCATTAGTTCGACGCTCAGTGACGATGCCCGGCAGAAGGCTTTTGAAAAGATTCAAAACGGCATCACTGAACGAACCGGCAAAATACATAAGGTGCATGACCAAGGGCGTCGCCGCTTGGCTTATGATATTGACGGCCACCGAGAAGGGCATTACTTTCTGGTCTATTTTGAAGTACCAGCTGATGCCATCTTGGAAATGTGGAAAGATTACCACCTCAATGAGGATTTGGTACGCTTTCTCACACTTCGTACCGATACGGTACGAGAAAAGATCGAGTTCAAAGCATTAGCTGAACAGTAAAAGGAGTAGTGCATCATGAAGCAAAGGCCGAGGCGCTCCAGTTTTGAGCGAACGAAAAGGCGCAAGAACTGCCCTTTCACCGCCGTAGGTATTAAGCCTACTGAAATCGATTATAAAGACATCAATACGTTAACGAAGTTCATTACCGATCGCGGTAAAATTCTTCCAAGGCGTATTACCGGGGTCTCTGCCCATCATCAGAGATTTCTGGCACAAGCTATTAAGCGTGCGCGTCACATGGCGCTCTTGCCTTTTGTAGCTGACGCATAGAGAAATAATTAGACCAGGAATCTGTTATGGCTACAAAATTATTACTTGTTCAAGATGTTGAAGACCTAGGACGCAGTGGCGATATCGTCAGCGTTAAGCCAGGTTACGCTCGTAACTACCTGATCCCTCATGGGTTTGGGTTGGTGGCGGATAAGAGAACGCTGCGTATTCAAGCTCGACTTCAGCAAGAGCGCGCTGTTCGCGCTGCGGAAGATCGTAAGGAAGCTGAAGCGCAAGCGGCGCAGTTGCACGATGTCAACCTTACAGCGATTGTAAAGGTTGATCCCGAGGGGCATATGTATGGTTCGGTATCTGCTCATGATGTCGTCAGGATGTTGGCTGAACAAGCTCGCGTCGAAGTCGATAAAAAGGCAGTACAGCTCAAGCATGCCCTGAAGGTATTGGGTATTCATCGTGTACCATTGCGTCTTAAGGAAGGCGTCGAAGCTACCGTCGTTGTCAGAGTACAGACAGAAGACGGGCGCATTGAGCCTCCTGGCCTGAAGGGCCGGCTTGAAGGCGAAACACCTGAGGAAACCGATGAGGAGCCTCAGGAATAGATATTGAGATGTCCAGAGGAGTGCGAGATAGATGGAGCACCGCAGGCTGACGTTAGCTTCACCGGCCAAAGTCAACCTCTTTTTGCGCGTTTTGGCGCGCCGAGCGGATGGCTACCATGATCTCGCATCTCTTTTTCAAGCGATTGATTTAAGTGATACCTTGCATATCACTTTGGACACAAAGGATAGCTTCACTTGTAATGTTGCGGAAGTGCCTACAGATGGCTCTAACCTCGTGTTGAAGGCTTTGAGTGCTTTTCGACGGGGGACAGGGTTGTCGTTTGGTGTTCGTATTCATCTAGATAAACGTATTCCCATGCAAGCTGGTTTGGGAGGTGGTAGCAGCAATGCCGCGACGACTCTTTGGGCTTTAAATGAGCTTTTAATGCGCCCAGTCGGTCAGAAAGATCTTTTTCGATGGGCTTCTGCTATTGGTTCTGATGTGAGTTTCTTCCTGTCGCAGGGTACGGCTTATTGTACGGGCCGCGGTGAGGTTGTAAGACCATTGAAATCGCTTCCACATCAAAGTTTGTGGATTGTGAAGCCAAATGAAGGGTTATCGACGCCGGAAGTTTATCGTCGTCTTGATCTTAAGGCGGTGCCGCAGCGGGACCCTCAGGTGGTCCTTCGTGCTTTTTTTGCAGGTAACCCGACCTGTTTTAATGATCTTGAGGCAGCGGCGTTGTCCGCATTGCCACGTTTAGCAGATCTCAAGCAGGAGCTTGAGCGTTCTGGTTTTTCACAGGTTCTTCTGAGTGGCAGTGGAACGAGTTTTTTCTGCTTGGGAGATGGAGACCCCCCCTTTATTCCAGGGGTTGAGTTGTATCCTGCAGGCTTTGTCAATAGGCCTGCCAATTCCTGGTACCCTCTTAAAGGTTAGAACAGTCATCATTCTCTTTACTATCATTTGTAAAAAAATAATTTTATTTAGATATTTTATTAGGTTTCTTGTTGAAGTTTGTTTTTGCAGTTCCATAAGTTACTATGAAATTCGAAACTCACTATCAACACCTTTAAAGAGGCCTTTAGCTATGTTCTCTACTTTTTTAATCGCTATGGATGGACCAGTCGAGTTCGGAATCTTGAGGATTATCAGATTCGTCTCAAAGGCGTTTTAAGACTTCGATAGGTGGAAGATAAAGGACCAGAGGTGGCTCTATGGAGGCTCCAGAGCGCTGCGCGCGTGTTATTCACCGGCGTATGTAACACGACACTTATACAATTACCTCAACTGGACAAAAAAATGAAGTCCATTTTTGTCCAGTTCGTCCATAAGCCGCGCGGCTTAGTTCACAGGCGACCTGTTAGCAGCAGGATGACGATGATAATAACAAGGATAGTCAGCAGACCGCCACTGGGCCCATATCCCCAACCGGCACTATAAGGCCATGTAGGTAAGGCTCCTAACAGAATAAGTATCAACACTACGATCAAAATGGTCTCGACCATGATCTTCCTCCAAACGCAGGGTGCGTTCTCTTTCGCGTTTTATAGGATTCCTACTAGCTTCAAAATAATCAGAAGTCCCAAAGGAACTCCTAGTAGCCATAGTATCAATATTTTTCCCATATTCGCCTCCTGTGGCGATTGCCTTTTGTAAGGAGTGTTTCTAACCTCAACGTAAGCTACCGATGCTGGCATTGCAAGGTTTTTTTGTGCGTCAATTGTAGCGACGTAATGTGCAATCTGGTAATCTGTGTAGCGCATTCTAATCATTCTAATCAAACAAGATACCGATATGACATCCAAAGATTCACCCTGTATTGTGGTCACGGGGGGCGCAGGCTTTATTGGATCGGCGCTTATCCGTCACATGAACGATCTTGGCCTTGATAACATCATTGTTGTCGACAACCTTGGCACAGATGGTAAATGGCTTAACCTTGTTGGTAAGCGCTTTGTTGATATCTTGCCCATTGATGGCTTACTGCCCTGGCTCGATGGACGACACGATGAGGTTGCCTCCTTTGTGCATTTGGGCGCCTGTAGTAGTACCGTAGAGCAGGATGCTAGCTATCTTTTGGAAAACAACTATCGCTATACTCTCAAACTAGCGGAATATGCACTGAAGCATAACAAGCGTTTTGTTTATGCCTCTTCTGCAGCGACGTATGGCGATGGGTCTCTAGGTTTTGATGATAGCCATGACATTTTAGACACGCTTCGGCCGCTCAACATGTATGGATATTCCAAGCATTTATTTGACCTTTGGGCTCTGCAACAAGGTGTTTTGGGTCAACTTGTAGGCATCAAATACTTCAACGTCTTTGGTCCAAATGAAGGTCATAAGGGGCGTATGGCTTCGGTGATTACTCAGATGGTGCCATCGATTCAGAAGGAGGGTGTCATCAGATTATTTAAATCGACTGACCCTGAGCAATATGAGGATGGTGGGCAGAAACGCGATTTTATTTACGTTAAAGATGCCGTGCGTATGACTTTAGCGCTCTTAAAAAGTGGCAAGGGTGGCATTTTCAATGTGGGGCGTGGTCAGGCTGAAACATGGAATGCATTGGCATCTGCGGTATTCACTGGCTTAGGTAAAAAGCCCCATATCGAGTATATCGACATGCCTAAGGACCTCGTGGGCAAGTACCAAAGCTATACGTGTGCCAATATGCATAAAACATCACTCGCCCTTGGAGGCGCAGCCTCTTGTAGTACTTTGGAAGACAGTGTCATCGATTATGTTCAAAATTACTTAGTACCGGGGAAAACATGGTAAGACTTGTAGGCACCATCGGTCGTTTACGCACTTCTAAGGTATTGGTAGCGGGCGATCTAATCCTAGACACCTACACCGTTGGTAAAGCTAGCCGTATCTCTCCTGAAGCCCCTGTGGCGGTGGTTCGCGTTCACCATGAGGAACATCGCCCTGGTGGCTCTGGTAACGTTATCCTAAACCTGCGTTCCCTCGGAACACAGGTAATGGCTCTGGGATGCGTTGGGGATGATGAGGCCGGTCGGCAACTTGTGGAAATTCTGGCTGGTGAGGATGTCGATATTTCAGGAATCGTCGTTCAAGAAGGGGTGCCTACACCGGTAAAAAACCGGATTATTGCTGAAAATCAGCAGATCGTCCGCGTTGACCGCGAAGAGACTAAGCCTCTGACGGCTATTCTGGAGAGGCAATTGATTAATGCCTTGCCTCGGTTGCTTGAAGGGGTAGATGTCGTAGCCATATCAGACTATGGCAAGGGCTTGTTTACTCCTGCGCTCTTGGCTGCATTGATAGCCGAGTCACGAAAGCTGAATATTCCGGTCATTGCAGATCCCAAGGGTATCGATTTTCGAAAATATCGTGGCGCGAATATTGTGAAACCAAATTTCTCCGAGGCGGTAGCAGCATCGGGTTTGTCAGCGGATAGCCCCCTTGATGTCATAGCAGCGAAGATACTTGAGATCACTGAAGCAGACACATTAATGATTACGCGTTCACAGGATGGCATTTCTTTGTTTCACCGAACAGATGCGCGCGAAGATTTCCCTGTGCGGATTCGCGAGGTACGGGATGTTACCGGTGCGGGTGATACCGTATTGGCTATGTTGGCATGTGCTTTGGCTAGTAATCTTACCATGGGCGAAGCTGCACAGCTCTCCAATGTCGCCGCCGGCATCGCCATTGAGCGGTTTGGCTGCGCCCGAATTTCATTATCAGACATCGCTCGTAGACTGTTGGATACGGACGTTGCAAACAAAGTCTTTGACGAAGAGCACCTATTTGCGTTACAGCAAGCATTAAAGGGGCGTCAACTGGCTGTGTTGGGGCTTCACTCGGCTGAGGGGTTGTCACCGCGAGCGTTTACGCTGATGCGGCAGATTGCTCATCGCGATAACTGGGCGGTGCTTGTCTATCTCAGAGATAACGAGCCCGATGTCCATCTTGTCGAGATGTTGGTCTCATTGCGTGAGGTGGATTTCATTATCCTGAAGAGCGAAAGTTTGTTGCATCTGTGCAACAGCATTCATCCGGATGAAGTCTTCATTGTCGAGGGAGCTGACATACGAGCCGTTCGAGACAGCCAAGCCCTGGTTACCGCTTAACCTACAAACGGCGATAGATCTCCGTTGTGGGTATACTTAACGGAGGTTTGTATGGTCGGCCAAGAGTCTTTTCAGTGGAAGTGTCATCCAGAAGCTGAACAATTATTGTTGGACCTTCTAGAACGAGGTTGTGCTGCCAATAAATCTATTGTGCAGTTGCGCGATGACCTTCACACGCAAACCAGCACTAGACTTTTTGACTGGTTGGACCATATTGTGGTTGGCGACAGTGCCTCAAGAGCTCAGGAGCTGGAATCATTGGGTTTCAGCCTTGAGTATGCGGGGGCCAGCTATCGTGTATTTCGTCATTCAGGGGCCCAACTGCCTTCTCTTGTCGTTCAGGATTTCCCAGATGATGTCAGCGGTATCGCTGTTAAGGTAGAAAGCATCGCGGACTATTTGATGGCGCGCGGGCTGCATGGCGATATCGAAGGTACTCCTTTAAGTGGCTTTCGTCGCTGTCGTGTTGCGGTTGACAATGGTGTTGCTCTATGGGTTGTAGAACGAAGAAGCACGCGAGCGATGGAGCCTACATATTATGATGCAGACCATACCCTGCGTTATCTAGAGGCTCGTGAAGCGTGGAAGAGTCGCCCTCGGGCCATTGACGATGAAGATCAGGCTGCCAAGCAAATGCTGCAGATTGCGCAAGAGATGTGCAATGTGTTGGGTCGTGATATGGCTGCTTGGATTGTTCTAGAGGTGGAGAGGGAGGTCTGGCAATCCCGCAATCGGGCCGGGCAGGTCCAAAAAGGACGTCAGGACCGCTTGGGAATGGGTTGGGCAAACCATGACCATCATACCTTTCGTTCTTCGCGTCGGCACTTTCCCGCGTTGGTGCGCCTGTTTGAGATTCTTGGGTTTGCCTGTCGCGAAAGATATTATGCTGGTCTCGAAGCCGGTTGGGGTGCCCAGGTCATGGAAAATCCTCGTTCAGGATTGGTTCTGTTCCTGGACGTTGATCTCGCCCAGGGAGAGATTGCTGTGGACTTTGCCCACCAGCCAATTCCTGATCTGGACAAGCTCAATACTGTAGGCCTGTGGTGTGCTTTACATGGAGACTCTATTTTGAGAGCTGGAATGCATCATCTGGAGTCACAGTTCTTCTTTGATGAGCTAACCAAAGACCTTGCACAGCATGATGTGGGAATGATGGAGCCGTTCAGTTCATATACATATCTTCGTCAAGCTTTTACGAAAGGCGAGATGTGGCCTGTGCCTCTTTTACGTCTCGAGAGGTTGTTGTTTTGCGGTAAAATAACACAAGAGCAAGCTGACAAATTTAAGCGCGATGGGGCTCTCGGTAGCCACATGGAGAACTTGCAAAGACGTGAAGGCTATAAGGGCTTTAACCAGAAAAATGTCAGCTTCATCATCGAGAGGACCGATCCGCGAAAAGTTCATGCGGATGCTTTTTAGAGCTTAAGAAAAAGGACCTAAAAGGCAAAAGGGACATAAAGGACGAAATTTTTTTGTCCTTTATGTCCCTTTGAGGTAATTGCAGAAGTCCGATTTTCCGAAGTCAATTTCCTGAAAATCGGATGCCGGTGAAGATAGAGTCATTCCCTTCCCAGGCCCGAAGGGTCGATATTGCAACAGGCCATGGCATCGCCACATAGGCCTCAACCTAAGCCTAACAATCGTATCTCGGCGCGCAGCGCTTTGGAGTGCGGTCGCTTGCGACCGCTTTGGGTTCCTTGCGACGGTCGTGTGCAACGGCATTACTATAATTCCCTAAGGGTAAAATAGTTAGTACATGCAGCCTTCGACGAATCCATACAATGCCGTTTAGCATTGCCGTCCCAAGGAACGAAAAGCGGTCGCAAGCGACCGCACTCCAAAGCGCTGCGCGCCGAGATACGATTGTTAGGCTTAGGTTGAGGCCTATGTGGCATCGCCATGGTATATGCCAAAATGGTTTTAGCAGCCTGTAGGGCTGCCATAAAGCGCATGCATAAATGGTGTTTGTAACTGGCGTCTTGTAGCAGTCCTTCAGACTGCGAAATCCCTTCCTGGCATATACCATGGCGATGCCATGGCCTGTTGCAATATCGACCCTTCGGGCCTGGGAAGGGAGAAAAGCCTGTCTTTCCAGACTGGATAGTGCCATACCACTTAAGCTCTCCAGAATCGCCTTCTCACAAAAAAAAGTGATTTTTTTTTCAAAGAATCGATCCATGAGAGCCCAAATACTTCTGCAATTACCTCTTTAGGTCCTTTTTTCTCTTTTGTGGAAGCTAGGCTTTGGGTTGCAAGCTTTGGTAATGTGCCACGTCGTGGTAAATGGCGACTTCTTTGTCTGAGTTACCGTACCTTAGCATGCTTTCATTGAGGACCAACTTCTTACTATTTCCTGCTGTGCTGATCTCAACTTTATGGGGATCGTAGACCACGATGGAACGATCTACAGTTTGAGCTAAGAACGGAAGTTCTAGTTCGCCGATCCATTCACCGTGGCGACCCATATATTCGCAATAGCTGTCTACCATCTTTCGCGCTACAGACTTATCTCCCTCGTGTTCACCAAGGATGGGGACATATCTGGCGGTTCCATTTAGAACCTCGTTCCAATGATTATCAATTTCGTCGTACATGGCTGTCTTCATGCGGCTGACCATTTCGCCACGAACGAGATGAACCTCAGCGGTATTATTCATGGCTGGATCAATACCGGCAAGGACAGCGCGAATGCCGCAGTTGCCGTCACCTTTAACATCTTGCAATGTGTAATCTTCGCATAAGAGACGCAATACTTCGCCACGATGTGTTGGCTGAGCTGGAGGGGATTGGTGAATGTCCTCCAATGAAACACGGCAGGCCATCACATAGTCGCGTCCTTCTACGTATTCGTCTTGCTTGAAGGGCAGGAGTGACAACAGACTCTCCAAATCGCTAACACCTTTGCTGATTGCGCCTTCCATTCTTGGATTGGGATGGTTGGCATAATCAGACCACAGGTTTCTGAGTTCGCTCATCTTGGCGTCGATCTTACCTTTCAGTTCGGCACTCTCAGTTGGCGGGAGTGTTTTAACAGGGGTATCGCCCGTTATTTTGTAAGAATTGATGGAGTTTGATTGTAGCTCCAGTGGGTTAGAACGAATTTTGTCTGCCATGATAAAACATCCTTCATTTAGCATTACGCTTTTGCACACGATATATTATAGCATGAAATTAATGGGTTTGTCAAGCGTAAGTGCCTGAAGGGCAGGCTGGTTGTGTGTTTAACACTCTTGGATTCGGGGGTGGTGGTGGATTAGGACAATCCCATAGAAAACGGAGGTTCAGGTTCAACATCAAGGGCACCACGTTGTGGTGCGTAATCTTTATTTACCACTTTCCAGGGGTTGCTAGCGCTTCGCGCTTTAGCACCCCTGGCTACCTATAGGTCACCGCTTCGCGGTTGAGAATAGGGCCTTATGAAGGCAACCCTTTTGAGACTTCTGCAATTACCTCGTAATGGACATCATGGACGATATGGACGAATCCAAAATCTCATTCTTATGTCAGGTTTTGAGATAATGGGAAAGAAGCTCCACTAGGTGAATGGCTTTTTTTTCTGTTCCATGCGCAATTTGGCTGCGGCAGGACATGCCGTTTGCTACAAACACTGCATCGGCTGGAGCTGAACGGATCGCGGGAAAGAGGCGATTTTCTCCGATTTTCATCGAAAAGGCATAATGTTCTTTTTCATATCCAAATGACCCTGCCAGGCCGCAACATCCTGAATCGATTTCAGTCGCATGAAGATTGGGGATGGATGCCAAGATCGTTTTCGTGGCAGCGGATCCAGTAAGCGCTTTTTGGTGACAGTGCGTATGGAAAAGGACGGGATTTGTATTATGATGATCTATCCACACCAAATGATCCAAATGATTGGCAAGAAAGACATCTATAGGCACACAGAGTTCGGCTAGTTTGGTTGCGATGTCTGATGGAACGAGGTCGGGATAGTCATCTTTGATCGTCAGTATGCAACTGGGTTCGAGACCAACGATAGGTAGGTTGCGATCAATATAGGGACGCAGGTGATCGATAAGCTTCGATGCTTGTGCCTTCGCTTGAGTGAGCATTCCTTTAGAAATTAGTGGGCGTCCGCAACATTGCCATGGAGGAATAATGACTTTCCAGCCCATTGCTTGTAACACTTGCAGGGCACTCATACCGATTTCTGGGTGGTTAAATTCGGTATAGGTGTCGATGAAAAGGACTATAGAGTCAGCAGCATGACAGCCATGGAATGACTGCCCCACAGATTGAGAAAACCGTTGATGGGCTAAAGGAGGAAGGGGCCTTTCGGGAGCAATTCCAATGGCTGACAAAACCTGGCGAGAGAGCCAGTTGTTGCCGACAACATTAAAAACTCGTGCTATTGGGGACATCAGTTTGTTCATCGTGGCAATGTGTCCAAACAATCTACTTCGCAGTGAATAGCCCCAACGTTCCTGGTAATGATAGAGAAACTCTGCTTTCATTTTGGCCATGTCGACCTGCGAAGGGCATTCCGTTTTACAGCCTTTGCATTCTAGGCAGTATTCCAGGACATGATAGAGCTCTTTGCTGGTGAGGGCATCGATCGGCAGTTTACCATTGACGATTTCACGCAAGCTCTGTGCCCGCGCACGTGTGGAGTGAAATTCATCGCCATAGGCTTGGAAGGAAGGGCACATGAGCCCTTCGCGTTTGCGGCAAAGGCCATTCCCATTACAGAGGTCTACAGCGAGATTAAAACCCCCTTGTCGTGAAAAGTCGAATTGCGTGTTTAGGTGAATTTGCTTTACCGCAGGGCTCATGCGCAGGTGTTCGGTTACCCCTTGGGTAGCGATGACTTTTCCGGGATTCATCAGCATGGCCGGGTCAAATGCCTTTTTAAGGCGCGTAAAGGCCTCATAGACACGTTTGCCAAACATCTTTTCATTGAGCCATGACCGTACCAATCCATCACCATGCTCACCGCTAACAGCTCCATGGTAACGCAGCAATAGGTCGCTGGTTTCGTTCATCAGGGAGTATATGGTTTCAATTTCCTCCGGATTTCGCAGATCAATATAAGGCCGCACATGCATGCAACCAGCACCCACGTGGCCGTAGCAGCCAGCTTCTTTACCGTGCCGGGCAAGCAGGTCTAAAAACTCAGACATGAAAGGAGCCAGATGCTCAGGGCCCACAGCTATATCTTCGAGGAATGCTATGGCGCGACTATAGCTTCTCTTAGATAACAATAGACCTAAGCCTGCTTCTCTAATGGCCCATACGTCAGCCATGGCATTGTGCGAGGTAAGAGTCTTGACACTATACCCATAGTGCTTTTCTGTCATTTCTTCGGAGAAGTCTTTCAATCGAATTTTTAGCTTTTCGGGAGAGCCTTCTTCAAACTCGGCGACTAGAACCGCTTGTGGGTCCCCCTCAAGCCATCCAATGCGCTGTAAACTTAGCGGCAGGGAGCGTCCAGCGGTAATGATCTTGTGATCGATCATTTCTAGGGCTATTGGATGCCACTTGAGAATCTCAGTGACCAGACTGAAGGCTTCGCGCAATGAAGAGCAGTGTATCAGGCAGAGCCCAGTGAGTTGGAGACGACGGCAAATTTTCACGCGAATGCTTGTGGCAATACCTAAAGATCCCTCAGAGCCAGCAATGACCTTCGAAATGTTTAGCGGGTTGGGTGGAAGAAGTTCGTTTAAATTATATCCGGAAGCACGTCGCGGAATATTTGGGATATGACTACGGATGTCCTCGCCATACTCCGATAGGATGGCGTTAACTTCGCGGTAGATAGCGCCTTCACGGTCATTTTGTGCTTGCTTACGCTGTAGAGCTGCATTGTCCAGAGCGGCAAATGTGAGAATCTCACCGCTATATAGGACTAGCTCCGTTTCCAGGATGTGGTCGCTCATGCGGCCATACTTCAGGGAACGGGATCCTGCGGCATTGTTTGCCAACATGCCGCCGAGAGTAGCGCGGTTACCCGTAGAGGTGTCCGGTCCAAGGCGATAGTCATGTGGGGCGAGGGCTGCATTGAGCTGGCTTTGAACGACACCAGGTTCACAGATGGCATATTCGTCATCGTAGTTAACTTCCAAGATTTTGTTCAGGTACTTAGATGTATCGATAACCAAACCCGAGCCTATGCATCCACCAGCAATGCCGGTGGCTGCACCGCGGGGAATCACGGGTACACTGTAGTGACGAGCTATTTCTATTGCAGTAAGGAGTTCTGCACGGCTTTTGGGGACAGCTACAGCTAGCGGGGCTATCTCGTAGATCGAAGCATCAACACTGTAGACAGCCTTGGAAATATCATCATCACGAACTTCACCCTGAATGCTTCTACGTAGGTCATCTGCTAGGTTTTTCCCCATTATAGCCCCGCATTCGGATCGATCATTGTTTGGTCTTATCCTAAAAATACATGACATGTTAAATAAATACCTTTAATCTTACGGGCTAAACTTCACCGTCGGGATATGGTTATGAAGATTCGTTACCTTGGGTTAGCAGCAGTTTTTGGTTTGTCAGTGATTTTAATGGCGCCTATTGAAGGGGCAAAGCCATCCAATGCAAGTGAAGTGTCTGATGACTCTTCCAATGTTACTGCGACTAAAAGTAACAAGGGTAGGAAGGGCAGCAAAGGGAATAAGGCCAATAACGCTGGCAACTCCAATGGAACAGAGAACAATGCGGGTAAAGGCAAAGGGTCGGGACGGGGAAAAGGCAATTCTGGCAAAGGAAACAAAGCCAATCGTGTTGCTAGCGGTGATAAGGAAAATAAGGGAGACTCTGAGCGTGGCCTTGATGAGAACGATTCCAAAAACGGTGGTATTGATATAAGGCTGTTTGGAGAAGTGGGAGACTCGGGGAGAAATCCCATTTTTATTCATTCGATCGATGGCCAGATCGGTTTGGGTGAGCAGGATGTCGACCCCAAAAAGGACGCAAGCAGCATGAGGAATCATGGTGACTTTAGTCGCGGTCAGCATGACCAGGACCAAACCCCGACTTTAGATGTTCCTGAACCATCAACCTGGGTAATGCTTGGCACATTATTATTGATAGGTGTGTTGCTGAGGGCGCGAAAGCAAAGGGATGAATCGGAGAGAATTTGAGATTCTATGCCTTCTCAACAGTCTTTTAGCTAATATCAATATCCAAGCACTTGAGGAGGTTAATCGCCTCCGGTAATGAAAATTTCGCTTTTTTCAGATTGTTTGTCTGAATATCGATGCCGTAATTCTCCGCATGTCTAAAATCAGACTTTGTCAAATTGCATTGATGAAATAGCGTTCCCAATAAATCGGCATCTGTGAAGTCAACCTGTTGTAAATCCGTGTTCGTGAAATACACTTCCCATACTCTGGAGCCCTTGAAAGAAGTTCCCTTCAATTTTAAGTCAGTGAAGTTGCAGGTTTGTAGGATGCACTTGGTAAATTTGATGTTGATAAACTTGTTGCACTTGTAGAAATCCACACCCACTATTTTGCATTCCTCAAAAATGATGTCCTGCAACCGACATTCCTGAAGCTTAGCCAGGCTGAGATTACAATTCTTGAATCGACATCCGGAGAAGTCCGCTTGTTGCCAATCACTTTCCGTAAAATTGCAGTTCTCAAATGAAACGTGGTTGAAAACGCTTTTTTTGAGGTTCATCTTTTTGGCATCTACAGACTTGAAATTCTCGTCGTCGTAAGATGTTTCCGGCGCCAAAATCATAAGGATCTCTTTAGTGTTGTGATGAACAATCTTCATCCGGCTGCTTTTAGGAAATGAAGCTGACCTCAATTTTTAGGCTCATCCGGTTTTGTAGGACTTAGCATAATCGTCCATGAGAGGTAATTGCAAAATTATTTGAGCCCTTAAGGATCGATTCTTAGGAAAAAAGGTTACCTTTTTTTGCGAGAAGGCGATTCTGGAAAGCTCAAATGGCATGGCACTATCTAGTCTGGAGAGACAGGCTTTTATCCCTTTCCAGGCCCGAAGGGTCGATATTGCAACAGGCCATGGCATCGCCATGGTATATGCCAAAACGTGGTTCGCAGTCTGAAGGACTGCCATAAGACGTCAGTATTCACACGCTATTTATACAAGCGCCTTATGGCAGCCCTACAGGCTGCGAAATCCCTTCCTGGCATATACCATGGCGATGCCACATAGGCCTCAACCTAAGCCTAACAATCGTATCTCGGCGCGCAGCGCTTTGGAGTGCGGTCGCTTGCGACCGCTTTGGGTTCCTTGCGACGGTCGTGTGCAACGGCATCACTATAATTCCCTAAGGGTAAAATAGTTAGTACATGCAGCCTTCGACGAATCCATACAATGCCGTTTAGCATTGCCGTCCCAAGGAACGAAAAGCGGTCGCAAGCGACCGCACTCCAAAGCGCTGCGCGCCGAGATACGATTGTGAAGTCCTAAGTCATTGAGATATAAGCTCAAAAGACCTGTTAGGTTGAGGCCTATGTGGCGATGCCATGGCCTGTTGCAATATCGACCCTTCGGGCCTGGGAAGGGAATGGCTCTCTCTTCACCGGCATCCGATTTTCAGGAAATTGACTTCGGAAAATCGGACTTCTGCAATTACCTCATATACTGGACGTTGCACATTTTTTGGATACGCAAATCCTCTAAAGCCACCAGACTCAATTGTTTCTTAAATCCACACAGATGCTAGGGTACCCGTGAAGAATGTCAGTGAGAGGCTTTTTAGTAACGCTACGGGAGGCATAGGTCAACTCAGCGAAGCAATTGGATGGTTAAAATCCTTTCCAATGCCCCCAAAGCAGATCGGCATTCATCTAAGAGTAGTGGATCAGCTAAATCAGATGGCTGTAGCGAGTCCCGATAAAATCGGTTAATCCAATCGGTGAGCTGCAGTTCCAGTTTATCGGTCAGCATGACACCAGGATGCAAGGCGGCTTGTTCTTCGTCCGTGAGAACGACTCGCAGGCGTAGGCAGGCGGGGCCTCCACCATTTTGCATGCTTTGGCGAAGATCGACATAGTGAATCTGTTTGATGGGCAGATCGGCGAGGACCTGTTGCACTGCAGCAGAAGCTTCGGCTTCTTTGGGTGCGATTAAGGCCATATGACCATTAGGCAGTGTGATGAGCTGCGAGTTAAACAAATAGGTACGCACAGCTTCTGCCAGGGATAGCTTGTCTGCAGCGATAGAATAGAAAATGGGTTCAAAACCACATGTGATGGCTTTACGGCGTACTTCAGCGATCACTGCCGGTGTATCCACGAAGGCCTGTTCGTGATATAGGAAGATGTTCTCGTTTCCGATAGAGATCACATCATTGTGAAATACCCCTGCGTCAATAGCCTCTGGACTCTGCTTAGCGTAGACAACATGCTCGGGGTCAAGTTGATGCAGTCGCATAAGGGCTTCTGAAGCCTCCAGGGTCTGCCTAGCGGGAAATTTGGATGGTTGACAACCCACCTTGGTAATGCTGCGTCCAAACGTAAACAACTGCACTCCGCGTTGGCCATATTGTTTTGTCAGTCGCGTGTGATTGGCGGCACCTTCATCGGCGAAGTAAGGGATCGGGTCGTGATGGACAAAGAAGTGATCGCGCGCGAAGATCTGTTTAAGTATGCTAGAGGTTGCTTCTGCTTCCATTGAGCGGTGAAAATGGCTGTTAAGATTAGCTGGTGTAAAGTGCACTTTCCCATCACAGCTATCTGCTGAGGGACTGACTGTCGCTGCATTAGCCGTCCACATGCTGGCTGCCGAGCTACAGGCGGACAACAGCTGAGGGGCCGTCTTGTGTGCTTTAGATAGGACTTCAGCATCTGGTCCTGTGAATCCCAAGGAGCGTAGAAGGTGTAGATTGGGACGTTCTTGAGGCGGCAAAACACCTTGTGGGATGCCCAGACGACGTATCATCTTCATCTTGGCTAACCCCTGAAGAGCAGCCTCGCGAGGGTTAGAAGTTAGGTTGCCAAATTTCATGGATGCTATATTGCCAAAGGCCAGGCCACTGTAGTTGTGCGTGGGACCCACAAGGCCATCGAAATTGACTTCGCAAGCCGTCACAATGTGATTCCTGGTAATAGTTTGGGAGGAAGTTCAATGCGATCGGATTCCATTGAAGCGACAGGAAAGGCACAGTAATCTGCTGCATAAAAAGCGCTTGGCCGATGGTTTCCGCTGATGCCTACTCCACCAAACGGCATGCGGCTGCTAGCACCTGTGAGTGGTAGATTCCAATTGACGACACCGGCTCTGATGCTTCTGTAGAAGCGCTCGAATTCGTCGCGATTGTCAGTGAAAATCCCTGCTGAGAGACCAAAGCGCGTGTTATTAGCCTCTTCAAGAGCTCCTTCAAAGCCTCTTACCCGTATCAATTGCAACAAGGGACCGAAAATTTCTTCGTCCGGCCGTTCGCCAACTTGTGTCACGTCGATAAGGCCAGGACACAGAAAGGCTTCGCCGAGTTTCATCGTCGTCATTGGAACAATACTCACCGCACCGCCTTGTAGAAGTTTGTCCTGGCTGTCAAGGAGCTGCTTGGCTGCCGCGCCACTGATCACCGGGCCCATAAAGGGACTAGGGTTGCCATCATAACGATCAATATGTATGTGCGACATCATCTCTACGAGGAGTGCAACGAACTGATCACCAGAAGGGCCTATGGGCACGATTAGGCGGCGCGCGCAGGTACAGCGTTGGCCTGAAGTTAGAAACGCTGAAGCGATTGTTAGATATGCGGCAGCGGTGAGGTCGCTGACGGATGTAACAACAAGCGGATTGTTACCACCCATTTCTAGGGCTAGGATTTTCTCTGGGTAGGCAGCAAAGAGTTTGGAGAGGTACTGTCCTGTGCGTGCACTGCCTGTGAATAGGACACCATCGATTTGAGGATGTTGTGCAAGAGATTGACCCGTATCACGTCCTCCTTGCAAGAGTGTGAGGACTCCAGGCGGAAGGCCAGCGCTATGCCAGATATCGACGATTAGTTCAGCGACAAGAGGCGTCAGCTCACTGGGTTTAAAGAGAACGGCATTGCCCGCCAGCAGAGCAGGAACGATGTGTCCATTGGGAAGGTGTCCTGGAAAGTTATAGGGCCCAAAGACAGCTACGACTCCATGAGGCTTATGACGGGTGAGGGCCCTGGCGTTGCCCTGGGCTTCGAGCTTTTCAGGACAGCGCTGACGGTAGGCTTCGATAGAGATATCGACCTTCGCCATCATGGCGGTTACCTCCGTCTCAGCCTCCCAAAGGGGCTTTCCTGTTTCCATAGCAATGGCTGTGGCGAGGTCTTTGTGTTTTTCTATCAGCTTGGTTGCGAAGGTGCGGAGGAAGGTGATGCGTTGTTCGAGACTAAGGCCCGACCAGGCAGCGGCAGAACTGCGGGCAGAGGCCACAGCAGCATCGACATCTTTTGGGCTGGCGCTGCTACCTTTCCAAAGCTCCTCTCCTGTTGCCGGATTAGTCGATACCAAGGGCTGGCCCGAACCTGGCCTCCAACGTCCTTCAATGTATTGAGAGCCCTTGACCTCCATGGAGAGTCCTTATGTTGACGGTTTTTGCGGTGCTAGAACATAGCTGAGTTGGTCACCTTTGCGAAGATGAAGTGCAGCAGCCACATCGCGGTGAAGAGAGACAGAGCCATCCTCTCCATCGACCTGCACCGGCGCATGGCAGGCCCTAAAGCCCAGCGCCTCATTGCTGATTAGAGCCTTAGATCCCTCAAATGGCCCTTCCACAAGATGACTAACGACGGCCTTTCGGCTGTTCACGATAGTACGGATTTGCGAAGTCTGTGCAGCTAGCTTAGGCCCTGCGACGAAGATATCTACTTCCCCGGTGGGTTGAAAACCTTCGTTTATCAGCATATTCAGAGCTGCCTTGGTATTCTTATGTATTTTTCCGATAGCTCTCTGTGCATCTAGAGGCAATAGGCTAATATAGATGGGAAACCTCGGCATCACGTTTGGAATGAATGAGTGGTCTTGGGTAGCCTCAGCCATAAGTCTGTTGAACGTAAGTTTCACAAAGTGCTGTCCTACCGCATTGTAAAAAGGACTAAAGGTGTTTTTTTCGATTCGCCCGCGCATCTCAGCAACCACTAGACTATTAAAACGCTCGGGGAAGGCTGCGATGAACAAGAATCGGCTAAGCGAAAGAAGGCGTCCTAAGCCACTATGACGAAATTTAGGTAGCAAATAGAGCCCACCGATCTCTGTGGCAAAGTTTTTTCGTTGAATCGGTTGTAAGATACGAATCGTCTTGGCAGTAGGTACTCTTGCTTTAGGCTGGACTAGCTCCTCAACGCGGAAGACATAGCCATCCTCGGAACCTAGCGTACTAGCTTCAATGGCGCATGTACCGCCCAGCTCTCCGGTAGTCAGGTCCTCTAATATAAAGAGATAAAGTCCATCGCGCTGATCTTCTTTATTGGCAAAAGAGGCCACGGAACGACGAACTTTTTGCTTTAATATGGTAGGATGCTTGGGCAGGCTGGTAACCCCCAAGCCCGCTGTTAGTGCGAACTTCTCGAGGCCCTCCTGATCGCTCTCCCGAATTGGACGAATGATCATCATGGCGGTGATTCCCTAGCTGGTATTTGACTTAAGTTCCTGAGCCGTCAGCACAAGTGTCTGCTCTACAATCGTACATACAGCATCGATGTCCTGGAGCTTTATTCCCCCCACCGGCACCAGAAAGCGCACACGAGTAACTTCACTTCCCGCAATGAAACTGATGACTCCTGCGTTGAAGAGGTTATGCACAAACCGTGCCACCGGCTGGGGATGACCTCCAAGAGGAGTAAAAGCGACCATCGCACCGAGGCCAAAAGGACCTTGGATGAGATCCGGATATTTTATCGCAAGAGCTTGTAACTTATCGGTAAAGTAGCTGCCTACTTGGGCGATTTTTCCTTCCGGACCCAGAAAGCCCTCGTGTAGAAGATAGCGCAAAATGACCCGCGCAGCATGCAATGAAGCTGTACTGCCAGTGAAGGTTTGACTGAGTAGTCCTGGTTTAGGGGAATATTCTTTGGAGAATAACGTTGCGCAGACTTGTGAAAGCTTGCCAATGCTGACGATGTCTACCAGATCCTGCAACCCAAAATATTGAAAGGCGAAAAGGCTGGGAAGACGCCCGAAAGTCTGGACCTCATCGACAATCACTGCGATATTATGCTCCTTACAAAGAGTCATTAGGCGATGAAAGAAGTCTGGTGAGCCAATGTTAAAGCCTCCCTCCCCTTGGATGAGTTCGTAGACCATCACAGCATGCTGTTTGGGATAGCGGGCGATGTATTCTTTTAGAGCTAGTAAAGCGGCATCAGTACTTTGCTCGGGGTGCTGAGGGTCATAGAAGGGAACATAATCGACCTGAATGCTTAGGGGCAGCCCCTGGCGATAGAGGGCCTTATCGGTGATTTGTGATAGTGCCCATGTACGACCCATAAAGCAATGGTTGAAGGCTAGTACTCGTGTAGCGGGAAAGTGCTTTTGAAAGGCTAACTTAAGGGCATTTTCGTTAGCCATGGCTCCGCTGGTGGTTAGGAAACAATGAGGAAGTCCCGAAGCTTTCGTTAGCTCCTCTAGGACCGGTATGGTGTCGGCATTTTGCTGAAGGTGACCCTGCATGACAGTATCGCTAAGAGCCGCGTCGAGGCTGGCGGCAACGATATCCGGGTGACTATGCCCAAGGTAGTGCACGCCTATGCCGCTAATGAAGTCGTATTTGACGCTGCCATCCATGAGTTCCACCAGGGCTCCATTGCCGATGCCACTGCCCAGAAAGGGGAAATAGGTTTTGCCGGCGCGTAGTTCCGCCAGTTGAGCCAAGCGTTCGCGATAATCATCAACAAGTGCTGGATCGGGCGCACGGATGCCTACAAGAGTTTGTTGGTACTCTTGCACAGCCGCTAGTAACAGTTTTTTGGCTTGCTTGATACGTGGATCCTGAGCGAGCGAGAAAGCCTGAAGGGTTGTCATAGATTATTCCTTCTTGGGTAAGGCAAAGTCCCCAGAGGCTATGGTCATCAAGACCAGAGCCACATGTCGGGCGCGCTCGGTTAGCTTGGAAAGGTCTATGTATTCGTCGAACGTATGGATGCCACCTCCCGCTGCTCCCATAGAATCGATCACTGGAAGACCTACCGAGGCCAAAGCATTGCCATCACAGACACCTCCTGATTCACGCCATTGCATAGGAATGTTCAAAATATCGGCACATTTCCATACCTCAGTAAAGAGCGCTTGAGTGGCACTGTCAAAAGGCTTAGGTTCCCGATGTGACAACATTGACAGATTTATTGCTTCGGCACCATTTTTTAGGCGAGCATCATCAACGATGGCCTGGATTTCTTTGATGAGTATTTGCAAATCTCCTGCTGAAGAGGCACGTACTCCAAAGCGCGCTGTTGCAAGATCAGGCACAATGTTAATAGCCGTCCCGCCTTGAATAACACCGATGTTGAGCGTAGAGGTACTTTCAGGACGGTTCAGAGCTTGCAGCTGTTGTAAAGGGGTAAGTAGAGCCACTATGGCATTGATACCCTTATGGAAATCACGTCCTGCATGTGCTGTGCGTCCATGGCCTACCAGGGCAAAAGAAGCTGCTCCTTTGCGCGCACTTACAAAGGCTCCATCGGGAAACTGTGGTTCAAAGATGATCCCCAGGTCATAGTTTGGAGCTTGTCTAAGGAAGTAGGGAGTAGAGCTTGTGGAACCAATTTCTTCATCGGGATTGAAGAACACTTGCCACCCTATCTGGTCTGCAAAAGGGCTGCGTTCCAGAGCTTCCAAGGCTATCAAGAGGATGACAAGACCCCCTTTGAGGTCCGCTACGCCGGGGCCATTCATGCGGTCTTCACTAAGCCGGCGGCATTTCTGAAAGGGACTATTCGGTCCAAATACGGTGTCCATATGGCCATTAAGAAAGACCTGCCGGGGGGCATTTGGCCTTTTTATGATGGAGAGGGCGCGAGGAACTTCAAATTGCCGCATGTTGCCATGTTCGTCCAAATTGTTCCGAGGAGGAAGATCAATTTCGTTGACTGTGTCGCCGAGGGGACCAAAGGCCTCTTTGAGGACCTCACGCATTTGGTCTAGCCCGGAGAAATTGTCTGAACCGGAGTTGATGTTTGCCCATTGCTCTACCAATGCAATCATGCGATCTTTTTGGTCATCGATCCAGCGCAACGGCGGTAGGTGAGCTCCTAACAATGGCATGGGCCCTCGAGGGTTTGGTGCCTGTAGAGCTCACTGTATGCCACATGGCGTGCTGTTACAACCGTTTTTTCGAAAATTTTTCACTAGACACTTTTTAACTTTAACTTTAATCGGACGATGGCTAACGTCGGAGAAATAAATCAAGTCTTTTAAAAGGGGACACGATGAAAGCGGATGTGCATAGTTCGGTGCGAAAAACTTTGGCTAAAAAGCATGCGGGCTATGTGCTTATTACTTGCGATAAGCCATCAGCTGATGGCTTTATGCAGATCAAAATGTCTTATGATGGAGACGCTGTTCTAGCCTCCTATCTCTTACAAGGAGCTCAAGAATACCTAGATGAAGATTGCCAAGAAAGTTGTGTCACGCAGCTTCAGGCAAACGACGGACAGAGTGTTGTTCTTAACTAGAGCTTTTCGTAGCATAACCCAAACGTCAAAAAACATGATATAATGGGATACGCCTGATATGCATGATAAAGGAATCTATCAGCTTTATGTCAAAGAATGGAGTTAAGAAATGGGTCCCCCTGTTTATGTAAGATTGGAAGTACCTGGTGCAGAAATGTGCGTTTATAGTGCTCCATATCGTCCATATGAGGTAATTGCAGAAGTCCGATTCTCCGAAGTCAATTTCCTGAAAATCGGATGCCGGTGAAGAGAGAGTCATTCCCTTCCCAGGCCCGAAGGGTCGATATTGCAACAGGCCAGGGCATCGCCATGGTATATGCCAAAACGGTTTTAGCAGCCTGTAGGGCTGCCATAAAGTGCATGCATAAATGGTGTTTGTAAACTGGCGTCTTGTAGCAGTCCTTCAGACTGCGAAATCCCTTCCTGGCATATACCATGGCGATGCCACATAGGCCTCAACCTAAGCCTAACAATCGTATCTCGGCGCGCAGCGCTTTGGAGTGCGGTCGCTTGCGACCGCTTTGGGTTCCTTGCGACGGTCGTGTGCAACGGCATCACTATAATTCCCTAAGGGTAAAATAGTTAGTACATGCAGCCTTCGACGAATCCATACAATGCCGTTTAGCATTGCCGTCCCAAGGAACGAAAAGCGGTCGCAAGCGACCGCACTCCAAAGCGCTGCGCGCCGAGATACGATTGTGAAGTCCTAAGTCATTGAGATATAAGCTCAAAAGACCTGTTAGGTTGAGGCCTATGTGGCGATGCCATGGCCTGTTGCAATATCGACCCTTCGGGCCTGGGAAGGGAGAAAAGCCTGTCTTTCCAGACTGGATAGTGCCATACCACTTAAGCTCTCTAGAATCGCCTTCTCACAAAAAAAGGTAACCTTTTTTCCCGAGAATCGATTCTCAAGGGCTCAAATAATTTTGCAATTACCTCATATGGACAGTAATGGACATCATGGACGCTATGGACGAATCCCAAAAACAAAAATCCCCTTATCCACTTTCTCCGATCTTGGCGTCCCCGCGTTCTCCGCGATAAAAAATCCTAAATTCTATTTTTCTCTGGGATCGTTGTAGCAATTTGTCATGCGATTCGGTATGAGTGAGAACAAGTCAAAAAATACCTTTGCACGGTAGGCGCCATGTTTAAGAACCATTCGATACGCTTCCAATTTATTTTTTCCATTTGTGTCGTCTCTATGTTTTTGGTTCTTGTGGCTGGTTTGGGTTTACGCAGCGCGCAGCAGACGCAGGCTACTCTAGACCACTTCTACAGCGACCTATTTCGTTCGATGAGTAAACTGCAGGCTATTCAAGATATCTATGACGGGATCATTAGAACCTCCATCTACCGATTGCTTACCAAGACCGCTGATGGTGCCGAGGTTATTGATGTTGTCGATGAGGCTGTGGCTGCTGCTCAGGTGCACTGGAAGGCTTACTCGGATGTCGAACGCGCACGCGATGTGGGTGGACGTCACTTGCTCAACAATGAGTACTCTAATGCGATGGATAGCGTTAACGTCTCTTGGCTAACCCTCAAGGGTATCATTCATAATAATGAAACCAAGAGGATCACTGGTTATATCATCGAAGATTTTTATCCCAAGCTGGATGGGCTGAATCGTCGTTTTTCCCAGCTGATGAATCGCTGGATGGATCAGCTAGATAATGATCGTCAGGCTGCTGAAGACGAAGCCATGACCACCCGTAAAGGCTTAGCTGTGGCAGCGGCATTAGGCATTATCGCTGCAGCTCTATTGGCTTTGGCTTCAGTCACTAAGGTTTCTCGTGCTATTAACGGACTGATTGACCAGATCGAAAAGATTCATGCTGAACATGCAGACTTTACCAAGCGCATTATCATCTCAGGGAATGACGAAACCAAACAGATTTCTCAGCGCTTTAATTACTTCATGGACACTCTATTAGGGGCATTGCGGCGAGTAAAGATATCCGGATTATCGGTCGTTACAGCCATGCCTGAGATCACCAGTTGCTCCAAGGAGATGGCGCGTCGTATCAATGACTTTAGTAACTTTACCACTGAAGTGGGTGCTACAGCGAATCAGATTTCGGCGACGTCACAGGAACTTGTTAAGTTGATGACTGATGTCTCCGATACAGCGACAAAGACGGCGGAGCTAGCGACGTCGGGCCAGAGCGAGCTAGGCCGTCTGGAGACAACGATGTCTCAGATGGAAGAAGCCTCACGGCAGATCTCCAAGCGTCTAGCCGTTATCAGTGAAAAGGCCGCTAATATTACGACGGTTGTGACAACCATTAACAAGTTTGCCGATCAGACGAATCTCTTATCCCTTAATGCCTCTATAGAAGCTGAAAAGGCAGGCGAATATGGCCTCGGCTTTGCTGTAGTAGCTCGCGAAATCCGTCGTCTAGCAGACCAAGTGGCCCTGGCTACTTTAGACATCGAGCAAATGGTTAAGGAAATGAAATCCGCCGTAGCCTCAGGGGTTATGGAGATGGATAAATTCACGGATGAAGTCCGGCACGATGTTCGCGATGTTCGTAACATTGGATCACAGCTAGCCCAGATCATCGAGCACGTTCAGACCCTGCTACCATGCTTTGAATCGGTTCACGGAGCTGTCCAAGCTCAGGCTGATGGAGCCCGTCAGATCAGTGATTCGATGGTCCAGTTAAGCGAAGCGGTCGATGAAGCATCGGCGACGCTGCGTACAAATAGTGGAACTGTAGGACAACTTACCCAAGCTTCGATGGACTTACAGAAAGAGATGTCGGGCTTTAGGGTGGATCTAGCGTAGGGAAAACATCATGTTGATGCTGCTGTTCTACGTCGGCGAAGAGCGCTATGCCTGTATCTGCGATAATATTGTAGAGATTATCCCACAGGTACCTTTGAAGAAAATCGCTCTGGCACCGGAGTATGTTCCCGGCCTTCTCAATTATGGTGGAATGCCAGTGCCAGTTGTAGACTTTAGCCTCTTGTGTGCCGGGCGTGGTAGTGCATCCTATCTCAGCACGCGGATTATTATCTTCCGCCGCCAGATCGAAAATCGGCCGGAGGAAACCTTAGGTTTGATGGCGGAACGTGTCACAGATACGATTGATCGCAATCCAATGGACTTTGTCAGTTCAGGATTCAGTCTACGAGAAGCAAAGTATGTTGGGGGAGTGATCAACGACAATCAAGGTTTAATCTATCATTTGTTGATTGATGAGCTGTTCGATACTGTCCACAAGGTCTTCGCTACAAGATAGGATTTGCATCCATGGAGGCAACCGTCCGAGATATTGGCAAGTTTATGGAGCAACACACTGGCATCAAGCCAGAGTCTGTGGGGCAAAATTCCTGGATCCGTGCGATTCGTCGTCGCATGCAGGCTCTTGGAATGGAGAAACCTCGCGCCTATCTGCAGAAGGTCACCGCAACAAATTCGGAGTTTCTGGAACTTGTCGAACTGATTGTTGTTCCCGAGACATGGTTTTTCCGCGAACGCAGCGCCTTGGATTTTTTAGCTACTTTTGCGAAGAGTCGGGAAGATCAAGAACCGGGAAAAATATGGAATATCTTAAGCATGGCATGTGCCTCCGGTGAGGAAAGCTATAGCATTGCCATGGTATTGGTCGATGCGGGGATACCACCCGCTCACTTTAGCATCGAGGGGGTAGACATTAGCAAGAGGGCTCTAGCCACCGCTAAAGCGGGGGTCTATGGCTCTAACTCTTTTCGTTCAAAGGCGACTTTGATGCATAAGAGGCACTTTGACCAAACGGAAAAGGGTTATGCCGTTCATCCAGGAATTAAGAGTAGAGTGAAGTTTTTTCAAGCTAATATCACGACGCCGCAATTCGCCGTTGGACGAAGAAAGTATGATGTCATCTTCTGCCGAAACGTATTGATCTATTTTAATTCGCCGATTCAAAAGCAAGTGTTTGATGTATGCGAGCAGTTGCTGACAGATGATGGCTTGATATTTTATGGCCCTACGGAAAGCGAGTTGGCGCGGTTGGCTGGTTTTGCAGCTTTAGGCCCTCGAAATGCATGTGCATTTCACCGACGTGAGGGTTTGCGCAAGGCTTCATGGCGCGATAAGGTTGCAGACTTAGGTTTGCGCGATGCCGCTGCGGAACGCGAAGCGCCGGCCGTTGCTATTAAAGCACAGACGGCGATTCAAGGGCCTGTCAATGCCAAGCATGAGTTTCTTCAAAAAGCTGAGCGATTAGCAGATGAAGGACAGATAGAGGAGTCTATCGAATTATGTAATAAATTCGTCGAACATTATGGGGCCAATGCGGACGCTTACTATCTTCTAGGGGCGCTACACTTAGAAGCTCGTAATGATGAGCGTGCCAGCAGTTTTCTTCAGAAGGCTTTGTATCTATCGCCAAACCACTATGACACGTTGGTTAATTTAGCGCTTATTGCTGAGCGACAGGGCAACGCCGAGCAGGCAGAATTGTTTTGGCGACGTGCTAAGAAGCAGTTTGCAGAGGAAGAAGGATATGACTAAAGAGTTGACCGACTTACCTCCTTCAGGGGAGCATCAGACACATGAGTCGTCTGCTGATAGGCTGTTGCGCCGACGTGCATCCACTGAATATCTTGCCGAATGGGAAGCTTTTGTCGGAAAAGCCAAGGAAGAGCCTGCTACAGCGCATATCTGTGGAACCGTAATTTTTCGTATTGCTCGCGATTACCTCGCCATTCCTACAGCGGTTGTAGGGCAGGTAGCAGATCTTAAGCCCATTCACCGCATTCCGCATCAACGCGGCAAGACCGTACAGGGTATCGTCAACATCAATGGGCAGCTGCGTTTATTTGTCTCTATGATGAACTTACTAGAGATCGGGACTGAGCATCAACTCTTCGAAAGTGGTCAGAAGCGGTCTATGATGGTTATTGAAAAAGACTCCGAAGTATGGGCGTTCGCTGTCACAGAAGTATGCGGGATTCACTATTGCGATCTGCGCGAGTTGCACAATGTACCTGTAAACGTTGCTAAGTCTACCGCTAACTATTTTAAAGGGGTGTTCTATTGGAACGATCATAATGTTGGGTTCTTAGATGACGAACTTTTGTTCTTTAGCTTGAGGAAGTGTCTGCTATGACGTCTTCAGACCAGCCTCAAGATGTAACGATGACCACTTTGTTTCGCCAGGAGCTGTCTACATACCTGGCATCGTTGGAGAGATGGTTAGCAGAGGTTCATAAGACTCCAGGGCTTGCCGAAGCCATCGATTCGATGGCCAATGCTGCTCGGTCAATTCGTGGTGCCGCCAAACTACTTCAAGTGCGGCCAGTTGCTGAATTGGCCGGGGATATGGAAGATCTTCTTCGAGATCTGATCACTGCGCGACATGAGCTGACGCCGGAGCAAATTCAAGCTCTCTCAGGTGCTGTAGAGGCGCTACGGCAGGTCCTTAGTGCGGATGATCTTCACCTAACACTTCCAGAAAAGTGGGGCTCAGAACGCCTACAAAGGGTTATCGATGCCCACATAGCCTTGAAGAGAGGGCACGCTACAGGACAGCCGGGACCGGTGCCACTCATGCCTCCACCAACCGACAAAGAAGCCGAAGCACCGCCCTCGTCAAAGATTTCAGGGCGGAGACTTCCTACGCCCCTTAAGAAGGATGAGCCAGCCACAGACCAGCAATTAATGGGGTTGTTTTTCATTGAATTGGAGGCTCAGACAGGCATACTGACTGACAGTCTTCTAGCGTTGGAAGCCAACCCACACGATTCCGAGGCGACCCAAGCCCTTATGCGTGCTGCGCACTCTATTAAAGGCGCCGCTCGCGTTCTTGGTTTGGATGATATCATTCACGTAGCCCATTCTCTCGAGGATGCTTTCCAAAAAATTCAGAGACGAGAATTTGCTGTCGACACCAGGCTTATTGACCTCTTGTTTTCCGCTGTGGATATTTTGGGAACTCTTAGCAAGGCAGGCCCTTCAGACTTACCTGTCGCTATCAGCGAGCAGAAGTCTGCCATGCAACTGATCGTCCAGCAATTAGAGTGTTTTGGGCAGGTACCAGCCACCTTAACACTAACACCTAAAGCTGCTACATCATCAGAGGCGACAATTTCCGAGACTGCCATTCCAAGACTGGCTCATTCCGACATCGGAGATTCCATCATAGGTGTGCCAACACCGCCTCCCAAGGTGCCCAGTGCGACGAGCTTTCCTAAGCGTCTCAATGAAGCCAGGCAAGCTAGTCGGTTGGCGCGTAAGGACAGGGTGGTCCGAGTGACCGCTGATTACCTAACGCGCTTGATGGGTCTAGCAGGTGAGCTTCTGGTGGAATCGCGTTGGCTACAGCCTTTTTCGGATGCTCTTCTTCATCTTAAGAAAAATCAGTATGAGCTATCCGCCATTGTAGACATCTTACGAGCCTCCATCAATGAAAAGATTCTTGGCGAGGAAGGTGAACAGCACCTTCTAGAACTGCAACATAAAACCCATTCATGCCGCGAGACCCTTGCCAAGCACTTAGAAGATCTTGAACTATTTATTCGACGACATACCACGCTATCCGACCGTCTTTATCGACAGATCATCACGAGTCGAATGTGCCCTTTTGGTGAAGGCGTAGAGGCATTTCCGCGCATGATTCGCGATCTTGCCAAACAGCTTGGGAAGCGTGTTACATTGGAAATTGTGGGACGCTCGACATCCATCGATCGTGACATCCTTGATAAGCTTAAGGCCCCCTTAAACCACTTGCTGCGCAATGCCGTAGATCACGGCATTGAGATGCCCGAAGAACGCATTGCTAAGGGAAAACCCCCAGAGGGGCATATACGTCTTGAAGCTCGCCATCGCGCAGGCGTTCTCAGCATCACCGTTTCTGATGATGGTCGAGGCATAGACCTCAATCAAGTTCGGAATAGAGTCTTACAAATGAAACTCGTCGATGTTGACATGGCTCAGAATTTAACGGAGTCTGAATTGCTAGACTTCTTATTTTTACCGGGTTTTACCACATCTTCCACAGTCACGGAAATTTCAGGCCGTGGCGTGGGTCTGAATGTTGTTCAGAATATGGTTCACGAGGTAAGTGGTCAGGTAAGGGTAGGGGGAAAGAAGGATCAAGGCGCCATCTTTAGCCTGCAATTACCACTGACTCTATCTGTACTAAGAGCCTTGCTTGTCGAAATTAGCAACGAGCCATACGCCTTTCCCCTGGCCAGGGTAGAACGAGCGATGGTTATCGATCGATCGCGGATTAAGATGGTGGAGGGGCGCGAGTATTACAATTTTGATGGGCTAAATATTGGCCTTATCCCAGGGCATCTCATCCTAGAGCTTCCAGAACACCGTCATGGCGGTAATGAGCTTTCCATCGTCGTGCTTAGCGATGGATTTAATGCTTATGGCATTGTTGTAGACCGTCTTTTAGGTGAAAAAGAGCTTGTCGTTCAAGAGCTAGATGGTCGACTTGGAAAAGTCTCAGATATCTCTTGCGGAGCATTCATGGAAGATGGTAGTCCGATTTTAGTCATCGACATCGAAGATACCGTACGTTCCATTGACAAGCTGCTCAGTACGGGTAGCTTTGCTCACCTGTCCGCCGCCGAATTAGAAGCGCCTTTGGCGAAGCGCAAAAAAGTTCTGGTTGTCGACGACTCCATTACCGTGCGAGAGGTTGAGTGTCGTATACTCGAAAACCATGGCTATGATGTCGATGTCGCCGTCAATGGTGTGGATGGTTGGAATACCGTTCGTATAGGCGATTATGACCTGGTCGTTACCGACGTCGACATGCCCCGAATGAACGGTATTGAATTGGTAAAAGCAATTAAAAATGACCCACGCTTGCACAAGCTACCGGTGATGATCGTTTCGTACAAGGAGCGCAGTGATGACCGCATGCTAGGCATGGAGGCGGGTGCTAACTATTACCTGGCCAAGAGCAGTTTCCATGATGACCGCTTCCTGGAAGCCGTTAGAGATCTAATCGGAGAACCAGTGCAGCCATAGGAGTAAATATTGTGCGTGTAGCAATTGTAAACGACATTGTCATGGCCGCCGAAGTGCTCAAGCGCTTGGTACTGTCAGTTCCGGGCTATGAAGTGGCCTGGCTAGCCTATGACGGTAACGAAGCTATCCAGCGCTGTGCTGTGGATACCCCTGATCTGCTTTTGATGGATTTAGTGATGCCCGGGATATCCGGAGCAGAGGCCACCCGGCAGATCATGAGCCGGAGCCCCTGTGCCATTTTGCTGGTCACCGCCAGTGTCACGGGAAATATCAGCTTGGTATTCGATGCCATGGGCCATGGAGCGCTCGATGTTACCGCACTTCCTGTCGTGGGCAATAACATTGACAGCGATGGTGCACAGAAGCTCCTGCAAAAGATTAAAATGATGCATCGCTTGATCGGCAAGGAAGATAAGCCCAGCCTGATCGCACCTATAACCCCTACACCACCGGTCGCTAGCTCCGACGGGGTACCGCCCATCATTGTCATAGGAGCATCCACAGGGGGGCCATTAGCTATTAGTACAATACTCGCTAAGTTGCCGGAAGAATTTCCTGCAGCCATAGCAATCGTACAGCACGTCGACTGTCCATTTGTCGAGAATCTGGTTAACTGGCTTTCGGAACATTCATCCCTCCCGGTCAGAATAGCCCGCGAGGGCGCCGTACCGCGGGCGGGCATTGTTTTGGTAGCAGGGACCACAGAGCATATGGTGCTCACCAAAAACCTTCAGATCCACTACACTCAGCATCCGAAGGCTAGTGCGTATCGTCCATCCGTCGATGTCTTCTTCGATAGCGTAGCTCGTCATTGGCCTCAGCGAGGTGTTGGTATTTTACTCACCGGGATGGGTAAGGATGGCGCACAAGGCCTTAAGAGCCTTCGAGAAGTGGGATGGCCCACCATCGCGCAAGACAGAGAGACCTGTGTGGTCTATGGTATGCCCAAAGCTGCAATTGAAATTGATGCTGCTAGTCATGTATTGCCTCTTGAGGAGATTGGAGCCGAGCTCATTAAGCTGGTAAAGCCTGACCTAAGCCATACAGGGAGGTCATCATGAACGAAGCGACAACTTTAGAAGCTTCTCTCCCTCAGGCTCTAGAAGGTCACAAAGAGACTCCACAGATTAAGGTCCTTTTGGTCGACGACCAGCTTATCGTAAGTGAGCGCGTGCGGGCCATGTTGTCCGATGCACCTGACGTTCATTTCTTCTACTGCCAGGAACCCCTAAAAGCGATCGAAATGGCCGAAGAAGTCTGTCCTACTGTCATCCTTCAGGATCTAGTAATGCCTGAAATTGACGGATTAGTCTTAGTGCGGTATTTCCGTGCGAATCCTCACACGCGCGATGTTCCGATGATTGTTTTATCGGCTCAAGAAGAACCTAAAATCAAAGCCGAAGCCTTTTCCTTAGGTGCCAATGACTACATGGTTAAACTTCCCGACAAGGTAGAACTCCTCGCCCGAATTCGTTATCACTCTCAGAGCTACATACGTTTGCTCGAGCGAAACGAAGCCTACCTTCGGCTTGAGCAAAGCCAGCAAGTTCTTAAGCGAGAACTGGCCGATGCTGCTGAGTACGTCCGATCACTGCTACCCTTGCCAATAGCCGATGATATTCTGACTGCTACCTGGGAGTTTATCCCTTCCGCCCTGCTAGGAGGAGATTCCTTTGGCTACCACTGGCTTGATAATGACCATTTTGCCATTTATCTATTGGATGTATGTGGTCATGGGGTGGGAGCCGCACTGCTGTCTATTTCCGTCACTAACCTACTGCGTTCGCAGGCTCTGAGTAATACGGACTTCCTTAAGCCCAATACAGTTTTAGAAGCCCTCAACGATGCCTTTCAGATGGAGGAACATCGCAACATGTTCTTCACAATGTGGTATGGCGTCTACAATCGGCGTACGCGTAATCTTGTTTACGCCAGTGGAGGACATCCACCAGCGGTCCTTGTTACCGGTAATGATCAAAAAAGCGCTGTAACCAAGCTCCTAAAAACCCCAGGATTGGTAGTTGGTGGCATGTCCAAGACGACATATACCAGCGATCAATGTCAGGTAGGCCCCTACAATAAGTTGTTTGTATTCAGCGATGGTGTTTACGAGCTTGCCGGATCTCAAGGAATGACCCTACAGCTTGATGATCTCATTAAAGTTATGCAGGAACCAGGTAAGGCCGAAGACGATATGGATCGCGTCGTACACTTCGCCCGACGTGTGAATATGGAAAAACCCTTCCCTGATGACTTCTCGCTTGTTAAAATCGTGTTTGTGTAAGGAGAAGTTCGTGTTATAAAACAGTGTAGGAAGTAACACGGATGCACACGGATTTAGGAGGATTAGGATTTGAGTGACCATGGTAATTGAAGTGGTCCAATATATATCGGAGGACCTCCATACTGATCCGCGGTAATATCGATCAGGATGTTATGGTCAGCGTTTTCAAGTAAGAGAAATGTGTGATTGTTATCTTTATATTTTCCATTAATAATTCGTCCTTCTTTTAGCACTTCCTTCAAATATACTGTAGCTAACCCGCAATTTAAATAAGGGAACAACGCCTCAGCTCTTTCTAAAAATAAGTTCAAATTTTCTATGTCCGGATTATAGTCATGATATAGGCTTTTCAATAGCTGTTGATTCACTAGATGATTTTCAAACAATTTTCTTGTTTCAGCGCCAATTCTTTCTGTCTCACATGAATTCATAATTATTTTCCTATCCTCCTACATCCTCCTAAATCCGTGTGCATCCGTGTTAAATCCTAATTCTAATCCGTGGCGCTATGAACTTATCGCGTCCAAGGCGTGAGTATCTCATAGCCATCGTCAGTGATGACCACGGTATGTTCCCATTGGGCACTCGGCTTGCCATCTTCTGTTCGGGCAGTCCAGTGGTCAACCTCATCGACTACTGCATCCGCAACCCCAGCATTGATCATAGGCTCAATGGTAAAGGTCATTCCAGGAATCATCTTGATGGCTAGGTGGTTGCGGTAATGGGGTAGCTGAGGGCCTTCATGAAAAAGGATACCGACACCATGTGCGACAAATTGATGGACTACAGAGCATTGATGTGCCTCAGCATAAGTCTGAATGACATCACCAATCTTTGAGAGGGAAACACCCGGTTTAAGAATAGCCACCGCACGCATCAAGCACTCGTACGAAACATCTACGACACGTTGCTTCTCGGGATCAACCTTGCCAATGCAGACCATTCGGCTGCAGTCGCCATAAAAGCCATTTAGGATGCAGGTCACATCGATATTGAGAATGTCACCATCTTTTAGAGGGGTCTTATCAGGAATTCCGTGACAGATAACCTCATTCAATGAAGTGCAGATGCTCTTAGGAAAGGGGGGATCACCATAGTTGAGAGGCGCCGGAATAGCTCCAGCCTGCTCATGGAGATGGTGGGCAAACGCGTTAAGTTCTAGAGTGGTTATGCCTTCATTGGCCATAGCGCAAGTGGCTTCCAAGATCTTAGCCGCCAAATGGCCTGACTGACGAATGCCATCGATTTGTTCTGGAGTCTTCAGCAAAATGCGATGCTTTCTGGCATATTCTTCCCTAAGGCCAGGAGTTACCACCTTGCTTTCTTCTGGATAGTGACACTTTTTCCACTTCTTGCCACTGCCACACCAGCAGACATCGTTTCGACCAATCATGCTTTTGTTACCTCATATCAAACAGTTCCTAAAATCATACTGAAATGGCACATACTTTTGAAGGCTCAAACAGCACGATGGCGCTTGGATTCAAAGCATTTGACAAAATCAGAACACATGTTCTAAAATCAGAACATCCGTTCTAAAGGAGATGAAAGATGGGTATTCAAGAAAGAAAGGCTAGGGAAAAAGACGCATTTCGAAAGCTTATCATAGCTACCGCTCATGATCTCCTAGCCACGGATGGCCTAAAGGGATTAACAATGCGCGCTCTTGCTCAGACGATTGAATACAGTCAATCGAAAATCTATGAATTTTTTAATAATAAGGATGAGCTGTGTGAGGTAGTTTGCGAAGAATTGTGTGAGAAATTACTTGCGATTGTTAAGGAAATCCCTAAGGACCTCGAGCCAAGTCAATATCTAACGGAACTGATTATGAGAGGGATGAAATTCCATGCTGACTATCCGCATTCTGAGGAATTGTTTACACTCGTGTGTTTTGGGCCACAGCGATTCAAAATACCTAAGGCCTACCAAGAAATGGAAGTATATCCAATAATAGCTGTAAAGAATTTAAATAGTCCATATATTCAAACAGAAGATCAAATAACGACTGCTCTTGATATTATTCGATGTTTTAAAATTGGAATCGCGACTTTGATGGCTTCGGAAACATCTGTTCAAGGTAAGCAAAGGGCCTACAGCATGACCGAAGATGTCATTAAAGTATTGCTTCGGGGATGGAAATAGGTCTGGAAATTTAATAAATGACTAAGAGCAAATACAGCATTGTTGAAGCCAATTTTAGCGACCAAGAAAGGATTATTTCTTTGGTGAACGAAGCATACTGGCAGCAGCAACAACCTTTTTTTATTGATGTTCCGGCCTTATTCACCTTTGCGGTCAGTTTTCGGTCGACTGCAAAAGGATCGTCTGTCGCGTTTTGCTCCTCGGACATAGCTGGCGCTATGCCCTCGTCACAAACCACGACATCCGACCTTTTTCGTCCGACCGAAATTCTGACCGTAAAGGTGAACAAGGCCCTCTCCTGAGATAGAAAATTTTTAAAATTAAAAGACCATTTTGTCCATGGTGTCCATTAATGTCCATAAGAGGTAATTGCAGAAGTATTTGGGCTCTCATGGATCGATTCTTTGAAAAAAAAATCACTTTTTTTTGTGAGAAGGCGATTCTGGAGAGCTTAAGTGGTATGGCACTATCCAGTCTGGAAAGACAGGCTTTTCTCCCTTCCCAGGCCCGAAGGGTCGATATTGCAACAGGCCATGGTATATGCCAGGAAGGGATTTCGCAGTCTGAAGGACTGCTACAAGACGCCAGTTTACAAACACCATTTATGCATGCGCTTTATGGCAGCCCTACAGGCTGCTAAAACCGTTTTGGCATATACCATGGCGATGCCACATAGGCCTCAACCTAACAGGTCTTTTGAGCTTATATCTCAATGACTTAGGACTTCACAATCGTATCTCGGCGCGCAGCGCTTTGGAGTGCGGTCGCTTGCGACCGCTTTTCGTTCCTTGGGACGGCAATGCTAAACGGCATTGTATGGATTCGTCGAAGGCTGCATGTACTAACTATTTTACCCTTAGGGAATTATAGTAATGCCGTTGCACACGACCGTCGCAAGGAACCCAAAGCGGTCGCAAGCGACCGCACTCCAAAGCGCTGCGCGCCGAGATACGATTGTTAGGCTTAGGTTGATGCCTATGTGGCGATGCCATGGCCTGTTGCAATATCGACCCTTCGGGCCTGGGAAGGGAATGACTCTCTCTTCACCGGCATCCGATTTTCAGGAAATTGACTTCGGAGAATCGGACTTCTGCAATTACCTCTAAATGGACATTTATAAAAACAGTATTAGTAGAATTGAATCGTCTTGGTATTACAATCAACGACTACTTTGCCTCCATTTGGCAAAATCCTATGGTAGAAGGGTCGATGTTGCAACAGGTCAGGGTGATGACCCGTAGGCCTCAACCTAAGCCTAACAATCATCAATCGGCGCGTAGCGTTTTAGAGCCCAAACCGGCTGCGTCGCCAATATCCGAAAGTGACGAGGCTTCCTATGTGGCGCAGTCATTCCATGACTGCGGATGGGCCTTCACCTACATAACCTAATGAAAAACAATCTGTTGCAAGCAAAACAACGTCCCGTGTGAAGCAAATAGAAGCTGCTTCAACCATCCTCGCAGTCATGGAATGACTGCGCCACATAGGGAATTGTACAAGCCAACCTTTTAGTTACTCAGATGATGTTCTCATCTAGTAGGATTTTCATTTATTAATTAGACATAACATGTTTCAGTCTTGACATAATTATGTTTAAAATATATAATTGGCCATTTGCATTATAATACGAGATATTTGTATGGAAGTTAATCCTGTTCTCAATTCGAACAATTCACAGCTTCGGGCGACCGCAACGATTAACAGCGCGGAATCTAGTGCCGCATCGGCATCTAATCACTCCAATTTGATTCTTTCGAATACTTACCCGGCCCCTCAGAATGCGCTAGGATCACAGACTGTGATCGATCTGACGGCAAGCTCAGCTAACCATCTAGATGGCGTTATGCCCTTTCAACGTAAAAGAACTTGCCTAACCAACTCATTATTCAATGGTTTATATGAAGGTGAATTGAACGGTGTAAATCCTCAGGGGTATGGTGAAATTACTTTCTCTAATGGGACTTCTTACAAAGGTGTGTTCGACAGAGGCTTGCCTGTGGGGCCTGGTGTTCTAAAGTATAATTCGGGTTCATGCGCAGTCGTACATCTGGGGGCAAACTATAGTGAAGGTTGGCTCCTCCTCCTGATGGGAAAAGGATTAAATAGTTGGATTGCGTGCCAGATTAGTGTAGAGGAAGGCCAGACTTATTTCAACATACTCCATATCGATGGAGCCATTTTTAGAACTTCTGTCCTAGGAAACGATTGGTCTCTAAATCCGTTCAATCTAGCTGTTATAGCAAAGAAAGAACTGGAGAAGGCAGGTGACTTAATCTTTTTAGATAAAGAAAACTACCAGATTGTCGGCCCAAATCAGCATGGTATAGAAGTATTCCCTAGTTGGCGTTTCGCTCCTCAAGCCTACCAGGGTAGTTTCATGGCGTATAGAGGTGGTTGTTATAGGGATGGATTTCTTTGTGGACGATTAGATGTATTGGATAGATTTGGTGGTCTCAAAAGCATCGATTTAAATTTTTCCAAAGATGACGTCTCTCCTGATGGTGAATATGGTCGAATTGCCTTCTCCAACGGTGTCTACGAAGGGTATTCTAAAAAAGGAACGTTTACTAATGGCAAATTTGCCTTTTCGGATGGACGCACCTATAGAGGATCCTTCAGCGGTCAATTACCACATGGATGGGGAGAGTTAACTTTTCCGCAAAACAGTAAGAGATATCAAGGAATTTTTAGGTTCGGTGACATCTCTCAAGGGACTTTATGGCGATCAGATAGGACCTGTTATAAGGGATTTTTTAACAAAGGAAGACCCGAAGGAAAAGGGCAATTAAATTATGCAAATGGCGACGTTTATGAGGGAGACTTTAAAGATGGAAAGCCCGAAGGGAAAGGGGACCTAAAGTATACAAATGGCGACGTTTATGAGGGAGATTTTGTAGCGGGAATACCACACGGTACGGGGAAACTAAGTTACGCAAATAGCGATGTTTATGAGGGGGAATTCGAAAATAACCTTCCCCACGGTTGGGGCACCTTTAACTGTGACGAATATGAATTTGAAGGATGGTTTTCTAAGGGGCTTTATCGGAGCTACCATGACTATCCAGATAATAGCAGATATGAAGGTGAATTCTATCGTGCTATGCCGGAAGGTCTTGGAAAAAAGACCTACTCAGATGGTAGCATCTATATGGGTAACTTTAAAAGGGGTTCTCCGCAGGGGTTTGGCTTTCTGATGTGGGACGATGAAAAAAGCTCCTGGATGGGAAATTTTAATAAAGTTCCAGAAGGTGAAGGTCTATGGACATCGGCAGAGGGGTCTCGTCTTATTCATTTTCACGAAATTGACAAAAAATAATCTACAATGAAGTCAAAGACCCTTATAGCTTACCGCAAACAACATGATAAATGGGATACGCCTGATATGCATGATTCAGGAAAAGAGAATTATTTAGGCTTCTCTGGCGTCGAGATAGGAGAGAGAGGATTTAGGAGAGAATGTTCCCTTTCTTGCTCTGTGCAAAGTCCAGCTCAAGATCCTTTCCTAAGCATCTATGCATGATTGCGATGAATCAACCCGCTGCCCGTCGGTAAATGCCAAATATCAAAAGCGCAAGTTCAATTACCCTACAGGCTGATCCAAGCGTTAATTGGTATTCCTGAGTTACTTCCAAGGTTCCTAGGCGTGTGTTTAAGCTACCTGGAAGACCGACCTCATGAATCTCATGTAGCCCAAGGTATAGGTAGGGCAGGCCAGCAAGCAGTGATGCAGTAATAGCCCAAACAACGCCTACTTCTGCCCAAATAATTAATGACGATGCCACAGCAGTAGCTAAAAGGCTCCCCAGTATTATCTTCGCTATCGCTCGAACCTGCTCATTTACCCTTTCAGTGTCAAATCGAGCACCATTTCTCAGCATTTTTTGCGGTGCAAGGGCCCCCAAGAAGTGCCTACGAGCCTCCCACGGTACAAGCTTGTCTGGCAATCTTCCCGTCAGCAAATCCGTTATCGTTAGGAGCGCGCACACACCACCAAAAGGCCTAAGAGTCCAATTCCAAATTGCGCGATCAAAATCTGTGAACAGGTAGACTGAGGAAATACATATAGTTAAAGTTCTCGGGGCTGCAGCGATCTCCACTTTTAAGGCCAGCGCCAGGTGCTTTAGACGATACCCAATATCTTCACTCCAACCGATATCCTTACGCTCATAACGTTCGAGGAGTTGCATATCAGTTGAATAGCGACGTGCGATGACATTACTTAACGCATACATCGAGAGCTCCTAGGTATGAATTGTTGCAACCATACTACCGCAATGAGATTAACTTTCTATTAAGATACAGCAGTCCAAAAGAGAAAGGGAACATTCTCTGCTAAATCCTCTCTCCTATCTCTGCGCCCCGGCGGTAAAAATCCTAAAAAGCCCCACGAACGCCTCGCACTCCAACATTTGAAGTTTCTTGGGTATAAGATGGTTCTTGGGAATTCCTAGATGACGACGTCAACGGCGTGTTCGCCTTCATTCACTAGCAGGATGATGCCATCATCGAGAATCACACCATCGAGTTGCACAGAGGGTGCTCCGCGACTCACCGTAATATTGTAAACAGCAGACTGGTGTTGATACCTAATCTTAAAGCCGTTCCAATCCGAAGGAATAACGGGTTGTATGTGCAGCGTATTGCCGCGAAGTTGGAAGCCTAAAATCTCTTCAAGCCAAATGCGGTACATCCACGCTGCTGAGCCTGTGTACCAGGTCCAGCCACCACGACCCACCTGTCCCGCCAGGTCATAGATGTCTCCAGCAATGGCATAGGGCTCTACCATATAATGAGCACTTTCTTCTGGCGTCTTAGCATGTGTCATGGGTTGCATCATACGTAGAAGTTGCGCTGCTGTATTGCCGTCTCCCTGTCTGGCAAAGGCCATTGCCAGCCACACCGACCCATGGGTATACTGACCACCGTTTTCCCTCACACCAGGAGGATATCCCTTGATGTATCCGGGATCTTGTGGGGATTTGTCAAAAGGTGGGGTAAGCAACCGTACTAGATTGTTTTGGTCGTCAACTAAGTACTTCTTTGCTGATTGTAGAGAGACTTTGGCGCGTTCGGGCTCAGCCATACCGCAAATAGTGGCCCAAGATTGTGCTAAGGAATCGATCATAGCTTCTGGATTTTCTTTGGATCCCAGTGGAGTGCCATCATCGTAGTAGGCACGTCGGTACCATTCTCCATCCCACGACGTCGATTCGACCACATCGGCTAGGCGTTGGGCTTGAGTACGAAAGCCTTCGCCAGCGGTATCGTTATTGTCGTAGGTAAGGAGCTCGGCGAAATCATTCATTACATGCGCCAAAAACCATGCTAGCCAAACACTTTCGCCTTTTCCACCGATTCCAACACGATTCATCCCATCATTCCAATCACCACAGCCAATGAGAGGTAACCCATGTGGACCTGCCGTCATGCCTTTTTGTATTGCTCGGCGACAATGTTCTAACAGCGATTCGGTTTCAAGAGTAATCATGGGGGTCTGATATGACTCATGTTCCGCATCTGACAGAAGTGGGGCCTGGATAAAGGGGACTTTTTCCGTTAAGATGGATGTGTCTCCCGTTGTACGAACATAGTGTGCTGTAACAAAAGGTAGCCAGAGAAGGTCATCTGAAATGCGGGTTCTGACCCCAGCACCCGATTGGGGAATCCACCAATGTTGAACGTCTCCTTCGACGAATTGCCGAGCTGCCGTCCGCAAAATATGCTCTCGGGCAACATGAGGCAAGGTATAGACTAATGCCATGGAGTCTTGGAGCTGGTCTCTAAAGCCATAGGCTCCGCTAGATTGATAGAATGCTGTCCTACCCCAGAAGCGGCTGGTTAGGGTTTGGTATAGCAGCCACCGATTTAGCAGAATATTTGTCTCGCTGTCTGGAGTATCCACTTGAATGACACCAAGGAGTTTATCCCACCACGATTGTGTTTGTGCATAGAGCTGATCGATGGCTCCCGGGCTGCGGCATTGTGCAATAAGTCGACGGGCTTCAACGGAATCTGGCGCATATCCCATGATGAAGACTACTTCTTTGGTCTCACCAGGATCGATTTCCACAGAGACTTGCAGGGCAGAGCAAGCATCGAGTCCGGCGCCGGCATTGCCGGAAAGAGCCTGTCGGGAGAGTGCTGCAGGGGAGGTTTGTGAGTGGTTGCGTCCCAAAAATTCCGCACGGTCACCTGTGAAGGAGCTTGCTGGTTCGACAGAACTTGTAAAGGCTAAATAGGTACCAAAGTCAGGGTTATAGCGATTGTAGGCGAGCAGTCCTTGGCTTTCTACATCCCATTCGGTGTTGATATACATCTGTGTTTCTTCCTTATCCGCACCCAAAACCCAATCGGAATAGGCCGTCACAGATAGTCGTCTTCTACGTGGTGAGTTATTCGTAAGTTTCAGGCGCTGTATCCGCAGAGGAGTATTGTCGTCCATGGGTACAAAGACCAAGAGTTCCTGATCAATGCCGTGGCTGTTGTGCTCAAATCGGGTATAACCTTGGCCATGATTGACTCTATAGGGATCGTGTTCGCGGATAGGAGCCGGTGTAGGGGTCCAGAAGGTTCCCGATTCGTCATCTCGGATATAGATCGCATCAGTGATTGGATCGAGTAGGGGATCATTAGACCATGGTGTAAGGCGGTTAGATTGACTATTCCCATACCAGGTGCAGCCTATGCCTGCTTCTGAGACCATCGTGCCGAAGTTTGCATTGGCGATGACGTTGATCCAGGGTGCTGGAGTGTTGGCATCTGCACCGAGATAGATGGAATAGATTTTTCCATCCGCTAAGAATCCTCCGGAACCATTAAAATGTGCTAATTCCAGGAAGGACAGGGACCTAGAAGGGAATTCGGCAATCTTCTTATTCACGACAAGTTTGGGAGGGTAAGCCACTGTGGGAAGTGGTGATACCAACTGCTGACGGAGTGATCCTCTTGCAGCTACCAAAATAACCCTTGCGACGCAAAGCATCAGATTAAGGTCTTGAGGAGGTATCAGGTCGGTATTTCGCAAAAACACCCCTCCGCTGTTATCCAGTTGAGCAAGTAACGAATAGGACTGTATAATGCGTTGTAGCTGCTCCTGAAGTGGACGTTCATATCCAGCGACTTCATCGTTTAATATCAGTAAGTCGGTACGTAGGCCACGCAGATGCCACAAAGCTTGGGCACTTAACACTTGCTTAACGAGGTCGACATCATAGAGGTCACCAATTGACACTACGACCAAAGGTAAATCTCCAGAAATCCCATATGCCCACAGACGAGACTGTCCAAGTTGATTAGACATCAGACGTTCCTTTGGAGCGCGCAGCTGGGCGTGGGGGTACAAGATGCGACTGGCTAGCTTTTGATACAGTTGGACATCTTCCTGATGAATGCGTAGGTGGCGTAGGTCAAGTTGCGCATAACTCCATGAAAGTTCTACCGCTCGTGAGCTGGCACGAAAGTCTTTGTACTTGTCAATGAGGCTAATGGCTGTTTCTCGCTTCTCAGCAATAGCTGTCACCCAGGAAACTTGAGTTCTCTGCCCAGGCTTTAGTGTTATACGCTTGCGCAGGCTGAATATGGGGTCCAGAACAGTTCCTGAGTGATTCGAGAGCTTTAAATCTATGGCTGCAGGGCGAGAGAGTGAATGTCCGCGGCCAATGAAAGAGCTTCTTTGGGTTTCATACTCTAATGCATCTGACGTTTCTTGATTTGTGGTGATTGTATGAGCGGCCCATATCGGCTTGTCATCTGGCGATCTTAAGCGCCGGAAAGCCAATAGGCCGTCGTGTTCGGGCAGTGCCTCAGTTTCAATGAATAGCTTGTTAAATGAAGGGTGCATTCGGTCGGTGGCATGAGCAGCTAGCACAAGCTCAAGGTAGGTTGTGAGCTCAATCGTTCGTGTGACAAACGAGTGATTGATGAGGGTAATAAGCCAAATCTCCGCATCATCTTCTGGGGAAACAACAATTTCGGTAAATGCCTCAATGTCGTGGTCTCGGCGTCTAAACTCAGCTTTATCAGCTTTAAAGCTAGCCGAATAGACCTCTGAGTGCACGCGTGTTGGTTGAAATGTTAAGGACCATAACTCTCCGGTGTCGCAATCTTTCAGATAGGTAAAATTGCCCCAAGAATCCTGGGTGGTATCCGCCCTCCAACGGGTAATATCGATATCACGCCAACGGCTATAGCCGCCTCCTGCATTGGTGATCATGACTGAATAGCTGCCATTGGAAAGAAGGGTGAGCTTAGGCGTCACGCTTTGTGGGGTATCTGCAACACCCATGACAGGGTTTACAGAGAAAGGCTTCAGTCGGGTTGGCGAGACCTCCTGACGTTGAGCCTTAGCTTTGACGGGAGCTGAGGTAGGAATGCGTTCAGACAAGACAGACTCCACCCCACGTATACGAAGATCGCTATGAAAACGTCGAGAGATGATGCTATTGTTGAGGACGTTGTTAATAGCGGTAAGGGTCATGCCATGGTGGTGGGCCATATAGGCATAGATAATGACTCCGCGTTCGCCTTTTGGACCGCCTTGACGTGTGAAGTCGATTGATTCGTAGTAACCATAGGGTCCGAGAAGATCGAATTGTTTTGGATCTGCTAGGATTTTAAGGTTTTTCACTGCTTTGACTGGGTCTATAGCTAAAGCCAAGGCTGTTGAATAGGGACTCACAACAAGATCTTTTTCCAACCCTCTCTTAAGGCCGACTCCTGGAATACCAAAACTTCGATACTGATAGGTTTTATGGGCATCCAGGGCGCTAAAGGCTGACTCAGAGATACCCCAAGGGATGCCGCGTTTTTTTCCATATTGGATTTGGCAAGCGACAACTGCTTCACAGGCTTGTCCCAGAAGTGATGATGGATTGGGGGTATTGAATAGCAGGGGCATGAGGTATTCGAACATCGTTCCACCCCATGAAAGTAATATGCGTCGCCGGTTGACCAGCGTGTAGGGTCGTCCAAGAGCCCACCAATGTTCTACTGGAAGATCCTCCTTGGCGATAGCAACGAGACTAGCAATACGAGCTTCGCTGGCGAGAAGGTCATAGTAGGAGGTATCCAGGCGTCGTTCATCGACATTGTATCCAATGGCAAAGAGCCTGCGTTCACGATTGTATAGATATTGCAGATTCATGCCTTTGGAGAGTTCCTCAAGTTCGGCAGTAATTCTATCCGCTTGCTTTAAGAGCTCGCCTGCTGCCCATTGAGTTGTGACCAACGCAGCCTGAAGCTCTTTACCGACTTCGGGGGGCAATCTGTCAATAATAGGGGTGAAGTGAGTTTGAAAATCGGGACTAGCTAATTCTTTTACTGAGGGATTTAAGGCTAAGATTTCAGTAATTTTGGCACCATCTGCTATTTCCTCAGTGTGTGCCAGGACAATATCTAACCAGGAGTAATAACGCGCAGCGAGGGCACTCAACCTGATAACCTTTCTGCCAAGCTGGGCTAACCAATATTCAGGATTATACTGGATCATGAGGGGTTGTAGAATACTCAGGGCTTTGCGGATGATCTCGATGAGTTGGAATGGATTTTTCGGTTCCGCATGGAGGATATCATGCAGGCCTTCTGGCTTATCGGCAGCTAGGTGATAGGTGTCCTGTAATCCCTTCAAGAGGTTAGGCGATAGGGGTGCTGACGAAATAATCTCTCGGATACCCTGTTCCATGGTCCAGAGACACGCAACCAAATTACCACTATCCACAGTGGAAATATAGCGGGGATAAAGAGGTTCTAGCGTTTGGGTATTGTACCAGTTAAGGAGGTGTCCTTCATAGCGTTCGACCTTTTTCAAGGTATCGAGGGTATGATTAGCCCGTTCAACTAAGGTATCGAGAGAGATATATCCAAGGTCATAGGCATCCAATAAAACAAGAAACCACAACCCAATATTGGTCGGTGAGGTACGCTGAGCTACCTGAATATTCAGCGCGCTTTGGTAGTTATCAGGCGGTAACCAGTGTGTGCTGGAGTTGACAAATTCATCGAAGTAGCGCCAGGTCATCCTTGCCACGTTGCGAAGCATTTTTAGATCTGCATCGGAGAGGTTTTTGTTGGTAGTTCGTTTAATTGGCTTATCGAGGATGTGTACGATCAAAGGCGTCAAGGCCCACAAAAGGCAGTAGGGCAGCGCTACATAAAGGGCGTCTGGATTGACGTAGGCCACCATCGCCATGATGCTTACTGCAAAAAGGGCGGCGAAACCTAACTTAAAAATAAATTGCTGATGCAATGATTTCGCGGCCATAGTGACAGCGCCTGCTGTAGTCCATTGCAGCAGATTTCGGTGTGAAATATAGCGGCGGTAAGCTACGCGAAAACAGGCGTCGAGAGTGGTCAAAGCTTCATGAGGTAGCAATGCAATGACTACTACCGATTGTGTCATAGACTTCGATAGTTCCAGCCAAAGGTCTTTAATAGCTTCTGACGAAAATGCCGGCAGTTTATTAATAAGGTGAGCAATGCTGGGCAAAAACACTAATAGTGTCACTAGACCAGTTGTGAGTATAGCAGCATGAGGGATCATCCAACCGCAGATCACCAAAGACAATAGAAACACCGGCAAAAAGGCTCGACGGATGTTGTCGAAAATCTCCCAACGTTTGATCAAGGGGATGGGGTTAGGTTCTCTTAGACCCTTCTGTGTCGGAACATTCCGATAAAGCCAATCGGCTATTTGAAAGTCCCCTCTCAGCCAGCGATGATGGCGTTTTGACCACGACAGATAGTCCTCCGGAAAGGCATCTAAGAGGCAGATGTCGCTGGCAAACCCTACGCGGACATAGAGGCCTTCTAAAAGATCGTGACTAAGAATATGCGCATCTGGAAAGCGACTTGACAGAGTGGTGTGAAAAGCCTTTACGTCATAAAGACCTTTGCCATAGTAGCTACCCTCATTTGTGAGGTCTTGGTAAATATTGGAAACGGCCTGCGTATAGGGATCGATAGCACTAGGTTCAGAGAATAGCATGGCAAAGAGAGAGGCCCTTGTATGTGAAAAGTCCGTACTAATTCGTGGCTGAATGATGGTGTAGCCTCGCAAAACGGTTCTGCCGTCAGCGCTCAGATGGGGCTGATTGAGTGGATGAGCACTTACTTCCACGAGCTGTCTAGCGTGATTTTTGGGCAGTTGTGTATCGGCATCCAAAGTGATTACGTAGCGTACATCCTTTAGAATCTCTAGGTTTCCCGAGTAAATACTGTCCTTAGGTAATGGTTCTCCGACAAGCAAACTATTGAGAACCTCAAGCTTACCTCGTTTGCGCTCCCAGCCAATCCAGGAGTTTTCGCACTCCGACCAAACACGCTGTCGGTGGAAAAGAAAGAACCTACCAGGGCCATATTTATCGTCTAGAACCTTTAGACCCTTACAAACTTGGTCCAACAACTCAGCATCGCCTTCCAACACCTGTTGAGGCGAATCCATAAAGTCAGTAATCAGGCCAAAGTATAGTGAAGGATCCAGATTCGCGAGGTAGCGAATTTCCAACCGTTCAATTTCTTCTGCGATGCCTTGTACACTTGATAGCATTGTTGGAACGATGACTAGAGTTTTATACTCGTTAGGAATACCCAATTTAAAGGACATTCGAGGGAGCAATGCAGGAGGTAGTAATCGAATCAGAAGAGAGTTAATGATTTGAACAGCAATTTCACTGATTGGTAGTAATGCAAAGAGACACACGATAACTACCGTCCCTGCGCTGAGGCCTGCCCCTAGTAAAAGGCGGCTGAACCAGATTTCCAAGGCCACTGTCGCCAGGCCAATGCCTCCCAGGTAGACACTTGCAGGATGTCTTTTTACCATGCGTCGTAAGCTTTGCAGTAGGGTAGGTCGATAGGCTACCTCCTGCTCCAAGCAGGAACGTCCCTCATCGATTAGGTAGTAGCCAATATGACGCTTGATTTCGTCAGCTCCCTTGTTCGCCATATCGATGACCAACTTGGCAGTGGCAACTTCAGAGAAGTTTGATTGGCGAGCCAAGGTTTCTATGACCTGCCGATAACTATTACGTGTGGCAAAGCCCATTTTTAAGTAGGTTCCACTCGGATCATCCTTAAGGATCTCATCTACTGGGCTGACAGCTTCAAAAACATCAGACCACGAAAGTTGTGACAGAAAGATCAAGCTGACAACTGCATTGGAGAATGCTACTTGCTCAGCAGCCTCCTGCACCTGCTCTTCGTGGACGACATCGGCGATTGGTAGGCTGAAGGAGTCACTTAGCCACTTTTTTACCTGCGGTAACACAGCTTCTTCATCAAATAGATGTTCCAATAACTCCTCGGCAAAGTGCGCTGAGGGATGAGGCATCTCAGTGGCCAATTCAGCCAACAAAGTGGATAGATGCTGAGGCTTCCTTCTAGCGGTAATCAGGAGCCTGTTACCCCAAAAGCTTGCGAGCTCTCCGTCTCTCATGCGTCTGTCAACCTGAGTTCCAAGGTGCTGAACCCATTCGACCAAACGTAGTCGTAGCATTAGGGGAAGAGCCCATAATTCTCCTATGGTCAAGGGGTCAACTTTTTGGTAACTGATCAGAAAGTCACTGATCCCTTGAAGACTTAAGCGGGCTCCTGCGTCATGGACGATGGCGACCGCTATTGCATAGATTCGCGGCAGACCCATCATCGGACCTTCGGTAAGCTTGGGCAGCTCGCTGTAGTATTTTTTGGGTAGATTTAAGCGGATGTCTTCAATGCCGGCTTCGATCACATACATGTTATCTAACAACCACTCTGCCGACAAGGTCACCGTCTGCTCGATGTGCTCCGCTTCCGCAACGTCATGACGCAAAAAACGTAGCATGCGCTCGCTTTGTGCCAAACGATCAAAAAGGGGCTGGCCCCGGCTTTTATTCCGGGTTACCTTGCTGAGAGTTGGGGCCAAGGCGATGGCATGCTGGCGCAGCTGTTCGCTTGTTAGTGGCTCTTTGGGTATGCCTACCTGCATACTTTGCATGCATTCGCCACCTCTGAGTAGAAAAGATACTGGATGTCCTGTAGTCACATCGCGCAAAATATCGAGAACTTCGCGGGCACCACCGGGACTTACCTTGGCGATAACTAGAATCTCGTCGATCGAGACTCTCCCCTTAAAGCGATCGAGGAGTTGCGAATCAATACTAGATGACCAGAAACAAGTGATGAGAGCAATGAGCGCGGCACCGGCAACGAAAAAATGACCCATTAGTGGCCAAAAGTAGGTTGCTGTGGCAGCGACCATTGCAATGATCAGGATAAGCCAAAAAATGAGTTGAATTGGGTACAACTTCCGAATGGTTAAAGTGCCATCTTGTCTGTGATGGACACTAGCAACCCGCCAAAAGCCTTTTCGCCGAAGCTCTTCAATGACTGCATTGGCGGTTGATTCGTTTTGATAATAGCCTAGTGCAATATTCCAGTTGCGCATGTGTACCACACTCGGTCATAAATTTGGAGTTTGGACCGCGCCAAAGCCCCGGGATTCAACGATCGCAAATGGGTCAATATTAGAAATATGGACCCATTTGCGATCGTTGAATCGCGGGAGCTTTCGCGTGGGCCCAAATTCAAATTTATGACCGAGTGTGGTATACCGATATACCCCACCCATTGCAGCCAGTTAATCTCAGTGTGCAGAACATGAGGTAGATGTCAAGGAGATATTAGAACTCAGGTTTGTTTTATTAATAAAAATATGTGTGAAAATGAATTAATGTATAAATGCTATGGCATGCTAATCGATTCTTGTGAAGATAATTTTGTTTTGTCATGACTATGTGAGCTATGCTCTCGAGACTTTTGGATTAATTTTCTGAGATTACGTGAGGGATGAAGTGTTATTTTTATTGTGTAGAAAGGGGCATTCAGGCAAAATAAAGCTGTAAACTCCAAAAACCTAGTGAGAGCTTGTTCTTACCGCGCATCCAAGCGTGTCGCTTTGATCACGAGTCCTTCGGAGGAAGGTTACCGGCTAAGTCTCTGCTCACTATCCAAGGAAAATTTGTTCAATGAAACTTTATGTTGGTAATCTGTCCTACGACGCTACTGAAGCGGAAATAAAAGAACTTTTCGCTGAATTTGGCGAAGTTGTTAGTGTGAAATTGGTCACTGATCGTTACACTGGCCGCCCAAAGGGTTTTGCCTTTGTTGAAATGGGTTCACGCGATGGCGGTCAAAAAGCTGTTGCTGCCCTAAACGGCAAAGACTTCCGTAGCCGTGCTCTAAATGTGGACGAAGCACGTCCTCAGCCAGAGCGCGAGCGCGGCCATGCTGGTGGTAGTGGTGGTGGTAACCGTTCACGCCAGTGGTAAGATTGCCCTGATTCCTCAAGAATCTAGGTTTACATCGACGCATCGGACTACATGTTCGGTGCGTTTTTTTTTGCCGCGTGGGTACCTAGGAAGGACCTTGAGAGGTAATTGCGGAAGTCTCGTGCTACACACACCATCGAATAACACGCGCGCAGCGCTCTGGAGCCCCAACCGAAGTAACAAAATTTCCTATATGGCGCAGTCATTCCATGACTGCGGATGGACCTTTTACCCACACAACCTCATGAAGAACAATCTCCTGTGGCGCAGTCATTCCATGACTGCGAACAATTCATTGCAATTGTGGAGACGTGCAGAACAAACGTTCCATGTGATGTAAACGGAATCTGTTTCAACCGTTCTCGCAGTCATTCCATGACATGGAATGACTGCGCCACATAGGAAACTTTGTTACTTTCGGATATTGGCGACGCAGTCGGTTGGGGCTCCAGAGCTTCTGCAAAGACCTCTTGAGGACGATGATTTATACCTCATCTCCTCGGATCTTAGTGATATCATTTTTCACCCGATCCCAGTAGTCGCAGCCATCGCCTTGGATGGCTCCCCACGCCATCGTGGTGGCCATTTGGACGCTTGTTTTTATTGGTTGCCACTCATGATAGCCAGCTAACAATCCTGCCAAAAAGGCATCCCCGGCACCTGTTGTATTTGGTTTAATAGATTCATCGAGTTCCTTTGCAGGGTAATATTGGGAACTTTTTCCATCCGTAGCGTAGCAGCCCTGACGACCTAAGGTAACCACTACAATGCGGCAATGGTCTATCAGCTTTTCGCAGATAGCCTTTGGATCATCAAGGCTAGTTAAGGTTGTCATCTCGGTAAGGTTGCCTACCAAGATATCCACCCACCCATTGTTGATGACTGTATTGAATGCGTCTAAATTGAAGCGCACAGTGCTTTCGCCTCCAAGGTCTAAGGAAGTCGTAGCGCCTGCTTCATGGGCATCGTGTAAGTAAGTTTTGATATAGTTCTTGTTCCAAACGGAATGGCCTTCGCAGTGATAGTGATTCTGGCTACTATATTCTTCAGGTTGTGGGAGATGCCCCGTCTGGTATTTATCCGCTGCACCAATATGGGTGAGCATTGTCCGTTCTCCATCAGGCTCGACTATGGATAGACAGTGACCCGTCGGTGCTGTTCGATGAACTATAAGATCGGTTTGGACACTTATTTTCTGCAATGCGTCTTTATATATGGAAGCCCGATAGTCTATACCGACCATTCCAATTATTTTGCATTTATGGCCAAGATAGGCCAAGCCTCGAAATGTGTTAGTACCTGTTCCGCCCGCATGTGGGGAAGGGGCTGTCTCAGACCTGCTGATGATGTCTTTGATACAATGTTGTGGGACCAGTCTCATATCGCCGCGATTGAGTTTTTGCGTAACCAGAGCAGATTGGCCGTTTGTTTCGTTGAAGAGATACTCTGTGCCATCGGACATGATACCAAGGAGGAGGTGTGTAGGTACATCAAGTCCCGAGCATGTAAATTCTTTGTACTCTATTACGGTGTCAGCTAATCCTTGGTATGCTCTAGCACATTGTTCTGTGCTGCTAGCCAATAGCTGTTGGACAGTATTAGGTGTTAAACTTAAGGCTGGATCATTGTTCCAAACGGGTAAACATGAAGGCCGCTCCACAACATGTAAAATCATATCGACAATAGGCTGTCCATGCATTATGAAAGTAACCATGAACACTCCTAAATTTCGAAATAAAAGAAGCTCAAAGCTACCACGAGCCCTTATTGAACTTCAATAAAGAAAATAGTTTATGCCACAGGCGGATAGGTTTTGTGCATTTGGAAGTGGACCGAATTCAATGATGATTCTTGATCCACAAAGCTGCTTCGAAGAGGGTATCGGCTTCATAGGCCCATGTGCACTGGTGATTATTGTCTTTGCCCTGTTTACCCGATGGACAGCGTACTAGAATGGATCTACAGCCGGCTAGGTTGCCCATCTTGCCATCATCGGTTTTATCACCAATGACGAAGCTATTTGTCAGGTCAATTTCGATGCCGCGCTTTCGGAATTCAGTAGTTGCCCGGTCGATCATGCCTGTTTTAGGTTTGCGGCAAGCGCAATCGACTCGATAGTCACCTAATGCCTTTTCAGGGTGATGTGGACAGTGGTAGACTGCATCAAATGCCACACCGTGGGCATGTAGGTGCTCTTGCATAGCCTGCATATATAGGTTGAACTGTTCTTCGGTGTAATAGCCACGACCAATACCTGACTGGCCTGTGGTGATGATCAGTAGATAGGGCAGTGTGGATAAAATCTGCAGGCCTTCAATGGCCCCTGTCTCAAAGACAAGGTCTTCGAGACGATAGGTGTAGTCTTTATCGACGTTAATAGTGCCATCGCGATCGAGAAAGACAGCCGGTTTTGTGGTCATACATGATTCCTGATTAGCTTCGGCAACCAGTGTGCCGAAAGCAAGACTGAAAATCAACAATGCTAGCATCTGACAAATATCGAGAAAGACAGCTGGTTTTGTGGTCATACTTTTTGATTTCTGATTAGCTTCGGCAACCAGTGTGCCGAAAGCAAGACTGAAAATCAACAATGCTAGCATCTGACAAATCAAGAGCTGAAAATTGGCCAACATTGTTAAACGAAAGTTGGAAAGGCTAAGATGGCCCCTCTCAGCTAAAGCTAAGGAAGAAGTTCGTCACGACATCCGACCTTTTTCGTCCGACCGAAATTCTGACCCCAAAGGTGAACAAGGCCCATTATTCCGTGATTGAAGATAATGAGATGTAGGACTATAATTAAGTTTATTGTCACAGAAGTAAGAGGGATTTATGGCTAGCGAATATTCGATCAAATATCAAGGCTCGCTGTTTTGGCTAATCTTTTGGGCTATTATATTCTTTCCTGTAGCCCTTATGTTACTGGCTACCGGCACTTATTATTCCGGCGATGGTACTCAATATCGTCTGAAGTACAATGGATCTCGTTTTTGGCTTGGTTTTTGGATTATCGTATTCTTCCCCATTTCCCTACTACTGCTCATCTATTATGGTTGTGGATGGGTCGTAGAAACTGAAACCAAAACGACAGAAACGATTATTAAACTGAAGTAATGTTGAAGATTTTCAATTACAGAAGTTTTATAAAAATACCTAAAAATCCATAGGCTTGTATTTCTGTTGGGGTACTCCATTGATGATAAATTTTTACAGCCTCCTCCAAGGATGAAACGTTTGGCAACGCCTTTTGAACCGTAACGTCGTTTAAATAATCCTCTAAGGAAGCATAAAACCTAATTTCTGTGACGATAACTCGGAAATGTTCTTTGCTGTTTGAGAAGTCGATAAGATCATCGGGTCGAATTTTTTGATATTTAGGAGAGTTTTTTCGGCCTTATTCACCTTTGCGGTCAGTTTTCGGTCGACTGCAAAAGGATCGTCTGTCGCGTTTTGCTCCTCGGACATAGCTGGCGCTATGCCCTCGTCACAAACCACGACATCCGACCTTTTTCGTCCGACCGAAATTCTGACCGTAAAGGTGAACAAGGCCGTTTTTTCGACCCTCAACTGGTTTTATGCCTCGTCGGATAAAAGAAAACCAGGGCAAGACTGCGATAAAAGGCATGCATAAATGGTCTATGCAAACCAGCGTCTTGTGGCAGTCTTTCAGACTGCGAAATCCTCTCCTGGCGTATACCAGGGCTATGCCCCATAGGCCTCAACCTAACAGGTCTTTTGAGCTTATATCTCAATGACTTAGGACTTCACAATCGTATCTCGGCGCGCAGCGCTTTGGAGTGCGGTCGCTTGCGACCGCTTTTCGTTCCTTGGGACGGCAATGCTAAACGGCATTGTATGGATTCGTCGAAGGCTGCATGTACTAACTATTTTACCCTTAGGGAATTATAGTGATGCCGTTGCACACGACCGTCGCAAGGAACCCAAAGCGGTCGCAAGCGACCGCACTCCAAAGCGCTGCGCGCCGAGATACGATTGTTAGGCTTAGGTTGAGGCCTATGGGGCTATGCCCTGGCCTGTTGCAATATCGACCCTTCGGGCCTGGGAAGGGAATGGCTCTCTCTTCACGGGCGACCGATTTTCAGGAAATTGAATTCGGGAAATCGGACTTCTGCAATTACCTCATGAGGACTCCAAGGGCAAAGAGCTATACCACGCGCGGTATAATGGACATCATGACCAATATGGATAGGCTTTCGTTGCAATCAAGAAACGTGGTATTGATCGCACAAAAGGACCGATCTTAGAAAAGAAGAAGCCAGTAAGCAAAAGGGGTTCAGAAATGGAAATAAAAAGATGCGGCGCTCAGCCTTCCACCAAAGGACCAGCCGAATATTTTACCGGTACAGTAAGAATTGATCCTCTGTTCCAAGCAGATACTCCGGCACGCACGCTTGGCGCCAGTGTAACTTTTGAACCCGGTGCTCGAACAGCATGGCATACTCACCCGCTAGGTCAAACCCTGATCGTGACAGCTGGCTGTGGCTTAGTGCAGCGCTGGGATGGCTCGATTGAGCAAGTTCGGGCAGGTGATGTGATATGGTTCCCGCCAGGAGAGAAGCATTGGCACGGTGCCACAGCAACCACGGCCATGACGCACATCGCCATTCAGGAGCGGCTCGACGGCAAAGCCGTGGACTGGATGGAAAAAGTTAGCGATGAACAATACCACGCCTGATTTAGGTTGGAACAAAAAAAACAGTGTTGCCTATTTGAGCGACCATAAAAACTGTAGGTGAATGAAATGCGCATAGGATTCTATTTTCTTATGATTCTGTGTTTTTTCCCCCCTAGCTACTCTAGATCGGAGGAAACCGTTTTACGAGTCACAGAAAAAAAAATCCTCGTACAAGGAAAAGAAGCATCAGTTTTTACAATTACTCAACCGGATAATGCACAGGAGTCAAAGTTGCATGCGATGACTCCTCTACCTAAAAGGGCTGTCGATAAGAAATTGACAGTTGAACTAGGCGGCAACATGCAAGAATATATTTGGACACTGAATGGGCAAAACTGGCCTGAAGTGACCCCACTCGTTCATAGGAAGCCGATTCTATGCTAACTTCTAATGGCTATCAATTTGTGCACGCAAGTGACGGCCAGCGAGCCATCACCGACGGCAAAACCGACTCTTTTTGTGGATCCTCTACGGATATCACCAGCGGCGAGAATTCTCGGGATTGTCGTTTCCAAAGGGCAAGGCTCACGATTCTTAAGTGGCCAATGGCCGGATCCAAGTGCATCGATACCTGTCATAATATAGCCAAGCGAATCCCTTGCAAGAGTTTCCGGTAACCAGGAACATCCTGGATCAGCACCGATAAAAACGAAAACGGCTGAAACGGGCAGCGTTTCGCGTGATTTCTCAACCTGGCTTTCAGTGTTGTTTGGATTGAATTCGCGTAAAGTGATACTTTCCAGCCGCTGTTCGCCATGGGCGGTGGCGACCTCAACACCTTCGTGTATCACAATATTGCGTGCTTGCGCGGATCCGTCCGACAAGATAATCAGACATTCCTGTCCCTAGCTGTTTTCGCACCAGCAGGTGAACCGTTCGGTCATGACAGCATTCGGCTAGGAACATGGCCGCCTGCCCTGCAGAGTTACCAGCGCCGACAACCGCGACGTCTTGCTTATCGTAAAGGACTGCTTCGACCGTCGTACAGGCGTAGTAGATGCCAGCTGATTCGAATCGCTCTGCATTTAGGGCTTCAAGCTTTCTCCAGTGTATACCTGCTGCGATTAGGACTGTACGAGCATGGAGAATACTTCCGCAGTCAAGATGCACTGCATGAAACTCATCTGGAGACGCAGCGGGTTCGATTCTCTCTACAGATACTGGTGCAACCATTTTAGCGCCAAACTTGAGCATTTGGAGAACACTGCGCGTTGCCAGTTCAGTGCCCGAAAGACCACTGGGAAATCCGATAAAATTTTCAATTTTGGAAGATCCCGCAGCTTGACCACCAGGGCCAAGGCGATCAAGTACCACCGTAGAAAGTCCTTCCGACGCCGCATAGACGGCAGCGGTCATTCCTGCCGGCCCTGCGCCTATAATCACAAGATCGGTCTTGTCAGTCGGACAATGACGCCAGACACCTATGCCCTGAGCGAGTTCGCGCAGCCCAGGATTTATCAGTAATTGACCTTTGCTGGATTCGATAACTGGCGTTTTCTTCGGTGATCCCCAGCTATTCAGTAGCTTTTGTCCCTTCTCAGAGGCCGAATCGTACCAGGTGAATGGGACAAAATTTTTGAAAAGGAACTCGCGTACAAGCATGGTATCGCGACATTTTCCTGGTCCAACGATCTTCAATCCCACTACGCCCGTCGTCAGAAGAAGTCGGCGGCGTTCTTGTATAGCGATGAGAAGCTTTTCAGCAAGGTTTGGGACCTTGCTAAGGATTTCATGCAAGCGAGTGGATCGTAAGCGCAATAGCTGTGTCTGGCCGTATGCCACCCCAGTCACGATGACGGGTCGGTGCGTCAGTAAATCAATGTCTCCTGCAAATTGACCTGGACCGTGCGTGACAATAAGCCGATTGTCGTCAGAAGGATTTAATATTTTGAGTGCGCCGGATTCGACGATGAACAGATCTAGATCGGTATCACCAGCATGGAAAACGATCTGGCCATCAGAGAAGGTAACTATATCAGACAGAGGCTTGAGGATCATGAGGTCATCGGCATCGAGTCGAGGAAAGGCTATTGGATTGGATGAAAAAGAATCACTTATCATAGAGCCATCCTAGACTGGATAACTGAAAATACTAACCAAACCAACTTGAAATCCGGCGCAGCCTCTTCATTTCATCAATAAATTTATCTATGGAATCAGTCAACCTTCTTTATATCGAAAATGAGTCAGCGCTGCCAGTCCTTCAAAGCTATGAACTTGGTCTTAGTTTACGCAAATCCTTTACTGTAAGTGATAAAGAGTATCTGGTCATTAAAAATTAGGATTATAGCTATTGATTTTTTAAATTGCATTTTGGTATCATATGATGCTATAATAATATACGAAGAGAGGCGAAATGCACGGCAACCGCCCTTCAGACCGAGAGCTGACCAAAAGACTGAATGAAGCGAAAGAATTTCTAAAAAACCGACCTGGATTGTTCGCGAATCCGTCAAAGGCTGTCGGCGAGTTAAATGATCTAGACATCGGGGATACAAATGATGTTTGGCCGTTGATTAGGAGGTTGCTGGAGGAAATGACACCAAAGGATTACAAAGGGACAAGACCTCCACAAAAGTCCTATGAGAAAGCAATAGCTGGGTTTGAATTACTGGCCTTTAGTTGGTGGAGTCCTAAATTTGCTAAGCAGATGTATATCAAATTTGTTTTGAAGGACGATCGATATTATTACGTCTCACTACACCAAAGCCGTTCGACAGAACAAAAAAGAGAGGATTAAATGAAATGCCCAAATTGTGACGGTGAGGAATTTGAGTCAAAAAACATCCGCTTTAATCCCGAGATAAAAGGAGAGGAAGTTGAGGTAGTCGTGCCTTCTTTTGTTTGCATGAAGTGCCAAACGCCTTTGATGGATGGGGAGCAAATGAATGTGTTACGAAGAAGTGCTGCCGATAAATATCGAAAGCAGCACAAACTTTTGACATCTGAAGAGATTATCAAATATCGCGCATCGCTTGGAATGTCCCAGGCTGCTTTTGCCAACTATTTAAAAGTTGGAGAAGCGAGTATCAAACGTTGGGAGACCTATTTCGTACAGGATGTTGTTCAGGATGATCATATTCGTTTGAAATGCGATGAGGCTTATGCCGAACTTAATGCCCTTGAAGTTCATTGGAAGAGCCAATCCTCTGACATTTACAGCGGCAATAGGCCGTTTTGTTTAGAGCTGTTTAAACAAGCTGTGCGCTATTTGATAGGATTTACGAAAAGTCCTCTGTTTTTGAATAAAGCCTTATTTTATGCGGATTTTAAGCATTTTCAGAAATACGGAATGAGCATTACGGGAGCTAGATATGTTCATTTAGAATATGGTCCTTGCCCAGATCAGTTTCAAAGCATTTATCAGCTATTTCTCTCTAAAGGGGTGTTGATTTCGGCAGGACATCATATCTTGAAAAGCACCGAAAAGCCGGATCTAAGCGTTTTTTCTGATTCAGAAAAAGAAATTTTAGAATTTGTTGCAAAAACTGCACACAAAGATGGGGGTCAAAAGCTTTTAAAAGCTTCCCATGAGGAACAAGCATTTAAGAAAACGGAGCCTTTACAACTCATCAGTTATGAATTTTCTAAACAGCTAAATATATAACCAGAGGATTTAAATGTTAGATAATACTGAACAGCGTTCAAGAGGTTGCCAGGAAAAGGTTTCATCCGATCGATGAACATATCCTAATCCAGAGAGAGGAAGATGTGCACCGCCTACCAATAAGTGTTGATCAGCGGCTTTTGCAAACAAGGTTTTTCTGCTGTTAACAGCCTGTTTACCATCGACATCATAGATGATATACAATTCGGGATTGGAAAATTGCATGCCTGTGGTGTGAACTATATCGCCCCAAAGGAGTAAACCCTCATTTTGTGAACAACAAACGAATGCCATATGTCCCAGGGTGTGTCCAGGTGCCGCTATAGCGGTTATTCCTTGTATAATTGATTCACCTGAATGAAACAGACGAAGCCGATTGTTACGTTCATAAGGTGCCAGCATCTCCCGTGCAATATCGAAGAGAAAACGTTTTTCCTCCTTTGCCCTTGATTCTTGCACACGGTCTCGCCAATAGGTTGCATCAATATCAGACACGCATAGAGTTGCATTTGGGAAAGTTGGAATTCCATCGGTATCCAACAACCCACCAATGTGATCAGGATGAATATGTGTAATAAGCACTAACGATATCTGCTCGGGGTTGTATCCTACACATCGTATTTGATTAATAAGATTCCCGGTTGCAACTCCGTATTTCTTGCCGCAGCCGGTATCAACCAAAATGACATTTTTACCGGTATCAATGAGGTATCCGTGTACCTCGGTGCGAACTGTAAGGTCATCCACACAAGGTACGTTGGCTTCGGTCAGTAGGTTACGCAATGCTTCAGGGTCAAGCCCAACAAACATTCTCTGATCAAGATCTAGGTACCCATCGCTCAGGGACCATATTGTCCAATCGCCTAACGAAACTCTTTGCACAGGTTGAAGACTTGTTTCCATGCACCTTTCGCTCATTTAATACTCCAACCATAATGACATTTTACAAAGCTAGGATCGGGATACAAAACAAGGTGAAAAATCCTCTTTGCAGAGACTTTGTCGGGTGAAATGCCCAGGAGAGGACTCGAACCTCCACACCTTACGGCACCAGAACCTAAATCTGGCGTGTCTACCAATTTCACCACCTGGGCTTGACGACACATACATCATAGCTTTCTAAGACCTTTTCGTCAAATAGTATGCAGTGTGTGCCTTTTTTTAACGCGAAGACGCAAAAGACGCAAAGAAGCTCTGGATGGACTAAAGGGACGAAAAGAACCTAAGGGACGAAAGGGACGAAAGGGACCTAAGGGACGAAAGGGACATAAAGGACTCAGGAATAATCTATAAGTCCTTTATGTCCCTTAGGTCCTTTAGTCCATCCAGCACATCTTTGTAGTTATTCCGACCACCAACCGGGTCGCTCGGCCTTGAGCATCTTCTCAGTAGTGTCTGAATGATGAAATGGAGAATCGAGACTGGTAATCAAGTCATTCCCTTTGCGCCAAAGAGATTCACCAGCATCGCGGTTACCAGTCCGTTCGACCACCAGTTCAGCAAGTTCTTGGTACTCTTGTGGTGTTGTGGGACCGGCTTTTATGGTCAAGGCGTGCTTGTAGATGGTAGGATCGCTCATGGTCCAGGCCCATTGCTTAAGCAGATCTATGAAGCTTGCCGTTTCGATGGCAGCTGCAAAGGGCTCTAAGCTACGAATAGGAAGGGGATCTTGCAAATAATGCTGACTGCGTTCAGGCGATAACACACCCTTTTTTTCATATTCTATGACCGCATCATAGTAGGTGTCGAGATGCACCAGGGCCTCTTCCCATTTTTGCAAGGCCAGGGCTAGTGAAGCAGAGGCCAAAAGGTTGGCTAAACGGCTTTCTTCATCGAGGCGTGCTCGCAGCAGACGGTCTTGATGTTGCAATTCTAGGAGTGTGATATAGGCTTCACCTAATGCCACAGCGAAGTCACTGGGTTCGCCAGAACGATATAATTCACGAACACTTTGGAAGGCCCCCTGTGCTCCTAGCAGTGCTATAGCGAGGTCTTTTGGATTTTTGACTGGAGAGGCTGTCGTAGGATCAAGGAGAGCTTGCACTAAACGGTATTGGGTTTGATTGACCTTGCGCCTGGCCACCTTCTCTGGCGTGGGTGTTTGGCCAAAAACTCGGTAAACCTTGCTGTAGTCGTGGTTGAATAGTGTGGAGTGAATCTCAACTTCGACAAACTCTCCCGGTGCAGGAATGGGCACTCTGACGGGGCATATTCCCCACCACTGAGTATCTAGGGCCTTAACCTGTCCCTGCTCTGGCCGGTAATTTTTTGGGCGAGGATGACAGGACCAGAATTCTAGATGTCCAGCGCTGGAATAGACCTCGAAGGGTTGTGCAGGGACAATACTGGCATAATTGATGCCGCCTAATCCGACAAAGAACGAGACATAGCTTCGACAGCCTTGCTTAAATGAGAGAGAGGTCCAGGGGCCTGGTTGATCTGCCCATACTTCGGTGCTATCAAAGTGGGGAGGAGGGACATGCTTTTTAGCAGGGTCTAAACGGTAGGCTAAGATAATGCCTAGTTGACCTTGAAAGGGCTTTGAGAAGACGCCATCGTTATCTTCAGGTCGAGATATAATCCTAGGCGTACGCTTCCGCTGCTCACCTGCTACTCGAAGTGTCTGTGCAACACGGAAGTAGGGGAGGGGCTGTTGGATAGGACGGCTTAAAGGACCCATCTCCAAACTAGCGATATCATCATTCTCAGACGATTTATGAACGTAAGCTCGGCTACGTAATCGGGGGTGCTCCTGGGGCTTAGCAGGGACTTTTTTGGGTCTAACCTCAATTTCTCCTTTAGCCTTGGTTTTCCATGGACCGTCTAAGCCAGGCGCCCACTGTACCCATAGCCGCAGCCTTTCATCGGTCTGCAAACTGGTGAGTGCTTCGGAGCGAACCTTAATCCATGTGTGGGTATTGGCGGCATCGCTTGCGGAATAGACATTGTTCCAAGGGCCGCTTGCGAGGACTTCAGGCAATTCCTCCGGAGACGTCGTACCCGATACTACCGAGACCACGGTGATGGCAACAAGAGTTAGGACCGTACGCATGAAAATCATTGGCATTCCCCCAAACTGCTACGGTGCCCTGTTTACCGAAAATTTGTCAAAAGTTCGTTATTAATATATATATACCACACATGGGAAGGAGAACAAAATATGCAGTCTGACACGAATTCTATGCCTTCAGGGTTTCTGCGCGATCCTGCCATTTCTACAGTACAGGATCGCTTGAGGCGCGAGCTTAGAAATATAATTTTTGGCAATGCCTACGCCGGAGCGGGTTGGGGTTGCTTAGTATTAGTTCCTATGGCGTTGGTTTTATGGGAGCCAGGTACACATGGAGCGGAAGTTCGTTGGTTTCTAGCCATGTTTCTATGCTTACTAAGCAAACTCGTTGTTGCGATATTTTATAGGGTGCGAGGTGGAGTTTACGAATCTGTCCAAGCATTTCCCTTTTGGACCTATTATGGGCTAACCTGTTTGGAGGCCATCGGATGGGGATTATCGATTTTTGTGCTATTCCCGGCGGAGCCGTTACAGCAGTCTTTTTTGATGGTCATTCTTGTGGGGATTACTGCAGCGGGGTTGTCTCTGTTTTCCGGTTGCATGTCCCTTCACGCTATTTGGGTTATCGCGATCATGGGGCAAATGTTTCTCAAGCTGGAACTGCTCAACTCAGATGTTTATGCTGTTCTAGGAGCATTAATGTTGTTTTTGGGTGGCATGTTCCTGATGATTGCCCGTTATATTAACGTGCTTCTTCTGCGCAACCTTCAGTTGCGATTTACCAATGAACAGCTGGCTATGATCGAGACAACATCCAAGGAAAATATTATAGGTTATTCAGAAAAGCTGAGTGATAAGACGATAGAGATCGAACACATGACAAAGCGTCTGCAGTCTTTGGTAAGCCTCTTGTCGAATGATCTTCGAACTCAGCTGATCACGATCTCACAGTTTTCGCATTTTTTGAGAGAGGGCAAAGGTTCGACACATGATCAAAAATTCATCGTTGAAACGTTATCCAATTCGGCAGATTCAGGGCTGAGGCTTATAGCCGAGCTTCTCGAACTTGCAGGCATAGAATCATCGGGTATACAGCTCAATCTGGGCTCTGGTTCTATTCAACAAGTTGTTGAGGGTGCCGTCGGGAGCACTAGGCTCTCCGCGCAGAGGAAGAACGTCCGCATTAACCTGGCGATAGATGAACCACGGCCGGTGCGCATGGATTTTAAAAAGATAGAGGAAGTGCTGACTAATTTGTTAGACAATGCCCTGATCTATAGTCCACCAGAAGGATCGGTAACAGTACAGACAACACCGACCTCGCGTGGACTACGTGTTGAGGTGATCGATATGGGCATAGGTATTGATCAGACTGGTGCTACCTTTGCAACTTCACAGGAGATCTTACGAGCGCACGACAGCCATATAGAGGTTCAGAATAACCCCGAGGCGGGGTGTTGCTGTTCTTTTGTGTTGCCCTGGGCTGACAGAGAGGGGTCACGGATCTAGGAGGATTTAGGAGTAACACGGATGAACACGGATCTAGGAGGATAGGATTTTAGAAAATTAGCACGAATTTTTCCCACGAAACAATTAAAATGGGTTTAAGATGGTTTTCGAGATTTTTCACTCCTATCCTCCTAAATCCTCCTAGATCCGTGTGCATCCGTGTTACTCCTAAATCCGTGTCACTACCAAATCTGTGTGCATCCTGCTAATTCATGCTCGACACTTGGAGACGATCTCAAACACATTCTGAGAGAGCTTTGGTACGGCTAAAATACGATCGAGTTCTGCTTGCATTGCTTTCTTTCTCAATACATCCATCTTTCCAAACTTCTTGAAGCCACCAGCAAGTCCTGCAGAGACCTGAGGGTTAATTTTATCGAGTTTGATGATGGTATCAGCCAAGTAAGCGTAGCCTTCACCATTGTTTGCATTGAAGTGGATATTGTTGTGAATGAATGTTCCGTGTAATGCACGCACAAGGTTGGGTATGGTGAAATGGAAGATGGGGTCCTTTTCGAGCTGTTGAACAGTTTTGAGCGCATCGTCGAGCTTTGTCTGAGCTTGCACAGCAAACCACTTGGTCATGACTAGGTTGTCGCCTTTCCACTCTTTATAAAAGGCATCCAAGACCTCTTGCCTCTCTGGATGATCAAGATCTGCCAAAATTTTGAGAGCCGCAAAGCGATCCGTCATATTATCAGCATCATGATACTGCTTTGCACACTGCTTGATGATGTCGCTCTCGCCAGTATAGCTCAGCATGAAGAGGCAGGCATTTTTTAATGCTCGTCTGCCTACAGCCTTTTGTTCAAATTCATAGGATTCTTTAGTATTCAGCTGCTGGTAGAGGCTCCAAAACTTGTCCTGATGTGCCTTAGCAAGCTGTTGGCACGTGTATTCGCGGATGACGTGATTGCCATCAAAATCAATGATGTTCTGACGTTGGCCAAGGGCATCTTCGGTTGGGGGGATCAGCGCCATAGCTTTTAGAGCCTGATCGAGTTTATGGTCACTCAATAGGACTCCGTAGGCATCTATGTAGCCTGGATCTACATCGAATTCGTCGCCGTCATCGAGCTGAGCAAGCATATGCAGCATCAGTTGGCACCCAAGTTCTTGGCCAGCTTCCCAGCGGTTAAACTCGTCGGAATCGTGGGCCATCAGAAACATCAAATCTTGATGTGTGTAAGGGGTGTGGATGCGGACAGGAGCGCTGAAGTAGCGGTTGATAGAGGGAATAGGCGCTTCAGGAATGTGATCAAAGACAAAAGTCTCGATATGCTTTGTTACCTCCAGCACATCTGGACGGCTAAGGCGAATATCGTTTCCACTTTTGTCAAGAAGTCCAACCCTTAGCGGAAAGTGGAATGGCTCCTTGGGACTATTGTCCGCCGTAGGTGCACACGATTGTTCGACTGTTAAGGAAAATGCCTTCTTATCCGAGTCATAAGCGAAGGATACTGTCACATCTGGCGTTCCCGCTTGGTGATACCAACGCGCAAATTGGGAGAGATCGCGTCCGGAAGCCACCTCCATGGCATGGAGAAAGTCATTTGTTGTTACCGCCTGTCCATCATATAATTCGAAGTACTTGTCAATGCCCTGGCGAAAGGCTTTCTTGCCGATAAGGCTCTGGATCATGCGAATAACTTCGGCACCTTTTTCATAAACGGTTGCTGTATAGAAGTTATTGATTTGGATGTATGACTGCGGTTGTATCGGATGGGCGGTGGGACCGGCATCTTCATCGAATTGCTTAGAGCGGAGAGCTCGAACATCATCAATACGTTCAACAGGACGAGAGTTCATATCGGCGGAAAATTCTTGGTCACGAAAGACCGTCAGACCCTCTTTGAGGGTCAGTTGGAACCAGTCGCGGCAGGTGACCCTATTGCCCGTCCAGTTGTGGAAGTATTCATGGGCGATGACTTTTTCTACTCTCGCATAATTGATATCTGTAGCGGACTTGACATCAGCTAAGACGCAGTTCGTATTGAAAATGTTAAGACCCTTGTTTTCCATGGCGCCAAAGTTGAAGGCATCTACGGCGACAATCATGAAAATATCCAGATCGTATTCGAGACCGAAGACCTCTTCATCCCATTGCATGGATTTCTTAAGGGATCGCATGCCATGCTCACAGCGGGATTCTTTACCCTTATCGCAGTAGATTCGCAGATCGATCGTGCGTTTCGATCTGGTGATAAAGGTGTCTGAGATGCTGCCGAGATCTCCGGCTACAAGGGCGAAAAGGTAACACGGCTTGAGGAAAGGGTCTTCCCAAACGGTCCAATGGCGGCCATTTGGAAGGTCGCCTTGGCCAATGCAATTACCATTGGCGAGCAGCACAGGATACAGCTTTTTGTCTGCGATGATTTTAGTCGTGTATTTTGACATCACATCAGAGCGGTCCAGGAAGTAGGTGATGTGACGAAAGCCTTCAGGTTCATTTTGAGTACAGAAGATGCTACCCGATTTGTATAGCCCTTCGAGGGCTGTGTTAGCCTTGGGATTGATGAGCGTCTCGATTTCCAGACTAAAGGCCTTCGGGAGAATTCCAAGATCGAGAGAATGATCTGTCAGGGTATATTCTGAGGGCTCCAGTGGTTTGCCATCTAGACGAATCGATATCAACTCGAGTTGCCGACCATCGAGCACCAGCGGTTGGGGGGAGTTCCCAGCCGCTGGATTTTGGACGAGGGACATTTTGGAGGTCACTCGAGTTTTTTCGTCCTCTAAATCAAAACAGAGATCAATGGTGTTGATCAGGTGTGATGGAGGGCTATAATCTTTAAGAAAGATGGGTCTTGGTACTGTAGCCTTCATGGTGTCCCTTTATCCAAAGTGTTTTATTGCATGCTCATATCATAACGTCGGTAGTCACCTTTGCGAGGCACCTTAGCTACCAAGATATCCAAGAACTCACGCCAGTTATTCTGTTGATACAGGCCTTGCACTAGATTGACATTGAGGCCAACTTGGTTACAGAAATCCACGAGATACTCTGGCTTCATATTATTAGCAGCTTGTTCGTCGGTTAGGCTATCGGCAATGCCACCACGGAAGCGTTTCCAAACCAGGGATTTCTTGCGGATGTTACGAATACCGACCTTGAGTTCCTCGTCACAAAAGATAACGGATAGAAACTTGAGGGGGTGAATATGCTTAACACTATCGCCTGCGCTTTGAATGGCGCTGCTATAAAGAAGCAATGAGATCTCATTCTTGTTGGCAAGCGTCTTGACGACGTAGCCGATATTGGCTTTATCATCAGCCGTTGGACTATAGTAAAAATCACGCGCTCCTAGGTTACCATCGCGGGAATAGCCAGGTTCGGCAGCACGGGGGCTCATTGGTGATGAATTATTATCGCGCGCAGCCATTAGGAACCATTGACCTTGGTCGGGTGCAGCTAAGCTTCCAAGGTGTTCTTGAAGTTCTTGCAGCGTTACTGTATCAGCTATATCGATAACCAGGGGTTTACCATCGCCGGCCATCAGGACTAATTCCATGCCATTGACGATTGGGCATACAAGTTGGGTAACTGCCGCAGCAGCTATAAACCATTGCATTTTTGCGTTCATCGCACTCCTTTCACGTTGGAGTAATTTTTGGAAGACCAGAAACATCGAATTCTGATAGTCTGCCGTTTTCTTGGTGTTGGAAGAAAATTCACAAGATACACTACTAAAGATGTTACTACAAGGGTTTCTTCAAGCTAGCAGGGGATCACCATTGTTTAAGAAATTTCACTTCGGAATGGCAGTATTGGTTGCCTTAATGAGCCTGATAGGGTCTGACTTACAGGCGATGTCTTGGCCATGTTTTAGGCTAGGTGAGCATCGTTTATGGATTGCTCCTGAGGTCTATAACACGAAAAGGCTTCGTCAGGGAGGCACTCATCAGCAAGGTTGGCTTGGGGGTATACGGGCCTGCCTGGAGCGTAATGAGATCAATGCTCTGTATTGGGGTGTTGAGGGTGGTTGGGCCAAAGGTCCCCTGGAAGGGAGAAGTTTCAGTGGTGGAATCATTAGACTGAACATGACTGACGCTGATGTAGAGGGGCGTTTGGGCTTTACATTGGGGTCATACGGGTGTGTTAACATCTCCCTCACCCCCTTTGTTGGTGTGGGTTGCTACAAGGGCGAGATGCGTTTTATACCTCCAACCCCGCTCACATTGCGGTTTTGTGACACCTACACGTTTGCCAGCGCTGGATTATTGGCAAGGGTATGGTGTGATGAAGGTTTTAGTATGGGTATAAATGTAAAAGCTCGTCAAATGTACAATGGTAAAGAGCGTATTACAGACGATCCTGACCTTCCTGACGTGATCCTAATGATGAAAGATGAGCTATGCTGGCTTTTCGAGCTGCCTCTCAGCTGGCGTTTTTGCTATGAAGGGTGGCCGGCAGAGGTTGGCATCATGCCTTTCTATGAAAACAGGCATTATGGAGGGCGGGAAGGGTTTCCGATGGATTTCGTAGACACCCAGTATTTTGTCTATGGCCTCAGGTTTACGCTAGGAACTTCCTTCTAATTGGTGGTTTAATGGTCTTTGATTTATGCCCTTGTGGCAGCCAAAAGGTCTATGAAGTTTGCTGTGGACGGTATCATCAGGGGATTCATCCTGAAGATGCGCTTGCTCTGATGCGTTCTCGTTACAGCGCCTATGCTAAGCATCTCGCCACTTACATTATCAAAACGACTCATCCCGCAAACCCTAGAACGTTGTCAGATGAGTTTGCCTGGGCTACCGAAATCCTTGCCTTTACAGCAAATACGCATTTTGACGAGCTGGTTATTCACGACTTTCGCGATGGTGAAAAGGTCGCTTATGTCAAATTTACTGCTCACCTGCGTCAGGGAGGGGGTGATGCATCCTTCACCGAAGAAAGTCGTTTCGAGAAAGTCAGTGGCTGGTGGTTTTACCATTCCGGTGTCGTGACTTGATCTTTTTAACGCAAAGACGCAGCGGTTCGTGAAAAAGTTTAACGCAAAGGCGCAAAGAAAAGCTCACACTCTTGCTTCACAACATCATTGATTGGAAAATTCGTTCGCTTTAAATTTTCACGAACCGGATTTGAGGCAAATCTGGCTCAATTCTATCTCATTACTTATTTATCATACAATCGCCTTGACAATCGCCCTGCGATAGCTTGAGCTAATATTGACAAATATTTTCGAATGAAAGAAAATTTTTGGCATGGAAAAAATTAAATTGAACATGCACAGAAACTCGAAAAACGAGGGCTTTCCAAATGGGAGCTGGCCAGGGTATATGCCGACTCATTTTTCTTTTTCATTAGCCTATGAAAAGTTGCAAAATTGGCAATCGCGTTTCCCCTCTCTCCAGGATGAGCGTATTTTCAAAGATTTGAATCTGCTCTATTTGTCAGCCTCAGAGAAATTCCTGGATCACCGCAACGCGACGCATCTGGCTCGGCTAACACTGTCAATTCACTTTGTTCAAAAATCGCTTCAGAGGTCCTTTGCCCTTTCTTCGCATACCCGTCATCTTGAAATCAAATGGATTCCTGCCGACCTCTCCTTTCCATTTTCTTCTAAGGCTGTCTTGGGATGTTTGGTAGGCTTTAACGTGATCAATCGATATGAATTATTTGATGAAGAAAATGTTAGATTGGTAATCAAAAAAAATTACCCATGGTCAAAGATTGTTAAAGATAGCTTTTATAGCCATGTTCTGACTAATAAAAATCTTAAAATTATGTACTTTGAGATTGAGAAAGAAGATGCTTCTTTTTTTTCATTAGCTGAACGCCATGCCTTTGCTAGCAACTTGAAGAGCCAGATCAGAGGGAGCTTTCAAAAGCTTGCTCCTACTGTCTTCATGAGGCGTAACGAAGAAGAAGTCTACAAGACGATACTGACCTTGAGTCGAGAAATTCATTCAGTGGGCGATATGCCGCAGGTCTGGATTTCTTTTGAGCAACGCATAGAAGACGAGATCGTGTTTCTCGTTATTCTAGTTTATGTATCCTCTAATAGTGACCCCATTTTGCCTGAACCTTTCACCTCTTCTGGAGATTACACCCTTGTTTCGGAGCGGCAGGTTAATGTGAAGCGGATGGAAGAGCACTTTATTAGGGCGCATGTGCTTCGTTTACATCTTAAGCGTACTTTGCCTTTCCTGAGGTCTGACAGCTCGCTCAACTTCTACGCGTGCAGGCAGAAGGCTGTCTCGATTATGACTTCTGCTATTGGAGAATTTCGTGACTACAATGGGGGCGCTCTCATAACACAACAGGAGCTACTGGAGAATTTCAAGAGAAGCTTCCCATTACTTGCCGCTAAAGATCCTGAGCTTATGGAAACGTTCTTCTATGGACTCACCCCTTTGGAAAAGCAAGCTCTGCTACCGGATGTCACGCTTGCCACACTTTTCCAGTATTTTTTGAATCATCAGTCGAGAAAGCTACCGACAAACCAGCCCTTTATATTTGAATTTTTTAGGAACGAACATGAAACTTACATGACCGTACAAGGGGTGGATAAATCTTGGAAAGAGCTTATTTTAGAGACTCTTGAGAGGCGCGAATTTAGAAAATGCGATCTTGCATACACGGCTGTTACTAGCTCCGATAGTTTCTTCTTCCAAGCTGTGTTTTCTCACCAAAAAGATGGTGAGATTTTGATACAGGAAATAGAAAAACAGCTGGAGGAGCGATGCAAGGCAGTCAAAAGGAAACGGAGTCTGCGTATCGGGGGGGAATATGCGCTGGTTTCTCTAGACCCTCGAATAGGTGGAGACCTGGTTTCCAGCCAGACCTTAAAGCTGCTCTTTGAGGGCCTAATGCGTATTGGTAAAGGTGGCCAATTGGAAAATGGCATAGCCGAATCAGTGAGTGTTTCCGACGACTTTAAACAATATATTTTTAAACTTCGTCCTGCGCGATGGAATGACGGAACCTTCGTTACAGCTCACGATTTTGAATATTCTTGGAAGAAGATTCTCTCGCCAGCTTTTGAGACAACGTCTGCCTGCTTGTTTTATCCGATTATGTGCGCCAAGGAGGCCAAGGAAGGAAAGGTTTCTCTGGATCGGGTAGGTATTGCGGCTCTTGATGAACGTACGTTGAGGGTTGACCTCGCTCACCCCACACCCTATTTTCTAGAACTGACCGCTCAATCGATTTGCTACCCTGTGCATCGAGGGATGGATCTGAAATCTCCTCAATGGCCGTATCAGGTAGGACATAGTTATCCTTGTAATGGACCCTTTCAGCTAGCAATCAACGACCATAATCACCAGACCTATCGCTTGGTAAGAAATCCAGCCTATTGGGATGCTAACGCAGTTATTCTGGATGAAATCTTCCTGACACAAATGAACCCTCACCAAGCTTATCGCGCCTTTCAAAATGGAGAGCTGGACTGGATCGGTAATCCTTATGGAGGTTGGCATCCGTTTTATGTACCTCAGCAAGATGAGCGAATCATCTCTATTCCGAACGCATCGACCTATTGGCTTGAGTTAAATACATTAGACCCAGTGCTTAGACATCCTAAGGTGCGCCAAGCATTAGCTCGGGTGGTTGACCGCTCGCAATTAATTTCCGATGCCTACCTTTCCCTGACCCCGGCTTACTCTGTGTTATCAGAGAATGCATACTATAGTCCGCAAGCCTCTTTTCCACAGCAGGACGTGGAGGTTGCCCTGCAGCTTTTGCAAGAGGGTCTTCACGATCTAGGATTATCCAAAGCAGAACAAGTATCATTGCAGCTGACGTTTCATCCTGGTGGATTTCAAGAAAGGATAGCCCTGCTTTTAACGAAGCAATTTCAGGATCTTTTGAACATTGAGTGTCGCCTTTACCCTTTGAGCTGGGATCTCCTTTTTTCTAAACTGGCTAAGAATGAATTTCAGCTGAGTTTGACAGGTTGGATACCTCGAACTAGCGATCCCATTACAACCCTAAACCACTTTCAAAAAAAACTTGATTTTACGAATTGGGACGATCCTCTATTTCACCAATGGCTAAGCTTAAGCGACCAAGAAATCAATCACTCTCAACGCCTGATCTATCTGATGCTTGCAGAAGAAAGACTGTGCCAAGAAGTGCCAGTAATTCCGCTCTTCCATCTAACTTATCAGGCCCTTGTTAGAAGAGGTTTTCAACTCACTCACTTCTATTCAACAGACTTAGCCAGTATCGACAACCAAGAAACCTGTGGCATAAAAAATGGGTGAATATGACTAATTCTGAGTCCAAGTACTTTACTGGAGAGTTTAAGGAAATCTGCATTCTGTTTCTGCCTATTGCTCTTACCACGCTTTCAGGCAGTCTTGTGCTATTAGTAGAAAGGTTGTTTTTTGCGCTCAGTTCAGTGGAGGTCATGGAGGCTGCAACCGGCGTGATCTATATCTACTCTATCTTTCAAACTTCCTGCGTGGTCCTAGCCATGATGGCTCAAGTCTTTGTAGGTAGGCACCAAGGAGCTCAAGATGTTGCGGTGATAGGAAGCGTCATTTGGCAATTTATTTGGTTTTCCCTACTATCTACAGCGGTTACCGTTCCTCTAGGCTATCTTTGTGGCCAATGGTATTTCGTAGGTACAGTAATCGAACAAAGCGCCTTACCTTATTTCCATTTCCTGTTGTTCATCAATTTTTTATACCCTCTTGGTGCTAGCCTTTCCTCCTTTTACATCGGTAGGGGAAGAACTCAGCTCATTTTATTAGCCACTCTAGGCAGCAATGTACTCAATTTGCTGCTCGCCTATGTGTTGATTCTCGGGATTGAAGGCATCATTCCGCCTCTAGGATTGATCGGGGGCGCAATCAGCAACCTTGTGGCACAGGGTCTATTTTGTCTTATTCTCTTCTGGATTTTTCTATTGCCGAAACATGCTCGAATTTATGGGACATACAACTGGCACCTCTGCACAAGCCTTTTTTGGGAGTGTGTTCATCCAGGAATTCTACGCGCTTTAAATCGCATTTCGGTCGATTTTTGCTGGGCCTCTATTGCCGCGTTAATGATTGCAAGACAAGGCGATTACCTTTTGATTTGGTCGCTCGGAAGTACAATTGGGCTTTTTTTACCCTTTGTTGGTGAAGCTGTTTGCCAGGCCTTGACGACAGTGTGTTCCAATATTGTGGGTACTAAGAACTTTCAGCTGCTCTCAAAGGCTAGCTTATCAGGCTTTTCACTGGTCTTTATTTTTATCGTGTTGTTGGGAATTCCACTGGTGATTTTTCCTGAGGTTACATTCAAAACGTTGTTTCCACAGATTGTTCTCGCTGAAGAGTCGGTGAGGAATGTCTTTTTTGGGCTATGGCTCACCTTTAACTTTGCGACTCTAGCGTATATTCCGGTCAGTCTAATATTGGCATTCAAAGACACCAAGTTTTTTTTGATCACCGGCCTGTCCAGTTGGATCAGCAGTTATTTGATCATGTATCTCGCCTTGGAGGAATTTGCGCTGCCCGCTAATCAATGTTGGACTGTACTGAGTTTCTCCAATCTCGCGCACCTACTGATGTACCTTTGGCGTGCTCACTGGTTAGGTTCTCAGCAAGGAGTGCTGCATTATAACACGTAACGATGTCCTGCAATATACCGTAACTTTTTTGAGAGGCATGAAACATGAGAGCTCCATAACGTTAAACCTAGAATGGACAGTTCAAAACATCATTAATACCGATAAATCAAAACGTCAGTACTTTTGACGGTTTTGAACTGTCAGATAGGCCTCAACCTAAGAAGCCCTTTGGGCATATATTTCAGTGCTTTAGGGCCTCACAATTATCACTCGGCGCGCAGCGCTTTGGAGTGCGTGTCGCTCGCGACCGCTTTGGATTTGGGTGAACTAGGCATTGCAAGAAACGTAACCTTTCGCTCTAGGGGTAACTGTGGGGGTTTAAGCCTCCAAAGAACGGTGCGCGATTCAATAGGCTCGCCCAAATCCAAAGCGGTCGCGAGCGACACGCACTCCAAAGCGCTGCGCGCCGAGATACGATTGTGAGGGCGCAGTTAGTTGCTTAAGTTGATGCCTATGACTCCAAAGCGCTGCGCGCCGAGATACGATTGTGGGGGCTTAGGAAGGGGTAAAATCTGTGTCTCCTTTATCCTAGCCATTCCTTTAGGCGTCGTGCGGCTTCGACGATGTCATCGCGTTTACCGAGGGCGCTCATGCGCACAAAGCCTTCGCCACTGGGGCCAAAGCCTACTCCTGGGGTCGTCACGAGTTCTAATTTATCCAGCAGTAGTTCAAAAGTCTCCCACGAACGCTTACCCGCAAACTTTACCCACAGGTAGGGAGCATGGTCGCCTCCATAAACTTCACGCCCTTCTTTAAGGACAGCAGCCTTAAGAATTGCGGCATTTTCCATGTAATAACGCAGAATGGTCTGCGTTTGTTCCATACCTTTATCTGTCAGTAGAGCAAAAGCCCCCTCTTGGGCGATGTTGCAAGCTCCGTTAAATATCGTACAGCTCACACGTTCCCAGTCGGCATGCACGGAAAAGCCTCCGTCGAAAGTGAGTTCTTTGGGGATGATGGTCCATCCTAACCGGACTCCTGTAAAGCCTGCCAGCTTGGAGAAGGATCCCACCTCTATGGCTACTTCACGGGCCCCAGCGATCTCAAGGATGGATCGAGGGTATTCGTCGCCCTGAATAAAAGCTGCATAGGCGCTATCATAAACGATAATGGAGCCATTTTTTTTGGCGAATACGACCAAGTCCTCTAACTGTTTTCGTGTTGCCACAGCCCCTGTAGGGTTGTTAGGGGAACAAAAATAGATGAGATCCGTTTTTGGAGCTTGCTTTAAGCTAGGAAAGAAGGAATTGGCTGGCGTACAGGGGAAATAGATAATCCCTTCATAGCCACTACTAGCGGCGTCGTAACCACCTGTGATGCCGCCGATGACCGCGCTGTCGACGTATACGGGATAGGCAGGGTCTTGCAACCCCACGGTCACTCCACGTCCAAATAAGGCCTGTAGGCGACCCAGGTCGCACTTGGCACCATCGGAGATGAATATTTCGTCGGCATTCACGCGTCCCTGGTAGATTCTATCGGCAATACGTTCGCGCAATGGCGCCAAGCCCTTCTCAGGGCCGTAGCCAGTGTAGGTGGCGGGGTTGCCCAGGTCACGCGCTGCCCGGATGAACCCCTCGATAGCGGCGGCAGGAATGGGCTGGGTGGTATCACCGATTCCTAGGCTGATGAGCTTAGCATCGGGCCTTTCTTGAAGAAAGGTGCGCTTGCGTCGATTGATCTCTGGAAAGAGGTAGCCACCTTGGAGTTTAGCGATATCGGGATTTCTTTTAACCATAGTAGCTACTCCTTATTCTAGACAAGATAATGGGATTTCGCGACCACGGAGTAAGTCTTCAGTGGTTTCACGAGCTGTAATGAGTTCTGCTTTTCCATCGCAAACAAGCACTTCAGCAGATTTTGGTTGTGTATTGTATTGACTGCTCATGACATGGCCATAGGCACCCACATCGGTCAACACTAACACATCTCCGACGTCTATGCCTGCAGGAAGAAGGCGGTCTTTAGCGAGCATGTCGGTATTTTCACAGACTTGTCCCACCACATGCACAGGCTGATCACACACAGCATGAAGATTCTTAGCGTAATAGATGTGGTGATAGGCATCATATAGGGCTGGACGAAGCAACGTGTGCATTCCCGCATCTATGCCAATGAACGTTTTTTTGGAACGTTTAACCGCTGCTACACCTGTTAGCAGGAGTCCCGCATCTCCAACGAGGTAACGTCCTGGCTCCTGAAGAAGCCTGGGCTGCCCAAGGCCATATTCTTTCACACGGTCGACGAAGGTTGTCACAACTTGTTCGGCTACAGCGTTGATGTCTAAAGGTTCCTCATGGGGTCTGTAGGGAATGCCCAAGGAGCCTCCGATATCGATGAAGTCGAAGGTGATGTCCAGCTTACGTGCAATCGGTCCCACAATATCTAGAAGGTGTCCGACAATAGCGCTGAAGTATGCTGGAGACAAGATATTTGAACCTGTCATCATATGTACGCCAAAGCGACGCACCCCAAATTTCTTGGCTATGGCATAGGCTTCTTCAGCTTGCTCCGCACAGATGCCAAACTTGGCGTCTGGGCCTGCGAAGACTAAGCCTTCCTGCCCTGAGCTAGCCTTGCCCGGATTGATACGTAGGCAGAGGCTGTCCAAGGGAGCTAGGCCTTCCAGACGAAGGAGCTGGCTGATATCGTCTACGTTCAGCATAATGCCTTGGCGTACGACTGCCTCCATGTCTTTAATGGATTGGTAGACGCCGGAAAAAAGCATGTTGTGAGGTTGAATGCCGGCACGTTTGGCCACGGCGATTTCATGGACACCGGCGCAGTCGGCTCCGACGCCTTGATTAGCCAAGATCTTGACTATGGCTGGATGGTTATTGGCCTTGACGGCATAGAAAAGATCAAAGCGGGGATAGTGCCTTCGATAGGCTTGCAAAAGGCGCTGCGCATTGTCTTCGATGCGGCGACGGCTATACACATAGGTTGGTGTGCCGAAGCGGTCCGCTAGCTCATTGATGTCGCAGCCGTCGAAATATAGGCGAGAACCTCGCTCTTGTAACTGAGGAATATTGTGCCAGATAGGTCTAGTCATTGTGCTGCTCTCCCGACTCTGCGATATAGTGATGTTTAGCCAAGAGTTCGGCGATGAGTACTCCTCCACCCGCTGCACCGCGTACTGCATTGTGTGACAGACCCACAAAGCGATAGTGGAAGAGAGGGCAGGGGCGCAGGCGTCCAACAGTTACTGCCATGCCATTGCCAGCATTCCTGTCTAGGCGGGGCTGAGGGCGGTCCGGATTTGCATCGTAGACGATGACCTGGGTTGGAGCCGTTGGAAGGTCGAGCTTTTGGGGTTCGCCACGAAACTCCAGCCAAGTTGTTAGTATATCCTCGGGAGTGGGCTTGCGCTTAAACAAAACCGACACACAAGCCATATGGCCGTCGCATACCGGAACACGGTTGCAATGAGCGGAAATGACAACGTCGTTAGCATTGACAATGCGGTCTCCTTCTATCTTACCCAATACTTTTAAGGGTTCCCATTCGGATTTTTCTTCCTCACCGGAGATGTAGGGGATCACATTGTCAGTGATGTCCAGGGCGGGTACACCGGGATATCCAGCGCCACTAACAGCCTGCATTGTGGTGACGACGACTTTATCCAATCCAAATTTTTGGCAAAGCGGCCAAAGGGGAATCAAATAGCTTTGGATGGAACAGTTTGGTTTTACAGCGATAAAACCAGAGTTCCATCCGCGTCGGCGTTTTTGGGCTGCGAGAATATCGAGATGGTTGGGGTTGATTTCGGGAATAATCATCGGGACATCGGGGTCTCTTCGATGGAACGATGCATTAGAAACCACCCCGAGGCCAGCCTGAGCGTAGCGCTGTTCGAAGGCTTCGGCAATGTCACTGCCTACCGCCGAGAAAACTAGGCGGCAGCGCTGCTTTGCCACATCTAGGGCATCTAAAGTATGAACCGTTAATTTTGCGATATTCTCTGGAATGGGTTGTGGCTGGCGCCATCGTCCTGCTACAGCGTCACCATAGCATTGATTTGCTGAACGCTGTGACGATGCTAGAAAAGTCACTTCAAACCAGGGATGGTCAGCCAAGAGTTGTATATACTGCTGTCCGACGACGCCTGTGGCTCCTAAAACTCCAACGGGTATTTTAGTCATGGCAGACTCCTTGGTGAGCAAATGTGAGGTTTAGACTTTCCATAGCTTGTATCAGAGACTTCCTGGTCTCTTGGCGCACACTACAGAGGGGTAGACGGCATGGGCCGGCTGCTTTGCCAAACAATTGCATCATCTCTTTGATTGGCATGGGATTGGTCTCCGCACACGAAGCCTCAAAGAGTGGCATGAGGGCTAGATGCAGCCGCTGTGCTTCTGCTAGGTTGCCGTTTAGTATCGCATTGGTCAGCGCAAGCATTTGCGTAGGAACCAAGTTGCTGACCACAGAGATAGCACCATGTCCTCCCAGAGCCATCATGGGTAAGGTAAATGAGTCATTACCGGTGAACAAGCTGAAGCGGTTGCGATCCATAACTTTTAGGTAGTTAGAGACCTGATCTGTGCAACTTGTGCAGTCTTTAAGGCCAACGACCGTATGGACTTGGCTCAGATGCGCAAGTGTTTCTGGCAGCAAGTTGGTGCCCGTCCTTCCTGGGTGGTTATATAAGATAAGAGGAAGATCTACGGCATCAGCAATGGCTTCGATATGCAGGATTAGCCCCTTCTGAGATGGCCTGTTATAGTAGGGCATGACCACCAAAGCATAATCAGCTCCTAATTCCTGTGCCCTAATGGTATTTGCTATGGTCGACCGTGTGCAATAGTCTCCTGTGGCAACGATGATCGGCAGTTTACCTTTTGCTTCAGCCACCGTGATATTGATGATGAGTTCGCATTCTCTATCAGTCAACGTGGGAGCTTCGCCAGTTGTTCCTAGAGCTACCAGTCCCGATACACCTGCAGTGATCTGGTCCTGGATATTTGCTGAAAGCCCCTCTTCGTCAATACAGTTCCCTTGGAAGGGTGTGACGAGGGCTGTGATTACACCTTGTAAAGGCATGATGTTCTCCTTGTTTGCGTTAATTATCCATATTTTTGAGTTCATTTCGTTATATATCTTCGATGCAGAGATCGTGTAGCCGCTGAAGACAGCGCGTTGTATCGCTGTCTTTTATAATCAGACTAGTAGTGACCTTTGAGGCCCCATGCGAAATCATGTGCACCTCAACCTGTTGATCACATAGGACGTCGAGAGCCGTACGGAGGAGTTGCGACGACCGACGCGTATCCCCAATGAGGTTAAGAATCGTCATATTGGGTTGGACGCTTACATCCGCGTAGGGCTTCAAAGCGAGACGTAGTTTCTCCAGCTGAGGAGAGGGACTCACTGTTAGAGAAACGCTCACCTCACTAGTTGCTATGACATCGACAGAAAGTTGTAGTTCTCCGAAAACCTGGAACACCTTACCTAAAAAACCAGCCTGTCCTAGCATTCGAGTAGACACAATGTCTACCAGAGCTTGACTAGACTTGGCGGTAATCGCAGTAATCAGCCGATGAGAGGCTGTATGATTTGCACCAATCCGAGTGCCTGGTTTGGAAGGATCGAAGGCGTTGCGAATGCTTACTACAGTGTTGGCTTGCATAGCCGGTAGAATCGACGTGGGGTGTAACACCTTGGCGCCAAAGAAAGCGAGCTCTGCAGCTTCCTCAAAGGAGAGATATTCGATTGGACGAACTCCCTCAACCCTTCGCGGATCGCCCGTGAGAATTCCGTCAACATCCTTCCAAAGCAGGATCGCGGATACATCTAGGGCGGCGCCGACAACAGATGCTGTAAGATCACTGCCACCGCGTCCTAGGGTAGTAATGTTTCCCTGATGATCTTTGCCAATAAATCCTGGAATGATAGGGATGACACCTTGTTCTATTAGAGGATGCAACGTCTCGCGTAACTGAGCATAGCTTTCTGGCAAAACTTCAGCACTGCCATGCTGGCTGGTGGTGAGGATGCCGGCATTCCAAGCCTCTATTGCCTTTGCAGTCAAGCCTTCCTGATTCAGGTAAGCAGCGGTGATTTCAATGGAAAGGCGCTCACCAATAGAGATCACAGCGTCACGAGTGCGTGGTGTCAGCTCTTGTAGCAGCGCAATACCGCGAAGCAGCAGCTCCAGTTCCATTAGCAGTGGATTGACGACTGCTTCACTGAGGCTCAGTTCCCTGCATGTTTGACAATGCAAGTTAACCACTTCGGACAGATGGGTCTTTCCACCTGTTTTGGACTGCGCAGCTTGCAATAGTAAGTCTGTGGTATTGCCTAGGGCTGACAACACAACAATAGGCTGTTGTGAACTATGCTCACCAATGAGCCATCCTGCATTGCGAATGCACTCTGCATTTGCGAGGGATTTTCCCCCAAATTTCATGACAATCATGATCGATACTCCTGGCCAAAAATAAAATAAAATAGAACGTATAGCGTTTACAGCTAGGAGATCGGGCGGGAAATGCGCAAAAACAAGCGCAACCGGATTACCTAGTTAAGGGACGCTGAAAGCTGTAAAGGAAATTTACTTACGTTTGGACGTGTCTTTGCGTTTCAAAGAAGAGCAAAGCGTGGAGGAGAAAGAAGGGTGGAGGGAAATAACTGCTGCGGCTAAATAACTATGCCGAGCTTCCTCTAATAGTGGTAATAAATCCATGATACTGACCTATATGGTATTGGCCGCTAACAACGGCGTTGCATGTAATTATATAGCTTTAGGAATTATTGTCAAGGCCATCCTGTTTTTCCTCAGGGCAATCGCATTCCATTAAATAGTATGTTAAAATCTAAAAAATGTTTTAGATACGTCTAAAATGGTTCTTGGGAAGAATTGGGGCGCTTTGGAATCACAATCGTCAATCGGCGGTGAAAATTCCTAATTCTTTTTTAGCGTTACTTTCGGATATTGGCGACGCAGTCGGTTGGGGCTCCAAAGCGCTTCGCGCCGATTGACGATTGTGATTCCAAAGCGCCCCAATTCTTCCCAAGAGCCTCTAAAATGGACTTTAATACGATAGGCAGGATCGCTTCGCGGCATGATATTTAGGATACTCCATAGAATCCTCCAAACAGAATTGGTTCTCTTTTCCGGCCTTATTCACCTTTGCGGTCAGTTTTCGGTGGACTGCAAAAGGATCGTCTGTCGCGTTTTGCTCCTCGGACATAGCTGGCGCTATGCCCTCGTCACAAACCACGACATCCGACCTTTTTCGTCCGACCGAAATTCTGACCGTAAAGGTGAACAAGGCCTCTTTTCCTTTATCATGCATATCAGGCGTATCCCATTTATGTTTTTTGACTCACGCCAGCCTGTGTAGTCAAGTCCTACAAAACCGGATGAGCCTGAAAACTAAAACAGATTCAACACAAAAATAAATCATTAATTAAAATAAACAATTCAATCTACGTTATTAATTACAATGTTTGGTATAATAACTAGTATAATTGCAGTATTTTTTGTGAGGCTGCTGTGGAAGCTCAAAGTTTTAACCCGAATCTATCTTCATTGAGGCGATCAACCGATGTGCCTCAGCCGTCCATAGAAAAAAAACAAGTAGAGCAGAGCGAAAACGTAAAAAAGACCTCAAGCCTGAGCCGATCGGGAATAGGAAGCTTGGGCAAGGCATTCTCAGATAATGTAGGCAAGAGGATGGCTAGTTTCCCCTCGATGCGGTTGCCGAGCAAACTCTTTTCTTCAAATAATGTTCAGACACCCAGACCAGCGGCTCCCCCGCGTCCCGCAAGTCTTCCCTCGCGTCCTGCAAGTGCGGAACTTGGACCAGCACGTACCCCGCCCCCCAGACCAGCACTTACCGCGCCATCCAGACCAGCACCTAACCCGCGTCCCGCAAGTCTTCCCTCGCGTCCTGCAAGTGCGGAACTTGGACCAGCACGTACCCCGCCCCCCAGACCAGCACTTACCGCGCCATCCAGACCAGCGGTCCCCCCTCGTTCCGCAAGTGCGGAACAAAAGCCAGCAGTTCCAGCCAGGCCCAATAAATTGCAAATGGCATTTTCAAAGAATCCTGTGCGAAGTCAAGAACGCTACAAGACGATTGAACAATTAGGGAAAATCAAAAATGTATTGAGTGAATGTGTAGAGAAAAACAAAAAGCCCTATGTCGGTAGCGATGGTAAGTTATCCGCCCGTTCTGCAGGATCTGGTTTGATCGGGCAGCGTGGCCGTTCCGAAACAACCCAAGCTGGAATGGATCACATTCTATCGGTCATAGACAAAGCCTCGCAAGCAGGTATGTCAGATGTTAAAGGCGGAGGAAAGACGTTGGACCTGCTTGCCAGTTTACGAACCTTACCGCAGGTTGCGGCTCGCATATCAGTTGATCGCGAATTTGCTGCGCGGTTTCAAGCTGTTACGACAAACGCCACAATGGCGACAGCTAATGAGGCAGCTGGTGCGGCAGCGTTAGCAAAACCCAGGAGCACCTCGCAGGTGATAAGTGATGTGTTGCAGGAGGGGGATACAGCTACCGCTGATCTGCTCATCACCTCGCATCGCAATAATGATGAAACGCTCGATCTATTTGGAAAGGTATTGGCTCATATTGACAGCATGCCGGAGGGGCCAGCAAAGACCGTAGCCTTAGAAAGTGCGATTGCACTTGCAGAACGCTACCTTGCTGACGGGAGTAGTGTCCCATTGCAGGGAAGCGAACGAGAAAAGCTTGGAGCACAGCTAAAAAAACTATCTGACAAGGCGGCAGCTAGCGATGATCCCTATCTACAGGCTGGGGCGCAACGACTTAACCAAGCCGCTAGCGTTGCGCTTACACCTCCTTCACCAGCCCCACAGCCTGGTCAAATGCTGGATGCTGTGAATAACCTGAAAAAAGCTCCCACCGCAGAAAACGCTCGTAAAGCCTTGGCAATGCTAAACCATCCGGCTGCACAGGCCGCTACACAGGCCCTCGTCAAAGAGCTTGAGAGTCTTGAGGCTAGCCTTAAGCAACCTCATACGAAAGAAGAAAAAGCAGAGATTGGCGCTCAAATTAAAAGTCTTGAAGCAGATAATCCTGCTTTACAGCTGCGTGCGGAGTTATCAAATTATGCTAATAGAAACCCGCCACCAATGGATTTCAACAAAATGAGTTCCAGTGAGATCTCGAAGGCTATTTGCAATTCGATGGCTAGCAGCTTCAGTCGTATTAAACCGGCTGAAGCAGATAGGCTGGGTTGGTCCAAGGAAGCGAAAATGGAGACCTCGCCAAATCTTATAGCGCACATAAAACTGTTCAATGATGTTTCGACATATGCGGCACATCAGATTCTGCATGCCCCCCCAGGTAAGGAACATGAGGTCGCTACAAAGATAATCAACGCAGCACATGAAGCGATGCAATCCGGTAACTATGATGCTTCTATGGCCCTTTTATCAGCTTTAAATTCAACCCCTATTTTTCGAATGAAAAACAAGGTAACTGAGAAGCTTTCTCCAGAAACGAAGGCAAAATTGGAAGAAATAAAGGGGATTACTAATAATACCAAAAGCTATTCCCTGTTGCGGGAGACAATGGGAAAACACAAGGGACCCGTTACTCCCTATGTCGGTATGTACCTCACCGACCTCACCTTTATGATGGATGGTAACCCCAATACAAAGAAAGGAGCTCTACAGGATGGAGGGGATGCCGTTTTCCTGAACAAGAATCAAATGGCTGGCGGTGTAAAGAACAAAATCATGGACTTTCAGGGTAGCCAGGCCGACCAAACGTATGAGACTAATTCCGATTTTGAATTAGCAATAGGTTTGGTTTCGCTACGTAATGACGCAGATGCAGATTCATTATATAATCGATCGATGCAAGTAGAACCCCGACCATCATCGTGAGCTCTTTCTTTCTCTGAGTCCATAATGAGGTAACTGCAAAATTATTTGAGCCCTTGAGGATTTTTCCTAATAGCATTCCTTGAATTTGAGTTTTGTTTAATCAAGAGACACCTCTTATTTTTTTAAAAAAAGTAAAAGTTTTAACAGCATGTATTAATATTTATTAAACTAATGTTATAATTAAATATATTATTATTTAGTTATAAGGTGATTTGTATGGGCATGGACTATAGCACTTCACATCACACTTCACATCTTCCGCAGGGTGAGTATAGTAGCGCCCATAAACAAGACCTTCCTGAAGTTAAAAAACTTAGAAGCGAAGCTGAAAGCAATTTAAAAATAAAACACGCTTCATTAGAAAAAAATAATCAAAAGATGGATTATTATAGCAATAGATTGAGTGAAGTGAATGAAACAATAACAATAGTCTCACGATCTTTAAATGATAAGCAAGCTGAAATTGATAGAACACAAAAAACTTTAAAAGGTCTCAAGTTCACTGCTTTTGGCAGTAAGTTAATAGCTAAGCATAAGATAAAAAAATATACAGCTGAATCTAATAAAATTAAAGACAGTCTAAGATCTCTTGGTGTTTCTAGAGGTCAATTAAATTCAAAGTTATCGTCTGTAACAAATAAGAGTTCTATTGCAGAGTCTGAGATAGAATTGATAGATAAACATATAAGCGACATTGATGAACTTGGAAAGTCAATTTCAAATGAATTAGATTCAGAGAAGAATGAATTAGATGACCTTGGTGGTAGGGTAGATAAATCCGACTCGGAATCAGCAAAACGACTTTACAGCGATTATAAGGAAACGTATTCGAATTATAGTGACACTAAACTAGAGATTGTAGAAAACAAGATTAAAACGTCTTCAAAAGAAATAGAAATACTTGGCAATGCTATTAGCATGGAAAAAACGCGTGGTGAAATAGATGTATTAAAAGGAGGGATTTCCAATTGTGAAATTAACATAGCAATAAATATAGAATTCATGAAGTCAAAAAAGAAAAGCGACCCTGCTTATGCCGCTGCCAAAAAAAAGATAGAAAGCTTCGAATCGCGGCAAGCAATTCTAAAAGAGGGATTAAAGACTAAAGAACAGCAATTAAGTGAGCTAAAATTAAATAACAATAAATTAACTGGCGAGCTTGACCAGCTAATGGGCAAGGCTGGTGATCTTAAAACAAAATTTGATGACTATAAATCAAAATTACCTGCAATTAAATTGCAAATAGAAGAAGATATAAAAAAAAATAGTGTCGATTCACAAAAGACTCCGGAGAAAACAGCTGCAGCTGTTTCTGGTTTCATGCAATCCATCTTTAGTTTTTTTTCGAAATAAAACTATTTAGAGTTTCCAGGCGGATATACCAGGCATGGTATAATTCCTCTTGCACCCAACAAGCCTTTTGTTATAGTGGGCTTTAGGGACAAAGAAACGGGGGTGAGCTATGCCATCAGCAACACATGAGAAACTTGCGTCTAGTCAAGTGCTTCGAAGCCATCTGAGTGAGCAATAGCAATGACGAAGGCAACATTCGGAGCTGGTTGTTTTTGGCATGTCCAAGACGTCCTTGCTGAGGTCAAAGGTGTGAGGAAAACCACTGCTGGCTACGAGGGTGGTGATGTCATCAACCCAACTTATAAGGATGTCTGTTCAGGACGTACAGGTCACATAGAGGTGGTCGAACTGGAATTCGACCCCTCTGTTATTAGCTATGATGAGCTCTTGGAGGTCTTCTGGTCTATTCATGATCCGACCACACCAGATCGTCAGGGCCCAGACATTGGACACCAGTATCGCAGCGCGATTTTTTGTCATGACACGTCTCAAGAGGCAGCTGCGCGAGCCATGATGGAGAAGCTGCAGGAATCAGGTCAATTTCGCGATTTAATTATCACACAGATACGCCCCGCGATGCCTTTTTATCAGGCGGAAGAGTACCACCAGTGCTACCTCAAAAAGAAGCAAGGATAGAATCCGAGTTCGAGCCCGAGCTCGTGCCCGATGCACTTCTCCCAATTCCGCTCCCTCCTTCCTTCCTTTGTTACGAATTTGTACCCCCACTAACGCCTTGTTACTTGCGATCGCTTTTCGTTCCTTGCGACCGCACTTCTAAGTAACTCAAAAGGTTGGCTGGCGCAATTTCCTATGTGGCGCAGATCATTCCATGACTGCGAGAACGGGTGAAACAGATTCCGTTTGCATCACATGGGACGTTGTTTTGCACGTCTCCACAATTGGGCCTTGTTACTTTCGGATATTGGCGGCGCAGTCGGTTGGGGCTCCAAAGCGATGCGCGCCGAGATACGATTGTGAATCAAGAAATATATCATATTTACTCCATACAAAACTTCACTAAGACATAAATCCAATCTCTCGCATTTTAATTGCTAATTCTCTAGGTAATGTTAAAGACACTGAAAGAATATTTATTATTAATGGTATAATAATGTTATTGGTATTTATTTACTGAGAGGCTTCTATGGGATTAGAGTCCAGTACTCCATATGCCCCCAAGAGTATTAGTTCAGGTCAAAGCGAGCCGTTGGGGATCAAAAATTTTAGAGATGAAGCTGAAAAAAAGATTAACGTGAAAACTGCGTCAGTAGAGAATAATAAACAACACATTGAGACCTTACAGAATAAGCATGATCGGATAGATGTCGACATAAGTATGATATCTAGACAGTTGGCTTCAACAGAGTCATTACTGGTTAATAATCAAAAAAAACTTGCTAGTTGTAAATTTACTGACTTTGGCCAGAAGAATGCTAGTAAAGAGAAGATTAAAAAATTTGCGGGTGAGTCCGTTAATTTAAGAAGGATTATAAAAGAAAATGGTGATGTTAAAAGAAAGATAGCTTCAAAGATGTCATTATTAAGTGCTAATAGTTCGGTAGAAACTGCAGAAATAGAGTTGCTAAAGAATCAGATAAAAGATATCGACGGTATGTCAAAGTCAATTACAAGTGAAGCGGAATCCGAAGCTAAGGTATTGGACAGTCTTTTTGATAAGGCTGACAAATCAGATTCCACATCGGCAAAAATCTCTTATAATGAATGCTTGGATATACATTCCAAGATCGAAGATGCTAACGTGAAACTGTTAGAAAGTAAAATAGCAACATCTTCGAAGCAGATAGATTTAACTGTTGCTGACATGAAGATTGATAATGTTAGTTCGGAAATAGAGGCATTAAATGGAGCAATATCACACAGTACTGTTAATATGTTGCAAAATAAAGCTTTTTTGACAACGCTGAAGAAAAGTGACCCGGCTTTTGCTATTACTCAACAAAAGATAGATCACTTCGAAGATAGATTATCTAGCTTGTCGAACGAATTAACTGTAAAAATAGAAGTGTTAAGTAGGCTAAATGAAAATAGATCTAATCTAAATATAGAGATGAAACAGCTAGCTAATGAAGAATCAGAAATTACGGCGCATATAGATGATTGTAAGTCAAAGTTATCCATCAAGAAATTGGAGCTAGACGAGGCTGTAAAAGCTGCTGATCTCGCGAAGTTAGAAAAGAACTCGGAAAATACAGCTTCATCTGTTTCTAGTGTCATCAAATCGATATTTGGAATATTTTCTTGATGATGAAGAAATATCATTTGCGTTTGATCTGAGTGGGGTCAACAGCTAGGAAGCCTATGGCCAACAGGAGATAAACGTTAATCAAAAATGGATAAGTGATGTCCCATGGACGGCGATATGTCGTGGGCATATCTGCTTTTAAAGTAAGGGCCTCTTGAACTTGTTTTACAAGCGCCTGATGGCCTTCCAAGTTCTTTGGTAGTAAATAGTCCACTAGCATTTTCAACTCGCTCTCCATCGTCAATGTGTCTTCACTAGTGGTAAAAGAGACGTAGCAATCCATAAACTGACTTAAGAAATGCTTGATGATAGGTGGGCCTTCAGTCCATATATGACCTGGAGCTATGATGTTGACGGTCTCTACAACATGAAAAGGATATTGTAGCGCTATTGGTGTTCTACGTTTACCGCGTATCTTAGGCGGCTGCAGTGCGCAGTAGATTGGATGAACAGAGAGAAGTTTCAGACGGCCAGACTGACTAATCTGCCAGATATTTTCCGCACGATAATGAGCCTTAATGTAGATGGTATTGGCATGCCGGTCATCTCGAATTTCCGGAGCAGCAACTTTGATCGCTGCGTGAGAGCAAAGGTAGGGTTCTTCAATGGCCTCATCATTATTTAGACGTAACTGTCGCCGTAATCGATTAGCAGTATCGCCTCGGATCACTGTTTCGAGCAGGATTGAGGTCTCCAGTTTATCCGGCCAGAGATAATAAGTCGTTGTGGCGGTTATCTCAGGGATACCAAGAGGCATTCCAAGACAAATAAATTCATGAGCGTTTCCATCTAGTAGCAAGGCTCGCTGATATTGAGAACAGAAACTAGCATGAAGATCGCCTCCCTGATCTGTGGAAGCAGGGTCTATCCAGTAGGTTATACCATCTAGCGTCAATTGAAGAATGACATGGTCAAATGGTGCTGGCGAAGGGTGCCATTCCGAAACCGATTGACGCAGTCTACGGCTAACAGCAGCCGGAGTAGCCTCGATGTTCATAAGACGTAGCAAGGAACGCAGCAACTGCGCCTTATCGGAGGAGCTTCCCACCCGTTGCTCTAGAATGGACTCAGAGTCTTTGGGGAAATATAATTCTTCAGTGTAGTCCTCGACTAAGGTGATATTGTCTTGAACGAAACGCAGGGCGGCTAAGGCTCGGGCATTATCGGTGGTATATTGGCTATTCCACTCTTTGACTAGGGCTAGGGCCTTGGGACCTGGCGGATTTTGTTGCATGAATAGTCTGTAGCCCCAGCGTGATACATCTGCCCATTCTTCGAATTCACTAATTTGGATCCATGCGGCTTCCTGATACCAGCTAGGCTGATTATTTTCTTGAGTGTATCCAGGGATGGAGATGCCGTTCCATACCCATTCCCAGCCATCGGGTCCAAGTTGCTGGCGTGTGGGCTGCAATCGCGTGTTGTGCTCTTTAACGAAAATGCCGCAGGGATTGAGGCCGATCACACGATAGTAGATGCGCTCTACTGGGTAGGGATAACGAAATACGCATTCATCGATGATGCGATCCATATGTGCGGGGTTTTGTCCCTTAGTGGAGTAGCTATATTCGATGATGTCTCCTTCTCTGACATCATCTAAAAGTGTCATGAGTGACCAACGACGTTGGGCTGTCTTTTCACAAGCCTCGCAGGCCAACGCCAGGTGAAAATCATCGCTGGCGACTCGATCGAGGCGAACACCATTTCGACGCAGGCAAAGGCTGTGAAGGGTAATCTCTTGAAAGGATGGGTCAAAGGGTAATTCAATGAGCGAATGTTGGCGGATAGCTTCCGGCTCTATGACACGTTTGGCGAGGTGATAGTATGTTGTTTGAGTATCGACATTGACCTGTTTGTCGATCAGGAGGATTTGAGCATCAGGCGATCTTGTGGGTAAGGCGCCTTCTGGTACCGATAACACGGCAACCCATCTGGGTATTGCTTCCTGGTAAAGCGACATCACTGGCGCCTGATCATGCAGTGCGATAACAGGCACCTTGGCGCGCACCCTGACAGGTGACTCGTCGGCGTTCAGAAACGAGGTCAACAGCAAAAACAAGGTTAGAAAATACTTTATCATTAGAAGTCCCACTATTAAAGGACTACCAGTTTAACGAATTGTAAGTTTATCGCAAAGATGCAAACGGGGTAGTTCGTGTGCATCCGTGTTATTCCTAAAATCCCCACGAGCTATATGCTCAAAGACTATTGATTTGCAGCATCCAATGCCTATCATAGGCACCTTGTACGGGCGACGAAGGATCTAGGCGTCGGAACCCTTTGATCGGGACTTTTTCTAGACGAACGATGTGATCAGACCTGACATGATGCTGACACAATAGCCATCCAATACGCTTGGCTGATGCGGCATCGGACTTTACAGCATAATCAACAAGTTGGGCGACGTTGATCTTTTGAGCCGCTGCGGAAAAAGCAGACTGAACGTTGGCCCATCCCCCGCAATACTGTGGCATGGCTACAGCATCGAGCAAGGTGCGTTCTAAGTCAGTGATGGCGACCTTGGCGCCTTCTAGGTCAAGGATTTGAATACCATAATAGCGCTCGGGTTTGATTTGCACAAAATCGTAGAGCAGATCGCCGACAGGGTAGATCCGCCCGCGTGCATCGTTTTTTTTGCGAATTCTGGGGAAGGAGCTGCCGGTATGGGTAAGAACATAGATATAGGAAGAGCTATTGGTAACGAGTTCATAATGTTGAAGGGCTGTCCAGAGGCTAATGGCAGCGGGAGAAGCTAGTGCCATGGCGATTTCAAATGGATGAGCTGCCGCCCCAGGAGGCAAGGCGCACCGAATGGCAAAGACACCTCGTCTGATCGGAATGATCCATCCTTCTAGTTCCAGCTGGTCTAAGGTTGCTGGCAAATCTTTTGGTGCTAGCCCAACATCTTTTGTTAGACTATTTAGGTGTTGTGTAGTGAATACCCGATGGCCCGAATCACTAAGACGCCGGAGGAGCTCCAAACCTAACACCTGTTGCTTAATCTGGCGCATCGGAATAATCGTAGTGATTTGGTCTGTAGAGTCCATGTCTTAGGGCTCCTCGGGTTGTGCAACTTCTGATTCAGCAGGGGGGGCTGCTGGCTTGTTACGCCACTCAATTAGCGCTGTAGCGGCATCGACTATAAGTGTCGGGTTGGTGACCGCATTGGAAATGTAGTAACCTTCGCAAAGAGGTGCTGTGGCATTCACAACCTCGGTCATATTGGAGACATGATTAGGTAATGCTACGATTACTGGAAGCGTAGTTCCTTGATTAGTCAGGACGTTTTGAAGTACCCCTAGGCATTTATGCAGGGTTTCAGGAAGTCCAGATAGTTGAAAGAAGGTGGGCCAGGGGCCCTGATAAACGATAGTCAGGTGTTGGAGCTGTTCAGGGCTCAAACCTTGTAAACAAGTGCTAAGCTGCCGTTCCAAGGCACTAGCTGACGCTCCATGGGCATATTCGGCGGCTGTTTCTCCAACGCAAAGCATTGTTTTTATGGGAGTTTGCGTTGCGCAGGCCACTTTGCTGGCGATGCTTGTATCATCCTCATTTAAAAGATATCGTGATTCGCTCTCACCCACAATAACAAAAGTCGCATTGACCTGTAGCAACATCGTGGCGGCAAAATGTTCCGCATAGCTTCCTTCTCCGGCCTGTAACATATTGTCTGCGCCCAATACCGCTGTTTCGGGAAAAGATCCAGGCTGGATATCCTGTAGATAGGAGTAACATAGTGCGGCATAAAGCTTAGGTCCATTTGGATCTAAGTTCGCTACCACATCAGTGATGACTGGTATGGTGTCTGGCTGCGCATAATAGGGCTTCCAATGTGTTAGAAGAAGGAAATTTTCAATGGGCATAGTAGGCTCTCTTGTGTGGGCTAGCTTTTTTTCATTCTAAAGGCCCGGAAGTTTTTCGCGGTAGCGCCAGAATGCTTCACCATAACTAAAAGTCAGATGCGTACCTCGGTCAATGGCTTCCTTAGCGCGCAAGAAAAAGTATAGAAATCCCCGGTCATAAAGGCATTCAAGGTCCAAGTTTGGAGTATCGCTGTGATTAACGAACCGAATTTCATTCCCACCTTTGTTGGCATCAATCACAAAAATGCTCCATGACCAAAAGCGTGTTGGGTAATGCAGGCAATAGGCATTGTGATCTGGACGCCGTCGCGAGAGGGGACGGACTACGCCGGTGTAGGTTCCGACGAATTCACCCTTAGCAAGGTCGGTATTGGTGAAAAGACCGTAACCCAGCTCTTCGCTGATCCAGGCCACAGTAGTATTGGCAACAGCTCCGTTGAGGATCTTGTGGCGATAGAATTCATAGTCGTTATCTCTTTCCATGCCTAGGATGCCCAAACGGCATATCCATGGACACTGATGTACTACAATTTTTAGGAGATCATAGCTTGTGAAAGTCAAATACGGAAGGTAAGGAACGCCAAAGAGTTCCTCAAATTCATGTGGCAAATAGCTCTTTGCTACAGAGTCACCTCTGCGCACAACCTTAGTAGTATGAGGTGCAGCTGATGTAAGTCGTGGTAGCCACGTTGTACGATTTAGCAGTCGGGCCAGTTCTAGAGGTTTTAAGCCTAATCCATTGGTGGTGTCACATAAAGCCGGATCATAAGGTTCGTTTAAGTCGTTGTCGATGATCGCCTGATGCAAAGGGCTTTCACCTTTTGCCAGTCGTTCCCTGAGCTGTTTTGTTCTTTGCGTGAGCATCTGTAATATTTTCATGCATTATATCCATAACATACTGGATATTCTCTTTCCTCACTTAAAGTTCTTGCCGGATCAATAGGAAATATTTAAGATCACGAATTTATCAAAATGCGGGTGAATATGATACTCCAGAAGCTTCGGCTGCTTTTTTGGACCTCTTTAGGTTTCGCCGGCACAATAGCTGCTGAGCCGCAGCGGTGGGTGGTTTATTACAATAACCAAGCCACATACGAGGACCTTCGAGCGTATAATCCTTTAGTTTTTGATAGCGAGACCCATCCTCCATTAAAGCCCTTTCTAGCTAATGACAAAACGACATTAGCCTATATCAGTCTTGGAGAAGCAGCCACGCATAATTCCTACTTTGCCGATGTTAAGGCGCAGGGGTTGTTGTTAGGGGAAAATTCTAGCTGGCCAGGCAGTTATTTCATCGATCTACGCAATCCGCTATGGACGAAGAGAGTTATTGAAGAAATCATTCCTTCAATCCTGTTTCAACGGTTTAGTGGACTGTTTCTCGATACTCTTGATGATGCTGACTATCTTGAGCAAGAGGATCCGGTAAAGTATAAAGGAATGCGTGAAGCGGCTATAAAGCTCGTTAGAACCATTCGTAAAAATTACCCGATGATTCCTATCATGATGAACCGTGGTCTCGATATCGCGCCTGCTGTCGTTCATGATATTAACATGATTTTGGCAGAAGCTACCTGGTCATTCTATGATGTTAAGAAAAAGGCCTATGAACACGTTCCCCAAAAGGAGTATCAGGCATATGCTGATCGTCTTAGGCTTCTGGAGCATGACAACCCCACTTTAACAGTCTATACCCTTGATTATTGGGACCCTACCGATGCCAAGGGCATTAGTGCTATCTATCATCTCCAGCGCGAAAATGGCTTTATTCCTTACGTGTCAACGCGAGATCTCCAAAAGATCATACAGGAACCCAAATAAATCTATGCTGCGTTTGATTCTGACATTTTTCTTGCTCGTTACCAACTATGGGTGGAGTGCTTCAGTTGCTGAAGATAGGGCTGAAGTGGTACCTAGGACAATTATTACCTTGTACGACAGTAAGAAGTACAACGATGTTAGTGATGCAGCTGTTCATCAATTCCTTGAAATGCCTCTAAATCACTTGGGGTATCGCGTCTGGTTCCATGATATCCTGAACGGTCTTCCTGACCTTACCGATCATAAAGATGTTGTAGGGGTCCTCACCTGGTTTCCGGGAGGAATGGTCGTTCCAGATCCTAAAGCCTACCTAAAGTGGGCGCAAGCTGTTATAGATATGGGTAAGCGCTATGTGGTCGTTGGTAACCCGGGATTTTACCCCGCTGATGGAAGTGTTTCACCAGACCTTATGAATGCCTTCTGGACAAAGCTAGGGTTGTATGATCAGGCAGTTTTTGTTTCCGCGACTTATGACGTTAATCTGATTAAGTTGGACCCCAAGATGCTTGACTTTGAACGTCCCTACGGGGGTGTTCTGCCAGGCTATCATATGATCAAGAGCCAATCGGATACTGTCAAAGTCTATCTAGCGGCGCGAGTTCGTAATGACCCAGGCAGTGACGCTATATTGGTAGCTACCAGTCCAGTCGGTGGTTTTATTGCCGAAGAATACGAGGCTTATTGGGACAATATTCGTGATAACCATCGACAATGGTACGTCAACCCCTTTCATTTTCTTCGCGTCGCTTTTGGCGATTCGGGCTTTCTCAAGCCCGATACGACGACATTGAATGGAAGGCGTATTTTTTATCATCACATCGACGGCGATGGATGGATTAGCCGTACGCAGATCGCGGAATATAAAAAGACTCGAGCCTTATGTGCAGAGGTTATTTATAGAAATGTTCTAAAACCTTTTGATGACCTTCCCTGTTCCGTGGGCCCTATTGCGGCGGACCTGGATGATAGTTGGGTAGGAACGGCAGAGTCGCGGCATTGGGCAAGAGAGATTCTGAGCTTACCAAATGTTGAGGTAGTGGTTCACACGTTAAGTCACCCCTTTCAGTGGGGATTTTTCGCAAACTATACGATGGCTGAGGAGGAACCCTTCCTATATTTATATCCGTTTGGAAGTTGGGAGGGTTCTGGCATTTGGACGCGCATAAAGCACTATTGGATGTTGCTGTTGCACAAGCCTAACGAAGAAAATAATGATGGTGGCAAGCCCCTTGACGAAGGATATGACTTACCTCGTGCTTACGCTAATAAGCCCTTTAACCTCCACGATGAGGTGTATGAAGCCGTTAATAAAGTTAATGAGGTTGCTCCTCCTGGGAAGAGAGCCACTTTATACACATGGTCAGGTGACTGCGTTCCTTTTGAAAGTGCAGTAGAAGATTCACGAAAGGCTGGTGTTCTGAATTTAAACGGTGGCAATACCCGCTTTGATTCTGAATCGCTGTCCTATGGATGGGTCAGGCCTTTGGGACGCCAAGCCGGTAACCAGCGGCAAATCTATGCTTCTAGCAGTAATGAAAATATCTATACCGAGGACTGGACCGCTAAGTTCTACAACTACAACATGCTGCCGCAGACATTCAAAAATACTGATGTTCCCGTCCGCGTCAAGCCAATGAACCTCTACTACCACATGTTCTCGGGTGAGCGCCGTCCAAGCCTTGATGCTCTCTTGTCCAATGTGGCTTATGTGCGATCGCAGGAGATTATTCCAATCACTGCAACCGCCTTTGCTAGGATTGCGGATAGTTTTTATAACGTAGAGATTATTGAGCTGAGCGATGGTCGCTGGACGGTAGAGAACAGGGGGACGTTGCAGACACTGCGGCGGGATCACAGTACACTTGATTCTGTTGATTTTGGACGGTCTGTGGGGGTAATTGGGCAGCGCCACCTATTAGGTAGCTTATATGTGGCTTTAGATCCCGTTGTGGAGAACCCCATTGTCGCCTTTAGTGCCTGTACGGATTGTGATGAAGAGCCTCATGCTAATCGACCATACGTGATTGAAAGTCGCTGGCAGATTCAAGACGTAAATACCGACGAGCGGAATGTCCTTTCCTTTCTAGCTCATGGCTATGGACAAGGAAGTATGACGTGGCGGGTGCCACAGCCAGGTACATACGTCATTCAAGTGACCAAGGGTAGCCAGACACCTACAGTGCAACGCGTGCATACCGATTCTGTTAGGCTTAATTTTGTTGTGGGCGATGGTACTACCCTAGAACCCGTCATTGTGACCATAGTGAGGGCTTCATGAAGCGCTCATCGACTATGGGGATTCTTATTTTTGTGGTTGCCCTTGCGGTGGCGGTGAGCATCCTTCTGTTTCCTTTTTACGAACAAATATCGTTGATGTTGGCTGATGAAGGTCACTATAGCGAGGCGTTACAGCGGTATCAGGGTGAGCTGACTGGTGGAGAAGATACCTTGCCAGTCTTAGTATCAACTGTAAAAATGCTCGACGAACTATCTAGAAGCCAGGAGGCTATGAATTTAGCCACCAGCTTTGTAGCCAACCATCCTGATAATCCCCAAGCCGTTGCTTTCTTGCTGCAGCTATACAAGGATTCTAATCGTGAAAACCAGTTTCTTAACCTATTCTTGAGCCATGGTCCCAAGCCTGCTTCGGAGAGCTTATTGCGTGTAGCACAGCAAATTTGTGAATCCTTAGGTGATGTTAGGGCAGAAATCCCTATTTTAGCAGAGCTTGTTTACCAACACGATGGGACCCCTAAAGAGCACTTTCGTCTTGCCTATTTCCTAGCGCGGGAAGGCAACACCGAGAAGGCCGCCGATGCTATCCAGGCCATGATCAATAAATTTCCTGTCGATGCCCTCTCGAATCTTCAGATAGACCTAGCCGTTCGTATTCTGATCAGACAAAACCGAATAGATGAAGCGAATAAACTAGCTGCGAGGGTATTGAAGTCTACAAAGCATCGGTCTGAGTACTTTGATATCGTGTCTATTTTTGTTGAGGAAGACCATCCACGCGAAGCGCTAGCTATTTTGGATATGCTACCTGAAAAAGTGCGCGAAAGTGAATTGGGGTTGGAGGTACGTCTTTCGCTTTTGGACTCATTAGGAGAAAGCAAAGCCTTCTATGAGCTACTGACTAGACTGATAGCTACCCACCGTCTCACGCCTCGCTTGTTTGCCGATGCCTTGCCTATTGCGTTGGATGAAGCTCCCACAAATTTGCTGCTGCAAATGGTGGGGGCTATAGATCTTCACAAAATCAACCCACAAAATCTTGAAGAGATAGCAACCCGATCTGTGGATAAAGATGAGCCTATAGTCGCTAAACAGATTTATAATAAACTAGGCACCACCTATCTGGAATCCTTTCCAGCCCTTCTGCTCGCGTTGGCCTTGGGCATGGGCGATATGACTGAGGTGGATGCGACTCAACGATATGACTCTATAGCTACCCGACTGACTGATCGAGAAAAGGCCTTTTTGGCGCCTCTTTTTGAAATTCGTGGAATGGACAAGCTTTCCCATGCCACATTGGCCTCTATCAAGTCCTTGAAGGGCTTTACTCCTCAAGAGGTCTTTGCCCTAGGCCTAAAATATGTCGGCTTTGATATGGTCGATCAGGGACAGGTACTTATTGATGCCTATGCTAGTGGCCTTGCGGTTCCTCCTGAAGAGGTTAAGGCAGCTACCGTAATATTGAAAATCGGTAAAGGGGATGTACAACCTGTTGTCGATTGGATGATCAGTGAGAAAGAAATCTCTGAAGCGATCCTCAAGGGCTTTTTCTCCATCGCCTTTGAAAAAAAATACGCTATTATTGCTCAGATGTCTGCAGATCGGTTGCTAAAACATTGGCCATCGGAGCTCTACCGTTCCTATGTAGCAGCTGCACAGGCTATTGGCGACCATGAAGAAGAAGGGCTAAAGACATTACGTGAGATGTTTGCAGCAGGAGAACCTGTAGCAGGCCTTTACGTGGATGCCCTTGCCTATCGCGAACGCAACCAGCCCAATCTTGAACCTGAGCTTGTTTATGTGGTGACCGAGGAAGCGCATAACCCCACCGTCTCTCCCCACTTGCTTCGTCGCCTCGGGTACATGCTTATCAATGAGCATCTCATGGGATTAGCCTCTCCACTCTTTGAACGACTTGCCGAACATGGTTCATTAGTCAGCGATGACGTTCAAGCTCTGTTATATACCTGGGGAACACATCCCACACCTGTCCAGCAGGAATGGATGGTAAAGCGCGCCGCTGCAGCTCCCTCCAAGGAAGAAATTAAATGGCTTACCTATTTTGCTGAGGCCGATAAACCCCAGCTGGTGCTGGAGACGATTCATAGGTCTCCAGAGGGCAATCGTGGAGATAGAGATATTCTAGACATGCATTTTCAAGCCCTTGTCACCTTAAAGTACAAGGAAGAGGCCACCAAACTGCTTGCCTCTATGCTAGAGGATGAGACGGATATCAAGCGTCTTAAGTCTCTGGGAGCTATTGCCCAAGGCGGTGATCTGACTGAAGGCGCTGAGTCCATTTTTAAACGTATCTTGGAAGTAAATCCCGATGACCTCGATACACTAAAAACGATGGGCATCTTGGCGTATGGACGTGGTGACGTCATCACCGCGCGCGAATATTTGGAGCACTATCTCGATCTTGCCGAAGGCGATTACCTTGTCAATTTCTATTATGGTGAAGTCCTAGAGTATTATGAGCGACGTTGTGACGCTTGGTGCTTTTATGAGGTTGCTCTTGAGCAGGTAGAGAGCCTTCAGACGCCTACTTTTGATGAAAACCTCATGCGGGCCCACTTATTGGTTCGTCTAGAGTACTTTCAATCGGCGATCGACTGGTACTTTCGTCTTATTGATGAGCATCCGAAGCAAATCGGCCTGTATAACGACCTAGCAGACCTTTATATCGATCGCGAGTGCTACTATAAGGCGGGTGCCATCATCGCTCTCGGGCTACAAGAGGCTGAAGATCCGGAGTTACCACCGGGAGAGCGTACTGCTGTAGTGCTTCTTCTCACGCAAAAGGTACGCTTGCTGAAAGAGAACAATTGCATCTGTGAGGCCTTGGCCTTAGCGGCCGAACTTGTTGAAGAATACCCCGAAAACTCTGAGGTGCTTGAGGTAGCTGCCGATCTTCAAGTACGCATTGGAAATTGGGGCGAAGCGCTGGATCTTCTTGATTCCGCCATCGATGTTGCCTCTGAGCGCGCCATCTTGTGGGATGAACGCGATACTGTCCTAGTCGATCACCAGCCCTACTGGATTGCTGGTGTGGAGTATCGTGTTAGTGGTGGTCAGCGTGAAACTCTGGCAAGATACCACTTCGAGAATGATATTCTCCCTTGTTACCGCTTCTATACCGATCTAGAACTAGACTATGGCTCGATCACAGATTTTGCTCTTTTTCCATCGGGAAATATCGTCTTGCTCAAGCGTGCTCGAGAGCGTGGAGCTTTTGGCGTAATTCGTCAGTGGGGATGCGGTAGTACTGTTCAGGGCGCTTTACTGCTGTCCCAGGGCATTGTTGGTGTTGGTGTCAAGGCCATTAAGCTCGATTCTTATGGCTCCTGGGTTGTAGAGGGAGCCTATCATGAACCGTGTTGGGATCTGGTGCAATCCACCTTCCAGGAAGGCGCTCGCAATCGTATTCAAGGAACAAGGATCTGGCACCCACTTCAACGTACTGAGTTAGTTGGAACTCTCGGATATAACCAATATAACCTGATGGCTAATGATCGTATGGCAACTTCTTACCTGCTCCAAGCGGGTTGGGGCTACCACCTTTCCCCCAATAATTGTTGGGCACGTGGTATAGGATATGGCACAGATCTTGCCCTTGCTTGTGCTTTGGATAAAGAGCATGTCTTATCTCAGGTAACGATCATTGGCGATGATGGCACTCCCTTTCAACCTCTGGGACTTGTCAGCAGAGAAATTTATACGGGTAGTTTGCTTCTCACAAGGAGATTTCACGATTGGCTATCCGTTGATGGCAGCGTAGGAATGTCCTACGACCGCGTAGCAGGCCGAGGTGGACCTGAGGGATCATTCGGCCTTACAGTAGGAAGAAAGTGCGGTTTTCAAGGACGTCTTTTGTACACACATACTCTTAGCACCACAGGGTTGGTTACTGCAGAGGATGCCATTAGATTCGATCTTCGTAGCCCATTGTAACAAGAGGGAGAGCCTTTAATGAGAAGTCGCAGCAAGGCTGTCAAAGCTAAAAAACTTCCCGAACCAAGACCACAAAGACCCCACAAACTATTAGGTATCCGCTTGGCGGCATTAGTAGAGATGGTCCTGATGTTTGCTGTGATGCTTATTGTGGGAGATGCTTTGGGGGCGTCACACCGTCTTATCACCGTTTCACCGCATCCCTTTTGGATCGTTGTGTTGCTGATCAGTGTGCAGTATGGATGCGTTGAAGGCATTATCGCCTGCGTATTGGCTACCCTCTGTCTGTATGTTGGGAATGTCCCCCCTCAGGAATTCAGGGAAACCTTATTCGATTACCAAGTGAGGCTGGCTGCCTTGCCCTTTATGTGGTTTGTGGCAGCTTTTGTATTGGGGGAGATGCGTCTACGAGTGGACTCTCAGAAGGAAGAACTAGCGGATCAACTTGATAATTTAACTGAAGAAGCGACCACGATTTTTGCCGCCTATGAAAAGCTGAAAGATACCAAAGAGCAGCAAGATCGCTTACTCGCTAGCCAGCAACAGACTGCTGCTTCAATCTATCAAACCTTTAAATATCTGCAGTCGTTGGCCCCCACGCGTATCCTTCTGGACCTTGATAAGATCTTTGCCACGGCATTAGATCCTAGGAAATTCTCTGTTTATGCCGTAGGCCCTAATGGTTTGGAAGTAGCAACCTCGCATGGATGGCAAGATAACGATACTTTCATGCGAAGGATTCCTACCAGTCACCCTCTCTTCAAGGCTATCGCGGAGGAACGTCGTCTGGTAGCCATCATTAATCCTCTTGATCAGACGATTCTGCAAGGACAAGGCATGCTAGCCGCGCCCTTGATTGATCCAGAAAATAACCATCTTTTGGGTATGGTCAAAATCGAGGACATGGAATTCTTAGACTTTAACAGAAATACGCTCCAAGCTTTCCAGGCGCTGTGCGAGGTGATAGGCCTTGCCTATGCGCATGCCCGCCGCTTCCGGGCCCTGGATAGACAAGCTATTTTCGCTCCTGAAGCACCGATCTATTCCTCTGCATTTTTAGCCCAGCAAAAACCCTATATGGAAGAGCTATCACGCCGTGCCAGACTACCTTTAACCTTAATTCATGTGCGAGGGTTCGAGGAACAACAGGACCAGGTACATGAACTTACCATGGGAGAGCTCTTAAAGTCAGCTGTACAACCGTTGGGCATGGTTTTTAAGGCGAGTCGAAAGCCTCTTGATTTTGTTATTTTGTTGCCCAATACAGACAAGGCTGCTGCAGAGGCATTATCAGGGGAAATTCTCGAAGCAACACAGCGCGATAAACTTCTCTCTATGGTTAAGCTATCGCAAAAAGTCGAGATACTCAATAACCCGATTTCAGTGGGAGCAAAGCGATCATGAAGCTGGGAGACCCCGCAAAAGGGCAACCAAAAGATGCAATATTTGCGTTTTTGTTGCTAGCAACGCCCTTATTGGCTTTGGATTCCTTGCTGTGGTTTGAAGCTGTTCCCTCAGGTTTGCATTGGGCCTTTGCAATCATTGTCCACCTTATGCTTGTCTCGATAAGCTATCTAGCTATTGTGTGGCATCGATCACACAACTACGATTTGCGCTTTGTGGCCATTAATGCCCTCTTTGGTACCATGATGGGGCCATTTGGGATGATGACGACGATATTTGCGGCCTGCGTATCCAAGCTGATGAGGACCGATGGAATCTACTTCGAAGAATTGCTACAAGAGTTGCTCCCCGAGCTTCATGAACATCGTATTACGGAAAGTGCCCGCCGCCTACGTTCTGGCTTGGAACGAGTTGATGTGAATACCACGCCAGTTCCTTTTTTGGACCTCATGGCTTTTGGTTCAATGGATCAGAAGCGTGCTGTTATTGGGGCGGCTTTGCGCTATTTTTCGCCGGAACTTACAAGGATTCTTCGAGCAGGTCTCAGAGATCCTGCCAACAGCATTCGAGTATTAGCTGCGACAGCTTTGGTGACTCTTGAGGAAAAATATCATTCGCGATTCGTAGAACTTCAAAAAGAAGTTGTAACGCACCCCGACGACAAGGAAGTCTTAGAAGCCTACGCCAAGCATTGCTCATATTTTGCTTTTTCAAATATCCTTGGAGAAGAACGTGCAGCTAAAATGCGCCAACTTGCTATAAGCGCTTACGAGGCTCTTCTCAAGGACCAGGGGCCTTCTATAGATTTATGCTGTGACCTTGCACGCCTCTATATCGCCGAAAATCAATTTAGTGAGGCCCTGAGTATCCTTGACAAATGGATGAATTCCGGTTCCTCTTCGCCTTCCGGTGTGTTGGATCTCTATTCCGAAGCCCTATTTCGCTTAGGGCGTTATGAAGAATTAAGGCTCTTAGGCGAGCAGTATGCTGCAGCCCTTGAGAGCCCCTTGGGAGCCGTTCAAGCCCCCAACCCCTTAGGGTTGTGGACCCAAAGTGTATAGAAGGACTGACTAATGGTAAACACGACACCCATGGCTGACATATGCATTATTCTAGAGGGAAGCTATCCCTATGTCACTGGTGGCGTATCCACATGGACTCATGACTTAATTCTATCCCAGCCAGACCTCACGTTTCACCTCGCATGCATGGTAGCGCCACAAAGCAAACTCACATCCAAGTATGAGCTACCCGCCAATGTCGTCGGTGTTACAAATGTTGAGTTGCAGAAGCTTCCCGAAGGCGTTGAGAGCATTAGTAAAGCACAGGCTGTGCAGTTGTTTCAGACCTTAGAGCTTCCCTTGCTGACAATACAACATCGAGCTTCACTTCGAGGCCTTCAAACCATCATCGACGCCATTAGGCAACCGGGAGTGCCATTGGGTAGTGCCGTGCTTCTAGATTCGGAAGCAGCGTGGACTATGCTAATTCGAATGTACTTGGAGACCATGTCGGAGAGTAGCTTTCTTAACTATTTCTGGACCTGGCGTGGAACCTTAGCAGCGATCTATTCCGTATTGCTCAGCGAGCTTCCCCAAGCACGCTTATACCATACAGTATGCACAGGCTATGCGGGACTATTTTTAGCACGCGCTCACTTAGAGACAGGCAAACCAGCACTAATCACCGAACATGGCATATACACTAATGAACGACGTATTGAAATCACCGCCGCGAGCTGGCTCGATGATGATAGAGGAGTTAATCTTAACATCCGAAAACCGCGCTATGAACGCGACTTAAAGGATTATTGGATCGATAGCTTCGGGGGCTTTTCAAAACTGGCTTATGAGGCTAGCAGCAAAATCCTCACGCTGTATGGTGGCAACCAGGAACTGCAGCTATTAGATGGTGCAGACCGCGCTAAGATGATGATTATTCCTAACGGTATCGATTATCCACGTTTTGCCGCACTTGTGCGTGATAAACAGCAAAGGCCTACAATCGCTCTGATTGGTCGTGTTGTTCCTATCAAGGATGTAAAGACCTATATCCGAGCGTGCGGTATGCTTAAAGAACGCATACCTAATCTGAATGCCTACATGATGGGGCCTACTGATGAAGATCCTGCCTACACCCAAGAGTGTGTGGCGTTGGTTAACCACTTAGGACTTCAGGATACCATTACCTTTACTGGCAAGGTCAAGATCGTCGATTACCTGCCAAAGATCGATGTCATCGTCTTAACAAGTATTAGCGAAGCTCAGCCTCTAGTGCTTCTTGAAGCAGGTGCCGTGGGTATTCCATCAGTAGCCACCGATGTCGGAGCATGTAGAGAGATTATTTTTGGCATGTCTACAGAGGTTCCTCCACTAGGTCAGGGGGGGGATGTGGTATCCCTCTCAAATCCGGAGCAGACAGCACAAGCACTCTATAGACTACTGACCGATCAGCCCTATTACGATAGCTGTAGCAAAGCAATCAAAGAACGCGTTGCTCGCTACTACCGCGTCACCGATCAAACAAAGGCTTACCGAGACATTTATGATTCGTTATTGCTTGAAAGCACCGCAAACGCTTATACCACACGTGGTTGAACGATCAACGATTCGTGCCGTTTTTAGGAGTAACACGGATGCACACGGATCTAGGAGGATTTAGGAGGATAGGATGGAAAAAACTAGTTCATCATTCTAAAACGATAAAAAATGGTTTTAGGATGGAATGGATCAACAGGAATTCAATTTCCCATCCTTATTTTAGGAGTAACACGGATGCACATGGATTTATGGAAGTTGAACTAAAATCATTTTTTACCGTTTTAACATGTGGATTTAGTTCTTTTCATTCTATCCTCCTAAATCCTCCTAGATCCGTGTGCATCCGTGTTGCTCCTAAAAATGGAACGAATCATTACCCACTTGCGATTTTTGAATCTCTTGGCTTTGGCGCGGTCCAAATTCCAAATTTATGATCAATTGTGGTATAGCAGCAAAAGGAGGCTTTAGTGGCCGGTATAGGGTTTATCTTAAAACGCCTCGCTCAAAAAGAGACGCTTTCAGCGACGCTGCAAAGCTACTTACATGCTGCTGTGATCAGTACTGGGCCTTGGCTCATGACCGTCCTTGCCCTGGGAACCGTATTTATCGCTACACGCAACGTGACGTTTCTTGAAGAAGTCTCCGACTTTCGCAATATTGTTATGTACAATTTTTGCTTTGCCGCTGTTTTAAGTGCTCCCGTGGTCATGGTAGCGACACGCTTTCTATCGGATAGCATTTACAATAGAGACCTGCGACCGGTCCCCGGTATGCTCATAGGGGCACTGGCACTACTATTCTGCGTTGCAGGTCCATTGGCCGGTCTATTTTATTTCGGTGTTACTAAGCTAAAGGCTCCCGTCGCCCTGTTGGGTGTCATGCACTTCCTCTTGGTTGCCACAACTTCTGTGGTATGCATTTTCCTCTCTGCACTGCGAAACTATCGGGGTATCACGCTGGCTTTTCTCTTTGGACTCGCATTATCCGTCGCAGGTACACTAGCAATGGCTCAGAATTTCCGCGTTGCGGGTATGCTGGTGGGCTTTAGCGTTGGTTTTGTCTTTATTGTCGGTGCGATTATCGGTCAGATCTTTGCCGAATATCCCAAAGATTGCCGTAATGTAGCTAGCATTTTGCCCTATTTTCCCAAGTATTGGGATGTTGGCCTTGCCGCCTTACTTTATGCCATGGGAACCTGGGTTGATAAGTGGGTGATGTGGTTCTCTCCCCAGGCCGTTGTCACCTCTGCTGGTCTCATCATGTACCCCTATTATGACAGCTCCATGTTCCTAGCCTACCTGACGATGGTTCCAGCTTTGGCAATGTTTATCCTGAACCAGGAAACCTATTTTTTTGAGATCTACCTTGAATTCTACCGCAGCATCCTAGGGCATCGCAGTTATAGGACGATTCAAAAAAATCATATCAGCCTATTGTTGGGTTTAGCAGATATTGGGAGGGGAGTCCTTCTTCTTCAGACATTCGTGTGCGTTGCAGCGTTAGTGCTAGCACCTAAGATATTTGAGGCTTTGGGGTTGAGCTTTGCAGGTCTCGGCATGTTTCGTTACGGTGTTCTCGGGGTAACTTTTCACGTCTTTCACTTGTTCATATGTGTCTTTTTGTCCTATTTTGATCATAGAGCAGGGTCCTTAATCGTGGCCGCGGTGTTTCTGGCAACCAATGGTCTATTCACACAGGCAACTATTTGGCTCGGTTTTCCCTTTTATGGGTATGGATACTTTCTAGCATCGCTTGTCACCTTTGTTGTTGCAGCTATCATCCTTGAGCGCTTTGTATACAATTTGCCATATCAGACGTTCATTCTGAATAATTCGGCCTTAAGGCAAAAGGGAGTTTGATGGGTCTACGACCAACAAAAGGGCTTTTCCTATTCATTGGTGTGATCGTGATCATGGGGCTTACCTATAAGCTCTTGAGGATCTCGTTCCCTACAGAACTGGAGCTTGACATCATCGTTTCTCTAGCGCTGGGAGCATTCCTTGGGTACGTCTTTGTCGGCAGATTGGAGCAACAACAACTAGAATCATCGCATGCCCGCACAAGCTTAATTCTCTCTTCAATGGGAGAGGGGATGTATGGATTAGACATTGAAGGACGATGCACTTTCATCAACCCAGCGGCTCTTCGCATGTTGGGATATTCGGAGGCAGAACTCCTAGGAGTTGTCATTCGGTCATTGATTGAAGTGTCTAAGGATGAAACGACGCAGAGCTTTGGCAGCGCCAACAGCAGTGCTTTTGTAACCAATATGGAAAATGTTGAAGTCGTCAACGAAATGTATCGACGCAAAGATGGCTCGCGTTTTCACGTTTCCTACACGGTATCTCCTTTGTTATCAGGGACCGATGTTACCGGTGCTGTCGTTGTTTTTCGCGATATCACAATTCAGGTGCAACAGCAGAAAGAGCTACGCCGAAACGCTGAACTTATGGCTGGAATCCTGGGCAACTCCAATTCCATGATCTATCTCAAGGACATTAATGGTCGTTATCTCATGGTAAATAAGCGCTATCGTGAAGTCTTCGGTTTACAGGAACAAGACATCGTTGGAAAGACAGATAATGAGTTCCTGTCGCCTGAGTGCGCCTCTGCTTTCAGAGATAATGATAGCGAGGTGTTTCAAACAGGTCGTGAAGTGCAAATTGAGGACCATGCAGAGCTCCCCGATGGCATTCACTACTATGTAACGGTCAAGTTTCCACTGCGCACCGAAGACGGTTCCATTTACGCCATTGGAGGCCTTTCTACCGATATCACCGAACGGGCCCAGCAAGAGCATCGACTGGAAGATTCTATCTCCAAAATTGGAGCGATTAACAGAGAATTGGAAAAAGAACGTTTGTCGGCCGAACAGGCCAATGTTGCCAAAAGCGCCTTTCTAGCTAACATGAGCCATGAGATTCGTACACCTCTAAATGGTGTTATTGGTATGGCCACTCTTCTACAACAGACCGATCTTGATGCCAAGCAACGCAAGTATGTCGAGCGCATTACGTTGTCCAGCATGATCTTACTTGAATTGATCAGCGATGTCCTGGACCTCAGCAAAATTGAAGCTGGACAGATGCATGTAGAGGCGATTTCGTTCGATCTGCGGGGTGTCTTTTCCGATATCGCCACTCTTTTTCATATGAAAACGGAGGAAAAGGGCATCGGCCTAGAAATAAAGATTGCCGATTCAGTAGCTTCTCAGGTGGTTGGGGATCCCACCCGTTTTAGACAGATTCTATCCAACCTAGTGGGTAATGCCATCAAGTTTACGCATGAGGGTAGGGTTAAAGTTGAGGTTGTTCCTCTGAGCACCGATGCTGTACATCAGGAAATAAAAGTCTCTGTGACAGATACCGGCATCGGAATAGCGAAGAATCAGATGGGCTCTCTCTTTCAAAAATTCCAGCAGGCAGATGTATCGACGACACGAAAATATGGGGGCAGTGGTTTGGGTCTAGCCTTGAGCAAGGAGTTGGTACAAACAATGGGGGGGGAAATCGGGGTGGTCAGTGAGGAAGGGCATGGTTCGACCTTTTGGTTCAGCATCCCTTTTCAGCTATCACCACAAGCTGCTACACCGCGCGTGGTATAGTAAAACCATAGCTTAATTTAATCAGGAGTACATCAGATGACTAAGATTAGTGCTAAATTTTCTGGAAAGAATGTGCTGATTGTTGAGGACTATTTTATCAATCAAGAGATCGTTCAGGATATGCTCGAACTCATGGATTGCCACGTAGAAATAGCTGAAGATGGCAAAGAGGCGATGACCAAGGTCTCGGACAAGAAATACGATCTAATACTCATGGATATTCAATTGCCAGAGAAAGATGGCTTCGAGGTGACCCGTGAGATTAGAAAGACAGAGCCAGCCAGTGCTAGAACACCTATTGTAGCGTTGACCGCCAATGCCATGGCTGGCGATCGCGAGAAATGCTTAGAGGCCGGCATGGATGATTATATTGCGAAACCTATAGACATTACCAAGCTAGAAAGCATCTTGAAGAAATACTTGGGCAGCTAGTAGCTACTGGCAAGCCACCGCACTTCCAAGTAATTCAAAAGGTTGGCTGGCGCAATTTCCTATGTGTGCAACACTATGCATGGAATGACTGCGCCACATAGGAAATTGGGCCAGCCAATCTTTCGTTGGTGGACTCGCAAGTCGTCTATCTAAGCGGGCCACTGGAAGACAATTGGGGACTCAATGTCAGGGTGTAAACTTTTATGAACTGGGCACGTGGCCGCTGCCTTCTCTACGGCAGAGCGCTCATCATGACTCAGCGTTTGCGGCATCCAGACAACGACTGGAAGAGAGGTTATCCTGCGAGGAGCCTCTTTAGACATCACTTTCTCAACCTCCAGGTGCATGCCCGTGAGATTCCAACCCTTTCGTTTGGCAAGAATTCCGATGATGGTAGCAATGCAAGTCGCTAAGGCGGCTGCGACAAGGTCTGTGGGTGAAAAATCTTCCCCTTTTCCCTCATTATCCTTGGGGGCATCGGTATGGATGGTGGCTCCGGAAGGTTCATAAACGGCTATGCATTCCAAATTTCCCTGATATGTCACTGTAGTCTTTACCATGACGTCTCCTGTTGCTAACCTTCACTCTTACCATGTTCAATGTTTTTCCACTACCAAAGGATGAATGTGCAAAACCTACCTGCTAGGAGGCTGCCAACCGTTGTTAGTAGGCTGTATTTTTTTACTATTACATTTCCTCTAAATTTAATTGCTCTATTGTAATTTCTAGTGTAACATTTACAATCTAGTAAATAGTTGTTATTTAAAATACGGAGTCGTTGTAGTGAATACTAATTTAAATCCCATTATTAATTCTGCCGAGGTTAATAGAAGTACAGTCTCGCAACCTAGCAGTAGTCGACCCAGTGCAATTCCTTTAAATTCGCCCATTCCTAACCCTATAATGTCATCTACATCAAATTCGGTTGCGGAGCGGACTGTCATAAACCTAACAGAAAGTCAGGTAAACCCTCTAGCTAATGTCATCAATAACAGGAATATAGCTCAAAAAGATTCACCGCACAAACCAAGCAAGTGGGAATCAATACAAAAGGATGGGGACGTCATTTTAGTGAATAGAGAAGAGGGCGAATTTCTCTTTGGTATAAAAAAGAGTCGCGATAGCCAGGGTCAAGAAATGCTCTACATCGGGACGTTCGATGTGAATTACGAGTTTCACGGAAACGGGGTTCTGCTGATTGGAGACCATACGTACATCGGGCTGTTCAAACATGGAAAGCGTGAAGGACAAGGCTCCCTATCTAATCCATTCGGGGTTTATATGGGAGAATGGAAAAGCGATCAACTGATTTATGGTGAAAAAATAGCATTACAATATGGCCAAATTTTCTCCAAATATAGAGGATATTTCAAAAATCAAAATAATGCGAATACAGAACATGCTGGATCCCTTGAAAGCTATGTGGCCCATGGGCAGGGCAGGTGCGAAATTGGTCTAAACAGTTGTGAAGGCATTTGGATAGACGGAAATCTGCCAATTCCCAATCTAGGGCATAACATCATTCCAGTAGCCGATCGCTTGGAGCAAAAAAGGATTCGATGGGATTTAGTTCAATCAGAAACAGCCGTATTCATAGGAAGATGGGAAGATGATCGGTTGGTCTATGGCATTAGAAAGAGTAAGAACTCTGATGAAGCGAGCTATGAAGGGGAATTTAATTCAAATTTGGAGTATCAAGGTAAGGGTATTATACGAAATACATCGCAACTTTACGTTGGGGATTTCAAAAACGGAAAGAAAGAAGGAAAGGGCACTCTATTTACTGAAAAATGTATCTATGTGGGAGAATGGACAGGCGATGAGCTAAGAAGCAGCATAAGGATACCAATTCGGAATTCTACTACTACTGTAAATGAAGTGAAAGATAGTCGTGGTATAAACAGTAATAGTATTGATTATAGAGGTAATAACAATAAAAATCTTAATTCTATAATCAATAACAATAATAGTGATTTGAATGCTTCTTTCGGTCAAAGAAGGACCCAAAATCCACGTAAAAGAAAAGTAAACGATCCTGTTCTGCCACAGTCCAAGTATGTGGCTATTTTAGGCGGGAGCATTTCCGCGGCGCAAGAAGGACGAGAGTTGCAGCAGCTGTCAAACCACGTGGGCAGTCTAGGGGGGCCCAATCTTCATCTACCAAAGAGATCTCCTTCGCAAGTTTTGCCTCCGCTGCTGAATGTTCAAGTTGAAAACACGAACAGAGTGCAAGAAGAAAGCGGGGCGACAAAACAGAGTGACAGTTTGGCGATAGTTCCACAAAAAGACCCATTACCCAAAAAGAAAAAAGTTCAATTTGACCTAGAAAAAAACACTGTAATAAAAATTGCAAAGGCAGAGAAATTTATAAATAGCAATAACAATGTAAATAATAACAATGTAAATAATAATAATGTTAATACCGCAAGAAATATTAATATAGAAAGTGTTGGTGATTTGGTTGTGACTGCAGCTGAAGGAAGGGCTGGCAATCTTCCATTGCCACCATTCACACTGGCTCCTCTGGTGGTTTTGCCACTGTCACCATTCGCACTGACTCCTCTGGTGGTTTTGCCACTGACTCCGTTTACTAGGCTACCCTCGCCCTATGCGTCCACTGAAAACACATCCAGTGCGTTAGAGGAGACAAAGAGGATAAGAAAAGATCAAAACATATACGAGGTAAAGAAGATAGATGGCGGATACATTGGGGAGACTACGATTGTCAATGAGGATGGTTATTTATTAAATTATAAGGGAGAGTTCAATACCAATCTCGAATTTCACGGGCAGGGAGAACTAAAATATAGAGGACAAATCTATACAGGCAAATTCCAAAATGGAAAGCGCTATGGTGAAGGCTGCTTAGAGACAGAAAAATACTTTTATAAAGGTATGTGGAAGGAAGGTCAGCTCCTTTCGGGCACAAGGACAGAAAGAGATAGGTGGACCAGAAAGGAAATGATGCATGGCTCCAGTTACACAGGAGAATTCAGGAATATCTGTGAACGAGAGTTCATAACATTATTATCTCATGGATCTGGTCGCATGTTTTACAAGTCTTCATATAATAAAAAAACTTATTATCATGAAGGGGATTTTCAGAATGACCAGCGACATGGGAAAGGTTCCCTCATTTGTGGCAACTGTACTTGGGAGGGTGAATGGAAAAATGGAGTTCTGTCCATTGGAAGAATGGTTATAAAGAACGATGACGGCACATCTCAGACTTATGAAGGCACATTTGATAATCTGAGGCCGACCAAGGCTGGAGGTTGGTTATAATTCATAGGCTGATTGGGGCCTTGTTCACCTTTACGGTCAGAATTTCGGTCGGACGAAAAAGGTCGGATGTCGTGGTTTGTGACGAGGGCATAGCGCCAGCTATGTCCGAGGAGCAAAACGCGACAGACGATCCTTTTGCAGTCGACCGAAATTCTGACCGTAAAGGTGAACAAGGCCCTGATTGGATAGTAAGTCCTTAAAAAGCTATGGCGCTGACGCGCCGCAGCTTTCTAAGGAAAAAAAACATAGAAAACGTTCATCTAACAGGGTGAGGTTCGATATTGACTTCGGACTAGTTCAGCAAGATCTGGAGGATCACCATGGTACAATCGCTGCAAATAATCCCAAAAGTTATATCCAAGCCTAAAACACGTTTGTTTCACGCTTAATAGGCCATCTCGAAATTTTCTTCCCAGATCACTTTTGGTGCTTCCTGAAATGTTTCGTCGCTTAGCTACGCTTCGTATATCCCGCTCGCTGTCATTGTTATGTAAGGGAAGACCTGGATGGTCTAATGCCTTGAGCATCTCGTCACGATAGGCTGCAAAGTTTGCTATAACCGCATTAATCTCAGGACTTATTGTTTTCATCATGACAAGCTCGTCGTATAGTATGCACGGCTTCATTGTCGCTTTGATCCCTTGAATCGGGAGCCTGCTGCAACATTTAGAGCGGTAATTATGATTTCCGAGATCTCTTTTTTTGCCAGAGAAGCGCCATCTGAAGGGGGTACCGAATTTGAAGGACCGCCAGAACCATTGCTTCGATCCCTGGGTTGCATTCCATTAGAACGAAACTTTGGACGTTTTGGTGTTTTTCTTAGCTTTGCCAGCTCATCTTCTAGTGTTTTAATTTTCTCTTGGGACTTTGTCAGCTGCTCTTGGGTAATCTGAAGCTGCTCAAGAAGGGTTTGGATAAGAACTACCAAACCTTTCATGGAGGCTGATTCACGTACCTCGGCTGGAAATGCAGAGAGGAGATTCTCGAGATTCATACTGAGAGAGTATCTACGATTGAACTTCTAATATCAATCAAAATTTAAACATCATGATGCTGAGGAGAAACTTAAAAAACATTGAAAAGCTGTGGCGCGCCAGCGCCATAGTTTTTTAAGGACGTACGGTGAAGTTAGAGATCATTTGGGGTCTGATTTAAATAGTGGAAATGTTGCAAAGTTAGGTAAACGAAAAAATCAAGAGCTAGCTCTCCCACCACCTAAGAAGCGTGGGCCTTCAAAAAACACAAAATCTCATCAGCAAGAGTTTGTATGGCCAAACGCGTTTAAGTGACCCCAATCTATACCACACGCAGGTAGGTTTTGCACATTTCAACCCCAGGGCTTTGGCGCAGTCGAAGTATGCAAAACCTACCCCGCGTGTGGTATATTCCAATTGAGGTAAATGCGGAAAGAAATTTCGCGATTGCGCGTCATGCCTCACTTTGGTAGAATCGCTGCCAATTTACTTGAGACGAAGCAGCAATGGTCACCTCAATTTTACCTGTGCGGCAATCCCCTTACACGCCGATAATGAGTTTTCTGAAGCCCATACGTGAGCACCTTGATCTTATAGCCTCCACTGTTTCGACCATCGCAAATACCTTGTACCTCGCGGGTAAGTTGTTTTCTTCGGTTCCGGTGATGGTGATGCGTTCAGCTTTCGTTGCTGTCAATACGGTCGGCTTTCTGTTTTTGGATTGGCAGATCAGCTTTACGCTCAAGACCGCCAAAGACTGTTCAGTGGCGATGTGTCTGCGGAGCTGGAAAAGGTTCATGCTGGCAGCGATTAGTACAATCAGCGCTGTAAGCGATCTTTTTTTAATGCTCGGTGGTTTGGCAGCTTCCATAGCTTTGTGGATGCAGCGTCCTGCTGTATCCGCTGCTCTCTATACCGTGATGCGTCCTTGGGGAGTACTCTTTTTGTTTGTGGCCATTACCCTGGATGTCAGCTACTATTATGCCAATCGACATCTTGTGCAGCAGCTCGATGCAGTAGGTCATTCTCGTGCTACATCGGAACATGCACGAAACATTCTTCGTGTACTCTCCACACAGTCTGCTGAAGGTATTCCAAGGCAAGATACCCTACTGGCCGTGAGCATTCGCTGTACAATGGATAAATATACGCTTGAAAAGCTGCTCGAGAAAGTTAATGCATCGACGATATCCAAACAGACCTCTCTAGTCCTGCTCAGGCAGATAAGGGCTAATGTAGCCACCCAATTGGAGTCAGATGGTAACAACCTTGGCTTGCGCGCGCTTGGCTATATAGGGTTGTTTTTGTGCAAAGCTTATCCAGATAGCTTGGTGCAGGCTACCACACTCTTTGTAACGTCGTTACTTTATACCGCGAACCGTGCGGATAAGAAATTCCAGGAATCGGTTCAACGTTCGGCGATTCAACACGCGTAGTCATCAGCGAGAAGTGCCGGTAGTGGAGAACCTGGTCTCAACGGCATATCGTGACATTATATGGGATACTGCAGTACAAAGGATGCCATTAGAAGCGAACAATCCGAGTGTTCTAATTTTCAGTATCGCAGAAGACCAAGAATGAATCTGATATGAAAAGGATGGCACCATGGTAAGTTCGTTATATCAGCTAGAATTACCCAGCCGGAATGATCAGCTCAGCGAGTCTTTAGGGATTTTTAAGATTGCTAACCGCTGGATTGAGCATCTGCCTAAAAGTGCCAATCTCATCCAATTGCCGGATGACTTTCTTTCTAATCGTATTCGTCCAAGATTGTTATCTCCAGATACCCTGGAGACGCTCTGGAATCATGATCCTGAATGGAGTCGCTGGAATAATAACGCCAATGTCACTCTCGAAAATCGAATTGCAATGCTATTGAACAAGATGAGCCTTGTGAAGCATCTATGGATCGATTCTCTGAGGGAATATAAGGAGCCCTCATCACTAGAGCAGATTGCCGGCGAACTACTCGCTAGCTCACAGGATGCCTATCAAGAGAGTCTGGCAAAGGGTTTTGATCAAGACGATTTACTGCAGCGTCTCAGTCGAAAGGCGGTCAGGCTTTTTGCTCTCATTGCGTTAAAAAAAGGTAAAACAAATCCCAGCCTTAGGCCTCCAGCCTTCACTAAGGAAAGGCATGCGGAATGCTATAATCTTTTCAGCGACAATATGGGTCTTCATCCTGAATTCTGGAAGGATAGGATACGCCTGGCTTTTGATCGCGAAAGTGTTTTGAGTGCGAACAATGTTGAACAGAAAGCTCAGAGAAATGTCGCTTTGGTGAATTCACCGATAACCAACGATCAGGCCAAACATTATCGACAAATTGCGGAAAACGTAGACGGTCATCTTAACCAATGGAGTAAGCCCCGATGGCTTGTAAACAATGCCCCACCCCTTCCACTAGACTTTCCCTATAAGGTTGGTGTAGCGCGCAGCAAGGGTGGTCGATCGGTCCAGCAAGATAAAATCCTCCTAGATCAGATTTCCACATTGCTTAACTCCAAAACCGTGAAGTGTCCCGTCTTTATGCTTATGAATGGCCATGGTCCGAACAATAACTGCCTAGACCTCTTTTGCCGGTCGATAATGCCCCTTCTTAAACAGAAGCTTAGCGCACGTGCAGATGATTCACATGCCGCCATCTATCAGGCTGTGGCAGGTGCTTTGTTGGATATTAATGAGAAGTGGGATCCAGAAGATGCTAAAGATGATTCTGGTTTAGCCGTTTCTTTAGGGATAGTCTTTAACGAACATGCCTATTTCTTTGGGATTGGTGATGTAAGGACGATGATTGCATTTGAGGATGGACGCTTCGCACAGTTGCTGCCTTTTCATTGTATTCGTCCTGATGAACACGGCGATAAGCTGACGCGAAAGGTCTTTGCCTATGGGGGAAGAACTTGGCTTCCTTCCGGAGAGCGGAGCTATCGAGTACAGGGTACTTTGGAAAGTCTGAATTTGACAGGCGTTATTGGCGATGTGTCCGTATCAGGTCTAACTTCGGTGCCGTTTTTTCAAATGATTCCTCTTGCAGATGCCGCTGGAGGCAGAATCATCTTGTCTTCAGAAGGTGCGGAACTACTGCCTCCTGGGGCAATAACTGCCTACCTGCGCATACAGGAGCCGGATGTAGACCTTAGCAAGGTAGCGGAAACTCTCATGAACTGGGCCTACCTTGCTGTGGTGAGGGCTACGCCGATAAATCGCATCCCGCGCACCAAGAATTCAACCGTTCTCATCGTTGAAATGCCACCTGCAAAAATTGAGAGACTAGATAAAGAGCAGCTTTAGGCTTAAGAGCACCAGCATGCTTCCCATGACTCGATCGATGTAGATGCGAAAACGATCTATTCGTGAGGTTAAGAGCTCACCTGAAAGGATATACGACAAAAAGAGAAACCAGGTAAGTGTCACAGCCCAATTTACAACACCATATTCTAGGCGTAAAGCTATAGAGGTTTCGGGGGTGATAAACTGTGAAAACAGGCTGACAAAGAACACAGCACACTTTGGGTTCAGGAGATTAGTCAGAAAGCCCTGTCGAACCATCGTCCAAGGGGATACTTCAGTAGGCACTGTCTTGCAGGTGATATCTAGCGAGGCAATATTCTTGAAGGAGCTGATCACCGTTGTGATGCCCAGATAACCCAAATAGGCTGCTCCGGAGTACTTCAGAATGTTATAGGTCATCGGAGACTCTATGATCAGCACTGCTAAACCCACCAATGTGTAGGTGAGGTGAATCAATAATCCGAAAGAGATTCCAAGCGCCGTCATAAAGCCTGCTTTCCTAGAATAAGCAAGGCTATTGCGTGCAACTACGACAAAATCGGGTCCTGGGCTGATAGCTGCAAGTAACGACACAAGGCCAACCATCAGTAAGCTTGATAGATGATATTCGTCCATTTTTAGGCCTTTGGTTACTGCGAATAGGAAAATAATATCAGCCTAAGCAGTTCTTGTCGAGTGACGAAGAGGATTTAGGAATTAGGAGTTAGGATTTTTACCGCCGAGGCGCCGAGACACCGAGATAGGAGAGAGGGGATTAGGAAAGACTGTGCCGTTTGTGGGGCTTTGGGCAAAATTCTGCCTAAGGGCCTCTTGAGAGGTTATCGTCTTGGTAGAGCCCTTAGGTAGAATTTTGCCCAAAGCCACCAGTAACTGAACATTCTCTCCTAAATCCTCTCTCTCCTATCTCGGTGTCTCGGCGCCTCGGCGGTAAAAATCCTAATTCCTAAATCCTCTTCCTCTCTTTATTCCTAGCTAACTACATCACACTTTGGTGTTGACCTTGTGGCCTGTTTGGCGAAAGCCCTCTCCCTCAGCATCGCGAATATTAGCGAATGACACACGATTCAGGAAGGCATAGAGAACGGGACAAAAGCCCAGAGTTAGGCCTGTGGATATGGATAGACCAAAGATAATAGCGATAGCCATGGGCTTAAAGAGATCCCCACCGCCTAGCCACAATGGCAATAATCCCCCGATAACTGTGATGGTAGTCAGCAAAATAGGGCGCAAGCGGCGTTGAGATGCTGCAATGATGGCTTCCTGAGGGGTCTTACCCATCTCATATTGTTCTGTGACCATGCGGTCAAGCAAGATGATTGCATGGTTAACGACAATCCCAGACAGTGACACCACACCCAACAGGGCCATGAAGCCTAGTTGTGCGCCTGTTACCAATAGTCCTATGACGACGCCAATGATTCCCATGGCGATTGTCGAGCCGATCACAATAGGGATAATGAATGAGTCGAATTGAAGAATCAATATTAACGCCATGAGCAAGCCGGCGATGGGGAGCTGTTCGAAAATAGAGTCACTGGATTTTTTGGCAGTCTCTACCTCGCCGCCCATCTCCCAATAGAATCCTGGTGGCCAATGTTTCTGGGCTTCTTGCAGGTAGGGGACTAACGCCTCTCCCACCCGTGGTGCTGTGTAGTTTGGCAACAAATCGGCTTTTACGGTAACCGTTTTTACGCGATTACGTCGAAGGATTTTACTGGGCTCCCACACTAAATCGAGATCGGCAACCTGCTTTAAGGGAACCGTTTGCGATCCACCAACCTGCGAATGCACATTGACTCCTTCTAACCGGTCGAGGTCTTCACGGTCTGAAGCCACTGAACGCAAGATAACGGGTATCACCTGATCTCCTTCGCGATACTGTGTGGTCACAAAACCACTCAACCGCGTCTGTAGGGAGACTGCTACGTCACGACTGGTCACACCAGCGGCAAGAGCGCGCTGCTGATTGACTTTTACCAGGAGTTTTTTTGTGCTATTTCCCCAGTCGTCGCGAATATTATCGGCTCCAGGAATTTGCGCAAGGTGGACTTTGACATCATCCGCGATGGCTAGGAGCTTAGCTTGATCATTTCCGGAGAGGCGGAAGCCGATGGAGGAATCCACTGGAGGGCCATAGTCAATGGAACGGACTGTTACACGTAATTCAGGGAAGTGTTCTATGCAAAAAGCCTTAAACCGTTCACGCATTTCCGGAATAGCGCTAGTTGTCGTGGTCTCGATCATCATGAAGGCACTTTCCGGTAGGATGGGCTTTGGGTTAAAATTAAGAATATAACGCGGGGCAAACCCTCCGATAAAGGTGATCGTTTTTACCACGCCGGCCTTTTTATCGCCTGGGTTCCCTTTGAGATTTTTGTTTAGGTAGTCCTCAATGGCATAGGCCATTTCTTCAGTTCTTTCTATGCGCGTACCTACCGGCAGATCGAGTTCAACTGTAAACATGCTGTGATCGGTTGAAGGGAAGAAGTTCTCTGGAATAATTAGAAAGGCACTCATGGCTAGGCCAAAAGTGGCTAAGAAGCAACTGAGGATAAGTTTAGGTCGCTTCAGCATCGCCAGCAAAAAGGCTCGATACCAGCGGTATACGCGAGCGTCAGTGGTGCGTGTGACGTTTGGGGTCAGCTTAAGAAAATGTACGCATAGCATGGGTATCATCGTCAACGATAGGAACCAAGAACAGAGTAGCGTAATCGTAACGATTTCAAACAGAGCAGCGGTATATTCCCCGGCTGCTGAATGTGCTAAAAAGATCGGGAGAAAAGCCACTGCTGTTGTTAATGATGACGTAAGCATGGGAATGCGCAGCTCACGGGTTGAATCAATCGCCGTTTGCAGCAAGCCCTTAGCGTGCGTGTATTCGGTCATGATCGACTCAGAAATGACGATGGCGTTGTCCACGAAAATACCGAGGGCAATGATCAGAGCGGCGAGGGAAATCTGGTCTATGCTGATACCAAAAAGACCCATAAAGGCAAAAGTCATGAAAATGGTCATGGGGATTAGGCTTGCGACGACAAGGCCGGTTCGAAATCCAAGGATGACCAGGGTGACTCCGAGTACGATCACGAGTGCTTCGATGAGGTTTTCAACGAATTCACCGACTTTGCGAGAGACTTCGCGGGCCTGAAAGAGGGCAAAGTCAAACTGGATACCGATCGGATAGCGCTCCTCCATATGCTTTACAATCGCTTCGGCTTGCTCTCCTAAGGCTGCGATATTGCCATCATCGCGCAAAGAGATAGCTAGAGCAACACAGCGTTTTCCAGAAGCATGCATGAGCCTTTCCGGAGGATCGATGTAGCCTCTAACGACAGTGGAGAAATCCTTTAGATAGACGAGTTGGGTTTGATCAGGCACTCGCAAGAGGGTGTTTTTGAGGTCGTCGACGGAATTGAAGTTACCTGAGGGCTCTAAGATGATACGTTCATTTGGCGTCGTCACCGTGCCACCAGGAATGAGAATATTGCGTGTCGCCAAGATGGCCTGAAGCATGGTTGCTGACCCTCCCAGCTGTGCTAGGCGAGTATCTTGATATTCTATATACACGCGTTCATCTTGAGCTCCGAAGATATCAATCTTAGAAACTTCTTTGATGTCTAGGAGCTGATCTCGTACCTCATCGGCGATGTCTTTAAGCTCGCGATAGGAAAAGCCCTCTCCCGTGATTGTCAAAACGGTTCCAAAGACATCGCCGAATTCATCGTTAACAAACGGTCCTACAATGCCATCGGGTAATTCTCTGCTGACGCGTTCTACCTTGCGTCGCAAGGTATCCCAAATAGGGCGCATGTTATGGTAGCGTTCTTGGATGTGGATGGTCACAATGGATAGGCCAGGATGGGATTCGCTGGCGACATAATCCAGTTCAGGAATTTCTCGAATGGCCTTTTCAAGTTTATCGGTGACCAGGTTTTCGATGCGCTCAGGGCTGGCTCCAGGAAAAGCTGTGGTGACGCGAGCGATACGTACGACGAAGCCAGGATCTTCCGCCTTGGGGAGTTTGTAATAGGCCATTAAACCGAAAATGATGATGAGCGCCAGGAACGTCAGTGTTAGTCGTGTTTTTTCGATGGCAAAGCGTGTAACATCAAACATGGGCCTACTTGTGCTCCGGTAGTCTTACGCGTTGTCCATCTTCAAGGAATTGAATGCCTGCCGTGGCAACGACATCCCCATCGTTTAGGCCATCTACTATCCGCAGACCATCTCCGACAAAGCCTGCTACTTTGACCCCTCTTTTTTCAGCCATCCCAAAGCCATCGCCAATGTCTTTGATGACAAAGACGTACTGTTGTCCGGCCATATCCGACACAGCATAGCTTGGTACAACAATGACCTGGTCATCGTCTGCTGACCCAAAGTTGAATTGGACTTCAGCACTCATTCCGGAACGTAGGTCGGAGATTTGATGAAGGAGCTGAACCTTCACTGGATAGGCAGGTTGCATCTGACGTGATACTCCTACTTCGGTTACGATGGCAGGGAAGGCTTCGTTAGGGTGGGCATCAAAGGTGACGGTAACAGGATCACCTGAATGAACCCTAGCGACTAAGCTTTCGGGTAGCGCGATGATAACCTCGGAGATTCCACCTGCATTAAGTTGTACGACAGGCTGTCCAGCGGCAATATTTTCATTTGCTTCCACGGGAACTGCGGCGACATCACCATCTTCGGGGGAATGTAGAATGGTATAGGCTAGTTGGGACTTAGCCAACTCCCACTGCTTCTTGGCGGCTGTACGACTTGCCTTTGCCGATTCCGCTTGGGCGCGAGCGGCGTCGAGCTCGGCCCTTGAGGCACTTTCTGTCTCATACAACTTACTAACACGGTCATATTGGGAAACAGCTTGACGCTCTTGAGCTCCTGAGCGTAAGACCGCGGCTTCGGCCTGTTCCACTTGAAGTTCATAGTCATGGGTATCGAGTTTGGCGATGACATCATCTTTGTGAATTTGATCACCAACCTTGACGGGGAGCTTAGTAATTTTCCCTGGAACGCGGAAACTCAGCTTTAATTCAGCACCGGCCTTTGTTACACCGGCGAAAATACGTTGATCGTTGGCATCACTAAGATGAACAGTCATTGTTCGCACAGGTCGAATGACCGCTGCTGGTGTTTTGTCTGCTCCACAGCTCGAAAGTAGCCAGGTTGTTGTCAGTACAGCTAAAGCTGTTCGCACATACATGAAGAGTCCTTTCTGTTGTCCACAATATATTCATTCAGTCGACCTGCCAGCTCATCGCGTTCATCACATGTCATCAGAAAGTCGAACCGGCCTACAATGCTTTGGAGTTTTACGAGGTCGATCAAAAAGTCATACTCGGCATTAGCAGATACCGAAGCGGCTACGAGGGCTTGATTTTGGGCATCGAGAAGATCAACGACAGTAGCATTACCCTCCGTATAGGCATCAGCGACCTGATTACGGCTCTTGTCAGCAGCTTCGGCCGACTCTCTCGACAACCTAATGGCTGCGTAGGAGGCGGTGGCACTATTGAGTCCGGTGCGGATGCCTTGTTCCAGCTGCTGCTCGACGGATGATAGCTCACATTGCAGGCGGAGCAGTTCATCGATAGCTTGCTCTTTCTCAGCGATGCGTGCCCCACCGGTGAAAAGCGGATAGGTGACGGTGACGCCCACACTGAAGTTCGTCCGATTGAAGGGAAAGAGGGGAACGATCGGTGCTTGGCCTGCTCCGCCAGCTGCTGCGCGTTCTCGAACATCGGCGGCGAAGTTGATATCTGGCGTGTAGAATGATCGCTTGGCAACATTTACAGCTTCAGCTTGCGCTTCGATAAGGGTGCGAAGCTGGCGCATCTGTGGTGATAGACTTAGCCCTTCCATCAGTTCAAATTCGCTAAGCAGGTCTAGTCCTGTAGTATCGGCGAGGTTATGATCAAACCAAATCCCATTAAGGATCCAACAAGGATCATCGGAGGAAATGTCTTCGACACTGATCGACTCACACTGGTCTCTATTGAGAAGACGGTTGAGAGCCACCATAGCTGAGCGCATTTGGTATTGGGCACGGATGGCATTAGTTCTATTAGTGGCGACTTCGCTTTCCCAGCGAAAGACCTCTGTGGACCTGGCTTCCCCGATAGCTACGCGATGGCGAGCCGTTTTTAGGTTGGATCGCGTCAGGCGCAGGTTAGATAGCTGAATATCGTGCAGCGTTTTAGCGCGCAGCATATTAAAATAGGCTGTGGCAACATTGAAGACGGTCTCATTGTGTGTGGAGACGAAGCCTTCCCAACGCGCTATCTGCTTACGTCTTTCTATGGATAGGTTACCCCATAGTTTGTTGGAATAGAGTACCTGGCTAGCTGATGCTGTGCTAAACAGTGCGGCCTGCGGTTCAGTGCCTAAAGCAATAATCGCACGATCCCTATCAATAATCCGAGCTAATGCTCCAACCTGAACCTGCGGAAGTAGTGGTGCCGCAGCCTTGCGCACTTGCTGTAGTCCAACGGCCAATGCTTGACGCGCCGCGGCTAAATCACTATTGGCGGATAAGGCTTCATCGACAGCATCCAACAGAGTCAAATAGGGCCCTGGTAGTGATCTATTTTCGTTGACTACATCCGCGTCGATAAGCAGATCCCAGGAAGGCACCACACCAACTTCACTAGCTGTTTCCATGTTCAGGATTAGCTGTTCTTCGGTTGTCATCACGACAGGCATGGTCTCTAAAGGTTGTCCACCTAGATAGCGCTGGATATTCAAAGCAATTCGACGGGCAAGACGCTTTGTAGCGAGGTCTGGTGTCAACGTAGCCATGATGCCACTTTCAACCAAAGAACGACTAGAAAAGGCAAAGGTTGGTATGCCGCGGCAATTGAGTCCATCAATGAGTCGTTCAACATTCTGCAAAGTTATCTGTGGCAAGGGAAGAAGGTAGACTGCCTCAGTGTTTGAGGGCAGGACTTTGAGTGTTTGGTCTACCGAGTCTTCGATGGCAACGACTTGCACATCTAGCTTTAAGCGTTTGCCAAGGGCTACTAGTCCTGGCTCCAGCGTATCAACAGCTCGCAGAACCGTTGCATTGGACAGCATAGCGAGATGTCGAAAGGGTTTAAGTTGCTGGAAGACACTTATGTCCCTCTCCAGGTGAGATGTAAATGCGATGTAGTTGAGATTTCTGACGCCTGAGGTGCCAGCGGCATAGGGGAGTCGTTGCACCTGTGAGTCTAGGATATAAGGTGCAAATGAAGGTTTTGGCAGCTTCTTGCGCAGGCTAATATCATTGGAAACGATGGGTCCAATGCCCACTACAAGACTGACACTGTTGGAAGCAAAAGCTTCATCGACAACGCGGTGCGCACCTTGGTCGGTCCAATCACCCAAGAAGTCCCTTATCTGAACTTCATTTTCAGGGGTCAACAGATCTTTTATTTCATGCTCAAAGCTGTTGCGAATATCCTGCAGAGATGTGGATGGGCCATCAATGACAAATCCTATGCGTATCAATTCGCCACGGCAAAGCAATGGTAGCAGAAGCAGGCACAACAGAAGTAGGGAGGCATAGGCCCGATGCATTGCGATGATACCCGTCGTAGTCAACGGAACATGTATAGCAAAATTATGAATTTGATCGCTAACCCTACGACGGCTTGAATTAGGATTTAGGAGTAACACGGATGCACACGGATCTAGGAGGATTTAGGAGGATCGGATGGTTGGGTGTGGCCTATCCAGCGCGAAGGTTTAGGAGTAACACGGATGTAGGATGATGGGATGGAAAAACTAGTTCACCATTCCAAAACCGTAAAAATGGTTTTAGGATGAATGAATCAAAATAAATTTTAATTTCCTAAATCTTCGCGCTGGATAGGCCACACCCAACCATCCGATCCTCCTAAATCCTCCTAGATCCGTGTGCATCCGTGTTATTCCTAATTTTCCTAGATACGTGTTAGCCCAAAATCTAAATCCGTGGCCCGATTTCCAAAAGTGTGCTACACTCTATCTTTATCATTTTAAGCGTGTGATACGATGTTTAGCAAGTCTGGTCCCTATTCCATTCGAAAGTCGCGTCAAATCCTGCGCGAGCGTTTTCAGTGGTACAAGAACCACTGGAAGCAACTGGATCAGCGAATGCTATCGCGCGTTGAGCAGCTCCTCAACGACCTCGATCAGGCCACGCTTGCTAAAGAGCGTACCCGCGCCGATTTGCTGGCCCGCGAGTTGGAATCGATAGAGGCACTGAAGCCCAAAAAATCCATCTTATGGTACATCGGCGAATTCATCCTAGCTATCGTGGTAGCACTTGTCGTGGCTACCTGCGTTCGCGTCATGTGGTTTGAGCCCTATAAGATTCCAACGGGTTCTATGCGTCCAACGTTTGAGGAACAGGCCCACCTCCTGGTTAGCAAAACAGCCTTTGGTATCAATATCCCTCTGCAGACGGCACATTTTCTATTCGAACCCTGGCTGGTAGAGCGTGCTGGTGTGCTCACATGGTCGGGAGATAACATCGACCTTCCAGACACCGATACCGTTTACTTCTGGGTCTTTCCTGGCAAAAAGCGCTACATCAAGCGCTGCATGGGTCTACCTGGCGATACCCTGTACTTCTATGGTGGTAGAATTTATGGGGTCGATAAAGACGGTAATGACGTCACACCACAGCTCTTAAGGCCTGGGATGGAGAAGTTGGAATGGGTACCGTTCAACACTTTTGAAGGGCGCTTGTCCATTGGTAAAGGGGGCTCCGAATCTAGCGTGTATGACGTCCTATTTCGCCAATTTAACCGCCCTGTTGGACGCTTTTCGATCTCTGCTTTTGGTATAGGAGAGGGTCAGTTATATAATGGTGCTGAATGGGTCAAAGAAGACCTTAAATCCGCTGCCAAGCCCCACGACAAAATGGACACTTATACCGATTTTCTGGGCATGCGTAACTTTGCGATGGCTCGGCTATTGAGCAAGCAGGAAGTCAAAGCCTATTCAAACATGGATCCTTCGAAGTCTGGGGATGCGGAACTCTTTCTAGAGCTGCGACATAACCCAAACCTCACTACGCCTAAGCCTCGAGTCGGTGAGGGGCCTGTGGGACAGCTACGCGTGGCTCTTACTCCATTTGTAACTGTTATTCCAATCGATCAGAGTCACATGCATACGCTGATGCAATCGATGTATACGTCACGTTTTGAAGTCAAAAATGGCTATGCCACGACTTGGCAAATCGAAGGATCACGCATACACACTGGCAGCCCAGAGCTACCTGGTGTCCCGGATGGTACCTATGAATTCTACTACGGCAAGGCTTACGAGGTGGGTTGGACCGGTATCCGTTACGAACTGCCGGCAGACCATCCCCTATATCAGGTGACCGTGAAGAATTTGCAATTTCTATTCAATCTAGGAATGGAGTTAAACACCGCCTTTGCGCCCTTCTCAGCTGATCAGCTCTACTTTCCTCCGCGCTATGCCTACTTCCGTGAGGGAGATCTTTTTGTGATGGGAGCGCCTCTATTTACAAAAGATGACGCGACTCTCCAGAATTTTGTGAAAGATGAGGCTACACGTGAGGCGCAAGGTTCCACGACACGCCCCTATGTGGCTTTCCGTGACAATGGTCCTCCACTTAAAGATGGTAAGCTAGATGTTGACTTCATCCGTACTTTTGGCCTTACGGTGCCAGATAAACAATATGTGGTGTTAGGCGATAACCACGCTCGCAGTGCTGACAGCCGCACGTTTGGTTTTGTGCCGGAAGCTAACCTTCAAGGTGCTCCTAGTTTTATTCTCTGGCCACCAGGGTCGCGCATGGGCCTTCCGGAAGATGTTATTGTCGGACCGACAGTTACTCTACCAAGGGTCATTGTATGGTCCATCGTCATCTTGTTGCTGGCCATCTGGTTTATTCGCGATCGGCGCATGATGTCCCGTCCTTTGTATCGCAAAGTCAGCTAAGATTCGCGGTGAGCTGCCTTTGTAACTGCAAGGGATCTTCTGAGAAGCAACAGATTCCTGAAAGCTGGGATGAAGCCAAAGCCTGTATTCACCAAGCTCACAATGTCGATTATTCCGGCGAAGTAAACCAGGGACAAAATATTGCCGGCCAAGCTAAGCCACCAGAAAGCAGGTCCGAGCTCGCTTTTCTGGCTGCGCTCAGCTTCCCACCATTGCACCCAAAAGCGGCTGGCGAACAGGCAGCTGCCTAATATCCCCAACAGATGCCATTGTAAGGAAAACTGTGGCGCAGACCCTGTCGCCCACAACTTGGTGGGTACACGCAGCCATTCGATGTGGCCTATAAGAAGTCCCTGGCCAGCAAACGTAATGGTGAGGGCCATAATGGCCACTCCAAGAATTCCCATGACGGTTTGTCTAGATAGGCGTGCCTGGTTTGTGAGTCCCATCAAGTTCAAATTGCGCCAGGAAATGACTCCATTAACGACCTGCAATAGGGCAAACGGGTACTGCAACTGAATAAAGTAATGCAGCATCAGCAGAATATTTCCTGCCAATGATAGACGCCAAAAGATGGCAGGCACAACAGATTGTCCTAATCGTTCGCTCTGAATCCACTGGATCACAAAGCGTAAGCCAAAGAATACCAGCGGCATTAGGCCTAGCGGGTAGTACAGGAATGTGCGCCACTCTTCCATCGATCTCTCTCTCGTATTGTTAGCGCCGCGATTGTACGGGTGGTTGTCCAAATAGTCAAGTTGAGCAGAGGATTAGGATTTGCTTATGCTGGACTTTGCACATTTTTTGGACGCAGCTTCCGAGAGTAGCTTCCTCCAGCTATATGACTTTTGAAAGACGGGTGTTTCCACCTTGTTCACCTTTACGGTCAGAATTTCGGTCGGACGAAAAAGGTCGGATGTCGTGGTTTGTGACGAGGGCATAGCGCCAGCTATGTCCGAGGAGCAAAACGCGACAGACGATCCTTTTTCGTCCGACCGAAAACTGACCGCAAAGGTGAATAAGGCCCAAAAAGCGCCCCCAATTCTTCCCAATAACCAAAAATATTCATTGTAAATGATGACTATAGTATCAAATGCTTCTGATTGTAATATAATGGAATTAATGGTAATGTTACATGGGCTTAAAAGTAACAAAAGACGATTAATGGATATTTCTAAAACAATTAATTTCCGAAGTTGTAGTTATAGGGCAGTCTCGCACAATAATACTGACACTTGCCATTCACCAGTTAGAAAGGTCTTGCCCTGTCAAGTTCAAAAATTGCTGCAAAGTAGTTTATTTATTGCCACGGAACCTGTTGTGGAAAAGACTCCTGTATTGCACGATCTGAATCGTCGCTACTCATTCCTAGTGAATCGCATAGCGCTTTTGTTTGAAGAAATCTACAGCAATAATGAAGTTTCCGAAGAGAAGATGGTTCACCTCCAAGATATGCGCGGTAACCTAAGCTACCTTCAAGACGAATTGAATCAATTAGCCCCAGCTACGCAAAAAACGCATGCCATACAACAGATTGAAAAGGCGGAGGAGCTATTGGAGGGAACATTCCTCCTAGCGCAGTATATGCCGGAGTATAGCACCAAGGTTTCAGTTTTTGATGATGCCATAGAAGCTCTCATAGAAAAAATCTATGAACCTCATGAAGTATCTGGTCCTCTTCTGGCGATAATGGATGTTAAAGAGGCTATCGAAAGATTGGAGGACGTGTGGGAGACGGTGCAAGATTCCAAGGGGTATCCGGTCGTAGCAGAAAAGATGATGGAACTCTTTGCAGAAGACCTGCGTAACTTCTCCTGGCAAATAGAGGATTGGGCAGAGGTTTTGGGCCAATCGATAGATCAAGAACGACAAGTTCTCGCTCGTTTAGGGAGAGGAGATCAGTCGGAGCAAGCAGCTCTGCAACTGCAGTCGCTGAATACACAGCTCAGAAAAATAGGAGATGTTATTGGAGAGCTGTTGCCACAGGTGAAAGCTTTCGGTAGTCCAGAATGCAAGAAATCGGCCAATACGATCATTCATGCCCTGCAGAAGATCCAGAAACTCGCCCAAACAGCAAACAAGGGCCCGGTCAACAACAACGGCATAGAATATGGAAGCGACGAGTGGCAGCAGCTGGTAGATCAGAGACCTCAAAAAAAATCGGGATGGCTAAAAGCGCTCTTTCAGAACGTAACGCAATCGGAGAACTGGAGCGATACGACCAAGCGCATCGTCTATAGTGTATTCATTGGAATGCAGCTCTCGGAACAGGTCATTGGCTTCACGAATAAGCTTCATAGTATCCGTGAGGAGGCGGAGCGCCTCCATCGAGAAGCTCTTAGCCAGATTCCTAAAGAGCAGATGGAGCAGATCGACAAGGAAGTCGCGGCATTAGGCACGCTACTTTCCTCTAAATTTGGCGTTTTGAAGGAGTCTCCTGAAAGCCTTGAGAAGCTGACAAAACGTTATCCTGAAATTCGTTCAATCCTCCAGGAGTCTTTAAAGGCTTCAAAAGCTCCTTCTGCAGCAGACATCAACACGATCACTGACGCCTACCGCTTTCAGAGAATCTTAGGTGCAGGCTATGTCTCAAATCCCTATGCGCATCTGAGCCTGCAGGAGTGGTGGCAACTTTTCACTATACACGAACCTGCCAAAACGGTGGCTACCAAGGCAAGTCCTCTTCTTCTTTCAGATATTCCTTGGAGCGAGCCAGCAGCCACGGCGGCAAAGAGCTCTGGCGTCAGCTCCAAAGTGCTTGGTTGGGTTGGGCGTCTCTGGAAACACCCACCGGCGGAGGAGGAGCAAATCAAAAGCACTCAGCAACAGCTAAAAGAGGATATCGTCAAGACGCAGAAGATGAATCATCAGCTGGTATCACAGCCCCCTCTAGAGGAACTGCGCAAAGAAGTCGCCCTTCTTCATCAAGAACTCCTGCGTACCATTGAGCATCCACCAGCCGATATGTGTCCATTGGTAGAGCTGATGGCTTGGGTGAAACAGGTCGAGGAAAAATGTTATGCCGTTAAAAGTTTGGAGCGGCGCATCGAAATTCTGATGCGAGCAGCAAGGGGTTCTCTGGCAATTGATGATGCAGAGCTCGAGCGCTGTGGTAAGAAGCACACCAATATTGTCAAACAAGCACGGCTTGCCTTGGCCTTAAGGATTCCAGGAATTCAAATCCCGATGCCTCACGGAATCACGAACGACACCATCCAGGCTTTTCTGCAAGGAAGCGCTCCGGAAGTTTTCGAGCATTGGACAGCTTTAGGAGAGCTTTATTCGCAGTATAGCGGTGAAGGACGTTTTTTGGAGGAGCCTGTCGCAGCCCAGCATCTCAATGCCATTGACGAAGCGATCGTTAAAGCCTTTGGCGCTAATGAGGCCTTCGAGGCGCTTGCATTATCCCCTGAGTTCATCTCCTGGCAAGAAGGAATCAAAGCCGCTGGAAACTATCTGATGGTACGCAGCACGGGATCCGAAGATTCCCGCCAGATGGCCAATGCTGGCGGCAATGTCAGCAAGGCCTATGTTTCCCCAGACCCACAACCCCTATGCGAAGCTTTAGGCGATGTCGTCAGATCTTACTTTGGATATGGGTCGCTCCAAAATCGCATCAACGCCAAGCAAAACCCTTTTGAGCAAGAACTCAAGTTAGCTGTGACCTGTCAAGAGCTCATTGGCGAGGCAATTGGTGGCAGCAAGCAGGCCAGCGAAATCCCTGTTTCGCTTGTCCTCTTCACCGATGAACCTCTTTACACGGGTGGCGAGACCTTCCGAGTGATGCGTATCAGCGCAAGCTATGGCCATGGTGAGGGTGTCGTAGGCAGTCAAGGAATAGCCACGGATACCGTCACCTTGCTCATCTCAGACGCTCATCCTGATCAGCTCTATGTTCTCTACGACAACAAGAAGAAACCTGAGCGTCTTGCTCCCGTCCAGGGGCCTAATGGCATCACGCTTGAGAAGGTCAGTAACCCACCGGAACTTCAAAATAAGCCAGCGTTAACTCCTGAAATGCTGGCTCGTCTCTACCATTGGGGGATTATCGGGGAGAAGTTCTTTGATGGAGAAGCGACTGATATGGAGATTGTCATTCAGGGAGAGACGATCTATCCCGTTCAAGCTAGGCCTGTGAACCGCTTGCCTCTGCTTCCCACCTACCTCGATAGGTTAAAGCTAGCCAGCGCACCCGAATCACCTCTAAAAGCGAGCCTACAAAATGAAATGCTGGTACCTGGAAGAGCGTCAGCCTTTTCCATAGCAAATCCGGACGAGATATTGACTGCGACAACACTTCAAGAAGCAGAGCGTGCCTTCAAAGAGGGTGTTCATCGCCTTGTCGTTGTACATCAGCCTGAACCAGCCAATTCCCACCCCGTGGTTAACTTTAGCAATCTGGGAATACCCTGTCTCTTGGCTAGAGACAACGATGCTTTACGAGGTCTGCTGAAGCAGATCAGTCCACAAACCCCGCTCATAGCCTGTATGCAAACGTCCTCGCTTCACCTGTGGGATTCTCGGAAAGCTAAAATAGAGGATTTCATCTCATCAGGCTTCGCCGTGCACCCCGCCAAAATAGCTATTTCCATGCCGATGCTTGCTGCGCAAAAAATGCCTAACAGACGCAAAGAGGTACCCCAAGAGATCAAAGACTTTCTCGTTGCCATTCGAGATGCACAGTCAAAGGACGCCGTTTTAGAAAATCTAAATCATATTGAGCAGCACCCGTGGGTGCACGACATCAAAGTACCAAAAGATCCATCTGAGGCGTTGTCAAATGTTATTCAGGGACGTATAGACACTGTTGACGCCTTTGCTAGCAGCTTCGATGCTGCTCTGGCAGAAACCAGAGAAACGATCCGACGACAGCCGGCAGGAGAGCGGCTAAAGTCGCTCTTCCATGTTAAAGTCCTCGAGTCTCTATTGGTCGGCAATGCGCAAAAATATGGCAGTATCAATCAATACGCTGTGCCAGATATCTGGCCTACGATAGAAGAGACGCAGCAGTTGGTCGACTACCAAGCGCAGCTGCCCCATCCTAGCAAGTTCATTGACTTGCTCCTCATTGGCAACCAGACCTTTACCCCAGAAGCTCAGGCTAGCTGGAGGATGTTTTTGCTGGATTTGGAGGCTCATGCCGAGCAAAACATGCTGCCAATAGAGCAAATACAAAAATTTAAGCAGATGTTACAGGCATTAGAGAGAGCTGACCTACTACCTTTATGGCTCAGTTTTCACTTCTCGCCCAGTCAAGAGACCCATCCCGTCGTGTTGGAACGCTTGGCACATCTCTCTGGTGCCGTATCAGATGAAGACTTTGCCTCTATAGACAAGCAGCTCAGCAAAAAAGACGACCTTCAAAGCCTCAGCGATCAAATTCATCTGTTCACAGACCCGAAGACCTTTGACAAAGCATGGGAGAAGCTGCAGCAGCTCGCTAGCCCGCAAGAGCAGGGGATGTTAGCAGAAGAAATGAAAGGCGTTTCAGCGATCGCCATGGCTATTGCCATTAAAAATATGCAGCAGCTCGTGGACCTCTATGACAGCGCCATTAAAGCCATGAAAGCGAGTCCGCAATGGACCATGAAAGAAAAAGTACCCCTGTTTAGGACGATGCTGTACCCCTATCTTTCACTCTTGAAGAGTTGGCATCAAGTGATCATTGATCCCACAAGCATTCCTGTTCACAGCAGTTGGCCAATCTCACGCTATTTGAGCCGACTTGAGGAACTCCTCAATGAACACCAAAGCATGGACATTGCGCAGCTAAGCCCTTCAAGAGGCTTCTCTGTTGCAGCAGCAGTGCTAGGAGCTATCACAGCGTTTGAAAGACATTTTCCACAAACACTTGAGGATGATTTTACGCTCTATCACCAGAACCTCCTCGTCTGCACAGGTGTGTTAAACCAAAGGCTTTTTTCAGATGCGCTGATAGCACTCTCCTCCTTGCCGCATGCGTTCAAAGCAGCTGCTAGGACAATCGGTGCACTAGACCCAATGAAGACCAGTCTTGAAGTTAACACTAATGAAGTCTCTCTCAAATATAACATCCCCCTTCGTAATCACAGCGCTGGACTAACCCTGAGCTATAACAAGGAAGACGACTCCTTGCAGTTGAAAATGCAATTGCTTGGACAAGCACGTGCGCGTTGGCAGCAGCTTCGCATGCTAGCTGAGCTGTTTGATGAACTTAAGATCATTGTACTCGCACAGGTTCCCGATAGAACCGATCAAGAGCTTTCCCTCAAATGCTTTATTAATCAACCAGAGCAACTTGATGTTACCCTAGGTATATTTGGTAAAATGTTCGAAATGAGTATGACGGACACATTTACGGATATACGTGATTTGCTCAGGACAATGGAGATCGGTGACCCCAACCAGGTAGGCCTTTTTGACAGATTTGTGAAGCAAATTATATCAGATGCGGAAAAGGGGATGAAAGATTCCAGTCTGGTTGATAAAGCCCAGGCTTATTTGTCGTTTTTGGATCTTATTCAACATGAACCGGTGGATGAGGCAACACAAACTCGAGTAGCTGAGAAAGGGATAGTAGATTCTGATGAAAGTATCAGAATGATCGCCTACGGTATATATTGTCTTCTTGTCAATAGAGAGGAGGCGTTTGAGGCGGCAACCATCGCGGTTGAGAAGGGAGCGTCGGATCCTTCCACTCAGATCAGGCAGGCGATCTATTCACAATTGTATCCTCTGCTTATTTCCAAAGGGCAGGGATATGAGTCAGCTATCAGAGTGGCTGAGAAGGGCGTAACTGATCCTGATCCAGCGGTTAGATCAGCAGCCTATAGGCTCTATGGTGATCTTTTCGATAGAGGACAGGGGTATGAGTCAGCTATCAGAGTGGCTGAGAAGGGCGCAGCTGATCCGGATCCAGAAGTGAAATTAGTGGCCTTTAAACTTTATCAGGCTCTTGTCAATAAAGAGCAGGGGTATGAGTCAGCTGTCAGAGTGGCTGAGAAGGGCGCAGCTGATCCGGATAGGAGAGTTAGATCAGGAGCCTATAACCTGTATCGAACTCTGTTCTATAAAGGGCAGGGGCACGAGTCGGCAATCAATATGGCAGAGAAGGGCATCGCTGATCTAGATGTGGAGAGGAAATTGGAGCTCTATGTACTTTACAATGTACTTTATTATCACAATCAGGGGCATGACGCATCATTAAGCAAAGCAGCTGCGAGGGGGATAGCCGATCCAAATGCGAGAGTTAGATCAGCTGCCCGTGACTTATATAACATGCTTTTCAATAGAGGGTGGGGGTATGAGTCAGCAATCAAGGCAGCTGAGATAGGCCTAACGGATGCTGATCCGGAAGTGAGACTAGAGGCCTATAGACTGTATCAGGATCTTGTCTTTAGAGGGCAAGGTTATGAGTCCGCCACAAAAGCTGCTGAGAAGGGGATAACTGATCCGGACGAGCGCATCAAAAACTTTGCTTCTTCGCTTTACTATTCGCTTGTTCTTAAAGGACAGGTCAGTATTGGAACGATAGCCACAAGCCTATTTGAGAAGGTTAAGGGTTGGCTTAAGTGGTGATTGGGCATGCAGAGAGGCGCGGCACTCGTGACGGAACGGCAGGATCGCTCCCATCATCTCAATGCAAATAGGGCTGACGATGTGTTTAAACAGGCACGACATTCGCAACGGAACGGTTCGAGACATAATTTAACGGATATGTAGGATCGCTTCGCGACAGGATAGGCAGGATACTCTCATCATCTTCAAATTCATAGGGTTAACTTTATTTTAAAATTAATGAGATAGAATTGAACCAGGTTTGCCTCAAATCCTCTCCACTCCCACCTCCCTCCACTTTAAGCACATTGTCAGCCTTATTTGTATTTAGAAGGTAGGAGTATCCTGCATATCCTGCCGCGAAGCGATCCTGCATATCCTGCTAAATTATGTCTCAAACCGTTACCATCACGAGTGTCGTGCTAGTCGTGTTGCGCGGCACGCCCGTCATCCGGTGGAACCCAGAACATCATTATTGCACCAAGTAGTAGTAGCACAACAACCGGGCTCATGCCGAGGCGTTGATTGCCAGTGGTGTACGTTAGCCATCCGACAATCGCCGGTCCAATGAAGGATGTTGCTTTACCGCTGAACGCCAAAAAGCCAAACATCTCTGTCCGCAGATGCTCGGGAGCAGCGCGGGCCATGAATGCCCTTGTAGAAGCCTGAACAGGGCCTACGAAGATCCCTACAGTGAGACCAAAGACCCAGAAAAGGGTCTTAGTGGGGGCAAGAAGCGTACAGATTGCCGTCAGTATCAGACCTGCCAAGGCCAGCTGAATGGTTTTCTTACTGCCTAGGCGGTCATCGACTAGGGCAAATAGGGCCGCTCCGGCACCACCTACCATATTCAGGGAGATGCCGAACAGCATCACTTCCTGTTCGCCCATGTTAAACAATGTAGCTGCAAAGACTCCGCCGAAGGCGAATAATGTCGTCAGGCCTTCGTAGTAGCACAGATAGGCGATCAGAAACCGAACGATCTGCTTGTATTGCCTAATATGGCGTAATGTTTGCCAAAGCTGACGGAAGCCGTCGCGCGCAGCCTGTCTCATGGGCTTGTTTCCAGTGCTGTAATCAGGAGTGAAGAGAAAGAAGGGGATTGTAAATGTCAGGATCCACGCTGCAGTAAATAGGCAAGTGGCGCGAACCGGTTCGCCAGTAGCAGTGTCTAAGCCTAGCCAGGAACCCCCGTGAAAGACAAAAAGCACTAAGGAGAGCGACAAAGCGATGGTGCCTCCGGCATAGCCCATGCCCCAACCCCAACCTGACCAGCGTCCAATCTGGTCTGGAGGTGCCAGAGAAGGCAGCATAGCGCTGTAGAAGACGAAGGCAAACTCCGAGCCGATGGTTCCTATAGCCACTAGAATAATCGCAGGGGTCACATAGCTAGGGTGTGGCTTGATGAACCACAGCAGAGCCGTCGCCAACACGCATAAGCAAGCAAAGCCAAGAATCCAGCGCTTGCGGTGCCCACTCTGATCGGCGATGGCTCCAAGCATCGGGCTTCCGAGGGCCACAAAAACACCTGCCAGGCTGATAGCTGCACCCCATTCGGCGGTGCCTACGCGCGTGTCGCTGGCAACTTGTCGTGCAAGATAGGCTGCAAAGACAAACGTTTGAATAATGGATGAGAAAGCACTGTTAGCCCAGTCAAAAAGTGCCCAACTGAGCAAAGCTCGTAGGCTAGGCCGTTGTTTAGCATCATCCATGGATCTTTCCAAGGGTTTTCACGGCTTCATATAATCCAGTAGTCATGCGTTCGTAGGGCTTATCACCCTTTCCCATGGCCTCTAATTCCGCCGGCATCAAGGGAGTTCCATAAACAATTTTGATGGGGTGAGCATGCGGCCATCGCCTGTCCATAGGCATGGCCTCAAAGGTTCCAGAGATAAAGACCGGTATCACCGGTACCTTAAAGTGTTGCAGTAGCATTCCTATGCCCGTTCGAAAGGGCTGCAAGACTCCTTCAGGGGATCGTCTTCCCTCGGGAAACCACACTAAACTGCGGTCCATCTTTAATACAGCCGCTGCCACTGCAAGGCTAGAGATGGCGGCATTCCGCGCATCGATGGGCACTGCCTGTGCTAGACGGCTAACCAAACGGTTAATAGGGTTATGGTAGATGACTCCTTGCCATCCACCCCACCACAGTTTATGCAGCTGGGAATAATTTAGCGATGCAGCAATGCTGAAGGGGTCGAGGTGGCTGACATGATTAGGACACATCAAGTACTGGCCTTGGCTGGGTATGTTCTCGGCGCCGATCACTTCTAAAGGAAAAAAAGCCTTCGAGATGATCTTGCCAATCCCTTGTAACATCCAGAGCATGGGACCGGCTCCACCCATAGGTTTCAGCGCCTTGCGTTGCTGCTCTGTTAGTAGAGGCCAGGGATTATCGAACGGAAAGAGCTCCGGTGGCAACTCCTCATTGCTGGCTTTATTCACAGCTTTTAGAAGATCTCGAATGGTTTCTATATGGCCAAAGACCTCCTGGGGTAGGTCAACGCCGGCACGATGTCGGATTTCCAAGGAAATATTTAACCATTCGAGAGAGTCGACTCCTAGGTCTAGTTGGGGACTAGTATCCAAAGTCAAATGTTTCAACGGATGCATTGTACATAGCCAATCCCATATAGCATGTGCTGCTGATTCGTGTAAGATGTCTTGGTCCGCCGCACTCATCGCTGCGACCTTGATTGGTGTTCCTTCCAGAGCACTCCCACTTTTAGCTTCATCATATCGTGCAGGCAATAGATGTCTGCGGAGCTTGCCCAGGCGGGTGCGTGGGAGTCCCTGGCGTGTTAAGGTAAAGTCTGTAATGCGTTTATAAGAAGCTAACTGGCGCGATTGCTCAGCGAGGGATCTACGAATACTCCATTCAGCATCGCTTAGGCTCCGCTCCGTCATCGCCTCCAAATTGGGAACAACAATGGCAACGAGGCGTCCATCCTTTTGAAGGACACCGATTTCTCCGACGATGGGATCTTGAAGATACACGCTTTCGACATCTTCCGGCTGAATTTTCTCGCCTCCTGGCGCTACAATCAGTGTGGAGGCCCTTCCCAGGATATGTAGGTAACCACCGCGGTCTAGATAACCAAGATCTCCTGTACGAAACCAACCATCAGCGGTGAAGACCTCTTTATTTTTTTTCGGAAGGTTGTGATAGCCATCGAAGATGTTGGGGCCATGCACCTGAACTTCTCCTGGTACGCCTTCTGTAGGCGCAACAGTGGCACTTTCTCCAGCGCTTACTGTCGTATCGATACGGATTTCAACTCCCGGCATGGGTTGGCCGACGCTGTCGAGATGACCGTCTCCTGGCGAACAGAACGATACCACGGTCGCCGTTTCCGTTAGTCCATACCCAATAGCCGCATGCCAGCCGAGCGCTTCTAGAGTCCAGCCCAGCTCTTCGTCAAACTTGGAGCCACCAGATGCTAAAACACGCAAGCGCGGTCCTATTTGCTCGTGAACAGGCCTTAGTAGAATTTTACCTAAGCGAAGTCCGAGACGGCGGCGAGCAAACATGGAGACGGCTAGTAGCCAGCGGAAGAGGGCATAGCGTACTTTGCCTCCAGCAAGTGCGCGAGTCTTTATCCCTGCAACTAAGGCCGTATAGAGACGCGGAACGCCTATGACAGCACTTACGTTACCTTGAAGAATGGCTCGAGCGATAGCAGGACCAGTGAGTTCATCTGGAATGACGGTATCCAATCCCATGAGCAACGTATAGAAGCCTCCTAAGATGACTGGATAGACGTGATGCAAAGGTAAAGGCAGCAGGGCAGTGTCGCTGGCTTTGACGAGTTCACGAGCCATCAAGCCATTAAGGGAATAGACGATTTTTCCGTGCGTAAGAGGGACGCCTTTCGGATGCCCTGTTGTTCCAGATGTATAAAATAGAAAGGCGGAATCCTCAGGTGTGATGAGGGGCAAGGAGGCTTCAGTTTGTTTACCAATACGAATGAGAGCAAGCCAGCTTCTGGGATCTGATTCATCAACATCCAAGAGATAGACCTTTACCGAGACAGGCCGATCGTGGAATAATTTTTGGGCCAAAGCAGCAGTGGTGATGATTACCCTGGCACCACTATCTTCGAGAATATGACGCAGACTTTGGTCGTCTAGCTGCACATCAACAGGCACAACGCATCCACCAGCGCGGAGAATTCCATGGCACGCGATATACCACTCTAGTGAGCTGGGCGTGAACAGAGCGACGGCATCACCTTTAGCAAGACCTTGTGAGGCTAAGCCGTGTGCGAAGGCCTGAATTTCCTCGTACAAAGCCTCATAGGTAAGAATGCGATTTTCATGCGCTCCTATCAGACGCAAGGCAACGCGGTTGCCGCGTTCGGGGAGAAGGTCAATGAGAGACGTTAGCGTATGAAGTTGCTGCATAACGAGGGTGCTCCCTATTTGTAAGGGAGACACCCTAACAGATTATTTTATTCGCTGCTACAAGTACTGCCTTGATGAAAGGATTACTTCACCAGTTTGCAGCCACCTAAGAGCACTCCTTCTGCGTTCCACACCTTAGTGCAGATGAGGTCTACAGCAGAGTCTTCGGGCCGGCCGTTACGTTCGGTGGCCTGTTTGACTTGTAGGTGTGAAAAGCCACTACGGTCGTTAACTTGGACATCCTGATGAAAAGCCGGGTAACGATCCTGCAGCCGCCCAGCAAAGTGCCATTTGCATAGAAAGCTTGGCACTTACTATTTAGAGCTGGGTGAGCATTTGCCTGATCAGCTTCAGCGTGCAAGCTCTGGAGGCCCTTTTCGTCCTTTATCAGAGTGTCCCAATTAACAAGACCTGCGAGGGAGTTATCACGTATTGCTGGAGAATAGTCCATTTCATGGAGGCCCTGACCTAACTCCTCAGCCGATAGGGATGAGTTCAGTCCCATTAATGATAATGAACTGGCTGCTACAATTAGCCATGTAAGTAATTTCATAATTTATGACCTCCAATTATTGGGTCTTGTTTCACTACGAACGTTATTATATTAGAATGCGATATTAAATTCCACAGTCTATCAAGTATAATTTAAATTAATAATGATTGTTGATTTATCAGATTATAATAAACTAAATTGACATGCAAAATATGCGATAGAGAATGCTATTTAAAAACGAAGGGTCGATATTGCAACCGGCCATGGCATCGCCAGGCGGGGAGAAGGTCGATGAGAGAGAGCAGGGTATGGGGTTGCTGCATCGATGCCACAAATAAAAAGAGGGTGCTTCCTATTTATAGGGAAGACACCCCAACAGATTATTTCATTCGATGCTACAAGTACTACCTTGGTGAAAGGATTACTTCACCAGTTTGCAGCCACCTAGAAGCACTCCTTTTTCATTCCATATTTTAGTGCATACTGCTTTTCCAAAGGCGCCGCTTTGACCACCGTGACGTTCGGCGAAATGCTCGACTTTGTAACCTGCAAAGGCACTGCGGTCGTTAACTTTGACGTCCGTATGCTTGTCCGGGGTAACGACGGTAACGACCCCATTAGCTTCAGTGCGCAATAACGTACTACCATCTTGGTCCTCTTTTAGACCAACATTATCAACCACACCCTTATTATTAATCACGTCGTTAAGGTAGACTTCGTTGTTAAGCTGGGTAATTTGGTTTGGGGTCAATTCGTTCAAATTGTCTTTTCCAGCATGACTTGAGTTTGGAAGTGCTTGACCGCCACCGCCACTATTTTGGTCTTGGTTGGGCTGTCCGCTTGGGAGTCCTGGGTTACCACCACTTTGGTCTTGGTTGGACTGTCCGCCTGGAAGTCCTGGGTTACCACCATTTTGGTCTTGGTTGGGCTGTCCGCTTGGGAGTCCTGGGTTACCACCATTTTGGTCTTGGTTGGACTGTCCGCCTGGGAGTCCTGGGTTACCACCATTTTGGTCTTGGTTGGACTGCCCTTTTTCTTCTCCACCAGGCAGCTGCAGATTTGACTCGGATTGGCCAACCCCTTTACACCCTTTGAGGATTACACCTGTTTCACTGAATGCCTTTGCGCATCCATCATTATTAGGAGTGCTGTAATACCGCTGGTTAAACCAACCATAAGCGGCTTCTGCTTTAAGTATCTTGTTATGATCGGCGAAGTTGATCTTGACATCTTCATCCTCAGCTTTTATATAGCATCCTGCGGGCAGTGCACCAGTAGTTTCAAGGGCAGTCTTACAACTATCCGCAGTTTGTCCCTTTGTCTTGTCCCCTTCAAAGACTAGTCCAGCCAGGTCTGCATTCTGAATGACCAGAGCAGAGTTTCCTTCAGCAGGCTGTTCTACTTTGTTTTCTTTAACAGGCTCTTCTACGTTGTCTTTTTCACTAGCCTGTGGTTCGTTACTGTCCTGAGGGGTCGTCACCACGTGCACTTCTGTCTTCTCCTCACCAGAGCCCAAAGCCAATTTTCGGTTTAGGAGTTTACAGGAAGCGAGAAGAACCCCATTTTCTGTCCACTGAGATTCACAATCGGCATTTGTAGCACCTATGATCCAGTTATTACTTGTGCTCTCAAGTTTGGAGCGTGCATCTGGGTCGTGAATTGTAACGTTTTTTCCAGTTTTGGATACGATTTTACAGTCTGCTCCAAGACTCCCACTCTGATCGAAAAGGTCTTGGCACGAGCTGTCTCTGGTACCCACTTTATTAGACTTAATGGACAGACTTTCTATTGCAGATTCATCGTGGATAACGCGCTGCGAAGCAAATGTGGCTTCAAGCCCCGGATTGCTTTCGCCAGGACCACCTTTCCCAAAGTTCTCATTGTCATTTTCGGAGTTGTTATTGTCTGCATTGTCATTTTCGGAACCTCCATCTAATGCAGCATGGTCCACATGATCAGCAGGAGTCTCTTCACCATGATCAACAGGAGTCTCTCCACCTTCACGATAAATACTATCTGCTTCTTTCTCAGGTTCTTTTGCTGCTGGGGTGGCCACTTGAACAAAACCTTGATTGGTATAAGCCCAGCCCTTAGCGAAATTGCCATTCTGGTCAACAATGCCTTGTTTTTTGAGGCTCGACCAACCAATTTTTCCTGAAGGCATAACGATGACAGGCGCATAATTATGGCCTACGACCCACTTGTGGTGGAATCCATTCACCGCGCTAGCGATGTGGTTCTCAGCTGCCCACTTCATAAAATCAGGATGAGTTGTAAATACAGCAGGCTTCATGCCGGTCTGTACCAAGAGACTTGTCATCCTAAGGGCTGTTCCTTCTGGACTTTCTGGATTGTTTTTTAGATAGTCGTTAGCCATCCTTTCACCCGTGTAGGCGAAATCCAAAGATTGAGGATTGGCTGCTACCATCTGACGCATCAGTATAACTTGATCAGCGTAACTGGCCTGTGTTGTACCTCGAGGTTTTATGTCGCCCACTATGATTTTTATCACACCAGTTTCTGGATTAGGTTGTATGACAACTTGCCATTCCTTATTGAAGGCATGAGTCCATAGAGCCTGCTGGTCTGTTGTTAGATGTACTGCTGGAGAATAGTCGATTTCATGTGGGCCCTCGCCAAACTCGTCAGCCGATAGGGATGGGTTAAGTCCCATTAATGATAATGAACTGGCTGCTACAAATAGCCATGTAAGTAATTTCATAATTATGACCTCCAATTATTGGGTCTTGTTTTCACTACGAACTTTATTCTATTAGAATACGATATTAAATTCCATAGTTTATCAAATATAACTTAAATTAATCAAGATTATTGATTTATCCGATTATAACAAGCACTATTGACATATAAAATATACATTGGAGAAGGGCTTTTAAACACGAATCAGACGCAATTTCCTATGTGACGCAGTCATTCCATGAATGCGAGAACGGTTGAAACAAATTCCGTTTGCATCACATGGGACGTTTGTTTTGCACGTCTCCACAATTGCAACGGATTGGTCCGCAGTCATGGAATGACTGCGCCACATAGGAAACCTTGTTACTTTTGGATATTGGCGACGCAGTCGGTTGGGGCTCCAAAGCGCTGCGCGCCGAGCAACGATTGTGTGGGCTTAGGTCGATGCGTATAGCTTCACGCGTGTTATTCCACTGCGGAGGCCATTTCGTTTTTGACAAGAAATGTTTATGGCAGGTACAAGCATCCCTCTATCTATTCCTTGGAGAGGGATGCCCGATTTCTTCTATTTCAAGGGATTAGAGCCCTTGAATTCACCCGAGAGTGAGGTTAGAACGATGCGAACACAGCGAGCAAAAAGTTATCTCATCGCGACCCTAGCAGCGTTAGCGATCAGTTTCAACGGCTCTGTAGATGCTTCGACCATAGCTAGTGCCAAAGCTATGGGTATGGGAGGCGCGGCGGTGGCATTTGGACAAGATACCATCACGACCTTCTACAATCCAGCCACGGCCTGCTTTGTGGGGTGTAGAGCCGACTCCGGCGCATCTACTAAATATAATCACCGCGATCTATTTCTTTCGGACCGTCCTAGCGCCGCCCTTCAGCATGGGCGCTTTCACTGCATTCCCTTCTGGGATGCCTATGGTGAAGGCGGTCTAAACACTCTCTGGGACTGGAACGGGACTTGGGCCGCTGCGGTCCAGTGGAATAATTATGACCAGGTACACACACACTACATGACGGCACTCGAAGACTGGTCAGGTGACGCCCTTTCCACTGACTTGACCTTAAAGTTTAATTTTCGTGTGGAAGTGCTTACTACAACCGTAGCTTATAGCCCATATAACTGGTTGACTCTTGGGGTAGCCGCAAACGTTTACTTTACGTGGCTCAACATCACAGGCTTAGAACAGCTTAAGACGCTTTCTGTGGATCCTTCTGACGTTACAAACCAAGCCACTGCGACTTCAAATGGTGTAGGAGTTACATTGGGTATGTTGACGAAATTTTACTCGGACCGGATAGCGATTGGCTGTACCTATAGTCCAAAAGTTCATATGACCAAACTTGAGAAATACCAGGGTTTGCTCCCCGATTCCTCTATTGACATTCCAGAAACGTACCGATTTGGAATTGCTGCAACTCTCGTAGATGCATGTAATCAACAAGTTGTTCTCGCGGCTGATGGTGAATATCGACGCTATTCCCAAATCCCTACATGGGCAAATAACTTTCCCGGCAACTCCCCAGGTCCTTTTGAACCTTCCTTTGGCGCGCCGGGTGGTCCAGGATTTGGGTGGCACGACCAATGGATTGGCAAGGTGGGCGTGAACTATCGTTTTGATTGCTGTTGGGCGATACGTTGCGGATACCGTCATGAGCAGTCTCCAATCCCCAGAGATGGTGGCACTAACACGGCGATGAATACGCTGACGCTAAACACTATTGAGGATTACATCAGTATGGGGGCTACCGTCTACCTTGACTGCATGTCAGAGATTACCGGTTTTATCGAGTATGGCTTTAACAATAGTATCAAATCGCTCTATCCAACGATTGATGGGGGCATAGGCTGGGAAGGTGCTAACGCGCGTTTTCAGGCATATACCATAAGCTTAGGCTTCGGCTATGGATTAAAGTTTTAGTAGAGCGACAATGTGGCGCAGTCATTCCATGACCGCGAGCTTGAATTTGATGGAGAGTGAGGAGAAACATGCGAACGCAGCGATTTAAATATCTTACCGCGACATTAGCAGCTCTTGCGATTACCGTTAGTGGATCTTCGGAGGCTACGACCATCGCCAGTGTCAAGGCCATGGGAATGGGTGGTGCTGCTGTGGCGCTTGGACAAGACACCATCACAACTTTTTACAATCCTGCTAATGCCTGTTCTATCGGTTGTCGCACGGATGTTGGTGTGTCTACGATCTTTAATAATCGCCTTCAGATTTTATCGCATCGTCCGTTTCCTAGCTTCCAGCACGGAGAGTTTCACGCGATCCGCAATTGGGACGTCTATGGCGAAGCTGGATGGAATACCCTCTGGGACTGTTGTGGAACATGGGCATTTGCCATTCAATGGAATAACTACGAGCAGGTACATACGCACTATCCGACGCCTCTATCAGACTTCTCAAACTTCAACCCTGACCTAACGCCCGCCGGAACACGCTTGAAGTTCAACTATCGCGTGGAGGTACTGACGACTACGGTGGCGTACAGCTTCTGTAATTGGCTAACCTTTGGTGTGGCCGCTAACGCTTATTTTTCCTGGTTAGATGTCAAAGGCCTTGAGTTTATCACAGCCCTTTCAGCGGACCCCGCTAACGTCACAAACCGTACCCCTGACCTTGCCCAAGGCGTCGGCGTAACCGTAGGCGTTTTAGCTAAATATTGTTGTGATTGCGTAGCGATCGGCTTTGCCTACAGCCCGCGTGTGGATATGTCCAAGTTTAAGAAATATACGGGCTTCCTTGCCGATGGCAAGCTAGATATCCCAGAGACTTTTCGAGCGGGATTATCGCTTACCTTGCCCAATCAGTGCCAGGCACTCGTCATGATCGCTGTAGACGGTGAATACCGTCGCTATTCACAAATCCCTTCTTGGGCAAATAATTTTCCAGGACATACTCCTGGCCCCTTCGAACCTCTTTTTGGAACGCCTAATGGTCCGGGATTTGGATGGCAGGACCAATGGATTGGTAAGGCAGGCATCAACGTTTGCTTGAACCAATATTGGACTTTACGCTGTGGGTACCGCTACGAAAAATCTCCCATTCCTTCCAATGGTGGAACCAACACAGCACTCAACACACTCACCTTGGATACTGTCGAAGACTATGTAACGGCAGGCTTTACTGTTTACCCTGACGACCGGTCTGAGGTTTCAGCCTTTGCAGAATATGGTTTTCCAAACAGTATAAAATCACGGTATCCACGGATCGGCGGGGGCTTGTATTGGGAAGACGGGGATGTGTTATTTAAATCTTCGATAGTTGCCCTAGGACTGAGCTATGGGGCAAAATTCTAGATGTGACCCGAATGGAGGAACATTGATATGCAAAAATGGAACTCAGTGGAACAACTATGACCAGATCCGCACTCAGTACAAACAGCCTTTGACAGACTTTGGCGGCGACGATGCAACTAGAAACCTAAAGTTTAACTATCGCACGGAAGCTTTGACGTTCGCAGGGGCCTACAATTGGAATGAAAGCCAGTCGTTTGGTATCGGCGTTAACGTCTACTTTTCCTGGTTGCAAATTCAAGGCTTTGAGTTCTTCGATGATATAGGGCTTGTCTCTGATCCCGGTTATTTCAGCGATAATGGTAATAGTGGGGCGACTGGTGTTGGTGTAACCTTAGGTTATTTGGGCCGCTTTTTCTGCGACCAATTGGCTGTTGGCTTTGCGTGGAGCCCGAAAGTGCACATGGGTGAATTCAGCAAGTACCGCGGTCTGTTAGCTGATCACCGTATCGACATTCCTGAGACCTATCGTGTCGGCTTAGCTTATGACTGGGATTGCGCCACAACCATAGCAGCAGACTATGAGTTCCGCCGCTACTCACGTGTGCATTCCTTAGCAAATAGCTTTCCTGGTTCAGGTCCTGTTTTCGGTCCTGAATTCGGTACTTCCGATGGTCCTGGATTCGGATGGAGCGACCAGAGCACCGTCAAAGTCGGTGTGAACTATGCTTGGAGCGACTGCTTGGTTGCACGACTTGGCTACAGATGGGAGCAGTCTCCTATTCGTAACCAAACAACTGCCACAGCGCTTAACGTGCTGACTCAGCAAGTTATTCAGAACTACTTGACCTTTGGCGCAACTTATAACTGGGATTACTGCTCGGAGATCTCCCTCTTTGGTGAATGGGGTATCCGTGGTCATAAGAGATCAGCCTTGCCTGTGATCGCCGCCGGAGGTGACGTGATCGGTGGACGCCTACACTTCGAATCTCAAAGCTTTGCTACAGGTATTTCCTGGGGACAACAGTTCTAGTGCAAGACTATGTAAAGGTAGGCTTTACTATTTACCCTGACGACCGGTCTGAATATGGTTTTCCAAACAGTATAACATCACGGTATCCACGGATCGGCGGGGGCTTGTATTGGGAAGACGGAATGTGCTATTTAAATCTTCGATAGTAGCCCTAGGACTGAGCTATGGGGCAAGATTCTAGTGTTGCGATTCATTCGTACAAAAAAACATCTTGCGGGACATTTGACAAAAAAGCATTTACAGGGTTACAAGGGTATTCTTGACTGTTTCAATACTTTAGGAGGGCCTTACGGCAGTCTTAACAGTTTCGAAGCCGTCTTACTGATATGACAGAATGGAGGAACATTCATATGCAAAAATGGAACATCAAATGGCACTTGAAAGCTGGAATGATGGCAGCATTAATCGCTATCAGCTCGGCTGCACAAGCGCAACCAATGGCTAGCGCGAAGGCCATGGGTATGGGTGGGACTGCAGTGGCCTATGGCCAAGATTCCCTCACAGCCTTTTACAATCCTGCCACAGCAGGAGAAGTGTGCACTCGCTACGATATAGAATTCGACACGCGATGGAGAGAAAAAAATCTCCAGCTTAGCGATCGGGTGGGCGGTATTGGAGAAACTGGAAATTTTCATAATGCCCATCAGTGGGATTATTATGGTTCTGGCGGTTTCAACTACCGTTTTGGCTGCTGTAATGAGTGGGCCTTCGGTACTCAGTGGAACAACTATGACCAAATCCGCACCCAATACAAACAGCCTTTGACAGACTTTGGCGGCGATGATACAACTAGTAACCTGCAGTTTAACTACCGCACGGAAGCTTTGACGTTCACGGGTGCCTACAACTGGAATGAAAGCCAGTCGTTTGGTATCGGCGTTAACGTTTACTTTTCTTGGTTGCGAGTTCAAGGACTTGATTTCTTCGACACGATAGACGTTGTATCTGATCCCGCTAACTTTACCAATAACGGTAACAGTGAAGCGACAGGCGTTGGCGTAACCTTGGGCTACTTAGGTCGCTTTTTCTGTGATCAATTAGCTGTTGGCTTCGCATGGAGTCCGAAAGTACACATGGGTGAATTCAGCAAGTACCGTGGTCTATTGGCTGATCACCGTATCGACATTCCTGAGACCTATCGTGTTGGCTTAGCTTATGACTGGGATTGCGCCACAACCATAGCCGCAGACTACGAGTTCCGCCGCTACTCACGTGTGCATTCCTTAGCGAATAGCTTCCCTGGTGCCGGTGCAGATTTTGCTCCGGACTTCGGCACCTCCGATGGTCCTGGATTTGGATGGAGCGACCAGAGCACTGTTAAAGTCGGTGTCAACTATGCCTGGAGCGACTGCTTGGTTGCGCGGCTTGGTTACAGGTGGGAGCAGTCTCCTATTCGTAATCAAACAACTGCCACAGCGTTTAACGCGCTGACTCAGCAAGTCATTCAGAATTACCTGACCTTTGGCGCAACCTATAACTGGGACTACTGCTCGGAGATCACCGCCTTTGGTGAGTGGGGTATCCGCGGTCATAAGAATGCATACTTACCAGAGATCTTGGATGGTGATTTTGGCATTGGTGGACGTGAACACTTCCAGTCACAGAGCTGGGCTATGGGTATTTCCTGGGGACAACAGTTCTAGTCTGGTCTAGAACTACTGAACGATACATAAAGCGCTCAAGGATTATCCCTTGAGCGCTTTTTTTATGCGTCGTTAGGCACGACACACATAGGGTATGTGTCGTGCCTGACGACATTAAACTTCTACCCCTGTGTGTGTCGTGCCTAACGACGTTTCAAACCAGGAAGTGCTCGGTCATGTATTTCTCACCCTCATCGCAAAACAACGTCAGAATGTTCTTTAGGTGAGGATGCCGACGACGTATCTCTTGCACAGCCACGAAGTTGGCGCCTGAGCTAGGACCAACAAACAAACCATGTTCTGATGCAAGGCGTCTCATACTGGCAATCGCTTCCAAGCTGGACACAGCGATGACTTCACTAATTTGACTTCTGCCTTCTTCAAACAAGGTAGGCACAAAACCATCTGAGATTCCTTCAATTCGATGACGACCAATTCGTCCTGTTGCTATCGTAGGAGACTCAGCAGGCTCCACCGCAAACAACTTGATGTCGGCGTTATGCTGCTCTCGCAATGCTTGCCCCACCCCAATAATCGTACCACCAGTTCCTACACCTTGGACAAGTGCATCAATCTTCACACCACTTGGAAGCTGGCTGATGATTTCCAAGCCAAGCCAATTTTTGTTTTCCTCCACGTTCCATGGATTTTCAAACTGACGAGGACAGAAATAGCCCGGTCGGCCCCCTAACTCCTTTGCTATAGCAACGGCTGCGTTAAGGTGAAACTCTCCCACCAGCTTAACTTCAGCTCCAAAAGCTTGCGAGATCATCAACCGCTCTCTAGAAAAGCCTTCAGGCATCACTACCAACATTTTATACCCTTTGGCGGCTGCAACCATTGCCAGGGAATTACCCATATTCCCACTCGTGGCTTCAACGATCGTATCGCCCAACTTTAGCAGACCTTCTCGCTCAGCCCTCTCTACAGCAAATTTTGCATAGCGATCCTTTACTGAGCCTGATGGATTAAGAAATTCACATTTAATGAATGTGTCATCCATGCGAAGAAGGGGGGTATTTCCTATGGCATTAAGAATTGTGTCTCGCAGTGCCAGCATACCAGGTGCTCCTCGTAAAAGCCTTGATTGCCCCAGATAATCATACCTTGCATTTCTTTCCTATGAGGATTTTGTCTCATCTGTATTGTGATAATAACATGGCAATGCTATAATTTTCATTATGGTGAAAGTATGTAAATAGTTTTACTAATAATTAAATTTTTGGATAATTATGAATAAGATAATTACTTTTGTTTTTTGTTGTTTGTTACTCACTGGTTTGGGAGCCCTACATGCTGATGATGTTGGTAATTATCCGCCACTGACAGATCAGCAAAAGGCGTCGTTTTATGGCCAACTAGAGGATCAAACGACTTTAACACAACAAAAGCTCAAAGAGTTAGAAAATCGCATGGGCAACCCAGACTTGCTGATGTCCCCTGCCTTAAAAATCGAAATCAAACGCACAGCTGAAGCGGCAAAGGTCAAAGAAATTCTCGCGTCAGAGTTTGTAGGTAAGCAATCGCTTCGTAGCCCACGTGTACGTCAAATACTGCTTGATGTCATGTCTAAGGACGACATTCAACCCCAGGACATAGAAAGGCTCCAAGAGATTGTGGATAGGGAAAAGGCCAAAATAGCAGCCTATGATCAGCAGCAAGCGCAGCAGGCGGCCCAACAAGCCCAGCAAGATCAACAAACGGCCCAACAGGCTCAGCAGGTACAGCAGAATAGCCAGCAAGCGCAGCAGGCGGCTCAACAGGTTCAGCTACAGCAGAATAACCAGCAAGCGCAGCAGGCGGCCCAGCAAGCTCAACAAGCTGCTCAGCAGGCTCAGATAGAGCAGTATAAACAGCAAGCCCAGCAAGCGGCTCAACAGGCTCAACAAGCTACTCAACAGTTACAGCAGTATCAGCAAGCTCAGCAAGCTGCTCAGCAGGGGCTGGTACAGCAGAATAACCAGCAAGCTGCTCAGCAGGGCCAGGTGCAACAGAATACCCAGCCGGTAGAACAGAATCAGCAGCCGCAAACACAATTCGTGCCACAGTCGGTAGGTAGATAGTTAGCGGGATAGCAGCCATTAGGAAAGGATCATGATTATGGAATCGTCACCAAGACTCAGTGCGCGCATGCTTCGCATCTACCTGTTTTTTGTGGGTTTAACCATAGGAATGATTCCTCCAGCCATGACAGGGCTGTTGCTTGGGGTAAATGCGGATGTGGCTCTTCACGTTATCCAGGCTCATTGGATTATATTAGGGGCAAATCTTTTCGCGTTTATTCTGGCATTCAGTTTGGCACGTTACTGGAGCTTTCGTCGCTTGGGACAAGGCCTCGGAGTGGTCTATTTGGGATATCTAGTGGTATTCGCGGCAGTCATTTTGCCGCGAAGGCTTGGCCTGCCAATGGAGTCGTCAGATGAAGGAGCCTCGTTGGTCTTTTGGCAAAGCCTCTCTCAGGGATGGAGTCTTTTTCTATTCGCGGGCCTCGCCAAAGCCTTTATGGCTTTGGTCCTGGTCTATGCATGGGCTTTAATCAACCGTTTGTACTCCTTTCCACAGGCCTGTTGGCACTATATCTTCTTCTCTATTCTATTTGCAGTTGGTGCGGGCATTGGGGGACTAATAGCAGTATGGGCGCCTAATATTGTCCTTCAGGGTGAAGCGTCTGTAGGGTTGTTAATGGTGGCAACGCTTGTTTATCTAGTCGCTACTTGGGTGGTCACCTCGCGCATTCCAGAAGCTACTGAAACACCCCTTCCATCATTGCATTCCGAAAATCGATGGGGGCTATGGACAGGATTTATCATTCCACTAACACTAACGATTAGCTCCATGTTAGCCCTGTCGTCTCTTACACGCAGTATCTGGCTGGCACACTTGCAGCAAAATTTGATAACGGCGGAAAACTATCCAACGTTTCTAGCAAACTTTAGTGCAACACAAGGCATTGTCTCTTTGCTGGCTATGGTACTCTCTATTAGCTTGGTGTGGTACCTTAGAAGCCGCCAAGCACGAGCTTGGACAGTCATTGTCTGTGTCTTGATGGCCCTAGCCCTGGTATTGCAGATTCTGAGTATTCTTGTGCCGCTACCCTATATGATGTGGGTGGGAGGCGCTGCAGTCATTTTGACTACAACCTTCTTCGTGGGTATCTTTAAGGTTTTGGCTTTGATGACCTATACAGTTCTTCCCCAAAACGATCGATATTACGCTCTGATATGGGTTCAACTGCTGCTAGTACCATTTTTGCAGGAGGGACTTAAGCAGGCACATTCAACCGAATGGCAGCTTGCGTTAGCCGCTCTGCTGTGGATGGTGGCAATTGCTTCCGTCAGCTTGCTAGCACATCGGTTTACCTCGGATTAAGTTTGTGTAGCCCTTTTAACGCAAAGGCGCAAAGAAGAAGAGCTCACACAGGTGGACAAAAGGACCAAAGTGACATAAAAGACATAAAGAGGTAATTGCAGAAGTATTTGGGCTCTCATGGATCGATTCTTAGGAAAAAAGATTACCTTTTTTTGCGAGAAGGCGATTCTGGAAAGCTCAAATGGCATGGCACTATCTAGTCTGGAGAGACAGGCTTTTATCCCTTTCCAGGCCCGAAGGGTCGATATTGCAACAGGCCATGGCATCGCCATGGTATATGCCAGGAAGGGATTTCGCAGTCTGAAGGACTGCTACAAGACGCCAGTTTACAAACACCATTTATGCATGCGCTTTATGGCAGCCCTACAGGCTGCTAAAACCGTTTTGGCATATACCATGGCGATGCCACATAGGCCTCAACCTAACAGGTCTTTTGAGCTTATATCTCAATGACTTAGGACTTCACAATCGTATCTCGGCGCGCAGCGCTTTGGAGTGCGGTCGCTTGCGACCGCTTTTCGTTCCTTGGGACGGCAATGCTAAACGGCATTGTATGGATTCGTCGAAGGCTGCATGTACTAACTATTTTACCCTTAGGGAATTATAGTGATGCCGTTGCACACGACCGTCGCAAGGAACCCAAAGCGGTCGCAAGCGACCGCACTCCAAAGCGCTGCGCGCCGAGATACGATTGTTAGGCTTAGGTTGAGGCCTATGTGGCGATGCCATGGCCTGTTGCAATATCGACCCTTCGGGCCTGGGAAGGGAATGACTCTCTCTTCACCGGCATCCGATTTTCAGGAAATTGACTTCGGAAAATCGGACTTCTGCAATTACCTCTAAAGGACTTGTAGAATGTGCTCCTAAGTCCTTTATGTCTTTTTCGTCACTTTGGTCCTTTAGCCCATCAGTTAAATGCTGTTAGGCGGCGCGACGATGTTGATCAATCTGTGTGATGTTTGTTGTCAATTTGGAAATATCGACATTTTGGGCGGCTTCTGCAGCGGCAACTGTCTGAATGCGTGGTCTGAGCTTCTGCCATAGCTTTTGATCCGTCTTGGAAAAAGGAATCTTATGTGATGCTTTAAACTCCAAGCGCTCAAAGACCTCCTTGTCGGTTTGGCTCAGAGTTCCTGTGCTAATTGCTCGTTGGAATATATAGGCTGGTGTAGCTTTTTGGTGAATTCCTTTACTAGGCTCTGTACGGGCTGTAAAGCTATCTTCAACCAACGCACGGGTCTGTTTATTGGTTGCGAATGTGAAGTCCCTCAACTGTTGATCAGTCGATTTGCCCGCTTGCAAAGCGCCCAGAGAACGCGCAAATATGGTGGCTCCTTTGAGTGCTGTATTACATCCCGTTCCTGACATGGGGTCGGGGGTGGCAAGGGCATCTCCACTCTGTTGTACCAGACAGTTTCCTACAATGACTGCCGGTTTACGTTGGGATATTTCGATGCGAAAGGCATTAGCAACATCAATGTTTTTGCTTTCAATGGGACCCAAAAAATTCGGATCCCCAGATGCAACGTTTGTAGCGATCTCTCTAATTTTGCTTGTTAAAAGAGATTGTATTTGGTCAATTTGTTCCGAATAATCTTGTAGAGCATCTTTAGCTGATCCCTTTAGTACAGGCCAATTTATTTCCTCATTAGGCTCCAATTCCTCTCCAGTCAGACGGCGATAGAGAGTGTCAGCATAAACCAATGCTAAAGCGTTGCCTTCACCTTCTGAGTCCATTGAGTTGTCTATCTTTTTTACAAGCCGGTCGATCTCGATCCTTGTCTCCTGAAGCTGACCAATTCGGTTCTGGTATTCCGTGATTTCCGCTTGCTGTTCATCGGTAGGCAAAATCAACTCATAATTAAACTCAGGAGTAGAAAGGTGGACATTCCATTTTTGTGATCCTGGTATCCGTTCCTCTACCGAAGGCTCTTGTGGAATATCTTTATAAACTGCTGCGACCATCATGGAGTCCTCAGATAGCACTTCGCGTTTACTTCCAAGGATTTTGGCCGCTGCGGCTCCAGCTCCAGTGGCGTCGACGATGAGATCCGCCTGGGTCCAAACAGCCTCATCTCCGGAGCGTATGAGGCCTCCGGTGACGATACGCTCATTTTCAGGGTCACCGACAACAGCAGCCTGGATATCGACCAGGTCATAGCCCGTTTTGACCGTGTTTTCACCTAAGAGATCGTCTACTGATTTGGCCAAGGCCCTTTGCAAGCCCATAATCTGCACGTTAATATCAGCACCACGTTTGGGATGCATATACCCTTCAGCCACCATCGTATCGGTTACACCAAAGTAGTTTAGGATGGGTTGGTGCTTGAGTTTAACCATGTTCTTGCGAGTAAAGCCCCCTCGTTTTTCCAAGACTTCGACATCGGCACCTTTGAGTCCACCTGCTAGTGCACGCAGGAGGCCTCCGGGACCCGCACCCATAATCAACACTTTAGGGGCTGGTTGGCCAGCTTGTGCGAGGATGGCTTCAGTCCGAACTGCTTGGAGGTATTCTATTTTATGATCATGAAAATCTGTGGGGTGCTCAATTTGAAGTTCCTGATATTTACTGCCATTGCCATAAGCAACAATGTTGGCTTGCACTGTCTGCAATGCATTAATTCGCTCGTTAAAACGAGCTACATCTACTCCATGAGGAAATGGGATGCGATTGTTTTCCATTTGTTGCCACATGAGGGTAAAGTCTTGTAGGCCAATAGAAGGTTCACAAGGATTGTGAAAATTCCAGTAGAGATCATGCGCTGCAAATACGGCATCTTTCTTGTCTGCGAAGCTATTTTCGTCAAAGTTAGCCCTTCCCAAAGGTTCTAGATCGCTGAAATCTATGGCTTCAAGGCATTCTAAACGCTTCATAAAAGCATCTTCGATTGTAGTTTTAGCCTCTGCTATGACGGTTTTAAGCTGGTTAATACTGTTGAGAGTGGCAGGTGATAGGTTGACGGGAAGGGTTTCTAGTGATCTTTCAGCATCAAGGAGCAGCTCCATATCTCGAAAGGTGAAGCCATTGTTCACTTCCGCTCCTGTGCACTTATACAACACTGTGTCCAAGACTAATAAACCCTCAGATTGTTTTCCCAAAAGTTTGCTAGCAGCAAGCATCTCATCGATACTCACCTGTTCTACCTGATGCAGTGCTTCTGGACTATTGACCTCGCGTGCTGCTGCTTGCCCTCTAGCCAACCCCTCTTGGCGTTGAATATCCTCAACCTTATTGCCGATCTGGTTGGCATAACCACGGAGAGCTTTTACCTTCTCTTGCGTTTTATCTACCCGAGTTTGCAATTTCTGCAACCTCTGTAATCGTTTTGGTGTCGGAGCAATGTTTCGACCCTGCAGTTGATGCTGTATTTGCTTCAGATGACTTGTCCCTTTTTGTAGGGTATCCAAAGCATTGCTGAGATGTTCTTGGATCTCTGCAGCAAGCACCGGCCTCTCTTTGTTTAGCAAGGCATCATCATGTCGATTTAGCGCTTTTTCGACGGTCTTTAGGTCTCGTTCAATATGGTTTAATTCACGCGATAATTGATCTGATTCGCTAGAAATCATATTCTCACCAATATGTTATAATATAAAAAGCCTATAGCACTATTATATTAAATACTTTATAAAATAAACAATAGCACATTGTATAACTAATATTCCTGGCGCGGGGCTTGAGGAAAATAGGATTTAAAAATTCCTCTTCTTCTCCCTTTTGGGCCTTATTCACCTTTGCTCTCCTCTTCTGCCCTACTCGCTCCTATCCTCTCTCCATCTCTCACAACTTGATGTTGCAAAAAAAAAGATACTCACCCATAATCGCGCCAAAACAATAAGCGGAAGGTTGATGAAACTGCCCGTACTCAGTAGTGACGACAAATGCCACCCCTTACAGGGCTGGCATTTTTTTTATCTGTGGGAAATATGAAAGAAGGTTACCTTCATTTGATCGATGGGACGGTAATATCTGGACAAATCTCCCAACGGTATACGGGTTTTACCCCAGGGGAAGTTGTCTTTACAACAGGGATGACAGGCTATTACGAATCTCTTACGGACCCCTCCTATGCTGGGCAGATTCTGGTGTTCACTTATCCATTGATTGGCAACTATGGAATTCCTAATGCCTCTCTATGGGAATCTTCACGCGTTCACGCTTCTGGGGTCATTGTTGGGGAGGCTTGTACACATTGGAGCCATTCACAAGGCCTACATTCGCTAGCGGAGTGGTTGCAAGAACAGGGTATACCGCTTATGACGGCGGTGGACACACGCCATGTGACAAAGCGTCTTCGTGAAGCGGGGGTAATGCGGGGATGCATCAGCTCTCAGCGTGCCCATGAGGGCACTTTTGAGGATTCTGATAGCCAAGGATTGGTTCAGAAGGTCTCCCTAGCGGCGCCTCGTTGCTATGGCGACGGCCCCAAGCGTATCATACTGGTTGACTGTGGTATGAAAGCGAATATTCTACGCTGTTTGCAGAACTACCCGCTGAGCATCAAACAAGTGCCGTATGACTACGACTACTGTGAAGAGCCTTATGATGGGGTTTTCCTTTCGAATGGTCCAGGAGATCCCCAGGACTGTGTCAAAACGATTAACGTTTTGCGCCGGGCTTTAGGCAAAGGCAAGCCGGTGTATGGGATCTGCCTTGGAGCACAGCTTTTGGCACTAGCTGCGGGAGCTAAGACATATAAATTACACTATGGCCATCGAGGGCACAACCAGCCATGCATCGAGACTAAAACGAGTCGTTGTTACATGACTAGCCAAAACCACGGATATGCCATCGATGATGCCACCTTGCCTGACGATTGGTGTGTAACTTTTCGCAGTCTTAACGATAATTCCGTCGAAGGCATTAGCCACCGAGAGCTTCCTTATCATGCCGTGCAGTTCCATCCAGAGTCGGCGCCAGGACCCACAGATACTCAATGGTTTTTTGAACAATTTTATGCGAGTTTATGACACAACAACCACATAAAGTACTGATTTTGGGATCCGGAGGACTTTGCATTGGACAAGCGGGGGAATTCGATTATTCTGGCTCTCAGGCTATCAAAGCTCTCAAAGAACAGGGAATTGTCACTGTTTTAGTGAATCCCAACATCGCCACGGTGCAGACCGATGCTGGGCTGGCCGATCAGGTATACCTCCAACCACTCAATGTTGAAACGGTCGCCCGTATTATCGAGAAGGAGCGGCCTGAGGGTATTTTACTAGGTTTTGGAGGCCAAACAGCCCTTAATCTAGGCCTTAGCCTCAGTGATGCTGGCATTTTGGCGAAGTTTGGCGTTAAGGTTCTTGGCACACCTATATCGACCATCAAAACCACCGAAGATCGGCAGCTTTTTAAAGAGGCCTTAGATGCTATTGGGGTTAAAACGTGTCCTAGCGTGGTGGCCCACACGGTTGAAGAAGCTGTATCGGCTGCTCGTCAGCTGGGCTATCCAGTCATGATGCGTTCAGGGTATTCCTTAGGGGGGCTGGGCTCCGGTAAGCTAATCGATGAAAAAAACCTTCGAGCGCGAGCGCAGGAAGCTCTTAGCCATGTCCCTCATATCCTCATCGAAGAATATCTGGAGGGCTGGAAAGAAGTTGAGTACGAAATCGTCCGCGATTGCGATGGGAACAGCATCGCCGTATGCAACATGGAGAACCTGGATCCCATGGGTATCCACACCGGCGAGAGCATTGTGGTGGCCCCCTCACAGACATTACCCAATAGCGAATACCATCACCTTCGTGCTATAGGTCTCAAAACAGTTGGCCACCTGGGAGTCGTTGGTGAGTGCAATATCCAATATGCCTTGCACCCCAAAAGCGGTGATTATCGAGTCATAGAAGTGAATGCACGCCTTTCGCGCTCCAGTGCATTGGCGTCTAAAGCCACTGGATATCCCTTGGCTTTCATAGCTGCCAAGCTCTCACTGGGATATCGCTTGCATGAACTGCGCAATCACATCACTCGTCAGACCTCTGCCTTCTTTGAGCCTGCCTTAGACTACATCGTCGTCAAAATGCCGCGGTGGGATAACCAGAAGTTTAAGGATTCCGATCGACGCATAGGGTCGGAGATGAAGAGTGTTGGCGAAGTCATGGCTATAGGCCGTTCCTTTCCAGAGGCTATTCAGAAAGCTGTACGCATGCTCAACATCGGAGCTCTGGGAATCAGCGACTATCCCTACGAGATACCTGATCCTGAGGCTGAGATAGCCCAAGCGACGGATCGCCGTTTATTCGCTCTATATACCTTCTTTCGAAATGGTGGCACTGTAGAACGGGCACATGTTCTGTCGCATATCGACCCCTGGTTTTTACATCATATCCATTCCCTCGTGCATGTTGAAGAGAGCCTGAAGCTGCAATCACTCACCCCAGAGCTGCTTCTCACAGCCAAACGCTCTGGCTTTGCCGATGCCGCCATCGCCATTCTTAAGAATCTTGATCCAGAGGAAGTTCGTCAACGGCGTCTCATCCATGGCATTGTTCCCCATTTTAAACAGATCGATACTTTAGCCGGGGAATTTGCAGCTCAAACCAATTACTTATATGCCACGTATCATGGGGCTGATCACGACCTGACCCCATCTCAGGTCTCACCGATTGTTGTGTTGGGGTCTGGGCCGTACAGCATAGGCTCGTCCGTGGAGTTTGACTGGTGTGCGGTTAACACGTTACGCAGCTTGCGAGATCGTGATCAAGCTACGGTGATGATTAACTCTAATCCAGAGACCGTTTCCACCGATTTTGATGAGTCGGACCGTCTTTATTTCGAGGAATTAACAGCCGAGCGCGTGCGCGATATTATCGATTTTGAGTGTCCTAAGGGGGTAATCGTCTGTGTGGGTGGTCAAGTGGCCAACAATTTAGCGCTTCCACTATCGAATGCAGGATATCCACTTCTGGGGACGGCGGCGGCTTCGATAGATCTGGCTGAGGACCGCAAGAAATTTTCCTCTTTGCTAAACCAGCTGCACATTGACCAACCCCAATGGGAAGAAGCTAAATCCTTGGAGCAAGCTTGCGCTTTTGGACGCAGAGTGGGCTATCCCATTTTAGTGAGGCCTTCCTATGTGCTTTCGGGGGCTGCCATGAACGTTGTCTATGGCGAAGCTGAGTTGGAGCGGTATCTCTCCGAGGCCGCTGTGGTATCGCGAGGACACCCCGTGGTTATCTCGCACTTTATTGAAGAGGCCAAAGAGCTAGAAGTGGATGGTGTTGCCAAGAATGGTCAAATTCTCATTCAAGCCATCACAGAGCATATCGAGAATGCCGGTGTGCACTCTGGCGATGCCACAGTCGTTCTACCGCCACAACGGCTCTACTTAGAAACCATTCGACGCACAAAACGCATTACAAGCGAAATCGTCAAAGCCTTGCATCTTACTGGACCCTTTAACATCCAGTTTATCGCCAAGGATAACAGTATCAAAGTCATCGAATGTAATGTCAGAGCGTCGCGTTCATTTCCTTTTGTCTCTAAGGTAACGAGGCATAATTTCATCGCTATTGCGGTGGGTGCTCTACTAGGTGACGTCGATCCCCCTGTCCACGAGACCTTAGAGCTTGAGTGGGTGGGTGTTAAAACTCCACAGTTCTCCTATCATCGTTTAAAAGGAGCCAACCCCGTTGCCCAAGTCGAAATGGCATCGACCGGTGAGGTGGCCTGCTTAGGAGACACATTGCATGAAGCCTTCTTGCGCTCTTGGTTGGCGACAGGCCTACGTCTAAATGGGAAGCGCCTCTTAGTCAGTATCGGAGGCAACAAAAAAGGGAAGCTTCTACCCTCATTGCTAAAATTGGAGGCATCAGGATGGAAGCTCTTTGCCACTGAGGGTACCCACGATTTCCTAGCCCGTCATGGCATTGCCAGCCACTTTCTCTACAAAGCTAGTGAAGCCCTTGTTCCCAATACCACCACCGCCATCGCAGCTCACTCGGTAGATCTTATTATCAATATCCCCACAAGCCCTGCTGCGGATGTTCGAACGGATGGCTTCTTAATCAGACGACTAGCCGTCGATCACAACATTCCCCTAATTACTAACTTGCAGATAGCTCAGGTCTTCCTGCAATGCATGACCGATATCGATCTGGATGCATTACCGGTGAAGGCTTGGCAGGAGTATGGAAGTCATGACATTGCTCACACAGCCCGCTGACCTATTCCAAAGAATGGCAGGGCGTGATCTGCTATCCATCAGGAACCTCTCACGCGAGGATATTGAGGGAGTCCTGGATTATGCCGAAAGCCTTCGCCTCAGACCTCAGCCAGATTTGCTACGAGGATGCCTATTGGGAAGCTGTTTTTTTGAGCCCTCCACACGCACACGCCTCTCCTTCGAAGCTGCCATAAAACGCTTGGGTGGCGATGTCATCGGTTTCGCCGGCTCGGAAACAACATCGACCCGCAAGGGGGAGACCTTGCAGGATAGTATGAAAATTATTGGTTCCTATGTCGACGCCATCGTCATCAGACACCCTCTAGAAGGTGCTGCACGTCAGGCTGCAGATGCCACTGAGACTCCGGTGATCAACGCTGGCGATGGAGCCAATCAACACCCCACCCAGACACTGTTGGACCTGTTTACCATTCGCGCGTCTCAAGGACGACTGGATGGTCTGCATGTCGCTTGCGTCGGGGACTTGCGTTACAGCCGTACCATTCATTCGTTAATACAGGCACTCTCATCTTTCGGGGTGCGTCTATACTTCGTTGCACCGCCGAATTTGGAGCTTCCCTTTCAATTAAGTGAAGAGCTAAAAGCAAAGGGAATCTTGTTTTCCTTGCATCCAACCCTTGAATCTGTCATTCCAAAAATCGATGTTTTGTACATGACGCGTCTTCAGCAAGAACGGACAGACAATCCTAACGATATTCATGTAGCCCCTTATGTCCTGAGAAAGCAAATGCTGCGCGATGCCAAGCAAAACCTAAGAATATTAGCGCCTTTACCACGACGTGATGAGCTTCCTATTGAGATCGATGCTAGCCCACACGCCTTTTACTTTGAACAGGCCACTAATGGCCTCTACGTCAGGCAGGCCTTGCTTAGCCTGGTGTTAGGCAAAACAAAAGAGGTGTAAAAATGGAGACCCTAGAAAAGCGCATTCAAGAGGAACCTACCTTACGCCGTACGATGGCCGTAGGAGCCATTCGCAATGGTACGGTAATAGACCATATAAGGCCTGGTGCTGCTGTCCGTCTTATTCACCTCCTACAACTAACCGAACATAGTGGTGCCGTTACCGTCGGTATGAGCTTGCCTAGCACACGTCTTGGTACTAAGGATCTCATTAAGGTCGAGGGATGGGTGTTGGGGCAGCAGAGAGCCTCTCAGATGGCCATTCTTTCACCTACAGCTACCGTTAACATCATCTCCAGCTATCGCGTCATGGAGAAATATGCAGTAGAGCTTCCTGCGACCCTACGAGGCATCGCAGTCTGTCCGAACGCAGCCTGCATCACTAACCACGAGCCTGCTGAGACCGAATTTTCTGTCAGTACCTTTCGTAAGCGCATCAGACTCTGTTGTCAACACTGTGAAAAGGCTGTTTTCCACGATGAAGTGCAGCACTATCGCTTTGAGGAGCGGCTATGATCACAATAAAGAATATTGAACAGCTAGATGGCAAGATCGAGGATGTTGTCATCGACAGCTGTGCTGAGCAAATCCTAGATGGAAGGGGGTTGACGTTACTGCCTGCACTGATCGATCCTCACGTTCATTTTCGTGTGCCGGGCGCCGAATACAAAGAAGACTGGCAGTCTGGAGCACGTGCTGCATTAGCAGGCGGTGTGACAACGGTTTTTGACATGCCAAACAATACCCCCTCCTGTTGTACGGTAGAAGCGCTGCATCAGAAGGCTAAGCTAATCAAGGATCAGCTACAGGCTGTGGGTTTGCCCATGCGCTATCACCTGTACTTTGGAGCAGACCGCCAACACCTTCGCGACATCGCCAAAGTTAAGCATGAGGTCATAGGTATCAAGGTGTTCATGGGATCAAGTACAGGCGATTTGCTGATCGATGATGAGCCCACGCTCGCTGAGGTTTTTAAAATAGGTGCTCACCTGAATATGGTCGTCTCGGTGCATGCTGAAAACGAGGAGATGATCAGGCTAAATAAGGCCAACAACCCAAAGCGAATGGACGCCTCGGTGCACTCCAAAATACGTGATCCAGCAGCAGCTGTTGCAGCGGTAAGTCTAGCTATTAAGCTGGCTGAGGCACATGGTACGCGCCTTTGTATCCTACATCTCAGCACCAAAGAAGAACTAGAGCTTGTGCGCCAAGCTAAAAGGCGTGGAGTCGATGTTCATGCCGAAGTCTGTCCTCGTCACCTATTCCTCGATGACTCTGCCTATGCTAAATTTGGCATGCGGGTTAAGGTCAACCCACCCCTACGTCAGAGTTCTGATCGCCTAGCCCTGTGGGAAGGTATCCATGATGGGACGGTTGATTTCATCGGTAGTGATCACTCCCCACATACCTTAACGGAAAAGGGGCTACCCTATGATGATGCTCCTGCTGGAGCGCCAGGGGTGGAATTAACACTCCCTCTGCTGCTGGATGCTGTCAATCACGGATGGCTAACATTGCAACAGGTTGCTGCCCTTACCCGCACCAATATCGAAGCAATCTTTAGGTTGCCTTCGAACGACGACGTCGTTCTCGTCGATCGATGCATGCGCCGTTTGGTGCGAGACGAAGAGATGCTGACGAAAGTTCACTGGAGTCCATTTGCCGGAATGACCTTAACCGGCTGGCCTGTTGTCACAATCATACGCGGCAATGTTATTGAAATTGGAGCTTCATCATGTCATGTACAGACACGCTAGAACGACCTTTAACCCTCGACCTTCCTCCTGTGAGTTATCGTCCATGCTACGATATTCACAAAAGCTATGCAGACAATGCCGCATGTGGTCCCCAGTTCGCCGGACCAATTCCTAAGCGGGTATGGACCAATTCTCTCCAATGGGGTGACTTTTTAGGCTATAAAGTGGCCTCTCCTATAGGAATCCCGGCAGGTCCTCTTTTGAATGCTAAATGGATAGCCTTCGCTGCCGCTATGGGCTTCGATATCCTAACCTACAAAACCATGCGTAGCCGACCTGTGGCCAGTCATCCCGTCCCTAATGTCGTTATGGTACAGGTGACTGGATCGACAGCTACCCAGATATTCGTAGAACCTCAGGAGATTGGCGATTTGGGAATCACTAATTCCTTTGGCAACCCATCGCGTGATGCTGCTTATTTGCAAGAAGACATCCTGAGAGCCCGTAATGCTCTTGGCCAAGGACAGGTGCTTATTGTTAGTGTTTTTGGAACTGGAGAGACTCTTCAAGAAGTCTCTGAAGACTATACTAGGGCCGCACTGATTGCTAAAGAGGCCGGAGCACATATCATAGAAGCCAACTTTTCATGTCCAAATCTATCTGCTACAGAAGGCAGTTTATATTGCGATAGCTATGCTGCAGGGATGATCGCTAGTCAAATGGCCAAGGCGATAGCGCCCATGCCATTAATTATCAAGCTAGGTACTTTTTCATCGCCAGCAGCGTTAAAGGCAACCTTTTTAGCCCTAGCCAAGGCTAATGTTCAAGCTGTGTGTGGCATTAATACCGTGCCAATGCCCATCCATAAACCCGATGGCACACCGGCCCTTCCAGGTCGTCCTGTGGGTGGCGTCTGTGGGGGGCCTATCCGTCAAACCGCTCTCGATTTCGTAAGCCAAGCACGTCGTACAATTGATGCGGAAGGACTAGACTTCTCTCTTCTGGGGTGTGGAGGGATCATGCGGGCGAATCACTTCAATGAATTTTTAGCTGCGGGAGCAGACATCGCTATGGCTGCGACAGGAATGATGTGGGATCCCTATCTGGCGCTGCGCTGGCAGCAAGCAAATGTATTTTGAAAAAAAACATGTTACATAGAGGATGACATGCAGGAACAAGAGATCATTAAAACTCTTTTTGATGTCGGAGCGGTTAAATTTGGCCAGTTCAAGCTGAAGAGTGGCATTCAAAGCCCTATCTATATCGATTTAAGAGTGACCATTTCCTATCCAAGCCTTCTCAAGGCTATTGCAGAAGCAATGTGGAACAAGGTATGCGATAAAGAATTTGATGTCATTTGCGGTGTTCCCTACACAGCGTTGCCAATAGCCTCTTACCTCTCAACGACGTATGATAAGCCCATGATCCTCCGCCGTCGCGAAGCCAAGGACCATGGGACTCGTAACATGTTAGAAGGGGTTATTCATCCTGGCCAGACCTGTCTCATCTTTGAGGATCTGGTAACATCCGGAGCAAGCGTGTTCGAAACCATAGAACCCCTAGAAGCGGCTCATTTGAAGGTGAAGGATGTCGTGGTGTTTCTAGACCGAGAGCAAGGGGGCCATCATGCAATCACCCAACGCGGCTATAACCTACACTCTGTGGTTAGCATCTCCGAGTTGTTGCATACGTTGCAGCTTTATAGATGTATCTCATTTCAGGTGACTCAGGAATGCAATGAATTTATTAACACTCATCAGGTCGGAAAAATGAAGGAGGCCGTTCATGGCTAAAGCGAGTTTAGATACCCCTAAAGGATATGAAGAGCGTGCTCAGTTTTGCGGTTGCAGCTTAGGAAGAGAACTTTTGACTCTCATGGAGCGCAAAAAGACCAATTTGGCAGTTAATCCCGATGTCACCACAGCGTCGCAGCTGCTTCAGATCGCCAGTGCTGTCGGCCCGCATATTTGCATTCTAAAAACTCACATCGACCTCTTGAGTGATTTCACTCCTGCAGTGACTCGTGAGCTGCGTGAACTCGCCAAACACCACCATTTTCTCATTTTCGAAGACCGTAAGTTTGCCGATATTGGTAGCATTGCTAAAGAACAATATTCCGGTGGCGTCTATCGTATTGCTGATTGGGCTCAGATTACCAATGCTCACTTGTTACCTGGCCCAGGAATTATCGACGGCTTGAAGGAAGCTGGAATGCCTAAAGGCAATGCCTTGCTTCTCGTAGCGGAAATGAGTAGTAAGGGCAGCCTGGCACAGGGTGAATATACCCAGCAATGCATAACAGCTGCTCTGGAGTATCCTGAATTCGTTATGGGATTCATATGCCAACGTAGGCTTGTGGTTGATCCAGGATTTATTCATCTAACCCCAGGAGTAAACCTCTCCAGAGGCGGCGACTCGCTAGGGCAACAATACCGTACTCCTGAGATGGCTATCCTCGATCAAGGTAACGATATCGTTATTGTCGGCCGCGGTATTTACGAAGCTGCTGATCCCGCGGCCACTGCCAGGGAGTACCGACAGGCTGCCTGGAATGCTTACGAAAAGAGACTCGAATTGTGATGACGACGTTCGTGGGGGCTTTTTAGGATTTTCACCGCCGACGTCTAAGACTTTTTCTCGTTCTCATTCTTTGGCTGGAAGTCCAATGACACAGAGTTCAGGCAATATCGCTTTCCTGTAGGAGGGGGACCATCATCAAATACGTGGCCCAAATGCGAGTGACATTGGCGACATAAGACTTCAGTACGGCTAGCGAACGGAATCTTATAGTCATTGGCATACTCAATTTTGTCAGGTGCCATAGGCTCATAAAAACTCGGCCAACCGCTCCCCGAGTCAAATTTTGCCGCTGAATCAAACAGCGGTGCATGGCAAGCAGCACAGCGGTAAACACCTTTATCCTTTAGTTCATAATAGGATCCAGAAAAGGCCTCTTCTGTCCCTTTTTCCCGCAGAATATGATACTGCTCCGGTGTTAGCCGGGAACGCCATTCTTCCGATGATAAGTTATAATTTTCCTGGGACATAGAGCCTCACAACGATTTACTCATTTTGGGTCTAGGCTGTTCTCGTTGGCTAGATTGTGGCTTTCGTTAGCTAAGTCCTCACTTTCAATTTCAATTGCTAATTCATCGGGGTCGACAAATTCTAGCGGCACATCATAGACGATCGGTGGTGGTGCTTCTGCTTCAGGTTGTCGGCTATCATTCAAAATAGGTGCGGGTGCTGCCTGTAACTCATCCGTTAATTGCTTTAGAGCCGCCGTCTTACGTCCAAATGGGTTGCGTTTGGGGACCCCTTTTTCAGTAGAAGAGCTTTCAAGGTCTTTACGCGCTTGCGATAGTTTCTCTCGGACTTGCTCTAACTTCTCATGCGCATCCTGACGTAATTGCGTAGCTCGCTCTTCTAACCTTTCTTCTTCCATGTCTGCCTCAACTTGGATTATGGGCGGCGTACCTGGTAGATCATAAACATCTCTCATGGCAGGTCCCTCTAAACCACTAATCCCTTTCACCCTAACATTAGCCAAAGCTCCTTTTCTTTTCGATCTCCATTTCAACTTTGCCTTTCCTAATTACACCGTCTAACAAAACACTTTAAATAATAAAAAAATATTATTAATTGATACGGATAATAAGTATATATGTTAAAATAAAAAGTAAAAGTGTTTGTAATAAAACATTAATGGGAGAAGGGCATATGGAAGGGTTAGGCCAATCAGGAGAGCTCGCTAAGAGCGGTAGCTTTGAGCAAAAGGAAGTAGCTGAAAAAAATGAAGTGTCAGGACCCAAGCTTGAGCGGCAATCAAAAATAGAGGATCTTAGTTATCTGATAGGGAAGACAAGCCCGGACTCTAGTCACGAAGCCAACAACAACAATAATGTTGCAATGGATTACACAAAGTCACCTCAAGCAAACAGTCTACTTCGTCAAAACTACGGTAACCTTTTACCCGATTTATCCAAGTTCGCACCTCCAGAAAAAAAAGAAGTCTCATCTCAACCTCGTTTTGGAGCTCCCCCTCCCCCTCCGCCTCGCAAGCGGGTGATGAGAGAGTCACCCCCTTCAGTAGAACCACAAAGAGATTCCTCGCCGATAACACAATCTCCTAAACGCGCTGCTGGAAATTGGGCTGCTGCCAAAAAAGAGGCCGAAGGTGGACGTGGGGCGCAGGTTGGTATACAGGTTGGAGCACGATCAGTATCCCCACAAAGGGAATCACCCCCATCGATTGAGGCATCCCCTGAAGCGCTGAAAGCAGAAGCCGCCACACTTAAGAGTCTTCAGAAAGCAGCAAGAGGGGTACTTGAGGGACGGGGATTTACTAAGGATGAGATAAATAACGCGGTGAGTAATGCTTCTGCAGATGTTCTGAGCAAACTGATGGATGTTGGTTTAGCTCGTGGAGGTCTTGACCAGGCAAATAAGGGTGGAAACCCTGGAGAAATTGAGCGGGCAAAGGGTGAATTGAAAGAGGCTACTGACAAGCTTGAGAATGCCGTGGCAGACAGTCCTCAAAAGTATGTTCTTCTTAGTGCTGCACACGGTAAAGCCCAAGTTTCAAAGGCCTTAACCGATGAGCAGTTTGATCAAAAATTAGCTTTGTTTAGCAAGGCTCAAGAAAATTATAAGCGGTTTTGCGATACAGAACACCCAATTCAAAAACAACTTCAGCAGCAGCAGAGTTATTTGGAAGGACAGAAGGAAAACTTGGAGAAAGCCATTGAAACTCGTAGCAGTGGGATAGCTCAAATGCAGGGCAAAAGCCTTGCTATCGTTAAGAAGGACGTTCAGCAACTGCAGACACAATTGGCAGAGATTAATGCGACATTGGCACCCATTAATGCCAAACTAGAAAGTTATTTGGAGCATGTTACAGATGCTCAAATGGCCCTGCATTCTGCCTATCGCGATGTTGCAATAGGTGCGGAAGGCAACCAGGTACGTCAAGCGGCACTAGAAAAAGTAATGGGCGGGGGACGAGACGAATTTAGCGAAGGCATAAAAGGGCTAGACGCCAAGCTCACCAACCTCAAGGCACTGGATTCTCAGCGTCAAGTTATCAAGGATAAGATCGATGCTCTTAACGAACCACTCAAGACTGCCACAAAAAACCTTGCTGAGCTAAAAGCGGCAAAAGCTCCTAAAGGAGACATTAAAGCTGCTGAGAAAGCGTTATCAAGTGCAAAAGCGTCACAAAAAAATAGTGCAGGTGAGTTGAAGAATTTGCAAGCGGAATTGACAAAAACGGAAGCAGATCTTGCAACCGCGAATATGGAGGTCATGAAGGCTCATAGAGACTTAGTCTCTCAAGCCGGCGGTGATGCCGCCAAGTTAGAAGGAATTCAAAAAGTACTGAAGGGTGAGATGACAGCTGAGCTGTGGCTGGCAATTACATCCGGTGAAAATAGGGCTCCGGTCGATTTTCAGCCACTTGATCAATTTGTCTTTCGTTTAACGGCCTTCAAAGAGTCCCGAGCTCTCCTCGAACAAGTTGGAGAGAGACTTAAAAATGCAGTTCCAGGATCTCCAGAACATACTCAACTAAAAGATCTTCACCAGCGGGTCAAAGAGCATCATAGAAATCGAGAGCGCACTGTTATGGAATTCGCTGCTAGACCTGAGCTTGCAGGTCAGCGGGCGGGCATGGAGGCCGCCATTATTGAGGCGGCAACAGCAGAAGTACCCCCACTAGAAGCGGGTAGGAGGGAAGGCCAGCCAGTAAATGCTATTGAGAAGAACATTAGTGAATTGCGCGATACCACCTATACGCAATCTCGGGCGATGACAAAAGCCGCGGCGATGTATCAAAATGAGAGTTTTCAAGCCTTGTTCCCAGAGGAGTTCCATGGAACGCTTACTGCTTTTGGACAAGCCATCGGAGTAGCGGCGGATACTGAACGCGCTTTTGCAGACGAGGTTATGCGAGTGCTTGATAATACCGTTGACCCAGCTGAACGGTTACAAAAAATTAATGAGCTATTTGGCCCTAGCTCGGAACATCTAACCGCTTGCATGGCTGCCTCTGCAGAAGCGCAGAAATTCAGCGAAAGCATATCTATGCTTAATCGGTTAGTCCCTGTTGCCGATCAGCAAAAATGGGGTGAAAGTGCTGCCAGCCAAGATTGGACCCAGCAATTCTTGCCAGACGTTAGTTCTTTAAACGCAACCAAGGAAAAAGACTTTTATGAAAGCTTAAAAGAAGGACGCGATGGCGTTCGCATGGTGTTGGAGGGTAGTAACAACAATTATTTAATGAATATTAATTTAGGGAAATTCTCATCCCAACCAATCGGTCAAGCAGAACGATCATTAAAAGATTTACTACAAATGCCGCTGGATGCCCAACAGCTTACCACTAAAAGAGCCGTAAATATGCAGGATCTTGTCGGTGGAACTATTAACGAATTGCTATCTCAGGAATTTCCAAAAGACCCTGTTGGCAAAAATATGGCAATATGCAGAGATGATTTAACTTCTGATCAACAAAAGGTTGCGAATAGCTTTGTGGGAGACGCAAACTGGAAAACGGTAATGTTAAACATCGCAAAGTTAGCCCCTGAGAAGAGAGCCGAAAAACTAGCTCTATTGAAGGATCCTCCCCAAGTGCTTCTAGACTATTTAAACAACCCCCCTCCTCGAGTGCTGCAACTTCAACAAACAAAGAATTATTTGGCTCAGAACGTTGCAAATCTCAACACCATCACTACGGCAAACCCTGCATTTCCGGAAATACTTGCTAGGGTGCCTAAGCAACCTAAGTAGAGTCAAGCGTTTGCTAGAGCTTCTCATTTTGCAAATTAACGGTAGTTAAGGCTGGTGCACATTTTTGCTACCCAACGGATAGCTAGGGTGCTATATGTGGGGTAGAGGCAACTTCTAAGGCGGGAGCGACCAATGAAAAATAAGACATGGATCGTGGTGGCTAATAGTTCCCTGGCAAAAATCTTTCATGCCGAGAAGGTCGGTGTGCTTACCCAGGTGGAGTGCATCGATCACCCTGAAGGACGACTCAAAAATAGCGATATGGTCTCCGACAAACCAGGCTGTACCCATGAGCGGGGTTTACCAGGCCGTTCAGCCATTGAAGTGCAGACGTCCCCGAAGCGCCATGAGGCAGAGCTTTTTGCCAAAAGGATCTCTGAGTATCTGGAGGCCTCACGCGAACAAGGCCTTTTTGCCCGTTTGTTTGTAGCTGCTTCGCCAACATTCTTGGGTCTTCTGAGGCAGGCGATGAGTCCGGGAACTTCTCAGCTGATAGCCGGGGAAGTCGATAAAGATGTGACCCACATGAAGCCCAAAGAGATCTGTGAAGTGCTGCCCTTTGCTCTCTAGAGTGCTTTTCGTAAGAAAAAGAGACGTGAATTGAAGCGAAATCCTTCGCGGACAAATTCGATAGTGTAACCTAGTTTCTGGTAGAAGGGGAGCGCTTCCCAGTCCATGGTGTTAACTGTGGCAAAGGTACACCCGCGTTGACGGCCGCAATCTTCGGCAGAAGCCATGAGTTTACTGCCCCATCCTTGACCTCTTAGGGCGCTATCTACCCACAAAAGGTCTGTATAGAGACAGCCATAGAAGGTGATGCCTTTGGCTCCAGCCACTACCTTACCGCTTTCATTACGCACAAAAAAGGCCCAAGATTCCATAAGATCCTGTCGACGCGCCAACCAAGCGTGGACGTTGAGCCCTTTGAGTAGAATACCAGAATCTTCTTCGGAAGGCTTAGGATCGGCCATGATCGTAAAGGGCACCACCGGCGAAATGCTAGGTAGCTTGGCAGCCAAATATTCGCGAGCTTTATCACAAAAGCTCTGTACCTGGTCAGCCGCGACAGCATCTTCTACGGTCCCAATCACCGGTCCTGCTATCACCTTCGCCCACACATCGTTTGAAAGATCCGTCGTCTTGGGGATGATGTGATAGTGCACGTGATGGAATCCCGGTAACCCCACTAAACTGCGAACATATTCTTGGGTCGACCCCAATACCTCACGTAACGTTTGTATCGCGGTGGGTAAAATGCGGCTGAATTCATCCCACTCAGCCTTCGTTAACTGATGCAGGGTTTCAGCATGACGTTCCAGCACGACTACCAGCCAACCGACTTGGCTACAGGGGTAGGCATGTTCTACGCGCCAGTAACGCCCTTGCCAAATGGGAGGCGCGGGGGAGAGGCGTTGCTCACGGCTATTGGATTTGCAGATTAGACAGTCCATGAACAACACCCTAGGTTCTTAAAGCTCCACAATCGTATCTCGGCGCGCAGCGCTTTGGAGTGCGGTCGCTTGCGACCGCTTTGGGTTCCTTGCGACGGTAATGCTAAAAGACGTTGTACGGATTCGCTGAAGGCTGCATGTGCTAACTATTTACCCTTAGCGAATGATAGTAATACCATTTCACATGATCCTCGTAAACACCGAAAAGCGGTCGCCAGCGACCGCACTCCAAAGCCATAGGCATCAACTTAAGCAACTAACTGCGCCCTCACAATCGTGCCTCGGCGCGCAGCGCTTTGGAGTGCGTGCCGCTCGCGACCGCTTTGGATTTGGGCGAGCCTATTGAATCGCGCACCGTTCTTTGGAGGCTTAAACCCCCACAGTTACCCCTAGAGCGAAAGGTTACGTTTCTTGCAATGCCTAGTTCACCCAAATCCAAAGCGGTCGCGAGCGACACGCACTCCAAAGCGCTGCGCGCCGAGCAACGATTGTGAAGACTTTTTACGTTCATTCGGGTAGGCGCTATTTCGGATACGTGCCGCTGTCAAGAAAAACATGTATTGTGAGGGCCAATATGTGTCGCTGTCAAGAAAATCCTATTTTTTGGACGCATTCATCGAGTCTAGCTGATCGTCCGCTTTGCGCTTTTTCGATTCGTTGCTGGGGGATATGGCCTTGAGGACGTCGCCATATAGGCTAACGATTGTATGACTCAATGGATTTTCTGATTGAGAGTTGAGCCTGCCCTGTATGTCCTTAGTAAGGTCCGGCAAGCGTCCTAATCCTTGTGTATCCACCAGCCAATTCATGATTTCGATCTGACGATGCCTACCGATAAGATCTTTAGATGGAAAGAATTGTTCCAACCTGTTGCGAGAGGGAACAGGTAAACACTGCACACATTCTTCCAAGTGTTTTTTTGTGGCCACGTAAGGTGCATCTTTATAACCTAAATCGATTAATTTACTCCTTATGAGTTCTTCCACAGTGTCGTTTAAAAGGGAGGGGTCTTCTTCAAAAAGATGATCTATTATATCATCGATCGTCGTATCATCAATTTTGTATTCAATTGCTTCCACGATGGTTTCAAGCATACTCTTTAATGATTTGTTGTCGCTATTGTTTATAGCATCAATAAAATCATGCAAATAATTGTACGCAGCGTTCACATCATCACTGACAGGGGCCTTGAAGTAATTGATGCTTACCAGTCCATAGTTTGTATCTAAAAATGGAGCATCGGCATAGACGAGCTTTGGATCCTTTTCCGTCAGGTTGGCAGATTGATGGTCAGGTCCAAGAAAAGATTTATTTTCAGCAGTTTCAACAAAAACTTTAGCGATCTTTGGGTCATAAAGATGCGACCAGCCCAAATCAATAAAATCCTTGAAAATATCTAGCGACAAGTCATGCTGATCTAATCCAATTAGGTAGAGACAGGTTAGAGCTATTTCGCGATCTGGATATGTTTTTACAAGGTTGTGGATTAATGGTTTGAATGGTTTGTTTTTGAGGTATTGGCTAATGGTGGGACCCATTTCTATGCATATTGGATAGTCGCGACTAACCAAAGTTACTAAAACTAATACTTCTTCTGCATAGCAGGTATAGTCCAGAATGCCTTTTTTTTGATCTATATCATGCTGAATAAGGGTCCAGCCTATAGATTCTATAAGGTCTGACACTTCAGTATGAGATAGTTTAGGCATCACTATCAGACCATAACAAATATCTATATAGGTGGGCAATAAGGCATTAATTGAATAATCGCTGTCGGATTCAGGGGGAGTCTTGGTGAGAGTGCATCTCGTATGGTTTTTGGCCAAAGCGATAAATTTAAGGAAAACTTCCTTTGCCTTATCTTTTTGAGCGAGCACGTCGAGTGTTTTGGAAAAATTAGCATAAAAATACATTTGCCCAGGCTTGGTTGCAACGCCCTCTATAAATCGCTCTACTTCTTCAATACTGACTATCCCCTGAGTAAGAGAACGCATGAGAATTTGACAAACTCTTCGATGAGTCGCTGATATTTGGTGGAAAGGCTTACATAAAGTGGGTTGGTTAGCGGGATCAGTAATTTCTGCCACCAATCGACTAAAAAGTTGTAGCTTTTCTGATATCTCAACACTTGGTGGGGCGGGAATGCAGGGCCGATCATCACTTGAAACCACTCCTAAGATCGAAGTACTTAGTTCAGATGCATACCCTGTAAGCTTCATTGTAGGACCTTTAAAAGGCTCTGAGTTTTGTGAAAGGGCAACATTTAGATTGTTGGCGTCGATCGCGCAAACCGTTACTACGTTCGTTGTCGGGGGTAACGAATCACTCCCATTCATGGCATCAGATGGCGTGCCAGAGGGGTTATTATTATTATTTACCGGTTCCATAGAAAAATCCTTTATTCAATCGCAACTTCTTCTGCATCTATTAGACGTGAATAAAGCAGCATGTGAAACATTAAAAACATTCAATGTTCATTTTTTTTAGCAACTTTTAATGTCACAATATTACATTGCTGATAATAAATCAATAACATTCATGTTTTTGGTGATTGCAATCTATAACAAGCTGATTATAGTTATGATAATATACATTTTTGATAATTTTATATGTAAAATTAACGATTTGTTATAATGATGAACGACGAGCAATACTCATTACCGATTTTGTGATCGTTCTCTCAAAATAAGGGGTAGTCATATGAAATGGTTGTGTGGTTTTTTTCTAATGCTTTTTGCTCTGATGGCCTGGCAGCCCACTAATGTGGCTGCGGATACCGCTGCTCCTGCGGTGGCTCCTACTCAGGAGAAAGTTGTTCTTCCTCCTGGAGGATTCTATGTGGCGTTAGTGCCCTACTTTCCAAAAGTTCCCGATTTGGCCAAGATGACGGTGCCATCCGACCAGCAGGGCCAACCTCCTAGGGAGATGAAGCCATCGGAGTGGTTAGCGCAGCAAACACCCAAGACGGTGGAATTTGCCCCAGCAGAAAGGCCGATGTTCTTCTATTTCTCATCGGAATGGAAGAATCCCTTAAATGACAGAACCAAACTTGTTAAAGACCTCCAACTGGCAGCTCCGATTTCGATGACCATCAAAGGCAAAGATGGCAAAGAGATCAAAGTCGACGGCGCTGTGCTTTACAAAGTGGCAGGCACCTTTGGGACGAAAGAGGAATTTCTCAAAGCCTACCCACCAGTAGCACAAGGCACTAACGAATCGAGTAACCCCGCCGCGGAACCGGAAGTCGCATTGGTCGATGCCAAGGGCACTTTCAAAACTAGTGCTACTACGGAAATGGGTGCTTTTGATCAAAGTGGCGGACCCTTTGAAGAAGGGTGGTCTGATGCTCGACAACAGCAGGACTTAGCCTTTATGCATGATCTCATGAAAGACCTCGGCTGCTTTATTGCCACGGCTGTATTTCAGTCTTGGGATGCTCCACAGCTGACAGTGTTACGTGCTTTCCGTGACAGGATCATGCTAACCAGTCCAGAGGGAGTGAAACTCGTTAGCTACTACTACCAGCATGGCCCCTATTGGGCACAGGACCTTCAGTCTCATCCTGTCCTGAAGGCTATATTAAGGCCGTTACTATCAGGGGTAGCAGCTACATTGAATCTGATGAATCTGGATAGTCCAGCAACTCAGAAGATCTTACAAACCAGTGTCGGTTGGGTTGAATGGATGGTCTCGCCTTTTATGTCCAGCGAGCCACAGACTCATACGACGATCTATCCCGTGCCACAATAGCAATTTAACGCAAAGGCGCAAAGAAGAGCTCACGTTTGTAGCGTAGCGACGGTTCGTTCAACTTTTTAGGAGCAACACGGATGCACACGGATTTAGGGCGTAGCCACGGTTCGTGTCATTTTTAGGAGCAACACGGATGCACACGGATCTAGGAGGATTTAGGAGGATAGGATGGCAAATACGGTTCTTCAATCTAAAACAATAAAATTAGTTTTTAAGAATGAACACAATCCGTGTTGCTCCTAAAAAGCTGAACAAACCGTATTTGCCATCCTATCCTCCTAAATCCTCCTAGATCCGTGTGCATCCGTGTTGCTCCTAAAAATGACACGAACCGTGGCTACGCCCTAAATCCGTGTGCATCCGTGTTGCTGCATACACATGTGAGCTGTTTCTTGCGGTTCCTTGCGCCTTTGCGTTAAGTCTTGAATTTTCATTGCTTACTAAGAATTATTCAAGTATAGTTGTTATTTTGACAATTATCTTAAGAAATTACTGGAAAAACATCATGTGGAACCCGAAGAAAATACGTAATATCGCTATCATTGCTCACATCGACCATGGCAAAACAACCATGCTAGATGCCATGTTAAAACAGTCGAACATCTTTCGAGAAAACGAAGAGATTCCCGAACGAGTGATGGATTCCTACGATCAAGAGCGTGAGCGCGGAATTACGATCTTTGCCAAGCATACGGGTATTCGCTATGGCGATTATAAGATTAACATTATTGATACGCCTGGCCACTCTGACTTCTCTGGTGAAGTTGAACGCGTCCTTGGTATGGTTAACAGCGTTCTATTGCTGGTGGATGCTCAGGAAGGTCCCATGCCCCAGACGCGTTTTGTGCTTTCTAAGGCACTAAAAATGGGTTTACGCCCGATCGTCGTCATCAATAAAATCGATAGACCACATGCCGATCCACATAGGGTCTTGAACGAAACTTTTGACCTCTTCGCCGAACTCGGTGCTGATGATGACCAGCTCGACTTCCGTCACTGTTACGCATCGGGACTAGGAGGCTTTGCTACTAAGAACATAGATGATCCTCGCGTCAATATGAACCCGCTCTTCGACCTCATTATAGAAGCTGTACCAGCACCTGAAGGTGACATCGAAGCACCTTTTTTGATGCAGGTTCGTACCGCTACGTACAACGACTATCTGGGTAGACAGGCTACTGGTCGAGTGTTGCAGGGGAAAGTCGTTAAAGGTCAGACGGTCGTTTGCGTAAGCACGCAAAAAGAACCTCAGAAATTTAATATTTCACGCGTTGAAGGTTATGAAGGTCTAAAGAAGGTCGAGTTTGATGAAGGCGTCACCGGCGATATTGTCAGCCTCTCGGGCATTCCCGAAGTCATGCTAGGCGATACCTTGTGTGATCCAGATCACATCATAAGAATGCCAGCGATTGCTTTGGATGAACCAGCTGTTTCCGCCAACTTTATGATCAACTCCAGTCCGCACGCCGGACGTGAAGGCAAAAATGTTACCTATAACAAAATCAAAGAACGTCTGTGGAAGGAAAAGCGGTCCAATATCTCTCTAGATATCGAAGAATATACTGGGGAAGGTGAGGCCATCACCGTATCGGGCCGTGGAGAACTTCACTTAGCTGTTCTTATTGAAGCGATGCGACGCGAAGGCTATGAATTGAGCGTCTCTAAGCCTCAGGTAATCATCAAGGAAATTGATGGGCAGAAATGTGAGCCTATTGAAAATGTCCATGTTGAAGTCCCTGAAGAATTTTCCGGTATCATCATCGAAGAACTAGCAAGACGCAAAGGCGAAATGCAATCGTTACATACGAATGAGCATGCCGTTACTCACATGGAATTTCGTATGCCTACACGTGGTTTGATGGGCTATCGCAACGAGTTCCTAACGGTGACGAGAGGGCTTGGTGTCTTGACCTCAATCTTCGATTCCTTTCAGCCTTGGCGTGGTGAGATCCCACAGCGCAAAAAGGGCGTTCTGGTATCTATGTGCGACGGAAGAGTCACAGACTATGCACTAGACGGTCTTCGTAGCCGAGGCGTCCTATTCGTTAAGGCCGGAGACCAGGTCTATGAAGGCATGGTCGTCGGAGAGCATAGCCGTGAGAACGACCTCTTGGTTAATGCTACAAAAGCTAAGCAGCTGACAAACTTCCGCGCATCCGGTAAAGACGAGCAGGTGTTGATGGCTCCTCCCCGTGTGTTTACTCTGGAGCAAGCCATAGACTACATTGAGGACGATGAGCTTGTCGAAGTCACGCCCAAGAGTATCCGCATGCGTAAGACGGTTCTGAAAGAGCAAGATCGTAAGCGCCAGCGGTAAACGCAAAGGCGCAAAGAAGAGCTCACGTTTGAACATGCGCAAGGATTTAGGGCGTAGCAACGGTTTGTGTTATTTTTAGAAGTAACACGGATGCACACGGATTAGGAGGATTTAGGAGGATAGGATTTAGAAATGCAAATCGGTACGACAGCTATTCCATCCTAAAATCCTAAAATTATTTTTTGGGGTTGGCGAGTCCCATCCTATCCTCCTAAATCCTCCTAGATCCGTGTGCATCCGTGTTGCGCCAAAAAAATTGAACGAACCGTAGCATTATTTCATGTGGCGATCGAGTAAAGCACTGTACCAGCACGCCACAGGCATAAAGATGGCCCAAACCACGCCTATGATAATTAGGGACTGTCCATCAGGCAGAAGGAATTCGGCTGCTCCAAGACGCGCTCCGGCCAAATAGCTCATCACCCCACCGACAGCGCCACAAATCGCAGCTATGAGGGGAAAGTTGCGTAGCCAAAATAGCGAATAATCAACCGCTGCCGCAAAGAGAAAGTAGACACCCACCATCCAGAATGGCGGAGCCCACGAAAGATAGGGGTTAGGGCTGGCATAGCTAAGAACTCCAAAACTCTGATATCCGATGTCCAAGAGGCATCCTGCCAATGTCACGGTACAGAGAAAAACAGCATCTTTAGAACGTTGATGCGATAGGAAAAAGTGCACAGCCATCAATGCTGCAAGAATCCATAAGCCTTTACCAGGCTCTCCCGCAGCAGCAAAGATCACCAATGCTGTCCAACCCCCATAGAAGCTTAGACTGTTGAAAATACGCGCAGGTGCTGGACCCGTAAGAAACTTATACATGTATGCTCCCCAACGTCGAAAAATCATCCAATACTCAATATATGACGCAAACAGAGTTCAAGATCTGGGAAGGCAAAACTCATTCCTAATGAAGTGAGCCGCTTAGGGACTGCTCGGCAGCTTGCCAATAATAGCGCATCGCCCATTTCGCCAAAAATTAGACCAACAGCCATTGCTGGCATAGGAAAGGGGGTAGGGCGTCGTAGTACCCTTCCTAGCACTTTGGTGAAAGTTGCATTATCAACAGGGTTTGGGCTAACGAAATTTACAGGGCCTTGAAGACGATCGTCAGTCAAAGCATGGCATAGGTGATTGACCACGTCGTCGATGCCGATCCAACTATAATATTGCCGGCCAGAACCTAAACGTCCTCCAAGGCATAGCTTGAATGGGGTCAGCATCTGCTTTAGAGCCCCTCCATCAGGGCTAAGAACAATTCCAAAACGTGGTATGACCACGCGAGCTGTCGTCAATCGTTGGGATGCTCTTTCCCAATCAGCGCAAAGATCCGCCAGAAAACCTGTTCCTTGGCAACTCTCTTCGTCGACGATTTCATCTCCCCGATCACCATAAAACCCTATAGCCGACGCCGAAATAAAGACCTTGGGAGGAGCCCCTGACCGCTGCAAAGCTTCAACGAGCAGATTTGTCCCTTCAACCCTGCTAGCATGTAGCCTGGCTTTTTTGCTGCGTGTCCAGCGGCCTGATGCAATGCTCTCACCAGCCAAATGGATGACCGCATCAAAACCCCCAAGCTTGTCGGTCTGTATGGTCCCTGCCGAGGGATCCCAAACAACATCCGTCGTCAAGACTGGGTGGCGCGTAAGGCGACATACGGTATGTCCTGCTGCAATAAGAGAAGGTTCCAAGGCGCGGCCAATGAGTCCGGTAGCTCCTGACACCAAGATTCGCATGACGTTCTCCTTCGTTTCTGCACCTATTAGTGCTGAAAACGTCGATTTGGTCAAGTTTTAGAAGAGAGAGGGGACGAGGAGAGAAAGGGGGGGGGAGGAGGAGGAATTTTTCTACAGAGAGCACCGAGACGCAGAGGTAGGAGAGAGAGGATTAGAAAGGAGGAGAGTAATTTTTGTTTAGTGTTTTAAACAAACACTTTCTCGTTCCCTTTCCTAATCCTCTCTCTCCTATCTCGGCGTCTCTGAGGTAAAAAAAAATCTTCCTCTTCCTCACCTCTTTCTCTCCTCTTCTTCTTGACAGGGATTACAGAATAGGAAAAAGTATCTATCGGGAGGTTTGAATGTCGAAGCCATCAAAGATAGCAATTATTGGTGCGGGGCTTTCTGGCTTAGCTTGTGCCTACGAGCTGACGAAAGCCGGGCATGACGTTGTCGTTTATGAAAAAGATGCCGATGTAGGGGGGCGTGCGGGTACTCGCTCTAAACGCGAGTGTCCTTTTGATGTGGGCGCGCAATTTCTAAATAACAGCTATACACAAGCCAAAGAGTATTGCAAAGAGTTGGGAATTACCGAAGAGTGGCGCACTATGACTTTGGCTACGCACCACCTCCTGCATGATAATCAGCTTCACTGCATCTCTTTTCGATCCATTCGCGAGTTCCTAAGCCTTCGTTTCTACTCACATCTGGCTCGCTTAAGGCTGATGATGTGCTATCTGAAGCTCCAGCGTGCGGCCCACGGGATTGATCTTTACGACTTAAGCAGCACTGCAGCCAATTTTGATACTTGCAGCGCTCGTGACTACATCTTGAAGTGGGGAGGTCCTGAAGTACTTGAATATGCATTCGACTCTCTCATCTTCACCTATCACTTCCATGGGGCTCAGGACCTTAGTCTAAGCTGTCTTTTGGGAGCCATAGCGGCTATTGGACCAAATTTCACGTATGACTACTTCGTCAAAGGGATCGATGAGATTGCTCAGGCGCTGGCCCGCAAGGTGCATGTCGTTCTCAGAGCCACCATCACTGATGTCAACGTAGGTCCTCATCATGTTTATCTTAAATTTGAAGACGAAAAGTATCATTATGACGCCATCGTCATTGCTACGACGGCATCGGCAGCACGGCGTATCTATCATAAGCCTAGCGCGGCACAACGCGACCTGCTAGAGGCCACTAACTACTCTACAACCATCAATGCCAGCTTCAAAGTCCCAAGCTTGCCGATCTCCCACCTAGCTATGGTGGCCGTTCCTTCCTCACAGAACGAAAACATCTGCTGCTACTTTAACCAGGCGAGCAAATATTCAGGATTTTTAGAGGATGGTCAAACGCTGGTGAACGTCTTTGCCCGCGATATCAAAGCCCTAGAACTTATGGATGGTCCGGACGAAAAGATCTGGCAACTGATGGAACAGGAGTTCTTAAAGGTATGTCCACCACTGCGGCCTTTTGCCAATCGCATCAGTCGTTACCAGCTTCAGCGTTGGCCAGAGGCGATTCCTAAATATTCCCACGGCTATGTCACCAAGGTAGCTAACTTTTTGCAGAATGGCCAGGGAGATAATGGGATTTTCCTCTGTGGCGACTATTTAAATGCTCCATGGATTGAAGGTAGCCTTCGCGGGGGACGCAAGGTTGCGGGTAAGGTTTTGGAGCACTTGTCGAAGGCTAAAGACATCGAGACAGAAGGGCTAGATATACCACGCGCGGTTAGATTTGACACACTCGGCTAACTAATTAACCACAGCATTAAACCGATATAGATAAAGGCTGTGACCACCATATGAGGGTCACGCAGCAATTCTTGAGCTGGGTTTTCTCCAGCCTTCCACCTATGTAACAGGTACATATACCGGAATATTCCGTACGTCACCAATGGCACGGTGGCGATGAGGTTCGTGGTTTGATGGACGTGAATTGTCTCTGCATTAGTGGTGTACAGGCTATAGGAAAGGATCGTGCTGGCAGCAGTAATACTAATGAGGTTGTCAAGCAGTTCCGGGGTATATTGGGAGAGCACTTTACGCCCGGGTTCATTAGCCTCTGCCATCACTAACATTTCCGCTCTTCGTTTAGTAAATGCCAGAAAGAGAGTGAGCATAATCGTACACAGCAGTAGCCACTGTGAAGGGGGAATGCCGATTCCAACCGTACCCACTAATACCCGCAAGATAAAGCCCGCGGAGATGACAAAAGCATCAATGATCACAACATGTTTTAGGTACACCGAATAGGCAAGATTCATCACAGAATAGACGATCAATAAGACCAAGGCAGTATTCGACACCTCCCAAGCCATTAAGCAGCCTCCGCACCAGCACAAGAAAGCTAAAATGACCGCAGCATGAATAGATACCCTTCCAGCAGCAATAGGACGCTTTCGTTTCTTTGGATGATGGCGATCCGCATCGCAGTCTATGATGTCGTTTACAACATAGACTCCGCTGGAAACTAAAGCAAAGGCAGCTGCACAAGTTATGGCTTGGAGGACTAGCGTAGAATCATTCCAAGCATGTCCGAAGAAAATGCCAACGAAGACAAAACCATTCTTCCACCACTGAAACGGGCGCATCAGCCTTAAATAATCTTTGAGGTAGCCGAGCAAGGGCAACCCAGCTGTTTGAGTACCATGCGTCACAGCTTTAACCTCCTAAATAGGCTCTCTGGAATAGCCTTAATAATAGCCATAATATAGCGCCAAAACCACGGCACATAAATGATATTTTTACGCTTGTTTAGCGCCTTAACAATCTTCTCACCAATAACTTGTGGGGATGCCACGAGAAACATCCCGGCCTTACCAAAAGTCATTCCTGTGTCAACAAAGCCAGGCTTCACGGTCATGACATGTACTCCAGCAGGATATAGCCGATTGCGCATGCCTTGAAGGAAGGTCGAAAGCCCGCTTTTTGCAGCTCCATAATAGTAATTGCTTTGCCGACCACGATCACCTGCCACCGATGAGATACCAATAATAAAACCAGACTTTTTTGCCTCAAAGTAATTGGCACATTCACTAAGCACTGAACAGGCACCCACAAAGTTTCTGTTAAGGATGGCCAGTCCTTCAGAGAAGTCCACGACAGCTTTGCTTTGCTCTCCTAAGTATCCAAAGGCTAAAACAACTCCTTCAAGATCACCAACCTCTTTGACAACTCGACGCACAAAGGGGCCATGAGTGGGAAAGCTCTCTGCGTCAAAGTGGCCACAGCGCACGACAACGCCGTATCGCGCCACAATATCTGATGCTATTCGCTCGAGTTCTGCATCGTCGCGGCTAGCCAGGAAAAGGCTAACACCCTCCGAAGCGAGGGCGTTGGCAATAGCTCGCGCAATTGGTGAGGTAGCTCCTAGAATTAATACCGATCCCTTCATGAAGGATCTCCTAAGCCAAGACGTTTTGAGAGGTCCGAACGTATTAATCCTGTGGGATCTACCTGTTTCTTAATTGCCTGAAAGAGCTCATAGTTGGGATACATAGCTTTAAAACGATCCGCATTAAGACGTGCGTCTTTCGCCAAATAGACCCGCCCACCATAATGGAGGACCATTTCATCAAGCTGATCCAGGAAGGGGAATAAATCTTCGTCGCTTACGGCGATGTCTAGCGCCAACGTAAAGCCTGCCCTTGGAAAAGATAAGAGCCCTTTTCCTTGTTCCCCAAAGCGTTTTAACACAGCTAAGAACGAGGCGCGCTGGCTCTTTGCTAGGCGTTCCAAGATAGCTTTCAAGCCTTCATGAGCCTGTTCCGTGGGTAAGACAAACTGATACTGAATAAAACCCTTTTTCCCATAGATCCGATTCCACTGCCCTATGGCATCCAACGGATAGAAGAAGCTGTCATAAGACATCACTTCCAGTCCATTTTTGGAGCTTTGCACGCGGTAATAAAGAGCATTAAAGAGTCGCACTGAGAAGCTATTAACAAAGGAAAATGGCAAGGAAATGGGAACGGTATACTGCCTAGTATTCGGAAGCTGCAATGGAGCATTCTGAAGCTTTGGCGGCAATTCATTCTGCTTTGCATGGTGACCTAAGATGACGATGCTACGCCCTAAGTCAGATCCCGAAGCTAAACAATCAATCCAGGCTACAGAATACTTATCATCCGCTCCACCCTCGCTAAGCAGACTCATGGCATTAGCCAGGTCCGTTGCAGGATAATGGCGTGCAATGATATAACTACTTTCAATAGGTTGAAGGCGTAGGGCGACTTCTGAGATCGTACCTGTTAGTCCCATTCCACCAACGGTAGCCCAGAATAGGTCTGAATCGTATTTGGGAGAGCATCGTCGAACCGTTCGATCGGCAAGGATCAGCTCTATTTCTTCAATATGTGCCCCTAGTGTGCCCTCGTGATGATGGTTCTTGCCATGAACATCGGCAGCTACGCATCCCCCAAGGGTCGCAAACTTGGTGCCGGGTGTTACCGGTAAAAACCATCCTCGAGGCACAAAATGGTGCAAGATAGCCTCCAGGGATAGACCCGGCTCTGCACGTAATAGGCCTGTAGTGGGTTCAAAATCCAGGATACGGTCTAACCGCTCCGATATCACCACATTCCCGTTAGTGAGCAGGGCCGCATCACCATAGCTGCGTCCTAGGCCCCGAGGTATAAATGGGCCCTCTATCGCAAACAAATCGCGATAACGCTCGGGACGCAATACCGTCGTCTTTACGACTGGGTAATTGCCCCAACTGGACAGCGATGTATTTTCCTGTGTTGGCACTGGCACGATGAGATCCCTCCATCTCCTCATGGTCGCCATTCTTTAAGATTATTAGCAATGGTTCCTGTCTTTTTTTTATTCAAGTACGACTCTGTGCGCTGAGTAATGCAATGGGTTGACTGCGCCACATAGAGCGCGTGCTACTCCACAGCTAGCTGCGCCAAGCGCCTTTGGACTTCCTGCATCGAAGGCCGTCTCGTGGTATCTGGATCTATCATCTCCCATACAAGATGTTCCAAGCTGTGGATATCTGATGGTTCCTTGTAGCCTGCTCCCTTTTGGGCTGACCGAGACGTATGGTTTTCGAGAATGGCATAAGCTTGCTGGTTGAGCTTTGGTAGCTTGCCTGGTGGCGTATTTTTGTCACGAATCCGATCGTAAACGTCCAAATATTCACGGACCCAGGGAAGGGCCTTTCCTTGATTCAGCATACCGAAATAAACGTGTCCTAGGGCATAAACATCGGATTTTGCTAAAATAGAAGCATTGGTAGCCTCGATGACGCTTGCCTTTTCGATAGCGGGGAGCTTACTGAAAGAAGTGTGTCCTCTGGATTCCATCTCCATTTTTAACATACTGTTGAACAGAGTATCACGTTTGTATTGGACGTAGAAATCTGGAGATATGTAGGGACCAAAACCAGCATCCGCCTGCATCTCAGTCCTGTTCGGCTTATTAGTAGCCATTCCGGGGTCAGCCAAAAAGACTTTTATCTTATCTGGACTGCTGGGGTCATAATTTACAAAAAAATTATCTAGCTTGATATCGCGATGAAAATACCCCTGACCATGCACATAATTTAAGGCACTAGCCATTGTAACCATTACGTTAGGCAATTGTTTCTTAGGGATCGCTTCAGCTGATTTACTTAGAGCTTCTTCCAAGCTATCATCATAGACGTCTAGCATAAGCCCCACTTTGTCCTGACCTATGATCATCGCTTGATGAGCTTTAGCAATGTTTGGATGTCCAGCCGTCGATTTATAGAAAGCCATTTCATTTTTGATATTGCGTATTTGTATTGCATCTCTTTCCTTGCCAGTTAACTGACCCTCAGCCAACACGATATACTTGCTTCTATCAATTTCATCCCCCAATCGAATGCCCAGAGTAGCAACTTTAAATGCACCTTGACCTAGGATCACGTCGGAAATCACTATAATTTCCCTATCGAGCTTCCCAGGACTGTGAATCACTTTAACTTTACAATTTAGCTCTGGAAGAGCCATCTCTATTGCAATCACTGGGATCTCTTGTTGTCCAGTCGCAGGCTGTCCGCCCACCAGAGCCATAGCTTGCAAAAATTGTTGATCAACGAAGACTTTTTTTTCTTCAATCAACTGTTTAATGGCTAAAGCTTGTTGCTCAGTCACGGGTGCCAAATTTGCTGATTTGGCCACGGCTGGAGCTGGCTCCGCATTCTGTATTATTTTCAGCAACATAGTCTCTTCTGGACGCGTGTTCAATTCGCTGGGGTTAGAGGGGAGAGCCGTTCGTTCACTAGCCTGTGCAGTAGACTCGTTGTTACGAGATGCTGGCTGCGACGTGGATGGAGCGGGTGAAACGCTTGATGAATCGCGATCCGTTATACCAACCTGCTGTTTAAACCTCTGTTCCTTTGACTTATTGCTCACCTTACCTTTAGTAATGGTAAGTTCGGAACCCAGCATCTTCCTCTTAGCCCCAGATGTTTTCTGGTTAAGAGCATTGCTGACGATTTCTTGATCTACTCCTGTGCTCTTATCACTATCACTCTTCTTAGCACTTGTGCCAGTCCTAGTGCTTCTGGCACTTTTAGATTCTATATCGGGCTTTGGAGGTAGATCCGGAAAAGAATAACCGGCGCCCCCAGGGGGTGAATAGTTAGTATAGTCTGACATAATCACACCTAATATAATAACTAATTATAATATTTGCTATTATATCATAATAATATATTTAATATTATTTAGAGTGACTATGGCAATAAAATATGCTATTGCTTAATGCGACAGTAGTCGTCGTCATATTAGGCAGTGTGGACCTACTTTTGGGGTTCATCCGGTTTTGTAGACCCTAGGTTATAGAGGGGAAAAGGTTGGCTGGCGCAATTTCCTATGTGGCGCAGTCATTCCATGACTGCGGACCAATCCGTTGCAATTGTGAAGACGTGCAAAACAAACGTTCCATGTGACCATGTGATGCAAGCAGAAGCTGTTTCAACTGTCCTCGCAGTCATGGAATGCATAATGTTGCACACATCTTTTTCTTGACATTCGTTGATGGATTCGTAGGCCGTTAAATAACACGCGCGCAGCGCTCTCGGAGTGCGGTGGCTTGCCACCGCTTTGGGTTCCTTGCGACGGTTGTGGATGGCAGAATTTGGTCATGCCGAAGGTACCTTTCGAATGGCATGCGCAAAAATCGATGACCGTAGCATATCTGGTTCTCTCCTTGCTCAAGCCTGCCTGTGTAGTCAAGACATCAGATGGGTTACTTAAGCAGGCAAGAAGTATGACGTTGGCAAGAATTTTTTAGAGCATCGAGGATTTTCGCATTAGTGAAGGTTGGCGCTCCACTCATAGCGATGTAGTTATTGCAGTGGGTGAGTATACCTTTGGAGTTATCCTCAATGGGCAATACATAGATCACTGATTCTTGGTCGGAAATCCACTCGACTTCAAAAGCCCCTTCTTCAGCCGCTTCTCTGAGACGGATGCTGCTTTGTTTACCGACTACCTCGCAGCTATAGTGTCCATTGAGAATGGTGTTACAGTCTAGCATTGCCATACCTTTACCTGGAAATGAGAGCAGTGCACAAAGCTGTGCCTTTGTCTCGGGGGCGTTTGGATCATCGATGAGGGTAGCCATCCCTTGAATAGGATCGCTTCCGAAGAGTTCTCGAGCCAAATTGATTCCATCGCAGGCCAAATCCCAAAGATCCTCCTTATGATCATTCGCCACACTCAGCGAAATGCGGACAACGACTGGATCATCGACATCACCATTTGCAATCATACCGCGCACATGATCAAGCTGAGTTTGGTAGCGAAAGGGATAGGCTTCGATTAAGCGGACCTTATTCTCTTCGCATAGGGTAGCGACGTCCTGGTAGCTCCAAAGAACTCGATTGCACAAAATATGTTTGCCGGCCCGAGCAGCTTTATTAATCCATGTAAGCTGATGTTTAGAGGGCATATCAATGTATACAGCATCCACAGAAGGGTTGCTAAGAAGGGCCTCAAAATCTTCAGACTCTTCAGATGCTAGTAAGATTTCTGAATTCACCAAGGCGGTAGCGATGGGATCTTGCGTGGTATCCGCTATGATTCCCCAGCGTAGCTTTCTGGGCGGCTCGGTCTGTTCCTTTTCTGCATGGGCGTTTACGTTAGTGAATACTGGCGCAGGTACGATGCTATCGTAAGCGAACAGCAGTGTTGTCCAAAGAAACAGTACAAAAGCGACGCTAAGCCAAAGACCACGTGTCATGATGAGCCTCTCTCACAAGTTAATGAAAATGATTTCGGCATCGCTTATATCTATGTAAATAATTTTTTGCAAATCTTTTTCATGCCACATAGACATCAACCTAAACCCTGACAATCATCACTCGGCGCGCAGCGCTTTGGAGTGCGGTCGCTTGCGACCGCTTTGGATTTGGGCGAAGTTGGCATTGCAAGAAATGTAACCCTTCTCTCTAGGGGTAACTGTGTGGGGGGGGGGGGCAGCCTCCGTAGAACGGTGCGCGATTCAATAGGCTCGCCCAAATCCAAAGCGGTCGCGAGCGACACGCACTCCAAAGCGCTGTGCGCCGAGTGATGATTGTCAGGGCTTAGGTTGAGGCCTATGTGGCGATGCCAAGGCCTGTTGCAATTTCGCCCTTCGGGCGGGCCTGGAAATGCCGATTTACTTTTGCACAGGTCTTGGGCAGAATGTGAGTATGTCTGAAAATGAAACAAAACGTCTGTTCTTCGCCCTTGAGGTGGATGCACCATGGCCCTCTGAATGGCCCAACGGGCGTGTCATAGACTCCAGAGGGCGCCATGTGACTCTTAGCTTTCTTGGGAATGTGCCATGGAAGCCTCTAGAAATGTTATTACCCTCGCTTCCCCTTCCTGAATTTGAAATCGGTCCAGTGGGACTCGCCGACAAATGTCTATTTTTGCCGCCAAAACACCCTCACGTTGTGGCCTATCACGTGACATGGCTGGAGGGTATCTCTAATCCTCTTGCATACCAAGAGCTCCTCGCCAAATTCCTTCAGGCAGCCGGCTATGAACTAGATAGACGTCCATTTTTACCTCACGTGACCCTTGCGCGGTCTCCTTTTGATCCGACACAGTGGCGACGTGCATTCGCTTCGCTGCCCATCGTAATACGTGCATTACATCTATATGAAAGCTTAAAATGCCTCGTCTATAAGCCTCTATGGACGCATGTACTGGGTTCACCATTTGAAGAAATTTCTCACACGGCGGACATTGCTTTTCGTGTAAAAGGTAAAACAATGCAACAGCTCGGTATTCATGCTCAGGTAGCCTTGGGATTCAAGTTTCAAGCTATAATGAACTATCTGGTACCCATCTCTGCGACTTTCACGCTCGATGACATAGTTATTGCTCTGAACGAAATGATTACTCGGGCAGATAGCGCGGTAGGTAGTCCTTTGAAGGCGGTTAGTTTTCATGGGGATGTCTCCACCGATCCACAGGGCCTTCTAAATTGGGAGATGATTGTCGATGTCTAATCTAGTAAAGAAAGGTCCAGCGCTCTTTGAACTGCCTATGCAAGGCGGTATGCGGGTTCCTGGTCTTGTAGTCGCTACTGAACAGCTCCTTGCAGAGATGGAAATCGATCGCCCCTTGGAGCAAGTATGCAATGTGGCTCACCTTCCGGGAATCGTAGGCTACAGTATCGCTATGCCAGACATCCATTGGGGCTATGGTTTTCCCATTGGGGGTGTTGCAGCGATGGATGCTGATTGTGGCGTTATCAGTCCAGGAGGTGTTGGATATGACATCAATTGTGGTGTGCGTTTGGCAATGGCTCCTGAGCAATTTAGTAACCTTGCACCCAAGACGCAAAAGGATTTGCTGAAGCGTATTTTCGATCTAGTGCCTTCGGGAGTGGGACATGGTCATGGCAAGGCCAAAGCTCTTTCGGACCGTGATTATCGCGATCTGGCTATGCTGGGAGCGCGCTGGTCCATCCAAAAAGGCTTTGGCACGATGGAAGACCTTGACCATATGGAGAGCAATGGTGTCATTGCAGGTGCCGATATTGAAGCTGTTTCAGACTATGCTAAGGAAAGGGGGCGTTCCCAGCTAGGTACTATCGGATCCGGCAATCATTTTGTAGAAATAGGGGCTGTGGACACCATTTATCTGCCGGAGATAGCATCCTCTTGGGGAGTCACTGAAGGGCAGATGTATATTTTGATCCACTCCGGATCGCGTGGTTTCGGTCATCAGGTATGTCAAGACACCCTGAATACCTTTGTAAAGCAGGGCTTTGCTAAAAACCTTCCCGACAAGCAGCTGGTGGCGGCCCCGATAAATAGCGAACCGGGAAAGCAGTACTTTAAGGCCATGGCTACAGCGGCTAACTATGCCTTCAACAACCGTCAGCAAGTATTACACGCTGTGCGTCGAGCCATTCACGACATTCTCAATATTTCACCCGAGTATGTAAAATTACTGTATGACGTTTGTCACAATATCGCTAAATTTGAAATCCACGAATTTGAAGGGGTAAAAAGACGTTTATGCGTTCATCGCAAGGGCGCTACACGAGCGTATGGTCCGGGTGCTGAAGAGCTCAATCCAATTTTCCGCCAAACAGGTCAGCCGGTTCTTGTGCCTGGCGATATGGGTCGAGCCAGTCATTTGATGGTCGGAAGCGGCAACCCTCTTACTTGGTGCAGCGCCTGCCACGGAGCCGGTCGCGCACGCAGTAGGCACGCCTCAGCTAACGCCTGGCAGGGCCGCGACCCTTTTCACCATATGGAATGCCAACATGTACGTGTGATGGCGACTTCAGCACGTACCATTGTTGAAGAAATGCCTGATGCCTACAAAGACGTCGATACCGTCGTTGCTGCAGTACAAGAAGCGGGGTTGGCCAAGATGGTAGCTCGGCTCAAACCACACCTAGTCATCAAGGGCTAAGCAGACTATCTGTGACTGCTAGTCGCTAATGGACGCTGCGCAGGCTGTGGAAGCTGACGAAGCAGATCCGCCATTTCGATAGCTGCTTGAATAGCTTCAAAACCTTTATTGCCAGCTTTAGAACCTGAACGCTCTAGTCCTTGCTCAATCGTTTCCAATGTAAGGACGCCAAAGATAACAGGTACGCCAGTTTCAAGGCTTATCTGTGAGATTCCTGAAGCTGCACCACCAGCGACGTAGTCGAAGTGTGTCGTAGCTCCGCGAATAACGGCTCCCAGGCAGATGACAGCGTCAAAATTGTGTGTCATAGCTAAGCGCTTGGCTACAACAGGAATCTCATAAGACCCTGGCACCCATGCGACGGTGATACTATCGTCATCGATACCAAAGCGCTTAGCACCTTCTAAAGCGCCTTGAAGAAGCCCCCTCGTGATGAGTTCATTAAAGCGGCTCACAACGATAGCAAAATTCATTTCATGCGCTTGCAATTTTCCAACATATTCCAACATTTCAGACTCCATTTGTAAGAGACAGTAGATGTCCTAGTTTTTCTTTCTTAGCAGTAAGATACAAAAGATTGTCCTGATTGATCTCTGGGACTACCGGTACTCTATCAACGATTTGCAGATCATATCCATCCAAGCCAACATACTTGGCGGGATTGTTTGTCATCAAGCGTATTTTGCCAACACCGAGATCTACAAGAATTTGCGCTCCGATGCCATACTCACGCGAGTCTACGGGTAGACCCAGCTGAATATTTGCTTGAACGGTATCGTGACCCTCATCCTGTAGATTGTAAGCGCGCATTTTATGTGCCAAGCCTATGCCACGACCTTCATGACCACGCAGGTAGACGATAATACCGTTCCCTTCTTTGCCTATGTGTTCCATGGAATGCTTAAGCTGCCAGCCGCAGTCACAACGCTGTGATCCAAATACATCACCGGTCAGACATTCCGAATGCACACGTACGAGAATGGGTTCATCGCGAGAGATATTCCCTTTAACCAATGCGACGTGCTCGATTCCATCTAAGATAGAAGCAAACACATAAGCTGTGAAGTCGCCAAATTCAGTGGGAATGCGTGCTGCTGAGACACGGCGAATCAACTTCTCGCTACGCCGGCGAAAGCGAACCAGCTCGGCAATGCTTAACAAAGGAATATTAAAGCGATCTGCGAACTCCCTCAGAGCATTCCCGCTGGCCATGGTGCCATCGTCGTGCATAATTTCTGAAACCACTGCAGCAGGGTACAATCCAGCTAAACGGCACAGGTCAATGGAGGCTTCTGTATGTCCAGCACGCTTCAAAACACCGCCTGCACAATAGCGTAGAGGAAAAATATGTCCGGGACGCGCGAAGTCACAAGGTTTACTGTTAGGATCTACGAGGGCCCTAATGGTAAGCGCACGGTCGTGAGCCGAAATCCCTGTAGTAATTCCGTGACGATAGTCCACCGAAACGGTAAAGGCTGTGCAGTGAGCTTCGGTATTCTGCTCGACCATCTGCTTGAGCTGCAATTCCTCAAGACGTTCACTAGTCATCGGAACTGTGAGCACTCCACCAGTATAACGAACCATAAATGCAATAGTTTCTGTAGTGGCCTTTTCTGCAGCAATAACAAGATCACCCTCGTTTTCACGATCTTCATCATCAGATACGAGAATGAGCCCACCAGCTTGCAGTGCCCTAATGGCGTTACCAACAGCTCCATCGATTGAATTCTCGAGCGCATGAATACCCATAGCAAGCCTTCTCCTTCCTTGTCCAAATAGTGAGGTCACCATCATGCCCGATATGCCCCTTTTTTACCACACAGGAGAGAACAGGGTACCAAGCATTAAAAGAAATCTTTCAGGTACTTCCCTTCCTCCTCGTGCCCGAGCCTGATGTAATTCTCCCTATTCCTTATTCTTCCCGTTTTAACCGACCTCGCAGTCATGGAATAACTGCGCCACATAGGAAGCTTTGTTGCTTTCGGATATTGGCGACACAGTCGGTTGGGACTCGCCACACTCTTGGAATGGGCCGAAGCCCCTCCACTTTCTAGTCGACATCCGGCGCATCAAACATTTTCTGTATGTAACCTAGGATCTCGTCTCCATTGGTCAGACCATTATTGGCGAGAAAATCCTTAACCTGATCATACATATTTTGAACGTATGCAGCTTGAGCATTAACAGCGATGTATCGAATAGAGTCCTTAACAGTGTGAAACAAGACATAGTAAGCCGTCATAGGTGATAGATCATGCTCTTCCAACATCTGATTGGTCAAACCAAACTCGCCTTGAATTTTCTTAAGAACGTCAAAACGACATGAAGCCTGCGTTCCTTTCAAATAACCCATGTGCGTCACATCACTGTTGCGTAAACATCGAGGAAGGTCGTCATCTAAAATGGATCCTTCCTGGCTGATCGACACCTTGACGCCTGCTTGTTGCCTTTTTTTCTCCAGCAACTTCTTCCAAAGCGTCTCCATGCCAGGATTCTCATCCCAGTTTAGATCTACCATGTATTGATGATAGGCTGTCACAAAGTTGTCAACACGATTGAAAGCTCTGGGATCATTAATCTGTTCAAAGGCAAGTTTAATCAGATATGGGAGCTCTTCCTCACTGAGGAAAGGCACTGAACCTTTGTCCCAAAAGTCTAAACCGTAGTTTATTGCAAGCTCCTGAAACCTCGGAAAGGGGACTTTCCAGGAGATAGAGGGCCATATGCAAGATAGGGACTCCTTGGGTAAATTCAGTAGCTCTTGTAACCTGCTATCGAGAAAGTCTTCATCAAGAGCCGCTAAACCCACTAAATAAGGATCTAAATTTTCCAATTTTTTACCAGCTAGCGTTTCGCGCCATTTCAGACCCAATTTAATTTGCAAAAATGAGTCACTGAACTCTTCGCAAATTGAATTGCCATGAAATATTAGGAACCGGAGCAGTTCATAGGCGTCAGCATAAGATCTATTGTCTAGCGCTGGGTCATGTCGCCAGACTAATTGCAACTTTTCGGCGGTCGCCTCGGTGGGCCAGTGCAAGGGCAAACCTTCGATTCGATAGATTTCCCTATATATTCCTCTAATCTCAATCGGAGGAATGTAAGATAAAAGTTTGATAAAGTTTGCAGGATCTATGCGTTCCAATACTTTAAAAAATAGCCTGTAGCGGCTTTGAATATTGCGTTGCATGGCATCCAGTTCTTGCGGTGAAACAGGATTTTCAATCAAAATGATGGATTTAAGTAAATCCGCAAATTGATTGCCAACTATTTGAAAAGTTTCTGGAGGCATATAACGTGCCATTGCTATTCCCAAATCGGGAGAACTTCCATTTAACCATCTTTGAGCTAGCTTAATGGGGTCGATTAAAGTAGATTTGATAAAACATTTTATAAACCATTCAGCTTTGCTTTCATTAAAAAATCTTGCCTCTACATAAATAGCAGCGAATAGATCAATATCAAAAAAGGTCTCGGCTAAAGTAGTTACTACGGCTGTATCACGAGAATTATAAAAACCTAGCGCTTCATCCATTGTAATCTGATCGATGCTGCGATTTCTAAGATTGCTAATAATTACATCAAGTGCCTGATCAGACTTCTTGTAGGTGATCATTGTCGATCCCTTGCAAGTGATCATTGCCGATCCCATGTCTATCAACTGTTGATAATGACCTTGCCCTAACTCGCTCTTAAGCCTTAACAAGAGTTCCTTCCATTGATCATCGCTGCTTTCAGTACAAATGATGCGATACAGCTGACATGTTTGCCGAGGTTTAAGGGGGTCATGAGCAGAATGCTTTAAGTGTAGGTGCAAGCTGAGAGTCCAATCGGCAAAATTCGAGGGTGTGAGAACGTTCGCTAGTGCTTTGACCAGGTTCCGAATGGCTGGATCCTGGTTAGCAGAGTAATGCCTGCAGGCTTTTGCACATGGATCCGGTCCGAATTTTTTCACAATCTTCTGTATCAGACGCAGCATTGAGCCCTTATCATAAACTGATGATGCTGCTACAATAAGCACGGGCAAGAGGTGCTTGTCGCTAATTGCACCGTCGATGACTTTATCAACCCCATTTTGTCCAGGCCCTGACACGATAACCCTCATCTGTTCCACTAGCATCACCATCTGCCAATAGTCGGGTTTACAATGCTTCTCCCCTAGTTCTTTAAAAATAAAAAATGGTCTTTCAGCGGCATGCTTGCAGATACATTTCCATAGCGGTTTGGCAATCTCGGGATTATGGCAATGGATTTTCTTTACAAGGTCATGGAGTGAGGAAATGGAAAAGTTACCCTTTGTTTTTTCGAATTCGATAACGTCTTTACAACGCTGAAAACAACAAGGGAAGGCATCTAAACCGGGAGGGTAGCAGGAATTAAGGACTGTCGCACGCACCTCGTTTATTGGTAATAGCTCTTGCCACTGATCTTCGCTTGCCGAAAGACAGAAGGAAAGCTTTAGATTTGAACTAACATCGTTGAAAAGTTCTTTTAACGTGGGGCTGTCAAAATGAGGAACGACCTTTTCAAAAATTGATCGTGCGTAATCTATGTCAGTCTGCTTTAAAGTGGCATTTGGATCCAAGTTAGGAATGTTATTATAGATAACAGTCGAATTATCCAGAATAAGATCCTTCTCGACCTTTTCGAGCATAGATCGTCCTATAGATAGTAACATCTTATTAGAGGTATGTTCGTTAACGACTGTATCTCTATCTGCTAAAACAAAACCTTCCAGACCGGAGGTACAGTCAAACATGGCACTGATTAGGTCCGAGTATGCATGTTCACTCAACGGCTCGGGTTGAACGATTCCTTGCAGAACCTGAACGTATTCATGAACAGGAAGTAGTCCACCTAGGAAATCCACGCGACCGGTAGGTGATCCCCAATCAAAACCTTCCGATAGACGACAAATTTCTACACGCTGCTCATCGGTTAAAGCCAAATGTAAGAGTCGTCCAATTGTTCTTCTATCGAGCGAGGAATCCGCAATATAGTTACAAAGCAGCTCTAACGAATCGAAGGATCGGATAAAATTTAACGCTAGGGATCTTCCGGTTTCGTAGTCTTCGCGATGACCCAGTTCACCTCTCCACTTAGCCAGGTTCTGCGCAAAATTCGGTAGTTGATTTGGAATTACAGAAACCCGCGAACCTATATTGCTTAAGTTATTAAACTCTAAACTATTCATTTTTTTCTATTAATTAATTTTGACGATGTTTTTAGTACATAATATTCTTTCATGAAGTTTCATGCAAGAAAATAAGGGATCCAGACTAGGATTGCGAAGTTCTTTTACAACAAATTGATAGTACCTTGACAGTCTTTGAGCCATGGCTATAGAACCCTTACAGTAGTATCTTGGCGCGCAGCGCTTAAGAGTTCCAAGAAGACTTTCTATGTGGCGCAGTCATGGAATGACTGCGCCACATAGGAAATTGCGCCAGCCAACCTTTTGGCGCTGCGCGCGTGTTATTCGATGGTATGTGCATGATGGAACTTTTCTTTCAAATAATGTATGATACGCACACTTACATGGATGGAAAAAATGACACTTTCTCTATTAAAAGACATCTACCTACACGAGGGCTTGAAGGGCGATACGCCGCAGAGAATAGCTCTTCCATCCGACGATCCTATTGCCGCCGAAGTGAGACGGTTTCCTCTTATCTGCATACCGGCTGTAGGTCCTTCAAAATGTGCGTTATTCAATACCAGTTTGTTTCGAAGCGTCGCTGCACTAGTGGTCAATAGCGTAAACTACCCCTTTTATGCTCGTAAGAGTATTGAAGATCTCGAACGCATCAGAATTCTGATTAATAAGGTAGCATCGTCCGAATGGGCCATCGAGCTAAAAGCCTTGGTTATTCATAATCTACTGGCCTTCATAGCTGCGTATCGCAGTGATGCCTATTTTCAGACGGTTGAAGGTAGAGCAGCACTCTTCACACTTCCTGTCTGGCAGGAAAAGGCGTTGATTTTGAAGGACTGTCATTGGGATCGTGATATTAACATCTTTGGTGGTGTGACAGCACGAGTTTTTGTACCTTCCGACAAAACCGGCTCCCCAACATACCTTCTACATGGAACCCTTTGCTGGAACTGTGGCAATGGTGCGGGCATTACTATTATAGATGATTTTAACCCCTTCGGTGTGGGCGAAACCATTAGACAGAATGCACGACAGCGACTACATCCCTATCTAGTCGAGCATAAAAAACTCCTGGGGGAAAAGGCGGTCATGATAGGGCAGAGTCTAGGCGGTATCTTGGTGACGGCATTGGCTATTGACCATCCCGACTTAATCAGCAAAGCCTTTGCCTTTGGTCCACCCAAGCCCTCATTAAATCTGAGAAGGCAGTGGGAACAGCTGGAGAATCCTCCGTCAATCACAACCTTTATCGGATGCTACGGAACCAAATTCGACCCAGTACCATTGATAGGAGAGCTGTGGCTAGGACGTGTATTTGAGATGCGCCAGGGGGCAATAGGTGACGCGATAGTCCGTCATATACATCCAGTTGCTAATTCGCTAACTTTCGAAATTCATGAAATCCCTATTGGATCCCTCCCACGCACTACCACGCTCTGGTGGATAATACAGCGTATCGGTGCGACAATTATTTTTTGCCTATTGCTGCCTATTCTGACCCTAAAGCGTCTGCTTTTTGGCTGGAATACAGGCGGACGTTGGAAGTATGGCCTATTCGGCATCCCCTTCCAATTCTGGAAGGGTCGAAGCCTCGGCCATTAAAACCCTCACAATCGTACCTCGGCGCGTAGCGCTTTGGAGTGCGCGTCGCTCGCGACCGCTTTGGATTTGGGCGAGCTAGGCATTACACGAAACGTAACCCTGCTCTCTAGGGGTAACTGTGTGTGGTGGTGGGCAGCCTCCAAAGAACGGCGCGCGATTCAATAGGCTCGCCCAAATCCAAAGCGGTCGCGAGCGACCGCACTCCAAAGCGCTACGCGCCGAGGTGCGATTGTGAGGGCTTTATTAGCCATCTGACATCCCAAGAGGCTTCTGCAATTACCTCATCTTCTAGTCGATATCCTGTGCAGCAAACATTTTCTTTATGTAGTCTAGGATTTCGTCTCCGTTGGTAAGATTGTTTTCGGCGAGAAAAGCCTTAACCTGATCATAAATATTTTTTTGCGTATGCAGCTTCATCAGCTATGAATCGAATAGAGTCGTTAACAGTGTGAAACAAGACATAATAAGCCGTCATGGGTGTTAAGTCATGCTCTTCCAACATCTGATTAGTCAAACCAAACTCGCCTTGAATTTTCTTGAGGACCTCCAAACGACATGAAGCCTGCGAGCCTTTTAAATAACCCATGTCCGCGGAGGCTGCCCCCCCAGTTACCCCTAGAGAGAAGGGTTACGTTTCTTGCAATGCCAACTTCGCCCAAATCCAAAGCGGTCGCGAGCGACACGCACTCCAAAGCGCTATGCGCCGAGATACGATTGTTCCATGAATGCGCCAATGGGACCTTCCCTACCTGGAAGTATTCAGCCGAAGAGCATCGAGAAGCTTCTTGGCGCCCTTCTTGACTTCTTTATGTAAGCCATTAAGAGGTTTTGTCTCAGCGACAGGTTTTGAACCTCCCTCTGGAGACGCTGGTTCCCAAGGCAATGGACCATTGGGTGGGGGCACTTTTTCATCATGCAAGCCACCACCTAGGAGATCCAAGACCCCTCCAACCATCGCGCCATGGGCAGACCCCTGACTTTGCGCGAGCAAAGCTGTGACTCTAGCTGTGGCTTTGGTCTTATCAATACTAGCATTATCGATAGTACCCGTAAGAGGGAGCTGGAGCATGTATTTATCATCCACATTCATCAGAGAATAGGCATTGCGCAATGCTTGTGCTGTGATTCCTATGATCATGCGAACATGATCTTTGATCAGATCTATTCTTCCCCACAAGGCTACAGGATAGTGGTCAGCTATTAATGCATCCATACGGCTAAATTTGAGAATGCCATCAGCTAAAGAGAGGTTTAAAGGTGTAAACCAGACATTGAATGTTCCGTTATCCTGATCGCGATCGCCTTGCAAGATGCTGATGACTGCCCCTAATTGTCCATTATCCTCGATTTTGACCTTTCCCATTTCCAGGGTTGCTTGGCCAATGCGAGCATGATTTAGGTCATCCACAGGAAGGGAAAAGCCCACAGGATCTACCGTAAAGCGAATAGGTTTCTCAGTGGACTTCGTCGCTGCCATGTAAGGGGCAACGTCGCGTAATAGGCCATGTCTGAGCTCTGGGGTCACCTCCAACTCGAGGACAAGAGGCTGCCTTAGAGTAAGAATACGCTTCGCGATTTGTCCATCGACCTCAAACCTACCGCTATCGCCAACAAGCGATGCTTGCAGGTGTCCATCAGGACCCTTCAATTGAAATTGTACAGTACCACTAACGCGTTGACCGATTAGCCCTGGTAAATGCTGACTGACAGCAGCCCGTTGCAGAGGATAACGCAAAAGATGGACTAGGCTGAGTTCCTTGCCAGTGATAGATAGATCCACAGCTAGCATCGGGGACTCTAACCAAGGTTTCGTGGAATCAAGACGTGCTACGTGACCTGTCACATCCGCTTCGGCAGGAGCATACTTAGATTCACCAGCCTGCTCTCGAGCCTGAAGAGTGAAATCCATCCCCTTAGCAACGTTATCGGTCTCAAAGGTTAAGCCTAGGTTTTGCAAGGTTGCCTCGTCGTTGGACAAGGTATCGCGAATTCTCACCCCGTCCCATGTGATGCTGCCAGCTAGGGCTGGGGATAGGAATACACATTGATCATCAGAACCATCCACTAATCCGGCAATTGGGCGTAGCGGCAAAGTCACTGTGTTCAATGTTGCTAAAAGTGTAGCTGGTTCGACAACAGCCCAGGGAAGGTTCATGGGTGCTCCTGGGGTACCAAGGACTTCCTGTAGGGCTTGCCAACGATCTGGAGTAACTGTCCAGGATAGGGTCATGGGCTTGTCTGCCTGCAATGTCGCGCCTTGCGAATTGATGTTAAACTGCGACTTAGCTTGAAACTGATCGGCGCTCATGGACAATGACAAAAGCCCTTCACTGGTATTATCAGTAGGACCATAGTGACCTTGCAATGACAGTTCTACTGTTGGACCGATGATCTCAGACCATCCCTTCCGTCCGGTCAAAGCACTGACTACTACGAGCGGGAAGTGCTGACCATTGACTTCTAACTTTGCTATGGAACCGCGCAGCAGTTCTTCCATTGAGCTTCCCCACTGAGCGAGATCTAGCGAAGCTTCCAAGAAGCCTTGCTCTTTGTTCATCTCCGACTTTGCTCTTAGGACAAGAGCCGCTAGCTGAGATGTACTGTCATAGCGCCAGGAAAAGACAACATCCCTCAATATTGCTAGGGGATTGGATTCCGCCTCCTGAACAACTTGTAGTTCTCCTACAGAGGCCTTACCGCGACAAAAGACCACTCGAGGGCCTGTTTCATTGAAGCGAACAGTAAAATCATCCACTCGTACTTCCACAGGATTACGTTGTAATAGATGTGGAACCTGAGGCTGCATCACTCCGAGAGCTAGTAGAGCTTCTGACTTAAGATTGTATCGCAAGGTTGCTGGAGATATCAGACTCAGAGACCCGTCGGATTGCGACTTTGCTAAGATGCGTGCGTCGATGAGCTCATTCTGTAAACTGAGGCGTAGTTCTGAAAAGGAGGGATCAGATAGAGAGGGGGTTGCTAGAATTCCTTCCAGCTCCACTGTTGATACGGAACCTAAGGCTGCTGTTAACACTGGGGTAACGCCATCAGGTGCGATATCAGTATGTAAGGCAAAGTGCAGATCGGAAAATTTTCCGCCATTGGCCCGTAGCTTTACATTAGAAAAGCGCGCACGTCCCTGTTGAGAGTCCGTCAACCCACCAATAACAAAGGGTGCTGTAGCGATTTCTGCGTCAATGATTGCTTTGTCACCTGTCTCCTGACGGCCTAGGGGCACTGTGAGCTGGTTGAGAGTCAGGAGCATACTAGTTCTTTCTTCCAATACAATTTTGCTATTGGTCCCCAACAAATAGCGAACAAGAGCTGGCGTAGCCTGCATATGTACCTGAGCAGGCTTCACCAACTGCAGACTATCGGCGAGTTTAAATTGAAGAGATGGAGCTGCAAAGCTGTCAGAGCCCATCTGCACATCCATCCTCCGCCCTTGAGAGTCTGTCACTATCTTGGCTTGAAGATCAAAATTTTCTCCAAGAGAGCCAACCAACAAGCCATCAGTTCGGAATAAATAGTCGAATGCCGCGGTTGGAATTTTGGTTGCTGCTACAACCAGATCACCAAGGAGTATGGTGTCAGTATGGTCTTGATCGATCAGCTTACCAGCAATTCGCAGGCTTCCATGTTGATCTAGATGCGTTATGGCAGCATTAAGCTGGTATACAAGCGCACCGCTAGCTTCTAGGCGTTCTAATACCCCTGAGACATCCTGAAGACTAAATTTTCCAACACCGTCACGTGCGATTAACTGCACATCTGGTAGCCGCAGTGCAATACGAACAGTCGGATGAGTATTTGAGCCTTGTGTTAAACGCGTTGGCAGTGTCAAGCGCTGGACTTCTATCTCTAGAGTCGTATCTTTCTTCAGTGATACTGTCGACTCAGATCCCGGCCGCTGCAACTGCCATATGCGTTCAAAGAGGTCAGGCGTCATCTTTAGGCTAATGATGCCCGGTCGCTCTAAGATAAGGTTGCCATCGCTTAAGTGAGTGACAAGGTCCGCTTTAAAGTTAGTACTATCTCCCACAATCTCAAGAGAGGGGCCTGAACTGCTCAACAGTAAGTCTAGCTTAAGGTTAAGGGTTTCACCTAATGCATCACCTAAGAGTCCTGTCCAGGCTGGGTGCCCTAATGTCAGCACTTGGTCAAAAACATGCACAGCGGCATTCTGGACATTCATTTTAACATGAATCTGTCCATCGCCTTCAGGAAGAGGAATCCCCGTCACGCTTGGTTGTAGGAGCAATTGCCCATGGGAGTCGAGTCCATCCAAAGTTGCTTCAAAAGCAAAATGCCCAGCGAGCTCTTGCTGATGGGATTTGCCTCTTATCTTTAAAATGGCCGTTTCTTGCGCCGGATCATGTTGTAGAGATGCTTGAATATCATCGAGACTAACCACTTCGCTGGTCTTGTTCTGTAAAACGATGGTGCCATCATTGACCACCAGACGACCTTTAAAAGGTACGGAGATAGAGGACTGCGTGGGAATTTTACGCTCGGCCACTAGATCTTCGGATGGTTCTAAATCAACTTTCGTTTCAGGTTTGATGAAAGCACTGTGTAAGCTGGTGTGGCCTTGTCCATCTGGGATCAAGTCGGCATGCAAGCCATGGATTTCTGCATTTCCCAAGTCCATATGGGAGATTAATAGGGATAGGGGAGACGCATCGGTCGCCATTCGATTGATCGTCAACACCACCTGGCCATCAGGATCCCTAACAGTAATTCCTTGTGCTGTCTGATGACCAAACCAACCAAGGCTAAGGTCATCGATCTCCACGCTACCTGGGATATGCTCGTTGATAAGGGCTACAACCCTCTCTTTCCCCCAAGACGTACTCACGATACTTGGTAGACTCAATGTAACGACAATGAAAGCTGCGAGCAAGCCACCAAATATCCGAAGAAAACGAACGTTGTTGGAGGGCTTTGTTAACCTAGGCGTATCTTGGCCGGGCATTCCCTATCTCCTTGCAATGGTTATCTTCTTATGCCGCACTGTAAATCGAACTTTCTAACCGCGCGTGGTATATAACCTATCAGTCTACCAGCTTCCGAGATTTATACCACACTCAGTCACAAATTTGGAATTTGGACCGCACCAAAATCTCGAAATTCAACGATCGCTGACCTCGCGTGGTATAACATTTAAGCTGTAAACATAAAAATCTACTTATCAGGTGCATGAATAACACTTGCACTTTACAATAAAAGTAAAAAAGCCTATAATTTAACCGTGTTTTTAATAAGCTATTATAGGTATAAGATTTTACAATGAAAGCATGGATTTCGGGATAGCTGATCAAGAAATACCTGCAGTACCCATTTCAACCGCAATCCTTCCCACGGCTATAAATCTCCATTCCTCAAATTGCCCCAACTCCCATTCGACGGTCATGATTCTAGCGCCAGGCCAACTGGAGTATGTTCCTAAACCCGAGAATGACGCCATGAGCATCGAGGATGACTCTCAGCCATCAAATAAGTAGTGATCACACATGGGTTGATGCTATCGCTATGTGGCCAAACTACACGGGGAATTTTGATCCTGCAAAACACTTCTGTTTAGTCATGGACCTGTGGGGACCTTCTCTCCTTCAACGTCTAAAGGCTAATCATGTCTATTCCCTTCCTAACCTTCAAAAAATAGCGCAACAATTATTTTTAGGCCTTCAGGATATTCATGAAGCACATTTTGTGCATGGCGATATCAAACCTGGCAATGTTCTCACAGATTTGCTTGATCCTTGCACCATTCGCATCGCGGATCTTGGGACTCTAGTTACTGAGCAAGTGGCATCAACAACTGATCGCCTTTGGACAATTAGTCATGCAGCCCCTGAAGCCTTTTTTGGTGGCCCTCGATCCTCTGCAGGGCACATTTGGGCGATGGGATGCCTTCACTATCAGCTTAGCACAGGTAAGGCCTGCTTTGTCGGAAGTAACTCCTCTTGCCTAGTGAATCAACAGATCGCTGACTAACACAGAAAATCAATTCCTATGATGTTAAAGTCCATTTTATGTCATGGTTAGCCACAACTGCAGGTAAACAATCTTTGAGGCAAAAAATCTTTAACTTATTTATTGTAATGGACAACACAAGTCTTAGGCGGTATGAAGATGTTAAGAGGGGTGATTTATCAGTCGTTTTTGGTTATGAGCCTTATCTCTGTTTCATGGGTTCATGCAGGCCCCTTAAATTGTGACGTTGTAGGGAATGTTATGTTAGAGCGATTTAGTGGACGTTCCTATGATGCATCCAAACCCATTTCCTCACATCAGCTGCATGCCATATTGGAAGCTGGGCGCTTAGCTCCATCGTCATACAATGAACAACCTTGGAGCTTTATTGTATGCGATCGATTTACCGATCCGGCTGCTTTTGAGGCTGCGGTGGCCACTTTGGTAGAGTCGAACCAGAATTGGGCTAAGCATGCTCCGGTGTTAATCATAGCGATAGCCAAACTTAATTCGAAAGGCGATGGAAAGCCTAATCGGTGGGCCCCGTACGACACTGGGGCGTCCAGTTTTGCGATGATGCTCGAAGCAACATCTTTGGGCCTAATGGCACACCAAATGGGAGGCTTTGATGAAACTAAAGTTATCAAGACGTTTGGTGTTCCTAGTGGGCATATGCCCATGGCTGTGATGGCCATAGGCTATGCTTCACCAGACCAAGCGCCAATTCCTAAAAAACGAAAACCGCTATCCGAAAACTTCTTTCGCGGGTGCTGGGGAAACGGTATCAGCTTTTCAGGCTGACTCAGCTAGAGATCTTCCTTTTTGAGAGCCTCAACTTTGGACTCAAACTCTTGCGGTGTAATTTTCAAAGCGCCCCAATTCTTCCCAAGAACCTTTTTCTTGAGCTCCTTTGCATTGGGATGCAATTCGGCTTTTTAACCTTCATCCGGTTCCCTTAACGTATTTTCTGTTTCGTCTTCTTTTACATCGCTTGGTTGCTTTTTACCCAATCCCATAGTCAATGCCGTCATTCCCGCAAGCCCCCCAAGCTGCATCGTTTCGATGGCCGAGCTGGGAACGATGACGATAGTAGAATTCTGTTTCAATCCTTCATAAAGCATGTTCATTGCTCTTAAATGCAATGCAACAGGATTGTTGACGTAGGTTTTAGCCGCTTCACCAAATTTTTCTGCCACTTGCCGCTCTGAATCCCCAAGAATGACCCGAGCTTGACGTTCTCTTTCCGCCTGTGCTTGCATTGACATCGCATCTTCCAAAGCGGGTGGAATCAGGACATCTTTGACTTCGACAGAAATGACATTGATTCCCCAAGGCTCAGTCCGTTCATCGATGATGATTTGCAGTTCGTTGCTAATTTTACCTCGTCCCTCAAGCATATCAGAAAGCATTGTCTTACCAATCACATCGCGCAAAGCTGTTTGGGATGCCCATCCGATGGCGCTTTTGTAATCGGCTACCTCTAAGGCGGCCTTTATAGGATCGATCACCTTCCAAAAGAGGACCGCATCGACATCGACAGGCACTGTATCTTTGGTCAGAGTTTTTTCAGCTTTAAATGAACTCGTAATGACACGGATGTCTATCCAGAAAGGTATTGTATCGATAACCGGAATGATAAAAAATAATCCTGGCCCCTTTAAGGCATGAAAATGACCCAGTCGTAAAACGATGGCCCTCTCCCACTGATTTGCAATGTTAATTGATGCCGAAACGATGTAGGCAAGGAAAAACGTAACGGTAAAGACAAAGTAGCTTGCGTAGCCCTCAAAACTTATATGCATGGTAAAAGCTACTGCAGCACCGATGAATAAAATGATGAAGAACACTAGGATGGAAAAAGAGTTTGTGTTCATTTTGATTTCCTTTTATTTATTTCTAAACATTTTTTTTAGGTTTATTAGGAGATTCACTTTTTCGAATTTCACGCTCTGACTGCTCCCAATCTTCCTTTGCATGGCCGTCTTGGTGCCCCCTCTTTTCGTAAAGTTCATAGGCATGTTTAGCGATCTGCGGTGTTATATTGGACGGAGTCTTCGTTTCATGTTTTGGTTCAGATTTGACTGGGTCAATGAACCGATACGCCAGCAATTTAACACGATCATTCAAGAGGAACCAAGCCAGAGCATACACCCACACGAACAGAGCCCAACCCCAGCCAAGTGGCGTCATAAATAGTCCATAAACGGCTATCAATGTAGCCACGATTTGCGTGCCGAGCACAGCCACCCATAAAATCCGCGCAGGAGGTATGGACCAGAAAGGGCCACGGGTACGCGTAAGGAAGATCGTTAGATGCCCTGCCACAGATAGCTTCAAATACATCATTGTCTGGATATGCGCACGATCGAGATGAAAGACGCGCTCACCAAGATAAAACAGACCGAAGGCTGCAACAACCCCGATAACACCAAGTACCGTTGCGATGCCCAGTACCATGTGCATATTCCAGGCTTCGGGCCTATTTTTGTAATGAACGTTGTCATAGGCAATGGACAGAATGGCACCGTCGTTAAGCAATGCCAGCATAACAATCATCACCGCCGTCAGTGGATAAAAGTTAAAGACCAGAATTGCTAGTGTCATAAAAAATAATACGCGCAGTGTTTCAGCGATGCGGTAAATCGCGTAACTATTCATTCTCTGGAAGATACGGCGGCTCTCTTTGATCGCTTCAATAATCACTGACAATCCGGGCGTAAGAAGCACGATAGCCGCTGCCGCGCGTGCCGCGTCTGTGGCACCAGAAACGGCAATCCCGCAATCGGCTTTTTTCAGAGCAGGAGCGTCATTCACACCGTCGCCAGTCATGCCGACAATGTGGCCTAGTTTTTGAAAGACATCTATAATATGAAACTTATGCTCTGGAAATACTTGTGCGAAACCATCGGCCTTTTCAATGGACTGCTCGATTGCCTTGGTTTCTTGTTTCTTTGAGTCTTCGCCAAGCATGGTAGCATCGAGAATGTTTGTGCCCATCCCTAATGTTTTGGCTGTTTCCTTGGCAATGGCTATTGCGTCGCCAGTAACCATCTTAACCTTCACACCCATTTGAGTTGCGGTGGCAATCGTTGCTTTGGCGTCTTCTCTTGGCGGATCGAACAGAGGCAATACACCCAGATACTGCCATTTGCCGTCTCCATCGGCTCGGGCCACCCCTAAAGAACGAAAGCCGCGTGTCGCGAATTCGTCGACTGCTTTTTCGACGATGGTCTTCACTTGCTCGGCATTGGCCGATAAGGCCAAAATCACCTGTGGAGCTCCTTTCGTCACTTTGAACTGTTTTCCATCTTTGTCCTTGACTGTGGCCTCGGTACGTTTGTGCACCGGATCGAACGGTTGGAAATGGACTACCTGATAGCCTTTCATTGCATCTTTATTTTTCAAACCACTCAGAACGGCCAGATCAATGGTGTCGTTATTATCTGCGCGCGACGCCAGTGCGGCATTGAGAACAACTTGCTCGGCGTTAACATTGTTTACGCTGAATGGATCACCTAGCGTCAGCTTATTCTGGGTCAGGGTACCGGTTTTATCCGCGCACAAAACATCTACACCTGCCAATTCTTCGATGGCCACTAACCTACTCACAATAGCTTCTTTTTTGGCGAGTAGGCGCGCACCGACTGCCATCGTAACCGATAGCACTGTCGGCATTGCCACAGGAATAGCCGCTACAGTCAACACTAAGGCGAACTGCAATGTAGTGAGGATCGGATCTCCGCGGAAGATTGCGACGGTAATAATCAGGGCTACCAGAACCACAGCGAGGATGATCAGATAATTGCCAATCTTCAAAACTGCTTTTTGAAAATGGCTAACGGTGTGCGCTTCCTGTACTAATTGCGCTGTCTTGCCGAAATAGGTATTCGCACCAGTGCCATATACCAGCGCTCCGATTTCGCCCTGTCGTATAATCGATCCGGAAAATACTGCCTCGCCGGATTTGTGCGTGACAGGCAACGATTCTCCGGTGAGCGCAGACTGATCTACCTCCACTGGATCCCCCTCTAACAAGCGCGCATCCGCTGGCACAATATCGCCCATGCGCAACCGAATGACATCTCCCGGCACCAATTCACGCGCCGCCGGATTAGTCCATTTTCCATCGCGTTTCACTCGAGCCTTAATCGCCAGCTTGGCTTTCAGGGCAGCGATGGCATTTCCAGCCTGGCGTTCTTCCCAAAATCCGACGATGGCATTGGTAAAAAGTAAAAGCAGAATGATAAAAAAATCCGGCCAGTGTCGGACCACGCCAGATAGAATCACCGCTATTTCAATCATCCACGGAATGGGACCCCAAAAATAACTGAGGAATTTAAGGAACAGATTGGTTTTCTTTTCTTCAATCTCGTTAGGTCCATATTGGATCAGTCGTTTCTGTTGCCTCGGCTTGAGTAAGCCCTTCCGCTGAAGACCCCAATTTCTTTTCCAATTCCGGCATGGGAAGGGTTTTTAAATCGTCCTTTGCATCGACATTCGATTTAGGAGTCTTGGGTTTTGATTCTGGAACCTTGGGTTGTTCGGTATTGGATTTCATTTAGTTTCCCACACTTGAATAGTGAATAATTTTATTAAACGATTCAACTATGATTTGGGAGCACCCCATTTCCAGTTCCGGATTTCCGGCATGTCTTGGCCGTGCTTATCAATGTAATGCTTGTGCTCGATGAGCTTGTCCTGCATCATCTGCTTAGATAGCTTGCCCAGATGCAGCCGTCGAAGTTTGTACCAGATGAAACCGGTCAATATCGTTTTGCACTCGCATGTCAAAGGCTGTCGTGATCGTGCCCTCTTCCTTGTATTCCCGAACGTGCATATTTTGGTTGGTCCTGCGATAGGTCAGCCGATGAACTAGGCATGGATAGCCATGAAAGTTAAAGATGATGTGCTTGTCTTTTGTGAAGAGTGAATCGTAATCTGTTTCACTTAAGCCATGAGGATGCTCGCTCTTAGGCTGCAGCTTCATCAGATCGACGACATTGACGACGCGGATTTTCAGATCGGGAAGATTCTTATGTAGGATAGAAACGGCAGCCAAAGTTTCCAATGTCGGCGTGTCACCGCAGCAGCCCATCACCAGATCTGGCTCAGAGTGCAGACGTCCATTTTCATCAAATAGCTCCTCGGCCTTGTAGCTTTTCATCCAGTCTTCAAGTAGCTTGACATGATCGTTATATCCATTAAGGTGCAGGATTGGCAGCACAGCGCCATCGCTAATTGGATTGAGTAATTTATTGGATTGCCATGCGGTTGCCAAAGAGCCCGTTTCTGCTTCACCGTATCGAGCCCTTGTAAACGGTTGTTTTTTATAGGAGATAACCAGATCTAAGTAATCTTCCAGCGTAAACTTTCCCTCTTCGTAGGTTGCAAAAATCAGATGATGCCGAGCCTCTATCTCTGCCCACTTCAACTCAAAGTTCGTTGCTGCCCGTTTGCGGGCATGATGATCCCAACCATCGGTGAGCAGAACACCGCCGATATCCAAAAACAAATGGGTAATTGCATTTGATTTCTTCATCTAGTTTTTTCCATTGTGTCATAAGGGACCCTTGGGTCGATGATATCTTTTGTCTAACAGACAAGAAATTTTAAGCGAAGGGGATTCCCAAAAGATACTTATGGCTCTTGGGAAGAATTGGGGGCGCTTTTTGCTTCCACAAACCATCGAGTAGATGGGCTGCGCTTTGGAGTCGCAATCGTCACTCGACGCGAAGCGCTTTGGAGCCCCAACCGACCGCATCGCCAACGTTAAAGATCGGCCCGACTACAATTCAACTTCGGCGAACGACCGCAAAAAATATGGCGATGGCAAGGAGGCCTAGTGGACTTCTGATCCAGGCTCTGCGTGAAAACAGGTCCGATAATTTACGTTATGTATATCCTGGTGTGGCGGGAAGCTTGAGGCTACGGTAAGTCGCTAATGCGAATCCTACCCCCACGTGGCGGAACACTGCCGAATGCTTCTTCAGAGGCGGTTCTCCAGTTAATGGAATCCTTGGTAGATGGTATCTTTCAATTTACTGAAATTCGGCCAGTTGTGCCTTTGATCGATTAAAGTGTGGGAAACTGTGCTTGCAACTGCGTGGTCCACGGCGACGTTTAACGAATGAAAATTCGGGTACATCTTTTAAACCCATGGATTGATGATCGCAACTCCCGTAGGGTCAAAGTCTTTGGTATTATTTGTCACAACTGCTAGTCCATGTACGATTGCAGTAGCAGCTATATATAGATCCTGTACTCCGAGAGATATACCTTGCTTGGTAAGACTGGCGTTTAGTTGCCCCCATGCTCTGGCAATAGGCTCATCAATCGGGAGGGAACATTCGCTAAATCGTTGTTGAAATTCCCCATAGAACCATTCCTGAAGCTCTATCTTTTTGCGAGATGCTTTTAGGCGTGCTATACCATCCTCTATCTCAGCCAACGTCACAACGCTGATAAAAAAAAGATCATCATCTTTTTCAGAAAACCACTCCCTGACCTTGACAGGAAGGTTTTGCCGTAAATTAGATATCACGCAGGTGTCTAGCAAAAAGCTCACAATTGCACCTTTCTTGGCAGATCTTTACGACGTTCGGCTGAGATATCTATTTCTCGATGAGGCGAATTTTGAAAAAAATCGAGGAGCTTTTCTTTGCGTTTTGTTAGCTTATGATAGTCCTTGGCAGACAGTAGCCACGCACTTTCTATACCTCCCTTAGTGATTTGTTGCGGTCCTTCCTGTTCAGCACGGCGTACAACCTCGCTGAGCTGTTGTTTAGCCGTTTGAAGTTGCCATGTCGAGGTATGTTTTTTCATGATCCATCTCCTGTCTAGACTGTCTAGATTTCATTATGCCACATCGATGATTTGAGTTCAACAAGTCTCAATGTGTACTCTTCTAATTGGTAAAAGAAGACATTCCATCCAGGCGCAACAGGTATTAGGGAGAAAGGGCCTTATTCACCTTTGCGGTCAGTTTTCGGTCGACTGCAAAAGGATCGTCTGTCGCGTTTTGCTCCTCGGACATAGCTGGCGCTATGCCCTCGTCACAAACCACGACATCCGACCTTTTTCGTCCGACCGAAATTCTGACCGTAAAGGTGAACAAGGCCGGAGAAAGCCTGCTAATTTAACATCTGATAAATTACACATAACTCCGAGTGTGCCATGAAGCTAAAAGCTTTGGTCACTACCATTACAATTATCTGCAAATTTTTCTATTGTCTGCAATATTTCTTGAAAAGTAGGTTTTTCTTTGTAATAGAGAGACTGACTTTGAGAGAGGAAAGGGAAGAGGAAGGAGAAGAAAAATCGAATGGTTTTTGTTTATTGTTTAATAGATGTCCATATGAGGTAATTGCAGAAGTAATTGGGCTCTCATGGATCGATTCTTTGAAAAAAAAATCACTTTTTTTTGTGAGAAGGCGATTCTGGAGAGCTTAAGTGGTATGGCACTATCCAGTCTGGAAAGACAGGCTTTTCTCCCTTCCCAGGCCCGAAGGGTCGATATTGCAACAGGCCATGGCATAGCCATGGTATATGCCAGGAAGGGATTTCGCAGTCCGATGGACTGCTACAAGACGCCAGTTTACAAACACCATTTATGCATGCGCTTTATGGCAGCCCTACAGGCTGCTAAAACCGTTTTGGCATATACCATGGCATAGCCACATAGGCCTCAACCTAACAGGTCTTTTGAGCTTATATCTCAATGACTTAGGACTTCACAATCGTATCTCGGCGCGCAGCGCTTTGGAGTGCGGTCGCTTGCGACCGCTTTTCGTTCCTTGGGACGGCAATGCTAAACGGCATTGTATGGATTCGTCGAAGGCTGCATGTACTAACTATTTTACCCTTAGGGAATTATAGTGATGCCGTTGCACACGACCGTCGCAAGGAACCCAAAGCGGTCGCAAGCGACCGCACTCCAAAGCGCTGCGCGCCGAGATACGATTGTTAGGCTTAGGTTGAGGCCTATGTGGCATAGCCATGGTATATGCCAGGAAGGGATTTCGCAGTCTGAAGGACTGCTACAAGACGCCAGTTTGCAAACACCATTTATGCATGCGCTTTATGGCAGCCCTACAGGCTGCTAAAACCGTTTTGGCATATACCATGGCGATGCCATGGCCTGTTGCAATATCGACCCTTCGGGCCTGGGAAGGGAATGACTCTCTCTTCACCGGCATCCGATTTTCAGGAAATTGACTTCGGAAAATCGGACTTCTGCAATTACCTCATATTGTCAATTTTTAAGCTACACGTCATTGGCAAATTTGCTTGGATTCGCTCTAGCTGGGTCCGCGCATCCTCATCAAGACATGGTAAATCGATAACTTTGGGGATCAATTCTCTCAGAATAGTTTGTAGTTGGTTCATCGCCCGGTCGTTGACTTGTGCTTCGCATGCGCAAAGGTATATTCGTCCGATATTTTTCTGGCTAGTCCCTCGGCTTTCATCGAGTCTAGAGCCCACTTGACGGATGTAGGCCCCAGCGCTATGAGACTGCATAAACCAAGGATGAGACTTTCTAGGGTGGCAAGTAATGCGTCGCTTGACTTCCCGCTGCCGAAGATCCCCAACGATGCCTCGATTATGGAGCAGTTCCGCATCCTTGGTGGTGCAATGTTGAGTTATCCGAAGCCTACAGGCGTAATCAACATGATTCGTCCTGATGGTACCCAACCAGACCCTAGGGGTTACAACGGGACCGGGCTGGTTGATATACCGTGGGGTTTGAATATCGATGGTAATGATGATGTCTGGATCGGTAACTTTCGTGGCCGTGGAGTTGTTTTGATGGCTGGAGCCGAGCCGAAGGGCCATCCTGCAAACACAAAGACCGGCGATATCATCCACGTTTTCCAGAGTGGTAGCATTCAGATGCTCACGGATGTATCGATCGATCCGGCTGGCAACGTTTGGGCAGCGAACAACTGGAATCTACCAGAAGCTGCCGTCGGGGATCCTCCCTCTTATCCCACCTCAACTTGGGGCGGAGGGTCGGGCCTGACAATAATCTATGGAGTGGCAGCACCAGTAAAGCCGCCACGCATTGGCTCAGTGCGCAAATTCTAGGGATTCAAAGCCCAATGGAACGAAAGGCCACGCCAAACAAGAGAAGATAGGCTGCGCAGAACCTATCTTCATCAGAATCACAGAGTTAATTCTATTTTAAAAAATCAATAGGATAGAGTTGGAATAGATTCGGGTCAAATCCTCTCCACTCCTACCCCCTTTCCGCTTTAAGCACATTGTCAGCCCTATTTGCATTTTGAAGGTGGGAGTGATCCTGCCTATCATGCCGCGAAGCGATCCTGCAGATCCTGTTAAAGTCCATTTTAGCCTTATCTACAACATCTATCCTGTACTCAACAAGCTGAGGATCACTCTCACCTTCAAAATACAAATAGGACTGACAATTTGCTTATAGTGGAATGGATTCTTTGCTGCGTTGACAGCATGCTTCCACGATGTTAGAGTATTCTCAACATTAAATAGGAGCTTTGCGCATGACTAGAGAAACGATTCATCTCGCGATTTACGACACCATGTCAGATTGGGAGGTGGGCTATGTCGTCGCGCATTTAAATTCGCCGGAATTCCAGAAAACGCCTACCCGGTTTCAGGTGAAAACAGTCGGCGCTTCGCTTGAGCCCATCGTTAGCAAAGGCGGACTACGGATACTTCCCGACCTCAGCTTGAGCATGCTGGAGCCCCAAGACAGCCGCATGCTGATTTTGCCCGGTGCCGATAGTGCCGCAACAGGAGGGATTGACGAATTCGTCAAAAAGGCAGCTCAGTTTTTGAAAGCCGGGGTTCCGGTCGCCGCCATTTGTGGTGCGACGGCTGCACTTGCAAAGTTTGGGCTACTGGACGCATTGCCACACACGAGTAACGCAAAAATCGTTCTGGAAATGGTGGGTTACAAAGGCGGTTTCCACTATCAAGACAAGCTTGCCGTCACTTCTGGAAATGTGATCACCGCCAGTGGAATTGCCCCAATCGAATTTGCAATGGAGATCTTTCGTAAACTTGATGTTTACTCCGAGGCAACTTTGCAGGCTTGGTACAAGTTATACAGGGATCAGAATCCAGAAGGCTTTTACGAACTCGTGGCGGAACATGGTTCTCCAGTAGAGTCGTAGAGCCATTAATGAACGTACCCTCTGAAACGACCTTCGCACGTTTTTCTCACAAAAGTAATAGGTTTAAATGATCGAAATCCTTCGAAAGGGATTTCTATTTGATCAGTCCTCTGTGAGGAATCTTTAAAAAACGTGAAATCAATGATGGGATTGATCCCATACACGAGCAATTCGCTGAATTTACCGCTAAACACATTGTCGGATTTAAAATAGAGCGGAGTGGTTGTTTTGCCATAGGATGCTAGGAGCCTATTATTCTCGATTTTTAATTCCACATTCCCATAAGCAGGATGGGTATAAATCCCGGTATAGGTTTCCAACGTTTCAATGGAAGGAACTAGACTCTGCTCAGCAAATAGGGCTAGAGCTTCGTCTAGGGCATCTCTAGTTTTTGTGCGTAGGTCCTGGAATTTGCTTACCCAATCGACATCTTCTGTTTTCAGAACTTTATCAAAAATCTGATTTTTGATCACTGAAGCAGCATATCGACCATCAGTACTGCTATTGGTCAAAATAACGATTCCTATGCCCAGGTCCGGCAAGAAGGCAACTTCAGAGGAAAATCCATCAAGGTCACCACCATGATTAACTTGGTTCTGGTCTCTGTACTTGCCGACAAACCATCCTAATCCATATCCCAAGTGATAAGCTTTTTCATCTGCCTTCGGCGATGAGGAAAACGGCATCTGAATCGTATGAGTTTCTTCCAACGTTTGGCTTTGAATAATAGGAGGATTTGCAAATTGGCCTTTTCCAAGCTGGAATTTTAGCCAGTTGGCCATGTCTAAGGCGTTCGAGATGATTCCTCCGCCAGGATTAACGGAAAACGGGCTGCGAAACGGTATTTTTGTAACGATTCCCTCAATTTCGGCATAGGGCAAAGAAAAGTTGTCTGTAGTCTTCTGCAACTCTTCAACAGAAGTGATTGAATGTTTCATAGCGAGAGGCTTTAACAACCGAGAAGAGATTTGCTCTTCCCAGGATTGTCCTGTGAGTCTTTCGACGATTATTCCCGCTACGGCATACATAAAATTATTGTATTGAAACTCTTGACGCAGATCACAGACTGGTTCAAGATGTTTTAGAAGCCCAACGACAGACGATCTAGAGATCTCGGAAAAAAACCAGATCGGGTCGTGGCGAGCTAACCCTGTCCGGTGTGCGAGTAGATCTCGGATTGTCAATTGAGTCGTTCTGTCTGGATCGGCTAGGTCGAGTTCTGGAATGTATTTTTGAACAGGGTCGTCGAGATCTATTTTACCTTCGTCCACGAATTGAGCTAACGTCAAGGCAGTAAAAGCTTTAGTGCAGGAAGCGATCGGAAATAGTGTTTGTTCAGTCACGGGTAATTTGTGATGTAGGTCACGAAAACCATATCCTCGAGAGAGGACGACTTGGTCATCAGCGACTATGCTTATGGATACTCCGGGCACGTTAAAATTCTTAATGGCGTCGTTTACGATCGTGTCGATGTCGTTGATAGAAAGATTAAATTTCTCGCAAGAGCCTTGGCGTGGGCCCAAATCCAAATTTGTGAATCCCAGAAAAATAGACATTGCTAGACAAAATAGAAGCAGACTACGCATATCTTAATGTTCCCATACAAATGAGCTGATTTGGAAACACCATTTTATATTTTTTTATATTTTGAAATCAAGTCTGTTTACATATATATCTTTGTAGTTAAGGAACCAATGTCCTGTATGGCGCAGTCATTCCATACACGGTGTTGTATGCATCTTTTTCTTGATTCACAATCGTCAATCGGCGCGCAGCGCTTTGGAGTGCGTGTCGCTCGCGACCGCTTTGGATTTGGGTGAACTAGGCATTGCAAGAAACGTAACCCTTCGCTCTAGGGGTAACTGTGGGGGTTTAAGCCTCCGTAGAACGGTGCGCGATTCAATAGGCTCGCCCAAATCCAAAGCGGTCGCGAGCGACACGCACTCCAAAGCCATAGGCATCAACTTAAGCAACTAACTTCGTAAATAGGCGCGCAGCGCTTTGGAGTGCGCGTCGCTCGCGACCGCTTTGGATTTGGGTGAACTAGGCATTGCAAGAAACGTAACCCTTCGCTCTAGGGGTAACTGTGGGGGTTTAAGCCTCCAAAGAACGGTGCGCGATTCAATAGGCTCGCCCAAATCCAAAGCGGTCGCGAGCGACCGCACTCCAAAGCGCTGCGCGCCTAGTGACGATTGTGATTCCAAAGCCGTGGGATGCAAAACATGAGCTTTGCATTCACGTCATAGGCAAATTTGCTAGGATTCGCTCTAGCTGGGTCTGCTCACCCTCATCAAGACATGGTAAATTGATAACTTTGGGGATCAATTCTTTCAGAATAGTTTGTAGTTGGTTCATCGCCCCGCCGTTAACTTGGGCTTTGCACTGTTTCTGGATCGCTTTAATCAAAGTAACCTGCATGCGTACGCTGCTATCTTTGCGTATAGTTTCCAATTTCTCGAGCAGTTTCATTATTGGGGAGATAAATTGGTCTTTATCGACGAGACCGGCTAATATGGCAGCTCTTTTGACTAAATCCGAGATTTTCCGCTCAATTGCCTCTCCAGCTGACTCCCACAATTCAGGGTCTGGTTCTTTCGCTATTGCTTTTAGTTGCGCGACGACCTCGGCTAGTTTATCGCAACAGGCAGCAAGTTGCGCGAGGGTCTCGATCGTGCCCAGAGGACTCAGATTCAGCTTATTTTTAATAGCTTCTAATCGCCGCTTAGGGATGCGATTTAACGAACGCCGTAAACTGGCTAATGCGTATTTAATTCCACGCCTATAGCGCAGTGAAAGAAAAGCAAAGGTCAAAGGATAGATTAAAAATTCAGCAATGGCGAGCGGATCCGTTTTTACTCTCTCCCAACTGGAGGAAAGAATGGAAGAGATATAGTCTGCCGAGACTGATAACGGAGTTACTATCAAAACCGATATAGGCGTGTGCCATGAGAGGGATGGCATCCACTCCCATGAAGACGATGAGTCGTCCTGCCCCAACTTTGTTGGGGAAAGGGAGCCTGATGAGCTATAGGAGTCGAGCGTTTCAGATTCAGAAGAGATGATCTTCATGTTCAATAGACTGCCAAAGATAGTCCCTCTGAATGTGGAATGTATGCTGGCAAATAGTGAATCCATCAAACCATCGAGAAGCAATCGCATCCCATCAAATTTGGCAGTCAAATCATCAACGGTTGGCCGCAAGGCGTCAGGTATTGGTATCTCTAAACCATAGGCTACCGCCCACTCCTTGTATCGTGTTAAATCTAGTCTGGTTGCTCCGGCAAGTGCCAAGACACCTGTTACTGCTATGGTGGCTCGAGGATAATAGCGCACAATTTGATAAAATGCCTTCGGGACACCGAGCAATCCATGGGCGATTTTTTGAGATACATGAAGCACACGAGCAATATTAGCGTGTCCTGACAAACCCGAGGCAGCTTCGCCAGCTGCTTGGATGGCTGGTAGCAACCAATAATAGATACTCACCCCCCATTCTGGGTTGAGCAAGATCACCCCACTTCCCAGTATGGAATAGCTGCCTATGCGGATTGCTTTGCTAAGGGTATCCCAGCAATGCGCAAAGGTATATTCGTCCGATATTTTTCTGGCTAGTCCCTCGGCTTTCATCGAGTCTAGAGCCCACTTGACGGATGTAGGCCCCAGCGCTATGAGACTGCATAAACCAAGGATGAGACTTTCTAGGGTGGCTGTAATGGCTACGCTAATGGCGCCTGGAATACGGATCGGATAGAGGCTTGCCCCTAGACTATCTGATGTCTCTGCAATCGTTGCTCGATCCTGGATCCAGTCAACAACATTTTGGGTATGAATTGTACTTGGTCCTAGTAACATTTTTGTCTCTTTGTCTCGGTAATGTCTGGTTTTCAGTCAATCAGTCCCACAAAGGAATTGAAAAGTGAAAATAAAAAAACGTTGATATTGTTCCTCGTTTGATCAATAAAATGTTATTAGGCATACTATGATGCACAAACAGTGTGATCGGATTTGCCTTGACGGTATAGTAATTATTTGCTATTATTGTGTCATCATCAGATTTAACTTAAGGTGCAAGATGCGCAGCTAATCCAATCCAGACGACCGCCTAAGGACTGTGTCTTTGGGTCATTATTTGGCAGGGTTCCGCGCGCTTCCATCCATTCTTACTGCAACGTTCTGTGCACAACCCTGCGTGAGTCCATTACCTTCTCACCGGGATTAGCCTATGTCGCAGCTCATAAAATTAGATTCAGTCACCAAGACGTTTGGTCCAAAGTGCATCTTAGATAATGTTTCGCTGGTAATCAACCAAACTGACCGACTTGCCCTAATCGGGGCAAATGGAAGCGGAAAGTCTACGCTGGTCAGGATTTTAACTGGCCTTGAATCGGCCGACAGTGGCCTTGTCGTCAGATCCCCCACTCTCATGATAGCCTATTTGCCTCAAGAGATCGAACTAGGAAAAAGGCTGATAACAATTGAGGAGTATTTACAGGAGGCGGCAGGCGGATTGAACTCTCTGCAACAGGAAATGCTGAGGCTAGAAGAGCTCATGGCCTCTCCCCTACCTTCGGATCAGTTAGAGCGGCTCTTGGTGGTTTATGGCGATGTTCAAGAGCGCTTTCAGGGGTGCGATGGCTATAACATGGAATACCGTATCCAAGAGGTGCTTGAGGGGCTTTCTCTAGATCATATAGACCACCAACGTCAGCTGTCATCATTGAGCGGGGGTGAGCGACGTCGCGTGGCTCTGGCCGCTTTGTTGTTGTCATCGCCTCAACTGTTGGTTTTGGATGAACCGACCAATGACTTGGACTTTCAAAGCTTAGAATGGCTAGAAACGCACTTAAGTGGCTATCCAAATGCCCTGCTGGTGATCAGTCATGAACGGGATTTTCTCGATCGTGTGACCACGGGGATTTTGGAGTTGGACGACCATCATCACCAGCTGAGTTACTTTCCGGGCAATTATGCAAACTATTTACAGGAGCGCCTGCGTCGAGAGGAGGTTCAGCGAGCAGAATACGAAGAATATCGAGAACAGGTCAAAGAACTCCACACCTATATCAAGAGTCAATCGTATGGTCTTGCAGCTCCAGCGCCACCAAAAGATCGAAATATTATGGCCTATAACAGTCATGGCGAAGCCGCTATGGCGATGCGTGCGAGGCGCATACGACAAGCAAAAGCAAAGTTGGAGGATTTGTTAAACAGCCCGGTGCAACGCCCTGCACGTGGTGCGTGGGCGTCAATGACCTTTCATCATGATGAGTCGACCAATCATAAAGTCCTTGAAGCAATATCGTTGAGCAAGAGCTTTGGTGACAAGACCATCATTGCTAACCTGTCGGTGACTATTCATGGTCTAGATCGGATTGCTCTGGTAGGTCCTAATGGCAGTGGCAAAAGTACGCTCGCCAAGCTTTTGTGTGGTCTACTCCCACCCGACAGCGGTTCAATCAGCCATGCTTCAACGGCTCGTTTGGTCTACGTTGCGCAGGGATGGGAAGGTCTAATATTGAGCAATACAGTTTTAGAGGAATACCGGCGTGCCAGAGGTGGTGGAGATGAGGGCGAGCTACGTTCAGAGTTGCATAAGTATGGGTTATTCGCTGGTGAAGAGGTGTTTCGCTATGTAGAGGCTTTAAGCAGCGGTATGCGTCAAAGGCTAAAACTTGCTCAGGCACTAGCTCAAAAGCCGAATGTGCTGGTGTTGGATGAACCGACGAACCACCTCGACCTCATGAGTATTGAGAGTCTTGAAAAGGCTCTGCGCGAATATCAAGGTGCACTGCTGCTTATTTCACACGATCGCAGGCTCGTAGAACGCCTCACCACCTCGCAGTGGGTGTGTGATGGTTTTAGGAGTAACACGGATGCACACGGATCTAGGAGGATTTAGGAGGATAGGATGAAATGGAAATTGAATTCATATTGATCCATTCCATCCTAATACCATTTTTATCGTTTAGAATGATGAACTAGTTTTTTCCATCCTATCCTCCTAAATCCTCCTAGATCCGTGTGCATCCGTGTTATTCCTAAAAACGACACGAACCGTCACCATCACACACACTATTCGTATTCGATTTCGAGGGTAACCGTGGCTGTGGTCTCTTGTTGCTGGGGCAAAACCTGCGTGGGAGCGGGTTCGCGAGTTTCAAAATGCATTGCTCTTGGAGCATAGAAAATGCCCCCACCAAAGGGCGCTACGGTGACCTTAGAGATTTGCTTGCGTTTAAGCCCGAGTGAAGAGAGGACTGTCTTTGCCTGTTCTAGGGCGTCCTTGCTGGCAGCTTGAAGTGCTTTGTTTTTGGCTACAGTGGATGTAGATTCGTCTGGGCGTTGACTCAGGTTTTGCAAGCGATTTGCGCCTGCTTTAAAGGCGCTATCGATCAAGGGCCCGGCCTTTTGGAGTGAAGCAGAGAAGGTAATGCTATTAGATCCGACAAAACCGACGACAATAGATGCATTGTCCTTGCTATATTCAGGACTGATATTCATCGTGCCCGTTTGCAGTTTGTCGACCTTGTGCTGTTGAAGAATTTCGATGACAGGTTGCATTTGCTGGGCAAGCTTCTGCTGTACCTGCAGAGCATCTCGACCTTGCACCTCCACGGATAATTCTACATCTGCTGTAGAGGTCTCAGCGGTGGCCTTACCCTGTCCCACCACGGTTAAAATATTTCGATTGTTGGCGCCGTCATCTGCTGTCAGTGGCACTGCGAATAACAAATATAGCACAAAAAATTTAATACGCATGACCATCCTCTGCTTTATCGATGTTTAACGAACCATAGCAGAGAGCGCTAGCAACCTAAAGTGAAACTTAAAAACGCAACGACTTCTCGATATCGAACTGCGAATACGCATCACTGGGAGTAGATGGAGCGATGGATTGTGTCCTAGTCGGAGAAGATAAAGAATAACTAACATCTCTTAGAGGGCTTGGCGGACAAAAACCAGGTATCCCTTCGGATCGTATGTTATAGCCTGCGGGTTGCAGAGTGCCCTTACGTCTGGTTAGTTCCCCTTCCCACTGCCTACGCCATTCCGGCGGTGCGACGGCTAAAATGCCTAACCAAACATCCATGCCCTTTTTAACTGCTTGAGGTAACGATAATTGGCTTCTGTCATTTTCGTTGTTAAAATCGGAAATATAGCCGCTAATGCGTTCCTGGAAAGGCATTCCAGTTTCACCTATTAGGCGTCGACCATCTTCTGTTTTCCACTGATAGATGACACTCTCTTGTTTTTTCCAGTCGGTCGGTAGGTTGATGTAATATTTCTCTTTTTCTTCATTATACTGCAGCTTGACATACTTTTTGGGACTAAGAGTCTCAGGATTCTCCACAACTGGCAAGCTTCGGTAGCTGCGATTAGGCTCAGCAGTCTTAGGTAGAATACCTCCTCGACCATCCTTTAAAGGACTACCAAAAATCACGTTCGGATTCCCATTTCCATTGTTCTTATTGTGCTGGCCTTTGGCCTTCTTGCAGACGATAAAGGATGTCTCGTTTTGATAGGCTGACGCCTTGCTAGAGCAAAGATAGAGCACGCTCACATAAACATCCTGCCCATTCTTCCAAGCTTTTGCTAAGGAGCGTTTACTAGGATCTTTCTGTCCATTAAATGCGCTTTGATAGCTGGAGAGGCGTGATTCAATATTTTCTGTCCGACCAATGAGCAGACGTCCATCCTCACTTACAAACATGTAAATAAGCCAGCCAAGTTTGCGCCACTTCTCTGGACATGTGATAGACGCTGACCCATCTTCCATACGCTCAACTTTAATGAACGATGTAGGCATATGAGTGGCGGGTTCGTCAATTCTTTGTCGTTTCGGAGTAAACACACCCCCCGGCGAGGTAACTTGTAGGGCGATATTTTCCCCCACAAAGACTTTTTTAGCCTTTGCTGGGCTTATGCCCCTTTTGCGCTTGCGTGAATTATTGCACGCTGAATAAAAATCGATACTGGGGGGAGTGTTCTCACTGTCTGAATTCAAAAAATCATCATCATCCTGCTCGAGCGACTGAAACTGCCCGTCTTCTCGCTTGGGTACCTCCTCCCAAGCATGCTTAGCTACCGCGGCAATCCTGCTAGGACGCTTCTGGCCAACAAATGGGTCTATCTGTGGGTTAGTCTCAAAACTTTTTAAACGAGAACTTTTCCAGTCATTACTCTCTTTCGAATGGGTTGGGCTAGATGGTTGCGTATGATTAAATAGACATAACGTCTGCGACAGGTTGAACTGACCATTTAAAGAATCTTGACATGACCAAGTGTAGTCTTGCGCATTCGAGGCAATGGGGAGTGTAGACAACATTAGAGTTACCGAATGTGGTGAGATAGAAGATGTTTATTTATTCAAGTATTTTAAGGCATCACCCATAAAAAATCAAGAAACACTACCGACTAGGGTAGTGTTTAAGAATTTATTATGACATGCTTAAACAATTTTGTTGGTAGTGCTTAAATTATTTATTTCACAAAATTGTAGAGTATAAACGGTCATGTCTGTGCATATACTCAATCAAACAACTTTCTTTTAGCCGGAGTAACTCGCTGCAAAGATGGTTGTGGCGCTGGTCTAATTGGGATAGCATTTGCTGTTTCAGGAACATGCCTTAAAGGGCTTGTGGGGACGACGTTAGGGTCTCCTTCAGACCGAACGTTAAAGCCGTTTGGCTTTAGTGTGGCCTTTCCTCTGATGATGTCACCTTCGAATTGCCTGCGATATTCGGGTGGTGCGATAGCAAGAAGACCTAGCCAGACTTCTTTACCTTCTTTTAGGGCTTTGGATAGGACATGCATATCTTGATCTTCTGGCGCATTAAAACTGCTCACATACTCTGAGATACGTTTGCATAAGGGACGACCCGTTTCACCGACTAGGCGTCGGTCATCCTCAGGGGTTTTCCATTGATAGATGACGCTTTGAAGGGTTTTCCATTCTGGAGGCAGATTAATGCTATATCTGTCCGTCTGATTGTTGTACTCGACTTTGACATATTTTTTTGGTGTGAGGGTCTTTAGATCTTCGACAACAGGTAATTCCCGATAGGAACGATTTGACTCCGAGAAGACCTCTGGAGGCAGTCCACCTTTACCATTTTTCAAAGGACTTCCAAAAACCACCGTTGGATTCCCATTAGCGCGGTTTTTGTTGTGGGTGGAACCCTTGGAAACGATAAAGGATGTTTCATTCTGCTTAGCACTTCTCTCACTAGAGCAAACGTACAGAATGCTGAAGTAGGCTTCTTGGCCAGCCGCCCAAGCCATAGCCAAAGAACGCAATCGGGCTTTACCATGACCATTGAAGGCTGTTTGATAGCTGGAGAGGCGCTTGGCGACATTTTTTGTACGGCCAACAAGAATCTCACCATTGCTAGTCACAAACATGTAGATCAAATGCCCAAGGATGCGCCATTTTTCAGGACATTGGATGGATGCGGTGTCATCTTCAAGCCTTTCTACCTTAATAAATGACTCCGGCATGTATGTCGCTGGATCGTCAATGGTCTGCCTCTGCGGGGTGTGGACAGATTCAGAGGAAGTCACCTTGATCGTAACGCCATTGGTCAACGTGATGAGGGTAGGTTCGTTAAGGGATGTTGATGTTGGAGAATTGGATGCAAACCAACCTCTAGCCAAGGACTCCATGGGAATATTGACATCCTGATTCTCGATTTCGTCCTTTAACAATAGAGCCTGATCGACGCAGATAGCGCTCGCCTCTTCAGCATCAAGTTTCTGTCTCTTCATTGGGGGAAGGAGGTATGTCGCTACCCCTTGCACTCTCTCCGGTGTTTTTATTGCCCCAAAGAGATCAGTAGATGTGTCAAGAACTCGAACTCGATCATCAGCAGGCTGTAAGGCACTGTCGATTAGGCTTGAATCCGATCCCTTCACATCGTTTGATGCACTCGGGTTAGGCCAAGATAATTGCTGAGAAGGATCACATTCAACAGATTGAAATTTAACCATAATTTTAACCACCTATACTTAGTAAATTTGTTAAACTTAAGAAGTATATAATGGGTAAGGCTTCAAATCAACAGTAAAAGGTTATGCTGGTAAGTTTAATAAATTACTATGATTAGAAATTTGTGGCGCGGAGAACACACGGTTCGTATTGATTTTTAACGCAAAGGCGCAAAGGAGAGCTCACGTGTGTGTGTGTGATATGACAACAATAGAGCAAAACAGGGCGTAAATAGGGCGACCATGGCGAGAGCAAAACACGTAAGTAGGGCGAATAACCCACCCAAAAGTAACAGGTTATACATCAATTTAACATGAAAACGGCTTTTGCATCTCATTAAATAGTAGCTTGTTAAAATCTAAAAGATGTTGTAGATACGGCTAAAATGGACCTTAACAGGATATGCAGGATCGCTGCGCGGCAGGATATGCAGGATCACTTTCACCTTCTAAATACATATAGGGCTGACAATGTGCTTAAAGTGGAAAGGGGTAGGAAAGGAGAGGATTTGAAGTGAACCTGCATATCCTGTTACTTTTGGGTGGGTTATTTGCCCTACTTACGCCGTGTTTTGCTCTCGCCGTACTTACACCATGTTTTACTCTCCTGATGTCATATCACACACACGTGAGCCCTCCTTTGCGTCTTTACTCTGGACATGTCATAGACCATGTATTTAGAGAGATGGGAATTCGCGACGATTAAACAGTCCTAGTAAAGTCCATTTTAGCCATATCTACAACATCTTGGGCATGTTGGCAGCTGCCTAAGGAGAGTACAAGTTTGAATTACACCCTGTTTCAACCGTCCTCGCAGTCATGGAATGACTGCGCCACAGTCAGTGATCATTGGCGTAATAGGGTTCGATGTGAACTGTGACGTCGCGGACAGCAGGCCAGTCTTTTTGGATTTCTGCTCTGACGAGCTGGCTGATGCGATGAGCAGCATCCACAGACAGTTGAGGATCGACTTCAACATCAATATCGACATGAGCATCAGGACCATATTGCTGGATACGTATCTTTTCCGTTTCCTCGACTCCTTGGATACGCTTAGCCGCTGCACGAACGATTTTAAAGAAACGCTGCTCAGGAATATGATCTAATAATTGCCTCATATTCCCCCTCGCCGCCTGAATACCAATACCGATCATCAGGGCAGCGATAGCGATGGCTCCTAAGCGGTCGAGATCAATACTCCAGGCAGGCACGATGGCACCAGCTAATAAGGCAAGCATAGCGACAAAGCTATTTAGGGCATCCATACGATAGTGCCAGGCATCTGCAGCCAGGGCCGGGCTATCGCTTTTCTTAGCCACGCGCATGGCTTGACGAAAGCTAATTTCTAGAAGAATCATCGCTGCTGCAGGGATCAGCCATGCGCGAGGATCCATGGGAGGCGTATCTTCATGGGATACTAAGCTAGTGCCTTCTTGAAGAACAAGAGCCCCACCCAGCAAGGTGAGAAGCAGGCCAAGCTGTAAACCAGCCAAAGGCTCAAAACGACCATGGCCAAAGGGATGGTTGTGATCAGGAGGACGACTCGCTAACCGAATACATACGATCAGAAAGAGCGTAGCAGCGATATCCATCAGGCTAGCGAGGGCGTCCACAAGTAGGGCAGAACTCTTGAAAGCGACGACACCTGCAAATTCAATGGCAATGACGATACTTCGCAGAATGACACCGTAGACAGATGCGCGAATCATATTGCGTTCGCGTTCGCATCTCTCCTCCTGTACTTTTGGAGAGGGATGAACAGGTTCAGGAAAGCTAGTCATTTATACCCGAATGTGGTCTAACGTTCCAAAAAAACGGTCACCATAATCTCCTAGCCCAGGCAAGATGTATTTGCGATCATCTAGCTTCTCATCCACCTGAGAAATAACTAACCGCAACTTAGGATAGGCCTCTTGCACCATCTTGAGACCCTCTGGCGATGCCAATGCTGATACATAGATGATATGTTCTTCAAGGGCACCAGCAGCCTTCGCGGCTTCCAAGGTAACTTGTGCACTGCCACCAGTGGCAATTGCTGGATCGAGGATAACGACATCGTCATTAGAGGTTATCTTAGGCAGTTTAAAATAATAACCATGCCCTACAGCTGTTTCATGGTTACGCTGAACTCCGACCATCCCAACCACAGCATCATCAAAGAAGTCCAGGAAGGCAGGCAGAAATGCTAAGCCCGCGCGTAATACCGGGGCGATCACTAAGCGACGATTATACTCAGTACCATCGGCAATTCCTAACGGTGTCTGAACCTTGATGGGATCATAATGTAGTAAATCAGCAACTTCGCCAGCCAACAGATAAGCCAATTTGTTAGAGGCACGGCGAAAGGCATTTAAACTTGTGGTTTCATTTCGTAGGATCGAAAGGAGATAGTCTTTGCTCATTGCGTTAGTATGTCCTGCGATGTGCATTACAATTATACCGTATGGGGCAGTCATCAAAAGACTGCCCCATATTCGGTTACAAATTCTCTACTGCGTCAAGAACAGCCTGTACATATCCGCTGAAATTGTTCTGGAGGTCTTGCTCAGTAATTTCATAAGGAATATCGGGGGTAATCCCTATATTTTCAATAGGATTGTTGTCGATACGCTCTGCAATGGATCCCGTATAGTGAAAAAATGCGACACCGAAGGGGTTGGGATAGGAGAATCCATCAACGTATCCACCCGCACCAGCTGTTTTGGATCCAAAGATAGTGACACGCTTATTGTCCTGCAAAATAGCCGGCAGAAAGTCTCCGCCAGAGAAGCATAGACGATTGACAAGAAGCAAAATGGGTTTGGTATAGCGAATTTCCGGATGACGATTGATGCAGTCAACACCATAAAGATAATAAGGCTTAGTCAGCGTACGCCCATCATTCCACTCCTCCACAATAAACCTAAAGAAGTTTAGCATAAACTGTGAGGTTTGGTAATTGACCGGATACCCCTCCATAGAGTCGCCAAGAACACTGCGTGCATCGTCATCACTTTTGACACTTGCAAAGAGCTTTTCATATTCTAGAGCGAAGGCGACATCTTGTTGGGTAATTGTCGTGCGATGCTTCGGTGTAAATAGGGGCTGATCTGTCAGCATACATGCTAGGCCATAGAGGTAAAATACAGAGCCTCCAGGATTGTTAACCTGATCGATCACCAATGCTTCGCTATGCTCTTGCAGATAGGCTATGATCTCTCCAAAAGCTTCCACTTCGAAGGCTCCGCCGGAATAGTTGGGGATGCGGACGTAGCCTATCTTGCGACGGCTGGTTGGCGTCTCAAAGAGATATGCATGAAAATGTTGCTTGTCAGAGCTCTGCCACAGAAGCTTACCCAAAGGAGGAATAAAGCTTTCTCGTTCTCCTAGCTCGTTAGGGTCCAGGCAGGCTGCTTCGATATATTTGTATTCGTCAGCATCTGCGAAAGGAAATTTCATCTGCCTTTTAAAGAAGCTGTGCTCAGAGAGCGGCGCCTTGACGAAAAATTGCTTGATATCCAGAGACTTGAAGGGCAATTCCTTGATTTTTTCAGGAGAGTAGTCCCAAATAATCTGATAGGAAGAAACGGAGTTTGTCTTCATCGAGCGCACACCGATAGTGACCGGCCCTCGGGGCACAATCAATCCTTGGCGGGCGGCTCGTGTCGTCAAATAGATTTCAGCCAATCCCTGGTCTGTGTTTGGGCTGGTATTGCCAACTTCCCGCTCACGTACTTCCTGCACGATATCATCGGTGGGGCGTCCATCAAACATCACCAGCTCATCACCGATCTGAAAAGAGAAGGAGCGCGATGGAAGGCGTGCACGATCGATATAGGTAATATAGTACTTGCCATTGGCACCACAGACTCTAAAAGGCAGCGCAGCCCATTCGGTAGACCAAAATGAGACGCCTACGTGATAATCCTTCGTGGACTGGAAGAATTGACGCACACTACGCTGATAGGCCTTAAGATAGGCCTTCATAGAGGAATCATCGCTGTTACGAACGCGTTCTTTAGCTAGTTCTATTTCCGTTGCTAAATCCCAGTTTGCATAACGCTTTTTCCAATCTGCTGGAGCGTATTTGACTTCAAATGTATTTCGAATGGTGTCCAAGTCGCGGAACATGCGTTCCTGTACGTCTTGAGCACACCGTTCTTGAGCGCCCACTCCGGTAAGAGATCCAAATGCGGCTGCAGGCGCAATGACAGCAAAAAATGCGAACTCACGTAAGCCCATACTCCCCTCTTCTCTTGACCGTCCGTTACTCGATCCTGTCTTTTAAACATTCACGTAAAGCAACATTTGTAATTGGTGACTAGGTTAAAAAAAAGCCCAATGCAGTGAAGGGGTTCTCTCTTCATCGGCAAAAAAAAGCTTTCTTAAATTCAACCTACGTGGTTAAAACTCTTAGACCACTGGTCATCAATAATATCCGATTTTCCGTTTTTGGTCACGTCAAATATAGCCTTGACGTATACCACGCGCGGTTAGATTTGACGCATTTGACTAGCGAAAGCTCCCGCAGTTGAACGATCGCAAGAGGGCCCTAGCTAAGAAGTCCTGAATGGCCAGACGCCTGCCAGTCAGCAGCAAAGCGATTGACGTGATGGCGTGTGGCATCGGATTCAGTGATTAGAGCGGCAAAAACCTCAGACTTAACGGTAACAGCCGCAACGCCAATCTGAGCGCAACGAACAACATCGTCTGGCGAGCGCAGTGATGCTGCCAAGATGCTGGCTGGAAATGCGTATTTTTGCAGGATGCACTGCATCTGTTGTAGTACATGGAAAGGGTCTTCACCAACATAATCGTGAATCCCACGCAGGTAGGGCGCGAGATAGTTCGCTCCGGCCATAGCGGCTACTAACACCTGCCTGGGATGAAAGATAGCTGTGGCCATCACGGGGATGTTGGCCTTTTTGAGCTGGTGAATTGTCTGCAAACCTTCTGTGGTCACAGGTACTTTAATAATCAAACGATGAGAAAAGGCATAAAGTCTCTGAGCTTGCATCACCTGACCTGTGGTAAATTCGGAGGTCACCTGTACGGCTACTGGCCCAGGTTGAAGCTCTAGAAGCTCTTCTAAAATACTGTCAAGGTGATGTTTTGAATGAGATAATAGGGATGGATTCGTAGTCACACCGTGGAGTAAACCTAGCGCATAGGCCTTGGTTATGGTATCAGCGTCTAGCGTGTCGAGCCATAATTCCATCGAAGTCCCCTCCGTCATCGTTTAAAACGTCAACTTTACGCAACCCTGCAGCCATTGTCAATATGGGTACGGTATAGCAACGGTTCGAGCGATTTTTAGGAGTAACACGGATACACACGGATCTAGGAGGATTTACTCCTAAAAAACGACACGAACCGTTGCTACGATTTTACGCGAGCTTTACCTTTAGCTAGCTCAGTGCTATAGAAGGCCGCAACTTTCTCAAGGCCAGGAACGTCTGCCCGACTCATATAGTCAAACGAGTGGAATTTCGGTTCTTCATGCCGTTTAAGAATTTTTATGTTGTTCTCAAGTGTTTTAAGGGCATTGCGGAGTTCGAAATCGCTCATATCGCTAACCTGTTTTTGGAGATCGTCGGCTTCCAAACCTGGCATCTCATCTAGAAGATCCCAATCCTTGCCAACCTGCATAGCTTGAACAAAATCGTCCGTGTTTGACTTTGCAGATGCTATCTTCGCGGCTGGGTCAGCATGTCCTGAATTGGTGAGTTGCTTTTGGATTTCACCCAGCAACATCGGCAGTCTCATGACATATGTTGAATGGGCGGTAGCCGCATCCTTATTGGTCAAAGTCTTAGCTAGATCGTTTGGTGACTTACCGACTTCTGCAGCTAAATTTTGAAACCAAGGTTCAGACACCTGCTGGCTAGTCCAGTTTTGCTTCCCTTTTGTACGCTTTGCATCGGCTTTCTCGAGCAACTCAGAGTGATCTCCGATGTCACTTGCTACACGTATGTAATCACTAAATTTCGAAGATTCAGCTCCGAAGGTTCTCTCTATCGTAGCAGCCGCAGCATAGTAGTCTCCCTTAGCGAGATGGCCTTCTATCTCCGCCATACTGTCCGCCATCTCAGTCTCAAATTTATTAGCTTCTTCCAGTAACTCTATGGTTTTCTCAAGTTCCTCTTCATCCAGCCCATGAACCCCTTGATGTTTGAGAATTTCCAATTTCACATGAACATTTGTTTGATGATTATGCGGTACGGCAACAGCTTCCATCATAGCCCCATGCAGTCCTTTTGCTCGGAGTAGAGCTTTGTTTGCCGCCGCAGCCTCTACCCCTTCTCCGGCACTTTTTAAGATCGCATCGGCTTCTTTCAAGTCACTAGTTGAAGCTCTGTTTATCAATGCCTGAGCGAATTCAATTTTCTGCTCTGGTGGTGATTGGTCTGTTATGGCGCCTCTTAAATTTTCTATCTGTGCAGATAAAGTGCTTAGTCGAACCTGACTCTGAGCTTGTGCAGCCTGTAAAGCTTCAGCCTGTGCAGCAGCTGCTTGGGCTTGTGCTGCCTGTTGCGCAGCTTCTACAGCAACTCTAGATTCCTCAGCTAGTTTTTTTAATCCTGTCTCTAATCTGTAGGTAGCGATAACCGAGGGGAATTCCTCAACCTCTACACTTATCTTTTTAAGATTCTCCTGCATCTCATTGCTAATCTTTTCTGCAAGGTCCAAATCTCCGTTCTCCACGGCAAATTTAACGTTTTTATTGTCCTTGTTAAAGCCTTTCACTGCTTCCTCAGCCGCAATGCTCACCTGAACTTGTTTGATTTTAAACTCGAGGGTATTCAACTCTTTTGTAGCCAAGGGATTATTTATTGATCGTTCCCGCAACTTGTTGAGCTTTTCGCCTAAGAGCCGTAGTTTCTCAGGGGTATTTTCATCAGGCTTATAATTTACTTCATTTTCCACAGCCTTTTTTAACTCATGAACTTCAACAGCTTCAGCACCGCTTTGCGCTATTGCCTTCAATTTTTCTAATCCCTCGGTAGCTTCATTCGAGGGATAGCTCTTTGCCTTCTCTTCCCATTTGGAAATCTGCTTGTTCATGTTCGCAAGAATTTGCTTTGCTTCTTTTGGGTTGTTGTTTGTAATTGCCGATTCTAGCTTCACAGCATCCTTGTCGAAAGTTTTCTTCAGATTTGAAATTTGGTCCTGTACCCACATCGTGCTGGTAGAGTCTGACCCATGGCTCGCTGGGATCGCAGCCATCGCTAATGCACCTGTTGCTCTTAGAGTAGCTGTGACAGCATTGCCTAAACGTCCTGTCCAACGCGAGACTTTCTTGCCAAGTTTCGAACCTTTGTTAGACGAATCCGATTGCTCTAGATGTTTGGATTTATCGATTTTTTCTTCAGTCCCTTGCGACTTCGCCGGGGGACCTTTGCGGACACTTTCCCCCCCCACAGCGTGACCCTTTTTTTCAACGCCCTGCTTATTTTGAGCGGCAGGCTGGTTCTGTATAGATTCAAGCTGGGACTGGTCAAGCGGTTTATTGTCAGCTTTTTCAAACATATACACCTCGCTATGCTGTTTAATCATTATAATTCATTATATCAACTTGTTGTTTAGAATTGTAAATAATTAATTGCAGTTAACTTAAACAACTAAATTGATGAGAGAATTCTTGTAAAAAATTGGGGGTATATCGCATGGCTATGGGCGAACTGGACTAATTGAGGTCGTTGCAGAAGTATTTGGGCTCTCATGGATCGATTCTTTGGAAAAAAAATCACTTTTTTTTGTGAGAAGGCGATTCTGGAGAGCTTAGGTGGTATGGCACTATCCAGTCTGGAAAGACAGGTTTTTCTCCCTTCCCAGGCCCGAAGGGTCGATATGGCAACAGGCCATGGCATCGCCATAGTATATGCCAGGAAGGGATTTCGCAGTCTGAAGGACTGCTACAAGACGCCAGTTTACGAACACCATTTATGCATGCGCTTTATGGCAGCCCGACAGGCTGCTAAAACCGTTTTGGCATATACCATGGCGATGCCACATAGGCCTCAACCTAAGCCTAACAATCGTATCTCGGCGCGCAGCGCTTTGGAGTGCGGTCGCTTGCGACGTAAGCGTCAATTGAAGCCACCTTTTTCGTAATTCCGCGAGGTTCTAAGTTTTCTCCATGACCCTAACCATGGAGATACTAATGGATTTCAAAAGGAAGCGTTCTGAGTGGGCTCGACGCATAGACCAATGGATGGCGAGCGGTCAGAGTGGCCGCAGGTGGTGCCTAGAGAACAATATAAGCTACCAGCAGCTCTTGTACTGGTACCAACGCTTTAAAGTTAGCCCGCCCGACCACATTTCCTCGACGGGTTGGATAGACATTACCCTGCCCGAGCTCAAGCTTTCGCTTGATCAGAAGAGCGTCTATCTAACCCTAAAGTCTGCGAGCAAAACTCTGAGGTCGTCATATCAGAAAAACAAGGGTGTCTTTCTCTATCAAGAGCCGATCGATATGCGAAAGGGATTTGAGTGCTTGAGCAATCTTGTTGACAGTTCGTTCTCGGGCGAATTTACCTGCGGGGCCTACTTCGTTTTTTTAAATCGTCGTAGAAATCTAGTGAAGGTCTTTTACTGGGATGGTAATGGTCATGCCGTCTGGTACAAGCGACTTGAAAAAGGAAGTTTTCGCAATGGAAGCATTCCAGATTCCGCTATCGATCGTCGAGAATTTCTAATGTTGTTGGAGAGTAGTCATTGAGCCTAAAATCCTAAAAACAATGTGCATTTTATTAGATAAAATACTTGATAATAGAGGGGGTCTGTGATATGATTTAGAGCATATGGAAACCTCAACACTATCACTAGAACAGCTTCAATCGGAAATTTATTCCCTGCGAAATGAGAATAGCTTTCTCAAGGAGCAGCTTGAATGGTTTAGGCGTCAGATTTTTGGGAAACGTTCGGAAAAAGTAGTCGACGATGGCGGTCAACAACTCTACCTGGAAGGTTTCGAAAATCTTGGTTCCGAAGAGCAAAAAGAGACAATAAATGTGCCTGCTCATCGACGGGTTAAGCAGGGGCGCAATGGCAAAGATAAAATTACGCTTCCAGACAATATTCCCGTTCAACGCTGTATTTTAGATTTGCCAGAGGATCAAAAAGTTTGCCCTACAACGGGTGAAGCCCTCGTCAAAATTGGCGAAGAAGTCACTCACAAAATAGCGCATACGCCAGGTAGCTACTACGTCAAGGAGCTAGTACGTCCCAAGTATGCATGTAGAGCACATAGTGAAGAGGGCGTTTTTATCGCAGATTTACCAGATAGCATTTTTCCTCGCTGTCAAGCCGATGAGAGTCTTTTAGCCAGTGTGATCGTGAAAAAATTCGCCGATCACCTTCCTTTATTTCGTCAATCGGAAATCTTAGCTCGCGAGGGCATTCTCATCAGCCGACAAATACTTTGCAAGTGGGTAATGCGCTGTGGATATGCCTTAAAGGCGCTATATGAAGAAATGATTGCTCGCGTGCTCAGCAGCAACAATGTTTTTGTGGACGAATCTCCTGTGGACATGCTTGTCCCTGGTAAGGGAAAGGTGCACCAGGCTTTTATGTGGGTGATCGTTGGAGGGCAGGAAAAAAATCCGCCTTATCGAGTCTATCATTTTCGCACGGACCGCTGCCACAAGCATGCTGTGGAAATACTAGCTGGATATAAAGGTGTTGTCCATTCGGATAAATATGGAGCCTATGAAGCACTGGCTAATAAGAAGCAATTCACTTGGTGTCCATGCTGGAGTCACATTCGGCGCAAGTTTTTCGACGCTGTAGGTGGCGATAAAAAATTTGTTAGCTGGGTACTGCGCAAGATAAAATATCTATTTATGTTAGAGAGAGTTGCTTGGGAACGTTCTCCAGAGGAACGTCTGCGGATAAGACAAGAGAAAGAAGCTCCAATAATAGATGAGCTGACTGCACGCATCAAGGACCGGCTGGTTAATGGCAAGGCTCTTCCCAAATCGAATCTAAGGGAGGCTCTAGGCTATTATTGCAGCTTAATTCCCCATCTGAAAAACTACACCCAACATGCATTTGCGCGTCTCGACAACAATGTAGCGGAGCGAGCGATACGCCCTCTAGCTATTGGCCGCAAGAACTGGATGTTTATTGGAAGCGAGGAGGGTGGGGAAGCTTCCGCCGTACTGCTAAGCCTGGTACAGACCTGCCGCGCGATAGGAGTCAACCCCCACGAATACCTAGAGGATGTGATGAGGCGCCTGCCAGCCCATAATTCTCAAAAACTTCACGAGCTTCTGCCCGACGCTTGGGCTGCCGCCAGGCGACAAGCAAAGGCCTCATCCACCTCATCAGCCCCCACTGCCGAATAAATCGCCAGATGGCCTCAATTGACGCTTACCTTGCGACCGCTTTGGGTTCCTTGCGACGGTCGTGTGCAACGGCATCACTATAATTCCCTAAGGGTAAAATAGTTAGTACATGCAGCCTTCGACGAATCCATACAATGCCGTTTAGCATTGCCGTCCCAAGGAACGAAAAGCGGTCGCAAGCGACCGCACTCCAAAGCGCTGCGCGCCGAGATACGATTGTGAAGTCCTAAGTCATTGAGATATAAGCTCAAAAGACCTGTTAGGTTGAGGCCTATGTGGCGATGCCATGGCCTGTTGCCATATCGACCCTTCGGGCCTAGGAAGGGAAAGACTCTCTCTTCACCGGCATCCGATTTTCAGGAAATTGACTTCGGAAAATCGGACTTTTGCAATTACCTCAATTAGTCCAGTTCGTCCATGGAGGACTTTAGGATATTGGCGACGCAGTCAGTTGGAGCTCCAAAGCTCCCTAGTTCTTCAGAAGAACCAAAAAAAGCCCTAAATCATCAAAGACGATTTAGGGCTTATACCTCGCGTGGTATAAAATCGTGAGATCTGCCGGCAAGCTTACTTTACGCTGTAGTGAACGACACGCCAACGTCCGCCACATGCACAGTCAGCTTCACAACGCACACCGACGCTTTCGCATACAGGGTCGCCGCATTCAAAACAGGTATGATAGGTCACCCAAGAGTATTGTCCTTCGGGCATGTTAGGGACTTCACAACAGTATTCGCTATCTACTAATTCGCGAGAGACAACTTTTCCTCGGCATTTGCGCTTTTCAGACAAGTGCTTTTGCCATTTACATACATCATGGCGACAGCGCACCACCTCGGAAGCTGCAATCCAGCTCTGACGGTAGTCGCCACTATCCACTAAGCGCAACCAAGCCTGAACAGCGCTTTGCACATGGCAATCCTGGCCCAGACCTTCACAACTTACACGCTTTGCTGGTGTTTTAGCAGGAGTTACTACGGGCTTTGTCGCTTGAGCTGCCAAATCATCAGCAAACACCCCAGCCAACATCGCTAAGCATAGCCCAATTACAATACTTTTTTTCATGAATGTCATCCCCTAATAGTGTAGCACGGGACCCCTTGCCCGCTAGCCTCATTTGGCCGGGATCATATCAACTCATTTTTTTGTTCCCAAAGATTTTCCTTACATTTTCTACGAAAGTTTGAAATAGTTTATACCATGCGGTAACCGTTCGCGGGCTCGGGCTCGGATTCCAAGTATTTAGTTGAATTATTAAATGGTTTATCTTTAAAATTATATTGTAATAGACAATATATTATTGAATGTCAAAAACATCAATCAATTAAGTAAACAGGAATGTGAAAATGAAAAAATTCATTATTGTTGGATTATGCGCATTAAGCTATGTAATTCCTTGGGGGGCTTATGCTGCATCAGCGGAACCGGTACAAAGCTGGCCTGTTTCATTCGAAACGCTATCCTATCATGTGAATGCCATATTTCCTGTTCCTTCACGAGAAGCCAAACAAGCTAATTCAGCAAATCACTTCTATATGGCGCAAGCTCAGTCTGAGCCGAACAGTCTTGGGCACCGTCTAAAAGAAACCTTTAGTTTGGTATACCAAGAGACCTCTGCGATCGCGACATCAGGTGATTCTTTAAAGGCCAAAGATGTGGCTGACCAGTTTGTAGCATCCCTCAAAGCTCATAAGGAAGTTCAATTCAAAGAAATACCAGTCACCCATGCGTACAAGGATAGCACCCTAAACCAACAGTACAGGATTCTAGAAGTCACAGAAAGCGGTCGAACCGACTATTATCTCATGCGTGTGGTGATGACTAGCGAAGGCATTGTGGTGGCCATCCAAACGATTCAAAAGGACGAAAAAGCTCCTTTGGACTGGCAATCAGCCGACCTTTGGGCCTTCATTGACTCCGTCAAGTTTGTGAAGGAAGGCTAGAACGTATAGCCTATTCCTACGCGAAGACCTGCAGCGCGGAAGCCGTGCAGTTCCTGACTAAGCATGCGGTTGTAAGCACCGGCCATATTGACCGACCAAGTGGGGGTAAAGTAGTAGTCAACCATAAGCGAATAGCTAGGACCACTACTCTTGCCCTTGCTGTTTCCGATAACCTCTAGATCAGTTCTAGTATTTGCCCAGCCATATTGCATGGACCCCGATACTAACCAACGTGGAGAAATGGTCCAGTAGGCCTCTAACCCCACATAGGGGGTGGTACCCCAGGTTTTTTGTCGAAGATCCGTGAGACCAAAAGCTGGGATATTGGTGTGCGTGGTCAGACGGCTATACATGACACCTACAATCCCCGCTAGGGTTAGGCTATCACAGACAGGTATAGCCTGACCGACACCGAGCCCAGTTGTAAAATAGCGCCCATCGCCGTCGGCAAAGGTCACGCTAGGTTTCAGTAGCAAACCGCATAGCCAGGGATGATCAGGGCATACTTGAAGGGTCGCATCAGCTCGGGCACCACCCATATTGAGAATCTGCGTAGTCTTGCCATAGTTAAGTACATGCATGTTGATATAGACGGGACCGACATCAACTTTGTTCGTGGCCTGTATTGAGGATGTCGCTAGAAGAGTCCATAAACTCATCCAAGCACGAAATACAAACTTACATGACATGATCCCTCCTGGGTTGGAGGGTTATTATACCAAAGATGCGGATCCTGTGACAAGGATTAGAGCTTTTTAGACCATGTGCCTTTCAGACCCAAGTAACTCAAAAGGTTGGCTAGGCGCAATTTCCTATGTGGCGCAGTCATTCCATGGCATTCCATGACTGCGAAAACGGTTGAAACAGCTTCCGTTTGCATCACATGGGACGTTGTTTTGCACGTCTCCACAATTGCAACGGATTGCAGTCATGGAATGACTGCGCCACATAGGAAGCCTTGTTACTTTAGGATATTGGCGACGCAGTCGGTTGGGGCTCCAAAGCGCTTCGCGCCGAGTGACGATTGTGACTCCAAAGCGCAGCCCATCTATTCGATGGTTTGTGGAAGCAAAAAGCGCCCCCAATTCTTCCCAAGAACCAATAATTTTGCAATTGTCTCCTTTAGTCCTTTGGTCTAAGAACTAAAAAATATCATATTTATTAATTTAACTAATATTGTAAGTAAAATCTTTATTGCCTAAAATCTCGCGGCCTACTAATCTTTAGAAATTTCAAGGATTCTTGTTGAAGAATTGGGAATCCTCACCATCACTTCAAAGCGCTTCGCATTGAGTGACCATTTCGAGTTTAAAAAAAGAGGTATTACATACGATGGAGAGGATCAAACCGGATAGTTCAGTCGCCTTGTTGAGTAGTCCCGTAGTATCCAAGGAACCAAAACAAGCATCTCCCTTTGTTGAAGCCTTAGAAGTGTTGGCTAACCAGGATGTTGTGGCGGCATCAAAGAAACTGCTGTCCTGTGCTCAGAATCTCTCCCAAACTAGTTCGGAGCTATGGCAAGGTTATCTAGTAGCAGTCGCTTCCGCTATTAGCATAAAGATGGAGGCACCGGAATTAGCCCTTATGGTCGATTTGGGTCATCTTGGAGAGAGGCTTCTGAAAGATGATACCTGCAGCTTTCAGACTTCCGCAAAAAGTAGGCCACCCGAATTTCTCTATCGTCATATTCTAATCCTATTAGACTCTGGAAATCCTGTTTTGGCCAAGGCTCTCTTAGAGGCATTGGTGAGGAAAAAGCTATTTAAAGGCAAACATGACTCCAACCGTCTGTCTAACCTTTGGGTGCGTGCCACGACCGAATCGATGGACTCTTTGCATTCAGGACTCGAGGCATATAGACAGTCACTAGAACTCGGGATATCCTGGATAGGAATAAGTCCCGAATTATTCGATGAGTATTGTGGTCGGCTGGTTGAGTTGAGTAAACAAGCTCAGCTGGATGCCAAAACAGCTCGCCTGATGCTGAACTTTCTTTCGCAGCGCAATCTAGCGATTTCTCAACGCGATACTTTGGAAACCGCCATACGAAATTACCTACGAGATCAGAACGATCAAGAGGTGGATAAACGGTTTGAGGCACCATTCAAACAAATGCACTGGCAAACCCAGACTCCTTCTGTCGAGAATTTGCAAACGCATATTCAGAACAAGCGTTGGTTGCCAGCTATAAGCCTATTGACCCAATTACTAGCTCTCAATCCCTCGCCAATAGCACCAGAAGACGCGCGTACATACATCCATCAAATGATAACAGCTGCGCGAATGAGCGAAAAGGCGCACATTAAGCAGATGGCTAATAGCCTGCTTAAAGATACCCATGTGCGCAAATATGTCGCAGAAGTGGGTTTGTGGCTTGTCGATCAAGCCCGGAACCGAGAAGCCCAGGAGTGGTTCGACCTAGTCATAAGCTTAAAACTTGAACTTCCAGATGCATCACGACAGGCTTTTGCTAGGCTTGCTTGTGACCTAACATGGAAAAGCTTACAGGACAAAGATAGTGAAAATTGTTTTAGGAATGCCATCGATAATGGCCTAGTTAGTTACAGCGATATCGTTGAAGCGGATCCTGAACTATTGATTGAGCTAGCGGAAGCCTTGTTAGGTGGTGGCAAGTACATGCGCACGTGCGAATGGTTGTATAGCGATAACTTTGCAGGCCACATCAATACACGCAATAGCCTATTCATCAAGGCTGTCACGTTACTTATTCAAGAAGAAGAATACGACCAAGCTCAAAAAGCCCTGACTACTTGGGATGGACCTGAAGACCTATTAGACCCTGTGTGGGAAGACCTGGTATCTAAAGTGGCTACATACTCTCCTGGCAACCTCGTCAAAGTACTATCCTGCGCGCCCCCTAATGCACCTCCTGAAGAATTCGTTAAGTCCCTTTTAATTAAAGCCTTAAACACGAACGACCTGAAAACGTGTTTTATGCTCGTAAAGCGCTTTCCATGTGCCTACCAACTGCTCTGTAAACGCGAATTTTCGCTGCAGGACAAAAACTCTCAGGCTAATGCATGGATTGTGTTAATCGAATACCTCGCGGAAAAGCGCTCTTCTATTCTGTTAGAGATGATTAAGCAGGCTCCCCATGAAGTAGCTGAGGGATTTTTTTCATCCTTCGACACATTGCCCAAAAAGCAAAGCCAGTTTTTTAGAAGGCTTATCATAGGGGCTGCGAAGATCATCCCGGATGATGACGACGCCAGTTTTTTTGCCTTAATACGCTTTCGAAAAAGCCTAGAGCCTTTGTTCATCAATTTCGAACTCATGCACCAGCGATTTTACTGCGACACAATATTGGGCTATCACCTTACTCGCTCTAATTGTCCCGACATCTTCACCACAGGAATACTAGCAGCCTCTGACGTTACGTCTAAGCAGATGTTGCTTTTAAGCTCTTTGGAGGAGATCACGGATAATTGGGATCGAATTATGGGCAACAGACTCAAAGATGAAAATACTCCAATATTCATCCCTGAACAGCCCTCCAAGGAACGTCTAGCAGAGATAATTCCTCATTGTACAAATTGCCTTGGTAGTACCGATACGTATCAAATGGTTCTACAAATAATCCATCGAACCAGTCAGATAGGTTCAATACTTGTCAAAGAGGAGCACCAAGATATCTTAGGGGACGTATGGAACTGGATTGAGCCTTATGAAATTCCGAAATCTCAACTCATGATGTTCGCCACTGATATTGCAAAAACGGGGGCTAGAAATCACCTTCCCTACGTTCGAGAAGCCATAGACTTTTTACTCAAAAAATGTTCTTCGGTAGAGCTGATGTCTGATGACGAAAAGGAGGCGTTATATCCCGCTCTTCGCTTGCTGGTAAAGCATGACCGTTTGGATAGTGATGGCACTCTTGCCGAAATCCTTCGTGGAACACTCGTCAAGGATGTTTTGACCGAATCACAACTGGCAAAACTATGGAACACTTATTTTACAAATGTGTTAATGACAGACCAGGAGATCTCAAGTATTGTAGACCAGCTGCAAGCCCTAAGCTCACATATCCCTGCAATCCTGCGACATCGTTCTCCCCCGACCAAAGAAAAGCCCTTTCCATTCTCTGTTGATGCGGCTTTAAGCAAAGTTGCATGTCTTGTTCACCTTGATCCAAACTTAAAATCCCTTGAAAAGCAAGCAAAGGAGATCTTCTTCTCTGCTCTACCCGAACCCTATTATAAAGGCAGGCAAGCCTACAAGCGTGTCGTTGATGTTAACAATGGCTACGACTATTCGCTCTATCTAAGATATATCGAAAAAATTATTCAGTTCGCTAATGTGCCCTCCGACGAAAAGACTTATGCGCGAGACTCAGCATGGGTATGCCTATGGGAGCTCCTAAAAGTGATTCCTGCAAAGAAAGAGGCCGATCGCAAGAACGTTGGCGATTTAGTGAGTAAATATATCGTGAGCACCTGTAGCCTTGATTCTAACCCAACTAATGATGGCATAACCCCAACCCCAATAGGGTTATGGCAATTGGCATTTGGAAATGTGCTGAATCATCTTCCCTATAAAGGATATGAACTTCATCTTCTTGCTACCGGAAAGATGCCCAAGAGACATGTATATACAGGTTCAGCGCTAGTAGCTCTCTACGCAACCGCAATACAGCAAGCTGCTGCTGTAGGATCTCAAGAAAGCCTTGAAATGGCCCACCATTTAGCCCAAGAAGCAGATCAGCTCAAGAAAAGTAAGGACCACTATGCCCTGTTAGTCCCTTGTATTAAGCCTTTGATCGCTGCTAATCAACATCGATCGCTCAACTTGAGGGAAGGAGGCAGGTTTCTAGATATCTTGTTCACGCTGGGAAATAAATGGCTGGTGGGTCAGCCCTACGATGTTCGTATAGACAACTATGTGGCCTTATTAGCTAGTACACGAAAGGGGGTTTCAATGACTGAGATTAATATTCTTCCAAACACAAAGATGTTTACGCATTCAACATCGGCATGGGTCATTCCTGCGGCTGGAAATTTCGAAGAGGCTATGGAATCTGGGCTGGCAAGTGGCTTTTATGATAGCAATCCAGCACTCTTCTATACGCATCTAAGTGAGTCATTGGATTTTTTTGCCAAACTATTCAAGCAGGGCTGTGAAAGGACCTATGTCATTAATCTTCTCAACCTTGCAAAAACTAGATTCCCCGTAATACCTGAACACAGACAAACGATGGGGGAATGGGTCTCTCTGATTCGATGATGGAAAGGACAATGAGGATTGTTTAAACGAAATCATAAGAACCCACCCAATTTTAAAAAGGTATTACACTTTATGGAGAGAGTCAACCAAGACAGTTCAGTCGCTTTGTTGAGTAGGCCCGTACCGAAGGAACCAAAACGAATATCTCCCTTTGTTGAAGCCTTAGAAGTGTTGGCTAACCAGGATGTCGTGGCGGCATCAAAGGAACTGCTGTCCTGTGCTCAGAATCTCTCACAAAGTAGTTCGGAGCTATGGCAAGGCTATCTAGCAGTCATTTGCGCTATTGACCCAAAGAAGGAAAAACCGGAGCTGTCAGCCTCTACTACTTTAGCCTTGGGACGGCTCGCCAAGCGGTTACTAAAGGATGTTGCCTGTAGCGTGCAGTTTTCCGCAAAAAATAACCCTGCCAAAGCTCTATCCCATCACATTAGAGTCCTATTAGCGGCTGGAAAATCTCGATTGGCCAAAGCCCTGCTGGAGCCATTGATGAAACAAAAACTTTCCTTAGTCAGCCATCAATCCACTGATCTAGCCAACCTTTGGGTGCAAGCTACCACTGAATCGATGGCATCCTTGCATTTGGGACTCGATGCATATAAACAATCAGGGGAATTTCGGTTACCGTGGAGAGATATAAATCACGAAATTTTTGATGCTTATTGCCTTCGGCTGACTGAGCTGAGTGAACATGCTGTACTCGATGCCAAAACAGCTAAGATAATGAACGACTTTCTTGCGCATGGCAACCTAGCCGTTTCTCACCGCGAAATTCTGTCTGCTAAGCTACTGAATTACTCACAAAGTCAGGACAAGCAAGCGGTGCAAAAGCACTTCGATGCGCTGTCCAAACAAACAAACCTGCAGCCCCTGGCTGGTTCTATCGAGGAGAATCTGAAAACCTATATCGAGAAAGAGCGTTGGTTGCCTGCTATGGGTCTATTGGTCCGATCGCTCGCTCTTGATCCCTTGCCAGTATCACTAGAGGCTGCTCGTGCATACATTCATCAACTGGTAGCTGTTGCGCACAAGAGCGAAAGGTCCCTCATTAAGCAGACGGCTAAAAGCATGCTTAATAATATCCACGTGCGTAAATGCATCGCAAATGTAGGCTCGTGGCTTGTCGATAGTAAGCAGGACAAGGACGCCCAGCAATGGTTCGATTTTGTGATAAGCTTAAAACTTGAGCTCCCACCAGAATCACGACAGGCTTTTGCTAAGCTCGCTTGTTATTTGACCTGGAACACTTTAGACGAAGACGATTGTGAAGGAATGCTTAAGGATGCCATAGAACACACTGGCACAGGATATAGCGATCTCGTGCAGGCAGACCCTGAATTATTGATTGAGCTGGCCCGTACTCTTATATCCCGCAAAGCGGAAAGCAATGCCTATGTTTGGCTTAGCAAACCAAACTTTGATGACCATCTGAAATCGCGAAATGACTTATTCACAATGGCTATAGAAAAGCTTATTGGGCGAGACAAGTATGACGACGCTCAAAAAGCCCTCATTGTCTTTGAGGAGAATGAGAAAGTATTGAGCCCTCTCTGGCAGAAACTTATCGACAAGGTAGCTAAAAATGCTCCTGATCATCTTAGCAAAGTGCTATCTTGCTCACCACCCTCATGCACTTCAGAAGAAGTTGTTGGCGAAGCATTAACAAAAGCATTACAAGACGACCTAGAAACGTGTTTTATGCTCGTAGAGCGCTTTCCATGTGGCTATCGACTGTTATGTGAGCGTGGTGGATTTCCCAAAGAAACCGAAGAGATTCAAGCTAAAGCATGGATCCTATTAATCAATCACCTCACAGAAAAGCGCTCCCCTATTCTGTTAGAGATGATTAAGCAGGCTCCTCATGAAGTCGCTGGAGGATTTTTTTCCTCGTTTAACACATTACCTGAAAAACAAAGCCTTTTTTTTAGAAGGCTCATAGCAGGGGCTGCGCAGATCATTCAGGATGATGACGATACGAGCTTTTTTGCGTTGATCACTCTTCGACAGCGCCTTGAACCTCTGTTTACTATTTTCACCCTCATCACACAACGCTTTGAATGTGATATGGCCTTAGGCTATCACCTCGCCCGCTCTAGCCACCCCGAAATTTTCACTACTGCTGTGCTTTCGGCTTCAGATGCCATTACTAAGCTTACATTCCTTGCAAATTGCGACAAGGGGAGCGACATCATGGAGCTTTGGCCAATGATGATGACCAATAAAATTAAAATTGCGGGTAGCCTTCCCCTTACGCCAGAATATCCCGGAGAGGAGGCTCTTATTGCAATAGCGCCCAATTGTTATACACGCCTTGAGGCCGCTAACACCAAACAAATGGCGTTACACATTGGTGAGCGAGCGCCTGCGATGAAAGCGAAATTTACAATTCCTGAACAGACCCATTCCTTGAGTCAGTTCTGGACTTCCGGTGGTGCCTGTGGTATTTCCCGCGCCGAGCACATGACTTTAGCGTCCAATCTTGCTCAAGCAGGAGCGATCAGCCATATCCCTCGTGTTCGCGCAGCGGTAGAAACCATGCGAAAAAACTATTTAGAGACGGGGAACATCTCTGATGATGAACGAGAGTGCCTGTATCCAGCCCTTCAATTGATCGTCAGTTATAGTGCTGATGCCAAAGTTGGTGAAATGCTCAATTACTGCTTTGTAATCGCTGTGTTGAGCGAGTCTCAATTAGCTCAGCTGTGGAGCACTTATTTAGCAAAGACCTTAATACAAGGGGGAAATGCCGAAGACCTTGTCCATAAGATAAATATTCTGAGTGCACAGCTCCCTATAATCTTACAACATTGCTCGCCCACTGATGCTGAACAAATTTTTCCATCGTCTGTGGAAGCTGCTTTAGAAACGTTGATACGTTTGACCTACACCGGACCTAGTTTAGACTATTTTAAGGAAGCACAAAATACGTTTTTTTCCGCCATGCCCGAACGCTATTTTAAGGGACATGGATCGAAAATTGATCGTTCCATAGATTATGATTACTCACTCTATCTGATGTATATCGATAAATTGATTCTGGGCATTACTAGAGCTTCCGCTAATGAGTGTGTTCAAGTAATAGCCACGACATGTGTATGTCTATGGGAAATTGTCAAGAACGTTCCCCAAAAAAATGACATCGATCGCAGAAAAGTCGGCGATTTGGTCAGTAGGTATATCAAAGCTGTCTGCAACCCTGCTTGGGCATTAGAAAAAATGAATAGTGATTATCAACCGATGGCGATAGGCAAAAAGGCGTTTAGTGAAGGGATACTGAAGCACCTTCCCTTTAACGGATATCTAGAACTTCTGCTGGCAAATGGAAAAATGCCTAAGATGCACACTTTCCGTGGGTCGAAGCTGATAGAACTCTATGTCACCGCTATTCAGGAGGCGGCGAAGGTAGGCTCTGAGGAAAGCCTTGAAATGGCCTATCATCTAGCCCTAGGAGCAGATGGTCTTCGAGAGAGTAAAGACAACCATGCCCTATTGATACCTTGCTTAGATGCTTTAATAACGGCTAATGAGCGTCACCCCATTCACTTACGCCAAGGGGACCTAGCGTCAAACGGATTGCTCAAGCTTCGACAAAAGTGGTTGCAGAATCAGCCTCTCAACTCACGCGTAGAGTCGCATAAAAAACATGTTGCGCTGTTAGCTCTCACGCGTAATGGCTACCCTCTGACCCAACTAACCGTGGTTAAAGGTTACTACACAGTGCATACAACAGCACAATGGACTTTGTACGCTGCTGATGGTTTGTTTGAGGTCTTAAAGGATGGGCTTGAAACGGGCCTGTACACCCATAATTCAGCACTTTTCTATAAACATCTAGAGGATTCCTTGGCTTTCTATGCCCAACTACACAAGCAGGGCGAGACCATTACCCATGTGAACAATCTGTTAGAGATTGCTGAAGCTAAGTTTAGCACTCGCACACGTAGACATACTACCCTGCAAAAAAAATGGAAAGATTTGCTTAAACCATAGGCCCAAACTTAGCTATTTTACGTTGGCGTGCTGTGTGGAGCAGTCATGCCATGACTGTGGAAGGGGCCCACCGTCGTAAGTGTGGAGACGTGCAAAACAAACGTCCCATGTGATGCAAACAGAAGCTGTTTCAACCGTTCTCGCAGTCATGGAATGACAGCCCCACACAGCGATTTAATCACCGTCGGCCACAGGAAGCTCCTCGGCAGCCATGGACAGTGTGAGAGGTACTGTCAGAGTCAGCCCCTCTGGTCCAAAGAACTGGATAGGTCCAGGGTAGAGGTAAGCATCATCTACAACCCACCGTGAGCGTTGTTCTTCAAAAACGGTGAACACTCTGCTGTCGAGGTCAATGAGCGTCTTTGCAAGGACAGGTTTTTGCTTGCCACTGCGCTCTTCAAGGTGCATCAGCGACGTAAGTGGAACACCCCCTAGCACCCATTCGTCAACCGAGAGGATTAGACCTCTGACACAGGCGATATACCCTGTCGCTTTCGCCTCAATGAGGAGTGCACAGATATAACCCAATGTATAACAGTAATTGCTATCGAAGTGGCTAGGGAAGCAGGAACGTCCTTCATAACCTAAGAAATGAGGCTGTGCGCTAAATTTGCCCTTATATAGCCCTTTAGCTGCTCGCCGTTTCAGCTCCTCTTCTACAACCGCGATAAACAAGCGCTCGGTTTCAATTTTGGACACTTGCACATTGCCATGAGGATCTCTATCCAACAACAATTGCATTTGTACGACAATGGGCAACATACGAAAACAAGCCATTGCTTCAGTGCTAAGAAACTGCGCCAGATGTTTGGCAAGCTCTTGGGCCGACTCTAGATGCTTGATGACCTCGGCATGACCAGTCTCTGGAAGTAAAAGCGCATTCAACTCCGTGATCAACTTGCGGCAATCCGGAATAAATTCTATAACGCCTTCCGGAATCAAAATAACGCCATAGTTTTTGCCCGCTTGCGCTCGCTGACAAATGACATCGGCCAATTCCTCTGCAATCTGAGTCAGGGTAGCTCCCCTTTTGGCTAACTGTTCACCAATTAGCACAGAGTTGGGATGTGTCTGAAGGGCGCATTCCAAGGCAATATGCGATGCGGAACGACCCATCACCTTGATGAAGTGATAGTATTTTTTTGCGGACAATGCATCGCGAGCGATACTGCCGATGATTCCCGAATAGGTTTTGCACGCGGTATCAAACCCAAATGAAATCTCGATGTCTTCACTTCTAAGGTCGCCGTCAACAGTCTTAGGAGCCCCCACAACCCGACAGGAAGACCCCTTGGCCTTTAGGTATTCTGCCAATAGAGCTGCATTGGTATTTGAATCATCGCCACCAATAATCACGAGGCCATCGAGGGCAAGAGCTTCTAGGGTCTGTTGAGCCACGGCAAACTGCTCAGGGGTTTCTAGCTTGGTCCTTCCTGATCCTATCAAGTCAAAGCCACCCGTATTGCGATAGGTGTCTAAGACGTCTGCAGTCAATACGCGAAATTCATTCTTAAGAATGCCACTGGGTCCATTCAGGAAGCCGAATAGCTCCGATCCCTGGTACAATTTTTGCAGAGCATCAAAAAGGCCGATGATCACATTATGCCCACCAGCAGCTTGGCCACCGGAGAGGACGACACCCACGCGATAGGGGCGTGTAGCTAAAGTGCGTTCATGGTCGGAGAGCACTAACTTAGTTTGTCGCCACGTTTCGGGGAAAAGGTCGCGAATTTGAGGTGAAACCTGCGGTTCGATATTCGTAGGCAGCATTGCCACTCGACTCAGATCGTGAAGAACAGTCGGCAACAGTGGACGTTCCGTACGACGAAGTTCCTGTAGGCCTGTCATTGGCTAACTCCCTAAGGGTGTGTGCAATCCTAGCGTTTCTACATACCACTCTGTTGTTTCCTTGAGGGTCATCTCCTGCTCCTGATGATCGGAAAAATCATGGGTGCTACGTTGCAATCGGATAAAGTCGGATCGGGCTGTAGACCTTTCACGTACTTGCCGATAGCGGTCAGCGTGGGAGTATGCTACCACCTCGTCTTTATCGCTATGCACACACATAAACGGAAGCTCAGATAATTTGTCCAGCTCCTGAGCCATATTTAGCTTAATGAGCTGCATAAATAGCTCGGGGTTTGTCATGCTACCCTGAAAAAGAAATGGAGCAGGTTTCCCAGTAGGGCCTTTGCTACTCTTACTAGTCTCTTCCCAGGTTTTTAGCCATGGATCTCCATGATAAACGGCAGCCCATAAGACCAAACTCTTAATATGACCAGCTTCCCGAGCAGCGAGCACAGCAACAGGACCGCCCAGGGAACGTCCTAGCAACCCTATACGGGAAACATCGATTCCGGGAAGTCCTTCCAGATACTTCAAACCCAGCAAGGCATCATCAACCTGATCTCGAAGAGTTGAGTTAACAAAATCGCCTTCGCTGTCACCGCAGCCGCGAAAATCAAGGCGCAGTGAAGCGATACCTACTGCTGCCAGAGCCTCCGAAAGGCGCACATACATGCGATAGCGCCCCACTTTAGTGCCGGCAAATCCGTGACACATTAAGACAGCAGGAACTTTGCGATCCGTAATGGGTTGATGTAACACACCAAAAATTTTGTGCCCTTTACTATCAATAGTGATGCACCGACGCTCTTCGACTCGACTCACAATAACCACCTGCTGGAAATGAATTACTACTAGTTTGAAGGTTTTTGGCTCAAAACACAAGCTTTGTTGAGCAAAAAATGCCTGTCATTGATCAATCTGCACCACACTTCTTGGATTTTTAGCAGGTCTTTGGTATGTGAAGTAACAAACGAGGAGTCTTTATGCGCCTACTCTTTACCCTCTTTGCTCTTTTTCTTCCGCTTTGCTGTCCTGCTCAGCCGCAAATGATCGCTGCTCAATATTCTCTCGATGATATCATGGGCGCAGGAGACCAAAATGCGGCAGGTATCAATACTCTTAATGCGCAGCAATTAGCGAATCTAGAAGAGTGGATCAACCTCTGGACAGTCAAGACAATTAATCAGGTCCTGTTGATGGGTTGCAAATGCACAACTCAGGACTGCCTAACAGCCTTAGTAGGACGTATGCCCACATCACAGATGTATGCACAGCAACAGGAGTCGCCACAGCAGCCAGCACCAGTTCAGGAGCAACGCTCTAATAACCCTTACGTAAACCAAGAGCAAGGTAACTATAGTCTGCTTACCGAAAACTTACGTAATGGAGGACTACTTCGCCTCGACGATGGTTCTATGTGGCAAGTATCTCCAACAGATCAAACGCGAGCAGCCGCATGGCATCGTGCAGACCGCATTCAGGTGCAGCCAGGACAAAGCTATGGGCAATTTACTCTATTTAATCTAACCAGAAATAGTCAGGTAAATGCAGCCCGACCTGGAGAAGCCATACGACCAGGCAATCCATTCTTAGGCGATACCTTTCGCCAAACACATACTTTTAGTGTACGTCAGAACCTGAATGATGGGGAAGTGCTGATCTTAGATGATGGGAATGCCTATGTGGTAAGATTGCCGGATCGATACAAATATTCTAAATTTTGGGCCCCAGGTACCCCTGTTGTGGTGACACGCCAAGGCGGCTTATATCCCTATTCACTCAAAAACTCTCAGACGGGAAACTTTGTTCAAGCTGACCTGCAGCATCAATAACGGTTCGTGTCGTTTTTAGGAGCAACACGGATGCACACGGATCTAGGAGGATTTAGGAGGATAGGATGGAAAAAACTAAATCACCATTCTAAAACGGTAAAAATGCTTTTAGGATGGAATGGATTAATATGAGTTCTATTCCTAAATCCTATCCTCCTAAATCCGTGTGCATCCGTGTTGCTCCTAAAAACGACACGCACTGTTGCTACACTTCTCACTCTCCAAAGAGCTGCGTATGATTAGGCATCCACACCGAGGTCGTCCTGTTGGCGCACGGCCTCTTCCCATCGCGTCACACACTGGTGCAGTTGCGTTTCCAGAGTTTTCTTACGTTGTACTGCCTCACTAATGACTTGATCATCTTTGGAATAAAAGCCCTCAACACTCATTTCAGCTTCGAGCACTGCTAGATCCTTCTCGAGCTGCTCTGACTTTTTTTCAAGCGCCAAAACGTCTTTCTTAAGTTGATTGCGTCGATTGCGCAAGCGTCTACGTTCTTCGTGATCCATACCCCCCTTAGGGGTTCCTCGCTCTGTTTCACCTGAAGGCACTTGCAAAGCTCGTGTACTTGTCTCTCTGGAGAGATAGTCAACTTCATTGATCGCCAAATATTCAGCGTAGGTACCCCTGAAGTCCTTAATGCCATGAGGTTGAATCTCCAGAACCCTTCCGGCAAGCTTTTCAACAAAATAGGCGTTGTGACTGACGAATAGAATCGTCCCTGGGTATTCCTGTAAGGCAATGACCAACGATTCGATGGCTTCCATATCCAAGTGGTTAGTGGGTTCATCAAAGACGAGTACATTGTGCTTTTGCAGCATCATTTTACTAAGAATAAGGCGCGCTTTTTCTCCACCACTAAGGGATGAGATCTTTTTTAGGGCATCATCACCACTAAACAGAGCACGTCCCAACACATCTCTTCTAGACTGTTCTGTCGAGTCAGAGACTACCAAAGCCAGCCAATCCACTAATGTGAGATCCCCCTGGAGCTGGCTATCGTGATCCTGAGAGAAATAAGCAAATGCTACAGCATGTCCCCAAGCAAACGATCCTGAGTCAGCATCTAAATCACCGACGAGTAGCTTCAGGAGTGTCGACTTACCAATACCGTTGGGACCGATGACAGCGATTTTTTCACCTCTTTCGACTTCAAAGGTGATATCATTCAGCACTTGACGGTCTCCATAGGATTTACACAGGCTGTGAACCTTTAAGGCAATGACTCCTGAAGGGCGTACCAGGGTAAAATGAAGGTTTGGAGTGGAGCGAGAGCTAGGGCGGAGATCCAACTGCTCCATCTCTACTTCAAGCTTCTCGATCATGCGCACACGTGACTGGGCTTGCTTTGCCTTAGATGCCTTGGCACCAAAGCGGTCTACAAAGCCTTGCATATCCTCTTTGCGCTTTTCGTGCTTGGAGAGCTGAGCTTCTTGAAGCTCACGCTGCAAGGCTTTGGCTTCGACAAATTTATCGTAATTGCCAGGATATAGCCTGATGTTTCCATAATCCACATCAGCGATATCTGTGCAAACACTGTTTAGAAAACCGCGGTCATGAGAGCTAACCAGCACAGTGCCAGGAAATTGACATAAATACTGTTCTAACCACCGAATAGAGACAATATCCAAGTGGTTGTTGGGTTCATCTAGTAACAACACATCAGGCGCTGAGAAGAGCAGCTGCGCCAATAAGACGCGAAGCTTAAATCCTCCAGACAACGTGCTCATGGGCTGGTGATGAGTTTCTTGCCGAAGTCCCAAACCAACAAGCAGCCGCGATGCTTGGCTCTCGGCAGCATACCCCTGATGAAGCTGTAACACCTTCTCAACTTCAGCAAACTCGTTACAGTTGTCCTCAGTGAGAACCTCCATAGCGAGCAACTCCTCCTTGCGGTGAAGCGCCTTCCATAAGACTTCGTTACCACGCAGAACAGTATTGACAAGAGTCTCCTTGTCGTACAGGTAATGGTCCTGTTTTAATGCGGCTACACGGGTGTCTTTGGCTATTGAGACAGTCCCCGAATCGGAACTCTCATCACCCACCAGAATGCGCAGCAACGTGGTTTTACCCGTACCATTGGCTCCTACCAGGCCATATCGATGACCACGTAGGAGTTGAATAGAGACACGGCGGAAGAGTGAACGTCCGCCGTAGGCTATGCTAAGATCCGAAATATTGATCATCACTGAACCAAATTATGAACCCTGCACGACTCTCGCTTCTTTAATGATCACAGGTTCAACTGGAACATTCTGATGCATGCCTTGGGTACTTGTAGGGACTTTGCGAATGGCATCAACAACATCCATGCCTTTCGTCACTTCTGCAAACACGCAATAGCCGTAGTCTGCACGCGTTTTGGCCCGATGATCTAAGAAAGAATTATCGACCACATTGATGAAGAATTGCGACGATGCACTATCAACTTCGGATGTGCGAGCCATGCCTAGCGTCCCACGTTTGTTCAAGAGGCCGTTATCAGCTTCATTCTTGATTGTCGCATGTGTGGGCTTTTGCGCCATATCAGGAGTAAATCCACCGCCCTGAACCATAAAACCATCGATGACACGATGAAAGATGGTCCCGTTGTAAAAGCCTTCATTAACATACTGCAAAAAATTGGCGACCGTCTTTGGGGCTTTGTCGGCGTACAATCTAATTGTGATATCACCCTTATTGGTACTTAACACAACAGTGGGATCCTTGGAAGCGGGAGCTTGCTCCGGTGTCTTGGGATCAGCAAAACAGGCTGATGCTATCAAGCATCCGCCAAGAGTCAGTAATAGAAATCCGTGCATCATTGCTAAATTCCTCCTTAGCTAACGCGTGGTATAAACCAATGAAAAAGAGTATAGCTGGCATGTACTAAAATACCAAGGATATCGAAATCCAAAGCAATCGATCAAAACTCTTGGATGGACTAAAGGACGAAAAGGACATAAAACGCATAAAGAGGTAATTGCAGAAGTCCTTGCGACGCCGAAACAGCCATTAAAGCCCTCATAATCGTGTCTCGGCGCGAAGCGCTTGGAGTGCGGTCGCTCGCGACCGCTTCGGATTTGGGCGAAGTTGGCGTGACAGAAGCGTGACTTCCCGCTCTGGGGATACCTTGAGAGTCTGAGGCCTCCAAAGAACGGCGGGCGATTCAATAGGCTCGCCCAAACCCAAAGCGGTCGCGAGCGACCGCACTCCAAAGCGCTGCGCGCCGAGACACGATTCTGAGGGCTTTATTAATCATCTGACATTTTGACGATGTGTATGCAGCTAAACTAAAATTTGCTCTTGTTGCGGTTCGAGGTCAAGCTGGATCTGATAGGGATGGACATGAATAACTTGCTCATCGTGAGCAGTCTCCAATGAAAATTGACGTCCACACTCCAAACAGCGATGGTTTTGTTTGCCGTGTCGTGTGAAACCATTTCGTTTAAAAGCTTTGGAACCACATTTTGGACAGCATTGTTCGGTCATTTTATTTCCTTCCAATCGAGTTTCGCGATGTCATATGGGGTTTGCGTGTTTAGGATCGGGTAGAATATACTAAAAATATTAAGGTTACAACCAAAAACTTACAAAAAGTTAAAAATGCCCTCACAGTATGTTTTGAGCATCTGAGGGTAAATCATACCACACTCGGACACAAAGTTGGATTTGGGCCTGCTTGTGGTATACCACGCACGCGTTGTATAGATCGCATAGAAAGACCATCTTGATTCTAGCCTAGATGCAAACCGTTATGATATATATAGCACCGCGGGTAATTTTCATGCTGCAAAGAGCAGCAAACGCTATTAAATCCTAAGAAAAACCTAGGTAGTATGCATCACACGCATGAAAGATGGATGAAATGTGCCCTGGACCTTGGGGAAAAAGCCCTGTTTCATTCTGCCCCTAATCCTTGGGTTGGGTGTGTTCTGGTCAAAGACTTTAAAGTCGTTGGAGAAGGCTTTACGCAGCCTCCTGGAGGCAATCATGCTGAAATCGAGGCTATCAAAAATTCTAATGGCAATGCCAAAGACGCTACGGCATATGTCACACTAGAGCCTTGCTGTCACCATGGCCGTACCCCTCCCTGTGTCGATGCGATCATTCGGGCTGGCATCTCCAGCGTTATCGTAGCTACTGAAGATCCTGATCCACGAGTGAGTGGTCATGGCATCGCACAATTACGCGCGGCTGGTATCGTTGTCGAGGTAGGGGTCCTAGGCAAGGAAGCTCGGCAGTCTCTGGGCCCCTATATTCATCAACGCACCACGGGTCGAGCCTATTGTTTGGCAAAGGCAGCTGTAACCATAGATGGTCGCATGGCCGCCGCTGATGGCACTTCTCAATGGATTAGTGGTGAAAGTGCACGTGCGGACACGCATCGTCTGCGGGCAGAGTCCCAAGCAGTCATGGTAGGTATTGGAACAGCTATTAAAGATTGGCCTTCTCTGAACGTGCGCAATTTTCAATGCGAGACCTTAAGGCAGCCTCTAAGGGTAGTTTTGGACTCCCAAGGTCGTCTACCAGCGGAAGGTCCATTATTCGATACAAGCCTAGCATCGACGCTCATCTTCACCAGCGACCATTGTTCACCAGACGCTCTTGCCCGCTGGAAAGACGCTGGTGTGGAGGTTCAAGTGGTCCCTAGCATAGCTGATAGGCTGGATCTCAAGGAAGTTTTAACAGCTTTGGGGTCGCGAGGCATCCTTCAGGTGCTGGTGGAAGGAGGACCTACCCTATTGGGGTCACTATGGAAGCAGAGCCTCATTGATCAGCTTATTCTGTATATTGGTCCTCGAATTCTCGGAGATAAGGGACTACCATTGTTTGCTGGACTCGATATTGCAAGCATTGCCCAGGCGCCTATTTTAACGCTAAGAGGTTCACAGGTACTGGGCGATACCATCCGAGCCGATTATAGCAAACGGTTCGTGTAATTGTGATACACAGCATAAGCCGTTATTCGCCCTACTTATGCTGTGTATTACACTTTTGGGTGGGTTATTCGCCCTACTTATGCTTTGTACCACAACGGTGAGCTCTTCTTTACACGAATCGTTGCCGTTACATTAATCAATCCAGAGCAGAAGGCTCTTCAGATAGTGGCCTTCAGGATGAAAGATGTTCTCAGGGTGATCAGCAGCATAATGGTGCCTATCGATAATGCGGACACGGCGACCGGCTTCTGTGGAAGCTTGAAAGACGACCTTCTGAAAGAGATTGTCATCTACAAAATGAGAGCAAGAGGATGTCAACAGTAATGACCCCTTAGGCATGCCTTTTATGGCTAGGCGATTGATATCCTTGTAGCCTCTGCAAGCTTTCACCACATCACTTCGTCGCTTTACGAATGCTGGAGGATCCAGGATGACCAGATCATAGTCCAAGCTACCCCGACGAAGATACTCAAAGACATCGGCAGCGATGAATTGCTGTTGATCAGCTTTAAACCCATTCAAGGTGATGTGTTCCTGAGCTAAATCGATAGCTTTGGAGGAGATGTCGACCGACGTCGTTTCTTTAGCACCACCGGCTAATGCGGCAACAGAAAAGGCCCCTGAATAACTGAAACAGTTCAATACGCGTCTATCCTTCGCCAACGCACGCACCTGTTGGCGCATCTCTCGCTGATCCAGGAAGAATCCTGTTTTCTGCCCATCAACAAGGTCAGCAATATACTGGAGGCCGTTTTCACAAAACACAACTTTAGCTACAGGCGCTCCATGTAGCCATCGCTGAATAGGCTCCAGCCCTTCTTCCCCACGCGCTCCCATGGTCGATTTTTCAAGCACACTGGTGACACCTAATTCATTCACTAATTGGTTGATGATGTCTTCCTGCAATAGCGTCATACCCAGGGTCGACACCTGCACAACCAATACACTGTCGTAACGATCAACAATGATCCCAGGAAGAAAGTCTCCCTCTCCATTGATAACGCGATAACCTGTCGTCTGAGAGCCATCAAGTAACCGATGACGTAATGCAACCGCTTTACCTACATTATCGGCAATGGCTGCTAACGGATCAGAAGGTCCAAAGCTGACCATACGCCCAGCTATCGAACATTTAGAGTTAAAATAACCCCAACCAAGTAGGCGATCGCTGGAGTCATGAACGGGACGAAGGTCTCCTGCAGCCTTTTCTAAGTCTGTGGCGATGGCGCCGGAAAAAATCCAGGGGTGTCCTTGACGGACAGCCTTGTCCTTACCTGGACGTAGAATGATGGGTACTGTCACCGCGCTAGCTCCTCCAGGCACCGATTAGCATGGATAGCCAACCGCCTAGAAGTAATAGACCCCCTATCGGGGTCAACATGCCCCAAGTTGTCAGCTGGGTAAAGGCCAATAGGTATAGGCTTCCGGAAAAAAACAGAGAGCCCGTGATGAACAGCCAGCCAGCCCCTAACATAAAGCCACTATGGAACGAACCCACAGCGATAGCAGCTGCGACGGCAGCCAGGGCGTGATACATCTGATAACGAACGCCCACCTCATAGAGCGATAACATCGCCGGTGCCAGACGATCTTTCAAAGCGTGCGATCCGAAAGCTCCTAGCGCTACTCCCAAAAAGGCAAGCAATGCAGCAGCAGCTAGAAGAGTTTTTTGAGGCATATAGATCTCCTTAAAGTTGAATAAAATAGTACCTAAAACGTACATTATCGTAAACTGCCTCCATGAGATATGCCAATGCCTATAGAACCCTACCTTCCCGATACAGCCTATCCCCTTCCAGAATCCCTGCATGCCTCCCGTTGTGTCTTTAAGGGACGACGCTTTGATGTGTGTTCCCTAGAGGTAAAGGTCGATGAAGCCCACTCAGTCCGACGCGAGGCCGTTGTGCACCCCGGATCGGTTGTTATCCTGCCGATTTTGGATCGCGAAACGATCCTCTTGATCCGTAACCAACGCTTTGCTGTAGGCGAGAGACTATGGGAGCTACCTGCTGGAACCTTAGAACCCCAAGAACCACCGCTCGAAACCGCTAAACGCGAGATTATTGAGGAAACCGGATATCGCGCTGATCAAGTTGATCCGTTGCTGACTTTTTACACTACGCCAGGCTTCTGCACAGAAAAAATGTATGCCTTTGTTGCCCAAGGATTGCACCTTATCGGGCAGAAGCTGGATGAAGGTGAAGATATTCTGGTAGAGACGGTCTCCTGGAAAAAAGCGTTAGCTATGATCGATGATGGTACTATTCGCGATGCTAAAACCCTCGTGACACTTCTGTATTATAACAATCAAAAGCGCTAGCTTTTAGTTATAATAGTCTTTTTTACGTTTGATATAATAAAGTTTTAATGTAAAATTTAGTTAGATAACGTAACTAAGCTCTCACGCGAGACAAAAGGGGGACCCATGCGACCACACATGGATGATATTTCAACACTCCTGTGGTGTACAGATAGCGATCTCAAGGCATTCCGTGAAAAGGCTAGCAAGCCTGAGGAAAGAATTACCGATCAGGATCTTTCCAACGTCGTAGAGAATCTGATCAGACGTGAACATGCCCTAGAGCGAAGTCTGGCCAAGGAGTTGCATCAAAATCAAAAATACCGTATGCCTGAGAACTGGATACAGGACATTCAGGAGCAGATTGATTTCTTTCAAACCGACACTCAGGTGCGTGCCAAAGTTGAGGCGGTGGCTGGGCAGCAGGCAATATTCTATGGGCTGCTAAGCAGGATACACGAAGTGATTTTAAAGCCACACGAGGTGGTCATCAAAGCACCTAAGATTAAGCTTGATGTTTCCAAGACGGAAACAGATGACAGCCACTCTGGAGGCTAACCATTCCTTTTAGGCAAGAGGTGAGTCTATGCTAACGATAGCTGCAAAGTCTATTGCTTATATGATGGCATGTGGGGTCCTGTGTTTTGCTGACGGTGCCTATGCGATGACGGTTACTAGCAGTGACTTCGCTGAGGGAGCATCTATTCCGATAAAATTTGGCTGTAAAGGAGATAATGTACCGCCAACACTGTCAGTCAAAGCCATACCCGCAAAAGCCGCCTCCTTAGCTCTGACTGTGGTAGATCCCGATGCACCTAGCGGACACTATGTTCATTGGGTCGTATGGAATATCCCAATCAATAAGGAGTTCTCTGAAGCACTCAAAGAGGGCATCCAAGGAATTAACGACGCTGGAGGCTTAGGCTACCACGGTCCATGCCCACCTGCTGGCCAAGCTCATCGCTATAACTTTCGCGTCTATGCCCTAGATACGGTGGTCAGCTTACCGGATACTTCGACACGCGAGCAGCTCGAAGGTGCTATTAAAGGGCATATCATCGATACAGCCGATTTGAATGGTACTTTTAGAGGCCAGTAGCGGGACAATCCTCAAGGCCCTTTCCTAGGCGTACGTAGCAAAAGTCCTTGAAATGAAAGAGTTCGGAAACGATAATTTGGGGCATGAATCGAAGACCACCACGCCGCGAGGCAAATACTTCCTGGGAGCCTGTCGAAGACTGGTACAAGAGCAGTGTCGGCAAAGAAGGTCACGTCTATCACCAGACAGTCGTCCTTCCTGGTATTCAACGCATCCTAAAGGCTCATGTGCCCAACTGCAAGTCTCTGCTAGACCTCGCATGCGGGCAAGGCGTCTTGGCGCGGCAGCTGCCTAAACAGATGCGCTATACCGGGGTAGACATCTCCCCGAGCTTGATCGACTTTGCGCAAAAACATGATCAGAGCCGACAGCATCGCTACCTCGTTCATGACATCACAGACCCCGCCTTAGATGTCGGACAAACACCATTCGACTGCGCTACCGTTGTATTAGCCCTGCAGAATGTGGAACATCCTCAAGCCGTTTTTGCCAATGCCTCCAAAGCATTGATGGATGATGGTCGTTTACTGCTGGTCCTCAACCACCCCTGTTTTCGCATTCCGCGTCAGACTTTTTGGGGTGTCGATGAACAAAAGAAATGCCGCTATCGACGGCTGGAGAGCTATCAGTCTCCGATGAAGATCCCCATCGCCATGGCCCCCTCTCAAGGCAAGGATTCTCCAGTGACCTGGTCCTTTCATTATCCTTTATCCTCATATGCGCAGTGGCTTTGTTCCACAGGATTTGCTATAGAGACAATGGAAGAGTGGTGTTCTCCTAAAGAAAGCTACGGTAGGACCGCTAAAATGGAAAATCGTAGTCGTAAGGAATTCCCTCTCTTTCTGATGATCTTGGCGCGTAAACTGGCGAAGTAATGTCTGGTGTCGACCCAATTGTATTAGATGGACAAAGCCTCTCCTCGGCTCAAGCAAGGGCTATTGCCGCCGGTGCGTCCGTAAAAATAGCGCCTCAGGCATCTGAAGCCGTTAAGGCAGATCGTACGATCGTCGAAGAGATCATCCATGGTAAAAAAGCGGTTTATGGCATTAACACCGGCCTTGGCTTCTTCGCCAATAAGCGCATTGGCGCTGCTGATCTGATAAAGCTGCAAGAAAACATCGTTCAGAGCCACGCCGCTGGCTATGGAAATCCCCTGTCCATTCCTGAAACACGCCTTGTGATGGCGCTACGTCTAAATACTTTTGTCAAAGGGTTCTCTGGTGTGCGCTTTGAGCTTTGCCAAGCCCTTCTAGACCTTATTAACGCAAATATCTATCCCCTCATTCCCGAATATGGATCGGTTGGTGCGAGTGGTGATCTCGCACCTTTGGCGCATCTAGCGCTAACTCTGACTGGCCGAGGACGCGTACGGTACAATAACGAAGAAATGACCAGTGCTGAAGCTCTCAGGCATGCCAACCTTAAGCCCTTTGTTCTAGCGGAAAAAGAGGCTCTGGGTCTGATCAATGGCACCCAGGTCATGCTTGCTGTGGGAGGCCTTGCCCTGTGCGATGCGCATGACTTATGTGACCTTGCAAACCTGGTCGCGGCCTTAACCTATGAAGGCCTTGGTGCATGTACGGATCCTCTAGATGCACGCATCCACGAAGCTAGGGGGCAGCGAGGGCAGATAGCCTGTGCTACGCTCATTCGAAAACACCTTACGGGGTCTTATCTGTGGGGTAAGGTGGAACGACAGCGCGTTCAGGATCCCTACAGCATTCGTTGTGCGCCACAAATTCATGGTCCTAGTCGCGATGCGTTGGAATTTTGCGAAGGCATTATTGTGCGCGAACTCAATGCGGCAACGGATAACCCTTTGGTATTCGCTGATACGCATGAAGCTCTCAGTGGAGGCAATTTCCATGGTCAGCCGTTAGCGATGGCCTTTGATTTTGCAGCTATAGCCTTGGCAGAGCTCGGTAGTGTTTCGGAGAGACGCCTAGAATTGCTTCTAAATCCACATTTAAGCGGTCTTAATGCGTTTCTGTCTGCTAATGAAGGCTTGGAATCGGGATATATGGCATCGCAATATCTGAGTGCCTCTTTGGTTAACGAGGATAAGCTCCTTGCCAACCCAGCCTGCACAGATTCCATTCCTGGAAATGTTGGCATCGAAGATCACGTTTCCATGGGAATGACATCAGCGCGTAAGCTAAGGCAGATTGTCATCAACTGCCGCGCTGTGCTTGCTGTGGAAGCCATGGCCGCAGCGGCTGCGGTGGATAGGCGCAAGGCCACTCCTTTGGGACAAGGCTCACAACAACTCTATGATGCCCTTCGAAGCCGCATTCCACCACTCGACACGGATCACATCGTTGCTGACGATGTACAGCATGCCGTCGATGCCTTGCAGAGCCTCCACCTCATCATGTGATAGGAAATAATGCCTACTAACCTAGCAAAAAGTGTGTCTAAAGAATCAGAAAATTCACCTTCTTTTTCGAATGTTCGAATTGATACAGTAATTTTACTTACGCTACTATTAGCATTGCCTATCATATCCACGGACATCTACCTGCCATCACTCAATGAAATTAGTCTCTTTTTTGGTGCAAGTCATGAAGAAATTCAATTTACGCTAACCGTATATTTTTTCATGTTTGCTTTAGTTCAGCTCATTTATGGAGCTCTGTCAGATTACTTTGGAAGACGACCAGTTTTGTTATTCAGTCTCTTGATCTATCTGACAGCAACTATGCTCTGCATAGGTTCTAACTCTATCCAGACTCTTATTTTTGCACGTGGTCTACAAGCCCTCGGCACAGGGAGCGCAATATTGACATTTGCAATTATTCGAGATCTCTATGAGGGTGAGCGCGTGGCAAAAATGATTGCTTATATGAGTGCTGTAGTTGCCCTATCACCAATTATTGCTCCAATCTTTGGAGGATATATCCAGCACTCATTGTCTTGGCAGTGGAATTTTATTGTGTTGTTTTTTTTCGGATCACTATTGTTCATAATGACTTACTACATGCTACCTGAAACAAATAAATATAGAAGCGCGCAGAGTCCTCTATTTAAGCCTTTGTTATCAAGTTATCGAAAATTATTAATGGATAAAAATTATATGGGGAACGCCTTAGGCGCCGCTTTCGCGTTCGGAGCATTGTTTTCCTATATTAGCGGATCTCACTATGTATTTTTAAATCTAATGGGTTATTCACCTCAAATATTTGGATGGATATTTGCTGTAGCTGCCATTGGCTATGTTCTCGGCGCATTTGCAAGTGGCCGATTAATATCCCGCTTTGGCATGGATTCAATCTTTCGCATTGGAATTATAAGTCTTGTAAGTGGGGGAATGATCATGACGCTGTCGTGTTACTATTTCCCTCTTAATGCCTTAGCCATTGTAATGCCACAACTTGTGTGCGAATTTGGTATTTCCATTGTCGTTCCAATAGCTGTTACCAAAGCTTTGCAGCCAATACCGCAATATGCAGGTGCTGGTTCTGCATTAATCGGTTTTCTACGATTTCTGTTGGCTGCAATGGGTAGTTATTTTTCACTGCTAATTCGAAATGAGACTGCCATGCCATTGGCGGTAGTCATATTGGGATTTTCTTTATGTTCGTTAGTGGCTTCAGCATTTCCCACATATTTGGCTGTATATCGTCTAAGACGTAATCAAAGCTGTTAAACAACCTCGATGCTGAGTTTCTGTTGCTGAAGATCCTGAACATCTGGTTTTCTATTTTGGATTGGTCCATTCCTAAGTCCATCCAAGAATAGGTCTAGTGGACGATATGGACAGTAATGAGGTAATTGCAGAAGTCCGATTCTCCGAAGTCAATTTCCTGAAAATCGGATGCCGGTGAAGAGAGAGTCATTCCCTTCCCAGGCCCGAAGGGTCGATATTGCAACAGGCCATGGCATCGCCATGGTATATGCCAGGAGAGGATTTCGCAGTCTGAAAGACTGCCACAAGAGGCTGGTTTGCATAGACCATTTATGCATGCCTTTTATCGCAGTCTTTCAGACCTAGCGATGCTACATGTCTGCGTGAAACTTTCAATCACACCCCGCATCCAGCACAATGTTTGACAGGAGCGCTTCATACCAGTATGTTGAAATCTTTAAGGGGGTTGCTTATGCCTACAATATTATCTGAATTTTTGGCTAACTACGCATCGCATCCGCATTATCGGGCGCCTCGTGGTAGCGACCTTAATGCACATTCCTGGCAGACAGAAGCCCCCCTTAGGATGCTTTTAAACAACCTAGATGCTGAGGTTGCTGAAGATCCCGAAAATCTGATCGTTTACGGCGGCACAGGGCAAGCTGCCCGCGATGTGCCCAGCTTACGTAAGATTATTGAAGCTCTCCTCAATCTGCATGACGATGAAAGTCTACTCATACAATCTGGTAAGCCGGTAGCGATCCTTCCAACCCACCATGAGGCTCCGCGGGTATTGATCGCTAACAGCAACCTGGTCCCTCATTGGGCCACCTGGGAGCACTTCCATCAACTGCGCGAGCGTGGGCTGATCATGTTTGGTCAAATGACCGCTGGAAGCTGGATCTACATCGGCACTCAGGGTATCCTACAGGGCACCTATGAGACCTTTGGATCGTTAGCACATCGTCATTTTGATGGTTCTCTGCGCGGACGCCTCATTGTCTCCGGCGGGCTCGGGGGTATGGGCGGAGCCCAACCTCTCGCTGCCACGCTTAACGATGCCGTATTTCTTGGGGTGGACGTCGATGCAGCCCGCATTGAGAAGCGTCTAAAAACACGCTATCTCGACCGCATGACGCATAGTTATGCGGAAGCTCTCGCCTGGATTCTCGATGCCAAGAAGGCCAAAAAGGCTCTTTCAGTAGGTCTAGTAGGAAATATTGGCACCACCTTAAATCATTTGTTGACGGACCAGGTATCTGTGGATGTGGTGACAGACCAAACCGCCGCCCATGACCCTCTAAATGGTTATGTGCCCAGTGGCTTGTCGCTTGAGAACGCTGCAACCCTGCGAAAGAATAATCCAGAAGAATATCAACGTCAGTCGTTGCAAAGTATGGCGCGCCATGTGGAAGCCATTCTCGAGTTCAAAAAGCGCGGAGCGATCGTCTTTGAGTATGGTAATAACCTACGTCAGTTTGCCAAAAAAGGAGGAGCACAGGACGCCTTCACAATTCCAGGATTCGTTCCCGAGTACATCCGACCACTTTTTTGCGAAGGCAAGGGACCTTTCCGTTGGGCGGCTTTATCGGGAGATCCTGAGGATATTTACCGCACCGACGAAGCCCTAACTAAGCTCTTTCCCTATGATGCGCGCCTGATTAATTGGCTAGAGGAAGCTGGAAAAAAAGTGGCTTTTCAGGGATTACCCGCACGTATCTGTTGGCTAGGATTAGGAGACAGAGTAAAAGCTGGCCTAGCCTTTAACGAACTCGTTCGCAGTGGAGTACTAAAAGCCCCGGTGGTCATCGGGCGCGACCACCTCGACTGCGGTTCGGTAGCTTCGCCCTTTCGAGAGACCGAGGGGATGAAGGATGGCAGTGACGCTATCTCTGATTGGCCATTGTTGAATCTCTTGGCAAACTGTTCGGGAGGCGCCACCTGGGTGTCCTTTCATCATGGAGGAGGCGTTGGGATGGGATATTCCCAGCATGCCGGTATGGTCATAGTGGCCGATGGCTCACAGCGCGCGGAGCACTGCCTACGACGTGTATTGCATAACGATCCCGCCTTAGGCGTCATTCGTCATGCTGATGCCGGTTATGAAGAAGCGCAAAGGGTTGCCGATGCAGCGAAACTCAAAACGTTCAATAAATAGGTAAGAATTGGTTTTGGGCAGAGAAAATACGTGTTAAGTTTTCGGTAGAGTACTAGCTGACGTTCTTGCTAGACTTATAGCTAAAAGGACGTGCAATGACCGAATTCCCGAAGAATACTAAACTTTTCTATGCCGCATTGGTTCGCAAAGACCCTGCATTTGAAGGGCAATTCATTGCTGCCGTAAAAACAACGGGAATTTTCTGCCGTCCTACCTGCACCGCACGAAAGCCAAAAATCGACAACGTAGAGTTCTTTGCTACTGCACAAGGAGCCCTAACCAATGGCTATAGGCCCTGCAAAATCTGTAAGCCCCTGGAAAGCGCTGGTGAAGTTCCAGAGGAAATCAAGAGTCTTCTGCTTGAGCTCGACATACATCCACAAGACAAAATTTCCGATTATGCTCTCTCTCAAAGAGGCATCGAGCCCAACCGAATCCGACGTTGGTTTCAACGAAATCATGGCATGACCTTTCAGGCTTATCAGAGGCTTCTAAGAATCAACGGGGCATTAAAACAAATCAAAAGTGGAGCCAAAGTGATCGATGCTGCATTCGACTCAGGTTATGAGTCGCTGAGCGGTTTTAATCATTCATTTAAAAGGGCCACTTCCAAAAAGCCCAATGAAAGCCGAGATGCTGCTTGCTTGACCTTTCTCCGTTTTGCGACACCCATTGGGCCAATGATAACGGTTGCCACTGAGGAAGGAATCGGCCTTTTAGAGTTTACTGACCGACGTATGCTTGAGACCGAACTGAAATTTCTCGAAAAGCATTTTCAATCGACCATTCTGCCTGGCACCAACTCACATATTGAAAAATTACAAACTCAGTTGGCTGAGTATTTTCTAGGAACACGAAAAGACTTCAATATTGCGCTGGTCACTCCAGGAACAGACTTCCAACGAAAAACCTGGATGGTTCTGCAAGACATCCCCTATGGCATGACACGTTCCTATAAAGAACAGGCGGTAGCAATTGGAAACCCCGCGGCAGTGCGGGCTGTCGCTAAAGCTAATGGAGATAATCGCATCTCTATCCTCATTCCATGCCATCGTGTGATTGGGTCAGACGGAAAGTTAACTGGCTATGGGGGTGGACTCTGGAGAAAGAAATGGCTCCTAGAACTCGAAGGCCAGAAGATGGGGCAAGGACAATGAAAGCCCTCACAATCGTATATCGGCGCGCAGCGCTTTGGAGCCCCAAAAGTAATAAGGCCTCCTATGTGGCGCAGTCATTCCATGCATAGAGTGTTGCCTCACAATCGTTACTCGGCGCGCAGCGCTTTAGTAGGTAAGGGGCAGGGTTTCCCCAGCCCCTCCCTGTTATCGCAATAGGGTCAATTCCCTATATTTACCGGTATGCATCTTTCTCGCACCGGGCGATGCCCCACTGGTTGCCTATTAGGGAACACAACCGACATTCATCCTCTTTCGACACAACTGAATACAACTCAGTATTCCAAGGCGGCGTAGATGCTTCAATTTCAACCGCAGGTTGTCACGCTTGCTGATACGTTTGTATTTCATGCAGCGCAAGCGTTTCCTGAGCCAACAGTCAGTGGTTACAAAGAACTTTTTGACTGCTGCTAACGGATGACTGAAGTAATTCACCGTCCCACGCACTACTTGGTTTAGTTTCTCAACGGCCTTAGCATCTAAGTTCCGACTTCGGATCGTACAATTCCGTACTGCATCGCGCAATTTCTCCTTGGACTTTTCTCTTATGGTGATATGTCTGGAGGTAAAATGAAAACCTAGGAAGTCAAAGCCCTCTGAAGCATGACAAATCTTCGTCTTCTCGGGGCTTAACTCCAAAGACATCTCATCTTCCAGTATTCTCCTGGATAAGTCTAGGGCCTCCTTTGCCTGCATTTCAGTTCGACACAGAATAACAAAATCATCCGCATAGCGAACGAATTTGTAGCCATGACGTTCCAATTCGTGATCAAGGCGATTAAGAACAATATTGGCAAGCAGAGGAGAGATGACACCTCCCTGCGGCGTACCTTTTATGGTTGGCCGTAATTGTCCTTCCTCCATCACGCCAGACTTAAGAAATCGTTCGATGAGTTGTAGAATGTTACCATCAGCGATTTCGGAGGCTACTTCTGCCATCATCAGTTTGTGTGGAATGTTATCAAAGAAACCCTTGATATCGGCATCCACAACATATTTGTAACCCTGTGAAAGATATTCTTTCACCAGAGAGACAGTCTTGGGTAGCCAACACGTAGCAGCCTTCCACAACTCGTAACAGCAATACCTTAAGTGACCTATGCATGACCAACATGTTGCAATTTCCAGTGCTTGATTGCCAAACATTGTAGTCATTTGCACCAAAATTGCACCAAAAAAAAGAAAGCCCAGGAGGCCACGTCAAAAAAGATAAGGACTAGGTGTAAGAGAAAATTTAAAAGAAGCCGGATGCCATCAGGGTCGTTTTGGATACTGAAAAGATGTATACAAAAATTAGCATCACTTTTCATTGATTTTCTATCCCAACTTATCTAAAATAATGGAAAACGGAGACCTGATGACATACAAGCCCATGGATCCGAAGATATTTAAAAAATACCTAAGACTATTGGGTTGGTCGATTCGCAAGTCTCGTGTTGATTGGTCTGTATACGATGAAAATGGAGACTTCGTATGTTCCATAATAATTTCTCATGGAAACACCAAGTCTGAAGTAGTTGCTCACAGCGTCCACAAGGTAAAGACAAAAGTTATTGAAAAGGGGAAAACATGGCCGCCAACAAAGAGTTAGCCGAACACTTGGCTTTGGCCCTAGGAGAGGTTGGGGAAATACAGCCATGGTATGATCGCAAATTCAAGGCTTGGGTATTCTCTCATAAGCTTTACCCAAACGTAGAATATGCCGGTCAATCCAAGCAGGAGGTCATCGAAAGATATCCTCTCTATTTAAAAGAATTTATTTATCATCGCCTAAACGACACTTTAAGCCCTTTATCCGAACGCGGAACCCGTGGCAAAGGGGGTTACCGAATTGGGGCCGGTCGCCCGAAAGGTTCAACGACAGAGCCCAAAAAACGAGTCTATCTTCCCGCTGAACTTGCAGACTGGATTTCTGAGTATTCTCACTTGGAGATGGTTCGTAAAATGATGCTTAAAGATAAATCCAAAGCATCTTGATGAATACCGCCAAAATTATCGCCTGTAAGCCTCAGCCAGGGTATAAGGTGTGGATTCGCTTTGATGATGGTTAGGCTAGACAATAGATAACGTCGGTGTCCCTTGGGTGTACGCTCAACCTGGATTTTGCCAGCAGCCTCCCAACGACGGAGTGTAGCCTCGTGTACGCCAAGTTCCTGAGCTGCTTTCTTGATACTCACCTTCATGCGCTAAAATCTATGCAATTTGCATAGAGTTGTCAAGAAATATATAGATTTTTGGCAGCTGCTGCCAACCCTATAATTGACGCTACCGTCCTTCCGTTGCCTTGCTTCTATGATAGCCATGTTGTTGGTCCTCCAATTTGTGTTGAGCCTGTCAGCAGTCCGCGAAAGCCTACCATCACAGGCAAAAAAATACCACATCAGATTAGCATTCTGATGTGGCTTAGTTCGTAAAAGTCGTTTGTATCGACACTTAGATGTAATTCGTTGGGTGGATAAACCCGATTTGGTGCACTTTTGGTGCAGTACAGAAAACAATTGGCACTTTTGAGGATCGATCAAGTGTTGTCTTGTGTTGGGAGCAAGTGCACCAAAATTGCACCATTTTCGGGACAGCACAAAGTGCAGTCCGATGGGACGTGTCAGGCGATAGGCTTGTGGATGTAGTGTCAGAGGGAAAGGGAAAGAGTGGGGGTGGTTGGAGTCGAACCAACGTAGACCGAAGTCGTCAGATTTACAGCCTGATGACAGTTTCTGCCAGCGCCCCTATAGCACATGCTGTCTATTTGCTACGGGAAAGTCTTGCGACTCCAGCGCTTCGGCTCACTCCAGTGCTTGGCGCGCTAACGTCGGCTGAAACGTGACCCCCCCCATGGTAACGCTACCTGACACCTTAACAGCCACACTTACGCATGGTCCTGTCTGCCTCCTCTTTCGAGGCTGGTAACGTCTTCTGCACGGGAAACAGTCCCGCACAGGTAGGCTTTGGTTGTATTTTACTGCATAAATTACTACCTCATCCGTTTGTGACTTAGTTCTAACATACCCGCGACTCGCGCGGAGTGCGGTCGCTTGCGACCGCTTTTCGTTCCTTGCGATGGTCATGTGAAACGGCATCACTATCATTCGCTAAGGGTAAAGGGTTAGTACATGCAGCCTAACCGAATCCATACGATGCCGTTTAGCACTGCCGTCGCAAGGAACCCAAAGCGGTCGCAAGCGACCGCACTCCAAAGCGCTGCGCGCCGAGATACGATTGTGAGTCAAGAAAAAGATGTGTGCAACACTATGCATGGAATGACTGCGCCACATAGGAAATTGCGCCAGCCAACCTTTTGAATTACTTGGAAGAGCGTGTCGCTCGCGACCGCTTTGGATTTGGGTGGCTAGATATTTTACGATCTTGGCTTTATACCGCTCGCTATAGCATTTTATACCATAATCGGCCTAAAACATCGACTGTGGTATACAACAGATTCGCCCAAATCCAAAGCGCTGCGCGCCGAGCAACGATTGTGAGGGCCTGAATGACCATCGAAACTAAACAGTAAATACTATGCCACCGTTTTCCTCAAAAGGCCAAAGTCCCACGAAAGTGCTAGGCCCCTTCGCGCAGGTTGTTACCATGGAGGCTTCGCCTTCCAATGGACCGATAAAAGACTCACAACTTCACATCTTCGAAAATGTGGGCATCAGCATTTCTGATGGCAAAATACAGGCCATTGCTCCGCTTTCGGATCTATCAGGGCCTCTGGAGGAAATCCCCCAACCTGCTGTGGCACTGCCGGGTTTTATCGATGCCCATACACACCTCTGCTTTGCGGGATCGCGCTGTCACGACTATGCCATGCGTCTTAACGGTATCGGCTATGAAGAGATTGCAGCATCGGGCGGAGGAATCCTAGACACTGTTCGCCAAACACGCAATGCTTCTCTAGAAGAACTCACGGCACTGACCAGCGCCCGACTACTACAAGTGGCTGGTCATGGAGTAACCACCTGCGAGGTCAAAAGCGGGTATGGTCTTTCACTTGAATCAGAGCTCAAAATTCTGAGGTCTATCGCTAAAGCCTCTAAGGAACAATGTGTCTCTGTGATTCCGACTTGTTTAGCAGCTCACACTCTACCTCCCGAATTCAACAGTACAACAACCTATCTAAATTATATTCTGGAGCATATCCTCCCTATCATCCAGGCTGAAGGACTAGCCCAGCGTGTCGACATCTTTGTCGACGACAGTGCCTTTGGTGTTGCGGAAGCAATCGAATACCTCAAAAAAGCCAAGCACATAGGCTTTGCCGTCTGTGTTCATGCGGATCAGTTTTCCCGCGGCGGCGTTCAAGTAGCTACGGCGGTCAACGCCTTGAGCGCCGACCATCTCGAGCAATCAAAATCCGCTGACTTCACTGCAATGCAAAAAGCTGGGGTTATCCCTATAGTGCTACCAGGAGCCTCTCTGGGTCTTGGTATGCCGTTTCCACCGGCGCGTGCGATCCTAGATCATCACTTACCCCTAGTTATCGCTTCAGACTGGAATCCTGGTTCAGGGCCCATGGGAGATCTGCTGACGCAAGCGGCTCTGCTAGGTGCGGCTCAGTGCCTCACAATGGCTGAAACGTTGGCAGCCATAACCGTACGTGCCGCTAGAGCTTTGGCACTGACAGACCGAGGAGCTTTAGTTTCTGGTTTGCGTGCCGATCTGGCGCTGTTCCCCTGTTCCGACTACCGTGAAATCCTCTACCACCAAGGTAGCCTAAAACCTTTTGCCACCTACATCCATGGGAGTCGCACCGATGGCTTTTGAGCGATCCGATTGGCACGAACGTTATCACACGACCTCTCCAAATGTCTGGCATGGACGAAAGGATGGTCCCGGCGCTCCGCGCTTCCATGAGGTCGTGCAGGTCCTCAACCTGAATAATGGTCTTTCATCTCTACAAAAAGGCATTGCCCTCATCGGCTTTGCTTGTGACGAAGGAATCAAAAGAAATCAAGGTCGCGTAGGAGCAGCTAAAGGCCCCGAAGCCCTGAGAGAAGCTCTGGGCAAGCTTGCGTTTCATGGGAACGCGCCTGTCTATGACCTCGGGGATGTAGTCTGTACCGATGGCCATCTAGAAGCCTCTCAGATCGCCCTTGCTGCTATAGTAGCAAAAACCTGGGACGCTGGATTGATGCCGATCGTTCTTGGAGGGGGTCATGAAGTCGCTTGGGGACACTACCAAGGGCTTGCGTCTGCTTACCCCTCCCAACGCATGGGCATTATTAACATCGATGCACACTATGATCTAAGACCCTGTTTAGCAGGGCAAGGGTCATCAGGCACCTCTTTCACACAAATTGCCCAACATCGTCAGGCACTGGGATTACCATTCGAGTACGCGTGCATTGGCATTCAGCCCTTGGGAAACACTCAAGCCCTTTTTGAAACAGCCCTCCAATTGGGCGTTGAGACAGTGACAGCATCAGACATTTATCAGCAAGGTATTGGACAAGCCTTAGCAACTGTCGACTACCTCATTAGTAAGTGCGAGGTCATTTACCTAACCTTGTGCATGGATGTTTTTGGATCTGCGTTCGCCCCAGGGGTAAGCGCTCCGCAACCGCTAGGAATGATGCCTTGGCAAGTACAAGCGATCGTCGCTCACGTTCGTACCAGCGGCAAACTCATAGGGTTCGATGTGGCAGAGTTATCGCCACCGTTCGACCGCGACTCTCATACGGCGATGTTAGCAGCGGCTATGGTTGCTACCATCACGCTCGTGTAAATATTTAATGCACAGCCCCATGGTCTGTCGCGCACAATCACCAGAAAATGGATTTTTCTCTATTCACCAAAGTTATACTTTATTTAAATCAATCCAAGCTTTGAGTACTTCTGTTTGTAGGGGCAGAGTGTTCACCCATTTACGATCTGCTGGAAGCGTTTTTATCAATTTTACGACATAGTTTTCGCTTTTATCCGTCTTGTAAAGGTTACTGAAGAAGAATAGCGATGCTTTAGTCTGATCGTAGTAGAGAGTGGGATTCTCATCGTAGAAGCCTGTCTCAAGGAGCTGTTTCATAGCATCGAAAAAGCCAGTTGCCAATTTTTTGGCGATAACATTCGAGCTGTTTACGTTCTTATGCATGGCTTGCACGTAAAGGCTAACTAGGTCAATTCCAGCACAGGTGTGGCCAGGCGGAAGTTCTCCATTAGCTAGCAAGGAATGCATTAAGCCTTTACCGGGAGCTGTCCCAAGAAGGCCACCTACTTTTGCTTGTCTCCATAGCTTTATTGGAGTATTTGCTAAATCGACAGGAAGGCCTCTTAGGTTGCAACAACAATAAGGAAGTCGCCATTATTTCTTCCCAAGTTGGTTCTTTTAGATTGTCAGGAGGCATGGAAGCGCGTAGCTCGATATATTGCAGGATAAGATCTCTAAGCTTTTCTCGGCTTGTTGTTTGCTGAAAAGGGATAGCTTTGATGAGATTAGAGAGTATTGTTGAAGCCGCTCGACAGGCAGTATTAATTCCCAAGGGCGTTCGTACTTGTAGATCATCAGGACTTGCTTTGTTTAAACAAACGCTGAAAAGTTGTGCAACATATTCTAGATGAAGCGAGTAATCCATGTTGCGATTTCTCGATTTACTAGAATAGAATGACTCGGGAAGCGAATTAAAAAAATCACTTTGGACTGACAAGAATTCTTCTCTAGGGCGTAAATCAGCTTGTTGCCATAAAGTTCTCAATCCAAATTTAATTACAGATGGAAAGCTCTCGCCGTTCTGGGGAGAAATTTCCCTGGCCAATCCGGGGAGTTGATCAATAAAATAGCTCATTACTTGCTTTAAATCGCTTGCATGCAGATCGAAATTCAAAGTATTCATAAAGTATGTATCCCAGATCTGCATGAGTTGAAAGTCGGTCAAGTGGCGTTTTAACCTGACGGAGCAATCGGTGAGAAACTTGGCAAGTATTAAGTTATCATCGTTAGCGTAGCCAGAGAATAGCTGTAGCGCGTCATACATGGCCGTCTTATTCTCACTGGACATCTCCTTCGATTCATGTTCTGTTAGGAAACTCTTGAATCCAATAAGGAGTTCTTCTAAAAAGCTTCTACTTTTTGGAAAAACCTTACTAGCAAAGGACACCCATAATGGGAAATCAAGCTTACATTCATTAATTCCTGGCCAAAGCCTGGCGAGGATGCGATTCTGTTGTTGGGTAAGCTCATGGTTGTCGAGATGCTCATTGATGGATTGTATTAATTGCTGCAAAGCATTCTTGGTGTGATTTGAGATTTCTCCCCACTTGAGGATGGTGTCTGCGGCTATCTTCACCCCTGCCAAAAACGGCTCCATATGGTCTGCTGTAACCAAGTAATTACCCAGCACGATGTCGGAATCGAATTTTTCGTTTAGATCCCCACTACTAGCAAAAAGAGGCTCGAGTCGTTGCTTTAGGGTTAATAGATCCATAAAGGTATCATAGTCGTCTCTTTTGGTTAGAGCTGCAGCAGCTTGTATCAACTCTTTAAAAAATGTGAATTGCTTGTCTGAGCAATGTTCGAAAGAGGTAAAGATTCCACCCGCCATCTCATGAGGCGCTTGCTTGACCATCACACGCAACACTCTAGACCGATTTGCAATGAGGTATTGCAGAAGTTCTATCCATTGGTCCACAGCGTCTTTATTTAGCAATTCTCCACCGCATAGGATCCGATAGGCTGATGAAATACGGTCCAAGATGAGTGCACAGATTTCTAGATTGCCATGCTCTACTGCCCTCTTTAGCGCGTTGTTGACCACAGCGTCAGGGATGTCTATCTGCATGGGACAGGCGTTCAATACTTGAACGAAAGCTTCATGACTCCTATTTGCATGTTGTATTGCATCGATGACCAAGCCCCCCCACAGCTTCGCTATGGTATCTTTAGATTCTTCACATTGATTGAGAGCTTCTTGAACTGCGACATATTCTCCTTCTGCAATCAGAGGCTGTGCGATTTTTTTGATAAGAGCATTGCGTTGACTCGTAAAAGCTCCGAAGTTGGCACTGCGAAGCCAATGGATATCGCTTTCTCTAGCTTCTCTAGCCAGTTCTAGAATCAGCTCGGGAGCCAGTTTCACAATCTCTTCATATGTTAAAATGCCATGACCTATGGCTTCTAGAAGTGGTTTACCAGCCTTGTTATCGTTAATCTTATCCCATGTGTAGGCGATCAAAGCGTCAGCAAAGGCTGTCTTCGCTTCATGAGGGATGGCGATATTTTCTCTTGTTAAGGACTCTAGCCAACTCTGTACTTCAGATAATCGCTTTTGTTCTACAAGCCAATGGGTGACATTAGTAATCAATGTGGCACCATGAGGCCCTTTTAGAGTATTGCAAATGAACTTCAGGTTGAATTTCGTTTGTGATCGTTGAGCCTCAGAATATAATTCGTATACAAGGGAGGGAAGGGTTTCAGGTGTGAATGGGATGGGGTCGAGGTCAAGAGCTTGAATGAAGAGCCGTATAGCCGACCCCAACTTTCCATGATCAAGATATATTCTCGCTTGATTTTCAATTTTCGATGCGAGAGATGGCAATCCGACAGTATTGGCAATTGCCGGAAACTGCTTGCTGATTTTTTCATCACCTAGCGTTTTCAGGTTTGCTCTCACGCTAGCCGCAAATGTTTCTCGGTAAGATACCGAACAGCAGCGTGTTGCTAAAAATTCAATCATTATATTTGTCATTTTGGAGTCTAGCTTGTCGTTTCTCTCTAAAGTGTTCGCTAGTTGTCTGCAAAAAGAAATCAAAAATGCGCGAGTCACATTTCCCCAATCGATTCTGAGGTCCTTGCCTTCAGTAAATGATTTAAGTCCTGCTTCAGCAGAGTCCATGCATGCCGTTTCAACACGAACCCACAGCGTAGCCACATCATTATCGGATAGAGCAAAAACCCCTCGTTCAATAAGCGTACTCAAAAGAATCTTTGCCAGCTGGGGTTGGTTGGAATACAACAACAACTCAACATGTGTGATGATAGCATTGAGTTGACTTCCTTTGGCCGTCGCGGAAAATCTTGGTGTACACTTTCTATCGTTAAGTAAGCTGGAAACCATCCTGCCCAGCCGGATAAGGCTTAGCTCGTCACAACTCTCATTCTTTAGGAGGGAGTGAATTACTATTGTATAGCCTTCCCATAGATCGTTATTGCTAATTTGTTTTCTCGTATAATTAAGTAATAGATTTGTGCTGGATTTTATAGGATCTGCTTGAGCTATTTGAGATAATTGATTAGCAAACCTTGATGGATTTAATATAAGAGGATTTTTTAGAATTGATACTTGATCTTTAATATTTACTTGTGGTCTATTGCTAATATTTTCCATTTTACTCCAAACAATCTAAGTGTTATAAGTGATACAATATTTAAAGTCAGATTGTATATAATTTTATTTTTTTTGGCAATTTATTTTTATTGCTTTTATTTAATGAGTACAAAATAGAAGCTTCCGATGCAACATAACAACCGACTTGAAACATCGATTGTGGTTCCAAATCTAGGCATTGTTCACCTTTACGGTCAGAATTTCGGTCGGACGAAAAAGGTCGGATGTCGTGGTTTGTGACGAGGGCATAGCGCCAGCTATGTCCGAGGAGCAAAACGCGACAGACGATCCTTTTGCAGTCGACCGAAAACTGACCGCAAAGGTGAATAAGGCCCAAATCTATAGCGCTCGCGAACGACATGAACTCCAAAGCGCTGGTTACTTTCTAAGCTATGGAAAAAAAAAGTGCGACCCATTACATATTAACCTTTGATATGCATGATGGATGGCTATGACGACAGCGACACAACAGATTGGTATTTCCTATCCTTTTGGCGCAACTTGGACTCCCCGTGGGACAGGCTTTGCTGTACACGTCAAAAACGCTATTGCTGTAAGCGTATGTCTATTTCGAGCTGAAGGCGATTCCGCTGCCGAAGAAGTTCAATTAGATTCACAAAGAAATCGAACAGGTAGCGTGTGGCATATTCATCTCGAAGGTCTTAATGATTTTGTTGGTTACGCCTACCGCGTAACCAATTCCAAAGGAGAACGAAGCAGCTATCTCCTGGACCCCTATGCCAAAGGTGTCATTGCTCGCTATTTGCCGCCTTTTGATACCTATAGTCCTATCGGTACCCTACCTAAACAAGACACATTTGACTGGGAAGGTGATATTCGACCAAATATTAAAATAGCCGATCTGGTGATCTATGAAATGCATGTGGGTGGTTTTACTCAGGATCCCAGTAGTCAGGTAAAACACCCAGGGACCTATCTAGGATTGATCGAGAAGATCCCCTATTTGACAAGCCTTGGCGTTAACGCTATCGAACTCCTGCCAGTGTTTGAGTTCAATCCCCGCGAAAATGAACATGGAGTCACCGCTAGCAAAGTGATCGTAGGAAACTACTGGGGCTATTCTACCGCCAACTTCTTTGCTCCAACACCATTTTTTGCTGCCAACAAGTCCCCTGGAGCCGCCGTAAATGAATTTCGCGAAATGGTTAAGGCGTTACACAAAGCTGGCATCGAAGTCATTCTAGACGTTGTCTACAACCACACTCTTGAAGGCAATGAAAAGGGTCCGACACTGTCGTTTAAAGGTCTTGATAATGCTGCGTATTATATCCTAGAGCCTCAAGGTCTCTATGCGAACTATAGCGGGTGTGGCAATACGTTTAACTGCAACAATCCCATCGCCAGACACCTCATTCTGGAGAGCTTGCGGTATTGGGTTGTTCACATGCATGTGGATGGCTTTCGATTTGACCTGGCATCTATTTTAACGCGAGATCGACGCGGGCACCCCCAGGGCTATTCTCCCCTTCTCGAGTCAATCGGCGAAGATCCCGTCTTAGCAAATGTCAAGCTGATCGCAGAGCCTTGGGACGCTGGAGGTCTCTATCAGGTGGGATCCTTTTGCCCCTTGGGACGCCGATGGTCTGAGTGGAACGGAAAATACCGCGATACGATGCGCCGTTTTATCAAAGGCGACGCATTCACTCTTGGCGAATTCGCCACGAGGTTATGTGGCTCTGAAGATCTTTATGGAGACCAAGGTTCCCCTGATAATAGCATTAATTTTATTACAGCTCACGACGGCTTTACGTTGGTCGACTTAGTTTCTTATAATATCAAACATAATGACGACAATGGCGAAGGCAACCGGGATGGCACCAATGACAACTACAGCTGGAACTGTGGCGTCGAAGGTGTGACTACCGATCCAATCGTAGTGGCACGTCGACAGCGCCAAGTGCGCAATTTTTTGATAGCCATGATGGTTTCTCGCGGCGTTCCTATGCTACTCATGGGCGATGAATATGGTCATACCAAACAAGGCAACAATAACACATGGTGCCTCAACGATGTTCGTAACTGGTTTCAATGGTCCCGACTTCATGAACAAGAACCGCTATTTCGCTTTTTCAAAGGGATGTTAGCCTTTCGTAAGGCTTATCCAGTGCTACGACGCAATGCCTTCTATACCCGTCATGACATTGAGTGGCATGGAGTAAAGCCCAATCAAGCGGAATGGGGCCAAGGAGCTCCACTGATAGCTTTCACTCTGCGCGACCACCAGAGCGGTGATAAAATATATGTGGCCTTTAACGCTACGGACAAGACTAGGGAGTTCACACTGCCGGAACTATCCTATGGACAGCGTTGGGGATGGGTGGCAAATACTGCCGAAGCCCCACCCAAGGATTTCATCAGCAATAACTCTCCACCCGTTGACTTGCCTTCTGTGCGCTTACCAGAGCATTCAGCTGTCATTCTTAAGAGCATTCCAGCCTAACACATTTTCTAAGTGAGTCGTAAACCGTGAGCCCTATAGAATGAGCATCGCATCACCATAGGAAAAGAAGCGGTAACGTCGCTCCACTGCTTTGCGATAGGCTTCCATGATAAGGTCATATCCAGCGAATGCAGTCACTAACATGAGCAGTGTTGAAGAGGGAAAGTGAAAGTTCGTAAGCAGGTTTTGGACATACTGAAATTCGTATCCCGGGTAAATGAATATGTCCGTCTCATAGTCACCAGCCTGAAATCCTCCCTTGCACGCAGATTCCAAGGTTCGACAACATGTGGTGCCTACAACGATCTGACGCTTGTTAAGAGTCCGATTATTGAGACTATGGGTTGCTTCAGGAGTAATTGAAAAGCGCTCCGTGTGCATTTTGTGATCGCGAATGTCCTGGACTTGGACAGGCTGAAACGTACCTAAACCAACATGCAGAGTGATTTTTGTGGAATGAACTCCTCGATCATCCAGGCTTTTTAAAAGCTCAGGCGTGAAGTGCAATCCAGCAGTAGGTGCTGCAGCAGCACCAGGACGCGCAGCAAAAACAGTTTGGTAGCGCTCAAGGTCTTCGGGATGAGACTCTCGTTCGATATAATGGGGCAAGGGCATCTGACCGCATTCGTGAAGGGCTGCCATAAAGTCGCCCGTGTATAAAAACTGCACCAATTTGGTGCCGTCGGGATAGGTTTCTAAGATCTCACACGATAGCCTTTCGCTGAAGTGTACGCGGATACCTGGTCGCAACTTACGTCCAGGACGCGCCATAGCGACCCATTGATCACCGCCCTGAGGCTTCAGCAACAGAATTTCACACCGGCCTCCACCGCTATCTCTGATGCCATATAGACGTGCTGGAAGAACCTGAGTATCGTTGAGGACTAGACTATCCCCCGATTCAAGAATGTCCTTAAGATCGCGGAATACGGCATCCCGAATTTCTCCCGTGGAGCGATAGACAATCATCAAACGAGAGGAGTCTCGCTGCGTCAGTGGGGCCTGGGCTATGAGATCTTTAGGCAAGTCGTAGGCATAGGCCTCGAGTGAAAATAGGTCACGTGTCATTTAAGACCCTCACAACAGTCTCTCGGCGCGTAGCGCTTTGGAGTGCGGTCGCTTGCGACCGCTTTTCGTTCCTTGCGACGATTATGTCAAACGACATGATTAGGAATTCGGTCAGGTTGCATATACTAACTACTTTACCCCTAGCGAATGATTGTGGCGCTATTTCACACGACCGTCGCAAGGAACGAAAAGCGGTCGCAAGCGACCGCACTCCAAAGCGCTGCGCGCCGAGCGACGATTGTTTGGTCCATTAGTCAACCTGGAACATGCGCTGAACGGTAACGCCAGGAAAAGCGCGGTTGAGAATCTGGGCCGCATTCTGCCCCTGCACTGCAGCCGTTTCGGCTTCACTAAGCACAAGCGTTGGACGGCGCTCGGTCGTCTTTTTGGCTCCTTGAGATAAAGGCTCTACCACCCAATGAGCGGGGAAAAGGGCAACCTCTTTATTGGAATCGGTATCTGTCTTGGCAGTAATATCGCTAGCACTCATCACCATGTAACTAGTGGCATCAACGGCTTTTTCAGCTTCTTCATAGTGTTGACTAGGACTTACTCCAGCATACCGGAACTTTAAACCATCGATGTCCCAATATTTATTCTTTGAAAACGAGGAACGGTAATAGGCGTCGGTACGTTGGGCAATAGCAACAGCAGCTAGAGCCTCTTTAGGAACCTGACGATCGATCTTTGCCGCCAATACTGAAGCCACATAGTCTTCAATGTCTACCTCATTGACAATGCTGATCATTCCGTCGACATCATAAACACTAATGATGCCCGAATAAGGTGTGCCATTCACATACATGATTGTTTCTGGAGCCGTAGGCACAAGCTTAAGCTGGCGCATATCAGGAAACTCTTCGCCCCACTTAAGTCCATGCTTTGTCACAAGGATATCGCGTTGCTTACCGCTCACTCTTCGCGATAACACTTCGTGGTGCACAGGATCAACGACAGCATACTTACCGTCAACACGCAGCAAAGCGGATTTAGCATCGTGTACAATCAGCACACGTACGCTAGGTGCCGATGGACGATGATTCCCCATCATCGCATAGGCATAGCGATCAATTACTCCAGCTTCAGCAGCGGAGGTCATCCCCACAGCTAGCCCTAAAGCTGTCATCATACTTCGAATAAACATGGCTCCACTCCCTCGTTGAATTTGGCGGGTAACGACCGGCCTAGGTGTTGGTAGGCTCGAGCTGTCGCCTCACGCCCCCGCAAGGTTCGCTTAATAAAACCCTGTAGAATCAGGTAAGGTTCATAAACCTCCTCGACAGTGGACTTTTCCTCTCCAATCGCTACGGATAAGGTTCCAACTCCCACCGGACCACCTTGATAATGGTCTATAATAGTCTCTAAGATCTTTTTATCCAACTCATCTAATCCGATAGGATCGATGGCCAGCATATCCAATGCCTCGGAAACAACCTGGCGATCAACGCGGTTGCCCTTGCGCATTAAGGCAAAATCACGCACCCAACGGACCAAATTGTTAGCAATCCGCGGTGTTCCGCGCGACCGCAAAGCGATTTCGTTAGCGGCACCCTCGTCGATATCTAGATTGAGGATGCGCGCAGTACGTTGAATCATTTTCGTCAGGATCTCAGGGGTGTAGTAATCTAAACGGCAGGTCAAGCCAAAGCGTGAACGCAGTGGACTCGTCAGCAGCCCCATTCTTGTGGTAGCACCCACCAAAGTAAAACGGTTGAGCTTAACCTGAACGCTGCGCGCGCTAGGACCACTATCGATTATGAGATCGAGGGTGAAATCCTCCATGGCCGGATATAAGTACTCCTCGATGGTTCGCGACAGCCGATGGATTTCATCGATGAACAGGATATCACCGGGCTGCAGATTAGTCAGCAACCCCGCGAGGTCACCGGCCTTGTCGATGACAGCCCCTGAAGTAACAGTAATATTTGTCCCCATCGCTTTAGCGAGGATATTCGCCAGCGTGGTTTTGCCAAGTCCGGGGGGGCCGCTGAAAAGACTGTGTCCTAAAGGCTCGCCACGCTGCTTGGCAGCGCCGATGTAAACCTCGAGCCTTTCGCGGATCTTATCTTGGCCCAAAAAGTCGCCTAACGACTGCGGACGAAGTGGAACCTCGAAGACTTCGTCTTCCTTAGACAATGATGATTCAATAAATCGTGACGTCATAAACTAGAGCAACAATCCAATGACATGTAGGAAAACCATCAACATTAAAAGGGGCGAGAGATATTTAAAGCAAAACCAAAAATAAGTCTTTAACCACGGACAGCGCTCAAACAAGTTGGTAGCGCCTAACTGCAAGTGCTTTAACGCTCCATTCACTCCCCACACCCAACCAACCATTAAAAGAGCCGCAAAGCCTCCTAATGGAATCAATATGTGAGTGGCAAAAAAGTCTACCAGGTCGAGGAAATGAAGACCAAAAAGCGTCATGCCGCTGAAAACACTATACGACAGTGCCGCAGGAATGCCTAGAACAAAAGCAGCAAGACCAGAGACCACTACGGCGCCGTGCCGTGATAAGCCCCATTCATCGAGCAGATAAGCGATTGTGGGTTCCAAGGCAGAAATCTCTGATGTCAAGGCCGCCAGAAAAACCAACAGAAAGAATAGAAAGCCAAAGAACGCCCCACCCGGAATCTGATTAAATGCCAGGGGTAACGTCTGAAAGACCAACCCTGGGCCCGAGTCAGGCTCCATCCCTACGGAAAACACAATGCAAAAGACGGCTACAGCAGCCAATAAGGAGGCCATGGTATCCATAATGACAGCAGGAAAGCAACTTGCAGTAACGTTCTCATGCCTCTCCAGGTAGCTTCCGTAGGTCACCATCGTGCCCTGCCCTAAGCTGAGAGTAAAGAAGGATTGCCCCAAAGCGGCAAGGACAACGCCAGGAGTAATAGACGTCCAATCTGGCTGAAAGAGATATCCCAAACCAATGGAAGCCTGCGGCATCGTCAGAGCCCTCCACACTAATGCCAGCAACATGATGAACAATAGAGGCATGAAAATCTTGTTGCACCTTTCAATCCCTGAACGCACACCAAGAAACAGAACTGAGCAGGATAAAAACATAAAGATCGCATGAAAACCAAGGCCCCACCACCAGGTGCTGATCAGACCATCAAAATGCTGAGAAGCCTCGTGAATGGTATGCAGCTCCGATAGCAGCCCTCGCCCAGCTTGGACAAGATATCCCAGAACCCAACCAGCAACCGCACTGTAGAAAGAGCTGACGATAAAGCCCGTGATGATTGTCCCAGCACCTATGTAGGACCAGGCTGGTCCACCGAGCTTTTCGAAGGCTGTTTTGGGATTTGCCTGTGAATTGCGACCGATAAGTACTTCGGCGATAAAGGTCGGGAAGCCGATAACGATCAGGGAAATGAGGTAGATGATGATGAATGCCGCCCCACCGTGGCGTCCGACCATGAAGGGAAACTTCCAGATGTTTGCCAGGCCGATAGACGAGCCGGCAACCGCCAAGATAAAGCCTAAACGTGTACCCCAATGTGCTCTTGTCATAACTAAGGAGTATAGTCCATCAACATTATTTTTGACCAAGACTGTTCGCTTTAGCTATTAAATCCCTCACAATCCTATCTAGGCGCGCAGCGCTTTGGAGTGCGGTCGCTTGCGACCGCTTTGGCTGCGCGCCGAATGGCGATTGTGATCCCAGCGCTCCCCCAATTCTTTCCAAGAACCCAAATTCTTTCCCCTCTATCCTATCTCAACGTTCTCTGCTATCAGAGAAGAAGTGTTGAACATATTTCCAAATCCTTCTAAACCCTAGAACAAGCTTAGAAATCATGTGATCGTTCCTTGCGTAAGGCAATAGGATGAAACGCCGATATTTGATCGTTATTGTCACCATCCTCATCCTTTTCGGTGTTGCGTATTGCTTTGTTTTTGGGAGTTCTACCAACACCACCACGGAGGCAATACCGGCTGTTCCTGTGGTCGTCAAGACGGTACAAGCTAAACAAATTCACCTTTGGTATGAGTTTTCAGGTCGTCTACAAGCTGTCGACAGTGTGGAAATTAGGCATGAAGTCAGTGGACGTATCACTCAAGTACGTTTTCAAGATGGCAATCGCGTAAAGGTTGGAGACATTCTCTTTGTTATTGATCCTAGACCCTACGAAGCTGCTGTAGCGCGTGCAGAAGCAACCCTAGCCACGGCCATTTCCGATGCACATTTTGCTAAAATCGAACTGGAACGCGCAGAGAATATGGTCAAAACAGAAGCCGTTGCACAGCGTATTTTTGATGAGCGTTCTAAAGATAACGATACCGCTGTGGCTGCAGTTAAGTCTGCTGAAGCTCAGCTTAAGCAGGCTAATTTGGATCTTGAACATGCCTACGTCCGATCTCCTATCGCTGGTCGTGCGGGTCGCGTAGAAATAACGCTTGGTAACTTGGTGCAGGCTGGACCTAATGCACCCTTGATGACTCGGGTCAATTCCAGCGACCCCATCTACGCGGACTTTGATGTCGACGAACAGACCTACATTCAAAGCATTCGGCACGCTGCTGACAATCAAAGTTTGGAACGGCATGTTCCAGTAGAACTCTCTGTACAGGGAGATAAGGAATACAGCTATATAGGGACGATTTACAGCTTTGACAATCGTTTAGATCCCTCCAGTGGGACAATTCGCGCGCGTGCTAAGTTCACTAATACCGATGGTGTGTTGGTCCCGGGGATGTTTGTCACCGTAAAGATCGCCAGTGGTGATAAAAAAGACGTCTTCTTGATACCACAACGTGCTATCGGTTACGATCAAAACAAAAAATATGTGTACATCGTGGACAAAGATCAAAAGGCTGAATATCGTCCCATTGAACTGGGACCCGAAGTAGAGAACCAACGCGTTGTTTTGAAGGGACTAAGCGCAGGAGACCGCGTGATTGTCAACGGCCTGCAGCATGTCAAACCTGGATCAGTCGTAACTGCCAAAGAAGAAGGCGCAAATGACGGCTAACATTGGCAGTAGCAAATCCTTAAATATTTCCCGCTTCTTCATCGATCGCCCCATCTTTGCTGGTGTCATTTCCTTCATGATCTTTCTGGCAGGTCTACTTTCGGTATTTCAGCTACCCGTGTCAGAGTATCCTCAAGTGGTCCCTCCAACAGTCGTTGTAACGGCAAGTTTTCCTGGTGCTAATCCCAAAGTCATTGCCGAAACCGTTGCCACACCTCTTGAGGAACAGATTAACGGCACCGAAAACATGCTCTATATGACCTCACAATCCTCTAATGATGGTGTATTGACTTTAACAATCACCTTTCGACTGGGGACTGATCCTGATCTTGCCACACAGCTTGTGCAAAACCGGGTTAACCAAGCGCTACCGCGCTTGCCCGAGGTCACTAGAGAGCTCGGAGTGACAACCACCAAAAGCTCTCCTGACTTAACGATGGTCGTTCACCTCAATTCGCCAAATGATCGCTATGACATGCTTTATTTGCGCAATTATGCCCTGCTTAACGTCAAGGACCAGTTAGCCAAAATTCAGGGCGTAGGCAATGTCGGACTATTTGGTTCGGGCGACTACGCCATGCGCATTTGGTTGAATCCACAGAAAATCGCTGAGCGCAAACTTAACGCTCAGGAAGTTGTCAATGCCGTTAGAAGGCAAAACGTGCAGGTGTCAGCAGGCGTCATCGGAGGCCCGCCATACGCAAAAGGTGTTGAGCTACAATTACCCGTCAACGTGCTGGGAAGGCTGCAAGATCCGGAGGAGTTTGGAGAAATCATCGTCAAGCAGGAGGGTGGGGTTGTTACCAAACTGAAGGATATTGCGGGAATCGATATTGACGCCTCTGAATATGGGCTTCGTTCCTTATTAAACAATAAAGCGGCTGTTGCCATTCCCATTTTTCAGACTCCAGGCGCCAATGCCATTCAGATATCTAATCAGGTACGTCAAACAATGGCGCAACTCAAGGCTAATTTTCCCGATGGGGTAGACTATGACATTGTTTATGATCCTACCATCTTTGTACGAGATTCCATCACAGCAGTGATTCACACGTTACTCGAGGCCTTGGCTTTGGTGGTTCTCGTCGTGATCGTCTTTTTGCAAACATGGCGCGCTTCAATCATCCCGCTTTTGGCGGTACCTGTGTCGATCGTAGGAACATTCGCGATCATGCATCTCTTTGGTTTTTCCATTAATGCCCTGTCTTTGTTTGGGCTCGTTCTTGCCATCGGTATCGTGGTGGATGATGCCATTGTCGTCGTCGAGAATGTCGAACGGCATATTGAAGATGGCATGAAACCTCGCGAAGCCACGATACAAGCCATGAGCGAAGTGACAAGCCCTATTATCGCTATCACGCTGGTCCTATGCGCTGTATTTATCCCTGTCAGCTTCATTAGTGGGTTGACGGGACAATTCTATCGACAATTTGCTTTAACAATAGCCTTTTCGACGGTCATTTCTGCATTTAATTCTCTGACCCTCAGCCCAGCACTCGCTTGCATCCTCTTAAAAGAACGCGATGCTCCCAAAGACAAGCTGACATCTATGATGGATTCCCTATTTGGGTTCTTTTTTAAGTGGTTCAATAGTTTTTTCCATCAGAGCTCTAAGCGCTATGGAAAGGGCGTTTTTAAAACACTGCGCCACACCAAATTCGCCTTTGGATTTTATGTGGTCTTGATGGTGGCTACCTATACACTCTTCCATCTTGTCCCCACAGGCTTTGTACCTACCCAGGACAAACAATATTTGGTGAGTTTTGCTCAGCTTCCCGAAGGAGCCACCCTAGACCGTACAGAGAAGGTGATTCGCGAAATGTCTGAGATAGCCCTAAAGGAACCAGGGGTGCAAAGTGCCGTCGCTTTTCCTGGTCTTTCCATTAATGGTTTTATCAATAATGCGAGCTCGGGCATTGTATTTGTCACATTAAAACCTTTTGATGAGCGAAAGTCATCCGATCTTTCAGGCTTTGCTATTTCTCAAAAGCTGCAGAACAAGTTTTCGGGCATGCAAGATGCCTTCATAGCCATCTTTCCCCCTCCAGCCGTTGAGGGACTTGGCACTATAGGAGGCTTTAAATTACAACTCGAAGATCGTGCTGACTTGGGATATGATGCCCTAGATAGCGCTGTGAAAGAGATTATTGCTAAGGCCAATACCGCTCCGGAACTTGAAGGCGCCTTCTCCAGTTTTAAAAATAATACACCTCAGCTTTTTGTTGATTTGGATCGAACCAAAGCCATGCAGCTAGGCGTCGATGTGCAGGATATCTTCGACGCCATGCAAATCTATTTGGGGTCTCTTTACATCAACGACTTCAATAAATTTGGGCGCACCTTCCAAGTGATTGCGCAGGCCGATAAGCAATTTCGCTCTAAAGCAAGTGACATATTGAAATTACAGACACGTAATCGCGATGGAAATATGGTGCCTCTCGGCTCTGTACTACATGTCACGGATGTCACGGGTCCTGAAACAGCCATCCGTTACAATGCTTTTCTTTCTGCAGATATCAACGGAGCTCCAGCTTCAGGGTACTCCACCGGCCAGGCACAGCAAGCCATCGTTAAAATCCTCAATGAAACACTCCCAAAAGGCATAAGTTATGAGTGGACAGAACTCACCTATCAACAAATCCTTGCTGGCAATACAACCATGTACGTGTTCCCACTCTGCATTCTGTTGGTGTTTTTGGTGTTGTCAGCGAAATATGAAAGCCTATTCTTACCGCTAATTATCATTTTAATTGTTCCACTATGCCTGCTATGCGCCATTGCCGGAGTGCGAATCTCTGGTGGTGACAACAACGTCTTCACCCAAATCGGCTTCTTTGTCCTTGCAGGATTGGCCTGCAAAAATGCCATTCTAATTGTTGAGTTTGCTCGCGAATTAGAATTTCATGGCGCTAGAACAGTCCCTGCAGCATTAGAGGCGGCACGCTTGCGACTCAGGCCCATCCTGATGACTTCATTTGCGTTCATCATGGGAGTGGTGCCTTTAGTCCTATCAACCGGTGCTGGGGCAGAAATGCGGCATGCTATGGGCGTCGCAGTTTTTTCAGGGATGCTCGGTGTGACCTGCTTTGGACTATTTTTTACTCCGGTCTTCTACGTCATCCTACGCACTTTGGAGAAAAAAATTACTAGAACGGAAAAGGTTCATCACCATGCAGAATAGGATACCACACGCGTTCACATTCACCTTTTCGTTGGCCCTCATGCTGCTTTCTGCGTGCAACACACCATCCACTCGAGACTCCGATATCGACATTCCATGCTTGTGGAATAGCTTTAAAGACATGTCAGAAGATCTCCCGCTCGTTGTCGATGATTGCGCTGCTGTCGAACAACGTTGGTGGTCTGGTTTTGGAGACCCTATCTTAAACACTCTCATCGCCAAGGCCCTGGAGCAAAATAGAACCATCGCAATTGCAGCGACGCGTATTCAAGAAGCTCGAGCCGTCCGTGTTGCAGCCTTCTCCATTCTTTTTCCAAAGCTAAACCTAACAGCAGATGCCAACTATGGGAACCAAGGGTTTTACACGAATGGAAACACTCTAGCTTATGATGATGCAGCCATCCAAGCAACCTGGGAATTTGACCTTTTCGGTAAGAATCGAGAACGCCTAGATTCCGCAAATGCCCTTGTAGAGGCGGCTGTTATCATGCGACAAGCCGCTATAGTCTCTCTACTTGCAGAGGTTGCCAACGCGTATTTTGACCTCCATAACTATCGCACCCAAATTGTTATCACGAAAGAAAACCTGGAAAGCCAACAGAGAACTTATGAACTCACCCAGGAGCAGATGAAGGGAGCCTTAGCTAGCGATTTCGACGTTCAAAGAGCCGGAGCATTAGTATCCACTACAGAAGCACGGATCCCCTTGTTACAAATTGGCTATGATATGGCGCGCAATCGTTTGAATGTCCTCCTAGGCAGCACTCCCACCGATAACAGTGATCTTTTTGAAATAGAGGAAAAATTACGCCCCCTTGATCAGCATATCCTTATTTCGGCACCAGCAACGGTTTTAGCGACTCGCCCCGATGTTCGAGCTGCAGAGCGACAGTTTGCTGCAAGTATCTCCGAAACGAATGCTGCCATCAGAGAACTCTTCCCAAACATCAGCTTACTGGCCTTCTTTGGGGCGCAAGGAATGACCCTATTTAACACTGCCCCCACCTGGAACCTTGTGGCTAATCTGGTGCAACCCTTGCTAAATTTTGGAAACATCGAAGCCGATATCATCAACGCCGACGCACGCGAATGGAGAGCTTATCTTGAATACCAAGAGACCACTCTGAATGCATTAGAAGAAATGGAAAATGCTCTAACCAGCTACCTTCGCGAGATCGTGCGTAACGGGTCATTACGAAAAGCCACAGAACAAAACCTCAGGGCTGTGGACTTGGCTCAGCAACAATATGTTAATGGCTACACAGGTCTTCTCGATGTGTTGGTCGTAAAACGCAATGCCTTAGACATCGAGTCCAACCTAGCAGAGTCTGATATTAAGCTTAGAAAGAGCTTGGTGGATATCTATACTGCCGCCGGTGGAGGCTGGGCCTACTAAATTAGATAGCTTCCAAACAATAGGCCACTTATGCTATGGTGACCGCGTATTTGTTGAAATGGAGAGATTTCACTTAAATACTTGATGGACTAAATGGACATAAGTGGACCTAGTGGACAAAGAGTTAAGAGTAACAAATCCAAACTGTGGTTTTGTCCATATTGTCCAGTCAGTCCATGATGTCCATTAAGTCCATCGGCTTCCAGACGAAGAAGCCTTACAAGCATCTTTAATAGATCTTAATGCTGTTAGTATCTAATAGCGGCGAAAAAAGACTATGATGGCTGACAAGACATCGTAGGAACATAAGACCTAATGGAGAGGAGGGTTTTCCATGGGTAACGAAGGGGCATATGATACGATTGCTGAAATCGCCGGCAATCAAGAAGCCTACAATTCATGCGATCTGAAAGAGCTTTCGCTAGAACAAGCCATTCGCCTCATGCAATTGCACAAAATGCATAAGGCTCAAAAAGAGATGGTTTCGATGAGCCAAGACCTCAAGGACCGTCATCGCAAGGTCCATGAGCTTCATAAGCTGCTGCAACTCATTCAGAAAAATACCATTCAAGAAGATGGCCCAGACCGCGGTAAGCTCAAGCTCACGCACCCTAACCTCAAAAATCCACATGTTGAGCTAGCTGCAGACCTCAGCCGAGCCCTTAAGGGTCAAACCAAGCAAGTCTTGGCAAAGGATGGTTCCAAACAATTGCGCATTGACCTCACGGATGATGCCAACCAATCCATCCGCGATCTACTCGTTAAGGCCAAGGTAAACGGCTTGGAAGTCGAACTCAAAGACGTCTACGAGGGTGAAGAGGTCCAAAAGCTTCAAGATGCCATCAAAGCTATGACCGGTATCCAAAGTGATGATGCCTGGAACAAAGTTAAAGATATCCTCGAACTGCGCATACGCCTGCAACAAGCCAAAGAAGTTTATGGCATCGAATTCAAATGGCCCGCAGACGAATATCCTCGCGAAGATCGCGAAGCTCTCACAACGGCCATTGACACGACGTGCAAAGACTTAAATCTGCAAAATGACATGCAGATGCATGATATCAACCGCGCCTATCAGGAAAGACTGGAAATCTTGCAGATGGCACGTTCCATCATCAAGACTTTACATGACGACAAGATCCACAAATCGCGCTCATCAGGTTCACGTTAAGGATAAGTGATGTCGGGAATAGAAATTGATAATGATGTTGGCCGCCTAGATCACGGGTACATTCCTGCTGATTGGGGCATTCAGGACTACCATACTGGGATTCCTTCGAAGGAAGAACAGGAAAAAAAATCCGCAAGCTTGCCGGCTAGCTGGTATGCCGATTCTATCGCTACCCATCCCAAGAACATTGTGCATGGTGCGGCAGAATCCACTAACTCCATCGTGCCTTCAAAACAGGTGCTGTTTGGTTGGTCGAGCAGCGATACGCAATCGAGTGCTGAAGGCACTGAGAAAACAGAAGAATCCTCCAGCTCCTGGTGGGGATCTATGATTGGTGGGCTTAAAAACCTGATGGGACTATCTTCTGCTGAAGAATCTCAGGCAGCCGTTCAAGTTGACGAAAGCCAAGCTGTATCTTCATCGTGGTATGAGTACCTGAATCCTTCAGGGGTCATGACGGGTGTCTCAGATATGGTCAAAGGGCTATGGGGAACCATTACCTTCGCTGAAACAGCCTTCAGCGACCCTAATGTCAAAAGCGTAGAAATCCCCGTTACCAATCCAGACGGCACTGCAAATCCCTTTGGTGGACGTCGCATCACGCGTGACGACTACCGTGAGCTCCTACGCTTCCGAGATGACACCCAAGAGCTGATGGATAGACTCACCGCCGCTGAAAAAGATGGAAACTTGGAAGCTCTAATCGTTGCTTTGACCAAGGCATTGGCAACCGATAAAGAAGACGAATTCGACTACCAAAAGAAGAAGCTTGCAGAGAGCCATAAGGAACGCGATGCAGACCTCAAGCTGCGCGATAAGGCCTCTGTTCAACTGTTGAGCCGAATCAAAGACAACCGTTGGTGGGACTGGTTCTACGAATCCACAACACAAACATCGCTAGCTTTTGGTGGCTTAGCACTAGGGGTAGCGTCGGGAGTATGGGGTTGGGCTCTTCCCATGATCGCCTTCTCGGGCGTTGGCTTGGTGAACTCATACCTTAACAGTGGCATAGAAAAGTCTGCTGCTAGCGTTACTGCAAAACCCACCAGCTGGATCTTTGGTAGTGACTACCAAGAAACAGTCTCTAGGCATACCGAAAAGTGGAAGACTGCCCACAAGGTATTTTGGTGGGCTATGACCCTTGCGGCGCCTGGTATGATTGCTGCGAGTAATATCGGAGCCGTCGGCGAGGGCTTGGTAAAAGCTCTCTTTGGGGGCTTCGGCATCATGCAAAACTTAGGCCAAAGCCGGAAAGTCTACCTGCACGACCAAACACGTAAGTTACAAGCTGAAATAGACTACCGTCACGATCGTCTGAGAGAGGCTGAAAAGTCCATTAGCTCGGGAATTTCGGGGCTGACAAGCACTTATAAAAGTTATTCCTCCACTTGGAAGGAAGGGCAACGCATGCTCAAACAGACAGCGCGCCTCGTTAAAAGTTTTTTCATGAAAAATTAAATGGGTACATACTAGGAGCATCCCTATGGAAATTACAGACTATAATGATCAAACCTCCGCTACTTATTACAATGATGAATCGGACATCAAGGCACATGGCTATGCATCTGATGCGATCATGTCCCAGCTCGATGCCATGAACCTCGAAAACATGGATCCCCTGTCATTGGTTTCTTGGCTGGGCAAGCTGTGCCTAACGACAAACCATGATTCCAACAAGATCGCCACTCGTGAAGCGGAGTTCAAAAAGAAGACGGCCATCCAATTGCGCTTTAGCATTAAGGAATGTGCCAATACTGTCGGTTGGTTGTTTTGCTCAGCTGTTAGCGTAGCCGTTAATGCTGGAGGCCTTGTTTGGTTCGGTACTACTGTGATGAAAGATGGTAGCGCTGCTGCTGGTCAGTCCGCCATTACAGCGACGCAGCAAATGTCCACCATGTTGCAGCCTGGAACAGCTTATTGCCAACAGCGTGATGAAGCTGCTAAGACATCCATGTCGTCAGATCAACAAGTGGTTAATAGCGACCGCGACAACCAAAAGCAAAATCTGAGTGCTCGCGAGCAAACGATGGAGACAATGAAGGGCCAATTGCAGCAACTTCTCGATAAAGCGGCTCAAGTCATTAACGCCATCTGGGGTTAATTAGAAAGCAGTCATGGAAATCATTCCATGACTGCAAAAACAATTGAAACAGATTCCATTTGCATCACATCGGACGTTGTTTTGCACGTCTCCACAATTGCAACGGGTCCGCAGTCATGGAATGACTGCGCCACATAGGAAGCCAAAAAGCACAGATCTCACTTATTGAACCTCAACCGCTTTCGCTATGCGTTTCTTTCGGTCTTCCACACGCCACTCTACGGTTCCTACGCTCCAATAGTGAGTGGATAGTTCATGTGCCGTCGTCTTCAATTCCTTTGCAGCGCGCTCCATGATCCCTGGAATGGTCTCAGCTCTTGCCATGAATTCGCATAGGCGTCTAATGCCATCATCTGGTGAGTATTGGTTTTTCCATTGAAAGTCCACGAGGCTGACTCCTTGGCCATCGCTACGCAATAGAGTATTGGTAAACCCAATATCCCAGTAACCCGTCTTCAGAATAAATACTTCTAGTTCACCCACGATAGCATCTATTTTGGTGCGCAGTTCTAGGTTCCCATTATCTGCCTGATAGACCAATTTATTCCAAATATCATCAGGAGCACCATAACCATGTGCGACAGCTTCCACCTTCTCCTCGATAAGTAGGTACATCTGGCCCTGGTATTTATCAATGATGCCCTCTAGCAGGATCTTCGCCGAACGTGGAATGTGAATGTACTGCAGATGATTGTCCACCACTGCCCGTCTCGCTAATTCAGCCGTTGAAATGCGCTCGTTTGCTTGGCCTTCATCCACTATTTTTAAAATCAAGTTTGGGTAGTCCGCATGCACAAAGGCCGCAGTGTATTTCCCCTTATATAATGCGGAAATATTTGGTCCTGGATTCTCTCTGTCAAAATGTGAGTAGTCTTTCTTTACCGTATCATAGATAGCCGCTAAGCCAGCCTTTGAAAACCATAGATCTAAAGACTTGGATGACGAACGAACCACATCGCCACAGTAGTCATCGCTGCAATACACTGTCTCAAAAATGGTTTGGAAGTCTGGGGTAGACGCAGTCGCTTCGAACGGGCTAAAGAATAGGGTTAATAACAAAAGAAACATTTTTATTACTCCTTAAGCATATATGTTACTTACGAATCACGAATTTTATCATGTTTAATTATTTTTTTCAAGTTTATTTTATATTGTGCATGTGACGTAATTGCAGAAGTCCGATTTCCCGAAGTCAATTTCCTGAAAATCGTATGCTGATGAAAAGAGAGCCATTCCCTTTCCAGGCCCGAAGGGTCGATATTGCAACAGGCCAGGGCATCGCCCCATAGGCCTCAACCTAACAGGTCTTTTGAGCTTATATCTCAATGACTTAGGACTTCACAATCGTATCTCGGCGCGCAGCGCTTTGGAGTGCGGTCGCTTGCGACCGCTTTTCGTTCCTTGGGACGGCAATGCTAAACGGCATTGTATGGATTCGTCGAAGGCTGCATGTACTAACTATTTTACCCTTAGGGAATTATAGTAATGCCGTTGCACACGACCGTCGCAAGGAACCCAAAGCGGTCGCAAGCGACCGCACTCCAAAGCGCTGCGCGCCGAGATACGATTGTTAGGCTTAGGTTGAGGCCTATGGGGCATCGCCCTGGTATATTCCAGGAAGGGATTTCGCAGTCTGAAAGACTGCCATAAAGCGCTTGCATAAATAGCGTGTGAATACAGACGTCTTGTGGCAGTCTTTCAGACTGCGAAATCCCCCTTGGCATATACCAGGGCATCGCCGGGCGATGCCCCGGCCTGTTGCAATATCGACCCTTCGGGCCTAGAAAGGGATAAAAGCCTGTCTCTCCAGACTAGATAGTGCCATGCCATTTGAGCTCTCCAGAATCGCCTTCTCGCATAAAAAGGTAACCTTTTTTTCTGAGAATCGATTCTCAAGGGCTCAAATAATTTTGCAATTACCTCTCATGGACGGTATGGACGAATCCAAAACACCCTCTATTGCAACAATTTAACCTGACCTTTATTTAGCCTTTAAAGTTAATACTTAAAATTAAAGTTGATTAAAAAGAATTATCTTTGGTAAAATATATATCAAGTGATACAATTAACATTGTTAAACTAATAAAGGTCTTAAAGCTATGGCAGAGCCACAATATAAAGATACAATAGCTGATATAGCCGGTAATCCGGAACTTTATCGTGCTACAGATTTCAGAAAGCTGTCATTGGAACAAGTCATTCGTCTCATGCAGTTGCATTACATGAAGACGGCCGAAGGCAAGATGAAGGATCTGGCACAAACGCTTAAAAAAGGGCACAGAGACGTACAAGAACTCCATAAACTCCAAGCCCTCATCAATGCATTGACTAATCAAGTAGAAGGCGAGACGCGTGGCACACTAGACCTTACCCACACAAGCCTGAATGACAAGACCCATAAATATTTCGACCTAATACGTAAGATCAGGAGTGGGATCAAGACGACGGCTAGCGATAAAGATGGCAAGCATACCATCCTCGACCTAACAGATCCTAAAAACGCAGCCATCCGTGAAGAGCTAGCAAAGCTCCTAAATATCGAAGTCAAGGACTCCTATAATAGCGAGGAATGGCAGGGGCTCATTGAGAGTCTCGAAAAAGCAACCAATATCGATGACAAAACAATTCTAAAACAGGTCACAGATATTCACGAACTACGCGAGCGTCTCAAGGAAGCTAAAGACAAGTTTGGGATCGATTTTAAGCTTAAGGATGATGGCAAATATGACAGAGACGAACGCACTGCTCTGATGACTGCGGCCGAGAATAGAGTCAAGGACTACAACTTAGACAATGACATGAACATGCATGATCTACAGCGCTTCTATCAGGAGCGTTTAGAAATATTACAGATGGCCCGTGGCCTATTAAAAACACTACATGACGATAAAGTCCATAAGGCTCGATCAGCAGGATCGAAGTAACGGAGCATATTATAATGAGCGTATCAAGAATCGAAGGCAATACCCGGGCACAACAGTCCTGGCATGTAGACAAGACGGATGAGCTTCCCATCGGCAACCTGCCCAAGGGTGAAATAGAAAAAGTTCGTCCTGATATGACAATGTATTTCACCGATACGATTGTCACCCATCCGGATACTACCCCGACCCAGGACAGCAATGACCTCGGGACCAGCAAATCCAAACAACACAATGTTGAGGATTTTAACGCACAGTATTCTACGACGCAGCAGCCTACTTCCCCGCAGACAGGATGGAGTGCACGCGACAGCTACTCTAGCGCTAGGTTAGAGGATGCCACATCTGGAGCGGAAAGGACCTCCACAGGCTTATTTGGCTGGATTGGTAATACCCTCAGCAATGCTGTTGAAACCGTCACGGATGCATTCAGTTCCGCAGCGACAGCGGCTATTGAGGCAGCCCCTTCGTTCCATCCTGTAACAAACTTCGTCCAAAGTGGGATGATGGATCGGGTTGTTAATTTCGTCACAGGGCTATGGCACACAGAAAACTTGGCGGAGCGAGCTTTCAACAATCCCAATGTGGAAACAGTCGAAATCCCAACCATCAATCCCGATGGGACACGCAACCCCTTCGGCGGCCTCCGCATGACTCGCGATGACTACAAGGAGCTCCTGCGGTTTCACTCGGATACCAATGCCCTGTTAGACTACTTGGTGGAGCAAGGCGATGGCGGCAACGTAGAATTTCTGATGATGACCTTGATCAAAGCTCTGCAGGAAGATAAACGAGAAGACTTCGACTTCCTGCGCCAGAAGCTTATCCACACGAACAAGGAAAGAGATGTCTTCTCTAAACAGCGCACCGAAGAGTCTATGAAGCGGATCGAGCATATCAAGAATAACCGTTGGTATGAATGGTTCAATACAGCAGCAACCAACACGGTGCTAGGCTTTAGCGGGGTCACCCTTGGTGCTGCCACAGGCCATTGGGGTTATGCTGCAGGCGCTCTTATGGTAACTGCCGGCTTAGGACTAGCAAACTTGTATGCTGAACACTGGACCGAAAGAACGCTCGCCAGCGGTAGTGCCACAGCTTCCAATGCTATTTTCGGTAGCGACAACTATGATGAGTTGCATAAGACGCACACCGATAGATGGAAAATGGCTCACTATGCAGGTATGGCTGTTGCGGCCCTATACAGTGGTTTGTATAACCGCGGTTCAATGGCTGAAGTAGGCCTGAAAATATTTTTGGGCGTCAGTAATATTAGCCAAACTATCAGTCAACTACGTCAACTGTACATCAGAGATAAGAGTGATCGAACCCAAGCGCAAATTACATTCTTAACCGATAACATACGTGAAAAAGAACGCGCTATTACTTCAACGATTAAAGATTTAGCAACAGCCTACTCACGTTATGCAGATGGCTGGAAAGAGGGCATGGCTAAGCTCAAAGCAGCCATGGAAGCCTCAAGACAATTTATGAGAAATAATTAAATTAAGACAGAAATACTAGGAGAAACAAAATGGAAGCATTATCCACATTGGGCAATAAGCTTGAGAATCTTCTCAGCGAAGCTCCAAATAAAAGCCCCTTGAACCTAATGACGTTCATTTTTAACATCAGCTTGCTAAATAATCATGAAGGCAACAAGATTCGTCGACAAGACAACGAGAATAAGAAAATTCTTGGAATCGAACTTCGTGGTAAAATTAAGGACGCCTCCAACTGGTTCCACTGGAGTAAGCCCCTGTTTGGTGACTTGCCGCTGATTGGTGGCTCTTCATTGCCCTATTGCCCGACAGTAAAAGGTCTAGAAGGCGGGTTTCAGATTGGCGGCGCAGTAATCAGCGGAGGCTTTCTGGGCTATGTGGCCAAACACAAGCTAACTAACGTGTTAACAGGCGGAAAAGCCGGAATAGCCCATGGGCTGGACGAGGTCCACAAGCTCGTCCAAATGGGTCAGACAGCCCAGTCTGTCACGCAGCCAGTCGCTACCTGTTTCAAGGAGAGTGCAGAGACTGCTAAGGGCGATATGCAGATGGAGAAACAGACTCTTGATAGCGATCGCGATAACGAGCGTCAAACGCTAAGTGCTCAGGAACAGGCCGGACAAGAAATTCGTCAGAAGATGCAAAGCATCGAAGACAAAGATGGTCAAGTCTTTGGCGAATTTGCCCGCTAAAACTCTACGTTGGTCATGGATGAGAACCCCTCATCCATGATCAGTTTCTATTTAAATAATTTCGGATTCCAACCACAAAGATCTTCTCGGATAGCTGATAATCGACCTCACCAGGGTAGATAACCTGTAGCTGATCCAGACCTAACTCCTCTACAGCCACCTGCATGGACTTGGTGAGCTTGGGCGCATCGGAATACTTGAACTCAAAAGCCTTTAGCTTACCATTCTGATGAATCAGCAAGTCAACCTCAGCTTCTCCATAAGTCGACCAGAAGTAACACTCCTCGGACCTGGCTCCTGCATGTCTGATGACCTCCTCCAACGCATAACCTTCCCAGGAGGCTCCTAGCTTAGGATGAATGACTAATTCTCCTCGTTCCTTTATTCCCAGAAGGGAATGCAGAATACCGCTATCGCGAAAATAGACTTTGGGAGCCTTGACTTGTCGTTTTTTACCGTTCTGATGCCAGGGCTGAAGCTGTCGCATCATGAAAGTTCCGGTCAATAGATCCAGATAACCACGCATCGTCACATCGGAAGCCCCAAAGGAGCGCCCCAGCTCTGAGGCATTGAACGTATTTCCATGGTAGTGTGCAAGCATACTCCAAAAACGCCGCAGCGCTACTGGAGGAATTTGAAGGCCAAGGTTGGGAATATCCTGCTCCAAGAAAGTGCGAATATAGAATTCTCTCCAGTCGAAGCTATCGCTGTCGGTCTCTGCCAAATAGGATCGTGGAAACCCACCCCTAACCCACAGACGATCTAAATCACCAACTTCCCCAAAGGAAAACGGTGTGATTTCCAGGTAGGCTATTCTCCCTGCCAGGGTTTCGGACGACTGTCGGATCAGATCTCGTGAAGCACTTCCCAGGATCAAGTACTGTTTGTTTTTTTCGTCTTGGTCAACAAGGACTCTCAAGGTCGTAAACAAATCCGGTATGCGCTGGATCTCATCAACAACAATAAGTCCAGACAATGACGTCAAAGCCAGCATGGGATTGACTAAACGCTCAGCATCGATAGGAGCCTCAAGATCAAAGTAATTGCTTCTGGGAAATTCAGCCTGTTCTTGACAATACATGCGCGCCAAAGTCGTCTTTCCACATTGTCTAGGACCAAGCATTGCCACTACGGGGTGCGTCCGAAAGTAACGTCTGATTAGATCGATAAAATGTTTACGCTGCATAGGCACCTTGCAAATTCGAAGTCAAGCTTAGAATATTCCAAATGAATGCAAATTAGCAAGGATTTAGGACTTGCAACGGTTCGCTTTACTTTTTAGGAGTAACACGGATGAACACGGATCTAGGAGGATTTAGGAGGATCGGATGGCATATACGGTTCGTCAATCTAAAACAGTAAAATTGGTTTTTTAAGATGGAATGAACACAATTCATGTGGCTCTAATAAGCGAACCGTATATGCCATCCTATCCTCCTAAATCCTCCTAGATCCGTGTGCATCCGTGTTAATCCTAAAAGCGACACGAACCGTCTCCTAATTACGTCTCTGGTAGTACACCGTGGTTGTCCCCCAGGTGAAAGGGACATCGAAGGCATCTACCATTTCGAATAGGGGCTCATAGGTGTAGTCGTCCAAAGGATAACTGACCGTGATGACTTTGGTGTCTGTTGGCAAGGACTTCAATTTATCGGTGAGCTTCATCAAAAAATTATCGCTAAGGCACGTCCCATAAAGATAGATCACTGTGGCGTCTGTAAAATCACTTTCCAAGAAGTCTTCGCAACGAAATTCTATTTGCGGCATGGAAAACTTACGCACAATGGCCTGAGCTTTGCCACAGAAACGCGGGTTATATTCGATACCCACAACCCGGCACTTCACGAAGCTATGCAGCCAGAAGCAGGAACGCCCTCGCCCACATCCCAACTCATAGACAAAGTCACGCGAGCTGATATCGCACTTTTTGGCTATGGTCTCCAAGGTTGTTAAGGGTGTTTCGCCATAGGTGTAGATGTTCTCTTCACCTTGTAAAAGTGAAAATCGACGACTCTCTGTGTAAGGATTATCAAAGAGATAGTTGGTGACCAATGCTAGGTCAATCTTGCGAAATTCCGCATTTCCATAGTAGCGATAAACGGATTCAAGGTACTCCACAAGGCGTTGCCAACGCACATAGATACCCAAGCGCACCATTCCTAACCATTGCTTTAATCCGTCCAAAGCCATGGCCATCCATCCTAGTACAAAAAGAAACCGTGCACCAACCAAGCAATCAACAAAAACATCAAAGTGGAACAGAGGTCATTAAAGGCCGTTACAAGCGGCCCAGCGGCCACCGCGGGATCGATTCCTAAACGCGCGAAGAAGAATGGGAAGAAAGCTCCTAGACTGATCGCTGTTAGGCATGCCGTGAATACCCCTACACCTAAGGTAGCTCCCATAGCTAGGGGCTCTGTGCTACCGGCATGCACTCCAAAAAGACTCAAGATCAATACCACCGACCAAGCTAAGACTCCGAAACCGGTTCCAATCGTTAAACCGATCATGAGTTCCTTCATTACGGCGCGATGCTTAATCCCCGCCGAGAGGTCTCCTGTTGACATCGATCGCACCAGAATGGAACTGCACTGAAGCCCAACATTGCCCGACATCCCATTAATCAATGGAACAAAAAACGGCACTACGCCGAGAAACCAGATTCGACCTGAAAAGTGCGCCAAGGCGGTTGCTGTGACTAAACCGGAGCAGAAAGTCACTACGAGCCATGGTGAACGGCTGAGAACACGTCGATAAATAGGTTCATTTTCGCTGTAGGCTTCTGCAGTACCAGCAATGCTAGCGATGGTTTCGTCGCCGATGTCTTCCATGGCTTCGACGACCACCTCATAGGTAATCACTCCGAGCATCACGCCCTCGTCATTAACCACAGGCAGGGCGGGTATTTTGTAACGTTCGACAATATCGACAACTTCATCACGGGTTGTTTCGGGCTCGACCTTATGGAGAACAGGGCGCATGACCTGCCGCAGAGGCACATAGGAAGGATTGATAATCAAGTTGCGACCAGGCACATAACCGATCAGCACTCCGCTGTCATTGAGGACAAAGATGCGTCTTGTGAGGTCAATGCCAGGGTTATCACGAATGGCCTTGGCAACATCACCGATCGTAATATCCATGCGGAAGGCAAAAAACTCGTTGGTCATTAAGCGTGCGGCGCTATTCCGGTCCTGACGCAGCAGATCGCGGATGCGATAGGCCTTTTTCGAATCGAGCAACTCAAGAACTCGACGAAGTCGGCGATCGGACATATCATCGAGAAGCCATACAGCTTCGTCTAGCGGCATGTGGTCGATCAGGCGTTTTATCTCACGATCATCAATAGCGCGAAAGATAGCGGCACGAGTGGCGCTATCCGTATTGATCATAAAGATGACTTTTGCATGCAGATCAGGAAGATTATCATAGACAACGTGACGCGTGTTAGGAGGTAGCCGCGAGCAGGCATAGGCTAGGTCGATGGGTTCATATTCGCTGGCTATTTTGGCTACGTCATGAATAAGAACCATTGACGTAGGCTTATGGAAGGCTTTTTCTAACTTCTCCATAAGAAGGTCATCGAGCATGCTGGTGCGCGAATCCATAAGGTTGCCGGCAACATGGCTCACCTCATCGTCGAACTCTTCTTCTGGAGCTAGGTCGGGATTATCTTCTGTATCCGCCAATGGTTATCTACTCCTGAATTAAGAAGCTACAAGCTACCTGGGCAAAAGCAGTGTAACCCCTTGGGCCTTATTGAAACAAGAAAAGAAAATTTAAGCAACGGTTCGTGTGGTTTTTAGGAAGTAACACGGATGCACACAGATTTAGGAGGATTTAGGAGGATAGGATTAGGAATAGAACTTATATTTATCCATTCAATCCTAAAACCATTTTTACCGTTTTAGAATGGTGATTTGATTTTTTCCATCCTATCCTCCTAAATCCTCCTAGATCCGTGTGCATCCGTGCTACTCCTAAAAGTCACACAATCTGTACAATGGTGCCGCCTGCAGCACAAAATCCCTGTAGCTTACGGCGAGTCAAAGGTCCTACGGCTGCTGAAATGACCACGAGCTCGTCAAGGCCATCCCATTCAGCTGTAAGAAACTCCTCGGCTATCACACGATACTTCTTGCCCTGTAGTCTTTCCAGAGCTTGGTCGATACCCCTATTGATAACAGCGTCATGCATGTCCGCTGCTGGAAGGCATAAACCTATAGACACATGCTCAGGAACGGGCAGCGTAGCGGCACGCCTTCCCAGGTAACCCAAAGGCGATGTGGCATCATCCCAAGACATAGCCAAAATCGACCCCGCATTGCCCTTCACACAGATCACAAAACGGTCCCAACATTCGCGATGTAACAGCTGCAGTCGGAGTCGCTCAAGTGTAATGGTCGATGCATCCATCAATAGGTAGGGCTGCAGATTTCCCGGCAATCCCGCAGTTACCGCTGACAAGTAACGTGAACAAACGTCGCGACAAAACAACTGAGTATTTGCGCTCCCTATACTCTGCAACACTTCACGTTGCTCCAGGTCCCAGGGAAATCGCTCGCTAAAGTCAACAGATCCACGATAGACAGCCATTCCTAACGTCTCATTGGCGAATTTAGGCCATACGATATCGGCAAAATGAGCCAATGATAAGCGCAGTGCCTGCATCTGAGAAACGTCAGATAGGGGGAGTTGTAGACGCGAAAACAGGCCTAGGTCAAGATCCCACAGCAGCTTGAGCCCGGCCGCAACATACCTTTCCGCATCGGCCACCGCTTGATGCCAAGCGAGGTCGGAACGCATGGTTGCATCAAGATAGATACGCACTGCATTAAAGCCTTCAGGCACGGATTCCCCAGGCCCCGCATCGAAAATTTTGGGGACAAAAGACTCGCCATAAAGAGAGTAATGGGGATAGTCAAAAGCGAGGGTATCGGTCATGGCTCAATATCGAGGTAGTAATGTCCAATTTCTTGCCACTTTGCACATGAAAGCACCTCTTGAACCAGCGAAGAACGGCTGGTAGCCTGAAATGTCCACCAGGACAAAACACGTTCCTGACGTCTCTCCTGGGGTGATAGCATATTGTGTAGAAGATGCAAAGCATGATGAGGAAGGCCGAGGCTGTCTAGACGTTTCTGAATCGCCCGATCAATAACATGACGCGCAAACTCCTCAATTGTAGCATCCACATGCACATCGGAGCCAAAATGTACTTCAACCTGTTGCTGTACTTCTTCGGCCAGCTGCTCACCTAGCCCTTCAAAATCGGGCATCAGCTGGTTCCAGGTTGTCGGCAGCCGTTGCCAGGGTGTCATCCCTATGATATCTAGGATACGACGTGCCAGGGGCGTGATGAAGGTAGCCGAGACGCGTGGAACAACCCAGGTCATCGGCACATTATGAGCCTGGTGATACCCTAGCAGCTGACTATGATAGGCTAGTTCAGTGGGACCCGCAACGTAAGCCAGAACGGGCATAAGGGCATTCTGAACGATCGGACGCAGCGCAGCGCTAGGGCTAAAGCGCTCAGGATAGTCTTCTACTTCATTTAAGAGATCGCTTTCCGTGAATATCTGCTGATGAATGCGAAAAGCATTACCTTCGCGATGGACCTTGGTGCGGTGCCCATTAGCATCTTTATAAAACAGATTCGGACCGGCAGAGACGTTAATGGGGGCATGCCCACCAGCATTCCATAGGCGCTTTGTTGTATCGCGCAAAATGGCTGCAAACTCATCACAGGCGGCTATTTCTTCCTGAAAAATCGGTCGAGTCAGTGGACGCAATAGGCGTGGTTCCAAAAACAGCAGCCCAGTGCCGGCAAAGGTTTCAATAAGGATCCGCAGCATCACATCAGCATAACGCTCACCAGGCTTTGGCAAAGGCATCGAAGGTTCAAAGGGACCCAGGGCATGCCAAAAAGCACGCATCACTTCAATATGTTGCGGCAGTAAAACCAGATCTTCGACAGAAGCGGCATTTTGAGGCCAATTGAGCTGATACCTCGCGAGGTTTCCATAGGCGTCAACCTGATAGGCGTGATTGATCTCACTGATATCATGGTCATCAGTTGCTGCCCAAAAGATGGGGATAGCTCCAGTCTCACGAGCTAGCAAAAGGCAAGAAATAGCCTTTAAAAAGGTCAAGGCTGGTCCCCCCATCAGACCAAGCTGCTGTCCAGTAACCACACAATAGGAACCCGGTTCGCCCAGGCGACGAGCATTGGCCAAGGCGACGATATCGTTACCTAAACTCAGGTTGAAGTCATAAAGTATCCTAGACAATGTTTCGCGGGGATAGGGACGCCCCTCTATCTGCCGGCGGCTTAAGATAAAGCCATTGGCAGTACGAGGAGGAATAGCCAGAAACTGCTCCAAAATAGGCTTTGAAGGAAGTTGGTCATGAACGCTGACCTTCATGATATCACCTATATACCACACTCGATCATAAATTTGGATTTGGGCCCATGCGAAAGCTCCCGCGATTCAACGATCGCAAATGGGTCCATTAACTGCGTTTGTCAAACCGATGATACCTAATGACCCGACCTTTTGCACGCCAAAGAGAGTCAAAGAAGGAAGCTCCGTAATCAAGCCATTCAGTCACAAAGTGCGGCGCTGGAAATCCGCATTGAAATCTGTCACATCCCAGAAATTCTGTGACCAACTGCTCCGAGTAATCGGGATCATCCGTCGCAATCGTGGCTGAACCATTCATCTGAAGAACGCGTGCCAATTCCTGGATAAAAGGTTGCTGGAATAGGCGATACTTGGCATGTCGTGTCTTTGGAAAGGGATCCGGAAAATTGATGTACACAGCATGTAGCGAATTCGAAGGAAAATAGAACTTTGTGGTCAGACAGGCCTCTCCAGAAATGACCAGTAAGTTATCTAATTTGAGATTCTGGATCTTCGACCATACCTTACGTACGCGCTCAAAGCGCCATTCTACCCCTACCCAGTTGTATTGAGGCTCTTTCTGAGCCTTAGCAGCTAACCAGGTACCATTGCCACAGCAGTATTCAACGATAACAGGCTTGTCGTTACCAAAAACTAGTGGATCACTCCAGCCAGGAAAGGTAAAAGATGCGTAATCGGGACAGTAATCTGGAACGTGCCAAACCCTATCCTGAATCAACACACAACGGTCGTCCCACGAAAATGGATGTTTGAGATCTTTTGGTTTCATATTTAAGAAATTATAGGCCAACACAGTATTAATAAGATAGGTATTGTGGAGTGCGCTAACGGATCAAAGCAGTTCCCTTTATTTGTGATAGGGAGAGCCGCGCCAAATTTCTACGCAGCGATACAACTGCTCAGCTAGAATCAACCGGCACATTTGGTGCGTAAAAGTCAGTGAAGAAAAGCTCACCAGAGGATATTGCCCACTAGAGAGTTCTTTAGGGAGGCCCTCAGCACCGCCAATGACAATCGCAAGACGCGATCCACCGGCCTCAAACTGCTGTGAGAGATAGGCTGCCAATGCCTCACTAGTCATCGATATACCGGCTGGATCAAGGCAAAGAACGCGTCCCTCTTTAGCGACAAGCTGCACTAAATGGGCATCATCCCTGGCCCATTCCGTGGTCATTTGCAATGTGGAAGACATACGTCGGATATATTCAGCAACTCCTGAGTCGATCCAGGCCTCCTTGCTGCGTCCGATCATAAACAGCTTTAGACGCAGCACGAGCTAGTCCTCGCTGCCATGCCGCGTAGCCCTTTGGACATTGCGCTTTTCGTCGCGCTCCTTGATAGCCGAGCGTTTATCAAAAGTGCGTTTACCACGAGCAACAGCTATCTTTACCTTGACACGTCCCTTTTTCAGGTACAGAGCAAGCGGAACCAGCGTCATCCCCTTTTCCTGAATATCTCGACGGAGACGTTCGATTTCGTAGTTATGCATGAGCAATTTACGATCGCGAGTTTCGGGATGATTGTGAATATTGCCAAAACGATACGGAGCAATGCTTGCACCGACTAACCACAGTTCACCCTGATGGATTTTGACATAGGCTTCCTGAATACTGCCACCATGCGCACGTAGAGACTTAATCTCCGTGCCCAATAAAACGATGCCAGTTTCGTAGGTCTCGAGAATTTCGTATTGAAAGTGCGCTTTGCGATTGCTCACTAAGTCACGATGTTCTTCTGCCATAACATAATCCTATGATCTATCAGCTAAAGTATAGAGCCAAAGACGATTATGGAGCCAGCAAAGAATCAGGGCTGGACTAAAGGACCAAAGGAGGTAATTGCAGAAGTCCGATTTTCCGAAGTCAATTTCCTGAAAATCGGATGCCGGTGAAGAGAGAGCCATTCCCTTCCCAGGCCCGAAGGGTCGATATTGCAACAGGCCATGGCATCGCCACATAGGCCTCAACCTAAGCCTAACAATCGTATCTCGGCGCGCAGCGCTTTGGAGTGCGGTCGCTTGCGACGTAAGCGTCAATTGAAGCCACCTTTTTCGTAATTCCGCGAGGTTCTAAGTTTTCTCCATGACCCTAACCATGGAGATACTAATGGATTTCAAAAGGAAGCGTTCTGATTGGGCTCGACGCATAGACCAATGGATGGCGAGCGGTCAGAGTGGCCGCAGGTGGTGCCTAGAGAACAATATAAGCTACCAGCAGCTCTTGTACTGGTACCAACGCTTTAAAGTTAGCCCGCCCGACCACATTTCCTCGACGGGTTGGATAGACATTACCCTGCCCGAGCTCAAGCTTTCGCTTGATCAGAAGAGCGTCTATCTAACCCTAAAGTCTGCGAGCAAAACTCTGAGGTCGTCATATCAGAAAAACAAGGGTGTCTTTCTCTATCAAGAGCCGATCGATATGCGAAAGGGATTTGAGTGCTTGAGCAATCTTGTTGACAGTTCGTTCTCGGGCGAATTTACCTGCGGGGCCTACTTCGTTTTTTTAAATCGTCGTAGAAATCTAGTGAAGGTCTTTTACTGGGATGGTAATGGTCATGCCGTCTGGTACAAGCGACTTGAAAAAGGAAGTTTTCGCAATGGAAGCATTCCAGATTCCGCTATCGATCGTCGAGAATTTCTAATGTTGTTGGAGAGTAGTCATCGAGCCTAAAATCCTAAAAACAATGTGTATTTTATTAGATAAAATACTTGATAATAGAGGGGGTCTGTGATATGATTTAGAGCATATGGAAACCTCAACACTATCACTAGAACATCTTCAATCGGAAATTTATTCCCTGCGAAATGAGAATAGCTTTCTCAAGGAGCAGCTTGAATGGTTTAGGCGTCAGATTTTTGGGAAACGTTCGGAAAAAGTAGTCGACGATGGCGGTCAACAACTCTACCTGGAAGGTTTCGAAAATCTTGGTTCCGAAGAGCAAAAAGAGACAATAAATGTGCCTGCTCATCGACGGGTTAAGCAGGGGCGCAATGGCAAAGATAAAATTACGCTTCCAGACAATATTCCCGTTCAACGCTGTATTTTAGATTTGCCAGAGGATCAAAAAGTTTGCCCTACAACGGGTGAAGCCCTCGTCAAAATTGGCGAAGAAGTCACTCACAAAATAGCGCATACGCCAGGTAGCTACTACGTCAAGGAGCTAGTACGTCCCAAGTATGCATGTAGAGCACATAGTGAAGAGGGCGTTTTTATCGCAGATTTACCAGATAGCATTTTTCCTCGCTGTCAAGCCGATGAAAGTCTTTTAGCCAGTGTGATCGTGAAAAAATTCGCCGATCACCTTCCTTTATTTCGTCAATCGGAAATCTTAGCTCGCGAGGGCATTCTCATCAGCCGACAAATACTTTGCAAGTGGGTAATGCGCTGTGGATATGCCTTAAAGGCGCTATATGAAGAAATGATTGCTCGCGTGCTCAGCAGCAACAATGTTTTTGTGGACGAATCTCCTGTGGACATGCTTGTCCCTGGTAAGGGAAAGGTGCACCAGGCTTTTATGTGGGTGATCGTTGGAGGGCAGGAAAAAAATCCGCCTTATCGAGTCTATCATTTTCGCATGGACCGCTGCCACAAGCATGCTGTGGAAATACTAGCTGGATATAAAGGTGTTGTCCATTCGGATAAATATGGAGCCTATGAAGCACTGGCTAATAAGAAGCAATTCACTTGGTGTCCATGCTGGAGTCACATTCGGCGCAAGTTTTTCGACGCTGTAGGTGGCGATAAAAAATTTGTTAGCTGGGTACTGCGCAAGATAAAATATCTATTTATGTTAGAGAGAGTTGCTTGGGAACGTTCTCCAGAGGAACGTCTGCGGATAAGACAAGAGAAAGAAGCTCCAATAATAGATGAGCTGACTGCACGCATCAAGGACCGGCTGGTTAATGGCAAGGCTCTTCCCAAATCGAATCTAAGGGAGGCTCTAGGCTATTATTGCAGCTTAATTCCCCATCTGAAAAACTACACCCAACATGCATTTGCGCGTCTCGACAACAATGTAGCGGAGCGAGCGATACGCCCTCTAGCTATTGGCCGCAAGAACTGGATGTTTATTGGAAGCGAGGAGGGTGGGGAAGCTTCCGCCGTACTGCTAAGCCTGGTACAGACCTGCCGCGCGATAGGAGTCAACCCCCACGAATACCTAGAGGATGTGATGAGGCGCCTGCCAGCCCATAATTCTCAAAAACTTCACGAGCTTCTGCCCGACGCTTGGGCTGCCGCCAGGCGACAAGCAAAGGCCTCATCCACCTCATCAGCCCCCACTGCCGAATAAATCGCCAGATGGCCTCAATTGACGCTTACCTTGCGACCGCTTTGGGTTCCTTGCGACGGTCGTGTGCAACGGCATCACTATAATTCCCTAAGGGTAAAATAGTTAGTACATGCAGCCTTCGACGAATCCATACAATGCCGTTTAGCATTGCCGTCCCAAGGAACGAAAAGCGGTCGCAAGCGACCGCACTCCAAAGCGCTGCGCGCCGAGATACGATTGTGAAGTCCTAAGTCATTGAGATATAAGCTCAAAAGACCTGTTAGGTTGAGGCCTATGTGGCATCGCCATGGTATATGCCAGGAAGGGATTTCGCAGCCTGTAGGGCTGCCATAAGGCGCTTGTATAAATAGCGTGTGAATACTGACGTCTTATGGCAGTCCTTCAGACTGCGAACCACGTTTTGGCATATACCATGGCGATGCCATGGCCTGTTGCAATATCGACCCTTCGGGCCTGGAAAGGGATAAAAGCCTGTCTCTCCAGACTAGATAGTGCCATGCCATTTGAGCTTTCCAGAATCGCCTTCTCGCAAAAAAAGGTAACCTTTTTTCCTAAGAATCGATCCTTAAGGGCTCAAATAATTTTGCAATTACCTCTAAAGGACTTCGGAGGCACACTCCACAGGTCCTTTATGTCCTTTACGTCCCTTTGGTCCTTTAGTCCAGCCGTCTGAGCCCTCCTTTGTTTTTCCTTAGCGGTTTCTCTTGACTTTGCCAGAGCTTACCGAACATAATTGTCGCTTATAACATTGCGCAAAAATGTACGGATGAGGATCTGTCAATGAAGTTTGTGATCTCCCGCCTCGAACTAGCGAACCTTCTTAGCAAGTTGCTAAATGTGGTATCACAGAAACCTACGGTACCGGTTTTAAACAATTTTCTCCTAGAGGCGGCTAACGATGAGCTAGTCCTCAGCGCTACAGATCTCACCGTTGGTCTTCGCTGCTATACTGACACCAAAATCCTCGAGGAAGGCGCTACAACACTTCCTGTGAAGAAATTCGCGCAACTCGTCAAAGAACTCACTGCTGCCAACCTAGAAGTCTCCTGCGGAGAAAATAGCATCACAGAGGTCATCGCTGACTCCTCACGCTTTCGTCTCCACGGTATGAACAGAAACGAATTTCCCAGCCTCCCCGACTTCGAAGGTGCCGCGCGCTTTGTCATCAAGCAGAAGACTCTTAAGGATATGTTTTATCGCACATCTTTCGCGGTTTCTCGCGATGACACGCGCTATGTCCTGACCGGTGTGTTCATGCAAATCGCTAATGGTGTGGCTACCTTCGTGGGAACGGATGGAAAGCGGTTGGCCCGAGCGCATGTTGAACTTGATATCGACAAAGACTTTTCAGGGTCATATACTCTTCCCCTCAAAGCTGTGGATGAGATTGTCAAGAATCTCGGTGACGATGACGACGAGACTGCCACCGTCTATCTTCTAGAAGACCGTGTAGCCGTCGAGGGCAACCAGGTCAACTTGATCACCAAGTTGTTGCAAGGCGACTATCCCGACTATAACCGTGTCATTCCCGAGAGTTCCGAGACTGTCGTGACGCTGAACTCGCCTGAACTGATGTCGTTATTACGTCAGGTATCCCTGTTTACCTCCGACAGCACACATTCCATACGCTGTACCTTTACCGATGGAGACCTCAAGTTAAGCGCTAACAATGCTGAACTAGGTGAAGGGCAGGTAAGCATGCCTGTCAACTACCATGGACCAAAGCTTGAAATCGCCTTCAATCCCCAATTTTTCCTAGACATCCTAAGACATTGCCACAATGAACGCATCACTTTGGGTATTACTGATGCCTACAATCCAGGAGTGATCACGGACCAAGAGGCTCCCCTGGAACCTGGCCAGCAGCCCAGTCCGCTGTATGTTATGATGCCAATGCGGCTAAACGAAACTTAAAGTGCTTGTACGAAGCCTCATTTTACGTCATTTCCGTAACTACACCGAGGCTGCCGTTGACTTTGGTCCACGCGTCAATGTGCTGTGTGGCGCCAATGCGCAAGGAAAGACTTCTCTTCTAGAGGCTATCTTCCTTTGCGTTTCCGGACGTTCCTTTCGCCTAGCACAAACGGTCGATCTGCAACAGGTGGGCTGTCCTTTCTTCGGCGTTGAAGTCTATTTTGTGAAAAATGGCGTCGAACAACGCCTCAAATATCTTCACGATGGCGAGAGCCGTAAGATCACTTACAATAGCACAACCTGTCACAGCATCGCCCAGCTGCTAGGGATCATTCCGGGCGTGGTGATGACCCCCGATGACTCAGTACTGGTCAAAGGTGGACCTGCCCAGCGTCGTCATTTTCTTGATCTCCAAATGGCACAGGCTAATCCCCTGTATCTGCATCACCTGGCTCGCTATCAAAAGGCCATGCGACAACGCAATCACTTGCTCAAGCAGCGTTCTGCCGTCTCCATTGAGGCGTGGGAGCAAGAGATGGCTATTTCCGCGGCCTATATTGCCGAGCAGCGGCATATCGCCATTGAGGATCTCGCTGTTCGTGCTAGTTCGTTCTACCAACGGCTTTCCCTAGAGCAAGAGCGCCTTTCCCTCAAATATAAGACTAGTGCCCCTGCAAACCAATCTCAAGACGTTATTACCAACTATTACTTGGAGCGCTTTCGGCAAAATCGGCAACGCGATATGGAATTGGGTTGGACAGCCTCAGGACCGCATAAAGATGATCTGCTGCTTGCCATCGAAGGCAAGGCCGGCCGTTTTTATGCTAGTGAGGGACAGCAACGTTGTTGTGTGACAGCATTAAGACTCGCTGAATGGGAGCGTCTGCGCGATCAATCAGGTCATCGTCCTTTGCTGGTTATTGATGACGTAGCCATAAGCTTGGATGATGATCGACGTCGACGTTTGATGAAAATGCTCGCGGGATTTGGGCAGGTCTTTTTGTCATCTGCACAAGACCTTAAAGGACAGATAGGGGTCGAAGAAACCAAATTTTTCAAGGTTCAGCAGGGCCAAGTTACGGTTCGTGAGGAATTTTAATGCAAAGGCGCAAAGGAGTGGGCACGTGTGTGCATACACAAGGATTTAGAAAGTAACACGGATGCACACGGATCTAGGAGGATTTAGGACGATAGGATCGAAAAAACTAGTTCACCATTTTAAAATAGTAAAAATGGTTTTAGGACATACCAGATCGATATGAGTTCAATTTCCATCCTATCCTCCTAAATCCTCCTAGATCCGTGTGCATCCGTGTTACCTCCTAGATCCTCGCGCATACACATACGTGAACGCTAGTCTCCGAGGGCGATGCGACCAAATGACGTGACTGTAAAGCAGGGCTGGCCGTCATAGGTTCCAGCGGTAACTATCCCTACCTGGAATAGCCGTTGAAAGATCATCTCTTTAACGAAAACCTGCTCTTCAGCACTATACGTTGGTAAGACAAAACTCCAGCGTTTGCCTTTTTGGCGCAATGAAATGGGCTCGGAATCACCCAGCGGCTCACTCATGCCACGCACAAAGTCATCAAAGGCCACCCAACCGCTCTTGAGTACTCGCTTAACAGCTTTTTCGACTTCGCGAAGATTTTTTTCTGTAAACAGCGAAGACTTTATCGATGGATAGTCTTCGGAATGCACAGGAAGGCGATAGAGAACCATAGCCTGATCCGCAGGGGCTTTCTTGAACCACTCTTTTGCTTGAACTGTCGGGATCAGCTTGCCATCACGAACTTCTACCAGATGAATTTGCAGGAGTCGTGATACCAACCTTCTGCAGTAACCAGCGACTTCCTCCGTCGCTAAAGCGGGTGCCCACAAAGTCAATGCCTCGGAGGATAACGAATAACCCAAAGAGCTACTCCCATCGACTCTTAAGGGCTGCTGTGTGATGACTTGCAGTAGATCCGTAAGATCCGAAGTAAAGGCGTAGTGATCACCTTTGTGAAAACGTTTTACTTTGTCCTCTGGAATGGTCTGAGGCACTGTATCACGCTGGAAACGCAGATATTCCCGCCATTCGTGAATCGGGGTAACAACTTCTTTCCATTGATCCCCTATCTTGGTGTAGCCAAGGTAGCAGACGAAATTGTATTCCAATAGCAGCATATATTCTTCAAACTGCTCTCTGCTTAAATCGTATTTATCACGCAATGTTTTCGAGCGAACCTTAAAATCCTCTGCAGCAAAAACGTCGTCCATAATCTGGTGAGGGATGGGATCTTCAAAATTGAGTTCCGACAGATGACGCAGGTAAATTTTTGGGGTCAGAAGGTACTTTTCAACGATAGAATCAAAGATGTCATCGGTACTGCGTGGGATGGAATACCAATTGGGCAGCACCTGAATAGGAATACGCTTCAGCCCTCGAAAAATGTACTCAAGGTCTGGAGTAAAATCTTCATCGAATTTCTCTATCTGAAATTCGTAGTATTTGCGCATGTCTTTATCCACGCGAATGGTATGGCCGTCGTGCTGGAGTAGCTTCGAAGGAATGAACTTATTGAGAGAATTGACCACATCAGTATGGGAAGCTTCGAGTGTCTGGATGATATCTGCAATGGGAAAAGACAGCGAGCTACTCAGAAGTTCATTCAAAACATCGACATCAAACACACTTAGATTTGCGATCAACACGCGATTTTCGATGTCTCTGCGATAGGCATAGTCAGCTAGAACGACCTTATTTTTTCGTGTGGGTGTAATCAGCATCTACGACCTCCTAATTAGAACCTTTAGGACCTTGGTGGGCAAAGAGTCTTTACCCAATGTGGAAATCGCTTTCGACTTTTAGCGCGATCAGGCACTGCAAAGTCTTAACCATTGTACACGTCTTTTCATTTTTCTAGCAATGGAAAACAAAATGCAAAAAAGCGTTACGTAGGTGCAAAAAGTTCTTTAAGATTTGATAAAGAGATTTTTTAAGCCTGACTTAGGCAGAAATCTTCTACAATTGCGTCAAAAGGACATAAAGAGGTAATTGCAGAAGTATTTGGGCCCTTGAGAATCGATTCTTGAGAAAAAAGGTTACCTTTTTTGGCGAGTAAGCGATTCTAGAGAGCTCAAATTGTTCTCGACCGCGGAGCGGTGACCTGTAGGTAGCCAGGGGTGCTCAAACGCGAAGCGCTAGCAACCCCTGGGAAGTGCAAATAAAGATTAAACACCACAACGTGGTGCCCTTGATGTTGAAGCCACAATACATTTTGTGGAATGACCTCTTAGATTGTGGACAGGGCACCACGACGTGGTGCGAAGGAAATTATGACGTATAAACCAGAGGTTGCTAGCGCTTCGCGCTTGAGCACCCTGGCTACCTACAGTTCACCGCTCCGCGGTTGAGAATAGTGCCTTAGGTGAATGCCTATGGAGCCAAGCCTCTTTCCGTCGCTTTGGTCCTTTAGTCCATCCAAGAATGACCGCACTCATGGCCTCTACATCACGCCTTCTATTTACGCGAGCCCAGCTTTCCGGCGAGGGCAATTACCTCTTCTTCGCATTGTTGGCGCTCTTGCTGTTCTTCTGGTGTGAGTGCTGGTTGGTCATTAGGATTGGAGCTAAACGCATCATATAATACCAAAAGCTGGTCTTGTCTTATCGAATCAAAAAGATTAGGGGCCAAAGCACCTTTAACTAAACCCTTGGGTTCGTGAGCAACAGCCGTGTTCAGGCGCTTACAAGCTCTAAAGGTTTTTACCAAGGCCTGATTATCAAGATTGGGAATTTGATCCGCCAAGGAGCTGTACATCTCCTGAACAAATTGACCACTCACCGTAACAGCCATTACCACCCCACCACGAAATTTGGGCCATTCGTTCTTAGCAAAATGTCCCATCATAAGAAGCATCTGTGCAACACAATGCTGCGCCACACCAAAGGATGGCATATTTTTTTGAAGAATCAGCCACGAACAATTTAAGGCCGTTGTGTGCTTGGCTATCAACAGCAGTAACCGTTCATCCGTGGCAACGCGCGCCCACTGTTTGTTCACTTTCAGAAGATTCGGCAAAGCAAACTGGTAGTCGGTATAAGGTTCACCTAAGTGAGAAAAGATTTCGAGGAGTACCTCATCAGGAAGATTATTTGTCACCTCACCGAGCTCATTCCAAGCTTGCTTGTCTGCTTTGGTGATTATAGGTGAAGGTGAACCGAAATCAATGATGTTGTTATCCACGCTTTATCCTTTATGGTTTTTGGTTGCCATAACTAATGATAACACATCTAACCATATAAAATCAAATTATTTTATTACAGTAATCTAATTTGAATACGATTCATGAATAAACATAAGGATAATTGGCATAAGGCAAGAAGAGAGAGTAGCAGCGCCCAGGAGGGGCGCTGCCAACGAGCACCGGTTAGGTTTTCGCCCTTTGGATATCGATGTAGCGGATGACATCGCCGATAGTCTTGAGCTTTTCAGCTTCGTCTTCGGAGATTTCACATCCAAAGCGCTCTTCAAAGGTCATAATCAATTCGGTGAGGTCGAGGGAGTCCGCGTTGAGATCCTCAACAAATGACTTGTCGGGAGTCACCTCGGTCTTGTCGACACCAAGCTGCTCGGCGACGATATCGATGACTTCTTGTTCTGTGGACATAGATCTTCCTTTTCTTGGTTAGTATCCATTCACGCGGGCCGAGAACGAATACGTTAGTTACAATATCATGATCAAAACTTTGTCTTTCTGTCTTCTAGCTAGACTTTGCAAAGTCCAGCTTCTAGGTAACCATACCACCATCAATGACCAATACCTGTCCGGTGACATAGTCACCGAGGCCTGATGCTAGGAACAAGGCTCCATTAGCAATCTCTTCAGGCTGTCCAGCGCGGCCTAGTGGAATCATCTGAATCTGTGCTTCCTTCCAGTTCTCCGGCATTTTAGCGGTCATGTCGGTGTTAATGAACCCCGGCGCGATACAATTGACCGCGATGTTACGGGGTCCTAATTCTTTAGCTAGCGACTTGGTAAAACCAACAATCGCAGCTTTGGAAGCAGCATAATTCCCTTGACCAGCATTTCCTGTCAAGCCAACGACGGAGGTAACGTTAATAATTTTCCCTTTACGAGCCTTCATCATTCCACGCACAACAGCGCGTGAGGTGTTAAAACAGGACTTGGCATTAACATTTAAAACATCGTCCCAATCATCTTCCGACATCTTCATCAAGAGCTGATCTCGCGTAATTCCGGCATTATTCACCAGGATGTCGATGACGCCATATTTTTGACTGATCTGATCGATGATATTTTTGACCTGTTCGGTGTTGCTGACATCGGTGCTCCAGAATTCAACGGACGCTGTGGGCACAGCCTGCAGGATTTCTTGGCACGCTAGTTCCCCTCTTTCGGAGTTTTTAGCGATGATATTGACTTTCGCACCTTGCTGGGCAAACTTGAGCGCGATAGCTTTACCGATGCCTGCGCTACCACCAGTGACGAGTGCTACTTTGTCCTGTAAAAGTTGATTCATTTTTCCTCACATCGTTCTTAACTTAACAATAACTTTGTTGTGGCTGGTATAAGAGGTTCTCCAACAGGCGAATATCTTCAACCTTATCAACGCTGACTGTTGGTGCCGTAACACCAATACGTTTATTCATCCCAGCGAGAGTTTTCCCGCAGCCTATCTCTACAAACAAGTCGATACCCTCGCGTTGTATCGCTCTGATACCTTGTTCCCAGCGCACTGGAGCAATAATCTGTTTAAGGAGATTGTCCTGAATAGCTGTTAGAGCTTCGACGAAATCCCCAGGTACGTTCATGACAAGCTTGGCAAAACCCTTTTGGAATGGGGCATCCTTGATATGTGCTGTGAACCTATTGGCAGCTGATTGCATCAAGCCACTGTGAAATGCACCATGAACCTGCAAAGGCAATACACGTTTGGCTCCCCGTTGCTTTGCGGCTTCCGCGCCAGCTTCGATGCCTTTTAAGGTACCTGAAATGACTACTTGCCCCGGGCAGTTGAGAAGGGAAATCCATAAGTCATTAGGCAATTTCAGATCGCGGACGATGTCCTCAACCTGCTCTGGAGTTAAGCCCATGAGCACAGCCATGGTACCAAGGCGTTCCTCACAAGCTTCATTCATAAACTGCCCACGGTATTGAACAAGGGGTAGGCAATGTTCGAAAGAGAGATATTTGCCAGCCGTCAGAGCCGAGTATTCACCTAAGCTATGGCCCGCGCATATAAGCGGGACCATTTCAGGAAAGAGTTTTTGAAGCGTGCGCAGGATAGCCATGCTATCTACATAGATGGCCGTCTGGCTATTGCGTGTTTCTGTAAGAATATTGTCCGGCCCTTCAAAGGCTATTTTGGACAAGCTACGTCCCAACAAATCATCAGCTTCCTGGAAAGTCTCTCGCGCTATCGCATAGGTTGCAGCAAAGTCTTTGCCCATACCGCAGTATTGGGCACCTTGTCCGGGAAAGAGGAATGCAATTCTTTTTTGATCAACCATAAGTCCTCGTTAGTCCGCTATCTTTGTCAGTACCGATGCTCCCCAAGTGAGCCCTGCACCAAAAGCTGCTAGCAAAATATGCTCACCAACATTGGGCGGCTGTGTCACCAAAAGCTCATTGAGGGCTATGCCAACACTGGAAGCTGAGGTATTGCCATATTTGTGAACGGTCTTAAAAACACGTTCCTCGGGTAAAGCAATACTTTCGGAAATCGCATCGATAATTCGCACATTGGCTTGGTGAGGAACAAGCCAGCGAATTTCGTCAGTGCTAATACCCGCAGCATCAAGGCAACTTTGGGTTGCTGAGGCCATTCGCCTAACAGCATGCCTGAAGGTCTCCTTTCCAGCCATCTGAAAACAATGCTTTCGAGTGGCAATTGTTTCAGCTGAAGCAGGCATCCGCGTGCCGCCAGCGGGAACACCGATCAGGTCAGCAAGCTCTCCATCGGCTCCTAGTGAGATAGTGTCTATATATAGCCCATGTCCCTCGCTAGCGATGACAGCAGCAGCAGCGCCATCTCCAAATAGAACACACGTGCTGCGATCGGTATAGTCCATGAGTGCAGACATCTTTTCCGCAGCGATGAGCAGGACATACCGGAACAGTCCCGACTCAATGTAAGCTTTAGCCATCGATAAGCCATACAGAAAGCCTGTACAAGCTGCCTGAATATCCAAGGAAGCAACGCCTTTAGCACCCAAGAGGCGCTGGATTAAAGCGGCGGTGCTGGGAGATGGCTGGTCAGGGCTCATCGTTGCTACAACAATTAGATCTACATCAGAAGCTTGTATTCCCGCAGCGCTCAGGGCTTTGCGGGCTGCTGCAGCACCCATGTCGGAGGCGTGTTCATCTGCCGCGGCAATACGCCGCTCTTTCATGCCGGTGCGTGTGACGATCCACTCATCGGAAGTCTCTACCATCTTCTCTAGGTCAAAGTTGGAGAGAACCCTTTCCGGCAGGTAGGAACCCGTCCCTATTATGCGAGCCTGTACTTGAGATGACATCTACATCCTTGCTTATAAGCAAAAAACAAGAATCGACAGAAAACAATGAAGAGTGAGTGTAACACAGCTTCCAATTAAAGAGAAAGGGAGAGAAAGAAGAGAAGAGGGGGATGGGGATAAACTCCCATCCCTTACTCTATTGGTTAAAATCCTAATCCTTCTCCTTCCCATCCTCTTTCTCTCAATTCGTAGATCTGCTAGACTTCTCAATATGCATTACCCTCCACACCTACAGAAATTGATGGAAGTGCTCAAGCAGCTTCCTGGCGTCGGTGCTAAAAGTGCCGAACGTTTTGCATTCCATATGCTGACATGGTCGGAAGATCAGCTATCAGAGATGGGTGGTACCATCTGTCAGGTATCTGAACGCATAAAAACCTGTAACGTTTGCGGATGCCTTATGGAGGGTGAACGTTGTCATTTCTGTCACTCTTCCAACCGCAACCAGCAAGTCATCTGCCTTATTGGATCGCCACGAGACGCATTTGCTATCGAGAAAACCAACGAATACCGTGGTTTATATCATGTGTTAGGGGGCTTACTATCCCCTATCGACGGCCGAGGACCTGAAACATTGCAGTTGGATAAGCTGATACAGCGCATCCAAGAGAAGCAGGTAAAGGAAATCGTCATCGCCCTTGATGCGACACTAGAAGGAGATGCTACAGCGCTCTATTTGAAACAGATGTTGGATACCTTCCAGCTAAATATCTCACGTCTTGCCTTCGGGTTGCCTATGGGCAGTTCCCTAGATTATGTCGACGGCGACACCCTAGGGCGTGCCTTTTCAGGCCGTCGCCAGTTTTAACCCTTATGGAATGACTGTTCCACAAGTATGCACCTTCTCCGCATATGCCTTGAAGAGATTATGATCTCTGACTGCATCATAGGAGGAATGGAGAAGAATTTCCCGAAAAGCTTCCTTGCATTCGATTTCAAATTGAGATGCAGTTTCCAACCAGGCTCCCGCAAGACTGGGCTGATTTAAATAAGCAAAGGCTTTGGAATTAAGGAGTGCGATCTCATAAGAAGGTTCGACCTCATAGATTTCTCTAGAAAGAGCTTTGACAAGTTCAAAATTATCTCGTTCAAATGCCAATCTACACAGTAGGCATTTACCCTTATTGAGGAACTGATAGTCTGCTCGAATAAGCAGATCGTAGGCCTTCTGACCTTCATTTTCCTGACAGTGAATCTCTGCCAGGGATTCTATAGAAAGATGTTTTATTAGAGGATCCTTAGACTTGATTAGGTCAGTTAAGATGGCCTTAGCACCTTTCAAATCATTGTCTTTAATGGCTTCCAGGGCATTTGAGTAACGGCTAAAATGATAGGCTTCACCCGAAGACGCTTTAAGGACTTGAAGCATTTGAAAATTCTGATACGCGAAGAAAAGAAGTAGCGTTCCAAAAATATAATAGCCTTCCAAATAGAGGTAAGGAGCCGTCACAGCAGCAGCAACCACTCCTATGATAGCACTTGCGCGAAGACCCTTATTGCCGAATATCCTCTGAAGGATGTTGCTCATCAGTTGGCCCCCATCCAGAGGAACTACGGGTAGGAGGTTTAACAGGATCCACAAGACATTGACATACATGGTAACGTGGAGAAAATATTGAATATAAGGTTGGTTGTAGAATACATCAGCCTCTAAAAGGATATAAGACAGAAGAACGAGCACACTTTCAAGTAGGGGACCATTAAGAGTGATCAGGAAGCTCTGCCGTGGTGTAATCCCACGGCCATCGTACTGAGCGTTTCCCCCGAAGGCTTCTAGGTTAATGCTAGGCTTGGCACCAAAGTATTGAGCTGTTAGAGCATGTCCATACTCATGTACAAGAAGGCTTACAATCAAAACAATCCCAAAAATACAGCTCTCTACCGAAGGATCTCGGATAAGATCTGTAAAAAACAGAAAGAAAATCCAAAAGGAAGGATGGATGGTGACTGGAATATTTAGGAACGTGAATTGCATAACCGCTCTCCTTGCAAAGTCGTGAGTAGTTGCCAAGTGCGCTATAAATTATAGCGAATGCTTTGCTTAAAAAAAATATTAATCCGCATCTCAGAAGAGGGAATTTTTACCGCCAAGGCGCCGAGATTAGGAGAGAGTGGATTTAGGAAGAGAATGTTCAGTTTAACAAAAAAAGTTAGATTGAGCACCTGTGCCGTTTATGGGGCCTTGGGCAAGCTGTCTAAGGGGGTTTACCAAAACGATAACCTCTCAAGAGGTCCTTAGAAAGAATTTTGCCCAAGGCCCCACAAACGGCACATTCTCTCCTAATCCTCTCTCTCCTATCTCGGTGTCTCGGCGCCTCGGCGGTAAAAATCCTCTCCTCTCTCCTTCCTCACTCTCCTTTCCTATTTTCTACAGGCTTGCTTTTTTTGGCGAGCACTCCTATCATGAGCAACCATTTTATACAGCGCATCCTAGAAGATGGTTTCGAGATAGGAACATATGACCAAATACCTGCCGACGTATGGAACTCTGCTAATACTACTGCTACTGCTGGTTCCCACACTAGCCCTAGCCGAACATTACGATAATAAGCTTGTCGAACGTATCGATGTTATTTTCGTCAATGAGCCTTCAGACACTGCGTACAGCGCTAAAAATGTATTGGCCAAAATGCGCACTCGCGAGAGCGACGTTTTCTCGCAGCATGACTTTGATAACGACCTTAAGAGCTTAGCTCGTGAATATGATCATGTAGAACCTAGCGTTGAAGTTATCGACACTAACCTATATATCACGCTTAAGGTATGGCCTAAGTCGACTATTCGTTCGCTCTGTTGGGAGGGTAATTGCAAACTGGCTACCTCCTGCCTCCAGCAAGAATTGAGTGTTGCAGTAGGAAGCCTGTTTGACCGCACCGAATTCAATCGGGCGTTCCAGAAGGTAAAGGCCTATTGTATTAAGCAAGGATTCTTCGAAGCCGAACTAGACTATACCGTCCAGCCAGACGCCGACTGCAATCAAGTCGACATTACAATCTTTGTTCATGAAGGCCGATCCGGCCGCATCAAGAAGATTACCCTATGTGGCTTTACCCCTTGTGAAGAGGAAGAAATCGTGGGCATGATGCACACGAAAGAATATAGCATCTTCACCAGCTGGCTGACCAGTGAAGGCACCTATAATGAAGAAGCTATCCAAATCGACCAATTCCGAATTCTGAACTTCCTACACGATTTAGGATATGCCGATGCCACTGTTGATATCGATGTCTGTGAAGCTAAAGAATGCGACCGCATTATCATCAACATTAACGCCTGTAAGGGTGAGTGCTACCACTTTGGCCCTATATGCTTTGAAGGCAACTGTGTCTTTACCGATGAGGACATTTCTAACTGCTTCTGTATTAGTGAAGGAGGTGTCTATTCTCCTGATTCTATCAGAAAAACGGTAAAACAAATTACGGACCTGTATGGTCGTTACGGCTATATTGATGCTGTCGTGGATTACGAAGCTAGCCTTCTAGAATGCGATAACGGTTATTCACTTAAATTCACGATCGAAGAAGGTGAGCAGTTCCGTGTTGGCCTCATCAAAGTCTTTGGTAATTGCCGCACGCAAAATCGAGTTATTCTTCACGAATGCCTCCTAATTCCAGGTGAAGTCTTCAACTCTGAAAAGCTCAGAAAGTCTGAAGAAAGACTCCTAAACGTTGGCTACTTCAAATGTGTCAACGTCTATATCGCGCAAACCAATGAACAGCTTGGATGCGAATGCAAGTATCGCGATGTTCATATTGAAGTTGAAGAAACCGGTACTGGACACTTCGGTGCTTTCTTTGGCTATAGCACCACCGAAGATCTCTTTGGCGGTATTTCCATTACGGAGAAGAACTTTGACCACTGTGGACTGGGTAAGATTTGGGATCAAGGCTTTAGCCGCCTACGAGGAGGTGGTGAGTTCCTGCACTTCACCGCCAACATTGGTCAAAAAGCCAGTAGCTATGTGATCTCTTGGACCGAACCCTACTTCAGAGATACTCCCTGGAGTGTTGGTATCGACCTGGAGCGCTCCTCAAACCACTATATTGCTAAAGACTACGATATCAATGCCTGGGGTGCTGCGGTCCACGCTTCCTATCCGATGAACCCCTTCACACGCTTTGGCTGGCACTACCGCTTCCGCGATACACGTGTATCGGTAACAGGAAACAAGCAGAACGTCGATCTTGAAGAAGAAGCACGTAACAGCGGTGTCATCTCCGCCAGTGGTGTCTCGTTGGCTTATGACTCAACGGACTGCCCAACTCGCCCTACAAACGGCTTTCGGTCCAAGATGGAGCTGGAATATGCCGGTTTAGGTGGTGAGCACCACTTCTGGGGTTTCGCCTACGTCAACACCGTGTATTATCCTTTCTACAAGAAAGGTGTCTTCAAGCTAAGGGCAGATGTGCGCTTTCTAATGCCCATCGGCCACGAGGGAAAAACTCAGATCCCTATCGATGAACGTTTGTTCCTCGGTGGTGATAACCAGATCCGAGGCTATCGCCCTTATGCCATAGGCCCAAAATTTCCGGGGACAACGGATCCTCGAGGTGGTATCTCCCTGTCGTTACTATCGGCGGAGTACAATTACAAGTTCTTTGAGAAGTTAGATGGCTTCCTATTTTTCGATGCCGGCGAACTGTCACGTGCGCGGCTGTTTTTGGGAAGTCTGAACTATTCAACAGGCTTTGGTGTTCGCCTAGTCGTGTTTGAAAACGGACCTCCCGTGACCATAGGTATGGGATGGCCGTTAAATGCCAAGTCCAGAAGTGATGTCAAACGACTCTTCTGGTCATTAGGCGGACGTTTCTAAATAGGTCAAGGAAAGGAGTCAATAGGTATGAAGCAAGGATTGTTTACAAGATCTCGTAACCTAACGCTAGCGGCATTTGTAGCCCTTAGCCTAGTGGGTTTTTGTGATGTAGAAGGTGCTGACAAGTCTGCAAGTACAGAAGCAGCGCTAAAGATTGGCTTCGTCAATTTCCGTAAATGTGTTGAAGAGTCGAAAGTTGGTAAAATGCAGCAAGCTTCTTTCGAAGCCATGCAGAGCCAGATGGAGAACTCTTTGATGGAGCTGCAAAAAGCTCTCAACGAAATTACTGCCAAACTCAGCGACGAAGACTATTTAGATGGTCTTTCTCCCGAAGCGGAGAACGAACTAAAGCACAAATACCGTTCGTTAGGTCAGGAGCTTTCCAGAACTCAAGGGCAATATGTTCAGACACTACAAGATGCGAACATGAAAGTCCTGCAAATGATCTCTTCTGAAGTTGCTGAAGCCTCCAAGGAAGTCGCTGCAGCTAAAGCACTGGACTTGGTCGTCAACGAGGAAGCCGCCTTCTTTTACAAGCCTTCGATGGATTTGTCCTCACAGGTGATCGCACAGATGGATGCCAAATTCGAGCGCGAGCAAAAGAATGCGCCCGTACCCGCTTCAGCAGCGAAGCCTGTAGATAGCAAGGCTAATGCTAGCAAACCTACAAACGTAAAAGGTAAGTAGAGGGGAATGGGATGCAACAGCGAGCCTTTAGCCTAGCAGAATTAGCCTCTGAAACGGGCAGTCAGTTGGTTGGTGATGCTAATCACCTCATCAGTGGCGCAGCGGAACTTGAGTGTGCAACTTCAATTGATGCTGCCTATGTCGCTGATAGCAGATTTATGAATGCTCTGAATGCGACGCATGCTGGAGTCGTTTTTATTACTCCGCAGCTTTCTCGTCCGGAAGGCAAAAATTATCTGTTAAGTGATGATCCGGCCTTAGCCTTTCAAAAATGGTCTAAGATTGTTGCATCCCATAAACGTAAACCACCTGGGTTTACAGGTATTCACCCCACAGCTGTTATTCATCCCACAGCTCGGTTAGGGGCTGACGTCACTGTCGGTCCTCATACTGTCATCGAACGCGATGTAGTCATTGGCGACCGAACAATCGTGGGCCCCCTTGTCTATATCGGGCCTGAAGTTCAAGTGGGGAGCAATGGAACCATCAATTCCCACGTGGCTATCCACGATGCCTGCGAAATAGGAAACCGTGTTGTCATTTCGTCAGGTGCAGTCATCGGTAGTGTTGGCTTTGGCTTCCGCCAAACTGACAAGGGACACCACGAGCGGTATGAACACTTAGGTAACGTAGTCATCGATGATGATGTTGAAATTGGTGCTAATACCACCATTGACCGAGCAAGATTGAAGAGTACGCGCATTGGCCGCGGCTCCAAGATCGACAATCAGGTTCAGGTGGCTCACAACGTTGAGATCGGTGAAGACAATATTATCGTTGCCCAGGTTGGTATTGCTGGATCTGTCAAAACGGGCCGTTGGGTGGTCCTAGCCGGTCGAGTAGCTGTTAACGACCACGTTCATTTATGTGATAAAACGGTTATCGCAGCATGCTCAGCTGTTCTGAGGTCTATTACAACAGCAGGAACGTATATGGGCTTCCCAGCTATTCCATTGCGCCGTCATCATCGGCTGCTAATCTGTTTCCATAATTTAGATAAGATCTTCATGGATGTTCAGAAGCTCAAAAGGCACTTGCAAATTGAAGACAAAGACTCCGAGCCCACCAGAGGTGCCTTAGAACGCTGAATGTCTCTTCAGAAGGGTCAAAGCTTCTTGCATCTTATGCGCAGCACGGCGTTGTTGAAAAATCAATTGGTTCAAACAGTTATTAATTATTGATAATATTAGTAGAAACTATAGAAAGACATCTCATTCAAAATACGATTTGAAAGTGCATCTGATTTGGGTGACAGAATATCGCTATAAGGTTACTTGTAGGTGCTGTAGCAATCTACGGACTTTAGTCCATAGTAGTTGGATTTCATTGACTTTATCTTTTATTATCGATATCTTTTAACTTATCGTATATATTACAAATTTCAAAAGGAAGAAAGAACATGAACTATCTAATTTTGGGACTTGGAACCGGCATCGGATCCTATGCCCTAGAGCGATTTGTAAATCCCGCTCAGTCCCCCAAAACAGCGGCATTGGTCTCCGTCCTCAACGCAGCTGCAGTTGTAATCATATCACCTTGGTTCCTCCCGGGGATTTCATCACCGCCGTTGGGGCCTGTCGTGCCATTAAGCGGGTCCGTTCATGCTGATATGGCCGAGGTGTGCAATTCATATTTAAATGGAAATTACGACAATGCAGGGTTCATGCCGGACGGACTGAAGTGTTGTGAAGATCGCATATGTGAGGAAGCGTTCGAGTTTTGTATGACTGGCGCAAATGCGTGTTGTGAGCTTGTGCTTCGTGGATACGAGTTGATGCCCGAGCTACCCCATATTAGTAAATATGAGGAAATGCCCGAGGCGCTCAAGTGTTGTAAGACTGGCATAGACGCATGTTGCGACTTTGTTATCAGTGTGTCCCAGTGTTTTTTGAATGCTCCTATAGACTCTTTCTGTTCAGCAATCCGCGCGGAGACCTGCACGCTTTCAGCTTTTACTGATTTTATTCCAGCAGGTATGGCAAATGCATGGAATGGCCTAAGCGCCTGTTTTACCGGTGGAGATCTAGATGGCTACCTTCTACATAACCGTATTTTTGAGTGTTTTTCTAGCAATCACAATATTGCAACTGGCGCGATGGACATCAAAGGGGCTCTGACATGCGTGAATGCGATAACTTAGGCTTTCTACTGCTCAGAATTGGGGACAGGCATAGTCCATCTGGTCCATTAAGTCCATGGTGTCCATTGCATCCTCAGTTTTTACGAACCATTTATACAGAGGTGCCTTAGAACGCTGAATGTCTTTTCAGCAGGGTCAAGGCCTCTTGCATCTTGTGTGCGGCACGGCGCTGCTGAAAGATCAATTACGCTAGGATTCCCTTGAAACTTGAGATACACATCCGAGCTTCGGGGGATTGGCACAGCCCAACGCCATCTGAGCGTCAGGGCTCATCATCCCCCCTGTATGGTCCTTTCGGCACGATCTTTTCTTGCATTGTCGGCTCTGTGACAAAATAAATCATCGTCACGATGGCGATGCAGATAACTACATTCATAAAAGCTTGGTCACTTGAGCTTTGTAATCAGGAGGAACCAGGCGGGGAATAGTCACTTCTTCTTCTGCTGGGCTCGAAGTCTTGAAAAAAAACTGCGATGGATTCGGGAAGGGCCAGTTTGTCCGCAAGGGGTAGACCCCCAAATTCCTTTTTTGCCAGGTTCAAAAGATCTTGATTGGAGGATTCTACGGCTCTTAAAAAATTTCTTATAAAAACTTTACTCTCCGGGGACATGTCCTGAGATGGCTTTAGGGTGTTCCACTGAACAAGTTTAAAATGTTCGGAATAGGGCAGTATCATAAAATCTCCTGCTTGATACGCAAACAAAATTGTAGCATTTCCTTTGTTACCTGACAATAAGGATTGTCTGAATCTGTTTTAAGATCTAAATCCCTGAAAATTTGAGAAGTATCGGCAACTGCGAGCTTTGTCATAGCTCGGTCATATCCCTTTCCGAAACACTCTTTTACTAACAATTCGTTCAAAAAGATTGATTCGGCATTAGCGGCTATATCCTTAGGCGTATAGCTTTTGATACTTTTTAGATAACCATCTGCCAGAATTTGAATAAATTCTTCTTTATTTTCTGCACTAGTATAATAAGAAAAAGCCTCGGCAAAAGAGGATGGGGTATTATCGGCTCTATCGGCATGAAGGACACATGGAACATCCATGGGTATGTCATCTTCCACGTCATCTCTGTCGTTGCTGGATCCGTTGCCAAACAGGCCAAATAAAGATTGAGACTCTTCGTCAGATTCCGTGTCAAAACGTGCCACCTTAGGTTTTAACCTAGCTGATGTTGCATTATCAATTGAATATGTTTCAACCAATTCATGTTTAGCATCTTCCGTCCATTTCAGCTTAAACATAATATTACCATAGTTGCAAAAACTTTGAATTCGCCTTGGATTGGTCTCTTGATTCCTAAAGAATCTATCATCATTTCCTATTAATAGGTCGAAAACGGCAATTTCTCCCATATCGGCGAGTAGGTTTTTAAAGGATTCGTCTGTTAGGTTGAAAAAGGATTGCAGTTTTAGCATAGAGTTGAAATCGGCACCTTCAAAAGCAAACATAAAGACTAATTCGCCATTATCCCCTAATTCGGATCGATGCATAGCTCTCATTAAGTCTCTACCTGTGCTACGTGCAGAGATTAATTCTGAACCAACAAAAGCTAGATCGGGAGCATTAAATTGAAATTGTTTAAATAACTCAGAGCAGTATTTTTCATTAGCTGCATTGTCTTTATTTACATATTTTAAGATAAAATTAAGACCTTTTTGAGACTCTCTATCTTCTTCGTTAGGTAGACGAGCAAATATGGGTAGGCTACTTTCAGGAATATTGTGATTTACTAAAGCCTGCCTTTGTATTTGAGAAATATAAGTTATCCCAGTGCTACCATTTGATGATCTAACATAGTCAAATGCTTTATCCCCACCCACGAGCGAGTGATAGCTCACCCCTAATATTTTTTTGATCGTTTCTAGATTGTCTATCGGGAATTTGTCGGCCATTTGATTTTCACCCTCATTTGGATCTTTAGCCGCTCTCGCTGGATAGGAACAATTAACGCCTTGCATAGCACTACCTTTTATAAAAGAGTTTAGTGATTTAAATTAACAACGTTTAGAAGAATATATGACAAAAGTGTTAATGTCAATGAAAACATGTGCAAATAAACTTACCTTTATAATTAGTTATTTAATGCTCATGAAGGTAAGTAACCTGCGGGGCGAGCTAGACTATTCCCATAAGGACGAGGGGATTCTCAGGTATGAAATAACGGTCCGGGATGCGATGGAGGAGCATTAAGCTCGTTTCAGTGAAGCTCTACACACCTTCGCTGTTTTTGGACGGGAAGAGAAAGACCTTGAGCCCACCGAGGGTGCTTTAGAACGCTGAATGTCTCTTCAGCAGGGTCAAGGCCTCTTGCATCTTGTGTGCGGCACGGCGTTGCTCACCTGCCGAAAAATTGAATCCTTCTGCCAGCAACCATCCTACCGTGGTGGCTGCTCCAATACCAATCGATAGTGTCAGAAAGGCAGATGTCCCGGTCACACCTCCTGCAATCCCCAGAATAGCTGCTACGAAAAGTCCGATGCGTATCGCCAATCCATACTCAGCATTGCGTTTGATTTTGGTAAAAACTTCCTCCTCAAGGCTCAAAACTTTTTTGATCATTCGCATGTCTCTGTTTCCAGTATCATATTGGCTAAACTTCGGAAGACGCTCCACGCGTTCATAGCGAACGCGCTGTTCGTCTTCGGAAGACTCTGCACGATCCACCCAGTGCTTTCCGATAAAGTACGAGGAGGCTAAGCCCACAATAAACGAGATGACACCAGCGATTAGACGTACCTCATGATCCTGTGCTACCCTCCCTCCCAAGCAGATGACAGCCGCGCGAGTAAAATCCCAAAAAAGCTCTTCATAGCGATGGATGCTGAACTGGTCTCCAGCATATTTTCCTTTGGGAACGCCATCCTCACTATTGCCAAGAATACGGCGGCTAATATTTTCAGCCGCCTGCATCATACTGGAGACCTCTGGGTTAAGGCTTCGCCGACCAGGCCAAAAGACCGACCACATGCTATTGTAAATGGAACTACCAGCGATGGAAAATAGTGCTGGCATGATGATCACCAGAAAAGCAAAACATTAAAGAGTTTTCTAGATAGGGTAGCTCACAGCGGCTTTCTAACGCAACGATTTGGAGAGTTTTAACGCATTGGAGTGCGAGTCGCTTGTGGGGCTTTTTAGGATTTTCACCACAGAGGACACAGAGACGCCGAGATAGGAGAGAGAAGAGGGAATGACCCGTTTGTGGGGTCTTAGACAAAATTCACTCTAAGGACCTCCGTAGGGCTATACTTTGACCAAATCCTTAGACTGAATTTTGTCTAAGGCCCCACAAACGGGTCAGGTGCTCAATCTAACTTTTTTTGTTAAATTGAGGACCGGTCCATTTCTTGCGCCATACAAAACCCTGTCTGAGGCTCTACTGGGCCGTATTCCCACGGAACCCTCAGACAGGGTTTTGTATGGCGCAAGAAATGGACATTCTCTCCTCTCTCTCCTATCTCGGCTTCTCTGTGTCCTCTGTGGTGAAAATCCTAAAAATCCCCACGAACCGTGCCTACACACGGATTGCGGGGGATGGATAGTGACCGCGCGCCGTGCCTGTCAACCAGCTGGCACCTAAGAGATAGTCGACATAGCGTCGCAATTCCTCCGCCTCACGCCGTACCTGAAGGGCTGTAGAATCCAGGCCCGTCTTTACCAACATGATGCAGCCTGTGCCAAACATACCTACAGCACCAGTGAGGATAAGATCAGCAATTCCCAAGGCTCCTAAAAAGCCCATCACAGCGGTAATAATCAATATTATCCTAAAGAATAATGCGGTCTCCGCATTGCGCTTTAGGATGAGAAAGATCTTTCTTTCATGAAATAACATCTCCGCTAATGCCTTAGCGACCGTGTCTCTCCGCTGATATTGAGAATAGCTTCCCAGCCCTGCCAATTCTTCATCAACGCGTGTGAGCTCGCTCACAGCAAACCGACGAATAGCCAGGTCTCCACCTGTTAATGGTGCCGATAGATTTCCAAACAGGAAAGAGGCCACCCCTACAATCCATCGTAGGCCGAATCCAGCGCCTTCGTCAGCGCCATAAACGAAGAGCATTTTATGTGCCTTAAATTTCTGCTTACGATGTTGATGTGAGGACTTATGCAAATACATCCGTCGTTCTTTTTCGCTAGTAGCTCCAAGAACATTAACAGCGACGCTTCGCGCACCCGATATCATTTCAGAGACCTCTTGCTGGAAGGGCGAACCCCAAAAGGAGGGCAACGTATTGTAAAGGGAAATGGCAGGAAGATTGGGAGTGAGATGCATGAAGATGGCTCCAGAATGGGTGGGAGAGAGTGCGCCTACAAGCCTAGCTTGTGAGCAACAAGACAGAGGGATTCTCAAGATAGTGCTTCAAAGTCTGTAAAAACTGGGCCGCGGCAACACCATCTACGACACGATGATCCGCGGAAAGAACGACATTCATGACCTTTCCAGGAACTACTAGGCCGTTAGAAACTACGGGAGCCTCCAGTACAGCTCCAATGGCCAAGATAGCCACTTGAGGTGGATTGATGATTGCGGAGAATTCATCGACACCAAACATTCCAAGATTCGATATTGTAAAAGACCCTCCCTTGTATTCTTGGGACTCAAGCTTGCCAGCTTTGGCCCGTGCGGCAAGAGTCTTGACTTCTACGGAGATCTCTCCCAACGTTTTGAAATCTGCGTAACGAATGATTGGGGTGATCAAACCAGCCTCTATAGAGACTGCAACACAGATATCGATCGTTTTGAAACGTACAATAGTATTGTTAACGCTATTGTAGCCACTGTTAACGACGGGATGCTTACGCAGAGCTAAGGCACAGCCACGAACAATGAAATCATTGATGCTGAGCTTGACACCGGCAGCTAGAAGCTGCTCTCGGACACTCACCAGGGGCTGAGCATTGATCTGCTGACGCGTATAAAAATGTGGAATAAAGGTCTTAGCCTCTTGCAAGCGCTGGGCGATGATCTTGCGCATTGGGCTGGGCTTTTCTTCTTCAAAAGTTCCTGCAGGCACCTGAGGCCGCTTGCGAGGACCAAACGACACATCAGCAGAAGGCTGAGCGAGCTCGAGGTCACGGCGCATAATACGCCCTGAAGGCCCTGTGCCCTGAACGGTCAACAAATCCAAGCCTTTTTCGCGTGCAAGCTTACGCGCAAGGGGAGACGCAAGCACGCGGCCTCCGGCGATCTCATTATGCTCAAAGGAATAATTCGTTAGAGGTGGCTCTGGAACAAAGGCTGGTTGGGAAATAGCCCCGCTTGCCGGGCGGTCGGCGCTTTTTGGCTCGGGTGGGCGAGCTTCTTCGTTAGGTTTAGCGGCTTCTTCTTTTTCAGCTGGCTTAGCAGCCACAACGTCTTCAAACTTTTCGTCAGCTGTCTCTGTGAAGATCGCTATGGGGTCATTGACTTTTGCTTCATCGCCTTCATTGGCCAAGATCTTGCGAAGGTAACCTTCATCAAGCGCTTCATGCTCAACAGTCGCTTTGTCGGTGCTTACTTCAAATAAAACATCACCGGCTTTTACGTGATCCCCTACTTTCTTATGCCACTTAGCGATAACGCCAAAGTCCATTGTAGGGGATAGCTTGGGCATGGTGAGAGTAAAAGACATGAGATCCTAGCTCCTGCTTAAGGCTTTGGTGACGCCATCCACAATCCTACGCACGGTCGGTAAAGTCGCGGCTTCCAGGACTTTGCTATATGGCATCGGTGTCTCACGTTGACAGATCCGCTCGATAGGTGCATCAAGGTAGTCAAAGCAATGTTCCATGACTTCGAAGCCTATCTCGGCGCAGATACCTGCAAAATAATGCCCCTCTTCAACAAGCACACAAGTGTGAGTCTTACGTACTGATTGGGCTATCGTTGTAATGTCCAAGGGGCGAATCGTTCGTAAGTCGATGACCTCCGCGGAAATTCCCTTACCGGCAAGCTCCTTGGCAGCTTCAAGGCATACCTTTACCATTCTGCTATGAGACACAAGGGTCACATGGGTCCCCTCACGCACTATCTTGGCCTTACCAATGGGCACCAGGTACTCTTCGGTAGGAATTTCCATTTTATCGCCATACAAAAGCTCGCATTCCAAAAACAACACGGGGTTATTGTTTCGAATGCTACTTTTGAGAAGCCCTTTGGCATCATAGGCATTTGATGGCGCTACGATGATGAATCCTGGAAGGTTGCCATACAAGGCCTCGACACAATGCGAGTGCTGACTCGATACCTGTGCCGCAGCACCGTTAGGACCACGAAAAACGATGGGGACGCTGAAGCGGCCACCCGACATGTAGTACATTTTGGAAGCATTGGAGATCAGCTGATCAGCGGCCACAAAAGAAAAATTAAAGCTCATGTACTCCACGACAGGACGCAAGCCGGTCATCGCCGCGCCTATCCCGAGCCCTGTAAACCCATTTTCGGAAATCGGTGTATCGATAACGCGTTTGGAACCCCATTTGTCCAATAACCCTTTGGTCACTTTGTACGCACCGTTGTATTCGCCGACCTCTTCGCCCATGATGAAAACGCGTGAATCACGTTCCATCTCTTCATCAAGGGCTTGTCGCAGTGCCTCACGCAGGTCAATTGTTTGTGTTGCCATCGCTCTTCCTATGGGGCATAGACATCTTCTTCGAGAGTTGCTGGATCAGGCCAAGGGCTCTTCTCCGCGTATTCCATCGCAGCAATAGCAATATCACGCTTCTCTTTATCCAACGTCTGTAACTGCTCTTCGTTTAAGAGCCCCTGCTTTGTCATCACTTGTGTCAAACGCTCGATTGGGTCGCGTCCCATCGCAAGTTTAAGGTCGTCCTTGGACCGATAAAGGCCAGGATCAGAGATGGAATGCCCTCTAAAGCGCTCTGCAATCGCCTCAATGAGCACGGGTCGACTGGTTGCGAGCACTTCTTCAAAGGCTTGTTTAAAGCCTGCATAGCAGCTGATGAAGTCGGTGCCATCAAAGGTATAGGCTTTCATACGGTAACTAGGGGCATGCTCTTCCGCTAAGCGTTCCGAGGCCACCGCGCGTTCAACGGCCGTGCCCATTCCCCATAAATTGTTCTCGATGACGAAGATGCATGGCAAATCCCACAAAGATGCTAGGTTGAGCGCTTCGTGAAAGGATCCTTGAGCCACAGCTCCGTCGCCCAGAAAGCAAATGGCTACGGAACCTGTTTTATTCTGATACTTCAGCGAAAATGCAGCGCCAGTGGCTATGGGCACCTGACCTGTAACAATACCAAAGCCTCCGAGCAACCGATCAGTAAAGAGGTGCATGGAGCCGCCACGCCCTTTAGCATTGCCATTGGCGCGACCATACAGCTCCGCCATAATCTCATTAGGTGTAGCGCCCAAGAGCAAGGCCAATGCATGACAGCGATAGGACGTGATGTACCAATTGTCAGGCCCCAAAGCCATCACTGCAGCTGTCTGAATGGCTTCTTGCCCCATATAGGAATGAAAGAAGCCACCAATAAAACCATGCTGATACGCCGATTCGGCACGACGTTCAAAGTTCCGTATCAACAGCATCTGGTCCAGAGCTAGGCGCAAAGCGTCTGGCCCCAGCTGCTCGATGACCTTCTGCTGATCACAGGTGAAGTAATGATGTGAACTCTGTGTCGACGATGGCAATGCTCTACCCCGTTTGATTAATACCAACAGTGTAGCAGACAAAAGATTTAAGTCCACAGGGAGAGACTACTCGCATAAATTTGATGGACGACCTGGACTGATTGGACGTCCTGGACGAGTTGGACAAAATGCGTTATCTAATTCCTAAGAATAACTAAACCAATTTATGTCCAATTCGTCCAGGTCGTCCATCTATCCTAAGCATCAAGGGCCTCTAGCAATACACTGGCACGCTCTTTCAGTAAGGTATGCCCATGATTACTATCGCCTGATAATGCAACATCAACATCCCCAAAGAGACTGTTGAGTACCTCAAATTCCTGCGTAGACCGCGGTGTTGCATCCAGTTGAAATGTGGTTAACCAACGACGCTCAAATTCCTCAGAGTCCAGTCGTTCTTGCACAAAATCTTTTAAAAGGGTGACATAGGGTGTAACGTCTGATTTTGCTCTCAATTTAGAAACACTAGTGCTACCCTTTGCAGGTCCTAGATGTTTCAGCAACGCCTCTCTAACTACCTCGAGAGTGATATTCCAATTATCGACATGATAAACAGCCTTACCATCGACAAAGAGGATGAATTGCGGCGATTGATGAACGATGCCTGTTTTTTCAGCGATGAGATTGGAAACGGGACGGCTCTGCACGACCCGAACAAAAGCCATGTGAATATCTTCGTAAGGATTGAGCGCCTCTTCGACATAACCAAAGGTCTGCGTCGTCTTATGACACGTACCAGCTTTGAAGATTGCCCCTGTAGGATACTGAGCAAGAAACTCCTCGAGCTCTTCTATCTCTGTGAGTTCAAACATTTTGTCTCTTAGTCCCATATTGTCCTCCGTGATGTGACGGTTCCTTTAGTCTAACACAATGAACCGTTGCTCTCAATAAAACACTATTGGGGCGATTACTCCGTGCATCATTACCCTTTAAACTGATCATCCTCCCAAACCCCAGTTTCCATGCTAAATGGCATATGCCGAAATTTTCTTGGGAGATTGCGACTGAGACAGCCTTGTCCGTGACGCTTGCCCTCTTTCCAATCGCCTTGGTAGTAGCGTCCATCGTTATAGGTCATCTTTCCTTTTCCATGTGGACGACCTTTTTCGGCTGTGCCCTGGTAAATTTCTCCGTTGGCATAGGCAATCACACACTCTCCCGTACGCTCACCCTCAACCCAGTCGCCAATGTAAGAGGCCCCACTAGAATCGGTCATTTGCCCTCGACCATGAGGACGCCCATCTTTAAATTGGCCCTCAAAGGTACTACCATTTTGGTAGGTGATGGATCCCCATCCGTTTTTATTTCCTTTGTCAACTTCGCCTTCGTAAATGTATTCGGATTTCGTTATTCGAATTCGGCCAGTGATCATTCGAGCTCGATCAGTGTCCGGTACCGCTGCCCAAATGCCGTCATAGTAATCACCATTTTGTAGTTCAAGGCGCCCTTTAGCTTCGCACCCGCCCATCCATTCTCCAGAAAAGGTAAAGCATTTATTTGGGCCTGTAAAGACACCTACACCATGCGGCTTACCGGCCATCCAATTTCCTTTATACCTTCCTTTCTTGAAGCAACCCTCACCTCCACCCTCGCGTTGATCAGCTTTAAACATACCCACATACCACCCGATACTGGCGCTACACTCAGCGCCAAAACCTTCTCGTTTTCCGCGAACAAACGCTCCTCTATAGGTATAAATAATATTCTTTGTATCCTTACTACATTTTGCAGAGAGATTTTCAAAAGTCTTCAATGTATCTAAATCGTTAAAATAATAAATAGAGCCTTTACCAGTGGGTGATCCCTGCTCCCAGCTTCCTTCATATAGAAACATCTTCCCATAATCTAAAAGACGTCCATAACCCTGATGACGACCATTTTCATCCAGATGACCTATAAATATGGACCCATCTGGATATTTTTTTTGGTGAAGGATATGCCCCTGCTGACTGCCTATCGCAAGATGGGTCACTAAGGAAGGTTGATCGCCTGTAAGGTGCTGGACTGTTGAAACATTCTCACTGAAGGAAAGACTGCTCGGCTGGGAAGCGTTTTGTACTAAGAGCTGAACTTTTTTTGGGATTGTCTCTCCTGTCGCTTGATCAGCAGTGAGCACCAGATGATGATGATCGCCCACACGAATAAGTGAATTAAATGCTTGCATTATAAAACCTCTAAAATAGTTTAATTTTTCACATACTTATAAACATTACCTTATCGCCTTATATAATATCAATTACCGAATTTCCGAAAAAAAAATAAATTGCTGTTCGTTAAAAGACCAATCGACGAAGTCATCCCGCTCTCGTTTAAGGATGGGGCTTGGTGTTATCTTCTGCATTTGGTACATTGCAGTAATAAACAAACAGCAGGTCAGCCTATGGACAATCCCGCTTTATGGATCTCACTACTTTTCGCTATCGGATATATTGGAATCATCTTTGAGCATATTGTCAGGGTGGACAAAGCGGCCATCGCCTTGATCATGGGAGTTGGATGCTGGTTTCTCTACTTCAATCTGGGCGGAGAAAATCCGCATAAGTATGCCGACCTCGGTCATCACCTAGCTGACATCACGCAGGTGCTTTTTTTCTTGATGGGAGCCATGCTTATTGTCGAGGTCATTGATGCACACCACGGGTTTGAGACACTAGGGAGCCTTCTTCGCATTCGGTCAAAATGGCTCATGTTTTGGGTGGCTTTGTTCATTGCGTTCTTTGTCTCTGCAGCCCTCGATAACCTCACGACGATCATCGTTATGATTACCTTGCTGAAGAAGCTGATTCCTGACACCAAGCAACGGGTGCTTTTTAGCACTGCCTTGGTTGTCGCTGTGAACGCTGGGGGCGCCTGGACGCCTATCGGAGACGTAACAACAACGATGCTATGGATAGCTGAGCGCATCACTACGGAGAATGTCATCAAGGCATTGTTTATCCCTTCTCTTGTTTCTTTGATTGTTTTCGGCTTGCTGATAATGCCGCAGCTTCCCAAGCAGATTGATATTCGCCCCCCTGACACCACAACACCACGTCCAGTGGGTGGAAAGGTTGTTTTTGCAGCGGGAGTACTTTCGCTGTTAATGGTCCCTGTCTGGAAAGCCTTTTTTGGGTTACCACCCTTTCTGGGAGTGACTCTGGGGGTAGCAACTCTTTGGGTGATAACTGACTTAACACACTACAATGTCGAGGAGCGCCAAAACCTGCGAATTTACCATTCCTTTGGCCGCATCGATATGGCCTGTATTTTCTTTTTCTTCGGCATGCTGTTGGCTGTCGATGCCATGGAAGCTTCAGGGGCTCTTCGATCCGTAGCAAAAGGGTTGGAAGAGTCACTAGGATCACAAACCATGATCGCTGTGATGATCGGATTGGTGTCGGCTATCGTTGACAATATCCCATTGGTAGCCGCAGTGATCCAGATGTATCCGCTGACAGAAATACCGGTGGATCATACGCTTTGGCTACTGATTGCATTCACAGCAGGTACAGGAGGCAGTATTTTGATTATTGGATCTGCCGCAGGGGTGGCAGCTATGTCTCTTGAAAAGGTGTCATTTGGTTGGTATGTCAAACACCTCAGCTGGGCCGCGTTGCTGGCTTATCTAGCCGGTGTGGGCACCTACGTCCTCATGTACGGCTGGAGTTAAGACGGGCATTCTCCATAAACCTTATGGACAATAATGGACATCATGGACGGAAATGGACCAAATGGATGGGATGAATTTTCGTCCATTCTGTCCATTATCGTCCATGATGTCCATTAAGCGTCTTATATCATAGGCACGGCAGTAGCCGCTGCATCAGCAACCACCGGCGCATCACCAAAGAGGTCTTTGTTAACCACCGCGGTGACGCAACAGTCGGACCAGACATTGATCGCGCTCTCTAGCATGTCAATGAATGAGTAAAAGGGCAAAATCACGCCCAAAATATTGAGTGGGACATCCATCGCCACCAAAAACGCCGTAGAAACGAAATAACAGCCCATCGGTACTCCAGCGTTACCCAAAGCCGCAACAGTGGCAATAAGCACCCAAACCATCATCTCTGCTAAAGAATACTGAACCCCATTGATCATAGAGACAAACAGTACGGTCGTCAGAATGAATGCCGCGCATCCATTCATATTGATGGTTGTGCAGAGAGGCAGGCTGAAGTTAGCCACTTTTGCACGGATACCCGCACGTTCCTGTGCACATTTGATCGCCATCGGCAAGGCTCCGGCCGAAGACTTCGCAAAGAATGCGACCGATAATGCCGGAAACATAGCCTTGAATGTGGCAATAGGCGAAATGCCCTTACTACGCAGAAGCAACGGTAGTACAATCAGCGCCTGTACGATATTTGCCAGTAGCACACATGCCAGGTAGAAAGCCAAACTCTTAAACTCCATCCCTCCATTCAAATCGCGGAAGAAAAGGGCGATGAACGCCCAAATGGCCACTGGCATTAACATAACGACAAACGTCGTCATTTTCATAACCGCCGCATAGAGGGCAGAAAAGAATCCGTGTAAAACCATACGGCTTTCGCTGGGTAATGCCAAAATGGACAAACTGAGTGCCATGGCAATGAACAGAACACCGACGACGTTATTCTTTAGAAAGGGCTCAATAATATTTGCAGGTACCATCTGAATGAGATAGCTGCCATAGCTGGCCTGACTAGCAACAACCTCTGGAACAACCCCAGCTGCCTGAGAATAGGCATGCACAGGGTCGATCACCAGAAAAATCACCAAAGCCACCGATGCAGCGATCAACGTCGTTAATAATGTGTACTTGATCACCTGTTTCCCCATCTGGCGGACCTCGTTCATGCTCTGCATGCCAGATGCCGTCGCGACAATAGACAAAAAGATGATCGGTAAACTCACCAGCTTGAGCAAGTTGATGAAGAGATCCGACACCACACTAGCCAAACTTAGAAGAGGCGCGAAGTCACAACAACCTGTACAGATCCCAAGCAATACAGCGATAGCCATATATTTATTGGCGCTTGAGGGAACACTGCAGCAGGATTTGTTAGCTTCGCAAGACATAGGCTTTTCGTTTACCTCCACTTATGGACTTGGTTGTTAATAAATCGGCATTCTTCCAGGACTCTAAATGATTGTCAAATGCTTACACCCCAAAAACTTCAAAATTTGACCGCAAAACAAAAAACAGGATTCATAGGATATACATGATATGTAGGATAAACCAATGATTCTATCATGCATATCAGGCATATCCCATTTATCATGTTTTTAATCGCAGTACATATGGGACCCTTCACATGGATTATTCAATAAATAGTATCTAATTGCAGAAAAACAAACGTAATGCTAATGTTGTTCGTCTTGCAAATTAACAGATCAACACATCAACTCACTTAACAATAATAGGATTTATTATGGCTATCGTAAATAATTTACCTGCAGAGGCAACTCAACCATCTGGCTTCACGGATTTCGTCGCGAAGACGGGCAAAGCGGCAATCGGTTGTTTTTTTAATGAAAATGCCAGCTATGCAGGTCAGGTCATTCGCATTACCGTTCTGGGCGCGATTCTAGGGGCTATTACTGAAGGATCGCTGATGAGTACTTTAGGCCAGTTGACTTCCTGCTCCGGCACTGCTTGTATTAGGGAATTGGGAATCAACGGCACCTACACGGCATATTATGCAGCCAAGGGTGGTGTGTATGGTTTTATTGCTGGGATTGTATCTGCAGCTCTGAATACAGTTCAGCCGGTGGTGCAAATAGCGATCCGAAATGAGACCGTAAGTCGCGCTGCGCAAGCGGCTGCAAAGGCCATTCCTATTGGCATCTTGTTAACCTACTCACTAAACCGCACAGTGTTGATTCTATCGGCTGCGGCAGGTGTAGCAATCTCCCTAGCCGGAAGATCGCTTTAGTCGCTAGTTTATTTGTGAAGCAGCCGTCTTGGCTGCTTCACTCCGAAGAACCAAAAGAGGTAATTGCAAAATTATTTGAGCCCTTGAGAATCGATTCTCAGAAAAAAAGGTTACCTTTTTATGCGAGAAGGCGATTCTGGAGAGCTCAAATGGCATGGCACTATCTAGTCTGGAGAGACAGGCTTTTACCCCTTTCTAGGCCCGAAGGGTCGATATTGCAACAGGCCGGGGCATCGCCCCATAGGCCTCAACCTAACAGGTCTTTTGAGCTTATATCTCAATGACTTAGGACTTCACAATCGTATCTCGGCGCGCAGCGCTTTGGAGTGCGGTCGCTTGCGACCGCTTTTCGTTCCTTGGGACGGCAATGCTAAACGGCATTGTATGGATTCGTCGAAGGCTGCATGTACTAACTATTTTACCCTTAGGGAATTATAGTAATGCCGTTGCACACGACCGTCGCAAGGAACCCAAAGCGGTCGCAAGCGACCGCACTCCAAAGCGCTGCGCGCCGAGATACGATTGTTAGGCTTAGGTTGAGGCCTATGGGGCATCGCCCTGGTATATGCCAAGGGAGATTTCGCAGTCTAAAGGACTGCTACAAGACGCCAGTTTACAAACACCATTTATGCATGCGCTTTATGGCAGCCCTACAGGCTGCTAAAACCGTTTTGGCATATACCATGGCGATGCCATGGCCTGTTGCAATATCGACCCTTCGGGCCTGGGAAGGGAATGACTCTCTCTTCACCGGCATCCGATTTTCAGGAAATTGACTTCGAAGAATCGGACTTCTGCAATTACCTCTTTAGGTCGTTTTCGTCCTTTACGTCTTTTTCCTAATTCAGCTGAACACTGCTGTGCCGATACGCACGATCGTGGCCCCTTCCGCGATAGCAATCGCGTAATCATGGGACATGCCCATCGACAGATGCGCAAACACCCGCCCTGTGTCAACCTCGAGCTGCTCCTTTAAGCGCCGCAGACCTGCAAAGCAACTCCGAATGACCTCTGTATCTTGTGTCAGAGGAGCCATGGTCATCAGCCCTTCAACCTCGATACCAGGCAATGCTAACACGTCACCTATCACTGATTGCCATTGATCAGGCGTCATACCATGCTTACTGGCCTCTCCGCTGGTGTTGGCTTGCAAAAGAATGCGCGTCACCCCTTCGTGTGTCGCCTTCGATAGTGCCTCGGCCAGTTCCACGCTGTCCACGGAATGGATCAACGCAAACTTCCCTACAACTTTAGGGACTTTTTTGCGCTGCAAACTTCCGATAAGATGCCATTGGATATCACTTGGAGCCGTGGACATCTTATCTAGCGCTTCTTGAACGCGACTTTCGCCAAAATGCTTAGCCCCGGCTTGATAAGCTTCCAAAACCGCATCCACAGGATATCCTTTTGATACGGCAAGGAGGGTAATCCCAGAGGGATCGCGACCACAAGCTCGCGCATGAGAAGCAATGTCTTCTAAAGTGCGGCGGTATGCCTCAGCAACTGACACAGATTACATTCCTTCCCAAGGCAAGCCTTCAAGGCGTCCCATGGGCTGAAATGCCTTAGGCTTCTTGATCATTTCATAGAATAAGATCATTTCGAGTGGCCTGTTAAGCCCAGCAACCATCGCCTGTGCCCTAGGGACTGTATGGTCTTCATGAAAGGCATAGGCATCCGTTTCCACATTGTACACATTCTTGGTTGCCACATTATAGGCTGTGGTAGCAGCTTCAGGTTGCAACGCTTTGCTGACAACGGTCTGCTTGAAAGAATGGCGGGTATCAATTCGGCTTTGATAATTACGCTGCTCAATGCGTGTTTTCTGGTGCCTTGCATCAAGGTTGGCCTGATACTTAAAGCTCGGCTGCACCATACGTTTAGGTTCGGGAGCTCTCCATCCAGCCGACGATGACGCTGGCGGTGGGCGTGGCAAAGAATTGGGTGGTGATTTCTTGGTCTCGATATCTAATTCAGGGGGGATGGGAAGATCTAGCGACCTAAGCAGGTCCCTATATTCCTGCTCTTCCTTCTCCTTTTCCCCTTTGAATTCTTCAGGATGCGTTTTGCGGCGTCGCTCTTCACGCGTGCGCTTGATCGTCAAAAAGATCAGCGCCAGCATGGTAATGACGAAACCGATAAATTGAATCACATCCATCTTATGTGGTCCCTAGTTCACCTTTGGAGCCTTCTTCGCCCTTGGATAATGAATTACGCATATCGGTATCCGACTGAATATTCTGAATGCGCATGTAATCCATTATACCGAGGTTGCCTTTCTCAAATGCCTGAGCGATAGCTTTTGGAATCAAGGCGCGTGCTTCCACAAGCTTGGCCTCCATCTGCTTCACGCTGGCCTTATTTTCCTGCTCGACAGCAACGGCCATGGCACGACGCTCTTCTGCTTTGGCCTGAGCAACGCGCTTCTGCGATTCCGCTTTGTCAGCCTCTAGGCGAGCGCCAATATTCTCACCAACGTTAATATCGGCGATGTCAATCGATAGGATTTCGAAGGCTGTCGAGGCATCAAGGCCTTTCTCCAGCACTAACTTGGATATCCGTTGAGGTGACTCAAGCACTTCCAGGTGTGTATCGGCTCCGCCGATGGCGCTAATAATCCCCTCGCTGACCCTAGCGATGATCGTTTCTTCGGTGGCACCACCAACTAACTGTGCAATATTCGTGCGTACGGTGACACGTGCGCGACAGAGAAGCTGCACCCCATTCTTCGATACCGCTGCGATAAACTCATTAGAATTTGGACTGGGGCAGTCGATAACTTTTGGATAGACGGATGTCTGTACGGCTTCCTTTAGATCGCGTCCTGCTAGGTCGATCGCTGTTGCTTGACGCCAGTCGATGGGAATATTGGCTTTATCGGCGGCGATCATCGCTTCGACGACATTCTGAACACGTCCACCAGCTAGGTAGTGTGTTTCTAGGTCGGAGACGCCAATCCCTTTCAGACCTGCCTTGTAAGAGACGATACGCGCATTCACAATGATCCGAGGTGGGATCTTTCGGAGGCTCATGCCGATGATGTTAAAAAGGGAGATGGGTGTACCAGACACAAAAGCCTGAAACCACAGAGCTATAAATTTACCTACAATGCTCAGTAGGGCAATACCGACGATGGCGAGGAAGATGACCAAGAAATATACCTCTGGTCCGACGTCTGCTGCCAGTAACGACATGGTCATGATGACTTTTCCTTTTTGATAGGTTTAACGTTAAGATGTGCTCCCATGCCACCCAAGACAACAACTGGAGTTCCCCTGACAAGATAGCCCGATTCCGTGGTCGCCTGATACTGCTGACCAGCTACCATGATATGCCCTGCGGGCTTTAGATCTGCAGTGACAATGCCTTCCTTGCCTATGAGACTTGTATCAAAACTTGAGGCAACAAAGCCCGTTTGGTCCTTTTCAAGATACATCGTATTTTCACTGGCCGTGCTACGGATGCGACGAATGGCAAAACGAATGATTAAAGCAATGGCGATACCAACGCCGATGATATAAGCTACCACGGCGAAACCTGACTCCGCAACGCTGGCAAAGGCAATCATACTGGCTACAACCATAATGATACCGGCGATGCCCATGACGGCACCAGGCAGACAGAATTCCAGAAAGATGAGTAATAGCCCAATGAAGAGCATCACAAATGGCATCATGGTGTATCCATTTCCTCCAATAGCTCCGCCACAACAATCTTACTGCCGTCAAGGCGCGATACAAAAATAGCCGTGCCCTTTTCGATAAAGGCGCCATCACTGACAGCATCGTAGATGGTATCGTTGATCATAATTTTACCAGAAGGACGCAATGTCGCAGCCACAACGCCTTCTGTACCGGCAGGAGGAAGTGTTTTTGGATCGACACCGGCAATATACCCCTGCTGCTCACTATTGAGCACAAGCCGGCTCATTCCGGCGACTCTGGGGACGACATACTTTCCAAGTAGGGCTGCAAGAATGATGGCGACGACTAAAGAACCACACAGCCAGACCAAGCGTTGGACGAAAACCTCTCCAGCAGCATTCCAGGTGCCTGTATCGTAGTCAAAACTAACAGACTGAAGGTTCGGCAAAGTCAGCGAAAATAGGCCGAATATCACCATAGCAATACCGAAAAAGCCGGCGACACCAAAGGTAGGAAGCACAAAAAGTTCGATTCCAACAAGCATGACACCGGCTAACAAGATGATGATGTCCAGCCAGTTGATCGCCTCCAGGGCAAAGCTAGAGAGCAAAATAAGAAATAGACAGGTCAGGGCGACGCCTCCCGCCAGGCCAAAACCGGGATGGCTCATCTCCATATAGAAACCGAGCATCAGCCCCAACATGAGTATCGAAGAGACTGCGGGCATGGTGAGAATGGATAAGAACTGAACTCTCCAATCGGGACGATAGGAATCAATAGTAGCGTATTCTAGCTTGTCGAAGAATGGTGTTGTGAACAGCGCCATCTTACTAGCGGGCCAATGCCCTTCCCATTCTTCCGTTGTTGTTATCGATTTCACCGCTACCGGAGGGACCAGAATATCCGCTACACCATACTTCATGAGGTCTTCTGCATTCAGCGTCAGCAATTTGCCCTTTGGACTAATCACCATATCGGGATCGTCGCTGCCTTTACGAATTTGATCTTCATTGTCGAGCTTAACGATCTTGCCATGTCGCAGCACCAAAATCACATCTTTGTCGACCATAGCTTCAGCGAGCAAGGGATTGCGTGCAAAGAAATTGGCTCTATTGGCCATGTCAGAACGCATGGCAGAGTTCACCTTTTCCGAGGCCTCCTCCATCTTACCTTCTGCTGATTGAATAACTGGCTCAGCGGCACCCATGCTGGCATCTTTGGCAATAGCGATGAAGCGACAGGAATAGGCCAAGAGGGCACCGGCTGACATAGCCCAATTATCGATGTAGGCAACCACTGGGATACCATAGTCGATATCCAGGCTTTTGAGGGCTTCAGAAATCAGCTCCGCAGCATAGACTTCACCGCCAGGCGTGTTAAGCTCTAAGATCACAAAAGCTGGCTTGGTCAGTTTATAGTGATCCAGCGCTGTTTTGACATAAAGCCACGTGCCCTGGTTGATGCCGCTGGTGCGATCATCAATAAGGATATGCCCAATAGTCGTGGGTTTAGCAGGATCAAAGTGGATGTGATCCGTCAGACGTTTTTGCAACGTGCTAGCTGTGGCAGCCTCGAGATCCTCGACAGGCCCAACAGGCTCCTCAGGCTGTAAACCATACTGCTGACGCAGGTCAGAAATGCTTTCGAAGCGTCTCACTAGACCTAATTGTCTTAGTTGCAGATGGCTAACGACTAAGGTCTCGCCCTTATGTGAGATGGCAGTTGCTGTAGATGAAGGCATCTCCCTGACCAACTTCCAGCCATGATCATCGACCACAAAAATGGAGTCATCGACCATAGCCTGAGCTAGCAGCTGAAGCAATCCAGCCTTTGGATTGCTCGGCGTTATAAGGCCTAAAACTTGGTTGCGCAATACATTAAGAGAGACTGATGACTCCGATCCCTGTGGAATAGCTCCCCAAGAAACGTACGGAGTGGCAATCAATTCATCGGCGAGGAATGGCAAAGTAGCAGCTGGACCGACTACCTTTGATGAGAGCAGGGCAATGACTCTAAAGCCTTTTTGTAGCTTCAGCTCATAGATATGCTGAGCTAAACCAAGAACCGCCCTGAGGTCTCCTGTCGATGATTCAATCTCCAAAATTAAAGGCGTGTTAGCGCCCGCATTCGCGTTATCAACCTGCGTCTGAATCGCAGCAACTTGGTCGGAACCAAGATAACCACGTACCGAAACCCAAGCAGCTTGTGATGATACTGCCACCAAGGAATGGGCCATGTTCATAAGCGCGAACATTATCCAGAGACAGTATTTCATCATGCTGCTCATCCTAGAAGGTTTGCTCAATGAAGTCTAGGATCACGTCGCGAGTATAATCCAGATGTTCCTCGGTATGGACAGTACTGATAAAAGAACATTCGTACTGCGCGGGTGCCAACAAAATACCATGGGCAAACATATGGCTGAAAAAACGTTGGAACAAATCGAGATCGAGATCTTGCGCCACCTCCATGCTGTCGATGTTGGTCTTGCCGAAGAAGATGGTGAACATAGATCCCACTCGCTGTACGCAGGCTGGCGCTTGCTTGGCCTTCAGCGCCTCTTCGACGGGACCAAGCAGTCGGCTCGTCTTACGCTCCAACTCCTCGTATACGCCATCAATCTCCAAGAGCTTGAGGGTCTGAAGCCCAGCCTCCATCGATAGTGGATTGCCGGTGAGCGTCCCTGCCTGATAAACGGGTCCCTGTGGAGCCAAAACTTCCAGAATCTTGCGCGGCCCACCGAAGGCTGCTGCTTGAGTCCCTCCGGCCATAATTTTGCCAAACGTCGTGAGGTCGGGAGTGATCCCATATAATTCCTGAGCCCCACCCAATGCGACTCTGTAGCCGGTGATCACTTCGTCGAATATCAGCAAGGCACCGCATTGAGCCGTTTCATCACGAAGGACGTTTAGGAATTCCTGCGTCGCTGGCACGACACCCATATTCCCAGCGATAGGCTCGACAATCACCGCGGCAATATTGTCCCGGTAGGCTGGACTGCGAAATACATTGCGAATGCTCTCAATGTCATTGTAAGGCAGGCAAAGGGTATACTTAACAATGTCCGAAGGAATCCCGGCAGACGTTGCGGTGGGGGTATTGCCGAGCATAGCAGAGCCTCCACGTACAAGGAAGAAGTCTGCATGACCGTGATAACACCCAGTGAATTTAATGATGTACTCGCGTCCAGTGTAGCCCCGGGCAATGCGTGCACAGGTCATCGTCGCCTCAGTGCCAGAAGCCACAAAGCGCACCTGTTCAATGGAGGGAATATGCTCGACCATCTTACGCGCTAGCGGTTCCTCGATGGCACTGCTTAGTCCAAAGCTAGTCCCTTTGGCTGTACGCTCTTGAATAGCTTTAACGATGGTCGGATGCGCATGCCCATGCATTAGGGCTCCCCAAGACATATGGTAATCGATGAACCCGTTGCCATCGACGTCGAAAATCCTGTCTTCAGCTCCATGAGAAACAATCAGGGGTTCTTCTTGAACATACTTAAAGGCTCTTGTAGGTGATCCAACTCCGGAGGGCATCACCTGGCATAAGTTCTTATAAAGCTCGGCTGATTTGGGACGTACGATAGGTCCTGCAAGCTCTGTCTTCATCGGCAAACTCCTTGTGGCAAATTGCTAGGCAGTGTAGCGAGGAGAACCAATCTTGTGCAATAGATGAATTTGAAAAAGCATGATTCCCACGTTCTCCCTTAGAACAAAAAACATGATAAATGGGATACGCCTGATATGCATGATAAAGGAAAAGAGAACCAATTCTGTTTGGAGGCTTCTATGGAGTATCCTAAATATCATGTATATCCTATGAATCATGTTTTTTTGCCTCATCCGGTATTGTAGGACTTAACTACACAGGCAGGCGTGAGCGACACGAACTCCAAAACGCTGTGATTTAAAAAAATGAAAAATAGTTGTCTATAAATTAATATTTAGTATACAATCAAATATTATTTAATACGCGCATCTACTATAATATACTTATAGATTGATTTCGTTATTTTGAGGCAATAGTAGAGGGAGACGAGTATGCAAGGCAATATCGAAGGGGGAGTCGCTCCAAGAATAAATCCTGGTAATGACATACAACAGGCTAATATTCAAGGTATTGATCAGAACTTGCCTCATATTCGGAACGTGCTGGCAGATGCTAATCCTCCACTTCCAAAAGCGGATGAAGTTAAAAAATCATTAAGCCAATCGGCTGCGCAGGTTGTGACCAAAGTTGCTGAAGTTTTGTGGAGTCGTAAAGGTGGGATGGTTGTAAGCGCGGGTTCTTTAGCAACTGGAGTAGGTCTCATGGCATTTATTCTAAGCGTTGGTATCGTAGGAACTCCACTTTTTTTGCTGACCGGAACTACCATGGTCACAGGGGCATTTTTTTTGCCATTTTTCATTATGTTGGATGAGTTTCCAAATAAAGGAAAACAATCTGCAAATCGCGAAACTACGGACGCTCAATCTCTGCAGAACAAGGGCAATCCAGCATTGCTGCCAAACTCAGAACCCAACATCCAAAATGCCGATAGCCTCGCTGACCTAAGGCAACAAATTCAGGAACAAGAGAGCACAATTCAAGACCTCCTGGCAAAAGTCGATGAGACCGACAAGACTACTGCATCCAATGTCCAGCAGATACACCAGGACGCTCATGCCATCAGCCAACTTAAGCATAAAAAGGCCCAACTTAAATCCGATAAACAGCGGCTAATGGCAAAGATTGGGTTGGTCGAGAAGCAGCTGCATTTGTCAAACAGACAAAACGTGAAATTGTCTTCAAAAAATGAGCTGGTAATGGCTGAGCTGGACGCCGCAAAGGCCTCTTTGGAAGAGGCTCAGGCAACCATCGATGGGATTAATTTGAAGCTTCATAAACAAGAACACCTGGTTGAGAAAAAAGCCGCAAAACTTAAGGATCGCGATCTCACAATCCAATCGCTGAGCGAAGTAAATTCACAACAAGCTAGCGAGCTCGAGTACCTAAAGGCTCAGATTGCAGAGCTGACGAGGGAAAAGAAAATTTCCCAGGCTAGGCAATCCGATTTGGAGAAGAGTAATCGAGACCTTCAAAGGCACGTTGAAGAGCTTACCGCTCAAGTGTCATTACTTTCGGAAGCCAGGGGAGATCTATCTCAGCTTAATGAGGAGTCAAAAGTTGAAGTACAGAATCTGCAGGCTGTATTAGACTCCCACCAAAACGCTAAAGAAAAACAGGTGGCTCAACTTTCGAGAGAGATCTCGGCTCTCGAAGCCAAATTACAAGAGGCTACACATGCTTCCGTAGAGAAACGTGAGAAGATTCGGATGCAGCTTCACGATAGGCAAACAGCGCTCACGACTAATCTACTAAGCCAAAAAAGAGATCTGCTCTCAGGAGTTGATACTCGTGCCCTGGTCGCAGTTTTTGCTACTAAGCTACGAGTAATCAATGATCATACCAACAAGGTAAGCGGCAAAATTTCAGGTACCGTAAGATTTGACTTTCACGGACATAGCTATCCTCTCAATCGAAAAGTCCTAAAAGACTTAGCCTTTGCTCTAGGTGCAGAAACTCAGTTTGAAAGAGCGTGCGAACTTGTACCGGAAATTACCCTTAGCAATAACAGTAATGTAAATGCCAATTCCAACAAACAGCATCAAAAGCCCTTTCATAAAGCGTAAACCCAAGCGGTTTGTGCCGTTCTTAGGAGTAATACGGATCTAGGAGGATTTAGGAGGATCGGATGATAAATACGGTTCGTTCAACTTTTTAGGAGCAACACGGATGCACACGGATCTAGGAGGATTTAGGAGGATCGGATGGTAGATACGGTTCTTCAATCTAAAACAATAAAACTGGTTTTTAAGAATGAACACAATCCGTGTTGCTCCTAAAAAGTTGAACGAACCGTATTTACCATCCGATCCTCCTAAATCCTCCTAGATCCGTGTGCATCCGTGTTACTCCTAAAAAGTTGAACGAACCGTATTTACCATCCGATCCTCCTAAATCCTCCTAGATCCGTGTGCATCCGTGTTACTCCTAAAAAGCTAAACGAACCGTATTTACCATCCGATCCTCCTAAATCCTCCTAGATCCGTGTGCATCCGTGTTATTCCTAATTCCTAAATCCGTGTTATTCCTCTACGCGGCTTTTTGCTGGCCAGACAATGCCAGGATGGTGTCGCGAAGCACGCTAACCATAGGAGCTCCTTGGGCAACAGCTTCTATCTGAGGAGTTAGGGCATCCATCAGCAACATAATGGTGCCTATTATGGCTATGAGCGGACGTTTTTTAATCATGCCTCCAACAGTAATGAGGCTATAGCGGTAGAAGACTAGCTTGTTCACCTCGTCTATACCAAAACCTGGAATTTCTAAAGGCTTGTTAAAGTACATCAAAAGACGAGATAACTCTCCTACAGCCTCTTCTTTCAACTGAAAAGGAAAAGCTGCAAACAGATGCAGGAATACCTGTTCATCAAGAGTTTCCTCAGCCTGCTCACTATTTTTAACCTCTTTGGGTAGTGGAAAGCTGTCTGCACGTATGACAAGCGTTCTTTCACGTCCCTTATCATCTTTTCCGAGATTAACATTCAGATGAGCATAGGGCACATTCTCATCCGAAGATATGAGCTGAACAGCAAACCCCTGTTTACTCAAGGCAGTTTCTAAATAAGCCAATCTTCCCTTACCCATCTTATTACTCCTTAATATCTTATATTTTTAGGCTGCTATGAGATATCTAAATACACTAGCCACTGGCTCCGCCTCAAACTCATCAGTGAGCTTGCCTTGCGAACGCAAAAAATTTTTCACAGCTTCCTGCGAACTTGGGGAAGAGAGAAACGTTTGATGAAGGTTCTCTGCCTCGTTAACAATTTCGTCTGGGCTCACTCCATTAAAATTGGTAGACAAACTAGCAAGACCTTTTCTCTCATTAAGAATGCGAACTTTATCTTTCAGAGCCTCAACCTGCGGAGCCTTTTGCAGGATCACTTGTGAGGAAATCTTCACTTTTTTCAATAGTGTCGTTTTTTTTGTATTTTCGCCTTCTAGAATACTTAGGGCACGGCTTTTTAGTGACTGTAATTGATTAGATGCTGTGTGCTGTAATTGCTTTAGCTCCTTAATTTTGGTAGCTTTCTGGGCAGCTCCTAAACTAGGATCTTGCGCTATGGTGTTTATTTGTGTTTCATATTGTTCATATGTTTGCTGCAATTGGGCAGCCCTGGTATTATAGCGTACATTCACCGTGTTAATCTTATTCTCAGTGATATCGAGTTCTCGTTGAGATTCCGTTAAAATTTTACTATTTTTATCAATCGCTTTTAAATTACTGTTTAATTCAGAAGTTGCCCGTTTCTTCTTAATGAATAAATCGATTTCGTCCCTATGCTTATATGCTACATAAATTACCCCTGTGGTCACAAGACCAACGCCTACCACAGCCGCTCCTACCCCTGTGGCTCCTAACAAGACAGTACCAGCGACACCGACTGTCGTTCCCGTTAAGCCTAGTGTTGCTGAGACAGCCCCTGTCGCCAAACCTGCGCTACAAGCTCCAAAGGAAATGCCATGCTGGGCAGTCTTGATCTTGTTTTGGGTACTAACGTGCTCAAGGTGATTCAACCTCAGAGTGATGAGCCTAGCAACTACTGGATCAACATTAGCGCTTTGTAACTCGGAAAGTAGTTTGGCACTTTCCGTCTGGTTGGCTTTGCGTACTTTCCCATCATCCACAAGAGAAACAAGGGCGAGCACGGTACCTACACCGGCGACTAAGCCTCCCATAGCCCCGCTGACTACCAATAAAACGCTTGTAGCAGTGGCCCCTGCTGCTGCTGCAGATGCAACGGTACTTACTTTACCCAACACATCGGCGGCCAGCGAAGCTCCACCCACCCCTAGCCCCATAGCGGTATCTTTTAATAGATCGTTTTTTACTGTCTTTACTTCTTCTATTTCTGCCTGAAGGTCTTTGATTTTCCCATCTAATTCACCACGCTCTGGACTACCTGGTTGGGCATTTTGCCGCTGCTGCATTAGCCCTTCTAGTACCCCCTCCTTAACCTCAAGAGTTTTCTTGAGCTCTTGAAATTCCTGTGCCCGAGGTGCCAGGGCTGCTACCTGCACGACCATACCTATGTTGGACGTCAAATAACCGGTTCCAAGTCCCAACTCTGGTGATAACCTTGCATCAATTTTTCGAACGGCACTGTTCGAACCGGTTAACCGTGAATCACGTACAAGATTCTCCATCGACTGTCGGGCCGGACTGACAGCGGGTGAGTTGGCAGGACTGACAGCCGGTGAATTCTGCACGAGCGGGCTAGCAGACTGTTGTGCCGGTGGATTCTGCACGGGTGGGCTATCAGGCTGTTGTGCGGGTGGATTCTGCACGGGTGGGCTGACAGACTGCTCTGCAGGTGGATTCACCGATATCTGCGGAGGCCGATTCTGAACATCTTGCACAGGTGGGTTCAGGACATCTAAACCTCGCTGTAGCTCTTGCCCCTTCGCCGCTAATGCCGCTGGATTTTCGGAAAGCTGAATAATATCCCCCATTCCATGTTCATCTTCCGGCAGGCTCAAATAATAATCGTAGTCCGAAAGTACCGCCTTCATTCCCTCACTACTTAATTGATCAGCTTTATTCTGAATCGATTCCTGCCGAGAGCCTGGTTGTGGAAACTCCTGAGGCTCAACGTTTTCCGATTCAGGAAATTCAGAGCTCTTTGCCGCTGCAGTTTTGTCGGGAACGCTCAAGCCACCGTGTTCAAGATTCGCCCACTGCTGACCTAAACCTGAGTCAAGTCTATCCATACAGTTGCTCCATTTGACTATCAACTAACTATTCAATAATCACCGATTTTAAATTATATTTTTTATTATATCATTATCATAAATTATTTCTGTTATTTTAATTTAATATGTTTATTACTTGTTGTTATTTAATTATATTACGCGAAATATTAGTATAGATTCAGCTTTATTCTATTCAATGAGTCACTTCTTCGGTGCCTTTACTAGATATTTAAAAGTAACACCAACGGGATCATCGTCAAAAGCTTGATCAGTAAACCCCTGTTGGCGCAAGAATACCTTCACCTGTTCCTTAGATTCGGGAGATCTCGCATACTCATGTTGGAATACCGTAGCTATCTCGCGTACTTCTTCCGGGGTCATTGCTTTAAACCGATTACTCAAAGATACAAGCATTTTTTCTTCCTGAAGATTGCGCTTTTTCAGCTTAAGCTTTTCAATTTCAGCAGCTCCTTTTGGGATGGCTGCTGCAACGCGATTAATCTTAGCTAACAATAGCGTGTGCTTATCAACTTCCGCATTTGTTAAGCTAATGGCGTGCTGTTCTACAGCAGATAACTTCTTAGCTCGTATCTTCTGAGCCTTTGAATGAGCCGTGACAGCTTTTTGCTTCACTTCTTTACTGACAGTGGGATCATTAAGTATAGAGTTGATTTTTGCATCGCTCTGTTGCTGCTGTTCGAATAACCGCGTCTGTTGAGAGGAAAAGGCCCTGCTGATCGCACTAATCTTGGCATTACAAGCTTCAATTGACTTGCCAGATGATGCATGTTCGGAGATGAGCTGTCGTTGGCTTTTTAACTTGGCTTTGGTTTTAACCGAGACAACAAGTTGGTTTAGGCTAATTTTAATTTCTTTTCGCTTTTTAAACATAGCATACCCCAGTCCTCCAGCGACGAGGCCCGCTCCTAAGACGGCAGCACCCACTCCAGTAGCTACCAGCAAGAAGCTCGCCGCAGCGCCTACAGTTACCCCGGCAAAAAGGGCTGCTAATGTTAGTCCTATGCTCGTTACACCAACGACGCCTCCGGTACCAGATGCAAAAAAAGCTAAAGCATGTTGAGCAAATTTGATATTTCCCTCGCTATTTGCTTTGTCCAAACATTTTAACCTTAACTCAACAACAGCAGCGACTGCAGGGGGCATAGGTTTCTCTTCTAGTTGTGCAAGATCATTCTTCTCTTCGCGAATGGACCTGATTTCTTTATAGTCTGACACCATCGCCGCGCCCATAAGTCCAACAGATATGCCTGAACTAGCAACTCCTAATACCCCGCTAGCCAAACCTACAGCCGCGGCCGCTTTTGTAGCCGGCGCTACGACTGAGGTAATCACACTAGCTGTAGATACCACATCAACGCCCATCATGAAGCCCGTGACTGAAAGGCCAAGAGCAGTTTCTGTGATGATTTTCTTCTTTTGCTCCTCAGAATCCGCTACCTGCATGCGAAGATCATTAATGATATCGTCAACTTCTTGGGCGCTATATCCCTCGGGAATAGTTCCCGTCGCTCGCACCCCTTCCCAGGTCTTCAGCAAATCCGTTTTGGTCGCAATATTTTCTTTAAGATGAGTCAATTCGCGACTCTTAGGAGCCAATGAGGCCAACTGCACAACCATGGATGCTCCGGTTAGTACATGCGACGTAACCCCTAAGATAGGAGCCAAAGATGGCTCTACTGAATTTAATACCCCCCCAATTGCCCCTATACCGCCCCTGCTCTGAGCGGCTATCTTAGAGAGATTATCGGTTCCTTTTAGCATCGTATTGACAGCCGTTGTCATCTTGGGAGCAGATTGACAAAGACCTATCATCGTTTGTACACCGGTCAATGACTTAGAGTACTGCTTATCGGAATTCGCTTGCTCCGCAATTGCAACAATATCCGCCTCCTGAGCAGCCTGGCTCTGCCCTTGAATCGAATCGGGACGCACATACCCCTCTTGAACAGCCCCAGAACTTTTCATCACCGCCGCATCAATGACACTTTCGGTTTTCTCTACTTTAGCGCTTTGGGTTTTCTCTACTTTCTTGGGAAACTCCCCAGAGCCAATGTCTGACCAATTGTGGGCCCCCCCCGATGAATCAAGAGTCTCCATAAAACCTCCAACTGCACCTAGCCTGCCAATCACCTTTTTTCACCAGCCGATGAAGAAAGCTGCGAAGATGAGCGTTCAATACAACATAATCATATTATATATTATTAGTTTTATATTATTTACGCTAATTTATTAAAAAAAGATCATTTCACAAAATAACAATACATAAAACTTATACAAATAGAGGTAAAAGATATGAGCGACACGAAAGATTCCGCTCGAGACAAAACAATGGTCAATGATACAAGTGATGAATTCTGCTGGGTGGATGATGATCTCTTGGATTCCAAGAACGGTATTAGTTGCTGTAATCTGGATGGCCTCGCTTGGGGCCGATGTGAACTATCGCGTCGAGTTTACAGGGACGCTAAATCGCGAAGCGTTGGATGTGTTAAATGCACATTCACAGCTAGTAGCCTTGCAAGATCGCCCTCCAGTGTCTCTAATCTCGTTAAAGCGACGTGCGCAAGCGGACATACCCCATTTAATTCAGTCACTGCATAGCTTAGCCTTTTTCAACGCAGAAGTGGATATCGATGTCGACGAGGAAGTGGAACCTGCCATCGTGCGCATACACATCGAAAGTGGACCTGTCTTTACATTGTCCTCTTTTGATGTCTTACCAGCTAACGAATTAAGGATCGAACAGCCAGAAGAAGCTGGGAAGCAGGAAGTTGAGGAAGGGCAGCGTTTCATTGAACAGGAGTTTCTCGCTCCTTCGACTGAGGAATCGTTTGACTGGGAAGCCAAAGACACCCCTGGCGCACCTGTTGAATTTATTGGGAATACCGATGACAGCAAGCAGACCAATTTTGCTTTCGATGGGATCACACCAGAATGCTTAGGACTGCAGCTAGGTGCTCCCGCCTTACCTCAGAAGATTCTCGAAGCCGAAGATGCCTTGCTTGTATGGATTAATGAGCAGGGCTACCCTCTAGCAGAAGTTCGTAAAAGAGAAGTTGTTGCCGACCAAGCAGCCTATACTGTCTGTGTCAGGCTCTATGTCGAAGAAGGGCCACTAGCATACCTTGCTTCGCCAGAGATTTCTGGTTACACCAAGGTGCGCGAGTGCTACATCGCGCGGAAAGTCACTTGGTGCCCCGGAGAGCGTTATGCGCCGGAGCTCGTCGCTGGTACCTTCGATGCTTTGGAATGCAGCGGATTATTTCGCTCAATCAATATTGAGTTAGGTACTGAGCTAAATGAAGATGGCCTTTTGCCCGTTGACATTCACGTCAACGAAGCCTGCCAGCGAAGCCTTGGCGCTGGTATCAACTACTCCACCGAATTTGGCTTTGGCCTTATCGGTGAATGGGAACACCGCAATGTTGGCGGTATGGGAGAGACCTTTTCTGCCAAGGCTGAGCTACTAAGAAAGTATCAAGATGCCACCTTATCCCATCGCATTCCAGACTTCCTTTGCAAAGGCCTGAACCTGGTCAATACGGCTCAGCTTGAGCGAGAGCTTACCGACAGCTTTAACGAAACGGCTTGGATCTATTCCAGCCGCCTACACAGACATCTGACTGATCGCCTACAAGCGTGGGTGGGGCTGGCTTTGAAATATACCTACAGTACTAAGACAGACAACGACCGCCATTTTACTCTGATCGAATTGCCGCTGCAGCTGCGCCATACAACTGTGTGCGATGTCTTGGACCCTTTGTGCGGTAGCACCATTAACTTAAAGTTTACTCCAGCACATCGTTTATTTGTTCCAACCAGACTAAACTACTATACCATGGCAATCGATGCAGCCTATTACAGACCTGCGCCACTCTTCAACTGGATTACACTGGCAGCAAAGATAAGTCTTGGATCCATTCAAGGAGCCGCACGACAGGCGATCCCTCCTCCCGAGCGCTTCTATGCGGGAACGCCCAGCACCTTGCGTGGCTACCGTTACCTCACTGTTAGTCCTTTGGATGACCAAGGCCGGCCCGAAGGTGGTCGCTCTTTGGCTGTACTGTCCTTGGAGGCGCGTGCTCGCATCACTGACGACTGGGGTCTTGTAGGCTTTTGGGAGGGCGGCAATGTCTATAGTGCACGCATGCCCTGCTTTAACAAGCATCAGCTGCAATCAGCTGGTTTAGGTATACGCTACTATACCCCTGTAGGCCCCCTTCGTTTGGATATCGCCGTACCGCTAAACCGGCGACGCTTGATCGATCCTCCCTTACAACTGTACTTCAGCATCGGCCAAACCTATTAAGGAAAGATTGTGAAAGTTTTTAACGCAAAGGCGCAAAGGAGAGTTCACATTCATGTTTCAAGAAGTTGTAATTAATAGGGTTCTTGGGAAGAATTGGGGGCGCTACGGAATCACAGTCGTCACTCGGCGCGAAGCGCTTTGGAATGCGGTCGCTCGCGACCGCTTTAGATTTGGGCGAACGAGGTACCATCCGAATCTTTACTTTTCTTCTTTTAGGGTATATGAGAGGGCTGGACAGTTTAATAGGAAGCTGTACGACACAGTACATTCGCCCAAATCCAAAGCGGTCGCGAGCGACCGCACTCCAAAGCGCTTCGCGCCGAATGACGATTGTGATTCAAAGCGCAGCACACCTATTCGATGGTTTGTGGAAGCAAAAAGCGCCCCCCAATTCTTCCCAAAAACCATTAATATGCTTTTTTATTTTAAAAAAAACATATTAATTGCAAACCTTTTGCTCAGGAGGCTCGGGTGCGCAAAGTTCTAAAAAAATTGCTGTTTAAGCTGAGTCGTATCGCTATCACCCTCGGCTTCCTATTTGCCATAGCCTGTATTCTGCTACGCTTGGGTCCTGTCAATGAGATGATCCTATCCATTATTAAGCAGCAGGTTGAAGACACGACTGGTTGGCGCCTTAATGCCATGGCGATGGATCGTGTTTCCCCCTTTGCGATGCGCCTGCGTGGTGTGGAACTCATTAGCCCGGATGGCACGCGCATCGATGCCAAACGTTTGTCATTAACCTTTGCTCCTTACCATCTGTTCTTGGGTAGGGTCGTATTCCCTTCCGTTTCCATCCGCGATGTGAGCATTGTCAAAGAGGAAGACTCCATATCAAGCTCGACACATGATCTTCCAGTAGTCAGTGGTGTCTTGGCCCCGCTAGGCATCGAGGTGCAGCACTTCAAGATGACCAACCTTCAGGTGGACGACCAAGCGACCTCGGCATGGCTACCAGCCGATGTTACCCTTCCCACTAGCCTAAATGTGGCAGGACAGCTGCGGATGAATACCATCTTCCGTACTGCTGTGGCGGACATCTCTCTCGAGGATGGCCAAAATCCTGGTCATCAAACGATCTGCATTATATCGGCTCATCAGTTGGGTAACGATGTCCGTGTAGATTTGCGCATTGCTGAAGATCAATATGGATTGCTCCACTCCTCTTTAGGGTCTATGACACCCTATTCGGTAGAGCTGAGTGCCCATTCCTTGCTCCACTGGCCACAGGCGCCACACTCATGGCAAGAGGCTATATACGATTGCTCTGCAAGTGGACAATTCTTCTTTTTCTGTACTCAGGGGGATGAGGAGGAGGGAGATGTTGCTCCTATAGGCCCCTTGGGAGAGTCGGCATCGGTAGCTGGAGATTTTCAATGGTTGGCCGCACAAGGACTAAAAATTGATGAGCTCGTCGTCGAAAGTCATTTCAACAATGCGACCATCAAAGCCAGTGGTGGGTTGAATCTCGATCCCCTCTTGGAGCTTCGTAATGCGCGCTTCCACCTATCTATTGACAATTCGGCCATCCTGAATGAGTTCGTAGGGATTACCAGCGAGGGCAGCATAGAAGCTTCCGGCGCTTTAGAAGGCCCTTGGCGCCATCCAGGCATCAACTTCAATCTCAAAACCTTTGATTTGGCTATCAACAACCATCATGTAGGCAATGTTCAGATTCAAGGCCAGGGCAGATGTTCTGCCAACGCTCTATCAGGCACCGCGGCGCTGTCCTGTTCGTTCGGCCCTATCAACACTCACTCAACGTTTGCTCTAACCTGGGACTATGGAAACCAAGTAAAACTTCAGGACCTCCATTGGCAGGCCCCTATGGCGACCCTGCGAGGCAATTTAGACTTTTCGCTAGCTACCTTCCTAGTGGATGGTCACCTCGACGGTGAGGCAGGCAATCTCGGTTGGCTTCTTCCTACAGTGGTAGAGCCGATCCGTGGTACGGGTTCTATTTCGTTAAATTTACATAGCCACGAGGGACAGGGCCCTCAAGTGATTGATCTCATCGCCGAAGCGGACCACCTTGGCGTCAAAGACCTCTGGAGTGATCACATCCGCATTGAGGCCCACCTCAATGACCTGCCGGATCGGGCTCATGGAAACGTCAAAATTCTAGCAAAGGATCTACGGCTGACTACCGGCCACCTAAAGGATATATCGCTGGAACTGGCGATACCAGTTAATGAGGCCCCTTGGGGCTATCACCTACAGGCAAATGGGCGCTGGGAAAGCAAATTCCGCATTATCGCTAATGGAGAGGTCACACCATCTCTTGAAATGCCCGTATTAACAGTAAATCAACTCACGGGACGTCTTCGCGGCCACCCTCTACAGCTGGGAGATCCCTTCACAACCTCCTGGAGTCTCTCCAGCATCGATGTATCTCCTATAGCTCTTAAGGTTGGCGAGGGTAACCTACGTCTAAGAGGAAGCTATCACCTTGGGCAAGATGCGCATCTATCTGCTAAAGCATCGCATCTTCCTATGGAACTTATTCATCTACTGGTCCCGCAAATGCCTATGCAAGGTTATTTCTCGGGAGCTCTAGAAGCTCATGGCCCTCCTGATGACCCTAAAGCTACTCTTCGATTGGAGGCGGATCAAATCGTCGTTGCAGATAGTGGCTTGCTTAACATACCGCCCCTTCATGCGCGAGCCAATGGTGTGGTCGAGAATGGTCTTTTACAAGCTACAGGGGATATCATAGGAATCGGAGAACAACCCGTTGCGGCGACAGCAACATTACCCATACGGCTCTCTTTGGTGCCATTTGAGATACGCCTACTTCCCGACCAGCCATTAACGGCTACCATTACCGCTAACGGTGAAGTATCGCCGTTGATGCAGCTATTAGTATCTGATACCACTAGCGTAACGGGACAGGCACGTGTCGCTCTGGATATTTCAGGCACCTATCAGGCACCCTTACTCAATGGCACATTGGATCTGCGCGATTGCACTTATGAAGGCTTGGATACCGGATGCATGATGAGAAATATCCAAGCTAAGCTAGAGGGGCGTGGAAATGAACTCGTCCTCACACATCTCTCAGCTGCCGATGGGCGTCGGGGAACGGTGACTGGCTCCGGGGTCATTCGGTTAGATCCCTCCAAGAAATATCCCTATAATATAGCTCTCAACATCAATCAAACATTGATTTTACGTCGAGACTATATTCAGGGAATAGCCTCAGGACAACTTAACCTTTTGGGTGACTCTGAGCATTCTGTTTTACGCGGCAAACTGGTTGCTGATGGACTCACAGTCACCATCCCCAAACAGATGCCAACGCCAGCGGCATCCCTAGACATCACTTTCATCAATTCACCAAAGCCGAAAAATGCTCCGATGAGCCTGGCCGACTCTAAAAAGAGTAACCCACTCGTTCTCGATATTACCATCGACATTCCCAGTGGGGGTTATCTGCGCAGTGAGGAACTTCGGTCGGAGTGGCGCGGCACGATCAACGTGGCAGGCACCTCAGAGGCCCCGCTGTACTTTGGCGAACTACGTGTTGCCCGGGGCGACTATCTCATGAATGGCAAACCGTTTCACCTCGATAAAGGCACCATCTCCTTTAGCGGAGACCTCGAAAAACGCACGAATTTGTATATTGTCGCCAGCCAAGATATCGACCGCTATAGCATTGAAGCGGTGCTAAAGGGGCCTATGCGTGCACCAGATCTTAGCTTACGGTCCAATCCTCACCTATCCCAAAGGGAAATTCTCTCGTGGCTAATCTTTGGACGTGGCCTCAACGACGTCACACCTTTAGAACATGATCAAGCCGGCCAAGCTGTTGTGGATCTTTCCAAAACAGACCAAAGCAACATGGCTAGCATGATGAGTCGTCTGAAACGCTTAGGAATCGATCGTCTCGACTTCAATAACGATGATCCCGAATTTCATGACATGTCCGTACAAATTGGCAAGTACCTTTGTCCCGATATCTTTATCTCGCTAAATAGAGGCCTCACGACCGATTCCAACCGCTTTTCCGTTGAGGCAAACGTGATCAAACACGTCAAACTACAGGCTGAAGTGGACGACGAAGCCACTGGTGGCATGCGTCTGATGTGGAAACATGACTATTAAGAAGGGTTTTTTGGCGAATTGAGACGATTGCAGAATTCGTTAGAGATGTCAGATGATGGACTAAAGGACGAAAAGGACATAAAAGACATAAAGGACTTGTAAAATACCCGCTCAGTCCTTTAGAGGCAATTGCAAAATTATTTGAGCCCTTGAGAATCGATTCTCGGGAAAAAAGGTTACCTTTTTTTATGAGAAGGCGATTCTAGAGAGCTTAAGTGGTATGGCACTATCCAGTCTGGAAAGACAGGCTTTTCTACCTTCCCAGGCCCGAAGGGTCGATATTGCAACAGGCCATGGCATAGCCATGGTATATGCCAGGAAGGGATTTCGCAGTCTGAAGGACTGCTACAAGACGCCAGTTTACAAACACCATTTATGCATGCGCTTTATGGCAGCCCTACAGGCTGCTAAAACCGTTTTGGCATATACCATGGCTATGCCACATAGGCCTCAACCTAACAGGTCTTTTGAGCTTATATCTCAATGACTTAGGACTTCACAATCGTATCTCGGCGCGCAGCGCTTTGGAGTGCGGTCGCTTGCGACCGCTTTTCGTTCCTTGGGACGGCAATGCTAAACGGCATTGTATGGATTCGTCGAAGGCTGTATGTACTAACTATTTTACCCTTAGGGAATTATAGTGATGCCGTTGCACACGACCGTCGCAAGGAACCCAAAGCGGTCGCAAGCGACCGCACTCCAAAGCGCTGCGCGCCGAGATACGATTGTTAGGCTTAGGTTGAGGCCTATGTGGCTATGCCATGGCCTGTTGCAATATCGACCCTTCGGGCCTGGGAAGGGAATGACTCTCTCTTCACCGGCATCCGATTTTCAGGAAATTGACTTCGGAGAATCGGACTTCTGCAATTACCTCTTTATGTCCTTTTCGTCGCTTTGGTCCTTTTGTCGGCCTTATTCACCTTTGCGGTCAGTTTTCGGTCGACTGCAAAAGGATCGTCTGTCGCGTTTTGCTCCTCGGACATAGCTGGCGCTATGCCCTCGTCACAAACCACGACATCCGACCTTTTTCGTCCGACCGAAATTCTGACCGTAAAGGTGAACAAGGCCCTTTTGTCCATCCAAGAGCGACCGCACTTCCACGTCACTCAAAAGGTTGGCTGGCGAATTTCCTAAGATTCATACCTCACCTCATATAAATATTAAAATCAGCTATTATGTCATTGGCAATTATATACGCAAGCATTTGTATGACGCCTTCTGCTGAAAAAACTCGAATTGCCTCCAAGACGAGATTTCTTAACTGTCGGCTCTCGCTGGCAGCCTTCCACAAGGGAAAACCATCTTTGATTAATTCTTCCTTAATGGAAAGTCTGTGCTCCGCGCTACAAGACCCCATTGCGATCATGATTACCCATGGAATTTGTAAATTTGCGTCAAGTGTAATAGATAGGAGAGAATAACATTGAAAATTAACATAGCATGTATTAAAATCACTTTACTATGTTGTTTAAATTAATAAATCTTAACCTTTTTAATTAATTAATTAAATGAATGAATTAACTTCATACTCAGTTTTAGTTTCCGCGATTAATCCTCCAACGGAGGTGCCATCAAATGCCAACACAAACGACAAGATCGTTATAGTCCCGAATCCTTCAATAGTCACTTCACCAGAACTAGCCGCCGCCTTTACAGATTACGACGTTGCCCGTGCACAGGAGTTAAATCAAAAGCTGATCTCTGAAGATGGAATCCCCATCTTTCCAACTGATGAGATTCCGCCATTGCCCTCAGTCCCAGAAGAACAGCAAGCCAAATTTTATGCTTGGCTCAAGGAACCGCGCACCTTCTCGTGCAAACTTGAAGGGGGTTTCGAGGTCAAGATGACCGTTTCACTATGGACACTAGTTGAATACCTCAATATCGCTGGGGAGCAGGTTCTGAGAACCGGCCGCGAACCAAACCGCTGGGTCGGCAGCAGTCTCATTTATGAGTTAGGCGAAATCTATGTAAGACATGTTCTAGCTGGCCGCGATGTCCCATCAGACATCATTGAGACGATTTTGCAAAGCGGCGTTAGAAGAAGACTTCAAATTGACCCTATGGACCGAGATCTACGCGTCTATGTAACAGGCGCCAATGAGCAGCAGCTTGCTGAGATCATTGGGCAATTCGAACTTGCCTTGATCCATTTTCTTCCGAAGAGACTTCAAAAAGTCCAGCCAAACGACAAGGAGTTATTAGAAATCTTGTCTCAAACGAAGTTACCACCCTATATCAAACCGCCATACTCGGACATGCATCTTCAGTTATGGCTCGTAAAAAAGATGTGCTTCAAATATTCCCTTCCCGACAACCAAAATGGTGGGCTCCTCCAGTCTATGAGCTTAGCACGACACACCATTCAAAAAGATGGTGTGGACATCGAAGTTCCTGGGGGGACCATTGATCTCTCCTGCGCTGCCAAAATGGCAATCCCTAATGGCTTTGAGGAGGACGAGCTTTACTGCCCATTTGACCTCGATGAGAGCATTCCCCTTCAGCCTACTGGGGGAGAGCTTTTCAAAGGCTGGCAGTGGATGATGAACTATATAAGCAATACCCGCCAAGTTTCTGATCCATTAAGGATTCCGCATAACTATCGTTCGTTCTTAAAACGGTTAGTCCACTATTTGAAAGGAGCCAGGGGGCTTGTTCGGGGCGATGAGGTATTCTTGGCTTCCACGCTAACGAACTATGAGGGACTCGACGTTGCCGTCTCCAAGGGGTTAGGAAAACACTTACCCAAAACCCTTGCCTCTTGTATTGCTCTAACCTTTCAGGGTTGCCTGCTGTTACGCCGAGCAAATCCACACACGGATCTCACTGATGCTTGGAAGGTTGAACAGAAACAGTTCGCACTGCTTAGGTCATCAATAGACCCTATGTTTTGGAAAAACGCAGAGCATCCTCTGCTATCATTACTGGGATTAGCATTGTCGGTCCATGGCCTACCTTTTGATGCCGTTGCTGCGGCTGTAGAGTTTTTTGCTTTGATTGCTGTCTGCACTAAGCGGGCAGGCAGATGTAATGACACAACCCAGGTGCTTCTAACCAAGCACGAAAAGGCTCTAGCGCTCCAGGTTAAAGTATCCACCCCTTCACAAGCCTTTCATCTGCTCTTGCCATTCAATCCTAGAACCCTTGTTACAAGACTCCAGCCCCTCATGGACACCCCAGCAGGAAGAGGTTTTCTACAAGGCCTTAGCCGTACCGGCTTACCCATAGGAGCCATTGAGAACGATATAGCAGGGCCAGTGCATCAATACTTGGAGAAAAAGGGGGTCAGCCCATTCATCTTTCATACGCAGGCTCTAGAGCTTCTTCAGAGCGACGCCAAAGGAATCAATTTCTCATTGACCCTCGGGCTCTATTCTATTTGGAAGGCATTCCATCCAAAAGTACCGTTGGCGCCTGAGCTGCTCGATAAAATGCCTGCTCTTCTAGAGCTTACCAAAGAGAAAAATGGTCGAACAGCTTTATTGAAACAAGTTGCTGGCATCCTGTCGCCAAGCTGTCAGAAAACCCTGGATGAGGGTCTAGAGCGCCTGACGACCTATCCAGAAGCCTTGGGTGTCTGGATTGAGATGTTAGCGCTATCAGACAAAGTAGACCTGGTGGCATACGCTCGACAACTATATCGTCAAGCGAAAAAGGACAAACTTCTAACTCCACAATCCCTTCAACAAGCTGGTATAGCTATCGTAACAGGTCTACAGGTGACCGATGTTTTCGCGGCGGCGGACCTGCTGCGGGATCTTTGTCAAAAATCAGGCGATGGCAAAGACAATCTCTGGCGTTGTCTTCAAACCCTATTAAAGGCCACTCAAGCCTCAAAACAAACCCTAGCCTTAGACGCCTTGGCGTGCTCTGCTCAGCAGCTTCTAGACGTGCGACAACTGGAAGTTGCCGCGGAGGAGTCCATCCCCTTAACGTGGCTTGCCGAGCAACTCATCGCAGAAAACAATCCTGCTCAAGCTAAGAATATACTCGACAAACTGATTGTAAAACGCGAATGGAAGGCTAACCGCCGCCATCTTGTGCATTCATGGGTAAAAATGTGTGCATTTCTCGTTTCCCAAAAGTCCCAGGATCGCTTTTCCGATGCTTTGATCTTCTATAAAAAGGGACTTGATAACGATATTCCCCTTGAAGATGCTGATACTGATGACCTGAAATACCTTGCACAGATCATTTCTCAATATACTCTTAGTGGCAAAACATTAACCAAGCCTTTAGCTGTTATTCTACAGAAAATCTCCTCTCTTGTAGAGTCTAATGCTGATTCCCTTGCCGCGATTGAATCTTCTTACTCCCAGTCTATTAAGCAGCAGATCATCAATCGAAATCCTGATGACCTTCGAGCCAGCCTAGCCCAGTGCCGTTCCAAACTGCCTGAAGCTGTATTGATTGAGCTGTTGCCAGACGCTATAGACCTTCTTCTGGATTGTGAATCACCCCATGATGCCGAAATAGTCTTGGAGTGGTTTTTAGAGGTTCCGCAGGAGGACAGCAAAAAAAATGCTGCCATCCTTAAGGTAGCGTTACAGAAAGCTCTAAAGAAACCCGTAGAGGCTCTGAAATTTCTACAGAAACGGCCAATTGTGACCTACCATAAATCATCTCCAGAAGCGCGTTTGGATGCTTTTCTTTCGGTTGCAACACAATGCAGGTGGACCATCAACGACATTAAGGATGTTGGAAGAGCTCTGGTGAGAAGTTTGACGAAGGAAGATGATAGCCTGGCCATCGTAAATAACGATCGGGTTTATGAAGCCATTACAATAATAGCCGGTTTATTTGTTTCTAGTGAATCAGAGACCTCAAACGCTATCATCACCCATTGTACGGCCGTGCTTTCAGAAATTCTCCAGAGGGCTCTGCTAGAAAATCAATACGCTCTGGCTGAAAATATTCTGCATCTGATGGGCCGCAACAACATCGCAAGTACGATGCAAGCAACTACTTGTCAGGCCATGTTTAAAGCTATTTGTATTGCAGACCTCCCCCAAGCGACCTCTTTGCTGAAGCTCTTCAATAAATACCACGAGATCACCTTAGGATCAGTTAGAACCATCTATCTTAAAGCCATAGCGCATGTTACCAATGAGTATGTTAAGACGAATAAGAACGAGGAAGCCTTCGTTGTATTAGCGGCTGAATCCGCGCTCCTACAGAAAATCGCTTCGAGTGCTATTCTCGAGGCTATTATCAAATGTGCCGCGGGGTTCTTAACAGATGAAAAGCTGGAACGTTGTTTAGCAACTCTCGAACTCACCCCTGAAAGGGCCTACAATACTCCTGAATCGCGTGTCATTTGGCGCAGCCTAGCGCTCCAACTATTGAAACAAAAAGACTGGGAGCAGCTAGCAAAGCTATTACAGCAACATCAGAAACTGTTTGAAAAGTGCGAAGATGCAACCTTTAGCGCTCGGGAATGTGCTACTCAAGCCATCGAAGGTTTGTTGTCCATTCAGCCTAATGGTGACAGTCTCCGTACTATAGGACATCTTTCGCAAGAATGGCCAGTTCTAACGCCTACTCAGTGGATAAGTTTCTGCGAACTCTGTAAGCAACATGACGTGGAAGACCTTGTGGATACAGCATGGAAATTCTCCATTCCCAAAGATATGCATGCACTCATGTTTGAAGCTTTCTCAAGCGCTATCTACGCAGCTGAGATAGAGGATGCCCTCAAATTGCTCACTCTTTTCAAACAATGCCATCAGCATGAATTACAAGAAGATCAAAGCCTCTATTTCCAGGCTGTAGCATCGGTCGCTAATCAATATCTACAGAAAGGACAACATGCTGAAGCCTTTAAGCTACTTCAGTCGGAAATGGGATCTCAAAGCAGATTAGAGCTACAAGAGGTATTGACTAAATGCGCCTCAAGTTTCCTGCAGAACGAAGACACTTCCTCCTGCCTGGAAGTTCTAAAGTCCATGGAAGGACAGACTTTGTCCCCAGACTGTCTTTCCGTATGGCGTGAAATGACTCAAAAAATACAGACGCAGAAAGCTTGGTCTTTATTAGGGTCTGTGTTGCAACAGCATAAAAAAGCCTTGGAATGCTGTGAAGATGAGTCGTTTGATGCAGCTCAATGTGCCTTTCATACAGTCGACGCTTTGATGAGCGAAGAGCTCGTAACGGAAGACTCTCTGCGCTTGGTGAAGGAAATCTCTAAGCAATGGCCGGTCTTGTCTACCGCTCAATGGATACGTTACTTCGAGCAATGCACGCGATGCCGCAACACTCTACTGATTGATGAGGCGTGGGATGTTTGTGTGCCTGGTTCTGCGCATGCTTCCATTTTTGAACGTTTGTTGGCTGCTATACAATCCACAGACTTAGTCCAAGCACAACCTATGTTGGCTATGTTGAAGGGCTTTCAATGTGGCATTGAGCAGCGTGATCGCACCATCTATTTCCTCGCTGTGGCCGATATTGTTATGCGATATGCCTCAAACAATCAAGCTCAAGAGGCCTTGGACCTCTTACGAAGGGAATCGGCCGACTTGGAAAGGGGACTGCCTGCCATCATGCAACCGGCAGTGTTTGCATGCGCAGCGACTTTCCTGAAAACGAAACAATTAACAGCCTGTCAAGAGGCTCTCGAGCTCATCAGGGATGATGTCGATCTATCAACCGAGATCCTTTCGGCATGGGCTGACATGGCGCTGCAGCTGTGGAAGCAGCAAAGATGGCTTGCGCTAGCCGATCTGTTTTACAAGCATCCTGTCCCACTACAACGTTGTAACAATGACAAGTTTGACGCCACCAGATGCATTCACGACGTCGTTGACTCTCTCTTAGCAGAAAACCCGGTATCGGAAAGTAATCTCCGCGTCATAGCCCACATCGCTAAAAAATGGCCTCTTCAGCCAGGGCAATGGACAACGTTCTTCCAGGATTGCGGACAATTGCGCAACACGGATTTGGTTGAAGAGATCTGGGATACGTTTGTAGAGACAGGGCAGAAGGACTTAGCATGCTGGGATGCCTTGGTAGAGTTCGCTTTAACAACCTCTGAAACAATCCGGCATCGTTTATTGACTAATCCAATTCCATTAGCGCAAGGGTTAAACTCATGCTCTAAACCATTACAAACCGCAAAGCTCTATAAAAAACTCGTTATGGGTGCTTTAGCAGGTGTTGCCAACGCTAGCCACACTGATCTAGTAAGGTCTGCTAAACCTATTATGGAACAGATTGAGGTTTCTCTCGATGCTGCAGACTGCCAAGAGATTAGGGCCGGTATTGTGATTATCTTCGCTGGGGCTGCCTGGATAGCCGGCGCGCCCGAACTAGCGATTGACGCAAGCCAACGGCTCATTAATGTCCTGCCTCAATGTTCTTGGGAAGCCAATAGCAGCGAGTTGCTGATGGCTATCGAAGGGCTCATGGGATACGCCAAATGCACCGAGGAAGTCGAATCCATCACTATGGTCTGTGACGCTATTCAAGAAGGTCTCCTTCCCGCCGAATTGATGATTGCATTAGCAGCCAGCTTAATGACACACTCGACATGTGCTTTTACCGATCAGGTGCAGTCTCTTGTCTCCATGGCTATAAATAGCATTTCAGCAAAAGCCTCCGCGGAATGCTCAAAAAATCTCGAGGACATTCTCGTCGCTCTAGGAAAATCAAGTACGCCTGATCTTGACTTTATCCAGCGCTGTATAACGTCGGAGAACGCGAAATATTTTGATCCACTGGCAATACTACAAGCCAAGGATCAATGGTTTGTCGCGCGCATCAAAGGCATGTTTGGACAGTCACCCTATAGCAGCCATGATTTCCTCATCGAGTACATACATGCTCTGCCTTCACTTCATGCACTCATTGGCAGGAAAGAGCTGCTGAGTTTCGAATACATATTAATCTTGATCTTGCGCAACTCGGAATCTATTCTCAATGCCTATGAAACCTATCTGGTTCCTTTGTTTAATCAGCTCCCTGATGGGTATCTCAGTCTAGACGACAATCAGGAAGGGTGCAATTACGATCCTCCAGAAAATCCGACATTCGTCCTTGAATGGATGAAGGCTGCCTTAGTGCGTGACTGGCAAGATCACGATGCTGCTATAACAACCTATGGTCTAATTCTCGATGAGCTTGAGTGCTTAGCTGATAGTCGCGTTAAGGAGCATGTGCCCTTCCATCCCGCGTTAGCAGATGCTGTTAGTGCTTTTATAGAAGTCGGCGTGACAAAGCCAACGTGGCTGAAGCCTGAAACGGCCGAGAACAATGCTGTAAAATGCTTCAATCAATGGGCCTCTGTATTCACCGCCGATGAAAAATTAGCCATCCAGGTGATGATTCCAAAGCTACGCAAGGAGATCCCCTCGGCCTCATGGAATCAAGATGCCGTCCAAACCATCAGTGAGCTCGTTGAGCAGACATTCGAATTTCAGAACGTCCATGTTTTCAATAATGCAATAGAGATTATTCAAACATACTTAGAGAAAGCCCCTCTAAGTGATCTAGAAGCGATTATTCCTGCCTTTGAGTCAATGACTATCATCGCTCAAAACAACCTACTCGTTCAGGTTGGGATCCAACATCCCTTTGAAGGACTACGGAAGGCTCTATTAGCAGCTTTCCAACGAAAGGCGCCGGTGGATCTGTGCAGAAGGCTCACAGAGCTTCTATTAGATGCAATAGTAACAGCTAAAGTTTCGGACAATAAGTCCTTTGCAGTCTGCATGGTTAACGTATTGCAAGCGCAAGGCAATATCATCCTTAGAGCGGCGGCTGAATTAAAGTTCTACGTCGGTCATGAGGCACAATGGTGTGCCCGAATGGATAGTATGATGCCCATCAACGTCCGTGCCTTGCAACAATTTGGACGCCTACAAGATGCAAAAGTGCTCCTTGAAGCTTTGGAATTCTATTATCAAAGTCAGCTGAATCCAAGACAAGGGCCGCCGGCCCTCAAATGGACACTGGCCTTCTTAGAGAGATGGATTAATAGCATGAAGGTTGATGGCGAAAACCACATTGAATCCCTTTTTAACGCCTCTGGCCTCATTAATGAAGCGAGTGAACGCCTGTTTACTAGCGGGTGGCCTCACGTACAGAAGGCGCTGGCACTCATGAAATCTCTTAAGGCACAATTTAGGATCCGGATGAAGGCGGCCCTGAAGTTTGACCCAGCACTTTTCCAACCCAACGAAAATTCCGTCTTATCGGAGAATCAAATCCTAGCTATAACCAATCAACTCGTACGTGGTGGCGTGTTGATTAGCCATGGATACTGGCATGGCGTGTATCAAGAAGTCGGCGATTGTGATGGAGAAAAGTGGATATCTGATTGGACGAATGTTGCTGAGAAGTTCTTTCAATGGAATGTTTCTCCTGATCAGGTCACTAAAATTTCACATTATATCGAGGCCCCATTGTTGAATTGGAGCTCAACACTATCCAAAGAAAAAGCTAGGATTCTTAAAGTTAAACTCAAACTTGCCAATCGTTGGTTAAAACTCATTGAAGGCTTGTCTCAGCGTAACCCTGATCAAGACTATAAACCCCTCTCCAATAAGTGGAGCGTTATCATTGCAGCAAGTATGAGATAGTTTTTTTATGGAATGACTGCGCCACATAGGAAGCCTCGTCACTTTCGGATATTGGCGATGCAGGCGGTTGGGGCTCCAAAATGCTACGCGCAGATTGATGATTGTTAGGCTTAGGTTGAGGCCTATGTGGCGACGCCTTGGCCGGTTTTAATATCGACCCTTCGGGCATTGGAAGGGACTACACCGCACTTAGTATAGTTTCAACAATTTGAACATCTCCGAAAGATCTTCAATTTATCATATTTAGTTATATTATCGTTGAAAATAAATAATAATTCGACTAACATTCCCATGGTTATCTTAAATAAATCGAACTAGCTTTTTATTATTACTTACTCTCTATCAACATTTAACATTTAGTCTATATTATGAATGATGTAACGTTATCGTCTTTAAATCCCACTACCGGGTCTAATACTGAGATTCCTGGGCAGGCAGTGATCAACAATAACAACAATGTTGAAATAACTCCTATTCCTTCTTTAATCGCGTCGCCCGAATTGACCCGGTCTTTTACTGATCATGACGTTGCGCGCGCGCACTCATTAGATCACAAGCTCATTTCAGAAGACGGCATACCCTTATTTGCCACGGATACAGTGCCTTGTCTTCCCCCAGTGCCTCTAGAGGTGCAAGCCTCGTTTTTCGTATGGCTAAATCAACCACGCACATTCTCCTATAGGCTTGGCCCGAATTTCGAGGTCAAGATGACACTCTCCCTATGGCATATGATTGAATGCCTTAATGTAGCCAGGGAAAACGTACTGGGGACTCCTCGCGAGTCAAACCGCTGGGTGGGCAGCAGTCTCATCTATGAATTGGGCGAGGTCTATATGAAACATGTTCTGACTGAACGCGATGTGCCGGAGGATGTCATTGAGACGATCTTACAGGCAGGAGTTCGAAGAAGACTTGAAATTGACCCGATGGACAGGGACCTAAGAGTGTATGCATCGGGAGCGAGCGAACAGCAGCTTGCCGAGATCATTGGATCATTCGAACATTATTTGACGCAACTATTACCCGAAAGACTGCAATGGGTTAATCCTGAAGACAAGGAATTGCTAGAAATCCTATCACAAGTTCTACCGCCCTATATCCAACCGCCATATACGGAAAGGCATCTTCAGCTATGGCTTGTAAGGAAGATCTGCTTCAAATATTCCCTTCCCGACAACCAGAATGGCAGCCTCCTTCAGTCTATGAGCTTAGCCGACCACACCATTCAAAAGGATGGTCAGGACATCAAGATTCCTGGCGGTACCATTGATCTCTCGTGCGCTGCCAAGGTGGTGATCCCTAATGGCTTTGAAGCGGATGAGCTCTATTGCCCGTTTGAGCTGACCAGAAGAAAGGTCCTTCAGCCGTGTGGCGGCGAGCTATTTAAGGGCTGGCAGTGGATGATGAATTATATAAGCAATACGCGCCAAGTTGCCGACCCGCTTAAAATCCCGCACAACTACCGCTCGTTCCTAAAACGCTTAGTTCACTATTTGAAAGGAGCCAGGGGGCTTGTTCAGGGTGATGAGAAGTTCTTGGCTTCCAAACTAACAGATTATGAAGGACTCGATGTTGCCGTCACCAAGGGATTAAGAAAGCACTTACCCGAAACCCTTGCTTCTTGCATTGCTCTAACCTTTCAAGGTTGCCTGCTATTACGCCAAGCAAATCCAAACACCGACCTCACTGATACTTGGAAGGTTGACCAGAAACAGTTTGCGCTACTTAAAGCATCAACGAACCCGATGTTTTGGAAAAACGCGGAGCATCCCCTATTATCGCTGCTGGGATTAGGATTGTCGGTCCATGGTTTACCTTTCGAGGCCGTCGCCGCGGCTGTAGAGTTGTTTGCTTTGATTGCTGTCTGCACTAAACCGAAAGGCACTTGTAATGACAAAACTCAGGTGCTCCTAACTAAACATGAAAAGGCTCTGGCACTCCAAATTAAGGTATCCACCCCTTCACAAGCTTATCATCTACTTCTGCCGTTCAATCCAAGAACCCTTCTTACAAGACTCCAGCCCCTCATGGATACCCAGGCAGGAAGAGGTTTTCTACAAGGACTTAGCCGTACCGGCTTGCCAATAGGCTCGCTTGAAAACGATACAGCAGGGCCAGTGCATCACTATTTGGAGAAGAAGGGGGTCAGCCCATACATCTTTCAAACGCAGGCTCTCGAGCTTCTTCAGCAAGATGCCAAAGGAAGCAATTTCTCATTAACCCTCGGGCTCTATTCTATTTGGCAAGCATTTCACCCAAACGCCTCGATAGCTCCTGCACTGCTCAATAAAATACCTGCTCTCCTAGAGCTTACCAAAGAGAAAAATGGTAGGCTGGCGCTCTTAAAGCAAATAGGCAGCTTCCTCCCCAAAGGCAGTCAGACAATCATTGAAACGAGTTTGGAGCAACTCTCCAGCTATCCAGAGGCCTTAGTCGTCTGGATTGAAGTGTTAGCGCTATCGGGCAAGGCAGACCTAGTGGCACACGCTAGACAATTCTATCGTCAAACTGAGAGGGCCAAAGTTCTGAGCTCTCAGTTACTACAACAAGCCACTATAGCCATAATCACAGGCCTACAGACCTTCGACATTCCCGCAGCGGCCGAACTGTTGTGGGAGTGTTGCCGAAAATCAAACGATGGCAAAAACAATCTCTGGCGTTGTTGTCAAACCCTGATAAAGGCTACACAAGCCGCACACTCAGCACAGCAGACGCTCGCCCTAGCTTCTCTTTGGAATACCACTCAGAATCTGATAGACACACCAAAACTAGAGGTCGCTGCAGAGGACGCCGCCCCCCTCGCCTGGCTTGCAGAGCAACTGATCGCTGAGAACCAATTCCTTTCAGCCAAAAACATCCTCGAAAGGCTAGCCACCAGACCCGAATGGAAGGCTAACTGCACTCATGTGGTGAATTCATGGGTAAAAATTTGTTCTTGGCTGGCCTCACAAGAATCTCAAGATCGCTTTTCTAATGCTTTAACTTTCTATAAAAAGGGTCTCGATGGTGGTATTCCGCTTGAAAACGCAGATGCTAGCGATCTGAAGGACCTTGCTCAGATAATCTCTCAATATTCTTTCTATGGGGCAGCGCTGAGCCAGCCTTGCCTTGATACTCTCCAACAAATTCATTCTCTTGTTGATGCTAACGCCGACTCTAGAGATGCAATGACGACCTCTTACCAAAAGACGATCAGCAAGCAGATTGCCAATCAAAAAGCTGAAGGCCTTCGAGCTGGTCTAGCCCATTGCCGTTCCAAGTTATCTGAACCTGTACTTATCAAGCTCCTACCACAGGCTATAGGCCTTCTTCTGGATAGCGGATTAATCCATGACGCCGAAGCCGTCCTTCAGTGGCTTTTAGAGCTGCCTGAGCAAGATGAATTAAAAAGTGTATGGATACAAAAGTTAGCGCTATCACTGGCTCTAGACAAACCCTTGGACGCCCTCAAGTTCCTAAAGAGTAAACCAATTACTGCCCGCTATAAAGGTAATTCAGACGAATATTTGGAGATCTTTCTTATCATTGCGTCAAATGGCAAATGGACGATGAATCAAGCAGATGACCTCGGAAGAGCACTTGTGAGGAGCCTAACCAAGGACGATGGTAAGCTGGCAATAAAAGACCTGACACAAGCTTACAAAGCCATTGTGCAAATAGCCGATCAATTTGTTCCGGCACCAGGAACAGCAAATGCCATAGTCACGCGATGTAAGGGATTGCTTTCGGAGATTCTTCAGAGAGCATTGCAGGAAGGGCAATACACTTTTGTCGAAGAGATTCTACTTCTGATGCATGATAACGGCGTAGCAAGTACAACCCAAGCAACCACTTGCCAGGATATGCTCAAAGCTATATGCGGTGCAAAATTCGACCAAGCGACCTCTTTGCTGGCTGCCATCAATAAATGTCATGATACTGTCCTAGGAGCAGTTCGAACCCATTATCGAAAGGCTCTAGCCCACGTGTCCAATGCATACGTTCGGGCTGGCAAACATGAAGACGCCTTTGTACTATTAGAAGCTGATTCCGCGTTGAAAGGAAACGGTCCTTTGGAAGAGATCTCTGAAGCGGCAGTCAATTGTGCTGAAGGGTTCTTAGGCCATGATCACTTGGATCGCTGTCTAGCAGCTCTCGAGTTTAGCAACGTGAAAGCACATAATACTCCTAAATCGCAAGCCGTTAGGCGTGGTCTAGCCCTAAAATTGCTGGAACAAAAAGAATGGCATACCCTAGCGAGTCTGTTACAAACATACAAGACAGTCTTTGAAAAATGCGATGATGCCTCTTTTAACACATGTCAATGCGCCTCTCAAACCATCGAGGGTCTATTGTCGGCTCAGCCAACTGGTGAGAGTCTCCGTTCCATCATGCTACTTTCACGAGAATGGCCAACTCTAACGGCAGCTCAGTGGGTAAAGTACTGCGAACTCTGTAACCAAGCTGGCGAAAAACAACTGCTGGATAAAGCGTGGAACAGCTGCATTCCAAAGGCCATGTATTCCACTATTTTTGAAACTTTCTTGCATGGCTTCGATGCAGCTGAAATAGGTGAGGCCTTGAAGCTCCTCGCTCTCCTCCGACAATGCCTGCAGTTGGTGCCAAACGAATACGAAACCTTTTATCTGCAAGCGATCGCTTCGATCGCAAGTAAATATCTTCGGAACGGTCAAACTAAAGAGGCCTTTAATCTGTTGAGTCATGAATCGTCGCAATCAAAGAATGGACTGCACTCCCTGCTGCTTCCAGTAGCCAGTGAATGTGCCAAACAGTCTCTAATTAAGGGACAGGTAGTACGCTGTCTGAGTGTTCTTGAACTCATCAAAGACGACACTAAGTTATCCCCTGAGTTGCGCTCAGTATGGGCCGACTTGACCCTTCAACTATGGAAGGGAAAAAAATGGCTACCGATGGCTATACTTCTACAAAAGCATGCAGGATTACTACAGCAGTTTACCAATGATGGATTTGATGCGACGATATATGCTAGCGATACTATCGATGGTCTCTTAGCTGCAAAGCGACCATTGGATATCCACCTTCGCCTGGTTACCCAAATCGCTAAAAAATGGCCCTTTCAGCCATCACAATGCACAAAGTTCCTACTTCTATGCGTCAATCACCAGGAAACATTAACCGCTGACGAAATTTGGAATGCGTTTATCACAACGGAATCGGCAGATCTTGCCTGTTTTTATGCTATGGTCGATTTGGCTTTAGTCAAATCTGAAACAACAATCTTGGAGCATCTACTGGCTAATCCAGCTCTCTTTATAGAAGGCTTAATGTCATTCTCAATATCACTAGAAGGCATAACTCTCTTAAAAAAACTCCTTATCCATACTCTTTCACGTATCAATAGCCCTACAGAAGAGAACCTATTAAGATCTTCAATGGAGTTTATTGAGCACATCACTAAGCTTCTCGATAAACCAGAGTTTCGTGAAACCAAGACCAGTATCGTCCTGGCCTTCGCTGCAGCTGCTTGGATAAGCGATAAGTCCGACTTAGTAACCTTCGGAAGCAAACATTTCGTCGACGCTCTCCCTCAATGTTCTTGGGAAACCCATAGCAGGGAACTAGTGATCGCTATCGAAGGACTAATGGAATACGCTAAACGTACAGAAGATGTGGAATCCGTCTTAAAAGTGTGTACTGCTATTCCAGAACATCTACTTCCAAACGAGCTGACGATGGCCCTCGCAGCCAGCTTGATGCAACATCCCGAGCATCCCTTGACTGAGGAAGCAAAAACATTTGTCACAAGGGCTATGAATAACACCGAGGCAAATGTCTCACCCGAATGCTCAAAAAATTTCGAAGACATTCTCAACACCATGGCGAAAGCAACTGAGGCCGACCTAAACTTCATCCAGCGCTGTTTCACCTCAGAAAAAGCTCAATTCTTCGATCCATTAGCTATAGTGCGCGTGAAGGATCAATGGTTCGTCGCACGTATTGGAGCTGCTGTCCCAGACGCCGAGTTGGACTATCATGGCTTTCTCGTTGAGTACATCAACGCCCTACCATCGCTTTGTGGCCTGATTGAAAGGAAGGAACTGCATAGTTTTAAGAAAGTCTTGGGCTTGATTATTGAGATCTCTGAAGATGTTCCAAAAGCCAATCACCTCTATTTAAAACCTCTTTTCCGGAGCCTTCCCAAAGGCTATCTCCGAATAAGCGACAATAAGAAAGGATGTAATTTCAACCCTCCTGAAGATCCCACATTTGTCCTTGAATGGATAAAATTAGCCTTACTTCGTCACTGGAAGGACGTTGAGGCAGCGGCACAAACATATGCTGAAATTTTCTATAAACTTGATGCGTTGGCCAACAGTCGCCTTAAAGACGACCCCCGTTTCCAAAGTTCCTTTGCGGAAACTGTTGCCACTTTTGTAGCGCTCCACACGAGAAAGCCCGCATGGTTGGATGCTAAAATTGGCGAAAAGAATGCCATCTCGACCTTTAACAAATGGCGCTCTATTCTATCTCCCGATGACATCATTGGCTATCAACTTGCCATTTCAGCACTCCGCAATGAGATACCAGAGGACAAATGGAACCGGGATATGGTTAGGATCATCACTATGATCTTTGCACAAAGTTCCAAATGTGGAAATGCCCACATCATTAATAACATTATAGGCATCATTCAGACATATGTCGAGAAAGCACCGATGGAGGATCTAGAGGCTATCATTCCGGCCTTCAGACAGTTGACGACCATTGTGCAAAATAATTTGCTCGTTCCGGCTGGAGTTCTACATCCCTTCGATGGCCTACGCAAGGTCATTGGGATTGCCATAAAGCGAAATGTGCCGGATCTAGCAAGAACGCTCACAGAGCTTACATTAGATGCAGTACTGTTCGCAAAACCCGCTAAGGATGAATTCTTAGCCACCTATGTGATTAGGATTTTGCAGATACAAGGAAATCATATTCTTAGTGATGCAGCAAGCCTACATACCTATGCGGGCTATGAAAAGCAGTTTTACGACAGAATGGATAGCATGCTGCCCATCAATCGTAAGGCTATGCAACAGTTGGGGACTCTAGAGGATAGCAAAAACCTTTTAGATGCACTACTGTACAACTATCAAGTTCAATCCAGTAATGGACAAGGTGATGAGTGTCTGAAATGGTCACACGCCTTCCTCGACAAATGGCTTGATGCATTACAAATAGATGGCAGAGAGCACATCGAGTCGCTGTTTAATGCCTGCGGTCTAATACGTGAAGTCCAAAAACATTTTTTTGCAGCCAAATGGAAAGGTTCGTCAAAATTGCTAGAATTCTCAGCAAAACTAAAACCGCAATTTAAAAACCAAATGAAGTCGACATTAAACATTGACCCAGCGCTATTTCAACGCAACGAAGAGGGGCTACTGCAAAGGGACAACATGGTCAAGGTATACAATCAACTCACCCGCGCAGGATTGCTAATTAAGCACGCATACTGGAATAACCTGTTTCAAGATGTTGGTATCGATGATGGAAAACAGGCGTTGAGTGAATGGATGGACGTCATCGAAAAATTCTTCCAAAAATGGAAGGTGCCAGCGAAGGATCTTGACACTCTATCGAAGTGTATCCAAAATCCATTAGCAATGTGGCATTCAGCGATACCCAAAGAACAAGTCAAAATTCAGGATATAAGGCTCAAGCTCATTATGCGCTGGTTGCAACTCATTCATGGACTTGCCAAGCGAAATCACGATCAAAGTTATGGACCCACTATAGATTTCTGGCATACAGTCGCTGGAATCAAAGGGGTATAGTCGCCTAGGAATAGCACCTTGATTTCCACACTGTCAAATAAAGGCATACGCATCAACCTAACAAGAAAACGGCTCTCCATTCCTACCCCATTTCACATTAAGCATATTGTCAGCCCTATTTGCATTTAGAAGATGGGAGTGATCCTGCCTATCCTGCTGGGTAGCGCACTCCTGCATATCCTGTTAAGGTCCATTTTATGTAGATGCATAAGGTAGGCGCAAATTTGAATTACACCTCCATCATCATATTTTATTTTGACCCGAATGGACCAGAACCCTAAAATGCCGATTTCATATAACTCCCTCAGACTCGGGATAGTGCATGTCGGATACCCTAATACGCCTATTAGCTGGCTTTGGAGCCTTTGCAGCACTCTTTGCTGAGGTCTTCTGGGTATCCTTTCGTCGCCCGCCCTCCTTGTATCTCATCCGCGACCAAATGTACACGTTGGGAGTCTCCTCTTTTACCGTTGTGGCTATCACTGGCATGGCCACCGGCATGGTATTGGCCGCTCAGGCTATGTTTCAGCTCGAAAACTTCGGCGTACGAGGTGCTACGGGGCTAATGGTCACCAAAGCCATGCTTGTCGAAATGGGTCCTGTTATGGCAGCCTTCATGGTCACAGGCCGTGTAGGTGCCTCTATGTGCGCCGAACTGGGGACCATGGCAGTCACGGAGCAGATCGATGCGTTGCGCTCTATGGCCGTCAACCCTATTCGCTACCTGATAGCACCGCGCTTCGTAGCTGGTGTCACAATGATGCCTCTCCTTACTCTCTTCAGCTGTGTCATGGGTGTCTTTGGTGGATATGTCGTTGCTGTCTACTATTACAACCTTCCCTCTACGGAATATCTCGAACCGGTTCGCACACACATCGAGCACTTTGACCTCTTTATGGGTCTTGTCAAAGCCATTGTCTTTGGCATCGTTATCACAACTGTATCCTGCTTCAAGGGTATCAACACACGTGGTGGCGCCGCAGGTGTTGGACGCTCCACCACCGACAGCGTTGTCATCTGTTATTGTGCTATCCTCATCCTGAACTTCTTCCTCACGGTAGGCCTCAATGCCTCTTACGATTTCCTCAAGAGTTCCACAGGAGGATGGCTATGAGCATGATAACGGTAAAAAATCTCTGGAAGACTTATGGTAAACAGAAAGTCCTACAAGGTCTCAACCTTGAAGTCGAAAAGGGCGAGACAATGGTCATTCTAGGTCGCTCTGGCGCCGGCAAGAGCGTTACCCTGCGCCTGATTATGGGCCTTGACAAGCCTGATCAGGGTTCGGTTGAAGTCGATGGCCTACCAGTATCCTCAATGACCCAACGCGAACGCTTTAGAAAGATCAAACACCTCGCCATGTTATTTCAGGGCTCTGCTCTGTTTGATTCCATGACGGTTGGAGAAAATACAGCTTTCTTCCTAACACAGCATCCCGATATCGATACTAACAAATGGGTGACCGGGAAAAAGCTCAATGAACGTGTTGAACATGCTCTAGAAATTGTTGGACTCCCTGGAACCGCCAAAAAAATGACTTATGAGCTATCCGGGGGTATGCGCCGCCGTGTTGCCATCGCCAGACTTTTAGTCTATCGCCCCAAAGTTATCCTTTACGATGAACCAACCACAGGTTTGGATCCTGTGACCTCTATGTCTATCAATGAGGTTATCCGCACCACGCAGAAGGAGCTTCAGGCTACTAGCATTGTCGTCACACATGATCTGCGGTCCGCTATCGAAGTAGGCGACAAAATCGCCTACCACCATGAGGGACGAATTATTCAGGTTGCCCCAAAAAATCAGTTTTTTCAGATTGATGACCCTAATGTCCGCGCATTCTTAAATAATACGATGCTGCCAGCTGATATCGTTACAAGGAGCAGAAATGCCTGACCAAGTAAAAAACGCTCTTATTGGCGTTTTTGTCGTCGCTGCCTTGGCCATTTTAGGCTTTACCCTTATGTTTCTACACCCTCGCACCAGCGATGAAGAGCAGCTCCTGCGTGTTCGCTTTGCAAACATCGATAAAATCACCGTGGGCACCTATGTCACCTTCGCCGGGAAACCCGTGGGTAAAGTGATTCAAATTTCCGAGGTGGAGTCCCCCAGAACCGAAAAATATTTCGGCGATAAAGTCTATACCTATGAACTTCTTCTCGCAATAGACAGCAAAGTCCATGCTTATAACAGTGATGAGGTTTCTCTTCGCACTTCGGGCCTCCTCGGAGAACGCTCCGTTGCCATCACCCCTCGAAAACCTAAAAAGGGCATTCGTCTGCGAATGGTTGGAACCGACGACATCATCTATGCCACAGAAGCTGGATCCCTGGAGGAAACTTTCGCTGAATTCAATAATTTTGCGGAAAGAGCCGAAGAGACCTTCGATGCCCTCCTCGATATGCTCGAAGATATCAAACAACATAACCTTTGGGAGCATATCGGCAAAACAGCTGAAAATCTGAGCGACATCACCACGGCACTGAATTCTCCAGATGATTGGTCTGATATGTTGTCGAGCTTTCGTAGTTTTGCCGATAAGGTCAACACCCTGGCCGATCGCGTAGGAGACACTTGGGATAACGTCGATGAAAGCTTCCAAAACATCAGCAAATTATCTGAGGATTTTGTGACAGTTGCTGCCAATACTAAAGAAATCACGGTTAAAACTGCCAAAGGCGAAGGAACACTAGGTCATCTATTCGTGAAAGATGACCTTTACCTGCGAACTTCTTCGTTGCTGACCCGGGCAGATACTTTGATGGATGATATCAACCATTATGGCATTCTGTTTCAAAATGATCCAGGTTGGCAGCGCTTGCGCGCGCGCCGTGCCAACTTACTGCAAACTCTGCGCTGCCCTCAGGAGTTTGCTAATTTCTTCTATGATGAGCTTGACCAAATTAATACGTCCCTCAGCAGAGTCTATCACGTGTTGGAAGGTACCACTACCTGCTGCCCCCCTGAGGACCTGCTAGGTGATTGTGACTTCGTCAAACTCTTCGCCGATCTTCTCCGACGCATAAAGGCTTTAGAAGAAAATATCGAAATGTATAATCAACAGTTGATAGACCTACATGAAAATGGCTGCTGCCACTAGGAGTTTTCCACGTGCCAACACCCCCCTATTCAACAATTGAAAAGGGAACCCTACTCGTTGCAACGCCTGAGATCGATACTGGGATCTTTTTTCGTGCCGTTGTCATCATCTGCGAGCACAATGCGAGCGGAACGTTTGGTCTGATCATCAACAAAACCCTTGATATCGAGCTCCCTGAAGAGGTCATCAATATCAACCAACTCGCCAATCCTCATGTCGGCCTGCGCGCTGGAGGCCCCGTCCAAACCAACCAAATGATGCTCTTACATAACTGCGAAGATGCCACGCAACAGATGCTCAAGCTCTGTGATGGGGTCTTCTTGGGAGGCGATCTTCAATTTCTGCAGGAAGTGATTACTAATAGCGAGGGACCTGAGGTGCTCCTCTGTTTCGGTTATGCAGGATGGGGTGCCGGGCAGCTTGAACGCGAATTTCTCGACGGAAGCTGGCTGTTGCAGCCTTCAAGAGCCGATGACATCTTCTCACACGACCCGAACCGTTTATGGCAACATGTTCTACGCCATATGGGTGGCAGGTACGCTTCGCTATCGCTGATTCCTGAGGATCTTTCGCTGAATTAATTTGTGTTCCTGTGTGATATAGCCTAGCCCTATAAGTCCGAAATATGCATAGTATCATGTCGTCAAGCTTGTGAACTTGGAACAGGATGGAAGTAATGAGCAACAATACAATTCTTAACATCATGCCAACTTCGTGGTCTAGCTACCTAGCGCCCAACTGTGCCTTAGCTAAACGTTTCGCTAATGGCGAGGTTTCTAACATCGAAAATGCGTTAGTACGTCTAGGAAAGGCGTGGGAAGCATTTACAAATATCCCAACAACCAATGAGCCCGTAGATACCTGGAAAACTTGGAATTATGGCCCTGACGCGGACCAGGAGGCCAAAAAGCAGATCGCTCAACATAACCTCGTTGAGAACTCCAAATGGGTCCTAAATCCCCACAAGCAGGCTGATGAAGCTTGTAAACTAGAAATCTCTATGCTCAATCAAAAAATTTGCACTGTTGTGATCGTGTCTTTCATCACTATGAGCGGCCTGTTTTATGCAATGGGAAGGCGTTCGGCTCAACGCAATGCCAAGCAGCTTCCCGGACCTGGGCCCAACCCAGTCTAGCCATCCTAGAGGCACTAAAGTGGATAAGCTTAAAATATTTTTTTAGTTGACTTAATCACCGTAAAAAAATATAGTTGGCCCCGTTACTAGAAAATATTTCTGGTCTATATAGGAGTTTCGACCATGTTATACTCAATATTAATAGCTTCATCTGGTGGCAGGTCGCCCCCATTAGAAGATACATCATCTAATAATAGCTATAAGACAGCCTTATCGGCCTTGTCCATTATTCATACGATTCATCTCTTCTTTCTCACCATGGTGATGCGGACTACCCGCGTAACTGCTTGGTGCTGCTAGTTTTTTCATTTTTTACAGTTTTATTGACCTAGCTTAGACACCCTGGCTCAAGCATTCGCTCATCAGCGCAACCTAATGCTTGTATAACCATTCCGAAGCTTTGTCAACGTAATAGTAGCTTTTAATAACGCTGATAATATTTTTCCCTGATCATAATATTTTATGACAACCTAGTAGTTAATAATGGTGTAGACGCTGCAAGCGTCTACACCTGGTTTTGGTAATTGCCGAGCTCGAAACTGAGGCGCGCTGAGTGCAAGGCGCTCGTGGGGCTTTTTAGGATTTTACCACAGAGAACACAGAGACGCCGCGATAGGAGAGAGAGGAAAGAATTTTTGGTTTTTTATTTTGGATTCGTCCATTGCTGTCCATATGAAGTAATTGCAGAAGTATTTGGGCTCTCATGGATCGATTCTTTGAAAAAAAAATCACTTTTTTTTGTGAGAAGGCGATTCTGGAGAGCTTAAGTGGTATGGCACTATCCGGTCTGGAAAGACAGGCTTTTCTCCCTTCCCAGGCCCGAAGGGTCGATATTGCAACAGGCCATGGCATCGCCACATAGGCCTCAACCTAAGCCTAACAATCGTATCTCGGCGCGCAGCGCTTTGGAGTGCGGTCGCTTGCGACCGCTTTGGGTTCCTTGCGACGGTCGTGTGCAACGGCATTACTATAATTCCCTAAGGGTAAAATAGTTAGTACATGCAGCCTTCGACGAATCCATACAATGCCGTTTAGCATTGCCGTCCCAAGGAACGAAAAGCGGTCGCAAGCGACCGCACTCCAAAGCGCTGCGCGCCGAGATACGATTGTGAAGTCCTAAGTCATTAAGATATAAGCTCAAAAGACCTGTTAGGTTGAGGCCTATGTGGCATCGCCATGGTATATGCCAGGAAGGGATTTCGCAGTCTGAAGGACTGCTACAAGACGCCAGTTTACAAACACCATTTATGCATGCGCTTTATGGCAGCCCTACAGGCTGCTAAAACCGTTTTGGCATATACCATGGCGATGCCACATAGGCCTCAACCTAAGCCTAACAATCGTATCTCGGCGCGCAGCGCTTTGGAGTGCGGTCGCTTGCGACCGCTTTGGGTTCCTTGCGACGGTCGTGTGCAACGGCATCACTATAATTCCCTAAGGGTAAAATAGTTAGTACATGCAGCCTTCGACGAATCCATACAATGCCGTTTAGCATTGCCGTCCCAAGGAACGAAAAGCGGTCGCAAGCGACCGCACTCCAAAGCGCTGCGCGCCGAGATACGATTGTGAAGTCCTAAGTCATTGAGATATAAGCTCAAAAGACCTGTTAGGTTGAGGCCTATGTGGCGATGCCATGGCCTGTTGCAATATCGACCCTTCGGGCCTGGAAAGGGAATGACTCTCTCTTCACCGGCATCCGATTTTCAGGAAATTGACTTCGGAAAATCGGACTTCTGCAATTACCTCATATCGTCCACTAGACCTATCCTAGAATGAACTTAGGAATGGACGACAAGGACGAATCCAAAATAAAAAACCATTTCTTCCTTCCTCTCTCCTATCTCGGCGTCTCCGCGTTCTCTGTGGTAAAAATCCTAATTCCTAATCCTCCTCTTTCCCTCCACACTTCTGCCTGTGTAGTCACCGGATGAGCCGATTCTGATGCCCTAATGGCCTTTTCCTGAGTTCTGTTCGAAAGTACTTGCCAAATAATGCTGTAATGGTGTAACATTACGTATATAAGCGAGGTAGCATGAAAAATAAGATCGACGATGATGGCTGGCGCCCCTTTATTGAGCTTTGCGCTCGAATCAAATCGCCGAAACAGCTCAATGTATTTTTGGACTTGTTTCTGACGATTGAGGAAAAAGAAACCCTAGCATCCCGTTATCTTATCCTTAAGGCCCTCGTGGAAGGAAAACTCACTCAACGGCAGATAGCCGAGAAGTTTGGAGTGAGTATCTCTCAAATAACCCGTGGATCAAACGCACTGAAGATTATCGGTGCCGATCTGCGAAAATTTTTGGAAGACCATGCAACAGATCATGAAACCACCAAATAAGAGTCCGATTGACAACATAGCCTATGCTCTGTTGTCCCTCATTAACACCTCTTCCATTTCCTCCATCACCCTTTCCTGGTGGCGTCTCACCGCCTAATTTTCTCCCACATCGATAGTATTTTTAAACTTTTATTACCCATTTTTAGCACGTTCATCACTGCTGAATAACGATTTTTTTTGGAGATTTATTTATATGTTAGACGACCACTTGGATAGACTTTTGTCAATGCAGCGTCTCTCTCGTACAGAAGCGGAAGAGATGATGCATGAGGTTCTGACGGATGCCTCCCCGTACCAGATTGCGGCCCTTCTCACCCTACTTAAGTTTCGTGGTGAAACAGCTGGTGAAATCGCTGGCATGGTCCAGGCCATGCGCCATCACGCCCTGCCTGTTGAAGTTCCTTTTCCCCTTATGGACATTGCGGGAACGGGGGGCGATCGCGCAGGTACTATCAACATTTCTACTGGCTCGAGCATCCTAGCAGCTGCCTGTGGCATACCTGTCGCCAAACACGGGAATCGATCCGTGTCGAGTCTGTGTGGTGCTGCCGATGTCTTGGAGGCTTTTGGAGTCAAAATTGATATGTCACCCGCCCAAGTTGAGGCCTGCATACAGAAAACCGGAATAGCCTTCATGTTTGCCCCCTCCTATCATCCACACCTACAACACATCGGACCTATCCGCCGCGGGCTACAGTTTCCCACCGCTTTAAACATCATGATGGTGCTGCTAAATCCTGCCAAAGCTAGCCATGGCCTATTTGGTGTGGCTACAGAAACAATGCTAGATCTAATGGCCGAGGTGATTGTCGAGCTGGGTACTCCCAAAAGAGCCTTGGTGTTCCACGGTCAGGGACTCGACGAACTCTCCCCCTTGGGACCCATTCAAGCGAGGCATATCCACAATGGCAAAATCCAGATCATGGAAATAGACCCCATCAATCACGGATTCCCGAAATGTACATTAGAAGATCTGCGTGGTGGCGATGCTATTGCAAATGCCAAAACACTCAAAGAGGTGTTTCTTGGCCGTCCTGGCCCCATCGCCGATGCCCTCATCTTCACCACCGGCTACTCACTATGGATTTATGGGAAAGTAGACAATGCTGACGAGGGGATTGAAATAGCTCGTGAAGCCCTCAGAAGTGGTGCAGCGATGATAAGATTAGAACAATGGATACAATTTTCACATAACTTAAAAGAGACCATGGAGGCTCTATGACCAATAAGATTCATTATTTGGACAACCTGGTTCAAAAAAAACAAATTGAAGTGGACGAGCTCATAGCCTCCACAAACAAGGATCCTCAACATCCCCTCAATGATGTCATGGCGGCTAAACATAACCCGTCCGTACGCTTTGCTCAAACATTGAGGGGACCACGTTTAGCTGTCATCGGCGAGGTGAAAAGACGCTCACCTTCACTGGGAAGTATCGGTGACATCGGCGATCCGGTAGCTCTAGCGAAATATTATCGCGATGGAGGTGCTTCGGCAATTTCCGTGTTAACCGATAAGAATGGCTTTGGAGGATCTCTGGAGGACCTTCGCGTCGTATCGGCATCCCTTGCTCCACTCCCTACGCTACGCAAGGAGTTCATTCTGCATCCTCTGCAATTAGCCGAGGCAAAGTTAGCGGGAGCCGCTGCTGCCCTGCTCATTGTCCGCGTGGTCAAAAAAGAGCTTGCCTTTTTGCTGAGCGAAGCAAAACGCCTCGGCATTGAAACTGTAACAGAAGTTAACAATCAAGCTGAGCTCGAAATGGCCCTTGAAGCAGGAGCACCCATCATTGCCGTTAACCACCGCAACCTAGACACTTTTGAGGTAGATATTCGCCTATCTAATCATCTGCGTCCGTTAATACCCGCTCATGTCGTCTCTGTAGCCGCTTCTGGTATCCATACTCCAGACCAAGCCCACCAAATGCGTGCGCTTGGTTACGATGCCATCTTAGTGGGAGAGGCCCTGGTGCGCTCCACAGCCCCGGGAGAGCTGATTGCACAGATGATTGGAGGTGCCCCATGAAGATTAAAATATGCGGAATCACCCATCCAGCCGATGCCAGGTACGCAGCAGAACTGGGTGCTGACTACATAGGCATTATCCTCGCAAAGGGCTTTAAGCGTACAGTATCCACCTCGGAGGCTAAACACATCGCTGCTACTGCCAAAGCATCTCATGCTATCCCTGTAGCCGTTTTCGTCCACGAACCTGTGGATGAAATCATTAGAATCTGTGAGGAAACAAGGATTCACGTTGTGGAACTTTTCGGCGACGTCGCTCGTGAGGCTCTCCCACAACTCATGAACCGCTATGAGATTATCTTTCTGACTAAAGGGACTACCGAACTGCCCAAGCTATCAGGTGACAGTTCTTACCTCCTCTGTGAACATCCTGACCCAAGTCTAGGCTTACCTTTTGACGGGAGCAACACAAGATGGATGCTCGCTGGAGGCCTCAACCCGTCAAATGTCGCCTCATTAATCGAACGATTTCAGCCAGATTGTGTTACTGTTTCTAGCGGTGTCGAACAAGTCGGTAGCACAAGAAAAGATCCCGAACTGGTAAAAGCGTTTATTCACGCAGCCAACTGCTCAAAAGAAATGGCTGTTGCACAAGAAAAGGAAGACCTATGAAACATCCTCATCCCTTTGGAGGCCAGTTCCTCCCTGAAATTCTGATGCCAGCTCTCTTTGATCTAAAGGATAAGTGGAACCATGCCCAGCAATCGTCGAGTTTTCAACAGGAATTCGACGAGCTCTTGAAGAACTATGCAGGCCGTCCAACACCCCTGACAGAGGTAAAACGCTTTTCCGAATCCATTGGTGGTCCACGCATCCTTCTCAAGCGAGAGGATCTTTTGCATACCGGCGCTCATAAGATCAACAATGCCTTGGGTCAGTGTCTATTGGCCAGGCAGTTAGGCAAAACGCGTATCCTAGCCGAAACAGGAGCTGGTCAGCATGGCGTTGCCACTGCAACAGCCTGTGCACGTTTGGGCTTGGAATGCGTCGTCTATATGGGGACGACGGATATTGCTCGGCAGATGCCTAATGTAGAAAAGATGCGTCTGTTAGGGGCGCAGGTGGTCCCTGTAGACCATGGTTCAGCAACCCTTAAAGATGCTATCAACGAAGCCTTACGAGATTGGGCTGCCAATTATGATACGTCGCACTACTGCCTAGGATCTGCCTTGGGACCACATCCCTTTCCGGAAATGGTACGCTCCTTTCAATCAATCATTAGTCTAGAGCTTAAGGAGCAGATACGTGAATATACGGATAGAACGCCCGATATGCTCATCGCATGTGTCGGCGGTGGATCCAATGCCATCGGCTTTTTTCATCACTTTATAGCTGATGAGTCAGTCAAACTGGTCGGCGTAGAAGCGGGAGGCCTGGGTATCCCCACGGGTCAGCATGCAGCACGTTTTTCCGGAGGCTCTCCAGGGGTTTTACACGGGTGCTATACCTACCTTCTCCAGGATGAAAATGGTCAAATCTTGCCTACCCACTCGGTATCTGCAGGTTTAGACTACCCTGCGGTGGGTCCAGACCATTCCATCATGCATGAATCCGGGCGAGCCACATATACTTCGGTCACTGACGATGAGGCATTAAAGGCATTCCATGCCCTAACAAGACTGGAAGGCATTATTCCAGCCCTGGAATCGAGCCATGCCCTAGCGTATGCCATGAAGGTAGGTCCGGTCCTTCCTAAAGAAAATATCGTCATTATCAATCTGTCGGGCCGTGGAGACAAAGACCTTGGACAGATTCTAGCATTGGAGAACACACGATGAACCGCATCGAACAACAATTTCATAAGAAACCGGCCTATATTGGATTTCTTACAGGAGGCGACGGGGGTGTCGATTATTGTGTAGACTGCTCTCTAGCTTTAGTGGAGGGCGGTGTAGACATCCTAGAGCTAGGTATGCCCTTCTCGGATCCCGTTGCGGATGGTCCTGTCATCCAACAAGCCAGCCAGCGCGCACTGCAACGAGGTACCACCCCTGAAACGGTACTGGAAATTAGTCGTCGAGTACGTCAAGAAGCCGATGTTCCAATCATCTTGTTCACCTACTACAACCCCCTGCTACAAAAAGGTCCTGATTTTCTAAAAAAGGCTCGCAGTGTAGGTGTCGACGCGGTTCTTGTCGTAGATCTGCCACCGCCGAATCCTGATCATGACTCTCGCTACTTCTTCAATGCATTAGAGGCTGCCCATCTGGATCCCATTTTTGTAACAGCCCCCTCAACGGATCAGAAACGTCTAGACCAAATTAAAGATATCTCCAAAGGCTTCATCTATTATGCATGTCAGAAAGGCACTACAGGAGTGCGAAGTCATCTACCGGAAGATTTTCCCCAACAAATCAGCAAGATACGTGCGGGCACCAACCTTCCTATAGCTGCAGGCTTTGGAATTGCCAGCCGTGAAACGGCGCAGGAGGCCCTGCAATATGCTGATGGCTTTGTCGTAGGCTCAGCGTTTGTAAAACAGATGGCGGATGGAGCAGATCCAGCCAAATTATGTGCATTAGCGCGCGCCATTGACCCCCGCTGAGGGAGAGGGAAGAGGGGAAAGAGGAGGAGGCGGAGGCGGAGGAGAATTAGGAATTTACCACAGAGAACGCCGAGACGCCGAGATAGGAGAGAGAGGATTTGGAAAGAGGGTTAGGATAAAAAAAATGTCCATTGTGTCCAATTGAGGTCATTGCAGAAGTCCCTGTGATGTCGAAACAGCCATTCCAACCCTCACAATCGTGTCTCGGCGCGAAGCGCTTTGGAGTGCGGTCGCTCGCGACCGCTTTGGATTTGGGTGAACTAGGCATTGCAAGAAACGGAACCCTTCTCTCTAGGGGTAACTGTGGGGGGGGCAGCCTCCGTAGAACGGTGCGCGATTCAATAGGCTCGCCCACATCCAAAGCGGTCGCGAGCGACACGCACTCCAAAGCGCTTCGCGCCGAGACACGATTGTGAGGGTTGGAATGGCTGTTTCGACATCACAGGGACTCTGTGGTAAAAATCCTAATCCTATCCTACTCTCAACCCACTAAAATACAAATGCACACGGAGGTCGAAACCTCGGTGTGCATCTGCTGTAGAACCAAAACTCTGGAAATTTTATCGCTTGGAGAACTGGAAGCGCTTTCTCGCGCCTTTCAAGCCGTACTTCTTACGCTCTCTCTTACGAGAATCTCGTGTTAAAAAGCCCACTATCTTGAGATCATGCCGACGCTCTTCATTTTCTTGTACCAATGCGCGAGCCAGACCCAAACGCATCGCGATGACTTGCCCTTCGATACCACCGCCTTTCACACGAATGATCATGTCGTAGCTCTCCTTCTTACCCACTTTATCTAGCGGGGAAAGAACTGTCTGACGCTGAACACCCAATGGTAGATATTCTTTAAAGTCACGACCATTAATGTCTACTTTGCCTGAACCGGGACGCAAACGCACCGATGCAACAGCTGTCTTACGACGGCCTGTGGCAACAAACTCTTCGATTTCATTACCCTTCTTCATCTTATACACTTACCTTTGTGGGTTGTTGCGCAGGCATATCATGTTCGGTTCCAGCAAAAATGCGGAGACGCTTGAGCTGTGCTCTTCCCTGCTTCGTTTTAGGCATCATCCCTTCAACGGCATGCTGCAGGATGTAGGTAGGCTTACGAGCTTTCATTACGCGGTAAGGAATCTCTCTAAGACCGCCAACAAAGCCAGTATAGCTTCGATAGACCTTTTGCGCTTCTTTATTCCCAGTCACCGCTACGTGCTCAGCATTGACGACAATAACGCCATCACCGCTGTCAACATGTGGTGTGTAATCTGGGCGGTGCTTGCCGCGTAAAATTTTTGCAATCTCCGATGCCAGACGTCCCAAAGTTTTACCTTTGGCATCTACCATCAGCCATTGACGCTTGACCTGCTCTTTCTTGAGCATCGGGGTATCTTGTCGGTTAAACATGCGTTAGTCCCTTTCGACTTTAAAACCAGAATGTACCATTGTGAACACGCAATCATAGCGCCTTTCTGAGATTTTTGCCAACACTTTTTCCACAGCTCCCTCACTTTTCTAGCTAGAGGAAATTCAAAATCCAGCTAGTTGGCAACTACCCGGTGAAAAATCAGTAACGAACCGTGCATAAAATTAGGTCACGTTCGCGTTTGCCATGGCTACGGTTAGCCACCATTTCGCTCTTTTATAGCTTCTATCTCATTATGTCCTTTATGCCACAAAGCGAAGGGTAACATTCGTGAGCATACCTAGAGATGGTTTCATCCATTCTGGAACGATAGCCCACGTCAAACTTGTATCGAATCTTACCATGATCTCTCCTTCTAAGATTTTGTGACGGATCTAGTCTATTTTAAAGGAGTCATGAAATCCATCTCATTTACATGATCTTGATGAGAGTTGTATCTCAATCAATTTCACTAATATTTAGTTTAATATGTCGCATATTAATCTGCATGCACACATACAACAAATTAGTTCACGTTGATAAAAAAATGTAGATTACATATAAATCAAGTGACTTGCTTATCTATAAAATAATCAACCTGATTAGAGAAAAAAATGAATGATGTACAATTTAACGATCTAGTTGATAACTACATAAAAGATGCTGATGATTTTCAACGTGAGATGATCATTAGATCCACAAGTGAAATAGACACTCATCTCATTAAGTGTATAAAGTTAATCAACAAAAGCTATGTTTTTTGCTCGAACGCGAATACAAAATTGGTGCTACTGTCTTCGAAGATAAAGAGCATATCGGATTTCGGTGCCTCGAACACAGTGCAAGTGTCCGTCAATTATATTTTTGGAAGAACTCTATCGTCTCACAAACAAACTTTTGAATCGGGCCTTATGAGGTTTATGGATGCTCTGATTAACGCTAATCAAATTCGATCCGCAGAGCCATTCTGGTCCCTCTCAACCAACATGAGTATGACCGACATAAGCGATCAAATGCGGGTGATCCTGAAGAATCGCGACAATGTTCTGTCGCTGATTCACTATGGGAGTTCGGAGTTTACAGAAATGGCCTTGTGTCTAGGCGGCCTCGATTTAACCACCTTCGCTGAAGAAGAGAACTTTAGGGCTGAACTAGCATTATTCACATCTCGTTTGGATCCAGTCACTCAAAGGCATTCCTTAGAGGCTTTTCGAGGTATTTCCATAGATCGAGGCATGACGGAAACTCTCAGGCAGATGAGAATGGTCCTACAAAACCCCACTCACCTCCAGGTCTTTTTGAAGAATGGCGACAGCGAATATGTCGAAAAGGTTCTACAAAAATGTCATCTCGATGCCCACGATACTCTCAAGCACGAACAGATCAAGAATGGGCTATCCGTTCTCGTTGAATATCTAAGGAACATTAACGACGTGCATTTTCTTAAAGCCATCCTCTTGATTGATACGAAGGGCAGTCTACCAGAAACGGTAAAGCAGATAAAAAACACGCTTACCAACTCTAATTTACTAGTTCTTATAGAACATGGAAATAAAGACTTTTTATATTACATAATTTCACTCTGTTGCATTAACTTAATTGCACGAGACGCAGATAACAACACTCTTTTACATCTAGCTGTAAAAAATGGATCATCTACTGAAACCCTCAGCTATTTGATCAACCATGGCCTTCGGGTCGACAGTCGCAACCATAAGGGTTGGCAGCAGCTGCCAAAAATCTATATATTTCTTGACAACTCTATGCAAATTGCATAGATTTTAGCGCATGAAGGTGAGTATCAAGAAAGCAGCTCAGGAACTTGGCGTACACGAGGCTACACTCCGTCGTTGGGAGGCTGCTGGCAAAATCCAGGTTGAGCGTACACCCAAGGGACACCGACGTTATCTATTGTCTAGCCTAAAAGGATTTAGTCCTAAAGCCACCTCCTCTAAGGTTTCTAACGGTTTGACGCTCTGTTACGCGCGGGTTTCGAGTCATGATCAAAAAAAAGACCTCGTTTGTCAAAAAGCGGTGTTAGAGTCTTTTTGTGCAGCTCATGGATGGACCCATGAAGTCATTGAGGATCTCGGCTCGGGATTGAATTATCAAAAGAAGGGTTTAAAAAAGCTCATTAAAGCGATATGCTCTGGCATCGTTGGCCGTTTAGTGATCACACACAAAGATCGCCTGATGCGGTTTGGGGCCGAACTGATCTTTTCTCTTTGTGAGAGCTTTGGTACGGAGATTGTAATCATCAATGCTAAAGAAGACACGACTTTCGAGGATGATCTCGTCCAGGACGTGCTAGAAATCATCACCCTGTTTTCGGCAAGACTTTACGGCGCAAGAAGCCGTAAAAATCAGAAGCTGCTTAAGGCACTTAGTAAGGCTGCTAATGCCGTCTAAAGATGACTCTAAAACGTTTACATACCAAATGCGGCTTAATCTGGATAAGTCTTCTGCAAGCATTTTGGATGCTTGCGCGCAACTGTTTTCCAAGCTTGAACGTAAATTGTTTGCAGATGTCTGCAAAGGGAAGACTCCTGGTGAGCTTAAAGCAAGATACATTCGGGAATATGAAATTACCGCCCGTCATTTCAATGCTCTTCGTGTTCAGATCGAGGGGAAAGTGAGATCGATACGAGAGAGACGGCCGGGGCTGATTGCTGAAATCCGGGATAAAATAGCGTCGGCTCAGAAGGTCATTGCACGTTTGGAAGAGAGAAAACTTAATTCCGAGAAGCTCCATCAAAAGAAGCGACGCTTGGGGAATCTGAAACGTGGTCTTGAGAAACTCCAAGCGGATCAAGCGACGGGAAAAGTGTCCCTATGCTTCGGATCGAAGCGTCTATTTCGAGCTCAGTTCGCCTTGCATGAAAATGGCTATCAAAGTCACGAGGAATGGCTTGCAGAGTGGCGCCAGTCGCGGAGCAACAGCTTTTTTCTTCTCGGATCCAAAGACGAATCCAGTGGAAACCAATCCTGTACGGCTACGCTCACAGAAGAGGGCAGTCTAAGGTTACGACTCCGCCTTCCATCCGCGCTGGCAGGGCAAGAAAAGTACTTATGGCTTCCCCCGATTCGTTTTAAATACGGCCATGACAACATTGTGGAGGCTTTAAGATCCTGCGAGGAAAGAAAGCGACTATAGGCATCAAAAAGTCCTGAAGCGAGCCATTGTGGAGTGGCTCTCAGCTATCGATTCGTACGCGACGAAAAAGGATGGCGCGTGTTTATCAGCATGCCCGTTCAGAAACCCCAGACAGTCACTTCACAGCATCAGGGAGTCATCGGCGTCGACATCAATGCGAATCATCTAGCCATCACAGAAACAGATCGCTTTGGCAACCCTATCGCCAAGAAGTCGCTTCCACTAAACACCTATGGAAAAAGTCGAAACCAAATCCAAGCTATCGTTGGCGATGCCTGTGCTAACCTTGTGGAAGCTGCGAGAAGTACCGGCAAGCCCCTAGTTATCGAACAACTCGACTTTCAAAAAAAGAAAGCAGAGCTAAAAGACCACGCAAGTCCCAAACTGGCACGAATGCTCTCAGGCCTAGCCTATAGTACCATCATAAGCGGCCTGAACTCACGAGCTTGGAGATTGGGCGTAGAGGTCATGGAAGTGAATCCAGCCTATACTTCAATCATAGGACGCGTCAAATTTGCAAAAAGATATGGATTGTCAGTCCATCATGCGGCCGCACTGGTCATAGGCCGCCGATCCCTTAGAGCCTCCGAAAGAGTTCCTCGCGATCTGGACTCAATACCAGATGGCAAAGGAAGCCATGTCGCTTTGTCCCTACCCGAGAGGAATCGGGATAAACACGTATGGCATACCTGGGGAATCGTCAATAGAAGGTTTAAAACCGTGCATGCAGCACACTTCCGGGCGAAAAAAAATCGATCCTCATGCTCTAAGCCAGCATGCGTGATAGAGCCCATCCCGGATGTTGCCGGTGAGATTCCGGCTGGTGAATCCGTCAACACAACTGCTCGGTTGGCGTCCTTAACTAGGCCTACAACGATAAATGTGTAGATTTGTTAAGGTTTTTAGGAGCGGTGAAAGTCCTCTTATCCTTGCTGCAGTAAACAACAACTTTGCGGCCGTAAAGACTCTTGTACGTGCGGGAGCGCGGATTGATTTTGAACCGAGCTTTCTCGCTAATCTTAATGAGAACACCGAGTGCAACAATTATTTTAAGAAGAAATGGATGAAGCATGCAGCTTCAAATCTAGCCACAGTTAATGAAATCATTGTCCCTAGCCACGATGACGTGCAGGATATGGTTAAACCCATTGTGTCCGAGATCGTCAATTCGACCGACGAATTAAGCCAGATCATGCCTTTCTATAAGTCTTTGAAACTTGTCGCAGAGCTTAATGCCCTGAAAAGCGGAGATGTCAAACCTATCAGCGAATTAAAGCACACCATTAGCGCCTTAGATATTGGTATTCAAATGGCTGATGAGTCAATGAAGCCTAGATTGATAGAAATGAAAGCTCAAGTTGAAGCGGAGCTCAAGCTCATGCAGGAGCTAGATCAAAGTCAGCGTGGAGCGCTCAAATATAAGGTAGCCTCAAGAGCCATAGACATCCAACAAGGAATTCAAGCAAACCTATTTGGCATTGCCGATAACGGCAAAGCCACCTTTTATATTCATGGGCTTAGCTGTGCAGCGAAAGTGGCCGGATCGGCATTGTCAGTCTTCCAGAATTGGAATGCTCTAAGCAATATCAAAACAAAAAAACATCACCTTGCAGAAGTAAAGACAGCCCTAAATGCGGCTGCTGAAGAGCTGAACAACTTGTACCGGCAAATTACACCCGATTCCCTTGAAGGTCGTTTGATCAAGATGAAGTTGGGAAGCATCCAAGCAAAAATAAAAACGATCAATGAGACTGACTCAAAGCTCACCCTTACCAGGGTAACGCAAAAAGCGGCTCTTGTGGGCAGTTCTATCGCATGCGCACTCATGGCTTATGGTCTTGCCCTATACTATGGCAAGTATCAGTCGGATGACCAACAGGCGTTTGACGTGGATGCTGTTGTGGAAAATGCGGGACACCTTAGTCTGATTTGCGATTTGCTGCCAGTATTAGGACCTCCAATAGCCACAGGCACCTGCTGGCTATGGAACAAGGGCGCAACGAGTGTTTTTGGGCAGAAAGAAACATCTCTGCAAAGAGAAATGCGCCTTGATGCAAAACATGAAGCATCCTTAATTAAGGCACAAAAAGCACTTCGCTCCCAGCAAGAAGAATTTGATAACGAACTGTATGTCGGAATAGAGATTAGCATAGGAGTCCTTGACAAACCAGAAATAGGCTCTGCAAGATATCGAGAACTGACACGCCAATCCAATGCACTAGCACTTCAACAAGACAATATTGCAAACGCATTGCAAAATTATGTTACCGCCAAAACACTAGGAGTAACCTGGGATGACTTAGATTCCAACCTTCAGGCTATTGAGAAGGATCTGGGTTCTGCAGAAAGCAGAAAAGCACTTAAGTCTGTTTTAAAGGCCGCTAATGTCGACGTCGCGCACTTTGGCAGCAACCCTCGCAAGAGCATCCTGGAGTACTTGAGGTAGTTAGTACCCTTTGGGGAACTTAGAAAAGGACCTTGAGGGGTAATTGCAGATGTCCTCTTAAAGCTTAAAAACGTTGGCTGGCGCAATTTCCTATGTGGCGCAGTCATTCCATGAGTGCGAGGACGGTTGAAACAGCTTTGGTTTGCTTCACATGGGACGCTGTTTTGCTTGCAACGGATTGTTGTTCATAAAGTTATTTAGGTGAGGGCCCATCGGCAGTCATGGAATGACTGCGCCACATAGGAAACCTGTTACTTTCGGATATTGGCGACGCAGTCGGTTGAGACTCCAATTGCTGTGCGCCGAAATACGATTGTGAAGCCTTGATGAAAAGCCTGTTGTCACGCTACAATGATGGCACCCTTTTACCCCAAAGATTTAGCAATGACACATCTTAAGAAATTTTTTATTCGCACATACGGTTGTCAGATGAACGAGAATGACACTGAAGTGATGTGTGGCATGCTCGAAAAGCGTGGGCTGAAACGTTCATTAGACGAAAATGACGCTGATGTTCTCATTTTCAATACCTGTGCGATTCGCGATCTGGCCGAACGCAAGGCAATGGGTAAGCTGGGTCTGCTTGGGCATACCAAGAAACGCAATGCAATCATCGGGGTCACTGGCTGCATGGCTAATGCCAAAAAGGACTCGCTCTTCCGCAAGCTGCCCCACATCAACTTCGTCTTGGGCACCAATAACATCCATGAGCTCGACAGTGTCCTGGACGAGGTCTTGACAACTGGAAAAATAGCTATACGCACTGAAGAGCGCTTTTCACACGAACTCGATTATTCTAATGCTAAACGCGAAGATCCCATCAAAGCCTTTGTTCCCATCATCCGTGGATGTGACAAATTCTGCACTTACTGCGTCGTCCCCTATACACGTGGTCCAGAGGTTTCGCGCTCTCCCGACGATATCGTCGAAGAGTGCCGTCAGCTTCTTGACAAGGGCTACAGGGAATTTACCCTTCTTGGGCAGAATGTCAACAGCTACGGCAAAGACCAGCCCGAATGGAAGTGCCTGTTTCATGAGCTGCTCTATCGCATCGATAGTCTTCCAGGCAAAAAGCGCATACGCTTTATGACAAGCCATCCGGTGGATATTACGCGAGAGCTCATGGAAGCCATTGGCTCGCTGCCAAGCCTCTGCGAATTCGTACACTTTCCTATGCAAGCCGGCTCAGATCGTATCCTGAAGAAAATGCACCGCATTTATACTGTCGAAGAGTACCTGGAGAAGGTTCATCTATTGCGTCAACTAACACCCAATGCTGCTTTAGGTACTGATATCATCGTTGGCTTCCCCACTGAAAGCGATGCTGACTTCGAAGAAACCTATCGTCTCATGAAGGAAATCGAATTTTCCTGTGCCTTTATATTCGAATATAGCCCCCGCAAGGGTACGCCAGCTATGCGCTGGCGCGATGATATCTCTAAAGAAGTGAAGGAGGAACGCCTTAATCGTCTGCTAACCCTCCAGGATGAAATCTATGCCCGCCAGCGTCAGGCAATGCTAGACACTGAGGTCGAAGTCCTCGTCGAAAAGATCACCAGACACGACTCTACCTTCTTAAAAGGACGTTCTCGCTGCTGGAAGCATGTCATTTTCGAAGGAACACCAGACCTCATAGGTTCCTTCCAGACCATTAAAATTCATAGCTACACAAACCAGACGCTCGTAGGAACCCGAGTGAAAGCCTAAGATGACAGTTTTTTTGTACGTCCTTAAAAAACTATTCAACGAATTTATAGAACCATTTTCTAACAAAGCGCTTAGTCGGACAGGAATCATCGAACTCGATAAAAATAAGTATATTTGCTTGTCATTATCGGTAAAAGATAACTTGGGACTATGATCCGTGGGGTATATTATGCTCAAAGTTCAGAACAAGCCAAACATTCAGGGTGAGTTACTCCAAGAATCCAACAGCATTCACCTTAGTGTCGTTGGCTCCATTCCAGCGTGGCTCAAGGGAACACTGGTCCGCAATGGACCAACCACAGTATCAGTCAATGGCGAGGCCCCCAATCACTGGTTCGATGGCCTGGGAATGCTGCATGCATTCACTTTCGACGATGGAAAGGTCACCTATTCGAACAAATTTCTAAAAACAGAAGCTTATCGTACCGTTTTTGAAGATGGATCCATCCATTATGCCGGTTTTGCTTCAGATCCCTGTCGCAGCCTTTTCAAGCGTTTTTTAACCTTCTTTTTCCCTGGCGATCCTGAACTCCATAATGCCAACGTCAACGTAGCCAAATATGCCGATGCCTATGTTGCCCTAACAGAAACCCCACTACCAGTGCGATTTGACAAGGAAACGTTGGATACTTTGGGGGTCTTCGAATATCAAGACAGCCTCTTAAAAGACAACTGCTTTGAATCAGCCCATCCTCATTATGACCTGGATAGGCAAGAGATAATCAACTACTTGGTCGAATATGGACGTCACAGTTTTTACTCGATTTGGCGCATGAAAGAGGGTTCTAAAATTCGTGAATTGTTAGCGCATATCCCCGTGGAGCTTCCCTCCTATATGCATAGCTTCGCTGTCACAGACCGCTATGTCATCTTAACTGAATTCCCCCTGGTAGTGAACCCCATGGATCTCATCATCAGCAATAAAGGATTCATTAACAACTTTCATTGGAAGCCTGAACGCGGCACCCATTTCAGGGTCATTAGAAGGGATACAGGCGAAGAAATTGGCAACTTCCGTGCTGATCCATTCTTCGCATTCCATCACATTAATGCATACGAAAATGGCAACGATATTATTATCGACATCGTCACTTATCCAGATGCTAACATCATCACAGATGTGGGAGGATATACCTCAGGAGGTAATAAGGTTGACCCTGAAGGTAGGCAGCTTCAGGTTCAAAGATTCACCTTAACCCTACCTCAGGGACGTATTCACACGGAGACTATTGTCAAAGCTCCCATGGAATTTCCGCGTTTTAACGAACGTTACGAAGGAAAGGCCTACACATTCGCCTACGTTGCCGACCCCCGAGATCCTAACGGAGCTTTGACTGACATCCGCTATCTTTCCAAAATAAACATGGACACTAAAACGCTGATCACATGGGGCGAGGCCGGTACGTTTCCTGGCGAGCCCATCTTTGTACCGTCTCCGGATGCCCAGAGCGAAGATGATGGCGTCATCTTGTGCATCGTCATGCAACCCGAGAAAAACAATTCGTTCTTGCTGGTACTAGATGCCAAGAACATGCAGGAAATAGGTCGAGCCATTGCACCCTATAGGATACCCTTGGGCCTCCATGCGCGTTTTTTTTAAAGCTATCTCAATGTGGCGCAGTCATTCCACGACTGCGAACAATCCGTTGCAATTGTGGAGACGTGCAAAACAAACGTCCCATGTGAAACAAACAGAAGCTGTTTCGAACGCACTCGCAGTCATGGAATGACTGCGCCACATAGAAAATTGCGCCAGCCAACCTTTTGAGTTACTTGGAAGTGCAGGGTAGCTAAAGTCTTCTGTTTGCTATCGTGGTTTGCGTTTACTCTCGCCTTTACGATAAAATTCGCCACCCTCGAGATGGTCAACGACCACAGTAGAATCGCCCATAATCACACGACCACCCTTTTTCTCAAAAATAATCGACTCGATTTTGGTTCCCTTTTCAAGATAAACACGCTGACGAATATTGCTGTCGTTTTTCCTGACACGTAGCGTTGTGACTGTACAACCTGATAAAGTCAAATCGCTCGAAGCGATCGAAATGGTTTCGAAGGAGCTCTCGGTAGCATCGATAGGACCATTGATAAACACTTCCTTGCTAACCGTTACATCGTCAAATTCAGCGGGGCCATCAACATGAACATCATTGAAAGAAGAGTGGCTAGCCGAAAGGGGACCCCGAACAGTGCATTGGTTTACCGTAGAATGTTCGATACGAGCTGGCCCATAGATTGTCACCTGTTCCAATGACCTATCTCTAATTGTCTTGGGACCATAATAAATGTGAGAATCTTCATGTTTTGCAGAAACAAAGTCGGGAATGTAATTGTTAGCAGAATCAGGGATATATTTGTCCCAGTCCGCTGCCGTAAGGGTAGAAGTTGTCGCAAGGATAGCAAGCAGGCAAGCAGATAGTTTCATTTTCTCCACCTTGTTTAATTTATATCGATAGCAAAAGGTTTATCAATAATCATAGCCAATGACCCAATTGTCGTCAAAAATTTATAGTCGCTAACCTTTGTTAAGCTCTGCAGCCATTGCACATGAATGTGTTTTTTTTAATAGAGCGGACTGCAGACATCTTGGTTCCTAAAACTTCAGCCCACGTCTAACTCCATCTCCAAAGTGTCATAGTTTCAGCCCTGACTGTTCACTAATTTTAGCTGTTCAATAGATATTGAACAGCGTATGTTGCTTGTTGGAGAGTCGTAAACAAGTCGTTAAAGCAAATAGAGGTATATTATGCGGGCACACACGAAAAAGCTCCATACTGAGAAAAATAGTTCCGTAAAAGCTCATGATGAGGATGATTCACTGATGTCTGCAGATGAGGCTATTGCCAAGATTTGCGGAGATCGTCCAAAATGGTCTGTAATGTTGCGTGGTCTGCGGAATCGTGAGGGGCTGACTCAGAGCCAGCTTGGTGAAGTCATGGGGATCGCTCAGACCAATATATCGCAAATGGAACGCGGTGTTCGGGCTATCGGTAAACAGCTTGCTAAGCGTTTTGCTGCGTTCTTTAAGACTGATTATCGCCTGTTTCTCTAGCCTGCCGCACTTAGGCTAATTTCTGGAATGTCTCTATCTATTCCAAGTAACTCAAGAAGTTGGCTGGCGCAATTTCCAATGTATCGCAGTCATTCCATGTCATTCCATGACTGCGCAAACAGTTGAAACAGCTTCTGTTTGCTTCACATGGACGTTGTTTTTCATGAAGTTATGTGGGTGAAGCCCCATCCGCAGTCATGGAATGACTGCGCCACATAGGAAGCCTCGTTACTTTCGCATATTGGCGACGCAGTCGGTTGAGACTCCAAGGCGCTGCGCGCCAAGTGATGATTGTGAGGGCTTAGGTTGAAATAAATGATTTAAAAAATAGCTACCCCAGTTACTTCATTGTCTCAGCTTACCTTACGACAGTGTGACCCCATAGGATGGTTTTCCTGGTTGGTATTCGTAGGCAATGCCATTTGCATTGCACCAACGAATGGCGATTTCTTTTAATTTTTCATCTCGATACTGATACCACAGATCTTGAATATCGTACCTAGCAATCACGCCTTTGAATCGGCTAAAAGCCCCTTTCCCTTCAATAGCGACGCAGAGGATTTCCCGTACCTTGTCGTCTTCAAGGGAGTAGCAGAAATCTTCCATAATTCTGTAATGGTTTATCTCATCAAAAGGGATTTTTATGTAGTCTTCCGTTTCGATGATATCTTTGGCGATCAACACGCATTTTTCTGTCCATTCAAGGTCACTGTAGGAGTCATCATCCCCATCCTCTATCGCACTTAATACCTCACAGGGCATTGTCACAAGTTCGCCCGTTTTTTTGTTTAGGTATTTGCAGAATTCATCCATGTGGAAACCTAGCTCGTCGACTAACTCGTTCAGATTAACGGGTTGATTTTGACAATCCATCAAACGTCTCCTCCAAAGATTTTACTAATTTTCCTAAGAAATTGCTACTGAAGTGTATCTTTTTTATTGAGTCTTCCTGAGCAGCTCTTGGAAGAGGGATTTTCATTTCGCGTTGGAGTTGTCGAGCAAATTCTTCCTTTTGGTCGGCTGCTGAAATGCCTTTTGTCGGTGGAAGCCCAGAAAAAATACAATGAGGGGTCTTCTGAGCGAATTCTTGTGCTGGATTTACTCATTTACTCACTTACTCATTTGTGATATAATGGAGAAAAAGGAGAAGACTATGAAAAACACTGTTCGCCTTAATTTTGAGTTCCCCAGAAAGCATTATCCATACCTTAGGATGCTTTGCGCAGAAAAAGGACAGTCCCTAAAAGATTTCGCCTCTGACCTGCTAATCCGGGAGATCGAGGAATATGAAGATCGCCAGCTAGCCCTGAAGGCTGAAATGCGCTTGGGCGAATTGAAAGACAGCGATCTGATTGACTTCAATGATGCCACACGACTAGCCGGATGGGACAATGCCGAGTAAGTACAAGGTCCAGGTCAACAAGCGATACCTGAAAGACTTTGAAAAAATCCCGAAGAGAGATCGGGAGCAAATCCGTAAAAGCGTCCTGTCACTAGCTGACAATCCTCGACCCGATGGTTATAAAAAACTAAAGGGAGGATCTAAGGAGCCAGTATACCGAATCAGATTCGGCGACTATCGGGTAATATATACGGTTCGCGACGACGTTCTTTTGGTGCTTGTGATCGAAGTCGGGCACCGAAAAGACATCTACAAATTGACTTGATAAAAGGAGGGGGACCTAAGACCCTTGTTCGGACTGGCAGTGGGAGCGTTACTTTTGGATATTGGCGACGCAGTCGGTTGGGGCTCCAGAGCGCTTCGCGCCTAGACACCATTGTGAGGGCTTTAATGGCTGTTTCGGCGTCGCAAGGAATTCAGCAATACACCGGTCTAAAAACACGGCTGCCGTGACGCTGTGCGGAGTGCTAGGGGCAGACGTGACTTGTTTATCGCACGAGAGACCTTGGGTGAGAAATCCAGCAGAATTTCGGACGAGAAGTCAATAAGTCACGTCTGACTCTTAGCAATTAATTCCATAAATTGTAAAATTAATCTATTCTAATTAAAGTATGGTATATTAGTGTATTAAAGACATGAGATTAAATACATTTTCTGCAAACAAGCAGCATGCCATTTATGCGAAAAACAGGTCGCACTTAATTATCCCGATGGAACATATGGGGGTAAAGAACCGCCATGCGATACTTACTTGCGGGAAAGGCTGGATGGCATAGATCCCCAATCACTGCGCTCAGCTTTTACAGATCTGTTTTCTCTCGTACAAAGAGGAAAGGTAATAGAAGATTACAAGTTTTTAGACAATTGTGTGTTAATTGCCTGCGATGGCACTGGCGTCTTTTCATCGGAGAAAGTACACTGCCCAAACTGCTGTGAAAAGCATCATAAAGATGGAAGAATTACTTACTATCATCAAATGCTTGCAGGAGTCCTGATTCACCCGGATCATAAAGAAGTCTTTCCTTTTTGCCCTGAACCGATTTCAAAGCCTGATGGAGCAACCAAAAATGACTGTGAACAGAATGCTACTAGAAGATTTTTAGAGCATTTTCGCCGAGAACATCCACGTTTGAACGTGATTTTTACATCTGATGCATTGAGCGCAAAAGGCCCCTACATTCGGCCAATAATTGATATGGGAGCTCATTTTATCATTGGTGTTAATCCAGGTGGCAATCCTAGCCTCTTTGAGTGGCTCAAAGGGGCCTTATTCACCTTTACAGTGAAAACTTTCGGTCACTAAATGAAAGGTCAATGACCCGTGCTGCATGAGGATCGGGGCGTTTTATAGGTATAAGGCAACATATAATTAGAAAAAAATAGAGTCAACCGCTTAAAGCCTTAGCTTCTTACGACTTAGACTTAACAATTGACTCTATGGATACAGTATCGCCAATTTCGACTGAAAATACAACTCCCAAATGCCGCAAAATTCATCGATCTCTTCCAGTCATATCTGAGAAGATTGTGGCTTTTGATGTTCTTGCTAATTTACAACGCACTGTAAGGTCGGCTAGACAAATTTCTAGCATTTTGGAGGTCCCAAACTCAACTATGCAGTCGTGGAGTACTCAAAAGCGTACTTTGCAGAAATATTCGGAATGGGAAGAATTTTTCTCAAGACCTTCAGGCGCAGAACTTCTTCAGCGGTGTGTTATGGCCGCGCATCAAGTAACTAATTACGGTCCAAGCGGTATCCAGGGTTTGCAGGAGTATCTGCGGCTCTCGGGACTCGACCGCTTTGTAGCATCATCAAACGGGGCACTACAGGCATTTACCAAGCGTTGTGAAAGGCATATTATCGCATTTGGGGATGGTGAGGAAAAACGTTTGGCGGGAAAAACAAAATTCAGAAAGATCACAGCAGTCCTTGACGAGATGTTTAGAGGAAAGCTGCCCTGTCTCGTGGCGATCGAGGCGGTTTCCAACTACATTCTTCTGGAGAAGTTCACCGGCGACAGAAAGGCTGAGACCTGGAAGCAAGAAATCAATTCAAGGCTGAGTGGATTAAATGTTGAAATTGGCCAAGTTGTAAGCGATCTAGGTACGGGAATTACCGCCTGTACGAAGGAGCTGGGAGCCCAACATTCGCCCGACATGTTCCACGGGCAGTACGAACTATCGAAAGCTATCTCCGGCGCTCTGGCAACACAGAGAAGGTCTTTTGAAAAGGAGCTCAAAGAGGCCGAAGAGAGAGTCCAGAAAATGGTTGCGCGGTATGGGAAAGACTCAGAGAAGACAAAGCAAGTAATAGGAACGCGCAATCTCCGTCAACATGGGCTTGAGGAAAGGATTAAGCGACAGGAAGCAGCTAGGACGGCGATTAAAGCGACAGGAAAGTTATATCACCCCATAGATTTGACAACAGGGCAGGTGCAGACAGCAGGGGCGATTGAGCAAGGATTTGACCATCATCTGAAAACGCTTAGGAGGATTGCTGAAGAAGCTCAATTGTCACAATCATGTCATGAGCGATTGGAGAAGGCTAGAAGAGCCTTTGATGGCATGGTGAGTTACATGAAGATGATTCTTGCAGTGCTTATGGCCTACGTGGAAGCCCTGCAGCTGAACGACGAGCAAAAACGCTTTTTTATGGAAGTCATCTATCCGCTTGCCTACCTCAGGATGACATGGAGGCGCCAGCCGAGAAAGGAGCGAGAGGAACTTAAGCCATTAAAGGAGGCCCTGGAAGCCAAGATAAGAGAAGGGCCTTGGCCCGAAACATTGAAAAATGAGTGGATGGCGATGGGGCAGGAGTGTGTGGAGAGGTTTCAGAGATCTAGTTCGTGTGTTGAAGGGCGCAATGGCATGCTTTCGCTGCTTCACCACCGACAGCATAGGCTAAACGAGTGCAAGCTAAAGGCTTTGACGGTTATACACAACTATCACATCCGCCGGAAAGATGGGACCACTGCTGCAGAGCGTTTCTTTGGAGGGAAACATGAGAACTTGTTTGAGTCACTGGTAAAGACCATGCGTATTCCTGGAAGACCCCAGCAGCAACATCACGACCAAGAAAGAAGGCTGCTAGGCTGGAAAAAACGGCTTGTTGCCTAGAAGAATTGACCGAAAAGGTGAACAAGGCCCTCAAAGGGATAGAACTCGCGACACATAAAGTGACTACTAAAAAGGAAACACTTGAGTTTAGCTTCTGCAATAAAATCCCACTAAATGATGCCAACCACGATCTTGAGGTAAACTTCATCGACTGCGTAGTAAGAAATGCTAAGGGTAAAATAATCGGACATTTCTCATGGATTACAGATATCCTTGTCACTCAAAATAATGTCCACCAACTTTCAAGAGGAGGAAGAGCTAGATGGCGGATTGAAAATGAGGGCCTTGTTCACCTTTACGGTCAGAATTTCGGTCGGACGAAAAAGGTCGGATGTCGTGGTTTGTGACGAGGGCATAGCGCCAGCTATGTCCGAGGAGCAAAACGCGACAGACGATCCTTTTGCAGTCGACCGAAAACTGACCGCAAAGGTGAATAAGGCCAAAATGAGACGTTCAACACTCTTAAGCATCAGGGTTATCACTTTGAGCATAATTTTGGACATGGCTATAGACATCTAAGCCATGTCTTTGGTGTTTTGATGTTTTTGGCGTTTTTCATAGATCAAGTACAGCAACGCTGCTGCGGGCTTTTTCAGGCGGCAGTAAAAAAAGCTGGATCAAAAGCGCGATTTTGGCGCCGCCAGCAATCTATTTTTACAGAGCTCTATGTCTCTTCCTGGGAGGGCCTGTTTCTTTGGATGGTAGACAGGAGCCATGGAGGAGTAACAATGCATGACACTTCTTAAGATGCAGCTTAAAGCGATGTCGTGATTGTTAAGAGAGTGTTTTTAGACAGATAAGCGATCAAAGGTAATCGAAGCTACCTAGTCGAAGGTGATTGCTTTTCTCGATTTTCTATACTCCTAGCGCGCCCTTGAAAGGTGCTTAAAAATATTTATTTGAGGGAGCTGCTGACGTAAATGCTTTTCTATTGCAAAAAAGGTCAAAAATGACCTAAAATGAAGGTATATGAAACAGACACTCTGGACGGTCGATCTCGTCGGAAAGGCTAAAAAAGCTTTCAAGGAATTGCCGAAAGGTACAGCTGAAACTCTTAGATTACTATTAGAGGATCTAGAGAAAAATGGGTATCAAAGGCACAACTGGCCGAATTTTAGTAAATTGAAAGATACCGTCTACCACTGCCACTTGGAAAAGGGGCGACCGACATATGTCGCTTGCTGGAGAGTCTATAAAAAAGTAAAACTAATTGAGGTATATTATGCGGGCACACACGAGAACGCGCCGTACTGAAGACAAGCGGTCTTCAGACGACAAAGGGAAAAATGAAAAAACCAGGGATTCCATTAATTGGAGAACCGCCGCCGAAGAAGCCTTCGGTAATGTTCCAGGTACTGCGTTGAATCTGCGCGGCTTGAGAAACCGTGAAGGTCTTACACAAGCACAGCTAGGTCAAGCCATCGGAGTAGAACAGTCCAATATTTCCAAAATGGAACGCGGCATTCGTCAAATCGGAATAAAGATTGCTAAGCGTATTGAAGAGGTCTTTGACATCGATTATCACCTCTTTCTATGAACCTTTTATATCACGCACGCAGTGCAATTCAATGCCATGCTTTCAACCACTGATCATACTCTAAGGGTTTTAAGCGAAAGCGAGCTATATTTCCTTTATGCAAACTCATTAGTTCAATTTCAATTGCTTCGATAAACCTCGCTTGATCATCCAGTTTCACAGCCTCGGAAGCTTTTTGTTTGATTACACATACTGCCGTTTGCTTGTCCATGCATCCTCGAATAATCTCCCCTATTACCGTGATGATAAGGTTGCGATACCGCAGGCGAAGAGGATCTGGTTCTACAAGTTCTTGACGTGTCGCCGAGTAAAGTTGACTGGAGCGTTCGTAGGCCCACACAAAAACTTCACCTCTATGCCTATGTGCACAATGACCCCATGACCCTCTTTGATCCTTGGGGTTTGGCAATTAATTGGATGGGTCCTTCTGGTCTTGGCTACGACTATTTTGGTTCTAGTAATGCCTTTTCAAGCCGGCTTGGGCAAGGGTTTAACTCATGGAATAGCCGTAGTTTCGAACCTTATTCGCTGATCAACAGGCCATTGGGTCAGCCAAATTTAGGATTTGCTTCTCAAACCAATGGCGGACTACAATCGTTTGTTGGGATAGCTCCCATGGCTCTGCGTGTTGGCGGTAAGGTTCTTGATTTTGCAGTTAAGCAAGGCCCGCGCTTTTACAACTATGGCCGACGTTTGTGGCGTCAAATGCATCCAGCGCCAACACCAGGCCCGCTCATGGGAGCAAGTGGGCCAGCAGCTAGCCATACCACGCAAGTCGCTAGTAGAGTTCAGCAACTCTCTCAAAGAACTCTTAGGCCGGGAGCGGGAGGAGGGCGTACAGCATCTCCAGCTCGAACCAGGGATGTTGGCGGACCACACACTAAATCCAATCTCCAACATGGTCAGAAGAAACATACAGAGTATAGACGGACAGAAGTTCTCGATGGGGTTCGCGAAAAAGAATACCCTTTACCAAGTGGGAGAAGAGTTGATTTTATCGATTTTGATAAAAATATCATATACGAATTAAAACCCTACAATCCAAGAGCCATGCGGGAGGGATATAGACAGCTTGAGCTTTATAAAAAAGAACTTCAACAAATGATAAAATTTGAGAATAAAGATTGGGAAATCGTATTAGACACATACTGAATAAAAAGGAAATGTGGCCTTATGGAAAATAAAGAATTTAAAAAAACAGTTAGTGAATTAGCAAAAAAAAGTGGATTTGAATGTCTTTTTGGAAAATGGTTTAAAGAATCTCATGAATGCATTCTTGTTCTTTGGCTTCAAAAATCGAATTATAGTAATATTTACTACTTAAATGCAAGCATATTTGTTCAAGGATGCTTCGGAATTAAATACATAAAATCAAAGGATCTTTTAAAAAAAGGATGTGAAGCCTTTCAGTGTAGACCATCTCATTCGTGTTCAAGTCTGTTTGATCTAGATTATCTAATAGAAGATGAAAAAAGAAGACGAGACTTAGACATTTTTTTTGCTGAAGTTATTGTTCCATTTTCTACTAAAGTTTTGACACGTACCGGAATCGGAGAATTAGTCTCGGAAGGACGTCTATACTTATTGCCTGCCGTAAAGAAATCTCTTGGATGGTAGGTGAATCGAGTATAATTGATGTAAGGATGCGCGCATAGACATGGAAAATCAGGGAAATTGCATGAAGAATTTAGTTTACGCCAAGCAACCCCAATAAGTAGCCACGGTTCCACCCTGCTTTCGAACGGCGATTTTTAATCCCTGCCTTTGTCTTTTTATCTGCCTTTAAAATATTTAGCGTGGCCCGTCGAAGCACGGAAAAATTTTCCGCCCCATTATCTTTTCTTACTTTGCATCCATCCTCTGCATAGGATACATCTAGCTGCCAGTGCAACTGGTTCTCAATTGTCCAATGAGAGCGTATCGCATGGGCCATTTTCCTCGCATCGGACGAGAGGCTGGATATGTAAAACCGTGTTTCTGTTGAAGTTACACCCTTAATTGTTCTTGTACTCCTAACTGCGGCAAGACTCCTTAAACCTGTCCATTCTGTTTTTTGTGGTAGCCACTCAAGATCTTCACATACCCAAACTTCTCGTTTCTCAACTCGTCCTCGCGACTTTTCTTCGCTCACAAAAAAGTCACAACCACTGGCTTCCGGTAGACCTTCAACCACTTGCTCAAAAAAGTTTTGAGCCTCAGCATGTAGATGTCCTTGATTCCCTTTTAGACCTATCACGTAGTCTCCTCCTTGCTCCACGATCTGCTTAACAAGTGGCCTATGACATCCTCCGGCATCCACTGTAATTGTAGCACCCCTAATATCGAGCATGGCAAGAAGCAAGGGAAAAGCAGTGATTTCATTGGATTTTAGCTCTGTTGCAAGCTGCCCTAGAACAAGTTGATTTTCCGCTGAAAATGCACTCACGATATGAATGGCTCTTACATCATTTGTCGTATCGGAAGAGTTGCATAAGGTTTTGCCGTCCAAAGCGATGATGCCACCTATCGTTTTGGCAATATGCTGAGTCCAGTTATTCAACCACTATGGACTAAAGTCCATAGACTATAGTTTGTATTTTTTTTTGTTTGACAAGCGAGCAATTTTTTTAAAAGTGCAGACTCGATATGATACTCTTTTTTTCTGACGAAAGGAGTGTCCTATGAGCCTGCTAAGAAGTCTTATGTCTATTCTCACATTGTGGAGGCCCGCTTTTTGTAAAGAAGAAGCATTTAAGCGGGCTCAAGAACACGCCGTGGCTGGTTTATGTGCTTTTGGACGTCGCACAATCACAAACTTTGCTCTCTTCTTTGGGAGAGACCACGCAGTTCCCACTGCAGACTATAAACTATATACATCTTGCAAGTGGAATGTCGAGGATCTTTTTAATCCTATTTTACAACTCAGCCTGGACAGCTTTAAAGATTCCAAATATATAGTCTGTGCTGCAGATGACACTAAGCTACATAAAACTGGCAAGAAAATACCCCACACTTCTTGGCAAAGGGACCCTATGTCTCCTCCCTTCCACACAAACTTCATATGGGGCCTTCGATTTCTCCAGTTCTCAGTGCTTCTTCCTCTATATAACCAAAGTGCTCCCTGCAGATCAGTTCCGGTGCGTTTTATTGACGCACCAAGCTTGAAAAAGCCGGGTAAAAAAAGCACTGAGGAGGAACGTGAAGAGTATAAGCTATTAAAGAAGAAGCATAATTTATCTCACCTTTTTATAACGGAACTACTTGGCTTGAGAAACAGCCTAGATCAGATGGGGGCTACAGATAAAACGCTCTTGATGACTGTGGATGGAGGGTATTGTAACTCAACCTGCATGTCGGCGGAAATTCCAAGAACACACTTAATAGCAAGATGTCGCAAAGACGCTAAACTATGCAGACGTCATGAGGGACTCGGACGAAAATTCTATGGGGATATTCAACCACTATGGACTAAAGTCCATAGATTGCTAGTCGACTGAAAGTCGATTTCGACTAAAGTCGACTGAAAGGTTCCGACTAAAGTCGGTTGAAAACCAGACTGAAAGTCCTGAACCTAAACCTACTCCACAGTAAATTCACCGTAATCCTTTCCTTCATGATTTTTAATGTATTCCCTAATCATCTCATCGGTAATGTCTCCTGCACTAAACGCTGCATAGCCTATCGCCCAAAAGTGTTTACCCCAATATTGCTTGCCAAGTTGCGGAAATTCTTCTTGAATGCGCCTAGAGGCACGCCCTTTTATAGACTTAACTAATTCTGTTACAGCTAGCTGAGGGGGGTATGACACATACAGATGAACATGATCCACACCTACATGACCGCGAATTATCTGAACATCAAGAGCATCGCATGTCTGCCTTATCAAATCTCTAATTCGAGCAGTAACAGTACCTACAAGCACTTTATAGCGATATTTTGTCACCCAAATCAGATGCACTTTCAGATCGTATTTTGAATGAGATGTCTTCCTATAATTTCTACTCATTAGACTCCAACAAAAAATGAGAAATTTACGGGTTATTTATCAATAATTAATGAATGTGAGTATAATTACTATATATAGTAGTGGACTGAAAGTCCACTAAAAGGAATGTTCAACCACTATAAACTAAAGTTCATAGAATGTGGAATTTCACTGAAAGTGAATCAACTAAAGTCTTGGACTGAAAGTCCAGAGTTTTGACTCGCGATATGGTACAATAAAGAAGTCTTTTGTTTTGATAAAGTTAGAATCAGCCTAGGATTATAAAACAATACTGATATAATCTTCTAATGCAAAATAAAATACTAGGGGCCAGCAGCTAGTAATACCACGCAAGTCGCTAGTAGAGTTCAACAATTCGCCAGAGGACTCTCAGGCAAGATGCTGGCGGCGGGCGGATGACATCTCCAGCTTCCACTGAAAGTACAACTAGTTCGTTTGTTTCAAATCCGATCTGGACATCGACAAAAAATAGAACCTCAGTGGAAAATGCATTCAAACATTGGAAAAAGCATGCTCAAGAATTTCCCGAATTTTTTAATGCTAAGGAATATGTGGAGACGGCAAGACGTTTTGTGAACTCTCCGCCATCGGGCACCTTAACAAAAATTAGAAGTAATGGGGAAAAAATTCTGTACAATCCATCTTCCAATACGTTCGGAGTGACAAATAGCCAGGGAGTTCCTCGCACTATGTATAAGCCAAATGAGGGTGTCCCTCCTGTGAGCGTGCGTGATTTTGAAACAAGGTTGAGCGAAATTCGTGAGCAAACAACCAAGGAGGTTGCTCATGAAAGCTGCTACACTTTCGCTCGAACAAGTCGCTCAAGAATTTCATCGCGTTAGATCCCAAAAAAAGGGCCATCCACGCTTCTCCAAGGAGCTCTGGCAAGCTGCGTTCAATCTTACGATGACTTACTCTGTTGCTGAAATTGCATCTGCCATAGGCGTCTCTGTCCAGTACTTTAAGAAGCGCTTAGCGCGTGGAAAACAAACCATCCAAGATTTTGCTCAAGTACGCCCTCTACCTAGGGTGCAATCCAAACTTGTACGCAGAGCAATTCTTGTGTAAGATTGTTTACACAATGTTGCGGCTGACCCAGCATGAAACCCTATCCAAATCAATAATATGCGAATTTAGATGAAGACTATTCCACCATCACACGACCTTTCTGAGGATGAACGTTATATTTTACATGTGCTTAGAGAAAATCCAAGTCTGTTACAGCCGCTCCTGGAGATGGTTGATGTCGTTGGTAAGAATTTTGAAGAGCTTAAGACGGGCGATGAAGCAGAAGAAGCTACCATAGCTGCTATTCGTAAGTCTGGGCAGGCCATTCTTCAAAATTAGGCGGATCATCGTGTTAAGCAGGTAGAATCTCAATACGAGCCTGAGAAGGGCATCCGTCCCCACGGAAAAAAAAAGTCGAATGGCGGACAACACTAGGACGCATCACTGTTGTTCAAAGGTGTTTTCTGCAAAAGAAGCATCGTGGTCGACCTTCACATCGTTTAAGGCCTTTTGAGGACTTTTCAGGGATAAAACACCAAGATTGGTCAAAGCGGTGTCAACGCTTGATAACTGATCTAGGATCCGAGGAATCTTTTTCAAGGGCCGCGAAACAGATGAAGGAGCACCATGGATTGGAAATCAGTCCCACTACGATATCAAATATCACGCTTAAACATGCCAAGAGGGCGCAGCTGATGATGAAAAAGCCTCCTATCGGGAAAAAGGCAGACAATCCAACAACCCCACTTGTGGTTGAAATGGATGGTGGAATGGTGCCCCTAGTTGAAACAGCTGGTTCTGGAGATAGACGGAAAAACAGAAGAGTATCCTGGGCAGAGCTTAGAGTGGGGGTTATTCAGCGCTTAGGGGAAGCAGACTGGAAATACACGTGTTCCTTTAATAGCCCTGATGATTTGGGAAATAGAATGCTAACATTATTAGAACGGCAATTTGGGTGGGAAGGACAGAGCCAATTACATGGTATAGGGGATGGAGCAAAATGGATAACTGAACAGATGGAAAGGGTAGCAGGAAGCCGAGGGAACTACCTAATTGATCTGTATCATTTAAGTGAGTATCTAGCGGGAGCAGCAACGGCCTGGACTGAGGATATTAAAAAGGAGACTCGAGCGCTAAAGACCCGCTTAAAAAAAGGACAGATAGTGAATGTGAAGCGAAAGCTTCGAAAGTACTCCAAAGTTCACCCTGAGCATGAGGGCCTGCAAAAGTGTATACAATACATAACTAATAGACCTGGGCAGTTTAAGTATGATGAAGCGATTAGAAAAGGTTTGCCAATAGGTTCGGGGAAAATAGAAAGCACGCATCGCCATGTGATTCAGAAGCGGTTGAAAAAGCCCGGAGCATGGTGGAGACGGGATCATGCGGATCAAATGGCAAACCTTAGAACTCTTCGAGCTAACGATGAATGGGAAAGGCTTTGGCAAGATGAGGCAGTCTGTGAGCTCGATTGCCTAGCCGCCTAAGGTGAGTACAAATTTGAATTACACCCTCAGCTGCGCCCTCTTGGCATGTTTAAGCGTGATATTTGATATCGTAGTGGGACTGATTTCCAATCCATGGTGCTCCTTCATCTGTTTCGCGGCCCTCGAAAAAGATTCCTCGGATCCTAGATCAGTTATCAAGCGTTGACACCGCTTTGACCAATCTTGGTGTTTTATCCCTGAAAAGTCCTCAAAAGGCCTTAAACGATGTGAAGGTCGACCACGATGCTTCTTTTGCAGAAAATACCTTTGAACAACAGTGATGCGTCCTAGTGTTGTCTGCCATTCGACTTTTTTTTTCCGTGGGGACGGATGCCCTTCTCAGGCTCGTATTGAGATTCTACCTGCTTAACACGATGATCCGCCCAATTTTGAAGAATGGCCTGCCCAGACTTACGAATAGCAGCTATGGTAGCTTCTTCTGCTTCATCGCCCGTCTTAAGCTCTTCAAAATTCTTACCAACGACATCAACCATCTCCAGGAGCGGCTGTAACAGACTTGGATTTTCTCTAAGCACATGTAAAATATAACGTTCATCCTCAGAAAGGTCGTGTGATGGTGGAATAGTCTTCATCTAAATTCGCATATTATTGATTTGGATAGGGTTTCATGCTGGGTCAGCCGCAACATTGTGTAAACAATCTTACACAAGAATTGCTCTGCGTACAAGTTTGGATTGCACCCCGAGTCCGCCCTATTCTGGACAAAAAAACACTTACCATTGACAATGGTTCCATTAATTTAACATTGGGATTCACTCAGGGAGGAAATACAATGATCAGAGCATATCAAGTAGTGATTTGCTTGCTATTATGCAGTTCATGCTACGCCAGAGAGCTTGAAAATATTCAAGGTGCTGATGAGAATTATTGCCTTGAAACACCCGAAATAGGGTGTGAAAAAAATATCGAATTAAACTGGCAGTCACCAGGTTCATACCAACTACCAAACTCGCGTTCTACTATATCAGTGCCAGATGGCCATCTTATTGTTGTTGGGGAAGATGCCCGGAAGTATCAAGTTCTTTCAGGAAACACCTATGATAAAAGCCTTGAAGCAGTGGTACTATCTGTTGACTCATTCGATACCATTTACTTTAAAAATAATAACGAAGGATATGTTTCCATAGAGGACTGGAAAGATGTGGACCCAATAGCGCTTCTTGCCAGTATTTCTGACGCTACCGAAGAAGCAAACAAGCAGCGTCGGATGGAAGGAATTCCTGAAATTCATGTTGTTGGTTGGTTACAGGAACCTACGCTAGACCGTCAAACCAATACCGTATTCTGGGCGATTGAAGCTGAGGATGAAAGAGAGGCGGATGGATTGGTCAATTCTATTGCTATTAGATTAGGTAGGAATGGGTTTGAACGATTGGTTTGGGTCACGAACAAGTCTACATATGTCCATATTGGAGGAGAGCTTGATGTGATGCTTCAAGCTCATAGTTTTGACCCAGGGTATCGTTATACAGACTTTACCAAAGGGGACAATGTTGCAGCGTATGGTATCGCAGGACTTGTGGCAGCAACAACGGGTGCAAAATTCGGGAAGGCGGCCATAATTGGTGGTGCCGCAATTTTAAAGAAGTTCGGAGGTGTGATTCTAGCCGGTATATTGGCCGCTTTTTATAAGCTCAAGGGTTTCTTTCGACGCAGTTAATGGGGAACCCAAGCATCAAACCCATCAAGGTCCACAGCGTCAAGAGAAGCATTTAAAGGAATAAGGCATCCTCCTGTATTGGCTTCAGCATTTTGAAGACCAAGACTGAGGAAAAACGGACTCATGCACTATTCCTAACCTACCTCGATCAATCTACTCCTTGCTTTTTCTAATGCTTGAATTGCTAAATCTACTGGAAATTCCCAAAATTCACTTTGCGGATGAGGATAAAATTGAATGAGTAGTTCATTATTTTTTCGATAAATCTGAACCCATTGAAAACCTTCGTAAAAAATTTCAGAAACGAGATCTTCGCACATGGGAAGGCTTACTATTTCTATTTTGAATTTACCTAAAATCATTTTTGAACCTTATGGTTGTAAAAATCCTATAAATTGGTTCTTGGGAAGAATTGGGGGCGCAGAGCGCAAAGATCAGCTAATACATTAATTTTTTAGGCAAAAAAAGAGAGGACATAGAAAATCCTATGTTTCGACACAATAGGAGGTTCTCTATGTCCATCTCAAAGGTCTTTTATGCCTTGATCGAAGATAAAAGTGTAGTTTTTCAAAGCGCAGAATTTCAGTCGGACTATACCATCTTTCACGGTCATCTGCGGCAAAGTGGCAAAAAATGCCCATGTTGTAAGGCTTCCAACGTGCGAATCAAGGAGACAAAGGAAAGAACTTTTCGAATGCTCAACCTTGGCCAAAAACGGACCTACCTTAAAATGGATTCCCACAAGATCTGGTGCCAGCAATGTAACGCGATTGCCTGGCTTCAACACCCTTTTACCTCTGGAAAGCTACCGATGACCAAGTCTTTCATCAATTACATCCTTCAGTTAACTGCAATGACAACCCTTCTTTGCGTAGCACTATTCCTAGGACTGCAATGGAAGACCGTAAAGAACCTAGACAAAGCCAATCTTAGAAAACGTGCAAAGCAATTTTCATTCCGAAAGCTTCGTTACATTAGCATCGACGAGATAGCAATAAGGAAGGGTCATAAATACATGACAATTTTCACAGACATCGCGACAGGCCAAATTATCCATGCTGTCGCAGGGAGGGACGAAGAATCACTTAGACCTTTTCTAAAGCTTCTTTCAAAGAAGGCCAAGCGACTTAGGGGCATTGGTATCGACATGAGTGCAGCCTATTCGAGTTCGATTCAAAAACACCTTCCTCTGGTGCCGATCATTTATGATCGCTTTCATGTTACCAAACTTCTCAATGATACGATCGACAAAATCAGGCGCGCTGAGTACGCCAAGCACATGAACACGGGTGTAGCGGTAATGAAAGGTCAGCGGTTTCTACTTCTGCGAAATTTTGTGGATCTTGATGATGGACAGAAAAGTAGCCTTGAAAGACTCCTAGAAGTTAATCACTCATTAGCAGTAGCTCACAGTATGAAAGAACAATTCAGGTTATTTTGGGAGCTTGAATCAAGACAGGAAGGAGCTAAATTTCTTGGATGGTGGATCATTCAGGCAATTGAGTCTGGGATTGAGCAGTTAGCGAGAACTGCTCGTACACTACTCCATCATTACATGGGGCTCTTAAGCTACTTCGAACACCGGATAGACAATGGAAAGGCGGAAGGAATCAATAACAAGATAAAGGTTTTGAAGAGACAGGCATATGGCTTTCGAGACCAAGAATACTTTAAGCTAAGGCTATACAACCTCCACAGGAAGGACTATGAATTGGTTGGTTAGACTGGAAGATACTGGGAAAGTGTCTCTGGAGGGCCGCCCCCAATTCTTCCCAAGAACCTATAAATTCACCATTTATTGTAAATCTAGCACCTCCTATTTCTGGTACGCTGCATCTCACTCACCGGGCCAGTCCTTACCGGCCTTGTTCACCTTTACGGTCAGAATTTCGGTCGGACGAAAAAGGTCGGATGTCGTGGTTTGTGACGAGGGCATAGCGCCAGCTATGTCCGAGGAGCAAAACGCGACAGACGATCCTTTTGCAGTCGACCGAAAACTGACCGCAAAGGTGAATAAGGCCGACAGGAGCTATATGAACAGCACAGGGGCCAGTTTTACATTAAAGAATTGCCAAAAGGAAGCTCTGTCCATCTTTCATCAAACCAGAAAGATACCATTGATCATGTCCTAGGTGCATACGGTGATAGAACGGCTCAGTGGTTGAGCGATCTAACGCACCTTGAAGCCCCTTGGATCAATGCTAGAAAGGATTTAAAACCTGGTGAAAGAGGTAATGCAGAGGTTGCTCTCTCCAGTATGTATGAGTACTACAGCAGCATAGATTCCGACCATTCACTAGTCAAATAGAGACCCCATTCTGGACCATGCCTAGGAACCGCAACCATCATGAAGAAGGCAAGTGCGATATAAGGGAAAAGCGGCCTAGGGCTGAGATAACTCCAAAAGAGAACAAGGTTCCTCGTGCGGAAGACAACGGTTCTCACCTGGTCGATGTCGACAATCTTGCTTCGGATGCAAAGAAGAGACTTCGAGAGATCGGCCAAGATGATTTGGATCAACTATACTCCTTACGTATCTCAGGTAAAAAGCGCATCTGGGGCATAAGAGAAGGCTATCTTCTTTGGTTTCTCTGGTGGGATCCCTTCCATTCTGTATGTCCGTCTACAAAAAAGCATACTTAACCACTTTATCTGTTTGCGATGCACTGCAGTGCAATTTGTACCAGCACAAACCACGAGCCTAAACCTGCCGCCTTAACGGCTACTTATCTAAAGAAGCTTAACGAAGTCATCCTCCGACAGCACTTTAACACCAAGCTCGTTAGCCTTATCAAGTTTAGAGCCTGCTGCATCCCCAGCCAACACATAATCGGTTTTCTTACTGACTGAACCCACAACCTTACCACCACGTTCTTTGATGAGCTTAGCAGCATCCGTACGCGTGTAGTTGAGCAGAGATCCCGTAAGAACAAAGGTTTTGCCTTGAAATGGATGGTCCACATAAACCACTACAGCTACCGACCGAGGTTTTACCCCACCTTCCAATAAACGTTCCACCTCTGCTGCCTGAGCGGGATCCTTGAAAAAATCGACTACAGACTGAGCTACCGTGCCTCCAATGCCATCAATAGCTACAAGTTCCTCCAGCGTCATTTTAGATAGTGCTTCGACGCTACCAGCCTTGCTAGCCAACAGCTCAGCCGTGCCAACACCGATGTGGCGTATCCCTAAGGCCAAAATAAAACGCGATAGCTCTACATCACGGGATTTGTCAAGACTCTTTAAGAGGTTGTCAACGGCCTTATCCTTAAAGTTCGTTAATTGATAGAGCTGAGTGGGTGTAAGCCGATACAAATCCGACGGATTGCGTACAAAGCCTTTTGCAACTAGCTGTGTGACGATCTTCTCTCCCAAAGTATCAATGTCCATCGCATCTTTGCTAGCGAAAAAGGCGATGCGCCGCAAGATCTGCTCGGGGCAGTTGCGGTTGGGACAGCGGACTGCCACTTCCTCCTCAACACGTTCAACAAGGGCATCACAGCTAGGACATCGCGTAGGCATCACCCACGCCTGACTTCCTTCCGAACGACGCGCGGTTTCTACGGAAACTACCTTAGGAATCACATCACCACCTTTTTCAATGACGACATAATCTCCTACACGAATGTCCTTGCGAGCAACTTCCTCTTGGTTATGCAGCGTGGCTCTTGCTATCGTACTGCCAGCCAAAACGACCGGCTCAAGCTCAGCTACAGGGGTTAATACCCCCGTTCGACCAATCTGAACAGTGATATCCAAAATACGTGTCACAGCTTGCTCCGCGGCAAACTTATAGGCAACCGCCCAACGCAAGTCCTTACCGGTAGCTCCTAAGCGTTTTTGATCGCGAATGCTATCAACTTTTACAACAATGCCATCGATATCAAAGGGAAGTTTATTGCGAGTCTCATGCACCTTGGTGGCAAACTTCCAAATATCCTCCAGGCTCTCCGCTTGGGCAACCATCGGAAGGGTGGGCAATCCCAACGTACGCAGATAGGCGTGGCAGGCGAACTGCGTGTCTAGGGCCTGCGGCTCCATCTCAGCAATGCCATAAAATACGACATCCAATGGTCGCTTGGACGCCTCTCGAGGGTCCAGAAGTTTTAGCGACCCTGCTGCTGCATTTCGTGGATTCGCCCAGACAACTTCCTCGGCAGCTTCCCTCTGTCGGTTTAACTCGTCAAAAGCTTGACGAGGCATAAAAACTTCTCCGCGTACTTCCAATAACTGCGGGATGTTGTCGCCATACAGCCGTAGGGGTAAACTCTTAATTGTACGTAAATTCGAAGTGACGTCATCGCCCTTCTTACCATCGCCTCGTGTCACACCGCGAACCAATAGGCCGTTTTCATATCGAACAGTGATAGCGATGCCATCCATCTTAAGCTCGACAGAAAAGGGCACTAAGGGCTTTTCAACTAGCTTATGCATGCGCGCGATGAAATCGGCCAACTCCTCTTTAGAGTAGGTGTTGGCCAACGAAAGCATGGATATGGTATGTGCAACAGTCGAAAAACCGGCTGTCAGCATTGACCCTACACGCTGCGTGGGAGACTCACGGGTCACCCACTCAGGATGCGCGGCTTCAATACTTTCAAGACGCTTGAATAGGAAGTCGAATTGCTCGTCGCTAATCTCTGGAGCATGATCCACATTGTAGAGCTTGTTGTGATGCCAAACTTCTTGGCATAGCGTTTCGTAATCTTGTTTGGTTATGGTGTCTGCGTGCATAAAACTCCCGACGGATAAAAAGAATAGCGCCGTGGCAGTACGGAGCCACTGCGAATAAAACGTGACATTCATCGAAAATCAACTTCAAAAATCATAGTCGCTAAGGGTGCCAAGGATATCCTTAGTCCAATGGGAATCTCTTTATCCTGGACCACTTGAACATTGGAATTTTCCTTACCAGAGCCACCATACTTCGCGGCATCGCTGTTAAACACTTCACGCGCTGCTTTGACGTTGCGCACACGCACGATGTAGTCCCCGTGAAACGTTGGGGTAAAGTTGTGCACACAGAGTAATAGCGACTTTGTTCCTTTTCGGAGATAGCAGATTACGCTGTTTTGCCTGTCCGCAAAGTCTATCCACTCAAATCCCCGAGGATTAAAGTCATTTTCCCAAAGACATGGGTGCTGCAGGTAGAAATGATTGATGTCTCTTACCATTGTTTTGAGACCATTATGCACAGGAAAATTAAGTAAATGCCATTCCAGCTCGGCTTTACACTGCCACTCATTCCACTGCCCAATCTCACCACCCATAAACAGTAGCTTTTTGCCCGGTTGGCAAATCATATAGCTAAGAAGTAAGCGAAGGTTCGCAAATCGCTGCCAGTAGTCTCCAGGCATCTTCGCCAATAGGCTGCCCTTGCCATGTACCACTTCATCATGCGACAATACTAAAACAAATCGCTCTGTGAAGGCATACAAAAGACCAAAGGTGAGATCGTTGTGGTGATAATGGCGGAAGATTGGATCCGTATGAATATAACGTAAGGTGTCATTCATCCAGCCCATATTCCACTTAAGGTCAAATCCCAGCCCCCCATGGTCAACCGAATGGGTCACTCCAGTAAAAGCTGTGGATTCCTCAGCAATGGTCAGAACCCCGGGGAAACGCTGATGCACGATAGAATTGGTGTGCTTGAGAAACTCAATGGCATCGAGATTTTCTTTGCCCCCAAATTTGTTAGGTATCCATTCACCTTCATTCCGCCCATAGTCCAGGTAAAGCATCGAAGCTACGGCATCAACACGCAACGCATCGATGTGCATCACATCAACCCAAAATAATGCATTGGCAATGAGAAAATTGGAAACTTCGGTACGTCCAAAATTGAAAATGTTAGTGTTCCAGTGAGGATGCAGACCTTGACGCGGGTCATCATGCTCATACAAACTCGTGCCATCAAAACGCGCTAGAGAGAAGTCGTCTCTAGGAAAATGACCAGGCACCCAATCCAGAATGACACCAAGGCCATTGTTATGAAGGTAATTGACAAAATACTGAAAGTCTTCCGGGGTCCCAAAGCGACTTGTGACAGCATAGAGGCCGGTAACTTGATATCCCCAGGATTCATCTAATGGATGCTCGGCGATGGGCATCAGCTCCACGTGGGTAAAGCCCATCTCATTGCAATAAGCAGCTAGCTGATGTGCTAACTCGCGATAGTTCATGAAATTGCCGTTTTGCTGCCTCCAGGAGCCTAGATGCACCTCATAGGCATTCATAGGAGCAGACTCGTCTTTCTTAGACGCTCGCTGCTCAAGCCACTGTGCATCTGTCCACTTAAACGCATCAATATCTGCAATGGCCGATGCAGTAGAAGGCCGCAGCTCGCTGGACAGGGCAAAGGGGTCAAACTTAACCAATCGATTCCCTGCTTGAGTGCGGATCTCAAACTTGTATTTCTCTCCGACTGTTAGTCCAGGAACAAAAATCTCCCAAACACCGCTTTGTCCTAACGAACGCATGGGATTGGTGCGGCCATCCCAATTATTGAAGTCGCCAACAAGGGCCACTCCACTGGCACTAGGAGCCCATACGGCAAATTTGGTGCCTTTGATGTCCTGATGAACGGTCAGTCGTGCGCCCATAGCTCGATAGAGATTATAGTGAACTCCGCGACCAAACAAATACTGATCGATCTCCCCAAAGGAAGGAAGAAACGTATAAGGATCATGGGCCAACAAGCCACTGGTATGATAAACCCGATAGTTGAGATGATTGAGGGTTTGTGGCACCCGGTATTCAAACAACCCGGCGTTATCGACACGGGTCGCAGAGACCGTCTGTCCCCAGACTTCCACATGCACTTCGGTAGCCCCCGGACGCCACAGACGAATCACTTTACCTTCCTCAGGATGGGGCTGAAGACCTAAGAACGTATGCGGATCAAAAAGAGTACCTGCTTGCAGACTTTGCACTTGCGGCCTTAAGGTTGGCTCTGGGCTTATGGAAAGGGTGTTGCTACCCATGCTTTACCGTAGCTGTTGCGAATTTGATAGATGAGCTCATCTTAGAGCTACCTTCGAAAATTATCAAAGAAATAATCCCGTCCTGCCAGCAGCTCTAGTGGTGTTCCGCAAGGGATAATGCGGCCACGGTCCCTATTGCCGTAGCGGACCCGAAATTGGCGTATATCGCTAAGCACATTAAATTGCCATGAAGCCGTCTCTTTGCAGCGAAAAATGACTCGGCGAATTGTCTTCTTGCTCCACTCCATGTCAAGGAACGAGTGACCACATGCCACATTCAGCATCCGGCCACAATGTAGCTCAGCAGGAAGCAAGGGAAGCAAATGCACCTGATGCGCATGAGACTGAATAAAAATTTCACGGATGAGTTTAGCCCCGTCCGATAATAAAGCCATCACCGACTCAGCCGCATGAGGAGCTGGTAAGGCCAATCCCTGATGTTCACCATCACAGAGTCTTGGTGCAAGCACACCCTCGAAGCCAGCCCGAAATAATGTTCTAAAGGCCGCCGGCAGTTTGAGAGTTTCGCGAAACTCCATCACTTTTTTGCAATCGAATAGCAGCTTGGTCGTCCCCGTTCCCCGTGCCGTGGGTTGCTCTGGAAGTAGCCTTCCCATGCGAAACCAAAAAGGAAAGATCTCTCCAAGTGCCAAGCGTTCCGACACCCGAGCCCAATCTTGTGCTTTGTGACATCCCAAGCTGAGACGCTCAGTATCCGCAGGAGCGTTAGGAATAGGAACTGGGTTATCATGCGTTAATGGCCCTTTTTCCCATATCAACGTGACACCGCCCTCGGATTTGGCATATAACCGATAGCGAAAATAGCCGTTCACAGCATGACCCCAAACCTTTAAATAGCCATGCTCGAGATCTAACTCAGCGGTAAAGTTCTCAACAGGACCGATAATGTCAAGGGGCATTTCAGAGTCGTCAAAACGTAACAAGGCTGGGAAGACATCCACCATGGTGGACGAGCCTGGCAACACAAAACGTGTGCCCGGTCGGTGTGAATAAGGCTTAAGTCTCTCTGCAATACTAATCAACATGAGGTGTGCTATCCGGTGCCATAGGCTTGTTGGCCAACGATGCGACCGATGAGCCCTTCAGGGGTGTTTGCGGTGAGTTCCACCGAAATAAGTTCATTTTTAGGAATCGCCTGCCCAGGGACAAGAACCATCAGAAAATTCTCTGTATGCCCACAGCTATGGCCCGTTCCACTACTGCCTCCTTCCTCTGTGAGAATCGTCATTGTACGTCCAATAAACTGTTCTCGAAGATGATAGGCTTCGGCTTCAGCGACTCGCACAAGTTCTTGTTTGCGCAGTCTGATTACTTCACTAGCGACTTGATTTGGCATGGTAGCGGCACGCGTGCGCGGACGAGGGCTAAAAGGAAACATATGCACCTTAGCAAAACGCACCTCACGCATCACTTCCAGGGTATCCTGAAAGTCGGCATCTGTCTCACCAGGAAAACCAACGATGACATCGGTAGTCATTGTAAAATCTGGGCTTGCCTTGCGCAGGCGGTCCACACAGTCGAGAAACATCTGACGCGTGTACTTGCGGTTCATGCGCTTTAGGATAATGTTAGAGCCCGACTGCAAAACGATGTGCATGGAGGGACAGGTAGCTTTGCCATTGAGAATGGCGTCGATAAGATCTTCATCAACTTCATCTGGGTCAATGGAGGACACCCGAAGCCTTTCAAGGCCTGACACAGCATCGACGGCACGTACAAGGTCTGCTAAGCGATCTGGCGTTTCCTCTTTTTCCTTAGCGCCATCGAAGTCACCGATATTAATGCCTGTGAGCACAATTTCCTTATAACCATTAGATACTAAGGTTTTAGCTTCTTCGATAACGTCTTGCATCGACCGAGAACGGGAGCGTCCTCGGACATAAGGAATCACGCAATAGGTGCAAAAGGAGTTGCAGCCATCCTGAACTTTAAGAAATGCCCTTGTATGGCTTTCGAAGTGCTTGATGGAAAATTCGGGTAGATCTTCGGTCTCGGGAAAAACAAGTTCCAAGAGTCGCTCTTTGTCCTTATTGAGAATGACATCCGTCACTCCTTCAATAGATTGAATGGCCTCTTTCTGACTCTCGGCCGAACAGCCTGTGACAACTAACCGCGTGAGCGGATTAGCCCTTGCCAATTTGCGAATTTCGTGACGGCTATCGCGGTCGGCTCCAGATGTTACAGTGCAAGTGTTTACGATGCAAAGATCCGCCACGTCCCCATCTTCCGCCACTGCATAGCCAATCGCTTCAAGCTGATCGCGATAGGCCTGCGCTTCGTACTGGTTTGTACGGCATCCTAATGAGACAATACGAAATTTTTTGGTGGCTTGGTTCATGTAGTCCGTGAGTAAAATTCATTCTAAAAGATTGCCATTGATACCCTTAGAAGTCAAGGGGACACAGCATAGCATTTAAGGCGTATGGACGAATTACGCACAGACCAATATAAAAAGAACCGAAATTCCCATTGTTCATGGGAATTCTGGTTCCAAATTAAAATTAGGGGCAATAACGGGCCTTGTTCACCTTTTTCGTCCGACCGAAATTCAGACCGAAAACGTGAACAAGGCCCAATAACGGATCCCATCCTGCTTCGGAGTCGCCATCACAAAGAGGGTTCCCGTTGCTATCTTTAGTATCCATCATATCCTCCCTTAGCCGAAGACATTCATTTGCGGCATGATAAACATTGGAGCTCCGGAAAGTCAATAAGTCCCATAGCCGAGGACCAAAACTGTGCAAGAGGGTTGGCAGCAGCTGCCAAAAATCTATATATTTCTTGACAACTCTATGCAAATTGCATAGATTTTAGCGCATGAAGGTGAGTATCAAGAAAGCAGCTCAGGAACTTGGCGTACACGAGGCTACACTCCGTCGTTGGGAGGCTGCTGGCAAAATCCAGGTTGAGCGTACACCCAAGGGACACCGACGTTATCTATTGTCTAGCCTAAAAGGATTTAGTCCTAAAGCCACCTCCTCTAAGGTTTCTAACGGTTTGACGCTCTGTTACGCGCGGGTTTCGAGTCATGATCAAAAAAAAGACCTCGTTTGTCAAAAAGCGGTGTTAGAGTCTTTTTGTGCAGCTCATGGATGGACCCATGAAGTCATTGAGGATCTCGGCTCGGGATTGAATTATCAAAAGAAGGGTTTAAAAAAGCTCATTAAAGCGATATGCTCTGGCATCGTTGGCCGTTTAGTGATCACACACAAAGATCGCCTGATGCGGTTTGGGGCCGAACTGATCTTTTCTCTTTGTGAGAGCTTTGGTACGGAGATTGTAATCATCAATGCTAAAGAAGACACGACTTTCGAGGATGATCTCGTCCAGGACGTGCTAGAAATCATCACCCTGTTTTCGGCAAGACTTTACGGCGCAAGAAGCCGTAAAAATCAGAAGCTGCTTAAGGCACTTAGTAAGGCTGCTAATGCCGTCTAAAGATGACTCTAAAACGTTTACATACCAAATGCGGCTTAATCTGGATAAGTCTTCTGCAAGCATTTTGGATGCTTGCGCGCAACTGTTTTCCAAGCTTGAACGTAAATTGTTTGCAGATGTCTGCAAAGGGAAGACTCCTGGTGAGCTTAAAGCAAGATACATTCGGGAATATGAAATTACCGCCCGTCATTTCAATGCTCTTCGTGTTCAGATCGAGGGGAAAGTGAGATCGATACGAGAGAGACGGCCGGGGCTGATTGCTGAAATCCGGGATAAAATAGCGTCGGCTCAGAAGGTCATTGCACGTTTGGAAGAGAGAAAACTTAATTCCGAGAAGCTCCATCAAAAGAAGCGACGCTTGGGGAATCTGAAACGTGGTCTTGAGAAACTCCAAGCGGATCAAGCGACGGGAAAAGTGTCCCTATGCTTCGGATCGAAGCGTCTATTTCGAGCTCAGTTCGCCTTGCATGAAAATGGCTATCAAAGTCACGAGGAATGGCTTGCAGAGTGGCGCCAGTCGCGGAGCAACAGCTTTTTTCTTCTCGGATCCAAAGACGAATCCAGTGGAAACCAATCCTGTACGGCTACGCTCACAGAAGAGGGCAGTCTAAGGTTACGACTCCGCCTTCCATCCGCGCTGGCAGGGCAAGAAAAGTACTTATGGCTTCCCCCGATTCGTTTTAAATACGGCCATGACAACATTGTGGAGGCTTTAAGATCCTGCGAGGAAAGAAAGCGACTACAGGCATCAAAAAGTCCTGAAGCGAGCCATTGTGGAGTGGCTCTCAGCTATCGATTCGTACGCGACGAAAAAGGATGGCGCGTGTTTATCAGCATGCCCGTTCAGAAACCCCAGACAGTCACTTCACAGCATCAGGGAGTCATCGGCGTCGACATCAATGCGAATCATCTAGCCATCACAGAAACAGATCGCTTTGGCAACCCTATCGCCAAGAAGTCGCTTCCACTAAACACCTATGGAAAAAGTCGAAACCAAATCCAAGCTATCGTTGGCGATGCCTGTGCTAACCTTGTGGAAGCTGCGAGAAGTACCGGCAAGCCCCTAGTTATCGAACAACTCGACTTTCAAAAAAAGAAAGCAGAGCTAAAAGACCACGCAAGTCCCAAACTGGCACGAATGCTCTCAGGCCTAGCCTATAGTACCATCATAAGCGGCCTGAACTCACGAGCTTGGAGATTGGGCGTAGAGGTCATGGAAGTGAATCCAGCCTATACTTCAATCATAGGACGCGTCAAATTTGCAAAAAGATATGGATTGTCAGTCCATCATGCGGCCGCACTGGTCATAGGCCGCCGATCCCTTAGAGCCTCCGAAAGAGTTCCTCGCGATCTGGACTCAATACCAGATGGCAAAGGAAGCCATGTCGCTTTGTCCCTACCCGAGAGGAATCGGGATAAACACGTATGGCATACCTGGGGAATCGTCAATAGAAGGTTTAAAACCGTGCATGCAGCACACTTCCGGGCGAAAAAAAATCGATCCTCATGCTCTAAGCCAGCATGCGTGATAGAGCCCATCCCGGATGTTGCCGGTGAGATTCCGGCTGGTGAATCCGTCAACACAACTGCTCGGTTGGCGTCCTTAACTAGGCCTACAACGATAAATGTGTAGATTTGTTAAGGTTTTTAGGAGCGGTGTTTAGTTCTTGGGAAGAACCATAAACAGCCTCTTACATTACATGCGAGAATGGACATAAATGGACAAAATGAAGAGTATGGACCTATGCAGGATCTGTCATCGCCAATACAAGCCTCTGAGCTAGCTGTCGAAGTGATTGATCTTAGTCACCGCTATGGTTCCTATCTAGCCGTCGACAAAATTTCCTTTAGCATCCCGACAGGCACAACCTTTGGTCTCATTGGGCCTAATGGGGCCGGCAAAAGCACAACAATCAAAATGTTGACGACACTGCTACCGGTTACCTCAGGCAATGCCTATATCAAGGGAAATAGCCTGGTCGACGATCCCTGCAAAATACGTCAGTGTATTGGCTATGTCCCTCAGCTTATTTCGGCCGACGGCGACCTAACGGCTTATGAGAACCTCTTGCTACTCGCCAAGCTCTATGGCCTTTCAAAAGCTGATCGTGAAAGGCGCATTTCGGAAGCTCTAAAGTTTATGGATCTCAGCGCAGTGGCAGACAAACTGGTCAGTAGCTTCTCGGGAGGAATGATCCGACGGCTCGAAGTAGCCCAAGCTCTTGTTCATGATCCAAGTGTTCTCTTTCTTGATGAACCCACCGTAGGGTTAGATCCTGCCGCTCGCAAGTCTCTCTGGAGCTATATTCAGGAATTACGCAAGAAGTCTGGCATGACCATATTGATGACGACTCATGACATGGATGAGGCGGATAGACTTTGCGACATCGTCGCCCTAGTGCACCTAGGAAGTATCGTTGTCATGGATACACCTCACAATCTTAAGGCTGCCTTGGGGCCAAAAGCTACTCTCGACGATGTTTTTATTCTACATACTGGCAATTCTTTAAAAGAAACCGGAGACTATCAGCATGTCCAACAAACCCGAGCGACGATTTCCCATCTTTAGTATAGCCAGGCTATGGATAGAACAGATAGCTGCGATTGTGGAAACGGATCTTCGTAAACTACGCCATGACCCCTATGAGCTATTCACGCGCATGATTCAGCCAGCCATCTGGCTGCTAATCTTTGGACAGGCAATGGCAAAAACGAGAGTTCTACCCACAGGCTCACTGCCTTATCTTGACTACCTTGCGCCCGGGATTCTCGCTCAAAGCATCCTATTTATCGCGATTTTTTATGGCATTTCGCTGATCTGGGAACGCGATATGGGAATTTTGCAAAAGATCCTAGTAACACCCGCTCCACGGAGTATTTTGGTTATTGGAAGAGCCATTTCCGCAGGCCTTAGGGGCATGTCTCAGATTTTCATCATCTATTTTCTTTCGATAATTCTAGGAGTGCACTTGCGCTGGGAATTTCTCGCTTTTCTGGGGGTTCTAGCCACGGTATTGATAGGCGGCGCTGTTTTTTCAACTTTTTCATTGATTATTGCATCCGTGGTAAAAAAGCGCGAACGCTTCATGGGCATTGGTCAGGTATTAACGATGCCGCTCTTTTTCGCGAGTAATGCCCTCTATCCTATTGAGATGATGCCTGGTTGGTTGCAGACGCTCTCAGCCATTAATCCACTAACCTATCAGGTGGATGCCTTGCGAAGTTTTATGGTGACAGACGCAGTGTCCTATTTTGGTTTATTTGTCGACTTTGCCGTTGGCATCGTCACTTTCGCCATTTTGGTCGTTATTGCCACCAGAACCTATCCTAAGATTCTGTATTAGTCCTTCAAGCCTAAGGTAGCCATCATCTTGTCTAGACCGCAATGACCGCATTACACACATCATCGACTTTTACACCTAAAACGTCTTCGACATTCTTAGGACGTAGATAATCGATATTTATCGGAATGCAAATCTTATCATTTTCGGTATGCACAGTCGACAAGTCAATAGTGCGTTGCGCATCACCCGCATGGATTTTGGTTATGTCATAGGCCTTATTTAAATCAGCAACAAGTGCCTGATTAGCCTCTGTATTATCTATCATGTAGAACTGACCATCGTCACTCGTGACTTTTGGTTGCATCACAGCCTGCAAGCGATAAACAGGCCCCTGAACGTCTCGAAGTGGAGCCGTTAAAAACTCTAATAAATTGGCCTTGCGTTGTGCCATAACGCCCATTGTGAGTGGCTGAGGTATGCCTTCATTGCCTTGCACCTCCAAGCTTCGAATTGCCTCGTGACGTGGAATATTAAAATTGAATGCTTCAACTGGACGGCTACTCGGGTTTAGAGCATCCAGATGTGGGTTCGAATACACGGCCTCTAGTGATTGCTCCATATCCCTTTTAAACAGGCTCATAAAGGCCTTATGAACGATCTGATTATCCTCAAGACCGGTCTCAGGCTTTGCAAGGCTCTGTAGAGCCGCCTGGACATCTTTTACCAAGGGGAGTTCTGGATCGGCGTTATCTATCGAGGTTCCCAGTGTGGATTGCACAAGCTCGTTTAACGCATCTCTATAAGTCGTTTTGTCCTGAGCTCCCATACTATACAGTGCAGAATACTCTTTGCCCGAAGGTGGTAGAATACCCGGAAGAGGTTTATTAGCCTTATTTTGAACAGGAGTTGTGGTAGCCAGACTATCAGCTGTACCGTCACTGAAGGTTTCTAGCAGCGCACCCTTAGGTACCTGCTTAGTAAAAACATGTGTCTTTTGACGGACCTCACTCAAGTACTCATCGTGATTGTCATCTTTTGCAAAGCGCAGGGTGGGGGGTTGGGAACGAATTGAAGGTTCGAGAGCTTGCGGATTGAGAAGCTCTACGGAGGGGTGACCGTCAGCATCTATTGTCGTCGAGGTCGCGCAGCAATCTCCTATTGAGCCTCCAATGACAAGGCTATGGTCCTCTCCCGGAAGGTCTATTTTAACAAACGCCACAGCGGTCGTTGCGCCTTTGATGTCTTGACCATTCAACTCCGCACTGATTTCTCTCTGTACCTCTACGAAAATTTCTTTGACATATCCCTCTAATTCCTCTGATTTTCCCTGTGTATACAAATCACGTAGTACGTCTGAATGATCGGCTAATTTTTGATTCAGCTTTGCCGTAGCTAACCTAGCAAGCACTTCAGAGTCTTTGTTACTGGATACCCCATCGGAGGCGCAGACGGCCACTCCACCGTCGAAAGCATGAATAGCGGCACGGTCTTGGCAGTATTTTTTACCCTTGTTTGTATAATCACTGTCATCACTGGATTTAGTGCACCCTAAATCTACCGCCCCAATCTCGCTGGTTTGTACGCGCCCCTCGGATGAGAGGAATGTCTCTTTGTCGTATACACCACCGATTTCTCCCGTCACTTGCTTAGTGGGTACATCCGCAAGAGGCACAATTTTGGGTTCTTTTACCACTTCTGGAGAAGCCGCTTTGATCACGGATGAGGGCCTGCCACCCTGGGCTTCGTGAACAGATGCCTGGAATTTTTCGAGCGCCTGATTGCGTTTTTGACCACATTCTTCCAGTTTACCCTTATAGTCAGGCACTTTGGCCTGTAGCTTATCAGCAAGTGTTGGATCGTCCTTGAGGGCTTGTGCTAAAGATGCAAAATCGCCCTTACTCACATCACGCCTGATGTTGGACCATTGCTCATGGTGGCCCATATCTTTTAAGGTTCCACCCTCTTCCTTGAATTGGTCCTTACAAAAATCTTTAACTTGATGCTTAAAATTTGCCACTCCTGGATCCTTTTGCCACTTCTTGTTGGATGGATCACGCACAAAGCCCGCCTCAACATTGTTATTTTTTACAGCGTAGGCCACGGCACGATCATGCTGCTTCTCGGCGGAAGGAGGTTTGAAAAAAGAGAAAATTCTTCCAATGGCAGAGGATATTCGGCCGCCGACGTTTCCAGCAGCCTCAAAAAAAGATCCTACACGTGAGCTCGACACCTTAGTATCCGACAGGGTAGCGGGGGAATGAAGAGCCTTGTTCGACTTTTCGCACACTCTGAGGCCTAGGCGGCGTCGGCCTTTTTCATCTCAGTGCTCTTACGTACTAGCTGTGGCTTTCCTGGAATCCGGACGTTTAAGGTCAAATACTCGAACAGATCGCTATGGCCCTGCTCAAAAAAACGCTCGGCTGCTGTGCTACCATCAACTCGTCGACGGTGATAGTTATGCACCACTGTAAGTGCCTTCAATCTGTCGGTGCTCGAGCGATGGCAACGATGATGTAGCAGTGATAGCATGCCGTTTCGCCCCTCTACGCATGAGCTAGACCGTTGAAATAGCTCTGCTAAGTTACTCGCCTCTTTTATCCAGCTCTGGTTCAGAGCTTCGGCCCAAGGTCCTTCTCTAATCTTTATTTCGAGGCTGTCTATCAGCGCTTTCAGCTTCTTCTTTCCCTCCTTACTTTGTCGCTTCAGGATCATTCTTAGGTAGGCGAATGGAAAAACGACATCTAAGAAAAAACGACTCTGATCTTCTGGTAGCTGCAATCCATCTACGTATAGTCCAAGCATTAGAAGGTATGACGTCAGTAGGCTGACCATTGCATCAAAGGCTCTTTCTTGAGATGACAGCGGAGCTGCCGTGGCTTTAGTTAGCTCGTGCTGACCATGAAAAAGATCTGGTGAATGCTGAGCGCTGATGTCCTTTGTGTAGGACGTTAGTGCCCCGCACAAATCACTTACCACCTGCCCAACTTCGATGCCCAACTTCGATGGGCAGTTCACTAAGTCTAGAGGTAACTTCGTGCTTCCAAGTCTCTGCCTTTCTATCCTCTGTAAATTTCTCCAGCAGAATGAAATTTGAAACCACCTCAATGGCAACCAGACAGGGACGACGTCCTCTAAACATTTCATCCAATGCGGCTGTGATCTTTCTGCTCCTCATTTCTTTGGCTAACCGTTTTTCTTCACATGCGCCAAAGGTGATGATGCTCTGTTCAATGCGCTTGGAATAATCATGTAGAGCCCCATTTGATGAGGCTACATACCTATCAAGACCGGAATGATGCAGATACTCTTGAAGGCCGCGTACTCCGCTAGAGCCGTATGCAATAACCAGTACTGCTGCTGTGACCAATCTTTGAAGGTGCTCAGCCCCCGATGGGGTTTGAAAAAATTCACCCAATGGATCTAAAAGAGCTTTTGAGGAACTTCGTTGCGCTCGCCAAGAATGCATAGTCGAATTGGGGACCTCTAAAATGGCCGAAATTTCTCTAGTTGACCTTACAGTATATTGTAGATTGGCAAGGGCGTCGAAGGCCACAACCTTCCTAGAGATAACGGAAAGAGGTCGATGAGTTTTACGGCATTTGGAAGTTGCCTTTTCAGATGAAATCGAAGATACTGTGTTCATAGAGTCAATTGTTAAGTCTAAGTCGTCGAAAGCTAAGACTTTAAGCAGTTGGCTCTATTTTTTCTAATAATCTATTGCGTTACGGCACTTTTTCTTGAATCACTTTGTCACTATGCGACAGGGCAATTACTCTATGTTTCAAAACCTGCACACCACGTTCTTAAGGGTTTTCATCGAGCTTGCACTGACCTAAAAGTGCAGAAAGTTCTCATTCCATGTGCGAAAATTTCCCTAGGAAGTCGAACAAGGCCTGATTTTCTCCATTTTCTACTGTAAAATTTTAGGAATTGCCAACCGCTCCTAAAAACCTTAACAAATCTACACATTTATCGTTGTAGGCCTAGTTAAGGACGCCAACCGAGCAGTTGTGTTGACGGATTCACCAGCCGGAATCTCACCGGCAACATCCGGGATGGGCTCTATCACGCATGCTGGCTTAGAGCATGAGGATCGATTTTTTTTCGCCCGGAAGTGTGCTGCATGCACGGTTTTAAACCTTCTATTGACGATTCCCCAGGTATGCCATACGTGTTTATCCCGATTCCTCTCGGGTAGGGACAAAGCGACATGGCTTCCTTTGCCATCTGGTATTGAGTCCAGATCGCGAGGAACTCTTTCGGAGGCTCTAAGGGATCGGCGGCCTATGACCAGTGCGGCCGCATGATGGACTGACAATCCATATCTTTTTGCAAATTTGACGCGTCCTATGATTGAAGTATAGGCTGGATTCACTTCCATGACCTCTACGCCCAATCTCCAAGCTCGTGAGTTCAGGCCGCTTATGATGGTACTATAGGCTAGGCCTGAGAGCATTCGTGCCAGTTTGGGACTTGCGTGGTCTTTTAGCTCTGCTTTCTTTTTTTGAAAGTCGAGTTGTTCGATAACTAGGGGCTTGCCGGTACTTCTCGCAGCTTCCACAAGGTTAGCACAGGCATCGCCAACGATAGCTTGGATTTGGTTTCGACTTTTTCCATAGGTGTTTAGTGGAAGCGACTTCTTGGCGATAGGGTTGCCAAAGCGATCTGTTTCTGTGATGGCTAGATGATTCGCATTGATGTCGACGCCGATGACTCCCTGATGCTGTGAAGTGACTGTCTGGGGTTTCTGAACGGGCATGCTGATAAACACGCGCCATCCTTTTTCGTCGCGTACGAATCGATAGCTGAGAGCCACTCCACAATGGCTCGCTTCAGGACTTTTTGATGCCTGTAGTCGCTTTCTTTCCTCGCAGGATCTTAAAGCCTCCACAATGTTGTCATGGCCGTATTTAAAACGAATCGGGGGAAGCCATAAGTACTTTTCTTGCCCTGCCAGCGCGGATGGAAGGCGGAGTCGTAACCTTAGACTGCCCTCTTCTGTGAGCGTAGCCGTACAGGATTGGTTTCCACTGGATTCGTCTTTGGATCCGAGAAGAAAAAAGCTGTTGCTCCGCGACTGGCGCCACTCTGCAAGCCATTCCTCGTGACTTTGATAGCCATTTTCATGCAAGGCGAACTGAGCTCGAAATAGACGCTTCGATCCGAAGCATAGGGACACTTTTCCCGTCGCTTGATCCGCTTGGAGTTTCTCAAGACCACGTTTCAGATTCCCCAAGCGTCGCTTCTTTTGATGGAGCTTCTCGGAATTAAGTTTTCTCTCTTCCAAACGTGCAATGACCTTCTGAGCCGACGCTATTTTATCCCGGATTTCAGCAATCAGCCCCGGCCGTCTCTCTCGTATCGATCTCACTTTCCCCTCGATCTGAACACGAAGAGCATTGAAATGACGGGCGGTAATTTCATATTCCCGAATGTATCTTGCTTTAAGCTCACCAGGAGTCTTCCCTTTGCAGACATCTGCAAACAATTTACGTTCAAGCTTGGAAAACAGTTGCGCGCAAGCATCCAAAATGCTTGCAGAAGACTTATCCAGATTAAGCCGCATTTGGTATGTAAACGTTTTAGAGTCATCTTTAGACGGCATTAGCAGCCTTACTAAGTGCCTTAAGCAGCTTCTGATTTTTACGGCTTCTTGCGCCGTAAAGTCTTGCCGAAAACAGGGTGATGATTTCTAGCACGTCCTGGACGAGATCATCCTCGAAAGTCGTGTCTTCTTTAGCATTGATGATTACAATCTCCGTACCAAAGCTCTCACAAAGAGAAAAGATCAGTTCGGCCCCAAACCGCATCAGGCGATCTTTGTGTGTGATCACTAAACGGCCAACGATGCCAGAGCATATCGCTTTAATGAGCTTTTTTAAACCCTTCTTTTGATAATTCAATCCCGAGCCGAGATCCTCAATGACTTCATGGGTCCATCCATGAGCTGCACAAAAAGACTCTAACACCGCTTTTTGACAAACGAGGTCTTTTTTTTGATCATGACTCGAAACCCGCGCGTAACAGAGCGTCAAACCGTTAGAAACCTTAGAGGAGGTGGCTTTAGGACTAAATCCTTTTAGGCTAGACAATAGATAACGTCGGTGTCCCTTGGGTGTACGCTCAACCTGGATTTTGCCAGCAGCCTCCCAACGACGGAGTGTAGCCTCGTGTACGCCAAGTTCCTGAGCTGCTTTCTTGATACTCACCTTCATGCGCTAAAATCTATGCAATTTGCATAGAGTTGTCAAGAAATATATAGATTTTTGGCAGCTGCTGCCAACCCTATTTTAAGCAACGAGCATGTTTGTTTTGATTGGCTGGATCCAAAAGAAGCCGCGCTGAAGCTGAGCGCTCAATATCCATCCGAATTTCTTGCAAATCTAGCTTTACTAAACAGGATGATGGATTGTGGCTGATACTTTTTCTCCGGATAAAAGAAACTGGGTCATATCGAGGATTCGATCCGGCAATACATCGCCTGAGAAAATTGTGCGCTCTTATCTTCATGCTTGCGGACACTGTTTCCCGTCCCACCGGAAGGATCTTTTTGATGGCAATTTGATGGCAGTCCAGATGGTTCTTTGATGGCGAGTTGTTGGTTGCTCGATGGTTGAACATATCGATTTTCCATAGACAAAATTGATGGTTGTTTGATGGTGGCCTGTTGGCTGCTTGAAGGTTGCTTAGCTGGCTATTTCGTGGCGGATAGATGGTTTTGGTAATAGGGAAACAGCTGCTTCCCTATTTGAAAAATCACAAGCCACGTTCTTCCTTTCCATGAGAATGGTTCTCGTTGATTATGAGTTTCATAAGAGTTTATTGACGTTGCAATCAATCACAATTTGTAGCATTATCTCATCAAAAATAGTTTGTGTTAGTTATGATTTATTATATTAATTATTTTAACGAGTTGATTAGATCGGGCTCCATCTTTTGGTTTTGCGCTCTTGCTGGTTCGGGTATGTTTCTTATTCAATTCATAATTAATATTTTCGGCGTCGGTGATCACGATAGCTTTGATACCAGCGATATTTCTTCCGATACTATTCATGATGGAGGTCAGGACTCCGCAGATGCTAAAAAAATCAAGTGGCTATCTATGCAGACTATCACTGGATTTTTGATGATGTTTGGATGGACAGCCATCACATGCCAAAATGAATTTGGACTCCAAGACTCCATTACGATTGGAATATCCCTTACTTCAGGCATATTTGCAGCGCTGATCATTCGCTCTATTTTTAGGCTGGCAAAAAGACTTAGAAGTTCTGGAAGCATCTACAAAATTGAAGATGCGATTGGTAAAGAGGCGTATGTCTATCAACGCATCCCAAAAGGTGGTGTAGGCAAAATTTCAATGACACTGCAACATTTTACGCATGAAATTGATGCCATCTCTCACCACTCTGAAGAACTGCCTTCGTTTATGCGCGTAAAAATTATTGAAAAAAGCGACGATAATACAGTTGTCGTTACACCACTATGAAGGTATTTATGTTTGACATTTCATATTTAAGCATTACTGTAGCAGGGTTTCTTTTATTCCTGTTCTCTACTGTGTTTTTTTTGGCGAAATTATATCGTCGATGCCCCTCAAACAAAGTCTTAGTGGTTTATGGCCGCGTAGCAGGGAGCAAGACCGTTCAGTGCTATCATGGTGGCGGAACATTCATATGGCCATTGATCCAAGGGTATGCTTTCTTGGATTTAACGCCCCGCACTATCCATATCCCATTAAAGGGAGCGCTTTCCCATCAGAACATCCGGGTGAATGTACCGAGTACATTTACGGTCGCCGTAGGTATAACTCCGGACGTGATGAACAATGCAGCCGTTAGGATGTTAGATTTGGGCCATAAAGAAATCGAATCTATGGCTACTGAAATTATTATTGGCCAGTTACGTCTTACGGTAGCATCGCTCCGGATTGAAGAGATTAACCAAGATAGAGAGCGCTTTTTAGAATCCATTAAAAATAATATCGAACCCGAGCTGCACAAGATTGGATTGACTCTAGTAAACGTCAACATCACAGATATAACGGACGAGTCAAACTATATTGAAAGCATCGGAATGAAAGCCTCTTCCATGGCTGTGAATCAAGCTAAAGTCGATGTAGCAGAACAAGAAAAGCAGGGAGATATCGGCAAATCATTAGCAGAAAGAGACCGTCGCGTATCAGTCGCTTCTTATAATGCAGAAGCAGTCAAAGGAGAGAACGACTCCAAAGCCCAAATGGCCCTGACAAATGCAGTGTTAGCTGAGAAAGAAGCGGAAGCAGCCCAACGTAGCCAAGTAGCTAAGCAAAATGCTGAAGCGACGATTCAAAGAGCGCGTGCACTGGCACAAATACAGCTTTTGGAAGCCGAGCAAATTGTTCCTCAAGAGATCAAGAAGCGTAAAATGCAAATAGAAGCAGAAGCAGAAGCTCAAAGCAAGGTCATCATAGCTCGCGGGGAAGCGGAAGCGATCTTGTCAATCCGACAAGCAGAGGCGGAGGGTATCCAAAAGTTGCTAGATGCTAAAGCTACAGGCTATAAACAGCTCTTTGAAGCTTGCGGAGAAGACGCTAAGAGCGCAGCTACAATGCTCTTGATAGAAAAGCTTGAAGAGATCGTGAAGTTGCAAGTAGAAGCGATCAAAAACATCAAAATTGACAAGATTACGGTGTGGGATAGCGGTAGCTCGGATGGAAAGGGGTCATCGACTTCAAACTTCATTAGCCAATTTACAAAATCATTGCCGGCTCTCCATGATATCGCTTCCCTGGCAGGATTAGAGCTTCCTCAATATCTTGGAAAAATCAGCCCTGATTCTTTGAGTGAGATTAATGGAAAAGTCCTAAACAAAGTTGACTCCAAATAGAGCATGCTGGCTTAGACTGAAAGGACATAAAATGGGTTTTACATATATACCACCACCAATCATTCATCAGGTCGAAGAGGCCCGTGTTTCTTATGGTAAGCCGTATTTTTATGAATGTGAAGGATGCATTATTAATTTAGCTGCTGCGACCCGATTTTACATCGATCATTTTCCTCTGACCTCTTATTACTGGCCGTGTGCAAGGATCGGGGGGAGTTCGTATCGCTTATCTTCTTCAGTGAGTAGTGAAAAAGAGGCAATGGAATTCCTTAGGAATTTATTAGGGAAAATTGAAAATAACAACGCGAATTAGAAGTATCGCTCGTATTTTACGAGCGATAATTCATTCTGTCATTTATTCAACCAATCTGGCATTCCTATCCATCCATGGTCTTTATAAACTATCCATGGTGCTTTAGGAATAGTGTCTGGCAGGGGAGGAACCGATTTCAGTTGCCCTTTGCAATAGGATTTCCACGCATCCTGTCCTTTTAAATCTAATTTTCTGACAAAATCACGGGCTTCTTCGAAGGACAAATACTCTCGAAAGCGAGTTGCCTTTATATTAGTGCCCAGCCAATCTCCGACACTTATCCACCCCTTATTTCGATACACAGTATTAGGGTCTTTGGGAATGTTGTTCGGTAATTGTGATTTCCCCGGGATTTTCCCCGAGCAATATTGATTGATATAGACATCCTCCTATGAGATTAAAGAATTTTCATTCCGTCAGATCTTTTCATTTTCTTGCATCTACATATTGAATATACGCGTGGTAGAGTGCATATGTCCATTTTACATGAACCAGACATGAGGAAACAACTATAAGTATTTAATATTTAGTATTTTTTAAATAGGGAAACAGCTGTTTCCCTATTAGAAGGAAAGAACATATTGAACAAAAAGTAGAGATTGACTCAATTAAACTGAATTGTTTTGCTTGTACAGTTGATCGTTGCTGAGCCGCCATTAGGAATGACAATTTGGGGATCAGTGTGGCCAAAATTCATATTAAAAATAACAGGAGTTTGTGATTCATAATCTCTTAAGGCATTGATTACGGCATTTTGCTGATTTAATATAAATGCTTCTCTTCCCTCCGGTGGTTGCTGTCCGCAAAATTGCGCTTTTGGATAGGCCATCAAAATAGCTTTAAACTTCTTTAACAAGCCTATTTCAGCCAAAGCCGCTATAAAACAATACACAAGTTCTTGGGCGGGCATTTCTTCTGAGGTTTCAATGAAAAGTATCGTGCCTTCCAGTTTTTCAAAATCGGGCAAATATTTTCTAACCGATAAATGAAAGGAAAGAACCTCAAGACAACCTCCCCATAGCTGTCCTTCAATGACTCCATCTTGGTTATTATGCCAATGCCATCCATCGCTTTTGTACATCGGACGCTTTCTGCTTAAATTTTGAGGGTCGGCCCAATCTAAATCAGCATCGCTCCATTCAGGCGCTGCGTGTACTTCACCAATTTGATGGCTAAAAAGTGCTTTTTGGATCGAGTTGATTGTATATTCTTGCATCCCCCCGCCCATAGCAAATTGAGTCATGACCGCACCTCCGTAATAAGAGATAATTCCTAAATTCCAAAGAAAGAGATGTAAGTTTGTACAATCGCTATACCCCATAAATATTTTGGGATTTGCGGAAATTATATCTTTGTTCAAATAGGGAAGAATTCTAATCTGGTCATTTCCACCAATAGTCGCGATGATTCCTTTGATAGACGGATCGGCAAAAGCCGCATTGATATCTTCAGCCCTTGCTTTTGGATTTTTGGAAAGATATTCAGGACTTTGACGAGCAGTAGGAAATTCTATTGGAGTAAGTTGAAACACCTCTTTAATTCGCTTCAACCCCTGTTCGTATACCCAAGGAAATACATGCGGTAGTCCTGCAGAAGGGGAGATGATAGCTATTTTATCCCCATGCTTTAGAGGCGAAGGCTTTATAAATTTCATGAGTTCCCTTTGAGCATATAGATCTGTACGGGAATATTGTGAAAAATCGAATCTTTCCAATAGTGCATCCCTATACGGGAAGCAACACCAACACTCCGTGTATTTTTTGGATCAATAATAGAAATGATCTGATCAAGCCGAAGTCGCTCAAAAGCGTACTGAGAAATCGCAAGGGCAGCCTCTGAAGCAAGACCTTTTCCCCAATACTTTGGATCTAATCTATAACCGAGCTCAATGAGATCTTCCCCATCAATCGATTGACTCATCAACCCGGCATACCCAATTAATCGCTGCTCTTCAGAGTGGACAACCGCTCAAAGACCGAAACCAAATTGAGCATAATGGTCCAAGATTCTTTTTTCTAAATAATCTTTCACCTGTTCTCGAAAAAGAGGCCCAGCCAGGGAAAAGTGCATGACTTCTTTATTCCCAAGAAGGGAAGACAGACCATCCAAATCGTCTATGGTAAATTCGCGGATGATGAGATGTTTGGTCTGTAAAAACATTTTTTACTCGCATCTATAAAGATGTTCCTTAAGATGAGAAAATTGTACCAGAAAAACGTCTCACGGGAAAGGAAAACATTTACAAACCGCCATCACAAAAATATTGTTTCTTCATCACCTGAAATCAAATATACAAGCGGTAGAGTCTGTATGTTAATTTTTTCATAGAAAACATCCTTTTTTACTGGCATAATCGTTCTTTACAAAAAGAGCGACTTGCTTGAGATTATTCAAGCCTAATACAAAAACGATTGTCATGACAGAGACTGTCGACCAGAACTTTATTGAAAAGTTTTGGCACTCGCAGCAGTCGTTGTGTATCGATTGAAAAAAATGATGGGAACCCTAATGCAAACAGTAGAAGTCCACGAGACTAAGCCGGAAAAGTTTAATCCCCAAGTTGAAGTAGCCGCCTGCTATCTTGAGTGCGATGGAAAGTTACTGCTGTTACTGAATGCGCCTGGTGATTCAGAAGCTGGATCATGGGGCGTTCCGGCAGGAAAATTAGAATCGAATGAGGCCCCCTTACATGGAGCGGCTCGCGAGCTTTATGAAGAAACTTCGATTTCAATTGACCAATCACAAATTCAATCTATTGGATCCCTTTATATTCGAAAACCGGAAGTCGATTACGTTTACCACTTATTCCGCATCAAGGTAGCCACAAGACCCGAAGTTCGACTATCACCTGAGCATCAGAATTATCAATGGGTATCCGCTGAGGAAATGGAAATGATGCCGATCATGATTGGCGGCAAAGAGGCCTATGCGCGTTATCGAGCGTTAGCATCCAAAAAACGTGTTGGAGCAAGTGTTAATGCCTATCTCATCTTAAAACAAGAAGACAAAATCTTGCTGCATTTGAGGAAAAATACCGGCTACTGCGATGGAATGTGGAGTTTGATTGCAGGCCATGTAGAAGATGGAGAATCAGCCACTGAGGGGATGAGTAGGGAAGCACATGAAGAAATTGGGATTCAGATCGAGCCTCTGAAGCTGAAAACTGTCCACGTGATGCATCGAAAAACAAATCGGCTCAACGTGGATATCTTTTTCGAATGCGCATCCTGGGAGGGCAGTATCATCAACCGCGAACCTGATAAATGCGAGCGCATTGCATTTTTTCCATTGGACGCATTGCCATTAAACCTAGTGGATTATAACGCTACAGCCTTAAAGGCTATTCTGGAAGGGAATTTTTATTCTGAATGTGGATGGACACCATGATTTTAAAGAAGGAGTTTTATTTCATTCGTCATGGGCAGACGGATCATAATATTTCAGCAGAAGAAAAAATTGATCTTCCTGCTCATATCACCTTAAATTCTACAGGTTTAAATCAAGCTAACGGAATCGAACCGATTATTGCTTCTTTACCGATTAAGACCGTTTGTTGCAGCCCCTTTAAACGTGCTCAAGAAACCAAAGACATCGTTACCTCTAGACTGTCGGCCCACCACTGCGAGATAGAGGAGCTTGGTGAATGTTCCGGTCTAATATGGAAAGAGATGACCTCTCTTGGAACAATGGCTTACTTGCAGGCCAAAGACCCTGTGCGTAAATTCATGCAGCAAGTGCTCAAAGGGATAAATCAAGCGCTCGAGCAAAAAGGTCCCTTACTAATTGTTGCCCACGGCGGCGTCCATTGGGCTCTCTGCTGCTTCTTAGGAGTGGAATGTGAATGGGCCATTCATAACTGCGTTCCCGTTCATTTTACAGTTGGAAATGAAAAATGGAGTGCCCGAAGGCTTATATGAATAATAAATGTCACACAGTGGAATTTGTCGATACACTTCCTGAAGAAGTGGAAGAAAAAATGCGCAAAGATCTTGTAGAATATGAAAGTAGTCATGGCATTGATGTAAATTACAAAAGATTTGCGGTTATTCTTAGGGATGAAAAAAGAAAAGTGCTTGGTGTTCTCAATGCCTTCACTGCATTTTCAGAAGTGTATATTGATGATATGTGGGTCTATAGGCCTTGTTCGACTTCCTAGGGAAATTTTCGCACATGGAATGAGAACTTTCTGCACTTTTAGGTCAGTGCAAGCTCGATGAAAACCCTTAAGAACGTGGTGTGCAGGTTTTGAAACATAGAGTAATTGCCCTGTCGCATAGTGACAAAGTGATTCAAGAAAAAGTGCCGTAACGCAATAGATTATTAGAAAAAATAGAGCCAACTGCTTAAAGTCTTAGCTTTCGACGACTTAGACTTAACAATTGACTCTATGAACACAGTATCTTCGATTTCATCTGAAAAGGCAACTTCCAAATGCCGTAAAACTCATCGACCTCTTTCCGTTATCTCTAGGAAGGTTGTGGCCTTCGACGCCCTTGCCAATCTACAATATACTGTAAGGTCAACTAGAGAAATTTCGGCCATTTTAGAGGTCCCCAATTCGACTATGCATTCTTGGCGAGCGCAACGAAGTTCCTCAAAAGCTCTTTTAGATCCATTGGGTGAATTTTTTCAAACCCCATCGGGGGCTGAGCACCTTCAAAGATTGGTCACAGCAGCAGTACTGGTTATTGCATACGGCTCTAGCGGAGTACGCGGCCTTCAAGAGTATCTGCATCATTCCGGTCTTGATAGGTATGTAGCCTCATCAAATGGGGCTCTACATGATTATTCCAAGCGCATTGAACAGAGCATCATCACCTTTGGCGCATGTGAAGAAAAACGGTTAGCCAAAGAAATGAGGAGCAGAAAGATCACAGCCGCATTGGATGAAATGTTTAGAGGACGTCGTCCCTGTCTGGTTGCCATTGAGGTGGTTTCAAATTTCATTCTGCTGGAGAAATTTACAGAGGATAGAAAGGCAGAGACTTGGAAGCACGAAGTTACCTCTAGACTTAGTGAACTGCCCATCGAAGTTGGGCAGGTGGTAAGTGATTTGTGCGGGGCACTAACGTCCTACACAAAGGACATCAGCGCTCAGCATTCACCAGATCTTTTTCATGGTCAGCACGAGCTAACTAAAGCCACGGCAGCTCCGCTGTCATCTCAAGAAAGAGCCTTTGATGCAATGGTCAGCCTACTGACGTCATACCTTCTAATGCTTGGACTATACGTAGATGGATTGCAGCTACCAGAAGATCAGAGTCGTTTTTTCTTAGATGTCGTTTTTCCATTCGCCTACCTAAGAATGATCCTGAAGCGACAAAGTAAGGAGGGAAAGAAGAAGCTGAAAGCGCTGATAGACAGCCTCGAAATAAAGATTAGAGAAGGACCTTGGGCCGAAGCTCTGAACCAGAGCTGGATAAAAGAGGCGAGTAACTTAGCAGAGCTATTTCAACGGTCTAGCTCATGCGTAGAGGGGCGAAACGGCATGCTATCACTGCTACATCATCGTTGCCATCGCTTGAGCACCGACAGATTGAAGGCACTTACAGTGGTGCATAACTATCACCGTCGACGAGTTGATGGTAGCACAGCAGCCGAGCGTTTTTTTGAGCAGGGCCATAGCGATCTGTTCGAGTATTTGACCTTAAACGTCCGGATTCCAGGAAAGCCACAGCTAGTACGTAAGAGCACTGAGATGAAAAAGGCCGACGCCGCCTAGGCCTCAGAGTGTGCGAAAAGTCGAACAAGGCCCTAAATATCATGCATATCCGATGAATCATGTTTTTTGGCTCACGCGTGCCTGTGTAGTCAAGTCCTACAGAACCGGATGAACCATAAAATTCCATATTAGTAAAAAATCGTACAACCTCGTTGTTCGAGCTCGTCGAACCAGTCTGGTATGGTCAGATGTTTGTTCAGTCGAACATCCAGCTTTTCAAGGCTAGTAAGATCTCGCATACTCGAAGGCAACGTGGTTAATTGGTTGCGTCTGAGATCTAAAAATCGCAAGGATTTCAATTTGCCAATACTCTCTGGCAAAGCCGTTAACTTGTTCGTGCGAAGATCCAGATCTGTGAGATCAGCGAGATCTCCAATGGAATCGGGTAAAGCTGCTATCTGGTTATCCTCGAGCACAAGTTTTCTAAGATTTTTGAGACCGCCTAGCGAATCTGGGAGGCTCGTCAGGCTATTATTCATTGCATGAAGTTCCCGTAGCTTTGTTAGCCTCCCAAGGTGGGCAGGTAGCCCTTTCAGCTGATTGTTGTAGACTCTGAGTTCAAGAAGATTTTCGAACCCCTCAAGACACTGTGGCAGCTCCGTAAATTGGTTGTATGTCACATTTAAGTAAACCAGATTTTTCAAGCTCTGCAAGGCTAGTGGCAAGGAGGTCAAACGATTGCCTGCCAAATAAAGAAAGCGAAGGTCACTGAGTAAACTTACTGTTTCAGGCAAGGCTGTCAGCTGATTATGCTGCACGTCCAATACCTGAAGGTGCGTCAATTTACCAATATCGTCAGAAAGGAAAGAAAGTCTATTTGCGCTGACGTTTATGCGCTCGAGGCTTCCGAGCGAAAATAGGGTTTGAGGCAACGTTAAAAGATCGTTTTTATAAGCACTTAGCCTTCTAAGCTGCACCGAGCAGGCGATATTGGACGAAATTTCTGTCAAGTGATTATCGTCTAACCAAAGAACTTCTAGTTCATCGTCATCAAAGGTTCCTGCAGGAACAGCTGTGAGGCCCCTCCCGGTCAGGTTGAGCGTTTTGGGCATAACCATCTCTAAGCGTAAAAAAAATAGTGGTACTGCACTATACCACAACTCGTTCCAAATTCCAATTCTTAATGAATAACACGATAAACGTATTTCGGCGCGCAGCGCTTTGGAGTGCGTGTCGCTCGCGACCGCTTTGGATTTGGGCGAGCCTATTGAATCGCGCACCGTTCTACGGAGGCCGCCCCCCCCCCCCCCCCCCCCCCCCACAGTTACCCCTAGAGAGAAGGGTTACGTTTCTTGCAATACCAACTTCGCCCAAATCCAAAGCGGTCGCGAGCGACGCGCACTCCAAAGCGCGTGTCCCTCCCGTGAGCGTGCGTGAAAAAAATATTCCGCCGTGGCATGATACCCCTCATTAACGTGGGAGGGTATCATGTCCTATCTGGATAAACTGGCTAAAGTCGAGGCGCTTCTTCAACGTGCTTCCTCTGAGGGAGAACGCCACGCTGCCGAGCTTGCCAAGCAACGAATCTTAGCCAGAATTTCCGATATACACACCAGTCGGCCCATCGAGTACAAGATCTCTCTGGATAGCCCGTGGAAAAGAAGGCTATTTGCAACGGTCTGCTCCAAACATGGTTATAAAACCTATCGGTATGCCAGGCAAAAACGCACCACAGCTCATGTGATGATTGCTAAGAATTTGATGGAAGAAGTGCTTTGGCCTGAATTTTTGCGGTATGCAAAAATTCTGGAAGAACTCGTTGAGGATATATTAAAAGACTTAACGGCTAAGATCCATCATGTGGAAGAGGAAGAGTTAGAAATTGCTGGCGAGATCGCACATTGAGGAGGAGCAAGATTGTGTGAATAATTCCAGGGCAACCAAGCCTTGGGATCCTCTAGAACACTTTCAGTATTCTTTTGGATTGCTGTGAGATAGTTATAGGGATTGATCTTATTTAGAGTGCAGGTTTCGATGACACTCATCAGAATATCAGCAATTTTGGCTCCAGTTTCATTTTTGAAAAAATAGGCGTTCTTACGGTTAAGTACGGCCCTTTTGAGTTGACGTTCGTTGTCATTGTTTGAGATTGGAACTCCAGGAATACGTAAGAACAGGGTCAGCCCCTCCCAGTGATTATCAAGATACTGAATAGCCCTCCCAAAACTGCTATTGGGCTCTATTTGCTTGGAGTCTATAAGGTCTTTGCAATAGGCTCTCATCTTGTTCATGATCGGAGCACTTTTGTCTTGGTGCCACTTTAGCCTATCTTCAGGAGTCAGGCTTTCTTTTTTTGCTATCTTGTCGTTCAGAAACACTAAGTCAAAGGACGAGACTACATTCACGCACTCATTAGGCCAGTGTGACGCGAGCTCATAAAAATTACGTCGTGCATGGGCATTGCAATAGGCTAGTTGAGTGGAATGATTCTTTGGAATGTTCCTGGACAAAGCGTCACAGGCTTGTATAGGCACTGGAAGAGCCTCGTCACGCATATCCAAAAGATCTTTTAAATTTTCTCCTGCGTGCTGTCTTCCAGTAAAAAACAAGGCGATCTCTTTGTCGTGTGCTTTTCCAAGAATGCCCGTTGTGAATATTCCCTTCCTTTCTGGATTGGCTACTTCGTTTTCCTTCATAAGGCTAAGCACTCTTGCCATCGTATCGTCGTTGTGAAGGCATTCACAGTTGGCCGCGAGTTGGCACAGCTCTATGAAAACAGGCTCCATGCACTCTGCAACATCATGGGTCATGCCCCAAATTTCTGTATCTGAAATAGGGTTGCCCAAAATGGTCTGTATTTGCTCTTGACGATAGAAGGGCATGCCACCGCGATATTTAAGAATCGAGACTATAGCCTTAGCTGACTTATCGATTCTTGACTCAGTGTAAAGCTCTTCGGGTAGTCTAGCGGTGAACACCTGTTGACAAATAGGACAGCGAAGTCTTTCAGGTTTGTAGATATGCACATTTAACCAGGGTTGCCCCACAATGCGAAGCACCGTTCCGGAAGCTAGATTGAATAATTTGCCTTTACCACACGCAGGACAGGTAGAGCCCTTTTTAAGAACCTCGTGGGCTACTTTTATGAGCTGCGCTTCTTGATAATCGCTTGCTGGTCGATGCCCGTGCCCTTTTGCCGGACCTGCATCAGAAGGCTTCTCACTTGAAGTATCCTCAGAAGTGCTATTTCCTTTCTCGCTTCCAGTGTTTTTTGGTCGCAGTAGATTCTTTAACTTCTGTGCACTTTCCGTCTTAATCCCGAATACAGCTTTAAGCCTTGCAATACTCAAAGACTGCTCTCGAAGAGATCCCTCCATCCATATCATTGCCCTTACAAGATCAGCAAGCAAGGGGAAATCGTCTACCTCAAGGGATTGACTCTCGATCCTCTGTATGAGGGATTCAATCTCTTCTGTAGTAAAATCTATGCGTTTAGGTCGCTTTGCCATCTTCAACCATCCCTAGGGCATTTATTTGACAATAAAAAAACAATATTGTCATCGAATTTTTCGCCATGTGTCTGAAAAAGAGGCGAGGCCTGGGTCTCCATTCCACAGAAGTGTTTGGAGCTCACGAGCCTCCAAAATCACTTCAACACCGCCACTTGCTGGTTTAGGCCACCAAGAAAACCTTCCCTTTGAAAGGCGTTTAATGCAGAGCCAAAACCCCTGTCCATCGTACACTAAAACCCTTAGAGAGTTGACAGACCGATTTCGAAAGAGAAAAACCGCACCATCAAAGGGATCTTTGCCTAAGATTTGTCTGCAACAGGATGCAAGGCCATCGATTCCTTTACGAAAGTCAACAGGAGCAATAGCAACATAGATAAGCATTTGAGGGGTGATTTGAATCATGAGAACTCCCCTCTAAAGAGTTTACTAATAAGGGCAGGCAGATCCTTAACAGGTCCAGTCCAGCGAAGAGTAAGAGGCCCTGCTTGGTGCTTGAGAGTGATTTCAACAAATGAATGAGACTCGCTAGGTAGAGGGCGCACTTGGGCAAAATCTTGAATAGTTTGTTTTCCACGCGCTAAGCGCTTCTTAAAGTACTGGACAGAGATGCCTAAGGCAGATGCAATTTCAGCAACAGAGTGAGTTGTCGTAAGATTGAACGCAGCTTGCCAGAGCTCCTTGGAGAAGCGTGGATGGCCTTTTTGCGATCTGACGCGATGAAATTCTTGAGCGACTTGTTCGAGCGAAAGAGTAGCAGATTTCATGAGCAACCTCCTTGGTTGTTTGCCCACGAATTTCGCTCAACCTTGTTTCAAAATCACGCACGCTCACGGGAGGGACACCAAAGCGCTGCGCGCCTATTTACGAAGTTAGTGGCTTAAGTTGATGCCTATGACTCCACAGCGCTGCGCGCCGAGATACGATTGTGAGTCAAGAAAAAGATGTGTGTAACACGATGCATTCCATGACTGCGAGGACCTTAAATAATCGGGGTGAAAAAATCTGATGATCGTATTATGCACACCAGAACGCCCCTACGAAATGAAGGGATAGTACAACGATGGCACCGTTTTTATCCAAGGTCTCGTGCACTACCGGGATAAATGGATGCTGTACTATGGCGCTGCAGATTCGGTTATTGGCGTAGCTATAGCCCTCTAGGGCCAAAGCCTCGTGTGATATCAACAACATCTAGATAGATACGCTGTCCGGGCCCTGCGAATGTGTGGTATTGGTCTTAATCGGTTCAGTAGTGATAAGAGGTATTTGAATATTATTTTGATTTTGGCTGAGGTGGCGTCTCCCCCTTCTGTGATGTTTGATCTTTTTCTCTAGGGCTACCACGTCGGTGGTCGCAGAATCTGTTGTTGAATTTATGTCTTGAGTAATACTGGCCGCCACTGTTGGCAAGCCCAGATTTGGATTATAGTAAGGACTAGCCGGATTTGTGGGGTCAAGACTAGGATCATTTATATTTGGTAATCCCGAAGCATCAACCGAAGTCATATGAACCTCCTTTATAAGGAAAATCAACTATATATTATTATGTTAATACATTTTTAATTATTTTTCAATAAATGGTTTGGTAGCCCCTCACTTGTGTGTTTCATCGGGTTTGTACGTGATAGCCCTAGCTTGGTTTTCATTCAAGGAGCTATATCGAGCCATTCGTCTTTGCAATGTTCTAAATAGATGATGAATTGTTGGATCAAAATCTTTTGATGCAACAGGTTTTCCACCCTCATTACCACTTCGAAGGCGCTCTATCACAGCTGGCAATGAATAGGAATCCTCTGCCAAACCCAGGTAAGACCAGGCGTTATACCCCTGCGAATAGGCGATTTGTTTTCGCAACTGCACCATTTCCTGCTCGTCTAACGCGCCTATTACATTGGTCAAGCCACTGTCTACTGGGACAAGAAGGGGAAAAGCGGATTTTGAATTTCTTGGTTCAGTGCGGAATGAGACAAGCTCAACCGTAGCTAACAACGCGACTCCAGGCTCTAACTTAGACCGACAACCATAGGCATAGTCTGAATGGATATAGATATTTCTCACTTCTCCAGGCAGCATCGTTAACATTCCATGAGCCAATCCTGGAATAAGATCCGACACACAGAGTTCGCTAGAAATGGTCGAGGCTAGCACCAAACCCGCCTTATCACCAGTTAGCTGGCTTATCGAATATTGAAGAGTGACGTGGGTATTGTGCCTGTGGAACCTCTTCCCACTACCCTGCTTTGCTATAGTGTAGAATAGTTTTTCTGGGACTATCGTATGGATATCGGATCCCTTGGCAAGTTCATTCAGTGCTTTGTTTCCCTCTGCGATGTTCTTTCTAGCTTTACTAATGGCAGTGGCGGTTAGATAGGGGGGGATGGGTGGTTTTAACCCCTCTAGAGGGCTATTCTTGTGATCCAGTATGTCTTGCTGTGCAGTTTCCATGCCTGCTATGAACGCTGTTAAGAAGGAATCATCCCTTTCGGGAAGGTAATCCCAAATTAGGTGAGCCACCCGGTCAGCAATTGATCCCTCAGCATCTTCCTTGTTAGGTGGTATCACTTGTGTTGGCAAAGACGCAGATAAATTATGTGAAGTGCGATGAAGAGGGGCATTCCCCATTAGGATAGCCAACACATCCTCGAGAAATGTATGTGAATCAAAAAGTCTCTGAACTTGCTTTTGAGTTTCCCTATAACGATCTAATAAAGCAATGGTTGTTGGGTGCGTAGGCATACAGGCAAAATAGGGGATTGGGGGCGAGGCTGCATTTATCAGGCTTCTCGAGAGACGCATCTTGTCCTGTAGGGATTCATATTCGGCAGCCAGGTTTTGGAAGCCAAAGCTAGGCTGGAGTTCCCGATCATTTAGAGGGCTTCCTTCGCCCAAAAATCGTTCAGCATTGACTTTTTGGTGAAAACCCGTGCGTTGTATTCGCACCGCAAGCGGTGGGCGCTCTTGCTGGTAGATAATTCCATCGATGAGTTCAATCCGATTTTGAACAATTGCATTTGGAGTTCCAAACCCAAGCACAATACCAATGAGAATTTTGTTGTGACCTAAAGTGGAGAAAAAAGACGCTTTGGGGTTGGTGATTTCATCAAAAAGGCCTTCAGCAGTTACTTGTGGGCCAAGAATGGCCTGAAATAGATTTATATTTTTGATTACCTCATCCACGAATGCTTTTCGATTGATCCACAGCAAATGACGACAAGAATAAACGGGTAGGTCAGGGTGATCATAGCAAATGATCATTGTGGCCCCCTCTAACCTTGAGAAGGGAAGTCTATTCCAGACTTCAATTCCCTGCTGTAAGGTCTCTGCATTGTCAAAAAAAGGATTTTGTCGAGGTCCGAAATTCATTTCTGATAGGGAAGGAGGCATAAATACGCCTTCTAGACATATGGGCTTTGCTCCAAATAGAACGTACCCTCCGTCTGAGTCGAGCAGCATGAGTTTGAAGAAGGCGGTTAAGACTTCCTTATCTTCTGGGGATATTTGGGCAAGTTGTGTTTTCCAATCGACATTTACAATTCTCTCAGCAGCGTAGAGACGCGGCAAGAGATGCGTTGTAAGACATAAAAGAATGGTTAAAGATAAGCGGCAGATTGCCAATAAAACACTTCTCAAAATAGTTACCATCATCGAGGTTCTAAGGTACTGAACAAGCGATATGCACTCACAATCGCCTGTCCAGCTGGTAGTCTAGATCACCGTCGACCATAATTAAGACAGGCCTTATTTGTGCAACCACCATCAAAATATTCGTGGTATACCTGTCCGCAAACGGAGCAACTTACATAGTCATGCGCGTAATTATACAAGTCGCAGGAATAACGTCCTAAGTCATCGGTGAAAATCGCATTGACCCGCAAGAATTGACGATTCCAATAGATGTACATTCCATCTTTTGTGAGATGAATTTGATCAGGTGAAATGTCGATGCGGTGTGCATTGCCATGAATGTGACCGCCGACTGATTCATAGGTATCATCCGAAGCAAAGCCCGAAAAAGGAATTGCCAATAGTGACATGCAGACTAGACCTAATCGTGTACGCATACAGTCTCCTAGGTGATGTTAGGATGGTTAAACTCAAAAATATCATTTCACATCCTGCGAAAATCGGTCAAGCTTCACATTATTAGCGGATGTAAACAAAAGTATTGGCAGTATTGTATTTTCCGGAGCAAGCGCTACTAGATAGCACGCAAGGCTCCATGGACTACTCTAAGTTCGTGCATCATCTGATGAAATGCCTCGAAACTGAGGGTCTGTGCAGCATCGGAAACAGATTGATCAGGCCTTGGGTGCATTTCAATGATCACTCCATCAGCTCCAGCAGCAATAGAGGCCCTAGCCATCGGCGATACCAGTGAACGCAGACCTGTGCCATGGCTAGGATCTAACACGATCGGTAGGTGCGTTAATTCCTTCAGCACTGGTACTGCCGTGACATCTAACATGTTTCGCGTATAGGTTTCAAAAGTACGAATGCCTCGTTCACACAAAATCACTTGAATATTGCCTCCACTCAATATGTACTCTGCAGCCATCAACAGGTCCTGGTAAGTCGCCGAAAATCCCCGCTTTAAAAGAACCGGCTTTCTAATCTTCCCAAGCTCCTTTAGAAGGTTGAAATTTTGCATATTTCGCGAACCCACCTGTAGGATATCAATATGCCGTGCCACAAGGTCAATCTGTGATGCATCCATTACTTCTGACACAGTCACCAAACCATATTCCAGACCTGCTTGTTCCAGCAAACGCAGCCCCTCCTCACCTAATCCCTGAAACTCGTAAGGCGATGCCCTGGCCTGTTGCAATATCGACCCTTCGGGCCTGGGAAGTGGAGCCTTTCCAATCTTTCCCCTTGACCCATTTGGGCACAACAGTGTAAAAATTGCAGCACCGCCCCACATGGGTGGTTATGAAGATAAAGTGCCCCTAGTTACGGCTAGGGGAGAATAGGGAAGCGGGTGTAAATCCCGCACGGTTACGCCGCTGTAACGAGTGACGACAGCCTATCATAAAGAGCCACTGCCATTAGGCGGGAAGGCTAGGCTGAAGGATGACCTCGAAGTCAGAAGACCTGCTTTATTTTACTCATCGCTCATCCGCATAGAAGCGGATGTGAACTGTCTCGTTAAAGACAGGGTGGGAGAAAAGCGCTTGCCCTTCTTTCCTTAAGCACTTTTTCCCCTTTTGTCCATTTAGAGAACGCGTTCCAAGCGTATTGGCTTGGTTTTGTAACCTGCTGCCTGGGGAAAAATATCCTATGCTTACTCAAGAACCTATCCTACAAGAAAACAAAGATCGTTTTGTTCTGTTTCCTATCAAACATCCCGAAATCTGGGAGATGTATAAAAAGGCCGAGGCTAGCTTCTGGACTGCCGAGGAGATGGATCTCTCCTCCGACCTTACCCACTGGAACAATAAGCTTAATGATGATGAACGTCATTTCATAAAGCATGTCCTAGCGTTCTTTGCTGCTAGCGATGGCATCGTCAATGAAAATCTTGCTGTTAACTTCATGAATGAGGTGCAATACCCCGAAGCACGCTGTTTCTATGGGTTTCAGATTATGATCGAAAACATCCATTCGGAAGCGTATTCGTTGCTCATTGACACCTACATCAAAGATCCAGGGGAGAAGGATCGACTATTCCATGCCCTTGATACTGTCCCATGCGTTCAGAAAAAGGCCGAATGGGCAATAAGATGGATTTCGCAGGGATCATTCGCCGAGCGTCTGATCGCCTTTGCTGCTGTTGAGGGCATTTTCTTCTCTGGCAGCTTTTGCAGCATCTTCTGGCTTAAGAAGCGCGGACTGATGCCTGGCCTGAGCTTTTCCAATGAACTTATCTCTCGCGACGAGGGTCTGCACTGTGATTTCGCATGCCTGCTCTATTCGCAACTTGTGGAACAACTAGCTCCAGAGATGGTCCAAAATATCATCGCCGATGCTGTCACTATCGAAAAGGAATTTGTCCGCGATGCTTTACCGGTACGGTTAATCGGAATGAATGCTGATCTCATGTGTCAATATATCGAATTCGTCGCTGATAGGCTTCTGGGAGCCTTAGGAATTTCCAAAATCTATCAAGCGACAAACCCTTTTGACTTCATGGATCTCATTTCCATGTCTGGTAAAACCAACTTCTTTGAAAGGCGGGTGTCGGAATATCAAAAATCCGGCGTAAGAAGCTCTAAGGAATCCCGTATCTTTGCCATTGAAGAAGATTTTTAAGGAGGTGTGTCATGTGGGTAATAAAGAGAGATGGTCGCAAGCAAGAGGTCATCTTCGACAAGATCACAGCGCGCATCCAAAGGCTTTGCTATGGACTAGATGCGCAGCATATCGACCCCATCTTAGTGGCTAAGAGGGTCATTGAAGGGCTCTACGATGGTGTCAGCACCAGTGAGCTGGATAATTTAGCCTCGGAAATAGCTGCTACGCTAACGGCGCGTCACCCTGACTATGCACAGCTAGCGGCGCGTATTGCAATATCCAATCTTCAGAAAAATACGAGCAAGTCTTTCTCGAAAACAGTTCACGAGCTTTTTCACTATGTCGATAGGCGAACCGGGTGGAAGGCTCCGCTTATAGCCCAAGATGTCTTTGAGATCACGCAAAGGCATGCTGAGGTGCTAGATGCAGCAATTATCTATGATCGAGACTTCAACCTCGACTACTTTGGTTTTAAGACACTAGAACGATCCTATCTTCTCAAGGTGTTTGGTAGAGTCATTGAACGCCCACAGCATTTATGGATGCGTGTCAGTATTGGTATTCATAAGGAGGATATCCCTGCAGCGATTGAAACATATCATCTGCTCAGCGAAAAGTGGTTCACGCATGCTACTCCAACACTTTTTAATGCTGGTACGCCGAATCCCCAGCTGTCATCCTGCTTCCTTCTGCCCATCAGCGAAGATAGTATCGACGGTATCTTCGATACGTTGAAGCGCTGTGCTCGGATTTCCCAGTCAGCTGGGGGACTGGGCCTCAGCATCCACAACATACGAGCATCAGGATCTTACATTCGTGGTACCGGAGGAACCTCAAACGGCATTGTTCCTATGCTACGCGTCTTCAATGATACCGCACGGTACATCGATCAGGGCGGAGGAAAGCGCAAGGGGTCTATAGCGGTCTTTCTAGAGCCTTGGCATGCCGATATCCATGCTTTCCTCGATCTTCGCAAAAATCATGGGAAAGAGGAAATGCGCGCTCGGGACCTCTTTACAGCCTTGTGGATCCCTGACCTATTCATGCGTCGCGTCGAAGCTAATGCGAACTGGTCTCTCTTCTGTCCTAACGAGGCTCCTGGTTTGCCAGACTGTTGGGGCGAGGAGTTCGAGGCCCTATATGAGGGCTATGAACAGGAGGGGCGTGCTCGTTCAACGATTCGAGCGCAGGATCTCTGGATGGAGATCTTGGAGTCCCAGATCGAGACGGGAACGCCTTATATGGTCTACAAGGATGCGTGCAACAGAAAGTCTAATCAGCAAAATCTTGGAACCATCAAATCCAGCAACCTATGCACGGAGATCATCGAATATTCCTCGGCGGATGAAGCGGCGGTGTGCAACCTGGCCTCTCTATCCCTGCCACGTTTTGTGAGTCATGGAACGTTTGATCATCAACGTCTCTATGAAGTCACTCAAGTTATAACCAGAAATCTTAATCGGGTCATTGACGTCAATAATTACCCCATCCCCGAAGCGCGTAAATCGAATCTATTGCACCGTCCAATCGCCATTGGCGTACAGGGTTTGGCCGATGCTTTAGTCCTGCTTAGGCTACCCTTTGAGTGCGAAGAGGCCCGCACGCTAAATAAGGAGATCTTTGAAACAATCTACTTTGGCGCCTTGACAGCCTCTAAGGACCTCGCACGGGCTGATGGCCCATATGCTTCTTATGAGGGGTCTCCGGTCTCTAAAGGGATTCTCCAGTATGACATGTGGGACGTAACACCGGGTCCGAGGTGGAATTGGCGAGGGCTCAAAGAGGAAATAGCCGCTTATGGTCTGCGTAATTCCCTATTGACCTCTCTGATGCCAACAGCATCGACATCACAGATACTGGGCAATGCGGAGTGCTTTGAGCCCTATACCTCCAACCTGTTTTCACGACGCGTGTTGAGTGGTGAGTTCATCGTAGTCAACAAGTATCTGATGCGTGACCTAGTGCGTCTCGGTTTGTGGAACGAATCGATGAAACAAAGGGTCATGGCAGCCAATGGTTCTATCCAGCATATCGAAGAGATCCCCGCGGAGATTAAATTGCTCTATAAAACGGTATGGGAAGTCAAGCAGAAGACGCTCATAGACTTCGCAGTAGACCGTGCACCATTTATTTGCCAATCGCAATCACTAAACCTATATGTGGAGAACCCTACCATTGCCAAGTTATCGTCCATGCATTTCTATGGATGGAAGAAGGGGCTTAAAACCGGACAGTATTACCTTAGAAGTCAAGCCGCCGCCGAAGCGATTAAGTTTACCCTAGATACACAGTCAGCGACGTGCCACATCGGCGCTGAATGCGTATCTTGTTCAGGTTAACGGTTAGTATGAAAATATTAACTTATTGAAATAGTAGATTATTAAAATTTAAAAGCTGTTGTAGATACGTCTACGTTGTGATACACAGCATAAGTAGAGCAAATACAGTTCGCCACTGTGATCGTTGTGATACACAGCACAAGTAGGGCAAATAGCCCACCAAAATTTAGCAGGATATGCAGGATCGCTTCGCGGCATGATATGCAGGATCACTCCCATCATCCTCAGAGTCATAGGGTTAACTTTCTTTTAAAAAAATTAATAGGATAGAATTGGAATAGATTCGCGTCAAATCCTCTCCTGGCTCAACAGAACGAATTTGACTTTATTCTAATCTTTACATAGCTTGGCTTCTCAAAAAGGAAATCGATATGTCTCATTCAGAATGTCCCTTTCAGCCTCTTAGCACGCCACCGAAACGACCTAAATATACGGCGCAATTGCAAGAGGTTCCCAAAGAATCTTGGTGGGCTAGGTTATCTTCCAACATTTATGAGCAATGTTCCAGAATTAGCCCGTCGAGCTTATCAAATGGTTGGCATGTATATAAGACGGGTGATGTGAATTCACTTTTTATGAAGGCTTATAAGCCAGGACAATACGTCACTAACTTACGCACTCTTCTGGGCACACAATATCTCACTAAAGACCCACTGATCATGCAGTTGGTGCTTAGCCAATATCGCAATGAAAAGGATGGATTCTTTTGCGTGCCAGAAAATGAAAAGCTCTTTCAAGACGGAATTTTCACAGACCTTTATCCCCAAGAAATGGCTACAATCACGGACCGAGAAAAAGAGGTCATTGCTCCCATCATCTTTACAGCCGAATCTGCTCATGTTCCTTCACTAAGAGCCCGTTTGATGGCACCCTTCAAAGCAAAAGCGATCAAAGAATATCAAGATAGGCTGGATCAAATCGCGGGAGAAATTCTTGATCAATTTGGCCCCGATGAACACGCTTCCTCTTCCTCGGAGCTGCTCGCCTATGAATATGCCATTACAGTACTAGGCCGTCTTTTTACAGGTTTTAACTCTTCAAGAGAGGGCTATCAAGCTTTCGTACATTCGCTCATAGCGATCAGTAAACATTTGTCTAATTTGATCACTAAGCAGCCTGAAAATGCACAAGAGCAGGCCCAATATAATATTGCCCTTCAGACAATGCGAGAAGTCATTCAACAGAACATCGTCAATCCCGCTTCCTCATTTGTCGCGGAGCTAAAAGCCGACGATTTCACTGAGTTCACCATAAGGCTCTATCTATTTGTCCTCTATTTAGCTGGGGTAGAAACAACTTCAGCGGTGATGCATTACTTACTCTTGCAACTGGGTAGGGAAGAAAATAGACACTACCAGGCAATCATTCGTAGCGAAGGTAGAGAGTCGATCCTGCTGAAAAAATGTGTTGCGGAAGCTTTACGGTTAAATCCGTCAGTCTACGTTATGGGCAGAAGCATGCGCAAAGATTGTCTAATGATGGTTAAAGATGAAACTGGGAAAGTGATTTGGAGCAAGATCCTTCGCAAAGGCAAAATACTTGTTAATTGGGTGGCTGGTGCCGCTCGTAACCCTCAGCTGTATCCAGACCCTGACACCTTTAATCCCTTGCGCTTTGAGACCATTCCAACGCAATTGCCATGGTTGCCATTTACTACAGGCCCTCATACATGTCCCGGGCAGTTTCTTGCTAGAGCGGAAATGGAATCTCTCGTTTACGAAATTTTGAAGCGCTTTAGCATTCATAACATCCCCTCTGATGCCTCTATAGAAAGCAGGGGAACATTTACATTGCATCCGGATCCGAAAGGCAAGATCCAAATGCGTCTTGAGCCCCTACCTTTGGAAAAGCCACACCCTCCTAGTCCAGACCTCATAAGCACTCAAGACGAACAATGTGCTGAAATAGCAAATGCTACTAGATAGCGCGCAGGGCTCCATGGACTACTCTAAGTTCGTGCATCATCTGATGAAATGCCTCGAAACTGAGGGTCTGTGCAGCATCGGAAACAGATTGATCAGGCCTTGGGTGCATTTCAATGATCACTCCATCAGCTCCAGCAGCAATAGAGGCCCTAGCCATCGGCGATACCAGTGAACGCAGACCCGTGCCATGACTCGGATCTAGCACAATCGGCAGGTGTGTCAATTCCTTTAATACTGGTACTGCCGTGACATCTAACATGTTTCGCGTATAGGTTTCAAAAGTACGAATGCCTCGTTCACACAAAATCACTTGAGTATTGCCTCCACTCAATATGTACTCTGCAGCCATCAACAGGTCCTGGTAAGTCGCCGAAAATCCCCGCTTTAAAAGAACCGGCTTTCTAGTCTTCCCAAGCTCCTTTAGAAGGTTGAAATTTTGCATATTTCGCGAACCCACTTGGAGGATATCAATATGCCGTGCCACAAGATCTATCTGTGATGCATCCATCACCTCTGACACGGTCACCAAACCATATTCCAGACCTGCATGTTCCAGCAAACACAGCCCCTCCTCACCTAATCCCTGAAACTCGTAAGGAGATGTGCGGGGCTTGAAAGCTCCACCCCTAAGTGCCTGGGCTCCTGCTGCCTTGGCAGCAGCGCCACAAGCATAAAGCTGCTCCTTCGACTCTATAGCACAGGGCCCTCCACAGACAAACAGGGCTCCACCACCAATATCGACCTCTTTTACTCTGATAATGGTGTCTTCCTTTCGATAAAAACGGCTTGCTAGCTTGTAGCGACTCTTTAAAGGGTGCACGGCAGCTACGCCGGGAAGCTGCTCAAATTCTTTAGAGAGCACGGTCTCATCAACACCCTTCAGCAGCGCCAAACGCCCTTCTTCGGTGGCATCTACTTGAAAGCCCATGCTTCGAAGTCGGTTTGCAAGATGTTCCTTTTGCTCGAATGTTGTCTTTGGTTGTAACTCGATTAACATACAAAACTCCTTGATGACCCGCATCGTCCTATAAAATTTTTAAGAATTTGCGTTCCTTCCGTCGTGAGAATTGACTCTGGGTGGAACTGCACGCCATAGATTGGAAAACTCACGTGTGAGAGTGCCATGATGTGTCCCGCGGGATCCTCAGCCTCTACAACTAGCTCTGAAGGCAACCCGATACGTTCAACAATCAGAGAGTGATATCTCCCAGCTCGGAATGGCAAGGAAACGTTTCGGAACAAAGCTCCTCGACGATGAAATATCGCGCTATCCTTGCCGTGCAGGATATCAGGTGCAGGACCTATCTTGGCTCCAAACGCCGCACCGATGGCCTGATGTCCTAAACAAACGCCTAGAATCGGTATGGTACTACCGAGTTGACGGATCACATCGATACAAATGCCAGCGTTTTCAGGCCGCCCTGGACCGGGCGACAGGACAATACCTTCTACATTCATAGCTTGGATTTCGGCGATGGAAACCTTATCGTTTCTAATCACCCTGACATCGCTATGTAAAACGGCCAAGGCTTGAAATAGGTTATAGGTAAAACTATCGTAGTTATCGATGATTAGAATCATTATATGCCTCCCTCGGCTAGCTGTAAAGCCTCTATGACGCCACGCGCCTTGTGTTCTGTCTCCTGAGCTTCCACTAGGCCATCGGAATCTAATACGATACCAGCCCCCACTCGAAGCTCAACTTCACTTCCGCGAATAAATGCCATACGAATCGCGATGCAACTCTTCAGGTTGCCCCGTTCGTCTATTGTGACTACGGCTCCTCCATAGAGATGGCGCTTGGAGCTCTCCAGCTCATCGATGATTTCCATGGCTCGTATTTTCGGAGCTCCAGATAGAGTCCCGGCTGGAAAGGATGCTCTAAAGGCGTCGAGACTACTAAAGGCTGGGCTTAAGTCTCCCACTACCCTAGATACGATGTGATTGACATGCGAAAAGGTTTTGACAACTTTAAACTCGCTTACACGAACCGACCCCGGGACAGATACGACACCGGCATCGTTGCGCGCTAAATCAACGAGCATGACATGTTCAGCACATTCCTTCGGATCAGACAAAAGGGCCTCTACGGGTTGCCCTTTAGGACTGGTACCAGCGATCGGCATCGACTCCACCTTACCGTCAATGGCGGAAATCAAGAGCTCTGGCGAAGCCCCGGCGATGGCAAAGTTCTCTTCATTAAAGAAGAATAGGAAGGGAGCCGGTGAGGTCTGACGCAATGCGCGGTAAACATCGAATGGGCTAGCCTTTATTTGTGTCCGAAAGCTCCTAGAAAGCACAACCTGAAAAATGTCCCCAGCGCGAATGTACTCTTTAGCTCGTTCAACAAGCGCTGAAAATGTCTCTCTACTTAAATCCGGCTCGATTGCAATATTTTTAGCTGTCTTAAGCGGTTGTAAAGCAATCGGCTCAAAACAACGTGTAAGAATCGCATCCAGTTCTTCCTGGGTACCCTCATGCGTGCAGATAAGCCTCTGCCTGCTATGGTCAAATTCAATAATCGTCTGATATAGGTGAAAGAAGAAGTCAGGCACATCCCTGGAAGGATGTCGGTCCGGTAACACCTCTTTGAGGCGAACGGCATCGTAACCAATAAAGCCGAATGCACGGCGATCTTTGGAAAACTTCGTCAGAGCCTCATAGGGATCTGCGGTAAATGTGCTTCTCTCTCCTTTAAACTCGATTTCAATATTCCGACCCACCACCTGAAAAGTGCCTATCGGGTTTAGCCCAATCAACGAGGATTTCCCCTGTTCGCCATCATATGCTGATTCCAGCATGCAACATCCAAGGCCTCCAATGGCCTTAAAGCAGCTCACAGGCGTTAAACCATCGTTCGGTGTTTCTTTACGGATAAAATTAGGTTTCATTTCCTTTACTCCCAGGGTTAGCCTGAGAGCACCGAAATGATTTTCGGAAACTTCAGACTAGACCGTATTTATTGTTGTGCTGTGTGTATGTCATCACTAGAAATTCTAGAGACTCACACCAGCCAGAGGGCTCTGTTGTTGATTTCATAAGTTTCCTCATCTGACGTTTGTTGTCGTCATGCTGTAATGCTATACCATTACACCATTTTATGTCAACTCGAAAAAAAAAAGCGCTCTTGTGAACAATTGGGGCGCTTTGTGAGGCGATGGACAAGAAGGACCTAAAGGACGAAAAGGACATAAGGGACTCAGGAGGCACCTACAAGTCCTTTAGGCTCTATTTTACGATGACTTTCCCATCCACATAGTAAACTTTCATGCTGCTGTTATACGTGTATTTGCCTTGCAGAATCGCTCTTGCAACAACAGTGGTGAGGTCCCTTTCGATGAGCCTCTTCAGCGGTCTTGCCCCCAGAGTGGGGTGATAGCCCGCCGTGGCGAGATAGTCCAGCAAACTCTGGTCGAAATACAAGTGAATTCCTTTGCTGGAGTGAACACGATTGCGCAACTCTCCAGCCATCTTTTCCACGATCTTTGCCAACGTTTGGGGAGATAACCCATTAAAAACAACCGGCTGGACACGGTTATAGAGTTCTGGTGACATCGCTTGCATCAGGTGGGGCTCAATCATTTGAAGGACCTCCTCGCTAGTATGACCGGCCTGCTTCAATTGCAATACCTTTGTGGCGGCGCAATTGGATGTTAGAATAAAAATAACACCCCGAGCATTGACCACCTCACCTAAGGCGGATGTGATCAGTCCTTCATCAAAAAGTTGCAAAAGAAGCTTTTGAACCTCAGGATTAGCCTTTTCGATTTCATCGAAAAGAACAACACTGTATGGATTGCTGGCGATAGCATTCGTGAGCTGTCCGCCTTCCTCGCTTCCACGGTAACCATTTGGCACTCCAATCAAACGCTGAACACCTGCTTCATTAGTAAATTCCTCCATATTGAAGCGGATCAGTTTTCTCTCACTGCCAAAAACTTCGATTGCTAGGGCCTTGGCCAACTCCGTCTTTCCCACTCCCGTAGGTCCTAAATAGAGCAACACGGCAATAGGAGCTTTAGGATCGGCAATTCCTGCCGCATGTCGAAGCATGGCATCTGCTGTGACCTTGGTGGCATCCGTTTGATCAAGCACATACTTATTAAGCTGAGCTTCCAATCCTAATGCCTTGGAGGAGGTCATGCCATTAATGACTGCAGCATTTTTTGAAAAATTAACAAAGGATGACTTGTGTGTGAAGAAAGGGGATTTCTCAACAATCACCTCCGTATCAGAAAGTGGAAATTCAAATTCCAGGTACGATTGGTTGTCTGCTGAAATATAGCTCGAAACAATCAATGTAAAAACAAAAGTGGCAAGAAAACGTTTACGCATAACCCTCCTAAATAATAATTCCATCCATGAAATTATAGTTTAGTTAGGTAAAGAACAGATGAAGAAGCAGCAACTCAATTCCTCATCTGTCTAAGGTTGGGCCTTGTTCACCTTTACGGTCAGAATTTCGGTCGGACGAAAAAGGTCGGATGTCGTGGTTTGTGACGAGGGCATAGCGCCAGCTATGTCCGAGGAGCAAAACGCGACAGACGATCCTTTTGCAGTCGACCGAAAACTGACCGCAAAGGTGAATAAGGCCTAAGGTTGGTTGCGCGATTGGAAAAGGTGGTATAGTTTGCTATTGGTATATCCTGGGGGCTGGCCGATCAAAATCTGTTTTTCAAAAAACTCCTTCCAATCATTCATTTTTCCAGGGGTTAAGGTGTTAAACCATGCTTCAAGGGGTACTGTCCAGGGAGCTCTGCTTAGTGTTTTATAGTCTCCTGCGAAGAGGAGGGCTTGAAGCATGAGTTTTGAAGCTTGGGGATCCTTTAAAGGATCGACATCATCCCCACCTAGTGAGGCAAGGGGTTTACCATTGGACCGCACCAGACGCATGGTGCGCCCTGCTGGTAGGACTGTATCCTTCTGCTTCATCCAATGTTCAAACAAGACGGAATCAACCTCAGAGCATATAATACCTTTCCATGCGCCTCCGCGATCTTGAATTAAGAGGACTGGAGAGGAACGCTTACGCCATGGTCCTACGAGGTCTGTGCGTCCTCGCCCTTCGATGGCAGCATTGCTTGTGACGATTAACCCATCATCAAACGTGATCGGTAGCTTATTAATTTCTGCTGAAAGAGCGTTGTTCAAAGTCCATAGAACCGGCTGCTCATCCCGCCGAGGGAATTGTTGATGATTGATTTCTGAAGTTGGAATACCAAACTCATGCGATAGAAAGAGACTCTGGTCAAATTTGGGTTCCGTATAGGGAGCATGTGGCGCATATTTACGAAAACTCTCTACCTGAAGTTGATATTCATTTTGATTTTTCTGCTCATCAAGTTTAACCTTCACTTGCTCGACACGCTGCTCTTGCTGCCGATGTTGCATTCGAGTTGTCTCACCATTGAGATTACCCACGCCACGAGCGTCATCAAGAGAAGCCTCACCAGAAATAGATATTTCTTTTTCTAAGCCATTTAGAACTGTTTCATTGACTATGTTATCAAGAATTTTATTTCGTAGCTGTAGTAGTTCTTCGTCAGAAAACTCTCCCTTGAGTGGATCAGTAAGACTGCTGACGAAGTCATCGAGGAATTTCTTTATTGGTACGTTTTGGCGCTGATTCGCGTATTCGCGATAGAGATCCTTGGAAACGTCCTTGCCAAAGAGATAGCTTGCTTTGCTGAATAACGCTTGCTCCTCTTTTTGAGGTAGGACATAAAGGCGATCAAGAACCAACTGCTGCACTTCGTTTTCGATCTTTTGTAGAGCAAAGAGTAGGTTATTAGGTTTCTGGCCAGCGGCCTCTTGTAGGCGTGTGAAGAGTAGCATCTCTTTGATATTTGGTGGGGAATCGCTACCTTTCAGCCGGCCTATGGTGGCATTGACCTTTTCTGTGGCCCCTTTGGCCAGAGCTACAACGATTCTTTGATCTTTATCCAGGCCGCGCATTCGGCGAGCGCCTTGAAGCACTTCATGCTCTTGAGTGTCTTCTTTGATCGTCAAAACGGCTATGGCTTTATCCGCTTGAGTGATGTCAATACCAGTGGTGTGATCTTGATCATAGTAAGTAAATAATTGTTCCGGTTTGAGGCCCGTTTCCGACGCTATTGTTTCTGGTGTGCTTCCTGACAGGATGGTATAGTCATTCGGAGCGTCTCTGTGCATAAAACAGAGCCTATCTGTTTCCGTGTGGAAAAACAGTACACCTTGAACCTGGGATTGATAATCTTGCATTTTTGAACAGATCAAACTGGCGACTGCTTCGTTTTTCATACCGCGGAAGTGAGCAGCTGTATCTATGATCGCTCTGACATCATTGCGTCGCGGATGCTTATCTATCAGGTCCGAAAAGAGGTCATCCGGAGCACTGCCCACGAGGGTTACCTCAGTTTGTTGGCTAATTAGCCGATGAATCGTCTGACCGTTGGTCCCTTTCTCAGGAAGAATCTTCACTCCAATGGGTGCCATATTAAGATTTTCCATAGAGCCCGAATAGCCTACAGCAGACTGTGCCATGGATATGGTATTCTGGCCATTGCTGCAGACCTGTTGTGGATACAGCTCTACAGCGCTGATTTGTGCGTGAACAACAAAGTCAAGCAAAAGCGCTACGGAATCCTTATTGCTATTAAGGAGATTTTGATGCAGTTTGGCAACGTCTTTACTGTTATCGGGATCTAGGTCAAAGAGATTAATGCCATAGGCTCTAGCGAATTGCTCAGCCATCCTTGTTTGTTGGATAGAAGGAAGGGGATTTGTCTCTTCACTTGCATCCTTTTCTTCGGTGGCTGTTTGCCGGCATCTAAGCAGAAACTCCTTCGTTTGGTCTTCTGTAAGCCCCTTGGCAAGATAGGCTATGAGGGTATTGATGGTCATTATAGTTGGGTCGCTGAATTCAGATCCCTTCGCAGGCTTCATATTTGCAAGAAAGGGGATCGAAATACGCGGAAAGCTGTTTTCTTCTAGGCCATGATCTTCGTCGACCTTAGTACGAAGACGCTCATCAAGCCATTTGCCCGAAATCATCTGTCGGGCGAGAATGATGAGTTTTGCCTCTGTACGATGATCAGGGTGATGAAAGGCGTCAGGCAAGAGCTCAGTACTCCCTTTGATGTAGTCAATGATGGCATCATCGTCCCAACCAGGTCGTTCCCTGAGCCCTTGAACAACCTGCGCGATCATCTCAATGCGCTTCTGCTCGGACTGTTGGGAAGCATTTTTGATATCTAAAAGCAATTCACCGTTTTCATCCTTTGCATCACAGGCCTCTTGTAATATCTGGGCAATGAACTGACATTCGAGAACCTCGGGGTGAGAGACTTGACCATAGGGCATATTGAGTTCTTTGGTAGGATCTAGAGCAAGGTGAACTTCATCAACCGTAAAGACTCCTCGAGAACGCAAAAGCCCAAGGATGTCTTTTAACAGGGCATTGCTTGCCATCAGTTCATTCTTTTCAGCCCCCTCGGGTAGTTCTCTTATTTGAAAGAGCGTCTTTAAATACTTACACCGCATCGCGCGTAAGCTTTCGTTGGTCACCGTCACATATTCGCGGCAGACAATCGCTTCATGCAGCATGTTGTTCAAAGATTGTAGATACTTTGGAGTAAAGAGCGATGGATGGTCATCAAAAGTGATGTTTCGCTCTCGTTGACCAAAGATTTTTTCAGAGCGTTGTGCCATGTCATACAGGGCTGTTTGATATTGCGCCGTAGGAGGGATGTGGACGGATAAATGGTAACCATCAGCTTTTAGGAGGGCCATGATATGGCCGAAAACCAAAGATTTACCACCTCCCTGAATACGTTGCAGCAGTTTGCTCTTTAGACGCAACCTGTTGGAGGGATCAATTTCCATCATGTCGCGAATCCCGGCAACTTGATGATCTCGAAGCATTAGATTAAGGGAGTATTCAAAGACCATGAAAGCCACAGGATCTGCGTCATGATACGCTGGACTACGACTTAATTCTTCACCAAGTTGTTGTAATAGCCCTGGATCCTCACTGTTAAGGCTAAGCTTGTCTAAAATTTTTACTACAGAGTCATAACGTTGCAGCTGATTATGGCTGATGATATATTCTCCAATTTTTTGATGCAGACCAGCGATGTCCTCAGGGTTCTTTAGGTTGGTATCACGTTGATACGCATCAGGATCGCCTAGAAGGAATAGGGCAATGCAATCCTGAATTGCAAGAGGTTGTTGGCGTCCAGAACTTAACGCAGTTCGCTCGATTAATGCATCCAGGGGATCTGCGGACAACCTGTTAGCCATTTCTAGAATCTCTGTTTCTAAGTTGCCCAGGTGTTTCTTTAAAGCATCGGCCTCTTGGACTATTGACTCGTGGTTATTTGCTAGGAGAACTTTTGCGGGATATTCTTCCTTCAGTTGGTAGGTCGGCACTGCTCGGTTTTTTTCCTCACCCAGTGCTAGCTCACTATTTAGCTCCTCGATAGTGGCATGTAGCCAGGGGTCATTAGTCTTAAATTCAAAAGGAGTAATCCCAATGGCGGAGTTCTTGTCTGGTACAGCATCAAAAGAACTCGAGAATAAGTTGTGAAAAGACTCGATGTCGTTGGGTGGGGCTGAAAAAGGCACTCTGGGAGTATTTGGGATCTCTTCTGGTAGCCTGATTGGTTGATGCTTGGGTAGAAGAGTTACCGATTTCAATGGTGGTAGCATCTGGTGTGGCACTGCTATATCGGGCTTAATACTCTCCGCATACCGCATGACGGCACTAGCTAAATCTGGCACGTACTTATTTTTATTTGGATGTACCGAACTCATGATGGGCAAAGCCAAGCTCACTAGGTTCTGAGCCTCTTCAGAGGCTTCTTTATTTAGCGCAGCATGCAAAATTGTAGCGAGAAAGCGAACATCGCTATTGGGATCCTGGCTGATATAACTTATAGCATAGTTCACAGACTCTTTTCTGGCGGGGTCATTGGAAAGCGCAGCATCCCACAACAGCTTAAAGTTCCCTATAAAGTCTTCGGAAGGCCGAGTAAGTAGGCTAGAGGACGTTGAGGCTTCTGTACCTATTTTAACAAATAGGCTGTCAAGATCCTTAGGAGGAGAAAAGGATGCCGCTGAAACTGGCTTAGGCCCTCTTATAACAACCTCTGCCGCGCGATTTTCAAGTCCCCACTCACACAACTCCCCTCCTGAGATGATATTCTCAATACGCATATCGAAAGGAATGTGCTGGGCACGCGCAAAGTATCCTTCGGCCACATAGTCTAATATGTCATCCAGCGTACGGGTATTCTTTCCAATCTGAAAGGAATAATCCCCATTCCAAAAGCTCTCCCAGACGTCTGTATGTGATAAAAATGTGGGAGCCTCGCCTGTACTTTGTTTCGATGCCACAGAGTATTGTGGATTACGCTGAAGATTATCCTGGACCAACCAAGCAACATAGAGTCGGCAAGCAAAGGCGTAGCCCGTATGATCTTTCGTTTCATGGTTGCTAAGAAGGATGCTCCCCAGAAGTCTTAACTCGTCAGGCGTATAGCGCTCGAATTTCTTTGCACTTTCGAGGTAATGCATAGCCTGTAGGTATTCTTCCGCAGTTGTCGCGTGTGTTAAAGTTAGGTAGGCTAAATAGGCATTTTTGTCAGGCGAGGTTGAAGTGAGATGATCATTTGTGAGCTTTATCCGGGCATATGTTGTTTCAACTGACTTCTTGTTCCTGACTTGAGTCAATGACTTCATGGGTACAATACCTTCGCGATTTCCCGAAACGGATTCCAAAACTAAAAAGTGATCAAAAACACGAATACCCGTGATTCGTTGGTCATCGGAGAGAAAGAGATGTGGCGCTCCCTTGAGGACCCATCGCTCTCTATCCTGATTAGGGAGAATGACACCCTGGCTCGGATCCTCTTTGTTAGGTTGGACGGGAACCGCCCTGACAAATTCCAAAGGCCCGCCTGCCGCGTTCAGAAGGTGAGGCAGTCGAAGGCATACCTCGATAGGCTTTTTGTCGCTCACCTCTTGGTAAATAAAGGCGTCTGAATCAAGGGCTAGAATGGCACTACCACCTGAGACCTCTTTTAAATCAACCCAATCGAAACGCTTATTAGGATTGATATCGAACAAAATGTAATGGCCTAGACGGTCGAGGCCGATCTTAGGTTGGTTCGTAGCGGGGTCGACAAATAGGTATTCATTAGGATCGTCGGCTGAACGCCAGATGGCTAACTCCTTGTCGCCTTTAAAAGGAGGTACTGGAGGATGAAGATTGCCTTGCTTTTGATCTACATAGCTATACCAGGAGCCTTGAATTTGCCGACGTATTTGAGTGATGCTCCGCCCATCTTTGGAAAGTATCTCCATACGGCCATGTTGATCTTGCGCTTCAAGGAGAATGGCCCCATTGGGAAGGTAACTTTGATTTGCACAAAGCATCTTTTCTCCAAAGACCTGTGCATACAAATCACTGCTTTTAACCCATTGAGGCACTCCTATAATCGGTTGACCATTTCTTCGAATGTCACCAGCTAAGCAGTTGAGCTCGATCACACTTCCATCTCTAGCCTCAGAGAAACAGATGGGAAAGTGTTCAATTTGCCATAGACCGTTGTCCGAACCCGAAAGGCCATACTTTGCGGCTACTGTGTTGAGCAAGCTGTTGACGTTTTCGTCAGACTGCTCCTTGAGTAATCTATGAATGTTTTCAGCCTGCTGAACAGGGATCGACAGGGCACTGATCATAAAGGCTTGAGCCATCGCTGGCGTGTTCTTACCCATTAACTCTTCTATCTTGAGATCCGCTAAGCACTTAAGTACTTGATGCGTTTCCTCAAGATTCTTGATTGGCATCGCCTGGAAGCTGTCCAGAAAGGCAAGATTTAGGTAATGTTTAACCTGTTCATCTTTATAATCCGAGCTAGCTAGCATGCTACTTAGCTTGTAGCGTACATCTTCCATGAGACGCTCTATGGGTATCTCACCGATAATGTCGCGGTGATTCGTCTTGCAATAAGATAAAAAACGTACAGATTGATTCGCTACAAAAACTGAGGCGAAAGCATTGCGATTTTTATCTACATTCATCTTGAGCCGGTCATCAAAGTGCTGTGAAGCAGCACTAAAGAACTCGTTGAGCTCACTTACTAGACCCTCATCTTCTTTAAGAAGCGCAGAAAGGTGGCGCGGAGTAAATAGTGTCGCCTCAAAAAAGACTTGGTGAGCACGATCTGTGAGTTGATCCAAATTTTTTAAGTAGTAATCGACAAGTTGATAGTTTGCGATTCCAGTGATGATGGGTGGATCGAGCTGAGCGCCCAGGAAGGCGGAACGCATCGACATAAGCTCTCGAGATACAATATCTTTACCCTCCTCGATCACCTTGTTTTGCGCTGCCACTTCAAGCGACAATTGATGATTTCCAATACCTGGTATATCTGGCAACGGGTTGATGGCACCTAAAGGCTTCGACTGAACGTTAATTGAACTATAAGTTGGGATGACTCGCAAAAAACCGTTTCGCTCATCACTAGTTTTAGTTTCGCGATCGATGGTGTCATCCTCAACAAGAAACATTTTACCTGGCTGATATCTATCGATAATTTCATTACTAGGTGACTGGTATCCTGCCCTAAAATGAAAGGCCGTGGCGGCCAAATCGCGGAGAAGAGTAAAGTGGCTAGGCAATCTATTTTTAGCATAGAGCCACTGCGGATTCCACTGAGGGGAATCACAATAGGGTTCAACATCTCCACCACCCTTCTGTATTTTGTCAAAAGCCTCATCAAGAATGTCATTGCGCTCATTCTCAGCATCATTCCAATCCTCAATGTCTCTAGAATGTGCCTCTGCATACTTATATTCCCCACCTTTTGGATCAAGGCGGAAAGACCACTCGTTTAGGTAGCGCATGAGTGGATTCACATAATTATGCTCATCAAAATTAAATAATGGAGGAGCATCTTTGAAACCCTTGGACCATTGTGAGGTAGCAAGAAGCTTATAGTCGCTTTCCCATTCGGAGTTAAGAATAGTTTGAGATAATAGATCGTATTCTAGCTTTGAATTATCAAAATAAACCCCATAGTAACCTATCGAAAGCTCATCGGATAATCCTTCGCTTTTATCAATGTAGGTACATAGCTTGTACGCAGTAGCGAGGGAAAAGTTCATGGCAAGAAATCGACTGGGGTCTGCCACTTCGCTGCTTTGACTGTAAATCCTCTGCAATTCAGTGGTCATTTGTGAAATTCTTCTGATCACCTCTTCGCAAGACTGTGGATCTTTTTGGAGTGTTTCTAAGAGGAGGGAGAAACTATCCGAACCATCTATTGTTTCATTTAGCATTCCTCGTCCTATTGTACACAGGAGATTTGAAAAATAGGCAGAGGTTATAAACTGCTGATCCATGTCCCTTCCAAATTGTAGACATTGGTCCAGTCTATCGACCAGCTCCTGTGGAGTAGCGATACTGTCAAGGGTAAATTGTGGAAGCGGCGCTGGCTTAAAAATTGAACTAGAAGACAACACCTCTTTTGTTGAAGAGATGTCTTCTAAGGGTGGTAAACTGTCAACCTTAGAGCTTATTAGATCCGCTTGTGTGGGAAATACGGCATCGTTGGAGAGAGGATGATGAACAGATTGTGCTGGTGGAATGGCCTCTTTTAATTTCGTTGCAACACTCTCCAGCTTAACTAATCGTTGGTTGTGATCCAGCAGAGCATCTTTCTCTGGCGTCTCCTTTGCTTGCTTTAGCCTTTTTCCAAACGTGTCAAAAAGGTGCGGTACAGCAATCGCCAGAAGCTTTCTGAGTGCAGGTTGAGCCTCTAAAAAAGGTTCATTCTGTTCTATGGCAAATGAAATAGCATCCTCCTTCAACGCATCAACGAGCTCTTGATAAACGTCAGGAGAAACTTCCGATTTAAGATAGACTAGCAGGCAACGCAAAGAGCAAGTTCCTGCCAGTTGACTTGTTTTCCAACCTTTGAAGAGATCATCAGAAATTACTCCCTCAGTTCTTTTATAAGGGGCTAAAGCGGAGTAGACATCTGCAGAACCATATCTAACAGCGTGCTGTGGATGACCCATAGCAATTGGCTCTAACACCGCCTGCAGGAGGTGGGAATCTTGAAGCTTATCTAAACGGATTTGGTAATAATTGATCGTATTTACCCTGCGCCTGATCGAGTCATGGCCAGTGGAATGGTGATCTATACCTACTCCAGTGTTGATCATCTGAAATTCTAGTGTTTGATCGTCTATTTTTTTACAAACAAGTGCTGTGGCATGACCAAACCAGCCCATAGGAAGTAAAAGAGAGCCTCCAGCTGCCAACTGGTCGACCTCTTTTAATAGATCTTTTTCCAGGTCGATAAGGGCATCGGCGATCTCTTGCTGGTTCTGAAGATATTTTATTCCGTTAAGGCGTTGAGTGAATTTTCTAGAACCTTCAAGGGTTTTCGACACATTTTCTAGGTTATGCCGTCCTGATTTTGATACATAATTAAGCGCTGATGCAAAAAGTTTGCCCGAAGCTATCTCTGTGTTGCCTTCCAGTCTTTTACCCTCATTTTCCATCTCCTTGATAAAGGAATCTCCTACCAAATGTGCTAAGTTTTTGTCCGTTAATTGACAGCGGAAGACTTGCTCTTCGATCGAACCAGTGAGGTGGCTGGCATAATGACTAATTTCTTGTTCGTTAGGAAGGCCTTTGCAATCACCTCCCAAGCTGACTAAAAGAGCGGCCAAGGGAATCATATTGCCCCTCGCGGCGTCGAAAATCACATTCTTATTCTCGACATGAATGCCTTTTTCTTTTAGCTGCATAAAGAAATCAATGACCCAAGATTCCTCACCATGGAGGACGATAGACCTCAAAAGCTCAGTGGAAACACCTGGTAGTAGTCCTTTGTCCCAAAGCTCTTCAACAAGATAAAATTGCTTTCCAAATACTGCATCAAGGGCTAACTGCTCGGGCTTGCTAGGAATGGCACCCTGATTTATCCAGTGGGAAACCTCTCCCCATTGGTGCTTTTCAATGGCCAAGTCTAAGCGAAACTGCATAGATGCTTGATCAGGGATCCTGGATAAAATCCATTTTGCCACTCTATTCGAAGTTTTTTGATTCAAACTTTCTAATATTTTAGAGGTCACAGAAATATCAAAGGGACAACCTCGGCTTATCAGCAGCTCTGCAATCTCCAGTCTTCCTTGCGAAATCGCCTGTTCCAGAGGTGTTGTTCCAATGGATTCTTGAGAAGTTAGCGGAGGAGTATAGGTTGCACTTATGTCCACCTTGAGATCAATCAGGTTTTCCACAATATCAAGCCTTCCCGTAGCGATAGCTGCGTGGAGGATATTGGCAGACCGCTCTGGCGTCATCATGACACTTTGAAGTTCATTCAGATATGGGGTTACCTTTGTCGAAGGAAAGAGGTGCTTAACAGCATGGCAAAGGATGACGGTGACAAGATTGGGGTGGTCTGCGACCCAGTCTGGGTCCTTACAAAGGTGGGACAGAACACCCTCTAAAGAACCGGATCCCTTGTCACGAAGACTAAGTAGTCCTTTGGAAGGGCACATCACAATCTCATGAAAAGCAGCCTGGAGCTTAGGATCTTCTGATTGAATATCCTTTGGCATAAATTGTTCTACCTGAAGTCCTTTCCCTCTATCGCTTCTCATATCCGTTGGTAGTTGGAAGATCCTGTTAACGTTGTCAAATGACTGCACCTTTGACTCACCTTTGTCTAACAATAGTTGACTGAGCTGTGCATTACCGAATTTTTCTGAGATATGCAAAAGAGTATTGGCCTCATCATCGACTGGCTGACTAATTAGATTAGGAGTCTTTTCTAAAACAAGAGTTAGGTTTTTCGCACTGTTGTTCTCTATAGCGAGAATAGCAGCCTTTTCTGGAGATTCCGCAAGCATGCTATTGAGTTCTTGCTCCTGACATGTCTTTGCAACGTTGCCGACATACTCGGTTAACTCCTTTAAATCCTGTCGTCCTCTCAGATCATATTCTTGACCTAGGTTTTGAAGGGCCACGTGTAATTGAGCAAGCGAAGAAATATGTGCCGCCAGAGGAAGAACTTTAGCAGGTGTTTGAATAGCGGCCTTTATTGCATTGCTCAGCTGGCCTATTGCAAGGTCGATTTCCCTTCCGTCCATTAAGGCAGATTTTCGCCAAATCGCTGGATTTCTAGGCAGGGGAAGGCATCCATTTTCCACGTTAGAAGATATGCTTTCCATATCAGGTGACGTATTGAACACTTCCATATATTAACCTTTTTATTGGCTAATAATTTGAAATTAAAACACAATACAGTATTATTATATATAATCAGCTAATTATTTTTTATTTCAATAAATGAAAGTATATTTTTAATTTTGATAGGAGACGAAAAGGTTTCCTATGTGGCGCAGTCATTCCATGACATTCCATGACTGCGAACAATCCATTGCAATTGTGGGCCTTATTCACCTTTGCGGTCAGTTTTCGGTCGACTGCAAAAGGATCGCCTGTCGCGTTTTGCTCCTCGGACATAGCTGGCGCTATGCCCTCGTCACAAACCACGACATCCGACCTTTTTCGTCCGACCGAAATTCTGACCGTAAAGGTGAACAAGGCCCAATTGTGGAGACGTGCAACACAAACGTCCCATGTGATGCAAACGGAATCTGTTTCAACCGTTCTCGCAGTCATGGAATGACTGCACCACAGAGGAAATTGCGCCAACCAACCATTTGAATTACTTCGTGAGGCTCAGGCTCGGATTCCTACCCGGCCTTGTCACTTGCGGAATATTTATTTTAATCCATAGAGTGGCCCTATAACCAAAAAAAGTGAGGTCTTATGGATCCTAGTCAAAAAGATGCTAAGGGAGCATTACGCATTTGTTTCAATTGGCTAAAAGATAACTGGATTCTCGGTCTAGGTGCTCTTTTTATCCTTTTGTCGGTGGCATGGTTTCTGAGATATCTCTTTCTATTTGACTGGCTAAGCCCACAAAACCGGATTATAGCACTCGTATTAATCGCTGCAGTCGTTTATCTGGGGGGTATCGCCCTACTGAAGCGCCACCCACGACTTGCCCAAACCTTTGTGGGGCTTGGAACTCTTGGAGTGCTTTTTGCTCTGTCCGCAGGAGTATCAGTTTATAACCTTTGGTCACCTCTTTATCCCCTCATAGTCATTTTTCTGGTCTTAGCGTTAACAACAGGCCTAGCGATTACCTATAACATGCAGGCTCTGGCTACTGTAGTGGTCATTGGTGCGATGGCTATGCCACAACTATTAGGTCTTGATGTTATCTGGGACCGCCTAGGGACTCTCAGTTATGATCTCTTGATCGCCCTCCTTGCCTTCGGCCTTGCCATCACACATGGGTGGGGATGGCCCCTGCTGGTGGCCACTATGGTAACGGTATGGTCCTTTAACACGACTACTTCTATGGAAGGCTTCGAACCGTCTCTTGATTGGCCATTCTTGCTTGCATTTCAAGTTCTTTTCGCAGGACCTCCTCTTTATGGCTTTCTTAGATCCCCAACACTTCGCAAAGCTCCAGCCCCTGCTACACTTTTTTTTGCCCTGGTTATGACTCAGGAGTGGAGAACAATCTTATCGGATAACCCTCTGAGTGTACTGCTACTGGGTCTCACGCTGTTGATTGTCATCCTGGGATATGCTGTCGTGCGACAATCTGACCTTAATTCGCTAGACAAAAGCCAAAAGTGGATCACAGCTATTCTAGCACTATGGTCTCTGGCCTTTATTACATGGGCAACAAATCTGCTGTTGTCAGATGAACATGTCATCATGGTGCTATTCGTCGTGGCCTTGGCGGCTGTCGAGATCGCACAGCTGCTCTATCACTCGTCCCGTTTCGCACGCCACCTCTCCATCTATTTTGTGGTACCCTTATTCCTACTTTTGACCGATTCGGTTGGGCTTATGGGGAATCTCTCTTTTGAAAGCCCTCACTACTGGATGAGGGTAGTGGCCGCTCTTACTACAGCACTGGCCGCAGTAACATTATGGCGCGGTTGGATATCGGAAATCACTCGATCATCCGCCGACTGGCGTCCCTGTATCTTAGCTGCAATTGCCATGGGCCTTGGATTAGTCGTCATTTGGGATACTAGCGACACCCTATTCGGCCATGCCGAGATCGCCAGAGGTGTTACCCTATTTATTTTCACACTCCTTGGAGAAACAGCCCTTTATTTTGGCTCGCGGCGAGCCGAGCCAGCTTGGCGCTACGCGGGTATATTTTTAATCGCTTTCGTTGTTTTGCGCATGCTTTGCGTCGAAGTGTGGCTAATGAACATCAATGTACGTATCGTGACATTCATGGCCATCGGTGTATTATTAGTCCTAACAGCCCTCTTTGACCGCCAGAAGCCTAAGAGATAACAAATAAACCACACGGAAGGAGCAATGATTTCCCCTCCGTGTGGTTCTATACAACGCAAGCGCTTAGTTCTTTACTAGGAAGCTGACCTTGGCATTGACCCTGATCTTAACTACCTTATTTTTCTCTACCAAAGCTTCGACATGTTGTACGTTCACCTGGAGAATATTCTGCACTGTCTTCGCCGCTTCTTGAACAGCTGCCTTAATGGCATCGTCCACAGACTTCCCTTCGCTGATCACTTCGATTACCTTAACGACAGACATTTTGCCCTCCCTGTTGAGTGACCTCTCTTATAATGTCTTTTTATGACCTTTTGGTCCTTTAGTCCAAGTCCAAATTCCAAATTTGTGACCACTTGTGATATAACTATTACCATGTAAAACGGTTAAGCGAAGTTAGAAATTGACCAACGAGATGGGGGCAGATCACATGACTAGTACATCCTCGGAGCTCTCCAAAGAAAAAGCTGCTGAGGAGTATCTTTTTCAGCACATTCCCATCTCCCAAGCCTTAGGTGTTTCCGTTGAACACGCTTCGTCACATAAAATTGTGCTACGTGCACCTCTTGCCAACAACATTAATCACAAAAAGACGGCATTTGGAGGGAGCCTGCATGCTGTCACCACACTGACCTGCTGGACCCTTCTGCATGTCAACTTAGCCTCTCTATTCGGGGAGCAAGTTCAAATCGTTATCACACATAGCGATACATCATATCTCGCTCCAGTGGTTTCCGACTTTCTCGCTGAATGCGAGATGCCGGAAGATGCTACTTGGCAACGTTTTTTAAAGATGCTTCAGCTAAAAGGAAAGGCGCGCATTGGTCTGACTGCTAGGATATATCAAGAAGGCACTCTCAGCGTCGACTATCAAGCAGTCTTTGCGGCAATCCGAATCCAACCCAATTAAGTGATGCTCTGACACGCCTGCAATAGCCTCAGCAAAGACATTCTCTAGTCGATTAACGTAATCGATGAAATGTTCCTGCTGAACCAGCATAGGCAGAAGCGCGCTCCACCTCCGAATCGTAGCTGCTGGGACATCAAAAAGAGGGCGCCCCCCCAAGGCTAATAGTTTTAAGATTTGGCTTGGAGGCATTGCGAAGTACTGAATCAAAAGGGCATGCCATTTTTGCACAGTTTTTTTGGCTACCCCTACAGCCATTTCTTCGTCTAAAATAACCATTAAGGCCTTTCGGACGCGAGGGCGATTTATTCGCTTGAATAGCAACTCATCTTCAATGAGTTTCAGTAATGCTGCCTCATGACCATCCGCGTAATCCTTCAAATAAGGGTACATCTGCCAGTCGAGCACAAGGGCTTCTCGGAATTCATCAACCCATACATGTAATCGGCAGCCAGCCTGAAACGGTGTCGAACTCTCTATAATATCTTCTAGGCGTATATTTGACTCGTGAGTATCTTCTCGAGTCACATCTCCAAGATAACGGACATCGGGAAATAGATTTCCAATTAAGAATTGTCGTGTTTTTTGTACATCATAATGTGCCACATCCTTCATCCACATTTCCGCGAAAACGATATGTGTAACAGGCAATGCAGCATAACCCAGCCCGGCAAAGCCTATGATCATTACAGTGAAGAGACAGCTTCGTTTAAGGAAGTATAACATGCCTGACAACCTCATAGATGCATACCCGTCCTTTCATTAACACAAACCGTCACTCGTTGCAAAAGGAAAGGACTATGAAATCTCAGCCATTTGTAATATTTTTTTTTGAGATTAATATGCGTTCTGCTAACAAGATGATTCTTCACATCATGGAGGTCCTCATGAAAAAACAGCTACTCCTTCTACCCGTGCTTGGGATAGGCCTTTCCGGATGCGCGCTCAATGATGCCATGGAGGCAATGCGATGCAATACGGCGACTATCAATGAAAGTACTTGGGTTATTAGCGAAAACTCTCAAGCTATTGAAGAGGCTAATATTCGGATCGAAGAAAATCGTCGTCAGATCGAAGCTGTCAACAAACGTTTGCAAGAGATGAACAAATCCTAGCAGAGAATTAGCGGTTCAACGGAGGTTTTCATGAAAATATTTCTCACTATACTGCCTATGACTTTGCTGAGCCTAAATAGCTGTGGCACCATTGAGCAGATGACCTGCTTGATTAACGAAAGTACGGAAGCAATCTCCTGCAACAGCCAGGCCATCGAGCGTGACACAGCAGCAATTTGTAACAACGTTGCGATCATTACCGCAAGCACTGAGACAATTAAGGAGAACCACCATCAGCTTGAAAAAGCTAGTGAATAGGCTCTCCAGATTGTCATCCATGAGTTACTTCAGCTGTGAGACTAATGCCTCGCGATCAACGAGGATGCTGTCGGGACCAAACCAGATCAGCCATAAGCCCTGAGCAAACTCGTTGCTTGTGATCGTTCCTACCGCCTTGCCATTGACGATGACATCGATGACCCCTCCAGGCAACCAGCGTAAGATGTGCTCATCACCCTTCTGAACGCTGCTGGAGAAAAAACCTATGTAGGTGTCAATTTGCGTCTTTAGCTGTGCCTGCTGAGCATCCGATAGCGTTTTTTTAAAGCCTTGGTGATACCCTTCTTGAACTTTATCTACTGGCACATCACGAAGCCATTTAAATGTCAGCTGCTTAGCCTTGTCCGATGTCATGATGGCTTCAAGCTTGTCAGACCCCTGCAAGGTAGAAGCGTCTTGAACATAAGAGCCGATGTTATAAACCTTTATAATAAATTTTTTCCTAAGAGCTATACCAGTTAATTGAAGATTATACGCCTGCCCTGCCTCTTGAAAGGAAACACTGGGGGGGAAGTCTCCCGTCGATTCTTCAGCCGCCGCAACTGGTGTTACTGCGAAAAATGAAACGCAACACACCGCTAAGAGCCCAAAAACCGAAAAGATAAACGATTTCATGGGAACCTCCTCGGGGAATCCTTTTTCCTACTCTGTCGCTGCAAATTTCATCATAGAGGAAAAGAGGGAAGAGGAGTTAGGAATTTTTGCCGCCGAGATAGAAAGGATTGTGATTGCGAGAGATTGTGAGGGATTTTTTTCACCACAGAGAGCGCCGAGACGCCGAGATAGGAGAGAGAGGAGGAAAGAAAAATTGTTTTTTTATTTAATTAATGTCCGTGCGGACACTAATTAAACAAGAAACAATCTTTTCTTCCCTCCTCTCTCTCCTATCTCGGCGTCTCGGCGCTCTCTGTGGTAAAATCCTAATCCTACTCCTAATTCCTCTCTCCACCTCCTCTCTCGCTCCTTCACTCTCAGCTCTCTAGCACATACTGGAAAACCAGCGGAGCCACAATGGAAGCATCGGACTCTATGATGAAGCTCGGGGTCTCCACGTTAAGCTTTCCCCAAGTAATCTTCTCATTGGGAACCGCACCACTATACCCACCGAACGAGGTCGTGCTATCGCTAATTTGGCAGAAGTACCCCCAGTGTGGCACATTTTCCTGCAGGTCTTGCCTTAACAACGGCACGGCGCAGATTGGAAAGTCGCCTGCTATTCCCCCACCGATCTGGAAAAAGCCGATGGAGCACCTTGACGACTCTTCGCGGTACCAATTCACAAGATAAGCCATTTGTTCCAAGCCCAATTTCACAATATCAAAGCGAGTTAAGTCCTTTGAGATCACATGTGACACAAAGATATTTCCCAATGTTGAGTCTTCCCAGCCCGGTGTGATGATTGGCAGGCCCTTTTCTTTGGCTGCTAGAACCCAAGAATGGGCTGGGTCAATCTCGAAAGCTTTTTGGATCGATGGAAGTTCTAACAGCTGGTACATAAATTCGTAGGGAAAATGGCTCTTGCCTGCCTGATCAGCAGCTTGCCAAAGCGCTAAAACCTCTTTTTCAATGCGTCGGATCGCGGTATCCTCAGGGATGCAAGTATCGGTGACGCGATTCATCCCCTTTTTGAGTAGCTCCGTTTCATCGACCTTACTGAGCGAACGATAGTGTGGAATGCGCAGATAGTGCTTGTGTGCAACAAGATTGAAGATATCTTCTTCTAGATTAGCCCCAGTACAGCAAATCGCGTGCACCTTATCCCTACGAATCATCTCAGCCAAGGAGATTCCGAGCTCGGCAGTGCTCATCGCACCAGCCAATGTAATTAGCATTTTGCCGTTACTCTTGAGGAGATCATTCCACCCCTCCGCAGCATCAACACAAACAGCCGCGTTAAAATGCTTAAAATGTTTCCGCATGAACTCGCGAATTTTCATAGATCTCACAGCTTCTTTGGATTAAATTTATAGCTTAAGAGTTTATAGACGAGCTTTGCCGCCAAATAGTCTGGCGCGGGATTGTCAGCTTTGGGACACAATTCAACGACATCAAAGCCTACAACCCGCCTTTCTCGCACCACCCGTTTTAGTAGTCTTAGCGCCTGGTTCCAGCTTAGCCCTCCAGGCTCTGGAGTTCCTGTGGAAGGCATCAGAGACGAATCGAAGACATCCAGATCAAACGTGATATAAATAGGCCCTGCTAGCCGTTCCAGAACCTGATCCATCCACGCATTTTCGTCATCAAAATTATGGGCAAAAAAGATATTGGCACGGTCAAGGTTAGGTAGTTCCTCGCTGCTCATGCTTCGGATACCTACAGAAACAATTTTCTCAACGTTGACGAGCTCCTTTACCCTGGCCATCACTGAGGCATGACTCCAGGGATTACCCTCATAGGCTGGGTGTAGGTCGGCATGGGCATCAAACTGTAGCACAGTAAGCTTCTTGTAATGGTCCGCATAGGCTCGAATGGGAGCATAGGAGATGGAATGCTCTCCACCTATCACTACGACAAACTTACCCTGCTGTAGAAAATGTATAGTGCGCTCATATGTAGCCTTGAGCATTTCCTCGGAAGTCTCTTCCTGAATTGCTGGCGCTGTATAGATACCCTTTTTATACACTTCTGAATCAGTTTCAATGTCATACAGCTCCAAATTTCGCGATGCTTCAATCAGCGCTTTAGGGCCTTTGTCAGTACCTTGCTGATACGTTGTCGTCTTATCAAATGGCACAGGAATCATGATAATCAGAGCTGAAGCTTCCAAACCATAGGGATCAGGCAACCCAGTAAACCTCCCTTCAACCCCATGACCTTGCCCAATTGCATCACTCATCACACAACCAAATAGGTATAGCTCTCTAGAGCTTGTTTAAACTTCTTCTTTACCTGTGCCGACTCCGACGCAGTGATTCGGCCCAGCTTCAGCGAACGTTCTATCTGAGCATGGAGCTGATTCATCAGGTTCTCGCTATTGTATTCGACGTACTGGAGAACCTCTTCGTTGGTATTGCCTTCTACTAGTCTAGAGACTTCCCATTGACCACTTTCATCCAGTTCCGCATGCACCACATTGGTATCGCCAAACAGATTATGCAAGCCACCCATAATCTCTTGATAGGCCCCCACAAGGAAAATGCCTATATAATAAGGCGCTCCAACATATTCATGGAGCTTGAGGAAGCTAGTCGTACCGCGACGTCCGATGAAACGAGCAATTTTGCCATCACTATCGCAACTCAAATCTACGATCACCCCTTGATGTGTGGCCTTTTCATTCAAACGATGGATGGGCATTACAGGAAAAAGCTGGTCGATGGCCCAGGAATCCGGAAGGGACTGAAAAACAGAAAAATTGCAGAAATAGGTTTCCATGAGAAGCTTATCCAGAACTTCCATTTCTTCCGGAGGATCGCTCAGCTCACGATATAAACTGCGAATCTTGGACAGAAGCAGCGCGCAGACTTTCTCAGCATAGGCCCGCTCTTCTAACTTGAGCCTTCCATACACAAATTCCTCCAGAATGCGCTCCTTGAGTTCCATGACATCGTGGAAAGTCTCACGGCAATTGGAGGCAGTGACTTCATTGTTCAGGGCTATCAGATTGGAGAGGATTTCATGATCACTGGGGGGTGACTCCAATTGTACCGTTACCTTAGGCATTGTGGTCACATCGAGAACCTCTGTAATCAATATCGCGTGGTGTGATGCTGTCGATCGCCCAGACTCCGTGATGACTATCGGATCGTTCACACCCGCATCAAGACAAGCCTCCCCAATAGCGGAAATCACATCACGAGCATATTCCTGAACGGTGTAATTCATAGAGCTATCGACAGCGCTCTTAGACCCATCATAATCTACTGCTAGGCCCCCACCAACATCAAAAAACATCAGAGAGGGATATTGTAAAGCTAGCTCGGTATACATCCGAGCCCCCTCTTTAAGAGCCTTCTTAATGGATTCAATAGTCGTAATCTGGCTTCCAATGTGGAAATGTAGAAGCTTTAGCCAATGTGTTTTCCCTGCAGCCTTCAGCTGTTCCAGGCACGTGACTATCTCATGTGTGAATAAGCCAAACTTTGACTGCTCGCCCCCAGAAGAGTTCCAGCGGCCCGTTCCCTTGTGCGAAAGTTTCATTCGAAAACCAATCTCAGCCTCAACACCAAGCTCTAGAGCGACTTTTAGAATGAGGGCCAGTTCATAAGTCTGTTCAACGATGATCAGGGCACGTCTTCCCAACTTGATAGCCATTAATGCCAAAGAAATGTACTCGGCATCCTTGTAACCGTTGCAAAGAAGAAGGGCCTCAGGATTAGGCTCCAGAGTCAGTGCAGCAATCAATTCCGGCTTACTGCCCACCTCCAAGCCGATGAGATGCTCCTGGCCAGCTTTTTGCACAATCTCTACAACATGTCTCTGCGGATTCACCTTAATGGGAAATGCAATGCGGTGACTGCCACGATAGTTAAACTCTTCAATGGCTGTACGAAATGAGGAACTCAAAAATTGAACGCGGTCCTTGATAATCCCATCAAAGCGAATGAGAATAGGCGCTTCTATCCCTTGCTCGACTAGCGTTTTGACCAATTCATACAGGTCACCGGCATGACCATTCCTGGTGGGCCGAACGACTACATTCCCTTGGGAATTTACGCCGAAATAGCCCGCACCCCACTTCTTAATCCAGTACTGGTCTTCGTTGCTCATGCCACACCTCTCCTTATGTACATGTCAAGGCAGTCATGAAATGCATAATGTTGCACACATAGCAAAAAGCACCCTCCAGTCTTCATAAGAATAAAAAAAATAACTGTAACGAATGCCTTTATAAAAAGAAGTCAAAAAAACACCTCCAGACTTTTCGAAAAAAACTCGAGCTGCTATCAGGCTATAATACACTCTTGTGATCCAGGATTGCCAAAATAGGAGAATGGGAATGAGCACGTCAAAAAACAATGATCGTAGCCTCTTCGCTAAACTACGTGCTGCAGCGAAGAACACGATTCTTGCTAGTGTGGCCTGGATTCAGGGAACGCACGCTGAAACTCCAGTAGCGCCAAGCCTAGAAGAAATCGAGCGTAATTTTTTCATACCCAACTATACCTTTCAAAATGGTCAGCAACACACAAACCTCAAGATTCACTATGCAACCCTGGGGACACCTCAAAGGGATGCCAATTCTAACATCACCAATGCTGTCCTAGTCCTACACTGGACAGGTGCCAGTGGGTCAGCCCTGCTGACGCCCTCCTTCAAACAGGAATTCTATGGCCCTGGTAAGCCTCTCGATGCCACCAAATACTTTTTGATTTTCCCCGACAGCATCGGCCATGGCAAATCCAGCAAACCCAGCGACGGCTTGCGCACGCAATTTCCCAACTATAGCTATCAGGACATGGTTGACCTTCAGCATAAATTAGTGACTGAGGGTTTAGGCATCACACACCTTAAAATGATTCTTGGCACTTCGATGGGTGGTATGCATACTTGGTTATGGAGTGAGTTATATCCCGATTTCATGGATGGCATCATGCCAATCGTCTGTGCGCCCGCACGCGTTGATGGACGCAATCTCCTGTGGCGGCAGATGGTTATCAATGCTATCCAAACCGATCCCTCATGGAACAATGGTAATTACACCTCACCTCCAGCGGGATTGTTAGCCTCTTGGCCTTTTGCTCGTATGCTCCTGGATGGAGTACCCCACCTCCAAGCGACCATCTCAGACGTTTCAGCTGCTTCAGAGTTCATCCAAGATGCCGTGAAGGAAGCTGAACAGAAGGATGCTAACGACTTGATCTACGTGCTAAACGCATCGCATGACTACAACCCCGAACCCAATCTAAGCAGTATCCAGGCGAAGGTCTTCGCCCTGGACTTCACCGATGATCAACTAGATCCAGCAGAGCTAGGCGTCCTGACCACGCTCATTAAGCAGGTCAAAAATGGACACCTCGCCATGCAAATCGGGACTTCTAAATCCTATGGACATCTAACCATGGCGCATCCAGAGCTATGGGTGGACCACCTCGCCGATTTCGTTCGCTTTGTGAATGCAAGGGAGGCAGTCTCGGCTCTTTAAAACCGATAGGGCAGGCCCCACAGCCTCCCGCTTAAGAGCCTCCACCTTTCGATCAAACTCCTCTGGGGTGATTTTTCCTTCGTTCAGACTAGCTCGAAGGTCTTGAACGACGGATATCTTCTGATTGAGCACTTGCCCGGTGATAAATTGCATCCACTCCGTACCGAGAGGCTCCTGATAAACCTCACTCTCTTGCTTGGCTTGAGACTTGGTAAGAAAAATGACCAGCTTTACATCCTCGCGAGGCATAGTCGCCATTTCCATCAGATCCCCATTCCCAAACACGACAGAAGGAATCAAAAATTCCTTAGGGTTTGCAAGCTGTTCTTGTAGGAACTGATAAGTCCCCTCCAGATTATTCTTTTCGACCATGCTCACGGTTAACGTGCTAACATAGATAAAGAGGAACTGTTCGACCCGTTGAAGATTCTTGAACCCCTCTGCAACACTGCCAGATGTCACCTGAAGGGATTTCAAGGCCAACTCTCTTCCCCTCTTGAGAATATCTCTCAAAAGGACATAATCGATTGTCTTTTTGATCGGGGTTGCTTGAGATTGCAGGTCAGGGGACGATTTACTTGTTTTACTCGCAGCTTCCTCATTGGGAGGCTTCCCCTCACCCATCATAAACCTGGCCGATTCTACAGCTTCGTGTCGTTCAAAGATATTCAGCCATTCATCCATCAAATATTGATCTCGGTCCCGAGGATCCAAACTTCCTTTTAAAAGTTTTACAGCCTGACCAAAGATCGCATTTAGTTTGGAAAGAAAAGCTGCATGATAGGACTCGTTGTAGGTCAACGCTGTGGGGTTACCGACGGGCTCAAGAGTTCCCATCGCTGCCTGTCTAAAAGCATCTTCGAAATTCAGTAGGGGCACGACCTCATCAAGTCTTTTCCACTCTCGTGGAACACCGCTGAAAACCACACCTTGACCATAGACGTAATGTCCAATCTGGGCTGGCGTTAACCCCGCCTGGCTAGCAACTTTCAACCAAATCTCAAGGCCTTCGATGGCTAAACGCCGCTCCCTATCGACCTTATAGTCCGAACCGATTTTCTTTAAAAACGAGCTGAGGTCCAGCTGCTTAATAAATGCAAGCGATTCGGGTGTCCAAGGTATCTCCCCAAGCTTCAAAAAGCCCGTTTTTCGAAACCATATGGGAGGAGAAGACCACAAGCTAAAGCTATCAGAAAACAACATCCACGGATCTTCAGCAGGGATCACTCGTTTCTCGGATTCCTTATCTCTTTTAGGAATCTCACCAAGAAGGGAAAAATTGTGATCGATGGGGATAAGCCTTCCTCTAAAGGCCAATACATTCCCATCATGCCTATCGAGATTGCCGATCAAAAGATCTAATATAATAAGTTTTTGAAGTTCCTGGATGAACTGTTTCTTTTGACTAGGCCAATCTGTGGCAGAAGGCTTTTCATATTTCTGAATATAACCTTCTAATGACTGGGTAGGAGTCTTTATTTTTATGCGCACTACGGGAGGGAAACCGAAAAAACCGTGTGAATCCAGCAGAGCCACCATCGCCTCCGAAGCGCCGCCAGTTGCCAGGGTTCGAAAAATACCAATGAACTCCCCATCTTTAGCCTTCAGAATCAGATTTCTAGAGACCCCCATCGGCGCAACCTTGGCTAATACCTTCCGCCCCTGCCATTCTTTCATAAAGCCGTAATAGTCGGCAGTGCGGGGTAGCCCTTCATTGATCACTTCGACGATAGTGACCTCTTCAACGGTATTAGGGGCAACAATCGTATCTGCCGCATGCAGTACCGTCAGCGACAAAAAACACAAATTTATTATCAAAAATAAACGAAACATAATAAAAACTCACTTCAAATCAGTAAAATCTAATTATAAATCATTGTTATTATTTAACAACACTAAATATCATTTTTTTATTATTTGATGCAAATAACATAAGGTGTAGCACCTTGGTGACATTTGACTCATCCACAGGCCAAGATTTAAACATTGGCTAGTAGCGATTGCGGTAGGAAAAGGACCAAAGGAGGTAATTGCAGAAGTCTTTGGGCTCTCATGGATCGACTCTTTGAAAAAAAATCACTTTTTTTTGTGAGAAGGCGATTCTGGAGAGCTTAAGTGGTATGGCACTATCCAGTCTGGAAAGACAGGCTTTTCTCCCTTCCCAGGCCCGAAGGGTCGATATTGCAACAGGCCGGGGCATCGCCCTGGTATATGCCAAGGGGGATTTCGCAGTCTGAAAGACTGCCACAAGACGTCTGTATTCACACGCTATTTATGCAAGCGCCTTATGGCAGTCTTTTAGACTGCGAAATCCCTTCCTGGCATATACCATGGCGATGCCACATAGGCCTCAACCTAACAGGTCTTTTGAGCTTATATCTCAATGACTTAGGACTTCACAATCGTATCTCGGCGCGCAGCGCTTTGGAGCGGAAGTTCACCCCTGTTTTTGAAAAAAACACCTACCTAAAGTGTTGATTTTTCGACTTTTAGAGGCCTTTTCTTGTCCTGTGTCTAGTGACTACATTACTTGTGGCCACCTGGATTTGCTTTGGCATGGTAATTTGTAGAGCGCTCAAAATGTTAGTGGCCTCCTTGGAGGGGGCAGGGATCATTTCAATGGTCACCGCATCTGAGCACTTTATTGAATTTTGACATATAAGGCCTAACACTCGCAGGGCCTCTTCTGCAGTCATATTTACTTCAGCTAACCTTGAACGCAGCTCTCTTACAATCATATGAGCCAGCATAGTGATAAATATGTGCCCCTTGGTGCTCTCTACTGTTCTTACATAAATCGGCCTGATTTCCAAAAAATTGCTCTTGAAGGTTCTGAAATCATCCTCAACGTATTTTAGGTCTTTGTATCGTTCGAAAATTTCTAGGTCAGAAGCTTCTTCCTTACCTAATTCCGTTGTCCATACGTAACAACCGTCAAACTTAGATTTTTCTTTTAGCCGCTCCTGGTCGATCTCTAAACGTAATTGCCTTTTTTCGACGGAAACACTGACCCACTCTGCAATGCATAGTTTTTTTAGATATTGTCGTATTCGATTCTTTGCCAGCACCGCTGACATTGTAGGCTTAGACTCAAGTTTTTTGTTTTCTTGATCCACGCGCCTTTGAGCGGTAGATAGGCGTTCTTCTCTTTGTGATTGGGTTTCTAAAGCACGTCCAGGATTGCGCCGATAGATGTATCTCTTGCCTTCAAGACAAATCGATTGAAGATCTTTCGTGAATGTATCCAGACAAAGAATCTCTGCGCCTATTAGCGATTTCATCTCAGGAAGAGTCAAGGCTGTGACATATCCAAACCCGTATTCCTTTAGCAATAGCTTCTGCTTGTTCCGAATCATTCCTCTATCACCAACTAGGACAACGTTCTTGCAGCCAAATCTGGCTTTAATTTTGTCTAACTGATTTTGAAAAGTCAGAGTGTCCTGGGTATTGCCTGCAAAGGCCTCGACGGAGACTGGCATTCCATTATTGATGCTTAACAGTCCTATAACGACCTGCTTCTTTCTTTTCTTCTTGTCGCGGTTGTGTCCATAGGCAGCCAAGGCATTTTGCGTGCCCTCAAAGTATGAGCTTGTTACATCGTACCAGTAAAATTGCCCAGAATAACGCCTAAGCCTGAAAAGCGAATTCTCAATGGAACTTTGATTTTTGGCTACCCAATGCAGGCTTTGATAAAAGTCATTTTCATCAAAACCTCGGTTGAGGTTGATTATGGAGGCAATATCATAGATTAGGACCAGTCTTGCCGCCGACAGGCGAGAGCCTTGCTCAAGAATCCTTGCGAAGACAAGCCAAAGGATAAGTTTAGCGTGGAAACTATCACCTAGGGCTTTTGTGATCCCAAGACTGTCTGCCAATTGCTTTAGAACGAACACTCCTCCAACTGATCTGCCCTGAACAATGCTAAAACTGTCCTTGGACAAGATTGTAGGATTGTCCTTATGTTTCAGACCTAGCCTAATAGCCTCAATATCACTCTTAGAACACCCTGAAAGATTAGCCAGTGTGCGGTTTTTAACCTTTGTGCCCTCTCTATATGATTCACGAAGCAAAATAGACTCGTAAACCTTTCCAGACTTAGACTTGGACGTTGATTTTGCAATGTACATACAGTTTCCATCATATAACTGGACTACATTATACGCATAATAAATATATCTACAATATATTTTAGATGATATTTGAATAATTATTTTAGTGACTACATTTTTTCGGAAAAATAGTGATGCAAAGCATTTATATTCATCACAATACGATCAAAGTAGTGGGGAAATTAGGGGTGAACTTCCGTTGGAGTGCGGTCGCTTGCGACCGCTTTTCGTTCCTTGGGACGGCAATGCTAAAGGCATTGTATGGATTCGTCGAAGGCTGCATGTACTAACTATTTTACCCTTAGGGAATTATAGTGATGCCGTTGCACACGACCGTCGCAAGGAACCCAAAGCGGTCGCAAGCGACCGCACTCCAAAGCGCTGCGCGCCGAGATACGATTGTTAGGCTTAGGTTGAGGCCTATGTGGCGATGCCATGGCCTGTTGCAATATCGACCCTTCGGGCCTAGGAAGGGAGAAAAGCCTGTCTCTCCAGACTAGATAGTGCCATGCCATTTGAGCTCTCCAGAATCGCCTTCTCGCATAAAAAGGTAACCTTTTTTTCTGAGAATCGATTCTCAAGGGCTCAAATAATTTTGCAATTACCTCTAAAGGACTCAGGAGTAATTCTACAAGTCCTTTATGTCCCTTAAGTCCTTTTCGTCCCTTTGGTCTTTTTTTTCAATCCAAGTGGGAACACCCCCACATCCTAACATCCTAACACTCTCTTTTCGTATAAAGCCGCAATGTGTTAGAGTTTAACCCGTTTAACATAAAAGATAGAGAGTCATGGCCGGAATCCCTGCCCAAAAACTTCGTGAGATCGTTTTACAAATTTTGTATAGCTTAGGGCTTGCTCCACCAGATCAAGAAGCTCTCGAGACGTTGCTAGCAAAAGAGCTGTCATTACCAGTGTCAGCTATCACTACCGCCTACAAGCGCGCCCAAGAGGTGTTGACGCACCTCAACGCCATCGATACGCAGATTGCAGAAACCTCACAAGCCTACGACCCTGCCCGAATCCCCAATGTTGAGCGAGGAATCCTGCGTTTGGGGATTTTCGAACTCCTCTTCGACGACTCCATCCCACCAAAAGTTGCCATCGCTGAGGCTGTGCGCTTAGCGCGCAAATTTAGCTCTCCTGAAGCGGCATCGTTTATCAACGCGGTTTTAGATTCGATCTACAAGAAGAGTCTCGGCGAACCCGTCGATGTCGATCAGCTAAGCGATAGCGTTCAGGAGTTAAAACGCAGCCAAGATCTTGCGGAAGAGGCTTCCAAACAAGCACCTTCTGCCGACGAATAGGAAAAACTTCCTATGGATAAGCCAATAGTCGTCGAAGATCATCGTCATCTAAGCGATCTTTCAACCTTAGGCATCGGTGGCTTGGCAAAGTATTATATTGAAGTGCACAGCATCCCTCAGATGCAAACAGCCCTTCGCTATGCTGATCTAAACAAATTGCCTTACATTGTTCTTGGCAAAGGAAGCAACTGTCTCTTTGACGACCGTGGTTTTAATGGTCTTGTTATCCATAACAAAATTTCGAACCTCGTCAATGACCCGCCCAACACTTTCTATGTGGGAGCTGGATTCAGCTTTTCCCGACTGGGGGCTCTTACAGCGCGTAAAGGCTGGGCGGGCCTGGAATTTGCATCCGGAATACCAGGTTCAGTAGGTGGGGCCGTCTACATGAACGCAGGGGCCAATCAGGGCGAAACCAGTGATCGATTAGTCTCAGTTGAATTCGTCTCCCCAGATGGTACCATTAAAATCTTTCAGCATTCTGACTTAGCATTTGCCTACCGAACATCGCCCTTTCAGAAGATGCCAGGAGCTATCGTCGCGGCAACCTTTGTTCTATCGCCACAACAGGATGCTAGAGAGAAGCAGTTAAATATCGTCAAATATAGACAGGAAACACAACCTTATAGCGATAAATCTGCGGGTTGTATCTTTCGTAATCCTCCGCAACGGTCCGCTGGAGCCCTAATCGACCAGTCAGGTCTCAAAGGGCTAAACGTCGGAGGTGCTGCTGTCTCAACGTTACACGCAAATTTTATCGTTAATCAGAGCAATGCTAGCGCCCAAGATGTGTTGCAATTAGTCGAACTGGTGCAAAAAAAAGTCCTAGACAAAACCGGCATTACGCTTGAAACAGAAGTGTTGCACATTCCGTACGATGGTGCGGGCCAAGGAAGCTTACATGAATGAGTTCAAAGCTGACCTTCACTGCCACAGCACATTCTCTGATGGATCACTGTCTCCCTTGCAGCTTGTGCAATTAGCTTTGGATAGGGGTTTAAAAGGTTTATCTATCACCGATCATGATACCGTAGCAGCCTATCCAGAGGTTCTTTCCCAGGCGCGTCAGTTGGGTCTGACGATGATCCCGGGAGTGGAATTTTCAGCCGTTCATCAAAACGTATCAGTCCACCTATTAGGTTATTCCTATCTACCCGATAATCCTGTCATCAAGTCCTTCTGCGAAGCTCATAGCCGACGTCGACAAGAGCGCAATACAGCGATTTTGGAACGCCTGGCGGCTATGGGAATGCCATTAGAAATGTCCGAACTCGCTAATGGCATAGCTCAAGGATCCATTGGCCGTCCCCATATCGCTGGGGCAATGGTTCGTAAAGGCTATGTCGGCAGTATGGGAGAGGCGTTTAAGAAATTTCTGCGCGAAGGCGGCCTCTGCTATGCCGCTGGCCCACGCTTCACTGTCGAAGAGACCATTCACACCATTCGAGCTGCTGGTGGCCTGGCTGTCATTGCGCATCCCCACCTCATCCCCGAGGAAAAAATCGTTCAGGACCTTCTAAAGATGGACTTCGACGGCATAGAGGTCCATTACGCATACTTCCCCCTGGACAAGTGCATCCGCTGGCGCGATGCAGCAACTCAAAAAGGCTGGATAGCTACTGGCGGGTCTGACTTTCATGGCGATGCAAAGCCAAATATTTCGCTGGGCTCATCTTGGGTCAACGAGGAAACCTTTAATATCCTACTACAACGCTGGGAGGCTAACCAGACGACACTATGAACACCTCTTACATGGAAATCCTCCTGCTCCTATGGGGACTTCATCACGCTCCTGTCTGTAAGAACATGGACCTGCAGACTACCTATGCGCTGAACCAAGCATTAGGGAGTCCAGATTCTGCCTACCCAATCATCCACGTCGCCGGTTCCAACGGAAAAGGTTCGGTGACCACCAAGATCAGCAATGCGCTGCAGGCGAGTGGCTACCGTGTTGGCCTCTACACATCACCTCATCTCTCTTGCTTTCGCGAGCGCATTCGTATTAATGGTGAAATGATTTCTGAAAACCACATCGCTGCTTTGCTAAGACAAGCATTTGATCTGTGCGAACAGATAGGTCATACTCCAAGTTTCTTTGAGCTTACTACCTGCGCCGCCCTTAAATACTTTGCAGATCAAAAAGTAGACGTTGCTGTTCTGGAGGTTGGTCTAGGAGGACGCTTAGATTCCACGAATATCGTAGAACCTATCCTATCAGTCATCACATCGATCAGCCTCGAACATACGCACATTCTCGGAAATACCCGTGAAGCGATTGCGGCAGAAAAGGGAGGCATTATCAAGACCAGCGTACCCGTGGTGGTGGGCCCCCGCGCTGAGCTCCCTATCCTTCGTGATCTTGCGAGTAAGAAAAATAGCCCCTATATCGCTATAAAGGGTGATTACAGCACTTTTGATACCGAAAACAGTACTGTCGCTGCTGAAGCCCTAAGAATTCTATCTGATACATTCACAATCACACCCGATGCCATACAGCTAGGACTGCAGACACGTCCTCAATGCCGCATGGAGCTTTTTCAAGGTGAGGACCTTGTTGCCTTAGATCCTAGATATCACGCAAAGGGTATTATTCTAGATGTCGCTCACAATAACGATGGTATCTCAAGACTTATCTACAGCCTTGGTCAGTGCTACCCAGGGGTTCCTATCAGCGTCGCATGCGGATTTTCGAAAGATAAAGAAATCACTGCGTGTCTAAAGCAGTTGGCGGATGCTTTTGGCCCATTGCATCTCATTTCAGCAGCTCATGATCGCGCATTACCGATCACTCACTTGGCGAATGCTGCCAAAGAGTTATCATTACAATTTACAGCTTACGAGACCGTGGACGCGGGTGTTAAAAAGTGCCTCCAGGATGCCAAAGAGAAGGGGGGCTTAGCGCTGGTCTGCGGCAGCTTCTTTTTGATGAGTGAAGTGCGGGCTAGCTTAGGAATAGCACAGATAGCCGATCCCTTTGATCTCAATGAGCCTAAGCTCCTAGCCTTGCGATAAGGTTCATAATCTTGTTTCGGCTTGGAGTGCGGTCGCTGGCGCAATTTCCTATGTGGCGCAGTCATTCCATGACTGCGAGAACGGTTGAAACAGATTCCGTTTCCGCAGTCATGGAATGACTGCGCCATATGGGAGGCCTTTTCAGCTATTAGCAACGCAGTCGGTTTTCCTCTCTCACTCCCGATGAGCAAAATCCGCATTGAGAAATTTTCTGCCGCAATTGACTTGTCGAATCATCTATATGGAGAGGAAGATCCCGATCACTTTCAAAATGCACTACGCGCCTACATCAATGCATTGGCTACTGGCGAAGATTTACTCGTTCCTGGGGGATGGTATCAACATGCTGTCCTATATCAAATTATCAAGCAATCCAACGGCCAATACACCTTTCGGGCTTTTAATACCGGCGATGGCATCGACTATCAAAACCACTTCAGCGTGGGCTCAAACAGGCTCATGCTTCCCTTCATAGAAGTTGTGGATGTGACACAGGAGCGCATCACACATCCTTATTTTCTGCGCGCTTTGCATGAGATCAAGCGTGAGCCTGGAACGGCACATATCTTCTATGAAGCCGTGGTCCCGCTTCTACAGGGTAGAGCAGGCACTCGTGAATATGGCCCTGAGCACTTGCATTATCCTCAGGCTTCTGGAACCTGCTCATACGCCGTTATCATAGCCTTCTATACCCAGGCTATGGGTGATAACAGCGCTGCTCGTCGTCTGGGATTTGAGATTCAAACGAAAGCCATTCATGATTATTTTCTCGCCAACGAGGAAAAATTTGCCCGGAGGATCATTAGCCGAAATCTCGCCAAGAAAGGCCTTGTAGCCTATGTCATTGCGGCGCGGAGGTCTTATGACCTAGGTGACATAAACGACGAGGAACTGCAATATACCGCAGCACTTGCAGAGAGACTCTCGAAGATGAGGCTTGGAAAGGTATCGATAGCAAGGAAGCGCTCGATATTGCAACCGCCCTTTCAGAGCTTACTAAGGCCTATTTAGCGGCCAGCGTTCATTTACAAGTAAAGGATCCTAGTGCGTTTCATGCTCTTGACTTTCTCGTTCATGCTAAATTGCTAGCTGTCACTGAAATGGTCCAACAGCCACCCTTGAAGCAAGCAATCATGGCGTTGGCAGACGGTGGTGTGCAGGGCGACTTCCACTCCTGCCTCGAGATTTCTTTGCCTTACGCGATTTAGCCGTTTATGCAAACTCTGTGTTGAATGATTTCAATTGGCCGCACGCCCCTCTGGACTATTCTAAAGGAGCCAGACTTCTAGCGCATCGGGAGTATTCAGGTGAAATATCACTAAGATATAGCCTTTTTGACACAGAATCTGATCTCGGATATCCGCACGCGGCATGGACGGGGGAAAAGCCATGGCTATTGCATGTTCCGGGATATCAGCACACCGTTGAACTACACACAAAGCTAAAAGGGCTCGCGCTTCTTCTATTGGGGTATCTAGATTTGGCCTGCGAACATTTCCACAAAACGCGTTCAGTCCTCCTGGGCGATCTGAAGAACAACCTAGATCTCGATATTGATGAAGACCTGGTTATGCGTATTGGGGCTTTATCTCATACTCCTGAACTTCAAGCTATAGAGGTTTTAGGTTTTTTTGAAGAACAGCCCGACTTGCTTGAGAAGCACGAGTACCAGGAATTATTCCAAAGACTGCTATTCACTGCCCCATGCCTTGAAACTCTATAAAATAAACTGCCTTTCAAAACAACATCTACGACTTTAATGCACCCGAATGAGGTGTGCCAATATGTTCTTTTTTTTTATGTAACCGAACTTTCGGTTGATTATTTTGCCCTTATTCACCTTTGCGGTCAGTTTTCGGTCGACTGCAAAAGGATCGTCTGTCGCGGTTTGCTCCTCGGACATAGCTGGCGCTATGCCCTCGTCACAAACCACGACATCCGACCTTTTTCGTCCGACCGAAATTCTGACCGTAAAGGTGAACAAGGCCATTATTTTTATGGGTCTCAACCTCTTTAGCTACTTTACCAGCAGCCCACTCCTGCATCAATTCCTGGCCAAGCTTACGCACTTCTACTATAGCTCGTTCTTCAACTGCGTTGGCAGTATCGGGTCCAATAGACTCTCCTTCTGCAATATCCAGGATTGCTTCAAAACGGGCCCGTAGGCTTGAGTGCTTTTCAAGTCGCTCATCAATTGTTCGTCTGCTCATGGTGATCTCTATAGTGTAATCTTTAGGCATTTATGAAAGGCTATATTCATAAACGATCAAAAATTTTCCTTCCACCACTTATAGTTGCACCCATCAATTCTCTAGTGGTTGTGCAAAAACAACCAAATGGGCAATATGACGATTCAACAAGAACTACAGGGAGAAAGCGGTATGGAAGGATTCTTCGACAACTATGTCTCAAGCAATACTTTGGCCTTGGTCGTCTCTGGAATTATCTTTGTCATTACCGTAGCTCTCGTCCTCAGAAATCTCATTAGCTTCATCATCACATGCGTTTTACTCTTCTTTGCTGTGGTTTCTGGTCTCGCTATCGCCAATAACGATATCGTTAAAGGCTACTTACATTCAGATAAAGATGTCGCTGCGGCTGATACCAGCAAGACACCTCCTACAGAATCGCGTATAGAAACGATCAGGGATCGTCTAGTGACAATTTTTCGCCAGTTGGTAGAAACTCTATCCAATCAATCTAAGGACAGCGACCACCCTGATAAATCCCGAAAGCTTAGAAGCTCTATCGAACAAGTCCTACAAGAGTTAGATATGCATCGCCAAAAACTCCAGAACCTCATCGATGAGCATACCACGGCTGACGCCGCGCCCCAAGTGCCACCTCGCGTATCTCAAGATGTTCCTAGCGCCTAGCTCTACTGGAACTTCTCACTCGGGCTCACGTAGCAAAATGAGCAATAGTAGGCCGGAAACGAGACAGAAAATTAAGGCGACACTTGCTATCGGCCAGAGAGAGCTCTCGCGGCCAATCCTGCTTTTTAGTTTTGCATAGCCCTCATAGTAGTCCCAGAATGACATCATGAAGATAAAAATACCTGTAACAATAAGCGATGCTCCAATGTATTGTGAGATCAGCCGATGGCTAGGATTTTGAAAAACTAGGAGCCGAATAGCTGCGACTCCCCCGCCTACACTCGCCAGCCCGGTGCGCATCCAGGACAAAAAGGTTCGCTGATTGGCAAACCAATTTCTTTCGGCAGCAAGGGCCGTGCGCTCCTGAGCTAAACGGGTGCTCTCGTCAATCATAAGACGCCTTAAATATAGGGTTAGTTGAATTATATCGGATTTATACCACACTCGATCATAAATTTGGAATTTGAACGGATTGAGGGGGTGCAATCCAAACTTGTACGCAGAGCAATACTTGTCGTGGCTAACCATGACATAAAATGGACTTTAACGGATATGCAGGATCGCTGCGCGGCAGGATATGCCAGGATCACTCCCACCTTCTAAATACAAATAGGGTTAACGATACGTGTAAAGTGGAATGGGGAGGATTTGATGCTAACCTGGTCCAACTCCTACCCCATTAATTTTTTCAAAACTTCCATAAGGGAGCCGAAAGACCTCACTTGGCCATAATTTCTTGCAAGGCTTCTTGGCATTCTTTTTTTGAAGGACGTTCAGCAGGATCAAAGTAGACCATCTTAATCAGCAGGGACACCATTTTCTGCCCATACCTCTGTTCAATCAACTCAAAAGCTTCTCTGCCGTTCTCAGAAAAGCCATTTTCCGGAAAAGCACCTGGCCCCTGCCAGTCATCTTCAGTGACGTTAAAAATGCTTGAAGGGGGGTCCTTTGTTGTACGCCCTCCTAATACTTCGATGAGAGTGACGCCCATCGCAAGCACATCTCGGGCTTGTTGTCGCTGAATATAAGCATCCTTAGTCTCCCCATTCTTCTTGCTAGCCATCTCAAGAGCCTCATCCATTTTGGAATAATAACCGGGAGTCTTTTCATTGATCGTGCCAGGTTTCGCCTCATCATAAAATGTGGCAGCGCCAAAATCCGCTAGATAACACTTCAGCTTACCATTCTCATCCCTCATAAAAAATATGTTCCCAGGCTTAATATCACTATGGCAAAGCTCAAGGTCGTCCAGAGAGACAAGGGCTGAAATCAATTGATTCGCGACACTCAGGCCCTCAGCTGCAGAAACCCCTATCCTTGAGAGATCTCCGTGATAGGCAGGCCCTATAAAACCGTGGATAGGCTCCCCCTCTTCCGAAAAGATAGGTGTGTTCAGCGCAGTTACTGCATGAGGTGGTAATTGGAATCCTTCGCGTATTCCTAACTCATGAATTTTATATAAAATTGCAGCTTCGCGGTGTATGGCCTTAATTTCCGGAGGAGTATTGCTGATCAGCGTTTTGAGGACCTCATAACCTCCCGGTGCCGCTTTGTTAAATACTTTTTGCACAACCCCCGCCCCTCCCATAGCAATCAGTTCCTTGCTACCCTCGGCTGGCATGGCATTTCCTTTCCATTTGTCAATATGTACGGTGTGATCCGGCCCCTCATAGATTAGAAGTTGTAAATCCTTATTTGTTGTAGTCTTCAAACCAGTACCCAGAAGCACTTGATGAGGATTTTCTCTAATTTGACCTATCCATTCATTAACAATCTTTTTGGATTCACCATCTAGCTTGACTTTTGCATGAGTCTCTAAGTGGACAAAGGCATCGTTTGACTGCTCGGCCGCAACTGCATTTTTTAAAGAATGAGTTGATTTGCTAAACATCTGAATATCTGCATCTGTATGCCCCTTAGCCGATAGATATCGAGAACCTTTAATTAAATCACTTATCCCTTTCTCCGCCGCACTACTATTTTTTAGTTGATTACTGCTTAAACCAATACTTTTTAGGTCTTTTTTATTAATCAAAACATCGAATATATCCTTTGTCTTTACATCCGCAACTTTTATCTTTATGTAACCTTTTTTAACATAATTTACTTTTTTTGAACTTAAGTGCTGCGCATCAATTTTAATATCTGGGTTAAGACCTTGGAATGAAATTTTACTTTTTTTTGCTTCATTCTTTTGTGATTCAGCATGATTTGACTCGAAATTGACATTGATCGGAACCATATTTGAGCTATTAGAAACATCCATATATTCACAACTTAATTTATTGCGAAACAATCCGTTCATTCTATGTTTTATTATACCAAATATTTCAAAAAATAACAAAATAGTTAATATTAAACTAACTAAATAGACATCTCAAAACTGCTTGCGATCGCTGAGAGGACGAAAGATTTTTTTTGTTTTTTAGGTTCATCCGATTTTGTAGGCCTTATTAACCTTTTCGGTCAGTTTTCGGTCGACTGCAAAAGGTTGGCTGGCGCAATTTCCTATGTGGCGCAGTCATTCCATGACTGCGAGGACGGTTGAAACAGCTTCTATTTGCTTCACACGGACGTTGCTTTGCTCGCAACGGATTACTTTTCATGAGGTTATGTGGGTGAAGGTCCATCCGCAGTCATGGAATGACTGCGCCACATGGGAAGCCTCGTTACTTTCAGATACTGGCGACGCAATCGGCTGGGGCATCTGGGACGCTTGTGCCTGGAGAGCATCTAGGTCGTACTGGCGAGGGTTACAAAGCAGGTTATTGAATGCTGCCTTTGCCGCTGGATCCCTATTGACTATTTCCTCCAAACGGCTGCGCCCAAGCGTCTTACACACTTCCATAAGGCGTTTGAATCAGCCACTACATATCCGGGAATTCAATTCGATAACCATTTTCTTGTATGTTCTTCAAAGTTTTTAATAAATTTAACGTCAGCTCTTGCAGTTCGCGCAGCCTTGCTTCATCCTTTGAAAGGTGCCTGACACGATTGAGTGGTCCTTTTCCCTTTGCTGCCACTAGCTCATCTATATGGTCCTTTACACTATTTAGTTGTCCTTTAATTTCATTGTAATTTTCTTTATTTACATTATGCAGGCCAATTTCACCAGGGTATATGCTATAGTCGTTTCCAATTGAATCAAGCTTATTAAATATCAGTTCATTTTCCTCTTTAATGTTATGTTTATTTCGAACGGAAGATAATTCCGCTTTTTCTTTGAGTTTGATTGGAGCCTTATTGTCTGCATTTCGTTCCTCTCTGATCTCAATATGACCCCGGAAGGAACCGCTCGCTCTAGGATCTAGACCCGAAAATGAGTCCCTCAAACCCCTTAGATCCTCGGAAAGTTTTGCATTAGAATCCAGACTTAACGCTTTTGCAATCAGGTTGGATAGTTTTGGCGGATTTAGAAGCTTGCCAATATTTTTCCTGATAGAGGCACTGACCTTTCCTAGCCCTCTTCTATCAAAAGCCCCTGCCTTCGCTGCCTGATTTACTTCAGCCTTGGCGTAAAGAAAGGATGCCTTAAACTTCTCCACAGATTCTTCAAGAGGATCAGTACTAATTTTAGAAGATTGTTTATCAAAAACGTTGGTCATTTTTTTATACAGCTTCTCCGCATCTTTGTCATTTTCTAAGCTAGCGCTCTCGATGTGCCCCTTCAGAGCATTTAGCTCTTTTAGCTCTTTGATCTGCGTCTTTGTCATTTTTTGAGGTTTCTCAGTATTCTCTATGTTTTGATTTGAAAGTCCGCAGGAAACACCCTTAATCGCTTCTTCCACTACTCTTTTGGCTTCAGTCTTAAGGTCTTGCTGCGCGCCAATGGCTTTATTAAGGCGACTCCAATCGTCACCGGGTCGCATTGCATCGGATTCCATCTCCATACTTCTCTCCTTGTTAATTGATCGTCTTCACACCACTTCATTATGAATTAATCATATAGCTAATTATTAACAAATTACAACTTTAAAACAATGAATTATTAAAACAATGTATTGTTATGTTTCTTGTAAATAATTGGGAGCGCTTTTTGCTTCCACAAACCATCGAATAGATATACTTCCAGTTAACAGATGTTAGTGGGGGTACAAATTCGTAACAAAGGAAGGAAAGGGGCACGGGCGCGAAGAAGCCTCTTTAGCGTTACTTTCCGATATTGGCGATACTGTCGATTAGGGCTCCAAAGCACTTCGCGCCGATTGACGATTTGTGATTCCAAAGCGCTCCCAATTGTAACCGTTCAAGGGGTAACGGAAGCTACGGTTTTTCGGGCTCGGATTCCTAATCCTCGTGAACGGTTACTATCGCACAAAGTACTTGCGCGAAATAATCCCTTATCTCTATACTACATGCGAAATGACAAGGAGACAACACCCATGGTCAGAATAAGCAAACAGCAGGAACGCCGCCAGGTAAGTCCTCGCAGACACCGACGTGCATCCCCTAAGACAGGCCCTAAGGCCGATGTTCTTCCTAAGGGTTTTAAAGAGCACGCAAACGCGGTACCAGAGAACCTCGCCCCGACGATTTTCGTGGCTAAGGTACGCTAGCAATAACGAAAAAAGTTAATATTAGAGGTAAGTAGCATGTCCAGACACCCAAGTTACGGCAAATCTAATCGGGGTGGTACCAAGCGCAATGTTCTCAAACGTTTTGAGCGCATTGACGTCCTGAGAACACTCGGACGCTTTGACGATAAGAAGAAGAAAATCACCGGTTTGCCCAAGACCCCTGTCAAATAATGGGTAGTCGTTTTTTGTTTATCCCTACCGGTTTCCGTAAGCTCTCTGGTTTTTTACATCCATGACAAACCTACAGGTTGATGTCATAGATGACCAGAGAGCTTTGTCAATTTCTAGTGAAGCGATCGTACAGATCGCCCGAGCAGTCATAATGCTGGAGGGGCGACAGTACGACGAAGTGGCCATCCACCTAGTGGATACCCTTACCATCTGCGATCTTCATGCTCAGTACTTTAACGACCCCTCAACGACTGATTGCATTTCTTTTCCTGTTGATGACGACTCCAGTATGAGCTACCGTGCCATGGGCGATGTCTTTATCTGTCCGGAGACAGCCATTGCGTATGCTCAACAACATCAGCTCGATGTTTATCGAGAAACGACATTATATATTGTTCATGGCCTATTACACCTGATGGGTTATGATGATATTGAAAAAGCAGATGAGCAAATGATGCGAGGGGCAGAGTTACGGCACATGAATGCTCTATTAGAACAAGGTTTGGTGCTACGGGCTATTAACCCATAGTTCATTTTTTAACGATCATTAGGATGTAAGGAGAGATCTTGTCACCGGCCATCAATCTAGTTATTACAGCTCTGTTGCTTCTAGGCTTATTCCTCTTGGCGGCCCTTAGAGTAGCTTATCGACGGCTTTTGCCTCGCGATATAGCTACTTTAGAAGGCGCCTCAGCAGGGTTATTCTTCTTTCGTCCTATTAGCCGGTTGGTTTGGGCGAAGAAACGCGTTGAGACGACACATTTCTGTCTGATGTGCACTTCGAATTTGCTACGTTTCTGCTATGCTATGACATCTGTAGCATGGCTGTGGCTATTGAAGTTACCCCCCTTTCAACCTGAAATGCCAGCCACGCCAGCAGATCAATGGCTCATCTCCTTTGCAACACTGCTCGGGCTATTTGTGGTAGGTTTTCTCTGCGGCGACTATCTTCCACGTTTTGTGGCAACACGGTTCCCCAAGGGAGCGTTGCGCTACTCGGCTCCAATCGGATCTGCCTACATGCTCGTTGCACTACCCATCAGTTACCCGCTGTACACTGTGCTACGAAGCATCACGAAAATTGACCGTTTGGACCAGGATGACGATCCAACAACCCAGTTTGGTCAAGAATTAATCGAATTACTTCGGGAACTTAACATCACGGGACGCTTTGACGCTCATGACAAAAAGCTCATTGAATCTGTCGTGAACTTCCGTCATCAACTCGCTAAGGAGATCATGGTTCCCCGCGTGGACGTTTTCAGCCTGCCTGGAAAAATGTCGATTCGCGAAGCGACACGTCTACTCGATCCTGAAGGTTATAGCCGTATACCGGTTTATGGGACCTCTATCGATGAAATTAAGGGTGTCTTGATGCACAAGGACATCCTAAGAAAACATATGGAAAGTGAGGCAACTGGCAACCCGGCCATCTTGGATGCCCCTATTGAGACCATTGTGAAAGAGGTGATGTTCACTCCGGAGACCAAAAAACTCTCACTACTATTACAGGAATTTCGCAATAAACAGGTACACCTAGCCATCGTCGTCGATGAATATGGGGGTACGGAAGGCATTGTGACCATCGAGGATATCCTAGAGCAGATCGTTGGCGAAATTGCCGACGAGTATGATGAAGATGAAGCCCTCTTTGCAGAAAAAGCCGAGGGCGGATGGATAGTCGATGCACGCATGAGCATTCTCGACGTCGAAGAAAAGTTGGATGTCCGAATTCCTGAAGAAGGTGACTACGACACACTGGCGGGCTTTGTCTTTCACTGTGCGGGATCCATTCCAGCAAAAGGTTTTGTGATACATCGTGACAACCTAGACCTGGAAGTATTAAGCTCAAATGACCGTATGGTAGAGAAAATATGGCTGAAACCAACAGCCCCTCCGAACCAACAAAACGGCGAATCTCACCATCATCACGATTAAGAGTTAGCAATGTTCACCGAGGAATGGATTCAACTGATTACTGCCGCCGGCAGCCTGATAGCCCTGGGCGCTGTAGGAACATGGGCCGTTGTTCGGTTACGCCTCGGTGGGTTCCAAAATATTGGAGCAGCAATCATTGCCAAGGCTGAGGCGGACGCCAATGCCAAACGCAAGCAAGACGAGCTAACCCTCAAACAACGTGAACTAGAAGCCACCCGCGAGCTAGAAAAACTTACGCGCGAGGAACGCCAGAAGCTGCAACGCGAAGAGGAGCGTCTCAAGATACGCGAAGATAAACTTGAGCATCGCCTACATGCTCTGGAAAAAAAGATCTTAGAAGTCGATAGACGGGATACCGCCCTGAATGTCGATAAAAAAGCCTGTGAGGCCCTGACTGATCAGCTGGCAAGGGCCAATAAACAGCTTTTGGAGCAACTAGAAAGAATATCTGGTCTTACCACCATCGAAGCTAAGGATCTCCTTCTGCAACGCATCCATAATGATGTCGAAACTGAAATAGCCAATCTTTCGCGCCGTAAGCTTGCCGAAGCGGAGGAAATAGCCGACAGGAAAGCCGCATCAGTCGTCGTAACAGCCATTAATCGCCTCTGTGTTCCATGTGTATCCGAAGTCACTGTCACCACTGTCTCCCTACCCAGTGATGAGATGAAGGGGCGTATCATCGGCCGCGAGGGCAGAAATATCCGGTTGCTCGAACGTGAATTGGGTGTCAATATTCTGGTCGATGACACCCCTGGAGCTGTGGTTCTCTCAGGTTTTGATCCTATCCGTAAGCAGATCGCTAAATTGGTGATCTCCGAACTCGTTTCAGATGGACGGATCCATCCAACGCGCATCCAAGAAGTCATCGAGCAAAAGCGTACGGAAGTCGAGAAACTCAATAGAAAATATGGCGAAGACGCCGCCATGCGGGTAGGCGCTTTGGACATGCATCCGGCGCTGATGGCACTGCTTGGACAACTCAAACTCCGCTTTAGCTATGGCCAAAACATCCTTGATCACTCGCTGGAAGTTGCTAACATCCTCGGTATGATGGCAGCGGAACTCGGTCTCGACGCACGCCTCGCCAAGAGAATCGGTTTGCTGCACGACGTTGGCAAAGCTGTCAGCCATGAGACCGAAGGATCCCATGCTCTAGTAGGCCGCGACCTTGCGATAAGATATGGAGAATCTGTTGAAGTTGCCAATGGCATTGGATGTCATCACTATGAAATCGAAGCGACGACTGTCGAAGGCAGCTTGTGCAATGCTGCTGATGCCATCTCAGCCTCGAGACCTGGAGCGCGTTCAGGGGCTATCGAGGAATATGTCAAGCGCCTGAAGGACCTAGAAGAAATCACCCATGACTTCCCAGGCGTCGAGCGCGCCTATGCTCTGCAGGCTGGTCGCGAAATTCATATTTCAGTACTACCCGAAGTTGTCGATGATGCCGGTGTCGTTAACCTAGCGCGGGACATTGGCAAGCGCATCGAGCAAAAACTCAAATATCCCGGACGCATAAAAATTACGGTTGTCAGAGAAAAGCGCGTCGTGGAGTATGCGGGTTAATAATGCCTCTTGAAAAACAAAAATTATTGAGGCACAATCCCAGCCAGTCGAACTAGCCTCTACCAATGGAGTTGCAATCACATGCGGCGATCTATCTGTTTCTGCGATCCTAGCACAGCCCTAGCAGGGGAAATACGTACTTGGAAATTTATTTATACCCCTACAGCTACATTGCCAAAAGGCACACGTCTAAAGTTTGATGTCGCCTCCAAAGGACGAGACATCGACTGGCAATTGCCGGATGTCAGTCCTAGCGCATCGGAAAATGCGATTTACCTGATTTTGCCTAACGGAAAAATCATCAATGGAGCACAAATCGAGCCGCCTGAAAGCTTTACACCACACTATGAATTCAAGCTGCCAATCGATGTCCCCACCGGACAAAGCCTCACAATCGTCATAGGAGCACCGAAGGCAAGCACTAAGAAGAATCCTGGAGGCAATGGAGCCCAAACCACAGCACAACGTCGACGTCCTTTCTACCTCTATGTTGACCCCACGGGCAAGGGCCACTATGAAGAGCCTGAAGTTTTTTCATTGGATGTCCGTGGCGGACCTTTGAGCGTCATCAAGGTATTGACCCCCTCTTTTGTGACTCGTAACAAGCGTTTTGACGTCATCGTTCGCTTTGAAGACGAATTTGGTAACTTGACCAATCATGCACCAGAAGACACTTTGATCGAGCTAAGCCACGAACATCTACGTGAGAACCTCAAATGGCGACTATTTGTCCCTGAAACAGGTTTTATCACCCTTCCAAACCTCTATTTTAATGAACCTGGGGTTTATACGGTTCGCCTCTACAATACTAAGACAAAGCAAACATTCTGCTCTCCGCCCATTAAATGCTTTGCGGAAAGCGATGTTAACCTCTTTTGGGGCTTGTTACATGGAGAATCGGAACGTTTTGACTCCACTGAAAGTATTGAATCCTGTCTACGCCACTTTCGCGATGATAGAGCTCTAAATTTCTATGGAACCTCCTCGTTTGAGAGCTTGGAAGAAACTCCAGTTGATACCTGGAAGCACATCTCCCAAAACGTGGTTGAATTTAACGAAGACGAGCGTTTTAATGCTTTGCTAGGCTTTCAATATCCTGGCGTACCAGGAGAAGAAGGGATACGTCTGTTTGTTTATCCTAAAGATAACAAACCTATTCTTCGCAAGAAAGATGTTAAGTATGGTTCGCTCAAAAAAACCTATAAAGCATCCAGTCCCAAGGAATATGTTGCTATCGCTTGTTTTACAATGGCCAAGGGATTTGAGTTCGACTTCAGCAAGCATGATCCCGACTTTGAACGTGTTGTGGAGATCTACAATGCGTGGGGTTCCTCTGAATGCACGGCGAAGGAAGGCAATCCTCGTCCAATCAAAGCTGGTGGCAAGAAAGGCGTTCAAGAGTGCCCTGAAGGATCCATACAGAAAGCCTTAAAGAACAACGTACGCGTTGGCTTTGTCGCTGGCGGCCTGGATGACCGTGGCATCTATGCCGATTTCTATCAAGGTGATCAAGAGCAGTATTCTCCGGGCCTGACAGCAATCATCTGCAAGGATCATACGCGAGCGGGGCTTGTTGAGGCTCTGTACCAACGTTCTTGTTATGCTACCACCGGTGAACGCATCATTGTCAATTTTTCGCTTTCTGGTAAGCCCATGGGTAGCGAAATTTCTACCGCTGATAAAGCTGGTTTAGCGATAAATCGTCACTTAGCAGGAACGGTTGCAGGGACCACCAAGCTCAAGACCATTGAGATCATACGTAATGGCAAGGTGATTGAAACTCTGAAGCCCGATAGTTACTTCTTAGAGTTTACCTATGATGACCTAACCCCTCTTAACAAGGCGACCTTTGATAACAAAGACAAGAAGCCTCCGTTTGTTTACTACTACATTAGAGTAACGCAAGAGGATGGGCATATGGCATGGAGTTCACCGATATGGGTTGACGATGTGCCAGTCCCGGCAGGCAAGGCAATTCGCCGTCCTCTTCCCAAGGCCTCTCCGCCCCCTATAGACTTCTCATTGGATGATGAGGAGGAAGAAATTGTTGATGACACAAACGACGACGATGACGAATAGAATGCCGAGCGATAAGTAGCCGCCTTCTTTCTAAAGCTACAAGTTTGATTTCATGGACTAATTGAGGTAATTGCAGAAGTATTTGGGCTCTCATGGATCGATTCTTTGGAAAAAAAATCACTTTTTTTTTGTGAGAAGGCGATTCTGGAGAGCTTAAGTGGTATGGCACTATCCAGTCTGGAAAGACAGGCTTTTCTCCCTTCCCAGGCCCGAAGGGTCGATATTGCAACAGGCCATGGCATCGCCATGGTATATGCCAGGAAGGGATTTCGCAGTCTGAAGAGGCTGACAGGAAATATCCCTTCAGTCGATTTTTGAGGTGTTTTTTGGGAAATTGGCCATAGATGCAATCGAGTAGGGGGGAGCCTACCGGCTCCCGCCCTCTCACACCACCGTACGTACGGAACCGTATACGGCGGTTCATGATCGCTATGACCTAGCGCATACTAGCTTCATCATTGGGATGTAACCCATGGATTCAATTTCTCGGTTTGATAAGGCTCTGTGCATCCCTGGTGTTTTAGCCATTCTCCATGGCCCCTTACCGCTGTACCCACAATTTATCGCCGAGCGCTCTTTAAGCCCCAAAGCAACCAGACGTTTATGTCGGGTTCGAGGGGTTTTCCATTGTCTCCATTGGATATCTCTGATTTTCCGTCTGATCCATCCATCCAAACTCTGAAATACGTTTCGCTCTTCTGATATGCTAAAGTAGTTTGCCCAGCCTCTCGTGATTGGCATGATTAGTTTTCGGATGCTTTCCGATATATTCATGCCTCTCATTTTCCTGGTCAAACTCCTCACCTTATCTTTTAAACGTTTCACTCTGCTTGGGTGAACGGTAATTCTTCCCGGTTGCCTTCCTATGGTAAAGGTAAACCCCAAGAATTTCCGTTCCCATGGATGGGCAACGGCACTCTTCTGCTCGTTTACTATGAGTTAAACTTTCCTGCTAACCTGTTGCATCTACATTGACTCCTTCCGAGTAAGTATTGGACTTTGGGTTATACCGCACCCTCATCCTAGGAGCCCTCTGCCTCTTATGCACTTCCTGTTCGTCAGGTCAGCATTTTGTATACGGCTTTCTTCAGATTCCATCTCGCGATGGACACCCTTGCCTTCTCTAACGGTTCTCCTTACTAGAGCCCGTAAAGGACTTTCACCTTCTAGTTTAACGACATACCGGTCGCACAGTTCGCATACTTCTGAAAGTAGGGAACTTGCATCTGTGGCCAAGATCCGGAAAAACAGCCAAAAAGCGACCAAGGGATATTTCCTGTCAGCCTCGAAGGACTGCTACAATGCATGCATTTATGGCAGCCCTACAGGCTGCTAAAACCGTTTTGGCATATACCATGGCGGTGCCATGGCCTGTTGCAATATCGACCCTTCGGGCCTGGGAAGGGAATGACTCTCTCTTCACCGGCATCCGATTTTCAGGAAATTGACTTCGGAAAATCGGACTTCTGAAATTACCTCAATTGGACGAGCTGGACTGACTGGACCAAAATGGACACTTTTTTTGTCCAGTCAGTCCTATCAGTCCAGTTGCAGGAATTTTGTAGGTAAGCGTCAATGCCTTACGCATCATCGAATAACACGCGCGCAGCGCTCTGGAGCCCCAACACGATTCTGCTGTTGCCCCTTCTTGATTCCTTGTTGCTGCTGTGGCCTCGGGCTAGGCTGTGGTCTATTTTGGTTCTGCCGTGCAGTAAGCATCGACTGACGGCGCTCTTCATTACGCTGAGGGCTATGGGTACTTCTTCCAGAGTTACGCTGCTGCTGGGGTTGCTGATGCACTTCTGATTTGGGAACCGTAAGCGGAGGCGTTTTAAAAACTGTACGGCTTTTTAACCTCTCATCTTGAGTTTGCCCATGTTCTGGATGTTTCTCCTGAGTCTGTCCTGGGGTCCTTATCACAGGCTTCTGGATCTGTTTCTCCTGCGGCTGCGTTCGAATAACCGGATGCTGTTGATCCGGGCTCACAACGCCCTTGTTGACCGTTTTAGGTAACAGGTCGGCAGTGTTTGGAACGATGCCTCTTTTGCCAGATGTGATACCATTATTTATTTCGATCATGGGCTTATCCAGTACAGCCTTATCTTCGTGGCTACCGAGCGGCTTAAAAATTTGTTTAGGCTCAACCACCTGCTTCACAACATCCTTTTGCACCAGCTTCAAGTTCTTAACTGGAACCACTGGGAGCAGAGTAGCAGGACTTTGCTTGGTCACCTTGGACAATGCTCTTAGATACACTGATGGCTTCACAACGCCATGCGGAGTCACTAAGAAGGGAGTCTTCACATAATGATTCCATTTACTCAAAAGTTGTTGAGTAGGCGGATGGATGTGAGTGGCCATTTGCTGCGATAGCCAATGAGGCTGTGGATATCCTGGATGACAATACCACCACCAAAGGCCCCAATTTTGATGCCAGTTATAACACCACCACTTCGGCCATGTCCACCAGGGCGGGGTACAATTACAGCTATTCCAAAGGTCCTGGTGATAGTGCCAATGATGGTGGAAGAAGCAGCCATAATCGGGATAGTAAAGATACAAACGCTGAACACAATCCCAGGGATCAACCACTAACCAAGGAAGATACTCGAAGCCAATACGTTCTTCTGGACGGATGAAGAGACTAGCATAGACCACACCCCGCTGCTCTAAAGGCCAATCCCAGAATGAAGGCACAAGCCGCCAGCCTTCGGTCCGCCACACATAATGAGCTGGTACCAGTATCCAATTGGGATCAAGCGGTTGCCATTGACCTTCCAGCCAGGAGTAAGAATGTGTAGACTCCTCATACTCGAAATAGCCCGGTGCCCAAAAATAATCCTTGGATGGTGGCGCCTCTGGAGCCTCGTCTGGTTGATCTGGTGGTGCGAGAGCAATATGCTGTGCCACATTCGCAGACTTGCCCGACCAAAACCCACGAACCCAAACGGCCCCCTGATCCAACAGCTTCCACTCCCCAGGTACCCAGTGATGGCCTGGAGGGGGCTGACGCCATACTCCACCCACCCAGATGAAGTCATTGCGCTCAGCGTCCCATTGCCAATAGCCAGGAAGCCACGTGAGACCTTGTACCTGGTTAAGAGGAATACGTTCTAAAATAGCTTGAGGAGGAGGCGAAGGTATGCCATCGAGGACATAGGTGCCTGTCACCCTAGTGATGTAGGCTTCGTGAATGGGACCACCATCTATAGGCTCAAAATCCTGCGCATAAGCAAACACGCTGAAAGCCAATGTCCAGAAAAAAAAAGCCAACCGCAACATGGATACATCTCCCTCTATCATTTTCTATGGAAGACAATATCACATGAAGGCACAAGATTGTGTAGTGTTTTTTATATCTACCAAAAGACGAGGCCTCGTTTAACCAAGAGCTCAGCATTCAACAACGCGCCCCCAACAGGTCCACGCATTTCCGGATCGGATACGATTGCAAAACGGAAATCTGCACCATTGGCAGGCTCTAGTGACCCCACGCCAACAGACATTCCTTTGGCAACATCCTTATGTAACCGTGGTTGTGGGTATCCAGGCTCCAAGTATACCTGTAGCGGTGCTACCGGAGCGAGAGGAAGCTCCAAGTCTGCGAGATTACCACGGTAATCCTTCCAGCATTCCAAAATACCTTCTGGAGTGGGTTTTTCGGCAAATTTTACGGTGACGTATTGAAACAGACCAGCTGTCATAGGGGCACGAATGGATTGTGCCCCAACAATCAGTTTAGGACGCCCTAGAAGGTTCCTGAGTTCATCTTGAAGACTAACCTCTAAACCATCAGCCACCGGCATTACGCTATCGAGAAGGTCAAGGCTGGGAACAGTACGACTGCCAATAGGAAGAATAATCGATGTATCCACGTGCTCCAAGCCAAAAGCCATGTCTAGGGGCTTTAGAGCAAGAGCCAATGCAGAGGTTATTCCCGATGGATGTGAAACAATCAATGAGTGTGGACCAGCGCCTAGATCCTTAAGGATATTGCCATTGACTTCGGGAAGAATGCAGTAACCCTGGCCTGACTTCATAGTCAATACGGGCACTGCTGCTGCAACTGTGGGAAGCTCTTCGAGAGTGGAAAAGAAGAGATACACGTCATCCTTGTCATCCACAACCTGAAACCAAGGATGTTTCGCCAAAAGAGCAAGCAACCGCTGACCTTCGCCTGTATCGGCCCCAAGAACCGCTACACTAATCTTGTCTCTAAATTGAAAATTATAGTCCACGACTACTCTGTATGCAGATTTTTGAGATATTCGACCAATAACCTAACACCAAAACCGGTGGCTCCTTTAGTGCGGTATCGGCGCCCCTCTTGCAGATAGCGTGTTCCAGCGATATCGAGGTGAGCCCAAGGGACGTCCTTGACAAAAGCCTGTAAAAACAGCGCCGCAACAATAGATCCGGCCCCACCGCCACCTACATTTTTGAGGTCCGCACGATCGGATTTAAGATTGCTGCGGTATTCCTCAACTAAAGGCATTCTCCATACACGCTCATAGGTAGTTTCGCCTGCCGCGATCAAATCTTCGGCCAAGATATCATCACTGGCCCAAAGCCCAGCGACCTCATCGCCCAAGGCAACGTTAACGGCTCCAGTCAATGTCGCAATGTCAATGATTCGTGTTGGATGTAATTTCTTTACAGCATAAGCCAAGGCATCGGCCAGCACAAGTCGACCTTCTGCATCTGTATTTCCAATTTCCACAGTCATACCATTGTAGGATGGGTAGACATCGCCAGGTTTAAAGCTTTTAGATCCAATAGCATTCTCTGCGGAAGGGATAATACCCACCACATTGCACTTGAGTCCTAAAGCGGCAATGGCTTTGAGAGTCCCCAAAACAACCGCTGCTCCAGCCATATCGGTGCGCTGATGCTCCATCGACGCCGCGGGTTTAATATCCAAACCACCCGTGTCAAAAGTAATTCCCTTGCCTACAATAACTGTGCGCTCCTTGCTTTTGGGAGCTCCGCGATATTCCAACTGTATAAATCGAGGGTCTACTATAGCCCCTCGGCCAACCGCCAAAAGAAGGCCCATGCCTTCTTTTTCAATTTGCTTCTTATCGAAGACCGTTGCTGTCAATGAAGAATGGCTTTTAGCAAGGTTTTGCGCATACTTAGCAAGGCGAGGCGGAGTGATCTCATCAGCATTGCCATTGACTAGATTGCGCACCTCATAAACAGCCTCACAAACTGCTATCGTCTCTTTTACCACCTTCTCAGCAGCTTTTGTACAGCCAATAAAGGTGATCCGAGTCAACAGCTTCGTTTCCACAAAGGCATAGTTGGCAAGAAGCAATCCCTCTGCAACACTGCATGCTAAACTACTTTCTGGAAGTTCGGGCACGTCAGGGGCCATGATATTGATGGATTTGAGCTTCTTATCTCTACAAAACCGTGTCACAGCCGCATAGGTAGTGCGAAGACGTTCAGCAGTAACTTCCTCAGCTACTCCCAAGCCCACCAAAATCATACGTAGTTCTTTTTCATTTGGCGCGGCGTCACTCTCTGATGTCTGATAGAGAAGACAGAGCTGGCCCTCGTCACCGACGAAATCGGTACGTACACCATGTGGTAAGCAGAGGGATTCAATGCTATCTTCTTCACATGCCAAGATAGCCCCAGATGAATCCTTCCAAAATGGAATGGCCACAACGTCAGCGTTGGGGCGTGTGCCCCAACGCTTCGCAAATGTTATTTGCATATTAGAATGGGAGGTCTTCATCAGGAACCTCAGCAAACCCTGCCATTGGAGCGCCTACTGAATCTGCTGGAGGTCTTCCATAGGGCGTTGCTGGAGGCGCACTCGCTGGTGCAAAGCCTGACTGCATGCCATGTGCTGGCTGATTCTGAGCTGCATAAGGTTGAGCATGCTGCTGTCCCTCGGCCCCAGACCGCTCACTCTTACCAAATGGGCTAAAGCGAACCATTTCTGCTCGGATATCGAGAGAAATCTGAGGCTGTCCTTCACGGTTCTTGTAAATTTCAGGCTTCTGCATTTCACCTACAATGATGATCGACGCCCCTTTAGTCAAGTAAGGCAAAATCTTGTCCCAACGATCTCCCCACAACGTCACACGCCACCAGATCGTCTCTTCACGCCCAGCTTTCTTGGAATTCGTCGCTACACGAATGGTGGATACTTTTTGTCCGTCGGGAGTAACTCGCGTTTCAACGTCTGCTCCCAGGTGCCCCGCAATCTGAATAATGTTCATCTTCCTTCCCCTTATTGAGAATTCTATGGATAATTTACTTCTTCGACTATAGCAGTCCACGGAAATAGAGGCAAAGATGTCCAATCACAACCCGCTCGAAAATCACCGAAGGATCCTGCGAGAACGGGAAAAATTATTCCAACATCGCGAAGAAAAAAGCCTAATACGTGAAGAACTTGAAATAACCATTACACAGCTCCAGCAAGACTTATCCGAGGCACGGCAGCGTCTTCACAAAAAAAACGATCCCTATAGCGATGGCCTGGTCATGCGCGAAGAAACATTACATGTATTAAAAAATCAAAAAATTGAACTGGATCGCTGGTTGGATGCCAGTGAAGAAATAACCGCTGAAGAGTTACAGGCAGATCGCCAAGAATTAGTGCGACGGATTATGTTTGAAGATCCTGCTCAAAAATTGATCGGAGAGAATCATGAAGGCCAAATTCAGTTCCACCATGCCACTATTGGCGCTATTGATGAGTTACTGACAACGGGCCAAGACCTAGCACGCTTTTTAGAGCGCGGAAAAGCTGAGGGGCAGAGTATGCGGCGCGGAGGGTGGTTGCGATACATTGCAGGAACGAATCCTAACCTAGTCATTATAGCCTGTTTGGTAGGCATGGAAACAACAGCGGGTCAACTAGCTGCAACCCTACACAACACAGGGTCACAAATTGAAGATAGTCTTCGCGAGCGACTGTTGGACTTACTGCACCGTATAAAGCTCCGAAGCCAGGCTAAATGGCGCTGGAGCACTCTGCCTAAGCAATTGGGCGGTGACTTGGCTGAATTACAGGAATATCTTAGAACTCTAGAACAATCACGCCATGAAGCCATAGAGCGACGAAAGATCGCAGAGCTTCGATTTGAGCAGTGGCTTTTTGGTTCATCCGGTTTGTAGGACTTGACTACACAAGCAGGAGCGAGGAGGGAAAGAGAAGGATTAGGAATTAGGATTTTTACACAGAGAACACCGAGACGCCGAGATAGGAGAGAGAGGATTTAGGAGAGAATGTGCCGTTTGTGGAGCCTCGAGCAAAATTCCGTCTAAGGGCCATTTGAGGGGTTTTGTTTTGGTAAAAGCCCTTAGGCAGAATTTTGCTCGAGGCCCGACAAACGGCACAAGTGCTCAATCTAATTTTTTTTGTTAAATTGAGGACCTGTTCAGTTACTGCTGGCTCTGGACAAGGTCCAGTCTAAGGGCTCTACAGAATCGTATACCTGCAGGAACCCTTAGACCGGATTTTGTCCAGAGCCAGCAGCAACTGAATATTCTTCCTCTTCCTCTCTCTCCTATCTCGGCGTCTCGGTGTTCTCTGTGTAAAAATCCTAATTCCTAAAGCCGGTTTTTCTGATGAATTCTAAAGATGATAGCAATGATATAGATCGTCTCCATGCTTCAAAAACACTGACTTACGTCTTTTAAAGATAATTGTAAATTAGCATGTTGCGTAATAAATGCTTTGGATATAAAATAAGGATTAGCTCGATAGGTGGATTCGTTTTCGCTGGATGGTGGCCAAGAGCATCGAAATTACAAAGGGGTTTACTTTTTATCCCCCATGAGGCATGGTTAATACGATTCAAAAAGTTAAGAAGGAAGTTACGATAACATCCTTTTGCGTCAAAAAGGCGTGACCGAGTAAACTGCGAGCACGACGAACTGTTAGGAGGAAATTATGTCATTTGAGAACGCAAAGGAGAACCTCAGCGAGTTTGGAAAAGAACTCGGTCTCGAGGGTTTGGAGTTTGATGAGAACAATACGTGTATCCTTGGGATAGACGATGAGTTTTCTTTACACCTTACCTACGAGCCCAATTCCAAGCGGCTGTACCTTTATTCTCCTCTTCTAGACGGTCTTCCACGTGATGAGAAGACCAAACTAAAATTGTATGAAAGATTGCTCGAAGGGTCAATGCTCGGCGGCCAAATGGCCGGCGGTGGTGTTGGCGTCGCAGTTAAAGAGGAACTTATCCTCATCCACTGCACCCTCGACATGGAACATGCAGTTCCATCAGCGTTGCGAGCATTTGCCCCGCTATACGTTGAAACTGTAGAAAAATGGCGTAAGATCTGCAGCGACATCTGCGAAGGACGAGAGCCCAGCTCAGCAGGACCTGGTGGTGCTCCTCAGCAGCAGATTGCCCCTCCGGGTGGCATGAAGCCAGGCCAGAGAAGCGGTGGCCCCGGTTTTATCAAGGCATAAGCTTTGCAATCGGTTCGTCGGGATTATAAAGCACTCATTCCTTCTGGAGTGAGTGCTTAGTATTTTCGTAAATCTCGTTAATGTGCGCCATCAGCTGCGCTCGAAGTTCGGGATTTGCGATGCCATTCGCCATCTTAATCAAGTCTCTTCCTACTTCGTGCCATGCCTCTTTAAATGTCTGATATTTTTCTAGTGCAATCTGCTCGTGGGGTCCTGCTTCAGCAACTCCTTCTCGAACAATGTGTATACCACTTTTCATATCTAGGTCTCTAGCCTGGAAAAGCTGCCCCGTTAAGCGTTCTAGTTCCTTGCTTCCTTGCTGTGCCTGAGCAACCTTAGAACGAAAGCTCTCCAAGTCAAATGTCTCTCCAACTAACGTTTCTCGTGCAACAATAACATGATCACCGACGAGGCCTCGGCCTGGCAGTATTTGTGCAGACCAACCTTTCAGGGTCTCTGATGAAGGCTTCGCCCGATCAGCAAGTTCAGCTTTTACCAACATCAAAACCCTGTCGAGAGATGCTGGCTCTTTAGGCTTGGCAATCTCGCTAGAACGCGGAGGTTCGGGACTTTTGATACTGAAGTCTTCCATAGTGATATCTATGCAAGAAAAACGCCAAAACAGCAATTCAGATTAACGCGGATCTGGGAAGAGTAACACGGATGCAAGCGGATCTAGGAGGATTTAGGAGGATAGGATGGTTTGTTACGGCCTATCTAACGCTAGCTCACGGGACCAGTGTCCTCGATCCTTAACTGCATTTTATATAGGCTGGCGTAGGTACCATCTAGGGCGATCAATTCTTCATGGGTTCCCTGCTCTTCAATGTTGTTATCTGTCAACACAAGAATTCTCTTGGCATTCCTGACCGTCGATAGGCGGTGGGCTATGACGAGAGTCGTGCGATCTTTGATTAGTCTTTCGAGAGAATTTTGTATGGCTCGTTCGCTTTCGTTATCCAATGCACTCGTTGCTTCGTCGAAAATAATGATAGGAGGGTTCTTTAAGAAAACGCGTGCGATGCTGAGTCGTTGCTTTTGTCCCCCGGACAGCTTAGCTCCACGCTGTCCAACGTCTGTAGAGTATCCATTCGGCAGTTCCATGATAAAATCGTGAGCGTTGGCTTGTTTGGCTGCCAGCATGATTTCTTCTTCTGTGGCGTCAGCTTTTCCATAGCGAATATTCTCTGAAACTGTTCCGGCGAAAAGGTAGACATCTTGCTGGACAAGTCCGATATTTTTTCTCAATGATTTGACTTTGAGCTCCTTAATATCTTGACCGTCGACCAATATTTTTCCTTCACTGACCTCATAGAATCGGGGAATCAAAGAACAGAGAGTCGTTTTCCCCACGCCTGAAGGTCCAACCAAGGCTACATATTCTCCAATGTTTATTTTCAGAGAGATCTTTTTCAAAACGTGATCGTAACCCTCCTTGTACTTAAAACTCACATTCTTAAATTCTATCTCTCCTTTAATTCGAGTCAGATTTTCGGCATTTGGAGCATCTTGAATATCTGGTTCAACTTCCAACACTTCCATGAATCGAATAAAACCTGTGAGTCCTTCCTGATAGAGCCGAATAAAATTGCCCAATCGTTGAATCGGTTCAATTAGGATCACGATATAAAGAAGGAAAGTGAGCAAGTCAGCCAAATCTAAAGAGCCTTTAACAATACTTACTGCTCCAAAGATGACAACGATGACAGTCATGAGTTGGGTAAAGGCAATCAAACCATCATAAAAATAAGCCTCAGCCTTGTAACCCTTCTTCCTACTCTCGACGAAACGATCATTCTCATAGGTGAATTTTTTCCTTTCGACTTCCTCATTGGTGAACGATTGGACGACTCTGATTCCTGCAAGAGTATCTTCTACTTGAGCGTTAATATCTCCGATTCTGTCACTGCCTTTCCTCAATGCTGCGTACATTTTCTTGCTGAAATAAAACCCATAGATTCCCATAACCGGAACAAAAATAAAGGCCAGGAAAGCCAACTCGACATTGATATTGATTAAGATGACAAAGGCGCCGATAAAATTCAGCAGGGAGATGACGATATCTTCTGGGCCGTGATGGTAGAGTTCGGCAAGATCAAGTGTGTCGTTGGAGATCCTGGTCATGAGCTGGCCAGTTTTATGCTCATCATAAAATCTGAAGGAAAGCTTTTGGTAATGCTCGAATAGCTCATTGCGCATGTCTCTTTCCATCAAAGCCCCCATCATATGGCCTTGATAATCAATAAACGCATGGCATGCCGTGTAAATGACAACTAAAGCAAGCATGAGGCCGCCCATCATGTAAATCTGATGGAGGGAGTCCTCTGAACCAACCTCTAGCAAATCTGTCGTAATGTATCGGATGCATAATGGAATGGCCAACGTGGCTGCAGACGCAATCAATGCGCAAACCATATCCGCGCTGAACAATCCAAGATAAGGCTGGTAATAAGAAAAAAACTTTCTAACTCGCGAATTCACGCCGCAATCCTTTTCATAAATCCGTCCTGTAACAGCGCCTGAGAGATTCGCGAGGGATGGGCTGTGGAAGCCTTCCTATCCTCCTAAATCCTCCTAGATCCGTGTGCATCCGTGTTACTCCTAAATCCTAGGATCCGGCGTTGCTCCTCGACCTAGATGACGATGTTGAGCAGACGGTTCGGCACAAACACAACCTTTTGGATTTCCTTGCCCTCGAGGAAGCGGCTGACAAGCGAATCTGCCTTAGCGGCTGATAAGACAGCGTCCTGTGACTGATCACGCGCCATTTCTAACCGTCCTCGCACCTTACCATTGACCTGTACTACATAGGTCACCGTATCATCTTGAAGGTACTTGGAATCTACTTCGGGCCAAGGGCGATAGTTTAGGTCTTCTTTAGCCCCGAGCAACTCCCAAGCCTCTTCGGCGATGTGGGGAGCAAAAGGCGAAAGGCATTGAGTAAGCATCTTCACAACGGAGCGAGGATGGGCCTCCAAGCGGGAGAAGTCGTTAATAAACTCCATCATCTTGGCGATAGCGGTATTGAACTGCAGAGCTTCGATATCTTTTCCGACACCATGCACGAGGCGATGTCCTAGCTTGGTTGCTTCTGGTATTTCGGAATCTGTTAGTTTGTCGGAAGTCACCAACTCATAGAAACGCTTAAGGAACCGATAACAGCCATTAACAGCATCGGTATTCCAGGGCTTTTCCTTCTCTAGAGGCCCCATAAACATTTCATACATACGCAAGCTATCCGCGCCAAACTCTTCGATAACCTCATCGGGGTTAACACCGTTAAGCTTGGATTTGGACATCTTTTCGACCTGCATGCGCAGCTCTTCGCCAGTTTCACTGTGGAAAAACTTGCCATTTTTTTCACGAACTTCGCTAGGCTCAACATAGAGACCACTGCTGCGCTGGAATGAGCGTGACACCACAATCCCCGGATTACGCAGAGTCTGGAATGGCTCTAGCGTGCTAACGAAGCCGCAGTCATAGAGAACCTTATGCCAGAATCGAGCATAAAGAAGGTGTAAGACAGCATGCTCTACACCCCCGACATAAAGATCGACAGACATCCAGTACTTCTCAGCCTCAAGATCCCATGCAGCCTCATCATTAGATGGGTCACAAAAGCGTAGGTAGTACCAGCATGAACCCGCCCATTGAGGCATGGTGTGGGTCTCACGACGAGCCACTTTGCCGGTTTTTGGATCAATGATCTCCACCCAGTCTTTCGCTTTCGCTAAGGGGCTTTGGCCATCGCCAGAGGGCTTGTAATCCTGAATTTCGGGTGGAACGAGCGGTAGCTCATCGACGTTTAAGAGACGGTTTGAGCCATCCTCAAAATGCAGAATCGGGAACGGCTCGCCCCAATAGCGCTGGCGAGAGAACAGCCAATCACGCAACTTGTAACTGACACTGAATTTACCCTTTCCAATGCGCTCTAGATAATCTGTGATGGCTTTTGTGGCCTCAGGAACCGACAATCCATTGAGGCTAATGTCGGCATTGGCGCTATTGACACATGTACCATTACCTGGCCAACACAGCTTGCCTTCCAATACTTGACGATGTGTTTCTTCCGCAGACATCCCTGCAGGAATGCGCTCGGGCAATGCGGAAACGTCAGGGTCATAAACATGAATGATTGGCAGGTTATACTTGTGAGCAAACTCGAAGTCCCGATCGTCATGCGCTGGAACGGCCATGATCGCGCCGGTGCCATAACCCATCAACACATAGTCGGCAACCCAAATAGGGATTTGCTGACCGTTGACGGGATTGATCGCATACCCGCCGGTGAAGACACCAGTCTTCTCTTTAGCTAGCTCTGTGCGGTCCATGTCACTCTTAGCAGCCGCCTGACGCTTATATGCATGCACAGACTCGCGCTGAGCATCTGTCGTTACCAGTTCAACCAGTGGATGCTCCGGAGCCAATACCATATAGGTGGCTCCAAAAAGGGTGTCTGGGCGTGTTGTAAAAACCGTAATCACCTCAGAACGCCCTGGAAGCGCAAAATCAGTAGTAGCGCCTTCGCTTCGTCCAATCCAATTCACCTGAAGTCTCTTCAGACTGTCTGGCCAATCGACTAAATCGAGGTCTTGAATGAGACGATCCGCATAAGCGGTAATTTTTAATACCCATTGTCGAAGCGGGCGACGCTCTACGGGGTGTCCACCCTCCTTGGAGCGACCGGCTTCGACCTCTTCATTAGCTAACACAGTACCGAGAGCTGGGCAGTAGTTGACACTAGCTTCAGCCTCATATGCAAGGCCCTTCTCATGCAGCTTAGTAAAAATCCACTGCGTCCATTTGTAGTGACGCGGATCGCTGGTAGCGAACTCACGATCCCAGTCATAGCTGAAACCTAAAGCACGCAATTGGCGCCGAAAGTTGTCGATGTTCTGCTGCGTCGTGATGGCAGGATGCGTCCCAGTACGCACGGCATATTGTTCTGCAGGAAGCCCAAAGCTATCCCATCCCATAGGATGCAAGACATTAAAGCCTTTCATACGCTTGTAACGAGCGATAATATCGGTAGCTGTATAGCCTTCGACATGCCCAACGTGTAGTCCAGAACCCGATGGGTAGGGAAACATATCAAGGACATAGTACTTGGGTTTTTTAGATGGCTGCTCGCTTTTAAAAGTCTTATTTTTCAGCCAAATGTTTTGCCATTTAGCCTCGACGGCTCTAGGGTCGTAGGGAGCTTTCTGAGACATAGTTGCTCTTAAGTTTACGTGTATGGAAGTAATATAACTTACCATATTATGGCTTTCCGGAGCAACGGCCGTAGAGAGGAAGAGGGGATGGAGAGGAAAGAGGGAGATCAGGAGAGATTAGGGATTTTTACCACAGAGAACGCCGAGGCACAGAGATAGGAGTGAGAGGAGAGAATGATGGGAAAGGCATGGCTCAATTGGCGCGTCAATGACGCGACAATCTGTTCGTCAGGGAAAACGCTCGCGAGCCAGATCATTTCTCAATGTGCGTCCTACCTACCAAAGGTAAACTTTAGGTGGTTCATCACACCTTTGGAAAGTTCATTGATGATGGGGAGTTCGGCAAGTGCTCCATTTCTGAATTCTAATAGTAGCTGGGCCGGTTTAGCAAAAGTCTTACTAACCACGTGGAAAACCTCTGTCTCGTCAAAACATTGGGGGTAATAAGACCGCAACAAACAAGAAGTCCAGTCTCCTGCATTACAAGATGTCTTTACCCGCTCCATTGCTATTTTCACAACTACCGACATAGAGTCCAGCAGGTTCTGAGCCACACATCCCCAAGGGGCATCACCTAGACATTGTGTGATTCGATTTTGTAAGGAGCAACATTCAGCAAAGCCTTTTTCGCAGCATGCCGTTACGGATTCGTATCCATTGAAAGCCCCATCGACCATTTCTTGAATCACTCTGCGTCCAAACATGTTGCTAGAATGAGTGCACATATCGGGCTTTTCAAATGCGGACGCTGTCAATTTTTGCACTAGGAAGTGCTGTGTTGATTCATAGGATAAGGCTGCCAAGATAGCTGTTGTCATTGTTACGATTAACAGCGCTTTAGGCCTATTTCTTAGAGCATAAGCACCAACAAGACCCACTGACCCTATGGCGATAACAGGGTGTTGAACAACTAAGTTTAGTCCGTTATAAATTAAATTTTCCATGGCGGTTTTCCTTTGGTTATAATTATCTTACAATTTGTCCATACGATATGATATTTTTTCATCTGATACGATAAAGAACGATCGAATTAAATCCAACAATTTTAACCGCGTAAAAACCAGCCTCTTCCTCTCCCTCCCAGAGCAATCGCATCTTAATTCATGCGATCACCTTACCCTGGTCTCCTTCTATCTTATCTTGAGGTATAATATAACAATCACTTACAATGACGGTACGATGGCACGAAAACCTACAGCTTCCAAGAAACAAGAACGCACGATCCGCCCCACCAAGGACGAGCGCCTCTTCAGTAACATCCTCAAAGTAACTCAACAGTATATCACGGGTCGAAGTTATCGACCTTTAGATGAGGAAGAGTTACGCGAGCAACTTGATATTTCACCTCAGCATTACCCTCTCTTTCATAAGATCTTAAATCAACTTCTTTCCGATGGCATTGTTGAGATGACTAATAAGCGCTATGTCGCTAAAAAAGACCAGGGTGGCGTAGCGATAGGCATTCTACGTGTACATGCTCGGGGCTTTGGCTTTCTACAACCTGATGACAAGCAACGTTATCCTCAAGATGTCTTTGTTCCTAAACATCTTACGCAAAACGCTGTCGATGGTGATCGTGTCGAGGTATTAGTCAACAGTGAAGCCGTCTCTGAAAAGGGTCCGGAAGGCCGCGTCCTGACGATCTTACAGCGCAGCCGCACCCACCTCGGTGGCATTATCCGTTCGATCGACAAACAAGAAAATGCCATCGCATACGTCCCGTTGCTCGGAGAGGAAAAAATTGTCCATGTGACATCCCCACCAGATATCAATCTGGAAGTCGGCGACCGCGTAGTCATAGAAATCGACGATTGGGGAACCCCTGCCAAACCTGCTCACGGCAAAGTATCTCACTCGATTGGACATATCTCTGATGCCTCCAAGGATATCGCCGCCGCTATCGAGGAATTTGAGTTACCTGATGCATTCCCTAGCAAAACTGTTAAAGAAGCCGAAGCTTTGGGTAACCGCGTACCTGCCAAAGAGGTTAAGTCTCGTGAAGATCTTCGCGACGTCCCTGTTGTCACCATCGACCCGGAGACGGCCAAAGACTTCGATGACGCCATTTCGGTGCACAAAGACTCTAAGGGCTTCTATCACTTAGGCGTCCACATCGCCGACGTTTCCTTCTATGTACGTCGTGGTACAGCGCTCGACCAGGAAGCGGAACGACGTTGTAACTCTACGTATTTCCCTGGGGTGTGCATTCCTATGCTACCCCCGGAGCTTTCCGACAACCTATGCAGCCTTAAGCCTAACGTGAATAGGCTTACGGCATCCGTATTCATGAGCTTTGATCCATCAGGCAACCTCACCGACTACCGTATTGCCCGGACAGTGATCCGCAGTGCCAAACGTTTTAGCTATGGCGAAGCCAAAGAAGTCCTCGATGGAGTTAAGAAAAGCCCCCACCTAGGGCTACTGAAGCTAATGGTAGAGCTTTGCTTACTCCTCAAACGCAAGCGATACGAGCGTGGAGGCATTGAGTTTGCTCTTCCAGATCTGGTCGTCAAGGTCGATGAAAATGGCAATGCTACCGGTACCCAGGTGGTTTTGTATGACATCACACACCAAATGATCGAAGAATTCATGCTTAAAGCTAACGAAGTTGTTGCTAAACATCTGACCGATGCTGGCATAGGCCTCACCTACCGTATCCACGACCAGCCGGCCGAAGAGAATCTGCGCGAATTCGGCATCATCGCTGGTGCCTTCGGGTTCAAGATCTCTGATCAGCCCGCCCCACATGAACTACAAACGCTGTTCGAGGAAGCGCTCCAAACACCCTATGGCCCCTACTTAGCCGCTAGCTATATCCGTAGCATGCGCTTAGCGATTTATTCGGCAGAAAACATTGGTCATTATGGCTTGGGACTCGAGTACTACTGCCATTTCACCAGTCCTATTCGGCGCTACGTAGACCTAGTTGTCCATCGTATTCTATTTGGCGAAGCGGAGGCAGAACAAGACCTCGATGCCATCGCCAAGCACTGTTCCGACCAAGAACGTCTGAGTGCTAAAGCAGAGACCAGCGTCGTCCTTCTAAAAAAGCTACGACTCCTTGCGCAGACCAAGGCCGACGCTCCAATGCGCGAGTATGAGGCTGTAATCACGCGTGTTAAGCCCTTTGGAATTTTCTTCGAAGTCATCGATATGATGCTGGAAGGGTTTATCCATATCTCTAAACTCTCCACTGACTACTATATCTTTGAGGAACAGCGCATGCGTCTGCGTGGGCGCCGCTCCGGCCGAATCTATCATTCCGGTGATCGCATCTCTGTCGCGTTGCAGGATGTTGACCTCGTCTTGCTCAACAGCAATTGGGATATCCTTGAGGAGCCCATCGACGAAGCTTTTGTGCGCCGTGATGAGGAGATCCGCAAACATGCTCGCCAAGAGGGAAGACAAGAGCGTGACAACCGCAGAGCTCAGCCAAAAGGCAAAAAACGTAGCCGTAAGTGATGCTCCAAGCGCTTTCTAAAAGTTATTTTCTTGATCACGATGTCGTGGCCCTAAGCCGAGATCTTCTAGGAAAATCCCTGTTCACCAACATTGATGGTCATATCACCGGTGGTATCATCGTCGAAACCGAAGCGTATAGAGGCCCAGAAGACCGAGCCTCTCATGCCTTTGGGAATCGACGAACTGCTCGTAATGATGTCATGTTTGCCGAAGGCGGCGTCGCCTATGTCTACCTATGTTATGGCTTGCATCATCTATTTAACGTGGTCACAGCAACTTCAGGCGTTCCACACGCTGTCTTGATTCGAGCTATTCAACCCACTGCGCTTCCGACTTCTTAGCCACGGATCCTAGGGATAGGATTAGGAGTAACACGGCGGCTCGTTCAGCTTTTTAGGAGTAACACGGATGCACACGGATCTAGGAGGATTTAGGAGGATTGGATGGGAATGTGGTTCGTTAGTCTAAAACAGTAAAAATGGTTTTAGTTGAGAGATAAACGATCTTTAAAGATCTTTAAAATGAAATGAACCAATCTGTGTTACTCCTAGTTAACTGAACGAACCGTATTTGCCATCCTATCCTCCTAAATCCTCCTAGATCCGTGTGCATCCGTGTTATTCCTAGAAAGCCCCACGAACCGTATTTGCCATCCTATCCTTCCTTCCTTCTAGTCCGTGGCTAAAATCGTCCTTGGCATGACAGCATTAATCAGGTATTCTCTTGACCATGCGTAAGTATTTTATCACCGGATTAGCGACCCTACTTCCCGTTGCCCTCACTTTTGTCGTGGTCGTCTTTCTTTTTAATTTGCTGACAGGTCCCTTTATCGATTTGTTCACGAGTACCTTGCATGCAGTACATCTGGGGCCGGAAGACCTCGTTCTTTTTCATTCTCCCGCAGCCTTCCGCGTTTTCTGTCAGATCCTTATTTTGGTACTGCTGGTTGGTTTCACGGTATTGCTCGGCATGCTGACGCAGTGGTTTTTGATCCATGCTCTGATTGGATGGGGCGAATGGATTGTCCACAGAATCCCCTTCATTAGTTCTTTTTATAGAGCCAGCAAGGACGTGGTAATCACTCTGTTTTCTTCCAATACAGGAGCGTTCAAGCAAGCAGTGCTGGTGCCCTATCCCAAAGCGGATAGCTTTACCATGGGGTTTGTAACATCGACGCCAGCTTTGGGTAACAGCGCCCCTAAAGATCTGATAGCTGTCTTCATTCCTACAACACCAAATCCGACATCAGGATTCCTGGTAATGTACAATCCCAAAGATGTTATTTATCTCGATGTCAAGATTGAAGAAGCCTTCAAATTTGTCATTTCCTGTGGGGTTGTCATGCCTGCTATGAATAGCGTCGTAACCAACGGGAACTTACAACCATGAAAAAGCCTTCTGTTACCTTTTGGCAAGTAATGGATTCCAAGCAAAAAGTTGGCTGTGTATGCCAGTTAGTGCATCTTCATTTTCATCAGGCACAAAGGCAAATCATTACAGTGCCTAATCAGCAAGCCGCCGAATACCTTGATAGGATGCTTTGGCACTATCCTAAGGAAAGCTTCGTTCCACACGCCATCACCACAGCCCCTTTAGCGGCTGCAGTGGTCATCACCACTGCACAAGCTAATCTCAATGAGGCGCAGGTATTAATCAACCTCTGCGCAGGGGTAAGTCCAGTCTCGCACACTGTTGGTCTGGTTCATGAACTATGGGACAAAACAGATGCTGCAAAAGAAGAATTATCTCGCCAACGACACGTGGCCTATGAAACGGCTGGTTACACTGTCACCATAGCTATACCGACATCGGTGACTTAAGCCGACGGCCGCCGACGGCGTGCTAGAAAGCGTAATGGATCAGTTGCCATCGGGTCTGTTGGAAGTCGATGAGCTGCATCATCCATCTTAGCACTGCACATAGCAATACCAAGAAGGCCAATCAAAAAAAGAGCTCCTGGCCATAGACAGACCATAAATACTGCGCTGGTAAACTCCCACCACTCCTGACATCCACCCACAAGACAGAAGCCTAAGGTAAAGACAATGGCCAAAATGGGTAGACTGACTATGATGAGAAACAGAGCAAGAGATCCCAACGCAACACCTAGAAAGCCTCTACGTATGCGTGTCCATAGGCGAAACATAGCCTCAAGGTCTGCCTCTGAGCATACCGTGCCACTGCGAGACGCCCCTTTACGAGGCAAAGATGCCCTTGTAGGAGGAGCTTGCATTGAAACTAACTGATCTTTTTGAGTCGAAGAGGAGGCATGATGAACCGGCGCCTGAGCAGCACCCCCTCCAATAGGGTAGTAAGAACCCGAGGAGGGAACCGAATTTCTTATTTCCATGCAGTCTATCCCGTCGTACTTTGCAAAAACTTTTACAAGTACATATCGGAATAATCTTTACCAGTCAACCCTCATTTAAGAAGAGGCTTTCCCGCTGTGAACTCTTCGAGGAGACTCGAGATATTTTTGGATGAGTTTGCCCCTTTGCCTCCGAAATTCATATCCCCTGTGATATGTATGAGGAGGCTATGGGGTAAAATCACCAAAAAGATCCCGAGTATCGTCGAAAAAGCACTGCGGGAATGGCTCAAGAAGGCCTTGTTCACCTTTACGGTCAGAATTTCGGTCGGACGAAAAAGGTCGGATGTCGTGGTTTGTGACGAGGGCATAGCGCCAGCTATGTCCGAGGAGCAAAACGCGACAGACGATCCTTTTGCAGTCGACCGAAAACTGACCGCAAAGGTGAATAAGGCCCTCAAGAAGGTGCGCGCTGTCGCTCGCTATTGAGACGTGCCATCAAGGCTGGTGAAAACTGCGCTGCAGGCTGCTGCTCTTCCCGCTCTTCTAGTTGGCGACTCAAAGCCTTGCTTTTACGATGCGCAAAATACGCAACCCAGCCGCATATCGTACCGACTGCCGCAGGAATGATGCTTATCTTAAGAATAGTCCAAGAAAAATCTAACCACTCTGCCATACCAGTTGAGAAACACATTCCCAAAGTAAATAACGGCAAAAGAAGTGGCTGAAGAATCATAATGCCAAATACAAACAGCGCCACCGAGGCCAAACCAGCACTGATCGTTCGCGTAAGTTGAAATGCTTTTAACGCCTGTTCCTGATCCATCCCTGGCTTGGTCTTGCTATCCGCCTTTCGCGCCAAAGGGCTGCCAACGAGTATCGAGTCACCATAGCCTACTGGACGAGCGGCCTTTCCTACGAACTGATCAGAACTTCCTCCGCCACCACCAGACGAGTTAGTCTGATATGCATTACCTCTGTATCCACCGGATGAAAAACCACTTGTACTGACGTCCATTATACAGCCTTACGTAAAATTCATTTCGCCTTTAATTTTACCTAGCAAGGCAAGTTTTTGTCAAGAGAAAACAAGCTAATAATTTAAACGTCTGTTTTATAGGCGCTTTTATTGACCTATTAAAATTTTACAAATAAAATAACAAGTATAGAATGATAGTCTAAATGTAAACTAATATCTTACCTCAGGGTGACCATATGAAATCAGCTTTGGTTCTTCTATTCTGTTCAGTAGCCCTGTCCATAAATGGTCAACCTGTGTCTAATGCTCAAGCATCTCCAAACTTTCGTCAATTAGAGCGAGAACGCATTTTGCTTCAAAATGAGCAGGAAAGCATCAAAGAGAACCAGGAAAGTGGTCGTCTACAACTAGAGGAAGATCAGGCTCGTGTCACACAAATGCAGCAATATGAAATTTGGTTGGAACAGCAGTTAAAGCAGCACGATTCGCAAAGTAATGGGGTGCCAAGTGCGCTTAAAAAAGAGCTTACCCAATATCAGCAGGATCAGGCAGATGTCGCCCAAAAAGTGCAGCTGGAACAGGAGCAGCTCAAGCAGGAGACGCTGGACCGCTTTGGAATCGAGCAAGAACTAGCCAAGCTTAAAGAAGAGCGTCTACGCATAAAGAGCGGCGAGCAACGCCCCCTTCTGGAGCAGCAGCAAAGCCAAATCAAACAGGAGCTGGCACAAGCTCAGGCTACGTACCAGCAAGAACTCGATCGCATCAAACAGCGTCAACAAGAAATTTTGAAAGTCGAAGATAAACAATACCATCTTCAGAAGCATTGGAACATCTTTCTTCTTTTTGATTAAACCCTCGCTATGTGGTATAGCTCATTGTCCTTAAGAGACGATTGCAGAATTCCTTGCGACGCTGAAACAGCTCATTAAATCCCTCACAATGCTGCCTCGGCGCGAAGCGCTTTGGAGTCATAGGCATCAACTTAAGCAACTAACTTCGTAAATAGGCGCGCAGCGCTTTGGAGTGCGTGTCGCTCGCGACCGCTTTGGATTTGGGTGAACTAGGCATTGCAAGAAACGTAACCTTTCGCTCTAGGGGTAACTGTGGAGGTTTAAGCCTCCAAAGAACGGTGCGCGATTCAATAGGCTCGCCCAAATCCAAAGCGGTCGCGAGCGACACGCACTCCAAAGCGCTGCGCGCCGAGATACGATTGTGAGGGCGCAGTTAGTTGCTTAAGTTGATGCCTATGACTCCAAAGCGCTTCGCACCGAGACACGATTGTGAGGGCTTTTATTTTCTGACATCTCGAAGGAATTCTGCAATCGACTCTTAATGACTTTTTGAGCTTTTCTTGGGGACTTTTGCACCGCTCTTACGAGCTTGATTAAGAGCAATAGCGACCGCTTGTTTTTGGGGCTTGCCAGCGCGAATTTCTTTTTTTATGTTTTCTGAAATACCCTGACGAGTTTTTGCTTTTGGTCCTTTGATGAGTGGCATAAACATACCTCCATTGAAGGTCTATGGAACTCATTTTCTTTATACATCATCCATATTTTTACGTAAAAAATCAGGGTCCAATTTTTTCCACATCAGGAAAAGCTGTAAAAGTCAGGATACCTCCTATAATCGTTACTCCTATTAGGGTTATCAAGCCTAATGACTTCTTAATGTTATTCCTGTATCCTATTAAGCTGCGAATGTTTAGAGGGAAGGGAGTCCGGATGGATATCACATTTTTTGCACATAGTATTACCGACTCTACTGCAGCTAAGCTGGAGTTATGGGAAGCGCCATCAACCCATTCCATTCGCGCGGCAGCTCTGTTCATCCTCGTCAGAGAGATCGTAGCTGTTCTAGGCATTGCGTATCATAGCATTGGACTCGCAAAGAGCTCTATCCAATCCACTGTAGGTTTACTTAGCCTCTCCAAAACGGAACCTGTGAGCATGCAAAAAGTCTTTGCAGATCATTTCACCCCGCTTGGATATGCGACTAAATCCTGTTTCACAACTTTCGGAGAAGCCTTTTTGACAAGTAGTAAAGCTGTCACGATTCGAGCCAACACCACTAACATTTTCGGAGCACTTTCAATTGCCAAGAAGCCATCACAATTGAAACTCATCGCAAAGACGCTGGCTAAACATCCGCGCACGCTATTAGCGACCGCTCTAGTGCTGAGTATGACAGCCTACTGGGCCATTCCTGAGAATACCATTTCCAACGTCTGGCAAATTACAAAAGAAACGACCTCTGGCTATATCAAAAACGGCATAAACGTCGTTTTTCGCAATGTCGGTCTGCAACGTCTAACCATTCCCGATCAAGTTTTTTCACCTGAGCAGGAAGCGCGAATTAATGCTGAGATGAATCTTTTATTATCTCAAAATGCTGTGGGCGCTAGCCTTAGCTATATTTTAGGTCTAAATGCAGTACGCTTCCTTAGTCGGCTTGATGGCATGGACCTTCGTGAGCATGCCATTAAGCAACTTCAATGGAAAGACTCCCAACTCCTTGCCGCATCGCAGGTATGGGAAGAAGCTAAAGGTGATTGCGAACTTCGTGGAGGCATTTATGAGGGCGTTGTTCAAGAACGTTTTAGCTGTCTCATCGCTAAAGACAAAAGCAATGTTAACATACCCGCTAAAGCCTCTCCGAATGGTCTTCTTGATTGTTACAAGGAAGAGCCCTGCGTGTTTCAGGGCTATAATCATTGGATAAATACTTTTAGTAGCCGCTGGAATCATTGGGAGTCTTGCGACGCCTCCAAGATGTCATATAAAAGCTATGCTTGGTGGCGACATCCTGATTCACACACTGGTGATTCGACACAACGGTGTTTTTGTGCCTCCCACTAGATAATTCTTTATTGGCAGGTTTGATAATCAACGAGAGGAAGGAGTTTTCATGATGGCCACCATACATTTTGCACAAGGCATTACAACATCCGCATCCGCCAAGTTAGAGCAATGGGAAGCCCCAACAGATGTTTTTTCAATTCGCGCAACAGCTCTTTTTTTGGTGGTTAGCGAAGTTGTCAACCTACTAGGTATTGCCTACCATAGCATAGGACTTTTAAGCTTCTCTATCCAGTCAACTGTATGCTTGCTGAGATTATCGAAAGCAGAACCTATGAGCCTGCAAACAATCTTTGACACACACATAGCTCCGCTTGGATATGCTACGAAGTCTAGCCTCGCAGTATTGTGGAGTGCCTTCACGGTAAGCAATAAAGTTGAAGCGTTGCGAGCTAATACCGCTAATATCTTTGGCCCGCTATCCGTCCCTGCCAAAACACCATCGCAATGGAAACTTGCATATGAAGCTTGCGTTAGTCATCCACGACCACTCGTAGGCAGCGCACTCTTATTAACAGCTGGTGTCGCTGCATTTTGGGCCCTTCGGTCGACAGCCTTCTCCGATCGCTATGAAGCCGTAAAGGAATCAGTTCTTGAGCTTGCCGACAGGTCTGTTGCGTTTATCTCTGGTGAGGATGCGCCTAAAACGGATCGGACTGTCTGGCGAGAGGCTCGACAGTATTGCACAGGAGTTGGAGGCACCTACGAAGGCGCTATCGGCGAACGTTTTACCTGCCTTCTAACCAAAGATAAACATGCATTTGGTCAGTTACTACCTGAGGAATGGGAGTGGTCCTATTGTTATCCGGGAACATCTGGAAAATGCACCCTTCCCGGTTTTACGAAATGGATACGCCATTTAACCTCGATATGGAGCGCCTCTTGGCATCCTTGTGCAGAGGATGAGAAGGCATTTAGGCGCTATTCTTGGCATCAGTATCCCCATATGAAATACCCTGAACAAGATACAACGGAATTTTGTGGTTCTCATCCACTACTGCTTACGTCCTATAATAAACAATTTGATGATCAAACCGACAAATCACCCTCCTCATACCACAACAGAACGACAGTACAAGATTAGGTGGAAGGGCATTGTAGATAAGACTAAAATGGACCTTAACAAGATATGCAGGATCGCTTCGCGGCATGATAGGCAGGATACTCCTACCTTCTAAGTACAAATAGGGCTGACAATGTGCTTAAAGTGGAGTGAGGTGGGAGTGGAAAGGATTTGAGTCAAATCTGGTTCAATTCTATCTCATTAATTGTAAAATAAAGTTAACTCTATGAGCTTGAAGATGATGGGAGTATCCTGCCTATCATGCCGCGAAGCGATCCTGCACATCCTGTTAAAGTCCATTTTAGCTGAAGCCTACCTATGTGGGATTCTCAATTGTTTCTATAACGCGATCACCCTGCCGAAAAAACAATTTGTGTCTAATAATTCATGATTAGCTTATCGTTTATTATGCTATAAAAGTATAAATCTCTGTGGCTAAAATGAATGATGTTGTTATCTCCACAAATCAGCTATCGCGCCAATATCGAACTTACCGCAAAGAAGCTGGCGTTCTGGCGTCCTTCAAGGGACTATTCAAAGCTAAGTCCAAGGTTAAGAACGCTCTCCGACCACTTGACCTTAACATCACCCGCGGCCAGATTATAGGGCTCGTCGGCGGCAATGGTGCGGGTAAAACAACGTTACTGAAACTTCTGTCAGGTCTGATTTTTCCAACAGGTGGGACGGCTTCGGTGCTGGGTTACACCCCATGGGATCGGCCTAATGCGTTTTTACGCAACATTAGCCTTTTGTTAGGACAGAAAAACCAGCTTTGGTGGGACATTCCTGCCAGTGATAGCTTTCATTTGCTCATCGCCATCTACGACTTGGACAAAACGGCAACTTTGAAGCGCGTCGATGAGCTGGCTACCCGCCTCGACTGTAGGCATGTGTTACAGGTTCCCTTGCGACGCCTCAGTTTAGGTGAGCGTATGAAGATGGAATTGATTGGATGTCTCCTGCATTCACCCAAAATTTTATTCCTAGACGAACCAACCATTGGTTTGGATGTTGTTGCCCAGACAAATATACGCCAGTTCATTCTAGATGAACTCAAAGGCACGGATGTGACCATCATCCTAACCAGTCATTACATGGACGATATCGCCCTGTTAGCGGACCGTCTCCTACTCATGAGCCATGGAACGATTGCGTATGATGGAACGGTCGATCACTTCATGTCTTTGACACCTTCTACAAAGCGGTTAGTGGTCGATTTTGTCACTCCCCTGACCAAGGAGTTGACGATTACTTCCGGTCTAAAGATTCCATCAGGAGCCATTACTTTTGACCACTCCCTGTCATCGACAGAGCTTTTCGATGCCTTAAGAATTATTACCTCGCAGGCACCTATTAGGGACCTGAAAATTGAAGAACCCGATTTTGAAGATGTCATCCGCGTCTTTCTTGAAAAGGAATCTAGCCTGTATAAGGCTAGGCGTCGCGACTAGAGTAGCCTATCCCATAGACTTTGTGATGGCTATCGTAGTCTTGCCCCTATGCGTCTTTTTAGTCGAAGCAGCGTTTTGGGTAGGGCTTATCCATGCGTCAGGAAATCCCCTTTTGGCAGGCTTTCCTGCATCGTACTACCTTGGGTATTTCCTGTGGCTTATGCTACAGCTAGGTAGTGTGAACTGGCGTTTTGAACGTGCGATGATATCCGAGATCAACAGTGGCGCCGTTAATGCCCTGTTATTGCGACCCAGCTCGTTCTATGAGTATCACCTAGGTCAACTGCTAGGGCAAAAGCTTATTACAGCATTAGTCATGACACCTGTCATTATCTTCATTGCCCGTGTGTGGGATCTACCATTACATGAAGACCGACTTCTACCGGCCCTGCTAATGGGCTTCGGTTATGTGCTGCTTCTCTTCTCCGTGCATTTTGCTGTCGCAGCAATGGCCTTTTTTTTCGATCATGTTTACAGCCTCAATAACACCAAGAACATGATCATTTGGTTTCTTACTGGTGAGCTATTTCCGCTCGATCTGTTGCCCTCACCGTTGCGAGAATGGGTCATCGCCCTTCCCTTTAGCTGTGGAACCTATCTCCCTGCTGCATATCTCTCTGGTCGCATCACAACAGAGGTCTTTATGCGAGGTTTTGTCAGTCTCGCAGTCGGAGGCATTGTCTTTGGACTGATCGCACGATATATATGGCATCAGGGATTACGACGTTATGGTGGAACAGGAGCCTAGAAGATGCTATCAGCGTTAAAAAAAATGCTCACATTGGAATGGGCCCTGCTCAAGCTAAGTGCCATTGCCGATCTACAAGTTCCCTTCAATGTGGGCTTGCAGTTTATGAATGATATCCTCTGGTACTCGCTGCAGATCGCTTTGTTTGAAGCGCTATACCTGCATGTAGATCAATTAGGTGGCTGGGGTATTGCTGAAATGCGCGTCTTTCTAGGCGTCCTCTTCCTTGTGGACGCCTTTCAAATGATCCTATTCGCGCATAATTTCGACGTCTTTTCCGAAAAGATTGTTCGCCGCGACTTGGATTTATTGTTACTAAGGCCAGTAAGTTCACAGCAATTGATGACCTCACAACGCCTCCAGTGTGGTTTTTTGCTAAACCTGATCTTTGCATCTGTCTGGCTGCTCTGGAGTTTGTCGCTGCTATCGGGAGGTTTTCCCTGGGCACGGTCTTGGCTGATTCTTGTCGTCGTCCCGGCAGCATTGGCTATTTTCTATTCAACCCGCCTGATATTCTGCACTGTAGCCCTTTTGATGGCGCGAGCAGAACATTTTCACGAACTCTACTTTACCTTTTTTAAGATGGGTCAAAGACCTGACCGTCTGTACGGACCAGGTATACGCTATTTTATCTTACTGATAGTACCCGTGGGTATGATAGCCAGCTTTCCGACACGTGTGTTAGTCGATCCCACCGATACCTGGGCCTTGCCAGCGTTGCTCGCTGTCGCAGTCTGTTCTTTATTTGCCGCAAACCGATTTTGGCATTGGTCAGTGCGACGCTACATGATGATAGGATAACCACAACTTGATTTGGAGAAGTCCACATGTCACATTTTTTTACTATGCCATGCCTTGTAACAGCCATCTTTGCCTTATGTTCAGTCAATTTGCTTATACCTCACTCGCTCATATCCGCCCATGAGGCCATCACACCAATGCCTCGGGATAGGGATGGCTGGTATGAAAGATTTGCATGGATCTCTCGCCAATCCGAAAACAATCCAAATGCACAGCTGATTTTTATCGGCGATTCGATCACAGAAAGATGGGAAGAGGCAGGCCGTGACATCTGGCTGAAGCACTACGCGCGGTTAAATGCTATCAATGCTGGCATCAGCGGTGACTGCACCCAACATGTATTATGGCGCTTGCAACAGGGTAATCTTGGCAACATCAATCCTAAAGTAGCCGTCGTCCTGATAGGGACTAATAATTCCCATGACAATACCCCTCAAGAGATTGCTGAGGGTGTCGGCTCTATTATTGCTACCCTACAAACGCGCTTACCCAATACCAAAATATTGTTGTTAGGGATCTTTCCAAGTGGCTTCAATGCGGGAAATCCTCAACGAAGAATCGCGATGAAAGCCAATACACTTATCTCTAAGCTGGCTGATAACCACACTATCTACTACCTAGACATTGGTTCCGCCCTCACAGAACCTAACGGAAACATCAGTCCAAAAATTATGCCCGACAGTCTACATCTCAGCACCGAGGGCTATGCCATCTGGGCTTCAGAAATGGCCCCCACTCTTCAAAGCTTGCTTGAATAAAACTTACCCGCGCGTGGTATACAAGGAACGCCCTACTAGACAATAGTCTAGGCGTTCCTTGCTTCTATCCCTTGAGCTATCCCTCTTGATTTTGCAATTTCCTGCGTCTTGTAGCTTCCAGACCATAGCCAAAGAGCAAAAAACTCATTAAGCTTAGGTAGGTGCCAGGTTCGGGTACCCCCACCACCCCAGCTTTTCCTTGTGTAACCACCCGTATCCAGTCACCAGGCTGAAAAACATGCATATTTACCGTAATGGTATTTCCCACTACGGAATAACTGTCATTGAATTCTAATCCACGTTCATAGTATGGCGCTGTGGGATAGGTTGTACCCGCAGCTCCAAGAAGCTTTTCGGTAGCTACCTCTAGAGTTCCGTTTGTATCGCTCATAACCCCTAAAACGGCTCCGTCGAAGGTCCATTTTATTCCAAGATCGTCAAGCTCACCGACATTAGTCGCCGGTTGGTTTAAAAAGATCATATGACTATCAACAACAGTGCCCGCTCCTATGGTGCCTCCATCCACCGCCAGTGGCGCAGCCAATAGCACGTTTTGCATTTCGTTAAAGCCCTGTTGATGAAGATTAGTCACACCATCATTCAGTACCTGAGGCGGAGCGGCAATAATTTGTCCATCCCCTGTGACGGATACAATATGTGCACTTAGATTAGCTGTTAGTGCAAAGCAGCTAACTATCGCGAACACTACCCCTCGTGTCAAATCGAAACGATTCATGACATTCTCCTATCTACAATGTAACTATTATTAACTTGTGACAAATAATATGATAAGAGTTACTGACAATAGATAAGAGAATACAATCGAAAAGTATTATGTCTTCTATAATCAATAAGATACAACTAAGCTATTTCATTTGCAATAGTTTATTATTAATTATGTTTTGTAGGACTTGACTACACAGGCAGGCGTGAGTCAAAAAACGGCCTTGTTCACCTTTACGGTCAGAATTTCGGTCGGACGAAAAAGGTCGGATGTCGTGGTTTGTGACGAGGGCATAGCGCCAGCTATGTCCGAGGAGCAAAACGCGACAGACGATCCTTTTGCAGTCGACCGAAAACTGACCGCAAAGGTGAATAAGGCCCAAAAAACATGATAAATGGGACACGTCTGATATGCATGATAAAGGCAAAGAGAACCCATTCTGTTTGGAGGCTTCTATGGAGTATCCTAAATATCATGCATGAATCATGTTTTTTGACTCACGCCTGCCTGTGTAGTCAAGTCCTACAAAACCGGATGAGCCAAAATTGTCTCGTTTTTTAGGCTTTAGTCGAATGCGCCAAAGCTAACCGCTCGTGGCAGATGCCGGTATAACTGACACTAGGGATCGCCTCAGCTTTTTCTTGTCGATTTTGGTAACCCAAAGCTCCCGATCATCCTTTCCATAAGCGACGAATAGATGAGCATCAGAATCCACAAATCCACCGGGAAAGATGACCCTTTTTACAGCATCGGAGGAAGTATAAAATCCTGATGCTACTAAGGGAACGGTTGTCATGGAAGTGACTTCAAATGGAGGGCTAGCTGAAAAGGTATAGGCACCCATGTAGTAATGGCAGGCCACCGCTACGGATGAGTTTGAACTTCTAACGTTAGTCGAGTGAAAGAAGGCCAGATACTCCCCATCAACCAACAGGGCTGGCGTCCCACCGCGCAGTTCACCCCAAAGCCACTTAAGATCCCACTCATTGCGATAGACTGGCACACATTCTCCGGTCGTCAGATCAGGTAATAGTATTTCATGAGGAGCTACCGTGTAGCCCACTAAAAAAGCATCATGATACTGAAAGGGCACCCAGTTTTTTTGAATCTTTTGAAAATCATAGGCCCTTTCATGCCGTAACATCACAGGCGTGCCCAGCTTAAATTTGCGATCGTTGTAATACAATTCAGCGACGTACATATTGCGTCGCTTTGCGGGATAAAGCCCTTCCACATCGTCGTTATAGATTAGGTAAACCTTTTCATTAGACACGAAGAGTCTCGCATCTTCTGCATGGGAAAGAATTTGCCCCTCTAAACGCGTGTCGAGTAACTGCGGTTCGGAAATGGGCTCAAAGTTTTCGTCGAGAAGGACTACCCCCACATAGGAGATCCAACACCGATCCTTATCTGGAGTTTCCCTAAAAGAAAGTAGATAGCCATCATTAAAGCGCAAAATAGAGGGGTTCCAAGCGGATGGAAAAGCCTCTAACAAAATTCTTTTTGTAAAAACAAAGCAATCGGACTCGTCTGGGTCGACTAGATTCAGAGCTAAATCGTGGATTGGACGCAGAATGACTTTTTTAATAGGGCCAGGGACCCAATCCTTGAGTTTCAGGTAGTCAGATGTTGAAAGCCCATAATGGACTAGAGTGGTTAGCAAGAAGCTGCTTTGAGTGATGGCACAACAACAAATAAACAGGGCCAAAAAATAATACCGCATAATATACCACACTCGGTTTTTGTAGGACTTGACTAGACAGGCGGCGTGAGCCTCATTTATTTCGTTATTCATTTTTGGCCTTATTCACCTTTGCGGTCAGTTTTCGGTCGACTGCAAAAGGATCGTCTGTCGCGTTTTGCTCCTCGGACATAGCTGGCGCTATGCCCTCGTCACAAACCACGACATCCGACCTTTTTCGTCCGACCGAAATTCTGACCGTAAAGGTGAACAAGGCCTTCATTTTTCTACTAACTTTTGATAATATTCCTCAAACACAGCTAGGACTTCTTCTGGATTTTCTATCCAAGGAAAATGCGCCGCATCTTTGATTTTTCGTATCAAGATATTTGGGTCTTGAAAGTCGGCTGCCTCGGTAAATAAGCTTAATGGCGTAACATAATCTTCTTCACCAGCGAATATCAATGTAGGTATATTTATAGGGATCCATTTTGCTTTGTACGATTGATCAAAATTCTGCGCTGACCATTCGCAAGTCATAAAGTTATAAGGCAATGATTCAAGAAAAGATAAGTCTTTATTTAATCCATCTTTAGTAAAAAGATAAGGAACGGAAAGAATAGTTATTTGTTTCAGTGTTTCGTTATTTGGATTCTCTGCATACAATTTATGAAGATATTCAACTTCAGGTATGGGGTTATGCTTAATAGCCTCCATCAAAAGCTGCTGCCAAGATGCATCAGGCGCTGAATCCATCAACACTAAGCCTGTCAACATTTTTTGTAATGCTGGCGTTGCAAGTGCATACATACCACCCGTTGAATGAGCAACTAAAACTACATTATCTAATGCATTGATAGATTCAATGAGTGCTGCTGACCAATGCGAAAAATACTGTTGATCATCAGATGTCAAATTAGAACCATCTCCAGGTAGGTCGAGATTCCACATTGCACCAGGTAAGTTTAATAGCTGGGTGAGAGGATCCAATGACTCAGAACCAAGTCCAGGACCACCAGCTAGAAAAATCCAATTAAAATTTGCACCCGGTGTACTGCGTATCAATTGTAAGCGCGCTTTTAATTTTGTCCATAGGTAGGTTTTGAACATAACTCCTCTCTAGTAATGTTATTTTTTTATATTAATTTATATGTAGTGGATCTTCCGATACCAGCCTGTTGTGCTATCTCGGTTGCGCCAATACCGGAAGCTTTACGAGCGACGATCTTCTCTCTGTCAATTGTTCGTTTACGCCAAAATTTTATCTTCTTTAGGTTCATCGCGCAAGCAGTTATTGTAAGGCACATGCCACTTGAAATCATTACTGCCCAGTGGATAAGGACTTGTGACATAGTTTAAGGGAAGCAAAGTCTGCTATCAGGCTTGAAAATTAATGCCTTAAAGGCTAAAGTATTTCGTCTGACTGATTATCTGAAGAGGGAAATCATGGTATTAACACATCTAGTCCATGGTATTGCCAACAGCGCTGCACAGTCATTGGCAAGAGAGCCTCTAGCCGATTTCTCAGTACGTAAGAGGCTTATATTTATCATAGTAAATGAAGCAATGGCTTTAATTAGCATAGCCTATCATACGGTTGCCAGCGCAAAATATATTCTTCATATTACTGCTTATGTCCTGCATCTGACAGTTAGAGAACCGCAATGCTTTGGTGAATTCTGTTTTGGCAACTTAAGGCCAATTGCCTATGCGATTCGCACAAGTATAAAAACGCCTTGGGATTGCCTATTCGCTAAAGATCAGGCGACTATTCTTCGGTCTAATGTTGAGCAAATGTTTGGTCCTCGTCCAATGGTCAAGATACAGTCTCCTGTTGAGGAGGCTATCCATTTCATCGTCACGCATCAGCTTCCAATCCGGCGAGGAACAGCAGCCCTGATTGGTATAACAGGGTGTCTTGTGGTTTGTCGCATAGCTCCATCGATTGGTCAGCTGGGAGGTCTATTTCGACATACCATTGCACAGGTACTATCACTATGGGCTCCACTGATACAAACGGCTAAGACGGTATATCAGTTGGTGAATGAGCCTGCCCCTAATCTTGATATTAACATTCCCAATATCAAGATTCCCTATCCCGGGCTCGAGATAACGCCGATTTTGGAGAGCATCTTAAGCGGCCTTGACCAACTAGGTGAACATCTTATGCAAGCAGGTGATCAAATAGTGACGGTCCTACAACAACAATTAACGAATTCCAGTAGCTCCCCAGATAGCACTGCATTAGTTGTCCGCGGCAATTAGTCCACCACAATGACCTCTCATTGTCCTTTCCTAATTCGCGCTTCGGCCTTGTTCACCTTTACGGTCAGAATTTCGGTCGGACGAAAAAGGTCGGATGTCGTGGTTTGTGACGAGGGCATAGCGCCAGCTATGTCCGAGGAGCAAAACGCGACAGACGATCCTTTTGCAGTCGACCGAAAACTGACCGCAAAGGTGAATAAGGCCCGCGCTTCCATCACAGAAAAAATATTTATGCCCTGAATAGACATTTAGGTTACAGTATCCCCATAGTTTTTAAGTTAAATATTTAACTGAGGGAGAACGTCCATGGAATCAACGTCCATTTTTTCAGAAAATCAATGGGAAAAGCGGTATCCGGCTACTGAATATAGGGATCTAAAACAACCCCGCAGAACGCAGTATTGCCTGCATTACTTGGCGGCCTTGAAACAACCCGTTTCTTCCTTTAAAACATACCTCCAACGAAAAGAAACGGCTGATAAACGAAGAGCCCTTACCAGCGCCGACTCCCGAAATTTTGGACTCACCCCAATTATGGTTTCCGTTGCACGCGGAGATGTCGACGTCACGAGATATTTACTTGAAGCAGCAAAAGATGCGGGGTGCTTACCGTGCTGTCTATCTCAAATAGATGACCGCGGCTTTACTGTGTTACATCATGCCATATTTAGCGCTCCCCCACTCGTGCAGGAGCTTCTGGGTTTGGGTGCCAATGCGGATGCAAAAACCCACGCAAATTGTACCTATCAAGATTTGGAACAATTGGTAGATCCCAATTTGGATGCAGTATCCTCACAAAATTTAGCATGGAACGATGGAACTGGCCCCGTCCCTTATGTTGGCCTTACCTCTGAGCAGAGAGAAGCCATTGGGATCACCAACTATCGCGATGTTCCCTTTTACGGAAATCAAAGAGCTCGTTATGCGCTTTGGAAATCCCTAGGTCCATTAAAACCTACTAATAATGCCGCCATCCGAGCCTCAGCCTCCGCATGGACACCCCCTAATCTTGAGCTGAAGCCTTGCCCTGAGTTGGGTGACAACCAAATAGGCTTATTTGCCGGCAAGAATTTGCCCTATGGAACTATCTTAGGACCCTTTGCAGGGGAATGGACTCCAGCTATCCCTGTTTATACCTTTGAGGAGACGATTCAAAAGTACCTATCTGGAGAAACAAGCCATCATCAGTTTCAAGTGCAGAAAAAGCATATACTGGATGGTAAAAATGTTGGTAACGCGATTTCACGAGCTAACCACGGCTTTCCCGTCAATACAGCAGAGGAGTACGTGCACATTAAGGGACGGCCTCCCACGGCCGCGTTAGCGGTCATTGATCCCAATGGAATCAAAAATGGAGACGAAGTACGCTGGAGTCCTGGTCTGAATTCGGCATTGATCTGGTGCGACCAAAAACTCATTGACCGAGACCAATTACATGCATTCTTCAGGCCGGGACTACCAAGTGTCTTGCAAAGCATGACTAAGGAGAAAAAGCATCCGGCCAAGTTTAATTTTTTGTGCAGCAATATTATGTCAGTGATTACCATGCCGAAGGCGCTGATCGAGCTTCATCTTAGTGAATTGGTCTCTGCTGATGAATGGTTGCAGCTACTATTTTCACAGAGTATCGGCAAAACACACTCTCCTATTTCATTTGACGATTTATTAAATGGCCCTCCAAATGGCCCACAGGCAGCAAGAAATATTAATGTTTTGCTCTTGGTACTGAATGGGCTCGATCATCAAATGACACAACAGGGAACTAAAACTGCTCTACGACAACGCATTTTGAAATGGCTGTTGCCACAGGTAGATGACCGTTCCGTCTTCCACCAAGTAAAAGCGCTGACTGATATTAGTAATGCAATTAGCCATGGTCTAATTACAGAGCGATCTTGGCCTGAATTTGCTACAACTTTGGAAACCACTTTACAAAACTATGACTGGTTTCAGGATGATGCCTCGCCTCTGCATGGCGATAACGCTACCTTCATGAATCTCGGGATGATGGGGCCTGGAATAGATTTCAAAAAAATGTGGAAAGATTCCCTAATGGAGAACATGAGAGATAACCCTCGTTTCACCGCCGAAAGTCCTGTAATGAAAGAATGCATCTCGGTAGCTAAGAAACTAGGGATCTCAACTCGCGATATTGAACTAGCACTAGCTCGAGGCATCCAAGCGAGACCTAATCCAAAGCCCAATAAAGGATAATGAGACAGCCCGGGATCGAGTAGGGGGGAGCCTTCCCGGCTCCCGCCCTCTCACACCACCGTACGTACGGAACCGTATACGGCGGTTCATGATCGCTATGACCTAGCGCATACTAGCTTCATCATTGGGATGTAACCCATGGATTCAATTTCTCGGTTTGATAAGGCTCTGTGCATCCCTGGTGTTTTAGCCATTCTCCATGGCCCCTTACCGCTGTACCCACAATTTATCGCCGAGCGCTCTTTAAGCCCCAAAGCAACCAGACGTTTATGTCGGGTTCGAGGGGTTTTCCATTGTCTCCATTGGATATCTCTGATTTTCCGTAGGTTGTACGAGGTTCCGCCCCGATTCCTTCGTTTTAGCTTTGGACATTTCTTCTTTTCTGCGATTTTCTGTTGTCATAGAAGTTAGGGTCTTTCCTTTGTTTTCATGTTCGGACCTTCATCGTCTTGCGACGAGTTACTATGTCGTCTGCTGACTTCTGTACCTTTCACGTCATCTCTCCGAGACACCGCTAGCTCATGTCGTTCCCCTCTTTTGTCGGGTAGTAGTCATGCGTGAATACAGATCTCACCGGGTAATTCGTTAAACTTTCCTGCTAACCTGTCGCATCTACATTGACTCCTTCTGAGTAAGTATTGGACTTTGGATTTACACGCACCCTTGTCCTAAGAGCCTCTGCCTCTTATGCGCTTCCTGTTCGTCAGGTCAGCATTTTGTATACGGCTTTCTTCAGATTCCACCTCGCGATGGACACCCTTGCCTTCTCTAACGGTTCTCCTTACTAGAGCCCGTAAAGGACTTTCACCTTCTAGTTTAACGACATACCGGTCGCACGGTGCTAAAGCGCGAAGCGCTAGCAACCCCGGGTATTGCACGAGACGCCCATGCACCGCAAAAAAAGCGGTGCGCGTTAGGGGTTTGCGTCAAATGTTAAATCTTGCCAAATTAGGAAAGGACGTAAAGGACATAAGGAGGTAATTGCAGAAGTCCGATTCTCCGAAGTCAATTTCCTGAAAATCGGATGCCGGTGAAGAGAGAGTCATTCCCTTCCCAGGCCCGAAGGGTCGATATTGCAACAGGCCATGGCATCGCCATGGTATATGCCAAAACGGTTTTAGCAGCCTGTAGGGCTGCCATAAAGCGCATGCATAAATGGTGTTTGTAAACTGGCGTCTTGTAGCAGTCCTTCAGACTGCGAAATCCCTTCCTGGCATATACCATGGCGATGCCATGGCCTGTTGCAATATCGACCCTTCGGGCCTGGGAAGGGAGAAAAGCCTGTCTTTCCAGACTGGATAGTGCCATACCACTTAAGCTCTCCAGAATCGCCTTCTCACAAAAAAAAGTGATTTTTTTCCCGAGAATCGATTCATGAGAGCCCAAATACTTCTGCAATTATCTCTAAGGGACATAAAGGACTCAAGAATAGTCCTACAAGTCCTTTAGAGGTAATTGCAGAAGTCCGGTTTCCGAAGCCAATTTCCTGAAAATCGGATGCCGGTGAAGAGAGAGTCATTCCCTTCCCAGGCCCGAAGGGTCGATATTGCAACAGGCCATGGCATCGCCATGGTATATGCCAAAACGGTTTTAGCAGCCTGTAGGGCTGCCATAAAGCGCATGCATAAATGGTGTTTGTAAACTGGCGTCTTGTAGCAGTCCTTCAGACTGCGAAATCCCTTCCTGACATATACCATGGCGATGCCATGGCCTGTTGCAATATCGACCCTTCGGGCCTGGGAAGGGAGAAAAGCCTGTCTTTCCAGACTGGATAGTGCCATACCACTTAAGCTCTCCAGAATCGCCTTCTCACAAAAAAAAGTGATTTTTTTCCCGAGAATCGATTCATGAGAGCCCAAATACTTCTGCAATTATCTCTAAGGGACATAAAGGACTCAAGAATAGTCCTACAAGTCCTTTAGAGGTAATTGCAGAAGTCCGGTTTCCGAAGCCAATTTCCTGAAAATCGGATGCCGGTGAAGAGAGAGTCATTCCCTTCCCAGGCCCGAAGGGTCGATATTGCAACAGGCCATGGCATCGCCATGGTATATGCCAAAACGGTTTTAGCAGCCTGTAGGGCTGCCATAAAGCGCATGCATAAATGGTGTTTGTAAACTGGCGTCTTGTAGCAGTCCTTCAGACTGCGAAATCCCTTCCTGGCATATACCATGGCGATGCCATGGCCTGTTGCAATATCGACCCTTCGGGCCTGGGAAGGGAGAAAAGCCTGTCTTTCCAGACTGGATAGTGCCATACCACTTAAGCTCTCCAGAATCGCCTTCTCACAAAAAAAAGTGATTTTTTTCCCGAGAATCGATTCATGAGAGCCCAAATACTTCTGCAATTACCTCTAAGGGACATAAAGGACTCAAGAATAGTCCTACAAGTCCTTTAGAGGTAATTGCAGAAGTCCGGTTTCCGAAGTCAATTTCCTGAAAATCGGATGCCGGTGAAGAGAGAGTCATTCCCTTCCCAGGCCCGAAGGGTCGATATTGCAACAGGCCATGGCATCGCCATGGTATATGCCAAAACGGTTTTAGCAGCCTGTAGGGCTGCCATAAAGCGCATGCATAAATGGTGTTTGTAAACTGGCGTCTTGTAGCAGTCCTTCAGACTGCGAAATCCCTTCCTGGCATATACCATGGCGATGCCATGGCCTGTTGCAATATCGACCCTTCGGGCCTGGGAAGGGAGAAAAGCCTGTCTTTCCAGACTGGATAGTGCCATACCACTTAAGCTCTCCAGAATCGCCTTCTCACAAAAAAAAGTGATTTTTTTCCCGAGAATCGATTCATGAGAGCCCAAATACTTCTGCAATTATCTCTAAGGGACATAAAGGACTCAAGAATAGTCCTACAAGTCCTTTAGAGGTAATTGCAGAAGTCCGATTCTCCGAAGTCAATTTCCTGAAAATCGGATGCCGGTGAAGAGAGAGTCATTCCCTTCCCAGGCCCGAAGGGTCGATATTGCAACAGGCCATGGCATCGCCATGGTATATGCCAAAACGGTTTTAGCAGCCTGTAGGGCTGCCATAAAGCGCATGCATAAATGGTGTTTGTAAACTGGCGTCTTGTAGCAGTCCTTCAGACTGCGAAATCCCTTCCTGGCATATACCATGGCGATGCCATGGCCTGTTGCAATTTTAACCCTTCGGGCTGGGGAAGGTTTGACGGCATTTCTGGATACGATTTTTTCGTGGGGATGTCATTTCCATGACCGCCGTCTCTAGGTCTGAGAGCTCACTATTAAACGTCAGAGCAGTCATGGAATAACTGCTCCACAGATAATGCTAGGAGCATTCCAACAACCTTAAATGATCCTGAAAAATCTAGAATTGGCTTCCGTAACGTTCTTCATTCACGATGCGCACAGCTTCTTCATAGGACTCTTCCAAAATCGTTTCTTCACGTCCAGTGATGGGATTAACCTGATCATAAAAGATCTTTCCTCGAACAGACGCTACCCTGGCAATATAAGGCATATCAAAATGCCGATAGCATGCATCGCAAAAGGATAAGGAATACGATAGATTCTCGATAGAAAATGGAACACTGCATTGACATGATCTAGCAGTATATTTTGCGTTATAGAGAGATATTAATTTTTGAGTTTCTTCAACAATAAGTCTACGTGCTTCTGGAAGGCTTAGGTGCCACTGCGCTGTAAAAAAAATTCTTAGCATTTCCTGATTTTTATGTTTCGCTCGACCTTCCGCTAAAACCTTCCATCCCTTATTTCTACAGACTTGTTTGCAATAGGAGTTGAGTAGTCGATTGTCCCAAGGTTGAGGCTCAGCACCTTCCAAATGACCCATCATGCAAATAGTCACAAAAAAGAATAGCCTATGCATTAATCTTCCCTCCTTCGCCTCATTATTTCAGTGTTTATGGTCTTCATCGAAAACTGATACTCCTGCTGCTGCAAGCCATGGGCTGCCACCGGATTACCAAAGTGTGACCCTACCCAGCGGTGATTGGGGCTGCCAAATATTCGAGCTGCCCAATAATTAAATGGATCTGCAATTAGAGGTATCAGGTCTACCCTATCTACGATATTAGTGGAAGACCCTAAGTGCGGATTGTTGATCGCCTTGGCAGAGCCAGCAGTGATCACATCTATCATGCCCATTTGAGAGGTGGTCATTCGGCTGGGATGGTCAATGTTTCTGGAACCGCGGTCAAGAATTAGGCCGCCCTGACTATGCGCCTCCACAACAATATGGCCACCGCCAGCTGATGGGCCTGCCATGGCCGCCGCTATGCGTAGTCCATCTTCGCAGACCTCCACGGAATGGGTGCGTATGCCAGCAATCTGCGCAACGCATTCCAAGATATCTCCCACAAAGCCATGCGTACTGTTATAACATAAGACAACGGGAGCCCCATCGTTACGTTCACTAGCTGCCATGGCATGACCCCATGCCTCTTTAAGGCTATTGCATATGCCATTTACAAAGACTCTGGGTACTCCAGAGTTGCCGCCAGTTCCAGCATACATGTAAACCGCAGATGGTGCAAGGTAGCCAGCTGGCAACGTAAAGCCCTGTCCTCCTATCGCCCGACAGGTACGCGTCCACGCCCTCTGAAACGGTGCTATCGGCACCAAATGATGCCCCACTGCTGCTAGCCCATCCCCCACATCTCTGCGTACCTCCCTAAACGTTTGTGAGGCTCGGTCCGTCATCGATGGCCGATCTGGTATCGGCCTTCCACATCGACTGCAACGCGCCGTACATAATCCATATATGTCGATATGCGTCAACGGGCTGTTGTGCACATATGCATATAGATTGGGTCCGTCTTCAAATCCGCGCGGATCTGGCGTCGTCCACCGCCCTGTCTCCGGATCAAAATAACGCCGACCAAAATTAATCCATCCGGTCTCAAGGTCATGTCGCTTACTGGCAAATCGCCATGGATTACTTGGTGGTGATCGGCCTTCTGATAAACCCCCTAAGACGCGATTTTTGTAGCTTTTCTCTTCTCCAAAGGCTGTGTGATGATATATCTCTGCCGCGTGGTTGCGTACTGTATTAATCAACATCACTACATGCCCACTGTGGTCATGAATAGGGGCATAGGCTATGCCGTCTAACTCAATGGCTACCGCTGCTCCTATTTCAGCTCCCAAGCCCTTACCCAACGCTCTAAACTGCACAATGGTTCCCTGGCAATCCACCGCACCGATCTCCATCTGCTCATGGTATAAATAGCGTTCCTCACTAAGGATGGTGTCTGTGCTGTCATAACTGGTCTTGCTCAATCGTCTATTGAATGCGTCATATGCATACTTCCACCGGTAGCCCTTGGTGTTCACGTGAGTTAGGCGTCCTAGGGCATCGTAAACACACTCGATTGTTCCATCAGAGCTTTCTTGGTAGATGCGGTTGCCTCGTCCATCATACCGATAGCTCGCCTCCCCTTGCTGAAGGAGCTGATTCAATGGGTCTATTAGACATTTTGTAGTGTCTTTGCTCAGTCGGTTGTTCAGCGAATCATAACTATAGGTATGCTCATGATGGGCTTGCTCTCTCACAAGCTGATACAGCGGGTCAAAGGTATAATGATTTTGCTCGTCCCCCATGGCATCTCGTCGTCGCCTTTTCAATAGGTTTCCTGCTGGGTCATAGCCTCCTTGGGGTATCTCTTCTTCAAAGTGCTGGCTTTGCAGATGTCGTAATCGTCCGCGATGATCCCATCTATAGGTGATCTCGCCAGCTGGTCCAATCATCTGTGCTCTGGTGACATGCCCGGCTTGGTCATGGGCTAGATAATGATGGGTGTATAGGGTGTTGTTGGATGCATCGATGCGGTTGACTTCAGTCAAATGCATGGCGTTGTAACCATAGGTCACACTGCTTTGGTCTGGAAGCATCACAGCCGATATGCGGCCTAATCCATCATACTGATAGGTCAGGGTCAAGCCATTGCCGAGTTCCTCTTTTGTTAGGCGATAAGCGTCATCATAAGTGCGTCGTGTTGTCGTGGCATGGACTTCATCGTCTATCGCAACAATATTGCCACTGGCATCATAGGTATAGCGATAATCGACGGTTCCGTCAGAGGCATGATATTTTTCTAAGCGTCCCAAGGCATCGTACTGATAGTTTATGATTGTACCGTCAGCGAGGATGTCGGCTACCTTTTGACCAAGGTTGTTGTAGGTATAAAAGGTGGAACGAGACTGTGGTGTTGCTACGGCTTCTTGTGTGCAGATCACGTGACCGACTGCGTCATACTGCCATTCAATGATCAATTCACGGTCCGGAACATCAAGGGCTTTGATGGTATCAATGCGCCTAATGAGCTTGCCTCTGCTATCGTAAATCTGCTTGGAAAGGGCTAACTCTTGTCCTAGAATATCCTTGCGAACGCTAGCTACAGTTCGGCCGAGTGTGTCATGGGTAACGATGGTTTGATTGCCTAATGGATCCACCGTAGTCACCTGCAAAACGCGTAGTCCTGCCTCATTGCGAAATCCAAAGTTATAGTGGGTGTGAGTCTCATTGCCTTCAGCATCGATGATCTTGCAAGGCTTGCCATAAGCATTATAGAAGGTTTGTGTTGTAGCGGGGCCTGAATCTCCAAAGGTTGTGACTGCTGTTATATTTCCTGCTTGGTCATATTGGGTCTGCACTCGAGTGTATATTTGACCGTTTGCGTCCTCAATGCGCTCTTCGATAGGACGATTGAGCAAATCAAATTCCGTTACCGTAATGCGTACGTCTGATTCATCAGGGCCGGTCCATTGAATGGTTTTGTGCTTACGTCCCAATGGGTCGTATTCGAAGCGGCTCCAGGAACCGGCTTTAGCGATCATCAAGGGGCGTCCAGCGCCATCATAGGTAAAGGTGGTTAGCTTGCCACAGGCATCTGTTTCCGAGGTTAGTAGATTACCTCGATAGGTTGCTGTGGTAGAGGTTAAGAGTTCTCCAGCGATGGAGAAGGTTTCTTTGCGAGTTATATTACCCAGCACATCGTAATGTAGGTGCGTAGTGGTGCCATTTGGGGAGGTCTGACATCGAAGGGTGCCATCCAAATTGTATTCAAAGCGTTCTAGGGTTCCATCTGGATGCTGAATTTGGGTGGGTTGTCCTCGAATATTATACTGTTTGCGTGTAACGTTGCCTTGAACATCTGTGTAGGCTATGATGTTTCCAGCTATGTCATATTCTTGACTGGTGTGATGTCTGACAAGATTGCCATCGGCATCGGGGCATGGGGGAAGTGTTGTACGGGTGAGACGGCCTAAGTCATCATAGGTATAAGTGGTTTCATTGCCGAATAGGTCAATCGATGCTATGCGATTACCCAAGTAGTCGTAGCGGTAACTTTGCTTAAAGCGTTGTCCATCTATGCAAATCTGTTCCTCTGCAACCAAGCGGTTAGAGAAGTCATAGGTGTGTTCGGTATAGAAGTTTGGGTTTAATCCGCGCTCGATGACTTTGTTGCCATTGGCATCAAAAACACGCTCGATGAGTTGCTGTAGGGCATTTTGTTCCAAGACAATGTTGCCCATGTGGTCATATTCGCGATGCAAGGTATAGCGTAGGGCTCCATCGGCATCATAATGATCTTGATTGGTGATGTAACCTTCCAGGGAATAGACATTTTGAGTTCTACCTAGACTACATTCGCTATGCGTACTGGAGTCGTAGTAATAGTTTGCGACGTTCTCAGGCAAACCCAAGCATGGAGCCGATTTTTTGGGGGTTACATAGGTAATCTTGCGTAAGGAAACGTTTGTAGTGTCGTCGCAAGTCATTCCACTGCCATTATCTTCAACAGTTTTTATCAGGGTGGCGTTACCGTCATATTCGCGAAATTCTCGATGTAGAAAGTGGTCACCATCACAAACATAGGTGGCTTCTAATAGGTCGGTGTTGGGTTTATATTGAAACTTTTTAATACAGCCATTAGGGAGGGTTTCAGTGAGCTTTAGATGAAATTTATCGTCGGAGTACGTGCGACGGATGGTGTAGCATTCACAACCGTTTTCCTGAGGGATGCCATTGGAATCCAGCGTGGGTGAAATGGCATTGGCACCTGTTAGATTCCCGAAGATATGTTCAGCGGTCACGTTGTGTGCGCGATCATATTGGAGGTAGCGGCAGGAACGTACGTTGTCATCGGCTTCCAGCAAAGCACGGCAGATGAGGTCACCATGCTGCTGATGCCTTGGCTGTCCCCAGAATAGGCGGTCGGTGCTGTATTTGATATAGGATTCATCGGAGGTGCCTCCGTAATGCTCAATGTGTGTCAAGCGATCTCCTAGAACATAGCGGTAGAGGGTTCGATGGTTATAGGCATCGCGCACCTCTGTGTGACCTTGGTGGTATTCGGGAAATCTCCTCATGTCGAAATCATGATGATAGAAAAAGCGGTGAGCAAGGATTTCGGTTTGATCATGACCGATCGGGCCTGTGAGGCGGGAGACACGGCCAGACCTGACATCCGCCTTATGAAAGGGTTTCACATGGACCTGTTTATCTCCGACCCAATTGTCGCCAATTCCATAGTAGTCGATGCAGAGGTAACGATTGTCGGGGAGCTCTTTGCGTTTGATACGCAAGCCCGCTGTTCCGGCTGTTCTATCGTAATGGTAGGTTTCGTATGGACCATTGGGTGGCACGGCCTTGGTGATATAGGCGCGTGGCTGTTTTTCATCCGGTGCAGTTTTTAGGGTACAATGACAAAGAACTCGTCGACCATCGTTGGAGGTTGCCTGAAAAGTCATGGGGAATGTCCTTGAGGGGTCTTGTCCACTCGAAAAGCTTATCCTGCCATACTCAGAGGTGCCGGTCGAATTGGTTGCTAGTACACGACTCAAGCTATACTTGTCATATTCGTGAATGAAGCAATTGCCGTCAGGCTGGATGTCTTTCTCAAGGCGAAGATAAAGGGGAACATTCTTTTTGTCTTGGTTCTCATGATGCTTGTAAATTCTAATACCACCATTGCAAAGGTGCAATCGGGCTAGCTGCTCGGGCTGGTGATAGCTTATGCTCTGGTTCTGAATATTTGTTCGGCCACTGATCTCCCCACTCGCAGTATTGGTAAGGCCATCTTCAAAGTCCCATTTATGAATGTTAAAGCCTGTTCCATGATCAGGAATCTTAACATAAGTGACCTTGCGTTTGTGTTTACGCTCAAGACGTCGATCGCTTAAGTAAACCAGAAGGCTACCGGTAGGCTCAGGGGCAGTCACAGCATAGACGCTATCATCAACAAAGCCCAGACTAAGAAGAGTGGGGTGATTGAACGTCCAGCCATTGCCCAGGGCTTGGGTGGAGGATGCTGCAGACGAACAGTAAGTGCGTTGAAATGTGAGCGTCCGCGGACCGGGAATCGTGAGATCGATAGATGCATGGCTGTAAGAGCCTGTGATGACATTGACACATCCAGCAATGACCCCTGAGGGCTCTCCCTCCACCTCGCAAAGGGGTTGACGTGTCACATTAGCGGGCTCCCCGGCGGACAAACAGGCCAAGAATAGAATCAAATATAGGAATAGAAAGCAGCGACACATAGCAACATCCCAATACATGGCGGCGACACATATTGGGAAGATTATTTAATAAATATTTTTTTTATTTCAAGTCAGCTGTATCCGAAGGGTGCAATCCAGGCCTCAACCTAACAAGCTAACGGTTTTCGTACCCCATTAAATAATAGCCATTTAAAATCTAAAAACTGTTGTAGATACGACTAAAATGGACTTTAACAGGATATGCAGGATCGCTTCGCGGCATGATATGCAGGATCACTCCTATCTTCTAAATGCAAATAGGACTGACAATGTATTTAAAGTGGTCTTTAATAGATTGTGTGGGTGAAGGTCCTTCCGCAGTCATGGAATGACTGCGGAACATAGAAGGCCTTGTTATTTTCGGATATGGACGACGCAGTCAGTTGGGGCTTTGGATCAGTTTAACAAAGTGGCACACAAAAAAAAATTGCAACATTATTAAGTTCTAGCTAATGATGCTGTTAATGGGTAAATAGTCCCAAAAATCCTGGCAATCGTTTCTAGGCTAAAGTTACCTCCATTCCTTGGTCTAGATTTTCTATCGCCCATACCAGTGGCTTTAGTGATTGCCCATGGATAGACAAACAATGTTACGAGCTTTATTGCGTATGTAAACTAGTTTTGTTCATTTTTTGCCAAAGCAGAGTTTTGGCTAGGTGGGTGTTCAAAGAAAAATCAAGGAGGGTACTTGTGTTTAGGAGAATGATATTATCAGCTTGCGTTCTAATGGGGATAGGAGCTAACGGTTTGACAGCCGATCTTTTAGACGATGTTCAATATTATGTCGGCGGGGCCGGCGGAGTCAGCGCTTTAAGCGGTCAGTATCGTGCATTAAATGCATCTGCTGGCAATACACACTACTCTCGATCCGGCGGCACACACTTGCTAATAGGTGGTGTAGCAGGAGCGCAAACAACATTATGTGACGACTACTATGCTGCTCTGCAATTCAATGCTCTTTATAACAATTTGGATAAAAATCTCAGAAGCGATACCAATGCAGCTGGTGCACTGAATAACGTGGTAAGTTTGAGAAACAACTTTCAATGGGGCCTAGATGCGCGTTTCGGCATGGAGACTATGTGTGGAGCGACGCCCTATCTCTTAGGCGGATTTGAAATAGGAAAGTTCAATCTGCAACTTTCTAATCCGTCCGGTGTTAGCGAAAGAGGAATTCTGGGGGGTAGTACCCTTAATCACAAAAAGTCACTCGTTGGCGGAAAATTTGGCGTAGGGGTTAACGTACCTATTTGTTGTCAGTGGGTTGCCAATCTTGAGTATTCTTACACATGGTTTGGGAATGTGCAAACAACACTTGTTGATTCCGTCACAGGCCTTACCTGGAATCATAAGACTGAAGTTAGGCAGAATTCAGTGCTTCTAGGCTTGAATTACCTCTTCTAAAACTACGGCCCCTTTTCGTCTTTGCTAGAGCAAAATGAAAAGGGGCGTCCAGCACCATCATAAATATGTGTGTTTAGGTTGCCACAGGCATCTGTTTTCAAGGTTAATAGGTTAGCACGACCGTCGCAAGGCACAAAAAGTGGTCGCAAGCGCCAAGTGATGGCTTTCGAGCACTTTAACAGAGTGGTATGAAAAAAAAATTGCAACATTATTAAATTGTGGCTAATGATGCTGGTAATGGGAAAATAATCCCTAAAATCCTGGCAATCGCTTCTAGTCAAAGTTATCTCCATTCTTTGGCCTAGAATCTTCTATCGCTCACACCAGTGGCTTTAATGATTGCATAAGGACGGGCAAAACAAATGTTACGAGCTTTATTGCATATGAAAACCCGTTTTGTTAAAGAAAAATCAAGAAGGAAAAAGGATGTCTATATGAAGAAATGTTTCTTATTTTTTGCACTGATTATGGCTAATCTTGCTCATGCAGATAGCATGTATGTCGGTGGTAGCATTGGAATTTCAGCCTTAGAGTCTAAGAAAGACCATCAAATTTTAAATGGCGCAGGGGTTGCTCTCAAAAGTGAGCAGCACGATTTGGGTCACTTTGGTTTTGTTGGGGGCGGATTTGTTGGTTACAATTTCGATTTATCTTGCTACGTTGACGAAGGATATGACGCAGGAGTTGAGTTTTTTGCAAACGGATTTACGACACAAGCTCAAGCTGCTCATAATATATCAAGCAGTGTGACAGTTCCCTCAGTACTGAAAGTTTCTCAAAACTACAACTACGGTGTAAGAATTTTACCGGGCTATTGGTTCTCTGACTGTATGGAAGGTCACTTGATCGTCGGGTATACCCGTGGTGGCTTCAAACTTACAGACAATGGTGTTTATGGGGTTACCTCCAATTCATTTGCTCTTAATGGCTATCAAGTTGGTTTAGGAACTACTTTTCAGCTCTCTGAGTGCCTTGCATTTCGTTTGGATAGTGTTTACAGTGGTTATTCCAACAATCGGAATATCACAGGCATAGCACCAACGGTTGCACAAGGAGGGCCTGCAGGAGCTGCAACAACAAACTATCGTCTTAAAACTTCTACTGTAGATACTACTATTTCCCTAGTCTATAGCTTCTAACACGATGAACCTGGGATCAGGCCTGACCTCAACTCTAGAGTGTCAGGCCTGACCTCCAGCTTCTGTCCTTCGAAATTTCTAGCAAGAGATGAGCGAGACACGAGGACAAAAAGGCTGTCCTTAAACCTACTTTCATTTGGAGCATCTGTTTATCCCCAAAATTTGATACAACACGCACCAGCTAAACAGGGCTTCAGCAAAGGTGAATAGCGACAACAACAGCGCCAGCAGGCTGTGAGCCCATATAGCATAGCCCAAGAGCAATAGCGCAAGTAGGAGTCTAAGTATTCTGCCTGGTGTTCCGATATTTTTAGAAAATCTCATCGCCTCTCCTCGTAAATGGACAATATGGACCTCATGGACAACAGGGATGATTACCACACAACATTTTAAAATCAAAAAGAAAATTCCCATTCCTCCCTTCTTCTCTCTCCGATCTCGGCGTCTCGGCGTACTCTTTGGTAAAAATCCTACATCCTCCTAGATCCGTGTTCATCCGAGCCTGCTCCTCAATCCGTGAGCAAGCGCAGTTTCAGCTCTACAAGGGCTTGCTGGAAGTCTTCAGGAATGGGTGCGCTCACCACAAGTGATTCTTTGCTAATAGGGTGCGGAAATTCAATTTTATAAGCATGCAGCAGGGGCCTAAGTGGACGGTACTGGCATACCGGTCGTCTGGCATATTGGTAATCACCTAGGATGGGATGTCCAAGTTCCTTCATATGCACGCGGATTTGGTGTGTCCGACCTGTCTTAGGGTGACACATCACTAAAGCTGCCTGTGGTCCATAGCTGATACAATGCCACGTTGTTTCAGCATACTGTCCTTTAGCTTCTGCTACAGCGCCCCAGATTGCTTGCCCTTCATAGCTGTGCAGCTTCCCTAGATAGTTCTTAATCACCCCATGTGAAGGCTTGGGTGTCCCATCGACAATGGCAAGATAGGTCTTGATGACGGTGCGTTGACGAAAAAGATCTTCTATCGCTTGCTTGGCCTTTCCATTGCGCGAAAAGAGCATCACTCCACTGGTATCCCTGTCAAGACGATGTACCAATTGAATGGGACCGAACGATTTTTCCAAAATCGGCACCAAAGCCTCGGAAGTGACGGCTGTGGGCTTATTGTAAAGAAGGATATCGGTATCCTCATACAAGATACGCCCTGGGTCCGCTTCTCGTTTTGGTACGGGCTCAGCATTCTTAGGAACTCTCAGGGAAACGCGATCGCCCGCCAAGACTTGTCGAGAAGCGAACCGCTCAACGACTCCATTGATCTCACAGCGATTGCCGTCAACCCAGCGCTTGAGGAGCTTTGCTGAATAGCGTCCATTAAATTTTTCGCGAAGAAACAGTCCTAAGCGCTGATGTGCCTCTGCGGGACTAACAATCCATTCATCAAAGCCATTGCGTATCATAGGGCTACCATAATCCCAGCCATGCCCACCAGAGACTGCCTATTCCAAGCCAAATGACAAGGTACACGATACTGAGGATAAAGCCCACAAACCACCATTGCTTGAGATCCACAAAGCGATAGGCAAACATAATGGGCGCCTGGCCGGAGCTATAGTGTGTCAAGCCTCCCATCAGGCCACTTAAATAGGCTAAGGTGAGAGCTACAAGCAGAGGAGGCCCTCCTACGGCGATGCAGACCATCAAAAAAGTCGCATACATCGAACTTACATGTGCTGTGATGCTGGCGAACAGATAGTGGCTGTAGAAATAGACGAGTCCCAATACTCCCAAAGCGATCAGCCAACGATAGCCTTCCATCACGACGACAATCTGATCGCTAAACCAACGAATAAAACCGAGTCCATTAAGGTTGCTAGCCATCATCACCAAGGCGGCAAACCACACGAGAGTGTCCCAAGCTACTTCCTCAGCAATGATATCGCGCCAGCTCAGAACATCACTGAGGAGAAGAAAGCCGACTCCTACCACTGCAGCGACGGTAGCATCGATGCCTATGTGCGAACCAAAGACCCATAACACCAAAAGCATCACAAAGCAGATTCCCATCATTATCTCTGAACGGGACATCCTGCCCATCTCCAAGAGATGCTGTTTGGCATGCGCGGCAGCGTCTGAGACATCATCCAATGTTGGAGGGCAGAGCCAACGTGTCACAAAGGGGATGATGAGCAAGCTCAGCAAGCCAGGAACGATGGCGGCTTTAGCCCATAAGAACCAGGAAATCTCTACTCCGGCGTCTCCGGCAAGTCGCACAACGATGGGATTAGGGGCCATTGCCGTCACGAACATTGTGCTCGTAATCACAGTACCCTGAAACACACTCAAAACCAAAAAAGAACCAATGCGTGATGCGGTACCATCATCGGGGCGACTTCCTAGCACAGCTGACAAGGATCTGATAATAGGTACGAGCACTCCGCCAGCCCTGGCTGTCGAGCTGGGGATGACCGGAGCCATGATGAGGTCGCTGGCCATCAGGCCATAGGCCAATCCTAGAGGCGTCTTTCCGCATAAATTGAGAAAGAGATAGGAAATACGACTGGCCAAACCTGTTTTAATAAATCCTCGAGCGATAAAACAAGCGAGGACGATCAGCCAAATCTGGGGGTTGGCGAAACCTGAAAAAACAATATCGACCGGTAATGTGCGCGTGAGGGCAGTGACACCTAAAGCTAGCAAGGCCACAGCTCCCATAGGCAAGGGCTTTAGAATGATTCCAACAATGGTAGCTACAAAGATAGCCAGAAGGTGTTTAGCATCTTCAGGTAGACCTGAAGGAGTCGGTAACCACCACAAGACAATGCCGATGGCTAATACCATCCATAGAGGCTTCCAGCGTGTGCCCACTGGTGCAGGCTGCAGGTGACTAGGAGCTCCTACAGGCAGGGCCTGTTCTTCATGAAATCCTTGTTTCATAAATACTCCGTCACATACGTGGATGTGAGTCTATGCCACCCACGCTTCAACCCAGAACGCTGAACTGTTCTAGAAACCTAACATCATTTTCGTAGTATAGACGAATGTCGTTAACCTGATACTTAAGATTGGCTATGCGTTCCACACCTAGTCCCCATGCATAGCCAGAATATTCTTCCGGATCAATGCCTCCGTTCCGTAGGACATCAGGATGAATCATCCCAGCCCCCATAAGTTCTAACCAGCCTGAGTGCTTACACATGGAACATCCAGAACCGCCACAGAGAGTACATTGCATATCGACTTCCAAGCCTGGCTCCACAAAAGGAAAGTAACTGGGACGAAAGCGAGTGACAACATCGGGTCCGAAGACGCCTTGAAGGAATTCCTCAATCGTGGCCATTAAATTTGAAAAGGTGACACCCTTATCGATATAGACGCCCTCGATTTGGTGGAAAAAAACGTGATGTCGAGAAGAAACAGTTTCATTGCGATAGCAGCGTCCAGGAGCCACAAAGCGTAAGGGGGGCTTATGGCTCTCCATCACACGAACCTGAATGTTGCTGGTGTGTGTACGTAGCAATACCTCAGGAGCTAGGTAAAAGGTATCCTGCATGTCACGAGCTGGGTGGTCCTTAGCGAAGTTGAGAGCTTCAAAATTGTAATAATCCGTTTCTATCTCTGGACCATCCTGAATGGAAAAGCCCATGCCTACCATGACATCGAGAAGCTGATCCATGACAGTATTGACGATGTGCTTGGCACCCTGGTAGCTACGACGGCCCGGCAGCGTGATATCAAGAACCTCGGAAGCTAGACGTTGACCTGATTCCGCGGAATATAAGCGCTGCAAGGCCTCGCTACACGCAGCCTCTAAGGCATCACGAAGGTCATTGATATCTTTACCTACCTGCGGACGGTCCTCAGCAGATACGCTTTTTAGCTCCTTCATGAGAGCTTGCACAGGACCCTTTCGCCCGAGATACTTGACCTTTACAGCTTCAACATCAGCTGTTGTGGTAGCACTCTTGAGGTCTTCTAGGCATCCATGACGGATTGTATTGATTGTTTCTTGCACGGCTGAAAGCTCCCACAATCTGGCTGATGGAGAATCGATGGAACAGAAAAGCAGAACCCAGGCCAGGGCCTAAGGTTCTGCTAACTTAGTACAGTCTCGATATATCCGAAACGAGGCTCCTACACTAACGCAGCCTTAGCCTGGCCGACAACGGCAGCGAAGCTACTTGGATCGCGTATAGCCATATCGGCTAACACCTTACGATCTAAGAGGCAACCCGCCTTCTTAAGGCCATACATAAATTTGCTGTAGGATATGCCGTTAATCTTGGATGCGACCCCTATGCGGGTAATCCACAGCTGACGGAAGTTTCGCTTATTCTGCTTGCGATGCTCGTAATTGAAGGCTAAAGCCTTCATAACGGCATCTTTGGTCAGCCGTATGTGATTCTTACGGTCTCCGACAAAGCCTTTAGCGAGTTTCATCAGTCTTTTCTTTCGGCGATGTCTCGCGACTGAGTTTGTTGCTCTAGTCATTATAGTTCTCCAGTATGTTCTCTGGGATCGGCTATCAGCTGGTGTGTCTTAAACCGATCCTTTCTCCGCCTCTAGCAAAGGGCCAACAACCGCTTTTTGCGGCCTACAAACCCTTCTGCACATTATTTCAGTTCCTATACGCCCATCAGCAGCTTAAACATCTTCAATTGCCCCTCAGATACTAGCAAAGGGCCTTTGAGTTGTCGCTTACGCTTAGCAGTTTTTTTGGTAAGTATGTGACGTTTACCCGGTTGACGACGTAGTAACTTGCCTGTTGCCGTGACTTTAAACTTTGCTGCCACAGCCTTACGGGTCTTCATTTTAGGCACAGTCTGTTCTCCTGTCTAATTCGCTCTCTTAGTATGCTTCCGTTCTTAGCACTACTTATCTTCTTTTTCCCCAACTTATGCATATGGTAGGCCAAGAGCCATACCACACCGCACCTACCGCTGGAAGCTAAATGAATCAGGCTTTCCGAATGGGAGCTTGGCCGTAATTATGCCATTTTAAGGAATTGATTGCAATGAGTATCACCGACGTTTTCGCGACCTTAACCCTTCATAATCGTCACTCGGCGCGCAGCGCTTTGGAGTGCGGTCGCTTGCGACCGCTTTGGGTTTGGGCGAAGTTGGCGTGACACGAAGCGTGACTTCCCGCTCTGGGGATACCGTGAGATTCTGAGGCCTCCAAAGAAAGGCGCGCGATTCAATAGGCTCGCCCACATCCAAAGCGGTCGCAAGCGACCGCACTCCAAAGCGCTGCGCGCCGGCCAACCTTTTGAGTTACTTGGACGTGCGGTCGCTTACGACTGGCCGCAAGGAATGAAAAGCGGTCGTTCATGGATAGACTAAAGGACCTTTGGTCCTTTTTGTCCATTCAAGAGCAAACCGCACATGCCTAAAAGTTCTTGATTTATTCCGATGGAGGCTCTGCTGGGGGCACCGGCACATCAGCCACAGGTGTCGCTGCTGGTGCTGGTGTCGCTGCCGGTGCTGGTTTTTCAGCAGACTTTTCGACAGGCTTGTCAGCCTTCTTCTTTGTCGTCTTACCTGGAGCCAACACCATAATCATCAAACGACCTAACAGTCCGATTGGTGATTCGACGGTTGCGACATCGCCAAGTTCTTCTTGCATCTTGAGCATCACGCGTTCACCAAACTCGGGATGTAAACGCTCACGGCCACGGAACATACAGGTTACTTTAACCTTGTTGCCCTTTTGCAAAAAATCACGTGCATGACGAGTCTTCGTCTCTAGGTCATGGGTGTCAATATTAGGTTTTAATTTAACCTCTTTCACCTTGACTTGATGCTGAGCTTTTTTGCTTTCCTTTTCGCGCTTGGTCTGGTCATACCGATATTTGCCATAGTCGATAACTTTACAGACTGGAGGGCTGGCATTAGGAACGATCTCTACGAGATCTAGACCTTCATCCTCTGCAAGGCGATACGCTTCTTCGATGGAAATGATGCCGACTTGTTCACCGGCTGAATTGATGACGCGGACCTTAGGAACGCGAATTTGTCTATTGACTCTCAATACAATAACCTATTCTTACGGTGTTACCCATTCACTTTTGGCGGCAATCGGCGTTGCTCCACCTCGGAACATGCCTCGGAAACAAAAACATCAACAGCAAGGCGTTTGTTACTTTGCTGATGGTGCCCTGTGCGTATTGTCACGCTGTCCTGTTGCCTTTCTTTTTGACCCACGATTGCCAGGTAAGGCACTTTAGCTGTCTCTCCGGCAAAAACTTTAGCGCCTAAGGTCTCATTTCTATCGTCAATGCTAGCCCTAAGGCCAGCTGCAAGGCATTTTTGCATGACAACCTGAGCATACGCATTATCATTCTCATGCACTGGCAAAACTCTTACTTGCTCAGGAGCCAACCACACAGGTAACTCACCATTAAAACGTTCTAGGAGCAGTCCTACAAAACGCTCCATGGACCTAAACAACGACTGCACAATTAGCACTGGTGCGGTCATGATATCGTTTTTGGCCTGATACCGCAATCCACATCGTTCAGGTAGGGCAAAATCAAAACCTACAAAAGGCCCTTCCCACTCTCGCTCTAATGCATCAGCTATGTTAACCTGCACGCGAGGGCCACTGAAACAGGTCATTTCTTTATCTATCTCCGGCTGCATTCCCACGGTGCTTAACGCCTCATGAAACCAAGAAAGAGCTTTGTCCCAAAGGGTCAATGTCCCAGCATAAGAGGACCCGCGACCATACAGGCACACCCGAGACCTAAAACCAAAGAGTGTAATGGTTTTATTGATCAATTGCAAGGAGGAAATGAGGGCATCCAAGACTTGATCGGGCTTACAAAATAGTGTGGCCTCATCGCTGGTAAAAACTGAATTCGAGAATAAGCCCCATTGATGGCTGCGTCGAACTGGCTGCTGCACTGTTGCACACTCGGCATAGCGCAAGGGGAGCTGGCGATAGGAGTGCAAATGCGCATCAAATAGGGCCGCATGCAAAGGGATGCGACTGGGTGGTAGCATTTGTTCATCTTGGTCGTAGAGACCTTCAGCAGGAACGAATTTCTTAAGCCAATCCGTTGGAACGAGGGGTGTGGTGTGAATAAATTCAAAGCCTTGTTGCCGGAGTTCCTTGCGCCACCAGTCAATAAGGGTCTCTCGAATCCTATTTCCCTTAGGCTGCCATAGGTGGGTTCCTGTGGGCTCGTGGTCTTCGAAAAGCTCTAACTCCCGGCCTAAGCGGCGATGATCGCGCTCAACAGCTGCATCGGCGATTTTAATAAAGCGTTTGAGCTCTTGCCGATTGCCAAAGGCGGCACCTTGGATGATTGTGACAGGGTGAGAACGTCCATCTGCGAGTTCACGTTCATCCGTCTCCACGCTCAGTAGCTTAAAGGCTCGAATGGCCTTCATGCTTGCTGCGTGAGGTGCGGGGCACACCTCCAGGTACTCGCCAACACGGGCTATCTCGACTAAGCCGTCTTCCTCACCTACTAAAGACGCCCGAATCGGCTGCTTGTGATAACGGAAGTACTCCTGAATATTTGCTAAAAGCATTTCGCTACTGATGATTGCGAGTTCTTGTTGAATCAAGCCAGTCATTTGCCTTTCTACCAAGGCTAGAACTGTTTCGTCAATGGTCTCTGTAAAAATACACTCGCAAGCAAACCCAATATCAGTGCCTCGACAACTTAACACGATGGCTTTTGGAAACATCTGTTGCAAGGCTATTGAGAGCGCGACCGCTGCTGTGGCCCGTATTGCTTGAAGATCGGAAGTCTGTGAAGAAGGTTTCATGAAATTCCAGCTAAGGGAAAAAGGATGGGATATAGCTGACTCGAACAGCTGACCTCCACGATGTCAACGTGGCGCTCTAACCAACTGAGCTAATATCCCATTAGGTCATTTGACAAGCGCCAAGAGTACCTGTATTCATCATTTCTTACAAGACTCATTTTGCGTGGTATAGCTCTATTTTGTTTCTTTCTTTTCCATGAGACGTTCACGAGCGCGAACGCTAAGTTTCTTTATTTCGGCAAAATTCTCGTCTTCACCTGCCGCATGAATAGCTTTATCCAGGGAAAAGATGGCCTGATCGAGGTCTCCCATGCCATTGTGACAGGCTGCGGAATGGTAGTGAGCGACTGCGTGGTGACGATCGGCAATCACAACCATGCCATAAGCCACTAGGGCCTGCCTATATTCCTCGTTGAGCTGTTCACACATTCCTAAGCCCAGCCAATACTCTGGTACGAATGGGTTCAGGGTGGTCAAAAATAGAAAGGCATCTGAAGCTTCCTTCAAACGATGATGGGTGAATAAGGCATGGGCAACCTGATAGAATTTGTCCATAGTCTCATCAGCAAAGCCTAAAATCTCCTGGAAAATTCTTCCTTCCTCGACATATTGACGCATAAGGTCGGGATCTTTGAGCCTCTCAAAAGCTTCTTTTGGAATCATGAATTCCTCTAGGTCTTCCATATCCATAGGTAAAGTGAACTCCTATTTAGTGGGAAAAGTGCGAAAAATATTGCCCATCATCTGTGCCCACTCCCCTGCAATCTCTGAAGATCCTTTATGGCCTAACCATATCTGTGCCTGCGCCTTTACAAACTCTTTCGCTTTGGTTGCCATTTCTGTCTTATCACCACACCTATGCGCTGTCACGGGCAGGTCTTTGCCACTAGGCCGACTGAATAACGCCTCTTCAATCTGTTTCGGCTGTCGGCATTCAATAGATGGTATAATGGGCTGACCACTGACTGGTCCTGTATCCATAGTCCCTCCTTACCTTCGACTTTATTATATTAAAATCCGACAAAAACATACAATGAAACAAATTTTACAGCCTATTAAACTAATTTTATTCAAAAAAGAGAGGCGCGAAGTCTTCACAATCGTCGCTCGGCGCGCAGCGCTTTGGAGTGCGTGTCGCTCGCGACCGCTTTGGATTTGGGTGAACTAGGCATTGCAAGAAACGTAACCTTTCGCTCTAGGGGTAACTGTGGGGGTTTAAGCCTCCAAAGAACGGTACGCGGTTCAATAGGCTCGCCCAAATCCAAAGCGGTCGCGAGCGACACGCACTCCAAAGCGCTTCGCGCCAAGATACGATTGTGAGTCAAGAAAAAGATGTGTGCAACACTATGCATTCCATGACTGCGGCGATCGTTTGTGAACCGAGTCGGCCCCCTAAATCTCTTGCACACTAACGGTGCGTGGAGCGGTGGCCAGAGAGACGGTACCAATGACTATAAGTGACAGGCAAAACCCTGGAAACGTGGCGGGCATGCTGATATCGGTGAACAGAGGATTAAGCACAGGCCAAACGGCTGCGAAGAGCCCCCCGAATAAGATACCCGCCATGGCGCCATAACGATTGGTCGGTTTAAAGAATAAGGCCATGAGAACTAGGGGACCGAAGGTGCATCCAAGCCCCGCCCACGAGTAGCCTACGGCATCTAGAACAGTGGTGGTCTGACGTTGAAAGGCTATAGCCAAGGCGATGAAGGAAACGATAACTACGCCTATACGCGACACACGAAGAAGTCTAGCGGATGTGATCTTAGCGCGAGTAAAGACTTTATAGAGATCTTCGCTAATGACGGATGCACACACCAAAATTTGAGAATCCATCGTCGACATATTAGCGGCCAGTAAGCCACACAACACGAAACCTGCGACTAAGGGATGGAAAAGAATTTTGACCATTTCGACAAAAACCAGCTGAGGGTCAGCGAGACCTTCAGGGAAAAATGCTATGCCAATAATTCCTACTGCAGAAGCGGCACTCAAGGCGATAATCTGCCATGAAATACCAAGGTACTTGGCTTTGTACATCTGCGATGGGTCACTAATTCCCATGAATTTAGTAAGAATATGTGGCATCCCAAAATAGCCTACACCCCATCCAAAAGCCAAGGCGAAGGTCTCTATAACCCAATGCGTAGTCCATTCCGGCACCAGGGAAAGAGAGATTCCTTGAGCTGTAGCGGAGCTCATGATGGTGACATCACTAGGAAGGTGGAAGAAGGCCATGATGGGAACTAAGACAATGACCGACAAGAGCAACAGCCCTTGGAACAAATCCATCCAAGCTATCGTAACATACCCCCCTACAAAGGTGTAGGTCAGTGTTACCAGGGTAGCGATAGTGATCGCAAAATAGTAATCGAGTCCGAAAACGGATTCAAATAGCACTCCCATCGCTATTAGGCCCGCACCAAGGTAGGCTGTCATAAAGAGCAGCGTCATCAATGCTGTAAGGAATCTGATCGTACCACTGCTATCATTGAAACGCCTCTCGAAATAGGTGGATAGTGTGTAGCTGTCTGAAGCCTCCGTAGCGCGACGCAAACGCGGAGCCACGAAATGCCAATTCAGAAACATGCCGATGACTAAACCAATAGCCATCCAACATCCTGACAGCCCCTTGAGAAACACCGCCATAGGAAATCCCATAAAGAGCCAGGCACTCATATCGCTAGCATGAGCAGAGAGTGCTGTAAGCCAGAAATTGAGCTTACGACCACCTATGATGAAATCGCCTTCTGTCACACTCTTTTTATGCACACATAGGCCAATGCCTAGAAGAATGCTCATGTAGGCGATAAAAGCGATGATTGTCTCTGTATGCATTACCTATCTTCTCTAGATGCTTGTTTTGCAATTGGGAGCCTTCAGTATACCAATATTTAACTATAAATTCAACAAATACATATTTTGAGAGTATAAAATTGGAAATTATTAGGATTTGCAAAGTCGAGCGATGTGCCTAGTCGTTAGGCATGACACCTGTAGGGGTAGAAGCTCTCCCAAATTTAACAGGAGATGCAGGCATACGCATCAACCTAACACAGAAAGTCGATTCCTATGATGTTAAATATCAATTTATTGAGTACATGATAGATGTTGTAGATACGGCTAAAATGGACTTTAACAGGATATACAGGATCGCTTCGCGGCATGATATGCGGGATCACTCCTACCTTCAAAATGCAAATAGGGCTGACAATGTGCTTAAAGTGGAAAGGGGGTAGGAGTGGAGAGGGTTTGACGCGAGTCTATTCCAACTCCATCCTGTTAATTTTTTAAAATAGAGTTCCCCTATGATTCTGAAGAGGATAGTTAAGGTCCATTTTAGCAATACCTACAACATCTTTCGGATCGCCCCAAGCTATATTTAATGACATAAGAAGACCATTTTCTTGTTAAGTTGATGCGTATGCCTGCCTATCATGCCGCGAAGCGCGCCGAGACGGTCTTCAATTGTCTTTTATTGGCCAATGGATTAAAAAGTTAGTCTATTCGAATCAACAACTTAAGAGTGTTATGAAGAAATCTAAGCTTGTTATCATTGGGTCTGGTCCAGCCGGCTTCACCGCAGCTATTTACGCAGCCAGAGCCAACCTAGAACCGGTTATGTATGAAGGGTTCTATTCTGGCCCTGCAGGCGGTCAGCTGATGACCACGACCGATGTAGAAAACTATCCTGGCTTTCCTAAAGGCATCAGTGGTCCAGCGCTGTGTCAGGAATTTCGCACCCAGGCGGTACGCTTCGGAACGACTATCATACAAGATGATGTCGTCTCTGTGGATTTGCAAAGGCATCCGTTTATTGTGAAGGGCAAAAACAACGAGCATGAAGCGGAGGCGGTGATTATTTCCACAGGAGCGATGGCCAAGCGACTCGATATCCCTGGAACTGGCGAAGATGGATTCTGGCAGAAGGGTGTAACGGCCTGTGCTGTATGCGATGGCGCTATGCCTATCTTCCGGAATCAACCTCTTTTTGTGCTGGGAGGTGGTGATTCTGCTATGGAAGAAGGGCTCTTTCTCACTAAATTCGGCAGCAAAGTCTATATCGTCCATCGTAGAGATGAACTACGAGCATCCAAGATTATGGCCGAACGGGCTAAAAAGCACCCCAAGATTGAGATCTTGTGGAGTACCGCGATTTCTAAAGTCACCGGTGATAGTGTTGTGAAGGCGGTCACCTTAAAAAATCTTAAAACCGGTGAGGAAAGGGAACATGTGGCTGGAGGCGTTTTCTTCGCTGTCGGGCACGTTCCTAATACTGCTTTCCTCAATGGGCAGCTAAAGCTTCATTACAATGACTACATTGTTGTAAAGCCTGGAACATGCCAGACGAGTGTCGAAGGTGTTTTCGCCGCGGGTGATGTGCAAGACTTTGTGTACCGCCAGGCCGTAACAGCCGCTGGAACCGGTTGCATGGCAGCTCTAGAAGCTGAACGCTGGTTGGCTGCACGCGAATGAGAACGCTATTGTTCCGCAGCCTGCTGATCTCTATCTTTCTTGGGTTGTATGCCACTGCACAGGCTGCTGACTTAAGGCCATGGTTTGGTCGGGACAGAATGCTCTATATTCGTCCTTGGAGTACTATGCAGTGGTATCCCTCGATTGATACCGGCAGCGGAACGATTCATCGCAGAACCTTCAATCAATTCTATGGTGTAAGTGCCACGATTGCTAAGGACGATACTTGGTCGCTAGAAGGCGAAACAACCTTTTCTAAGACTAGCCAGCACTCTTTTACGTTAGAAAATGGCTCGGTTACCCTTCGACGTAAGTTCCTCAATGACATTGTAGGCGATCCAGTTTCGTTAGTTGCCGGGATGACACTGACAGGTCCAACCGGCCGTGCTCTGCGTGACTACAATACCATCTACCATGGCCGATCGGACATCGAAGGCCATCTTGCAATCGGGAAGGAATGTTCTTGTGGGGCTTATTGGGACTCTCGCTGGTGGGGAGCATTCATCATCGGCAAAGCAGATATCGGAGATGCCTGGTTTCGAGCTCGTGGAGAATGGGAAAAAAGCTATTTTGACCAGCATCAGTGCCGGCTATTCGTTGAAGGTGCGGGCGGCTTTGGTCATCGCTCGCTATCCATACAAGCTCCTTTCAAAGGCTATGGCAGGGTGCAATATCGCCTGATCGATATTGGAGCCAGTTACCGTTTTCTCATCGACGATGATGGTAAGATGTTAACAATTGAATATGCCCGTAGAATACTGGCTCGTAATACAACCAAGAACGTTAACAACGTCTCACTATGTGTCCTGCTGCCCTTTAATCTATAATCAGTAGGGATTTTTTTTTACCACAGAGTGCACAGAGGACACTGAGATTAGGAGAGAGAAATAGGAAATGGGCCAGTACAAGAATCGAGTAGGGGGGAGCCTCCCGGCTCCCGCCCTCTCACACCACCGTACGTACGGAACCGTATACGGCGGTTCATGATCGCTATGACCTAGCGCATACTAGCTTCATCATTGGGATGTAACCCATGGATTCAATTTCTCGGTTTGATAAGGCTCTGTGCATCCCTGGTGTTTTAGCCATTCTCCATGGCCCCTTACCGCTGTACCCACAATTTATCGCCGAGCGCTCTTTAAGCCCCAAAGCAATCAGACGTTTATGTCGGGTTCGAGGGGTTTTCCATTGTCTCCATTGGATATTTCTGATTTTCCGTCTGATCCATCCATCCAAACTCTGAAATACGTTTCGCTCTTCTGATATGCTAAAGTAGTTTGCCCAGCCTCTCGTGATTGGCATGATTAGTTTTCGGATGCTTTCCGATATATTCATGCCTCTCATTTTCCTGGTCAAACTCCTCACCTTATCTTTTAAACGTTTCACTCTGCTTGGGTGAACGGTAATTCTTCCCGGTTGCCTTCCTGTGGTAAAGGTAAACCCCAAGAATTTCCGTTCCCATGGATGGGCAACGGCACTCTTCTGCTCGTTTACTATGAGTTTAAGTTTGCTGGTTAGAAATTTCACTACAGATTCCATCTCGCGATGGACACCCTTGCCTTCTCTAACGGTTCTCCTTACTAGAGCCCGTAAAGGACTTTCACCTTCTAGTTTAACGACATACCGGTCGCACGGCGTTTAAAAACTACGTTTTTAAACGCCTCTTGTACTGGCCCAAAGCCTCACAATTGGACCTTGATCCTCTCTCTCCTAATCTCAGTGTCCTCTGTGCACTCTGTGGTAAAAAAATCCCTACATCCACAGGGCTGTGGCTGTGGCATATTCGTGGCAATGGCTGATCGTAAGCAAGATTTGCCCAGCCCCCACAAGGGTTTGGATACTCTGCGAAAGAGTGGCTTCCGGCTTGCCATGTATATCATTGATAATCTCAATATCCTTCCAAGTAATCCCATGGCGAAAGCCCGTGCCTATGGCCTTCACAATTGCCTCTTTGGCTGCAAAACGACCCGCAAAATGCCGCATGGAATCATGGAACTGCTGGCAATAGGCGATTTCTTGATCAGTGAATACTGTGGTCAAGAAGCGCTGTCCATTGCGACTAATGGCCTTGCCGATGCGCGCTACGGCAATAATGTCACTGCCCAAACCTTTTATCATGGAATCCTTAGGAAATTATGTGGAGTACGGCCCTTGTAGCCGCACTCCAAGGATACTCTACCCTTAGGCCGAAAAATACTTCTTCACGGCTGTTTCAGGCATAGCAGAGATCGCCTCTGGCGGAGGGATCATTTGACCATTTTCACCAGTCCACTCTTCAGTGGCATTGCAGAAAATCATGCGGCCAGAGCTTGTATGTTTAACGGACAGCACTCGAGCACGGATGGTTTCACCGATAAACTCAGCTCCACCATTAATGACTACCATCGTACCATCCTCCAGATACCCTACGCCTTGCCTAGGCTCCTTGCCGTAACGCTGGATCTTGATGGTGATGTACTCGCCAGCCTGAGCCACTGGTTTTAATGAGTTTGCAACACTATGAATATTGATGATGCGGACACCTTCAATCTCAGACTGCTGAATACGACTGATATCACCAGTAAGGATGTTCGCATCGATCAAACGCGCAATCCTAATGAGCTTCAGAACGGGATCCTTAACATCAGGTAAGTCGGTATCGGTAAACCGAAGACCAAGCTCTGAGTTACCTTCCAACTTCTTGATGACTTCCAGAGCACGTCGTGCGCGAGATCGAATAGCTTCATCCTCTGACTCTGACTGAGTGTGGAGCTCGGTAAGAATATATCTTGGAATAATCAGATAGTTGTCGAGCAACCCCGAAGCGACGACATCAATGATGCGCGTATCCAAGAGGATCGAGCCATCAACAAGAATGTCTTTCTTCTTTTGAGTGTTAGGGTTAAGTCGAATAAAGGGAATGCTCAAAGTGATCTCTTCCGCCGCACGGACAGTGAAAATCATGCTCAAATAGATGCTGACCAAGAACACAAATGTGCGGGCAAGCCCCCACACTGCTGAGTCAAGGTTAACAACCCCTACACCCAGGACAGCCTCTAATATTAGTACCACTGCTTGTCCCATCAAATAGCCGAAGAATAGGCCGATGGCCGCAAGGTTAAACACCCGCAAGCTAAAACGTTCGAAGGAACGTCCAAGGACAGTAATTAGTAGCCCAAGGGCCAACCCAGCCCCTGCACCAAATAGCAACCTGTTAACGGTACTGACTTCGACATCCGCTGTTAATGCGAAAGCCGTAGTAAACAATATGCTAAGCAGCACAAAGAAGTTTCGAATAAAAACGACCGAAAGCTTCATAGTTAGTATACCTAAATAACGAATTGATGAATATGGTGATAGACAACCTAAATAAAACCACCATGCAAGAAATTTACCAAAATAGTTCGTTTTTGTCTATATATTGAGTAACCGTTCAATGGGTAGGAGAATCCAAGCCCGTGAACGGTTACAAGAGGAATGTGGTCTATATAAGACCACATTCCGTAAGCAGGATACAAGGCGCAGAATAAAATAACGTTATTCCGCAAACAAATGAGGGCGTCCATCATGCTGAGCCAGACGGTCGTGAACAATCTGCGTCAGTGCGACAGCGCCACACCCTACGGCACCCATCAGAATGAGACCTGCTAGAGCTCCAAGTTTTGGCAATGTGGCAAAAATGATCACTGCCATCGCCGTTGCCGATAGAGCTATGGTAAATAAACTTGAAGTTTGCGTCTCAATGGCTTGATCCTGACGATGCGCACGCATCTCGCGGCTGCTAAGATCTTGCGCTTGGCGTTGGGCAGCCAATGACAAATCTAGGCGTCCTAGGCAATACTTGCCTATGCCATACATTGTGGTTGCGACTGCTGCAGTAGCACCGAGAACACCCAAAATGGGCATGCTCGCCGCTGCCAAATCCTTAGATGCTGCGTAGCATCCGCGTTCACCACAAAAATTTGCTATATAACCATCCATGATTCCCTCCCCTTACTGATTGAGTATTTAACGAACTCAACCAGTATATCAAAGGTAATGCTTGTTATTTGTTTGTTCTTTGTTAAGGTTGTGTGAATGAAGGGCGTTTTGGATGGACAAAAGGTCGCGTCTCGACGCGAAGCACTTTGAGGGGAAAAGGAGATTAGGAATTTTTACCGCCGAGGCGCAGAGACGCCGATATAGGAGAGAGAGGAAAAGGAAAGAATGTTCAGTTACTGCCGGCTCTGGACAAAATCCAGTCTAGGGGTGCCCGCAAAAATACGATTCTGCAGAGCCCTTAGGCAGAATTTTGCCCAAGGCCTCACAAACGGCACATTCTCTCCTCAATCCTCTCTCTCCTATCTCGGCGTCTCTGCGCCTCGGCGGTAAAATCGGCCTTGTTCACCTTTACGGTCAGAATTTCGGTCGGACGAAAAAGGTCGGATGTCGTGGTTTGTGACGAGGGCATAGCGCCAGCTATGTCCGAGGAGCAAAACGCGACAGACGATCCTTTTGCAGTCGACCGAAAACTGACCGCAAAGGTGAATAAGGCCGTAAAATCCTAATCTCCTCTTCCTCACAGGTCTTCGGTGAAGGTGAGTTGCGAGCCCTTATTAAGGCGTTCTTCAGAGATACATTCCAGCCTACGATACATGGTTGTTGCATATTCGTAGATATACCCAACACCGGTGGCGAGGCCAGTTTCTCTGCGGAGAAAATGTCCATCCTCGTATTGCGTTTCGCTTTCCTCAAGGACTTTTTTATCTTTAAGCCGTCGGTAACGCCAAAGAGCTGCAGAGTCGACTAAAACTTGCGCTTCGGCACTGGCACCGGTACGTTCGACCCACCAATGAAGAAGGGCATCCAGATCTAATGCCTCGACCTTTTGTGTCGGTTGAAGCACAAGCAGGGGAAATCGTTGCTTGCCTACCGCTACACAGCTGCTAGCTTCAGCATCGAAACGCAGGCCTGCATCACGCGCTGCGGCCAGACAGCCATACCAAGATTCAAAGTTGGGCAAGCGTAAGACTGCCATGATTGTTCCACCCTCGCGCAACACACGTTTCCAACCGCTAAAAGCGCCTGAAGCTACGCGTTGAAAATACTCGCAAATCGTGTTGCAAGTAGGATCCAAGGCAGAAAGGGATTCTCGATCAGGCGCAAGCATTGAGGGTTCAAAATCGATGCCCAATAGGGAAGCGACGACATCAAAAGATCCATACGCTGAGGATAATTCCGAGTAGTCCGCCAGCATAAATTGACAGTTAGCAGCAGTCTCCGCCGTCGAAGCGATAGAGAGTAGTCCATCATGACGATCAATAGCCGCGAATTTAACATTCGGAAAATGCTGAGACATCCAACGCGTCCAGCTGCCTACTCCACATCCCATATCAGCAACATTCATCCCTGGTGACAATAGAGGCTTAAGTTTGCGCTGCAGTTGTTGCCCGCATGCACTGGAAACATGACTTTGGGGGCTAAACAATAGAGCCGCTTCGGGAAGCGTATCGATAACCGCATAAAGCTCTTCAGATTTGTAGGGACGCTGCTGACGCAGCTCCATCAATTCTTCAAAACGTTCCAATGAAGCTGGACTAAACGCTGTCCTCATACGCTCACGAGCTTCTTCTGGGGCAATATTCAGAAAATAGCCCTCTTGGCGTAGGAATGTTTCAAAGTCGGTAAATCCCGTTTCAGTAGTCGTTGATGATGACGAGTGAAGCATTGGAGTCTCCTGAGTCCTATTGTTTAGCGGGAAGAGCATGGTTGAAAAAGTCTATGACAAGATGCCCAAGCTCTTGGTGCAAACGGCGGCGGCGATGCTCCAGGGGCAAGGTAGGGACAGCATCCTTAGGAAGACGCGCTCTGACAGCATCCAGCCCCTGGGACGTCCACTCGCCCATGAACTCCCAGTGTCCTGTGCGCCCCTGGATCTCCTTGAACTCTGCCTGAGGAATCCACTGTGCATAATGGACAGCGTTGCGAGCTGCGTTGATTTCTTGATCATCATCACCGACAACGATGAACGTATCCGTGATGATTTTCTTTAGATCTTTTTCCTGAAAGATCCATGCCCAGCTGGGAGCCATAAGAAAATAGGCATGGATGCGTGGATCACGGTATGACTGTTTCCATTTGGCGATGTCAGTGGCTTTTAGTAAAGCTTCGCCCCCCCTGAAGGAATCGGGATTAGCGTCTTCCTTGTGCGGAAGCAAATCCGCCAAGCGAACATCTGCCGCGACTCCCCCGGCTAGCCAGACCCCTACAAGGCCTCCCTCGGCGAAACCCGCCATACCGATTCGGTTGGGGTCAATAAGGGGCCCCCAAGTAGAGGACTCTAACGAAGTCAATAGTTCCGAGATATCCAGAGGACGATTCCATAAATTGATATCGGGAGTACCATCTAAAGCGGTGTCATCATGGCGCACTGCTGCAACGATGTATCCGTTGGCGACTAATACCTGGGCAAGCCAGGCCAAGCTATCGGGTGTGCCTCCAATGCCTGCAGATAAAAGAATCAACGGGTATTTATGCTCTGAAGGTTTTAGAGGGGCATCTACCGCAGCAGGAACGCGTCTAAAAAGGCTGTCGACGACGGGTTGAGCGGGTGTTTTGACATCAATAGGATACCATACCATACACTGCAGGGTCTTTTTACGAGTGACATCTGCAATTTCCCAGGTAGTAAAACCTGTTTTTGTGGCTATGTTGTGGTAATCTGTCAAAGGGAGATCAGGAGACTGACAACTGGGTACAGCTAATCCTAATAGAGCTAGAAGAGCAAACGATCGAACCATCATGCTTGGAGATTTCCCATGTTACATAAAGGTATGCATTGTGACACACTTGCGCTTTTCCTGCGACTTACTATACAAAAATATTTATATATATGGTGCAGTGCATTTGGGCGAACTTCTAGTTTTCCGCCTGGGTGTTGTAAATAATCAGTGAGGGTTGCGTGGTCGGACTTGATCGATTTTTACGTTTTCCAGTGGTTTTTGCCACGGTGGTGCTGATATTTTTTGTCCTTTCGGTGTGGCAAAATCTATTAATTCCCCTGGTTATAGCTATAGTCCTTTGGTACCTCATCATTACATTAGCTAATGCCGTAAGCAAAGTCCCTTTCATAGGACCCAGGTTGCCTAAGATATTTTGCTTTTTGGGGGCCTTCGCCTTATGTTTTGGTGCTGCCTGGTTGGTGATCGTGGTCATTCGTTCTAACATCAATAACCTCGTCCAAGTACTTCCAGGTTATCAAGAACGCCTTACAGGCCTGGCGCATAGTGGATTTCGTCTCGCCGGTTACACACAACCGCCTGATCTATCGGATATCTTCGGTCGTTTAGATCTGGTAACTCTAGCGACTGGCTTGGCAACATTAGCGCGTACCGTCGCACAAAATGCCGGTGTCATCGTTATCTATGTGATCTTTCTTCTTCTGGAATATCATTCGTTCGACATGAAACTGGCGGCCTTGATCCCTAATCCGGAAAAGCTCTCATCGGCGAGGGAGCTAGTACAAAAAATCGCCTCTCAAATTCAAACCTATGTGCGCCTAAAAACCCTAACAAGCTTATTAACGGCTACGAGTAGCTACATTGTCTTGGCCCTAGTTGGTGTTGACTTTGCGGACTTCTGGGCCTTGCTAATCTTTGTCCTAAACTACATCCCTACTATCGGATCAATTATCGCCACGACCTTTCCCTGTATTCTCACTCTATTACAGTTTCCTTCCTTCACACCGTTCATTATCGTCACCTCATCACTGTGTGCCCTGCAATTCTATATAGGAAATATCTTGGAACCGCGCTGGATGGGCGCCACCTTTAACCTAAGCGGTCTGGTGATTATCTTGTCGCTTGCAGTATGGGGACAGGTCTGGGGCGTGGTAGGAATGTTTCTCTGCGTACCTATCATGGTGATAACGAACATCATCTTTGCTAACTTCGAAGCCACTCGTCCGATAGCAGTGCTGTTATCCCGCGAAGGCTATGTCAGGGAATAACGCGCCCGATGAGGTCATAGCCCGCACAGTCCGTGATTTCTACGTTATACCACTCTCCAAAAGCGGTGACATGACGTATATCGTTGATGATCACTTCACCGTCAATCTCGGGGCACTGCCCGCGATGACGTCCACGCATAAGGAGCTTAGATTCGGGATGGTAACCTTCGATAATGACCTGAAGAACACGTCCGATCATTTTACGATTCAACTGGTCAACAACCTTTTGCTGTATCTTGGCTAGGTGACGCTGTCTCTTGCCCTTCACAGAATCAGAAACAGGATCGGGCAAGGTGATGGCATGGCTGCCTGGCTCTGGAGAAAAGGCGAAGATACCCACGTTATCCAGAGGACATTCTTGCACAAACTCGACCAACTCTTCAAATTGCTCTTTGGTCTCGCCAGGGAATCCGACAATTAAGCTCGTGCGAATGGCGATATCGGGAATTTCGCGTCGCAAGGTTTGAATACTTCGAGTGATATCTTCCTTCGAAGTGGTGCGGCGCATGCTCTTTAGGATGTCGTTATTAACGTGCTGAATGGGCATATCGAGATAAGGACAGATCCGTCCATCACTCTTGATGAGCTGGATGAGCTCATCATTAATTTCATCTGGATACAGGTATAGCAAGCGCAGCCAAAAGTCACCCGGTTCTTTTAGAATTTCCTTTAATAGGAATATCAATCCATCAACCTTACGGTACCCGCGCTCTTTGCCCCAGTCTCCCAGGTCCTGAGCGATTAGGATGATCTCTTTAACGCCTTGTCCACGAAGAACTCTAAATTCTTTAATGACCTGCTCGACAGGCTTGCTTTTCAAGGGGCCCTTGATGTCAGGAATGATACAGTAGGAGCAGCGTTTACGACACCCTTCGGCGATTTTCAGGTAAGCATAGTGAGGCGGTGTAGAAAGCTGCCGCGGAACCTCCCCAGCCTCTAGGTAACTGCGTGCGGAAGTAATCTGCTGCCCTTTCTCCGGTGCCGTTACAGCACGGAGAATGCCTTCAACATCTCCCGAACCCAACAAAAAATCCACATTAGGATGCGCTTTCTGAATTTCAGCGCTGTGCGTTTGAACCATACAGCCAGTGACGATAACCTTGGCGCCATCTTTACGCGATGTCAGGGCCTCGCCTACAGTGTCTACCGATTCTTGTCTAGACGCCTCTAGGAAGCCACAGGTATTAATAATGACGTAGTCTGCTTCGGGAAGCTCCGGACTAACTTCATATCCGGCTTTTAGTAGAATGCCCAACATCACCTCGGTATCCACCCGATTTCTGGGGCAGCCAAGACTGATGAAAAATAGCTTGTTCCCTCCCAATCGAAAATTAGGCGGCTGTCCCTCTGATGTCGTAACAGGGGATTCGGGCGGGGTCTCGCGTTTTTCGCGGTACATCGGAAGCATAATACACCTAATGCGAAGAGATTGTATGAGTTAAAAATGTACACCTTGGTGCAATAAAAATCTAGTAGAGAGAAAAAGGAGCAGCAGCTCCCTCAAATAAATATTTTTGGCCTTATTCACCTTTGCGGTCAGTTTTCGGTCGACTGCAAAAGGATCGTCTGTCGCTGGCGCTATGCCCTCGTCACAAACCACGACATCCGACCTTTTTCGTCCGACCGAAATTCTGACCGTAAAGGTGAACAAGGCCATATTTTTAAGCACCTTTCAAGGGCGCGCTAGGAGTATAAAAAATCGAGAAAAGCAATCACCTTCGACTAGGTAGCTTCGATTACCTTTGATCGCTTATCTGTCTAAAAACTTGTAATCTTCTATTACCTTTCCTCTTTGTACGAGAGAAAACAGATCTGTAAAAGCTGAGCGCAGTGATTGGGGATCTATGCCATCGAAATCGAGAATTTAGTGATCCTGCATATCATGCCGCGAAGCGATCCTGTACATCCTGTTAAAGTCCATTTTTTCACCGCCTCGGCGGTGAAAATTCCTAGTGCTCTTAGCTTAACGCATATGTGTGCGTGCCCGAGCCCGAAAAACCGAATCCACGTGTGGTCTAGACTTGCGCAAGTGTCGCTTAGTCTGCTAGTGTGCATTCCTCTCTTTCGTCTTTCAATAACGTTGTAAGCATGCGGTAGATTTCAGCATGGACGAATCTCAGGCAACCTCTTCACGCATCCCTTATCCAGTGGCCAGCACAATGGCCATTGAGGCTGCAAATACTTCGGGCTGTGTAGATCCGATACTCATTCGAGAGCTGCTGAATGCGAGAGGGCCTGAGGCAGTTATCGAACAGCATGAGCATCTTGGGATGCAGCTAAGGTTCCTCAATCTAAACGGATGCTGGGGCCTGTCTCCGTACAGATTACATGAAATTCTGCAAAACTGCCCCGAAATCGAAAGAATAGATCTTTGTAATTGTAGAGATGATGAAGACCTGCCCTACAAGTTTTATAGATGTGGCGAATGTATACCTCTAATCGCTCTATTGCCCCAGGACAATAAGATCACATGCATTGATACGGACGATTTTCATGTCCAGAGTACTTTGGAGCCCATCCGTTGTAGCATTTGGTATCGCGTTGTCAAGGAGTTGGATGACTCGTCTAGTTGGAGCATGCTAGAACTTGCCCCAAGACGGCCGGGGCAACGACCTGTGATTTCGCCTGTACATTATTCCTCGACGCATATTTTCGAGCAGATCATAAAAACGCCCTCATTTCATCACCTAAGAATACTGTCTCTAAGCAACCTATCATCGACTCACCTAGCGGCATTGACGCAGACTCCTCTTCTTCGTTTGGAAGAATTAAGTCTAGGAAACTGCAGAAGGATCAATGAGTATGGTGTCATCACTCTCATTGGCTGGCGAACCCTAGATCAGCTTCATTCACTAACCTTGCGGCAATTTCCGTCTCTTAAACTGGCGCATTGGAGGGCTTTGGTGACCTTCAGAGACCTCTCACATCTACGCATTCTAAGGCTAATCGATTGTGAATTTTTACCCGTCACTGCTACCATAGCGCCACTATCACGTAGTACCCTGTTGGAAGAACTTGACATGAGCCGAAATAGCGAGAGACTACGTCCAAGAACCTCTTGGGCCGGTTATACCTGCCCAACGTTTCCTCATCTAAAGCAACTCATTCTTCAAAATCAGCCTCGCATCCCCATTTCCGAGGAAAAATTTCCAGCACTAGAGATGTTTAGATATACCACAGACGGTTAGATTTGACGCATATTAGGACATGGAGGCAAAGGCGCAAACTGCATCAGTAATGGCGTCGAGCGTAAGATCGCGGGTATCTACGATAGCATCAGCGACACGTTCGTAGATAGATACGCGCTCTTCATACATTGCCTCGAATGAACCGTTTGGATCTGCAATGTCTAAAAATGCAGGTAGGGGCTTTTGATCTACAGTGCGTTTGCGCAAAACCTCTTTGTCTGCTTTTAAATAGATCAGAAAGCCATTTTTTTTGAGCTCCTGGTGATTATAATAATCGAGGACAGCACCACCACCTGTAGCCACCACACCTTGCTTCACAAGACGCAGTTTACGAATGGCATCTCGTTCTAGAGCTCTAAAGAACTCTTCACCATGGTTGCGATAGATATCTTTGGCAGAAAGCTGTCGAGGACGGCCCAGCAGAGGATTGTGATAGAGATCTTCGATAACAGAATCAATATCGATAAAAGTCTTATGCAACTTGACAGCTACGAGACGCCCGACAGTAGATTTGCCGCAGGATTTAAAGCCGAATAGTACGATATTCATAAGGGGTCATCCATAAAATGTCTAGCATGTGATACGGCTTTGCCAATAGTTTCAGTCGATAGGTTAGGAAACCAGAGTAGAAGCTGACGTTGTGCAAGACCGAGCCACATTTCTACTCCTGAAACCGTAATGCATCCTTTTGCCTGAGCATCTCGTAACAAACGTGTCATTGTCGGTACTGCAATAACATCAAAGACCAGGGTTTGGGGGTGTAGATATTCTGCATTTACTAATGTGTCATCCTCCCTTGGATGCATTCCTACCGCCGTAGATTGTATGAGAACAGCAGGAGCGCTTTGAAGCAAGTCGGGAAGACGTTCTATAGGTTTCGCATGCACCCCAAACTGCTCGGCCAACACTTCTGCCCTTGCAATTGACCGATTAACGATGGTTACATGGGCTCCACGGGTTTTAGCCTCGTGAATAATGGCCTTAGCGGCTCCTCCAGCCCCTAATACCACGACTCTTTGATCATACACACCCTGAGGAAGCTTTGCCTCAATAGCATCCAAAGCCCCAAGACCATCGACGTTGTAGCCTACGAACCTATTGTCTTCACGAACGATCGTATTGACAGCCCCGATCTGCTTTGCTGCTGGGTCTATAGCATCTAGATGGGACATAACGGATTCCTTGAGAGGCATAGTAACAGCAAACCCCTTCCACCCAAACGCCTTAGTCAGCTCAAAAAATTGCGCTAGCTCACTCTCTAGAACGGGCATTTTCACAAAGACTGCTGGTAAACCAAGTTGGTCAAATACCGCATTGTGGACGAGATACCCTCTGCTGCTATCCACAGGATTACCTATAAGGCCTAATGGATACGTTAAGCCATTATGTCGAGGCAGACGATAGATATCACGTAAGGTGGTGGCTGCAATCTGTCCAGGAGCTGTCTCATGAGTGGCATCTAGGCTTGCAAAGGTTATCGGAGAATCTGCGAGAGGAGCTAAAATGCGCGTGATGGTCCCAAGGGGTCCCATGCAGATCCCACAAAGACGCCCTCCAAGCCGATTAATCGCACGGGTAAACGCTAGCATGCGTAAGGCGTCATTTGTCGATTGAGCTGTACTGGCAATCTTGTAGTAGTGTGCAGGAAGCTGCTGCATACGATGCAGTAATTCCTCTAACTCTTTTGGGGTATGCGTAAGGTCGTGGTGCGAAATAACAAGATTTGAGTGTGGTAGAAGGCGCTTAAGATCCAATACCTCACTGCGAGGCATGCCCAATTCAATATCCAACAGCTCGGGTTGAAGCTCACAAAGATGCCGTAGATAAGTAGCACAAGCGGCCTCATCACCTACGAAGCGTCCCCCTTGCTTGCTGCTACGAAGAGTCACCAACACTGGCAGTGAGTACTGATGTTTGAGGGCCACTAATTCAGCAATAGGGATTTGATCAAAGAGATCGACACGAAACTCTACCATCCCACCGATATTCGAGGCTTGAGCTAATTGGGTCTTCACAGATTCAAGATCCGGACCAGTAATAGGAATACATAAAAGCATGATCTACAAACGACCGTAATGGGTTGCTAACAGCTATACCACGCGTAGTGAGAGTTGGCTCATTCGACCGCGCCTAACCGCACGTAGTATAATACATTAGACTAGCACAGTGATTATTTTACGGCACGGGAGCTTTGCCAGGAGCTAGTTGAAATGACTCCACAAAATGATCGAATTCCTTGCGGTCATAATGGTTTCTTGGCGCCACATACATTAGAAGATATAGTGTTTTTCCATCTAGGAAGGCCTTACCTTCAATTTGAGCTTTGGGGTGCTCAATGGTGACATCCATGGCATCATGACCAAGGAATTTGCTCTTAGTAGCTGAAATTAATTTATTGTCAACTTGTGAGTTAACCATATCGTCGCGAACCTCTTCAAGCACGGCATCTACGCCAAAATCTCCTTGATGCTCTGAACTGATCTTACTGATCACAAAGACGGTACCATCATTTTTTTCGGCGGCATACATATCATATTTGCGGTCTTCGCCAGTATGCTCATCTTTGCGATGATTTTCGGCACGTTGTGGAAGGACTGGTAAGCTCACAGCAAAAGAACCGTCTTCAGCAGTAAACGGACGCCATAGGCTATAACCTTCAGACTCGGGTGGATGGTTTAAGTCTCCAGGAAGAACCTTATAGGTTGTTTGATAGTTGGCAATAATGAGATAACCGGCAGCCGCCAGCATCACAAAAATGAGGATAATCAGTGCCCGAGTCATGGGTGATCCTTTGTAAAAGAGTGTCTTTAAATTGCCACCATATGAGAAGGCGAGTTTTGTGGATATCAAAAAAAAATATAATTCCCAATAACTCCTTGCCCCGTCGTCAATAGGAGTGTGCATCCGTGTTACGGATTTAGGAGGATTAGGATGGAAAAAACTAGATCACCATTCTAAACGGTAAAAATGGTTTTGGGGATAATTTGAGTTCAATTTCCATTCCTAATCCTATCCTCCTAAATCCTCCTGAATCCGTGTTACTCCTGAAAACGGCGCGAATCGTTGGTTTGCGTTAAAAGATGACGTCCTGTTTACTGTTTGCTTCACTGGAGGTGACCATGGGGCGATTAGCCTTATTATTTTGTGCCCTACTTGTATGTGGTTGCCAAAAGGAGGTGAAAGCGCCTCAGAAGAGCCTACGCGTGGCGGCCACTAGCGGTCCACAATCGCTAGATCCTCGCTCTGCCCGTACCCTCGTCGATGCTACGGTGTTGAACATGTTGTATGAGGGCCTTTTTTGTTATACCCCATCAGGAGCCCTCGTTCCAGGGGTAGCCACAGATGTCACTATTTCGCCCGATCTGACAACCTACACCTTTCATCTTCGCAATTCCCACTGGTCCAATGGCGACCCTGTTGTCGCTCAGGACTTCATTACCTGTTGGAAGAACCAGCTACAACCGGGAATTCCAGCTCCCAATGCCTTCCTATTCTATGACATTAAAAATGCTCGTGCTGCCAAAGCAGGGATGGCCCCAATAAGCTCTATCGGAATACACGCTCCTGATGAACAAACTTTAGTGGTTCAGCTCGAACAACCCACTCCTTACTTTCTAGAACTCACGGCCTTCTATGCATTCTTCCCTGTCAATCCACATGCAGAAGAGGAGCGGCTTCCGGCCAATGGTCCGTTTCACCTCATTCGTTATTCACCAAACAGTGAGCTCATCACGGAGAAAAATCCCTATTATTGGGATAGTAGTCATGTCAGCCTAGCCGGCGTTAATATCACCATCATTAATGAGCATACTGCCCTGTCATTGTTTGAGATGGGAGAACTTGATTGGGCAGGGTCACCCCTGTCTACGATTCCTAATGATGCCATGCAATCTTTTGCCCAAGACAAGCGACTGACAACTGTTCCAGCTGCTGCGACGCATTGGTTACGCTTTAACATCGATCACCCCTCTCTCAATAACGTCAAGCTACGCAAGGCTCTTACCCTTGCACTAAACCGACAAGAACTGATTAGTCATGTCATCCGAGGCAACCAAACACCCGCCATGAGTGTTGTCCCTCCTAGCCGCCAGTGGAAAGCTCATGCTTTTTTCAACGATGGTGACATTAAGATGGCCAAGCAGCTTCTTGCCGAGGCCCTCGATGAGATGCCCCATCAGCCAGTCTTAACGCTCCTATTTGGACCTAATGAACGCGATCGTCAATTGGCGCAAGCCATACAACAGCAATGGTACACCCATCTTGGCATTTGGGTAGAATTGCAATCCGTGGAAACCAAACTGTTATTTGAAAAACTCAAAGCCCAGGACTATCATATTGCTAATGGCTCCTGGTTTGCCGACTTTGACGATCCCCTTAACTTTTTGTCTGTCTTCGAAGCCAAGGATAATGGCACCAATCATACTGGGTGGGAAAATATTAAATATAAAGACTTGCTACGGCTGTCGTCGCTAGAGGCTGATCCGGCGCAGCGCCAGCATCTGCTGCACGAGGCGGAGTCCTTATTAATTGCCGATATGCCTGTCACCCCTCTCTTTTTCTATAGCCTAAATTATTTACAAACATCAGAGGCTCAAGCTGTAGGTGTCACTCCTTTGGGCATACAGATCTTCCATGCCAGAGAATGACCAACCCGAGCTTTGCGTCAATTAGCAGGTAAGGTATTATGCACTCCTTTTACCTAAAAGGAGGTCGCCATGCATTCATACCACGTAAATTTTTGGATGCTGATTCTTTTAGCGGGTGCGCTCCTCGGTTGTCAGAAGAGCGAACTCTCCCCTGAGGAGCGTTGGAAGCAGCAGGTTCTGGCCCTTAATCTTTTTTCTGAACCTCCAACGCTAGACCCAGGACAAGCTACCGACGCTCCTTCGGTAACTGTCCTTAACATGCTCTTTGAGCCGCTCATGCGAAGGTCGGCTGACAACCTCCCCCAGCCTGCTGCTGCTGAAAGTGTATCGGTTTCAGAAGATGGCAAAACCTATACCTTTCATCTCCGAAAAAGCTACTGGTCTAATGGTGACCCCGTTACAGCACACGATTTTATTTATGCGTGGAAGCGAGTACTAAACCCCACATTCCCTGGAGATTACGCCTATCAACTTTATATTATTAAAGGTGCTGAGCAGGCCAAGGAGGGCAAGGGCTCTTTGGATGATGTGGGCTTACATGCCCCTGATGACTACACTCTTGTTGTAGAGTTAGTAAACCCCACCCCTTATTTCACTGAATTGTTGCAAACTGCGTGTTACCTACCAATTCATCAAGCTACAGACCAACATAATCCCAAATGGGCTTTAGAAGCGGGTCCAGACTATGTCAGCAATGGCCCGTTCCGCATGGCTACCTGGACACACAATAATGAACTCGTTGTAGAGCGTAACCCCCTCTACTGGGATGCTACAGCTGTGAAATTAAACAAGATCATCATGTTGATGGTCGAGGACTCCAATACGGAATTGGCTCTCTTTGAAGATAAGGCAATCGATTGGACCGGCAAGCCCATCTCAATGGGGATTCCAACAGACGCAATCGCCACGCTGAAAGAAAGTGGACGCATGGAGTTTTATCCCATGGCCGCAGCCTATTTCTATATGTTCAATGTCGACAAATATCCATTTCAAAATGCGAATTTACGCAGGGCTTTTGCCTATGCTATCGACCGTCAAGCTATTGTAACGAATATTGCTCGTGGCGGAGAAATACCAGCCACCTGCTTCGTAGCGCCGCCTCTTTCTTTGCAAAAAGGTGAATGTTTTCAGGATAACAACATCGCCGAAGCGCGCCGTCTCTTCAATTTAGGCCTCAAAGAATTAGGCATCACAAAAAAACAACTGCCCCCCATTGTCCTTAGCTACAACACAAGCGAAGGACACCACAAAATTGCACAGGCTGTCCAGCAACAGTGGAAAGCGGCTTTTGACATCGATGTCAAGCTGGAAAACCTTGAATGGAAAGTTTACCTGGATAAGTTACAACAGGGCGATTTCATGATTGGGCGGATGTCACTGATAGCTGACTATAATGATCCCTATACCTTCTTGAATTCATACAAGTACAAGAAAGGGCATATGAACTACACGGGTTGGTCAGAGCCCTCATATAGGGCCCTTGTCGATGAAGCCATAAAAACACCAGATAACATTCATCGATTAGAACTGCTTAAGAAGGCCGAACTTGAACTTGTTGATCAAATGCCAGCGATACCAGTCTACTTTTTGACGAATTCCTTCATGCGCAATCCACTCCTTAAAGGGGTGTATCTATCACCTATTGGTGATGCAGATTTCAAAACTGCCTACTTTGAGACATCTAACTAGGAAGCGCTATGATATACCACACTCGGTCACTAACTTGGAATTTGGACCGCGCCAAAGCCCCGGGATTCAACGATCGCAAACGGGTCCATATTTCTAATATTGACCCGTTTGCGATCGTTGAATCGCGGGAGCTTTCGCGTGGGCCCAAATCCAAGTTTGCGACCGAGTGTGGTATACGCCTAATTTTCTTGCTACTGCTGTTTCTAACGAGTTGCGAATCGACTACGCCCTCATCCTCCCAACGGCACCAGCGACAACAGTTATCGCTTAATATTTTCTCAGAGGTTCCTAGCTTAGATCCTCACCAAGCGATCGATGCGCAGTCCCACAATGTGCTCATGATGCTTTTTGAACCGCTTACGCGCAGAAGCGCTGATGGAAAGATTGTTCCTGGGGCTGCCCAGAGTTACGAAGTGTCCGAAGATGGCCTCACCTACACCTTCCATATGCGCCCTGCCGTATGGTCTAATGGTGACCCGGTAACGGCAGATGATTTCTTATACGCATGGAGGGCCAATCTCAATCCCAGGTCTCTCGGCGAAGAGGCCTACCACATGTATGTCATAAGAGGTGCTAAGGCTTCGGCACAGGGGCTTATTGCTCCTGAAGAGATTGCTATCAGTGCACCTGATGATAAGACTCTAAAGGTTGAACTAGAGCATCCGGCCCCCTACTTTCTTGAATTGGTGCAAGTTCCTTCTTTCTTTCCCACGCACAAAAAGACCTCTGAAAGCCATTCCGACTGGGCATTAGAAGCAGGCCCCCTATTCGTAACTAATGGTCCTTTTTTGATGGACTCTTGGAACCATCACAACCAGATCACTCTCGTCCGCAATCCAAATTACTGGGATGCTGCCAATGTACGGTTAAATAAGATCGAGATGATGATGGTGGGTGATTCCACCACGGAATTGGCACTATTTGAAAAAGAAGCTCTTGATTGGACAGGGAGGCCAATATCGCCGGGTATACCGCCAGAAGCTCTCCGCGACTTAGCAACCGCTGGAAAGGTGGAGTTTCATCCAATCGGCGTTACATACTTCTACATGTTAAATGTGGAAATACCTCCCCTCGATAACATCAAAATGCGCAAGGCCTTGGCCTATGCCATCAATCGCAGAGTAATGGTCGACAGCATCATGAAAATGGGTGACCTCACAGCTACGTGTGCTGTACCACCAAGTTTGGCTGTTCGTTCCGGCGGATATTTCCAGGATGCCAACATTGTGGAAGCGCGACGTCTTTTTAGCGAAGCTCTCAAAGAAATGGGCCTTTCTAAGGATGAGTTGCCACCAATTACCATCAACTACAACACAACTGAAATCAACCACAAAGTCGCACAGGCCATTCAGCAGCAGTGGAAGGTTGCTTTTGGCATCGATGTCTCCCTTTCCAACATGGAATGGAAAGTCTATATAGACAATATGGTAAAAGGGAACTTTATGGTCGCCAGAGCCATGCCAAAATCCTGGTATACCGATCCAAAAAGCCTTCTTGACATGTTCAAACACGAAGACCGCAACTTTACCCGTTGGCGCAATAAACGCTTCATCGCAATGTTAGATGAAGCGCTCTATGAAAAAAACGAAGATAGGCGATGCGCATTGTATAGTCAGGCCGAAGAGCTCCTCATGGATGAAATGCCCGCCATCCCGCTATTTTTTCCTACCGCTGATCTCATGCGACATCCTGATCTCAAAAATGTCTACCTATCCCCTCTGGGAGATATCGATTTCCGACATGCCTATTTTCAAACGAATTAATTTATACCACGCACGCGTGGTATATCTAACAAGGCAGTAGGTTTGGTGTTAGTATGAAAAAATTATGAGCCATACGAAGGCCTATAGACCCTGAGAGGCCATGTCCAACCTCTTTTAATGTGCTGGCGGCTATTCCCAAAATAAAATTCGACACCATTGGCAAACGTGCAAGGGCATCAGGGTAATAGCTTGCACCAATGGAATTAGCATACGCAGCAAAGAATCCAGCGGTGATAATCGTTCGCAGAACCTTACCCGACGTCCCCTCACCTAACTCTTTCTTTCCCAGGACGCGAAATAGAAATGTCAAAGCAGGGCCCTGAATAAAACCGCGGAAAACTAACTCTTCAAATACTGGAGTAGCCAAACAGGTGCTGGTAAACAGGCTAGTCTTCAATGAGGAAACAGTGGTGGGTTGTCCTGGATGTTTATTAAGTTCCTCCGCTAAAAACTCTAGTGGGCATGCGGAATTCACCACGGTCATTGGGTCAACTTTAGCCTCCCACGTCGTCGTAAAACCATGGATCAATTCTTTGCCCACATCGCTCACAGTCCCTGAAGCAATTCCCAGGCTACGTGTTAAAGCTGCAATCCCCCATGCTAAAGGGGCTATCACTACAGTTGAACCCGCTCCGTTGGTCCAATTCCATAGCATCCCTCCATGATGTGCCCGGCTTGGGGGATTTTGCGTTTGGATTATTGGATTTTGCGTCTGGATGTTTTGGGGTGCTGTAACCGTCACCATTGTGTCACCTTTGCTGGAATTTGATTTTACCCTAAGTATTGAAACAGAAACGCACAATAAAGAACAGGATTTATCGTCTACCAGGGTGAAATCGGACTTCTGAAATTACCTAATATGGACGAAGCCAAAATGCCATCAAAATTAACAACCTAACCTAAGGCCTACAATACTGTATGTACGTCAACTTTCCACGAAAAACCCCAGCAGATGCCATTCGCTAAAGATAAAAAAAACATTTTTACTAGAAAGATGAAAATGGTCTTTGCCTAGTCAGGCTCTAATGTGCTACATTGCTGGGCTATTAATTAGCGTACCCTTAGGCATCCGTGTCTTATTTGCTGAAAAAGCTAGCGTACATCCTTGCCTCCCTTCTTGTGATCATCTCGATTACCTTCTTCTTGATGAAAGCAATTCCCGGTGATCCATTCTCCAATGAACGCGGCGTTCCTCCAGAGATTTTAGCTGCCATGCAGGAACACTACGGCTTGAATGATCCATGGTATGTTCAATATGGACGTTACATTAAATCCATTCTGACATGGGATTTAGGTCCCTCCTTCAAATACAAAGGCCGTTCAGTCAATGCGATCATCAACGAGGGGTTCCCGATCTCTGCGGCTCTCGGCGCGGTAGCCCTGGCCATTTCTATTAGCGCTGGGGTCCTATTAGGCACAGTAGCAGCGCTTAGACAGCATCGATGGCAGGACTATCTCTGTATGCTCACTGCTGTGATAGGCATCTCAGTCCCAAGTTTTATTTTGGCCACCCTTCTACAATATGTTTTTGCCCTAAAATTGGGTTGGTTTCCAGTAGCACGTTGGGGCAGTTGGGAACATGTTGTATTGCCCGCCCTTGCTTTAGCAGCATTGCCAACGGCTTTCATTGCGCGCTTAACACGTTCTAGTATGCTAGAGGTGATGCAGCTCGACTTCATCAAGACAGCCAAGGCCAAGGGACTATCCTATACACGTGTCGTCATCGGCCATGCACTGCGCAATGCGCTCCTTCCCACCATAAGCTACCTAGGCCAACTCATCGTCAACATCCTGGTGGGCAGTTTTATCATCGAAAAAATCTTCGGCATTCCTGGTCTTGGCCAATGGTTTGTTACTAGCGTGTCCAACCGTGACTATACTGTCATCATGGGTACTACCGTTTTCTATAGTATCATCCTGCTGGGAGTTATGTTCTTCGTGGACATTGTTTACTCCTGGGTCGATCCTCGCATCCGTATAGGTAGGGAGGCGAGTCGCTAGCAGATGGAAGTTCTACAAGAAGACTTATTTCGGCCCCTGGACAAGAGCCAAAAGATCCCTGACTATATAGGCCATCCCCCAACATCCTTCTGGGGAAACGTTTGGTCTCGCTTTCAACGCAACCGTATGGCGTTGATTGGTCTGACACTATTGACCTTGCTGGTTTTGATGGCCATCATCGGTCCTTTTTTGACATCTTACACCTACTACGCCACCGATCTAGCCAATAACAACGAGGCCCCTTCTGGGGCACATTGGTTCGGTACGGATGATCTGGGACGCGATATGTTCACACGTACGTGGTATGGTGCACGTATTTCGCTATTTGTTGGGGTAACGGCAGCATTAGTTGACCTTGTCGTCGGGGTTATCTGGGGTGGAGTAGCGGCCCTTACTGGCCGTCGCACCGATGAGATCATGATGCGTATTGCCGACATCCTCTATAGCCTTCCCTACATGCTAACTGTCATTATGTTAATGGTTGTGCTGGGATCCGGACTCATTCCTATCATTATTGCTATGACGATCATTGGTTGGATCCCTATGGCACGTATTGTCAGAGGGCAGATCCTTCAGCTCCGTGAGCTTGAGTACGTGCAGGCTGCCAGAGCTTTAGGGGCGGGCTTTTGGCGTATCCTTTTCCGTCATCTCATCCCGAATGCCATGGGGCCCATCATCGTCATGGTAACTCTCACAGTGCCAGCGGCAATTTTTACGGAGGCATTCTTGAGTTTTCTGGGGTTGGGTATTCAAGCTCCCGTAGCCAGCTGGGGTACGATGGCGGCTGATGGACTCCCTGCGATGAAATACTATCCCTGGCGAATTTTCTTTCCTGCAGCTTTCATCTCTCTAACGATGTTTGCCTTTAACCTGGTCGGTGATGGTTTGCGCGATGCGCTAGACCCCCGCCAACAACGGTAGGAGAGTAAGTTCGTGAGCGACCCGAGTACCTTGTTAAAAGTGAAGGACCTTCGCGTCAGTTTTGATACGCATGCTGGCACCATCCAGGCGGTCCGTGGAGTCAGCTTTCAGATTCGACCTGGCGAGGTTGTCGGCCTCGTTGGAGAATCGGGATGCGGTAAGTCTGTCACAGCTCACAGCATCCTGCGGCTCATCAACTCTCCTCCTGGACATATCGACAATGGGGAAATATGGTTTGATGACCAGAATTTGCTCAAGAAGAGCGAACGCGAGATGCGGGACATTCGTGGTAACAAGATCGGCATTATCTTCCAAGACCCCATGACCTCCCTTAACCCCACTATGCGTGTTGGTAAACAGCTTGTGGAAGGGATTCTTCGCCATAAAGCCGTCTCGCGCGGTGAAGCAAAGCGGCTAGCTATCGAAATGCTGGAGACGGTAGGCATTCCTCATGCAGCTCAGCGGTTTGACCAATATCCACACGAATTCAGCGGCGGCATGCGTCAAAGAGTCATGATAGCCATTGCTCTAGCCTGCGATCCCTCGTTGTTGATCGCGGATGAACCCACCACTGCCTTAGATGTCACCATTCAGGCACAGATCCTGGAGCTGATGAAGCTCCTCAAAGATGAGCGCGGGATGAGCATCTTGCTGATCACTCATGACCTCGGTGTTGTTGCAGGTTTGTGCGACCGCATCATCGTGATGTATGCCGGTGAAGTCATGGAAACAGGTACGGTGGAGCAGATATTTTATGATCCCCAGCATCCCTACACCAAAGCGCTATTAGAGGCAATTCCTCGCCTAGGTAGTAGCCATGGACAAAAGCTTGTGCCTATTTATGGAGCCCCGCCCAGCTTACTGCATCCGCCACGTGGATGCCCATTTACAGATCGCTGTCGCTGGGCAATGGATGTTTGTCGCCGCCACCGTCCTGATCTAGAGGACTATGGCGAGGATCACCACGGAGCCTGCTGGCTTCATCATCCTCATGCGGCGGAAAGACTGCGGGAGTTCAATAACAAGCAAACGGTTCGAACCCATGAATGACAGAGATTCCCAGCGCCCGCTGATGGAAATTCGGGAGCTTAGCAAACACTTTGAGATTGGCAAAGCTTCTCTAATTGCTGTTAACAAGCTAAATCTCAATATTTGGGCCGGAGAAACCCTCGGGCTCGTGGGCGAAAGTGGTTGTGGCAAATCAACGGTTGGCAAAACGCTATTACGGCTTCATGAACCAACCTCAGGACAGATCATTTTTGATGGAACAGACATTGCCACCTTAGGCAAGACCGAAATGCTGCAATTGCGCCGTCGTTTGCAGGTCATCTTCCAGGATCCGTATGCCTCGCTGAACCCACGTATGACCATCGAAGAGATCATTGGAGAGCCTTTAGATATCCACCAGCTGGCTGTTGGGGCTGACCGACGTGCTCGCATTATCGACCTCTTGGGCCTTGTAGGCCTCTCCAAGCATCATCTCAGCCGTTACCCTCATGAATTTAGCGGCGGTCAGCGCCAACGTATCGGCATCGCTAGAGCCCTGGCTGTAGAGCCGGAGTTTATCGTCTGTGATGAGCCGCTGTCGGCTCTGGACGTCTCCGTTCAAGCTCAGGTCGTTAACTTGCTTAAGGACTTGCAGCAACGCTTAAACCTAACTTACCTGTTTATCGCTCATGATCTTTCTATGGTGGAATATCTATCGCATCGTGTAGCGGTGATGTACCTGGGAAACCTCGTCGAGTTGGCCCCCAAAGAGGCTTTGTTCGTTGCGCCTAAACACCCCTATACCAAAGCTCTCTTGTCTTCAATCCCGATTCCCGATCCTCAACAAGAACGTCGCCGCTCCAGAGTCGTGTTGACAGGAGAGGTGCCCAGCCCCCTAAAGCCTCCTAGTGGATGCGTTTTTCGTACTCGTTGTCCGATGGTCATGCCTATCTGCAGCCGAGTGATCCCAAAATGGCAAAAAATCGGCGAAGATCATCACGTCGCGTGCCATCTCTACAACCCAGCTTAGCTCTTTTTATTGTCATCGACATCAAAATGAAACTGATGAAAGAAGCGATGCAAAATCGGGGCCAACACGACACCCACTGTGATGATGAGTGCGAGCCCGCTGTAGAGCGCATAAGAACCGGCGAAGAACTTACCCCACCAAGTGTGGAGTTCGCCTGTAGGGCCCATGCCCGATAGAATCATAGAGGCTTCCAGGTAGGAGTCGATCCAAGGCATACCCTCGATGGAGTGGTAGCCCCACATACCGCCTGCAAGCGATAGGGAAATAATTGTGAATGCCAAAGCAAGACTACGCATTAAACGTATTCTAAAACGATTACGAGCAAGCGGAGGCTGTGTCTTTTTCTCAAACATACGCTTTTTGTAGCAGATACCTCTCTTTGTGGCAAGGGGGTAACCATGGCACAAAATGGACCTTAACTCATCCGGTTTTGTAGGACTTGACTCCAAAGAAGAGGAGGGGATTGAGGAATTTTTCCACAGAAGCACTGCTCTATCTCGCGATCTGTGGTGAAAATCCAAACTTCTAATTCGTCCTCACACTCTCTGTGGGCAAGTCCTACAAAACCGGATGAACAGAAGAAAGCACTGTAGAGAAAAAAATCCGTGCAGCCTATCATGATGTCTTATGAAAAAATATGCTGCTCTTGTCACACTTCTCGTCTGGCTGGTGGCCACTCACCTGGGGGCCATTCAAACGCCTCTGCTGTTTGTCTTATATGACGCAGGCGAAACACACGGCCTCGCCCCTGTGATGCAGCACCTCGATGCCAAAGGATCCGACTTTCGCGTCCTCGTGATGGGCACCGCTCGCGATCAAGTACCTCACCTCAATCTCTTCCATAGCAAAATTATCGATCTCAATGACCTTGCTGTTGCTAGCGATGTTGACCGCGTGAAATGGCAGCGTGGTCAGACCTTGCCTCCCGAAGATCTTGCCCTGATCAACAAACATATCTTTGCAGATATCGTCATGACCGGAGTCGCATCAGTGGCGCAACAACAAATTGCGACAACCCTTAAGACTAAAGGCAGCGAAGTCCTCGCCTTCTATGACAACCTGGCCTTTCCCCTAAACCGTCATCCTCATCGCGAAGTTATTGCTCCCTTCCAAGACATCGTAGACCTCATGTTAGTGCCCTCTTCTACTATAGCAGCCTCATTTTCATGCTCTACGGCCATTGTCGGACAGCCATCGTTAGAAACTTGGACCCAAAAGCTGTCCGCGATTAATGTCAGCCAGGTTAAACAGACCCTAAAATTCAGTCACAAGCCGCTAATGGTTTATTGTGGGGGCTATGATGGCACCTACCCCGAAGCTTTTGCCGTGTTTGCCGATTGCATTAAGGGTCTAGACAGCTGGCAAGTAGCCATTCAACTACATCCTAAAGCTGATGGTGAAATGGAACAGCAAATCCTCCGAGACAAAGGTATTGAAGGGGTACGCATTTTCAAGGACTATCCGGGTACAACCGCGCTCGTCGCTGCCGCCGACCTAGTCGTCTGCCAACACTCGACTACAGGCATCCAAGCCCTATTGGCAGGCAAAAGTGTTATTCATGTAGATTTACCTAGTTCAACATTTTCCTACTTCGCCATCGACAAAGGCCTGGCAATGCTTGCTACGAATCGTACAGCCTTTCAGATGGCCCTAGGACGCGCACTACAGGCTACTAATAAAGACAACGCAGCACTCTACCGCGCTGCAGGCATCCCTCGTGATAGCACTGACCGTGTTCTTCAAGTGGTCAATCGTTATTTACCAAAGACGATTCAACCAACAAGATCCTTCTTCCACTCTTCAGGCATGTAGGTGCGCCCTTCAATAGCCGCAATGCGCTTTTCAAGAGGTGGATGGGTGGCGAAAAGCCCTCCCCAAAAGGAGGGGTGATCAAAATACATGTGTGAATAGGCCATACCTTCCTTGGGCATGTCCTGCACTTGCTTACCTTCTATCTTGCGCAATGCATTTGCTATACCACTAGGATTTCGCGTGAACTGCACTGCACAAGCATCGGCAAGATACTCGCGTTCACGGCTTACCATCGCTCGCAATACCGACCCAAAGAACCAGGTGATCCCTCCCGCGATCATCATCACAAACACAGCGATGACAATGGGATTACCATTCTTATTATCATTATCGCTGCGTCGCCCACCGCCAAACCAAGCCATATTGGCCAGTATCCTGAATGCGATATAGAGAATGATAAAAAAACCCATCAGCATAGCAGCCAGCTGAAGACTGATCCTCATATCCCCATTGTAAACGTGCCCGAACTCATGTGCGATCACTCCTTGAAGCTCATCACGATTCAGTTGCATTAATGACCCGGTGGTCACTGTGATGGCAGCTTTCTCTTTAGTAAGACCCGCAGCAAAGGCGTTGATTTCATCAGCTTTCAGTAGATACACTGGCGGGGAAGGCAATCCCGCTGCCAAGGCCATTTCTTCGACAATGTTTAAGAGCTGCCGCTCCCTCGGATCGGTCGTATTTACATCGACGCGACGGGCTCCTACAGACTCCGCCACGTACGAGCCCCCATACGCCCGGTAGCAGCCATAATAAAAAAAGGCCACCGCAAACGTAATAATGACAAATAATGTCCCAACAAGCGGAAAGCCGTCTTGATAGTCAGGACCGGCCACTTCTTCCATCAAGATTTCCGCGAGGACGCCTACAAAGAGTGTCATGAGGATGAAGGCGGTAAGATAGACCTTCGTCCTGGAGCGCGCCTTACGTTGCGCTTCCCAGAAATTCATGGCCATGTTGTTAGCCTCTTACGAAGTAAATGAAACCTTTACAGCATTGCGTGCATTGGGTTCTTGCACCTCGAACAGCTCCGTCGGATGGTGCCCAAAAGCCGCAGCCACCAAGACAGCTGGAAACACCTGTTGAGCGTTATTGTACTCTAGAACCATATCGTTATACGCTTGCCTAGAGAAAGCTACTTTATTTTCTGTGCTCGCCAGCTCTTCTTGTAACTGCTGCATGTTCTCACTAGCGCGAAGTTGAGGATAATTCTCTGCCACAGCAAAGAAGTTCATCATGCTGCTTTTGAGATTTTGCTCTGCACCCATCAACCCCTTAATGGATTCATTAGTCGGTCCTCCCCCCTTGGCCACCTGCTCCCGTGCCGATGCCGCAACATTGCGTGCATTAGTGACGGCCTCCAGCGTTCCTCTCTCATGCGCCATATAACCCTTCACCGCCTCAACGAGGTTCGGAATTAAGTCATACCGACGTTGCAGCTGGACATCGATCTGTCCCCAAGCATTCTTGACCTGGTTGCGTAAACGCACCAAATTGTTGAAAACTCCCATCAACCACAGGGCACCAATCACCACAATGGCTAGCAACACCAATAATGTAATACCCATCTTTACCCCCTGCCCTAAGCGAATTCCTACCCGGCCAATGCCCGGCTTATGCATTCTCTTTTATCGGCATACTACCACACTCGGTCATAAATTTGGAATTTGGACCGCGCCAAAGCCCATACGCGTTATTTTCACCGCCGAGACGCATAGAAGCTCGTGGGGCTTTTTTAGGATTTTTACCGCCGAGGCGCCGAGACACCGAGATAGGAAAGAGAGGAAGAGGAAAGAATGTGCCGTTTGTGTGTCCTTGGGCAAAATTCTGCCCAAGGGCCTCTTGAAGGGTTAGCGTTTTGGTAAAGCCCTTAGACAGCTTTTTGCCCAAGGACACACAAACGGCACAGGTGCTCAATCTAACTTTTTTGAGGATCTGTTCAATTACTGCCGACTCTGGACAAAGTCCTGTCTAAGGGCACTACAGAATCGTATTCCTGCGGGAACCCTTAGACTGGATTTTGTCCAGAGTCGGTAGCAACTGAACATTCTTTCCTCTTTCCTATCTCGGTGTCTCGGCGTCTCGGCGGTAAAAATCCTAAAAAAGCCCCACGAGCTTCTATGCGCCTCGGCGGTGAAAATTCCTAATTCTCTTAGCTTAATGCATATGCGCCAAAGCCCCGGGATTCAAAGATCGCAAACGGGCCCTAATTTACTACATAATTAAACAATTAAATTAATTTATAGTATAATTAATTTGTATAATAACCATTTGTTTAGTTAATTATTTATAGGTGCTTATGGAAAGCCAGGAATTATCACAATCAGGATCTATAAAACCTTTAAACATCGAGGCCGAGGAGCTGGAGCAGCAGCCAGAGATTCGTGAATCAGGACAAATGCATGGCCGCGGTTCGGTTGACCATCTGCCCGCGCACGAACAGCCTTTACCCGGCGCCGTTTTTCGAGAACACGCAAACCCGGGGCCAGGAGCAGCTCCTCCCAAGGCCCAACAACGTCTGGAACTATCCGATCTAAATATTCTTTCGGGTCCGGACCCCCGCAAGTCCAATCTTGTACGTAAGGGAGTGATCGGGGGCATCGTCCGTCTCGCCGCACGCATGTTGGGTCAAGGCCACCGAATCGACGCCAAAAAAGGTGAAGTCAGGGAATATGTCGAAGCTGATCTCCAGCGGACCCAGCAGCATATCGTAGAACATAGTGATGTATCGAAGGCCGCATCCGGTGCAAGCCAATACCAATCGATCGGAACCGAAGCGCCAATCTTACCAAAAGGTAGAGGCATAGACAGCTATGTGACTGAGTTTGCCGATCGCAAGAACCTAGACAAGACAACCGTAGCTCAAGCTCATGTAAATTCCGGAGTTTACCATGGTAATATTACGGACTTGAAATCAGGAGATGGATCGAGTTGGCACGCTCTATCGATTACAACCGATGATGCAGGCAAAACAGTCGTAGAGCACAATAGTGTTGTTCCTACTAGCGAACGAGCACTCGGGCTTTCTAAGGACCTTAATAATGTCTATGTTCGCATCAACGATCAAGGCCAAATCACGATTACTACAGGGATCATTGACTCTGAGAAACGAGCAGATGAATTTATGGCGGCAATAGCCGAAGCGATTAAGATGCGTGCAGCACAGGGCCATGAGGGTCCGGTGAAGTTACGCATTAGTTCACACTCCCTGAATGCTTTTGGTAGGGCTGGAGTCGGCGAGGCTGGCATGATCAAGCGCCAGAATGCCATGGCAGACTATATCGATAGAAAACTCGAGGGGGTACTTAGAGAAGCTGGTATACAAAATGCGCAGATGCCTCAGGGACCGGTTATGTCTCACGTGAACCGTACACTTAACGGTTTCACCGCATTACCTGGTGAAGAAGGTAAATGCCACTCTCTTAATCGTCAAGGAATGGCCACACAGATGCGGTGGCTCCATGAGGATATCGCAGAACAGTTACCCGAAAATTCCAATCATCTGTCGGTGGAGAACTACAAAGCAGCGCAGGATAATGTAGGGAACACTCTTGCAGAAGTTCGTCAGCTGAAGGCCGATATCGCTAATATTGAATCCATCTACCAAGCTAGTCCTCAAGTCCATGCGCTAAATGACACTTTAACAGACCTACTCACTCGCCGAGAAGATCTTGCGGAACAGATTCGAAAACTTCCGGAAGACCCTGCAGCCCGAGAGGTGCGTCAGTTGAAGAAAGCTGTCAAAAAACTCGACAAAGACATAAAAAAAACTCAGGGGGAAATCGCAGCTCGCGAAGATAAAGATATCGCCTTGGTCGTTCGTCAACATAAGGCCAGATTAGCTAGTAGCCAAAAGGCCCTTAGCAGCCAACTTAAAACCCTAGCCAGGTCAATGCACCAACTTGAGACCTCAGGTGTCGCCCTTCCTGACGATGTACGCAACAGATTGCAAATTGGCGGACATGTGCTGGCACAGCAAACGGGCCTCGGAAAAGAACTGGGATACCCCAAGCTCAAACCCGCGCAAGAAGTCCAAATGATGATCCTTCTGGATAGGGTTAATGGCGCCACCACACAAAGCAATTGTAAGAGCAGTCTAGACCGTAATTCGCATGCAAGGGCCTCGGGACCTGTGATCGATCAGCATATCGCTGCGCATGGCATTAAAGGTACCTACGACTTCATTGCGGGCTTTGAAAACCGGGTCACCGATATGGATCGTGAGTTTCGCGCGTACCAGAAAGCTAACCCAGAAGGAAGCTTCCAGCAATGGCTAGAGGGCGATGCTGGCAGAGGTTACAAAGACATTGCCGATTTTCAATCAAAAATGTTCGCCGAAATGATTGGAGTATGCCGTCCTATCACCGCTTGGAGTACGGGCACCGATGGAGGCTTTAAGTGGCACCACGACAAGAAAACGCTTAATCCCTTGGAAAAAAACAACCACCCGATGCCCTATATCCCCGTCCAGGTCTATGACAGTGACAGCAAAAGGATGGTCTCTCTCGTGAGAATTGACAGCAAAGGAAACCGCTCTTTTACATCCGAAGGTCTAGCCCTATATGCTGGTCAGTCCCAAAAACGCGGAGCTTAAATGCCATTAAAACCCTCACAACCGTATCTCGGCGCGCAGCGCTTTGGAGTGCGCGTCGCTCGCGACCGCTTTGGATTTGGGTGAACTAGGCATTACACGAAACATGACCTTCCGCTCTAGGGGTAATTGTGGGGGTTTGAGGCTCCATAGAACGATGCGTGATTCAAGAGGCTCGCCCAAATCCAAAGCGGTCGCGAGCGACGCGCACTCCAAAGCGTTGCGCGCCGAGTAACGCTTGTGAAGGCTTAGGTCGATGCGTACAGTTTCACGCGTGTTATTTAGCTAACATTTAAATCCTTTAGATAAATTATTGAATTGCAGATCATGCATTCGCTTGTTGTTATTAGCCTCTCCGTCTACGATAGGCTCCAAAATATCATCGAATTCAACGAGGTAGCCATGGTCACGGTCTTAATGGATGTCAGCTTTTGGGCAGTATTGGTATCGGCGATTGCTTATATGATCATAGGCGGGATTTGGTACTCGCCATTCGTCTTTGGTCATGCCTGGCTTAAGGAAGCTAAGGCAAAGAAAGAAGACCTGTCGGGACAAGGACAGGCATTGATAGGGTCCTTCATAGCCTCGATGGTGATGGCATATATCTTGGGTTATTTTGTGGCTGCCACACACTCCACTACTGTGTACTATGGGGCACAGGTAGGCTTCTTCTGTTGGCTCGGTTTCGTTGTCACGACGCGAGTGCTCGGGGTCTTTTACTCAGGTCATTCGTGGAAGCTGTTTCTGATCGACAGCGGCTACCTACTGGTAGCCTGCCTGGTCATGGGAGGTATCATGGGCTTTTGGGTGGTCTAGTTTTCTTACCTTTGAAGACAAAGCGCTCAAGCAACCCATCGACAGAAATGTAACCGGGACCAAAAGCAAAAACCAATGCCGAGGTCAACAGATAAAGGAAAGCTTCTTCCATAACGAATAGCCCTGGCATATTCCAAAGGCCTACTACTGCATCATGATGTGCGGTGAGGTATGCTACAATCATATTGATCATTAGAATAGCACCGGCCAGGCGCCCTGCTAATCCGATGAATAGCAAAATACCCCCAAACGCTTCTACAGAAGCTACAAAATAAGCATGTGCCAGGGGCAGAGGAAAGCCTAGGCTCGCTAAAAAGCCCTCAAATGCGTGGATATTCTGTAATTTACCCCACCCGGCATGGAAGAAAGCCACCCCCAAAAAAAACCTTAAAAGCAACAGTAGGACTGGCTGAAAGCACTCTCCCACCATAATAAGCCCATTGTAAAACTTCGTCAGCGCCCGCATCATTACCTCCTGATCAAGTGGATTTTTTTTCTGCTTCTCACCATACGTATATTTTTTTTATTGGTCGACTGTCAAAACTATGCTAGAATCTTATCAATCCCGACCATGATCGGGTAGAATGGAGGAACATGATGAAACAAGCTTTGATTTTCGTGATTTTGACCACAGCGGCATTGGTAGTGTTTGATGAGCCGCAAATGAACCAAGATGAATCTCTAGCTAAAGCCGTTATTTATCCAGACCAACGTGGTCTGAATACTGATGATGCTGAAGCTCTTTCCTAAGGCCATATCATGCGTAATTTTAAGTCCGCCTTAATTCCCCTAGTATATGGTGCCCTCGTTTTAACAGGTGGCGTCGTTGGCTACCTGAAGGCCCAAAGCCTCATCTCATTGATTTGCGGTCTGTTTTTTGGTCTTGGGTTGATTGGCGCATCGTTGACAGTCATGCGAGGAATTATTTCAGGCCACTGGACCGCCATCGGCCTCACGATTGTGCTAACGTTATTTTTTCACTATCGCTTTGCTACCACGCAGGTATTTATGCCGGCAGGCATGATGGCAATCATTAGTGTTCTGGCACTCATTGGCATGTTCATCTACCGGCCTGTTAGGGCGCAGTAGGGCTCTAAAGGACGTAAAGGACGAAAGGGACATAAAGAGGTAATTGCAGAAGTATTTGGGCTCTCATGGATCGATTCTTTGAAAAAAAATCACTTTTTTTTGTGAGAAGGCGATTCTGGAGAGCTTAAGTGGTATGGCACTATCCAGTCTGGAAAGACAGGCTTTTCTCCCTTCCCAGGCCCGAAGGGTCGATATTGCAACAGGCCATGGCATCGCCATAGTATATGCCAGGAAGGGATTTCGCAGTCTGAAGGACTGCTACACGACGCCAGTTTACAAACACCATTTATGCATGCGCTTTATGGCAGCCCTACAGGCTGCTAAAACCGTTTTGGCATATACCATGGCGATGCCACATAGGCCTCAACCTAACAGGTCTTTTGAGCTTATATCTCAATGACTTAGGACTTCACAATCGTATCTCGGCGCGCAGCGCTTTGGAGTGCGGTCGCTTGCGACCGCTTTTCGTTCCTTGGGACGGCAATGCTAAACGGCATTGTATGGATTCGTCGAAGGCTGCATGTACTAACTATTTTACCCTTAGGGAATTATAGTGATGCCGTTGCACACGACCGTCGCAAGGAACCCAAAGCGGTCGCAAGCGACCGCACTCCAAAGCGCTGCGCGCCGAGATACGATTGTTAGGCTTAGGTTGAGGCCTATGTGGCGATGCCATGGCCTGTTGCAATATCGACCCTTCGGGCCTGGGAAGGGAATGACTCTCTCTTCACCGGCATCCGATTTTCAGGAAATTGACTTCGGAAAATCGGACTTCTGCAATTACCTCCTTATGTCCTTTTCGTCCTTTAGCCATCCAAACAAGCTCATAGAAAGCTACACGGCTGTTGCAACGGCCGGTGTTGGCACAGTCTCCAAGGCTGAATAACGGCTCAATGCATATGACGTTGCTAAGGCCATTATGAACCATCCCCATCGTACAGCAGTGCCCAGTGAGTAGCCACTAACCAACTCTTCATGCAGAGCTCCTATGAAGATAACGCCTAACAGAGTACAAATAAAGATTCCCAAAACTTGCGTTACCTTAACACTTGGTAGGCCGATCTGCTTAGTGATTTCCTCACGAATCCCGTTCACAACGAAGAAAAAGACCACGACTTCGGCAATTCCAGCAAACAGCATGACATACCCTAAAACCATAGGTGCCAGCGCCCCCAGAATATGCTGACCGTTGCCAGTGCAGAAAAAGGCTCCCCCAAATAACATCGCTGCTAAAGTCACTGTTACGGCCTTTTTGCGGGATACCCCATATTCAACCTCAACATTGCCAGCAATGCTCTCGGCGATGGAAAACACCCCCGTCACACCAGCGACAAATAAACTAAAGAAGAATACTGTTCCCAATACTGGAGCCACCCAAGATCCCATAGCATGTAGGACTTTAGGGAAAATGATAAACCCTAGCTCAAAAGTAGAACTGGTTTTCACCAACTCTTCAAATGCGATGCCAGTATCCTGGCTCAAAAAACCCAAACAGGCAAAGATCACCAGACCAGCGACCGATGATATGGTGAGATCGCCAATAACCACCCACCGCATCGCTCGCCCCACCTTGACATTTTCACCATTGTATCGTGCATAGCCCGTGATGATGCCCAAGCCTAACGAAAGGCTGAAAAAAAGATGCCCAAACGCATCACGCCAGATGCCAAACTCTGACAAACGGCTAAAATCGGGAAGGAGATAGTAGGAAAGCCCTATTGAAGCGCCAGGCAGAAATAACACAACAATCGCAAATAACGCCACCAACCCAACCAATGCGGGCATGAAGATGGAGCAAATACGTTCCACCCCTGACTGTATGTTCTTCGTCAGTATACGCCAGCTGAGAAAAATTACCAGTGAGGTAGCTAATAAAATCGGCCAGCTAATCCCTCCCCACGCATTCAAAGCCCCGCTATCGCGAAGAAAATCTGTCTTAAAGAAGGTCGCAGTATCTATCGGAATGGCACTTGTTAGCGCAAAATAAGAATAAGCGACGGTATAGCCAGTGAGTACTGCGTAGAAGGCACCAATCGTCAAACACGTGATAATTGACAACCACCCGAGCGTCCTCCCGAAAGAACCAATCGTGCGACCGTATGCTGACACTGTTGGTAGCTGGTAGCGTTGCCCTATAACAGCCTCCAAAACCAACAACGGAATACCAAGTAACAGATAGGCGCAGAGCAAAGGTATTAGAAATGCGCCACCACCATTGCGATAGCACTGAGCACTAAAACTCAAAATATTTGCAAACCCAATGGCTGATCCCAATACAGACCAGATAAACCCAGATTCGTTCTTCCAGGAATTTTCTTTAGGAGCCGACTCCATCCTAGTAACCTCTGCGTATAAAAAATTAAAAAGCAATCAAACGTATGAATTTACGACAATGATTATACCAAAAAAACAACATAATTTACAACAGTAATTTCTTTAAGGTAAACCATCGATACTGAGATAAAGTGGTGAGACAGAAAACATTGATGAAGGAAAAAAATAGTCGTTAAGCGGCTGGTGTACCAACCTGGAGGCATTTATTAGAAAATTTAAATCTTTTTGCTTTTGTTGCTTGTGATTAAATCCTCAAGAATGGTATCTTTTGGGCGTTCACAGATAGAGGCAATCCTATCGCGGGGTGGAGCAGGGGTTAGCTCGTTGGGCTCATAACCCAAAGGTCGGAGGTTCGAATCCTCTCCCCGCTAATTTGTCTCCGGCGGCATAGCTCAGTTGGTTAGAGCAGCGGAATCATAATCCGTTGGTCGCTGGTTCGAATCCGGCTGCCGCTAGTACCATGAGTTTTAAGCGCGAATAGATTCTCTCTATTCGCGCTTTTTTTTGCCATCATCCCCTATTGCCCAATACTTTTTATGGACGAATTGGACCGATTGAGACGATTGCGGAATTCGTTCGAGATGTCAGATGATTAATAATGCCCTCACAATAGTGTCTCAGCGCGAAGCGCTTTGGAGCCCCAACCGACTGCGTCGCCAATATCCGAAAGTAACGCTAAAGAGGCTTCTTCGTGCCCGCGCCCTTGCCCCTGCCCTTGCCCGATGCACTTCTCCCAATTCCGCTCCCTCCCTTCCTTTGATACGAATTTGTACCCTCCCTAACGCCTTGTTACTTGGAAGTGCGCGTCGCTCGCGACCGCACTCCACCCAAAGAGCTTCGCGCCGAGACACTATTGTGAGGGCGCGTGGTATATCACCATTTAAGCCAATTTATAATCTCCTCAAATATACTCACCCTTACCTGTCCCATATCAACAAGTCTGCCGTAAAGCCAATTGGCGCGGTATTTAACATTCGCGTTAGGATCAGTTCCGCCCAGCTCGGCTGCCTTGATTGCTGACTCATAACCTTGCCCTCTATTAATAAGAGAAGTATATAGGTCGTACGCCGCTAATCTAATATTCTCATCCGGATCAGCTATGCCCATCTCAGCTGCCTTGATTGCTGGCTCATACGCGTTCTCCCTATCGACAAGGGCACTATAAAGTCCATAGCACTCTAATCTCACTCTTGGATCGGGATCAGTTATCCCCCTCTCAGCTACTTGAATGGCTGATTCATACTCCTGCCCGCTATAGGCAAGAACACGATAGAGTCTATAGGACGCTGATCTAATGATCCCCTCCGGATCAGCTACGCCCTTCTCAGCCACTCGGATGGCTGCTTCATACGCCACGTCATGCGGAACAAGATCAAAAATAGGGAATAGGCCTCCATTTTAACATCCACGTTGGACTCTTCTACCCCTTTTTCCGCGTCTGATATTATCATCTCAGTCGGAGAGTAGGAGAGAACTTGCCTTGGTGGCCACTGCTTCGGCAGGTTCGTGTGCGGTGAAAAGCTGGCACCACTCCTGCAAGCTCAGATGCGCATAGGGATTTGATACATACCCTGCACCTAATATTCTCTGGAGACGATAGGTGTCAGTGATCGTGTTGATGTCCATTGCAGAGGGAACCTGCGAGACCTTTAAAGACTCCTGGAGGATTGAACGAATTTCAGGATAACGTTTGGTTAGCTTCTCAAGGGTTTGAGGTGAATCCTTTAACACTCCAAACTTGGAGGACAGTAGCGTACCTAATGCAGCAGCTTCCTTGTCGATCTGCTCCATCTGTTCTTTAGGAATATGACTAAGAGCTTCTTGTTGAAGGCGCTCGGCATCGTCGCGGATACTGTGAAGCTTATTTGTGAAGCCGATGACCTGTTCGGAGAGCTGCATCCCGATGAAGGCGCTATGAACGATACGCTTAGTAGTGTCGCTCCAGTTCTCCGATTGCGTCACATTTTGAAAGAGCGTTTTTAGCCATCCTGCGTTTTCTTGAGGTCTCTGATCTACCAGCTGTCGCCACTGCTCGCTTCCATATTCAATACCGTTTTTGTTGACCGGACCCTTGCTTGCTGTTTGGGCTAGTTTCTGGATTTTCTGCAGTGAATTATTTATGGTGATGACCGATTTCTTGCATTCCGCACTACTAAAAGCCTTTAGCGTTGGCAACAGCTCTCCAACGATCTCTCCTATTTTTCTGAGCTGTGTATTCAGCGACTGCAGCTGCAAAGCGGCTTGCTCCGGCTGAACTCCCTTTCCTAAACGAGCGAGAACTTGCCGCTCTTGATCTACCGATTGGACAAGAGCGTCTGCCCAATCCTCTATTTGCCAGGAGAAGTTGCACAGGTCTTCTGCAAAGAGTTCCATCATCTTTTCCGCTACGACCGGATACCCCTTGGAATCTTGCACCGTTTCCCACACGTCCCCCAATCTTTCGATGGCCTCTTTAACATCCGTTATCGCCAGAAGAGGACCAGGCGCTTCATGAGGTTCATAGATTTTTTCTATGAGTGCTTCTACGGCATCATCAAAAACTGAAACCTTAGCGCTGTACTCCGGCATGTACTGCGCGAGAAGAAAGGTTCCCTCCAATAACTCCTCCGCCTTTTCAATCTGCTGTATCGCATGCGCTCTTTGCGCGTGAGGGGTTATCTGATTCAGTTCATCTTGAAGCTCGCGCAGGTTACTCCGCATCTCTTGGAGGTGGATCATTTCCTCCTCTGAGACCTCATTGTTGCTGTAAATCCCTTCAAATAGATGCGCTATGCGATTTACTACGAATGAGTAGCGATGATTCAGATCGTGCGGGACAGGGGCCCTTTCTACAACAGGTTCCGAGGGTGCAAATAAACTACTTTGCAGCAATTTTTGAACTTTAATAGGTAAGGTCTTTCGAATCGGTGAATGGCCAGCACCAGAATCATTATGCGAGATTGCCGTCAATTTATTACAACTATCACTTCGAAACTTAATTATTTTAGAAACATCCATGCATCGTCTTTTGTTATATTATTCAGATGAAAATTTAGCACTAATAAAACTATTCCGCAATCAGAAATATTGGGTGCTGTGAAGTTCATTTTCAAATGAGTATATACTACAAGCGGGTAGGTTTTGCACATTCGACTATCGCCAATCTCCCGAAGACACTAGAGCGAAAAGCTTTCGGCTGTGAGTTATTGAGGTTGTTTAGGCGGCGTATATTCCGCAGGTCTTCTCGCTACGAGGTTGCCGCCAGCGTCGTAAACGTCTTCAGCAAAAAGAGAAGTGGAAAGGTGCATCAAATTAATTATTTTGTCAGCATCAGCAGCTTGCATCAGCTCTGAGCTTTGGCGGTAGTTATAGGGAGCTAAAACAGTAATTTTTTTCTTTGGGAAATTCTGTTTAAGCTTATGAACAGCTGGAGCAAGGTCAGAGTCGCGCGATAACAGAAAAGCGTGGTCAAACAGATCTTTGTATGCTAAGTCCAATAATGCGAGTGCAATGTTCACATCAGTTTCTTTCTCTTCGTGGCTTACCCACCTCGCCTGACATTTTAGGCATTGCCTAGGTTTCTTCTTGAATTGCCCCATGACGGGTGTTACGCCCGTTGATGACAATGCTGAGACATATAGGCGATGGCGATGATATGAAGCAGGCTTCCAGGTCGGGTAAGCAGAGAAAAACAAGATTTGGGTGATGACTTGAGATTTAGTCCGAGTTAATCGAGAGAAGAGTTGTCGGAGATCAAGCCACTTAAGGTGAGGCTGTTGAATCGCATCAAGTGCGTGATATAGGTTGAATCCATCGACAAAACAGATGACGCGCTCGAGTTGCATTCTCCATCCCAAAAAAAAACCACGGTACGGAACCCGTGGCGGCCGCATGGGCGTACCATGCGGGATGCTTATACACTAACTTTAACATCTCCCAATATCTTCAGCAACCTTTTTGGTGCAAATTTGGTGCAGTAGAGTATAATCAGCCTCGACACCTACCGATAAACCAGGATTAGGTTAAACGCTTTAAGGGGCTGACTCGCTTGTGATTATGTGTGACTACTTGCCCTACAGTGTCTTTTGGAGCGGAATCATAATCCGTTGGTCGCTGGTTCGAATCCGGCTGCCGCTAGTACTACGATTTTTAAGCGCGAATAGATTCTCTATTCGCGCTTTTTTTTCGCTATCGTCGCCCTAGTGCTCAATACTTTTCATGGACGAATTGGACTGATTGGACGAACTGGACAAAAATGGACTTCACTGTTTTTGTCCAGTTCGTCCATGGAATCCTCCCTCTAGTCCGTCTAAGAGCTACTTCTTTCACACGTAGCTCGACGGTTCTGTATCACTTCCAAGTGGTCGCCATGTACGATATGTAACATGTCGTCCAGAAAGTCGTACAAACCACCTAACGCGATATGGCTGACCTCATCCAGGCGCTTGCGATGTTCCGCATCCAATTCAAACTGTAAATAACCCAGGCTGTCGTTCAATTGCTCCGCACTTTTGGCGCCTATGATGGGAATCACATCTAAACCCAAACGCCGATGCACCCAGTTAATGGCTACTTGTGCCGGAGTACGACCGATTTCCTGTGCGATCTTTACCACTTCGGCAGCGATCTTCTGGTTACGTTCCGTCAAAAATCTACCGCCCCATCCCGGGTTGATTGTAAAACGATCATTAGCCTTGCCTCGATCTAGGTATTTGCCAGTGAGCACCCCCATTCCTAGAGGGCTCCAAGCTGTTAACGCCAGATCTGTATTACGAGCCAGCGAAAAATGCTCTCTTTCAATGCCACGTTCAATAAGGCTGTACTGTAATTGTAATCCCACAAAAGGGGTCCATCCTCTCAGTTCCGCCAAGGTGTTTGCCTTCGATATCACCCAAGCGGGTGCATTGGAAATCCCTACATAAAGTACCTTGCCGGCCCGAACCATGTCATCCAGAGCCCGCATCATCTCTTCGATAGGGGTTACCTGGTCCCAGGCATGAACCCAATACAGGTCGACATAATCGGTTCCCAGTCGCTTGAGACTCGCCTCTAGAGATTGATGTAGGTTTTTGCGCCCATTGCCTCCAGAGTTTGGATCTTTGGCGTTCTGAGACAGCGTGTATTTGGTGGCTATGACGAAGTCCTTTCTGCGACCAGAAACAAATTCGCCAAGCATACGCTCGCTAGTCCCTTTGGTGTAATGATTTGCGGTATCGAAGAAGTTGCCCCCCGCCTCAACATAGGCGTCGAAGACTCCACGCGATTGCTCCTTGTTGCCGCCCCACCCAAATTCCTCGCCAAAGGTCATCGTGCCAAGACAGATCTCTGACACTCTAAGACCGCTTTTACCAAATAAGCTATACCTCATCATTCACCTCAATTTTGGTATACCCCTACTATGATATTCTATTTTTTAACACACAATACGGAAAGTTGATAAGATGGAGGAACGCAATGCATACAGCCGATAAAGTTATGCGAGTGTCTGCTTGATGACATCCAAAGAACGTTGAATGGCACCCCGATTTGCGGCGATGAGATCCAATCCAGCCTGCCCCAGGAGACGGCGCTGAGATTCATCCTTAAGCAGCACGCCAAGGGCATTAGAAAGTTCCTCAGGGGCTACCTGAATGCCAGCGCCCGCTTCCAGAACAAGACGCTCCAACTCTGGCTGAGCATGCATATGAGGGCCAAAAACCACTGGAACCCCATAATGGCATGGCTCCAGAATATTATGTCCACCCACACGCTCCACAAAACTTCCCGCCACGATAGCTATCTGTGACAACTGATAGCATTCTCTTAATACACCCATGGCATCGACCAAAACAACGCGGATTTCACCACGACTTGGAACAGAATCGGTAAAACGACGAAACGGAATTCCTTCGCTAATAAGCATTCTAGCGACATCGTCAAAACGCTCGGGATGCCTTGGCACCAGCAAAAGCTTCATATTGGGATGGTCTACCCATAATTCTCGACAAGCCTTCAAAAGCAGACGTTCTTCTGGATCATGCGTCGAACCACCTGTGATAACAAAGTCATCTTTCTGTAAGTTTAACCTTTCACGGTAGTATTGCAGTTCTTCGGGAGCCATCCGCGGCAAGGTGCCGTCAAATTTCAAATTCCCCGTAATGGTGATCCGATTTGCATGCACCCCAACAGCCTCAAAACGGTCACGATATTCGCGGCTCTGGACACATATTTGGTCGAATAATCCGAACAGGGGTTCACTAAAAAAGGGTAACTGGCGGTAGCGAGAGGTCGATCTCTCTGATAGCTTGCCATTGACTACCATCAGCTTCGCCCCTACATTTCGGGCTTCATTCAAAAAATGGAACCAATAGTCCGTTTCGGTCACGATAACGAGATTGGGGCGCAGCTTCTGCAAGACTCGTCGCATAATCCATCCCAAATCCAGGGGAAGATAGAGATGCCGTTCAGCAAAAGGCATTGTTCGTTGTGCTTCAGCATGGCCGGTAGCGGTAATAGAGGAGATAATAATAATGGGATCGCACAACGTGGCACGAAGCTGATCTACAAGAGGAGCGACGGCCTTTGTTTCCCCCAAGGATACGGCATGAACCCATACAAGAGGGCGTCTTCCCTTGTGTATAGGGGCAATGCCACCACCAAAACGCTCCCAAAAGCCCTCCGTTGGCTTTTTACCGCGAAGGACCTGCAAAAGGAACCGCGGTAACATAAACAGCAGGGCCACACAAAGACCAAGATCGTATGATAAACCTAGCCAGAATCGTTTCACAAATTTTTCCATATTGGTTGTACCGCGCGTGGTAAGTATTCTACAAGGACCAATAATAAAGAGCGAGTCAAAGAGTTTTTTAGAGTCCTTGACCTAAACGCCGGAGTAATTCATACTTAAAGCCCCAATAATCAATGGAGTTGGTAGAGGAATGGTTTGCCTAAACAATGTGAGTGCATCAAACGAGCGTTCGTTACTGCATGAGTCTCTCCAAACCATCGCGGACGCTGCAACAGCTCTCCGCGATAATGTCTACTGGGCAACCAAGCAAACACCGCTTGGGGGTCTTGTCGACAGAATTTGCGATTTCATGGACGAGAACACTACACTAATTTTTTGGGGTGGAGCATGTCTCTTTGCTATTCTGAATCCACCCCTTTATTTGTCAGGTTTTGCGATAGGTCTTACGGTTGGATCACTGATGCCCTACAAATCCAAGGCGGTTCGAAACATCGACTTTACTGCTTTACGCCAAACTATTAAGGTTATCGTATTTCTGGTTAGTCCCTGGTTGGGAGCTTTTGCCTACCTGGTGACAGCCCTAACACCGGGATTTCACTCCTATCGAGTGTATAATAAGCAGTACTACGAAAATCTCCAGGGCTTCGATGCCCTTAAATATGAACTAAGCTTCATGTGGGTTGAAGCTGACCGACTGCACTCACAGTGTGCACAGTTGTCGAAATCGTTGCCGATAACGTTTACACAACCCGCAATGATCCGCGTATAGTTTTTTGATATCCTTTACGAAGCCTTAACGGCACCTTGAAACGCTATTAACCTCGGCCTAGTATTATTTTAGAAAATGCCTTCAGCCGGCACATACAGAAACAAAGGAGAGAGTCGTGAGTACTATTCTAAATGCCGTTACACCTAATTCCTTAAAACCATCATGGTTGTGTGGTACCGAGCCCACCCTTGCTGCCGCTGTCGACCAGATTGAGCAAGGCATCGGAACCCTCGTTCACCTCGGTAAGGACCGTATCTATGCAGTGGTTAAACTAACCAGCGCGGAAAGTGGGATAAAAAGGGTTCATCAGGTCATCACAGACAATGCAGAACTTATTTTCTGGGCCTTAGCGGCAATCAACCTATACCAACATTGGGCGCTATTCTCTATAGGTGTGGTGACTGGCCTAGCGATCGCTGGAGCAGGAGAAAAACTAGGGTTATTGACCAAGTCAGTGCAAATCTTAAAAACTAAGACTGCGGTAACCGACTATAACTACCTCTCAGGAGCTTTGTTGTTTGTATTGGCACCTTGGCTAAGCTCACTTCAGAGTGGTATCACTGCTGGTAACTACCTTGGCAACCCCACTCCTAAATCGCCTTCTACATGGACAGACATGCTGCCTTGGATGAAAGGATAGACCTATGAAGCTCTCATTGGCGCATCAAAGCCTTCCCCAGGCTCTAGAAGCCTAAAAGCATCTAGGGAGACTTTGTGCCGCCTGAGAGCGCTTTTTAGCTCTTTCGCCGGATCGTCGTAGCCCTCATCACTCAAGTGAAATGTGCCGAAATGAATGCCTATGCTGGTGCTCGCCTTTAGGATCTGATGTACCTTGACAGCATCGTCAGGAGATAGATGTACAGGTCCCATAAACCAGCGGGGAGAATAGGCTCCTATGGGTAGGAGGGCTACTCTGATCGGGCCGCAATACTTGCCAATTTCTTCAAAATGCTTGCCTAGCCCTGTATCGCCTGCAAAATAGATTGCGCCGCTGGATCCTTTTATGACAAAGCCTCCCCACAAGGTCTTGTTATGGTCTAGAAATCCACGTCGAGCGTAATGCTGAGCGGGCACAAAGGCTATCTTGACATCTGGGGTCAATTGAGCCTCCTGCCACCAGGACAGATCATGAACTCGTTGAATACCATGTCGGTGCATCCAGCGACTGTTGCCTTTTCCAACAAAGAAATAAGGATCATGCGCCTTTTTCAATCTTTTGATGGTCGGAAGGTCAAGATGGTCGTAATGGTTATGACTGATCAACACATAGTCAATTTTCGGAAGATCCTCAAAACGTACACCAGGAGCCCGCACTCTCTTAGGCCCCAAAACGCCCATAGGCCCTGCCCTCTTAGACCAGATGGGATCCGTAAGAATGTTTAAACCTTCTGTCTGGATAAGCACCGTCGCATGATTGATGAAAGTAACTCTAAGTTCACTCCCCAGCACACGCTCCGTGGGGATTTTTTGCGGTGAGACAGGAATATGCTTTGGCCAATCGATAGGTTTTCGAGTGGTTAACCAACGCAGCACATCTATCCAACCGCGCGATTGTAATTGTAGAGATGCTGAGCTCTTTCCGTGAGATGACTTCATACAAACCCTCTTCCTACCGTTTATGGCAAAAGCGGCTATATCATGTCAGCCAAAAATTAATGGGGGCAGAGCGGGGATGGGCAGAGGGGAGGAGAGGAGAAAAGTGAGGGAAAAAGAGAGTTAGGATTTTTTTTACCGCAGAGAGCGCCGAGACGCCGAGATAGGAGAGAGGAGGGGAAGGTGGAAAAGAGGGGAAATTGAATGTTTGCTAATAAAGCCCTCACAATCGTTTCTCGGCGCGCAGCGCTTTGAACGCGCGTCGCTCGCGACCGCTTTGGATTTGGGCGTACTAGGTATTTACGAAAGGTGAAGCCCTTTCCGGGTATGCTGGGAGAGCTTGAGCATTCAAACAACGGTGCGTGCCACAAGAGGCTCGCCCAAATCCAAAGCGGTCGCGAGCGACACGCACTCCAAAGCGCTACGCGCCGAGATACGATTGTGAGGGCTTTATTGCTCATCTGAAATCCCAAAAGACTTCTGCAATTACCTCATAAAGTCCATTTATTCTCACGCGAAATGACAGTGATAAAACAAAAAACAATTCAACTCCTCCCCCTCTCCTCTCTCCTCCTATCTCGGCGTCTCGGCGCTCTCCGTGGTAAAAAAAAATCCTAACTCTCTTTTTCCCTCATTTTTCTCTTCTCCTCGCCTCTCTGCACCCTCTCTTCTCTGCACTCCTCCTTGCTATTATTGCGGTGAGAGTGTAGTGTTTACTCGTTGTAGACGTAATTTTTTAGCGAAGGTCGTCAATATGACAGCACAGGTCCTAGGCATTATTCCTGCTCGTTACCAGAGCTCTCGCTTTCCAGCCAAGATGCTTGCCCTTATCGCAGGCAAGACCTTACTTCAGCATACGTTTGAGAATGCTTCTAGATTTGAAGGACTCGATGCCCTCGTCGTCGCCACTGACGACCAGCGCATCTTTGACCATGTGGTGGGCTTCGGTGGCGAGGCTGTGATGACATCAGTCAGTTGCCCCACGGGAACAGATCGCCTTGCTGAGGTTATCAAGCTATATCCACGCTACCAACACTATGAAGTCGTCGTGAATATTCAGGGCGACGACCCCTGTTTACCCAAGGATGTTGTCGAAGCCGTCGTGGAAAAATTGCTTAGTGATTCATCAGTAGCCATGGCAACCGCCGTATGTCCGCTAACAAATGCTGATAATGCCCGAGACCCCTCGATGCCCAAATGCGTCATTGATCGACATGGTCACGCGATGTATTTTAGCCGCGCCTTAATCCCGGGTTCGCATCAGCTGGATTTCAATCCAAAGACGACTTATTACAAGCATCTTGGCATCTACGCTTACCGCACGGACTTCCTTCTGCATTATTCCGATTTACCGGCTACGCCCTTACAGCTAGCAGAAGACCTTGAACAGCTTAAAATTTTGGAAAATGGTTATCGTATTAAGGTGGCCATTGTTCAAGAACAAGATATTCCGGGTGTTAATACACCTGAAGACATAGCAAAAGTGGAACCATTATTATGCCAACAAAATTCCTATTCGTCACTGGTGGAGTCTGCTCGTCCCTAGGCAAGGGACTCAGCGCTGCCTCACTAGGCCTGCTTCTGGAAAAGAAGGGTCTGAAGGTGGCGATGCTCAAATTCGACCCTTACCTCAACGTCGACCCGGGTACCATGAGTCCCTATCAACACGGCGAGGTTTACGTCACTGATGATGGTGCTGAAACCGATCTAGATTTAGGCCACTATTTTCGATATACCAGCTCCCCTCTTTCCAAGGCATCCAACGCCACCTCCGGCCAAATTTATAATACGGTTATCAAGCGTGAAAGACGTGGTGATTATTTGGGCAAAACTGTTCAGGTGATCCCTCATATCACCGACGAGATCAAAAGCCGCATTTTAGCCTGCATGCAACAAGAAGAAGGCATCGATGTGGTCATCGTCGAGGTGGGTGGCACAGTGGGTGATATCGAATCACTGCCCTTTCTAGAGGCTATACGACAATTTCAACATGAACGTCCCGGTGACTGTCTTAATATCCATCTCACCTACGTCCCCTATGTCAAAGCTGCTGGTGAATTCAAAACAAAACCTACCCAGCACTCGGTACATGCCCTACGTGCTATTGGCATCATCCCACATGTCATCTTGTGTCGCTGCGAGTATCCGCTCTCCGACGCTGTCAAAGCCAAAATCGCACTCTTCTGCGATGTGGCTCCTGGTGCTGTCATCGATGAGCCTGACGTCAAATATACCATCTATGAAGTCCCCCTCCACCTACAGGAGCAGGGGATGGGTACCATGATTTGCAATAAGTTGGGTCTGAAGGATTCCCCTGTCGAATTGCCCGAATGGCAAAAAATTGTCGATACCGTCAAAAAGCCCAAAGGAACAATCACTGTCGGAATCGTCGGCAAATATGTCGAGCACCAGGATGCTTATAAATCTGTGTTCGAAGCCTTGGCCCATGGGGCACTAGCGCTAGGGTACACCATTGACATCAAGACTTTTGAGTCGGATAAAGTTATCGAAAACGGGGTCCTTAAAGACTCCGTCAAAGGTTGCGATGGTTACCTGGTGCCGGGCGGTTTTGGTGAAAGAGGTTGGAATGGCAAAATCCTAACGGCTGCCTACTGCCGAGAGAAGCGTATCCCCTTCTTCGGAATCTGCCTTGGAATGCAGGCAATGGTGGTCGATTTTGCGCGTCATGTGATGGGATGGGAAGATGCCTCCTCCACGGAGATTGATCCTGGAACTGAGTATCCTATCATCTCTTTGCTTAGTGAGCAGCGCCAAGTGCAAGACCTGGGCGGAACGATGCGTTTAGGCGCGTTTAATTGTGTTCTGAAAGAAGGCTCTAAGGCGTTCCAAGCTTATGGCACCAAGGTCATCAGCGAACGTCATCGTCATCGCTTTGAGTACAACAACCAATTTCGCGACCTGATGGAAGCCCGGGGCTTAGTCCTCTCAGGCACCCTTGAGGGAGATACTTTAGCTGAAATTGCTGAAGTCAGAGATCATCCATGGATGGTCGGAGTGCAGTTTCACCCTGAATTTAAATCGAAGCCGATTGCGCCACATCCGCTGTTTAAAGCCTTCGCTGCCGCTATGATCGCTTACAAGAACGAGGGGTAGAACTATGCAACCCCAACGTCAGCGACCCACGCGTGTGGTCGCTATTGACTTTGGTCTCGTACGCATCGGATTGGCCATTTCCGACGAGCGTAAGATCATCGCCATGCCTCACCCTACTATAAAGGCGGAAAAGAAGCTGGAGGATACCGCTGTAAAAGTCGTCAAAGAACTCGAGGAGGCTGCAGTAAAGGGCGGCTATGACATTCAAGAGATTGTTGTAGGACTGCCTCTGCGCATGAGTGGTGAAGTGGGCCTGATGGCCGATGAAGTTCACCTCTTTGCAGATCTGTTGCGTTCACGTATTAATGTCCCGATTGTTCTCTGGGATGAGCGGCTTACTTCGGTCCAGGCCGACAGATCCATGCGTGAAGGCAACATGCGGCGCAAGCAACGCGCCAAGCACGTCGATCAGGTTGCTGCTGTCATCATCCTGCAGACCTACCTCGACAGCAAAGCTGTGTAGCTAATGCGTCGCACAGTCATTTGCACACATCTTTTTCTTGACTCACAATCGTATCTCGGCGCGCAGCGCTTTGGAGTGCGGTCGCTTGCGACCGCTTTTCGTTCTTTGTGATGGTCCTGTGAAACGGCATCACTATCATTCGCTAAGGGTAAACGGGTTAGTACATGCAGCCTAACCGAATCCATACGATGCCGTTTAGCACTGCCGTCGCAAGGAACCAAAGCGGTCGCAAGCGACCGCACTCCAAAGTCTCCAAAGCGCTGCGCGCCAATATTAACACATTCATATTGTCTATGTGGGATTAAGGTCTGGCAGCCTGTCCTTTCCCTCTTTTTGAATCGTTGTCACGGGTGGCGATGGCGATTTTTTGGGCGTAGCAGTCGGCGGTTGTATCGGCTTTTGAGAGGGGCCTTTAGTCAAGCTAGCGATTTTTCTGTGCAATGTGAATCCCCAAAGCAGCACAGCTATTAGAAAAAATGTCAGAATTCCAATGATCCCATAAAGTAAGAAGGGAAAGCGATCAGAAGAAATGGGCGGTTCCGTAACTCCTGTTGTAGCGTGAGTAGAAGGAATCTCCTGAGAAGCAGAAGTTGCTGTTTCCAAGGCTGGTAGAATTTGAACTGTGCGCTCGGGAATCGTAGAGGTCCTTTTTTCCTTTTTGGCGCTATCCCACCAGCTGATGGAAATTTCAGGCAGCACCCATGCTCCAGCCTGTTGAGGGATCAAAGTGTATTGCTCTTTACGCATACTATGGATGATGCCTTGCAACACTTTTTCCTGTTCGTCGGGCTTGTCAGCATAGACTTTAAACGTTGAACTTTGACTTTGTAAATCCCCTAAATGGGGAAGTTGGCTTGCTTTGAGACCTTCAGCTTCAATCAGGAAACCGCGCGAAAAAGGCTCTCCTACGCGCAGTGTCTGATCGCTTGGCCACTGCTCTTCCAGGGTAAGTGCTTTTGCTGGTAGCCATGGCGACACCTCCGAGATGGCAGGCTGCACATCGAGTTGAATCTCTTCAGTCATCATAGTGAAGGGCTTAACCCGCTCAAAGCCTTGCAGGAAAGCGAAGGGATCGACATCGTCGTTAAAGAAGGAGCTAAATTGTCCTTTTCGTTTTTGCGGTATTGCTCCTTGAATAGCTATAGGGGGGATCGTTAGGGAACCAGTTTTTAAGGGGGTGATGAGATAGGTAAATTCAATGACATTAAGCCAAACCCCTCCAATCATCTTCTCTTCTAATTTTGGTTCCTTTAGAAGTTCCACAATGGCGTCTTCCAGCTGCACTTTCTGTGTTTGAACATTATAAAGTGACGTATTCGAGGTGAGAAATACCGTATAGATGAGAGGTTCATTCTTGTAAGGAGAAGCGTTGCTCACCTTGGCGATGACGCTCAGCCCGACGCTATCCACATTGGATTTGGGAGCATAGCCTTTGATAATATTTAATGCGATCGGCTGGGTGGAAAGAAGGCCCTCCGCTGTATCGACAGTAATAGGAGGGATCTGTACGGCCCCATCTATCTTGGGGGTTAAAGAGAGCTTCCAGGTGATGCTTGAAGAGACCTTCCCATTGACAATTGTTGTATTGCTTGAGTGCTGTTGTGATTGGATCAAAAAATATTTCTTTAAGGCTGAGACAGCCGGAGCCCCTTTCGGAGAGGTGTCTTTAAGGGTAAGATTTAGGGAAAAACTTTCACTCAAGTACACCTGCTTACTGCTGACGCTGGCAGTAAATTCGCCCGCCTCGAGAAAAACAGCAGAAGTTAAGCTTAAAAAGAATGCTGATAAGGCGATAAAAAACGTCTTTTTTACCATGGATCAACTTCCTCTTTGGTGCCATTTTTCTTGGATTCGAGATAGAATTTGTTCTTTAAGAATGACTTAGGATCGTTTTTAATCTGATTCAGCCAAAGATCGGCATCCAGATCCTCTTGAGAACGAGGCGTTGGCTTTTCTCTCTCTTGCTGAGGAGACGATGTCTGCTGTTGCGGTTGTTGTGCTTCTTCCTTATCTTGTGGCGGCTCCTTTTCTTGGGAAGATTCTTCCGAATCAGAGTGTTCTTGCTCTGGAGCGTTGTCAGCCTCTTTTTCGTCAGGGGTAGAATCTCTTTGGGGCCGCTCGTCCGATTGCTCCTCTGTATTCTGCTCTTGTTCCTGCTGATCTTGCTTATTTTCTTGCTGGTCTAAGTCTTCTTGACGATTTTGGTTGTCACCCTGCTGTTGCTGGCCTTGTTGTTCGAGCATTTTCTTGACCAGTTCCAGGTTCTCCATGGCTTGCGTATGGTCGGGCCATTTTTCGAGCACATCTTCGTAAGCAACGATGGCATCGTGTAGTCTATTTTGTTGCACGAGGGCATTACCTAAATTATAAGCTGCCCTGGAGGCTACTTCTGGACGTGTTGATTGTCGAAACATCTCTTCAGCGGCTGCATAGTCGCCCATGCGATAGTAAGCGACTCCTTTTCTATAAGGATCCTGGAAGGCATGACCAGCAGTCGTGTAGTCTCCATTTTCATAAGCCTGATTGGCCTGCTGTTCTGCATTACAAAAACAATGACTCAGGGACGCTTGGGAGTAGGTAGGCATGATACTAAAGAGCAGAAGAGCGAAAATATAACCTCTTCGATACCACCAGAGAAAGAAAGGAAGAACGGGCAGAAGAAACAGATAGAAGTGCTCTTCCCAAAGCCGCTGGGTCTTATGCACCTCTTGTTGTATATCGGCGCGTTTTTCTAGATCTTCAAAGATGAGAGCTACCTCCTCTGCATGGTTGGCGTCGAAATAACGCCCATGCCCAATTTTGCTGATCTCACGAAATTTCTCCTTTTCTAACCTGGAGATGATCGGAGAGCCATTTTTTTTGATTACAGTGCCCTGGCGATCTTTAAGAGGGGCTCCCTCTAAGGAGCCCACTCCGATGGTGTAAAGAACGATCCCTTTCTCTGCCAGCCTTTTGGCAGTGTGGATAGCGCTAGCATCTTCAAAACCCCCATCGCTAATCACGACGATTGCCTTGTTACTACCGGGCTCGTTTTCTAACATTGTGGCAGCCATCTCAAGGGCTGGTGCTAACTTACTTCCTTGCACATAGACAAGATCGGTATCTAGTGAAGGCAGAAGATGGCGAATCGTTTCTTTATCCTCGGTCATGGGGACGATCATATGAGGATCAGCAGCAAAGGCGATAAGGCCGATTTTAGCTCCCTTGGACATGTTGAGAAGGTCCTCAACTTTTTGCTTGGCACGTCCTAGACGTGAAGGAGAAACATCTTTAACATTCATCGACTCAGAAAGATCGAGGAGGATTGCAAGATTTTGATCACGCGTAAAAGTGGCCATTTCGCGAAAATTCCAGCGAGGGCCAGCAAAAGCGAGCACTAGGCAGCTCCAGACGAATGACCAGAACAATAGGTGAGGCCACAGCCTTGTTTTATTGCGCTCCCCTCCTAGAATAAGATAGGGGATAAGATGTTTATCGATGAACTTCTCTAGCTGATGGAGAGGTTGTTGTCCTCGATAATAAAGAAAAAAAAGACCCCATATTAGAGGAATGACAAGCAGCGTCCAAAGCCAAAAGGGATGAGCAAAGTGCATTTGACTAAGATCCATGGAGTGCTCTCCGGTGGTATAATAGCTGAGACAGAGTGAGAGCCAGCAAGACAAGTAGAGAAAGGCTTAAAGGATATTGATAAAGCGGCTCGCGAATCAGAAAGAGAGTTTCATTAGCCTCGCTCTTTTCAAGCCCATCGATTTTAGCATAGATCGAAGCGAGCATTTTCTGGTTGGTTGCCGAAAAATACTGCCCTCCGGTTTCTTTAGCGATCTCGCTCAATAATTCCTCATCCATAGATACCTCTGCCATGCTGTAACCGCCCATCTGATTAGGAAAGGGCACTAAGCCTTTTTTGCCTATGCCAATGGTGTAGATGCGTATGCCATACTGCTTAGCCAGTTTGGCGGCCTCCAAAGGAGGGATACTGCTTGCGTTATCCTCACCATCAGTTAATAGAATCAGCACGCGCGAACCTGATGGCCGCTCGCGCAATGTCCGCACTCCCATCCCAATGGCATCCCCAATCGCTGTCGCGTTACCTGCCATGCCCGGAACAGCATCATTGAGCATTCGGCTGACCGCAGCGGTATCCAAGGTAAGAGGCACATGTAAATAGGCGTTTTGTCCGAAGAGAATGAGACCTAGACGGTCTCCTTGCCGTCCTTTGATGAAATTACCGACCACCTCTTTAGTAATATCTAGACGACTGATCACTTTATCTGGTGTCGAAAAATCCAGCGCTTGCATCGAGCCAGAGATGTCGACGGCTAGCAGAAGGTCATACCCCTTATTTTTAACCTGTCGAAATTGATCTACATTTTCTGGTTGCATCAAAGCGACGATGAGCAGTATCCAAGACAGTAAAAGAACACCTAAGAAGATAGAATCGCTTCTTGTCTTGGTAGCCTGGCAGGTCGGAAAGACATTTTTTAAGCGATGCACTGCAGGAAAGCCGATCTCTGCAGCCTCATTGCGTTTTTCTTTCGACAAAACAGGCAGCAGCCAACGAAGAAGTAAGGGGAAGGGAAGCAGGAGAGCAAACCAGGGAGCATGAAAGTGAAACATGTTAACACACCCAATACCTAACAGCTTGTATTAACTCTTTGATCTGATGGAGAGGCAGGTCTGTATGCGCAGGAGCATAGGGGATTTCAATCAGCAGCTTTCCTTTTTCGGTCCAATCGAATTGCTTGGGATCATGGGCCTTTAGCCATTTTAACCACGCATCGCCGACTAGCCCAGCGCATTCTTTACGAGGGAAACGGCGCACAGCAATGCGGCGCAAATACTCTGACAAAAATGCGATCGTCTCCCAAGAAGTAGAGGAGGATAGGTTATCTTCTAGACTAGTTAACTTCTTAAAAGTATCTCTTTTCCAACTTCTTAGATAGGCCAAGCGGCGACTAAGCAACCAGATGGCGCTACCAAGGACAAGCATTCCACAGACAATAGAGACCCACCAGCCGATGGCTAGAGGCCAAGGACCAATGACATCGAGTCCTTCAATATCGTGTAGTTGTTGCATTAAAGAAGGCATTTCTTCCTCTTTGCTATATTCTTTAGGCCCAAGAGAAGATCGCGATGAATATCTGATTCTGTAGAAAGCGCGATCAGTGGAATTTTAAAACGCGCGGTGAGGGTGCCTAACGTGCTACGATTGGCCTCCCATTGAGCAGCGTAAGTTTCACGCCCTTTAATGCTGTCTGTGTTGATATACACCTTCTCTGCATTCGATCCACAAAAGCCGATGACGCCAGCTGGAATAAGAGCTTGATCGGCTGCATCATTGATGGAAATAAAAACAACGTCACAGCTTTTACTGAGACGGCTTATACCACAATCGGTCGGAAAAGCGGGGGAAAGATCCATAAAATCGCTAATCAGATAGATTAATGATCCCGGATGGGCGACTCTACAAATATGCTGCAGAGCAGCTTCTAAGGAGACGCGATGCTGTTCTGTAGGAGGCTCAGCAAGCGTTTTAAGCATCATACAAAGCGCTTGGCGTGTACGCTTGGATGCAAAATAATGCAACCCTCCAGGCACATCGCCAAAAAAGCAAGCACTAATGCGATCTTGGTGAGCGAGAGCTCGCCAGCCCAAGAGGGAGGCACAGCGGGCGGCTTGAATCGATTTAAACGTGTTCCTTGTGCCAAAGCGCATGGCAGAGTTCATATCTACACAGATGATGATATGCCGCTCTTTTTCTTCTTTAAAAAGCTTTAGATGCGGAGATCCTGTGCGTGCAGTCACCCTCCAATCAATATTGCGGATATCGTCTCCAAGCACATATGCACGCACGCCATCAAAATCCAAGCCCTGTCCACGAAAAGGGGAGTGGTGATTGCCCGGCGCGGTCGAGCTCACTTTGCGGCGCGCAAGCTGCATCTTGTCAAGTTTGCGTTCTTTATAAGAAATCAGGTCGTTAAAATCGGGATAAAGCATACACACACCTCCTTATTAAGGAATGGCCACCACATCCAAAAGCTTGCGGATGATCTCATTGCGCGAAATCCCGTCAGCTTCCGATTCAAAAGAGGGGTAGATGCGGTGTCTAAAAACTGGAAAGGCGACTTCGTGAATATGCTCTGGAGTGACATATTCATCTCCTCTTAGCCAGGCGAGAGCTTTAGCACAACGGACGAGAGCGATGGTCGCTCGTGGAGAGACCCCATGAACCAACCATTTAGCGAGTTCACGATCATATTTTCCTGGCGTGCGTGTCGCTGAGGCAAGCGAGACGACATATTTTTTTAAATTCTCTGAGATATAATGATGCGATACGGCTTGGCGCGCAGCGAGAACCTCTTCTGCGGATGTGAGCGGCAGAGATGCTTCTTCTCTGGTATGCTGTTGACGTTTCTCGTCGAGTTCGACGATCGCCAATTCTTCTTGATGGTTGGGATAACCTACCTCCAGATGCATCATAAACCGGTCGAGCTGCGCCTCAGGCAGGTTATAGGTGCCCTCTTGCTCGATCGGGTTCTGTGTAGCGATCACCATATACAGCTCAGGAAGAGGATAGCTTTTGTGTCCTACGGTCACTTGCTTTTCTTCCATTGCCTCGAGCAGGGCCGATTGTACTTTTGCAGGTGCACGGTTGATCTCATCGGCGAGCAGAATATTGTTAAAAAGGGGACCCTTGCGGAAGACGAAGTCGCTTTTCTCGTGAATATAAATTTCGGTTCCGATGAGATCGGAAGGGAGTAGATCGGGGGTGAATTGAATGCGGTGAAAGGCTCCTTCGATGCCATCGGCAATAGCTTTGGCAGAGCGCGTTTTGGCCAACCCTGGCATGCCTTCGAGGAGAGCATGCCCATCTGTGAGCAGACAAACCAGCATCTGTTCAATGATTTGATGTTGGCCGATAATTTTGCTTTGAATGGATTTTAGAATGCTCGACAGGGGATGATGTGCCGTTTTTTTTATCTTTTCTTCCTCTAGTGTTTGAACAGAGATCATAGTTCACCTCTCAAGTGTAGAAAACGTGCTTTGGCTGCAATAGAGGCGTCATTATAACACACCATTACATTTTTACAATTCAAAATTTTGGCTCATCCGGTTTTGTAGGACTTGACTACACAGGCAGGCGTGACTCAAAAAACATGATTCATAGGATATGCATGATATTTAGGATACTCCATAGAAGCCTCCAAACAGAATTCGTCCTCTTTTCCTTTTGGATGAGTCCTTCGCCAGCGATGTACGCCTGCTTAAGGGTGTTAGTGTTTTAGGAGTAACACGGATGCACACGGATCTAGGAGGATTTAGGAGGATTAGGAGAGCAAATACCGTTCGCCAATCTAAAACAATAAAATTGGTTTTTAAGATGGAATGAATAGGAGCTCGTGTTTATTACTACTCCTAAAAGGCTGAACGAACCGTGTTTGCCATCCCATCCTCCTAAATCCCACTAGATCCGTGTGCATCCGTGTTACTTCCTAAAAACTACACAAACCGTATCAACCATCCTATCCTCCTAAATCCTCCTAGATCCGTGTGCATCCGTGTTACTCCTAAGTCCTAAATCCCCCCACATCCGTGTTACTCCTAAGTCCTAAATCCCCCCACATCCGTGTTAACTTAAAAAGATTGTTTTGTTACCTTGGAACTCAAATACTACCAGGGAAAGCTATGACCCCTACGCAAACTATTCATCCTCTTATCCGACCGTTCCAAGAAGGCGCCACTTCTACCAAAATCGCGGCTCCGTGCATCATGGTTATTTTTGGTGCCTCAGGAGACTTAACCCACCGCCGTTTAGTCCCAGCGTTGTATAATCTTGCGAGGGACGGACAGCTTCCGGCACATTTCGTGTGCGTAGGATTCGCCAGACGCCCCAAAAGCCACGACGACTTTCGTGTGGAAATGTTGCAATCCATCAATCAGCATTCAAGGGTAAAGCCTGTCGACGATGAACTGTGGAAGACTTTTAGCCAGCAACTCTTCTATCATCAATCGGAGTTTGACAACGATGCAGGCTATGAAGCCTTGGCTAACCGACTGCGCGAATTAGACACGCAGTTTGGCACAAAAGGAAACCGAGTATTTTATTTCTCTACCCAACCCAGCTTCTTTCCGACATTGGTTGCAAAGTTAAAAAAACATGGATTGATCTATCCACATGATCAGCCAGGAGCTCCCTGGTCACGAATCATCTTTGAAAAGCCCTTTGGCCATTGCCTTCAGTCTGCTATTACCCTTCAAAACGACATCAGCAAGTCCTTAGATGAATCTCAAACATATCGCATTGACCATTGGCTAGGCAAAGAGACTGTCCAAAACCTGCTTATCTTACGTTTCACAAATCCCATTTTTGAAGCTCTGTGGAATCGCCATCACATTGACCACATTCAAATCGCTGTCGCCGAAGAGCTCGGAGTGGGCACACGCGGAAACCTGTGGGAAGAACAGGGCATGCTCCGTGACATCGTCCAAAACCATATGATGCAGCTGCTATCACTGATAGCCATGGAACCTCCTAGTAAACTAGACGCTGAGGCGATCCGCGATGAGAAGGTCAAGGTCATCTCGTCGATAACACCCATAGCCGTCAATGACTTCAACAAATGTGTTGTGCGTGGGCAATATGCTCCTGGCATTATCAACGGTAAAGAAGTCAAAGGTTATCGCGAAGAGACAAACGTATCTCCCACCTCTAACGTCGAGACATATGTCGCCCTAAAGTTATTCATTGATAACTGGCGTTGGGCAGGAGTTCCGTTCTATCTACGCAGCGGCAAGCGTCTGCCCAAACGAGTTACCGAGATTGCCATCACCTTTAAAGAAGCTCCGGGGCATCTGTATCAGCGAGATGGTCAAGCTAACCCCTCTAATGTGCTGGCGATTCGCATCCAGCCCAACGAGAACATCTCCCTGACCACTAATTGCAAGGTCCCTGGGCAGGAAACCTTTGTGCATCCGGTCAAAATGGATTTCCATTACGAATCTTACTTTGGAGCTGCCCAACAAGAGGCCTATGAGCGGCTGTTGTGCGATTGCATGGCTGGCGACAGCACCTTATTTGCGCGCAATGATGAGGTGTTTGCTTCCTGGAGGCTTTTAACGCCCATTCTCGAGAGATGGCAGACTATCAAGGCTCCCAACTTCCCCAACTACCAGGCGGGTAAGTGGGGCCCAATCGAATCGGACCTAATGCTTGAGGCCGATGGTCGTAAATGGCGCCTACTTTAACCATGAGGTAAATAGTGACAATAGCGGACAACCTGACCGACCTACAGCCTGCGGCGGCTATCAACCTAATCTCTGGTCCTGAAGACAAGGAAGTTGGTCTTAATTCTTGTCTTTTCAATATCATCGTCTACTCCGTTTCACCGGAGCGCACCCGCTACCTAAGGGGTCTTCTACAGTGTATTGTAGAACACTTTCCCAGCCGGGTGTTGTTTGCCGAGGCTAACCCTCCAGGCATGGAATCGCCAACATCCATCGAATTTCATAGCTCTGCTGTGCGCAAAGGTCCCTATCTCACAGGCTATGATGAAGCGAATATTCACTTTTCTCCGGCACAAAAAGCACAGATCCCTTTCCTTGTCCTTCCCTATTTGTTGCCAGATCTGCCTGTTGTACTCATATGGGGTCAAGACCCCACTGCTGAACAAGAGATTTTGCCTCATCTTCTTAGCGTTTCTAATCGTCTTGTCTATGATTCGGAATGCGCGGAAAACCTGCAACGCTTCAGCAATCGTATCTTGGCCCAATCCGATGCCTCACGCACGGATCTAATCGATTTGAATTGGGTGCGCATGAAAGGCTGGCGCGATGCCTTCGATGAAGTCTTTGACACCCCAGCACGCCTAGAACAGCTCACTCTCGCGCAAAAGGTTGAAATCACCTTCAATGGTCATCAGGATGAATTCTTCCACAAAAGTGCTATTCAAGCGCTATATCTGCAGGCGTGGCTGGCATCGCAACTACAATGGAAGTTGCGCCACCTCGAAGGGGGCGATCCTGTCACACGCATCGTCTATCACAATGGTGTCAATGACACGGAAGTAACATTAAAAATCGAAGATTGCGAGACAATGGCACCTGGTAGCATTTTGGGAGTCGAGATCGTCGGAGGATACGATACTCAGTTTTCCCTTAAGCAAAAACCAGGAACGCAACAAGCGACGGTTCACATCTCTTCGACAGAAATCTGTGAATTGCCTTTTGCTGTAATGATCTCAGGCCCTAAACTTAAGTATCAATTCCTCAAAGATATTTTCTATGGCGGCAGAAGCCAGCATTACCTCAATACTCTACAGATGCTATCACAACAGGATTGGAAGTTATGAATGATCAAAGCCCCCTCACCGCAATCCAGACCTTCGATGAACGTCGGGACATCATTGTTCCCGGTGACAAGCTTGCTACGATAGCGTTTTGCACTGAAAGCTTCATCGAGCTCGCGAAGACAAGCATTGAAGACCACGGCTACTTTGCTGTGGCTTTGTCTGGTGGAAGTACCCCAGCAGCTATCTATCAAGGCCTAACAACAGACCCCTACCGCAACGCCATCGACTGGGGTAAGGTATGGCTGTTCTGGAGCGATGAGCGTAGCGTGCCCCCCACAAACCCTGATAGTAATTACCATATGGCTATGGAGTCGGGCTTTGGAAAACTCCCTATTAAGCCAGCGAATGTCTTTCGCATGCCAGCGGAGCTAGAACCGCCCAGCAACGCCGAGGCCTATGAGCACACAATTAAAAGCCGGCTGTTCGATGGTGTTTTTGATCTAGTGATGTTAGGCATGGGCGACGATGGTCATACAGCCTCCCTTTTCCCGCAGACGCATGGCCTAAAAATACGTAACCGGTGGGTAGTGGCCAACTGGGTGGCACAGCATAATACCTGGCGGATGTCCCTCACCTTTGAATGCATCAATCAAGCCTCTGCTATTTACGTCTATGTTTTGGGCAAGTCCAAAGCCAAGACCATTACCAGAGTCTTTAATGGACCGGCCGATCCCCAAAATCTACCCTCCCAGAGCCTGGGGACAGCTACCCATAAAGCTCTGTGGGTACTCGATAACGATGCAGCAGCCGATCTGCTAGCCTCCTTGAAAGGCTAGGAGCGAGCAAGGAGAGGATCAGGATCTTTACCACAGAGAACGCCGAGACGCCGAGTTGATATGCTGAGGGAAAGAATTTTTGGTTTTTTATTTTGGATTCGTCCATATCGTCCATGAGAGGTAATTGCAGAAGTCCGATTTTCCGAAGTCAATTTCCTGAAAATCGAATGCCGGTGAAGAGAGAGTCATTCCCTTCCCAGGCCCGAAGGGTCGATATTGCAACAGGCCATGGCATCGCCACATAGGCCTCAACCTAAGCCTAACAATCGTATCTCGGCGCGCAGCGCTTTGGAGTGCGGTCGCTTGCGACCGCTTTGGGTTCCTTGCGACGGTCGTGTGCAACGGCATCACTATAATTCCCTAAGGGTAAAATAGTTAGTACATGCAGCCTTCGACGAATCCATACAATGCCGTTTAGCATTGCCGTCCCAAGGAACGAAAAGCGGTCGCAAGCGACCGCACTCCAAAGCGCTGCGCGCCGAGATACGATTGTGAAGTCCTAAGTCATTGAGATATAAGCTCAAAAGACCTGTTAGGTTGAGGCCTATGTGGCATCGCCATGGTACATGCCAGGAAGGGATTTCGCAGCCCTACGAGGCTGCTAAAACCGTTTTGGCATATACCATGGCGATGCCACATAGGCCTCAACCTAACATGCATTAAAGAATTTATAATAAGGAATTTGTGACTCAGCTTCGTCAAAAATAGAACTCTGGAAACCTAGGCAGCTACAGCTGGAATTCGCCCACTGATCATTTTTAGCATTATTCCAGATGAGATTATACTGGCCACTGTGAAGGCAGTTAGCTCAAATACTTTAGATGGGGATGCCGTCAATGTTCCAGGAAGCCCTTCTTCGTTGACCTGTCGAATTCCTTTGACTGCCAAGCCGATGCTGACAAGAAGAGCAGCAGCAGTAGCCCAAATAACGCTGACATTAGCCAAAACAATTAGCGAAGCCGCTACAGAAACAGCCAACAAGCCTGCCAGGACCACTTTTGCAATGGCATAAATTTGCGAATTAACTGTGTCGATATCCCGTCGCGCACCAATCTTCAGAACCTCTTGTGGTGAATAAGCCCCAAGAATATGCTCCCGAGCCTCCTTGGGCACTATCTGCTTCGCCAATTCCCCTGTAAACAAGCCACCAATGGCTGATAGCACGCTCACTCCGATACTTATCTTAGTGCCCCACTTCATAAAATTCGGTAAGCTTGATGTCAACATGAGAACGCTCCCGCAAACCTTTGCCAGTATCCCTGAAGCTATGTTTACTTCCCTCAGAACCCCTTGTGCAAGATGCGATAACCGAAAGGATAGGTCCTCAGTCAACCCTACATCTCCTCGTTCATAGCGCGCAAGCTTTTGCATATCTGCTGAATAGCGACCAGCTATCATCTCACCTAAACTTTGCATTAAACGGCTCCTTAAATTTGTGCAATTTCCACCCATTTTACAGAACAAATATTTGCCAAATATAAAGAGGCGCTGCATGGGGGAGGAGGAAGAGGAGAGGAGAGGGAAGTAGAGGAGAGGAGGAGGAATTTTTACCGCCGAGGCGCAGAGACGCCCTTCGGTTTAGCTTTGGACCTTTCCTCTTTTCTGCGATTGTCTATTGTCATAGAAGTTAGGGTCTTTCCTTTGTTTTCATGTTCGGGCCTTCGTCGTCTTTCGACGAGTTACTATGCCGTCTGCTGACTGCTGTACCGTTCACGTCATCTCTCCGAGACACCGCTAGCTATGGGTTTTCCCTCTTTTGTCAGTACTCTTCCATGCATGAATACAGCTCTCACCGGGTAATTCGTTAAACTTTCCTGCTAACCTGTTGCATCTACATTGACTCCTTCCGAGTAAGTATTGGACTTTGGGTTATACCGCACCCTCATCCTAGGAGCCCTCTGCCTCTTATGCACTTCCTGTTCGTCAGGTCAGCCTTTTGTATACGGCTTTCTTCAGATTCCATCTCGCGATGGACACCCTTGCCTTCTCTAACGGTTCTCCTTACTAAAGCCCGTAAAGGACTTTCACCTTCTAGTTTAACGACATACCGGTCGCACGATCATTCAAAGGATTCCCCTTGAATGATCCATTCAGCCCCTCAGTAAAGGGCCCGTTCCTCGTTTTGGGACTTAGGATTATCCTTATAATGAGGCCTTAGTTGTGTACAAGAGCTTCTGATACAAGATCCTGTGTAAATTTGTTCGAACCATTTCCCTTCAAGAGTTTACACAGGATCTTGTACACAACCATTTTCCTATTCCTCTCTCTCCTATCTCGGCGTCTCTGCACCTCGGCGGTAAAAAATCCTAATTCCTCTCCTACTCTCTCTTCTCTCCCTCTCCCTCCTCTCTACCTCTAAGTCTCTTGCTCAAATCCAGCAGTCCTACTATCATGGTCGCTAAAGTTATCAAATTATAAGGAGACTGGATGCACGCCTTTTTTCAATTGCTCAAGGGAATATGGCACATGTCCTTTTTGAATAAGGTGTGGACGCTCATTCTGACCACGGTCAATTTGGCTATCCCTCTATTCTTTACCGGCGAACTTGAGGCCCAAATAGCATTAGGAGTTTTTTTTGTTAACATTGTTGCGATGACTTCTCTGACGGCACTGGGTGGATATACACGCTTGGTCAGCTTAGGTCATGCTCTTTGGCTACCTCTGATCTATTATTTTTGGATACTGCTGCCAGACCATCCTCCATCCACATTTGTAGGTATCTGGATGCGCGGACTGATGATCACTAATATTTTGGCTCTACTGATTGATGGCTTTAGCCTCTGGCGATTTGTTGGCGGCGACCAAAAACTCCGGTCAAATCGAGGGTAAAAGAATACGCAAATAGTAAGAGCTGTGGGTCTTCTTCAAAAAGAAATAAGCCGAATCCAGCAGAGATCATTTGCGATTGAATGGTGATTCGCTTGACATAAAGCAAATGTCCCCTAAAATCTGGGTATATACCTAATTATTGAAAACAGCGTATTTTGGCGGGATTGAGTGCCCATGGAAGTTGCTTATTCAAGACCGAATTCATCACTGGAGCGTTATGTCTGGGGGGCCATTGGGGCTCTGCTCGTCCTAGGCTTGGGCCTCAGCTTGCTTTCGGCATGGCAGTTTTGCACCTCCTCTTGTGCTGAAGCGCACCATTACCGCTTTTTCGGCTACCATTTCGAAATCTTTGGAATCTCCTTTTTTATCGCGGCCTTCGCTGCCGTTCTTTTTTCCTCACGTTGGCCATGGCTATTATCAGTGGTCAAGGCGATGGTTGCCACGTCAATAGGTGCTGAGATTCGTTTTATTCAGGTCCAAAAAAATGTAATCGGCCATTGGTGTCCTCTGTGCTTAACGATAGCGGCAACCGTAACGCTAATCGGTCTAATTTTCTTCGTACAATATGCGGCGTCCTTCAAAAGCATCGCCAATGATCAAGAGAGGAGAAACACTATCATGAAAAAGATTTTAGCTGGGTTGACTTCGGTTGCTGCATGCATCCTAGGTTTCATCATAGCCCTACTAGGCGTTGCGAAGCCCGAACGCTCATTTGCTGAACCCAATAGCCGCGGTGAAAGCCCGGTGTTTGGTAAAGCCAATAGTAATATCGAGGTCTATCTTTTTACTGATTGGTTCTGCCCTGCCTGCTCGAAGACGGAACCTGAATTATCCAAGCAGTTTCCCGCCATCATGAAAAAAGCGCGTTTGTTATTTGTCGATATTCCCATTCATGAGGATTCTGAGAACTTCTTGCCCTATAACCTGGCCTTCATGCTTAAGAATAAAGCGCAGTATCTCGAGTTAAGAAAGGCGCTGCAAGATCTCTCTAAAACAAACCATGCCCCTACGGAACGCGATATTGAAGCGTTGGCTCAGACTGTAGGCGCCGTCTACCAACCCCTAGCATTTTCCGAAATCAGCCAGGGACAGAGCTACTTCAAGAAAATGGAAGACAAATACCAGGTCGATAGCACTCCTACGGTGATTATCACCAATACGAAGACCAATAAAGCTAAGAAATTCTCCGGCTACAATCAAATCACCAAAGCCAATTTCTCTAAGGAAATCGACAAACTGAACAAATAGATTGTGTCCATTGTATGCTGCTAGGTAGATGTGTAGGCGGACTAGGGTTTTGATAGGCCCCAGGACCGCCTACACTTTTCAAATCTGCTTTAAAAAGCATCATGGGGAGACATCTCCCTTCTTGCCATTTTCATTCTTGCATTTCAGCTAGCGTCTTTCCTGTTTGCTCAAAACCTTCCTTTTCTTTACACTATCTAGTCAAATTTGCAGTTATCATCGCCCCCAAAGTTTCATCGCCGCTGAGAGGAGTACACGAATGGACAAAAAATTCATAGAAGACCTCCAAGTACAACTAGAAGACATTAAGGCTCAGGGATTGTATAAGGAGGAGCGCGAGATCACGTCTCCGCAGCAAGCAGAGATTACCATTGCCGGAGGGCGAAAAGTCCTAAATTTCTGCGCGAATAACTATCTCGGTTTGGCGAATAATCAGCGTCTCATCGATGCTGCCAAGCATTGCTTCGACACCTTCGGTTTTGGATTGGCCTCCGTACGCTTCATCTGTGGTACACAAACACTTCATAAACAGCTGGAACGTCGCTTATCCGAGTTCTTGGGTATGGACGACACCATCCTTTATTCCTCTTGTTTCGACGCTAATGGCGGACTTTTTGAATGTCTTCTTGAAGCCGAAGATGCCGTTATTAGTGACTCCCTAAATCATGCCAGCATCATCGACGGAATCCGTCTATGCAAAGCACAGCGTTATCGCTACCAGAACAACGATATGGCTGATTTAGAAGCCAAGCTCATAGAAGCTCAAGGTGCGCGTCGTCGCCTCATCGCTACTGATGGCGTCTTCAGCATGGATGGCACCATCGCAAACCTCAAGGCTATCTGCGACTTAGCCGATCGCTATAATGCCATCGTCATGGTAGACGATTCGCATGCCGTAGGCTTCATGGGCAAGAAGGGGCGGGGGACACCGGAGCACTGCGGGGTTCTTGGGCGTATCGATATTCTAACTGGCACTCTAGGAAAGGCCCTTGGAGGTGCCTCAGGAGGCTATACCGCCGCTCGAAAGGAAATTGTCGAGCTTCTTAGGCAACGCTCGCGTCCCTACCTGTTCTCAAATACCTTGGCTCCTAGCATTGCGGCGGCAAGCATCGAGGTGTTGAATCTCTTAGCAAGCGGCGAGGAATTGCGTGAGCGTCTGCGCGCCAACAGCAAATGCTTCCGCGACAAAATGAGCCTACTAGGCTTCAAAATGGTTCCAGGAGAGCATCCTATTATCCCCGTGATGCTTGGTGATGCTAAGCTGGCTCAAGATTTCGCTAAACGCATGCTAGACCATGACGTCTATGTGATTGGCTTCTTCTATCCCGTCGTCCCCAAAGGACAGGCACGTATTCGTACTCAAATGTCTGCGGCACACAGTAGAGAAGACATCGACCGCGCTGTAGATGCTTTTGCAGCAGTAGGACGTGAGTTAGGAGTTATCAACGACAAACACACGGTGACTCCTGCGGAGGCACATACACACTAGTTATTAGTCCGATATCATTTACTTTATCTCTTAGCCCTAAAGGATCATCATGAAGGCGATCGTTAAAAAATATGCCAAAGTAGGATTGTGGTTGGACGAAGTCCCCATTCCTAAGCCAGCTCACGATGAAGTACTCATCAAGACGCGAAAATCTGCGATTTGCGGTACTGACGTTCATATTTATAAGTGGGACGCATGGGCACAAAAGGATGTCAAGGTACCAACTGTGGTAGGCCATGAATTTTTAGGCGAAATCGCGGCTCTTGGTAGGGATGTAAAGGGCTATAAGGTTGGCCAGCGAGTGAGCGGTGAAGGACACCTCATTTGCAACCAATGCCGTAATTGCCGGACTGGCACGGCGCATGTGTGTCCTAATACCATAGCCCTAGGCCGCCATCGCGATGGCTGCTTTGCAGAGTACTTTACTCTTCCCGCACAAAATGTCTACGCCATCCCCAAAGGCATTCCTGATGACATCGCCGCAATCTTTGATCCTCTTGGCAATGCGGTGCATACTGCCCTTTCGTTTGACATGGTAGGCGAAGACATTTTAATCACTGGAGCGGGCCCCATTGGCCTCATGGCAGTCGCTATCGCCAAGAAGGCGGGAGCACGCAATGTTGTTGTTACCGATATCAACCCTTACCGCCTTAAGTTGGCTAAAAAGATGGGTGCTACAGCTGCGGTTAATGTGGCAGACACTAAGCTACCAGCGGTAATGAAAAAGTTGGGCATCACAGCGGGTTTTACGGTAGGTATGGAGATGTCGGGCTATCCTGCAGGGCTCAACCTATTGCTAGAGGCCATGCAGCCCGCTGGTAAGGTCGCCTTATTGGGTATCCTACCCCCAAATACCGCTATCGATTGGGACCTAGTGATCTTCAAAGGCCTCCTCATCAAAGGAATTTATGGTCGCGAGATCTTCTCAACCTGGTACAAGATGGATCATTTGCTGCAGGCGGGTTTGGATATTCAATCGGTAATCACCCATGAGTTCAGCTACGAGGATTTCAATAAAGGTTTTGAAGTAATGCTCTCTGGTAACTCTGGGAAGGTTATCCTCAACTGGGAATAATCTTCATTAAAACGGGATGGACTAATTGAGGTAATTGCAGAAGTATTTGGGCTCTCATGGATCGATTCTTTGGAAAAAAAATCACTTTTTTTTGTGAGAAGGCGATTCTGGAGAGTTTAAGTGGTATGGCACTATCCAGTCTGGAAAGACAGGCTTTTCTCCCTTCCCAGGCCCGAAGGGTCGATATTGCAACAGGCCATGGCATAGCCATGGTATATGCCAGGAAGGGATTTCGCAGTCTGAAGGACTGCTACAAGATGCCAGTTTTACAAACACCATTTATGCATGCGTTTTATGGCAGCCCTACAGTCTGCTAAAACCGTTTTGGCATATACCATGGCGATGCCACATAGGCCTCAACCTAAGCCTAACAATCGTATCTCGGCGCGCAGCGCTTTGGAGTGCGGTCGCTTGCGACCGCTTTTCGTTCCTTGGGACGGTCGTGTGCAACGGCATTACTATAATTCCCTAAGGGTAAAATAGTTAGTACATGCAGCCTTCGACGAATCCATACAATGCCGTTTAGCATTGCCGTCCCAAGGAACGAAAAGCGGTCGCAAGCGACCGCACTCCAAAGCGCTGCGCGCCGAGATACGATTGTGAAGTCCTAAGTCATTGAGATATAAGCTCAAAAGACCTGTTAGGTTGAGGCCTATGTGGCGATGCCATGGTTCGGGCCCGGGAAGGGAATGACTCTCTCTTCACCGGCATCCGATTTTCAGGAAATTGACTTCGTAGAGGGGTATGATTGCAGAAGCTCTCAGTTTTTTAAGACAGACTTAATTCAAGAGTTTATAGACCTGCCTCTAGACAATGTTAATATGGATTATGTGAGAAAACATCCATTAAATACGCAAAGCCAGCCTTTGAACTTCCTGTTCTAATCAAAAGACGACAAAGCCACACCAAAGAGTTAGACTTTTTGGTGCGGCTGTTACTCCAAATTCCATAAATTTACACCCCAGTCCCAGGACGTCCTAGGCTGCCTGCTGAATAAACGTCGAGGACATAGCGTTAGATTGGGGTGCCATGCCTAAGTTCTGCTGCAAATATTGTGCAATCTCCGCAAGGTCGGCTGGGTTGCTCCCCAGCTTACTAACGGCGGCCATAAGATCATTGACCATTCCAACAGAGTCTCCCTGCTTCCCTTGTTCTTGAGCCGCTTGACACAATTGACCAAATTGCCCAACAGCTCCGCCTTTACTCGCTAAACCTGCAGGATTGAGGTTGCTTACAATCGCCAACAATTGATCTGTAGGGATATCCCCAGAAGAAATTGCTCCACCTCCGCTAACCTGAGCCTTAAGACGAGTAAGCAGTGCAATTAATTGAGTTATCGCGGCAATGAGTTTAACGGTTCCTTGGTTAGCACTCGTAAAATTCTGTGCCAAATTACCGACTGTAGCCGCACCCACGCGAGTATCAGCAACCATATGCCCAGCAATATAGGCTGGACGTGGTCCTTCATCTACCGCTTCAGCAACAGGCTTGCTAGCTGCACTGGAGCTGCCCATTTTGAAGAGGTCCCCAATGATCGGTATCTGACTTCCCTTACCCTCCATGATCATTCCACCCCCAAAAACCATCACGGCCACCTGAGATCCCAAAACCAGTCCGGCAGGTCCCAACGCAAGGCAGCAAGCACCCAAAGCAACACCTGCGATAAGGGCCAATCCTTGATTGTCTCCAACCAAGGCACCCATCTGGCCAAGGATGGGAATACCAGAGACCATGCCTGTTACCTGCTTGATAAGATCTCCAACAACCGGGATATTTGCGCTAAAAACACTCTTGGACTTCTCTTTTATTTCGGCAAATAGTCCTTTGTTATCATCATCTTTTTGTGAGGAACTGCTTTTATCGGAAGAAGATCCACTACCGGCAACGCCAAGGGTAGCAAGTCCCATTAGAAAGGTAGAAGCCAACAACATTCCTGCAGGACCCAACAGCATCATAGGCAGGGCAGCAGCTATGGCCAGTGTTGAGAGCATGGGTTTTTTAGCCATTTCTTGAGCTAGTTTGCCTACAAACGGAATTCCATCGGTCATGCTCGCCACGGCATTTAGCAGATTACTAATAATGGGTACGTTCGCGCTCATTAAAGTATCTAACCCCCCAGTTACGGCGGAAATGCCTCCAAAAACGCCCTTAAATAATGACCCTATAAAGGGTAAACCATCGAATAGGCTCCCTACAGCATTTACAACACCACCAATGACATTTCCAGCAGGTCCTAAGCTGTTTAGCAACCCTCCGATGCCACTTCCACTTCCATTTCCACTTGATTGCATCTGCTGTTGCTGTTTAGCAGCTATCCAGTTCCAGTCCGCTAAGGAGGTGATGTCATGCCCCCACTGCCCCTTGTTGTTCATCGACTGTTGAATTGTGCCTATGAACTGTTGCAAGTTATTAATCGCATTACTGATAGCTTGCAAAAACGCTTCTGTCGATTTTGCTCCATGTGTCACTGCAGCCTGGGCTGTAACAATTTTTATACTGTGCTGAGTCGCTTGAATCGTATTGCTCAAATGCTGAGCATTTTTTGCCCCTGCGGATGCCGATGGATTGATAGGCCCGGGTTTAGGGAGCTTCTTGACATCGCTCATATTAAGCGGTTGGAGCTGAGGTGTCGCTTTTAGACCTAAACTTGCAAGCACCGTCGTCCTTGTTTGTGCATCCAACTGACCAAGCAGCGCCTGCACCTTTGGATTGGACGATTGACTCTGCATCAATTCCTTTAACTGAGGAGGAAGGCCATTAATAAAGTTCTTGATATTCCCTTTTTTAGCTGCGGCCACAGCATCTTGAAATTCCTGTATTGCTTTGTCTGAAGCAGCTGCTGCACTAGGATCGAACGGATGTAGCTGAGGTGAACCTGCATCTGACACATATTGTTTTTTCGTTAAAGTCACCTGCGGTGACTGTGCAATGGTATCAGATGTTTGTTCCCCTAAGGTAGGATCCGCCGCCCCTTTAGCCTGTTGACTGGCTTGAGGCCCTTGAGTCGCATACATCGGAGAAACATCGCCACCACCACCAATTGGTTCATCCATGTGAAACCTCCTTAAATCCATTGTCCTGACAAAGCTAGGACTTCAACTACTTACCCTCATTTTTTTCAATGCCAGAGAAGCGCGGTCCTTAACGGCTGCATAGTTCAAATCCGATCCACAATTTTTAATCGCAATTCGCAAAGCCTCGGCGGCAGCTGCTTCCATTTTCAATTTTAGCAAGCAATCAGCAGCATGATAATAAGGTAGAGGATCTGTAGGATCTCCTATACTAGCCTGCTGATAACTAGCTAATGCCAGCTTGTACTCGCCACTGCGATGATGGCATGCTGCCAAAGCAAAAGCCCATTTGTGCTCTATAGGGCATAACATGACTAACATTATCAATATCTTCTTCGCTTCGCTAAATTTTCCCGCCGCATACAATTGATAGGATTTTTTGTAGTACCCCTCTAGCGACGAGGGAGTCAAACCTAGACATTCTAATGCGGATAATCCGGTATTCATAGAATTCAGCATCACTCGTGTAACGAAATCAGAAATTGTCTTTATCTCTGCTGATGAAGCCAGTTTAGCCTCAGCGTCTTGGACTTGCTGTTGTATGACTTCGCTCTCATCCATGTCGTACCTCTCGCTGCACTCTTCTTGGCTCTGTCGCATTTTCCAAAAAACATACAGGTTTTCTTAGATGTATTTAAACACATCATACTAGCATTGCCCCTTACAGCTATTTTAATTATTATTTTTCGGGTTGTCAAATAATTTTATTAAGAAATATTTGACCTGCTTCCCTGTGGCACAGTCATTCCATGACTGCGAGGACGCTTGCAAAACACACCGTTACCATCATTTCACGTCTCCACAAGGGCATTAGGTTTGCGCCAACCGCAGTCATGGAATGACTGCGCCACAGAAGGCCACTCTAACATCGCTTCTTGAGAGCCCAAGATTTCTGCAATTACCTCATGAAGACTTTCTTATCTTAAACGCAGAGCATTAAACAAGACGAGTAGGCTACTAGCAACCATGGCTATAGCCGAATAGATAGGGGTTAAGGCGCCGCCCATTGCCAGGCCAATACCCACAATATTGTACGAAAAAGCCCAACCAATGTTCTGTGAGATAATACGACGCGAGCGACATGCTTGCTTTCTAGCCACCGCGATACCATCCAAGTTGTCAGACGCCAGCAGAATATCAGAGACTTGAATGGAAACATCAGTAGCCGACACAACGGAAATACCGATATGCGCACCTGCCAGAGCGGAGGCATCGTTGACTCCGTCGCCGACCATGGCAATCCTATGACCCCGAGAACGCAAATCCTCAATGAACTGCCGTTTTTCCAAAGGGGAGAAGCCCGCTCTCCAATCGCTAAACCCGCAACGCTTGGCGACATCGGCAACAGAGGCTATGGCATCGCCAGAGACCAAGTAGCTTTTTGCAGGCATCGTGCACTGCACTGCATTAGCGGCCCCTTCCCGCAGATCATCACCTAAAATAATTCGTGCTAAACAGCTCCCTTCCTTGGCGAATAATACATGGGAAGCAATTTCAGCAGCATTGTCCGAAGTCATAGCAGGCAAGGGCTGCACGTTAAACTGCTGCAACAAAACCTCTGAACCCAGCAAATACCTTCGCCCCTGATAACTGCCCAAAATTCCCCGCCCAACAATCTCTTCTACTTGCTCTAAGGGAAACACTGGATCTTCTATGGATTGCATAATAGCTGCAGAAAGCGGATGAATGGACTGCGATGCCAATCCCTTTAAAATACGACGCTCTTCTGGGGTCAACCTCTCCAATCCATTGCGCACCTCAAAGCATCCCTTGGTGATCGTACCCGTCTTATCAAAGACTACAGCAGTCTCCCTACCAAGATGACGCAGACAGGCTCGATTCCGAACAATCACCCCTGCGGCGGCTAAGGAATTCATCAGCAAAGACTCCGCCAAGGGGCCGGCGATGCCAATGGCACAGGGACACGAAATCAACAAAACGGCCATCGCCCTCAAGATAGCCGTTTCTAAGGAGGTATGTCCTTTCTCCGCGGTACCACTAAACAGGACATAACCCACGGTCACGCATGCCAACGCAATCACTATTGGCACGAACCATCGCGTCACTGCATCAGCAGCGCGGACATATGTCCCCTTGTGTTGCAAGTCTTGCTCAACCATTCCCACAACTTGCTGTAAGAGAGACTGCTCTTGAGTTGTGGTTACCCTGTAGACAAGACTCCCCTGCTTAATCACGGTTCCGCTAAGAACATCGCTATCTTGACGCTTCACCACTGGGAGAGCTTCTCCGGTCATCACCGATTGATCAACAGTAGCTTGCCCTTCAACAACAACACCCTCTAAGACAATCTTTTCGCCCATTAGGGCGACAAGTAGATCTCCGGGTCTGACATCTTTTAGCGCCACAAAAGCCTCGGTTCCATCTTCCTCACGACGACGTGCACGCCTAGGCAGGTAGCGAGCCAGTTGCAAAATAGACTCTTTAGCCGAAAACTTAGCTCTTGTTTCGATGATCTTGCCTAGCAATACGAAGGTAACAATGACTGATAATGCATCAAAATAAACATGCATTTCCCCCAAGACCACTTCATAGGTGGAATAGCCAAAAGAGGCGGCGATGGCCAAAACGACCAGGCTCTCCATGCCAAAGAAACCCGCACGTGCTCCGGTCCAAGCATGGCGATACAGAGGCCACGCACAATAGATCACCACTGGAAGGGCTGCTAGCCAGGAAAGCCATCCAAAAAATTGGGAAAAGCCAGCAGTTTCGTTATTGAAGTAGCTTGCATAGATGGGATACGAAAACATCATGATGTTAAGGGCGCAGAAGGCGGCGATCACAAAACGCAAGTAGAGCGAGCGGCTAACCTTTCCAGCGACGCGATCCTCTAATGGAATGGGATGATAGCCAAACCCTCGAATGGCCTCCATCAGCGATTCCTTGGAGGTCTTTAATGGTGAAAATTCGATGATCGCGATGTCAGTGGCATAATCGACCACACAGCGATAAGCTCCTCGGACATTCATCACAATCCATTGGATCACCTGAGCACAACTTGGACACCACAAATCGCTAATTTCTAGATGAATTTTCTGTCGCTCGTCGTCACCACTGGCCTCCTGACTACGATCACGCAGACGTTCTAGCAACGTTGCGTTGGAGATCAACCCAGCCACTACAGCACGTTGAAATACGGGGCTCTGTTCGAAGGAAGCGAGTTCATTTCTGGCCGAGAGGATATTGTAGACAGCATGACATCCTGGACAACAGAAGCTTTTGCCCGCGTCTGAAATAGGACGCTTGCCCACAGGTATGGAACAAAGGGAACAAGCCTCTGAAGTTTCTGCGTGTTTTGTCATCATAGGGCCATATGAATACCTGCTTTACAGTAGTTCGTGTAGCTTTTTTTTAACGCAAGGGCGCAAAAGGCGCAAACACTTGTTACTTGGAAGTGCGGTCGTTCTTGAAGGGGCTAAAGGACGAAAAGGACATAAAGAGGTAATTGCAAAATTATTTGAGCCCTTGAGAATCGATTCTTGGGAAAAAAGGTTATCTTTTTTGGCTAGTAGGCGATTCTAGAGAGCTCAGGCAGCATGGCACTATCTGGTGTGGACACAGACTTTTATCACTTCCCAGGCCCGAAGGGTCGATATTGCAACAGGCCATGGCATCGCCATGGTATAGGCCAGGAAGGGATTTCGCAGTCTGAAGGACTGCTACAAGACGCCAGTTTACAAACACCATTTATGCATGCGCTTTATGGCAGCCCTACAGGCTGCTAAAACCGTTTTGCCATATACCATGGCGATGCCACATAGGCCTCAACCTAACAGGTCTTTTGAGCTTATATCTCAATGACTTAGGACTTCACAATCGTATCTCGGCGCGCAGCGCTTTGGAGTGCGGTCGCTTGCGACCGCTTTTCGTTCCTTGGGACGGCAATGCTAAACGGCATTGTATGGATTCGTCGAAGGCTGCATGTACTAACTATTTTACCCTTAGGGAATTATAGTAATGCCGTTGCACACGACCGTCGCAAGGAACCCAAAGCGGTCGCAAGCGACCGCACTCCAAAGCGCTGCGCGCCGAGATACGATTGTTAGGCTTAGGTTGAGGCCTATGTGGCGATGCCATGGCCTGTTGCAATATCGACCCTTCGGGCCTGGGAAGGGAATGACTCTCTCTTCACCGGCATCCGATTAAACCTCAAAAAGCTGCGGAAGTAGCAGTAATCCTTGAAGATAGCAAGTCAACGGGCCAGTACTCCCAACTTCCATTGCCCTCCGTAGTTACGGAAGAATTCGACGGCCTTGTTCACCTTTACGGTCAGAATTTCGGTCGGACGAAAAAGGTCGGATGTCGTGGTTTGTGACGAGGGCATAGCGCCAGCTATGTCCGAGGAGCAAAACGCGACAGACGATCCTTTTGCAGTCGACCGAAAACTGACCGCAAAGGTGAATAAGGCCAATTCGACCTAGTTCACTGAACCACACTAGGGAATGGTCTCTTGTCGCACAAATGTGAACCATCCTTTGCGTTAAAGTTTCACATGAACTGCTTCCTGTAAGCTATTGTAGAGTTCTTTGAGTTCGTTATAACGCTGTTCCATTGTCAGGCGCCACGAAGGTGGAATACCCTGCCGACACTTCTGGCATGCATCAACCTCATCCTCTGATTTGTCAAGCTTCAGTTCGCAATAGAACTTGCTTTTGAGATTCTCTTGGTCGTTTGTTTCACCGGCATCGAGGTCTGGTACTGCCACCTCTGCAAGCGGTTGGGTCAAGAGGTGCTGTAGCTTCTCATGGACAGACGCCGATTCATACAAGGCAGGGGTCTCCAATAGACTGCGCAAAAATGATTCCAGAACCTCTAAGCGCAGATGCTGAGAAAAAGCCTGAAACGTCTCATAGGACCTCGCTATCGCCGCCACGTTTGAGGCACGTTCTCCATCGCCCTGCAACAGGGCATCAATAGCTAAGATTCCAAAGAGAGCCGTTTCGGTGCTTTCAAAACCGCAATTGCCTGTCACTTGCTGTTCACGCATAGGATTGAGAGCCTCTAACGCCTTGCATGTCGCATCCTTGGTAGCCTTGAGCTGTTTGAGCAGACTGGGCAATTTCCCCAAGTAGCTTTCATTGTCTTCCCAAGCAAATTGGCGAAAAATCACTGTCGACAACAGACTTTCATCGATACGATAGACCTCGACAGGCTTGTTGGCTTCGTCGCCACGGTTACACACCAGCAAGTAGCCTTTGTGAAACAAGATATTGATTGCGTGCCCAGACCAACCTGTAAGGGCTAATACTGTACCGCCAGCCTCTATCCTCAAGACGGCTTCTGGAGCCTCTTTCAGCACAGTCTCTAAGTTTCTGACATCGACGACATGACTCAACAATTTAAACAGTGACTCATACTGTGAGTCGTTAAGCAAGTCCACATGCTGTTCCCTAAAACTCTCCAGGTTCTGACGCAGAGGAGCGATGAACATGTCCCCCGTGGATCCCTCTAACGGAGCCGAATAGTAGGATACTTCTACATCGCCAGCTAGCTCCCATGTGTGTGAAAGGATCTTTAGCAGATTCATCACTGTGCCCGGGACCGTACAGTCATAGTCTCGAGCTGTATTGCCATCTTTATCCTGAATGGCTGTGAGGCTACCATCTAAGGCGATAAGATCTTTAGAAATCGACAAGGATAGGTGTCGATAGGCCTCATGGAGCGCTGTGGACTCGGCGTGGTCCTGAGCTTTAGGGTTAGCACCACGTTCTAGCAACCATTTGGCCATCTCGGGATGAGACCCTATAGCAGCGTGATGCAACGGAGTCATTCCCTTTTTATCCTGAACATTGATATCCACGCCTTTCCTGGAAGCATCTTTAGCTTTTACGTAAAGCTCCATTGCCGGCACATTGCCATTAGCAGCGATCACAACCACGCCTGGAACAGTCTCATCCAAATGGGACATAGCCAGGCTAAACAGAGAGTGGTAAGTAGCCGTCTCTGCTTCGGACAACTCGTCGTCCATGGGGATCTGGGTTACCCAATGCAATAGGGATCTATTTTCGGCGTCTATCTGGGCGACGTCAGCCCCTCTCTCGATAAAGAGAGCCGCCGTCTCTAAATTTTTCTCATTGAAGGCATAGTATAGAGGCATATTGCCAGCGTTGTCGCTATCCCTAAATGTAAGACCCTGTGCCAACAGATCATCTAGAAAGCTTTCGTCCACCTTCTTACAATAACCCAAGGCATGAAGCAGATTTTCACCGGATGTGGTGACGTGTCTAGGATCGGCTCCACGGCTCAACAGAAAGCGGGCAATCTCGAAGTATCCATGATTAACGGAAGAGAGCAGAGGAGAAGATCCAGTCGCAGGGCTTGGCGCATTCACGTCTGCGCCACGAAACAGGAGCACTGCGGCACCGGCCTGACGAAGCCCCTCAGCCCTTTTTTCCCCTGAGACAACAACGCTTAGGGGATTAGGTACGAGACGTTCTAAATCCGTCAGAGTATGCATACTGAAATAGCTGTCTAGAAGCCAAACAAGAGCATCCTCCAGGGCGATTGTCATGAGCTCTTTTGAGGAAATATTGGGCACTTTGCCGTTGAAATCTTCCAGTTTTGGATTAGCTCCAAGATTGAGAAGCCTGCGCACCAGATCTTTTCGCTGATTGTTGACAGCGACATGAAGGGGGGTATCGCCATTAGCATCGACTACGTTGACATTCACTTTTTTGCTGAGATTTTCGCAGGCTTTGGTAAGCGCATCGAGAACCTGGATGTTGCCGGCCGTGACGACTAAGGAAACAGCTGAATCATCTGGTTCCTGTCCTAAAGCGATCTCAAAAAGCTTTACCAACTTGTCGAAAGTCTCTTCAGGCAGGGGATCCTGCGGACCCTTTGCCAGCAAGGAGAGCATAGAAGAAGGGGGAAGTGCTCCGAACTTAATGTAAGCGGTGGATAAGTCTATATTGGCCTCTTCCAGGGCGACATGGAGCGCTGTTTTGCCCTCATCGTTGGAACGATCAAGAACCGCACGCTGATACACCAAGTCGGTGATCAACGTCTCATCCAAGGAAGGACGTTTTACCATCGCATGAAAGACGGAGTCTCCCTTGGAATCGCGGAAAGAAACATCAGCGCCCTGTTCGATCAACCAGCGAGTGAGTTCCGAAAATTCGTTGGTCACTGACGAATGCACAGCTTGCGCGCCATCTAACGTACGGACCTTTGCACCCTCTCTAGCCAGGAATTTCAGCATCTCCAGGGCCTCTTCGGCAGAGCCACTCTTTGCTCGCGCCGCTGCTGTAAACACATGGGGTACGAGTTTCATGACGTCTTCTAACGATCCCTTTCTGACGATGAATTCTTTGATGATCTCCAGGTCATTATTTTCTAGAGCAGCTCGCAAAAAGCTAGCGACAGCAGGTCTTGGGGACCCATCGCTCAATAACCATTCGACTGCGATAGGATGTTTGTCCGTGTCAACCAGCGCCCATGCATCGAGTAGATAGCCATCGACAATCCGCTTTTCGTTGAGACCTCTGTTGTATGCCAGTTGCAGGAATTCGGGACTCTGTAGCTGTTCGGCCCAATCTAAGAGCCCGTTAACGATTGCGATGGAGGCAGGCATTAGTTCGTCATGTGTCATGAGCAAGCGCACAACGCCTAGATTAGGGGACGGTTGCCTTAACGCAAGCTCCAAAGCGGCAGCATGCACCGGATACCCGCGCTGCAGACGCGCACCGACCTTGTCCACATCGCCCGTGTTAATCGCCTCGATGAGTTCCGTGGCCCATTTAAGGCGCTCTTCGCTAAACTGCGACTCCGCCGCAAAAACAGAGAGCGAGAGCATCAAGAAAATCGACAATGCTAATGATCTAAAATAAATAAATAACATAACAATCATCACTTAAATTAATTTATTAGTTAATTATATTATAATTCGCAAATAAAATCAATAGAAAGCCTAGTGGACAGTAGGAGACAATTGCAGAAGTCTCAAAAGGGGGCCTTGTTCACCTTTACGGTCAGAATTTCGGTCGGACGAAAAAGGTCGGATGTCGTGGTTTGTGACGAGGGCATAGCGCCAGCTATGTCCGAGGAGCAAAACGCGACAGACGATCCTTTTGCAGTCGACCGAAAACTGACCGCAAAGGTGAATAAGGCCCAAAAGGGCTGGCTCTGTAGGCTTCCCCTTAAAGCGCTATGGCATTATAGAGACAGGCTTTTATCCCTGGGAAGGGAAGCGCTTTTGTCTTTCTAAAACTCGATTGCGATTCTTGGCCGCAGCACGGTCTTATAAAACTGTGCTTTTTTACACTTCTGCAATTACCTCAATTCGTCCATAGCCCAAAGCCACGCGATATCCTTGTTACTTTGAAGCCGTGAGCCACACTAGGGAATGGGAAGCTACAGATATTTTGTCACGCAAATGTGAACCATCCTTTGCGCCTTTGCGTTAAAATTTCACACGAATTGCACCATTCAAGTGGATGATTTTTTTGAACAGGCAGTATATCATACGAACGCTATGAAATACATACGCCTACACTACTTCATCCTGCTAAGCACGCTGCTCGCCCTCACAAGCTGTGCACATGAACCCCAACAGCGCCCCACATGGCAACAGATCGCTGGGCGCGACGACTCTCCAACCTACCGAGCACGAGTACCCTCTACTTGGCGTCGCTTAGACATCGAAGCAAAAACAGACACGACAACATCCCTCTGTGAATTCTTCATAGATGCCCCTGAAGGCAGCGTGCGCATTGCCGTGCATAACTTTCCGGTCGACGAAATCACAGATCGCATCCCACCAGCTTCGCAAATCGCACGATGGAAGCGACAACTACACCTAGACTTACCTACGGATGCTCAAGTGATCCCCGTCTCACATGGAGGCTTCACTGGACTATGCCTTAAGGGTTGCGGAGAAAAGGAGGCTATCTTTGCTTGGGCCATGCAGCTAGCTCCAGCGCATTTCCGTTGCCTTTCTGGTCCGCAATGCCGCCAAATGCGCGGTGACTACACCATTAAGGTCACTGGGCCAATCTCACTTCTTGAACGACATCAAAGTGCCATCGAGGCTTTTGCACGTAGCTTTGAACTTCTTGAGGAGATACCCGACCTATCATGAGAGCACTGCGCATCTTCTATCACTTCCTAGGCAGTGTCCCCTTTGCCGTCGCGTTAATTGCTTCAATGGCCCTCTTTGTGATCATCGGCACGTTCTTGGAGTCAGCAACAGATTCTCACCGCTATGCCGCTGACTTCACCTATGCCAGTCCTCTGTTTACACTCTTGCTAGGGCTGTTCTTTGTCAATATTCTAGTTGCAGCGTTGCGACGATGGCCCTTTCGTCGCAAGCACATCCCCTTTCTCATTACTCATTTAGGTCTTTTGATGCTCTTGGCTGGAGCCATTGGTAAACAGATCTGGGGCCTTCAAGGTACTCTAAGCATTGTGGAAGGTTCTGCCTCAAACAAACTCCTCGTGAGCAATTCGCATGCTTTGGAAGTGAGCATGGCCAGCTCGAAAAGCCGCTCCTACCTGCCGGTAATACCTGGTGGAAATGGCGACATAGGGACACTCGATCGCCTGAAACTCCAAAGTTTGGAATGGCGCGCTAGTTCTCATGAACACCTTGAGCTATGGATCAAGGGAGCCCATGCACATGTCAACGGGCTTCCGCCCATTCCCGTTAAAAACTGGACCAAAGCGGACTATTTGGCCGATTCGGTTTCAGGTCGGCTGGGGGAGTCCGAAATTTGGTCCTTTCAAGCGTATCGCACTCCTGAAATTGATGAATTAGCTATCCAAACCTACCTAGATGGTATGTTCATTGAAGCCGTTAACTACACCTCTGCCGCTAGCCTGGGCCGCATGCCTCTCAGCGATGCCTTGTTCAAACAATTTGTTTTTGAAGGAGGAAAGGCCACAGCTACCCTAAATCTCGATTTTACCCCTTTGAATGGCTTCGGCCAACCCAAAATCATTCTTGAGGTTCAGCTTACTGGGCATCAACCTGAAACGATACAAATTGCTTTGCAAGGCCCTCAAGCCCTCATGAACGCGAATTCCTCAAATCCTCTGCTGGGCAGCCTGCCGGTGCGTTTTGATCTTAAACGTCAACCCACTGTTGTCATCGCTGAAGATGCCTTTGGAGACAACCATCTATGGTGTTTTGATACTTATGGGTCAGTTGGCTGCCAGCAATTTCGTCCTCACGCTCTCGAGCAACTGATTTCCTACCATAGTGGCTTTGGTGGGTATGCTGTGGAAAGTGACATAATACCGTCTCTGGTACCACGCCATCGTTTGGACCGCGAAAAAGCGATGCAGGCATCTCTTAGCAATGTATTGATGCAGCCCTTCTCAGCAGAGATGCCGCTAATTCCCCCATTGCAACTATGGGTGGATGCCTGCAAGAAAACGCATATCAATCCAGCCAAATCCTTCGTGGAGTTGCTGACCACATGGGATGGGACCCATGGTTGGCTGCTAGATCCTTTGGTTGAGCTCTCCCCAGAGATTACCACCACCCTTCAAGAGCTGGAATGGACGTCAATTTCCCCGGACGAAGTCAAAGCTTGCCAATGGACTGCCGATGCCATCGAACATGTTCAGGCTCGCTTCGAAAGCGGGGAATCCCTCAGCTCTATCATCCATGCAGGTCCGGCAAACCTTCAAGGAGACGGAACCCTCGGCCAATATATGCATCGCTTAACAGCGGAACTCTTCGCAGCACGTACGCAACTTCCTCCGGCCCCGAAACACTCATCCAATAACGCTACTCTGTTTTCAGCCTATCTGCGTGCCTATGGAATCCATCTTCAGGAACTCACAACTCTTCCTGACTGGCCCGCCAGCACCACGCGCCTCGAGACACCCGTCACACGTCATCATGTCGTTACCCCTCCTCAAACAAAGCTAGAGGATAACCAACCCTTAGTTCTTGTTGGAGTTTCTGACGGAACAAATAAGGAAAAGGTCCCGCTAACCTTCGACCGGTATGCCACAGGCCTTCGCTGGCCAATACTCGGGGGACACTATCTGGTAAGGTTTCAGCCCATGTGCTGTGAGATCCCTTATCGCGTACGCCTCCATGATGCTCGCCAGATCAACCATCCCAACGGCGCACAACCATTCAGCTACGAAGCTCGTATAACAATAACTGATAAGCGCACAGGAATGGCAGAGGAAGCCCTCTTAAGTATGAATCACGTTCATGAAACCTGGGACGGCTATCGCTTCTACCTGTCAAATATTGCGCCAGGCAACGAAACGGCCGTCAGGCAAGTTCAGATCATTGTTAACCATGACCCGTACAAATACTGGCTGACCTATCCCGGGGCCATCGCCCTTAGCCTAGGGATACTGCTGCTCTTTGCTGCACATGCCTGGAAAGATTAAATTGAAACATAAGAGGAACACCAGACCATCCGCCATCATTCATAGCAGTTTTTTGTTCTCTACGGTATGGTTGGGTTCATTTTGTGTTACATGAGTATCATTCATGATGGTCAGATTTCTTGTTCTTTTCCTATTGATCTGTTGGACTCATACAATTGAGGCGACAGATAGTCCGAGTTTGATCCCCACGGCATATCAGGGTCGCATTAGACCCCTTGAAGCAACAGGTCGCTTGTGGCTTTACGACCTCTATCATCGGCAGCAATTGCTAAAAGACGATCTCCCCGCCTTTCACACGACAAGTCAGTCTGCGGTGGATTTCTTCCTAACCTTTCACCTGATGGGACATCATCAATGGGACGATGCCCCCCTCTTTTGGATTCAGCACGCCTCCACAAAACAACTGCTCGGCCTGAACGCCAAAGAGAACCGTTTTTCCTACAACCAGCTTCATCAGGCCTTTGTTGAGCACGAACAAACCAATCAGGCTGTCACAAACGTGTTGATCAGGCATCACTACCACGAAGCCTATCGTGCCCCCTCTAACCGCTCGGGAAGTACCAGACTGGAACTGACCTCTTTGGCGCAGGGTCTCTGGGTAGCAACAAAAAATCAGGCCTTGATCGTTGTGCAAGCACCGTCCACTCCGCCTTGGCAACATTTAAAGCCCGGACAGATCATCACGAACCGGTCTGACGATGACAAAGCCGTAGTCGATGAATTGCTTGCTCTGTGGCAGCACATGAGCGCCTTTGCCCGTGTGAACTCTGACGGTGCCGCTCAAAGTAACAAACTCTTGACCAATGCTTTAGCTGTCTTGCAAAGTCGCGGTATAAAACCTGACGAAATTGCACAAATGCTCGAGACACAACTTCCTCTCAAAATGCGTCTCTTAGATGCTGGCTCCGCTCTCCAGGTCCTCCCAGGTAAGTTGGTCCCTGGCGAGTGGTATTCTCTAAAAGCCCTAACTGCTGACATATATGACTCCAAGTTGCGAAAGCTCGTTCCCGTAGGCAACTTCACCATCTATCCCGATGAACTCTTTTTTCGTCTTCGTCAGGCCTATGTGGCACAGGCTTCGACAGAGACTTTAGCGAATCTCTTGTCCGAAGGATACGAGATGCTAGAGGGTCAGTTAATCCAAGAAAGTGGAGGCAAGTCCCTTTTTTACCCAACCCACAGGCAGCTTGTTGCCGAGATGTGGTATTATGACCTCCCTCTTCCTATCTTCGCTTTGGCAGCCTATGTCCTTGCTGCCCTTGCCTTCAGCATGGCTTATTCTCTCCAAAATCGACGTCTGCAGTCTTGGGCTTGGGCCTCATTGGCGATCGCATGGATCATCCACACAAGCATCCTGGTTCTACGCTGCTATATCCTGGGACGCCCGCCTGTTGCGAATATGTTTGAAACGGTTGTGTACGTTCCTTGGATCGCCGTCATCGCCTCATGTCTGATGTTTCTCTATTATCGTTCGGTTCTCCTGCCTCTGGCAGCTTCTATTCTCGCGGTGATCTTGCTAGCTGTCCTAGAGGTCACCCAACTCCATAGCGGCTTAGAAACTGTTCAACCTGTCCTCGACTCCCAATATTGGCTAATCATCCATGTCTTAATGGTCGTCGCCAGCTATGGAGTTTTCCTGCTTTCAGGAGTCTTGGGCCACGGCTACCTGCTCCTGAGAGCAAAGCGTCCACATTCCAGACAATCCCTTGACCTACTTTCTAGGGCTATTCTGCACTCCATGTACCTGGGGACCGCTATGCTTATTAGCGGTACGATCTTAGGCGGTGTCTGGGCAGCGGAAAGCTGGGGACGTTTCTGGGACTGGGACCCCAAGGAGTCCTGGGCCTTTATCTCCAGCTGTGTCTATTTGGTATGCATCCATGCCTATACCTTTAACCACATTCGCGCTTTAGGACTAGCGATTGGCAGCATCGTCGGCTTATGGGCCATCAGCTTTACATGGTATGGAGTTAACTACATCCTGGGCACCGGGCTGCACAGCTACGGCTTCGGCACCGGCGGGGTGGCCTATTACTATGGATTTTTAGCAAGCGAGGTCTTGTTTGTGGCCATATGCTATACCAAAAGTCGTTATCGCATTCAATCAGTATCAGATTGTCAATAGGTTACGCCTCGATTCCAAATGAATTGCATTTTTTTGAGTCTATTGTGTTGAAAAAAAAGAAGTGTTAAAATATGTAGGGGTGTGGATAATTAATGTCCTCGGAAATCTGAGTTTTTGAGTTGCGCAGCGTTTGATGTTCAACACGCTGAGGAAATTATTTTCTGATTCCACTTCTGTTTAAATAGAACGGGATTTTGATGAGACATGTAAAAAGTGAAAGATTAAAGAAACTAGAGTCCGAGTTAAATGATCTTGAGCAATGGCTTAAGCTCGGCTTAGTTCCAAAAAAAGATATTGAGAAACACCGCGAAGAAATCGTAACCGTTAAGGGTAAGATTGAAGAAGAAAAAGAGCGGTTGCAATTCTTGAAAGAAAGTGGTGAAGTCGAAGAGTACGTCACACCTAAACGCTCTGGAGGACGTACCAGCTACACCGATATGCCCACAATCCCTGATGTGGATATCTCTGAAACCGGGGCAGGCCTCAGTGATACTAGCTTCGACCTCGAAAGCGATAATGTCAGCACCGAAACATCTGTTATCAGCGACCGCGATGAAGACGAAGAAACAAATGTAGAAGATGCTGACCAAGAAGCCGATTCCGACACGAAAGAAGATTCCGAACTCGAAGACGACGAATCCTACTTCAGCGACCGCAACCGGTGGAAACGCGGTGGTATTGTCGATCCTGATGCCGATGAGTGGTAAGGGATCGAAAACAGCAGTCAGCCTTTATTGGCATATTCCTTTCTGTTCTCAAAAATGCGGCTATTGTCACTTCTACGTCCTTCCAGACAAAGAGTCATTAAAGGATCAGCTACTCGAGGGCTTAGCCCTCGAGTTCGCCGTCGCTCAACCTCTTCTAAAAGACTCTGAAGTGGTCTCTATCTACTTTGGAGGAGGCACCCCAGCCCTCTTCGGTCCTAAGCGCATCCAGACACTCCTTGAATGGCAACGAGAACAGCTGACACTAGTGGATGACTGTGAAATCACTCTGGAGGCTAACCCTGACGAGCTTACCCCAGCCCTACTCGATGCCTATCGTGCGGTAGGAATCAATCGATTAAGCATTGGTGTACAGTCGCTCGATGACACCCTCCTGGCAACCCTGACGAGGCGTCACACAGCCCAAAAAGCTGTCGACATCATCCATGCGGCTACAGCCGCCGGATTTGATAACATCACCATCGATTTGATGTATGAAGTGCCAGGACAAACGATGACCAGTTGGCAGCGCACCCTTGATCAGGCCGCGGCGTTACCCATCGCTCATCTGTCGCTATATAACCTCACCATCGAACCGCATACGCAGTTCTTTAAACAACAAAAGCAGCTCACACCCTTGATTCCCGATGCGGAGACTTCTCTACAAATGTATGAAGCTGCCGTAACCACCCTACAAGCTGCCAGCCTGCAACAATATGAAGTGTCTGCTTTTGCTAAGGCCAAGCATCAGTCGCGACACAACAGTGGCTACTGGACCGGTCGTCCCTTCTATGGCTTTGGTCCTTCGGCCTTTAGTTATTGGCATGGACGTCGTTTTCGCAATGTAGCCAATCAAAGCCGCTACATTAAAGCTCTGGAAAACAATCAATCTCCTATCGATTTCGAGGAGACATTGTCTCCAGAGGCGCATAGACGCGAACTGTTCGTGATCCAGCTTCGCCTTGTCGAAGGTGTGCATCTCGATTCCTTTACCTCCACACATGGACCTCTCGAAGCCGAAACCATAGATCAATTAGGTGAACTTATCACCCATGGTCTCTTGACCAAACAGGCAGGCATCTTAAAGCTGACAGATCGCGGACGTCTTTGTTATGATGCGGTAGCCGCCGAACTGGTATAGGAGAAAATGCTTATGAGCAAGAAAGTTGTTGGTCTTCTAGCTCGTCAACATGGTTTGAGTGCCCTTCAGGCAATCTTAGCGTCTCCACGCTTTGAGCTTGTTGCCGTAGCAACGCATCGACGTCTACCCAAACGTGAAGATCCCAACCGTGGCGATCGACCTGAATTTGCGGATTTTATCGCCCTAACGACACAGCACAAAGTCCCATTGTATAGTGTCGATACCAATGAAGAGGAAAAGCTCCTGGAGCAAAAGCTGCTTCAGCTCGACTTTGACCTGCTGATATCGGTCAGCTGGCGCCGCCTCATTCCCCTTCCAGTGATTCAACACGCCAAAATTGGCGGAATCAATCTCCACCGCGGGCGCCTGCCAGAGTACCCTGGAGCTGAACCGATCAAGCAAGCCCTCGTCCATGGGGATGGCACCATCGTCATCACCGCGCATATCCTTGATGAAAAGATCGACCACGGAGACACTCTGTGCCTCTATGAGCATCCTGTGGCTTATCAAGCTAGCCTATCCTTAGAGGTCAATATTGAAAGGCTCAAAACGGAGCTGTCGCCACATTTCGGCCCGCTGATATTGCGAGCCACGGACGAATTAGAAAAAAGAACGCGGAAGTAGCCACGGATTTAGGAGGATAGGATTTAGGAGTAACACGGATGCACACGGATCTAGGAGGATTTAGAAGGATTGGGAGAACAAATACCGTTCATCAATCTAAAACAATAAAATTGGTTTTTTAATGTGGAAAAGCTGAACAAACCGTGTTTGCCATCCGATCCTCCTAAATCCCCCTAGATCCGTGTGCATCCGTGTTGCTCCTAAAAAGCGACACGAGCCGTATCTACCATCCGATCCTCCTAAATCCTCCTAGATCCGTGTGCATCCGTGTTGCTCCCAAAAGGTTGAACGAACCGTATTTGAGTACATCCGTGGCTAATCCTCTTTCCCTAGTTCCGTGGCACGATTCTTAGCACAATCTACCGCTTCGGAGAAGATTCGATCCCAACCAGACACTTGCAAATGATACAGTGCTGCCCCGGTAGTACCACCCTTCGACACTACCGCCTTGCACCACTCTCCAGCAGACTTCGTATCGCTTTCAAGCAGGGCAGATGCACCTATAAGTGTTGCCTCAGCAAGCTTTTGAGCCTGATCTAGCGAAAATCCATAGGCCACTCCTTTCTCAAAGAGAAGGTGACAAAGAAAAAAGAAATAGGCTGGGCCCGATCCACTGATCGCGGTGACAGAATCGATAAGCTCTTCACGCTCTAACCGCATATGCTCTCCAAGAGCATCCAGGATGTCGGTCACCCATGTGAAATCCTTCACATCAGAAGAATACCATGCCGTCAGCCCCTTACCGACGCGTAACGGCAGATTAGGCATGGTGCGAACAACCTCCGAAGCGCCGGTATGTTGCTGCAACGAAGCCACTGACACGCCAGCCATGATGGACATCACACGTTTTTGCTTAAGATCACCCAAGGCCTTGGCGGCAGCAACAAAAGCCTGAGGCTTCACGGCCAAGATCAAAACATCCACCTGCTCAGAAATCACCCTGGGATCCGCACTCACGTGATCCGGTGGTAGTCCTTCCAGCTTTTCGGGATGTGTATCGGCCACATAAACATTTGAAACCCCAAAGACATCCGTCAACATACGGTAGATCGCTTCGCCCATGTTACCGTAACCAATGATGCCTATCTTCATTATAGGTTCGCCTCTGAAGAGATCAAAAAGATGGCCGGCTTCTTGTCGATGTTAGGCAGTGGACATTTCTTCCAATGTGCCACAGGCTGAGACATCACTCCTTGCGTTGGCAACGTTAGATCCCACGCCACACATAGCCATGTACTATCGCTGAGAGTAGCAACGATATCTGCCAAAGTCATCGCATTGCGATGAGGAGCCTCGATGAATATCTGTGTCGCTAGGGATGATGTCGATACTTGCTCCAGCTTGCGCACTTCAGACTTCCTGCCCGCTTCATCCTTTGGCAGGTAGCCGCGGAAGCTAAAACGCTGCCCAGGCAAACCTGACAACATCAGAGCCATTAATATCGCGGATGGTCCAACAAACGCCTGAATGGTGATTCCCAGCTGACGCGCACGCCGTACAAGCTTATATCCGGGATCTGCGACGCAAGGAACTCCTGCATCAGACACCAAACCCCACCGCTCACCTTTGACAACCGGTTCGAGCAGAAAGTCGATATCGGCATCCGGCGTGTGCTCATTGAGGAGCGCCAAAGGAATCAGGTGGGCGGCCTTTTCTGTCTCGAAATGCCCTAGGTAGCGACGTCCGCCACCTTCGCTTTCGGAAATTAAGCCGTCCAGTGACTTAACCGCCGTATCGACGCTTGAGGGTAGGAATAATTGATAATGCTTATGCTCTCCCAACAAATTGGGGAGTAGCAGCAAGGCAGCCTTCTTTGTCTTCATGATCTCCTTTATGATGTAAGCTTGACAACGAGCCGTTCCAGCAATAACCTCGGCTCCATGGAACTGCTCTTAGCCATGCGCTCAGCTTCATCGATGGCCAATAAGCCCTTCTTAAAGCGCTGCATGCCATAACCAGTAGCCATTTCCACGTGCTGGCTTAAGATGCGTCCAGCCATATAACGAAATTCAGTCGAAACATCCTGCGGGCTTCCGCCAGATGATAAAATAGAGCACACCTGATAATCGGTGTGAAACTGGGTGCGTAATCCAATCACGACAGCTAACAATGCCGCACCACCCTCGAGAAGATGATTAGCAATAGTTAGCGACTTCGCAGCATCGCATCGTAAAACGGCTTCGGCGAACTGCCAAACGGTGTCAATATCGATGCATGTACAGATCGCGCTAACGGCTGTTGGGGTGATCTCCGCCTGCTCACCGATATAGCACAACAACTTTTCAAGCTCCATCTTAAGCAGATTCTGATCCAATGCCGATTGCTTAACAAGCAATTGAGCGGCTCTAGGATCGATGCGTTTACCTGCTTTTGCAACTTGCTGCGTCACCCATTCGAAGAAGTCCTTTTCTTTTTCCCAGGGTTTCTTCTGTGCAATGGACAGAACGATCCCACTCTTTTCAGATTTCTTATAGAAGGTGGTATTGGCGGCAACGGCTTCGGCGGTCATCACCAATTTCACGGCTCGATTGGGATGCGCTAGATATTCCTCTAGAGCCTTTGTGATCGTTTTTTTTGCCTTGTCGATATTGTGAACCACAACGATTTTGCGGTCTGCCAAAAATGGAAGTGTGTTTAATTCCTCCAAAAGGGCATCCACAGTTACGCTGTCGCCATCAAAGGTTTTTAAGGCGAGGTCTACGCAAGAACATCCCTTCAGCAGTGCTGCTAAGGTCACTTCGGTCCCACTAGACCTATCGAAGTCCTCTTTTGCCAATAGCAAGTACACATCTGCGAACTGCCCAGGGACACACGCAGCCAAATGTTTCTCAAAAGCGCGTAAATTATCGTATTTCATAGAGAGCAGCATAGCACGAATGCCCGCAGATGACAACGATTAGGAGTAACACGGATGCACACGGATCGAGGAGGATTTAGGAGGATATACCCAAGAAACTTCAAAATTTGGCCGCCAAAAAAAACATGATTCATGGATATGCATGATATTTAGAATACTCCATAGAAGCCTCCAAACAGAATTGGTTCATCTAATGAGTCTCTTTTCCCTTATCATGCATATCAGGCATATCCCATTTATCATGTTTTTTGGTAGCCGTTCATAGGATAGAATCCGAGCCCGTGAACAGTTATCTATCTTGACTATTTATCATTATTTTATTATAATTTGCAAATTATATTACTTATCACAATACACCAAGTTTAATTATATGATTAGCGGCATCCTTGATTCTCTTTACAGTATTTCCGTTGAGGCTAACCAGGCGCCGGAACAAAACGAAATGTCTATGACCACCATGGTGAGCCTAGCGGTCATAGGGGCGACAGCACTTGCCATAGGTGTCATCGGTTATAAACGAGGGACTGTGCAAAAGCTGTTGCTTCCCAATGAAACCCAGAAGATTTATTTCCCGCCTCGCTTCGACCTCAGTACGATAGAACCCAGCTACACCAACAAAGTGAAGCGATTGCAAAATAACCCTAATATAATGGGAATGACATGCGTTCCTCGACGAGAAGGCGAAGAACTGGTTCCTGTCTATATAGAAAAGGCACAGGGAACTGGCGAAGAAGCTTATATTCACAAGCTTTTAGCAAAAAAAATTACAGATGATTCCCTGATTGGTTTTGCGCAGTTAAACCTACTGACAGAAAAAAATATAGAGTTGATGGACCTATGGGGTCCGGAACCAGTCGAATGGCGAGGATATGGACCTAGTGAAGCAACAGATGGGCCCTTTGTGAATAAAGTTCTGTTAGATCAAGTAACAAACAAACAGCCGAATAAATACAAGAACGTTGGGATGATCCTGCTGAAAGCAATCATTCAAAACTACTATGATGACTTTCAGGGACGCGTCTTGCTTCAAGCGGTTCGAAATACACACCCTTATCATTATAAATTAGGCTTTCGTGTTTCCCAACAAAACCAAGAATACCTAAACGCCAAGTTCGCCAAATTGGCCCAATCAAGCACCCCTGTGGATCAAAACCTTGGGTCTGTTTACATGCATCTTCCAGAACAAGCCATCAACCTCTGGCGTCGAGAGATAGAACAAGACCCCATTAGATTCCCTGAATAACCAGATGGTTAATAAAGCCCTCACAATCATCACTCGGCGCGCAGCGCTTTGGAGTGCGTGTCGCTCGCGACCGCTTTGGATTTGGGCGAGCCTATTGAATCGCGCACCGTTCTTTGGAGGCTTAAACCCCCACAGTTACCCCTAGAGCGAAAGGTTACGTTTCTTGCAATGCCTAGTTCACCCAAATCCAAAGCGGTCGCGAGCGACACGCACTCCAAAGCGCTGCGCGCCGAGTGATGATTGTGAGGTCCTAAGGCATTGAAAGATAAGCCCAAAGGGCTTGTTCCCGTAACCTACCCCTATTTCGCCGTCCTTCTTCCATCCGCTTCGAGAGCTGCCTTAAAGATAATCCGTGACATCGGCAGCACCTGCTTTCCTTCAGCAAAAGCGTCCCACTCGTCGATACCTACCCACTCGAAATCGCGGTATTCATCGATTGGAGGATCAAAGCTGTTCAAGGCATCATCGCTAAGGTCTAAGCGAAAACAGAGCTCCAAGGCATTACCTTCCCAATCCTTCACGGCTGCAAAAGGTTCTATGCTGACCACATCAGTAGCATCAAAGCCAGTCTCCTCCTCAAGTTCCTGCAGAAGACTGCGTCGCACGTCAAGATGGTCTCCATCAACAGCCTCAGGATCGACTCCTCCAGAGGGAGCTAATTCCCAAGTGTCTGGTGATGCCGCTACATTGGGAGAGCGCAGGCCCATTAGAACACGTCCTCTGCAGCGAGTCAGACCATTCACTGCTAACGGTAGCACCCCTACGGCCTTCATGAGGCTAGGATCGCGGTATCCGGCCAGCGCATAGCGGTAGGGTATCCAATGTCCTAGAATGATGTTAGGTGCTACCACATCGGCACTAAAAATCGTTCCATCGAACAGAGCGTCACCGCGCTGCGCTTTTTCCTCACGCCAGATGGCAAGGACCTGTTCATCCAGATACTCTGGAGGTTCAAAACGTCGGTCACGATCGATGACCACCCGTAGATTGCGCTGAACAGACACTATCTCCACGTGACGCATCACGCCCAATCTCCCTCTTGAATTCCGCTGCCAGCAGAGATATCGCGTATGGCTAATTTCCCTTCCATCAACGAGAGCATCTTAGGGTGAACTCCACACGTCTGACGGCCTGGCCGCAAGATGTCAATGTTAATACCTTCATGAATTCTTTCACCCTTGGCGATATCGCGCAGAGCCTGAACTCCTCGACGTCCAAAGTGGTACATCTCTTCTTCGGCTTTTTCTATACCTTTAATTCCGGATCCAACCATAGGCTCGATGGTGCGTATTGCGTCGACCATACCCCCAAGCTCATCAGGGGTGATAGCAAAGAAGTGGTCTGGACCAGGCAGTCGATTGTCCAATGTGTAGTGTTTTTCGATGACGGTAGCTCCCAGGGCTACGGCACCTACAGGAGCACAGAGGGGGTCGCGAGAATGATCCGACAGGCCTACAGGGACTCCAAAGCGCCCTTTAAGCCACGTCAACACTCGCAGATTGACTGCCTCCGGAGGCGTCGGATACTTCAGAGTACACTGCATTAAGGTCAGGGGCCCACCACCCAGGGACTTAAAAGTCTCCACAGCCCAGGCTATATCCTCCTCGACACTAGCTCCTGTAGAAAGCAGTAAGGGCTTTCCGGTAAAGGCAGCCATCTCCAACAGGCGAAGATGACTGATCTCATACGAGGCAATTTTATGCATCTTCACATAGGGATCGATGTGTTCAAAGTCACGCTTACTGAATCCTGAAGAGAGAAAATCAATGCCCTGCTTAACACAATAAGCGTGCAGCTCAGGAATCATCTCATAGGGCATCGAGAGATCGCGGAAGATCTCCTGAATGGTCGGTAAGACGCCCGACTTTTCCAGATAACCCACCTGACCAGCCTCTGCGACATAAACGGTTTCAGCGCGGTAAGTCTGAAATTTCACTGCATCGCATCCAGCGTCCACAGCTACATCGATCAATGCCTTAGCCATCGTCATATCACGTTGAGGAGTGCCCATACGCCAGTTGGAACCTGCTTCAGCGATGATATAGACCTTATTTGCCTTTGTCATGTGTCTCTCCTGGAAATCCTGCAACGAGGTTCTGCGCAACATGAGCATTCAGCTGCAGCCACGTCGGATGATGTTTAAGAACTTCGACAATATCTTGGGTACGAAAATTAGGCATTCGAGGATAGAGTTCTGTGAGAATGCGTGAAATCAGCTCAAAGTCTTCAGGGGTATCCAAGACCCACCGCTGCGTCCCTAAGTTTGCCTTGCTGACGACACTGCCGAGTCCAAAAAGCTCAGGATGCCGGTAGAGATAGGGGGTTACATGCTCGCGTTCATCAGGCTCTTTGGCATCAGCTGCTGCCACATCTAAGGCGCGACGCGAAAAGACTTCTACTTCATAACCGCGCGGATAGTGTCTCTCCACAGCATTACAGACCCATTCATACCGCGGATAGTGCTGCAGATAATAGGCGATCGCCTCGTCAACCGCAACAGGGTCGATCAAAGGACAGTCCGAACAAATGCGCACAATAGCATCTGCCTCCGAAGCCTGTGCAGCCTTGGCATAGCGAGCCAACACATCATTTAGGCTTCCACGCACCACCTGCACCTTGGCATCTCGGCAAAAAGCCTCGATCACATCGTCCTCAGGCTGCTCCGATGTAGCAATTACAAGGCCGTCCGCGAGGGTGACCTGACGCAAGCGCTCCACCAAATAGGAGAGGACTGGCCTGCCCAGAATGGTCTTCATCACCTTCCCAGGCAAACGCGTCGAACTCATGCGCGCCTGAACAATCATCACTGTACGTAGCTTTGGATCTGATGCCATGGCCTATTCCTGTTGACATCAGGCTAACAAGGAAACCCTTTTTAGAAAAGAGAGAGGAGGGAGGGGGAGAGGAGAAGGATTAGGATTTTACCACAGAGAGCTCCGAGACGCCGAGATAGGAGAGAGGAGAGGATTTTTTTGTTTTTTAAATGTTTAAAAGTGTCCATTTCGTCCAATAAGTCCAATTCGTCCAGTCAGTCCATTATATCTAGGGTAAAAATGGACTGATTGGACGAATTGGACTTACTGGACGAAATGGACAAAAATAGAAACTAATAATAAAAAAAATAACTATTTAATTCTCTTTTTTCTTCCCCTCTTCTCTCTCTCTTATCTCGGCGTCTCGGCGCTTTCTGTGGTAAAATCCTAATCCTCTCCCTCCCTCCTCTCTACCCCTTGGGCATTGGCTTAGCTTTTTTGCGTCTTTCATCGCGCATTTTGAGCATCGTACGACGCCAGCCCTCAGCAGTTTGCACTCTTTTACGATGACTTAATGCCGTTCTAAAATATAAGGTCTCGCCTTCCCTTTCATCACGTTCTTTAGGTTCATTCATTGTTTTTAATCTCCTTCTTTTTTCATATTTTACATCGCGGCCATAGATTAATAGGCACAATCTTTCATTTAGTAGACCATGCAAGAAGTATGCCAAGAGGTCATTTTTAACTTAACCTGACCTTTACCGCGCCTTAATTAAATTCTGCATATTGACCTAAAAAGCTCGCAACGATTAGCATAACCAACCTAATGAAGCAATACAACATCAATCATCTTACATAGAAAACAACGAGGATAACATGGAACAGTATGGAATTTACGATACATATAGCAGTGAAGGAACTTTCTCTGCGTGGCTAGACAGACTCTGTGCGAACATGGATGATAACGACAAGGGCACATTTAGAGGTCTTTTAGATTTTGTCGGTGATATATTCACGGAGATTAAGACTACTGCGGAACGGTATGCAAAAAATCTCGGTACCAAAATAGAGACTGGTCTTAATGCTATCTACCTTGGGAAAGTTGTAAGACTTGCTAAGTGGACATGCAGCGGAAAAACTGGGGGTAAGGGGTTTGTTACTAAGTTTTTCCTCGGAACGAGCATCAAGAGCATAGTCATTCGTCAAGCTGCCGTCATCGGGCTAGAAGCCGTTTCTAAAGGAGTAAATTTCTATGGTATGAATGAAGGCCTCATTAGCTGGGGCTTGGAATCTATTACCACAATGCAACAAGTTCTTGTCCGAACTAACGTAACCATCGTCTACCTGTCTTCGATGCAGAGTATCTATAGCTGCGAAAAGTGGGCAGGATCTGCCAAAAAAGCTTATCAAGCCTTTACTCACCATACTCCGCAATATAAGAAGGCTCAAAAGGCCGTAAACGAATTAATTGTCACTGCTGGAAAGTGCCTCGATACGATGATTCCCTTGGCTATTTGGAGTACAACACTCTTGATAAGCCCACTATTCAATTCGGTAGATGATCTAAGTCAACATAGCTGGACCAACTGGTCTCTTCCCTTTTATCCTACTTTCTCTGCCTCCTTGGACGTGATGTCCCCCGGCTGTGCAACAATAACAGCAGTGGGCCTGGGTCTTATTACGGCATTAATGCGTAAGAGGGTTCAGAGGCAAGCAGCTTTCTCACGCGTCCTACCTACGGGAATGGATAGTGAACTTATAGGCATTAAGGAACGTTTTGAGGCAGTCGTCAAAGCAGCTGCTAATAACGGTTGTATGAGAGAAATATTGATCATTGATAATAAAGCTAGTAAAGTCAATAAGCATCCCGAATATATTCGCTTGAAAAATCTAGAAGCGACGGCAAAGAATGCATGGACGGCAGCTCAAGAAGCCCATTTAGCAGCGCCCAATATTAATAGGCTGGTAACGCAAGCAGCCTTAACAGCTGCAGAGACAGCATTCAATACCGCTACCACGGCTCTGCGAGCAAAAGTCACAGAACTCTACGATGCCTTACCGGACGCTGAGCGCGCTGAATTGCAAGAAGCTGCCGCTACAGCAATGACGACATTGGTCAAGAGAATAGCCATTCTAACTGCCTCTTACTATGTCCAAGGCAGGGGTAGGGGGTTATGCACTGATCTAGGCATTGCCCAAAAGCTTGGCGGCGGAGTCTCAGAAACCGAAATTGATAACGTTTCTCTGATGCATAACGGCAAAGCACCCGGAGAAAGAACCTCCCATTGGACTGGTTTCACTAGAAAGGGTATTGAGCGTAGGGTCGAAGCAGCAAACCACAACCTGGGTTACCAAGAAGCTCGCACCCCTGAGGGACGAGCTGAAGCTGTTGTGATGCGCATCGCCGATGCAATCCAAACAAAGTATGGTGATCTTATCAACGAAGTCATCACGGAAATGGCTGATGGCACCAGCCCAGTCTGGAAAGCATAAAGCCTCCTCCTCCAAATGCAGAGCAGATGCCAGCCGTAGCGGCTTGAGCATCTGCTCCGCCTTAATCTACTAAAATAACCAAGAGAGAAACGATGGACCGTTACGCCGCCTATCAAGCAAGCAGCAACAATGATATTCTAGTTTTTATGAACCAGTTTAGTAGCCTACTAGACGCCGGGGATGGACCCTCTGCCAAGGACAAGATCAAGGGTATCGCCAATTTTGCTATAGGCTGTGTGCGTCAATGGGGCCAAGACTATTCGCAAAGCCTTAATGCAGGCTTGGCAACTCTTGGACTTGAACCACTCAAGAACAAAACCGTTCTGGTAGCTACCGAACTCGCTCGCTGGGTGAAAACCGCCATAACACCCAATCCCTATCTTCTCATTAGAAATCAATGCACCAGCGTCGCCTGTGACGTAGCCCGTACGTTATTGGCCCCCACATGGGGTGAAGGAATCATTACAACGACATTATATATGGGAAGCAACCTATTTTGGTATGGCGTCCGTATCAGCGTCCTAACATCCTACGTGGGAGCCGTCTGGTCCGCCATCGATTCAGGTCAATGGCTCAATACCGAAGGAAAGACTTTTGCAACGTACACCCAGTTAACAGCGCAGTATCAGGCCGCACGGACTACCATGAATGGTCTGATGGGGCGTGGCGCCACGGCAATCAAAATCATGGGCTGTTTGTCCGCAGGTTCGTTGATTTTATGGCTACCCACGCGGATACTGCCTTTCCGACCTGACAACTACATCAATTTTGTCTTGCCCTGTATCCCTTATATTGGGGCTGGCACGGCGACGCTCGTAGGAATCAGCGTGCTAGCCTTATGCGTTCTCCGAACCTTGCAGCTGCAACAACAGGTGAGAAGGTCTCTGGTATTCCCCCCAAACCTAATGACTCAGGGTCATGATGAAGCCGCGCGATTTGTCGAAATCATCGACGCAGGTGTTGCAAACGGCAATATTTCGATAAAAGACCTCGAAGCCATTAAGCGAGAAGACGGAAATCTTGGTATTTCTCAGAATGCCGAACTGCAAATTTTACGCGCCACGGAAGCAGCTGCTCGCACGGCCTTCAGCACTAGCATAAAACAACATCAGGGCAGGAATGCCGCTGCGAAAGCTTTTAAGAATGCGACTATCGCCGCTGAACGCAAGCAAGCCGAATTAGAAGCCAATCCTCCGGCTAGTGAAAACCAACAACGTGTCCTCGATGCAGTGAGTGTGCTAGCGGCATCCTACTATGTGCAGAGCAAGAGAAATAACGGAGCCTCGGATATTTTTGACATAGAGAACGAAGCCTCTGTCAATGCTGTAGAGCTGGATTTTGTTGCAGGGCTGCTGATCGGCCAAGAAGCCTCTGCAGGACCAGAATGGAAGAGCAATGCCTTCAAGAAATGGCTAGAAACTGAGGTCATCAAAGGCAATTGGGCGAGCGAATATGCTAGAGCCTTACCCACCGAAGGACGTGCTAGACGTATTCTGGGTAATATTGCAACGGCAATCAAGGCAAAACACCGCAATAGAATCCTGGAAGCCATTCAGCAAGTCATTGCGTAGCCTCGAGGGCAATTGTTTACAGCTGCAATAAATTAATTATGAAATATCACATCAACAAAACAAAATATAAAGCAAAGGTGATAACATGGAAAATTATATTAGACCATCCAGTGGTTGGGGCTACGAAGCGGTACTAAATTCGATCTGTGCATCGTTAGATGACGGTAATGAAGGCCTAGTGCGGAAATTCTCTAAATCGTGCAGCAAAAAATTCAAGAATATTCAAAAGTCGATAGACAGGAATGCAAGATTCCTCGGCACAAAAATTGACAAGGGTCTCGAAGCTATTCATCTCGGCTTCGTCGCAAAAGCTGTTAAATGGGCATGTACTGGAAATGGCGGAAAACTAAACGTCGGCGGGTTCGTTACTAAGTTTTTTATTGGAACCAGCATTAAAAGCATGCTTATCCGTCAAGCCGCCATTGTAGGGCTAGAGGCTGTTTCCGCATGGATGGAGACAGGCGTTATCAGCTCAAGTGCAAAGACCGTGGCTATATTCCAAAGGGAGTTTGTTTTACGCGTTAGCACAACGGTTGCATACATAGCTTCCGCTAAGGCAATTGGCGTTGCTCAACTTTGGACGGGTAAAGACATGAAGGAATATCAAAAATCCACCATTATGGACGACGCTTTTGATGAAAGTCGAAGATCCATAAATGAACTAATTACAACAGTCTGCAAATGTACAGAAACGATGGGTGGTCTAGCGATTCTAGCAATAGGCAGTGCATTAGTAGGGCTGTACAGCCAGAGTGAACAAACCTGGGCAAACTGGTCACTTCCCATATATCCTGACTTCTCCGCTTCCTGGATACCCTCGATAGACATTATTTCCCCTGTTTATGCAGGCATTGCTGCCACAGGTCTCTGTGCCCTCACTTTCTTTATGAGCTTCCGAATCAGAAGGCAGGTTGATATGTCCCATGTCATCCCTAAGATTCCTAAGACGGTAAACTTGCAAAACCTTGCCAAGAGATTTGAAAACGTAATCAAAGCGGCTGCATGTAATGGCTTCATGGAAGAATTCAACATCCTCGCGGAAGGACCCAATATTGCCGCTAGAAAAATACTATTGAAAAAAATAGCCGTTCTTACCGCCTCTTACTACATTCAAGGCAGAGGAAGTGAATTGAATCAAGACCTAAACCTTGACCTAGACGGCCACAAAAGAGGTTCAATCACTGACGTTCACAACATGTATCGTACACAGAAGTGGGAGAAGGAAAAATTGGATTGGAAGGGTCAAACAAAGAAAATAATTGAACGTAAGGCTATACGTTCAGAGAAGACGGGATTGACTATTGATAATGGCGAGACAGCAGAAAAAAAAGCACAAATTGTTGTGAAAAACATTGGAACTATAATTAAAGATACACATAAAGACATCATCTATAAGCTTATCGATGAAATGTCTGATCGCACTAGTGATCGCTGGAGCTTCTAGATTTCATCGCTTACCGTTCGAGCAGATGCCAGCCGTAGCACGGTTGAGCATCTGCTTTTTTAGGTGCTCATGTAGCCTTGAAGCCCTCACAATCGCCCCTAAGCGCGCAGCGCTTTGGAGTGCGGTCGCTTGCGACCGCTTTTCGTTTTCTTGCGACGGTCGTGTGAAATGGCATTGTAGGGATTCGTCGGAGGCTGCATGTACTAACTATTTTACCCTTAGCGAATGATTGTGATGCTGTTTCACACAACCGTCGCAAGAATTCCCAAAGCGGTCGCAAGCGACACGCACTCCAAAGCGCTGCGCGCCCAGAGACGATTGTGAGGGCTCTATTTATGGCTCAACAGGGTGCATGTTATGGTATAGGCCCTTAAGCTCTGCATAACGCTGCTCAGTATCCAAGCGCCAGGGCGCCGCCACTCCGAAACCGCATGAATGACAGACGTCCACTTCCTGATCGGAGAGGTCTGCAGACATGCGACAACGGGCCATTCGCTTCAACGTTTCTTTAGCGTCCCCATCAACGCTTTCTTCCTTTGGAGTTGCCAACTCCTCCAGATTGGAACTAAACAACGACTTCATCATCTCATGCACTTCTGACGACTGATTAAGCGCAGTATTACTTGCCAGATGAGCGAGAAACTGGTCCAGCACTTCCAAGCGAAGATGCTGCGAAAAGGCCTGAAATGCTTCAAACGACTGCGCCATAGCTGCAGACTTTGATGCTTGATGGTCATCTGTATGCGTTAAAGCATCGATTGCCAGTAGTCCATAGAGCGCTGTTTCGATGCTTTCGAAGCCGCAATTGCCAGCTATCTGATTCTCACGCATCGGGTTCAACGCTTCCAAAGCCTCGCAGGTAGCGTCCTTGGTAGCCTTCAATTTGGTAAGAGTCTGCGGCAACTTCACCAAATAATCAGATACATCGTCCCACGAAAACTCGCGCAAAATGGAGGTTGTCAGAAGGCTGACATCGATGCGATAGGCTTCAATAGGCTTTGTAGAGGCATCACCACGGTTGCAGATCATCAGGTAACCGTTGTGGAACAATACATCTATAGCATGACCAGACCAGCCTGTCATGCACAGAACAGTTCCACCGACACCTATTTTTAAGACCCCAGCAGGAGCTCTTCCTAACGTATCGCGGTAAGAACCAAAGTTGATTGCATTGTCTATAAATGCAGACATTAGCGCATGCTGATGTTCCGAGATCAAACCCGGATATTGTGCAACAAAACTGGATAACCCCTCCTCTAGGTAGGGAAGGAACATATCTGCGAACGCTCCTTCGAGCTGCGCAGAGTAATAAGCGATTTTCACATGTCCTTGTAATTCCCAAGTATGCGAAAGGGCCTTCAGAATGTTTGCCATCGTCCCTGCGATGCTGCAATCATAATCCAGAGGAGTCTTTCTCTCTGTATCTTCAATATGCTTTAACGCTGGATCTAACGCGATTAAGTCCCTACCTATTCCAGCGGATCCAACACGGTAAGCAACGTGAAGTGGTGTAGAACCGGCATTGTCCTGAATTTGGGGGTCAGCACCATGCGCTATGAGCCACTTGGCCATAGAACGATGCGTCCCCGCCACGGCCAGATGTAGTGGGGTCAGCCCATGCTTCACTCGATTATTGAAATCTACTTTTCCACCGCCAGATTCGACTTCCGCTACCAGATGCTCCATCGCCTCAACATTACCGTTACTGGCTATCACCGCCACCGCTGAACTATCCGCATCAAGTTGAGCAAGCGCAAGGCTAAAGAGTTCGTCATAGGCCTCTTGATCAAACTTAGAGAGGGAATCTGTAGCTTTCTGTGTCAACCAATGCAACATGGGGCTCTTGTCATTGTCAAGTCGCTTTGGGTCGGCACCCTTTTGAACAAATAGTCTCGCTACTCTTACATTTTGCTCGTAAAGAGCTCTCCATAACGCTGAATTCCCCTTTTTATCGAAATCGCTAAAGGCAAAATCCTGTGTATACCACAATCGGTCGAGAAATTGCTCATCTACGTGCTTACAATAGGCCAACATGTGTAGGAGGTTTTCTCCATGTTTGGTATGAGCCTTTGCATCTGCTCCTAGACTTAAAAGATGCTCAGCACTTTCAAAATTTCCGCTGTTGATAGCTCGGAGCAACGGCGTGAATCCAGTCGAAGCTTCTTGTTCATTAACATTTGCTCCATGACCCACCAGCAACGTGATGAGGTCTTTACGTCTCTCTTCGATCTGTGGAGGACCAGACATCAGTCGCTGCAAAGGATAGGGCACGATACGTTCTAGATCTGCATAGCTATGCTCAGAGAGATACTTATCAACAATCGAGGGTAGAACTTCCTCTAGGGCTATGGTCAGTAACTTTGACGCATCAGTAACCGGAGAGGGGTCGGCTCCAAGCCTGAGCAGTGTGCGAATTAATGAATCTTGGTGCAGCTCTACAACAACCTGAAGAGGTGTTTTACCTTGCGAATTGAAAACATTGGGATCTACGTGCTGGCCGCGATTTCTATAGGCATGAACCATTGCATCTAGCGTCTGTGGACATCCAGATGCTAGAGCTAGATGGATCGGCGGCTCGGTAGTTTCTTCAGCTTGATTTAACGCTATTTCAAACAGACGCACATACTGATGGAAGGTCTGGTTGGAGCCAGGAACATATGGAGATTGTGTGAGCACCTTGAGCATCGACGGAATAGGCTTTGCTCCAAGCAGTAGTAAAGAGCTCGCTAAGTCAATACCACCCTTTTCTAAAGCAATGTGAAGAGCTGTCTTGCCATCTTTATTAACGGCATCGAGATCGATTCCCTGTTTAACGAAGTCATCGATCATCGCCTGATCAAAGGATGAACTCATCGCCATGGCATGAAGAAGGGTTTCTCCGCTACTGGTCACACATGTAGGATCAGCACCTTTCTCCATTAACCAACCAGCGCGATCCAAGACTCCTTGGTTAACGGCTCGAAACAAAGCGGTCTCACCATCCTCCGCCCTAGTTTCATTGATGTCTGCGCCGCGGTCCAACAACAGGCTCATGACTGCGCGGTCATTGTCCGTTGGATGCTTGCTGCCGGACGCTGCCATCACCAGAGGACTGGGCACCAAATTGACCAGATCTTGCAAACTATTGCCGAGCGAAAAATATTCTTGAAGTATCTCGATATCTCCGTTGGCCAGGACGGAGATCAAAAAGCTTGCTGTAGCTAGAGTGGGGGCTTCTTTGCTGAGCAACCACTTGACCACTACCTGATGCTCTTTCGGGTCAACAACCATCCATGCATTATACTGTTTACCTTCTAGGTTCTGTTCTGCATCCAGACCCCTATCGTAGGCAATCTGTAGAAATTCCGGATTTTGCAGTTCTTCAGCCCAGTTCAGTAGCCCATTAACAATGGACTGCGTCGCTGGAACCTTGTCAGTAAGTGCCATGAGCATGCTAAGGATTGTCTGGCTGGGGACCGGCTGCTCTAGCGCGAGCTCTATCAGAGCTGCGCTGATAGGATGACCCTTCTGTAAATGAACAGCCACCGCCTCGCGATCCCCTGCTATGATCGCTTCAATGAGGCTATGCGTCAATGCAACATCTTCCGGAGTCACTTCTATCTTTGCGGGATTTTCGGTCGGTTCAGAGACTGCCAAAGGCAGGATTGATACGCAAAAAGAGAAAATCAATTGGAGGATTGCAATAAGCATGACGCTCCTTTTTAATAGTAATGAGCTTCCATTATATCATAATTTGAAATATTTATCAATAGTGGAGTAGGAGGTGAGAGATGAAGAGGAGGAGGGGAGAGGAAGAGGGGAAAGAGGATTTTACCACAGAGGACACAGAGACGCCGAGATAGGAGAGAGAAGAAAGGAAGAAAAAAAGAGAATAATGAAAATTAAAAAATGAATAGTTTTATCATTTTTAAATATTTTTTATTTTTTTGTTTAATAAATGTCCATGCTGTCCATATTGTCCATTTACTCTCAATCGAAAGTGGACTTTATGGACAGTAATGGACAATATGAGGTAATTGCAGAAGTATTTGGGCTCTCATGGATCGATTCTTTGGGAAAAAAATCACTTTTTTTTGTGAGAAGGCGATTCTGGAGAGCTTAAATGGTATGGCACTATCCAGTCTGGAAAGACAGGCTTTTCTCCCTTCTCAGGCCCGAAGGGTCGATATTGCAACAGGCCAGGGCATCGCCCTGGTATATGCCAGGAAGGGATTTCGCAGTCTGAAGGACTGCTACAAGACGCCAGTTTACACACACCATTTATACATGCGCTTTATGGCAGTCTTTCAGACTGCAAAATCCCTTCCTGGCATACACCAGGGCGATGCCCTGGCCTGTTGCAATCTCGACCCTTCGAGCCTGGGAAGGGAATGGCTCTCTCTTCACCGGCATCCGATTTTCAGGAAATTGACAACGGAAAATCAGACTTCTGCAATTACCTCATATGGACTCTAATGACAAAAAAACAAACAATAGAAAAAATTATTTTTTCTATTCTCTCTGTCCTAAATTGTGTTCTTTGTGATCTCTGCGGTAAAAACCTTTTTGAGGTCACTATACTTTTGTTCCATGGCTACTCTCCACGCCTTTCTGCCACTATTCATACAAGTTTTAGTTAGGGCTTCGAGGGCTTGAAGGCTGCCCCCTTTCACTATAAGAGAAACGACAGAGTCGTCCGGTTCCTGTGCGAGTGCTACCTCAAAAAGTTTTTGATACCTATCGAGAGACTCTTCGGATAGTGATTCCCTAGGACCTCGTATCAGCATGTTCAGCATCGACAGAGGTGGTGTGGCTCCAAGCTGTATCAAAGAACTGGCCAAATCGGTATTTCTCTCTTCTAGTGCCATTTTGAGAGGCGTTTTGCCCTCCTTGTTAGCTAAATCAAGGCCAATTCCTTTGTTGACAAGCGCTGTAAGGAGTGATTCGTCATGAGATGGTCTCTTCGCCATTGCATGCAAAACGGTGTTACCGTTTGAAGTACGGAATGAAGCATCAGCACCTTTAGTAAGCAACCAATGAGCTACTTCAGACATGCCACTCGCAGCAGCGGAATGCAGTGCCTGTGCACCATCATCTGAATGAATATCCGCGCCTTGTTCTAAAAGATACGCCAGCATCGCAAGAGCATAGTTAGCGACACAAAAATTAGCGCTAGCAGCCAAGGTCAATGGCAAACCAACGAGCTTCTTTAGATCTTGGAATGAATGATCCGCGGAGAAATATTCTTTTATGGTGTCGATATCACTACGTGCTAGAGCTGAACCTAAAAAATTCCCGGCAGCAAATTCAGGTGCCTCGTCGCTTAGTAGCCATTGTGTCGCAATAGGATGTCTTCTGGGATCTACCCAACCCCAAGCATCAATCATGTAGCCGTCTACAACCGGATAGTCATTCAAACCTCTACGAAATGCCAATTGCAAGTATTCCGAAGACTGTAGTTGCTCTGACCAATCTAGAAGGCCATCAACAATTGCAGGGGTAACCGGCATGCTGTCGCCCTGCATCATCAGTAAACGCACGATGCTAGGATTGGGAACGGGCTGCGCTAGCGCAAGCTCCAAGGCAGCCGCCTCAATAGGAAGATTCCCCTGCAAATGAATTTTCACGCCATTAGCATCGCCGGAATTGATCGCCTCGATGAGTTCCAAAGTTTTGTTGAGTCGGTTAGGGTCATGTTGGAGTTCCGTAGCAGATACGGAGACTGAAAACATCAGTGAAACGAATAAAATTAACAGCCTAAATGATTTTAACAACATTAATACCAATTTGTTTTATTTATTTTATAAGCAACTTTACCAGAATTAAACAATTACAGTCAATGGGTTTTAAAATCATGCTTTGTATTTGAAGTTTTTAACTGACGAGTTTAATGGACTTATTGGACGAACTGGACTGATTGGACGAATTGGACATAAAAAGCGAAGTCCATTTTTGTCCAATCAGTCCAATAAGTCCAGTTCGTCCATAGCCCCACATGGGAAACTTGTACAATTTCCATTGCCCTGTTAGCGAATATTTTGCTAAGTTTGTTCTATTACTCTCGACGTCACTTAACGGAATCACCAATGTCCAACTTTGTTCAAACAGCTATCATAGCCTCGATTGTCGTCATTATAGCACTCTTAGCGATGGCCATTGGGTGGCTGATCACCGGAAAGTCAAAAATGCGACGAGGTTGCGGGAGAGACCCCACCAAGCAACGCAGCGAAGACTGCGGCGACGCGCGCCAATGTGACCTGTGTGAGCACTCAGATGACAAAAAGAAATAACGGAGTCGCTGACTATGACCTTCACAATTCCCGAACAGGAAGCCGAGACACTCTTCAGAGCGATGCCTATTCCTGAGCTTGAAGCCATCGCCACCAAAGTCATTGACGAGGACCGCCTGAGCGCTGAGGAGGGCCTATATCTTTACCGCAGTGAGCATGGTGAAGCCGTACGCCAGCTAGCCGACTATGCCAGAAGGCAAAAGGCTGGGGATAGCGTGCTCTTTGCAACGACATTGTATATTCACCCGACAAATCTTTGTGAGTTGTCGTGCCCGTTGTGTTCTTTCTATGCAAAACCTGGATGGGATACTGCCTGGTTCCTGACTCCGGCTCAAGCTGAAGAAAAAATCCGTGGCTATATTGACCGCAACCTAACCGAAATTCACGTTGTTGGTGGATTGTGGCGCGACTGCAACCTAGATTACTACCAGGATCTATTTTGTCGGATCAAGAACCTCAATCCTGATCTGCACATTAAGGCCTTGACCCCCGTTGAATATGACTTTCTTGCAAAACTACACGGTATTTCGGTGGAGGAGGTTTTCAGACGCATGATCAGCTGGGGTTTAGGCTCCCTCCCTGGCGGTGGCGCTGAAGTTCTGGTGGAAGAAATCCGCAAAGCCTTAGCTCCTCAGAAAATCACTTCCGACGAATATTTGGCGATCCATGGCATCGCTCACCGCATGGGGTTACCCTCTAATGTCACCATGCTCTTTGGCTCCGTTGAAGAGCCGGAGCACCTAATTACTCACCTGTGCCGTGTGCGGCAGCAGCAGGATGAAACGAAGGGCTTTCGCACTTTTGTTCCCTTGAAATATCATGAAGAGAACAATGCACTAGGCAAGCGTAAAAAGCGTTTAAAGCCCAAAGATGTCAGTCGTGTCTTTGCGGTATCTAGGCTGATGCTCGATAACATCGCCAACCTAAAGGTTCTTTGGAACTATCTCGGGGTGAGCGAAGCACAAGAGCTCTTGCGTTGGGGAGCAAACGATTTATCCTCCACGAACCTCGACGAAAAAATCATCGTGATGGCAGGTGGCCTTTCCTTAAAGATGACACGTGAGACCATGCAGCAGCTGATTCGTGATGTGGGACGAATCCCTCAAGAAGCACATTCTGGACAACAATTAAATGAGGTAGTGACTTGCTCAAAGTAGGTGTCATTGACTATATTAACTTTCTGCCATTCTTCGCCGCCTTTGAGCAAGGGGTCTTTCCTGCTCCTGTTCAGTGGGTACCGGGAGTGCCCTCGGCCCTCAATCTAGCTTTAAATAAAGGAGAACTCGATGTATCTCCTATTAGCTCAGCGGAATATTTGGCGAATAGCTCTATTTACGGCCTGTTGCCGAATTTCTGTATTGGCGCTGAAGATAAGGTCATAAGTGTCTGTCTCTATAGTAAGTTTAAGGTCCAAGATCTCACTGGTAAGACTATTGGTCTAACATCGCAGAGTGCCAGCTCAGGTTTGTTGGTGAAGGTATTGTGTCATCATTTTTGGAAGGTTGAGCCTAACTTCATCACTCTGGATACCTTTGACGAGTTGAAGCGATGCGATGCCTTTCTACTCATTGGCAACGAGTCGCTCTTGCATCCCAAGGTTGCACGGTTTACGACTATCGATCTTGCGCACACCTGGTACACGGAGACAAACCTTCCGTTCACATTTGCTGTTTTTGCCGCGCGCAACGACATTTTGAAGGCGCGTCCCCATGATGTCGAGGCTTTGGGAACGGCTTTTCAGCGAGCCTATAGCTGGGCGCTTCAACATCAGAATACTGTCGAAGCTTTGGCCAGAAAGCGTCTTTCAATACCTCTAGAACGCATCAGAGAATATTATAAGGTTTTGCGCTATCGCTTCGATGACAAACAGCAACTAGGGCTTGCGCTCTATGGTCAGCTTATTGAAAGCCTCCCAAAAGATTCAAAAACAGCCTCGTCACAAGCACATGTCAATGTACACTAAGCAAGACCCTCATTCGATAAGAACCCTTTTCGCCAGCATTGCCAAAAGATATGATATTGGGAATGCTGTGCTATCCATGCGGCTGTTTCGTCGATGGAATATGCAGCTAATCTCTGAGGTCGCAGCGCCGCAGCAACCTAAGGTCTTACTGGACCTCTGTTGTGGCACTGGCGATATCGCTTTCACCTATTTAAGGCAGGCCGAAGCGCCCCCAGAAACAGTCTATATGATCGATTTCTGCCCGGAGATGCTGCGTCAGGCCCGCATCAAGTCGGAAGGCCTTTCAGGACATAAAACAAGCATTCACTTCATTGTGGGAGATGCTCAGGACATCCCTTTGCCAGACGCTAGTGTCGATTGCGTGACGATCGCTTATGGCATCCGCAATGTGGCAAATCCCGCCAAATGTTTAGGAGAGATTTTTAGAGTCTTGCGACCACAAGGGACTGTAGGAATCTTGGAGCTTACGCGTCCAAGCAATCCCTTCATGCGTCTAGGGCACTTGCTCTATCTGAAAACGATAGTGCCAGTCGTTGGGCGATTCTTGACATCCGATCGTCAGGCTTATGAGTACTTGCAGAGCAGCATTCGGCACTTTATTCCTGCTGAGGACCTGCAGAGAATGCTGCTAGAGGCTGGCTTTGATAATGCGAGCATTACGCCATTGTCTGGAGGCATTGCAACGCTCATCCAAGCGCACAAATAAAACAACCATTGCAGCCCTCACAATCGTGTCTCGGCGCGCAGCGCTTGGCTTTGGGCTATGGACGAACTGGACTAATTGGACTGATTGGACGAAATGGACAATAAAAGTGAAGTCCATTTGGTCCATTTAGTCCAATTGTTGGACTTTGCACATTTTTTGGATACGCAAATCCTATAAAGCGCACCGTTTCGCGGTGCGGGGAACATATTGTGCAATACCAGGGGTTGCTAGCGCTTCGCGCTTGAGCACCCCTGGCTACCTATCGGCTACCGCTTCGCGGTAACAATGTCACCGTGTGATAATCTTAAAACCACGAAATGCTGGTCATCTCTGGCGCATTGTTGCCTAGCCACATGAGCATCCTAAACCACGAAGTGGTTATCGATAGATAGCCAGGGGTGCTCAAGCGCGAAGCGCTAGCAACCCCTGGTATTGCACAATATGTTCCCGCACCGCAAAGCGGTGCGCTATAGAGGATTTGCGTGGAGCGCTGAATCTTGCAACCCCAAAGCGCTACGCACCGAGACACGATTGTGAGGGCTTTACCAGGGGTCAAGCAAGGAGATGCCCGCTGCTGTTATCAGCTCAGAAGACGAAAAACCATCTCCAGGTGCTAACTCAGGATATAGAAAGCGTTGGCCATATGTTTTGCTTGAAAAACCTCAAAGTGTCCAAATCGTGTTTCGGTTTCTCCCAACGGGGTGTACCTATGTGTAACTCTTCTAGATTGCTAAGATCTACGCCTTTCAGTGATATACCGCGACGAACGTTAAAAAGCTTAAGAATTCGTAGACGTTTACTATTCAGATTCCGCGGCGACAGACGGTGGTACATGTCCACAACGTTTCGCAGCGACAGGCCGCGGTACATGACCGCGGCGTTGGCCGGCGACAGAATGAGGTTAAGGTACATGTTCAGGTTCCGCAGCGACAGACAGTGGTCCATGTCCACAGCGAGTTCTTCCAAATTCGGTGCATCCAAACCTTTAAACTTATCAAAGTGAGGCAAATGGAGAACTCGCAAGCGAGGGAAGGACAAGCCCTGCACTTCTGCAGAGGCCCCATAAAAATATAGCTCCTCCAACCTGCTTAGATCCAAATCTCGCAATAGCGGATTGTTACAATGCATCCTGAGAATTCGCAAGGGTGGGATATTGCTGGTATCGTCCAAGTTCTCCCATGTAGTGAGCTCTTCTAAACTGGAAAGCTTGGCTCCTTTAAGTGATATTTTCCCCTTGCGACCTAATTTGAGAACTCGCAGGCTGCTAAGATTCATATTTTCCAGGCTTACTTCAAGCTTCTTATCCATTTCAAGAACTTTTAAGTAACTAAGATCTAGACCCTGCAATATTATTGAAGACCATAAAGATAATTTTTCCAATTTTGAGAGATTAACGCCTTGCAACATGTCCGTTGTTAAATTATGCATACTTAGAATTCGTATGCGTGACAAATTTAAGTCTTTAATTATGTATTGCATAGGCATACTAGTACTAGTATGAATTTCTTCTAGTTTGCTAATACCTAAATCCTGAAAAGACAGATGGCAGAACAGTGGGTTCGTTTTCAATACTCGCAGTTGAGAAAACTTCGAGCCATCAAGAAATTTGTTGGTTGTGCTAGTAAGCTGAAAACCCAAAATTTCTAATTTTCTTAAGTCCAAATACTGCAGATTATGTTCAAATCTTCCCTCCAAATATAATTCCCGAAGATTGCTAAGATCCAGACCAATCATGTCATAATTTCTGTTACGAAGAATTTTTAGCCTAGAAAGATCCAATCCATACAATAACTTATTAAAACCTGCACCTATTTTGAGTTCTTTTAAATTGCATAAATCGAAATCAGTCAGGACCTGATTAAAATAATCGTTCATATGAAACACTTTAAGTTTGTTAATAGTCCTTGCAGGCACATTCCCTCTAAAGTATTGGTATAGAATCAAAGTATCCAGTTTAGGATATTCATCTATTAAATTATTATTTTTAATTAAAAAATTTGCTAAACGAAGTGTTTTGAATTCAAGATAGCAAACATGGGGTTTAACATACGATGCAAAGGGAAGATTGAAAAATTCTTCGGCGAATAGATGGCGCCTGTTTACCAGGTCTGCAAATAGCCTGCCAGCCAAGTCTGGATTTTGACTAGATAAAGCAAGAATTGCATTTTTAGCATCACGGGTTTCTAGTTTTTCTACAAAAAGACTCCACACATCAAAAGGAAGATCAGCTATCGAAACTGGCCCGTCAGCCGGTTCCTCAAACCAAGGCATTGTTGGCACTGAATCCAGTAAAATTGCCTTCGCTTTAGCTATGAATACTGAATCAGAAACATAGTGAATGGTGGTTCCAAGGACAGTCTTGACATGGGGCTGCATATCGCGGAGGATTTCACCAACAGAAAGAGAAGTTCAAAGCTGGATGGACTGTTCTAATTTTCTTGCGAGCACCGATAAGCCTAAATCCCGAGCCCATGCCTGTCTAAAGCCACCGGAAAAATCAACAGATCCCATTGAGAACTCCTAATTAATTAATTGGGTATTATGTAAATTAACATCTTAGTTGCATACTAAATTAAACTGGTTGCACATTAAGCGCAATCGCTAAATAAGTCTGGTACAAGAGCGTGTTATATTAAGAATAATATGAGGTAACAAGGCGTTCGATACATAGTACCTGGGAAAGGACCTTGAGGACGATGAAGACCAAGAGCTAAAATCCCAAGGTCCATTTAATTTATGTCCATAGTGTCCATGCGGTCCATTATTGTCCATAAAGTCCATCTATATCGTGGCAGAATGGACATTAACGGACAGCATGGACACTATGGACATAAATGGACATTAAGCCCAAAAGGTTTGTTAGGTTGAGGCCTATGGGGGCCTATGCTAAAGCAAGTCTAGCTTAAGAAAGAGGCTTTCCAGTGTGGTGCGGATAGAACTGCTGCGCGCAATGTTCAATCGTGCCTCAGCAACAGCCTCCTGAACGGAGGGAAGAGGGCGCAGGCGCCCACTTTCGTATGCGTTTTGTAGAATAGCAGCGCGATCGCGATGTGCTAATAGCCGCACATCACCACTGCAGTGAATCAGCTCCAAATCGCGATACCAACCTAAGACCGTTTCCAGTATGGCGTCGACCTGTTCGCGTACACGTAATGTAATGGCTCCATCGATTTCCTTCTGAATGGCCTCACGCTGCACTGCCGATAGATCTTCAAATCCGACTGGTGCGATTTCTTCCGTACAGTAGGCTGTCAAATCCTCCTTGAGCTTCTCAAAGTACTCGTGAAGCACATCGACAACCTGAGAAAGCTCTTTGTAACTAGCGAGCTTTCCCCTCGACAACGTATTCAACACCAGCTCGCGTTGCTCATCGCCTTTTTGGCTCAACAACCCCAAAGCTCTTCCAATCGACCCATTAGCCTGAGCAGCAATACCCCCCGCGACTCCTGCATCACATCCGTGCCGCTGCTGAAGGAACAAAGCTATAGCATCCTCTGGAATAGGCTGAAAGTAGAGTCGACGACAACGCGATAACACCGTCGGTAGCAATGCCTGCGGAAAACTCGATAGCAACAGGATCAAGGTATGCGGAGCTGGCTCCTCAAAGGTCTTCAGCAAAGCATTCGCACTGGTCGGTAACATACGGTCAGCATCGTGAATAACGAAGACCTTGTATGCTGCCTCATTTGGTGGAAGATAAACCTCCTCGCTGAGTGCTCTAAGGCTATCAATGCTATGCATAGCAACTTTGCCTTCCGGACGGTACACATGCAAATCCGGGTGCGTCCCTTGCTCCGCCTTATGGCGCTGCGCAACACTCCCTCCGAGCATTTCAACCGCCAACGCTGTGGCGAAAAGGCTTTTGCCAATGCCGTCAGGTCCGGCAAAAAGTAGCGAATGGCCAATACGCTTGTTAGCGACCATATGCTTCAATGCTGCTTTGATCTCATCATTGCCAATAATGCAGGAGAGGTCCATCTATAGACCACTCTTAGAGATGTGTTGCTCGATGACTTCCATCACCTGCTCGAAAACCTTATCCTGACTTTGGTGCGCGTCAATGACATGAAAGCGTGCTTGTTCTCTCTTAGCCATCTGAAGAAAGGCTTCGCGAATGCGCTGGTGAAAAGCAATTTCTTGACTCTCAATGCGGTCTAGGGTTCCCGTGGCATGACTTTTTGCAGCTCGGTCAAGACCAATCTCTGGGTTGACATCCAGGTAAAAAGTGATGTCGGGAGTCACCCCATCGCAAATCAATGTACACAGCTGCCGGACTTGCTCAATGCCTAAACCACGCCCTAGACCCTGATAGGCTACGGTAGAATCATTAAAACGGTCACATAAAACAATTTTCCCTGCTTCTAAGGCCGGAACAAGCACTTCTTCGATATGCTGAGCTCGGGCAGAAAGAAACAAACACAATTCGGCTTTAGCTCCTACAGAAATGCCTTCGGAAGGATTAAGTAACCACTGACGGATCAGCTCTCCAAGCGGTGTTCCACCAGGTTCACGCGTTGACAACAGGGCATGGCCCTGCGTTGTCAGAAGCTCCGACACGCGTGTAATCAACGAGGATTTCCCAGCGCCTTCCCCCCCTTCGAAGGAGATAAAGGTACCAGACCAACGCCTCTTATGTTGATGCCAACGCTCACGGGCAGGGGTAGGAACGCGTTTATGTTTCGCTCTCGTCAGGGGACTCATCGTCTTCCTCTAGCTCTTCTTCTTCGACAACGTCCAGCTCTTCCTCTTCAATCTCTTCTTCGGCGGTATCTAATACCTCCTCATCAAGGATCTCCTCGTCGCCAAGGGAAGCAATCGGTTGATCAACCCCCTCTTCCACAACGGCTGCAACGCCCTCAAGCTTTTGTGTCGCTACAATCTTATCGTCGTCGCGCAGATTAACGATACGAACTCCCTGGGTATTTCTGCCCATGACTCGCATATCTCGCACGCGGAAACGAATCGTCTGACCGCCGCCAGACATCAGCACCATGCTATCATCGTCTGATACACACACTGCTGCCACAACTTTTCCATTGCGCTCACTGGTGATAATCGAACGCACCCCGACACCGCCACGGTTTGTCTGACGAAAATCTTCAACACGTGAGCGCTTGCCATAACCATGTTCGCACATGATCAGCAAGGTTTCGTCACCATTAACCGTCTCCAGGCCAACGACAAGGTCATCCTCATCGCGAAGAGTAACACCTTTGACACCACGAGCTAAGCGGCCCATCGACCGCACTTTGGTTTGGTCGAATCGTACTGCCATGCCATTTCTTGTGAAAAGCATGATTTGCTGGTCTTGGTGCACCAACCGTGCCGCAATGACTTGATCACCCTCATCGATATTGAGAGCCCAAACACCTTTGCGACGAGGATTGCTGAATTCTTTAAGAAGAGTCTTCTTAACGACCCCGCGTTGGGTCGCCATCACGACGCCGCATTCGGATTCAAAACTCTCGACGCGCAGAATCGTCGCAATGCGCTCATCAGGACGCAAATCTTCGAGTAAGTTGATTAATGCCTTGCCCTTGGAGCGACGGCCTACATCAGGGATCTGCCACACCTTCAACCAGTAAACACGCCCTAAGTTGGTCAAGATCAGCAGGAAGTCGTGTGCATTGGCGATATAGAAGCCCTTAAGGGCATCTGTTTCTTTCTTCAGTTGAATTCCGGTAATGCCCTGGCCACCGCGACGCTGCTCTTTGAAGGTATCGATCGGCATTCTCTTGATGTAGTCATCTTCGGAGATCGTAATGATAGCTGGTTCATTAGGGATGAGGTCTTCAGTATCCATCTCCCCTTCAGCTGGGATAATCTGCGTGCGACGAGGGGATTTCTGCTTTTGCTGAATCTCTAAAAGCTCTTCTTTAATGATGTCACGAACCATGGCTTCGCTAGCAAGTACAGAGCGGTAGTAGTTGATGCGTTGAAGGAGCTCGTCATATTCTCCCTGGATCTTATCGCGTTCCATTCCCGTTAGTTGATACAAACGCAGATCCAATACAGCATTTGCTTGACGCTCCGAAAATGTGAAACGTTGAATCAACTCTGTGCGAGCTGCATCGCGGTCATCACTGCTTTTGATCACACGAATCACTTCATCAAGGTGATCGATCGCTTTCAGGTAGCCTTCGAGAACATGAGCACGTGCTTCTGCCTTATTAAGTTCATAACGCGTGCGACGGCGAATGACCTCGATACGGTGCTCGATCCATACACTAATCATGCGATGGATGTTCATGATGCGCGGACGACCATTATCTAGGGCCAACATAATGCAGCCGAAGGTGATCTGTAGATCGCTGTACTTGTATAACTGGTTGATGATGACTTCGGGGATTTGGCCTTTCTTAAGGTCCATCACAAGCCGTAAGCCATCCTTGTCGGATTCATCGCGCAGATCAGCAACCCCAGTGATTTGCTTGTCATTGATGAGCGCAGCGATCGCCTCGATCAGACGAGATTTATTAACGTTGTAAGGGATTTCATCAACAACTAAACGCTGCCGGTCACTTTCCTTAGCATCTTCAACGCGAATGATTCCCCGTAGGAGCAGACGACCACGTCCGGTATGGAAAGCTTCTTTGACGCCGCGATAACCACAGATGAGCCCTCCGGTGGGGAAGTCGGGAGCAGGCATGACCTGCATAATCTCTTCAATGGTCGTCGAAGGAGTTTCCAAGACGAGAAGAGCCGCATTGACCAGTTCGTTGAGGTTATGAGGAGGGATGTTTGTCGCCATCCCGACGGCAATACCAGACGAACCATTGCTGAGTAAGTTGGGGAATTTTGCAGGGAATACGGTCGGTTCTTTTTTGGTTTCGTCATAGTTGGCGACCATCTCGACAGTGTCTTTATCGAGATCTTCCATCAGCTGCACAGCCGCTGACGTGAGGCGAGCTTCCGTGTAACGCATGGCGGCAGGAGGATCACCGTCAATAGAGCCGAAGTTACCCTGCCCCTCGATGAGACAGTAGCGCATCATCCAGTCTTGGGCCATACGGACCAGGGTTGGGTAGATGACTTGCTCACCGTGTGGGTGGTAGTCCCCGGATGTATCACCGGCAATCTTAGCGCACTTACGATGTTTCGCCCCAGGCGTCAGGTTTAGCTGGCGCATGGCGTATAAAATACGCCGTTGTGATGGCTTGAGACCATCGCGAGCATCAGGCAATGCCCGGGAAATAATCACCGACATGGAATAACGGAGATAACTCTCCTTCATCTCGTCCTCCACGTTACGTGGAACAATGATCTCGCCGGTAAAATAGGACATAATAAGGACCTCTGTCTATGCTCTAGATGTCTAAGTTTTTTACTGCAAGGGCATGTTGTTCGATAAAGGCACGTCGGGGAGGAACATCTTCACCCATTAACATGGTAAACATGTGGTCAGCAGCAATAATATCAGGCAATGTTACCTGTACCAAAGTACGCTTGGCGGGATCCATGGTCGTTTCCCACAGCTGGTCGGCGTTCATCTCGCCCAAGCCCTTGTACCGCTGGATCTCGATGCCTTTACGTCCATTGAGTCGTAGAAAGTCGATGACCTCTTTAAGGGAATGGTAAGGCGACTTCTGCTCGTTATCTTCGGTTATCGTGAGCAATTCGCCATCGACTACCAAATATTGCGGCAGGGTGAAACCAAAGCGTGCCAGCTTGTCCTGCAAATCCTGCAACGTCTCGATTTCATAAAGCTCTGTGAAGGGCAATTGCTTTGGATGGAAGATACGCATTTCGTCAGTGACTTCACCCGCTGGTATCGCTGCAAGCGTTTCTTCATGCTGTTTGCGCTGTTCTTCCTCATGCCGACGCTTATGAATAGCGAATTCGTCCTCGGAATACACAAATCGCGAATCATCTCCCAACAAAACCTGAAAGCGCGGATAAAGCCCTGCTTCATTGCGGGCATCGAGAAATTCTCTGAAGGGAATTCCCTTACGTTCGATCTTGGAGATAAAGGACTCGACCTCAAGGATAATGTCGATCAGAGCTTTAGTATCCTCAACGCTAAGATTCTCATCATGCCCTTTCAACTGTATGGAGATGTCGCTAGCGCCTAATTCAAGGAGATATTCATCCATTTCACGCTCTGAGTGGATATAGCGGAAAGCTTTCTTTCGCGCTGCTCGATACAGGGGAGGCTGGGCGATATAGACGAAATTATTTTCGATTAGTGCTGGCATGTGGCGATAGAAGAACGTCAACAAAAGCGTACGGATGTGAGATCCGTCGACGTCGGCGTCGGTCATGATGATTATGCGATGATAGCGGAGCTTCTCTAGCTTAAACCCATCGATGCCGATGCCACAGCCAAATGCAGATACCATCGTACCCACTTCGGTGTTCTGAAGGACCTTCTCTAAACGCGCTTTTTCCACGTTAAGAATCTTACCACGAATGGGTAGAATAGCCTGGAAACGCCTGTCGCGTCCCATCTTGGCCGAACCACCGGCGGAATCACCTTCGACTATGAATATCTCACAGAGCTTGGGATCGCGTTCTTGACAATCTGTCAGCTTACCAGGAAGACGAGAACTGTCGAGAGCCGACTTACGTAGGGTGAGCTCTCGAGCCTTACGCGCTGCTTCGCGGGCTTGGGCAGCCAGAATGGATTTGTCGACGATTGTTCTTGCGATAGCAGGATTTTCCTGCAGAAAGGTCGTGAGCTCCTCACCAGCAATCTGCTGAACGATAGAGGCTACGTCACTATTTCCAAGCTTCTGCTTCGTCTGTCCTTCAAACTGCGGGTTAGGAACTTTGACGGAAATAACAGCCGTCAAGCCCTCACGCATGTCGTCCCCACTAACGGAGATTTTATCCGTTTTAAGGAAGTTTTTTTCCTTGATGTACTGATTCAACACTCGGGTTAGCGCCGTCGAAAAGCCGGTCAGATGCGTTCCACCGTAGCGCGTAGAGATGTTATTGACGTAAGAAAGAATCGTTTCCTGAAACGTCTCGTTCCATTGCATGGCCACTTCAAACTCGACAGGCCCATCAACCCCTTGGCGCATACCCATAAAGTAGACCGGCTGAGGGAATAGTGGGTTTTTATTTTCGTTGAGGTATTCAACAAATGAAACCAAACCACCGTCATAGTGAAAGTTAATATCTTCTTTCTCATCATTGCGGTCATCATGAAAGTGAATGTTGATGCCTTTATTCAAAAAGGCTAGCTCTCGCAGTCTTTTTGCCAGGATGTCGTAGTCGAATTCCGTGACGGTCATAATAGAATCGTCAGGCCAGAAAGTAATCTTGGTCCCTCGTTTATTTGTCTCTCCAACAATTTCGAGGGGTTTGCTCACCTTACCACGCGAAAATTCCATGCGGAAATACTGGTCTTTAAAAACTTCCGCAATCATGCGCTTAGAGAGGGCGCATACACAAGAAATACCCACGCCGTGCAGACCGCCGGAGACCTTATAAGTATCTTTATCGAACTTACCACCTGCGTGAAGGATGGTCATAACGACTTCTAAAGCGGAGACATCGCGTCCTTGACGAACGGATTCTTTAGCATGCTTTTCGACGGGGATACCGCGTCCATCGTCCTCTACGGAGAGAGAGCCATCTTTATGAAGTGTGACATAGATAGCGGTGCAGTAACCCGCCATCGCTTCGTCAATACAGTTATCGACCACTTCGTAGACAAGCTGGTGCAGTCCGGACGAGCTGGTATCACCGATGTACATGCCTGGACGCTCACGAACGGCCTGTAGGCCTTCGAGAACCGTGATTGAACTGGCATCGTATTCTTTAGCCATAACGTGTTTCGTCCTCCTGGATCATGGGACAATCGTCTTTCTATTGTTCCGTCGCGACAATAATAGGCACTGCGACTAACTCATACGAAAAACGATATCGTAGATCGTTGTTTTGGGCAGCTTACGCCTCAGGGTCAGCAGAATCTTTGGTTTCTCGCGCTGGCTTAGCAAGCTAAACAGGGTGGAATTCTTTACCCTCACCAACAGAACGCCTGCAGTGAAAGATACCGCCTCTGTCATAGATGCCACACTAGGCCCTATCACTCCAGGCCAGGCTGCCAGCACTAAATCGGGGCGCTCTTGCAAACAAGCTGCCACATCGCGCAAAACGGCAGCGGCGAGAGCATCCAGGTGGTGTGTTGTCACCCGTGGTCCATCGTAGTATTTTGGGGTACGGCGGGTTGCTTGTTTCACGCGCTTTTCTATCCCGAATTTAGAAGATAATAATACCAGAAAAAAGGCCAAACAGCAACACCTTTCACACAGAAAAATGCAGCAAAAATCCAACGCATAGCATCACTGAACAACTAAAGGACCAAAAGGACATAAAGGACGTAGGAAATAAACCCTACAAGTCATTTATGTCCTTTTGAGGTAATTGCAGAAGTCCGATTTTCCGAATTCAATTTCCTGAAAGTCGGATGCCGGTGAAGAGAGAGCCATTCCCTTCCCAGGCCCGAAGGGTCGATAATGCAACAGGCCATGGCATCGCCATGGTATATGCCAAAACGGTTTTAGCAGCCTGTAGGGCTGCCATAAAGCGCATGCATAAATGGTGTTTGTAAACTGGCGTCTTGTAGCAGTCCTTCAGACTGCGAAATCCCTTCCTGGCATATACCATGGCGATGCCACATAGGCCTCAACCTAACAGGTCTTTTGAGCTTATATCTCAATGACTTAGGACTTCACAATCGTATCTCGGCGCGCAGCGCTTTGGAGTGCGGTCGCTTGCGACCGCTTTTCGTTCCTTGGGACGGCAATGCTAAACGGCATTGTATGGATTCGTCGAAGGCTGCATGTACTAACTATTTTACCCTTAGGGAATTATAGTAATGCCGTTGCACACGACCGTCGCAAGGAACCCAAAGCGGTCGCAAGGTAAGCGTCAATTGAAGCCACCTTTTTCGTAATTCCGCGAGGTTCTAAGTTTTCTCCATGACCCTAACCATGGAGATACTAATGGATTTCAAAAGGAAGCGTTCTGAGTGGGCTCGACGCATAGACCAATGGATGGCGAGCGGTCAGAGTGGCCGCAGGTGGTGCCTAGAGAACAATATAAGCTACCAGCAGCTCTTGTACTGGTACCAACGCTTTAAAGTTAGCCCGCCCGACCACATTTCCTCGACGGGTTGGATAGACATTACCCTGCCCGAGCTCAAGCTTTCGCTTGATCAGAAGAGCGTCTATCTAACCCTAAAGTCTGCGAGCAAAACTCTGAGGTCGTCATATCAGAAAAACAAGGGTGTCTTTCTCTATCAAGAGCCGATCGATATGCGAAAGGGATTTGAGTGCTTGAGCAATCTTGTTGACAGTTCGTTCTCGGGCGAATTTACCTGCGGGGCCTACTTCGTTTTTTTAAATCGTCGTAGAAATCTAGTGAAGGTCTTTTACTGGGATGGTAATGGTCATGCCGTCTGGTACAAGCGACTTGAAAAAGGAAGTTTTCGCAATGGAAGCATTCCAGATTCCGCTATCGATCGTCGAGAATTTCTAATGTTGTTGGAGAGTAGTCATTGAGCCTAAAATCCTAAAAACAATGTGCATTTTATTAGATAAAATACTTGATAATAGAGGGGGTCTGTGATATGATTTAGAGCATATGGAAACCTCAACACTATCACTAGAACAGCTTCAATCGGAAATTTATTCCCTGCGAAATGAGAATAGCTTTCTCAAGGAGCAGCTTGAATGGTTTAGGCGTCAGATTTTTGGGAAACGTTCGGAAAAAGTAGTCGACGATGGCGGTCAACAACTCTACCTGGAAGGTTTCGAAAATCTTGGTTCCGAAGAGCAAAAAGAGACAATAAATGTGCCTGCTCATCGACGGGTTAAGCAGGGGCGCAATGGCAAAGATAAAATTACGCTTCCAGACAATATTCCCGTTCAACGCTGTATTTTAGATTTGCCAGAGGATCAAAAAGTTTGCCCTACAACGGGTGAAGCCCTCGTCAAAATTGGCGAAGAAGTCACTCACAAAATAGCGCATACGCCAGGTAGCTACTACGTCAAGGAGCTAGTACGTCCCAAGTATGCATGTAGAGCACATAGTGAAGAGGGCGTTTTTATCGCAGATTTACCAGATAGCATTTTTCCTCGCTGTCAAGCCGATGAGAGTCTTTTAGCCAGTGTGATCGTGAAAAAATTCGCCGATCACCTTCCTTTATTTCGTCAATCGGAAATCTTAGCTCGCGAGGGCATTCTCATCAGCCGACAAATACTTTGCAAGTGGGTAATGCGCTGTGGATATGCCTTAAAGGCGCTATATGAAGAAATGATTGCTCGCGTGCTCAGCAGCAACAATGTTTTTGTGGACGAATCTCCTGTGGACATGCTTGTCCCTGGTAAGGGAAAGGTGCACCAGGCTTTTATGTGGGTGATCGTTGGAGGGCAGGAAAAAAATCCGCCTTATCGAGTCTATCATTTTCGCACGGACCGCTGCCACAAGCATGCTGTGGAAATACTAGCTGGATATAAAGGTGTTGTCCATTCGGATAAATATGGAGCCTATGAAGCACTGGCTAATAAGAAGCAATTCACTTGGTGTCCATGCTGGAGTCACATTCGGCGCAAGTTTTTCGACGCTGTAGGTGGCGATAAAAAATTTGTTAGCTGGGTACTGCGCAAGATAAAATATCTATTTATGTTAGAGAGAGTTGCTTGGGAACGTTCTCCAGAGGAACGTCTGCGGATAAGACAAGAGAAAGAAGCTCCAATAATAGATGAGCTGACTGCACGCATCAAGGACCGGCTGGTTAATGGCAAGGCTCTTCCCAAATCGAATCTAAGGGAGGCTCTAGGCTATTATTGCAGCTTAATTCCCCATCTGAAAAACTACACCCAACATGCATTTGCGCGTCTCGACAACAATGTAGCGGAGCGAGCGATACGCCCTCTAGCTATTGGCCGCAAGAACTGGATGTTTATTGGAAGCGAGGAGGGTGGGGAAGCTTCCGCCGTACTGCTAAGCCTGGTACAGACCTGCCGCGCGATAGGAGTCAACCCCCACGAATACCTAGAGGATGTGATGAGGCGCCTGCCAGCCCATAATTCTCAAAAACTTCACGAGCTTCTGCCCGACGCTTGGGCTGCCGCCAGGCGACAAGCAAAGGCCTCATCCACCTCATCAGCCCCCACTGCCGAATAAATCGCCAGATGGCCTCAATTGACGCTTACGTCGCAAGCGACCGCACTCCAAAGCGCTGCGCGCCGAGATACGATTGTTAGGCTTAGGTTGAGGCCTATGTGGCGATGCCATGGCCTGTTGCAATATCGGGCCTGGGAAGGGAGAAAAGCCTGTCTTTCCAGACTGGATAGTGCCACACCACTTAAGCTCTCTAGAATCGCCCTCTCACAAAAAAAGGTAACCTTTTTTCCCGAGAATCGATTCTCAAGGGCTCAAATAATTTTGCAATTACCTCTTTTGGTCCTTTGCATTGCCTCACAGTCTAATTTCAAACTGCTTGTGGTGTGGCCAAAACCTGTCTTGGAAGCTGGAATACGACGTCTTCGATAGTAAACACCACGTCTTCAACGGTAGTGACCCCAAAAGCCATCAGAGATTGAATGCAACGCTGCACGATTTCCTCAGGGGTGGAGGCACCAGCTGTCAAGCCGATCACTTTCACATCATTCAACCATTCAGGTCGAATTTCGGTGTCGTTATTGATGAGATGAGCCTGCACACCACGTCTTCTAGCTACTTCTACGAGACGATTGGAGTTAGAACTTTGCGGATCACCCACAACAAGAATCAGATCGGTTTCATCGGCAATTTCGCGCAAGGCCATCTGACGGTTGGTGGTAGCGTAGCAAATGCTCGAGCTGGGTAGCGTCTCGATATGCGGATATTTTGCCTTGAGGGCATCCGTAATATCTTGTACATCGTCTAGGCTTAAAGTCGTCTGGGTGATATAAAACAGCTTCTCCTCAGGGCCAAAGGTAAGTTTGACGACATCATCGGGAGACTCTACGATTGTTGTCACATCAGGAGCTTCGCCGGCGGTACCGATGATCTCAACGTGGTTGTGATGACCGATTAAGATGATTTGATATCCCATAGCTGCGAAGCGTTTGACAGCGGAGTGTACTCGGGTTACCAAACCGCAAGTGGCATCGATTTCGATCAGATTGCGGCTTTTGGCATGTTCTCTAACTGCTGGTGAAACTCCGTGGGCGGAATAGATCACGCGAGCCCCTTCGGGCACTTCGTTGAGGTCTTCGATAAAAACGGCGCCCTTTGCTCTAAGGCCATCCACAACGTATCTGTTATGAACAATTTCGTGCTTAACGTAAATGGGTGGTCCCCAAAGTTTGAGGGCTTTTTCAACGGTCTCGATGGCCCGTTCGACACCGGCACAGAAACCTCTTGGTTTGGACAACAGTAGTTTCATGGGAACCTCCAATTTTCGCTGTGATGATACTGCTATGAGGCAAAAAATTCAAGATTGGTTACGGCTCGTGTAAAATTTTAACGCAAAGACGCAAAGGATGGATCACGGCCTTAAATTAAATTTGGGTGAACTTTTATCCCTACAAGCGTCGTGCCTTAAGGCCGTCACGAACCTCATTTATCACGAAGGTGAAGCAGCACACCTTCACAAGCATCTTCCAGCATATCTAGGACAAGGTCGAAACCCGCCTCATCGGAATAGAAGGGATCAGGAATATCCTCGTTGTGATAACTGGAACTAAAGACAGTGGCGAGGTGTATTTTAGTCTTTTGCTGTGGGCTTGGCCCCTTTTGATACAGCTCATACAATACCTGATGGTCAACAGGAAGAATGAGATCAAACTGGTCGAAATAATCGGATTGAAACAATTTGGCGCGCGCTGGTAGGACTATACCCCGGCGCAAAGCGGCTGCCTGCATACGTGGATCGGTCTTCTCGCCAACATACCAGTTACCGACGCCGCAGCTATCGACCGTCAGAGGCATATCCTTAGCGAGATGACTAAGGATTCCCGCCCCTGCCGGCGAGCGGCAGATATTGGCCAAGCAAACAAATAAGACAGCAGGCATATCGTCTACGCCTTTAGTGGCTCGACATCAGCCGCACAGCGGAAGCCATACGTACCGTTAACCGTACCAGGGTTATTGCGATGGCGTCGGGAGCAACGAAGATCTTCCTTAAGACTCTTCCAACAACCTCCACGAAGAACGCGATAAACCCCTTGAACGGGACCTGTTGGGTTGTCAGGTTCTTGTAAGGCTTTTTCGTAGTAATTATAGTCGTACCAATCGTAGCACCACTCATAAACGTTTCCTGCAAAATCATAGAGGCCGAGGGCATTGGGTGGATATGCCGTAACAGCGGTTGTATCAGCACTGAAGTAGTTTGCTAATGACTTGTCGACATTCTCTCCAGTCGCGTAAGGCCATTCGCCACCAGCGCCACTGGCAGCAATTTCCCACTCTGCTTCGGTAGGCAAACGCTTTCCGACCCATTTGGCATAGGCGGCAGCACCATACCAGGTCACCCCAACCACTGGATGCTTGTGATATCCCGATTCGATACTTAACTTTCCCCCGCTTCGTTTTATGCGCGAGTCCCTTAAGCGGATGAGATCGCGGTGGAAACTGTCTTTTTCTCCTCCCATGGCTGCAAGGAATCGAACGAATTGTTCGTTAGTGACTGGCTGAATGTCGATGGCAAAACTCACTAGAGAGATGCGATGTCGAGGCACCTCGTCGCGCTTACCATCATTACTACCGCGCCAATAGTTGCCTCCGGCGATCACAACCATTTCTGTGAGAAGGGGCTCTACCTCAGAGATCTGCTTAGGCACCGGCTGGTATACCTTTACTGTGCTATCGACTTGAAAAGCGCGCTCAGGATGTAGGTCTATTTCTGGACGCTCCAACTGGCCAGCGCGAAGAAGGGGCTGTAACGCATCTGTAGGTAAGTCAGCGGTCCGTTCACCTCTAAGCTCATGGGTTGTTCGATATTCAGACGTCGGAACAGAAGGCCTTACCGATGTCGTTACGGAAGGTTGCTGTGCAGCCTTCACTGCAGCAACAAGAGAGCCTGGGCGCCGCTGAGGATTTACCTGCATGCATTGACGAATCAGTCCATCCCAACCCGAATGGTAGTCAGGAACAAGCTCCGACGGCATCGCAGGCATTCCATCAGGGATTTCACCCGTGATGATGGTATAGGCCAAAACTCCAAAAGCATAGGCATCAGCGGCTGTGGTGACTCTTATGCCTTCGGCGCGTTTTTGCTCGGGAGCCAAAAAGGCCAAAGATTCCAGGGCTGCCAGATGCCATGCTTCACCTGGTGCGTCAATCTCCATATTCGTAGCAAGAGTCGCTTGCAGCTCCGCTCTAGCCACACCACTTAAAACTGTGGCGTAGTTTTTAGCGATCGCTTGAATAGCGCCGATGGTTGGAGAAATGCCAAAATCACTGACATAGACTTCGGGATGACTAGGACCCTGACGCACCAGAACGTTAGAAAGCTTAAGACCTCGATGAATAGGTTTAACGCCATCAAGATCAAGGCCATGTGCATAATCAAGAGCATCAGCAATTTGAATCAGGACCTCATAGAGGGTACCTTCATCAAGTCTGCGGCCCTGGCTGGCAAGAAACTGACCCAGGTGCATTGACGAACCCCGTTCATCCACGATGGCATCAGTGACCAAGAAATAATGATCATTAATACAAGACACATTGTGTATTTTGACGAGGTGAGGATGATCAAGCTGAGCAAGGACGCCAACATGATGTTGAAATCTCTCAAGAAAACCGGGTTGCTCGGTGAGCTCTGCCGCGAGAACTTTGAGGACAAAGTTTCTCTTTAGAAAGCGGTGTTCTGCAAGATAGGTCTCCCCCAGATTACTCCCGCCCAGCTTTCGCACAATGCGGTAATCGCCAAGAGAAGCCAATGCAGATACATCCTCTGTGGTAGCTAGAAGCCCATCATCCATTTCTGCCTTCATAACACCACAAGCTCCCTATTGGTTAGTGCTGGGAATCGATCATTTTTTGCGCGTGATCCACCGCTCGGCTACGTGTGTACCAGCTTCGCGCGCTGTTAACAAAGTCCTGGGCGAGATCACGATGTCCCGATGAAATAGCTGCCTGGACGTAAAAGCTGAGATCCTCTCGAGCGATCATGATATTGCCCTGTACAATATTGTTCAAGCTCGCTGCTACAACAGCGGCTTTTTCTGCCTCGCTAGCAAAAGATATCGCCATCCGATAAAGACTGGCATCCTTGGGATTTTGTGCGATCGCCAGTGCCGTATTTTTACTGACAGCCTGACGTAACTCTTCCCTTTCCGCAGGTATTCGCCCTCTTTGCCACAACTTCAAACTTAATAATGCCTTACTTTTATGCGCGAGATAGTGGTCTGGATAATGACAATAGGAGCTGTAAAAAAGAGGAAAAAAATGATCAAACTCTCCCAAATTGGCATAGGCAGCTGCGACAAGAAAACCCAATAAATGGTAATTTGGCTCGCGTTGAATCACTGGAGCAAAGTCGCGTCGGATGTCCTTAGCCCCTTTTGCTGCCAGGGGTCCTTGGTTGGCGAGGTAGACACTCAAGGCATCCGAATACAGCCGCTGTTCTTCCGGTGCTACAGCAGACGACGAGTCTAATGGTGCATGATTCAGGGCCTCAAGGAATATTTCAAAAGAACTTTCAATCTCCTGATCTTTGCTATAGGCGAGGGCCATCTGAAGCTGAAGGGCGGATTTGTCCACTCCTGATAGTTTGGATAGCCAACGCTGTCCTAAGGCTATGGCTGCCTTGCAATCCCCCCGCTGCACCAGCTGCGCAACCTGCTGAATCGGCTTTATACCACAATCGGCCTGAAACTTTGATTTGGACCCACGCGGAAGCTCCCGCGATTCAACGATCGCAAACGGGTCAATATTAGAAATATGGACCCGTTTGCGATCGTTGAATCCCGGGGCTTCGGCGTGGGTCCAAATCAAAGTTTCAGACCGATTGTGGTATAGCTCAGGGGTTTCCTCAGCGGAAAGACAGCAACTAAGTAAGCATAACATAACCACAAAGCTATACCACACTCGGTCATAAATTTGGAATTTGGACCGCGCCAAAGCCCCGGGATTCAACGATCGCAAATGGGTCAAGATTAGAAATATGGACCCATTTGCGATCGTTGAATCCCGGGGGCTTTGGCGCGGGCCCAAATCCAAATTTATGACCGAGTGTGGTATAAAATGGCGCATCAGTCATACCTTTGCTAATAGCAAAGAAATGTAGCGGAATTTAAGCGAAATTGCAAAGAACATCGGGGGAGGGGTCAATGGACAAAGGATCAAAGGGACGAAAAGGACCTTAAGGAGGTAATTGCAAAATTATTTGAGCCCTTGAGAATCGATTCTCGGGAAAAAAGGTTACCTTTTTTTGTGAGAAGGCGATTCTAGAGAGCTTAAGTGGTATGGCACTATCCAGTCTGGAAAGACAGGCTTTTCTCCCTTCCCAGGCCCGAAGGGTCGATATTGCAACAGGCCATGGCATCGCCATGGTGTATGCCAGGAAGGGATTTCGCAGTCTGAAGGACTGCTACAAGACGCCAGTTTACAAACACCATTTATGCATGCGCTTTATGGCAGCCCTACAGGCTGCTAAAACCGTTTTGGCATATACAATGGCGATGCCATGGCCTGTTGCAATATCGACCCTTCGGGCCTGGGAAGTGATAAAAGCCTGTGTCCACACCAGATAGTGCCATGCTGCCTGAGCTCTCTAGAATCGCCTACTAGCCAAAAAAGATAACCTTTTTTCCCAAGAATCGATTCTCAAGGGCTCAAATAATTTTGCAATTACCTCCTTTGGTCCTTTGTCCATTCCCTACAAATAAAAGATGTGGCGCAAGCGGGGCTTCGCTGCGACGAGTCAGACGGAACGCTTGGTTACCCTCGCAGACAGAGACGATTTTGTGAAGTTTGCCATCAATATAATGTGCGGCAGTACCTTCTTGAAGGGCGATACCGGGCTTGATTTTGTCCCTTTGAACCCATTTCAGAAATGCAGGGCGTCTTTCCATTTCACTATCATAATGTGGACAACAGCTTCCTTTAAGAAAACCCAGTCCTTTTACATTGCCCAAAGGCCATATGGAGTCGGTAACACCCTCCTCAAACCAACAGATAGCTCCTGCACTAACTCCTGCTAATACAGTGCCCTTGCGCAGAATTTTTTTGAGAATTTCATCAACACCCCACTCGCGCCAAAGTGCTAACATGCTGCGGGTGTTGCCTCCACCGACAAAAATAACATCTTGGTCAGCAAGCTGATCTTGCCAGTTTCTCGGGACCCTACCAAACAACGACAACCAAGAGGGTGTGGCCTTCAAATGATTACATGCTTGGTAGAACCCTAGAATATGATCTGTGTTTTCAGCACTAGCTTGGGGTAAAAAGCAAACTTTCGGCCGCTTGACGCCACTTTGACTAAGGACATACTTCATCATGCCGATGCCGCGGGCATCTTTACTCATCCCACCAATGGCGATAATCTGTTGCATCCGTTTCTTCCTACACCGGTCTATCTAACTTTTCTGTTCAAACTGCTTTCGCGCTTTGTTAACCATTAGCCAGCTGAACAGGGCCCCCCCAACATAGGTAAGCACAATTAGAGCAGCAAAAAGTAGGCCAGCATGGACTCCCGCGTATGCCAAAGCCACTATAGCGATCTCGGCAATTAAAATCTGAACTATTAAGAAGATTAGCCACTTGGTACCGCGACGTTGATAAGGAAAGTAAAAGGAAGCCCACAATAGACCGGAACCGTAAAGAAACCACGAAATCGACCCTTGATACATGCCCAGTGCCGCGAAGTCAGCAGCCGCATATCGCACAATGAGATACAATAGACCACAGAGACCAGCAATCACCAGCAAGCCATAGGCCACAAACCAGTGCTGCCGTACTTGATCCCGGGCCACAACCAGTTTTTCCTTAAAAGTTAGTTCCGTACGAGGTTTGGCAGCAAGTGTGTCTGCCCAAGTATTAAAGGCGTCGGTCGTTTTAGCATCGACAATCTCAGCCTTAGCTAGATTGATCTGATACAATCTATAGCAGGCAAACAAAAAGTACAGCGTAACCAGCCATTGAATTACCTCGAAGGGACGGGAAAATAGCCCCAAAACAAGTTGCGAAGGAATGCCCTCGAGCCAGGAAATAGGCTCAATAATCGCTGTAAAAATGAAACTCACAATCAAAAAAAGCAACCACCCAATTCCCTGCTTTGAGTAGGAGTAATGGTAGGTCGCCCACCAGCTTCCTATGACCAATGGACTCATGATCGCATATAATGCGACCAACCAGCCTTTTCCAATCGGAAAATCCGGATCCGGCGGACTAAGAGAAAAAAGTGTATACCCTCCAACCAACAATCCCACGGTGCTCCACAGCACCCAGACATAAAAGGCAATCAGCCACTCTTTGCGTATTTGTTCTTCAGTTGAAAACATTTTTATTTAACCCTTCATGTTAATTGTTATTATTAACTAAATTATAATTCATTATTCTGTAATTGTCTTTGAAAATTTAAACATGAAAATCTAAACAAAAAAAATTGCTATATATCATATTCGGTTGACAAAAGGCACACATTGGCATAAAACTTAGATATGCCACATGATTCGCCAATTTACCTATTTTGGCCTTATTCACCTGAGAAAAATCTCAAGCTCTAAGGACCTTCGCTTCAAATAGCTCAGTCGCCGTTAACCTAGACATGGAACATTGGATAATAATGCGGCTTCTGGTACCTTAGCCATTTTATTTGCCTCCTTTGTCACAAAACTAGGTTTTCATTGTTATGGATAGGCGTACTCTCCTTTTTTTCATCTCGCTCACTCTGACACTGTTTCTGGTAAACATCTTTTTTACATACCAAGAGCAAGAGACCAACCGAGTTTGGTATGAGCAGCAAAAAATCAAGAAAGCACAGCAACAAACGGAGTTGCGGTCGAACATTCAGCGACGTACAAAAAATCCAACTGATCTTCCCCTGGTAGACCTCTTCGCAAAACCTAATGGCCAAGACTACCTCGCCAGTGGTGTGAAGGTTGGGAACAATATTCTGACGATCTCCTGGGATACTCATCTTCCAGATACGGTATACACCAACGCATCAACTAAAGATGGTCAGGGTGAGGCAGTCAAACTTCACGGCACAAGCACACAAGCAGGCCAGCCCGTCGTGTTTGCTATAGCAGGAGCCGAACCTCTAAAGGTCGTCGAGTTGCCTTCATTGGGAACCTTCGAGCTCCAGCTAGTGTCTTTTACGCCTGATACTGAGAGCCCAAATATCAATATCTCCCTTGGGGAATTTCGCGACAGCGCCCTCTTTATTCCCGCCGAGGACTTGGATCTCCCCCACGATCAGTTGGATAAATTCCTCCCTCACAATAATGCTATCGCCCTCAAAAGCACAGCTCAAGGCTACCTACCCGTTGGGATCTATTCTACGGAAGATCATGCGCTAATTTTTCTAAGCTCGTTCCCAACTCTGGCTCCTTTGGCAAACGTCACAGAGAAATCTGCTGCAGAAGTCCCTACCGCGGAGCAACAGAAGTATTATGTGCTAGAAAGTCCCTACCAGCAGCTTGTCTTTTCAAACATCGGTGGAGCCCTGGTAGAGATCAACTTGCCGTTTGAGTCTGATACGAATCATCAAAGCGTCGTTAGAGAGATTGAAGTCGATCGCGAAATGGTCGCTGATCACCCTCACGATGCCCATTTTCCATCTCAGACTTATTTTACATCCACGGAATCCGGTAAAGGGCCTTATCTTCAGCATCAAAGCGGTGCCCTGGGCGGATATTATCCTCTGCTACGCCGAAATCTGATTGGTAATCATGGCGGTATTAAAGCGCCAGTGGCTCCTCAATATTACGCCTTTAATATTGTCTCGGAATATCCTGAAGTCGCTCAGAGACCCTATGAGGTCACCTACTTTGATAGCCGCAAGATTGTTTTCGAATCGACGGTGGGCCGGCGCAAAATTACCCGCACCTATAGCATCAATCCCGACTTGGCGCCTTATTGTCTTGAGCTTACTATTGATGTCGAGGGTGATGCCAGAGGCTTATGGATCACTTCCGGCATTCCTGAAGTGGAAATGATTTCGGGCTCTCCAGCCCCCGCCATCAAATATCGCGTTACCCGCAACGGTAAGAGCGAGGTTGTCAACATAGACCCACCTAATGACATGTTGACGTTCACTTCACTCAACCCTGATTGGTTGTCAGATGGAAATGGGTTCTTTGGGATCATTCTAGACCCGTTAACAGAGATCGACTCAGGCTACAAAGTCCAGAAGGTCTCCGGGAAAGCCGCACCATCACGTCTGGTATTGCTAGATGTTGGCCAAGATAATGGTAAGGACGTTGACTTTCCTGGATATAACGTCATGCTTCCGTTAAAGAGCGCTGGTGGGCAAATGAAGTTTCGCCTGTATGCTGGACCCTACACAGGAGCGATCCTGGATAAGGTTGACGCAGCCTACTCCGACCCTGCCACTGGCTATAATCCCGATTATGCCGCTAGCCAGAGCTTCCATGGATGGTTTAGCTTTATCTCGCAGCCTTTTGCTGACTTCCTCTTTATTTTGATGAAGTTCTTCCATACCTTGACCGACTCCTGGGCCATGTCGATCGTTCTTCTTACGGTTGCTCTGCGGTTGATGCTGTATCCTCTCAATGCCTGGTCGATGAAGTCTACTCTGAAAATGCAGGAGCTCGCTCCTGAGATTCAAGCCATCAATGACCGCAATAAGAAGGATCCCAAAAAAGGTCAGATGGAGATCATGAACCTGTATCGCGAAAGAGGTGTTAATCCACTTTCGGGATGCTTCCCCATGCTGATCCAGCTGCCATTCCTGATCGCCATGTTCGATCTATTGCGTTCCACGTTTGAACTGAGAGGAGCTTCGTTTATTCCTGGATGGATCGATAACCTGACCAGTCCCGACGTCGTATTCTCGTGGACATCACCCACCATACCGTTTATTGGAAACCAGTTCCACTTACTGCCAATCATCTTGGGTCTATGCATGTTCCTGCAGCAACGTATGATGTCTCCAGCACCCGCGGACCCTAGCCAGATGACTGATCAGCAGCGTCAGACGCGCGCTATGAGCACTCTGATGGCCCCTGTGTTCACTGTCTTATTTTACAACTTCCCATCAGGTCTAAACATCTACTGGTTATCCTCTACCCTCTTGGGAATGTTGCAACAGATAATTATGACACGTCAGTTCAAAGGTAAGAAGGCCGCCGCACCAGTACCTGTCAAAGCTATTTCCACAAAAGCGACTCCTGCAAAGAAAAAGGGAAAGGGCAAAAACTAGCCAAAGGAAGCTCTTATCATGACATGGAATAAACTACGCTCGGTCTGGATTATCCTCGCATTACTCGTCCTTCCTCTACAGATTGCCGCGGAGGAATCGGCAGTGAGGATTGCTACGGTCCCTCTGCTCGAAGATAACTATGCGTACATCCTACGCTGGGAAGATAAAGCGATGGTGATCGATCCCAGTGAAGACCAGCGAGTCTGGGATTACCTATGCCAAGAAAAGCTAAAGCTAAAGTACATCTTGAACACCCACCATCATTGGGATCATGTTGCTGGCAACCAAAAGCTGAAAGCATGGAGTGGTTGCACTGTCATTGGGCCCGACGACCCACGAATTCCCTGCTTGGATAAGACAGTTCAAGATGGTGACGAGATCAATCTAGATGGTATCGCCATAAAAATTCTATTTGTACCAGGCCATACCTCGACTCATATCGCTTTTTACTTGCCAGATCAAAGAGCTCTATTTACCGGAGACCTCTTATTTGGTGCCGGCTGCGGCAAAATCTTTGAGGGCACTATTCCTCAAATGATTCAGTCCTTTGAAAAGGTCAAGGCGTTGCCAGACAACACCCAACTATTTTTCGGTCATGAATACACAGTCAATAACCTGCGTTTTGCTCTAGCTGTCGAGCCAAAAAATCTCGCCGTGGCAGCTCGTCTAGAAAAAGTTCAGGATCTGCGCAATGCGGGCATTCCCTCTGTTCCCAGCAGTTTGGGAGAGGAAAAGCTGACGAATCCCTTCCTCCGACTCAACGATGGTCTTCTCAAGCGCGAGTTGGGTGTAGCGAGTGCATCACCTGAAGATGTGTTTGAGAGAATCATCCTTCTGAAGCAACGGACGGTACCGCACGCTGAAGGACCCTGGGCTACCCGCACTAAAGAAGGAAGTAAATCTCGAGCGCAACGGAAAGCAAACTAAGTAAACCGTCTTTGAAGTGCTCAAACAGCCACTAAAGCCCTCACATAGTTGGACGGGCTGGACTTATTGGACAAATTGGACAAAAATGGACTTCTTCTTTTTGTCCAATTCGTCCAGTCAGTCCCATTCGTCCAATTGAGGTAATTTCAGAAGTATTTGAGCTCTCATGGATCGATTCTTTGGAAAAAATCACTTTTTTTTGTGAGAAGGCGATTCTGGAGAGCTTAAGTGGTATGGCACTATCCAGTCTGGAAAGACAGGCTTTTCTCCCTTCCCAGGCCCGAAGGGTCGATATTGCAACAGGCCATGGCATCGCCACATAGGCCTCAACCTAACAGGTCTTTTGAGCTTATATCTCAATGACTTAGGACTTCACAATCGTATCTCGGCGCGCAGCGCTTTGGAGTGCGGTCGCTTGCGACCGCTTTTCGTTCCTTGGGACGGCAATGCTAAACGGCATTGTATGGATTCGTCGAAGGCTGCATGTATTAACTATTTTACCCTTAGGGAATTATAGTAATGCCGTTGCACACGACCGTCGCAAGGAACCCAAAGCGGTCGCAAGCGACCGCACTCCAAAGCGCTGCGCGCCGAGATACGATTGTTAGGCTTAGGTTGAGGCCTATGTGGCATCGCCATGGTATATGCCAGGAAGAAATTTCGGAAAATCGGACTTCTGCAATTACCTCAATTAGTCCATAGAGCCACGCTTGTTACTTCCGCCATCCAACATCACCTTAATTCTTGCTATTCTATTTAATTATATTATAGAATGCGTTTGTCATCATACAATTAACATACTTTTTTAATCGTTATGTCTGAATATCTACCTAATCAAACTTCTTTTGGCAATCAATATAGTTTGCTGAGTGGGCCGCAAAGGGCAAGGAGCCTCAGATCTCAAGAACCTGGAGGACTACGTGCATTAATGCCGAACGATCAGGCGAGACCTAAGCACTAAGTCCGTAGCTATCGTAGATTTCATAACAAAATTGAATTCACCATGGCTCACTGAGGTTGATTCAGTCGCGTTAAAGCAGCGATGGAATGAAATAAATCGCTATCAGACAGACTGTGAAGATCAAATCGACAATAGCATTCAGGATGCAGAGGCCATTAAGGAAATGGTTTCATCAAGAATAGCAGACACACACAGCTACCTGCAAGTATTCGCCCCAGAGCAGTGTAAAAGGCTAGCCATTATTTCCGAGGCGGAAAGAGTGAAGCGTAGAAACCTTCACCTGCACACGGCACACTATTTTGAGCTTTTGAAAGAGACCCACGACCACGATTTTGCCAGCTTAGATCAAAGTATCAATCAAGCCATCAATAGAAATAAGCCCTTTTTACAAAAACTCTTTTTTTGGAAATAGAGAACCGACTGCGGTTCATCCTCGGGGAGGGTTATGAAACCACCGATTGTGCCGTCGCCTCAAGCGCCTTAGGCCGCCCATGCCAAAGAAGCCACAGGCCAATAGCAACAAAAGGCAAACTCAATAGCTGTCCGGTCTGCAAAAGAGCATCATCCGCGAAGCCCCCTTGAGACTCTTTAACAAATTCGATGAAAAAGCGACTGGCAAATACAAAAGTAAAGAGAAGCCCCACCAGCACTCCTGGCCAAGTGCGATAGACTCGCCTCTGCCAAATTCTTAGAAACAAGAAGAATAGCAGCAGATTTACAATACCCTCATACAGCTGAACGGGGTGCCTTGGTACAATAGGTCCCCCCTCAGCAGGATGAGCGAAGAGGATAGCCCAAGGGACACTGGTTTCTACCCCCACAATCTCCTGATTGAAGAAGTTACCCAACCGGATACAAAAGCCTACGAAAACCCCTGGAACGGCGACTAGATCGAGGGTCCTCACCATATTTAGAGAGGGTAACACGCGTCGTGCAAATTGATTGTAAAGATAAATAGCAATAACAACCCCAATAATGCCCCCATGACTAGCGAGGCCTCCTTCCCATACCTTGGGGATCTCACTGAGATTTTCGCGATAGTATTCCCAGCCATAGAAGAATACATGGCCCAAACGTGCTCCAATCACAGTACCGCCCACAACAAACCAGCAAAGTTTGTCGGTCAGACCAAACGCTAAGTCCCCTACAGGATAAATGATATTCGGCAGGATAACCGTGAGCTGATCGCGTTCAAAGGCACATTGGAGAGCCTGACAGATGGTTTGCTGTTCTTGCGGGCTGACCGCAGCAACGGTCGATTTCGGAAGTTTTAACGCTTTGGCAACATGATGTAGATGATCCCTGGAATCCTCGGCAGCGCGTCGAAGACGGGTAATCAATGCCGGCCAGTCCTTGACATGTGCTGGAGTGAACGCATTGTCAAGGGTTAGCTCACGCCGGAACATCCGAACTATGATGAAATAGCCCACAATAAAGCCCAGTGCAAACAGGAGGCCATACCACCCGATAGGACGGTCTATAAAGGGCACTGTAAAAATAAACCTTGATGGGTCCCAGGTAAATAAATAGGCTAGCATGGATGACATGGTGCTTCTTCCTGGTTAGTTTCAATACTACATCATACGTGATCTGCGTAATTTTTTGGGCAGAAATTAGGGATTTGCATGGTCTAACAGGTTGTCAATTCAACAAAAAAGGTAAACGGTTCGTGTAAATTTTTAACGCAAAGGCGCAAAGAAGAGCTCACCGTTGTGATACACAGCATAAGTAGGGTGAATAACCTATCCAAAAGTAGGCCTTGTTCACCTTTACGGTCAGAATTTCGGTCGGACGAAAAAGGTCGGATGTCGTGGTTTGTGACGAGGGCATAGCGCCAGCTATGTCCGAGGAGCAAAACGCGACAGACGATCCTTTTGCAGTCGACCGAAAACTGACCGCAAAGGTGAATAAGGCCCAAAAGTAACAGTTGCTATGCTTTCAACATAGTCGGCATCTTCCATTTTTGAAAGTACGGCTCTTACACTAACGGTAGAACTTATTAACAACTTATCACTGCGGAACGCTCAGGTTATCATGCTCAATATTGACTTCATGCCCTTGGTCAAGATGTGCCTTCTCCTTCTCTACCAACATCTGTAGTTCGTTAATGTCACTTTCCTGAACGTCGTCCTTTGCCATCACTTCCAACACCTTAGCGCGAACTACTGAACTGTTAATCAAAGGCGTCCCCCTAAAATCCCAAGCGATAAAAAACTTAACCTTAAGCATGAAAACGGCCTCTCGAAGCCTTGCAAGCCATTCTACCATATTCATCTTGGCAGGATCATCCGCCTCCTTGATCACGACATCTACCTTGCCTTGGGCCTGATTGATGTCCTCTGCCAGCTTTCCATAGAAATCGGCCACTACCTGATCACTTGGCCCAGTACTATCTGCTTTCTCAGCCGCTGACAACATCGGTGCAACCATTAACAATGCACCAGCGCAAAACCACAAAATTTTATTCATATTGCTACCAATAATATAAATAATGAGTTACTACTACGAAAGAGATTATATAATTAAATATTTAAATAGACAACTTTTTGAATTAAATAACAACGACAACTCTGTTTGCACTTTCGTGTTATAAGGAGTTACAGTCGTCGCATTACCGCAAAACAACGCCCTTATAGACAAGGGCCTTCTCGGGATCGAGGGTGACAAGTTGTCCCTCTTTTAAGACAGACATGGCGCCATCAGCGCGCACAATAAAGGCTTTATCCCACTTGGAAGCGAGCTCTACCAGGTAGGTCTCTGATTTGGTATCATCGATTTGATTATGCAGCACCACGGCTGCAGCATTAGCAATAAACGGCTCATAAGCAGGTTCACATTTAGTAATCACGAGAATCTGGTTGCAAACGCTAAATGGCTCCCGTGAGTCCGGCGATACCATAATGGCCACATTGCTATGAACTCTGGTTCCTCGCCCATTGTGCCCTCGAACGAGTACATCACCGATACTTTCGACAATCATCGTATTCGTGGTGCCTGAAACACCGAATGGCGAACCAGCTGTTACAATCACCAAATCGCCATAGCTAACGGCCTTACAATCCAAAGCAAACTGGCTTAGCGCGTTATATGACTCGTTGAAGTCCTTTGTCGCATCATCACTTAGAAAGGGTGTCACACCCCAGTTCAGCGCTAGCTGATGATAGGATTTTACATTAGGTGTCATCGCCAAAATAGGCATGGATGGGCGCAACCGCGACAACAACCTGGCAGTGCTTCCACTCTTTGTAAAGGCAAAAATGGCTCGAGCGCGCGAACTATAGGCTGTTTTCACTGTCGCCAACGTGACTGCTGATGGCACATCAGTATAAAAAAGATGCGCATGTTGGTCCAAAAACTGGCGATGTTGAAAATCCACCTCAGCTTCCATGACAATGCTACGCATCACTCTGACGACTTCTGTAGGATATTTACCCACTGCAGTCTCTCCTGACAACATCACGGCTGAAGTCCCATCATAGATGGCATTGGCAACATCCGAAACCTCGGCACGTGTAGGCCGTGGATTATGAATCATCGACTCCAACATCTGCGTGGCCGTTACGGAGGGCTTACCGATGAGGTAGCTCTTTCGAATCATCATCTTTTGTAAACGCGGTACCTGACTGATAGGCACCTCGACACCAAGGTCGCCCCTGGCGATCATCACACCATCAGCAACTTGAATGATTGTATCAAAATTTTGCACGCCCTCGGCGTTTTCGATCTTGGCGATCACCAAAATATTCGAGTGCCGCTGCTCATCCAGTACCTTGCGGATAGCCAAAATATCATCCGCAGTGCGTATGAATGAAGCTGCAATGATATCGATATCTCTCTTGCAGCCAAATATAATATCTTCGCGGTCCTTATCGGTCAGTGGGGGCAGTGGGAGCTTTTCATTGGGTATGTTGACACCCTTACCAGGACGCAGAAGACCATTATTTTGGATTTCAACTGTCACCCCTTCGTCATCGATAGCAACGACTGATGAAATGATATAGCCATCATCAAACAGAATCCGGGTTCCTAAGCTCACACAGTCGAGGACATTTGATGGACTAATCGAAATGCCTGTCAGATCACCCTTAACAGGGTGGCGAAGAATCCGAAGATATTGCCCAGACACCAAGCTAATCTCTGTTTCGACTAATTCTCCCACGCGTATTTTGGGTCCGCGTGTATCCAATAGAATAGCCAAAGGCATATCGAGCTGCTTTCTAGCCTCTTTCAATAGGTCAATCATTGCACCCAAAGACTCATGAGTCGAATGACTACAGTTTAACCGCGCAACATTCATGCCAGCACCCATAAGGTCCATTATGGCCTCAAGCGTGTTCACTGCTGGTCCAATCGTACAGACAATCTTCGTTTTAGTACGCATATCTCTCCGCAAAATTTGATACCCTTACAATAGAGCCTCTCGGGAAAACTTGCCAGTCCCAAGTGTCAAGGGAAGAGGGACGGGAAGAAGAGAGAAGAAAGGATAGGATTAGGAATTTCTACCACAGAGGACACTGAGGAGGAGAAGAAAGGGAAAATTGATCAAATTTCCCTTTCTTTTCCTCCTAATCTCAGTGTCCTCTATGTTCTCTGTGGTTAAAGTCCTAAATCCTCTCCAAGCCCCGCTCCTCGTTGCAATTGGAAGCACGCCTTGCTATACTATCTCTTTATCTTGGAGGTTTGCTCATGTATTCTTGGCGCTCTATTTCACTTGTTATCCTTGGAATGCTCACTATGCTTTCTTCACCCGTTGAAGCTGAGGTCATCTGGGCAAAAATCTACTGGAAATCCGATTTCTGTCCTCCCTCCTGCTACCCCCTTCTTGAACGGCGCCTTAGGGCCATCGACTCTGTCTCTCGCGTAGACTTCAACTTTGCTGAAGGCTTTGCCAAGCTAGTCTGGAAACCTACTGTACCTTATGAAGATCGTAAAATCCGAACACCCATGGCTTGGGTTGGACTTGCTATCCACAATGTACGCGTCAGAATTCGAGGGACTATCATTCATGACAATGGAGATGTGTATATAGTCTCTCTCGGTGATGAAACCAAGATGCCCCTACTAAGCCCCCCCAAGCCCGAAGAAGGTCGCTACATCACCAAGCCCAATCGTGTGGCATGCTGCCTCGAACCAAAACTTAAGGAACGCCTCTTAGAAGCCGAAAATAAACATGAAGTTGTCACCCTAGAAGGTTCAGTCATTCAACCGCACCGCCCCCCTGTTCACCTGTCTGTGGAAAGTGCAGAGTATCATGCGGTTGAATAGCAGTGTTCACAATGGCTTTTGGGGATTTTTACAGCTCCGCCTTAGCCTAGAGTGTTCATTTTGATGACATTTTTTCAAGGCCAAAATGCCATCAAAATGAACATCTGAGCCTTAGGTTGTCTTTAGGTAATTTAATGCGGCCACAGCGACTTCGGTAAGTTTGCCTAGGGTCAAAACCTCTCCTTCATGCACCCAAAAGACTAGACCATCAGATACAAATACTCTCTCAAGCTTTAACAGCTTGTCTAATTGCATTGCTGTAAAACCTGTAGACAACTTGTCAGATGCCACCAGACCAGGTTGCAAAAATTGATATAGTTCTATCATCCCCGCGCCGCATGCAGCTACTGAGGCAATCCCCAAAAGCAGCAACCCAACACGCTGTGCAACCAAAAATACGCGTTGTGAATCCCAAGGTTGTGAAGCCGGTTGGTCCTTTCCACCACATAATTGGTAAAACCAGCTCACGACTTTTTGCTTTGATGTACGTTCCTCCCCACTGTCAGAAGCGATAATCCAATGCCCAAAGTTCTTGCATGTCTCTATCGTCGGTTTAACCGCACCACCTAGCGAAAAACTCGACTGTGAAACTGAACCGAAATTTCTAATCATCATCTGTCCTCCCATCATGAACAGTCATTATGTCCTCTAACATGTATCATCTTAAACTCTAATAGTTAAAGGCGCTTTAAGATCACATCAAGCCTCCTAAAACATAGGGTGACAAGAACAAAGGTTCAGGTGGATTTAAGAAAATAGTCGGTCTTTGTAGTCCATTGTCTAGACTGTTAATATGACAATTCATACAATCTTTGTTTAGCATCACCACAAAATGGGAGAAATCTGTGTCAAAAAGGCGCTTTATAATTATTAGTTTATCGCTTGTCCCCGCTATCTTGTTGGCTGCTATTTGGACTCCCGTACTACTTAAGGCGCATACGCCGCCTGGGATTGCGTACGACTGTCCATTTTGCCGTGAGAGTACGGTTGAAGGTCAAGCGGTATACCAAGGCACGCATCTAATGGTGTTAGCCAACTGGACTCCGGTTCTACCCGGTCATCTTATGATCATTCCAAGAAGACATGTCGTTAGGGTCTCTGAACTCAATCCAGAAGAACTAGTCGAATTTGGCGACGTGGTAGGTCGTATTCAGGAGGCATTTCAGCGCGTTTATGGTTCGTCAGACATGCTTTTATGTGCCCAAGATGGTGTTAAGGCCGGCCAAACGGTATATCATATGCACTTCCACGCCATTCCTCGCCCAGAGCAAAACGTCTTTACCAAGTTAAAGCTCTGGTACATCATGTTGGTCCGTCCAATTGGATCTGCCAATAGAATGACTCCGGAGCAAATCCAAATCGAATATGCCCCTCTTGCTGAAGCCATGCAGAACCCCACATAGCAGGAGGAATGTTTTTCGTAAGGTTGTAAAGGATAAGCTTTTCGCAGTCATGGAATGACTGCGCCACAGAAAAGAGGAAAAAAAGAGCCTCCCTTTTGGGGAGGCTCTAGATCTTGACCTGCAGGGAAGTAAGGCGGTTAACGCGATTCATCCAACACACAGCGGAAGCCTGTGTTGTCATTATAATGATCCGCGTCTAGACGCAGGCGTAATGCCCCGTCATTGTCATCATTGTCAATCGCTACAAATCCGCGCCGAACGACCTTTTCATCGGCTAGGCGGGCGGCATTGGAAGCAAATGTTCGCGCAACTTTATTCACCACCGCAGGAGCACTTGTGGCGGTCCATTCTGCAACTTGACCCGAAAGCTCATCCAACGCGCGGCCAAAGGTCACTTGAGGCAATCGAGTATCGGCCATGACAGGCTCAAAACTAGCAATCAGTGAAAGCACGGAAAACGCCTGGTCATCCATCACACTCTTCTGAGCAGCCATGGTTGCGTTTAACAGGTGATTAGCCTGGTGTGAGGCTAGCTCCCACTCTGCTTCTGTAGGTAAACGTTTGCCAGCCCATGCAGCATATGCCTTAGCATCATTGTAAGAGACATTGACAACGGCATCGTTTTCCTGCCCAGTAGGAATACGACCGCCAGTCCAGTGCGCCGGAGCGCGATGTCCGGAAGCCTCGACAAACAGCTGATATTCCTCGTTGGTAACTTCGTGCTTATCAACAAAGAAATTAGGCACGTGAACATATTGTGAAGGTTTATTAAGCGTTGGCAACAAATTTGTCACGCGATGCTGGTACGTATTCCCATTCAGCACACCATAATCTTCATCAACATCAGCCAAGATTGTGGCGCCAGGAACAAAAACCATTTCGCCGTCAGGTATATCTGATGCTAATATATCTGATGCTAACAACAACTGAGGACTGTTGTCGTCATCAAGCAAGTTATCCTCACAGTCCTCTACACCAGCAGCAGCAAAGAAATAGGCAGCTTCCGCTGGCTCAAACTGATGTGGAGCCACTTCATCCTCGTCAGCGTCTGCTAACCAAATAGGATGGACATTTCCTTCTTCGCCATCACCACTATCGAACTCGTCGTCAGAAGCGAACCAAAAACCTTGGGGCGGAAAACCGTTAATCCCATCGTGGCTAGCATCATCATTGCTGTCGAGGCTATGATCGCTCTCGTTTGCAGCACCCCACATAGCTTCCTCGTAGATGTCATCCTTATCTTCTGAATCTTCAAAGAAGTGTATCTCGGCGGCTATGAGGTCTGTGGCACCATCGGCATCATCGATACCACTGGTATGATGATACAATTCGGATACTGTAGGCTCATCACTGATGGCGTAATCACCCAGGTTAAGACGCAACTCTGCTATCTGGTCCCATGGTATTCGTACTGTGTTGCCCTGATTGATGATGCGCAAGCCTAATGTTGGGTTCTTAACAAAATTGAATCCCAGGTGCTCATCACCGACTTCACCTTCAATACTACCTTGCAAGCCTCCGTTGAATTGAACATCCACCAACTTATTGCTAGGGATACTAAGATCCTGCCAACCATCTGTGAGCTGGATGTCTTCCGCCTCTAACGTGACAGCTAACTGGTCACCGTTGCGTAGACTTAGGTGATAAAAACGGTTCTGAGCATGTACTTCACTCAACTGCTGGTTTTTCAATACTAGGCTATTCACATCGTAAGGATCTATTTCCGTCAGAACATAGCGCACGTTATTGGTATCACCTCTAACACTGCGGTCGCCACGGGCAACTGGAACTTTGCGACTGAAGAGCACCTTCTCCTGAGGAAGGTCCCCAACAAAGTTCTCACCATTCCGGGTGATCACCTGCATTTTGGGATGACCATCGACCAAACCAAACGTAACTGACGCCACCTCTCCAACATGAAAACTAACAGTGCCAAATGGATAGTGAAGGTCGGGAATCTTTTCTAAACGGCCACTAACCTTACGGCCATCTCGCAGAACAAGGAGGTCCCCATTCTGAGCTTTTTGCTTACCTAATTCTCTCCATTGCACAGGACCCAGCAGATCATCTTTTGTCGACGTATTGTTGTTGGCAGCCTCGAGGCTAGCTGCACTTCCCATAAATGCACAGGAGGCCAATACAAAATGTTGTATCATTTTCCAATTTGGATAGTGTAACGACATATCTCCCACCTTTTCCCAGATTTGAACCTTTTCAGCAAACGAACGTTAAAACGAACTTTAGAACCACTCAACCAAAAAAGGAAAGAAAAATTTGATAGCAAGAAAAAGAAGAATGAGTTGGAGGCAGCGAATGCAAGCCGAATGGCTGTGAAAAAGAAAAGAAAGGAGAGAGAAGAGGAATTAGGATTTTTTACCGCCGAGGCGCCGAGACACCGAGATAGGAGAGAGAGGAGGGAATGACCGGTTTGTAGGGCCTAAGACCAATCCTGCCTAAGGAGCTCTGTAGGGATATCTTCCCACAAGGCCCTTAGACAGGATTGGTCTTAGGCCCCACAAACCGATCAAGTGCTCAATCTAACTTTTTCTGTTAAATCGAGGATCGGTCCCTTTTTGGCGCTGTACAAAGTCCTGTCTGAGGGCTATAACAGAGCTATATTCCTGCGGACCTCTCAGACAGGACTTTGTACAGCGCCAGAAAGAGACATTTCTTTCCTCTCTCTCCTATCTCGGCGCCTCGGCGGTAAAATCCTACTTCCTCTCCTTATCTTCTTCCTCTCTCCTATACCCTCGCTCCTATATCCTCGAATATCCTCGCTCCCCCTGTGGTAAAAAATCCTCAGATTGGCTATAATTCACTCTCATTAACCTCCAATCCAAGCTTCCAGTGACCGATCGAAAAATTATTCTCCGTCAGGTGCGGGTCCATAATCTGAAGTCTATAGACCTTACCCTGGACACCAACCAGCTCATCGTCTTCACAGGCGTTTCAGGATCTGGTAAGTCATCGCTAGCCTTCGACACTCTTTACGTCGAGGGGCAGCGCCGCTATGTGGATTCATTATCGACTTTTGCCAGGCGTCAGATGGGCGAAATGGCTAAGCCCGACCTGGAACATGCCGAAGGGATCTCCCCGACAATCTCTATCGAACAAAAAACTGCTGGACGAAACCCTCGCTCCACTGTTGGGACGATGACAGAGATCTATGACTACCTACGTGTCTTATTTGCACGTGTTGGCGTGCCCCACTGCCCCGTTAGCGGCGAACCTGTAACACCGCAAAGCCGCGAGCGTATCATCAGGCTTGTTCAGAGTCTTCCCACAAATACCAAGTTGATTATCTTAGCTCCCTACGCTCGAAACAAAAAGGCTGAGTTCAAAGAAGACTTCCAAGATCTCTTACGCAAAGGGTTCACGCGCGTACGAATTGACGGAACCATCCTAAGTCTAGAAAATGAAATCTCTCTCGATGGCAGCGTAGCCCACAACGTCGACATCGTCATAGACAGGCTGAAGGTTGACAAAAGCAGCGACTCACGCATTGCCGAAGCCATCACCCAAGCTGTCAACCTCGGTAATGGCGTCTGTAGCGTTTTTGATGTCGACACTGAGGAAGAACATCTTTATTCGATGCATGCCTATTCACAAGGCTCTGGCTTATCCTACGAAGCTCTTGAGCCTCACGATTTCTCCTTCAATAGCCCGTCAGGCATGTGCCCCACCTGCAATGGCATGGGAGAGGTCAAAGACTTTGATGTCGACAAAGTCATCGACAAAGAGCTCAGCATTGCTGAGGATTGCTGCAGCGTAGGTTCTTCCTACCAGACAGTTCGCTATGGAAACATTTACGACAACCTGGCGCGCCTCTATCGCTTTAGCGTACATACCCCTTGGAACAAGCTCACCGCTGCAGCGCAAAAAGTTTTCCTCTACGGAAATAACAAAAAATACACGCGCATGCAGTTTATCCACCCCGAAACCGGAGCTACTTGGTCAGACTATGTTGCCTGGCGTGGGGTGATGACAGAAGCTCAACAGCGCTTCCGTGACGCCACAAGCGATTCTTACCGCAACAAGATGCTGAAGCTGATGACCGTTCAGCCCTGTCCTGAATGCCATGGATCACGCCTAAAGGCCTACCCTGCCGCGACTCTCCTGGGTGGCAAGAGCATTCATGAACTGACCTCCATGACCGTTGAACAGTGCTACAGCTTCTTTGAACATCTTAAACTCAGCGAAACGGATCGCATAATCGCCGACGAGCTCCTCAAAGAAATCCAGCAACGCCTCAAGTTCTTGCTCGATGTAGGTCTCCATTACCTCAGCCTAAGCCGAACAGCCCCGACACTATCGGGAGGAGAATCTCAGCGCGTACGTCTTGCGTCACAGATAGGTTGCGGGTTAGTGGGAGTCACCTACATCCTCGACGAACCCTCCATCGGTCTTCATCCACGCGACAACAAACGCCTGATCGAAACCCTCAAACACTTACGCGATAAGGGCAATACGGTTGTCGTGGTTGAGCATGATGAAGAAACGATGTGGGAAGCTGACCACGTGGTAGACTTCGGTCCAGGCGCCGGCAGCCGTGGTGGTAATGTTGTTTGTAGTGGCAGCCTTCACGACCTTATCGAATGCGAGGGTTCCCTCACGGCTGATTATCTCGCTGGTCGACGGGTCATCGCTGTTCCCAAAAAGCGCCGTAAAGGCAATGGAAGCAGCCTAACTATCAAGGGTGCCGCACATCATAATCTCAAAGATGTCTCCATCAAGATTCCCCTGGGATGCTTCATCGCGATTACTGGTGTATCAGGCTCCGGTAAATCCTCACTCATCAGCGATACACTATACCCTATCTTGGCAAACACTCTGCATAAGGCTGAACTCGAGGTCGGCAAGAATACGGGTATTGAAGGGCTGGATGCGATCGACAAAGTCATCGCTATTGATCAAACTCCCATCGGACGCAACCCACGCTCAAACCCTGCTACATACATCAAATTATTCGATGAAATCCGGGATCTTTTCAGCCAGCTGCCCGAAAGTCGTGCCAGAGGCTACCAACCCGGACGCTTTAGCTTTAATGTTAAGGAAGGTTCGTGCCCACGCTGTCTAGGGATGGGCATGATCCGCATCGATATGGACTTCCTAGAAGATGCTTGGGTGGAATGCCCGGCATGCAAGGGAAAGCGTTTTGATCACGAAACTCTGTCTGTACTCTTCAAAAGTAAAAACATCTACGACATCCTGGAGATGGACGTCACAGAAGCTCTGGAGCTCTTTGAAAGCATTCCCTCCATTAAGCATAAACTCGAAACCCTCCAACAAGTAGGCATGGAGTACATCAAGCTAGGTCAATCATCGACAACGCTTTCTGGTGGTGAAGCCCAGCGCATTAAGCTAGCCAAAGAGCTTGTACGACCTGCCACCGGACGCACAATCTATATCCTGGATGAACCTACCACCGGCTTACACTTCTACGATATCCAGCATCTCTTAGACGTCTTGCATAAATTGGTCGAACGCGGAAACACCGTCGTCGTCATCGAACACAACATGGATGTCGTAAAAACGGCAGATTGGATCATTGACTTAGGTCCAGAAGGTGGTGAACAAGGTGGCTACATTGTCGCCAAAGGAACTCCGGAAGCCATCGCCAAGAAAACGGGGCCTACGGGTTCTGCCCTTAAGACCGTGCTTCAAAGAGATCCCGCGGCCGATGTCAAAAAGTTCCTAGCTACAAAGCGAAAGCGCAAAGCTGATGTCGTCGTACCGCCCTGCAAATTTCTGACGGTACGAGGTGCAGAGCAGCACAACCTCAAGCATCTCGACGTAGATATTCCCAGAGAAAAAATCACCGTTCTGACGGGTCCCTCGGGCTCCGGCAAAACATCCTTAGCCTTCGATACGATCTATGCCGAGGGACAACGTCGTTACATCGAATCCCTCTCGCCCTACGCTCGGCAGTTTGTTAAGCAAATGCCTAAGCCGAAGGTGGGGCAGGTCGATGGTCTTTCACCAGCTATCGCTATCGAACAGAAATCCCATGCTGGAAATCCACGTAGTACCGTGGGCACGATGACAGAAATCTACGATTACCTGCGCGTCCTATTTGCACGGGTTGGTATTCCCCATTGTCCTGAGACAGGAGAAGTGATCAAAGCGATCAGTAAGGATCATGTGGTCGATCGTATTCTAAGCTACCCAAAAGGAGAAAGGCTGCATATTCTAGCAGCTTTAGAGGTTCGCAAGGGGGAGAACTTTGAAGCTGTGACTAATCGCCTGCAACGTCAAGGTTACATGCGTATTCGGCTCAACAACGAATTCTATTCGCTCGAAGAGCAGGGTGCCTCACCGATCCCCTACGATCGCCGCCGCAAAAACACGCTTTTTCTGGTCATAGATCGTCTTAAAGTCGAGGACTCCGCCAGAACACGCCTCTTCGAAGCGGTTGAAAATGCTTCCGAAATGGGTGGTGGTGCCCTCACTGTCTTGCGAGAAGATGGTCAGGAAGTTTTCTTTAATCTCACTTACTCCGTAGAAAGTACAGGCAAATCCTACCCAGAAATCACCCCTCACACGTTTTCATTTAATACGGTTGAAGGAATGTGCCCAGAATGCCAAGGGCTTGGCGTTCAGTATGGGGCTAATCTTTCCCAACAATCCACTCTTGGGCAGCTTAGCGTTTCTAATCTCATACGCCTGCTCTGCAAAGAGCTTATGGCTTATCCAGCTTGGAGTTTAGTAGCCGATGTCTTGAAGCTCAACGGTATCCCTACCTATCAAACCGTGGCCAACCTGACGACCGAGCAAACACACTTCCTGTTTAACGGTGGTGGCAAAGAGCTTCCGCACGAAGGTGGGTCTCTCAATTGGATCGGCATTAACAATCTACTTGTGAAAATAGCCAAAAGTGCGACTAGCGAGATACGCGAATTGGTCATTCCTATGCTTGATGCTCAGGAGTGCTCCACATGCCAAGGCTCGCGCCTCAATGCGCTGGCGCGACATGTCACTATCGATGGTCATGGGATTGCTGATGTCTGTCGCTGGCCTATCGAGCAGTCTTTCGCCTTTATGGAGCAATTTGTCCTGCCACCGACAGAACGAAAATTCCTCGATGAGGTCAAAAAACAGCTGATAGACCGTCTATCCTTTTTGAATGAAGTGGGTCTAGGATATCTATCCTTGCATCGTACTGCACCTACCCTCAGTGGGGGCGAAGCTCAGCGCATTCGCCTCGCCAAGCAACTAGGCAGTGGTCTTACTGGCGTACTATACGTTCTGGATGAGCCCACCATCGGCCTGCATCCTCGCGACAATGAGCGTCTCAACGAAGCTCTCGTTAGGCTACGGGATCTTGGTAACACAATCATTATGGTCGAGCATGATCCTCTTACAATCATCAAGGCTGATTACCTCCTGGATTTTGGTCCACAATCAGGTAGCCATGGCGGACATATCACTGCTCGCGGTACCATCAAGCAGATTCTGAAAAACAAGGATTCTCTGACCGGGGCTTATTTGTCGGGTAGTAAGAAGGTTCCTGTACCCTCCAGGCGTCGTGGTGCTAATGGGGGAGTCATCACCATCAGCAATGCAACGAAGCACAACCTCAAAAATGTGTCTGTGGCCATACCTTTGGGGACAATGGTCGCTTTGACAGGTGTATCGGGATCCGGTAAGTCAACATTGCTCCATCATATCCTGCTGCCGGCCCTCGAACATGGCATTGGCAACCATGATAAAGTGGTTGTCTCTGGAGCCATCATCGCAGGGATTGAACAAGTCGATAAGGTGATCTCCATCGATCAAAATCCCATCGGTCGAACATCTCGTTCCGACGTCTGCACCTATGTCGATGTCCTAACGCCTATCCGTGAATTCTTCGCATCGCTGCCAGAAGCGCGCAGGCGTGGACTACAGCCAAAGCACTTTAGCTATAACCACAGACGCGGCATGTGTACGGCCTGCTGGGGAATGGGTTACCGCAAGGTTGAAATGCATTTCTTGCCACCCGTGAAAGTGGTCTGCGATGAATGCCATGGCCTGCGCCTGAACCCGGTTAGCCTGGAAGTGGAATACAAAGGAAAAACCCTTGGTCACTACCTAGATACTACTGTCGACGAGGTCCGCGTTGCCTTTGAGAATCATCCAAGGATCGTGCGCATCCTAGACACTTTAATTTCGGTAGGATTAGGTTACCTCAAACTAGGTCAGGAGATGGCTTCGTTGTCGGGCGGTGAAGCACAACGTATCAAGCTAAGCCGCGACCTAGCTAAGCGTTCGCGCGGTAAAACAATTTATCTGCTCGACGAACCCACCACAGGTCTCCATAGCGACGATGTGAAGAAGCTCCTGGGCGTGCTGCACCGCCTCGTCGACCAAGGCCATACTATCGTGTTCATCGAACACAATAGCGACATGATCCGCAACGCTGACTACCTCATCGACCTGGGCCCAGAAGCTGGCGAGAAGGGTGGTGAAGTGGTTGTCTATGGTACTCCCGAAAAGGTAGCCAAACATCCTACCTCCTGGACAGCCAAGTTCCTGCGCGATTAATTAGGCCAAGGCACATGGATCTGATGGATAAATCAAGTGGTTTTTATGAAACTATTAACTCTTTTAATGATTGCCGGAACAATAGTTTTTAGAACATTTTGTCAGGCTAGTCACGAATTCATCTTCGAAAAAACTGAAGATGATGAAATTAAATGTGAATTCTATATCTTTTCGCATGACGTTCCAGACGACAAGGTTAGCAAACACTATTTCTATATGAGGCATGCGATAATCCTGGTAGGCATGGATGAACAGGGAAATATGGCACGCGTAATTTTGTTTGTTACTGCCAGTAAAAACAATATTTACGTTCAGCAAAGTTGGTCCACCTATAGCATCAGTGAATTTGAACCGAAATTCTATCAATCATTGCAAATCCCAAAGAAAGAAAGTGATCAGTAGCTTTTAGATAACGAGGCTACTAGAACGATGTCGACATCCTTCTAGTAGCCTCCTCGTATATTCTACAATTCAGGCTTGCTCTCATTGCGCTTGCGACGCTTGAGAAACGCAAAAGCCGCAAGGAAGGAACCCAGTATCAAATAGGTCGAAGGTTCAGGTGCACTCACTCCAGGGCCTGGCTTCGGGCCACCGCCCACGGGTGGAGTCTTAGGAGGCCCACTTGGCGGAAAAACACCCGGTGGAGTAGTTGGACCACCGCCTCCGCCACCACCGCCATTACCTCCGCTATTGTTACCACCGCCGCCGCTACCTCCATTACCTCCGCTACCGCTACCGCTACCGCTGCTGCCACCGCCACCACCTGTATCGGCTGGGCCCCCACCAAAAACGGTACCGCCATTACCTCCACCGCCGCTTCCTCCACCGCCGCTTCCTCCACCGCCGCTTCCTCCACCGCCGCTTCCTCCTCCAGAACCGCTATCGCCGCCGCCTGAAACAGTGCCAGGACTTCCACCACCGCCGCCAGAGCCGCTACCCCCACTGTTGCCATTACCTCCGCCACTGTTGCCACCGCTGCCACTGTTGCCACCGCTGCCGCCGTTGTCACCACCGCCGCCGCCATTTCCACCATGGGCACCACCACCACCGCCACCTCCGTTGTCACCTCCACTTCCACCATGGCCACCTCCGCCGCCGTTGTCGCTACCGGAAGATCCACTTCCACTATCGTCATCTCCTGGACAGTTATTCACGATTTCTGTCTGAAAGACTTCGGAACAGGCAGAAACCACCTGATCGACACATTCAGGCAAAACCCAGCAGTCTTGATTATCCATTGGCGCTATATCGTCATCTGCTGCTGAACAGGAATAGGGAGCACCCATGATCATCTCATCGGCTGGTAAACGGCCGATAACAACACAGGATACCAGGCCCAGCAGGAAAAGATTTCGGGCTCTTAGCCATTGTGGCATGAGATGGTTCCTCTCTTTTCTCGAACCTGCTTGAAATTAAACTGAGCTTTATTCAGTTCAAACTTTAATAAAGCTTACTTCCACATCTCTATTGTTTAATTAAACCACTACTTTGTCAATAAAAAAATAACATAACTGTTTGATAATGAGTTAAAAGGAATCAAAATTAAGAAGTAAAATTGCGAAATTTATGAAAAAATGGACTGATTGAGGCAATTTCAGAAGTATTTGGGCTCTCATGGATCGATTCTTTGGAAAAAAAATCACTTTTTTTTGTGAGAAGGCGATTCGGGAGAGCTTAAGTGGTATGGCACTATCCAGTCTGGAAAGACAGGCTTTTCTCCCTTCCCAGGCCCGAAGGGTCGATATTGCAACAGGCCATGGCATCGCCACATAGGCCTCAACCTAACAGGTCTTTTGAGCTTATATCTCAATGACTTAGGACTTCACAATCGTATCTCGGCGCGCAGCGCTTTGGAGTGCGGTCGCTTGCGACCGCTTTTCGTTCCTTGGGACGGCAATGCTAAACGGCATTGTATGGATTCGTCGAAGGCTGCATGTACTAACTATTTTACCCTTAGGGAATTATAGTAATGCCGTTGCACACGACCGTCGCAAGGAACCCAAAGCGGTCGCAAGCGACCGCACTCCAAAGCGCTGCGCGCCGAGATACGATTGTTAGGCTTAGGTTGAGGCCTATGTGGCGATGCCATGGCCTGTTGCAATATCGACCCTTCGGGCCTGGGAAGGGAATGACTCTCTCTTCACCGGCATCCGATTTTCAGGAAATTGACTTCGGAAAATCGGACTTCTGCAATTGGACGAACTGGACTGATTGGACAACATGGACCTTAAAGATAGGTCCATGCTGTCCAGACACCTTTTAGGAATTATCTTGTTGCGCTGGCCTAGGTTCAACGATGTTAAACCAAAAAGGGAAAGCATCCAGCAATCCCAAGAAATTGGTAAGCGTTTTTTGGTTACCTTCCATCACCAATTTCTTACTATCGGTCAATCCCTTGATGGTCTGTTGTCCTGTGATGATCGCATTCAAATCCGAACGCTTCACTGTAATGGTAGCATCCGCTTTTCCTGTCTTGTCCTTGAAATAATTCAAAACTCCATTTTTGACCTGCACGAAAAAACTTTCCTTCTTATCCGGAAAAACCAAATTGAACGAAACGGGGTTTTCGGAAGCTCTAGGCCCATCTAAGCGCACTGCCAGATAGTCTAAAAGCAGCTCAGTAGGCATTGCCGCAACCATATCTGGACTAGCAGGATTCGGTGTCTGGGTAGGCTTAACCCCTTGACGTAGTTCTTGAGCACCTGACAAATAGAAATTACGCCAAGTCCCATTTTCTGCCTGATAGCCAAGCTGCTCCAAAGTATCTGCAAGGAAATCCTTAGCGGCCTTATTGCTCGGATCAGCATAGACAACATGATTGACTACTTGAGCGACCCAGCGATAATTCCCATTCTTATAGTCGTCACGAGCCTTATCTAAAACAGCACTTGCGCCACCCATGTATTTCACATACTGCTTGCTAGCCTCGACAGGAGGCAGCTGATGCAAGGTTGAAGGATTGCCATCAAACCAGCCTAAATAAAGGTTATAGACTGCCTTGGCATTGTGATTTGTGCTGCCATAATAGCCTCGGTTGTACCATTCTTGATCTAAGCTCTTGGGCAACTTCACCATTTCCCCCACCTCTAGCATCGTGTAGCCCTGGTTGGCCAGTCGCAGAGATTGATCGTGAAGGTATTTGTACATATCCCTTTGTTTTTCTATATAGTCGTTGGCACGAGCATTGCCCCAAACTGGCCAATGGTGCTGACCAAACACGATTTCCATTTGCGGACCAAACATCGCTATAGCCTGATTAAGGTATCTGGCCCAAGCTCTGGCATCTCTGATCTTGGCTCCGCGCAGCGAATAGAGGTTATGCATCGTGTGGGATGCATCCTCAGCGATGTCTAAAGCCTTAAATTGTGGCAAATAAAACAGCATCTCCGCCGGCGCCTCGGAATCTGGTGCCATGATAAAGACAAAATCCACACCATCGACGGTCAACTTTTCGCCCGTCTCTGTGATCAACTTCGTTGGTGCAATCAAGGATACTTCACCCGTCGAAGTCGTAAGCCCCAAACCAGAGGTCACTTGCCCAGTAGGTCCAGGCTTAAGCAAGTTGCCATACATATAACCCGCACGACGTCCCATCGCCGTTCCGGCCATCACGTTTTCATCCAAGGCAGCATCGAGAAACCCCGCAGGAGCTATTACCTCGATTTTTCCCGAATCAACATCCTGCTGCGAAATAATCCCTTTGACGCCACCAAAGTGGTCGACATGACTATGACTGTATATCACAGCTTTAATGGCCTTGTGAGGTCGATTTTGAAAATATAGCGCAAGAGCAGCTTTAGCAGTCTCCATGGATATCAAAGGATCAATAACGATGATACCGGTATCCCCCTCAATAATCGTCATGTTGGATAAGTCAGCACCGCGTACTTGATAGATACGGTCCGTAACTTTGTACAGACCTGCAGCATGGAGCAGCTGCCCCTGACGCCATAGGCTCGGGTTCACTGTGGGAGGGCTGGGTTGGTTGGTGCCTAAAAAGTCCCATCTGCTTAAATCCCAGACAATCTCACCCTTGTCGTTGCGAATGATCCCTCCATTAGGTAGGGGAGCAATCAAACCCCGATTGGCATCCTCAAAATCTTGCCTATTACCAAAATTTAGCTCCTGAAGAACCTTGTTGTTAGAGGCTTGTGTGACATCAGAAGCTGTGTCAGCAAGCAGGGCTGCCTGGACTAGTAGTGCTGAAGAGACGATAAAACCTAATGATTTGTATGCCATAGACCACCAATCCTGGTTATTCTCTATTCTTATTCCTTGCTAGCCCCTTTTTCGTTTCCTAGCAACTTTTATAACGCCATGAAATCGACGATTTCAGATTCTTGGGAAGAATTGGGGGCGCTTTTTGCTTACTCAAACTATCGAATAGATGTTAAAATTAGATTGAATGTTTCAATCAGATCGTTCATTATCTACTCAACAATTTCACTGAAACTATTAAAACTGAAAAATATAAATATTATTTCGAGGTCATTCATTCATGGATCCTTTACACAATACTAATCGCACTCCCAGTCCCGAACATGTTCCATCACCCACCACGCCAAAAACCCTTCCTGACCTAAATGTCGATTTATCTTCAGTGATCGAGTTGCCTCCAAGTCCCTCATTAACAGTGAGCTCCGCTATGCCACTACATTCACCTCTTACCGACTGTCCAGTATCGAATATTATTTTCAATAATGAAATCTCTGACATAGATTTTAATCCGTCAAATAGTGCTATCTCTGAATACATTGTGGAATTCTGTGAACTAATTAGAGAGATTACTTTGCCAGAGCCTATTCAATATTCCAACCTATTTAGTCATGTATCATGGACTCATCAAGAGGTGAGCCGAATGATGATGTTCGCGCTAAAGGCTAATGGTGTCGGAATTGAAGAAGTAGAGCAATTCATACAGGGCATCAACAGCAAGCCTGGTCAAATATACTTCTATTCAAATCTTGCCAAAACACTTCACCTACTAGGCGAGGTAGACAAGGCGAAGGAAATTTGCACTAAGTTTGTCCAGCTGTCAAAGAATCATAAACGATGTTTATACGAAATTTCCCAAAAAAAGACTTTGGTCATTGAAATCGATTTCGGTTCTTTGCAAAATGCCCCTCTTCCCGTAAACCGTCCAAGCTTCATCGATATCGTCTATGGAATCCTCATTATTCCTGAGCTATCACCGGAGCATGTAACGGAACTTGTCGCTTTAGTAAACCATAATATCCTAAAGCTTGAAGATGAAATTTCACGTATTAAAAAGGAAAGTCCTAAACACATTAAAAAAGAAATTATTAAATCTAACTTTCTTCCGGAAGAGTATCTAATATTATCAGCATTATTATATCGCGGGTATGAAATTATCGAGCCTCTCAACAGGAGGTATACAGATTTTCTCGATACAAAGGATTTTGGGAAATTATTCTTTGACTTCTTAGAAAAGTATCCTGAACGCGAAATCGTGATTGCAGTTTTGAACTTGATTGACCTAGCTGCTGAACCTCTTTCTACACTCAAAAACATTATAAAATTGCGTTGTTTGCATCTGTATGAACCAAGCATCCGTGACCAGTTTATTGAGCTCGCTAAAAAACATGGACTATTTGGTTGCGGTGGACACCAAAGAGATCCTAAGGCATGTTCTAAACTGGTCTCGTCGGAAGAGAGCCTTATTCTACAAACAAAATATGGAAATCTGGATCTTTCCAGTCTTAGGTTTAATGATGGTGAATATGAGTCCGGCGATGAAGAGAAAGAGCAACAACTTGAGACTTTTACAGAGATACATCAATGTCTAGCTTATCTCGAAGACCCCGAGGTCTTGCTAGGTAATATTCAGGAAATTGTACACGAGATAAAAACTAACGATATCGACGAAATTATATATAGCATATTTAGTGGTGATAGATCTGGCTGTACGGATTACCTATATACAATCATACACCAAAAATTACTTGATTTGGGTTACCAAAACCCTTCTTGTCTGGTGACAAAAGAGGTTTTAGAGGATTGCCTAAAAGGTCTACCTTCTTCATATAGGATCGCGTTAGACAAACACTTTCCATCCAACGATTTGATTCAGAGGCACCGGCAAGTGAAAGTTGCGTCTTGGATAAAGGCTCAAACGAACCTTGAGGACCCACAAGTCATTCAAACACTAGAAGACTCTATATCTCCTGTCGAAGACTCAGACTTAGACTCCAGAGATAAGAGCGATTTGTTCAAAGACATTTTGCTAGTCCTTAAAGAGTGCAAGAACACGAAGAAACGCAAGGCTGAAAGTCAGATCACCCCAGAGGATCCTAAGCATCACGAATAACCATAAGAGGTAATGCTACCCATTCTGGTCAGAGTATAAATGGACTTTATGAGGTAATTGCAGAAGTCCGATTTTCCGATGTCAATTTCCTGAAAATCGGATGCCGGTGAAGAGAGAGCCATTCCCTTCCCAGGCCCGAAGGGTCGAGATTGCAACAGGCCATGGCATCGCCACATAGGCCTCAACCTAAGCCTAACAATCGTATCTCGGCGCGCAGCGCTTTGGAGTGCGGTCGCTTGCGACGTAAGCGTCAATTGAAGCCATCTTTTTCGTAATTCCGCGAGGTTCTAAGTTTTCTCCATGACCCTAACCATGGAGATACTAATGGATTTCAAAAGGAAGCGTTCTGAGTGGGCTCGACGCATAGACCAATGGATGGCGAGCGGTCAGAGTGGCCGCAGGTGGTGCCTAGAGAACAATATAAGCTACCAGCAGCTCTTGTACTGGTACCAACGCTTTAAAGTTAGCCCGCCCGACCACATTTCCTCGACGGGTTGGATAGACATTACCCTGCCCGAGCTCAAGCTTTCGCTTGATCAGAAGAGCGTCTATCTAACCCTAAAGTCTGCGAGCAAAACTCTGAGGTCGTCATATCAGAAAAACAAGGGTGTCTTTCTCTATCAAGAGCCGATCGATATGCGAAAGGGATTTGAGTGCTTGAGCAATCTTGTTGACAGTTCGTTCTCGGGCGAATTTACCTGCGGGGCCTACTTCGTTTTTTTAAATCGTCGTAGAAATCTAGTGAAGGTCTTTTACTGGGATGGTAATGGTCATGCCGTCTGGTACAAGCGACTTGAAAAAGGAAGTTTTCGCAATGGAAGCATTCCAGATTCCGCTATCGATCGTCGAGAATTTCTAATGTTGTTGGAGAGTAGTCATCGAGCCTAAAATCCTAAAAACAATGTGTATTTTATTAGATAAAATACTTGATAATAGAGGGGGTCTGTGATATGATTTAGAGCATATGGAAACCTCAACACTATCACTAGAACATCTTCAATCGGAAATTTATTCCCTGCGAAATGAGAATAGCTTTCTCAAGGAGCAGCTTGAATGGTTTAGGCGTCAGATTTTTGGGAAACGTTCGGAAAAAGTAGTCGACGATGGCGGTCAACAACTCTACCTGGAAGGTTTCGAAAATCTTGGTTCCGAAGAGCAAAAAGAGACAATAAATGTGCCTGCTCATCGACGGGTTAAGCAGGGGCGCAATGGCAAAGATAAAATTACGCTTCCAGACAATATTCCCGTTCAACGCTGTATTTTAGATTTGCCAGAGGATCAAAAAGTTTGCCCTACAACGGGTGAAGCCCTCGTCAAAATTGGCGAAGAAGTCACTCACAAAATAGCGCATACGCCAGGTAGCTACTACGTCAAGGAGCTAGTACGTCCCAAGTATGCATGTAGAGCACATAGTGAAGAGGGCGTTTTTATCGCAGATTTACCAGATAGCATTTTTCCTCGCTGTCAAGCCGATGAGAGTCTTTTAGCCAGTGTGATCGTGAAAAAATTCGCCGATCACCTTCCTTTATTTCGTCAATCGGAAATCTTAGCTCGCGAGGGCATTCTCATCAGCCGACAAATACTTTGCAAGTGGGTAATGCGCTGTGGATATGCCTTAAAGCTGCTATATGAAGAAATGATTGCTCGCGTGCTCAGCAGCAACAATGTTTTTGTGGACGAATCTCCTGTGGACATGCTTGTCCCTGGTAAGGGAAAGGTGCACCAGGCTTTTATGTGGGTGATCGTTGGAGGGCAGGAAAAAAATCCGCCTTATCGAGTCTATCATTTTCGCACGGACCGCTGCCACAAGCATGCTGTGGAAATACTAGCTGGATATAAAGGTGTTGTCCATTCGGATAAATATGGAGCCTATGAAGCACTGGCTAATAAGAAGCAATTCACTTGGTGTCCATGCTGGAGTCACATTCGGCGCAAGTTTTTCGACGCTGTAGGTGGCGATAAAAAATTTGTTAGCTGGGTACTGCGCAAGATAAAATATCTATTTATGTTAGAGAGAGTTGCTTGGGAACGTTCTCCAGAGGAACGCCTGCGGATAAGACAAGAGAAAGAAGCTCCAATAATAGATGAGCTGACTGCACGCATCAAGGACCGGCTGGTTAATGGCAAGGCTCTTCCCAAATCGAATCTAAGGGAGGCTCTAGGCTATTATTGCAGCTTAATTCCCCATCTGAAAAACTACACCCAACATGCATTTGCGCGTCTCGACAACAATGTAGCGGAGCGAGCGATACGCCCTCTAGCTATTGGCCGCAAGAACTGGATGTTTATTGGAAGCGAGGAGGGTGGGGAAGCTTCCGCCGTACTGCTAAGCCTGGTACAGACCTGCCGCGCGATAGGAGTCAACCCCCACGAATACCTAGAGGATGTGATGAGGCGCCTGCCAGCCCATAATTCTCAAAAACTTCACGAGCTTCTGCCCGACGCTTGGGCTGCCGCCAGGCGACAAGCAAAGGCCTCATCCACCTCATCAGCCCCCACTGCCGAATAAATCGCCAGATGGCCTCAATTGACGCTTACCTTGCGACCGCTTTGGGTTCCTTGCGACGGTCGTGTGCAACGGCATTACTATAATTCCCTAAGGGTAAAATAGTTAGTACATGCAGCCTTCGACGAATCCATACAATGCCGTTTAGCATTGCCGTCCCAAGGAACGAAAAGCGGTCGCAAGCGACCGCACTCCAAAGCGCTGCGCGCCGAGATACGATTGTGAAGTCCTAAGTCATTGAGATATAAGCTCAAAAGACCTGTTAGGTTGAGGCCTATGGGGCGATGCCATGGCCTGTTGCAATCTCGACCCTTCGGGCCTGGGAAGGGAGAAAAGCCTGTCTTTCCAGACAGGATAGTGCCATACCATTTAAGCTCTCCAGAATCGCCTTCTCACAAAAAAAAGTGATTTTTTTCCAAAGAATCGATCCATGAGAGCCCAAATACTTCTGCAATTACCTCTTATGGACAGAGGTCCATTTTTGTTCATTACTTGATATTGACCATTTTCTTGGGATCGACGATTTCATCGAATCGTTCGGCAGACAGAAAGCCAAGCTGAACGGCGGCTTCTTTTAAAGTAGCGCCCTCGGCATGCGCCTTCTTGGCGATCTGACAGGCCTTGTCATAGCCAATTTCACTGTTTAATGCGGTGACGAGCATCAAAGAACGATTCACGTGATCGGCAATAACATCTAACCTGGGCTCCAGACCCCGCACGCACCTCTCAGCAAAACTCTTAGAAGCATCGCCCAATAGCCGAATGGACGTCAAAAGGTTGTAGATCATCTGTGGACGAAACACATTTAACTCAAAGTTGCCTTGCGATCCTGCGATAGCTATAGCGGTGTCATAACCCAACACCTGCACAGAAACCATTGTGATCGCTTCACACTGCGTCGGATTCACCTTTCCAGGCATGATCGACGAGCCTGGCTCGTTGGAAGGCAGCTCGAGTTCCCCAATACCACTGCGAGGACCCGATCCCATCCAACGTATATCGTTAGCAATCTTTATCAAGCTGCATGCGATGCGTCGCAACATACCACTAGCTTCCACAATGCCATCGCTGGCTGCCAATGCCTCAAATTTATTCGGAGCCGTAATAAACCGATGTCCGGTCAGGTCACTCAAAATCTCCGCCATACGTGCCGCATAGCCCGCCGGGCAGTTAATTCCTGTGCCCACCGCTGTGCCGCCCAAGGCTAGCTCAGACAAAGGCGGAAGCGAATTTTCGATGGCTTTTATGCCATGATCGATTTGACTGACATACCCCGAAAATTCCTGTCCCAACGTCAGAGGCGTGGCGTCCATCAGATGTGTGCGGCCAATCTTAACGATATTCATAAAGGCTGCTGAGCGCTCTGCCAAAGCGTCGCGCAGCCCTCGCAATGCCACCAATAACTTATCTCTAATGGCCATGGTCGCCGCTATATGCATCGCTGAGGGAAAAACATCGTTCGAGGACTGCGATTTGTTCACATCATCATTGGGATGGATAGGCGTTTTAGACCCGAGCTGGCCTCCGAGCTTTTCGATAGCGCGATTACTGATGACCTCGTTGACGTTCATATTCGATTGTGTGCCAGACCCTGTCTGCCATACCACGAGTGGAAAATGAGCGTCTAGCTCACCAGAGAGAATCTCATCACACACTTCAGTGATGATCTTTTTCTTCTCTTGAGAAAGCAGGCCCAGTTCAAAATTGACCTGGGCAGCTGCTTTTTTGATCAATACCAGCGCGTAGATGACTTCAGGAGGCATACGCTGTTCGCCAATCGGAAAATTCCGACGTGAACGCTCCGTCTGCGCACCGTAGTACTTGTCAGCTGGTACGCTTACCTCTCCGAGACCATCGCTCTCAATACGTGTGGACATACAACCTCAAAAAAGTAGTTAACAACTTGGAAAGACAAAAAGGACCAAAGGGACATAAAAGACTTGTAGAACGATGCCTCCTGAGTCCTTTAGAGGTAATTGCAGAAGTCCGGTTTCCGAAGTCAATTTCCTGAAACTTGACGGCCGGCGAAGAGAGATAAGCGATTCCCTTCTCAGGCCCGAAGGGTCGATATTGCAACAGGCAGGGGCATCGCCCTGGTATATTCCAGGAAGGGATTTCGCAGTCTGAAAGACTGCCATAAGGCGCTTGCATAAATAGCGTGTGAATACAGACGTCTTGTGGCAGTCTTTCAGACTGCGAAATCCCCCTTGGCATATACCAGGGCGATGCCCCGGCCTGTTGCAATATCGACCCTTCGGGCCTAGAAAGGGATAAAAGCCTGTCTCTCCAGACTAGATAGTGCCATGCCATTTGAGCTCTCCAGAATCGCCTTCTCGCATAAAAAGGTAACCTTTTTTTCTGAGAATCGATTCTCAAGGGCTCAAATAATTTTGCAATTACCTCTTTATGTCCTTTTCGTCCCTTTGGTCCTTTTTGTCCTTCCAAGCCAGACAACGCCCCACAAAGGAACTTACATCAACAGCAGGCAGAAGACGAACGCAAACAATGCAAACGATTCGATGATACCAATCGCCGCAAAGCATTTACCAAAGACCGCTGGCTGCTTGGCAGACGCCTGTATGCCCGAGGCGCACACCATCCCTTGGAATATGGAAGATCCCAACATCGCCAATCCGGAGAAAAAGCCCATCGCTATCCCTGAAATTGGTGAGAGTGTTCCTGCATCGATGGCTCGGTTCATCAACAGCATCAAAATAAACCCATAAATGATCTGTGACGATGGCGCTGCTGACATCCCTATGAACTTGCCGTGACCCTCTTCTACCCTCGCCATCACAGCGTGGCAGGCCATCCCAGCAATAGAACACCCAATACAGCAACCAAAGGCAGGGATCGCCATGGCCATCAAAGGGCCAACAATCCTGTAATCAAGGTCCATAACATTTACTCCTTAAGAATTTTCCTCACTCACCCGATTCTGCTTTTCAACTGGAGTTACCTCCAGGAGATGAAGAGGACGAAACGGACGCCCTCCTCCCGTAAAAGAATAATGATACCACTCTAGGAAATTGAGACGCAAACCGTGAATCACGCCACTGGCTATAGCCATAAGCATATTCACAATATGACCCGCGCCAATTAAAATGACAGCCACGACAAAGGGCACCGCAACAGCAACCTCATTCAAGGTGGCACTAACGATGGAACCTGCCAAACCGAGCGCATAAAGACGCAAGTATGACATCACGTCGGCAAAGATTTGGATGACTGCCATAATTTCCACTAAACCCAAAAGCCTATGTTGAATGATCGCCAAAGCAACAGCTAACACAAATCCACCCAACACAAGATGTAACCCCACAGGCAACGCAGCAACAGGGGGGATCCAAAACAGGTACTGTACAAAGGTGATGGCTCCCAGGAAGGTAAAAGGAACATATAACCATGCCCCCACCAAAGCCGGGATCCATCCAATACCCGCCCAAGTACGCCTGATATAGCGCAACATCGATAAAGAGATGTGTACCACCGCTATCAGCAGAACCAACTCTAGAAAGATCTGATCCGACAACTTTGCCAAAAGCGTATAATGAAGATCGCCAAGTGTTCCTATCTTCACACCAGAACGCACGACATCCTCGCCAGTTGTGGCCTCACTTACCTTTGGATAGGCCTTTACCCATTCCTGATAAACAGAATCTTGCGTCTGCACATGATACTCAGCTTTCTTCTCGGCAAGCCACGTCACCAGGGAAAAATGCCTCAGAGGGTTTTCATAACCGATGTTAATGCCAAAGAAGGATGTATTTAGCACGCCCCACATAATGCAAGCGGTAGCTAGAATAATCATGAGGTTGATGAATCGTTTTCCAAAGGCCCCAGCATCCTTGAACTTAGAACGGCAGTATAACGCTACTGCAAGGAAGACAAGGCCATAACCGCCATCACCAACAATCATGGCGAAGAACAACGCAAAAAAGCACAATACCCATACCGATGGATCTTTATCCGTCGGCGATGGCGTATCATAGATGCCTATTAGATCCTCGCCAATGCGCTTAGTGCCTTTATTTTCCAGGTAGGTGGGCACTGGATCGTGCTCTTCAATAGAGACTTCTTCGCAGTATACATGGACATCCCTGAGCAGCACGCGCAGTTCATTGATTTTGTTGCTAGGAACCCACCCTTCGACAGCAAAAATTGAGTTTTCCATGGGCTGAAAGGCAAACGAACGCGCCAAATTCAAATTAGCCTTATTTAGTCTCAGCTTGATGCCTTCGTGCAGAAAGTCATTGAAACGCGCATAGGTCTTTAACCGCTCCTCAGCGTGATGTCTGTCATGTGCTGCAATCCGGATACTTTCGTTTAGCTCTCCCAAGGGCTTGTCAATTTTAAGCTCAATTAATCCAGGATACTGTGTCGGCTCTCGGTTGATGCCTACGAAGTAGTCTAGACCAAACTCGGAACCGACATAAATGAGTTCACCAGTCTCCTCAACGCCCTCATACTTGCCTGGAGCGGCACAGTAAAACTGGACTTTGCGATGTCCCGACTGCTCAATAAATGCCACATCATCCTTGGAAAAATGACCGAAGATACCGACTCGAGCGACTTCAAGGCGTAATATGCGCAACCGCTCTTCATTCTTGTCGATCGTCTCGCGCAAATGCAAAATGTAATCAACAATCTCATCGATGCGATCAAAATCTACCTGCTCTTCTTGATCCACAACGGGAAGACTTCGCACTATTTTGATGGCGTTAGCGATACGCTCGATCTCTTCAGGAAGTTGTTTGTAGACCGTAGGGTTGCCATCGATAAAGTGAATGATGCCCACTTGCTGTGCAGTTCGGAAGAACTCATCGCGGTCTTCTTCCAATCCAAAAAAAAGGAACTTCTTCACGTCATAACGCATGTGAAAGCTCCTTGGTAAGGGCTAACTTCTTCGCGGCTTCTATCTTGCCCTTAGCCACTTTTGCACGACTAACAGCGGCCAACTCCTGATCGCCCAAAAAGACTCGTATTTCTTTTATATTCTCCTTGGCGCGCGGAATCAGTACCTTCTCAAACAGGTTCACTCGGATCGATACTTCTCGCAATTCACGCTCCAGGGCGGCTTTTTTCTCTTCGGCAATATTAACTTTAACCCGCGCCTCTGCAACAGATCGCAATCCCACAACCATACTATCGAGCCATGGTGGCGTTTCCACTAGGCTGTATGGCACATCCTGAAAGATGACTCCTCGAAAAAATGGCACTTCTACACCAGCATAGTTTTCGTAGAATTTATCGATTTTAACAATCTTAGTGACATCTTCTACATTTACCGAAATTCTGGTCGACAACAAAGCACTGGAGGCATCAACGCGCCCACGGATCTCTCCAAGCTCCTGATGCAGCCGCTGGATATCCTGCCGTGCCTTCTGCACTTCAACCTGCAACATGGCCTTTTTGAGCTGGAGCGTTGGCAGATATTTTTCCAGCTGCGCCAGCCTACGCTGCTGCGCCCGAAGCTCGTTCTTAGTAAGTTTAAAATCTGCCACAGTTTGCCTCCTAGGCTTAACGCTCGCCCACTAGAGCGGCTTCTTCCGCGATGTTCTGAACATCGTTGGGCCAGAATCTTTCCACCAAGGCAGACTTAATGCCCACCTGAGCCGGCGCAAAACAGCTGGCCAGGATGCGCCATCCTTGATCGAGAGCCTCTTCGAGAGGTTTGTTGACCTCCAAATTCATCATCTCTGACTCAAAGGCACTCCCGTACTTTATTAGCTGTTCATCCCAACGCGATAGCTTAAAGCCCATCCCCTGACGCTCACGCGCTTTCTTGGAGTCGGCGTATAAACGGATCATCGCATTGGCGAGGTCGCTATGGTCCTCTCGCGTAACTTTTCCAATCACCAGCTGCTTTAAGCGTGATAGCGACCCGAATGGATCAATAGATCCATTGTGCAAGTAGAACTGGCCTTCCGTAATATAGCCCGTATTGTCCGGGACGGGATGCGTGACGTCGTCACCAGGCATCGTCGTTACGCTGATAATCGTAATCGACCCACTACCCTCGATCAAAACAGCCTTCTCATAGCGGCTGGCTAGGTCAGAATAGAGCGATCCAGGATATCCCCGATTGGAGGGAACCTGGTCCATCGTAATGGCAATCTCTTTGATCGCATCAGCAAAAGCTGTCATGTCCGTAAGCAATACCAGAACGTCCTTGCCTTCGATAGCGAACTTCTCCGCGCAGGCTAGCGCCATATCGGGTACCAACAAGCACTCCACAGCAGGGTCGGTGGCTCTATGGATAAACATCAACGTTTTATCCATCGACCCCCATTCCTCAGCATTGTCGATGAATGCCTGGTAGTCTTTAAACGTCAGCCCCATGCCCCCAATGACTACGATGTCAGCGTCAGTCTGGTTTGCTATGCGCATCAACAAGGCATTATAGGGTTCCCCTGCCACAGAGAAAATGGGTATCTTCTGCGACTTTACCAAGCAGTTGAACACATCGATCATGGGGATATTGGTGCGCACTAGATCTCTCGGGATAACCCTCTTAACGGGATTGAAAGAGGCTTGCCCAATATTGATCTTCTCCCCGCGAATTTCAGGTCCACCGTCGATAGGTTCTCCGGAGCCGCTGAGGCGCCGTCCGAGCAGGTCTGGTCCATAAACGGCTTGCATCTGATGCTTCAGAAATGTCACCCTATCGTGGGTAGAGATCCCACGAGTATTTTCAAAGACCTGCAAGGTCACCCTATCACCCTCGATGCGTAACACCGAAGCGCTGACGCTTCTGCCGTCCTTCAGGTCGATGCGCGCCATCTCACCTAAAGCTACGCCTTCAGCAATCACCGTAATTAGGTTCCCGCGCATGTCGACGATACGGTCATACACCTTCTTCATGACATCTCTTCCTAAATAAATTTCATGTAATCGTAGGAGGCTAGAACAAATAATATTGCTATTCGGGCCTCCTTAGCTCTTTGCCGCCAGTTCAATCGTTTCTTCTGCCTTGGCATAAGCCTTGAGGTACTTTTCGCTGTTAAATGGCATAAAGTTCATGTTTTTAATGTCGTTCTGCAGAGCCTGAAAGAACTGTCTGGGCTCCTCATGTGTGGTAAACCGAAATGGAGCATCAAAGATCCTGTTGATCAACGCAAACAGTGGCACCTGCCGATCCAGCGGGGTATAACAGTCCTGCGCATCAAAGGCGTTTTGCTGCAGGTAACAGAAATCATACAGTTCGGCCTTTAAATAAATGACCATGTCGTCGATGGCGGTTCCTTCCTCTCCGACGACCTCCATACGCTTTCCAATTTCGTTGCCTTGGCGTAGGATGCGCTCAGCCTTATGAACCATGCTTCCCCAGCCAGGCAACAACTCATCCAGCTCTCTACCCACTTGGTCAACATACTTCGACCAAGAAATCAATGGATCAATGGCAGGATATCGACGGGCATCCGACCGTTCACGCGAAAGACCCAAAAAGCCACCTACGACGGCCAAGGTGGCCTGCGTCACCGGTTCCTCAAAGTTACCACCTGCTGGAGATACCGCTCCACCGCATGTGACGGAACCTCGGTTGCCATCTCTCAACGCTACGACTCCCGATCGTTCATAAAAGTCGGCTATGCGTGATGAAAGATACGCTGGAAAGGCTTCTTCACCGGGGATCTCCTCCAGTCGTCCGGACATCTCCCGCAAGGCCTGAGCCCAGCGCGACGTGGAATCAGCCAACAGCAAGACGTCAAGGCCCATCTGTCGGTAGTATTCCGCTATTGTCATACCCATATAGATTGATGACTCCCGCGCCGCTACAGGCATCGAGGATGTATTGCAGATGATAATCGTGCGTGTCATCAAGGTCTGGTTTGTATGCGGGTCGATCAGATGCGGAAACTCCCGTAGCATTTCTACAACTTCACCGGCGCGTTCACCACAGGCTACCACCACCACAATATCCACTGCGGAGTACTTACTCAGGTGATGCTGAAGCACAGTCTTACCGGCGCCAAATGGTCCCGGCGAGCAAAAAGTTCCGCCCTTCATAATGGGGAACTGGGTGTCAATAATGCGCAGGCCGCTAGTCATCATCTGGGTAGGCTTTACCTTCGAGCCTTCCATCAAACTGGTCTTAATGGGCCATTTTTGCAGCATCGTGAATTCAACCGTAACACCAGCCTCATCGGTGGCTTTAGCGACAACGGTATCAGCGGTATAGTTGCCCTGCTCAATCACCCACGTAACGGTGTAGTTACCATAGTGAGAAAAGGGTACCATAATCTTGTGTTCAAAACGCCCCTCATGAGTTACCCCTAAGGCATCTCCACGCCTGACGACCTGCCCGACCTTCGCGATGGGTTCAAAGGCCCAATGTCTCGTGAGGTCCAGTGCTGGAAGATACACGCCCCTTGGCAGAAATAGCCCAGCTGCGTCAGCCACGCCTTCCAGAGGGTTTTGTAGTCCATCAAAAATCGATGATAGTAACCCTGGCCCTAACGTGGCTTCCAAAAGATCGCCTGTAAAATTCACTGGACATCCAAGGCTAACACCTCTCGTATCTTCGTATACCTGTATCTTGGCGATGTCATTGTTGATTTCGATGACTTCAGCCTTGAGACTGCTGCCCTCTACCTCGACCATAGCGACTTCGCCCTGCCTAATACTACCCTCAAAACGAACCTGAAGGAGGTTACCAAAGGCTCTAAGGACTTTTCCCTTAGCAAAAGTTCGCTCTTCTATCAATTCCGTCATGATGCTTCCTTCACGATGCTGTCGATAATTTGAAGGCCTTTTCTTTTGTCCAATTCGACCCACTGTTCAATAATAATTAACTGCGCCATATACCCCAAAACGCGGTCCATGGAAAACATGTCTGTGCCCAACATATCCTCAATCTTCTTAAAACGGTATCTGCATAGAGCAAGCTGCAGTTCTAAGGGATCAGCTTGATTGGCCAAAAATATGTCTTTGAGATCATGATAACTTTCTGGGGGTTCGTAATGCTCAGAATCGCGCTGCGCCAAAAGCTGCCTCACCAACAGGTCATCGAGATCCTCGTATTGCAGCTCCTTGGCGATATCCCGATGTTGCTGCTTGGCCCTAAGACCTGCTAATACCAAGCGCCATTCATGCTCAAAAACCAAGTATTCTCGTAGAAAACCGCTTGCCTGAGCGGTCTCCGCCTGAAAGTAATCCGCCAATAGCCCAGGAAAGTGATACAAACGATCTTGCCGGTTCTCATACTTTTCCAAATAGTCATAGGCATAGTCAGGTAGACCCGAGCCCATGATCAGTGCATCTTCTAAACCATTTTCATCGAGGTTTGCACGATGATCCAGCTCTTCTTCTAAGGCTTGGTCCAGACGGTCTTTTTCCCAAACAATACGCAGGTTCTGCAAATCATAATAACGTCGTATGACGACAGTTTTTTCAAAGTCTTTTTTGCTTAGATTGACCCGACATAAAAACATAAACTCATTGAAGGATATCTCTGGAGGATTTCCCACATGCAATTCAGGTAAGACACTGGCTAGAAAGAAATACCTCTTCATATGAGCCTATGCCTTGTCATCAAAGAAGAGTTTTCGGAAGTCTTCACGAAGAAAACCCGTCAACAATTCGCAGAGGGCTTCGTCAGAAATATCTAACGTCATCTGCTTACCAGACAAACGGATCTGGGCGCCTCCGGCAATGGTCCCTACCTGCACAGTCCCTTCACTCAACTTTTTCAAAATGGATTCCGCTAGCAAGGCATTGACTTCAGCAGGCTTAACGGTCTTGGGAACCAGAGCCTTTAGATTGGCATCCAGTCCATCCTTTGCCAATGCACCGACAATAGCATCGATCAGCTTGGCGACGACATCTGGAGCCTTTGAGCCTTTTTCGACCAATGCGTGAAGCTCTTTGTTAAATAGCTGACGCTCAATTTCCTGCTTGAGTTGCTCAACGCTCTGACGTGCTGCCTGACGCAGCGATGTTTCGAAAACCTTACGTTCTTGTTCAATCTGCTTACGCGTATTGGCCATTAGTGCTTTAGCCTCTTGCTCGGCCTGACGGATAATACGCTCGCGCTCTTGCTGAGCTTCCTGCACAATGCGCTGAGCCTCCTCCTGAGCAGGGACGATAGTCTCCTCTCGCAACGCTGTGCAGATCTTCTGTATCTTATCTCCACCTTTTTCAAGAGTCTTCATACTATCCTTCCACCCCGCACATTTTGCAATTGTATCCAATACAGGCCCAACACTCGCAGTCTAGTGCAAGCGTGGCTTTTTTTGGAACCTTCCTGTCACCAGTAGCTAAGACTTTGAATATGAATGAAATATTTAATATTATACTAGTCCCAGGCGCATACCAGTTACAATGCCACCACAAATCGCCAACGTAACATTCGTAATATCAAGGATAGATTTGGAGTTTGTCATCATGGAATTAGAAGGAAGGGTTTGGAAGGATTCCCAAAGCTCATGGTGGCTTGTCGAAATTTCGTTTTTGGACATCATGACTCAAGGAAAAACTAGAAAAGAAGCCTTGGACATGATCAAAGATGCTGTGATGGAACTCCTTCAGGACTCCTATGAACTCGTCTTAGGTTTAAGAACGCATTTGTTTGATAGAAATGATCATCTATGCGATACCTTAAGCGAAAAAATGGATGAGGTCACCGGTATGAAACAGGTCAGTCTCCTATTACTTCTCGGTGGTAGCTTACTGAGTGCTTCTTGGGCACATTCTACACCTGTAGCTCCACCTCCTGAAACACTTACAGCTCCTTCAACAGAAATATCTGAAGAGGTCGAGGCTCTCCTATTCACCCCTCCGCAAGGATGGGGTAGTGCCGATCCCAAAGATCTCCCAGGTAGTGTAAAAGTCATGGTCGTAGGCTCCGGCAGCGATACCTTTCCTCCATCAATAAATTTAGGCATGGAATCGTACAAAGGAACGACCAAAGATTATCTCAAAATAGTCAAAGCCATTAACGAATCGCAAAATGCTGAATGGAAAAACTTGGGAGCTCTACATACCGAAGCCGGCAAAGCAAACCTCTCACAAGTAGATATGCAAACAAACTGGGGCACGGTCAGGCTAATGCATGTTATCCTAGTCAAACAAGGTTATGCTTACATCATGACAGCAGCAGCCCTACGCGATGAATTCCCCCGTTTCTACTCAGATTTCTTTAAGGCGATGCGTTCCCTACGATTTGGTAAGGTCTCTTCAGACCAGCTCACCGAGACAGTACATCGTAAACATGTTCCAGCCTCGAAACAAGACGATCTGGCTGGTCAAGCTAGCTCACCGAGACAAAGTTAAGTTCCCGAAACTGTTTTAGCAATGGAAAGCTAACAAATGACATTATTCAAACGCTGGTTAGCAGTAGGAACCTCAATGGCCATGCTATCCACTTCAATGAGCACCGATCTTCAGGCGCAAGGACATGCCTACCACGACGGACAAAATGCCTCGATCCCCACAGAATGGGCCTTTGGAGGCCTTTTAGTTCTTAGCATGGCCATCTTACTCCTACAGAAGGGCAATGACCGTCACGACGTTGCCCCTCAGGCCCACTAGTACCGAAAGAGATGGACAAAATGGACTGATTGGACGAGCTGGACAAAAACGGGCCTTCAACCTTCTTCGCAGTCATGGAATGACTGCGCCACATAGGAAGTGGCGCCAGCCAACCTTCTGAGTTACTCAGAGCGGTAACCTATCGGTCACCGCTTCGCGGTTTACTGGATAGCCCACAGCTTCTGAATGCTCTGAGTTACTAAGCCTGTTAAGCCATTGTACGGCACATAAAAAATGTCGGAAGCCTTGAGCAATACCGACGCTACTTTTTCGATGCCTAGGCTAAGTGTCGTATCCACAACCAATAAACTATAATCTGGGCAAGTAATGATCCTTTCTGACCAAGGGCATTTTTTTTGAATCTGTGCTTCAAGCTGTTCCATCTGCTGATACTCGCTTTCTGACAGGCAAGGAATGATATCGTCAAACGCTAATCGCGATTGACATTCATCTTCCAATCGTGCCACAAGTTCTTTCAGTTGCTGCAATTCTTCTACCTGCTGAGGGCAAGAAACAGTCGGATCTATCAACATGCATTTTGGCGGCACCCTTTCCTTATACGATGCGGCGACACCTTTTAGCTCTAATCCGATCGCCTCGGTACAGTATCCTGCAGCTCCAGAAGTCGCAATCACTCCCGCGGTTATTCCTACCGCAGCCATTGCCATACGCCCTGCAACGGTAAACATGCGCTGACTGTTCCATGATGTGGCAACTGGCTGCTCCTTCTGCAAGGTAATCCAGCGCACGAACTTTTGTGTTGAACTTAGTTTTGGCTGGCTTGGAGGACTGGCGATGATCCAATGTCCAAAGGTCTTTAGGCTCTTAACAGTCATGCTTGGAAGGTCCCGCAAAGAAACATCAGCCTGTGCACCGCGTATTGCTGAAAAATCTAGGCTCATTAACATTCTCCCTTATTTTTGGTTAGCTACAATGTTAGGCCGTCCATGTTAAGCTCAAAGTAGGTTCTTGTCTATTATTTTTAGCATCCTCTACGCTCTTGTCTCTCACACAATCCGCAGTTCTCACTGTTGTCCTTCCAATCGTTCTCAAAATAGTAGGAAGTATTTGCCGAAAAATTCGGTCTATGACATCGTCACTTCTCACCTTATCGTTGGTTAGATGGCATACGTTCTTAGATTTGCTTATTTTAGGAGATGCCCATGAAGCTCTTGAACAAAACTGCGACTCTCCTCATTACCTTGGCCTTTCTGGTCAGCAGCATTCCATTATCGGCGCGCGGCGCTGGCGGAGGAGGAGGTGGAGGTGGAAGTAGTATTGGTAGAGGTATTGCAAGTGCCGCACGTGGGTTCGGAGAACAAAACGCTTCACGCAATGCAGAAAGTGGTGGTTCCAACAGCAGTTCCAGTGAGCGTGGAGGCTCCGATAGCAACACCGATGTGAATGGCCCAGGTTCCAGTGAAGATGGGTTCGATGGTCAAGCTTATTGCGCTAGTCGCTATGTGCCAGCCTTGCGTCCACATATGGTAATTGGTGGTCTGCTTCTTATCGCGATAATTGTTGTAGTCCTTCAAAACACTGAACATCATAAGCATAAATAAATATCACCTGTAGCTAAGGAGCGAATGCATGCGGTTCTTGAGGGTAGTGTTAGGTCTCGCAACGATGTTGTCAATCATTCGAGGGCCCTCAACAAGCAGCCTACAAGCATGGTGTTATACTACCGATGTGGGTGGTGGCGGCTATCAAGAATGCCGCACATGCCCTGCTATAGCTCCAGCAACGCTTTTTGCGCTTATTACTTTAGGCGCCATCATCGCCATAGCTATTAAATCAGAAAAAGAACACGGCCACGAGCACACACATACACACTAACCATAAGGCCTATTGATCTTGTGACCCTACGTCTTTTCTGCATTCTTTTGAATCTCTGCCTGGCCGGCTATCTTTTTCTAACATCCAGCTGTAATAGCTATAAGCCTGGTCAAACATACTATCGATGGCAGTATGAGCCTGGCCTAGCTTGTTGCCCTGAACAAGACTCTGCCAGACTCGTCTTAAGACCTCGTTGGCCTTGTGGGGCTCTCCAACTGGAGCTCATCCATGATTGCTGCAGCACGAATATGTACCTTAGCACAGTATGTTATGTCCTTTCTGAAGCCCCATGCCCAAAAACTGTCGATGTGGCGGTAATCACCTGTGATCAAAAGCAACACTTCAAGGCAGATCTCTTTGAGGGAGCTCAGCGCTGTTTATTGCCTGATGAAGCACGCGATCTCATTATTGAAGAATTACTAGCCAATGAATGTGTCGAAATAGTCGTTGGTATTCACCGTGCGGAAATAACGTCCTGCAACTTTTGGCATTGCTATAGACGGCTTTTTTAGCATCACAGGTATTTAAAATTTTTCTAGGGCATGGTCTAAAACCACGAAGCGGCTTCTTACAGCCTTTCCAGGGCCTGATAGAGACATCAATTTGTGGTATAAGCTCCCTAAAAGATAACGAAAATCTAGGATCTGCTGTCGAATCGTATTTGCATCCCCAGATAATGTTTGGAGATATGTTTGAAACGACTGGAAGAATTGCTCAACTTCAGTAGCATGTTTTTCCAAATGTCCTTTACCAATCCACTTGAGAAAACGATTGCTAAACTGTTTTAACTGTTCTCTTTGAGCTACATGCGCGGGCTCAGCCAGTAGGGGAGCTACGAGCTCATGGTGAATCGTGTACAATCGATGAAAATCTGCATTGCCGAATAGCAACGAATAGCGAAGGTCATATCGCAAAACCTTCGACAAGGCCTCTGTCAAAATATCCACAGCTCGTACTGAATGACTAGAGAGCTCATCTAACCTCTCTAGCATATGCATGAGACGATTTATCTCCGTCTGTGCTACACGACGTGAACATAAGGGCTGACTCATTACACGTAGGACCTCGCGTAGCTCTCGTTCTACCGCCTCTTCTGTCTGGAGTTTTTCACCAGCATGAGTCCTAGTTAAAGCCTGAATAAGATGCTCGTACAGCTTATCCAAATCCTCCAACCGATATTCCACCTGAAGTAATTGTCGACATGCCTCAGGCTCCGGCCCTACAACCCATTCCGAAAAGCCCCAACGCGTCCGCACATATGGGTTTGGATCCGTCCTCAATAGAAATTCGCGATAACGAGCGACTGCCGTATGAAGGCCTTTAAGTTCCGACTGAGCCGAGGATAAGCCTTGGGCCATCTCCATGCTATCGATGTCCTCTTGAGGATCCTTAATATCGCGGCTAGTCGCAAACAGATACCCCTTGAAAGACGCAAAATATGCTCGATACATCTCATAAACATCTTTGGGATGCTCACGGTCACTGATCTGGCGGACAAGCCCCTCAGACAGGAGGCGCCGCGCATTGTCGTCGAGCTCCCAAACCTTTACCATGCGCTGAATAAAACGATAGGTCGCCTGCATCGCCTGAGGTAAAGTCCTAAGAAACCTATAAGAATCAGCTTGGGAAAGGTATTCGTGTGCGCGTTCTTCAAAGGCCCGATACTCATCAAACCTCCCACGCCACGCATGATGATGCGCCTCCATAAAACCTAACATTTCACGCAGATTGGTCACTATCTGCCGATCGAGCAGACTGCGCGTAAAACGCTGAATGCATTCAACCCAGCGCGACGGGGACGCCCGCGCATCTAAAAAAGCGCGACATTTCCATACCATGTCTTCCAACAGGTTGATGCCGAGCAGCAACTCATCGCTGTGCGATTTGAGGTGGAAATATACCGATTCTACGACATCGGACAGCGCTTCGTCCCAATGGCCGATATTGGCCTGCTCCAGCTCTTGAAAAAAATCAGCGACGACGCCTTCTAGCATTTCTAAATAATCCCAGAGTCCCTCATTTAGCGCGCCGATCAACTCGCCTACGATCTGAGTACCATCAGAGATCTCACTCTCCTTAGGTAAACGAACTATCCGACTGTTTATAAGCTGTAATGCCTCAGATAACGAGCCAGGTTCTTCAGGCCGGTGCGGTTCTGCAAAGATAGGATCAAAAGCTTGAACTACAGCTTTAGCCAGCCGGCTCTCCCTTTGCCTCAGCTCCAGTGATAGCTGAGCGACCATCCCGCTATCTAGCGCGACGATACCACGGAAATCCGTCGATGCCAACGCCATAAATTACTCCTTATAAAAACAAAAAAAACCGTCAGCTAAGTACGGCTCTACCCCAATTATCCAGGAGCTAAGAAAAAAGGCAAAATCTTTATTTTCTTACGAGGCCCATGATCGCCTAAAGGACTCTAAAAGAGACGGTTCGTGTAAAATTTTAACGCAAAGGCGCAAAGAAGAGTTCACGCTCGTGTTACATGACATCAGTAGAGCAAAAAATGTTCCTCTTTTTCTATTTAGAAAGTAGGAGCAGATTTCTGGCTCATCCGGTTTTGTAGGACTTGACTACACAGGCAGGCGTGAGTCAAGTCCTACAAAACCGGATGAGCCAGATTTTTCATTCATATTACGTCATGTAGAACGCGCGTAAGCTCTTCTTTGCGCCTTTGCGTTAAAATTTTACACGAACCGTCTAATCATGGAAGTCGAGGAAAAATCGTTGCTGTCTCTCTCGGAAACTGCTACGCTATTAGCCATTATAAGGTAAGGATATCATGGTTCAAAAAGGTCACGTTTTACGTTTTGCATGTACTAAATGCCAAAAATTCGTTCAGTTTTCGGTGTTGCAACTTGATGACGCCGGTAACACCCTCACCTGTACGCAGTGTGAAAAGAAGTATTCATTTACTGATGAAACTCTTAGACGACAATTGCGCACCTTCGATGCACTATGCCGACAAATTTTAGCTTCTGAGGAAATCCTTTCCGATGCTAGCGTAGGAATTGATGTAGGTGGTAAGCAGGTCAAGGTCCCCTACAAACTGCTGCTGACGCGCTTCAACTCTAGCCTTGAACTCGATATCGGTGGTGTCCCTGTGACAATAGACTTCCGCCTAGAACCGCTCAAAGATTGCCCTGCACCGACAGCTCATTAATAAACTGTTCTTGATCAGGAGGCTTCTCTCATGGATCAACTAAAACAACTGCGAGCCATGACCACCGTCGTGGCCGATACTGGTGATATCGACAGCATCGCTCTCTATAAGCCACAGGATGCTACGACAAACCCCTCTTTGATCTACCAAGCAGTGCAGATGCCTCAATATGCCGACCTCGCCAAAGAGGCCGTTGCTTATGCCCAAAAGCATTCGACGTCGCGAGAACAACTATTAAGTCTACTCATCGACCGTCTCCTAATTAATTTTGGCAAAAAAATCTTGTCAATTATTCCGGGTCGCGTCTCTACCGAAGTAGATGCCCGACTCTCCTTTGACGTTCAAGGTAGCATCGATAAGGCTCACTCACTGATCCAAATGTATGAACAGGAGGGTATCGCGCGTGAACGCATCCTCATCAAGCTAGCCTCGACCTGGGAAGGAACTGTCGCTGCGCGTACCTTGGAAAAAGAGGGCATTCATTGCAATATGACGCTCATGTTTGGCCTAGGCCAAGCCATCGCATGTGCCGAGGCTGGGGCAACGCTAATATCGCCCTTTGTCGGACGTATCTTGGACTGGTTCGTTCATAATACTGATGTCAAGCAATATACCCCACAGGACGATCCCGGCGTCAAATCAGTCAGAACTATCTACGACTATTTGAAAAAGTTCGACTACAAAATACAGGTCATGGGTGCTAGCTTCCGTAATAAGGGACAAATCACTGAATTAGCCGGTTGCGACCTCTTGACAATCTCGCCACAGTACCTTGAGGAACTCAGCAAAAGCGAAGAAACGCTCCCTCGTAAGTTAAGTCCAGAGGCTGCTAAGGCGTCCGAGGCAAAGAAACTCACTGTTGATGAAAAGACTTTCCGCTATCTTCTCAACGACGATGCGATGGCCAATGACAAACTAGCCGATGGGATTCGCCGCTTTGCCGCCGATGCCACAAAGTGCCAAAAGCTCTTAGCAAAGACCTATTCCCTTTGACAGTCGCTTTGGAGGGCCAACCGACTGCGTCGCCAATATCCGAAAGTAACAAGGTTTCCTATGTGGCGCAGTCATTCCATGGCATGGAATGACTGCGCCACATAGGAAATTCGCCAGCCAACCTTTTGAGTTACTTGGAAGGGCCATGACATCGCCACATAGGCCTCAACCTAACAAGCCCTTTGGGCTTATCTTTCAGAGCCTTAGGGCCTCACAATCGTGTTGAATCGTTTTCTTTGTTTTGTAAATGTCCATTTAGAGGTAATTGCAGAAGTCCGATTCTCCGAAGTCAATTTCCTGAAAATCGGATGCCGGTGAAGAGAGAGTCATTCCCTTCCCAGGCCCGAAGGGTCGATATTGCAACAGCCATATTTCGATAACGGCCTTGTTCACCTTTACGGTCAGAATTTCGGTCGGACGAAAAAGGTCGGATGTCGTGGTTTGTGACGAGGGCATAGCGCCAGCTATGTCCGAGGAGCAAAACGCGACAGACGATCCTTTTGCAGTCGACCGAAAACTGACCGCAAAGGTGAATAAGGCCTCGATAACAGTTCTGTAAAGCTAACGTAAGCTTATCACCATCTCTATCCTCCAGCGCTTCCGCAATCATCTCTATGCCTAACGTTGCCAGTTCAAGGTGACATCCCACCTCACGAAGGGAATGCCTAGCAACCCCCCTAAGGCGCGAAGGCAGAACATTTAATTCGCCCTTATTCTTATCAATTAAATCTTTAGAAAGATCGTTTAAACGAGAACTCCAGACGTGGACAGTACTAGTTCCTTCCTGCAAAAGCTCCTCTAGCGGCGGGATTTCAATGGTTTTTACGTCAACAACCCCAGATAAATCCTCCACCTCAGGAAAATCCGCATCGATAGCTTCCAGCTCATACCATATTTCAAGAAGATCATGAAACGTCACTGAAGTATTTAAGCTAGGGTTGACACTGTTGTGAACACCGCTCAAAAACTTTATGACTGGACCCAAGACATCAGCAAATACTCTGACATCGTCAGACAAAAGGAGTTGTTTAAGCTCCTCTCGCATCGATTGGACATTCTTGTCACGAATTCCACCTACATTATTTTTAGTCTATAAATTCCTGCATCGATGGTAAGGAATGTTCAGTTACTATCGACTCTGGACTAAATCCAGTCTAAGGGTTCCCGCAGGAATACCATTCTGTAGTGCCCTTAGACAGGACTTTGTCCAGAGTCAGTAGTAACTGAACAGGTCCTCAAAAAAGTTAGATTGAGCACCCCTTCTCCAGGCGTGCTACAAGAATTTCCAAAGCTGGAATGGCTTCGGTAATCATCTGCCTAAAGGTCTTTTGATTTTCTGGCGGGACATCCGGTATCCCACGTGACCTCCTCAAGGATGCCCCATACGCCTTTTCAATTTCGGTTTCCGGCATTGGAAACTCTGCATAATGATGCCTGATGCCAAGATTAACGTTTCTCAAGGCTTTCGCATCAGGCTCGTCTAGCATGCCTAAAATCTCTTGAAAGGTCTGGAGCTTGTGCCGCGCATCCACCTTGCCTAACCCCTCGCTATAGCACATTGCTTGATAGATTAGCTCTGCGATCTTATCTAGTTGCCCTATATTGATGTCGTGCCAAAATCTGACATTCTCTCTTTTTTCATAATCGGCTACGCCCAAACCCAAGTCTAATGTATGTAAAAGATGGCATGCATCGATAAGGCAGTCATACACATCCGGCTGCCGTCCCCGCTGCGTAGGTAGCTTCGCTAGAATTGTCTCTACAAGTACTGCTAAAGTAGGATTGCACCAATCCGAACTGGGTAAAGTTGGAGGCCTCTTCTCTTGAAGTACCACAACCAGAGCCTTAAGCCGTTCCAACTCTTCCTTTTTAAATGGATTCAGTCTCTCGTCAAGAAGCTCTTGCATAAGGCAGATATAGTCATCGACAGTTCTTGTTATCATGCCATTAAGATCGAAGTCCTTGGGCTTGCTCTCCCATAATTTTCTCAGATCTACAAACCGTGGAAAGTTCAAATGCCTGTTTGCATGGTACACTAAAAAACGCACCCAAAATAATGCCAAATGGTAATCATTGGAAAGCTTGGAGAGCTTAGGCGTTACCTCAAACTCAGCTTTTAATTTGTTCAAATTATGCTCAAACGAATAATCACGATTCTTGAGGATATATTTGAAAGCATAATGCTGCTCCATGGCGAGTGCCATATTTCGATAGCAATTCTGTAAAGCTAAAGCGAGCTTATCACCATTCTCATCCCGCAAGGCTTCTGCAATCATCTCTATACCTAACGTTGCCAACTCCAGCTGACATCCAATCTCACACAAGGAATGGTGAGCAGCCGTCTTAAGCCGGAAAGGCAGAAGATCTAACTCGTTCTTATTCTTCTCGACTAAATCTTCCGCAAGATAATGCAAGCGAGAACTCCAGGTGCGTGCAATATTCGCTCCATCCTGCAAAAGGTCATCAAGCGATGGAATTTCGTTTGTTTCTATCACTCGAATAGAACTGTCCTCATAAATCAGTTCCATCTCAGGAAAATCCGCTTCTTTGGCAGTTTCTATTAAGTGATACCATCCAATAAGATCATGGGAGGTATATGTAGCTATGCTGAATAATCTAACATGAGCAGGATTGACTTTGTCATGAATACCGCTCAAAAACTTTATGATGGGTGGCAACATATCAGAAAATAGTCTGAGATCATCCGGCAATAGACGTTGTGTAAGTTCCTGCTTTAATTTCTGGTTGGCCTTTTTTTCACCAACCAATCCGATGTTTTTTACAAAATTATCAGTAAACTGAATCATAGTCTTCAAGGCAGCATCCAGCCTTTGGCAGTCCTGAAATAATATGACCAATAGTCCAAAAGGAATGGAACCTTGCCTTACCAAACGAAGGTCACTTCGAATACTTTCAACACCAGTTCGAATACCTCGATATTTTTTCTGTAGAGAAGCTAGCGTAAGACTTAAACCCGGTACTGCACTTTTTGAAATTTTCTTTTTTATTGACTTAGCAAAAGGAGAAAAGGATTCCGAAGCGTACTTTTCGCAATTTTTTAATATCTGAGGAATTAAATCACATTGGTGATACAAAAAACGTAAGTTTGCATGCTTACATTGTTCAAAGGTAGCTAACTTCTTCCAACCGGAAATGGGAACCTTCTTAAGAAGAGAACAAGCATCCATCAACTCCGTGAATTGAGTGATCTCTTCTGGCGCTATATCACCCCTTCGAGATAGTAGAAGGTTGGTCCTTTTATTATTCCATGTAAAAGGGACCTCGACACCTTTATCCTTATTTAATTCACAATCCAACAAAAGTTCTGGTGTAATCTCGTCGTAATCCAAAAGCAAGTAATTTCCAAGGTCGCCACGCTGTAAAAGCCATTCAAAACAGGGTTTCCAACACGCTTCAGTTGTACTGAAGATTTTTTGAATTGGTACGTCATGAATCCGAAACCCTTGGAGCAAAAGACGTTTAAACCTATCCCTTTTCTCCGCGTCATCAAAACGCTTATCTAACATTGCTAGAAGTGGTTCATAATGTTTGCTATTATCATCATAATCAACTGAAAGAGGCGTCTCAAAAAATTCATCAACCGAAAGGCCTTCAAAATTATTAGTAAGATATGCATATAACCACATGCGCAAACTAAACTCATGCGAACAGGAAAACTCAAATTGTAAAATTTCCGATAACAATAGTTTACACGTTTTCTCCTGAATCGATGTAAGCTCCACATCTGTGATTTGTAAAGCGAGAATCTCATTTTTTCCATGTGCTGACTGCAGGAAGCTCTTCATCAAGCCGATCATCGCCTGACTTTCCCTATTGTGCAAAGAATCCGCGAAAGCATTCTTATGAACAGCATCCAAATTCACTACAAACCTCAAAATAGATGTTGAAAAAAAATCTAATTGACGGGGATTCTATATGCAACATTATTTTTAGTCTACAAATTCCTATATCAAATAATTCAAGTAGATATAGGCAAAGACATTGAAGAGGATTCAGGAATGATGATTGTGAGAACTTAGGTTGATGTGTAGCTTCACGCGTGTTATTCGTTGATAGTTAATTTCTTATGTTCGTTTGAATAGAAATTATTTCTGCCCCAAGGCTATGCTGACGAATTGAGGTAATTACAGAAGTCCTCTGAACTTTTGTAGGTAAGTGTCAATGCCTTACACATCATCGAATAACACGCGCGTAGCGCTCTGGAGCCCCAACCGACTGCGTCGCCAATATCCGAAAGTAACAAGGCTTCCTATGTGGCGCAGTCATTCCATGACTGCAAACAATCCATTGCAATTGTGGAGACGTGCAAAACAAACGTCCCATGGGATGCAAACGGAATCTGTTTCAACCGTTCTCGCAATCATGGAATGCATAGTGTTGCACATATCTTTTTCTTGACTCACAATCGTATCTCGGCGCGCAGCGCTTTGGAACTCCAAAGTCTCCAAAGCGCTGCGCGCCGATTAACGCTTGTGAGGGCTTAGGTCGATGGTGTGTGTAGCACGCGAGACTTCTGCAATTACCTCAATTCGTCCATAACCCAAAGCCATGCGACTGCTCGCCACAAAGTGCTACCTGAATGGAACTCCGACCATGGCTAGGGTAGTTTCTTCATCGTTTCACCAACAAAGTCAACAAGCCTTAGCAATGCTGGTATAGCTTTTGTAATCTTTTCCCTAAATGTATCTCCAATTATATTTTCCTGATCAACGCCGCGGCTTTTCAACAACGAATGATGATATAATTTAGAGATCGCATTTCTAGGATTAGGTAGCTCCACATAATGATGCCGCCGTCCTAAATTCACTTCTCTGAGAAGTCGCGAGTCTGTAGTATTAAAAACCCCTAACTTTTTCTGATACACGCTAAGAAAATGATCAGCTCTAACTTCTATCTTGTTGATACCGCAGATAGCCTCATAAAGCTGCTCAGCAATTTTATCGACTACTCCAACATTTACGTTATGCCAAAATTCGACTTCGCCTCTAAAATCTGCATCGGCTAAATGCAAACCTAAGTCCAACTCCCAAATCAGGTGGATGGCATCTTCAAGAGCATAATAGGCCTCTGCCTCTCGTGCTTGGTCCGCATTGACCTGATACGAACGAAGTTTTTTGTCCATAGCAGCAAGATCTTCATTATGAAAGGTTCTAGTAGGACGAGTAACCTCAACACTTTCTAATAGGCGTAACACTAACCGCTTCAAATGATGGAGTCCCTCCCCACTAATAGAAGCGCCATCCCCCAGCAACTCTTGCATAACATCCACATAATCGTCTAACGTCTCAGCAATCATCGCCTTAGTGTTAACATCTCTATCTTCAAAACTCCATAATTTGGCTAAATCATTAAACCGACTACCCTTTATCCCCGAATAGAAATTAGACCCCAAAAATCTCACCCAAAATAATGCTAAATGATAACGATCTGACAATTGAGAAAGTTTTTCTGACACCTCTCCGACTCCAGCCTGGAGACAGTTTAGATTGTGATCAAAAGGCAGTAGCTGATTCTTCCGAACAAGGAGCAATGGGTCAAACCATCGACATACTCATTCACCACAAAAACAAAAAAACCACGGAAGAATGCCTCTTCCGTGGTTTTTATCAAGAATCGTCGATCCATTTACAGAGTAAAGTCGAAGATGAGCTCTTCCTGCTTCTCTTGATCAACGAACTTCTTCACTCGTTTATGGTGCGCAAAGCCCGTACCGCCAGGGATGATGTGTCCTAAGCAGACGTTCTCCTTGAAGCCCATCAAGTGATCCACCTTGCCACAGCAGGCTGCTTCCGTCAGGATCCTTGTGGTATCCTGGAAGGATGCCGCCGAGATAAAGGAGTCGGTGCTCAACGATGCCTTAGTAATACCCAACAAGACTGGTGTAGCAACAGCTGCCTTACCACCTTCTGCGGCCACCTTTTGGTTTTCGATGTGGAATTCTTTCTTATCCACTTCTTCACCAAAGAGCAGGCTTGTATCACCCGGGTCAACTACCCGTACCTTCTTGAGCATCTGCCTAACGATAATTTCAATGTGCTTGTCGTTGATATCAACGCCTTGCAAACGATAAACCTCTTGAACCTGGTTCACGAGGTACTTCTGCAATTCACGCACACCACAGACTTCCAGAATCTCGTGTGGGATGACCAGACCATCTGTCAGCTGCTGGCCCTTCACCACATGATCGCCACGCTGAACAATGACGTGCTTGGTATGAGGAACCAAATGTTCCTCTTCCATGCCCGAAATGTCATCGCGCACAACCACAATACGCTTATTCTTCTGAACTCCGCGGAAGTCTACCACACCGTCAATCTTAGCTATCTCAGCCGAATCACGAGGTTTACGAGCTTCGAAAAGCTCTGCAACCCGTGGCAAACCGCCCGTGATGTCCTTCGTCTTAATGGCTCCACGAGGTAGACGAGCCAACAGGGTACCAGCCGTAGCGTACTGCCCTTCATCAATAGACAGGATAGCTGCAGCAGGTAATGGATAAGTACCTACCAACTCCTTGAAGCCAGCATCAGCGTAAATGGCAACCTGAGGATGCAACTCACCACGATGCTGCTTAACCAATAGCTCGGACTGACCAGTCTGTTTGTTAACATCACGCTCGGTCGATATCCCCTCAACGAGGTCCTCATACTTCGCATAACCAGGGCGATCGCAAATAATCGGTATATTGTGCGGTTCCCATTCAGCAATCTTTTGCCCTTTCTTAACCTTAGTACCATCTTCGACGAGAATGCGGGTACCAAGCTCTAGGGTAAAGGTTTGCAGAGCTTCTAACGAGTTCGTGCTGAGAAGTTTCTTGTATTCGTCAAGACTACGACCTTCGTCTCGAACAATGTTTAGCGCGCCGTTCTTATTCAACGCTATCCAAACACCATCTTCGTTGCGGACAGTACGCAGACCGGTATAAATAACCAATCCACCTTCTTCTGCTTCGATCTCAGGACTTAGTGTCGTCGCAGCGATACCGCCTAAGTGGAACGTACGCATCGTTAACTGCGTACCTGGTTCACCGATGGACTGAGCTGCAATCGTACCGACAGCTTCGCCAAGACTTACTTCACGACCGTTGGCCAAATTGATACCGTAACACTTGGCGCAAACACCGCGCTGCAGCTCACAGGTGAGCACAGAACGGATTCGGACGCTCTCAATGCCCGAATCGTCGATGGCCTCGGCTTGCTGAATGTTCAATACATCGCCAACCTTCGCAAGCAACTTAGTCTTGTCGCCAGGCTGGTAGATATCTTCACAAACAGTTCGGCCAAAGATACGATCGCGCAATGGCAAGAGTTCTTCTTGACCCTGCTTCACCGCAGACACCTCAATGCCGTTCAGTGTCCCACAATCGCCTTCAGTAATGATAACGTCCTGGGCAACGTCAACCAAACGTCTAGTCAGATAACCGGAGTCAGCAGTCTTCAACGCCGTGTCGGCAAGTCCTTTACGAGCACCGTGAGAGGAGATAAAGTACTCCAATACGGTCAATCCTTCACGGAAGTTCGCCGTAATGGGCGACTCAATAATCTCGCCAGAGGGTCGAGCCATCAAGCCCCGCTGCGCACCTAACTGACGCATCTGAGTCTTGTTACCACGAGCGCCGGAGTCCATCATAACAAACAGAGGATTCAACTCACCATCACGTGTCTGGCTAATGAGGTTGAGAAGCTCCTCTGACAGAACTTCAGAAACCTCCGTCCAGATACTGATGACCTTTGATTGCCGCTCACCGTCGGTGATGATACCATCCTCGTACTGCTTACGCACTAGTCCAACACGTTTGTAAGCCTCTTCGAGAATCTTAGGCTTGCTAGGTGGAACATAAACGTCCTTAACACCCATCGAAACGGCGGCTTTAGTGGCTTCATGGAAGCCTAAGCTCTTGAGATTATCGAGAAAACGTACTGTGGCCTCTAACCCTACTTTCTTGTAGCAGAGCATGACAAGCTCACCGAGCTTCTTCTTCGGCATGCTGTAGTTCTGGAAACCCAATTCATGAGGGACTATGGTATTGAAAATAACCCGACCTGGTGTCGTGTTAATAATCCCATTAGGTGTGCGTAGCTTGATAAGCTCATGCAGACGCATCCCACGGCCTGTATAGGCTTCAGGGTAATTTCCTTTTTCCTTAGACTTCTTGCCTTTTGAATCGTATCCAGCTCCGATAGCCGCTTGAAATCCGTAGGCATGTACAGCCATCTGGACTTCCTGCGCATCACGAAAGACTTTAATCTTACCGCCGTGCTCTTCAGGACTGAACGTAGGATCATGCATCAAGTAATACAATCCTAACGTCATATCCTGCGATGGAACAGCAACAGGCTTGCCAGATGAAGGCAAGAAGATGTTGTCAGGCGCCATCATAAGCAACTTGGCTTCCAACTGTGCTTCGATGGACAGTGGCACATAAACGGCCATCTGGTCACCGTCAAAGTCGGCGTTGAAAGCAGCACACACTAACGGGTGAATACGGATCGCCTTACCTTCAATCAGCACGGGCTCAAAGGCCTGTATACCTAAGCGGTGCAAGGTCGGCGCTCTGTTTAGCAGTACTGGGTGCCCCTTAATGATATCATCCAATACGTCCCACACTTCTGGAGCGTGCCGCTGAATCATTTTCTTAGCAGATCGAATCGTATAAACGTAACCAAGGTCCTTCAAGCGCTTTACAATAAATGGCTCGAAAAGCTCAAGAGCCATCAACTTCGGCAGACCGCACTGATTAAGCTTTAACTCAGGTCCAACCACGATGACGGAACGACCGGAATAGTCAACGCGTTTACCCAGCAAGTTCTGGCGGAAACGGCCCTGCTTACCTTTTAACATCTCAGAAAGCGACTTCAACGGTCGATTGCCAGCTCCCATCACAGGATGACCGTGACGGCCGTTGTCAAACAATGCGTCAACAGCTTCTTGCAACATCCGCTTCTCGTTGCGGACGATGACTTCGGGTGTCTTAAGCTTTAAAATAGCCTTCAAACGGTTGTTACGATTGATGACACGACGATACAAGTCGTTTAGATCCGATGTAGCAAAGCGTCCACCATCTAAAGGTACAAGAGGACGCAGATCGGGAGGGATCACCGGAATAGCCGACATCACCATCCAACCAGGGTTGTTACCACTCGTTACAAAGCCCTCAACGATCTTCAGACGCTTAGCAAGCTTCATTCGCGCTTGCTGAGACTTCGTCTTACGCAACTTGTCTTTTAGCTCTAACAATAGGCCCGGCAAGTCTTCGGCTTCCAACAGCTCACGGATAGCGTCCCCACCCATCTTAGCAACAAACGCATCGCGCCCCCACTTCTCCTGGGCTTCACGCAACTCGGTGTCATTGAGCAACTGCTTGCGTTCGAGATCTGTCTGACCTGGGTTGATAACGACATACTCTTCATAGTAGATGACGCGCTCAAGATCGGTTGAAGACATTCCCAAGACGTTACCAATACGTGAAGGCATCGTCTTAAAGAACCAAATATGCACCACAGGAACCGCGAGATCGATGTGCGCCATACGCTCACGTCGCACCTTCGACAAGGTGACTTCAACGCCGCAGCGGTCGCACACAATACCTTTGTGCTTGATTTTCTTGTATTTTCCGCAGGCACATTCCCAGTCCTTGGTAGGACCAAAGATCTTCTCGCAGAATAAACCACCCTTTTCCGGCTTGAAAGTTCGGTAGTTTATGGTCTCTGGTTTCTTGATTTCGCCCCGCGACCACTTGTTGCGAATCACGTCATCGGACGCAATTCGTATCGAAATTTGGTCGAATTGGGCTTTGTCCTGATCGTCACGATCGTACATGCTATCTCCTGCGCAAAAGCTTTACTAACGTAACACCTACTCAGTCTTTGTAGGGATACTCTCGGCACGGACGTCGAGGCCGAGACCTTGCATCTCTTTAATCAACACGTTAAAGGACTCTGGAGTCCCGCAACGGAGGAGGTTCTCACCCTTAACGATCGACTCGTAGATTCGTGTTCTACCAGCCACATCGTCGGACTTCACGGTGAGAATCTCTTGCAATAAGTGTGCTGCGCCATAGGCCTCAGCAGCCCAAACTTCCATTTCCCCAAAGCGCTGTCCACCCATTTGGGCTTTACCACCCAATGGCTGCTGCGTAACAAGGGAATAAGGACCTACCGCTCGAGCGTGGATCTTGTCAGCAACCAAGTGCATCAGCTTCAACATATAGATGTAGCCGACAACTACTTTGCCCTCAAAACGCTCGCCCGTACAACCATCGTACAAGTGGAACTTGCCATCTTCGGGTAGACCTTGTTCCTTCATCATCTTCCAGATCTCGTCCTCTGGGAACCCTTCGAAAACAGGGCTCTTTATCCAGATTCCAGCCTTCTGAGCAGCAAAACCGAGGTGAGTCTCAAACAGCTGTCCCATGTTCATACGGGACGGTACACCCAACGGGTTAAGGATGATCTCAATGGTATTGCCATCGGGCAATAGTGGCATGTCCTGCTCTGGAACGATCTTGGACACAACCCCTTTGTTACCGTGCCGTCCAGCCATCTTGTCGCCCACCTGAAGCTTACGCTTAGAGGCCACATAGACTTTCACCTGACGGATAACACCCGGATCCAAATCGGTATCACCTTTGCGCATCGATTCAATTTCAGTGCGATATTGAGTATCACAGGTCTGAGTAGCTACTTCGAAGTCATGCAGAATCTTCTTGAGCATGTGGTAAATGTCATTGCTAGGGACGAGTAAGTCCTCGACACGCTCAGCTTCTAACAACTCAATCAGCTCTTGAGTAATGACCTCATCTTCCTCTACCAACACTTCAGCGGTGCGGCGATGAACGATGGTGCCCGGTGCCTTCTCATTCAGCAACAGCGCTCCAAGCCTTTCACGCTTGTCTCGCTCCATCTCAGCCTTCTTAGCCTTGTACTCGCGCTGAATATCTTTAATTTTAGATGCTTCTTCAACCAATTCTTCGTCAGTCTTCGATAGGCGGTCGCGTCTGCTAAATATCTTGACATCCATCACAACGCCTTCAGTGCCCGGAGGTACCGTCAAAGAGGCGTCCTTAACGTCGGCAGCTTTCTCACCAAAGATAGCACGAAGCAAACGCTCCTCAGGAGCTAGTTCAGTCTCCGACTTAGGCGTGATCTTACCAACCAGGATGTCGCCAGGCTTTACCTCAGCACCAATGCGGATGATACCATCCTCACCGAGATTGACCAACTGATCTTCCGACACGTTAGCGATATCGCGAGTAATCTCCTCACGGCCTAGCTTGGTGTCACGAGCAGTGATCTCGAACTCTTCAACATACAATGATGTATAGTAGTCCTCTCTAACCAGCTTCTCAGAGATGATAATAGCATCTTCGAAGTTGTAACCATACCAAGGCATGAATGCCACGAGGACGTTACGTCCCAATGCGACTTCACCCTTGTCACAGGCTGGCCCATCGGCTAAAACATCACCGATCATTATCTTGTCGCCAACACGGCACAATGGACGCTGATTAATACAGGTACCGGCGTTAGAACGGAGAAACTTCTTAAGCAGATAGGTTCGCTTCTGTAAAGGGTGCTCCTTAGGACTAATAACGATCCTATAGGCATCGACATAGTCGACAACGCCCTCTTCCTCGGAAATAACCACCGCCCCAGAATCTCGTGCAGCCCGTGACTCAAGTCCCGTACCGACGATTGGAGCCGTCGGTTTTAACAAGGGAACTCCCTGACGTTGCATGTTGGAGCCCATGAGCGCTCGGTTAGCATCGTCGTGTTCCAAGAAAGGGATCAATCCCGTAACAATGGAAACCATCTGCTTGGGCGACACGTCCATGTGTGTCACAATCTCGTTGTCAACCTCTGCAGGCTCCGCCAAAGCACGAGCCCAGCAGCGCGACTCGATGAACATATTTTGCTCATCAAGAGGTGTGGAGGCTTGCGCAATCACGCAACGCTCTTCCTGGTCCGCCGTCATATACTCAATTTCATCGGTGACCACCCCATCTTTAACGATGCGATAAGGGGTTTCGATAAAACCAAATTCGTTAATCTTGGCAAAACAGGACAATGATGTAATAAGACCGATGTTCGGTCCTTCTGGCGTTTCAATAGGGCAGATACGTCCGTAGTGACTACTGTGAACGTCTCGAACCTCAAAGCCGGCTCGGTCACGGTTCAAACCACCTGGTCCTAAACAGGACAGACGCCGCTTGTGCGTCAATTCGGCCACGGGGTTTGTCTGATCCATGAACTGAGACAGTTGAGAACGTCCGAAGAAGTCCTTAAGCACCCCTGAGAGGCCCTTAGCGGAAACAATCTTGCCGGGTGTCAAAGTGTCCGAGGAGAAATCAAATAGATTCATACGCTCGCGGATGATCTTCTCCATACGTGCCAGGCCAATACGGCACTGGTTCTGGATTAACTCACCAACCGAACGTACGCGACGATTACCCAAATGGTCGATGTCGTCGATCATAGCATATTGATCGCCCTGCTTTAGGCGAATCAAATACTTTACCGCACCGATAACATCTTCCTTACAGAGGGTAACGGTTTGTAGAACTTCGTCATTGACCTCTACACCCAACTTAGAGTTAAGCTTGTAACGCCCAACCTTGCCCAAATTGTAACGCATCGGATCGAAGAACAATCGCATAATCGCCGAACGCGCATTTGCCAATGTGGCGGGTTCGCCCGGACGAATTTTGCGGTAAAAGTCCTTTAAGGCGGCTTCGTAGGAATCGGTAGGGTCCTTAGCAAGCATCTTGATGATCGGACTGCTCTCATCAGCATCTTCAGCAATACGCACCACGTTAATGCCAGCATCAACCATGCGCTTAAGCATCGCTGTAGTTAGCTTCTCCGCTGCCTTACCGAAGACCAAACCCGTCTCTTCGTCAACAACATCCTCGGCGAGGATCTTACCAACCAGTTTGGCGAATTCCTTTTCGCTCTTGATCTTTTCTTTACGTGTGCTAAAGAACTCTTCGATAATATCGGTGTTCGTAGAATATCCAAGAGTCCGAATGAATGTCGTTGCCAAGATCTTACGACGACGCTTCTTGCGATCAATGTAAATATAAATGAGGTCGTTAGTGTCCAATGAGCCTTCTAACCAACTGCCGCGGTATGGGATAACACGGAAGGAATATAAGACCTGCCCACGTGCATGCCGCTCTTGCTCGAAACAGATGCCTGGTGATCGATGCAATTGGGAGACGACGACACGTTCAGCACCATTGATTATGAACGTACCTTTGTCGGTCATCACGGGAATGGTTCCCATGTAGACCTCTTCCTCCTTGATACCGGTCTCATCTGTCAGACGAAATTTCACTTTCAACGTGACGTTGTAGGTGATCCCGCGTCTAATGCACTCTTCTGGAGAGTACTTGGGGACCCCCAAGCTATAGGATAGAAACTCTAAGACGGTCTTTTCATCGTAGGATCTTATCGGAAAAATCTCGTTAAAGACCTCTTGCAGCCCAACATTTTCCCGCTCATCGGGAAATTTGTCCGCTTGCAAGAATTGGTCATACGACTTTATCTGCACCTCGATAAGGTTGGGGAGATCAATGATCTCCTCCTTTTCCACAAAACTCACCCGTTCCGGCGGCCTTTGCAACATCTAGGACTCCCTGATCTGGGTTGGCATGAGAATGACGGCACCAACATGCTTTAGGACACAACTCGCCTTGTCGACGATGCGAGGGTCCGAAGCTATATTAACTGTTTTCGGGTGAGGCAACCCTCACCACGGCGTGTAAATAGGCACAACCCCAGGATAAGGCGAGCATTGCCTGCCCGCCTTATCCGAGGTCTCTCTTCATAGCGAAAGGAAACTGACTATAGCCCCTTCAGGACTACTTGAGCACCAGCAGTCTCGAGTTTCTTCTTCATCTCTTCGGCTTCAGCCTTTGGTGCGGAATCTTTCAACACCTTAGGAGCTGATTCGGAAAGCTCTTTAGCTTCCTTCAAACCGAGGTTCATCAACTCGCGGATAACCTTAATGACGGCGATCTTTTTGTCAGCTGGAACTTCTTTCAAAGTGACTTGGAAGTCTGTGGACTCCTCGACAGCAGCGGCGGCGCCAGCAGCTGGAGCAGCAATTACAGCAGCGGCGGCGGCAGCTGCTTTAACTCCCCAATGATCTTCTAGAACGGTCTTCAGCTCGGACATCTCTAGGACGGTCAGGCTGCTGAGTTCATCTCTCAGTGTTTCAATCTTATTCTTGCTCACGGTACTACCTCACAAATTGCAATCTTATAAATTTATTGTTGACTGTCGTCGCTCGCCGAGGCCTGGTCGTCTGCACAACTCTCGCCACATGCGTTGGCTTTGTCCTCTGAACAACTCTCACCACATGCTTTGGCTTTATTGTCTAAACAATAAAGCACGCTGCAGAGGATAGCCTCTACGGTAGCAAGGGTTTGCGCTAGCGGAGCTTCCAGCGTCCCAAGGAACTGCGCCCGCATTTCGTTCATATTCGGCAGCTTAGACAACTTTTCGACGTCTGCGCCACTGTATAACTTACCTTCGAAACGTCCACCGATAACCGAAACGGTTTGTTCAGAGGTTACGCCATATTCGATCACATACTTGGCGAGCTCGATGGCATCGCCCTTAGCAAAGATCAAAGCAATATGGCCATCAAGCAGCTCCTTTTCCAGAGTGAGCCCAGCTTGAGCCGCCCCTTTGACAAGAACACGCTTAGGAACCATCTCTACTTCACCACCGACCTTGGCAACACCAGCGCGAAACTGGTTTGCAGCATTGGCCGAAAGCTTTGCATACCGCATGATCACCAAGGCTTGAGAGCCTTCGATTCCCTGCTGGATTTCGTCTAGAAGAAATTGTTTTTCTTTTCTCATCGTCTGTCAGCTCCTTTAACCCACATCCAGGTCCTTAAGGTCAATCTTGAGACCAGGCCCCATCGTGGAGGAAAGCACTAACCCACGGAAATAGTGCCCCTTAGCGCTGGCAGGCTTGGATTTGCCCACTGCAGCCACTAATGCCTTAATGTTCTGGACCAATTGATCCGCTGCAAAAGATAACTTGCCGACGGCATTGTTGACTACACCGTAGCGATCCGCTTTGTACTCGATCTTACCAGCTTTCAGCTCAGCTATAGCCTTAGTAAGATCTGTCGTAACCGTGCCCGCTTTTGGCGTTGGCATCAACCCACGAGGGCCTAATACCTTACCGAGCTTGCCCACTTCACGCATCATGTCAGGTGTGGCTACAACAGCATCAAAATCCGTCCAACCACCAGTGATCTTTTCTAGTAAATCCTCGTTGCCAGCATAGTCAGCGCCAGCATCCAAGGCCTCTTTAACTTTGTCGCCACGGGCTAGTGCCACAATGCGTATCGTTCGTCCAGTTCCGTGTGGCAACGCGACCGTCCCACGCACGTTTTGGTCGGACTTACGCGGGTCTACACCCAAACGCAGTGCGATTTCCACCGATTGGTCAAACTTTACGCCAGGACAACCTTTTAATAGTCCCATGGCTTGCTCCAAGGAATAGACCTTTGTGAGATCTAACTTCTTGTCAATGTCTTGTAATCTCTTGCTTCTTCGAGTCATAACGCCTACTTAACCTTTCTCATTCTTCCACAAGCTGTATACCCATTGACCTGGCAGTGCCCAAGACAATCTCAGTAGCAGCATCGAGGTCACGAGCATTCATGTCCTCAATTTTGTCCTCGGCAATCTTACGGGCCTGAGGACGGGTGATCTTAGCAACCTTTTCGCGGTTGGGTACGCCTGACCCTTTTTCGATGCCGACGCTCTTCTTAAGCATCTCAGCCACGGGAGGCTTTCTGGTCACAAAGGTAATAGTCTTGTCGTGATAAACAGTGATAACGACCGGTAGAATATCACCTACTTGACCTTGGGTTCTCGCATTGTATTCTTTGCAGAAGGCCATAATGTTAACACCAGCGGCGCCCAGAGCAGGCCCGATTGGAGGTGCCGGCGTTGCCTTTCCTGCAGGAATTTGCAAGCGAATAATTTTAGTAACTTTCTTCTTAGCCATCTGTTCCTCTTACACTTTCTATCTCTTCACCACTGCTCTGACAGCCTATTCTCTCTTAATGCAACAGTCATTTCATAACTGGCCTAGAGAGCCGCCAAAGCCTGCGCGATCTATACTTCCTCGACCTCAGCATCTTCACTAACGGCTTCCACCTGCAGAAACTCAAGGTCGTCGACCCGAGTATCACGTCCGAAGATAGACACCATCACACTGAGACGACCCTTATCCGGGAAGACTTCAGTAATTGTTCCCAGGAAGTTAACAAACACGCCGTCAATAATTTTAACTCGATCACCGACCTGAAATTTGTGTTTCTCAGTAACGCGTCCCTTCTTACTTTCCAGGTCTTGCATGATCAATTCGACTTCACGGTCAGTCAATGCTGTAGGAGCATCACCGCCAAGGAAGTCGATTACCCCAACGGTATTTTTTACGTAACTCCATGATTCATCATTGAGTACCATTTTTACCAGGAGGTATCCGGGCCATAACTTCTTCTCAACAATATGTTGCTGACCACGCTTTACCTCGGACACATTCTCAGTTGGAAGGATCACCTTCTCAATTAAGTCAGCCATCCCTTTAACATCGCGATGGTCCTCAATGGCCTTCTTAACCTTTTTTTCCTGTGCCGACAGCACCTGGAGAACGTACCACTTTTGCATGCCTATTCCTTACACGTCAGCCCGTCAGCTCTAACCACCGATCAATCGTACAATCGTTCCCAATCCTAACAGGACACCCTGAATGATCAGGTCTACGAAGTAGATGCCCAAACCAAAGACTAACGTGGCTAATACCACGACTTTGATATAGAGTTGCATCTCTTCGCGGTTCGTCCAAGTCACTTTAGCAAGCTCAGACTTCATATCACCGATGAAGTCACCTATACGCTCTGTACCGATCTTATCAGGTACACTAACGCTCTTACTAACGCCGTTTTTCTTCTGCTCCAGCACGCCCGCTACTCCCGCTTGGCTCATCCGACTTACTTCACTCCTGCTTGTGGGTCCTATTTGACCCTCTCAGTCACTTGTCAATTCACTGCAACGAGTGCGGAGGGGATCGAACCCCCGACCGACGGCTTTGGAGGCCGCTGCTCTACCAGCTGAGCTACACACCCTCGTTCTACACGACAACCCGACGAGGCTTCGAAAGCCTCGTCGGGTTTGAACTTCTGCGAAATCATTATTTAATGATTTCCGAAATTGTTCCAGCACCAATGGTACGCCCGCCTTCACGGATCGCGAAACGCTGACCTTTTTCCAGGGCTACTGGAGCGATCAACTTAACGATGATCTCTACGTTATCCCCGGGCATAACCATCTCAACTCCCGCAGGTAGCTCAACGGTTCCTGTTACGTCGGTGGTTCGGATGTAGATCTGTGGACGGTAACCGGTAAAGAAGGGCTTGTGACGTCCGCCTTCTTCCTTGGTCAACACGTATACAGGACCTTTGAACTCTGTATGAGGTTTGTTGGAGCCAGGAGCTGCCAACACCATACCACGCTCAACATCGTCTTTTTCGATACCACGCAACAGAACGCCAACGTTCTCACCGGCACGTGCTTCGTCCAGTGTTTTGTTGAACATTTCGAGACCAGTAGCCACTGTGTCGCGAGTAGGACGCAATCCAACGAGCTCGAGTTTATCGTTTAGTTTGATGACGCCTCTTTCAACACGGCCAGTAACAACTGTACCACGGCCGGAGATGGAGAATACGTCTTCAATCGGCATCAGAAAGGGCTTGTCGATCGCGCGCTCAGGAGTGGGAATGTAGGCATCGACAGTTTCCATCAGCTTTTTAATAGCTGCTACGTTAGTGGCGTCGCCTTCAAGAGCTTTTAGAGCTGAACCACGAATGATCGGGCTATCTTTGTAGCCTTTTGATTCTAGAAGCTCATGGAGTTCCATTTCAACGAGGTCAAGGAGCTCTTCGTCACCTTCACCGAGTTGATCGACTTTGTTTAGGAAGACGACGATTGCAGGTACCTGCATCTGGTGGGCAAGCAGGATGTGCTCACGAGTTTGAGGCATTGGACCGTCGGTCGCTGCCACAACCAAGATCGCGCCGTCCATCTGCGCAGCACCGGTAATCATGTTCTTGACATAGTCGGCGTGCCCAGGGCAGTCGACGTGTGCATAGTGACGATTCGGTGTTTGGTATTCGACGTGGGTCGAGTTGATCGTGATACCACGAGCTTTTTCTTCAGGTGTATTGTCAATAGACGCATAATCCCTGTATACTGCACCGCCCGCTTCTGCTAGTACTTTCGTAATCGCAGCGGTCAGAGTGGTCTTGCCGTGGTCAACGTGTCCAATCGTTCCGACGTTAACGTGCGGTTTATTCCGCTGATATGCTTGTTTAGCCATGTTGCATCCTCCAGTAACGCTCAACTCATAACTTTTTTTTCTGTTCTTTACCTCTGCCCAGAATAGGACTTGAACCTACGACCGCTTGCTTACCATGCAAGTGCTCTACCCCTGAGCTATCTGGGCGCTCAACTTTTGGGTGAATGAGTTTTTTGGTAACTCGAAAGCTCTATAGTCTATCGGGCTATGCAAAAAAAATCAACTACCTTTTCGGAAATATAATCACCTTTAACGTTGACGATAGATAATTCTTGCTGTCGTCAAGTCGTAGGGTGACATTTCCACTGTAACCACGTCCCCGACCAATACTCGAATGTTTTTCATCCGCATCTTGCCGCAAAGGTGGGCAACCACTGTAGGTCCGTTTTTCAACGCTACCTTGAAGTGCATGTTCGGTAAAAGCTCTTCTACAGAGCCCTCGAGTTTGAGAGTGTCTTCTTTCGCCATAATTTCGAAAAAAATTTGATGCTGGGGACAATGAGGTTCTAATGTACTGCACTAAAACGATAGCAGGTTTTTATTAAATGTCAAGGGATTGAGGTCAATTCGTAAAAGAAATAGGCGCGATTTTTCCGAAATGCCTTCAATTCAAGGTGGGAACGGCTCATTTTCAACAAGATAAGACCTCAGGTCTTTTCTTGTAAATCTGCCTTGTGGTATGTTCCATGGATTAATGTTTATCAGGAATTTCACTCATATGTACGACTCATGCCTCGCTAAACAGCAACGCATTAAAGATCTCTTCGCTTCCTGTCAGGATGCTGAAGCGCGCTATCAAAAAATTATCGAGATTGGGAAATCCCTCTCTCCCTTGAAGCCGCAGTATCGTACTCCTGAAAATCTGGTTAAAGGGTGCCAAAGTCAAATGTATTTGCATTCCTATGGGCAAGGCGATAGGCTCATATTTGAAGGGGAGTCCGACGCATTGATTTCTCAAGGCCTGGCAGCTATACTTATACTGGTGTATAGCGATGAAGCTCCCGAGACGATCCTTAAGTGCCCTCCTGACTACCTAGAGGACCTACAACTGGCTTCTAGTCTAACTCCTAACCGTGCCAACGGTCTGTATAGCGTCCACCTCCGCATGAAACAGGATGCCCTAGCGGCACTGATGCAGCGCTAGCGTGGTATAAATAGACCCTTTCTTAACCTGAAGGAGTCAGCTATGTCTACAAAACATTCCCTTTCCAACCCATCGCCGATCCTAGGAAACATTAGAGCGCTGCCCTTTTGGAGGGTGGTTGTATCTCCCAAAGCTCATCAGGGTACTCAACCCGCATTTCAACTGCCCGGTGCTGCACGACGCGCTTTTTATGGTGACATCAGCGACGAACGCGCCCGCTCGCTCCTGGCGGGACGGCCGTCTGGTGCCTTTATTTGTCGTAGTCATTCCAGCAACCCCTATGTCGTTGGGGTATCGTGGAAAGCTCAGCCTCCCGAGGAGGTATTTACAACCTGGTTTGATCGCCGTGTCGATTCTCCTTCAAACGTACTTCCCTCCTCAAACCTCCCTCACTTGCTAGCCGAGTTGACTGATCCGGTCGACAATGTGGCTATTCTAGAACTTTTCAGCACCATCAAAGATCTTGCAGGTTTTTGGGAGTTTGGAACGAATCGTCAGGCTGTCATGGAGCTGGAATCCGCTGGATCGGGCTTCTACCTTATCCGAGACCACAGTTGGGATGCCAACGCAGTAATCATCTACTACAATGATCACAGTGTGGTATCTCCCTATGCTGCTTACCCTTCCGGGGCAGGAAACACCTGGGAGCTACTTGTGGGCATGGGTCAGGAATATGTCACTCTCAGACATTTGTCAGAGGTGGAGGAGGTCCTAGGTGGCGCCAAACCGCTACCCGAATTCTCCATGTTCGCATAATAGTAATGTTTAAAGTACCCATATTCAAAGCATTCGCTCTTGTATAATTATAAATATTCACGCCATTATAGAATTACTACTTGATTTTTGAAAGAGATGATTAAAAACTTTCTCTTTCAAAAGTCATTACGTTTAACTGATGTTGGCAAGATTCAGCTCTTGACGCAGATTCCTTAAAGCGCACGTCTGCGCATATTTAATTAACTATTACATTCAATTAATTGACTGTTTATATTAAACGTGTTAATATAACCAAGTCTCAATAATAATTATACTTTAATTTACTGCAACCAAACATCTATTATATATTTTAGTGTAGAGATTAAATGGATTCGGAATTTATCATAACCCCAGAGAAGAATGAAGTATTGAGCTTGGCTCAACCAGAGATAACGAATAGTACTACTCCAACTTCGGTTGATCATCTAAGCAAAGCCTTGTTCACATTAGGAAACATTGTCTCAGTTTCTATCGCTGCTCCTCTAAAAGATCGCTGTTCTATAGACTCAAGCTCTTTGCAAAGTAAGCTCAACGACATCGCAAAAAAAATTCTTATGGCCGCGCTTAGGGTGCAAGCAAAATGCATCGGAATCATCGATGTCATGGATAGTGTCGATGTTCAGCAACGTATTTGGATGGCATTGCTTCAAGCGGCTTGTGATATAGAAAATACTGGTGACAGACAACGTTTCTTGAATAAGGCCACCAACCTCTTAGGCTCACGCAATTACGGTTCAGAGGAATGGCGCCATCTTATTGATACTTGGGGTGTAGAACCGCTACTGACATTAGCCAAGGGCCTCACAAACCACGCCAACTGTTTCAAAGCGGTTGAATCCGGTTCATGGGCTTCATTACGCCAACAAATAGGTATGGCTCTTATCGAGTGGGGAAGGCAACAACAAAACAAGTTAAAGCCTCGTATACATGATTACCTTCTGCCTAATAGGACTCATATCGACAAGGTTAAGACAGTTCTAGCCAATTTTTTGAATAAGGAAAAACTGCTAACCATTGATAGTCCAAAAGCCCTTGAGAACGTTCTCTCGGACATCATGAACTTTCTTAATCCTCGTAGTGGGACACCGGTTGCTGCGCCATCAAAGGAAGAGCAAGAACAACTCGAAGAGGCATTGACCTGTATGCAAGCAGGCCTTCTTTTGCTCTATCCTGAAATCTTCAAAACTAACAATCTAGAAGAGAGCATCAATCATCAGCTTTCCATTCCGCTAGTCAATCTCCTTCAAGATTACATCGCAGGGAAAAGGACTATAAAACTTCTACAGAACAGTTCCCCCCAATCAAGTTGTGGCGCATTTACCACCCATTACCTCTTAAGTAACAGTAAGGATGAAGCGGTCCATTCGTTATATGAAAACGGTCTACACAGCTGGACCGCAAATTTTCTTTTCGTAGGCATCCTTAAAGCCTCCTTTATGGCCATGGGACAACAGGTACCCGAACTATGTCAACAGATTGAAGAAGGTCAACTGTGTGCTACGGCCTGGCAGGCACTAAACTGCTTTGCAGATATGCCAAAAGCTATAAAAGATCAATTCTCAAAGCGCTTGTATCGGCGAATTCAGGAATATGTTTGCAACAAGGTTTTGGCCGGTAGCACAAAGCGGCCAATGCCAATAGAGTTGGGGTGGACTGCCGACAATACTGGCCATTGCATCTGGGGAAGAGCGCTTAATCGACAAATTCAGCTAATAAATTCCGGCATAGGGATCGATGACTATCACCCTGCGCGCTCTCTCCCTTGGGAACTTAGAACAACATTCTCTATTGCATTCGCAGGCCCGACGATGACAACGACAGGTCTTCGTTCTTATTTGATGAAAACGACAAATCTTTGCCGGCCTAAGGCTCTTCAAGAAATCGCCACTCTAAACGGAATAAAAAAAACAGCATCCGATCTGGATGAGCTAGCTGTTAGGCTTCACTATGACCCACTGAAAACAAAGTCGCAACGGTCTCTGTCCATACCCTTTGGACATCCTCAACGTGGTGATGACTGCACGGTAAAAGCTCTAAAGCGGCTTGTACGCCTGTCTCCATCTACCGATCAGCATAATGAACTTTTTCACATCACTGCGAAACTCATGACCTATTCAACGTGGGGTCACCACTGTCCCTTGACTGAGGCCATAGACGTCGAACTTCGTAAATCGCTCGTCAAGGCTATTTTTGGCCAATTGGACAATCTACATGTGCCTCTAAAAACACTCCAGGACTTGGCCCAATATCTTGTAACCGATAAGGACTGGCTATGGGTAAGTCCTTCTATCTTACGACGGGTCTATATGCGAATCCTGAGGGAAGGCTCTGTGAAACAAGCTAGTGAATGGATTGATTTTTTGTTTAATCATAATTACAAATTAGCGCTTAAATATGTCAGCGATAGTTTAGAAGGCTATATGGAAGGGAGCCAAAAAATTCAATATGCCGTTGCAGCCCTCCAATGTCTCATTGCCTATGGGAACAATAATCCAGACACTCAACAATCACTCTATAGCGATATTGCACTACAGACTTCATGCCTCAAAGATTTTAACTGGGAGCGTCTGGTGCAGGTCAATAGCATATTGGCCATTCAGCTCTCAAATGCGTTCAACAAAGATCCCGACACAAAAGAAATGGCAAGCGTCATCCGCAAGGCTCTCAAAAACAACAAAGAGAACAGTCCCGAACCCCTGCAATCTCTTAAACGAGTATGCCCATTTGAACCTCAAAATCCTTGCGCACCTAAAAAGATACGCATAGCTATTAAACCTCTATCCAGAGCTATTCAACCTCTCAGTCTTCGATGTAACGAAATTCTCCCACTATTTCAACTAGGGGAATTTCGGATGCCGCATTCATAAAACAAACCAAAAGATGTTGTAGATCAGTCTAAGATGGACCTTAACAGGACAGGCAGGCATATGCATCAACCTAAAAACGAAATCGGCTTTTGCATCCCATTAAATCGTAGCTTGTTAAAATCTAATACTGCACACTAATTGATGTGCGTGATTTTAACAAATTAAATACACATCAAGAAGATTTTTTGTAATGGATAATGATTATAGAATCGGAAATAATAATATCGAATCCTTGACAGATTCTTTCGAGCCACAAAATACGAGTGCTCCGTCAATTGCCGAGCATCTCGATCATGTGCTGCATGCGATCGAGGGCATCATTTCTCCCTCTTCGCTAGAGCTCTCTTCCGATCGCTGCTTCACAAAAAGTGGAGGCATCCTCAGTGAACTTCAAAGCAGACTTGCCAATCTGGCCGGAAAAATTCTTATCAGCGAGCCCGCCAGTCAAATGAAATGCATGAATGCGATCGATAAGATTGACGACGTCAGTACACAGCAATTTGTTTGGATTGCCCTACTGTGAGCAGCGTGTGACACACTTGATCCACTGCAGAGAAAACAGTTCCTAGAGGATCTCACCAGCCTTCTAAGCGAGAACAAAACTGGATTTCCGCACCATCGCCCATGGAACATGAACAGTTTATCCTTTCATGGAAGTGCCTACAGGCAGGATCGGTACTATTTTTCCCAGAAATTGCCAACATTAAAAATTTAGAAGATCCCTTTGAACCTCACCTTCAGATCCCTCTGGTCAACTTATTTCAAGAACTGATCACAGGAAATCGAATCAAGCGTTTCCTGAAAAGTGCCAAGAATCTAGGTTCCGTGTTTAGCCAGGTAAAATTCACTGGGCATTACCTATTGGCAGGCTGCGATGACGAAGAAATGATGAATCTAAATCAAGAAGGTCTTCATAGTTGGGATACAAACTTCTTTTTTCAAAGCACCGTAACAGCGGCCTTTAAAGCAATGGAAAAAAAGGCTCCTGAAGTCCTCAGTCACATCAATCTAGGCTAGCTATGCGTCAAAATGAATAACACCAGCCTCCACACCTATTTGAAGAACACGACATCGCTCAGTCAACCAGGGGCACTTCTCATCCTCGCCGCAGAAAAAGGCATGGAGGCTAGCGTCGAAAATCTAAATGGAATTGCTACCGACATTCACTACGAGCCTCTAAAGAACGTGCAAGATAGTTCACCCAAGAACCATTTTGGATATCCGCAACGCGGGACAAGTTGTGTCGTCAAAGCCCTAAAGAGGCTTGTACGCTTGTTTCCAGCAGATGATGAACATAACTTATTTCACATTGCTGGAAAGATGATGGTATATACAACGTGGGGTCACAGCTACCCCATGCCACAACATATGAACTTGGAACTCCGCGCATCGCTTGCTAAAGCTATTTTTAGACGTATGGATGAGTGTCGTATACCCTTAAAAAATCTGAAAGAAGTAGCACAGCATCTTGTAGAAGATAGACAATGGAAGTGGATAAGCCCTGTTATTCTGCGACGAGTCTATCAACGAATTCTCAATCAAGGCTCCATTCAAGGAGCCAGCGACTGGATTGGCTATTTGTTTATACAAAGTGATACTCTGGCTGTCAAATATGTAAACGATATTTTAAATGGTTACATGCAGAAACATCTGCCGATTCAACTGGTCGTAGAATCTCTGAAGCTTCTTGTTGAAAGTCATACGGACATGGCCATTAAGAAACTTTTATATGAAAAATTGACAGAGAACGATTCAAATATCAAAAATTTTCAGTGGGCAGCTGTAGTTCAAGCGAATAGACCATTGACTGTCCGCCTTTTTGGGCCTTATTCACCTTTGCGGTCAGTTTTCGGTCGACTGCAAAAGGATCGTCTGTCGCGTTTTGCTCCTCGGACATAGCTGGCGCTATGCCCTCGTCACAAACCACGACATCCGACCTTTTTCGTCCGACCGAAATTCTGACCGTAAAGGTGAACAAGGCCCCTTTTTGAGGAGCTGGATTCTCTCCCTTGCTCGCGAGAGATTGCCCAGACAATCCGGTTCGCTCTAAATAGCAACAAAGAGAATAGCCCTGAACCGGTTCCAACAAAAAAACGAATGCTGACCCTTGAATCACTCAATTTACGAAAAAAACAACGACTGGAACATCAACCGTCCCCACTTTTATGCAATGAAATCCTACCCCCTTATAGTTTGTCAGGAGGGTGGTAGAGATACCACGCAAGGGTAGGTTTCGCGCATGGTATACAATCAGTCGTAATCGCAAAAAGTCATCGCGAAAGCTAGCCTGTAAGACCCTCAAGTTCTCAAGTTTGCGAAGTCAAGGACTTTGGCATAGCTGCGAAGCACCTCCGCCACACTCCAGGCTTGCGCAATGCATCCTCGATGCAAATTTGGCTCTTTAGCATCAAAGATTTCATCGATAGTGCCTACACATCCATGTCCCAGCACTGTCTTAAAGCCCTCTAAAAATTCCACCGCTTTTTGGCATCTCTCTGGATATACCCGAAGCCATGCATCGATAAAAGGCCCTATCAGCCATCCCCAAACTGTTCCTTGATGGTATGCGGAATCACGTAGGAAGAGGTTCCCTTGGTAGATTATCTTATAATCGGAATGCATGGGACCGAGCGATCTCAACCCCACTCGGCTCAAAAGTTGACTATAAATCAGGTCTAGGAGGTATTTCCAATGGACTGGATCCAATATAGGGTGCTTTAAAGACAGGGAAAAAATTTGGTTGGGGCGGCAAGAGCTATCCTTTTTTTCACCATCAATGACATCATAAAGATACCCGAGTTCGTCATTCCAAAATTGTTCATTAAAGGACTTCCGACATAGCTCGGCCTGATGCCTCAATAGAGGCTCTGATTCTAATCGTTCCAAATTTTTTGACCAATCGATCATAATACATAGAGCGTTATACCAGAGGGCATTGATTTCTACAGCCTTCCCACGACGTGGTGTGACGACAAGATCACCTACCTTGGCATCCATCCATGTTAAAGCGTAACCCGCCAACCCTTGTACAAGAAGTCCATCGGTTGGATCACAATGAATTCCAAAATCAGTTCCTTTCAGATGACTATGGATAATCCCTTCAAGTTTAGGCAATAAATCCCGTATGAGCTTTGCATCACCACTCACAGTGGCGTAACGGTCTAGAGCATGAAATAACCACAGAGTAGCATCAGCGGTGTTGTAGAGCCCCTTCTCCTCACCATCAGGAAACATATTAGGGATTAGCCCATGATGAATGTAGTGAACGAACGTACGAAGGATTCCTTGCGCCTCAGCGAACCTTCCAGTTACCAATGCGAGTCCTTCTAGTGCTATCATCGTATCGCGTCCCCAATCGGCAAACCAATGATAACCTGCTACGATTGTCTTCGGATGCTCGCCCAAAGCTTCCAACAAGGCATTATCATGTACTCTACTAGCGGGAACGATAATAAACTGGTCGGCTGCCAGTACGAGTTCCAAAGCCTCTTGAGAATCGGCCAGACATGGTGTAGCGGAGATCGCATTGTCTAAAAGAGTTTGCCGTCTTTTTTGTTCGATTTCCAACGCAACATCGGAACTTATTGAGATGGATTTTTCCCATCGGTCAGTAGTGGCCATAAAGGTGGTCTTTCCAGAGGGCGACAGGGTCTGTGAGAAATAGCCTGGGCTTGAAATATTGCCTACACAGTCATAACCTCGCTCCGACTCAATGCGGTAAAAGACGTCTTTAATCTCATGCGGTTTAGGAGTATACAGTCCATTCTGTAAGGTAAGCCAAACCTCTGCCTTGGACGCAGTGGTCATGTGCAGCTTATTCTCTGCAAACTCACCATGGTACTCTTTAAAGCTGTTTACAACGTCTTCATGATGCCTAAAATTGAAATAGGGACGGATCTTTAGCTGTATAGGACCAGGGCCTTCAACATACTTATAAGATATATATAGTGTGTTTTGCTGATAAACCATCAAGGCGCGCTTTTCAAGCGTCACTCCTCCAATTTCATAACGCCATACTGGCAACCCATTCTCAAGCCAAAAAGCCGTTAATACGGTCCGATCCATCTGGGAATTGCCATCCTGAATGGTTTCCAAAGACGATAAAGAGGCTCTACTGCCATCTGGCAATATAAGGACATCATGCAGATAGTTTAACATCACCGTTCGACCAAGCGGCGATGGTAGTGCTGCGATCAGCCATCCATGATATTTACGCATCGGAGCGCCATTCAAAGCTAACGAACTATACCCTCCAAGTCCATTGGTCACCAGCCATTCATGGGTAAGCAGCTCTTGGTCGTCGTGTCGCCGGGAGCTAATTTGTACTTGTCTTTGGACCATTTTCGTTTGCAACACTTTATCTCCTTATAGTGGTCAAAACGGTAGCAGAGTGACCGGGAATACTCCAAATAGATCCCAAAGTAGGATTTCCTACTCCATTGTATTGCAGCGACTCGCTAGACCAAATTTGCTTCCAAGTACATCCTTCGACAGGAGCCAGTAAGGGCTCCGCAGCGGGATCCAAAGTCACATCGACATCGAAATTAAACAACAATAGACGATCTAGCTGGTTTTCACGGTCGAAAAATCTCATGAAAAAGGCGGCATTCGACAAGATAGCCCCATCCATCATGCGTTCGTTCTTACCGAGAAGTGGATCCTCCTTCCGAAGTCTGATGAGATCCTTAGTGAGTTTGTAAATGCCAGAGTTCTTTTCGCGTTCATTAAAGTCGATTTTGCAACAGGTAAAGGTTTCCGGCGCCTCCGGGTTCGGTATAGCAGCCTGCATTTCCTCAATAGCTTGACTCTCAAACTGTGCAAGAAATTTGCGACGTCCCCTGGCCACAAGCTTGGCCAACTCCGGTTCATGGTCAGCAAAGTAGTAGAATGGCGCCGAGCTAGCAAATTCCTGGCCTTGAAATAACAATGGCACTCCTGGACCAAGCAATAACAAACAGGTCATCGCCTTTAAATTGCCAGGATCACTGGTAAGATGAATTCGTAGCCCTCTGGAGGTATTGGCGACCTGGTCATGGTTCTGCAAGAAGGTTCCAAAAGCACAGGATTTCAAGTCTAAACTAGGCGTGCCACGATTCTTTTTCTGCCAGGTGTAATACTGCCCCTGATACAGAAACCCATACTTCATGCACGAAAGAAGCTCCTGCGCGGTTCCTCGATAGTCCGAATAATAGGCTTCCGAACGTCCAGTCAAACGAACAATGGCGGAATGGTGAAAATCTTCGTTATAAACCATGTCAAAACCGTAGCCACCCTCCTCTATAGAGCGGACGACTGTGCTTTCTTGAGCTTCGTTTTCGCCTACTATAATGATCTGGCGATCACCAGCCGCTGCACGCGCTTCTCGCGTCAAATCTGCTAATATGTGTACTGCCGACGTACTTTTAATCGCATGAACGGCATCCACTCGAAAACCGTCAAAATGGTATTCTTGAATCCAATAACGCGCATTGGTGATAAAAAATAGACGCGTGTCAGGATCATCAAAATTGATAGCTCGACCCCACTCAGTATCCTCTTGTTGAAAATAGTTCGGCGAAAATTTATCCATAAAGCAGCCGCGGGGACCAAAGTGGTTGTAGACGATGTCTAGGATGACTCCCAACCCCAATTGATGTGCTCGATTTACGAAGCTTCTGACATCATCAGGTCCACCATAAAGGCGGCAAGGGGCAAAGAGGTCTACACCGTCATATCCCCATCCAAAATGCCCTGGAAAATCGTTAAGCGGCATTAGCTGTATCGTGGTGATACCAAGCTCGGCAAGTTCAGGTAGGTGTTTTTCGGCTGCAGCCAAGGTTCCTACATGGGTAAAGGTTCCTAAATGGAGTTCATACAGAATCTGACCTTCAATCCCTCGCCCTTTCCAAGATCCTTCATCCCACTGAAATACTCCCGGATCTACCACCTGCGAAGGGCCTAATGGTCCATCGGGTTGAAAACGCGAAGCCGGATCAGCGTAAAGATCGCTTGAACCATCCAGACGAAAGCGGTAGCAATCTCCGGCTTTTAGGTCCAGGGTGCCTGAAAAATAGCCGTTGTTCTCAGCCTGAAGAGGAAGAAAGCGCGTTGTGTCTCCCTCATGACATACCTCTACTGTTTGACATGCAGGAGCCCATACGCGAAAACTTGTTCCGTTAGAGACTACCTCCGCGCCTATTGGATATCGCCTGTCCATCATCCCTCTCTCCATCCGCTAACAACTTTTTTTTCATACCGGATTTCCCCACAGATTGCTCGCCCAAAATGACCCACGATGTCCAAATGGAATAATTAACCAAACAATTCATAATTAGTTAAAATTTATTAATAATTGATATACGTTAATTATGGTTGATTAATTATTAATACATAAATGCAATCTAAATTAACGTTAAATATTAATACTTCTATTCAATAAAGGTTCCGATGAATAGCGAAATAACGATTTCTCATCATGCAGGGATTGTGGATCATGACATACTTACCCAGGACAACCCAGATAGCCCACTTCCTCTACCCCAGGCCTTTAAGAGGCTTATTCATTTGAGGCGAAAGTTCTTATTTCTTTACGGCTACATGTTATACAAATTTGTTGAAATTTATTATTAATTAGTTTATAATAATTATATAGTAAATACTTTTCTGTTAAAAGATTAAATATAATTTAAATAAATGCGCCATTAAATTCGTATTAGAAGAGGACTTCAATGGATAGCGAAATAATCACTTTTCCTCAATCAAGCTTGGTGGATGACGATAGGGTCACGGAGGACAAGACGGATAGCCCTCTTCCAATGCAGTTTATTAACATTTTAAGTGAGATCCAAGACGCCGCGAGACAGTCCTGCACAGATGTAATAGAAGGTCGTGTCACGGAAAGTCAAAACAATCGTTCTAAACTCCAGAGCAGACTTAATTCGATTGCTCAGCAGATTTTGTTAGCGGATTCCAATATAAAAACCAGCTGTTTTGCCACTTTAGATTATGTTACAGATGACTATACTCGGCAAAGAGTTTGGATGGCCTTGCTACAGACAGCCGGCGACATGGAAAGTCAAGAACAATTTCTAGATGAGCTTACAGGTCTTCTAGGTACACAAGATCTTGGCACTCCCGGTTGGCAGCATCTGATTCAAACGTGGGGTTTAGAGCCTTTGCTGACTCTCGCAACAACCTTGCGTAAGACCTCTTGCTTCAATACCGTCGAATCAGGCCCTTGGGCGGCCTTGCGTCTCCAGATTGGCCGAGCCCTTATCCATTGGGGTCGTCAACAGCAAGCCACCCTTATGCCTGGCATACGCGATGCCTTGCTCCCTAATTCCACCCATATCGAGCTTGTCAAGAAGGCCCTAGATTATCTAAAACCCGATCACCTTTTAGCTATTGATAGCCCCGAGTCCTTTAAGACCTATCTTTTTGAAATCTTAGAAATGCTGGAATCGCTTCAGGGGACGACTAATCTTCCTACAGAGGAAGACTGCGAACAATTCGAGCTCTCACGGGAATGCTTCCTGGCAGGTGCAATTTTAATTTATCCAGAGATTTCCGGTAGCACAGACATCTCAAAAACAATTGATCCGGAGATAGCACCATCACTTATCCAATTGCTCGCGGAGATTAGCACAGCAAAAACAATATCTGATCTTTTAGAGAACATATCCAATTCTAGCGAAGCAACTACAATCACGGCATTCACCGCCCTTTACCTCGCAAGTTCTTGCCATCATGATTTGAAGGAAAACCTGGAAGACGAGCTTGGGCTCACCAATTTGGAAGCGGGTTTTCTTTTCAGAGGCATTCTTTCAGCATCTTATAAGGCGATGGGCCAGGATACTTTGGGGCTCTGCGATGAGTTAGCCCAAGGACAGCTTACAGCCCTCGTTGATGACATCTATGGCTGCTTTAAACTTCTACCTAGAGTCAAAACGGATCGATTCGCCCATAGATTATCAAATCTTATTAGGAAACATCTTTGCGATCAAGTGATCGAGCAGTCCGCCAACAAACCTATCCCCCTCGAATTAGGATGGAGCGATAAGGAGACCGGCCACAGCATATGGGCCATTGCCCATCAGCAACGAATTCAGCTTATAAATACGGGTGCTGGAATAGGGAAACATCCTGCGTCTCCGGCTCCCTCTGGCATTGGAAAGGTCTTTAGAATCGCCTATACCAGTCAACAACTACCTACAAACATGCTACGTTCCTATTTATTCGGGACTACCACTTTGAGTTGCAGTAATAACCTCCGAACTTTAGCTAAAGAGAGAAACATTGAATGTACGGGGACTAACTTAAGGAATCTCGCTATCAATATCCACTATGCTCCGCTAAAACTTGCTGAGGAAGCCTCTAAAACAGTGCCTTTCGCACATGCACAACGAAGTGAGGATTGCACAGTCAAAAGCCTAAAACAACTTGTACGCATGTTACACCCCACCGAAGTCCAAAATGATCTATTCCATATAGCCGGAAAAATGATGGTTTATGCCACTTGGGTAAACCTTGAAGCTTCTGAATTCGAAGCTATCTTTAAATATGAAATGCAGAATTCTCTCGCTAAGGCCCTTTTTCGAGCCATGGACGCTGCTGGGTCATCACTGGAAATACTCACGAAGGTTGCGCAACATCTAGCAGAGAATCCAGTATGGGAATGGCCCTTTGCGCCTATCCTGGGTCGCATTTATCAACGTACCCTAGATGAACGTGATACTAACCAAGCAGGAGAGTGGCTTGAGTATCTATTCCGACAAAATCCCGACCTTGCCTTACAATGCGTAGTCGATACTCTTGAGGTTTCCATGAATAACCAGCGTCCTATAGAAGTGGCCGTTGAAGCTCTTGAAAGGCTGTTCAATCATATTCTGCAAAATCCCCAAGCCAAAGAGTGGGCCTATTCCCAGTTAGTTGAACGGAAGCCCGAGATCGCAAATTTTAACTGGGACGCATTGGTTAATTTCAATAAACCGCTGGCAACTCGTTTAGCTGATGAACTCGATAGTCACCCAAAATCGCAAAAAATAGCAAAATGCATTCAATCAGCCCTTACCCGTCATAGCGAAGATGTCGTTGCGACGTGTATGCCCGATAATCCAAAAAAACGGGCCTTACCAGATTTTGCTGTCAAACCACCAAAGAAAAAGCTATGTGAGTCAAACACATCACCTTGTTGATAGCTGAATGATGTTTTAGATATGACTAAAATGGACTTGACAGGATGGATCTAGGAGGATAGGACGGTAGATACGGTTTGTGTCATTTTAGGAGTAACACGGATGCACACGGATCTAGGAGGATCTAGGAGGATAGGACGGTAGATACGGTTTGTGGGAACACAAACCATTCTATGTCAGTGTTTGTGTGGAAAAACCCCTAAATTCTCTCCTTTCACTCCTTTCCCCTCATATTGTCAGCCCCTATTTGCATTTAACTGACCGCAAAGGTGAATAAGGCCTGGTCTTGCGTTGCAATCATGCGTCGCATTTATCAACGTATCCTAAATGAAGGTGATACTCACCAAGCAGGAGAATGGCTTAGCTACCTATTCCAACAAGATTCCAACCTTGCCTTACAATGCGTAGTCGACACTTTAGAGGCTTTCATGAGCAACAATCGCTCTATAGAAGCTGCCGTAGAAGGTCTCCAACGGCTTGTCAAGCATGTTCAGGAGAATCCCAAAGCCAAGGTCTGGGCCTATTCCCGCTTAGTTGCACGGACGCCTGAGATCGCAAAGTTTAACTGGAATGCAGTGGTTAATTTTAATAGACCTCTAGCAACTTTCTTAGCCGATGAGTTCAATAGTCACTCAAAATCGCAAGAAGTAGCAAAGTCCATTACATCAGCCCTCACACGTAATAAGGAAAATATCGCCACAGTGCAAACGCTCAATAATCCCAAAAAACGGTCCATTCCAGATTTTGGTGGCAAGCCACCAAAGAAGAAGCTGAGTGAGTCAAACGCATCAACCGAAAAATTTAAGCCCCTCAAATAAGCTAGCTGGGTGCATGTCGCTTCCAAGTAACTCAAAAGGTTGGCTGGCGCAATTTCCTATGTGGCGCAGTCATGGAATGCATAGCAGCAATTGCAACGGATTGGTCCGCAGTCATGGAATGACTGCGCCACATAGGAAGCCCAGTTGGGAATCATAATCATCGGTTATGATAGACATAAAAATTAATTAATTTTACATATAACTTAAAAAAGTGATACTGTATCGCCCAGAAAAAACTTAAAACTGTAGTAGAAGATGGACGGACTAGTCAATTTATCAATTGGATCAGCATCAAACATATCCCAAGCCCCTCTTCCTCCTCCCTCTTCTCCTTTATCCGTTGAAGGGAATTGTTGTCCCAATCCATGTGACTTACAGACTTCAGTTAGTCCTATCAAGCCATCCTGGCCAATCTTGCAACTATCAAATTCCAGTTCGTCTTTGCCAACATTCCCGGTATTTAATCATTGTAGTCAGATCTTACCCTTTCAATTACCTCCCATTGCTACATCAGCTTTTTGTGGGACTGTTGCGCCCAAAAGTCTAGAGACTTTTCTTTTAAGGCAAAGCAAGGGTTCATTTCTATGTCATCTAGACCCACAACAGCCCGGTGGAATATGTGTAACTTGGAGATCTCGCTCCGAAGACAAAACGATTAAGTCCATCTATTTTACGGATTCAGAGTTCCTAAAATCTCATATTGGGGTTGCGGGTATGCGTCCGCTAAACGTTCAAGCCATCAACCAACAATACGAATCCGCTCAATGCTGCTCCGCATATCAAGATGTTTCCCTAGATGAAGCTATTGAAATGCTTAAGGGGGCCCCGCAAGGCACCTATCTCGTGCGAAAAAGCACATCATCCACATTTGGAATGACGATACAATTTAAGGCTATGGAATGCTCTCCTGCGATTTCGTGCTCTTTAGATATGTCAGAGAAAGTGTGGACTATTCCCTTATCCGAAGATCAATGTTATTCGTTTGCGAATTTTGATGAGATCACCCAGCATCTGAAGTTCCTAGGTGCACCTCTTTCACTACTGACCGAATATTCGATTGACAGCGTTGAGGAAACGAGCGCGTTGCAATTTCTTACTCACGCAATTCCTACACTTACTAAGTTAACAATTAAAGCGGCAGACTTCGATAAGTCTATAGATCAATATAGTTTTGCTGTCTATTCTCCACCATTGGAGAGATGGATACACACAGGGGTGCGTGAACTAATCATAGAGAGTAGCGCTTTTTCCGGCGGACACGCCTTCCCTGAGCTGATTTCACACTTTCCAAATCTCCAGCACATCATGCTTGATAAAACGACTTTTTCCATGCCTTCAACCCATATTTTGGGTTCATTTGCTTCTATGAACTTCCAGATACACTTTAAAGGTTGCAAACAGGCCAGCACGTACCCTACTCCCCAAGGATTTATAGAATGTTGCGAGCCCATCACACGATCAATGCTTGATAGGAGCGTTGACAACGAAGTCTTGAATTTGTGTTCGTTTGAATATCATGCGGAAACTACTGGATAACTTCAGAAGGGTTGCGTAAATCAAACTCCAGCTTCCACTGACGCCCGTCAGCCGTAATGCACCATAGCTCCAAGATGCCCAGCTCGGTCACCTTAGACCGCAGTGTTACACGAACTGTTCGTCCGTCGGTAGAGGATTGGTCTAGCAGGGTCTCAATGGGGTGTAACTCGGTTAGCTCCTGTTTCCACGATCTCACCTCAGTACCCATCTCGGCTGCACGTTCATCTGATAAGGTTGGCGTAGCGCGGCTAAAAAAACGAAAGGTGGAGGTTTCTCCAAGCACCAAAGCGAACTCTTGTCCTTGCAAGGTCTGCTCCGTGCCTTCCTCCATGCCAAAAGGCACAATGCACACAGCTTTCAAGGGTGTGGGTACTCCTGGAACGGCGGGAACAGCGTCTTCAACACCAATATAATAGCTTCTGCTGGTGCCCCCTCGGATACGAATGGCCTTGCCGGCTCGCGCAAGTCCATAATAAGCGGCCCCACGACTGACTCCAAAGTCATAGTCAGCACCATCAAGCAGCTTCACAGGATCGCATTTTAGCTTTTTAGCCCAGTTCTGCAGCAAATCCAAAAGGCGCTGTCGCAAGGCTGAGGCCTTTAGTGTTCCTCCGTTAAACAGCACTGCGGTGGGCATGACAAAGTCAGCCATATTATCGTTATCACTCTCTCCAGTCATAGAGAGGAACTTGGCCAATTGACACGATATCCTCGGGTCCTGAGCATAGGGCAAGCCTATCTGTTGTATGCCAAGTCGTCGCTCATTCTTGGACCTTTCCTCCGGTGCTGTAAGGGGAAAGAAGCCATCTAAAATGACCTTTGAAACTTCTTCATAGGTTAGTGGGGCTAGAAGGGTCCCTCCCACAAGTCTGCTACCACGTCCGCGCACGGTGATATCGAGGCTGTCAGGAGCGTCGTCTCCTAAAAAGGCTTCCTTAGCAGCGCGGCAACTGTGCACGAGTGATTGCATCTGCCAATGATCGAGCTCATGTCCTTGTTCTTCCAGCTTACCCTTCACGACGTAGGCCAAGGCCAAGTCCAGGTTATCGCCGCCTAGCAACAAATGCGCCCCTACGGCTTGTCGATACAGTGTCAACTGTCCATTGTCTTCTTCTACGCGAATTAATGAAAAGTCTGTTGTTCCTCCACCAATATCCACGACAAGAACTGTATCGTCAACTTTTAGATCGTTACGCCAACTCTGCTGATGGCGCTGTAACCAGGCGTAAAAGGCGGCTTGAGGCTCTTCCAACAAAAGAATATCGGGATACCCAGCGTTCTCCGCGGCTTCCTGAACCAATTGGCGTGCACTTGGGTCAAAGGAGGCTGGGACAGTAATAAGAATCTGCTGGTCAACAAAAGGTGCGGAGGGGTTGCTATGATCCCAAACCTCACGAAGATGTTCCAGAAAGGCAGCACAAGCGCTTACGGGGCTCATCTTACACTTAGGATCATCACTACCTGCTGGCAAGGTCTTCTCTCGTCGATCTATGCCTGAGTGACATAGCCAAGATTTCGCCGATGCAATCACGCGATTGGGCACTTCTGCACCACGATCACGAGCCAGCATACCGAGGCAATAGTGATGATTGGCTGCCCAAGATAGATCCAAAGCTCCGGCAGATCGCTCTTCAGCCAAGGGAAAGTACAGAAATGATGGCAGACAAGAAATCTCACCTTCAGTACCTGGAGTCGTTAACTGTAAAATCGGCAGGGTTTCGATCTCCTCCGTCCCCTTGGCAACACACGACATCGTGCAATTGGTCGTTCCGAGGTCAATGCCAATCAGATATTGTTTGTCAGCTGTCATCCTATTTTACCTCAACCTCAGCAGGACAAAGCACTTCACCGCGCTGCTCTCCAACACCTTTGGGTAACGAGCGTTTGTGAGCCTTCCACCCTCGATGAACTAAAACACCCTCAAAGGGAGGGTTACCCTTGATATTGCCTATGACTTTTACCGTAGCGGGATCATATCCGGCGGGGATACGTATGCGAGAACCTTCATCTTCCTCGTAGACTGGACGGATAGTGACGATGTCCTCGAGCAATCCAGCACACTCTTTATGCACATCTCGCGCTGCAGCGCCTACTTGAGCGTCAGGAAAACGCGAGATATCTTCTTTTAAAAAGTCGATGAGTCGTCCAGACCGCTGTAGAAGGGATAGCAGACGCAAATGTCCCAAATCAGCGCTCTCTATCTGGTCAACACGACTCTGTGCAGCAGCTAAGAACATTTTAGCACCCTCAGGGTCCTTGAATGTTCGAAAAAATGCTTTGAGTGCTAGTAACAATCCCATAATATCTCCAATGAGTCTTATTCAATCAACTCTACATGTGGTGTGGAAGGCAACAGGCCAGTATGAATACCTACTTCCATTAAAAAGGCACCGAAAAAGAAGGCGCCGACGAGCATCAAAACAATCTTACCACCCGGGGTTGGCATTTCCGATTTCAAGCCCAGTCGGTAGCGACCTATCCAAACCATCGCTACTGGCATCAAGCCATTCAGGATGCTGTCACCATAGCCTCCGGAGGTATCCAAAGCCACCAAAAAAGCACGTTCGAAATTGATCGCGAAGAAAAGAGTGGGTACAGCAATTAACAGCGTAAGAATGACTTTGCCTCGGATGTTTTTTCTAATGCGAAGCCCATCGGCCAGAAAATCAAACAGCCCCATAGCTATGCCAAGAAATGAAGTCACCAATGCAAAAAAGGCAAAGTACTCGGCAACGATGAAAATAGCTCCCATGCCCACATGCTGTTTAAGATAATGCGTCGCAGGCTCACCCTTCGCTAAAGCTGCTGCCAATCCTGTGGGACCTTCAACTGGAACGATTCCGAGCACCAACCACTCCCAAGCGACATACACCAAAAGGGTTAATGTCGTCCCACCGATGATGGCCCAACGCAATGCCTTTGCATTGCGCTTGAGCATCGGCGTCAAGCTAGGGACCATGGTTTGAAAGCTGAAGGAGGTAAGAAACAGGGGTATGGCAAACCAGGCAGTCCTCCATTGTCGTTGACCCAACAGTGTGGTATCGACCTGATCAATACCCAAACCAATAAGAGCAAAGTAGGCGACGATCATCCCTGTGAATAGAATCGTATTTACGCGTCCCACGACGAGATGACCGAGATAAATAACGGCCCCAAACACGATCAAGAAAATGGTGCAACTAAACCCTTTACCGACATCCCATGCGAAGGCTTGATGCAAACCGTGCGTTAGTTGCGCGCCGCCACCGGCGGTATAGGCCACCACAGAGGCATAGCAAATGAATAGGTAGAGAATCCAAGCTAGCACCCTACCAGGGTTTCCGAGAAAGCGCTTAGCCATAGAAATGACATGAGCTCCTTCATCCATCCAAAGGCTAACTTCTAGTAGAAAAAGACCTGAAAGAGTCATCGCCAACCAGGCGACCAGCATCACCACCATAGCAGGCACAAAGCCCGAAATACCTGTGGCCACTGGCAGCGCTAACATACCGCCTCCAATACAGGTACCTGCTACCAAACAAACGACTGATAGAACACTCGATTTAGGCTCGGTTAACTCAACACCTTGTTCAACTTCCACGTATGCTCCCAAACTGATGCCGGGCGACATACCCGAACCTTCAAATACAAACAAATCTCATAAACTAAACTAGTTAATCTTAATCAATAACAAGCATTGTTTGCAATCATGGTCTTTTTTACCACAGAGTACACAGAGGGCACATAGAAGCTCGTGGGGCTTTTTTAGGATTTTTACCGCCGAGGCGCCGAGACACCGAGATAGGAGAGAGGGGATTTAGGAGAGAATGTTCCGTTTGTGGAGCCTCGGACAATATTCTGTCTAAGGGCATTGGTGGGGCCACTCGCCCATAAAATCCTTAGACAAAATCTTGTCCGAGGCTCCACAAACGGAACAGGTGCTCAATCTAACTTTTTTTGTTAACTTGAGGACCTGCCCCATTTCTTGCTGTGTGCAAAGTCCTGTCTGAGATTCTATTGGACTGTAATGATGCGGGACTCTCAGACAGGACTTTGCACAAAGCAAGAAATGGGGCATTCTCTCCTAAATCCTCTCTCTCCTATCTCGGTGTCTCGGCGCCTCGGCGGTAAAAAAATCCTAATCCTCCTCTCATTCTCTGTGTCCTCTGTGGTTTAAAAAAATCGCAATCTTATGCTCCAAACAAGACCGTAATCTGCTCTTGAACACCTCCCGTAATTTCTACTTGTCCGTCAGGCAAAATAACGACATCATATTCCAGTCTGACCCCGAACTCTCCTGGCAGATAGATGCCTGGCTCAATAGAAAAACAGGTATTTCGCAAGAGAAGTCGGGTGTCATGCGTTTCAAAATTATCGATATGTGTGCCATTACCATGCCCACTTTCGTCAATATTGTGCCCTGTGCGATGCGTGAAAAACTGTCCATACCCGGCCTGATTAATCACATCTCTGGCAGCTTGGTCCACCTCCCAGCCTCTCAGCTCCTGACCAGCGGCAAAGCGTGTTCGAACTAACTCGATAGCTTGGTTTCTAGCGCCTTTCACAATCTCAAAAATTTCGATTTGTTTATGCGTAGGTGTGCTGTCAGCGACTCCTACCCGACAGATATCGGCATAGGGAGCCTTTAGAAGATCTTTTTTACACCAGAGGTCGATCAAAATAAAATCGCCTTTATGAATGGGTTTAGCTCCTGCAGCTGTAGGAAGATAGTGAGGGTCAGCCGAATCCGCATTTATAGCGCAAGTGGGGCCAGCATCTGTGGTACATCCAGCCTGATGGAACAAGTCCAGAATATATTGCTGAACAGCATAATCTGTAGGTACCTGCCCCTGCCTAAGTTCTTGGGCTATCCAAGCCCATGCCATCTCCACTGCCGAATCCAGAACGGCAGCAGCTTCACGGTGTTGTGTAAGCTTCTCAGCATTCCAAACTCCCAAAAAAGGCTGCAATAAATCAGCAGATCCAACAACCTCAACACCACAGTCTCGAACCATCTCGATCGTTCCAGCATCTACCTTGGAAACATAAGGCAAGGCGTTGTGAGCTGAATACTCCATAGCAACCACATGACTTCCCTTCAATGCCTCTTTGACGCAAGCTTCTAGTTGCTGCCACGAACTGTATAAAACGGTTTTTCCAGGAAGGTGATCCAAAACGTGCCCTTCGACCGCATGAATGATTTTAGTAGGAATTCCCACGCATGGAATCCAATAAAAAAAACGCCGTGTCAAAAAACACTCATCGCCAAGACCCAGAAAGCGACAGGCAAGATCATTATTCTTCCTAAAGTCATAGAGGAGCCAGCCATCGAGTTTCGCAGCAGCCAGCGCTTGTTGTACTTGTAGTAGATCCATATTGTCTTCTCAGTGTTGTTGATTTATTGCCAAGATCTCCACTATAGTGCGCCATAAACATTTTGCCAATGAGCGAAGTACGACTATGGCAACAAAAGTTTCTAATCCTTTCGTCCTCATCGAAGACCTCTGCTTTGGCTATGAGAAGTGTCCAGTGTTGAATGGGTTCTCCCTATCGCTACAAGCCGGCGAAATCGTCTCTCTTATCGGTGGTTCCGGTTCGGGTAAAACAACTCTTCTAAAGTTAGTGTCTGGTCTACTGCCTGCCCAGAGAGGCAGCATCTTCATCGCCGACGAGGCGATGCCAAAGGCTAAATCCCAAACAGCTTTTATGATGCAGCAAGATCTTCTCTTGCCCTGGAGGACGGTTCTGCGCAACGTCACCCTGGCAGCGGAAATGGGTAATGATCCTTCCAACAGTTTAGAAGAGGAAGCTCGCCAACTTCTCCATGACTTAGACTTATCGCATTGCGAAGGTCTATTCCCCGACAGCCTCTCAGGGGGAATGCGCCATCGCGTTGCCCTTGCCAGAGTCTTGCTAATGCGACGGCCACTTCTCTTGCTTGATGAACCTTTCGCCTCGCTTGATGTCCTCCTTCGGGAACAGCTTTACCACCAGCTCAGGCGCCTAGCTACCCAGAGTGGGGTGACTGTTTTTCTGGTCACTCATGACTTTCGCGATGCACTAATTCTGTCAGATCGCATATTGTGCCTGTCTGACGGCTGTGTAGCACAACAATGGACGCTGCCACCAAACCTGCAAGAGGACGCCAAGATGCTAGGAGAATGGCAAGAACGTCTTAGAAATGGCTTGGTAGAAGCCAAAAATCATTAGTCATTCTTAATATTATCTTCATATTGTTCAGGTATATTACCGTTAGTAAAAAAAGAAATGTCATCTGGAGGGAACCTGATGCTTCTATTGGAGAGTTGTGCAGATGTTTACCAACAGTTTCCTGAGCTACGCATGCCGCAATTTCGCATGCCTACACTCAATATTCGTATTCCGACAATAAAGTTACCTCTGCCGGCCCTCGAGAAGGTGACAAACATGGCCATGAATCGCGTATTGGGCTGTCGCGATTGGATCATCGCGGTTCCCAGGCCAGAAAACCTCTCACTTGGACATCGGGTTGTTCGTTGGCTAAAAGACATCTACCATCACATCGTATTCCTATTCACCGGCCGTCTTCCGCCAGCGGAGTCGCAATGGAAACAGCACGTTTTGCGCGCCTGCACCATTGCTAAACGGGTGGCTATCGTCGCAATTATCGGTTTGTCTGTTTCAGCGATGGGTAAGGGTATCGGATTAGGCATTCAAGAATGGGGACGTTCCCTAATGGCTCAGGCCGCTGAGAAGGGATGGCTCGATGCTGCTGGTCATGCCATGATGGCTAAGGGCGTTTTGACCCTTGGATCTTTGGTATCATCTTCCGCCAACGCCCTTCAGATGACCATTCTGGTTCCTGTTTATTATGCTCCAAAGTTGTCGATTGAGGCAGGCAGTTGGGCTATCGACATGGCAACAACCATTGCTAACTTTGTTTCACCATGGCTCAAAGAAGGTTTTAGCGAAGTGCTGACGGGTGCCGCTTGGGTGGGTAGCACGATCTTAAAACCAGCACTAGGACACACTGCAGTGGCCATTGGACAGGTCTTCACAGGTACCATGCAGCTTGTGGGCCAGTCTATCCCTGAAGTCGCCAAGTTAGCTGGGGGGACGCTCTCAGCCCTATTTAATGGTGCTGTGTATACACTTTCTACGTTTGGCGTGAGCACCAAAACCATTCTACAATACACTGTTGTCCCACTAAGCGTGGCTGGATTGAAGCTTGTTGGTTTTGCATCTGCTCTAGGGGCAAACGCCCTTCAGGCCAACGCCTAGCCCTCATCATCGTGTCTCGGCGCGCAGCGCTTTGGAGTGCGTGTCGCTCGCGACCGCTTTGGATTTGGGCGAGCCTATTGAATCGCGCACCGTTCTACGGAGGCTACCCCCCCACAGTTACCCCTAGAGAGAAGGGTTACGTTTCTTGCAATGCCAACTTCGCCCAAATCCAAAGCGGTCGCGAGCGACACGCACTCCAAAGCGCTGCGCGCCGAGACACGATTGCAAAGGATGCCAAAACGGTATTCCCTTTTTAACAGCCCCTTACGTCAACTTAATAAAATACTCATACTCCTCTGGTAGTATTTCAGTACATATCACTAATGAGATAAACCTTGGAGGAACTTTCATGGAAGTACTGAGAAATGGGGTTAACCAAACCCTAAATATTGGTAAACAGGGCTTTGATTGGGCTGTGGGTATGAAGCCTCCTGAAGCGCCGAAAGGCCGTCTAACCACTATAGCCAATGAATTCCTGAGCTGGATTACTGTTGCCCCACCTACTCCTGAAGTATGGGGTGATGGCAAGGTAGCCCAGGTCGTGCAGAATATCCACGAAAAAGGAAAGTTCGTTTTAGAACAGCCCAAGGCTGACATCATCGTCACGTCATATCCAGGTAAAGGTGGATTGTGGGAACGATGCTCAGGAGTCTTCAATCGAGCAAAAATGGCTTGTAAAGGACATCCACTGCAGGCTGAAACTCCCCACGGTTTGAAGCGTCTTTCTATGATTACGGTACGCGTAGGTATCGTCCTCGCCGCTAGCGCCCTAGCCACTGGAGCTGTCATTGGCGCTGGCTATGGTATACAGCATGTTCACCAAGCTCTTGCCTCTCAATCAGCCAATTACGCTGACTTCACAGCCTCTGCCCTTGCTTATTCTGGAGAAGGCCTAAAGCTCGTTGCTAATGGGATACAGAATCTCGTTCATGGCCTCTACTTTGCCGCCACCGCTTTCCTACATGCGGTCGTTCAACTAGGTCAGTGGTGCAATGAGAACGTTCTGCCAAAAATTGGATCCATAGCAGAAGAGGCTTTCGCTCTCCTGAAAGAGGGGTTGGCTTGGGTAAATGAGGCTGTTGTCCAACCAGCCATCGAAGCGCTTCCTGGTCTATGGGACCGTGTCAGCGAAACAGGTGCTAAGGTCATTCCTTGCCTCAACGAAGCTGCTGCTGTGGGAATAGAATATCTCGCTCCTACTAAAGACTACCTTTATGAGCTAGGTAATCGGGTGATTACGTCCATATCTAGTACTTTGAAATAAAAAAATTCCGATGCTTCTGCATCAGGAGTCTTGCCGAGCAGGCCCTCGCCAGATTTACATTCCCTATTTGCGCTGCCATTGATTTGGTCGCCAGGATGTACTTCTGGACGAGGGCAGCTCCTTGTTAATTTATACCGGTAAAAATTGCTATACAAACAACATGCCAAGTGTGTTCATCACCGAATGGGCATGTCAGTGAGCAACCAGGGATCAACAATTTATGTGATCTTTACCTAAACACAACACACATAAGTTATCATAAATGCAAATGCTAACCATTTTAAGGAAGGAGTACTAAATGGCCTTGTTAGACCCCATTTTGGGCGGTGCATACATCACCCATCGATCACAGCTCGCGGTCTTGGGAGTGTCTGTGTGGGACACTGGAGCCGAGAGCAATTCCCCTCTTAAGGCTCTCAAGAATTTTGGTCATTGGATCATTGCCAGCCCATCAAAAGAGCCTCAGGCACCGCAACAGTACAGATTGGTCCGCGTATTTCACAGTATATGTCAGGAAATTCGCTTCTTGATCACTGGCGAAGAACAAAAAACCGAAGTTGCCCCTGAGCCATGGAAACTTCAGCGTGGTTTCACCATCGCCAAACGCGTAGGAATCGTCATCGGTGCCGGTCTTGGCACCGCTGCTGCTCTGTATGGTGCAGGCCGTGGCATGCAGTATGCGGGTCAAGCTCTGAAGGAATACCAACCCCAACTGGAACTTATTCAGGGTAGCCTGGAAGAACGTGTAGCAACAGGACTGACGTCCGCCCTTGGCAGCGTAGGGAAAAATGTTACTATGCTATCGCAAAAGGTATTTTTGGGAGTCTCGGTGCCCCTTTATGGCATTGGCTATGTAGCTCCTAAATGGGCCTATGAAAATGGAATGCCTGCTGTCACGTCGCTGTTTAACAATGCAAAAGGGCAGCTAGATGGCTATCTAGAAACTGAAAAAGAGAGCCTAAATACCTATGTGTATGAGCCACTAACCAGTCTGACCAAACAGGTGGTAGCTCCTCTAGTAGGTCTGACGATAGAGACTGCGGGAGAAGTCGCCACAAAGTTCTGCACTCTGGGCAGTAAAATGTCAGATCTCTTCAAAGAGAAGGTCTGCTAGGTTATTCTCTTAAGGGAAAAGTGGTCACTTGGCTGCTTTTCCCTTTTTTTAAAAAGACCGCTAAAGAGCCCTAGAGCTCTCCTATTAATTCCTGAACATCATAGGGATGGCTCAACAGTCCCTGAGCTTCCAACCACTCATAATATCCTTGCCACACTTCTGGTTCATCGTCCTGCTGCTGAGCTAGTGTGGAAAGAGTCCGGTCCCAGGCTCTCCGCTCCCAATCTAACGTCCGAGATGTCTTGTCAGGATTTGCCTTCGTGTAAATGTCGAACGCTCGCTGTGGATCCTTCCTACAAAAGGCTATAGCCTCGTCCAATGCACTGCGAAAGCGTTGAACAAAATCGGGCTGTGCCCATGTTGTGCCTCTGTTTGCCACCAAAACGAGTTCAAAATGCGAAGGCACTCCTAGCTGTCGCAAATCAAAATACTGAGGATTTAAGCCCTGCAAACGTAGATGCTCTGTTTCGATGTTCCAGTAAGCTCCAAAGATAGCATCTACTTGTCCAGTTACCAACATAGAGACGAGGTCAAAGTGGATGTTGGGCATTGCCTGCGGTATAATATCGTTGTGGCCTAAAATGCGTCGCAGCATCTCCGTTTGGATGCCATCCGTGGCACAGCCAATGACTTTGCCATTGAAGCTGTGAGGGGCCTGGGGGCTGCCACAATAGATCAAGCTGTTAAGGGGCTCCTTGACAAGGTAGCCAACGACCTTAACATCTGCGCCATGTTGCTTTGCGCCAAGCAAAAGGCTGGTCATATAAGTTACAGCAACCTGTGCCTGCCCAGCAGTTAGGTAAGGGATCACATCGCCAGGATCGTGAACTTTAAGGATCTCCAGGTGAATATCGTGTCTAGCAAAGATGCCTGCTTGAACGCCAACAAATAAAGGGACATGATTGGGATTTGGAACCCAGTCCAGGATGAGCTGTACTGTCTTTTTCGTCTGGGTTCGGTCTATAGTTGCAGCTGAAATGCCGGTTAGCCCGATAAGGGTAGCAAAGCATGCCACAACTAATCGCTTACTTCCGGTTTCACGCCACAACACGGAAAGTGGGCGTCTTCTATTAACTAAGCGTTCCATACCACTGCTCAGGCCATATAAAATCATGCTAAGAAGCATTGTGCAGAAAATAGCCCCAAAGACTGTTACTAGATCAGCTCCTCGCCGGCTTTCCAGCATCAGAACACCTAACCCCTGTTGTCCACCGGCCCACTCTCCAGCGATCGCACCCATACCAGCGAAGGCTGTTGCAATACGCAGGCCCCCAAAAAAATGTGGTAAAGCCCATGGCAGGCGCATTTTAAAGAAGGTCTGCCAAAGCGATGCCCCAAAGCTATCAAAAGCCTCGAGGTATTCTTCAGGAACGGACTTGAGCCCTTGATATAGGCTGAGGGTCAGTGGGACAAAGGTCATCAGCGCTGTCGGTATCACCACGCTAAAATAAGACCAACCAAACCAGATAACCATCAAAGGGGCCAAGGCAAACATAGGCAAGGCCTGAGTGAAAACAATGATGGGATGTAATACCTGCTTAGCACCGCGCCACGTCACCATCATCGTAGCTAAAGAAATGGATACCAGTAAAGCAAGCGCGAGTCCTCCGAGCATCTCACGTAGAGTCACCAGACTATGTAATACAAACCGGTCTCCATGAGACCATAGGCCCATTGCAATAGCACTGGGAGGGGGAAGGACAAACAGCAGCCATCCAGCCGAACCACTGACGATCTCCCAGATACACAACAAAACCACTAACCAGAATGTCGTGTGCAAAAATACGTTCACCTTAATCATAGGCCTTCTATTTTTCAAAATCGTTGCTCGGCGCGCAGCGCTTTGGAGTGCGGTCGCTTGCGACCGCTTTGGATTTGGGCGAGCCTATTGAATCGCGCACCGTTCTACGAAGGCTGCCCCCCCCACAGTTACCCCTAGAGAGAAGGGTTACGTTTCTTGCAATGCCAACTTCGCCCAAATCCAAAGCGGTCGCGAGCGACGCGCACTCCAAAGCGCTGCGCGCCGAGCAACGATTGTGAGTGCTTTAAGCAAACTATAGAAACACAAAGCACGTCAATTCCTCTGCTCTAGTGATTCAAGCACTGCAGCAATGATGCTGCCGCAAAAAGACGCAAAGTCTGATGTGGCTCCGTCAATTTTTCAACCAAAAAAGGAACCGATTCCATCTGTCCAATACGCCCAACAGCCTCCAAAACCCTTTCCTTCATGGCTCGGTCTCCAGGATCGTATGAATCGTGTAGGACTTCCAAAGCTCTGGCATCTCTTCCTAACATGCCTAGCACTAATGCTGCTTGCATACGTACTTTGGGCTCTGGGTCTTCCAATAAACCTGCTACTAGGTCTACGGCTTCGTCGTTTCCTTCTGACAATAGTACTGCTGCTGCTACGCCGCTGATTCCCCAATTACGTTCTTGTAAAAAGCGTCTTACTGCTAGCAAAGCATCTGGGCTGTTCATCATCGCTAGCACATTCAAAACTTCCAAGCGTACTAGCTGATTGATCGCTTCGGGATAGTTAGGAATTCCTTCACGATGTCTTTCAACGCTGGGAGCAATATATCGAAATAATCCATCCTGCCCCCACATCCAGCGATCCTGGAGTTGCAGCCCATCAGACAGAGCGCGACAGGCATCCGGAACGTCTATGCGTTGGCCAATGAGTCCTAACGCAAGGTTCATACGCACATAGGGGTCTTCGGTCTTAACAAATGTCTCGCGCATAAGCGCAACACCATACCGACCTGTTGCCACCAACGCCGCGGCGGCTTGCAGTCTGATATCACGCTTAGAGTGATGTAGCCACTTTTCCAATGCCCGAGATCCTTCGACGGGTTCTACAAAAGTCAACAGCCACCCTGCGCTGACAGCCACCAATGGGTCGTTATCAAAGAGGCGTCTCTTGGCGATGTCCTTGATGTTACACGATGCGTCTCCATACGACCGCAAGACACCTACCACTTGTAAGGCTACGGCTCGGACTTCGGAATTCACGTCTTGCAACAGGGGTAATAGCACAGGGATGTCCACAGCATCACTGCAGTGAGCAGCGGCCTGACACGCTAGCAACCGCAAACCTGCCCGACGGTTGGACACCAGCGAGCGAATACGCGAAGGGTCAGCCCGATCCAAAAGATTCACCAACGATTCGATGGCCGTTGCCTTCTCCTCGGCGGCACTGGATGAGTCTGCAAGGATCTTTTCCAATAGGGGTTGTGCAGTGGCTATCTTCATCCGCCCTGCCGCACGAATGGCCTCCAAACGCACCGTCCACACATATTCGTGACTCAACAGACGCAAAACTTCGTCACACAAACTAGCGTCTCGCATCTGGCCGACCAACGTCAAAGAGAGTCCACGAATCAGGCTATTATTACTGCGCATTGCCTGAGCCAATAGCCGCACTCCTCGAGTGTCTGCTCCTTTTTGCGCTGCTAATAATGCCGATGCTACAGTGATAGGGCTAGACGAATTAGCACCTTTTCGGATGATTCCCCAAGCCATTGTCTCTAGCAGCTGGCGGTCTTCCTTCTCCTCGGGATGTGCCTCCACAAGCTCTTCCCAAGACTGAATCATCGCATTTTCCTGCCCCAAGGCAGCAAGAACTTCGATGTGCGCCTTACAAAGGGACACAGATGCCGGAAAGTTTGCTATAGCACGCTTAGATTCCTCTAAGGCTCCATCATGATCATGCAATGCGAGGTGAGCGAAGATGCGGCTACAACTCTCATCTGCACTGTCAGCGTGCAGCGAGCCACACAGCGCTAAGAGGCTGAAAAAATGCCAAGATTTTAGCAACACTTGATGAGCTGGCTGATTTGTTTGAACTCTGGCGAGCGCGAATCATGCAATAACTCAAAGAGCACCGTCTCGCTACTACTGATGCGTACTCCTAAGTCACGCAATTCCGCTATGGCCGTAGAGTAATCATAAATAGAACGGGATGAAATACAGTCATTCAACACGGTGACTTGGTCGCCAATATTCTGAAGGTCACGCGCTGTCTGTAATATGCATACATGCGCTTCAATCCCCACCATAATCCACTGATTACAATGCAAATTTTCCAGCTTTTTACGAATCTCAGGGTCGGCTAAGGCGGAAAACGTGGTTTTGCTAAGATACTGCTGCTCAGGTCCAAGGCTCTCTTTCAAGCGTGCCTCGGTTCCCCCAAGCCCTTCAGGATATTGCTCTGTAACAACGATCGGAATGCCCAAAACTCTACATCCCTTCACCAGCTTCTTGATTGCTGCGAGCATATCTCCGCGGCGCTCCACAGCATCCACTAGGCGCTCTTGAACATCGACCACAATAAGTGCTGTACTGTCTCTTTCAAGACGCTGATTGCTTCGCATGGATGTTCCTTCAGGCCATCGGCCCCAGGCGCTTTCCGCCTATCAAGTGGAAGTGCAGATGAAAAATCGTTTGACCCGCCGTTACCCCATTATTGACTAATAACCGGTAACCCTCGGCTACACCAAATTTCTCGGCCAATTGCTGCGCAACAGCGAAGATCTCGGGCAAAAGCGTGAGGTCTTCCTCATTCGCCTCCTGCAAGGTAGCAATTTCTTTTTTGGGCATGATCAACAAGTGAACAGGCCCCGCAGGGTTGATGTCCTTAATAGCCAAAATACGCTCATTTTCAAAGACCTTATCGGCCGGAATCTTGCCGGCTATGATATCCCCAAAAATCGTGCTCATCGTCGATTCCTTTTGGCATTCATGATTATTTCTAGCGCCGCCAAGGCGTCTTCACGGGTTTCCCACACGGAGATAAATCGCTCTTTGTGGCAAAAAATGGCTCCGCCAATACCGGTCATGCGACGCAAATCATCTTCCAACAGCCCTGCCCACTCTAGAGGTAAGGGCAATCGTACTTTCATACGTTCCTCGTACGTCGGAGGAATGCCTCTCAATTTCCAGTGCTTACCTGACGGCATAATAACAAACAAGGCCGGATGTGACTCTCCGCCGAGATCAAAAAAGCTTTCTAACCAGGGCATGCCCTTCTCAAACATGAGAAAATTCTTGCCCCCTTGCATCCGTTCCTTAACAGCTTGTCGACAAGAATACACATACTGATGACGATCCAGCAGCCGCTTCAAATGCCCCATAACAAAATGAACGGCCTCCATAAAGGCCTTATTTTGCTGCTCTGGCTGTATGTCATACTCGATAGGTGTGAAATTAGAGACGACATTGGAAAACGAACTGAATCCTGCCAACTGTGGCGCCTTACCGTTGTCATGAGCATCAACGCCTAACATCAGCACCTGATTCAAGTAACGGTATTCGTCCTCGGCAACAATTCTGATCTCTTTCAAGTAGAGCAAAATCATCCCGGCACTACTTAGCGGTCCCTGATAATCTGCCTGATGATGATCAAAACGATGTTGCTGCGGATCATATACACCGCCGATGTCGCAGATAAACTCGCATTGCTTCCAGATCTTTGGATCGCGGGTTCGGAATATCTTGTCTTCGTCGATAAGACCAAATAGCAGAAGAAGTGCACAAGCCGTCACTTCATCAGCGTGAAAGGTTCCATCATGTGTTCCAAAACTGCGCTCAATAACATTCATCTCTTGTCTCCGGGCGTCTCGCGCTCACCGAAACCCGAAATTATGACACAGCTCCCCTTTAAGGAAAAGCCCTAATGAAGATGGTAAGTTATAAACAAAAAATTCGTCGCCCTGAAAACAAATGTCATCATTACTCCTCCCCCAACCTTCCACATCGAAAATCTTATCTTCAAGTGATTATTCTTAAGCTTCTTATTAACATCACATACCCTCTGAATAGGGTTTGATTAAAGCCGCATCTGGGAAGCTCGCTGCAAAAAACACTCCTAAAAAAGACCCTTTATGTGCAAGTTTTCCACTATTTTAACAGCCAACAGCCCCTAACGAACCTAAACAGGCACAAATTTGGCGTAGTTCTTTTGCTGCCCCCAGAGGAGAGCGTTGAGAAAGGTGTAGAAACTCTCGCCACTCTTGTTCAACGCAAACGCCTGATAATTTCTCCTCCTTCTCTCCTTCCTCCTTTAGTTCCGATATGCTATGCTTCCGTTTTATACCGAGTTCAAAGCCATGGAAACTTACCTAGATCCCACACATTTTGACCTGACGACTCCCGATGGAACGATCACAAACCTGGAGCGCATCAACGAGCGATCTGCGGAAGCTGTTGTGTTTATCGAAGGAATTTCCGCAGCTTTCGTCGGCTTTCAGATCGAACCCGAGCTGGTTTTATTCAACATCAAGAGTACGTTGGCGCAGATAGGTCTGGATGCGACTAGTCAAGGCTTTGAACTCGACAAAAAAACTGGCTGCGCTGAAGTCAAAGTCCTCTTTCAAGCCTATGGCGCTCTAGCTCGGGAGACGTTAAAGCTCATTCAAGTGGGCTCTTGCGTAGGCAAGCTCTTTGCAGCCGACCGACGACGTCGTGTGCGCAATCCTGACTATCTGGCTCGTATGTTTGGTCGTTCAGACCGTAATGGCAAGCCCTTGCTATCCTTAGGTGGATTGCATGGAAGTAGCGATCTGATCCTAGATAAGGTTGAGGGGCGCACTGTCGCTTACCTAAGCCTACAACATGGTCGTCTTATCTATGACGATGAAATGCGAGGCTTCCTCCCTACTGTCGCTAAGGGCTTAATGGCTGACGTTTCCATGCGAGACCTTCTACGCCTGCATCAGGAATGGAAACCGCACCTTCCCCGCAATGTTGAAGACGATGAAATCCTTCTAGTCCGTACGCTGCCATTGCATATCAGAACAGTCTTTGGCCGTGTGGTTGACAATCTGTTATCCGAAGGCTACAAACATACCACAGCATCCATTCTGCAGCCCGACACTCAGCATTCTGGCGATGTCTATGAGCTATATGGAACTAGTAAGCGAGAGCTCACCGATATTCCATTGGAATTCTATACCCTTGAGCCATACCGTGAGCACGTATTCTTCGCCGACCGCGACCAGCTGCAAACATCTCTAGAAGATGATAATGCCCTATTCGAGGCTTTTAGTACGGCTCCTCAACCTGAAGACCTGCGTGCGGCTGTCTTTGTGGTTAAAGGTGAGCAGCTGCTGAATCTCAAGCCAGAGCAGTGGATCACGCGCGAAACGCGCTATCATGAGTTTCCCGGTCCTATGGCAGGAGCTCGTCAAGCCGCCATGCTGGAACGGTTTATCGAGCAGCAGCCCTCCTACCCATTCCTCAAGAGTATTGATATGGGAGGCATCACTAGCCAAGGAATCCTCTTAACGCGCCATTTTCCTTCCCCTTTAATGAAACGTCTACTCCTTGGCGATCAAATACAAACCTGCCTCAAAGGGATCTACTTTCAAAAGCCCTCTTCGTCGTCACAGGACTTTTTCTCCCACGAAGATCGAGCTCTTCTTCACGACTTATACAAATTTGCCATTCCCGTGTTCTGGGTCGATCCCATCACCAAGCACATCCTGAAGTATGTCGAAAGGCCCTACCGCGATACAGGTATGTTTGTGCCAAAGGAAAGCGTGGATACCTTCCTACGCTCCACTGTTTTCGGAATCTATGGGTCTAATCTACTTGAAGGTGTCTTCGAGCAAGAGCTGCGCAAGTTGCTGCAAGGCATTCTAGCCATGCGTCAAAGCGTCTCTCATCCATTGCTTATGTCAGACACTCCTCTCGCACTCGTCACCGGCGGTGGCCCAGGAGCTATGGAGGTGGGAAACCGCATCGCCCGAGAACTCGATATTCTATCCTGCGCTAATATTTTAGATTTTCGTATCTCAGACCAAACAGTCGTCAACGAACAAAGAGCTAATCCCTACGTCGAAGCAAAAATGACCTATCGTCTCGACAAACTTGTTGAGCGGCAAGCTGAATTCTATTTAGACCTTCCCATCTTCCTCACAGGTGGCATTGGAACGGACTTTGAGTTTAGCCTGGAAGAGGTTCGTAGAAAAGTTGGAGCTACAGCGGCAACACCAATTCTGTTATTTGGCAGTGCTGACTATTGGAAAGAAAAAATCACCTATCGATTCCGCTGTAACCTTGCTAGCGGAACAATCACAGGCTCCGAATGGCTAAGCAATTGCTATTATTGCATCCAGACAGCCGAGCAGGGTCTACGCATCTATTCAGACTATTTTTCTAACAAGCTACCCATTGGTCACGGTGGACCCACCTATGAAGATGGCTTTGTTAAGGTCGATGTGGATTACTAGCTGATTAGGATTTAACCACAGAGTACACAGAGATCACAGAGCTAGCGAGGGCTTATTGCTTCTTCTGCGCCTGCTGCCAGTTGAAAAATGCGACTTTTAGGAAAGAAGCCAGCTCATCGACAGGGATCACCCCATCCGTCGCCGCAGATTCTTTAGTGAGACTCTTTAGATATTCGTGACGCGCCTTATCGACGATATTGCACCAATAGCTTCGCTCATAGTGAGGGTAGCCGTTAAGAAATGCTGTCATTTCTTTCATAGTAGGCCGAACCCCATCTATGGCCTCGCCCTCATGGCGAAAGTTTTTCCAACCCTCAAATGCCATACGCACGCTTCTGGGAAACGTCGACTCCGGCAGGCTCTGCATATCCTGCTTAGATAACGGATCGAGCCCCTTGACAAGGTCCTTATAGCCAGCCGGAGCGCTAGGCCAATATTCGGGTTGCCACTGCTCATCAAACTCAATGAATTCTACAAACTCATGCACAGGAATTGGCCTGGCGATATACTCATCGCGCAATAGCCTGGACCATGTGTGGTAGCGAAATAGAAGGTCTGGCGGCGCCTGAACCCATTGATCCGCCGCTCGTGGATTAACAGTGACAGACCCGCCAGCATACTCAAATGCCGGTAGGTAGGCCGTTTTGGATACCCCTTTAACATTCCCTCGCATCAACTCAGAGTTCTGCCATAGGAATATCGACATCTCTCTGTTGGTGACTTGAAGAAAAGGCTTCTCAATATCTTTACCCTGAAAATATCCCGCATACTGAGACCCAATCCCCCAAAGGATTGCAAGAAATGCCGCCATAAAGGCCAACCAGATCCAAAGAGTCCCTGGATCCGAACCATAACTTTCATTGATAAATTTCTTATCGGGAAGCTGGGAATCCGAAGTGTCTTGGTTCTGGTCAGGATCCATTATATACCACACTCAGTCACAAAATTGGATTTGGGCCCACACGAAAGCTCCCGCGCTTCAACGATCGCAAACCGAGTCTGGTATACCCTAATAGCCATATGAAATTCTCAAACTGAAATAATCTGTTCGGAACCGTGCAAACTGCCCTTCCAGACATTGCCCCTTATGATACTCCATAAAAGCACGAAGCTTGCCTTCCATACCAGTCAAATTTCGGAATTCGTAACCAAGAACAAAAGTTGAGTCCTCGCGATAGTCATCATCCTGCAGGTTACGGAAGTGCATCGCAAAGAAGGGCTGACCCAGCACGCAGTAGTCCTTGTTATACCAGTGGCACCACGGTAGGTAGGTCTCGGCACCATATTCAAAATAATTGCGTTTCACTGGAAAGGAATCGTCCATCATGAAAATACGTCCATAACCACCATAGAGACGAATAGCTGGGGTGATCTGAAACGCCAGGAAAAAGTCCAGATACTGTGCACTGGGATTGTGACGCTGGAAGCCAGGATGGTTTAGCAAAAACTCATCCCCAATATGCGAAGAAACATGGTATCCGCGCAGACGCCAAGACCAGCGTCCATAACCCCAAGTAAGCGGAAACCCTACGTAGTAGTCAGCATTGACCAAGGGAGCCGATTCACGTAGCGGCTCAAAAATGGCCCATAATGCCCCTTGGAGATCGATCTCCATGCAGTCTCCAGAGAAAAACACGTTAGACCAGCGCCAAATTGGAAAGGGCTGGCCATAGGAAACGTCGATCGTATTATGATCAAAGACCGCATCACCAAAACGCCAGCCTGCTGACAAACATACGGCGCGGGGATCAGCCATTAACTCTGGAAATAGCGGCGGGCAGTCCGGCATGAAAATGCCCTTACGATACCAGCAAGGATCGCCAGGACACCAGCATTCCGAACAGAAGTCGAATTCGTTTTCAGAGTAATCGCTCCAATTCCACCAATGACGACGCGAATCCGGCACATAACTATCGCTAATACAACCGCAGTCAGAGTAGCAGTAATCTTCACAACCTTCATCGTGACAAAGGCTGGAGCCTTCGCCATAATCGTCATCCTCATCGGCATAGGCAGCAGAAGAAAAGCACCCCAGGGTGAGTGACAGGAATAGTGGAATCCAAGCAATGTGTCGATGCATTGTGCTGTAACTCTGTTTTTCTAAGTTAAAGAAAAGAAAAAACAAGCTATACCGTAACGATTTTTTTAATGCCAAATCTTTTCGATACACACCTTCAAAGCCTTTGGAGAAACTAGGTTTTAGTCCTTCTAAGTAACTCAAAGGGTTGGCCGGCGCAATTTCCTATGTGGCGCAGTCATTCCATCACTGCGAACAATCCGTTGCAATTGTGGAGACGTGCAAAACAAAGGTCCCATGTGATGCAAACGGAATCTGTTTCAACCGTCCTCGCAGTCATGGAATGACTGCGCCATATAGGAAATTGCGCCAGCCAACCTTTTGAGTTATTTGGATTCCTTACGATGGTTGTGTAAAACTATAGAGACACTAAATTGACAAAAATCGTCCCCCACCGCAAGGTGAGTCTTTATATCATCGCTGCCGAAGGTCTGATCATGACTGTCTTGCTTGTCTTTGCGTTCCTGGCTGGTATTTTCACAGTACTGTCGCCTTGCATACTACCTATCTTGCCTGCCATCCTATCCGCAGGCACGACACATGGAAAACTTCGCCCGCTAGGGATTGCCCTAGGCCTTATTCTAAGCTTTACCCTATTTACACTAACTCTAGCAGCCCTAACGCGTTCTTTAGGAATTTCTCCCGACGCTCTCCGCTATATAGCTATTGCCCTGATCGCAATTTTTGGCCTCATCATGATCTTCCCCAAGCTCTCTGATCTCTTCAGCAGTCTCCTAATGCCCGTAACCTCCCTTGGAACACGTCTTAGGCCCACAACACAACGTGCTGGCCTGGCTAGTGGCATCCTCTTTGGTGCCGTTTTAGGCATCCTATGGACCCCTTGTGCTGGACCAATCCTCGCAGCCATCACCACTCTTGTGGCTACGCAATCCGTAAATTTCACGGCGGTCCTCCTCACCCTGGCCTATAGTCTTGGCGCTGCTATCCCCATGTTCCTGATTGCCTATGGAGGCACCAAAATCATAGACTCTTCGAGATTTCTATCTTCTCATGCTGTCGGTCTGCGTCAAATCTTCGGCGGCTTGATGCTCCTCACAGCTGTCGCTATGGCCATTCATTGGGACCTCATCATCCAGCAACGCATATCCAATTACTTCCCTGCCCTAGTCATTGAAGACAATGCTCTCGTCAGACAAGAGATCGCAAACTTAAATGGTAGTAGAGATGTTTCAAGAGCATCCTCAGGCACCTATGAGCCTGGTCAGCTCCCCTACTTTGGCCAGGCCCCCGAATTCGTTGGCATCGACAATTGGATTAACTCCTCTCCGCTATCCACCGAAAAGCTTAAGGGAAAGGTTGTCCTGGTGGACTTCTGGACCTACTCCTGCATCAATTGCCTCCGCACCCTACCCTACCTTGAAAAGTGGTATGCCGACTACAAAGACAAGGGCCTTGTCATCGTCGGAGTTCACACACCAGAATTTGAATTCGAAAAGAACCCCACCAACGTCCAGGAAGCCGCTAAACGTCTCGGAATCACCTACCCTATAGCTCAGGATAATCATTACCAAACCTGGCAGGCCTATGCCAACAGTTACTGGCCCGCCCACTATCTCATAGACCAAAAAGGTAACATCCGCATGGTCCATTTTGGCGAAGGCGGTTACGTAGCTACTGAAAATGACATTCGCCTGCTTCTTAATCTACCCCCGATCAACCAATCCGAACCCACCGCTTCCCGTCGTCCCATCACCCCTGAAACATATCTTGGAGCCGTCAGAGCCGATAACTATGCCCCAGATATCACCTTAAAGCCCAACGAAACGATAAGCTACAACTACACACCGCCTCTCGATGATAATTTGGTTGGCCTTAGAGGCCTATGGAGGGTCGAAGGCGAACGCATTACCAGCAAAAGCAACGCCAGCTACATTGACCTCAACTTCCTCGCACAAAATGTCTACCTAGTCCTTACTGGCACCAGCACAGCCCCTCTAGTCATTACCTTAGATGACAAACCCGCTGGAAAAATCCATGTCGACAGTGACCGTAAATACGACATTGTAAAAACAACCTACGATAGGCATCGCCTCACCATACAAGTTCCAGAAGGCATCAGCGCCTATGCCTTCACCTTCGGCGATGAATAGCCATTCTTTTAGTTCATGAAAATCCAGGCTAGATATTATTGATAATTATAAATAATAAATTTATTTTATTATCATTTGACATTAATTACATTAACGCAGTAACATTAGTTGTATTTAATTTTTTTAACAAATAACAAGGATAAATTAAATGGATGCAGTAGACAATATGATTTCCGACGACGAATGGTTTGTGGTCGATTACTCGTACAATGAACTAAAAAGCACACTGGGCAAACTAGGGGAAACCATGGTTTCCTTGGAAAAGATTGGTCACAACCATGATGTTTCCTACGACCCTAAGACAAAACAATTCATGAGTACAGCGAAAGAAGTCTCCAACAGTTGGATGAGTTTTATTAGCAGCTCCTCTCTGGTAGCAAGCCTCTCTCAGTCCGTATCAAACCTCATTGGAACAACAACAACCGTCCAACATATTACAAACTTCCTAGATGAGTACTGCGCTCACCTACTTCTAGTAAAATTCTATGTGCCGACCCTAGAGACTGAAGAACTCCAAGACCTAAAAACAACCCTTGACCAAGAAACCAGACAAATTCTAAAAACCGCTCAAGATGGCCTGCTCAACCTAAAAAATACCCAGGGGGACTACCCGCATGGACCCAATGCAGGTGGAATCAGCAAGACATTCACAGCAACATTATTTGACCAAGTAGAAGCGACCATGAAAATGGTTGATGCGACATTGAAAGGCCGATTGGACCAAAACATCGTGCTTGATAACAATCCATTGAGTGCCGAGCAACAGGAGTTCGTGCTAGCAGCATTTGCAAACGCTCTGGAGCTAGAGTCTTTTGAAAATTCCGAACCCCTGCAACTAGAGACCACAATAATCGCTGAAGATGAATCTCAGATCATTAACGAGCTAGAATTAAATTTTGAGCAGCTCACCCGTGCTGAAAAGAAATGGCTAAGCACCTTCCTTCTCAACGGCGAGTCGCTAAAGTCGGTCATGGATAAACTATCCCATGACGGATGCTACAGCTTTAACCGATTCGTAAACGCTTTTCTTAACGAACGCAACGGACGCGGACGCAGCCTTCAAGTAGCAGACCCCTGCTCAATGCGGCTCAACCCCTTGCGCATCGGTGGAGAGCCCTTGCTAAAAGCCTTGGAAAGTGTTCCTCAGAGAGACTATATCCGACTCGGACGCTTAGTAGATGGCTATTGGGTAGCGCGTAAACAACGTGACCAAGTGTAAAACTTAAGCGCGCGCGGTATATTTTTTAAACCAATCAGCGGCAAGACGTTCCACCTGTTCGAGGGTCCCAGGCTCTTCGAACAGGTGGGTCGCTCCTGGAACGATCATCATCTGTTTGGGACCAGCCAGCTGATCAAGAGCATCCCGATTTTGGTCAAGAATCCCCAAATCATTTCCGCCTACAATAAAGAGAGTGGGCACCTTAACCCTACTCAGCTCAGGACCCGCCAAATCAGGACGACCTCCGCGCGAGACAATGGCAGAAATCACACTTCCCTCTTCCGCAGCAGAGATAAGAGCAGCCGCAGCGCCAGTGCTAGAGCCAAAGTAGCCGATATTTAGCGAACTTGTGAGACCGAGCTGACGAAGCCACTTGGAAGCACCAGAAAGGCGTTTAGCAAGTAGAAATACATTGAACCGAAATTCGCGTGTTTCCTGATCGATAGCCTCTTCATCGGTAGTTAGAAGATCCATGAGCAAAGTAGCCAAACCCTCTTTGGCCAAAAATTGAGCCACAAACTGATTACGCGGGCTGAAACGACCACTGCCACTACCGTGAGCGAAAACAACAATCCCAGTGGCTCCTTCAGGGATAGTAAGGATACCGGCAAGAGTAACCTCTTCATCTGTTAACTTGATGAAAACTTCTTTTCCGAAGCCTGCGGAATCTTTATCCATAGGACAGTACTCTTGGGGTGGGTTCAGCATTTTTGCTTGTGCCTGTTTACCTATTTTCCCATCAAAGCAATTCCTCAATCAGCCCTCTTCGCGTCCTTGTCGGCGCCTTTTATCTAGACAACAAAACCCCCTCAAACCTATCAAAAGATCATCCAAGCGATCCCCTAACTAAAGGACTCTAAGATGATGCCACTCGGCGACGAAAACTCTCAGAATCGAACTATTCCCATCATCACCTATCTTTTAATCATCATGAACACATTGTTTTTTCTGATAGAGTTGAGCGGTGGAGACTCCTTTGTGGAACAATGGTCATTCGTTCCATCTCGATTTCTAGCCAGTCCAGCAACTCAGTTTCCCACGATCTTTACAGCCATGTTCATGCATGCAGGCTGGATGCATTTGGCCGGTAACATGCTCTACCTATGGATCTTTGGAGACAATGTTGAAGACAACTTTGGCAAGATTCAGTATTTAATTTTCTATCTTCTGTGTGGTGTGGCAGCGACCTTCCTACAACTGTTTTTTAATGCCGAATCATCGATTCCCAATCTAGGAGCTTCAGGCGCTATTGCGGGGGTGCTCGGAGCCTATATCTTTATGTTTCCTGGCGAACGGATTCGTGTATTAGAAGGCAATACGGTGGTTGCCATGCCGGCGCTTATAGTCATAGGGTTTTGGTTTCTGTTGCAGTTCCTGTCTGGCGTGGGCTCATTAGGTGCTACGACCCATGAAGAAGGCGGAGTCGCCTACATGGCACACATAGGCGGCTTTGTCGCTGGACTCATATTGACACTCTTCTTTCGCAACAAAGCAGCTCCAACATAAGACGCATGCTATTAACGCACGCAAGGCTATTCCATGGACTAATTGGACGAACTGGACGGATTGGACAAAAATGGACCTCACTTTTTTTGTCCATTTCGTCCAATCCGTCCAGTTCGTCCAACTAGTCCATGGAGGAGTAATGCCGCATGCGCGTTATTCGTTAACATTTAAATCTTTACCTTCGTTCGTTCAAAAAAACTTGTGTACCCCACATACAAGAAAAACTTCCCTATTGACGGCACGCCCCCCACCCATTAAATTAACCATAGACAGCTAAGCCACCTTTGAGTGACCTCCTCCGCTAACAAACCATTACGTGAGGACATCATGATAAAAACCAATGGTTACGCAGCAACATCCGATACCAGCCCCCTAACCCCCTTTCCCTTTGAGCGCCGCGAGCCAAAACCTCACGACGTACAGATCGACATCTTATTTTGTGGCGTATGCCACAGCGACTTGCATACAGTTAAGAATGAATGGAAAGGAACCACTTACCCTGTCGTCCCTGGACATGAGATCGTCGGACGCGTTACCAAAGTCGGAGACCAAGTCAAAAACTTCAAAGTTGGCGATCTCGCGGCGGTAGGATGTCTGGTAGATTCCTGTCATTCTTGCCCATGCTGTAAGCGCAACCTCGAGCAGTATTGTGAAAAGACACCCATCTTCACTTATAACAGCCCCGACCCAGACACCGGTAAGGTAACCTATGGCGGCTATTCAACGATAATCATTGTAGACGAAGCCTTTGTGCTTAGAGTACCGAAGAAATTTCGTGAACAAGACCTCCCTGGAGTGGCACCCCTTCTCTGCGCTGGCATCACAACCTATTCACCCTTAAAACATTGGAATATTGGACCAGGCAAGAAGGTTGGCGTCGTAGGCTTGGGAGGACTGGGGCACATGGCCCTCAAGCTAGCCCATGCCATGGGAGCGGAAGTCGTGCTCTTCACCACTTCGGCCAATAAAACAGCGGATGCCAAAAGACTCGGAGCCGACACAGTCGTCATCTCCAAGAACCCCGCTGAGATGGACAAGCACACTGCAAGCCTGGATTTCATCTTGGATACCGTATCCGCATCGCACGACCTGAACGCCTACCTCAAACTCCTGAAAGTTGACGGAACCCTCTGCTTGGTCGGTGTCCCTCCGGACCAGAGACCGGATGTGGCGGTCTTCAATTTGATACATCTCCGTAAACAAATGGCCGGATCCATGATCGGAGGGATTAAGGAAACGCAAGAAATGCTTGATTTCTGTGCTGAGCATGGCATTACAGCAGACATAGAGATGATCCCAATCCAGAAGATTAATGAAGCCTATGAGCGTATGCTGAAGAGCGACGTGAAATACCGCTTTGTGATTGACAGTGCATCTCTGAAGACACCCTCATAAGCTACATATGGATCAAATTCTCAGCTATATCGGCCTTACCCTGTCTTTTTTTGCGATACAATGAAATGTTCGTGCCGGATTGTTATTCATTGTTTTAAAGTCGAACTGTTCAAACCATTGAACATCAAAATCATCTAACAATCTAAGGATATGTTTTGCAGTGAAGTGCCTTACGATAAGATTCTCACTTGTGGTGTACACTCCCCACGTGCCAAAAGTGGCAATAGTGGTACTTAGGATGATCACAAATCAGAAAGTCTGAAAGATATAAGACCCCATCGTCCTTGAGGACTCGTGATAGCTCAGCAATAAGTTGCCTTTGTTTAGCATCTTCTAAAATGCAACAAAGAACTGTGGACATCACCACAACATCAATCGATTCATCTTTAAAAGGTAGAATTTGAGGCGTCTCTATCAACCGCAGGTCAAGGTGTGGATTAAGATTTTTACCTCTTTCAATCATGCTTTGAGAAAAATCAAATCCAACAAGATCACGGTATCCATTTGCATTCAAGATTTGCAAGAGACGCCCATAACCACAACCATATTCAAGAATCTTTGCATTCGGATCGATGTAATTGGCAAGCTTGTCCAGATATAAGGGATCCTCAAAGACTTTTTCTGAACCAATTTTATTCCAATACTCTACTGCTTCCATGAGATTATCCTAATTTAAAACGATGAGACTCACAAAGAGGCTTTCTTATCCCACCGGGACTCGTTGCTTTTGCCATTTTCCATTGCTCAGATGAAATTGATAACGATGACTTCTCGTGTACTCACTACCAAGATGTAAAACCTCCCAAAACGAAGGAATGACATGAACGACACCAAACGTATCGGGTGCGTCACGAGGGATCGTCAAACCCTCAACTTCGCTATAAACGTCTCTCAGTGTGTACGCCGGATCGTAAATTTTTTTGACATCCGGACGCACCATCTTCCAGTAAGGGTTTACGCGATCAAAGCCTGAGCCTATTGTATCAAGACGAAGAGCACCAAAAACAATCAGCTGCACAAGTTTGTTTTCACTGACCAGATTGATCGACGCATGAGGATGCTGCACAAACTCTTTCCATTTATTTGAACCCGTATGCGTTACGAGAACAGGCCAGCCCTGCGGTGTGACTTCGTAGATACGCATGGTGCGCACACTAGGATGGTTATCCCGAACAGTCGCTACCGCGCCAAATAGATGCTTAACGGGAAAAGAGAACTCTTCTCTCAAAGCCAGACCAACCTCTGCTGGCAAAATTGATTCTTGATCCACTGCCACCACCTTATTTGGCTAATTCCGTACGGATAAGTGAATAGATATTTTCAACGATAGTTGACGAATAACCCCCTGAGACCCTCTCAATGAATTTTCTTGCATTAACAGGTGTATGATGGTGATTAGCGTGATCAGAAATGGTGCGAATAACAGCATATGGAATGCCATATTCATAACAAACCTGACCGATACTTGCCCCTTCCATTTCGACACAAAGCGCTAGAGGCAACTGTTCCCGTAATTGTGCTTTTTGATCATTTCTGGAGATCACCTGGTCACCCGTTAGGATCAGTCCTGTTTTCACAGCAGGACGCGTAATGTTAAACTCCTCTAAAATAGAACGAGGAATATCTTCGACAAGTTTCTGATCCATAAATTGCTGAGATGCTTGCATGGCCAAAAGATTGAGCAAAGGATCTGGTCGACACTCCTTAATTTTCAACAGCGGTATTTCATAGACAGGGCAAAAAGGACGTGCATCCATATCATGCTGAATAAGACTATTCGCAACAACGACATCGCCTACATTTAAGGAAGGATCAATAGCACCCGCCACCCCTACAAAAATAATCAAATCCACGTCGTACTTAAGGATTAGGTGAACAGCAGTAGCAGCCGCAGCGACCTTGCCAATTCTGGAAGCCACCAGCACAGTGTCGAACCCATATAGCTTGCCACGGTAGTAAGTTCTGCCGCCACTTTCATGTGAAGTGCATGACTCCATATGCTCAAGAATCGGACCGCGTTCAGCAGGTACAGCGCTAATAATGCCGATCGTCAGCGGAGCCTTTTTCGCAAAAACCTCTTCCGCCGTTGAAGCATTTAGAAGACCCACCACCGCGACGAAAACAACCACAAAATTGACAACCATTTTTGTGAAACAATTGGGCGCGCAGCGCTTTGGAGTGCGTGTCGCTCGCGACCGCTTTGGATTTGGGTGAATCTGAGATTTTACGAACCTTATGAAGACCTGCATCAGCCATAACAAAAAACGCAAAGTACTACAACAAGCTCGCCCAAATCCAAAGCGGTCGCTAGCGACACGCACTCCAAAGCGCTGCGCGCAGCGTAACGATTCTGAGAGATTTGGGTTGGTTTTACGCATCACTTATTCACCGGTTTTCACTATTTAATGGCAATCATGATCTCAACTTCCTGAGGCGATCCTGACACAAATTTATCCCCATATATCTCATAATCAGTAGTATACGTACGTTCAAAATTGGTTTGTTGCCAAATACGCCCCCAAGTCTCAATTAAACTCTTGGGATGTTCTCCAACAGCGCGAAAAGCCGCATAGGACCCCGCTGAAATTGTTTTGGCAACCATCCCTTTAGGAATGACATCTATTGAGCTAACTGGACAACCGATGACAAGCGAATAGGGCTTTGTGTAATCCCCTTCATAATCGCAATAAAGACCAATGACCACATCGGAAGCTTTGTTCGGAATTTGGTTAATGATCCCTTCGCCATAGAACCGCCCCCAATGTTGAGGAATATCTTGAGGAGCCGCTTCTGGAGCATTTGACGTTCGGCACTCAATCCCCACTAACCACATAGAGGGCTTTTCAATGACTGTATAATTTTCCATAGATGTCCTTACCCTGTCTGGGAATATTTAAGAAAAAGGAACAATACGTTCGCAGTTCTTAGAAATTTTATCGATCGTATTAACAAAATGAGCTTTGTCTTCGTCAGAAATACCCTCAAAGGCAATCTGCTCTGACAGCTCATGAACTGACCAAATTTTTGCGATTATTTCCTCACCCTTTTCGGAAAGAGTAAGAACATCATCCCTCTGCTGAACAATACCCTGCTCTAACAAAGGCGCCAGTAACGCGTGAACATCAGCCAATGAGGAAAGACCCGCATCATGACCAAGCCTCTGTGCGTCTGATACACCATCGCATTTTAAGATCATCATCATGATCGCTTGGTCAGCATTAAATGGAGACACCTCTTTGAGCTTCGCATCAAAAACCAATCGAATCCATTTGGAGGCGCAATAAAGATGTCTTCCGAGCGAAGCCTGAATTTTTTTGGTTAACATCATCAGCACCCATTTAATTTTAATTTCGTAGAGACTAATCCCCGCCGCCACACCCACATTGAGAGATTCCATGGCTGCATTCATAGGAATTTGAATTTTGATATCCGCCTGATCGATGACCTCTTGACTAACACCACTGGTCTCATTCCCCAAAACGATGGCGATGGGTTTGTTCTCGATTTTTGCAAACGATTGTATCACACTATTGTGAGGCGTTGTTACAGCAATTTGATAACCCTGACGTTTCAAGTGTTGGATTGCATCAATGCCTGACTGATAACGTCTTAGATGAGTCGCAAAAACAGCTCCTCTTGAAGCATCGATGGTTTTTTTATAGAAAAAATCTTGATCAGGTACAGTGGAGATGAATTCTCGAATTCCGAAAGCTGCAGCGGTGCGTATGATAGTTCCAATATTGCCAAAATCGCTGACACCATCCAGGAAAACGATGAAATCCTCGCTCAATTTAAGTGACAGATCCGGAAAAGCACCAACCCCAATGAATGGGACAAGATAGGACGTGTCGGTGATTTTTTTTAGAATACCATCTGAGACGAAGAAGACCGGAATCTTTTGATTTTTGAGATTCTCGATGCAGGGATGACCCATATTTTTCTCGTGAGCAAACACATGATGCAGCTGACAAGGACTATTCAGGCACCATAGGATCTGTTCAAGCCCTTCAAGTAAAAACTTTTGGGCAATAAGACGACCTTTGGAAGATTGAAGAGAGCGAGCCTCTACAACCCTATCATCTTTGATGGAAGTGATGTGTGGCGGTTCGTTGGGGACACTTTTGACCATCACAAATCCCCAAATAGCACGCGCGCAGCGCTTTGGAGTGCGGTCGCTTGCGACCGCTTTGCGTTCCTTGCGACGGTTATGCTTAAGGCTATTGCGATCATTTCTTTGTGCAGAAATGTTCGCCGGCTGCAACATGACAAACTACTCATACCTCTCTTCACAACCAAACCGCATAACCATAGTTTTCTCGAGAAACAAGCGTAACAGAAACGGAAATCTCTATCACTTCTTTCAAGACCGAGAAAGAAAAGCATCGACATCGCACTTGCTTCTCAACTCATAAAACAGAACCTTTGGATAACGTAGACGCAGCTCTAGGATGGATTTTTCGACTCTTGCGTGAAAACTCCACAGATAACGAATCAATTGAAGTCTAACCCTTTCCGAGCACCCCTCTGGACGATCGGAAATCCGATCATCCTTGGAAACCAATCGTTTAAAAACACGCCACAGACACAGCAGACGATTGAATCGGAAATAGAGCACCACATCGGCTTGAGAGTAACGCATCTCTAGGGATTTAGTGGCATTTCCGTCGATAATCCATGCATCCTGTTCAACTAAATCGCGTTGAATCCGCAAGAAATCGTCATAATCCCGTTCTTGCCAACCCTTGATGAAAAAATATTTATCAAGATGAAATACCGGCAGCTGAAGAATTATTCCCAGCTGAACAGCAAAAGTCGATTTGCCGCTACCTGGAATACCGAAAATCATGACTTTTTTTGGCTTGGAAATCATTAAAACCCTTAGTTTTAAAAACGAATTCTATCAAAAAAGTAGAGATTGTTTCCATGGAGAAGATTTTATTCAAAAAATTCACTCTTGACCCTCACGTGTACGTTATATCGTATATTAAGAATATCCCTTAGAATTAAGGGTATAGAAAAGGAGTAAGAAATCGATGGCCTATACCGTAAAGAAGTTAAGTGAGCTTTCGGGAGTGACAGTCCGGACGCTGCATTTTTATGAGGAGATCGGGCTACTAAAACCAGCGTATTACGGATCCAATGGATACCGATATTACGAGGAGAAGGAACTCTTGCGGCTGCAGCAAATCTTATTTTTCAAGGAGTTAGGATTTACGTTGAAGCAGATGCAAGCGGTTTTAGGACGCAGTGATTTCGATCAGCTAGCTGCGCTCTATTCGCATAGGAAAGCGTTGAGGGCGGAGTGGGAGAAGGTTGGACAGTTACTAAAGACCATCGATAAGACAATCAAGCATATAAGAGGAAAAGAGAAGATGAAAGAGACGGAAATTTTCGATGGCTTCAACATCGGGTTGGTGACAACGGCTAAGGAGGATGAACCCTACTTTGCTGCTGAGAGCATTGTTTTCAAAAGCGTGAAAAATCCAACGAAGGAGAAGAGAGAAAAAGCATTCTACGAAAACATTACAAAATTCGCTCATGCAATCTTCAAAGACCTTGTGGGGTGCATTGAGAAGGGATTAGACCCTAGCTCTGTTCAAGTGCAGAAGATCATAAAAAAACACTACGAATTCGCAGGACAGATCCATGACACAAGTAAAGACATGTATAGGGCGTTAGCGCAGTTATATGAGGAGCATCCAGAATTTAGAAAGCAGATGGAGCCCTTTCATCCAGAGCTTGCAGAATTTATGGCGACAGCGATGCGAATTTTCGCTGATCAGAACCTCTCTTAAACCCATATATGGATCTCCTTCATTTCTGAAGGAGATCCATTCTTGCACCATTGTCAGACCCATTTTTATGTACAACCAACGCATATCATTCTGGAGAAGGCATTCGCATTGAGGTGAATAAAACTTGCCGGTGTGTGTTGGGCTTTGGTATAGTGTGGCCAATATCTTTGGGGGCAATAGCTCAGTTGGTCAGAGCAGCGGACTCATAATCCGTTGGTCGCAGGTTCAAGTCCTGCTTGCCCCACTCTTCATGCATACGTTTGAGCACTATTTAGCTTGATTGGTTATCAACAATAAAGTTAAACTTGATGCTCGCGGTGCAATGGCGGTGCAACAAAGAACAATCTTTTCCAGCACATCCAGCCGCTCGAACCCCCAACTAAAGGTTTGAGCAATGGCATCTATATTTAAGCGTAAGAACAAAGACGGGACCAGCTGTTGGCGCGCTGTAGTACGCATTAAAGGCTATCCCACCGTCTGTAATCATTTTGATCGTAAACAAGAAGCTGACGATTGGGCCGCTGACATCGAGCGCCAAATCAAGCATGGTCAATATAAGCTTGAGCGGAACAATATTCAACGAACCTTCGCCGATCTTCTAGAACGCTACATAGATAGCGGATCGCTTGGTCATCAAAAATCTGTGGAAGACACTCTTCGTCACCTCAATTATTGGAAAAAGAGGTTTAAGTCCTATGCGCTCGTGCATCTCACTGCAGAGCTGATAGGAAAGGAACGACGTCTACTCCAGGACACACCCACCAATAAAGGACAAACTCGCAGCCCGGCGACCGTCAATCGATATCTAGCTTCACTTTCTGCAATTCTCACATATGCTACACGCGAACTGCGTTGGATTGGCGATAACCCCTGCTTCAACCTGGTAAAGCTCAAAGAATCATCCGGTCGTGACCGAGTGCTGTCCGATGAGGAGATCACCTGCCTACTGACAGCGTCCCGAAAAAGTGATTCCCCTTACCTATACTGTGTCATTCTCCTATCACTCACAACTGGAGCACGCCAAGGAGAGATACTAGGTCTAGAATGGAAGCATGTAGATTTGGACAACCGCCTTGCCTATCTTCAAGAAACAAAGAATGGCCGTCCTCGCAGCATTGCCCTGAGCGATGCGGTAATCGAAGAATTGCGAACGCTTGAAGCAAGGCGTGATCCTCTTAAAACGCTTGTGTTTGCTAGCAAAACAGCTTTTGGTCGGACAGACCTAAAAAAGGTCTGGAAGAAGGCTTTAGAACAAGCTGGGATTATGGATTTCCGCGCGCATGACATGAGGCATACTTTTGCTACCCTTGCCGCACGTCAGGGCGCTTCGAATCTAGAGTTAGCCACAGCAATGGGACATCGTTCCCTAGACATGATACAGCGTTACACACACCTAGATGTAGAAGTAACCAGAAATTCAGCAATCATATCTCCGAGCAAATTCTCCAAGGAGTCTCTTCATGACATTCTTTGAGAAGAGCGAGCTGGGTATGGAAAGTCAATTGTCGCACCACTGATGCGACAATTCAGTATGCCCTATGTAGGCACAAGAAACAGTATTGATTTAATAGCCCAAAACTGGGATAATTAGGATTAAGGGAAATGACGAGCGAGAAAAAAGTAAAGGAACTTGGGTGGATCGCTTCTAGTAAAAAAGACCTCATGGAATTTCCCTTCGATATTCGGAAAGAGATGGGTCATGCTTTGTATATCGCACAGCAAGGGGGCAAGCATAGAGACGCTAAACCCCTCAAAGGCTTTAATGGAGCGACTGTTCTGGAGGTTGTGCAGAATGATGGCAATGGCACATATCGCACAATGTACACAGTCCAATTTGAAGAGATTGTATATGTGCTCCATGCCTTTCAGAAAAAGTCCAAGACAGGCATTAAAACACCCAAACAGGATATGGACTTGGTGGAAAAAAGACTTGCTGTGGCAGAGCAAATGCACAAGGAATGGCTGATACGCCAAAATAAAAAAGGTAACAAAAATGTCTAGAAAGAAGCAGCAAAGTGAAGAGACGGAATTAGAGATGAGTAGCGGCAATGTCTTTGCTGATCTCGGCATTGCCAATCCAGAGGAAGAGCTGACCAAGGCTAAACTTGTGTGGGAAATAGAACAGATCATTAAGGAGAAAAAACTGACCCAAGTGGAAGCTGCTAAATTTATGGGTATTAATCAGCCGAAAGTGTCTGCATTAATTTGTCGAAAACTCGACGGATTTTCTGTCGAGCGCCTGATTCACTTCTTGAATGCCCTAGGACAAGACATCGACATCGTCGTCAGACCGAAAGCCGCCGGGTCGTAAACAGGCGATTATTAACGTATACCACGCTCCTAGCCATTGCACAAAGACACCACTAGCGGCAAAAGGTTGCTAACGAGGTCGCTCAATGAAACATGCCGAGGAGTTTTAATGATCAATCAAGCGATTATATATTTAGATGGTTCTGTTAATGTCACGGGATTTAAAGAACTTCATCCGTGTTGTAAATTCCTAATATCACCTTATGATAGCGTTACGCAACGACGCAGAGATGTTAAATGGGAACTTGCTATTCCGTCCCAAGCACAGGGGAAAGATTGTAATATGCCGTGGAACGAAACTCATTTCTCATGGGAGGAGCATGAAGCAAGTGAGAAGCTTACTGAAATATATGCTATCATAGGGAATGATCCCCAAGAACGTCGAGATGGTTTACACCTCGACTCGGCGTTTAAAAGCGGGGCACACATTTTTCTAACTTCGGATAAAGATAATATTTGGAAGTACCGACATGACCTAGAATCGTTGTTAGGCTTTAAAATTTTTTATCCAGATTTAGAAGTTAACTTGGTGAAGGAATGTATTAATAGGCTAGTGGCTTCTACCAAGGATTAGAGGTGGCTTATAGACTTCTCGTACGAAATTCTGCTGGATTTTTAGCTCAAGTCAACAGGCCACGTTTGACCCCTAGCTCAAGAATACGGAACCGGATTCACCAAAAAATTTATTCAATTTGCCGAGACATTTCCAGAGATCGAAATTATCGTATTGCTAATACGGCAATTGTTCCGGACACTCTTTATTGCATGGGATGTCATGACACTGCGACACAAAATTGATTCTATACTGTATGAGCAGTAGGACATGGCATCGCAAAAAAAATAAATAAGGGCGCGCGATGCCAGATCCTCTTGAGCACGTAGAGAGTATTCTATTAGGCTTACAAGCTAAAATTAATCAAAAGGCTCAGATTTGGCAACCCTATTGCCAAGATAGGGAGCAAGCCAATTCCTATAATCCTTGGCCAGAACATGAAGCTCAGAGCTGGATTTTTGGAGATACGAAGTACTCTCTATTGTCGGACACAAAAGGTAAGTTGGCGATTGACCAGCAACATTTTTCGCTTGATCATGCCTTACCGTACTTTCAAGAATGGCTAGACCTGCAACGCGATATACAAATCTTTCCTCACTATATCATAAAACCTCCTACCAAGAACGAAACTCTAGGAAGCTATCTCAAAAGACTTCAACAAGAAACGCGGGATACAGGTGGAGGCAAGGTGCTCAGGTGGAAATCCATTAGGAGCTTTGTCAGCTTTCTTAGAACAAATCTTCCGAACGATTCTTGGGGATTCATCGAGATGATTTTTCCCGAAGAAATGGATCGGCTTGAAGGTTCCGTAATTCGTAAACTACCACAACCGGCTATTCCAATCGACGTTGTTGCTACAGCACAAATTCTTAAGGCGATAGCCAACGAGGTTATATATGGACATCGAAATGCTCGTATAGGTTTTGCACAGGCTCTCGGTTTTTCGTGGATTTGCCTTTCAGGTGCAAGAACTAATCTACCATGTCGTCTAAACGATCTTTTCGCAATAGGCGCTAGCAGCATCATCTTGCCATCCTCGTCAAATAGCCCTTCTGATCTAATTGAGCCTTCGGGAAGATTGATTATTCCTACACTATGTGGTCTCACAGAAATGCCAGTGTCTGACTGCCTTTGTGAATATTTATTAGGAATATCAAAGCTTCAGACCAATTCTCACAAGCTAGTTTTCAATTCTCCAATGCGGAGCGTTCGTCGCCGATTTGATGCTGCTGTACAAAGAGTTCGCGAAAATTTACCTCCTGGAGACATTACCTTACGTACATTGCTGCACCACCCCCACCCCTTCATCGGCTCCCGCTACATCGTTAAGCATTAAGCCTAAATAGGTAGAGCGCTTTTCACAAAGTGACACTCAATGCGCCAAGATAGTTTTGATGCCTCACACATATGATCGAGCACAAATCAGCTCAATCTAACCCAAGAGGTATCCTATGACTCAAAATGAGTATCTAAGCATCAGTCAAATCGCAAACAATCCAGCATATCCCTTTACCATGGGACAGCTGAGATACTATCTCATTAGAAGACACAAAAACGGACTAGAAGTCGCAGTGAGAAAGATTCACAAGCGCCTCTACTTGCAGCAAAGATCTATTTGAGCTTTGGATAGAGGCTCAAGCCAATCAAGGAGGTGCAGCATGAAAACACCATCTCCCCGATTTGATGCTAATGTTATCAAAGAGGCTGTCGACGCTCATGAATTCTATTTACGTGAACAGAATCTTTCAAAGTACGGTTATCGATCGCGCCGATGGGCAGAAGCCGGCTTGTGCCCATTCCATGAGGATCGACATGCAGGCTCGTTCAAAGTGAATTTGGATAGCGGCGCATTTATCTGCTTTTCGTGCAATGCGAAGGGTGGGGACATCATAGCCTACGTAATCCAAAAGTACCATATGACCTTTCTGGATGCCTTGAAAATGCTCTCTTCAGAATGGAGGGTATTATGAATAACCTGCCCATGGTTGTACCAAGAGATCGACTAACATGTCATTGGCAATATCGAGATGAGAAAGGGCTACCTGTTGCGATTGTCGCAAGATATGACGAATGCGTCACAGGCGGCAAACAGAAAAAATGGTTTCATCAATTCTATCTAAACAGGTCTGACGAATGGGTCGAGGGCGCGCCAACGCCCTCTCCCTTATTTGGGCTAGATACCTTGCCAAAACACCAATATGAAGGGTTTGTGTATATCTTTGAAGGTGAAAAATGCACTAACGGGTCTCACCACTTAGGGCTTCCTGCACTAACCTCTATGATGGGCGCCAGCCAGGCGGACAATGCCGATTGGACAATATTAGCCAAATTTCGACATCTAAAGCGCTTTGTACTGGTACCAGATAACGACATCCCTGGTCAACGGTATATGGAAATCGTCCATCATAATATCAAAAAGGCCCATCCAGATGCGGAAGTCTTTGTTTGTAACCTAAATGTCGAGGAAAAGGGACATGACCTCATTGACTGGCTTCAGGCACAGCATGCATGCTCACAGGAGTGGGATGGATTTTCCCCAATCGACGATCCTTATTGCGATCATTTGAAGGTCGTATTTGAGAAATATGTGGAAGCCCATCTTGTACCGGCGGGAAAGTATTTCGCTCAAACGGATTCCTCGGAACCGACCTTTGAAGGTCCGCCAGAACCTATCGAAGAAGTTTTAGATGCTGTACTCCCTTGCCCAATCGAAACACTTCCAGAGATTATCCATCGCTGGATTTCCACCGAAGCCAAGCTTATGCAAGTACCCCCTGACTATTTGGCGATACCCTTATTCTATCTAGGCAGTCTTCTTGGCAGGAAGCGAGGCTTGAGGCTTCGCCCTGGAAATGATTGGGTCGAACATAGCAATATTTGGGGAATACAGGTTGGAAGACCCTCTGTGATGAAAAGTCCTGCCATGAGAAAGGCAATGAAACCACTGGTGGTTCTAGCCTTGCGAGCAGATGTTCGCTTTAAAGAAGCATTGAAGAAGTACGAAGCTGAATTGGAGGCATGGAAGATTCGAAATAAGGCTAGCGAAGAATGTTACAAAAAAAATGTAAAGAATGCCCTGGATAAGCCACCAATGGCCACAAATCAAGAACTCATTCTTCAAACGCAGGAAGAACCTTGTAAACCTGTCCGAAAGCGTTACAAGACGGACGACCCTACGGTAGAGAAGCTCGGCGAACTTTTAATTGAAAACCCACAAGGCTTATTACTCTTTCGAGATGAGCTATCCGGATGGTTACACAGCTTCAACAAACCAGGAAGGGAAAATGATCGTCAATTTTTTTTGGAAAGCTGGACAGGACGGGAAGACTTCAATGTGGATCGTATCGGACGCGGTTCTTTGCACATTCCAGCATTGTGCCTCTCAATTTTCGGCAGTATCCAGCCTGGCCCGCTCACTCAATATATTCGAGCTGCTATAAAAGGAGGAATAGGTGACGATGGATTCCTGCAAAGGTTTCAGCTTGTTGTTTGGCCCGATCCTACTCTTGGCTGGGAACTAATAGAAGGTGTTTCCACTATAGAGTTCGAAGAACCCCTTCAGGACATTTTTGACACGATGGATAATCTGAACTTAGGCGAGGATAACAACCCTATCTATCTCGAGTTTGCGCCGGATGCACAGCAAAAATTTAATGAATGGCAATGCCAGCATGAACACCGACTTCGAACAGGCGTCCTAGCTCCACACCTTGAGGCCCATTTGGCAAAGTACAAAAAACTTTTGCCGGCTCTTTGCTTGATCCTGGAGCACTTAGATGCGGCTATAGTAGGTCGAATACCTATTGAAGTTACCTTGAGAACCCTTGAAGCTTCCATAAACTGGCTTGAATACTTCGAAAGTCATGCCAATCGTATGTATAATAGTGTCAGAAATGCGATCCCTAAAGCTGCTTTAGAACTAATCAGGCATGTAAAGAGCGGAGACATTCAAGTACCATTTTCAGTACGGGACGTCTACTATAAACACCACTGGAGCGGGCTTTCCGATGCTGATGAGGTGAAAGAAGTCTTGGACTACTTAGAGGAAAGAAATTATGTAGCGGCTGTAACCAGGAAGGGTAAGGGAAGGCCAAGTGCCAGGTATTGGATCAATCCAAAAATCCTGGAGAATTAGGAATTAGATCAGATTCAAAAGGTTCGAAAGTCTATTTTGAACCTTTTGAACCGTCATTTTCTAGCAATAAACTTTAATTTTGGGGATAAAAAAATGGCGTCAGAAGCACAAGTCAAAGCTAATAGACAAAATGCACTCAAATCAACAGGACCTCGAACCATTGAAGGTAAAGCATGCGCTAGCCAAAACTCAGCTAAGCATGGGCTGCTCTCGAAGGATTTGTTGATCCTCGATGAAAGACTAGAAGAGCTCAACTCATTCCGTCAAGGAATCTATCAAAACTTATGTCCCCAGGGGGCTGTGGAAGTCCTTTTGGTTGAAAAAATAATTAATGCAGCGTGGCGCCTTCGACGCGTAACTAAAGTTGAAGGTGAAGTGATCATGCAAAGCAATAGATTCCAAGAATATGATCGGGGAATCCACAAAGCCTTTAGGGGTTGTGATGGTTCATGCCTGCAAACTCTGTCTCGATATGAGATGACTCTTGAACGAAGTTTCTATAAAGCTATCCATGAACTCCAACGTCTTCAAGCCATGCGTGTTGGAGTGCCAGTGTTGGCACCGGTAGCAATTGACTTTAACGTGTGATTAACCCTCACAATTGGCTTCGTTTGGAAAATACAATACACGATAGGTCGTTCAAATGTTAACCCTAAAGAAGCCGGCCTTCAGGAGTGAGGTCCACCGATAAGATTTTTGATTTCACTGGGTCAAGTTATATGCATCGACTGCCTGTCCATTATTCCGAAAATCGAATATTAGCGACGCAGACGGTTGAAACTTCAAGGTTTCAACTTTTTTTAAGAACAATGGTACCTAAATTTAGGTAGAGTGTTTTTCTTAATCTATCCACAGATAGCCTGCTCCAGATAGCTAGCTATCAATATTAAGCAAGCCACTCAAAAATTCTCAGACGCTTCCTATAGAAGTAATTTTTGACTTAAAATATAATCAATACAATAAACATAACTGTATTGGTGATTAAATTGGCTGACTTGGTGTATTATTTAGTTAAAGAAGTGTGTTGATATTAGAAATATTTATTAATCTATTTGACAATGCATAAGCATAAAAAATTAACATCTGCAATGCAAAACCTTTCAAGGTCTAAACCTAAGGTGATTTCATTGTTTGCAGGGTGTGGTGGTCTTGATCTGGGATTTCATCTTGAAGGCTATGACATCGTCTGGGCAAATGAATTCAACAAATGGGCCGCGGATACTTACGAGCGAAACTTTAAGAAGATAAAGGTTGATCGCAGAAACATTTTAGATATTGATCCCTACAATGAACGGGAAATTCCTTCCGCCGATCTGATTATTGGAGGTTTTCCATGCCAAGACTTTTCTGTCATATGGAAAAGACCAGGCCTGAATGGAAGTAGGGGTAGCCTTTACCAAGAGTTTCTTCGGTTTATTGACGCAAAAAAGCCAAAAGCTTTTGTTGCTGAAAATGTTAAAGGAATCTTGAGCGCAAATAAAGGTCACGCGATCAGACAGATTATTGAAGATTTTGAAGCTGTCGAGCCTGGCTATACGCTCAGTATTAAGCTATATAACTTCGCCGATTATGGTGTTCCCCAGTTTCGTGAACGGGTTCTCATTGTCGGAATTCGAAATGACATTGGATTCCAATTTGAACATCCTATCCCTACGCACGGCCCCAAGGCATCCAAACCTTATTTCACTGCCGGTGATGCCTTAGATGGAGTAGACAAGGTCGCAAATAACAATGAGCATATGAAGATCATGCCACGGACAAGAGAGATCTTAAAAAAGATTTCAGAGGGCGGAAATTATGCCGATATTCCAAGAGATGATCCTCATTATGTTAATGGCATGATCAGCCATGTCTATAGGCGTATTCACCGAGATCAACCTGCCAAGACCCTGATAGCATCGGGGGGAGGAGGTACATGGGGATATCACTATCCTGAACCAAGAGCATTAACTAATCGAGAACGGGCGAGGCTTCAATCATTCCCTGACTCATTTATTTTCACCGGATCTTTTAGCGAAATTCGCCGACAAATTGGAAACGCTGTTCCTCCTAAAGGCGTCCGAAATTTGGCAAAAAATTTGAGGAAGCTTTTCGATAGCCAATTTGAAAAAGTGGAACTTAAAAAACACAAATCGCTTAAACAAAAAAAAAATAGTACCGTTATAGATCGTGACTAAACTTCTTCTAACACGAAAAAAGCCACTATCCCTAGGGAACAGCGCTTTCCTCGATGCCTTCGAAGAATATTCGGCTACTGCGGAGTCGATTTACATCTCTACGGGCTATGTGTCAGTTGAAGCCCTGCAATTTCTTTTGGCGAATGCTAAGGAAGGAAGACTTCCCTACCTAGACCTTACAATTGGAATGCATTATTTTGACGGCATTACCAAAGCGCAATATGATTCCGTTATTGATCTTTCTAACCACTTGATGAAAACGCAAAGGGGAAAAGCTAGTATTTGTGTAGCTTTTCCTTATCATGGAAAGATTTATTCATTTCACAAGACAGGAAAACCATTTGCCGCAATTTTGGGGTCATCAAATTTGTCAGCCTTAAATTGCGGAGCGTATAATTTTGAAGTTGATACTACGCTAGAAAATCCATCAATGCTTATCGATCTATACAACTTTCAAACTCAACTAAGAGAAAAAGCTTGTAAGTCAGTAGATGACTGGAAACCAAAGAAATTTATTGAAAGCATTAAAATTCCAGGAGCTACAAGATTAGAAGGAAAAGAAACAGCTGATTATTGGTGTCTCAATCGAATACAAAGCATTCAGATTCCTTTAAAAGCTGAACAAAAGAGCAATCTAAATGCATGCTTTGGAAAAGGTAGAAAGCAAAAAAATCAATTAATAAGACCACGTCCGTGGTATGAAGTAGAATTAATTGTTCCTTTATCTACAACTAAAATAGAAGGCTATCCGAGGAACTCCGTAATTCAAGTCGTTACTGACGACGGTTGGATGTTTAAATGCAAGACCAGTGGAGATTATTCTAAAAATTTTAGATCGAAAGATGATTTATGCATTCTTGGAGGTTGGTTAAAAGGTCGACTCGAATCTGCGCAAGTATTGAAAGTTGGTCAACATATCACGTTGCAAATGTTGGAAAGCTACGGCAGAAGCCATCTGGAACTTATACGGACTTCCGAACCAGATATTTGGTTGCTGGACTTTGGCACTAAGAATTCAAGAGGGTAAATTGAAGTATGAGTTTTTTTCAAAAATTTCTTGCAAGTTGGGAAGGGAAAAATCCCGGGACGTCGAGTGCTATTCAAGAATCCACAACTCAGTTTGTAGCTAAGCTATTGGCTATGTTTGATTATAGGGGCCAAACTAGCGCATTGCTATTGGGTCATGTACAAAGCGGAAAGACAAGCCAAATTCTCGCAACCATTAGCTCACTAGCCGATAAAGACTTTAAGTTATTCATAGTTCTAACATCGGATATGACAAGTCTGCAAGAGCAGACTTTGAAACGAGCCTTTAACTTTCTCCCAAGGGAATTCAATATATGTGATGAAACAGACGATATGCGATTTATAGAAAAAGGAATAAAAGATCCCACAATTCTGGTTTTAAAAAAAAACAGCAGAGTTTTGCGAAAATGGAAGCGCAAATTTGAGTCCTTAGATCAATGCAAATATGATCCTATGGTTTTTTTAGATGATGAAGCAGATGCAGCAAGCCTAAATACTAAGATCAATCAACGCAAATTCAGTACAATTAATCGAATCTTAGATGAAATGAAAGAAATTTCACCTAGTAGTATTTATATCCAAGTAACAGCAACGCCACAGGCCATACTTTTGCAAACTAAGCGATCCGGGTGGAAACCAACAGTTATTCATGCATTCGAGCCCGGCACGGGTTATCGGGGGGGAAATCATTTTTATGGTGAATCATCCAAATGTATTAGACCTCTACCTGAGGCGGAACGACTTACTCTGATAGGTAGCGAAGAAATTCCATCCGGACTCAAGGAAGCCATTCTGAGTTTTCTGATCAATGATATTTATACTATTGATTATCTTAAGCGAAGCGTATGTAACCTTTTGGTTCATCCAGGGTCTAAAATCGAAGACCATGACAAAACTGAATCCAAGATAAAAAAACTCTTAAAAACTATTCCAGAGGAGTTCTCTATTGGATCACAAATGTTAAAATCCAATTTATTTCAGGCCTACGAAGATATTAACCAGACCTGCGAAGATCTTCCTCCTTTTAATTTTTTCTGGTCACATTTGCCCTGCGCAGTCAGGCGAATACGAACACAGAAATTAAATTCCGAAACAATTGAAAAATCGGAATATGACACGGGATCAAATATCCTAATCGGTGGCAACGCTACTGGAAGAGGAATTACATTTCCAGGTCTTCAGGTGGTATATTATTGTAGAGAGTCGAAGAGCCCTCAAGCAGATACACTTTGGCAACACTCTAGAATTTTCGGCTACGATCGCAAGTTTGATGCATGCCGCGTCTTCCTCCCAACATTACTGTTACGAATATTTCGTAGCCTAAATGAATCCAATGATGCCTTATTTGGGATGCTGGCTGAACATGGGTTAGATCAAATAACTCTGCTTCAGCCCGAAGGGGTCAGTCCCACAAGAAAGAATGTCCTCGATCAGCGATCAATAAATCCGGTAGTCGGTGACTGCAATCGTTTCTTTGAAGGGGTAAGCCCTGTGCCAACCACTCAGATAGATTCTTTTATTAGGAAGGAGGATAGGGAGGAAGATATTTCCATAGAGAATGCTATACAGCTTCTTGAGATGATTGATCCTGTTGAAGATTTTGACCGTCAAGACCTACGTCTTTATATTAACTGCCTGAAGGCGTTGCAATCGGCCGGTGACAGAATCTGCCATCTTATCGTTCGCACTGATAGAGATATCACAAGAGAAACAGGTTCTCTTCTATCTCAGAATGATCGCCAAAGAGGATCATTAATCACCGATAGGACAGTATTGACTATATATCGCGTAAACGGTCAGGTCGATAAGGGCTGGACTGGTTCGGCGGTTTGGGTTCCAAATATCAAATTTCCTAAAGGTCGGTGTTTCTACTCTGTTGTTTGACGCAGTCTTTGAACTATCCGTCGATCAAGATTTGTTGCATCAATTTGACAACCCCATATAACTATTACTCTCCATCCAAGACCCTCTAATTTCTCTTTGTTCTCACGGTCGCGCTCTTGATTTCTTCTTAATTTTGCGTTCCAATATTTTAAATTGCTTTTAGGTAAACGACCCGATTTACAGTAGGGGCATTGATGCCAGAAACACCCGTGCACTAATACAATAGTTTTAAAACGAGGTAGAACAATGTCAGGCTTTCCTGGTAGTTTTTTTTGATGTAAGCGAAAGCGAAATCCGCGTGCATGCAAATATGACCGCACCACTTTTTCGTGTGAGGTGTTCATGGATCCAATCCTAGACATTATCCAGCTTCTTTTCTTGGTGGAAAACGTATCAACCAACCCTTGCTCCTCGTAAATGGCTATTACGCGCCCAGACCGACCATAGGCTAACATTTCACCGTTTTTGAGACGGTTCTATCTTTTGCACTATTTGAATCATATCATTGAGCGATGGATGGTGCAACGGCAACGCGGTGCAATTTGTGTCAGCACGAACCGATATAAGTCGGTAGACGAAAAGCCCAGGAGCCAACTACAATGTTGATGATACCGGTTCATTTTGTGTTGATTAGCAATTAAAGTGCTTGTGACCAGGAAACATTCAAAGATGAAAATCCCATCCTTTAGCGACAGCATTCTCCAAGCAATTAGTAATACACTTGGTGCGACAGATAATGGTTTAACTGGCTCTGAGATTGGCTTGCTGCTACAGCAACTAGAGATTCAGGATCCAGAGTCGAGCAGCACAAAAAAACATAGACTTTTCTATGCTTTGAAAAAGGAACAAGATCTCGATGGATGTGGAAATTCAATTGTAAAATTTATACAAGCAGCGATGAGTCCAGTTAGTTATATTGAACGAGCCAGCTTGTTTCAAGATAGGCGAAATAGGATAAATGAAATCCTCAGTTTTTCAGCACTTTACTTAGAAGAAAATGGAAATATTCGACCAGGAACACCGGCAAAAACGATCGAAGAGGCGCAACAAATTGCAAACCGGTTGAAGTCCGAGCTTCAACGCCGAAATGCACACCCCGACGTTTTGAAATTTTGCCGTGTGGAATTGTTGCAAGAAAATTTCTTCCACGCAGTGCTAGAAGCTTGCAAGAGTCTGGCAGAGAATATTCGCCAAAAAGCAAATCTCCGTTCCGATGGCGCCCCTCTTGTAGATGAGGCATTTGGATTAGGTTCCACAAAAGTACCTATGTTAGCGTTTAATTCACTTTCGAACTGCGAGTGAGGAATCAGAACAAGGGCTTATTTGGTGCATTTAGGAATCCACCTGAACATGCTCCAAAAAAATTTTGGCCTATTTCAGAGCAAGAAGCTCACGATATATGCTAATGTCGTAATGCTATGCTAAGGGTCGGACTTGACTTATTTGACTTCTCGGTCGAAATTCTGCTGGATTTCTTACTGAAAGTCTCTCGTGCGATAAACAAGTCAACTATTCACGTCTGACGCCTAGCATTCTCTTCTACCTAAGTACCGCATGACCATAAAGGTCTAGCCGGAAACGTTTAGGAGATTTAGGATCTCGACGTTCTTCGGGAATTTCACATATCGCAATAAGAGGATTAAGATTCATAGAGACGGCGGCCATTAATGACTCTTCAATAAAATGAAGCAACATGGGCGTAGCTTGTTTAAGATACTCAAAAATGTGAGTTTTATCTTTAAAACAAGGCCTTCTCAAAATTAAATAGCCTTTATGCTTTTCAATGCTATAATTTAATAGAAACACCTTTGAGTAATGTCCGTGCTCATCTTCATTCCTACGGCCGACCAATTCATCAGCAAAGGGTTGGTAATGCTCTAATATTTTCAATATGAGAAATTCTTCCCCTGGTGATCCCGTTAGCTTTTTCTTCAGTTTTTCGCTGATATCTTTAAATTTTGGATCGTTAAATCCTTCGTCGAAAATGATTGCAAGAGCACAGGCAAATTTCCTTAACGCACTTTTTCCAAATTTCAAAAACGATCTTGTGTTCTCTATACTAATCACAGACTCAATCGAATCTGGTCTAGTTGTTGATTTGGCGCTTTCTAAGTTTTTCTCTATTTTTTTTATTTCTTGGATTACAGGCTTGGCTTGTTTTTCTGCTTCAATAAGATCTGTAGCAATATCGAAGCATAAGTCCTTTAGATTTGTTTTTTTTTCTTTCGACAATTCACTGTGGTCTAATAAATCTGAAATCCCACATGCAATTCTTGCCATGACTGGATGGCTTGTTCCGACGTCCATGATTTTTGTGGAATAAAAGGGTGACTGGTTTTCCATGTTGATTACCGTCTCGTCTAGATTTAATCATTTTTCCTTATAAGATAACGATTTCAAGCTTTCCAATCTGTTCTCCATGAGCTAAAGAAGCCGTTGCATATAGTGGTCTCGAATCTATTTTTTGAAAAACAGAGTAGTTTTGCGCGAAAAAACGGATTCCATATAGAGAATGTAAATGTGATTCGAGAAAGCGGTGCATACTCTTTAATGTTCTTCCGTCACCACTTTTTGCCTCGATTTGCATGATGCACATGATGCACACGAAGCGTTCTCTCGTCAATTTGAAAAGGTCGCGATTGGAATCAATAATCCCTGTCGACAGGGAGAGGGCGGTCCAGTCCAGATATTGGCGGTGCAATGACGGTGCAACGCGGTGCAATTCGAGTCAGTACGAACCAATAGAATCCAGTAGACTGAAAGGGTACAAGCTGCTTATAGTGTTGCTGATAGCGGTTGGATGATGTTTGGTCGTAGGGTGTTCCTCCGCCCTCATAATCCGTTGGTCGCAGGTTCAAGTCCTGCTTGCCCCACTTATTAAATTCCCATCATGAGAAATACCAGAACCTGGTTGTTGTGACCCACCAATTTTGGTTAAAACGGCGATTTCGCCGCCGTGGACCACTAGTGGACCAAATGATCACAGCCGATCATTTACCCTTATATGTGGGGATTCTACTTTCACAATCCAACTTTGCTATGGCAATAAAAGCTCAAGATCAAGCCCCTTCACGGCAAGATCATTTCCAAGTGGCTGGAAGATATCCTGGAGGCTGTCAGTAACCAAGGACTTGATGTCCCCGTCATTGTAACTAAAAGGATCTTGAAGCAAACGATAGGACAGATCAAGCGCTACGTACAATTTAGACACTTGGTGGCCCTCTTGTATCTGACGATCGCTGGCCCCTTGAAGTTGCTCAGCCGTTTCTTGCATAGTGTTGCGCACCCAATCCCTTTGGATAGCGTTCATTGTTAATTGGCATCTTTCAGACAAGTGAGCTTCGTCGGTACACAGCCAGGGCTAGGGGTCAGACGTGGGCTGAAACGAATCGACTATTTACGACGAAAATCAGTATCGATTTGTCCTCCCAGATTCTGAAGGCAAGTGACAGAAAACACTGAGGTCAAAATGCTGTCCTTTTTGTCCTTAAGGTCCTTTTCGTCCACTTCTGGGGTTCTTGTACGGCGACAGTGATGATGGCACCTCGGCGACACGCAGTTGGCACCTTCCATCACCGCCCGGCGTCAGCGAGTTGGCACCTTCCATCACCGACTGACGACAACCTCCTGGCACCTCCTCCATCACCGACCCGCGACACGCGGTTGGCACCTCCCATCACCGCCCGACGACAGTCGGTTGGCACCTAAAAACAGGCCAGAATCAACGGCCCAATCCCTCAAATCTTTCAGTCCTTTCTTGGGAGCTTGCAAGAGAGCATTTAGAATGCTGACGTCCCCAAACTTAAGCGAGAGTTAGGATGTCAAATAGAATTACGAAAGAACAATTGAGGTTGTATATGCAAATTAGAAACGGTGGCAGCATGCAGGCCACTGCCGCTGCCAAAGCGGGTATTAGTACGCGAAGCGCTAAGCGCTTCGAGAAAGGCACTCATATCAAGGAGTATCGCTCCAAATCTGGATCTTCATCAGACCCCTTCGCGAAAGTCTGGAGGACCGAGTTCGTTCCCCTGTTGGAAAGAGATCCGTTCCTAACGCCCATTACCTTAATGCGGGATCTCCAGGAACGCTATCCACAGGAATATCCCGACAGCCTACTTAGAACCCTACAAAGAAGGGTTCGGCAATGGAAAGCACTCCATGGAAGGGAGAAGGAACGGATCTTTCGGCAAAACCACCCTCCCGGTTTTCAGGGCATTTCTGACTTTACCAACTGCGATGAACTGCATGTAACAATAGAGGGTACTTCGCTTCCTCATTTGCTGTATCATTTCAGGGTTCCATTCAGCGGCTGGGCATATGCCTTTGTCATTCTGGGAGGAGAGTCCCATGTAGCTCTCTCTGCAGGTTTTCAAAATGCGTTATGGGAGCTAGGTGGGGTACCTGAAACCCATCGTACCGATAGTCTTTCAGCGGCATATAAAAATCTAAATGAATCAGCAAGAGAGGACCTTACAAACGCGTACAATGAAATGTGCGCACACTATGATGTAAAGCCCACGCGAAACAATAAAGGAGTAAAGCATGAAAATGGCAGTATTGAAAGTTCGCACAGACATCTTAAAAATAAAATCGATCAAAAGCTGCGCCTGAGGGGTTCTAGAGACTTTTCCTCACTGCAAGAGTATCGAAACTTTGTCGATGAAATTGTTAAAAGTGACAATTCGCGACGTCAGGCTGAAGTAGCTGAAGAACGAAAGCACCTAAAGCCTCTCCCAAAACATAAGGTAGGCAGTCACGATATAGAAAACGTCGGTGTTCCTACCACGGGCATCATAACCGTACGACAGGCATATTATGCAGTGCCTTCGCGCTTGATAGGTCATACGTTAACGGTACACGTTCATGACGACCGATTAGAGTGTTTTCATGCAGCCTCTCATATCATTACTTTTCCGCGATTACGTTGGAGCAAGACGGGTCCTCGCCCAAGAAACATCGACTATCGCCATGTCATTCCTGAGCTTGTCCGCAAGCCTCAAGCGTTTCGACACTACATCTTTAGAGATGATTTATTTCCCAGCGATGAATTTCGCCAGGCTTGGGTGTTACTGGATGCGCGGCTTGATGAGCGTATGGCATGTAAGGAAATGGTGAGGATCTTAAAGCTGGCTGCAGACGGTCACCAGCAACAAATTGCAGCCGAGCTTCGAAAGGCACTAAACGAGCAACGCATACCAAGCTTTGAAGAGCTACAGCAACACTTTAAGGAAGCGAAGCACGTTGTCCCTCTGGTAGAGATTGAACAACACGATCTTGGCTCATACGACGAGCTGTTAAAGCACGCCACATTATAAATTTAGGAGAAGATTCATGGTTACAAAAGAAGAAGCAGTACTACCGATACTACTCAAGCAGCTTCGCCTGCCAACAATGGCCGCTTTGTGGGAAGAAATGAGTCATCAAGCGGACCTTGAAGGGTGGGGAAGCGCCAAATGCCTGAAAGTCTTGTGTGAACACGAATTAACAGGAAGAACGGATCGTCGTATGATCAGGCACCTGAAGGAATCCTGCCTGCCCCTAGGTAAAACACTTACAGACTTCGACTTCAAAGTGACATCGCTCAATAAGACGTTGATTTGTACATTAGCCTCAGGTGGGAACTGGCTACGCGAGGGCAGAAACATTCTGATTTTTGGCCCCTCAGGAGTTGGTAAAACACATCTGGCAGCTGCAATTGGAGCGGGACTCTTAGAGCACAAGTTCCGTGTTTTGTTCATGCGTACCACCGAGCTCATTCAAAGGCTTCAAGCCTCAAAACAGGCCCTGACGCTACCGACAACGCTAGCAAAGCTGGATAAATATGATTGTTTGATTTTAGACGATTTTGGCTATGCCAACAAGGATCTCATGGAAACAAATGTTCTCTTTGAGCTGATCTCAGAGCGATATGAGCGAAAGAGCCTGATCATAACATGTAATCAGCCATTCAGTGAATGGACCAACATATTTCAAGATAAAGCTATGGCGGTGGCCGCAATAGACAGGCTGGTACATGACGCTCAAATTATCCAGATCAACGGCGAAAGTTATCGCAGGAACAGCTTGTCAGCTAAAGCAAGAGCCAGTGTGACCGACCAGGATCGGGCGAAAACATTGAGTACTTGCATGAATCAAGAAATACAAGATTCGAGGTAAACATGAAACATCATTCAGAAATACTCCTCAGTAGGGCTTTGGTTGAGGATTTACGAAATGCGGTGGCTGAGCTTGAGCGTAGAGCCGATAGCTCAATAGAAAACGCCCTAAGTGGAGACAGGACTTATGTGGCCCCATCTTTAGAGGTGCGAGAAGGGATTTTTCAGCTATTGGCCCTAGTAGCTGGCTTGGAGGAAGATCTACGTAGACGTTTTAGAGAACTTGTTGCAGAATATCTGGAACAGATCTATGCCTTTCATGCAAAATTGGAGGAAGACTTGGAGGCTCTGGAGGGTAGCACTAGAAAGACTATCGGAGACGATCCAGTGATCTGAGAAGAAGTTAGAACAGATGGTCCATACTCGCCCTGCGGGTATGGACCGGGCTGGAAGGACTTCAGACGAGAAGGATCTGGGCCCGGGTGATTCTGGCCTGTTTTTAGGTGCCAACCGACTGTCGTCGGGCGGTGATGGGAGGTGCCAACCGCGTGTCGCGGGTCGGTGATGGAGGAGGTGCCAGGAGGTTGTCGTCAGTCGGTGATGGAAGGTGCCAACTCGCTGACGCCGGGCGGTGATGGAAGGTGCCAACTGCGTGTCGCCGAGGTGCCATCATCGCTGTCGCCGTACAGGTTCTAAAGATGAGCCAAGAAAGTGCGGAAATTCTAGAGAGAAAATTCATTGTTTTTAGGACGATTCGTTTCAGCCCAGGTCAGACGTGACTTGTTGACTTGTTCATGGTACGAGAGATTTTGGGTGAGAAATCCAGCAGAACTTTGGACGAAAAGTCAATAAGTCACGTTTGACCCCTCGTATCGCAGCTCCCGCCTCTTTATAGGTACAGGAAAATTAATGGCTTGAGAAGCATCGATTCTGCTGGGATGTACTATTTTATGCCAGTTTTTTCCAGAAGCCAATAGACAGGAATGCATAAGCAGCCTATAGTATCGCCAAAAACGGTTCTATCGTGTGGATTGTGAATATTCCTTACTACCTTCACATCGAATTTTAGGGTTCTCATGACTACAAGCAGGCTATTTGTTAAAGCCGAAGAAGGCGTTCCCGCAGCAGGATACGAAAAATCCTCCGTAAGATACTACGACAATGAGGGTAATGTTCTCATTCGTTTTGAAGGCTCTAAAGCCTGGCGATGCAATAACCCTGGCAATATGAAACACAAAAAAGGGGGCTTTGCAGCGCGCCATGGTTCAATTGGATACGCTATGAAGATGGCTGTTTTTCCAAGCGAAACCTCTGGAAGAGCTGCACTAATTGCTCGCTTAAAAGCCGAAGAATTTGGCGCCCTAACAATCGAGAAATTTCCAGAGGTGTGGGACTACGATAACGCTAGAGAATACAGAAAGATGTTGGTGAGTATCTCCAAACTGCCTCTTGAGAAAAAAATCAAGCACCTATCGGCAGAAGAATTCGAGAGATTTCGTAAGGCCGTCGAACAAATTGAGGGATGGCAGGAAGGCGAAGAGGTATTCTATGAAAAAGAATATATTGCTGGTGTTAGAAAGCGCGGTACATCAATAGCAGAGTATTTAATTCAAGGGACCAAGGGCCAAAAATGGCATTCAAAGAATGAAGCCATCGCCTTAGCTGAAATGGGAAGGCTGCATGCGATAGTAGTACATGCAAGACGAGGAACCTATCTTCGACCCGAGTATCATACCAGACCTTTCCGCGATATGACCTGCTAGACTAAACGAAGACTTCGACTAAGGGGTTTTTGTACTTCGAAAAAGGCTCTCGTTAATCTCTTTGAGCTGGAGAATCTCATGTTTATTTCTTTAATGCTCTGTCCCCTTTTCGCCTGGATTCCACTGGGATATCAGAGTGATATCGACTCCATCGAATGCAAACAAAATGTGTTAGAGGCATCTTTCGATACGAATGTGCATGTTGAAGCCACCACGACTTATCCCAGTTTTCCTGGCACAAATACGTTCGTCAAGCATGTAACCTCATTTCCCGTGAAAATTGTAACTAGGTCTGGCCCGGCAACGCAATTTTTAGACCCTGTAAAATTTCCCTCTGTGGTTTTGTAACCTCGGTGAGGATATGGCCGTACTTACCAGAATACTTTATTTTAGTCAGTGTATCCATTTCTTGTAGAAGCTCCCGAACCGTGTATCGTTTAATAAGACCAGACTGTCTCATTTCTTTGCGCAGAGCGCTCATGTAAATAAGGGCAATGAATTGCACAAAAAGCCTGCCATCAACAGTTGCTGAACTATGCATGCGTAAGCGTTTCATATCCAACTGATTTTTCAGGTCATCAAAGCACTTTTCTACCACATCTTTGTCTCGGTAGATTTGCAAGGACTCCACCGGATCCTTAATACTATTGGTCAACAGCGCTTGGAATCCAGCATAGCGGTTGATGTACTGACTCACAGCTTGATCATTGTACGAGACTCGTATGCCTCGCTTGCGGGTGGTCTTTATCACAAAAAATGCGTCGTACGCATCTTGATGCGCGTTAATCAAATCTCCTGATTCCAGTTCCTTCTTATACCCAACCAATTCTTCAGTAAACTGATCGACGGCGGTGGCTCGTGCATGAGCATTGTAGTAGAGGTGTAGATAGCAGCGACGCTTGTCATCCCCCCATGGGTACAGACGAGAGTGAACATATAGGATCTCATTATCAAGCTTTTGGTATCCCTCAGGCCCATGGATCACCCCATAAATGTCATTTATAGCGAGTTGTACCCACTTGTTCTTCAGAGGGATTGATAGAGTAAATCTGTCCCTGGCAGCAAGCAGGTGATCAACATTTTTTTTGCTGTAGAACCCTTTGTCCATCACGTAGTGAAGTTTCTTTATCTCCAGAGCTTTGAAGGTCTTCAAGAGGTTGTGTAATGTAGTCACATCGGTGATGTTGCCCGGAGTCCGTTCGAAATACACTGGCAAACGTCCCTTCTGGCCGAAGAGTATGGCAAGATTCAGCTGTGGTAACTTATCCAGGTCGCGGTTGTGGCCGTATTTGATGTATTCATTGAGCTCAGAATATGAGGAAATAGAAGTGATGTCGTAACAGAGATAATCATCCTCTAACACTTTATTCATCCACTTGGTGAAAAAGGTTTGCTTCTTATCGATGCTAATGGCGCCAAGGATTTCGCTAATCCTCTGGCTGGTTAAGCACTCAACGGAAGGCACATGGTTCTTGCACCATGTCCCGCAATAGCTCAGAGGCCCTCCTTGAATGGCAAGATAATAGGCCATTGCCTGAATCTGTTGGTACTCCTGAGGGAAGCAAGACCTCAACAACTGTTTCAGGCCTAACTGCTCGGTAATAGCATCGAGCACGATCGAAGGTCCCACAACTTCAGCAGATGCAGTGACCGCGGGATCTCGAATGACTGCCTGTTCAGGTTTAAGACGCTTGGAGGGAATGAACTCTCCGGTGACTGGATCGAGCTTACCCACACACACTTGCTTATTACGAGACTGTTTTTTCTCTTTATCCCAGAATGAGGTGTATTCGTATACGTAGGTAACGCCGGTAGTCTTGTTTATATGGTTGACTCTGCATGGCATACACTATTTCCTTCCTTAAATCGTTACAATTGTAACGATGAAAAATGAAAAAATCCAGCATAAAATGTGCGCAACAGGCTTTTTTTTAGTGAATTACGACAGACCTAGTTACAATTTTCGCGGGAAATGAGGATGTAAATCAAATTTTAGAAAATGATGCTCAGTGTCGCTTTAATCAGTTTATACAGGAAATGCAAGTTCCCGAGGGTAAAGTATTGGAGGATGATACGGATCGAACATTTCAGTATTCCCTTTATCCGATCTGCAGCTACTCCAATCTTGTAAGCGTCTATGGATTTGAGTACCGCTATAGGAACTTTCCTCACGGCAGTTGGCGGCCTTTCGGAAGAACTTTCTGGCAAAATGATTCCATCTCAGAATTAACTCTGAATGATTTATTTATGGATGAGAGTAACTATCAACAATTTCTGCTTCAACATTGTGAAGATTATCTTAAATCGCGTAAACATGGATATTATTCTTATGAACATCCTGAATGGCCTAAACTACAACTCAGCGATTTAAACACCTTTGTTCTAACAAAAAAGGGGTTATTAATTATTTTTGGAATGTATAGAGTAAACGGTCTCGATGATAACCCAGATACTGTGCTTATCCCATATCCTCTTTTAAAGCCTTTTGCGAATCCGAATGGACCCATCTCTTTGCTCCTTCACCTGCAACAAGTACACTAACCAAAACGGTCTGCGCTTGTGGCAGAACAAGTTGGGGCTAGGGGTCAGACGTGGGGTGAAACGAACCACCAGTTTTCGAGAAAAATCAGGCCTATTTTTACCCCCTAATTCTGGTACCAGACCTTATGGCAGCTCCCAATTAGCAATTGTTCAATTTCCCTTGTTGAAATCTAAAAAGTTGATTATCTTGAGTTGATTTTTTAAAAATATCCCACGCCCATTGCAATTACAGGGACAACATGAACGAAAAAACCAACAAGTCCAGCATCAACAAAGAAGCGCGTATGTTACGCAGACAAAACAAACGAATCGAGGAGAGCCGCTCCTTAATCAAAGCCAAAAATCACGAGAAAGGAAAAATCATCAAGGCACACGAGGATCGCCAAACGGAGTTAGCGCAAAATCGCGATGAATGGAAGGCGAAGTGTAAGGAACAGGAAAGGCAATGTGCTGAGGCAGAGAAAAATTACAAGCACGTAGCGGGTCTACTTAATATAAAAGAGGAGCAGCTAAAGGAAATACTAAGGGAATTTGAAAAGTTAAAAAAAAAGATCTCCCGAAGAAACGATAAAGTTGGACTCGCTGTGCAGTCGGCTTCGATGTTGGTATCAACGCTCTGTTATCCTACTGTGCGTTCGTTTATTTGTAATAGGTGCATCTCCATTACGAACCACCGCTAACAGTTTAAAAGTCTCATTTGAGACCCTTCCTGAGCTGAAGGGGTATCGAGCGCCATCATTTATGACGATTAAACGTTGGGCGCAACAGGTCGGTTATTATAAGCTGAAGCTCCCTAGAGTTACTGCAAACGATTGGATGGTGATCATTGACGCATCCATTCAAATGGGTGAGAAAAAGTGCGTAGTGGTCTTGGGGTGTGGTGGGACCAACCTACCCAGGGACCGTGCGTTGACCCTTGAAGATTTAGAAATTTTGTCCATGGTCATTGTGTCGAACTTAAATGGGGAAGTCGTCGCTAAGCATTAGCCGTAGGAAAAATAATTGCTATCTGCAGCGATCGTGGATCGGAAATCCTTCGTGGTGTCAGACATTTTCAGAGCACCAATCCTGAGACGCGGCACATTGGCGATAATGCGCATCGCGTATCAAATCTACTTGAGGCTACCTTAGAGAAGGCCACACGCTGGAAAGAATTTCGCGAGCAAGTTACCCTAGCTAGGAGAAAAATGCAAAATTCCTTAATCCCCGGTGCGCTTCCGCCGAGCCCGCGAGCAAAAGCTCGCTACATGAACGTGGATTCTCTAATAAAGTGGGCTGCAGACATGTTGGTTTTGCTTGATTATGGAGTCTCGAATCCGGGTCTTGATATCGATGACCTCCGAAAATATTTAGGTTAGCTTCCGTCCTATCGCGAAGACGTTGAATATTGGAATCGACTCATTTCTATCGGATTAGCAGCGCGTTACATTGTTAGGATAGAGGGTATTCACCAGAATGTAGCGGATTCCTTTGAACAAGCAATCTCTTCTATTGAACTCGGTAGGAGAGAACTGAAATTTTCCGATCAATTGACCATATTTTTATTGGATCAGTCGAAGGGGATGAAACTGGGAGAGTGTTTTATAGGCTCAACAGAGGCATTAGAATCTCTTTTTGGAAAAATCAAGTACATGGAACGTGAACAAAGGGCATTTGGTTTTACTTCGCTTTTACTAGCAGCCATAGCGGCTGTTGGCCCAATCGATGAAGCAACAATCGCAAATGCATTGGCCTTAGTGAAGCTGTCAGACATAGATCAGTGGGCGGCAGAAGAAATCGGCCAGAGCGTCCAGTCTCAAAGACGGCAAATCAAGAAAATCGTAGCGAGGCTGACTTGCCCGCCTTAATTGCTTTTCGTTTCTCTAGGTTAGCTGCTTCGAATTCGTTTTCAGAGAAGCGAAATGAATCGCACATAAAGTTTACAACAACGGATCGGTTGTTGAACCCGATTACATTACCCCAGTCGAAAACAACGGCTTGAGGAGCTGCAATAAGGGAAGTGGCTGTGAGGGTTGATGCGATCAGGGAAAATAGTGTTTTTTTCATAAGAATAACCTTTCGTTGAAATTAGGGAATTGTAAAAACTCTCCGCAACTCGCGCAATAACTGATCAAACCGTTCCTGTAAATGTTTTCCCGCATTCCGATAAATCGCAAGCACGCGATATTGGGAGGTTGCGGGTTGCCACATCACAGGATACAGGTTAAACTTTTTTGCTAGAAAATCGGGCAGAAAGCCTATTTCCTGAGATTCCGAACAAATATTGGCAATCAGAGACCAGCTTGGAATACGGGATTTGACTGGGAGGGAATATCCATGCACTTGTTGCCAGCTTTGCTGTAGCGACAACACCTCCATTTGGTCCTCAGGAAGTAAAACTGGTTTGAGAGAGGCATCTTTATCGCTGGAGTAAAGTTGAAAATGGCCTTTTCCGACTTCAGCTGCAACAACTCCCTTCCATGGAGCATTATCGAGAACAAGAGCAATATCAGCTTCATCATGCAAAATAGCTGCATAGGCATGGTCAGGGCGCATATGTTTGAAATCGATGTTATCGATGGAAAGTAAAGCCGGTACCGCAATTTGTGCAATCGCGTGGGTTGTAACGAGACGTATGGGGATCTGATCTTTTGAAATAATTAAGTCTCGCAATTGTTTGATCCAATTTTCTAGACGTGGAAAGAGAATCTGTCCCTCACGAGTGAGTCGGAATTGCCGTTTTTCGTGGGTACATAGAGATACTCCGAAAGCAGATTCCACCCGTTGAATTGCCGTGCTTGTTGCGCTTTGGCTTAGGTGATGAAATGAAGCCGATTTTCCGAGATTTTTCATATGGGCTGCTGTAATAAATAATTCCACGTCAGCGACACGTAAATTTTTTAATGAGTTTTCAAGTTTTTGCAATAATTTTTCCTCGAGCAATTGAGTAGTATCAACATTGTTCGCCAATTCTTTCACAAAAACCTCCCAGCTTTCAAATCGATTTTTTCGATATTGGAAATCGAATATATCAACAGTACAAATAAAAACCAAGAGGTTATCCTACTATTTTTGATAAAGGAGTCAGATTCATGGATAATACAAGCGGTATATTGCGATTTTTTCAGTCGATTTGTCGATTTAACTTTGGAAATTTCGAGAAAGAGGAATTTAAAAAATTTCTCAGGATGGGTGTAATTTTTGCACTAATGATTGGGGTGTATTGGACGTTACGTCCGCTTAAAGATGCAGTGTTTATTCAACTCGTAGACAAATTGCAGCTCCCTTTCGCAAAAACTGTCTCTGTTCTTGCTCTTTTGCCACTGGTGATGTTCTATACGAGGTTGCTTGAAAAGACCTCAAGGGAAAAGATGCTGGTTATTCTACCCATTTTCTATGGAGTCGCAGTTGTTATTTTTAGCTTTTTGATGATGTGGTTTCAGGCCCCTGCTGAGACAATAGCCAGTCGTCCATTCTTTTTCTTGGCCGCTACCAAGGTGGTTGGTTACCTGTTTTACGTTTTCGTAGAAAGTTTTGGCTCTTTGGTAATCGCCCTCTTTTGGGCATTTGCAACCGACACAACAACTGCGGGGCCAGCAAAAAAAGGCTTTCCCCTTGTAGTTGCCATTGGTCAAATGGGAGGAATCATTTTTCCCTATAGCATAGGAGGGCTTCCTCATCGACTGGGACTATCTACAGACGCATTATCTATGATGTGTTTGGGAGTTCTAACGCTACTCATCGTGCCTATGGTGCGATACTTTTTGCGAGCTACCCCAAGTCATCTACTCACCTCTTTTCATGGAAAAAACGAAACGGTAGTAGAAAGCAAGCAAGAACCTGGATTTTTAGAAGGGTTAAAACTTCTCCTCAAAAATCGATATCTTCTTGGCATTTTTGCTGCGAATTTCATCTATGAAGTCGTAGTGACTATTTTTGACTTTAATTTCAAAATATCGGCCAGCTCTGAATATTCAGGCGTTGCACTCAGCAATTATCTAAGCATTTATGGCTCAAGTGTGAATATTGTGTCTTTGCTCTGTCTTTTACTTGGAATTAGCAACGTAACCCGATTTCTCGGTGTGGGCGTCGCATTGGCGGCAATGCCTATTATCGTTGGAGGAGCTCTCTTGGGCTTTTTAAGCTTGAATTCCCTCACATTCCTCTTTGCTCTCATGGTGGGTTCAAAAGCCATTAATTACGCACTCAATGGCCCAGCTCTTAAACAGCTCTATATCCCGACAACCCCGGATGTAAAATTTAAAGCACAAGCGTGGATAGAGACATTCGGTTCGCGATCATCTAAACAAGCAGGATCGATGTTCAATATGTCCTTGGCACCCCTTCAAACCGCTTTCGGGACATTGGCAGGCAAATCGCATTACCTGATGCTAAGCGGAGCTTTGTGCTTCCCCTTATTGGGCTTATGGTTGGTCATTGCGATCTTCTTGGGAAGATCTTTTCGAAAAGCCGTCCATGGAAATACTGTCATTTGTTGAGATAAGAGACATCGCTTTCGATTATGAGAGCGACGTTTGTTTTATCATCATGAGGCACTTTGGCCTCCCAGTCAAAGATGGCATTGATTTAAGGGAGGGTTTTGCAAAAAAATCCTCCTTTTTATTAGCTCAGCAAAACCCTCCCTAAAGTCACCCTCGGAACCCCCTATTAGATGGCTTATAATTTATCACTTTGCAGCCCCCGAACTATCCTCTGACTTTTCAAAATTTCCTCTTTGGACTTTCGAAAATCTTCCTGCAGGATCTGAAGGGGATGGTTTAGCGTAATTGGCATGAGTTGCCCCTGTTCTAAAATCACCATTCGATCATTGGGGATCTTTTCCTCATTTTGCTTTGCTTGAGCAGTATAGCCATTGCTGCTAAGAAATTGGTTGTACTCCCAAGCAAGCTTTTGCTGAGGAGTCATACTTTTTCGATTTTCCTTGGGAAGCTCAGGGAGGCTAGGCTGTTGACAAACCCACATCATCAGCCCGATGGGGCTGTCGACATTGTGCTTTCTTCTTACAAATTCCGCAGCATGAGCCACACGATGTTCGCTATAGCACATCAGGGATCTCTTTTCCTGATCGCTCAAATCCAATCCATCCAGGCATTTGTAAAAAGTGCGCGAATAGGCTGCTGCAGCTCTTTTTCTTCTTCTTTTTCTTCTTCCTTTGTTAGTGGTTCTGGATTGGTTCTCGATTGGTTTCTATCCGGTTCTTTTGTGGTTTTTTGGTGGTTGTTAACTGGTTCTTTGGTTGGTTCTTTTTCTCGATTTTTCATTGACAAATCTGATGGTTCTTTTGATGGTTCCCATGTGGTTTCTTTTTGGTTCTCTAGTGGTTGCTGAATGGTTTTCGCGTGGCTGTAATTTGGTTCTTTTTCTAAGGCTGTGCACGCCTTTATAGGCCCTTCATCCGATTCAGCATTGATGTCAAAAATGGCTTTGTTAGTGAGAACTGCAATAGTCCCTTGATTGGTTTTTCGGAAAGTCGCAAGGCCGTGTGCTTCAAGTCTCAGTACCGCATCACGGTATTGCTGCCTGGACAAACCAATCTTTTTATGATCGCCAACGAGTGCTTCGTTAGCCTTGAGTTGATAGATTGAATAAGCGGGATCCATCCGGTTTGCACGCAAAGCAATCTGCGTCAACAACGCGAAAGCTGGAAGGCTGAGTTCTAAAAGCGCAAGTCCCTCTCGATAAAGTTTTACGAATCCTTCGGAAGTTATCATGGCTGTACTGCGATTTTAGCGTTTTCCTGGACTTCGGGCTCCTTTTTCCGGGGTCTGTATTTTTTCTCAGATACCCACTTGAAAAAAGCCTTCTCATCAATGAGCCAGGTTCGATTAGGTCGCTTTAAGACCTTAGCAAACCCATTTTCATTTCGAAAAAAGATCAAGTGGCGCATTCCACCGACTGGAGGCCACTCATGAAACTCATTCCATTTCGAACAGGGATGAACCGTGTCTGTTTTGGCTCTGTAGCCACTTCGTCTATATTTTTTGATCTATCGTTTTTCATTTCGCACTCCTCTGCTATTGCAGTTTGAATTTAATAACCGCATTTTACGGCGACCTATCGTCATGAAAAAATGGCGCCGGTGGAAAAACCGTAAAATGCGTTGAATAGCAGTGAGTTATAAATGATTGAAATAGGAAGAGAAATCGAAAGAAAGCTTCTGATAGCTGTCTTTTTTAGGACGGCCATTTCTATCCCGCCTGCTTTGCGAAGGCTCTTCATTTATGGGAATAGCTGAATCGATGACCCAGCCGTAAACGGTCTTGAAAGGATATTTCCGCACCTTCGAGCAATGCTTGTAGATGATCTGTGCCATTTGACGGTTGGACAGTTGAGAAAAATCCCTTCGCAGTTTTCTTGCTGCGCTCCAAGCAAAGAGCTTATCTTCCCTTTCTTGAGCGGGTCGCCTTTTGGCGAAGACCGCCTTCCCTTGCAAAAGAAGCCAAGCTTCCGTAAGCAAAGGAGCGACATACAAGCCTTCTCGTTTCACTTCTTTGTCTTCGATAGCGTCGTCTTTTAGCCGCCCCTTATGGACCAGCTTCAGCCAATCGACAGGCAAGGCAGCCCGAACATTCTTGCCATATTCTGAGCAGAAGGAATGGACCGCAATTCTTCCCTCTTCAAAACAGCTTTTGAAAAGCTCGTAGTACTTTTCAAAATCAGAGCTGGGGGTCAAGCTGGGGGTCAGGCCTGACACTATGACACTTGAGGCTGGGGTCAGGCCTGACACTAGAGGCTGGGGTCAGGCCTGATACTATGACACTTGTGTATATAAAATAAGGGGCTGGCGTAGCACAAATAAATTTATGGAAACGGCGCTTGATCTAACCTTCGATGTTATGGAAATGCCAAGCCCACTAGCTATTGGCCATGGCCAAAATGAACTCAGCCTTAAGGCCATCCACCTCGCTTCGTAATGCACTAGATTCTTGCATTCTGCTTTCTAACCGTGCTGCGGCCTTGCTCATACCACTGGCTTCTCGATTACAGAAATCTGCTAACTCCTGCAGACTAACGCCCTGTGCATCTCTCATGATTAAAGCCATAACTGATCGGATATGTGAGATTTTGCGGTCCATATTAGGTAATCGTAGCATTTCTTCATGAATGTTATAGTGCTCCGTGATGAAAGAAAGAATGCTTGGAAAGTCGATGGTCAGAGGATAGCCCATTGAATGGTCCATCCGTTCTCGCTCTTTTTCAATGAAATCATCATCGCCCAAAATCCCGTCACTAAAGCCATTTTTAAAATCGATATCCGGATCTCGGTTCATACCTGCGTTAACGTACTCGTGAAATGCGATTACAGCCTCACTGCGTAACTTGCCAAAATGCTGCAGACAATCGTCTATTGAGAGCCATGCATATTCTTCCTTCATCAGATATGCCTGATGACTGCTCCATCGATAATTCGAAGGATCATCCACCATCCTTGCACGCACCGGATTCAAGTGGATGTATCGGACGAGTTCTTTGAGATAGCGGCGACTATCCACGAGTACCGATTTAAATCTCCCCTGAAATAAGTGTCCAATGGTTTTGCGACGCTGATTAAAAAATAAGCTGGGGGTCAGGCCTGACACTATGACACTTGAGGCTGGGGTCAGGCCTGATACTATGACACTTGTGTATATAAAATAAGGGGCTGGCGTAGCACAAATAAATTTATGGAAACGGCGCTTGATCTAACCTTCGATGTTATGGAAATGCCAAGCCCACTAGCTATTGGCCATGGCCAAAATGAACTCAGCCTTAAGGCCATCCACCTCGCTTCGTAATGCACTAGATTCTTGCATTCTGCTTTCTAACCGTGCTGCGGCCTTGCTCATACCACTGGCTTCTCGATTACAGAAATCTGCTAACTCCTGCAGACTAACGCCCTGTGCATCTCTCATGATTAAAGCCATAACTGATCGGATATGTGAGATTTTGCGGTCCATATTAGGTAATCGTAGCATTTCTTCATGAATGTTATAGTGCTCCGTGATGAAAGAAAGAATGCTTGGAAAGTCGATGGTCAGAGGATAGCCCATTGAATGGTCCATCCGTTCTCGCTCTTTTTCAATGAAATCATCATCGCCCAAAATCCCGTCACTAAAGCCATTTTTAAAATCGATATCCGGATCTCGGTTCATACCTGCGTTAACGTACTCGTGAAATGCGATTACAGCCTCACTGCGTAACTTGCCAAAATGCTGCAGACAATCGTCTATTGAGAGCCATGCATATTCTTCCTTCATCAGATATGCCTGATGACTGCTCCATCGATAATTCGAAGGATCATCCACCATCCTTGCACGCACCGGATTCAAGTGGATGTATCGGACGAGTTCTTTGAGATAGCGGCGACTATCCACGAGTACCGATTTAAATCTCCCCTGAAATAAGTGTCCAATGGTTTTGCGACGCTGATTAAAAAATAATGCGTACCTAAAAGATAGATTTTGACAGATCTTCGATAACGAAATTTCGTTCAGCTGGATCGCCAAATGTATATGATTGGTCATGAAGCAGAATGCCAGAATGCGATGCCTATATCGTTCAATACCCTCTTGCATTAGTAGACAGAATCGACAGCGTTCTGCGTCTGATGAGAAAATGGCCTGACCATTATTCCCTCTCAGCATCACATGATACGTAGCGCCGGGAGAAAAGTGTCGTTGTCGTCTCGCCATAAGCACTCCCACTTTGATGTTCGTAAAATATTTATTTGGATTTGAGAGCTTACAACGAATCAAAAGGTACGTCAAGTGTCATAGTGTCAGGCCTGACCCCACCATAGTGTCAGGCCTGACCCCACCATCCCTCTTCCATTTTTAGCGAGAGTCTTCGATCTAAATGACCTATCAAAGCACTGACCGCCCTTCATCCGAATGCGCACTCGATAAGTTTGGCAATGCCTATGAGTCCTCACGATAATTCCTCTGAGATCATTTTCCGTTTTTTCCAAGCTTTCTTTCTGCTCCATGTTTGCTCCTATTGTTATAGCACGAGTTTAGTTGTAAACGATCGAATTCTATTGCAAACTGTTGGAACGAAAAATGGCGTCGGTGGAAAAATTTTAGAGGATCATACTACTCTACGAAGATTAAAACGACGCAAGCATCTGATTTGTAATAGCTTTGAATTCTCAACTGTTCGCTATAACCAGCTGTTCAATATATAATGAACAGTTCCAGATAGTGAACAAGCGAAGGCTTATGAATAAAAACTACAGCAAAGAAATCCGCGAATAATAGGAGTGACTTACGGCTTGTCTAGCACATGTTTAAAATCAATGATTGCAGAAAAAAAGTCGCTTTCTACTACGGTTTCATCAACTCCATTCACATGAATCAAAACAGGTCGTATTGATATATTTTTAGGTAGAGTTAAACTACGAATTTTTTGTTTTATCTCATCAACAACACTTCTCGTAAGCTCTTGACTACTAAATTTAATTTCACACAAATAACACGTTCCGAATTTTGTTTGAATCATGTAATCAATTTGACAACCTGACCGACCTTTAGCTTTACGTTGGAAAAATGGATTGTCATTCACAATCTCAGAGGGATCAATATTGAGAATATGTTGTATTGCCTTGCGATTGCTGAGTACAAGATTTTCAAATTGCAACCCCATTGCCGATTGCCATTGAGGTAACAGCTTTAATCCCTGTCTTGCGATTTTCTTTTTATTTGGCTCGATATACTTCAAATAAAACCTTAAATAATTGTCTTTAAGTCGATAATGACTCAACTTTGAATCTTTCCCTGTTTTAAGATGCCATGTAAAATCTTGAGAAACAAACCCTGCAGTGACTAGATCTTCCATATATCTAGAAGTCACCCCACTTTTTTCGACGTTTAAAGCTGTATAGATATCTTTAAGCTCACACGGACCTTCAGCAAGTCTTTCGACAATTTTTTTGTAAATCGCACTTCTATTTGAGAACAAATCCGAAAAAATTCGCTCAAACTCACTAAAAAGAAATCCTTCTTTTCGAAAGCACAGTTTTTGAATATTATCCTCAGCGCTTTGATTAGGTACGATTTCTTCAAGATAGCGAGGAACTCCGCCAATGACTGAAAGAACCTTTAGTTTATCAAAAGCGGACACCCTTCTCTCTTCTGCATTCCAAAATTCGTTACATTCATAAAGCGGAAGTTCTTCTAAAACAATATCTAAAGAAATTCTCCCAAAAAAACCTGTGCTGCTAAGAATGTTTTCTTCTATCCAACTTGAAATTGATCCGCACAATATGAGGATCAACTGAGGGTTATTCTTAAAATAGAGATCCCAAGCTGTTTTAAGCTTTCCTAAAAACGTAGGATCTTTTGAACCCATCCAACTGATTTCATCTAAAACAAGAACGATTTTTCCTTTTTGAGCATGTTGCGCTAGATGCCAAAATAAATCTCCCCAGTCATCAGCTCTTGGAAGAGGGATTTTCATTTCACGTTGTAATTGTCGAGCAAATTCCTCTCTTTGATCGGCAGCTGAAATGTTATTGGTGGGAGGAAGCCCAGAAAATACATAGTGAGGTATTTTGCTAGCAAATTCTTGAGCTAAACGACTCTTTCCGATACGTCGTCTACCCCGAATAACAACAAGGCTCGACGCTTTTTTCTTAAAAAGCTCCTGTAACATCTGAAGCTCTCTTTTGCGTCCCACAAACGTATGCAGCATATTTTTATCCTGTATTTTGGTGATGAATTTATCATAACAAAAACACATCACAAAATCAATATTTTTCGTTTTGGTGATGTACATAAATCAAGGTCTATGCTAAAAAAGAAGTCGTTTAGCAAAATTCTTTCTTGGCGAGGTCTTCTTGCAGAAAAGACATAAGCGACACATATTAAAAGACTTGTTTTTATTAAAAAAGGAAATTACATGTCAAATACTTCACTTGAGGCAGCAATAGGAGGAGCCGTAGGAGGCTTTGTTTCTGTTTTAACCACCAATGCCCTTACCTGGGTTTCACATCGTCTGCAATTAACACAGGGTAAAGCTGAAAAAAACATCAAAAAGTTTACGAAAAAACTATCTCACAGGCTTGAAAGACTTGAATATGAACTGGATGAATTAAAAAAATCTGTCTTTCAAGACGCCTTAGAATCACCCAATACTGCATTTTTGTTTGAAAAAGCAATAAGGGAATCAGCTGCTACTGATTGTGATGAGAGACATGCTCTTTTAGCTGAGCTAATTGCACAACGCCTTAGTGCTGGAGGTGAAGACATGATTGCTTTAGCGGGTAATACAGCGTGCGGTCTTATCAATTTCCTTTCCGTCCGACAAATTAATCTCCTAGCACTACTAGCAGTCTTGTATGAAGTACGACCATTACAAAAACAAACAACTCCTCAAGACGTTGACCAGGCTAGTCGGTACATCTTAAATTGGTGGGAGTCTCAATTATCTAAAACTTTGCAAAACTTTGATATTAAAACGATAAATAGGCTTGATATTGAACATCTAGCCTCTTTAGGCTGTCTAAGAATTAGTATTGGTTCAAAAAGTTTTAAGTCGATTATATCTTCTAATATTCTCGATAAAGACATTGCCCTTTCTGAAAACCTCTTAAATTCTGCTTCCTGGTATACCTCGTTAAAATCGCAAGAAAATTCGTTAAGTCATTGCAGTTTGACCACTACAGGAATTTTGATTGGAATATTGCATTTCGACAGTTTAAATAACACGAAAACGGTCATAAACTGGTAAAGCTTTCATTAAAAAGCAAATTTCCGTGGACCATTTGTGGACCACTGGCATACAAAAAAGAGCAACAAATCACGACAGTTCGCAGTAGCTCGAAAGGCTGACTTTCCGCTATGATTTCGGGGAGTTAGCTGCTGAGAAGTGGCGTGGGGGCAGCGGACTCATAATCCGTTGGTCGCAGGTTCAAGTCCTGCTTGCCCCATCTCCTCCAAAAACACTCCTAAAGTCGCTTTCGTGCATTTCTGAAGCAACACGTTGGATCAAATTTACGCACTATTTACGCACTCGACTGCAACAATGTAAAATACATGGTCAGCCGTAAAACGAAGCAAGTGGCTAGCTGTGCTTCCGTGTCCAGACCTACTTATTACATCCAAGATCAAATTATGCTTGCCATCCCTATCCATCACTACGCACCTCACTGATGTAGTCGAAAAGCCACCTTCTTGCTTGAAATAGATCTCTTTTAGGTATATAATGTAAGATATGAACGAAACACCATGGACTGTGGCCCTTGTTGGGCAGGCCAAGAAAGCACCTCAAAATCTATCTCAGATCGCTCTTCGATCATTGGCCTCGCTACTTGAAGAAATGAGACGGCTGGGGCCTCAACGACATGAGTGGTCTCACTTTGGCAAGCTAGGACCGGATACCTATCACTGCCATCTAAAGAGCGGGCGACCGACGTATGTGGCATGTTGGACGGTCTACAAAAAGGCAAAATTAATAGAGGTATATTATGCGGGCACACACGAGAAAGCTCCGTACTGAAAGCCAGAAAAAAGAAGACGACAAGCCCATCATCTGGGGTGACGATGTCTTTAAGGAATGGTTTGGTGATATCCCCAAAGCATCTGTGATGTTGAAGGGACTGCGGAATAGGGAAGGACTAACACAACATGAGCTGGGCGAAACCCTGGGCATTCCGCAAACGAATATCTCTCAAATGGAACGTGGTGTAAGGTCGATTGGTAAACAGCTTGCCAAGCGTTTTGCTGCTTTCTTTAAGACCGATTACCGCCTTTTTCTTTAACCATGTCGATTCTTTCCTGTGACTCCTCGATTCACCTACCCAGCCAAATCAAAGGAACGCAAGGCTAGGGGGCAGACGTGACTTGTTGACTTGTTTATCGTACGAGAAACCTCGGTTGAGAAATCCAGTGGAATTTCTGACAAACATTTACGCCTGCCCTAGCATCACATCTTGGAATGCTCCAGCGCCACTCCCGATCTCTAAGTCACCAAAAAACTCACTAAACACATCTCAGAAAAGATTCTTCAAGAAGTTGCACCCATGACCTCAAGCAATGTAGAGGTCAATTGTCGCATCACCAATGCGATAATTTAACGCTAGATTACAGATTGTCATATCGCAGACAATCCAGCAAGCTCCATGTAGGCACAATAGGATTGATTTAATAGCCCAAAATTGGGATAATTAGGATTGAGGGGAATGATGAGCGAGAAAAAAATAAAAGGAACTTGGGTGGATCGCCTCTAGTAAAAAAGACCTCATGGAATTTCCCTTGGATGTTCGGAAAGAGATGGGTCATGCTTTGTATATCGCACAGCAAGGGGGCAAGCATAGAGACGCTAAACCCCTCAAAGGCTTTAACGGAGCGACTGTTCTGGAGGTTGTGCAGATGATGGCAATGGCACATATCGCACAATGTACACAGTCCAATTTGAAGAGATTGTATATGTGCTCCATGCCTTTCAGAAAAAGTCCAAGACAGGCATTAAAACACCCAAACAGGATATGGACTTGGTGGAAAAAAGGCTTGCTGCAGCAGAACAAATGCACGAGGAATGGCTGACACGCCAAAATAAAAAAGGTAACAAAGATGGCTAGAAAGAAGCAGCAACACAGTGAAGAGACGGAATTGGAGATGAGTGGCGGCAATGTCTTTTCCGATCTCGGCATTGAAAATCCAGAGGAAGAGCTGACCAAGGCCAAACTTGTGTGGGAAATCGAACAGATCATTAAAGAGAAAAAACTAACCCAAGTGGAAGCTGCTAAATTTATGGGCATTAATCAGCCAAAAGTGTCTGCCTTAATTCGTCGAAAACTCGATGGATTTTCTGTTGAGCGCCTGATTCACTTCTTGAATGCCCTAGGACAAGATATCGACATCGTTGTCAGACCGAAGCCACCGGGTCGCAAGAAGGCAGTCATCAACGTCTACCATGCGCCCCATTCCGAACCCTCCTGTAAAATCCCCATTGCTGCAAAGGGCTGTTGAACTCATGTTATCAGCGACATCCTCACATGCCCTCTAACAATAATTATAAAGCAAGAAGATCATTAACGCACCTCGAAGTTCTGCAAGAAAAAAACGCTGCACAAAGCTATCGAATAAGCACGACATCGATTTGAAACTAATCCGGATGGCGGACATGACCAAAGACTGCTCACTACTTAGTAACATCATTAATGAGCTCTTCACTGACATTGCAAAGGTCAAAACCACATGGGAAATAATAAGAGAACTTAATCCCCATTTTGAGCCGGTTTCAGAGGACAACTGGCGTGGAAAGGAAGCTTGTTTTTGGCTTCATGGAGAGACCCGAGTAATGGAAGCAAATAAATTGGAGCAATGGCTTTGCATTAGTCCACCTGTTTCCGAGACAGCCAAAAGCTCTGCAGTGAAGCACTACAGGAGTTGGTGTGAGCATAGTCTGAAGGCCAGCTTATCGCCCCGCTAGTGGTTTTGCACGAGCAAACGATGTTTTGGCTGGGACGGGCAATGCGCCCAGAGAGAGAGAGTCGACTTCGCCATTATCTACCTAAACGGCGCTTCAAAGCTTCTGACAAGGCATCATGAAACCCTTGATACCTTATTGAAATATAGGCGAAGAGGTGAGCAACGCGTTCATGTCGAACATGTTCACGTTCATGGCGGAGGACAAGCGATCGTCGGAACTGTCACTACCGAGGGTGGGACTAATAAAAAATCTGAGGAGGGTCCTCATGCAAAGGTGTAAAGCAAAGTCAAAACGTAGCCAACAACAGTGTAAAAACTATGCGCTAAGAAGCTCTACCGTCTGCCGCGTGCATGGTGCTCGTGGTGGACCAAAAAGCCAAAAAGGGCTCCAAGTCTGTAAGAAAGCTCCTTATAGGCATGGTTTCTATAGCAAAGAGATGATTGCGGAAATGCGATCCCTCAGGCGCTTCCAGAAGTGCAACGCCCTGGATTACGGAAAACTCCCTGGGTATATTGATGATTTGTAAAATCTGTTGGCGGTTACAGTGAAAGACAGTATATTGCTTTCTTCCAATGAATCATTAGGTGAATGTGGAAACAAATTTTAGCGACTATATCGTGTATGCGGATGAAAGCGGTGACCACAGCCTTAGCACATCCGACGAAGACTATCCTGTGTTCGTGCTGGCGTTCTGCCTATTCAAAAAGTCCGAATACGCTGAGGTCACTTTGCCTCAGCTGAGTCAGATTAAGTTCCAATTCTGGGGCCACGATGCGGTAGTCTTGCATAGCCACAAAATTCGCAAGCAAAAGGATGACTTTGCCGTTTTGGGCAACCGACGTACTCATGAACTTTTCGTTGAGCAAATCAATAACCTCATATCGGCATCACCCTTTTCTATTGTCGCGACGGTCATTGACAAGCGTCGTTTAATAAGCAGATATGCCAAGCCAGCTAATCCGTATAACCTGGGGCTTTTGTTTTGTTTGGAACGGACCAGCAAGTTCTTAGCTGAACACGGACAGAAGGAGCGCCTCACCCATATAATTGTAGAAGCGCGTGGAAAAAAAGAAGACACTGAACTGGAATTGGAGTTCAGACGGATCATAGCCAAAGACCCAAGCCTAGCAAAGTTTGAACTCGTCTTCTCTGATAAAAAGGCAAATGGGACGGGCCTGCAAATTGCCGACCTGATCGCCCATCCAATTGGCAAGCGTGTGAATTGGCAAGCGTGTGATTAATCCAGATAAGCAGAACAGAAGCTTCGAGATCGTAGAAAAAAAATTCCACAAGTATCCCAAATACCAGGGCAAGGGCCTCAAAATTTTCCCTCTCTAACAAGCGAAAGGCCCCGGTATACACCGAGGCCAGACGCCGACCGGGAATCCCCAATCCTTATTACCATTGTATAACGAGGAGCGATAAAATTCCAGAAAATTTCTCTCGCCTCTCTCGCCTAGTGATTTATGGTCGTTAGCCTAATAGTTCTTTGATTTTTTATCAAACTGAGGACGGCCAGACCCGGATTGAAGTTCGCCTTGAAGACGAAAGTGTGTGGTTAAGCCAGAAACACATGGGCGAATTGTTTCAAAAAGATGTCAGAACGATCAACGAACATATTCAAAATATTTATGCTGAAGGAGAACTGATCGCGAATTCAACTAGAAAATTGCTTTGATTGGAGAGTTGATCATGACTAGGACGAGATATGACTCACTGCGTAGCAATGCATTTTTAGGATTGCCGTAATAAGGAAATAAAAATCCACTTTCAAACGATTCAGAAAAACGAGAGCGAATCCCCTTCGTTTAAAATTTCTTGTATGTTACACAAAAGATACCATTTACCCAAAGTAAAACAAGGTCTCTTATGACACAAATGACTGATATCTGTCCTTTACAGAAAAAATCTAAGATATCAGTGGATATGAATTATGTCACCACAATTATTCTCGCGGGTGGAAATGGTACACGGCTTGAGCCTCTTACAAATACTCGCTGTAAACCCGCTGTTTGCTTTGGAGGAAAATATCGTTTGATCGATATTCCTATATCGAATGCCATTCATTCGGGTTGCTCTAAAATTTTCGTTATTTCCCAATATCTTTCGTCTTCTCTTAACCAGCACATCTTTAACACATATCATCCAGGCGCATTTTCTTCAACTGCTATTGAGCTTATATCAGCAGAACAAAGACACGCGCAAAAATCATGGTTTCAGGGAACGGCGTGTGCTGTTCGACAAAATCTGCATTACTTCACTGAAACTTCTGCAGAGTATTTTCTGATTTTGTCTGGCGATCAGATATATAATATGGATTTCCAGCACCTGATGAATTTTGCAAAAGAGACTAATGCCGATCTCGTCATTGCAGCATTACCTGTGAATGAGGAAGATGCAAAGCGGATGGGGATTATGAAGGTGCATCCAGACTACTCTGTTGCTGAGTTCCATGAGAAGCCTCAAGAACAAGAACATTTAAATAGTTTGCGTCTTCCTTTATCCACTTTGGAACAGATGATGGATGGAGAGATTGGGAATCGGCAATTTCTTGGTTCGATGGGAATTTATGTATTCAAACGGCAGGCATTATTAGACTTGCTGCAATGTGATGCTCGAGAAGACTTTGGCAAACATCTGATTCCAACTAAAGTGAGCCAGGGGAATGTTGTGGTTTACCCCCACAATGGCTACTGGGAAGATATCGGAACAATAGAATCTTTTTTTAAAGCCAACATCGCATTGACGGCATCTACCTGATTTCAATTGTTGCGAACAAAAAAAACATATTTTCTTCAGGCAGCATTACTTGTCAGCTCCCAAGATTGTTAACTCATCGATTATGAATTCCATTATCTGCGAAGGATCTTTTGTGGAAGCAGCTGAGGTGACAAAGAGTATTATTGGATTGCGGTCGATCGTTAAGCAAGGTTCTATCATTAGGAATAGCTATATCATAGGTAATGATTGCTATACTTCTTCCACTCAATCACAAAGTTCAAATTCTCCTTCAATTCGAGAAAACTGCATCATCGATCACGCTATCATCGATAAAAATGTTCACATAGGAAAAAACGTGCAGTTGATTAACAAAGATAAACTATTGAACTTCAGCAGCGATAAAATTTGTATTCGAGATGGGATTATCGTTGTCCCTCGTGGAGCTCATCTACCGGATGGATTTATTTTATGATGGCAAATTATGGAAGAAATTAGATGAAAAAATCGAATGCAATTACCCACTTGTTTTTGGATATCGGCGGTGTTCTGCTCACCAATGGTTGGGATCATCATGCCCGCAAGCGGGCAGCAACAAGCTTCAAGTTGAAGTGGGCAGAGATAGAGGCGCGGCATCATTTGATTTTTGAAACCTATGAAGAGGGAAAGTTTACGCTGGAAGACTACTTGAGTCTGGTTATCTTCTATAAAAAACAACCGTTTACAAGAGCTCAATTTCGAAGTTTCATGTTTGCACAGTCTAAGCCATATCCCAAAATGATCGATTTGGTGTGTCAGCTTAAAATAAAATATGGATTGAAGATTGTTGTGGTCAGCAACGAAGCAAGGGAATTAAATGCACATAGGATTCGGAAGTTCAAGTTAGATGAATTTGTGGATTCTTTTGTTTCGTCTTGCTTTGTCCACGTCCGCAAGCCCGACGCAGAGATCTTTCGACTTGCGTTGGACATCGGTCATGCACAAGCCGAGCAAATAGTCTATATAGAAAACACCCCGATGTTTGTCCAGATCGCGGAAGGATTGGGGATCCGAAGCATTCTTCACACAGATTACAAGTCCACATGCGAAAAACTGGCTTCATTCGGATTTCAGACTGACGAAGGAGCCATCTATGAAACCAGCTGAAAAACGTATCCTGACGATTAATGGCGGTTCATCGAGCATCAAATTCGCGGTGTTCGATGCGGCAGGCCCGCTTAATCGGATTCTAGGAGGCAGCATTGACCAGATTGGATTGCCGAATACCACCTTGCGTGTGAAAGGCTTGAGCAAGGCGGACAACTTTTCGCGACCGGTGGAGGCACAGAACCATACTGTTGCGGTGGCCACCCTGATGGACTGGATTGAGGAACGCTGCGGGAAGGATGGATTGACCGCGGTAGGACATCGAGTGGTACAAGGTGGACCGAAATATAGCAATCCGCAGCGAATTACTGAGGAAATGGTTGAAGAGTTGCGTCAGCTTAGTTCTTTCGACCCTGAGCATCTACCGGAAGAAATTCTGTTAATCAAAGCGTTTCATCGCCGATTTCCTGACTTACCACAAGTGGCGTGTTTTGACACCGCTTTTCATCATGACCTGCCGTGCGTAGCTAGGTTATTACCGATTCCACGTCGTTATGAATCTCAGGGAGTGCGACGGTACGGATTTCACGGATTGTCGTATGAGTTTTTAATGGGAGAACTGGCCCGCTTGGCCGGATCTGAAGCTGCACAAGGCCGAGTCGTCCTCGCTCATCTAGGCAATGGCGCAAGCCTGGCTGCGGTGCGACATGGCAAATCCATGGATACAAGTATGAGTTTCACTCCGACAGCTGGGGTGCCAATGGGAACCCGTTCAGGAGATCTTGATCCCGGACTGGTTTGGTATCTATCGCGCACTGATGGCATCGATGCAAAACAATTCAATGAGATGGTCAATTTTAAGTCTGGGCTGCTCGGTATATCAGAAACTAGTTCTGACATGCGTGAATTGCTTGATCATGAAACTCAGGATGTAAGAGCTGCTGAAGCGGTCGCACTGTTTTGCTATCAAGTTAAAAAATGGATCGGTGCATTCGCAGCGGCGTTGGGTGGAATAGACACGCTGATCTTCGCTGGCGGTATTGGAGAGAATGCACCCATTGTCCGCTCCCGAATTTGCGAGGGACTCGGATTCCTTGGAATAGAACTCGAAGAAAAACAAAACGCAACAAATGAAGGTGTGATTTCTGCGAATGCCAGCCGGGTCTCTGTCCGTGTCATTCATACGGACGAGGAATGGATGATTGCTCACACAGTTTGCGGCGTTTTGGGTTTTCGAATTGAAAATAAAAAAGATGTTTGAAAGGAGCATTGTTATGAAGGTTAAAAATGGAGTTAAGGAAGACATTGCTGCGGAAATGATAAATAATCCGTTGTCTCCTGATTTGCTGCAAAAGATAAACGCCTATTGGCGTGCTGCTAATTATCTCTCGGTCGGCCAGATTTATCTCTATCGACAATCCCCTGTTGAAGGAACCGCTGAAATTATCCCACGTGAAGCCTCTGGTGGTAGGACACTGGGGCACAACGCCGGGCCAGAACTTTATCTATGTACACCTAAACCGGGTGATCAAGAAGTATGACCTAAATATGTTCTATATCGCCGGTCCCGGTCACGGCGGTCCTGCTCTGGTGGGGAATGTCTACCTCGAAGGCACCTATACCGAGATTTATCCAAACATCACCCAGGACGAAGCCGGGATGAAAAAGCTGTTCAAACAATTTTCGTTTCCTGGAGGGATTTCCAGCCATGTTGCACCTACGACTCCGGGGTCGATTCACGAAGGGGGTGAGCTGGGCTATTCACTCAGCCACGCATTCGGTGCCGCGTTCGATAATCCCGATTTGATTGTGGCTTGCATCATCGGCGACGGTGAAGCAGAAACTGCCTCTTTGGCAACCGCATGGCAGTCCAACAAATTTCTCAATCCAATTAGCGATGGCGCCGTGCTGCCAATCCTGCATCTTAATGGGTATAAGATCAGCAATCCAACTGTCCTGGCCCGTATCGAGCCAGAGGAATTGGAGCAATTCTTTCGAGGCTGCGGATGGACACCTTATTTTGTCGAAGGTGATGATCCGGAAAAAATGCATCAACTCATGGCCAGTACCTTGGAAAAAGCTATTGAAGATATCCGGCAAATCCAAGGCAATGCACGGAGCAAGAATGACACCACTCGGCGACGATGGCCTATGATCGTCCTCAAATCACCAAAAGGTTGGACGGGACCGAAAGTAGTCGACGGATTGCAAATCGAAGGCACCTTCCGGGCACACCAGGTGCCGCTTCTGGTGGATGCCAAGCATCCCGATCATGTCAAGTTACTTGAAGAATGGATGAAAAGCTACAAAGCTGAGGAGTTATTTGATGAAAATGGACGTCTGCGAGCGGAATTGGCCGAACTTGCGCCCAAGGGCGAACGACGCATGGGAGCAAATCCCCACGCCAACGGTGGCATTTTGCTGCGCGACTTGGAAATGCCGGACTTCCATAACCATGCGTTGAATGTCTCTTCGCCTGGTGCCATTGAAGGAGAAGATACGCTCGTATTGGGTAAGTTTCTGCGTGACGTCGCCAAGCTGAATCAAAACCCACGCAATTTCCGTGTCTTCGGTCCTGATGAGACACTCTCGAATCTCTTGGGTGCTGTTTTTGAAGTCACCAACCGTCAGTGGGACGCCAGGGAAGTAAAAAATGATGAATTTCTTGCGCCCAACGGAGGCGTCCTGGATTCGATGCTCAGTGAAAACCAGTGCGAGGGTTGGTTAGAAGGTTATCTGTTAACCGGACGACATGGGCTTATTCAACAGCTATGAGGCGTTCATTCGCATCATCGATTCGATGTTCAGCCAGCATGCCAAGTGGCTGAAGGTATGCTTGGAACTGCCCTGGCGCCGGAAAATTTCATCGTTAAACTACCTGCTTGCTTCTCACGTTTGGCAGCAAGACCACAACGGCTTTACACACCAAGATCCTGGTTTTCTCGACCACGTCATCAATAAGAAAGCCGATATCGTGCGCGTTTATCTGCCTCCAGACGCCAACTGCCTGTTGTCTGTGTTTGATCATTGCCTGCGCAGCCGTAATTACGTCAACGTGGTTGTTGCAGGTAAACACCCTCTCCCTCAATGGCTGAACATGGATGCTGCGGTTGTGCATTGCACGGAAGGCATTGGCATTTGGCAATGGGCCAGCAACGATCAGGACGCTGAGCCAGATGTTGTGATGGGCTGTTGCGGAGACACTCCTACGCTAGAAACATTGGCCGCTGTTTCCATCCTTCGCGAGCATCTGCCCGATCTGAAAATTCGCGTCGTTAATGTCGTCGATCTGATGAAGCTTCAGCCTAAAAGCGAGCATCCGCATGGATTAAGCGAAGCGGATTACGATTCGCTCTTCACAAAAGACAAGCATATCATCTTTAACTTTCATGGATATCCCTGGCTAATCCACCGGCTGACCTATCGCAGGACCAACCAAAATCTGCACGTTCGGGGATACAAGGAAGAGGGCACGATCACGACAGCCTTTGACATGCGAGTGCAAAACGATATTGACCGGTTTCATCTGGTACAAGATGTGGTTGATCGGCTGCCTCATTTAGGATCAAAAGGCGCCTATCTGAAGCAGATGATGCAGGACAAGCTCATTGAGCACAAACATTACATTGATAAGCATGGTCAAGACATGCCGGAAATCCGAAACTGGAAATGGGGTGCTCAAAAATGAATACCCAAGAGCTTATAAACACTGCTATTGCCCTGGTCGCCTGTGATAAAGGCTTATTGGCGATGGATGAAAGTAATCCAACTTGCAATAAACGATTTGCCAGATTAGGGATTCCCCAGACCGTGGAAGCTAGGCGATCATACCGGGAATTGATTGTGACTACACCTGGTTTAGGTGAGTTTATCAGTGGCGCTATCCTTTATGATGAAACTATCCGTCAGTCCACGAAAGATGGCATTCCTTTTATTAAGGTCATTACTGATGCAGGGATCATTCCCGGCATCAAAGTTGACACGGGTGCAAAGGATATGGCAGGCCATCCCGGAGAAAAAATAACTGAAGGTCTTGATGGGTTGCGCGATCGACTTAAGGAATATTACCAAATGGGCGCCCGTTTTGCTAAGTGGCGCGCTGTTATTGCAATAGGCGATGGCATCCCTAGCAGAGGATGCATTGAGGCTAATGCGCAGGCGTTGGCACGCTATGCCGCATTATGCCAGGAGGAGGGATTGGTACCGATTGTCGAGCCGGAAGTGCTCATGGACGGAGAGCATACCTTAGAGCATTGCTTTAAAGTAACGGAAGAAGTTCTACGAACAGTTTTCAATCATCTTTATTCACAAGGAGTGATGCTAGAAGGTATGCTTTTGAAGCCCAACATGGTGCTTCCGGGATTAACCTGTCCCAAACAAGAAACTGTTGACGAGGTAGCCGATGCTACGGTGAGATGTCTCTTGCGAACTGTCCCAGCAGCCGTTCCTGGCATTATGTTCTTATCGGGCGGTCAATCTAGTGAACACGCTTCAGCCCGCTTGAATGCGATGAATGCTCAGATTCAAGTCAAAACTTCCTTGGGCTTTGTCATTTTCTTTTGCCCGTGCCATCCAACAACCTGCTTTAGAGATTTGGCAAGGCAAGGAGGCAAATGTATTAGCAGCACAGCAAGCTCTGTATCATCGAGCCAGATGCAACCAGGCTGCACGACGCGGCGAATACAATGCCATGTTGGAAAAAGATATGAGGATGGATTTATGAGTTCATCAAATCGGAAACCTGTGATCGCAGGTAATTGGAAAATGCACAAGACAATTGAGGAAGCAGTGAGTTTTGTGCAGGAACTGATCCCATTAATCCAGAATACTCAAGCTAAAATCTATATCGCTGTTCCCTATACAGCACTTCGTTTTGCTGCTGATGCAGCCAAGGACTGCCCTATTGTCATAGGAGCAGAAAACATGAGTGATGAAACGGAAGGCGCTTTCACCGGAGAAATTTCAGCAAATATGTTGAAAAATGCAGGAGCACAGTTTGTTATCTTAGGCCATTCTGAGAGGCGTCACATTTTTAATGAGACTAATGCTTTCATCCACAGCAAAGTCAAAAGAGCTATTTCTGAAAATATACAAATTATCTTTTGCCTCGGTGAAACAGAACAAGAGCGCAAAGCTAAAAAAACAGAAGAAGTACTCACTCAGCAATTGGAGGAATCCCTAGGCGATATTGCGGCAGAACAGATGGCCGCGATTATTCTAGCTTATGAACCTGTATGGGCCATTGGGTCGGGTCATTCTGCTCTTCCTGAAGAAGTTCAAGCGATGCACCATTTTTGTCGTCAATGGGTGAAGCAAAAGTGGGGAGAAGAAACCGCTCAGAAAGTGATTATTCAGTATGGAGGCTCGGTGCATCCTAATGATGCAAAGGATTTTATGGAACTACCTGATGTGGATGGTGTTCTGGTAGGGGGCGCTTCCCTCACAGTCGAATCATTTAATAAAATTATTCATTATTCAAGTGTAGGCATTAGATGAAATCCAATGCTGATCAGCTCAAGACTTCCAAATTGAACCCGGAATCAAAACCCAATGCAAAGGATGATCTAAAAACTATTTCCATGCCGGAATTGGAGAAAAAATTGGGCTCGTCGTCGGAAGGACTTACTCAAGCCGAGGCGCAGAAACGATTGATTCAATATGGACCTAACGAGATTGAAGAAAAGAAAACCAATCCTTTTCTTAAATTCCTTAGCTACTTTTGGGGTCCCATCCCTTGGATGATTGAAATAGCGGTGATTCTGTCAGGCGTGGTCCGGCACTGGCCGGATTTTTTCATCATTCTGCTTTTACTTTTTACCAATGCTATCGTCGGATTCTGGGAAGAACGGCAGGCTGGAAATGCCATTGCTGCTCTGAAAGCCAAGCTGGCGATTAAGGCTCGAGTGAAACGCGATGGAAAGTGGGTTAATCCAGCGGCGCGTGAATTGGTGCCGGGAGATGTCATTCGGTTGCGCATGGGCGATATTGTGCCGGCGGATGCGCGTTTGTTAGAGGGCGATCCGGTGGAGGTGGATCAGTCTGCGCTGACAGGAGAATCGTTGCCAGTCACCCATAAATCCGGCGAAGCTGTGTTTTCCGGATCGATTATACGCCAGGGAGAAATCGGAGCATTAGTATATGGCACTGGTGCGAATACCTATTTCGGCAAGACAGCACAATTAGTACAGGGAGCGCATACCGTCAGTCATTTTCAAAAAGCGGTTTTGAAGATTGGCGATTATCTGATTATTCTCGCAGTGGTTTTGGTTGCTCTGATTATTACTGTGGCGATCTTCCGTGGAGATCCGATCCTCACGACATTGCAGTTCGCCTTAGTATTGACTGTAGCGGCGATTCCTGTGGCAATGCCGACAGTCCTATCGGTTACGATGGCAGTCGGTGCGCGCCTACTAGCCAGAAAAGAAGCAATTGTTAGCAGGTTAGTGGCCATCGAGGAATTAGCAGGAGTCGATGTTCTGTGCGCGGATAAAACCGGTACGCTGACTCAGAACAAGCTGACACTTGGCGATCCCTTCAGCGTGGATAATGTTAGCGCGGAACAAGTCATCCTCAATGCCGCGCTGGCGTCCCGCGCAGATAATAACGATATTATTGATCTGGCCGTTCTGGGCGGTTTGAAAAATAAAGATGCAATGAAAGGCTATCAGGTAATTCATTTCCAGCCATTCGACCCAGTGCATAAACGTACCGAGGCCACAGTCAAGGCTAGGGGTCAGGGCTAGGGCTAGGGGTCAGACGTGACTTGTTGACTTGTTCACTTGTTCATCGTACGAGAAACCTTAGTTGAGCAATCCAGCGGAATTTCTGACGAACAATCACGTCTGCCCCTACTAACATCACACCTTGGAGAGCTCTAGCACTACATCCATCTTGATCTCCAAGTCACCAAAAAATTCACTAAACACATCTCAGAACAGATTCTTCAAGAAGTAATCCAGATGACCTCAAGCAATGTGGGGGGCAATTGCCGCGAAACTGTAACGATAAGTAATGGCTTTGAATTGTCGCTTCACCGATGCGATAATTTAACGCTAGATTACAGATTGTCATATCGTGATACGACAATCCAGCAAGCACCCTGTAGGCACAATAAGTAGGATTGATTTAGTAGCCCAAACTGGGATATTTAGGACTGAGGGAAGTGATGAATGAGAAAAAGGTAAAAGAACTTAGATGGATGGCCGCTCTGGGGCTAGGGTCAGATATGACTTATTGACTTTTGTGCACAGCATCTGGCTGACGCCAATGCCTATCGCCGGGATAGACGTAAAGATGCTTTACTCCAACAGAATGGTTACATGGTTCTACGATTCTTAAGCGAAGATGTGGGTAAGCATCTTGATGATGTTTTGGATTCAATTCTTCGCGCCTTGACACATCAAAGTGCACTTCTAGAAGGCAAAACTTGAATCTATTTGTGAGATAAAATATGGGAAGGTATTATATGAAAGTTCAATTATTGAAGATACGGTTAAGGATTTATTGGTATGTTTAAGTCTGCCTTTGCTTATGATGAAGAGGTCATTTTCTACTTTGATCTTTTGGGAAATAAATATGTTGCACAAGGAGGAAGTCTTGCCTGGCGTTTAAATAACCCTGGATTGGTCAGAAGTCGTTCTCATTTTGCTAGAAAAAACGGATCTATTGGATCTTATACGGGATTTGCTATTTTTTCTTCTCCTCAACAGGGAAGGAAGGCTCTAATAGACTTGGTAAGAACGAAAAAATATTGGTTCTTGGGAAGAATTGGGGGCGCAGAGCGCAAAGATCAGCTAATACATTAATTTTTTAGGCAAAAAAAGAGAGGACATAGAAAATCCTATGTTTCGACACAATAGGAGGTTCTCTATGTCCATCTCAAAGGTCTTTTATGCCTTGATCGAAGATAAAAGTGTAGTTTTTCAAAGCGCAGAATTTCAGTCGGACTATACCATCTTTCACGGTCATCTGCGGCAAAGTGGCAAAAAATGCCCATGTTGTAAGGCTTCCAACGTGCGAATCAAGGAGACAAAGGAAAGAACTTTTCGAATGCTCAACCTTGGCCAAAAACGGACCTACCTTAAAATGGATTCCCACAAGATCTGGTGCCAGCAATGTAACGCGATTGCCTGGCTTCAACACCCTTTTACCTCTGGAAAGCTACCGATGACCAAGTCTTTCATCAATTACATCCTTCAGTTAACTGCAATGACAACCCTTCTTTGCGTAGCACTATTCCTAGGACTGCAATGGAAGACCGTAAAGAACCTAGACAAAGCCAATCTTAGAAAACGTGCAAAGCAATTTTCATTCCGAAAGCTTCGTTACATTAGCATCGACGAGATAGCAATAAGGAAGGGTCATAAATACATGACAATTTTCACAGACATCGCGACAGGCCAAATTATCCATGCTGTCGCAGGGAGGGACGAAGAATCACTTAGACCTTTTCTAAAGCTTCTTTCAAAGAAGGCCAAGCGACTTAGGGGCATTGGTATCGACATGAGTGCAGCCTATTCGAGTTCGATTCAAAAACACCTTCCTCTGGTGCCGATCATTTATGATCGCTTTCATGTTACCAAACTTCTCAATGATACGATCGACAAAATCAGGCGCGCTGAGTACGCCAAGCACATGAACACGGGTGTAGCGGTAATGAAAGGTCAGCGGTTTCTACTTCTGCGAAATTTTGTGGATCTTGATGATGGACAGAAAAGTAGCCTTGAAAGACTCCTAGAAGTTAATCACTCATTAGCAGTAGCTCACAGTATGAAAGAACAATTCAGGTTATTTTGGGAGCTTGAATCAAGACAGGAAGGAGCTAAATTTCTTGGATGGTGGATCATTCAGGCAATTGAGTCTGGGATTGAGCAGTTAGCGAGAACTGCTCGTACACTACTCCATCATTACATGGGGCTCTTAAGCTACTTCGAACACCGGATAGACAATGGAAAGGCGGAAGGAATCAATAACAAGATAAAGGTTTTGAAGAGACAGGCATATGGCTTTCGAGACCAAGAATACTTTAAGCTAAGGCTATACAACCTCCACAGGAAGGACTATGAATTGGTTGGTTAGACTGGAAGATACTGGGAAAGTGTCTCTGGAGGGCCGCCCCCAATTCTTCCCAAGAACCATATTTTCTCGAGGTATTCACATGTTTTTAAACAAATCTATATGTATTTTTTGCTGTAGTCTTCTTTGTCTGTGCACTAATGGTCTTTCTACTGAACCCCATGCTAAATATCCAGAAATTGAATTCAAATATGACTGGCGTGGTTATATCATGGATTTTTTTGGTAGGTGGTATTTTGATGCACCAATAACGGAACATCTTAAAAATCAGTTGACTAACCAGCTTCCTGAGTTGATCACTGCTTGGGAAATAAATGCTCCAATACTTTTTGGAGAAGTATTTGCCACCTTTAATCGAGGAATTGAAGCTGAAACTAGAATTGGAGTTATTAACTTGAGTCATGGAAGCTCTTACGGTAGTCATCGATTTTTAATTTTTGGATTACGTTGGCTTCTGGATTCAGAGTGGCCCTATTCGGTGAGTAGAGAAGATGCTTTTTCGGCCCTTGTTTTTCATGAATTATTGCATGTTTGGGTCGATGAAAATGTCAATAAGGACCTTTCGTCTATGCTAGCGAAATACAGTAATGAAGAGTTTGATGTTCTTGATCATTTACATTTAATGGCTATCCAAAAAATGGTGTATACAAAGATAAATCGTCCGGATGTACTCGAGTATATTGGAGAGTCCTATGCATCATATCAAGGTCCTCTCTATCGTCGTGCCTGGGAAATCGTTAATGATATTGAAGGACATGAAGCGTTACTTCAAGATATTGTGATTAAATGATGACCCAAGCTCAGATACGACAAATGGAATCTATTCCCGTACAATTCGATCCGTTAGGGATGGAATTAAATACTGTATGTCTGCCTGTATGAGAAAATCTTCGTTGCCTAGATATGATGGCAGCCCTAAATCAACTGAAATTATTTTTCCATTTGGATTATTATTTTTATACCAACCTAAAAATCCCCTATCGTCATAACTTAACCCAATGCAAATAATATAGTCTATATTACTTAATTGAATCCCCCCTGCTTCCCTTAGCTCTTTTGCATTAATACGATAGGGCAAAATTCCACTATATTCATGAAGGCAATCTAAGTTTTCAGTCACTATCTTCGTGTTTTTGAATTTTGCTAATTTCGTCAGAGCTTTATGTGCTTGTGTTAGGGGGCTAAAGAAACAAGCGTTGTGAAATGTGGAAATTTTTTTTGAAAATTCTTCCGGATTTCGAAAGGCATTTTCCAATGAAATGGCAAATTCTTCTCCCTCTTTTAAGCCAAGCAAATCATTTAGTTGAGTCATTGAGGGCACGCCAGAGGCCACAGAAATTCCTGCTCCTGTATAAAAAAGAATATTTTTATCGGCAATGATTGATAAGATGCCGTCTTCAGTGATCTTTTGAGGTGTCGACTGCTCAAATATACGCCTTTTATCCACCAAATAAGATGCGTTATCTGAACCGTGCTCCTTATTCTGTTTTCGAGGTAAATTTATAACTGATGGTTCGTTATTCTTCCATTCATAATAAAAAATATAGTACTCTTTTCCATTACTATCAACAAATTTACTTTTATCAATAAATAACTTTTTGACTGATTCATCATAGCAGATAGGAATGTCGGCAAATAAAACTTCAAAATAGACTTCATCCTTTTTACTAATAAAGTGAAAGAAGGCATTTTCTCCGAACTGCCAACACATATCAAGAGATTTAGAGTCAAGTTGCTCGTGGATCTCATTAGTGGAAATAACTTCGGGATTAGAGAAAAAGTCTGCTTCTCTTCCATAAGCATTGCACAGGTTAACTGAAACTATCGCGGATAATAGAATTTTGTTTAAGTACATATGCGTATACTCATTATTTTTGGGAGACAAGCTTAAAAAAAATAGCAGATCTGTCACCGCCTGTCAAATGGAAGGACTGTCAATTTTTCCGGAATTGTTTTTTGACAAAACGCACTCAAATCGAGCACATGCTCTATATGCGGTCAGACGTGACTTATTGACTTCTTGTCTGAAATTTTGGATCTCTCGTGCGCTAAACATCTATAAGTCACGTCTGACCCCTAGCACTAGCATGAATGAGAGCGAAGATTGCGAAAGTACTCAGCCGCGCTTTCAGATTCTTGAACTGCAATTTTTGCTCTGGCAAACATTTCTCTTTCAAATTTCTCTGTCAATCTTGGCCAGTCGATAGGCTTTGATGAGGAGGCTAATAGAATCGTTAGTAATCTGGCATCTTCAAGCACATTATTTCCACCTAGCCCTCGTTGTGTGGGCATGGCATGGGCTGAATCTCCCACGAGAGTAACTCTTCCTGTTGGAACCATGGGAAATTGTGGAGAGTCAGAAAACTGGTAGTGCGTATGAGCCAAGGCGCCATGATCGCTTCTGCCGGAGTATCGTACACGAGCTTTTTCAAATTCTCATGCCAAGGTTCATTTTTCATCAACTGCTTACAGTGGTCCAATATTCGCGTGCGACATTGCAATCCTTCATCAAACTGATACCAAGGGGCACTTCAGTCTTCTATTTCTTCTGAAAATGCCCAAAAAACCGTAGGACTTCTATCGGCCCGTTCTGAAAAGCATACTCCCATGTAATGTGAATTAGGCCCTAGAAAATGAACCAATCCTGTTTTGTTTAGTGGAAGAAGCGTGTTCCATTCGGGTGTTCGCTCAATCTGTCCTCCTAGGGTGGCGCGAGTACCCTCAATCACATTTGGAATCGATCCAAGGCCATGTTGGTATACTGATGGTAAGAGTTCTCTTACAGTCGATGCTCCTCCATCGCACCCAACAAGGAGATCCCCAGTGGCATACGAGCCATCTTCAAAATGAGCAGTCACTTGGTCGCCATTGTCTTCGAACATGACAAGACACTTGTTCCATTCAATATTGATCCCCTCCTGCAAAAGGCTTCTCAGTTCTGAGCGAAGGAACGGGACAGCAGCATCTTGCCCTGCTGGAACACTGAAAAAAGGTTCCATTTTTTCATTCGCACAGGTAAAGCCATCACCCACATCAGTAACCTTAGCCATGGATACCCGGTTCATTTTTTCAGGCGTCAATAGTGCAGCTAGTGCGCTCATTCCCAACGAACGAATTGAAATCCGATATCCTTGAGGTCTGCTTGTAGGACTTTCATCTCTTTCAAAAACTGTGACATGGAATCCAGCCTTGGCAAGTCCCTGCGCCAAAGCCAATCCACCAAGACCTGCTCCAATTATTAATATTTTATTTCCCATTTCTTAGCATTCTCACTACTTAACCATTTAATTTCGGATTCAAGATGAGCAATTCCATATCTCAAAGCTTTGAGGCGAATCATTTTAAGGGGCGAATCGTTTATACCCTCCAGCCTCTCCTCGATTTGTTTGTATTCTTCGTGTATCTTCTCAACTTTTTCTAATCTTTCCTGAAATAGCCGAATCATCTCATTTCGATCTGTTACGAAAAAGAGCTTGAGAAGAAACTCATTGCGTGGGGTTTCCTCCCCTGTCGGACTTTCGAACCAAGCCTTAAATTCCATCCGTCCCATTTCTGTAATAGAAAAGACCTCTTTCTTTTTCTTTCCCACATAGACGATCTCAGAAAGCACCTTTCCTTCCTTTGCCAAAACTTTCAACATCGGATAAATTGTCGAATCGGATTCCCTCCAGAAATATACTGTCGATCTTCCCATAAGAGACTTGATCTCATATCCGGTGGTGGGTCCCTCAAGGAGAACCCCCAAAATAGCGTATCTTGTTTTATTGACTAATCTCATAAAAATACCCAGTTACTGGGTATTATGGCATGGCGGGTGATTTTCAGGCAATGCAAAGGCTAGGGTCAGACGTGGGCTGAAACGAATCGCCCTACACTTTTTGATTTAATTCCAATAACCTTGGCTGAAAAGTCATGTTATAAATGTTGATTTGCTCAGGAAACCTATGTTGTTGGATCCATTCTTTAAAAAATTTATCGGCAACCTGTTTATAGAATTCAGAGATCTGGTAGTCTTTATGGCCTTTGCAGAGATCCGGATTTCCCAGGCAGAAGGAACCTCCACCCTTAATTTCTTTCCATGTCTTCTTTCCTTTGCCCTTAGACTCTTGTTCCTCCATTACCAGTCGAATACCGCAATCCTGTTTGGTTTCTTCTTCTTGCAATCCTTTCTCTAAACCAATCTCTTGATAGTGGACACAATATTTACGTGGGCTGGGGGTCAGGCTCTATGACACTTGGGCTGGGGGTCATGGGGGTCAGGCCTGACACTATGACACTTGGGCTGGGGGTCAGGCCTGACACTATGACACTTGTGAGGGTAGTGATCTACAAAGACGGCAAAATAGTGACCGTGCCGCCCAAATTCAAATACGTACGAGTCCCCATTGACTCCCCTCCTAAAAAATCTGCTTCCCTCAAAAAATCACGTGCATAATCCCAGCGTATGGTCTGATCTTATATCTCGTGATAAGCAGGTTATCTATGACTTGCCCGCTCTAGCTTCCTGTTAGCTGCGCTACACTTTTTGATCTAATTCCAATAGCTTTGGCTGAAAAGTCATGTTATAGATGCGCATTTGTACAGGAAACTTATGTTGTTGGATCCATTCTTTGAAAAATTTATCCGCAACTTGTTTATAGAATTCAGAGATCTGGTAGTCCTTATGGCTTTTGCAGATATCCGGATTTCCCAGCCTGAAGGAACCTGCTCCACCCTTAATCTCCTTCCATGTCCTCCGCTTGCCCTTAACCTCTTGCTCCTCCATTACCAGCTGAATGCCGCGATCCTGTTTGGAGCTTCTCTCTTCTTCTAAACCAATGTCTTTGTAGTGGATACGATATTTACGTGTACCGTCATCGTCATTATATGCTTTAAGATTTTCATCATAGTAACGCGTACCCGGTAGTTGAGGCGTATCCCGTGCGTTTTCTGGTACAGGCGTGTTTTGATCTAGGCGGATAGGATTGAAATCTAAACCGAATGCTTTAATTTCTTGGGGAAATGATTGATGTTCAATTTGTTCCTTTAAAAACCGATCGGTTACTTGGATGTAAAATTCTGTTGCCTGTCCCTTGTTGTTATAGCGTCCGGAAGGATGAGGATCTCCAAGGTAGAAGCAACCTGAGCCTTCAATTTTTTTCCACATTTCTCCATTGCAAGAACGTTCTTTAATATCTAAACGTTCTTCCATCTCTATTCGAATACCACGCTCATTTTGATGATATTCGCTTTCTTTTCCTTCTTGTGTTGTTCGAAACTTTCCTTTCATGAAAAGTTCTGTGTAGCGGACACGGTACTTACGCTTTCCATCATCACCATTAAAGCCTTCGAGATTTTCATCATAGAAACGATAGTCTGACACCGGGGGCTTTCCACCCTCTTGTTCAATCAGTTCGTGGGATGAAAACTGTCGTAATGGTTGCGGAGAGCCTTTTGGTGGGGTTGCGGGTGTTGCAGATTGTCGCTTAAAAATAGAAGAATGTTTCATCAGGTTTAAAGAAACCACCAATTTGTCGATTACTTTTTTACCGTCGGCGATGAGGTGACTGACTTCTTTTACCTTTGGTTTGCCTAAGTGCATCAAGACTACTTTGTTATGTTTTGTGAAGTAGCATCCTCCTGAGCTTCCTGGAGAGGTATCGCTAAACACCATTTGAAATGACGGGTTGGAACTGTTCTCTTTTCCAGCTTTGCTTAAGGAAAATACGGGTTGCCCATCTCTTTGATGAACCAACATGAGTTCTTCATCTGGGCGAGCATCTCGAAGTGGCGGAATCGTGACCCAATGGTCAGCGTGATGGCCATCTTGAGGCTTGAGTTGAGCAATGCAATAATCCGTACTTTTTTCGTAATTCATGAATTCCGCTATTTCAAAACTAAGAGGGGCGTTGCCATCCACGTGAAAGACTACCGACAAATCTCGGGGATGCAAATGCTTCTTCGCAAGATGTAAAGGGATGAGCAAACGATCAGGACCGAGCAAAATACCCGATCCTAAAGGTGCGCCGCCGGAAGTGTTAATCTGAGCTCGACAGCGATTGGCATATTCAATTGTTTCTTTCCAATGTGGCCATTGGTGAAGAGCCTCATGGTAATCCAGCATCGATGATTTTTCGGAGATTGAAGACTCTTGAGAGACCGTCCAGCCAGTCAAAGAAGTGGGTGGAAGAGTATTGAGGATTACCATGAGATTGTCCTCGAGACATTGTGAATCATTATCGATAAAGCTAGGATATCTGAGCTTTGATCACATCAAAGCTGGTAAATCGACCAAGCTGTAAAATGCACTGTATCGGTAAGCAGCCTATTTCTCAAGAACAGCGTTCAAGCACCAGCACTTAGGCATCAATTTCCAAGAGTAGTCAAGGCTGGGGGTCGGCTGGGGGTCAGGCCTGATACTAGGGGCTGGGGGTCAGGCTGGGGGTCAGGCCTGATACTATGACACTTGTGTATATAAAATAAGGGGCTGGCGTAGCACAAATAAATTTATGGAAACGGCGCTTGATCTAACCTTCGATGTTATGGAAATGCCAAGCCCACTAGCTATTGGCCATGGCCAAAATGAACTCAGCCTTAAGGCCATGCACCTCGCTTCGTAATGCACTAGATTCTTGCATTCTGCTTTCTAACCGTGCTGCGGCCTTGCTCATACCACTGGCTTCTCGGTACGTCAAGTGTCATAGTGTCAGGCCTGACCCCACCCTCGTCACGTCACGTCAAGTGTCATAGTGTCAGGCCTGACCCCACCATAGTGTCAGGCCTGACCCCACCATGACCCCACCATAAGTGTCATAGTGTCAGGCCTGACCCCACCACAGGCCTGACCCCACCATTGAAATTTCTTGGACTCCCTATCGTCCTCAAGGTGGCTTTCCTGAGTGCTAGGGGTCAGACGTAGGGTGTTGATTCAAGTGAGGCTTCCAACTCTTGTCGATAGCGGCTTCGGTTGGGCCGTAGAGTCGGAGGACGACGAAGAACCCTTTGCCAGGCGGCACGGTAGCGAGCCAGTTATAGCCGATGAGGATGAAAATACTCCAATAACAAAATGCTGGAATAAAATGGCATAAAGCAGCAGAATTATTGTTCTTTTAAACCCTCAATTTCATTGGGTCCAAAGAGAAGCTTTTTTACACAAGAGAAAGGCATGATAGATTCTCAATTTGAAACAAAATAAAATGTTTTCTTCAAGTTATTGTCTCACCAACGAACAAATCATTCATTTTCAGCATAAAGGTTTTCTCTTATTGCCTGATTTTGTTTCAGAACAACTTTGCGAGCAACTTAAAACACGATCTTTACATTTAGTGGAAAAGTTTCAAATACCGGATATTTCAAAAGAAATTGCTGAGCAAAAAGAAATATTTTCATGGGAAAATTATTACTATAAAAACAATACCAAGGAGTGTTATTTTTTTGAGAAAGAAGCCATGCTGCCTGATGGTTCCTTAGATAGAGACAAAACGGATGCTATTCAAAAAATTAGCTACGCTTTACATTCTCTTGATCCTATCTTTAATGCATTCTCCTATTCATCTAAAATCGGAAGTTTGGTCGCTGATTTGGGCCTAAAGAAACCCGCTATCCTTCAATCAATGTATTTGTTTAAACAGCCCAAAATTGGCAGTCCTGTTTTTTGTCATCAGGATAGCTCTTTTTTATACACCGAACCCGATACATTGCTTGGACTTTGGCTTGCCATAGACGATGCTGTAATTGAGAATGGATGTCTATGGGTTATACCGTCTGCTCACAGAGAAGCTTTAAAATTTCGTACACTGTTTGATAAGAATGGGAAACAAAACTACACGATCTTAGATGAAAGACCTTGGTCCATGGAAAATATGATTCCTCTTGAAGTGAAGAAAGGCTCACTAGTTATCTTACATGGAAGAGCGCCTCATATGAGTAAGGCTAACCTTTCGAATAAATCACGCCACGCCTATGCTATGCATCTTATGTGCACAGAAAGTTTTTATCCAGAAGATAACTGGCTACAGCCAAAACCGTGTTATGACGCAACTTTTACGCACTAGACTCGTAAAAACTGGATTAAAATTTTGCAAACCTACATCTGACCACTAGCATTTCTGGATTTGAAGGTTTACAGAGTAAGATTATCTTACTAAGGCGGGGTTCCTCAATGAATAGAAAAAGACTAACTTTAGCAATATGCAGCATGGTATTAGTCGGTTGTGGAAATTGTTCTAGCAAAGTCAGCTCAATTGTAGGAGATTGGTCGGGAGTTTTAGATGTCGGTATAGAAAAATTAACTTTAGCTCTTCATATTCAACAAAATCCTGATGGAGCATTGAGCGCAACTGTTGACACTTTGGGAAAAAAAATAAACGGCTCTTTAATCGATTTAGTGACATTCGATAAGGGGTCGTTAAGATTCGAGATCAAGGAAGCTTTGACAAAATTTGAGGGGTCGTTAATTAAGAATGAATCCGAAATTTCTGGTCAATGGACTCAAGCCGGGCAATCGTTCCTACTTGTATTTGAACGAGGTATAATATCCGTAGAAGCACCAAACCGCCCACAAGAACCTAAACTTCCACTTCCTTACACTGCAGAGCATGTTTCCTATAGTAATCCAGAGACTGGAGTTACTTTGTCTGGGACTTTGACTTTACCCGCCTCAAAAGGGCCTTTTCCAGTCGTTTTATTGATTGCCGGGTCAGGACGAATCGATAGAGATGAAACAGTATTTGGCCATAAACCCTTCTTAGTATTAGCAGATTATTTGACTCGTCAAGGTATCGCTGTGCTTCGATTCGACAAACGTGGGTGTGGAAAATCAACAGGCAATTACGACCAAGCGACAACTCAAGACTTCTCTGATGACGTGCTTGCTGGTATTGCATATATTAAATCACGAAAAGAAGTGAATTCAAATCAAATCGGTCTGGTTGGTCATAGTGAAGGAGGGATTATTGCCCCTATGGTTGCAGCAAAATCAACAGATGTTGCTTTCATTGTACTTATGGCAGGAACTGGCGTAAATGGAGAAAAAATCCTCTATGAGCAGAGTGCATTGGTCCAACGAGCTGTGGGAGGGACAGAAGATTCTATTAATCAATGTCGAAAATTTCAAGAACAGATGTTCACACTAGTAAAAAAAGAATCAGATCCACAAATCGCTGCTGAACAATTGCAAGAAATTGCTAAAAATTACATGGCGACGTTACCGGAAACTCAAGAAAAAGTAACTCTTGAATACTTAAAATCACTAGCAGCTCGTGTAAATACCAAGTGGTTTCGCTATTATCTCGCTTATGACCCGATTATCGCTTTGAAACAGGTGCGAGTTCCAGTATTAGCCCTCAATGGTGAACTTGATTTGCAAGTATCTTCCCAACAAAACCTTCCTGTTATTACTAAAGTACTAGAAGAATCTGGAATCAAAGACTTTACAACAATTGAACTGCCAAAGCTCAATCATTTCTTTCAGACATGTGAAACTGGATCTATCGCAGAATATGCAAAGATTGAAGAAACGATTTCTCCATCAGTTTTAAACTTGATTACTGAGTGGGTCTTGGAAAGAACGGTCCAAGATAAGGGCGGTTCTTGTGAAGAATTGGAGGCGCTTTGGAAGTTTGATTCGTCTAATTGAGGTAATTGCATAAGTCCGGTAGACCGTTTTTTTGGCGCCTTTATCAATCTTCTGCAACTACCTCAATTAATCCAAAACGCTGTGGCGAATGACGATTATGACTCCAAAGTGCCCCCAATTCTTCCCAATTCCGATCCGTCCTCATATGCCGTAAGTTATTAAAGCAGGTACCAGGTACTTCCAATAGGAACCAGCTTGCTTTTAATCGCTACGATCCGATAAATTATATGTATTGCTTTTCGTTAAATGTTTAATTTTAAATGGCGGATTTATGATTCATTCAGAAAGAATTAATGTAGGTGACTATTTAGAGAGGATATGGTGTGGCATTAGGGATCTCAAGGCGCAACTCCAACAGGTTTCCGGTAGCCAAGAACAAATTCAACCAATCATCGTCAAGCTCAAAGATCAAAATAGTGAACTTCAGAACCAGCTTAGCCATCCCCACTTAATTAAAGACTGGCCACATGTCGTGAATCAATTGCGCGGAGAAATCGTGCAAATTCAGAAAGAAATTGAGGGACTTCCATTTGTTCGTGCTGATTACAATCCGGTTTCCTTTCGGACACAAGAACGTCTAAAACAAGATGTGCTAGATAAGTATAAACAAGAAAAATTTCAATATGTGAATGATCCACGACTCTCATCTGATAGTTTATTCGAACTGCAACAAACCATTACTCTTTCAAAGGATACATTAAAGATAGAAGTTGATATGTTTGATGAAGGAAGAGTTGTACAAGTTTCAAACCCTCCTGTCTTTCTCTATACCGATTATCTTGGTCCTTGCGTAGCTGCAATTGGCAAATGTAAAGTATCAGAATCCTCAATGCTAATAGGTATCACACATCTTTATCCTGAATATGAAGAATTTGATGATACGTTAAAACTTCAAGTGAACTTAATTCTAAACATTAATAACACCTGTAAAAATATAAACAAAAATAGAGTTATTCAAGAAAAACAGTTTACACCACGCAAGTTCATTAGTTTTATTGAAAAATTTTCATTACATACAAGTTATAAAGGTGAAGCAATTGAGCTGTTTTTTGCAGGAGGAAACGGGAACCTTTATGCTACTTTTTGGAGAGAACTAACTACTGAATACGCAAAAAGTCTTCCACGCGTGACTGTGATCGGCACTTGCTTTAATCCTTATCGAGCTACACCCGAAATCCAAGCCAACATACGCTGCGAAAATTTGAGGCTGTCTTTTTTGGCTGGTATTACAAATTATGGCTCTATTTTTTTACATAAATCTCACGCTATCGATTTTAATTTTTAAGTATCTAATTTTGATTCCTTATTCAACGAATAATGAAAACCAAGTTTCTTGCTGAAGAGTTCCAAACTAGAGTTATGTGTATCTATTTTGCCTTGTCTGTAGCCATTTAGACCGAAAAAGGCCTCGAGTTACGGGTGCGTTACGAACTTTGGAGTGGACTGGCCTTTCAAGAAATACAACAGTCGAAGAGATGTAATCCATCTCGAATTGACGAATTCTGGCACAATCCCCTTGACAACATCAATTTTATTATTGATAGTGGTTCGTTCGTGGAGGATTCAACTATGAAAATCAAAACCATTTCTATCACACTTGCATTATTAACTGCTGTAGCCAACCTTTGTTGCGATACTCCTTATCGATGCAAAATGTCAGGGAACAAACTAGAAGCAGATGTTATAGTAGTGGGTGGTGGTGCAGCAGGTTGCGTGGTGATGAACCAGCTGTCAAAGAGGGGTCGCTTTTCCGTATTAGGAATAGAGGGTGGTCTAAATTTAACAACTGATCCAGCCATTGAGGCTGTAGGTCTTCCTGCATTGCTCTTGGCTGGAACAGGAAGGTACAAGTATTTTTGGCCAGGATGGAATCAAACCGTACCCATGCCAGGGCTCAATGGACGCACAAGTGATTGGACCACGGGAATGATCTTGGGGGGTGGTTCATCGATTAACGGATTATACTATGGTCGTGGCTCGAATGCTGTGTACTCGCTTTGGGAAGAAGTTTCTGGCAGCAGTAATTGGAGTCTGACCAAAATTCTGGCAACCTTCAACGCTCTAGAGACATACCAAGGATTGACATTCACACCAGGATCGCGAGGGACCAGAGGTGCTGTCAATGTGCTACAAACACCTACATTGTCTCAAATAACAACAAACGTACTCTTACCTGCGTCACAAGCAGCGTTTCCTGGAATTCCAACTGTGGATGACTATAATAATCCGACTGTGGAGAATTGCATAGACTCTCGTGCTCAATGGTTTATTGACCCAACAGGCACCCAACGCGTGAGTAGCGCGACAGCATTTTTAAATAGCACAGTGATGACGCCGGAAGGTCAAGGAGTTAACGGACATAAGCTATTTATGCTCTTTGACGCCGTAGCTGTGAAGATAGTCTTTAACAAGCATGGGCGTGCGGAAAAAGTACAATATATTCAGGATGGTCAACTCTTTGAAGCACGAGCTCGGAAAGGCGTTGTTTTGGCAGGTGGCATCAACAGTAGCAAATTGCTACAGCTTTCGGGCATAGGTCCATCGGAAGCGCTACAGAATGCAGGGATTAAGCCCGTTTTCATCAATGAGAACGTGGGAAAACATCTCCAAAACCATCCGCTGATCTTCATTACGCTGCTAGCAGATCCCTCAAGTAATGGCATACCTCCTGGAGCTCCCTATGCATTTACTATCAATAGTGTCTACTTGCCAGCGGTGGGCGGTAGTGCCAGCGACCCACGAATGTTACAGATTTTGTTCGAATACATCCCGGGTACTGTACAGACACCTCCTCTAGTACTCATTGGATTTGAGCTTTTGAACCCACTGAGCGAGGGTAGCGTTACCATCCAAAGTGACAACTCATTTCAAATAGCGGCGGCAGACGATGGCTTTTACCAAAATCCTGTAGATCTGGAGAACATGAAGAACGCCGTTAAGGTCTATATTCGCAATCTGTTAGAGCAACTAGCCTTGATTGATCCTCCTTACTATCAACCTATTATTACAGACCCCATCAATGCGGTCATCCTTTCAGGCTATGACGACGCAGTGGTTGAACAGTACGTGAAAAATAACAGCAATCTTTCATTAGATGTACACCACTTTACATCGCACTGTAAAATGGCTCCTCTGAACGCCGGAGGCGTGGTCGATGGCGACACCCGTGTTTATGGCACAAAGAACGTCTATGTGGTGGACAACTCCATCTGCCCGGTAATTCCCGATATCAATACAGCAGCAGCAGCTATGATGATAGGGTTACGAAGTAGCGAAATTCTGAAACGTGCCTTGCGCAAATGAAAAAAAATCACAATAAGATCGTCAACATGAAAAAAAGTATTCTTCCACTTATCATGTCATTTTTATTTTTCATGGCAGCTAATGCACAAGGTGTAGTAAAGCGTGATGACAACTTCTTCTGTTATGAAGACTCCTGCTATGTTGATGAGACGAATGTCTATGCTAAGATTTTCAGCGGTGCTAACTTCTTGCAAAACACGACAATCGAAAACACCAAAACCACATATGAGACAGGGTATGTTATTGCCGCTTCTTTGGGGTATTATTTGCCTTGTGGTTTGAGCTTGGAAGCTGAATATGCTTTTAGAGAAGATGAGATAAGGCAAATCGATTTCTTTGGACAAGGCTTTTCCAATAATGGATATTTCCAAACTTCCTCGTGTATGGTCAACCTATGTTCATGGGGATGTCTATTTGGGAATATCAAATCTTTCATTGGCGCAGGCATAGGCTGTGATTTCCAAAAAATGCACTCCTCAAATTCTCGTATTGTTTTTGACCAAGAGTGGAACTATTTTTCTTGGCAGGCGATGACTGGGTTAGTCTATCCAGTCTCCTGCAATACAGAGGCTACTTTGGAATACAAATTCCATCAGGGAGGCTATTTTAATAACCACTCCATCGGAGTTGGGCTCGTATATAACTTAGACTTCCTAAGGTAGTGCTAAGAGGATAAATCAAAAAAAAGAGTCTAATATTTCGACCATATAATCTACATAGATTTCATAGGTACGTCCTTAAAAAACTATGGCGCTGGCGCGCCACAGCTTTTCAATGTTTTTTAAGTTTCTCCTCAGCATCATGATGTTTAAATTTTGATTGATATTAGAAGTTCAATCGTAGATACTCTCTCAGTATGAATCTCGAGAATCTCCTCTCTGCATTTCCAGCCGAGGTACGTGAATCAGCCTCCATGAAAGGTTTGGTAGTTCTTATCCAAACCCTTCTTGAGCAGCTTCAGATTACCCAAGAGCAGCTGACAAAGTCCCAAGAGAAAATTAAAACACTAGAAGATGAGCTGGCAAAGCTAAGAAAAACACCAAAACGTCCAAAGTTTCGTTCTAATGGAATGCAACCCAGGGATCGAAGCAATGGTTCTGGCGGTCCTTCAAATTCGGTACCTCCTTCAGATGGCGCTTCTCTGGCAAAAAAAGAGATCTCGGAAATCATAATTACCGCTCTAAATGTTGCAGCAGGCTCCTGATTCAAGGGATATCAGTCATTTGTTATTCAAGATCTTGCCCTTGTGGCCAAGGAAATCACCTATAAGTTAGAAGTTTGGCAATCCCCAAATGGCGAAGTTTTCAGAGGTAAGCTTCCAAGCGAATTGGAAGGTCAGCATTTTGGGTCAACATTGCCCTCTTTGATCATGCTGGGTGCTGGGTACATATGGAACGTCCTTTGCGCAAAATCATCTGCACAAACGATCAAGTGGAGCAGGAACTAAAACAAGTGCGCAATGCCATCTGGACGCTTTATCGCGCTCTTAAAAAAGCAGCCTTAGATCAAAGCGACAATGAAGCCGTGCATAAACTATACGACGAGCTTGTCATGATGAAAACAATAAGTCCTGAGATTAATGCGGTTATAGCAAACTTTGCAGCCTATCGTGACGAGATGCTCAAGGCATTAGACCATCCAGGTCTTCCCTTACATAACAATGACAGCGAGCGGGATATACGAAGCGTAGCTAAGCGACGAAACATTTCAGGAAGCACCAAAAGTGATCTGGGAAGAAAATTTCGAGATGGCCTATTAAGCGTGAAACAAACGTGTTTTAGGCTTGGATATAACTTTTGGGATTATTTGCAGCGATTGTACCATGGTGATCCTCCAGATCTTGCTGAACTAGTCCGAAGTCAATATCGAACCTCACCCTGTTAGATGAACGTTTTCTATGTTTTTTTCCTTAGAAAGCTGCGGCGCGTCAGCGCCATAGCTTTTTAAGGACTTACGATAATTGTGTGTATCTGAGTGGAGGGGTGCGCGTTCTGAGGGATCTCAATAGCTGGGAAGTGGTTAATGGCATGAGTAGTGAAAGAGTTAATACCAGGAAATTTTTTGAGGTCCATAGTTGGGGAAACATCAATTAATGGGGGAATATAATTATATTTTTGGCTTCTGTCGGGAAATAGATTCATATCGAATAGCTCTCGTTATAATAATTGATTGTTTAATTTCGTATAGTTATATCAAGTAAACACCACATCATCTGGGATTTCGACAAACTGGCTGATAAAGGCCAGATTTTTCGATTCCTTGGGAACCGGAAGAAGGTGGTCACCACTGTTGCGTGGCATGAACATGCTGGTGATATAAGGCATTCTGCACGGTATGCAGTTTGCCCTCTCAAAGGTTGCCGGATCGAAGCGCAAATGTCCGCATAGTTCCCGCAGAATTTCTTCGCCATTGCAATCGGACATAGGTTTGGCGACAAAATTGCCGATCCGGTCGGGAGACAACGCATAACCCCAGAATAACTGTACGCCTTCAGGCTGATTCAGAAAGTGTGGTTGATGATGCAACACAATCGACATAAACCAATTCGAATCCTTAAATGTAACCAAGCCACCGGTACCAGGCTTGTTGCCGCTGAATTGAATCATTTGATCGAAGAACGTAGGGTCTTTCAACGTAACAGTAAAAGACTCCCAAAAGGATTGCGCGATGTTGCTATTGAATACAGCTGGGTTGCCGAATTTCGGCCTGTTCTTCGCTATTTTTTCCCACAATTCCCAACCATGGCTGTCTTTTTTAGAAAGCTTCACAGGCGCGCTGGCCATCGACCCTAGGCTGGAGGCATCAGTCATCGAGCCGTTTTGGAAAAAGACAAGATCGCCATCGGGGATGTCAATCACCTCGCGCCTGCCTTGAGATAGCGTTTGAATTCAACAGCACTATGCCAGGGTTGGAAGGCAAAGGTGGTTGCCCACATATACCAAAATTCCGTCTCGAAAAAGGAGGGCGACAGCCAATCCGTGATTCGGCTTGCACCTAAAAAGTCTTCGTTAGCATTGCTAAGCTTGAGCAATTCGATCCGATCCAGCATCGAAAAACCCATCGAACTAACTGGTACCTTGGCGCGACGCTCGTCAACCAGTCGCGCCATTGAATTGGAAGCATATTCGGTATTGAATTCGAGGGTTTCATCATATACGGTTTTACCCTTGTTGTGGAGGGATGGAATCGATTTAAAAAGATCCCACGTGCATTCGTAATTATCGTAGGTTAGCATGCGACCACCGCGCATCGAGTATCCCTTATCTGAATCTCCGGCGGCATCTAAGCTACCACCCAGAACGGGCAGCGTTTCGAGGATTGATATATTCTTACCATCCATCTTCCCGTCGCGAATCATAAAAGCAGCGGCTGCCAATGAGCCAATACCACCAACCTACCAGATATGCTTTGATAGTCTTGTTCATTTGAATTGCCTCCTTGTAAGGATAATGAAGGGGCCGGAGCTGCGATGTGCGATTCTGGGGCTAGATTCTAATTAGGAACCTCAACCGACTACGTCGCCAACGTTTGTTTTGCACGTCTCCATAATTGGGCCTTGTTCACCTTTACGGTCAGAATTTCGGTCGGACGAAAAAGGTCGGATGTCGTGGTTTGTGACGAGGGCATAGCGCCAGCTATGTCCGAGGAGCAAAACGCGACAGACGATCCTTTTGCAGTCGACCGAAAACTGACCGCAAAGGTGAATAAGGCCCATAATTGCAATGGATTGTTCGCAGTCATGGAATGTTCATGGAATGACTGCGCCACATAGGAGGCCTTGTTACTTTCGGATATTGGCGACGCAGTCGGTTGGGGCTCCAAAGCGCTTCGCGCCGAGTTTTGGGTTTGACATAGAAAACTTGACAGACTTTATGTCAATGTTTTATTTTACTTTTAGCGCATGGGAGAAGCCCATTTTGGCTTTGTAAAATTTCAATTTTTCTATTCTCTGTCTATTTTACCTCGCCCTAGGGGTGATTGGACGCATTCAGAATGTGTGCAACACGAAGTCGCAGAGGAATTGTCTCTTTCATGAGACAACTCCTACCGCGGGAATTAATCAGGAGCCTGAATAAAGCAACGGATCTGCAAAAAAACAAGATTTTTTAAAGAAAGTGATTAACCTGAGTTTTTGATTTTTTCGATTTTAGCTTGAGTGAAAGCTCTTGTGATGACAAAATCACAAAATTCATCTCGTTACATGGGGTAAATTATGTTTAAACAAGGTATTGGTATAGAACAGCTCAATTTCATAAAGAAAAGTTACGTGAAACTTTTCCTATTGTTATGCGTTTGTTTTATCTATCAGCCGCACACTCTCTATAGTGGTCAGACCCAAGCATTAATATATTATCTGAACATCTCAGACTTTGCAGATAGTTTTATTGAAATACCAACATCTAATGTGTCAATTGGAAGTTCTACAATAAGTTCAACATATCTTGCCGGAAGAGCAGCGGTTTATGATAGTAATAATGTAAAGGTTGGAACATGTTCTGCTTCGTTTTTATGCATGCAAAATGCGGATGGAATCTATACAGATATATCAAATTATTTTTCTGTTGATAGTGGATTAATAGTGTCATGGTTTACTCCTACAACATTGATAAATTTAGAATTAGATACTATTATAAATTCCATGGTAACTGAATGCATGGTGCTGGCATCAACACAGGTTGGTGTTAATCCTTTTTATGGACAGACCTTTGACTTAATTGTTTCATCGGATAGCCAAAAAATCTATTTTGCATTTACAAGAACAGGAACGATTTTCTGAATTTGGACGTTAGTTGATTCAAATTCAAAGATGCCTCTTGGGAAGGATTGGGGACGCTTTGGAATCACAATCGCAACTCGGGGCCTTATTCACCTTTGCGGTCAGTTTTCGGTCGACTGCAAAAGGATCGTCTGTCGCGTTTTGCTCCTCGGACATAGCTGGCGCTATGCCCTCGTCACAAACCACGACATCCGACCTTTTTCGTCCGACCGAAATTCTGACCGTAAAGGTGAACAAGGCCCAACTCGGCGCGAAGCGCTTTGGGCTATGGACGAAATGGACTAATTGAGGTAATTGCAGAAGTCCGATTCTCCGAAATCAATTTCCTGAAAATCGGATGCCGGTGAAGAGAGAGTCATTCCCTTCCCAGGCCCGCCCGAAGGGTCGATATTGCAACAGGCCATGGCATCGCCACATAGGCCTCAACCTAACAGGTCTTTTGAGCTTATATCTCAATGACTTAGGACTTCACAATCGTATCTCGGCGCGCAGCGCTTTGGAGTGCGGTCGCTTGCGACCGCTTTTCGTTCCTTGGGACGGCAATGCTAAACGGCATTGTATGGATTCGTCGAAGGCTGCATGTACTAACTATTTTACCCTTAGGGAATTATAGTGATGCCGTTGCACACGACCGTCGCAAGGAACCCAAAGCGGTCGCAAGCGACCGCACTCCAAAGCGCTGCGCGCCGAGATACGATTGTTAGGCTTAGGTTGAGGCCTATGTGGCATCGCCATGGTATATGCCAAAACGGTTTTAGCAGCCTGTAGGGCTGCCATAAAGCGCATGCATAAATGGTGTTTGTAAACTGGCGTCTTGTAGCAGTCCTTCAGACTGCGAAATCCCTTCCTGGCATATACCATGGCGATGCCATGGCCTGTTGCAATATCGACCCTTCGGGCCTGGGAAGGGAATGGATTCTCTCTCTTTGCCGGCATTCGAGTTTCGGAAATTGACTTCGGGAAACCGGACTTCTTCAATTACCTCAATTAGTCCAGAGAATCAACCTTGTTACTTTCGGATATTGGCGGCGCAGTCGGCTGAGGCTCTATAGCGCAGCACATCTATTCGATGGTTTGTGGAAGCAAAAAGCGCCCCCAGTTCTTCACAAGAACCAAATATTTTCGAACCCAAGAACTTTAGAAATCAATCGCAGGATCGCAGGTCCAGTCCTTTCGTTCGAGAAATTTACCTCTTTTGAATTTTTTCTTTCTGCTATTTACCCTGGATGCTATGGTGACTTCCTTAAATTGGTCATAAAGGAAGTTTTATGAAACGCATCTTGCCCTCGCTTTTTTTACTGGCAGTCAGCCTTACAGGTACTATTCATGCTGAAGACTGCTGCTGTCAGCCCCAGGATTATTCCTTCTGTATTCCCCAGGATTATTCTTTCTATATTAAGGTTGGCACAGGCATCTCATTTGCTGAACCTGCTCATGTCGTCGCGCCTCCCCCAACATGGAATCCTGCGCTTCAAGGTTATAATTCGAAATTAGGAAATCAAGCAATTGCCGATTTAAGTATTGGTTGCGAATTCATGCATTTAGTGGATTTAGAAGTCAGTATTTCCAATCGTTCTGCTTTTAAATATAGAAAATTTCAAACTCCGGTTGCCGGCGGAGGATCTTACACAAGAGAATTTGATCTCGGTGTAACGCCCATTCTCTTTTCGGTAAATCTTCTTGGAAGAGATATCCCATGTTTAAATTGGGATATCGGTTGTGGCTATATCTATCCGATTCTAGGGGCTGGTATAGGAGCTAGCGATCTTTTAATAACAAATTTTAGAACAACAGGATTGCCTCCTTCGGGAAGTTCTGCTCCATTTGACAGTTTTTCTGCCGAAAATCAATACACCCTTCGCAAAAATTTTACTTACACGGCTCTTCTTGGCTTGGAATACAATTACAATGGCTCTTGGGCTATTGCAACAGGTTACCGCTGGTTTGATGCCGGTAAATTTAAAGGACCTCGATTTCAAAGAGTTGCTACCGGTGGAGCGGTTGATATAGCTGGTGAGGAATGGGAAATGCGTTTTAGATCCAATGAGTGGTTTGTTGAATTTAAGATTTTCATTTAAGAAGACAATAGCCGCAGCAGCTCGGGGTCAGGCCTGGGCTGAAACTGAGCGTCCAAAGGCATGTCAAGTATCACAGAGTCAGGCCCGATTCTGACTTTTGATTGTTGGAAACTACAAGAAAAGATTAAAATTTTCTTTACCAACAAACTTGAGGAATGCCGTTCAATGAATCCATCTGACGACCTACTCCCAGCGCGTGCTAGCACCTCTTTCAAGTCTATGAAAAGGTGAATAAATATGGTATTGAGTATAGAAGCGTAAGGTTGTTTGCACTTGGCATGGTGGCGTTAAGTGTGGCTTCAGTTGGGAAGGCGAGTGCTACCCCATTTACTTTAACAGTCGACACGTATACAGATACCCCAAACGCTTACCCAGGCGGTCAAACAGACTCCTCTGGTGCTACTACTGGTGATCTGCGCTATTGCATTAATTACATCCTCAATGAACAAGCAGAAGGCGTCTCCCAAGACTACGAAATTGTCTTTGCTACGGGAATTGAATCGATTCAGCTGGGCGCGAAGCTGTCGATGGTTAACCTTCTTGGCTCTGATACAATTGTGATCGGTAACCCTGACCCTGCTGCGCCTGTCACCATCACAGGTAACTCCGGCATAGGCGGTCTATTTATCCGCCAAGGCGCCGTCACCTTGCAAAACCTCAACTTCCAGAGCTGCAACGCTACCGGCGGTAGCGGGGGTGATGGGGGTGGCGGTGGGATGGGTGGAGGGGGCGCCCTCTTTATCGACACAGCCAACGTAACCCTCCACAATGTCAACTTCAGCAGCTGCTCAGCCACAGCGGCACCGGTGCCACACCTGGCCTCACCACTCAAGGCGGCAATGGCGCCGCCTTAGGTGGCGCCGTATTCCTCGGCAGCTCGAATGCCCAACCTACTCTCACCCTCACCGGCAACTGCAGCACTTCTCTCAACTCCACCTCGAATAATTCCGGCGGCGGCTTCGCCGGCGGCAACGACTTTTTTCTCTACTCAGGCACTACTCTCAACCTCGAACCCAACGTCGGTGAAACGATCTCCATCAGCCAATCTATCATCGATGACAGCGTGCAGGCCATTCCTGTATCCCCCAATTGGCAAGCAGGTAAGTCCGAGTGTCTACTACGACCATAATCGGCAAAAAAACACGAGCTATGTCTACACAATCGTTTTCATTAAACGCTAGCGGGGCTCAGAGCTCCGTTTTATCAATTACTTTATAAAAGAGGCGATCTACTTCCAAGTAACTCAAAGGGTTGGCGGCGCAATTTCCTATGTGGCGCAGTCATTCCATGACTGCGAAGACGGTTGAAACAGTTTCTGCTTGCTTCACATGGGATGTTTGTTTTGAAGCCATTCCCACTCAGCAATTGGGCTAGGGGTCAACTGCTTTTATTTTAATATTTTAAATGGAAGTTCAACAAGTTCCAATAGGAGATAAACCAGAAAAACCCCACACATGCAAGGGCCAGAAATGTATTCCAAATTTTGCTCCAAAACCATTGTTGCTTATCCGTCCAGCATTTGATGCTGTTATAGATAACTGTCACAAAGCCTAAGCCTGCAATCAGAGCGACCATTTGCAGCATTCGTAGCCACCGATCACTCCGCTCTGATAGCATGGATAAATCACTGAGTGTACCGGCAAAAACCAGTAGTCCTATAATGTAAACCACTATGCTAAGACAAGTCAGATGCGCTATCGTCCGCAGTCTTTTTTCATTTGGTGCGATGACGAGCGACCTGCCGTAGTGCTTGCGAATCATGGCGGCGATGGGCCAAGCGAGCAGGGTTAACACGATCACAAACAAGCTGAAACCAAGGACAAAATAATTAAAGCTCTGTTTATTGAGCGTATTGTTCACTTGCATAAATACCGAAGATGGGTACTTGGTATCATAATTGGCATATGCGATATGGCGTCCACTGCCATCCTTTACAAATGCAATCTTAGCTTTCCCATTGACTTCGCGAAATACCATGGGTGCGATTTCACGAAAATGAAGCGGTTGCTGATTTAATCCATTGAAACCCGTCATCGAAATGGTATTGTCCTTCAAATTGGCCGTTACTGTTGCATTTAGTAACAACGTTGATAGCGCCAAGAAAGTTGTTTCAGCGCGACGGCTGAGTTCATAAGTCCCGAGGATGCTTTGCACATCTTGAGCCGTTATAGGTTGCTCAGGTTCCTGCGATGAAATTTCCGGAAAATACCGATCCATAAACTTATCGAATAACATGCTACTTAGATCTAGCTTGGACTGGCCTGCGCTGTTGTATGAGATAAAGAGTCCAGTATTAGCATCCAAATTCAAGAAAAGATTACTGTGAAATAAAATCGTGTGTCCTTCATGTCCAATGATGCGATAACCGTTTTGTGACTGTTCATAAAATCCCAAACACATCGCATTCATTGCTTTTGGCCATCCCTCCTGCCTTGCATGCATTTGTATTGCTGTTTCTGGCTTTAGAACTTGCGCATTCCCGTAGCGTCCATTTTGTAATTGCATGATCATGAAATGCGTCATATCCAATGCAGATACTGAAAGAGCCCCTACAGGGGCTGCCTGAATCCATTCAAACGACTTTGGATCGTCAGAACCAAGTATGTATCCATTAGACATCGATGTTTTAAGAGTCTCCGGAAGAGGTTGACGAAATGTAGAATTGTGCATCTCAAGCGGTTTGAAAATGTGTTCTTCAACATAATCATTAAAATTCTGTCCCGAAACACGCTCTACAATATACGCCGCCATGGTTGCTGCATAATTAGAATAAGCAGGTGTTATTCCTGCTGGAAAAATTCTGGAAGGCATATGTGATTGTAAATATTGAGATAGGGAATGCAAATCCTCTGGGGACCTTACAAATAAATCTTTAATTGACTCTTCAAAACCTGCTCTATGCGTCATGATGTCACGCAAAGTAATGGGTTTATCAAAAGTTGGAGGAATCTTAAAATCAAGGTAATCGTTCACATCGCGATCCAAGTCTAATTTACCTTGTTCCACCTGTTGCATAACGGCTGTCCAAGTGAATAATTTTGAAATTGATGCAGGGCGGAAAAGGGTCTTTTCAGGAGAAATCGGAGTTTTTTTTGCTATATCTGCATACCCATAGCCTTTGGCAAAAATCAATGCGCCATCTCTTACCACTGAAATCACCGCACCAGCGACGTTTGCCTGTTCAATTTGCAGGGGCATGAACCCATCTAGGAATGCACCGACATCCGCAGTGGTTAATTCATGTCTATTCTTACTTCCTTCTTCAGAAATAGCTAAGCTGGGAAACGCCTCGGAAGCTTTGATATCAATCGACTCCGGTGCTTGGGCAAAAACCGCCGAGCAACTGAAAAGTAATGCACAACACAACCAACAGAATTTTTTACACGTCTTTTTTTTCACTGTAATGGTCCCTTGGCACTTGTCAATTTGTTTGCGAAAGAGGATTTTCACGGCTTGCTACCTATCACTTGTTGAAGGGTAGAACGACTGACGTTGCGCCCTGTAAGAACAATGACTGTAGGTCCTTTCGGACGCACATGGCCAAAAAGACAGCTAGCAAGAGCCACAGCAGCAGAAGGCTCTATGAGATACTGATGATGTTCTAAAAGCCAGCAAAGAGCCAATCGTAGCTCATCCTCTTTGATAAGATGAATTTCATCGACTCTAGTCTTTAAGATGTCAAAACATTTATCTCCCAAACCGCCTTCAAGGCCACCTGCAAGAGTATCGATAGAAGGCATATAAGTAATTGGCTTTCCCTGCTCCAAAGAAAGCTTAAGAGCGGCACAATCGGCAAGTTGGCAAATAATCATGTGCGCTTGGGGATTTTTGGATTTTACATACCACGAAAAACCAGCAGAAAGCCCTCCGCCGCCCATAGGAAGCACAAAATGCGTAGCTTCAGGCACCTGAGATAGCACTTCTACCGCCAGAGTGCCTCCGTTACCAGCCATGATCTTTTCATCGTTAAAAGCTGATATCATCGGGATCTGCAACTTGGCGGCCTCTTTTGCGGCCCATCCTAACGTATCATCATATCCGATATACTCTGATTTTTTGACTTTAGCCCCGAGTTGAAGCAGCTTATCATACTTCGCTTGATCAACACTTTTAGGCACAAACACTGTGCAGGGAATCTGTAATTCCTTAGCAGCATAAGCCATTCCAAGGCCGTGATTACCTGCAGAACAAGTGGCAACGCCCAATCTTCTTTCTTTTTCATTCAACGTAGAGAGGTAGAAAAAGGCTCCTCGTAGTTTAAAAGACCCAGTAGCTTGCAAACACTCGAGTTTTAAGTAGATCGGTTGACCAAAACATTTTGATAATTCTGGAGAAAACTCAACTGGCGTATTCCTGATTTTTCCTTTGAGGAATTCGGTGGCTTGTTCAATTAACTGCTTCATCTATTTTCCATAATGGTTTATATAAATTTTTCAAAGCTATCCAGAGCCTCAAGTATATCTTTCTGTCAGACATAGATCAATGGGTGACAGAAAGAAATCGCCCAGAGCGTCAAAAAATCACTACCATCGAAATTGCCCTTTTGAGGTGTCTGCAAAGAGACTACGGTTGGACTATGTTGGCAACTGCGAAGCGGACTGCTGACCCCAATTTCTGAACGTGTACCAGCGTGTGGCAGGCTCGGGATGTACCGTGATGCAAATGCCATCATACAGCCAACTCCTATCACGGCGCTAATCACCGTCACGTCCATCAGTACTCCGGATTGACTACGTTGAAGAGTTTATGCGTCTTGCCCTCAGCTTGAAGGAGTGGAAAAGATAAATACAATTTAGTAGTATACCCAGCCTGTGAGCCATTGTGCGGTTCCTATTCCTATCTATTCTGGATGGTACTGACCAATGTGTCTCGGTCCGCTTAGTCACAAGGACGTGAGAATGAAAGCCGATAGTCGGTGTGATTCTCCGTCAAGCACGGGTTAACGAACATTAGAATTTAAAAGGTTATGTATTTATGGCGGGTTTTAAAGTTCATGCTGCTACGGCTTTTGCGTTCAGCGTCAGCTTTGCTTCTTATGTTTCCGTTTCGAATCACTTTCCCCTGCCTTGGGGGATTGTACTGGGTGCCTTAGGTGTGATTGGTGGTTTGTTACCTGATATCGATTCGGGGGAGACAAAGATTGCTCGCTATAGCGGATTGCTAGCAGGTGCTATTCTTAGCCTAGTCACTTTCTTGTTTTTTGAAGCGTCTTCGTTATTGTTTAACTACTTTGTGGCTTTTATTCTTTTTATTCCCTTCGTGAAGATCACTCAGATGGGGGTCAAAAACTGGATGACTCATCGGGGTGTTTTTCACTCGATTCCAATGGGAATCCTTCTATCCATTGCAGTTTTTCATCTTTTTGATTTACTCAATTTTCCTCACATTTATTCTCTATATTGTGCAGGGTTTCTTGGAGGAGGGTATCTGATTCATCTTGTCTTAGATGAACTATGGAGCCTAAGGAAGGGAATAAGTAAACATTCCTCTTTTGGAACGGCTCTTCAGATTTTTCGGTTCGTCTTTTGGAAGTCCTTTCTTGCCACTTATGCTTTGCTTGCGGTTGTTGTATACAAAACTCCTTTTTTGAAGACCTGGATTCAAAAAAGCACTGTTTTTGTAAATTTTTCAATCTAGTTGTGTTGGGTTGTAGGTCGTCGTCTGATGCATTCTTATGATTAAATATCTAAAACACTTATTGTTTGTTGCTTTATGTTGCGCTTCACTTTCAGCTGAAAAATGTTCTTATTCGGATCTCTTAAAAGGATGTGAAGCTGAACAGGCAAGGGCGTTGCAGGAGGTGAGCTCTTTTCTTAGGTTAACTGAAAGAACTCAATTTCAATCTCTTGAGGGTGGATTGACTCGAGCTAAACTTTATTCCTTTGAGTTTGAAGGGAAAAAATACGTTCTTCGTTTCCTAGCTCCAAATCACTCAACGAAAATGCGACATAATGAGGTCCGCGCTTTAAAGATTGGTAACCAGTTGGGAATTGCTCCACCTTGTATTTTTTCAGATCAAAACGCTGTTTTGACGGTTATGCCGTTTGTTGAAGGTCAAGCGTTATACCAGCCAGAGGATCATCAGCTATCACAACTTGGCAAAATGCTAAGAGCGCTGCATAATTATTCTGATTCATATCCAACGAGATATTCCTTAAAAGACAGGGTGGAACTGCATTATCAAAAGGGGCCTTGTTCACCTTTACGGTCAGAATTTCGGTCGGACGAAAAAGGTCGAATGTCGTGGTTTGTGACGAGGGCATAGCGCCAGCTATGTCCGAGGAGCAAAACGCGACAGACGATCCTTTTGCAGTCGACCGAAAACTGACCGTAAAGGTGAACAAGGCCCTTATCTGAAAGACAAAGCTGTTGACGAATCTGTTAATCGTATAACTTTGCCTGATGCATTAAAGTAAAAATATATTTCTACAGCAAACGTTTTTTTATTTTTCATCTAATTAAAAATTTAAACAATAATTATACTTATTTAAATTGCATTATTACTGTTGCCAGGTGTAAATTCGCAGCGCCGATTAACGTTCAAAACAGGTAATAACAATGAAGAATACATTCTCATATCTGATAGCTTCTTTTGTTGTAAATTTTTTATTTATAGGTACTGGATATTGTCAACCTATGACAAATGATGCTGGTTGGCCTTGTGTGGAAACGTCTAATTCGGATTTTGATCAGGTCTGCGATGCATATCGCTACGTGTCTTTGGGTGAAGGTCCAATTATCTTGATTCCTAATCTTGGTATCGGCTACAGAGCACGCCATGGTCAATTTGGTTCGGACGCAGCGGTTAGTTTTTCGACTATTGGGTTTGCTCATCAACTGAGCGTTCATCTAGTTGGTCATTATTATCTTAATCCTTTGCAAAAGACTTCTGCATATCTGGGCTTAGGATTGATGGGAAGTGGAATTTCCACTAATCGAAAGATCGTCGGTGGTACCCTATCACCAGACTTTGTTTTTGGTAAGGAACTTGGCGGCGGGCATTTCATCGAAACGCATATTGCCATTCCAAGCCTGTGGATGGACTCAAAACACATTTATTCGACGTTCCTTCCACTCATGTATTTTAAATATGGAACTTCATTTTAAATCCGGTTGGGCACCGATCTCGCAGGCATTTAGAGCCTTCACAATTGTGCTTCGACGCGTAGCGCTTTGGTGCCCCAATCGATTGGTAACAAGGCTCAATTCGGTTGTCTTAGATGAGTTGGTAGGTTAGTCAGCAAATATGTCTCCAATTGGTCAGGAACGCCTGCAATAATCTCGCCGATTTTGCCGTCGGTACCCAGGATAAACATCGTAGGATATCCGGCTACTTTGAAGAGCGTGCGCAGCTTGCCCTCTTTGTCCTCAACCCATTCGGTTGCTGATGCCAGCTGCACAAATTCGGGCGGCAACTCAGGGCTGACATTGATAAAGCGGTACCGGCTATTCTTCATCTGCGCGGCAACGGCATTGACAATTGGCAGCTGCTCTTTGCAATAGGGACAGCCAGATGCGACGAAGTTCATGATCATCCCCTGCGACTGAGAGGGATCAAGATCCCCCAGAAGGACCTTAGCAGCAACAATCGGTGCTGCATCACCGGTTTGCAAGCTGGTGGCAGCAACAGGAGATCGATTTTTGGCGTTGTAGATCATGAGAGTGAGATTGAGGCAACTAAACAAAGCTACGAGAGAGATGGGCACTAAGAGTAGCACACACAGGCGCTCTCTGATCGGCGTGCTAAAGGATTCGTTGGCCGGTGGAGGAACTAGTAACCAGATCATCCAGATGAAAATATTGGCAGCATGAACGATCAGGCAGGCGACACACCAATTGGGCAAATTGAGATAGGTTAATGCTATGGCTAGCAGCACTGCCCAGAGCATCCCGCCTCGAGCCATTTGGGGTCCAGGAAAACTCGGAAATAGCAACGCAGCAGCCACTAGGATGGCAAAGTAGGCCGAACCCGATAGAGGTAGGTAAGGGCTGGTTGAGCCACAAGTCTTGCATCCAAAAATCCCGAATGGATTCGGCATTTCGGGCAATTTCAGGAATAACAGGACCAAGGCAAGGATCCCAAGAAGGGGGACCCAGTTACGAAATTGTTTCATGGAGAAACTGCTTGACACCACTTTGCAGGGGAACTGTCGAGGCCTAATGCCTTGATCAGAAAGGCCCCGTTCTGCTCGGAACCAGATACGGTAGCTCCGGACCAATATCCGGTCTTGCATGTGGAGGTATCACAGTTACCACCCAGCGTCATCCATTCTCCAGTACGCATAACGTCACAGGTACAAATGGCTTTCTTAGGATTTGATGGGTCCACTGTGCAGCGTTTATTCAAACACCAGCTCCATGGTGTGCCTTCAGGACACTTCATCCGTTGCAAGCCTTGATCAAACTGCAACAGGGAAAAGGTGGAATAGACTGTCTGAATCCCATTGGCATCCGTGCTGGGCTTGATTGTGTCACAGTCTACTGTAGCCATACTTTGGCCTTCTTCAACATCGCAGAAGCAGATAGCTTTGGTAGGATCACCAGGCTGTGGGACGCATTTAGCCGAAGTACAAAGGGCATACTGCTGCTTGCACAAGCGCATACCTTGACTTGTTTGGCTACCCGAGGCCGCGGCGATCACAGCCACAATGGGAACAATATAAGTGAGTAAATTCATCTTTCATCCCTGATTGCAAAATGTCTGCCGGATCCGCCTCGGACAACCAGCACCAATTCAATAAATAATTGTACTTTATAAGATGCCCCTGTGTGGATGTCAAGCACTACCGTTGTTCCTTCGCTCTCTTATAACGCTGGATTAGGTTGTTGGTTGAACTGTCATGCTTGAGTTGGGACTTGTTCCCGGTTTCAAGTTCGGGAATGATGCGCACAGCAAGCGCTTTTCCCAGTTCGACACCCCACTGGTCGAATGAGTCAATTTCCCATATGGTACCTTGAGTGAAAACGCTGTGTTCATATAGTGCTACCAGTTTCCCCAAAGCTTGAGGAGTCAGTTGTTCCAGAAAGATTGTGCTTGATGGCCGGTTGCCTTCGAAAGTTCGGTGCGGTATTAGCTCTTCCGGTATGTTCCCTTCTCGTAACTCCTGCGGCGTTTTGCCAAAAGCCAGAGCCTCTGCCTGAGCAAAAACGTTGGCCAATAGCAAATCATGGTGACGACCAAGGGGATTTAATGACTGAGCAAACGCAATAAAATCGCAGGGGATGAGCTTGGTCCCTTGATGAATCAGTTGATAGAAGGAATGCTGCCCATTGGTTCCTGGTTCACCCCAAAATATCGGTCCAGTTTGATAGGTGACTTTAGTTCCATCCAGCGTAACATGCTTACCGTTGCTTTCCATCGTCAACTGCTGGAGATAAGCGGGGAAACGCTTCAAGTACTGTTCATACGGTAGAACTGCTATGGTCTGTGTATCGAAGAAGTTGTTGTACCACAGAGCAAGCAAACCCATCAACACTGGTAGATTGCTCTCGAAAGGGGCTGTGCGAAAATGTTCATCCATCTGGTGGAAGCCGTCGAGCATGGCATGAAAGTTGTCCGGGCCGATAGCGATCATTGTTGAAAGGCCGATCGCTGCATCCATTGAATATCGACCACCTACCCAATCCCAAAACACAAACATATTTGCGGTGTCGATACCAAACTTAGCTACTTCCTCGGCATTAGTCGATACAGCAACGAAATGCTTAGCAACAGCGGCGGGGTGCTTTAACGTGTTGAGGGCCCATTCACGGGCTGTGTGCGCATTCGTCATCGTCTCTAAGGTCGTAAAGGTCTTCGACGAGATGATGAATAGTGTCTCCTCAGCGTCAAGGTCATGGGTCGCCTCGGCGAAGTCAGTGCCATCAATATTAGAGACGAAGCGGAAGGTCAGGTTTCGCTGGCTATAGTGACGCAATGCCTCATATGCCATCACAGGACCTAGATCAGATCCGCCAATGCCGATATTGATGATGTTGCGGATAGGCTTGCCCGTATGACCTTTCCATTCTCCGCTGCGAATTCGATTAGAAAAACTGGCCATCTTTTCAAGAACGGCGTGAACCTGAGGTACAACGTCTTCCCCTTCTAGGACAATAGACTGCCCTTTGGGGGCTCGCAGCGCGACATGCAGGACAGCTCGCTTCTCTGTGACGTTAATTTTGTCACCCCTGAACATGGCTTCTATGCGAGCCCGCAACCCAGATTCCTCCGCCAATTGTAGAAGGAGCTTAAGTGTCTCGTCGGTGATGCGATGCTTAGAATAGTCAAAATAGACGCCAATGGCTTCAGCTGTCATGCGCTCCCCGCGCTTGGGATCATTGGCGAAGAGTTCCCTAAGATGTGATTCTCGAATCTTGGGGTAATGAGCTTTGAGAGCATTCCATGCGGCGAGTTTTGTCAGTGGCACTTTGCTTGTTGATAACATGCTCATCTCCTTTTCTAGTGTGACATTATAATCGCCTCGACGCGCAGCCTGGTTACATCTAGCGCGATGATACAAGGCTTGCTGTGCTGCCAATACGTTTACTTCCTTGCCTTGCCAAATATCCAAGGCTGGTTGTTGAATTGCGCGAGCAAAAGAAAATGACAACGCCCAAGGGAGTTTTGACTTGAATCTGACATTCATGGCATTCAAGCGGGCTGAAGCGAGTTCACTGGATTGACCGCCTGATAAAAACATAACTCCTGGAACGGCTGCAGGGACAGTTCTCAATAGACATCTCACTGTGGCATCGGCTACTTCGTCAACAGGTTCCTGTTTGGAGCAAGTCAATCCCGGAAGCACCATGTTAGGTTTCAAAAGCATACCTTCCAGTAGCACTCCTTGTGTATAAAGCTGATCGAAAACTATTCGCAGGACTTCCTCCGTTACCTCATAGCACTGCTCTAAGTTATGCTCACCGTCCATGAGCACTTCTGGCTCGACAATCGGTACCAATCCAGCCTCCTGGCATAATGCTGCATAGCGAGCCAAAGCCTGCGCATTTGCTTCGATGCACCCTCTGCTTGGAATGTCGTTACCTATTGCAATGACCGCGCGCCACTTAGCAAAACGAGCACCCATCTGATAATATTCCTTTAACCGATCACGCAATCCGTCAAGACCTTCTGCTATTTTTTCTCCAGGATGGCCTGCCATATCCTTTGCACCGGCATCAACTTTGATGCCGGGAATAATCCCTGCATCGGTAATGACTTTAACAAAAGGAATACCAGCTTTTGTGGACTGATGGATGGTTTCATCACAAAGGATAGCGCCACTGATAAACTCGCCCAAACCAGGTGTAGTCAGAATCAATTCCCGATAGGATCGCCGAGCTTCCTCAGTCTGGGGAATCCCTAACTTGGCAAATCGTTTGTTGCAAGTTGGATTACTTTCATCCATAGCAAGCAAACCCTTATCGCAAGCTACCAGGGCCATCGCAGTATTTATAAGCTCTTGGATATTCACATTAAATCCTCGAATAGCTTCACTTTTTTCATATCATCATCTTCCACTCCTCGCTGATGGAGCGAAGAAGAAAAGACCCGGCTGGCAGTGTCCCTGGCTTGAACCTATACCGCGCGCGGTATAAGGGCCGTCGTAACCGATTTACCATATAGCAGTCAACAGCCTTTGGCACGCGTGTATATGGGATGTTCCGCTGCTGCGTCGGGTTCTATTGAAAGCACTTCCAAAAGCACAATACACAGGCAGGAGCGAGGAGTGAAAAAGGAGGATTTAGGAATGAGGATTTTTACACAGAGAACACCGAGACGCCGAGATAGGAAAAAAATTTCAAGCTCAGCCAAAACATCTGGTGAAACTGATACGAAATTCAAAAAAGACTTCAAATATAATGAGATTGCATCCGAATTAACTAATGCATATGTAGACAAAATAAATACTCTATTTGATCAAACGAATCAGATTGTGAACGAATTAAAGGCTGATACCGGTTTTAGTGCACATGAATCAAGACGAAAACTGTTACAAAGTTTTGACGAATTAGAAGGTTTAAATAAACTTTTGTTTGACTCAAAAATAAAAGAAAAAAATAAGCCGAAAATGAAAAAGCTAGCATCATTAGTAGAGAGAGAGAGGACTGAATTCAATATAGTTGAGATGGAACGCAGCGCTCAAGCTAGGAGAGAAAGAATCCAAAATCTTTAGGTTCTTGGGAAGAATTAGTGGCGCTGGGTGGCGCAATTTCCCATGTGGCGCAGATCTCTTTTGTCCATGGGGGTGAGGCTCCATGGACTTCGTGGACAGTAATGAGGTAATTGCAGAAGTCCGATTCTCCGAAGTCAATTTCCTGAAAATCGGATGCCGGTGAAGAGAGAGTCATTCCCTTCCCAGGCCCGAAGGGTCGATATTGCAACAGGCCATGGCATCGCCACATAGGCCTCAACCTAACAGGTCTTTTGAGCTTATATCTCAATGACTTAGGACTTCACAATCGTATCTCGGCGCGCAGCGCTTTGGAGTGCGGTCGCTTGCGACCGCTTTTCGTTCCTTGGGACGGCAATGCTAAACGGCATTGTATGGATTCGTCGAAGGCTGCATGTACTAACTATTTTACCCTTAGGGAATTATAGTAATGCCGTTGCACACGACCGTCGCAAGGAACCCAAAGCGGTCGCAAGCGACCGCACTCCAAAGCGCTGCGCGCCGAGATACGATTGTTAGGCTTAGGTTGAGGCCTATGTGGCATCGCCATGGTATATGCCAAAACGGTTTTAGCAGCCTGTAGGGCTGCCATAAAGCGCATGCATAAATGGTGTTTGTAAACTGGCGTCTTGTAGCAGTCCTTCAGACTGTGAAATCCCTTCCTGGCATATACCATGGCGATGCCATGGCCTGTTGCAATATCGACCCTTCGGGCCTGGGAAGGGAGAAAAGCCTGTCTTTCCAGACTGGATAGTGCCATACCACTTAAGCTCTCTAGAATCGCCTTCTCACAAAAAAAGGTAACCTTTTTTTGTGAGAATCGATTCTCAAGGGCTCAAATAATTTTGCAATTACCTCGTAATGGACCCCATGGACTAGAATGCCTATGCCATTGTAGGATCTGTGATGATATTCTATTTGGGCTCTACCTTCATCTTTGCAAATACCTTTGCAGGTGCTTTTGCAAGGTGTGGAAAAATCGCGGGTTTTGCAGGCGCTTTATATGGAGGGCTTCAGGTTGCGGGCGGATCAGCTCTAGGGGCCGTCGTCGCCTATCTACCCTATAGCAGTCAACTACCTTTGGCATGCGTGTATATGGGGTGTTCCGCTGCTGCCTGGGCAGTATATAAATGTGTTGTTAGGCCCGAGGAGATCCGTAACAAGTAGGGAGAGTCATGAAAATCGCTTTTTTATTCTTGCTATATAGTTTTACAGGTCTTCTCGCTAATGAAACATCTCGCAGAGAATACTTGGAGTTAATACAGACTCACCCTGAAGTATTTATGCCAATGGGAAATGCTTCTAAAGGCGAAATTCAGATTTTATTAGATCCCGAAAAAATGGCGGCGATTGAAATCGCTACTGATCGCGATGTCGGCGTCCTCAAAAGCGATCGCTATTGGATTTGGCTCAATGATGCATGTCTATTCCCCGATGGCACTGAAGGGGTTATTGGCCGAATCTTAGCGAGAAATTTAGAACGTCGTCCCGGAGCGGCGGTATTGCCCGTATTGCCAAACGGCAAAATTGTGCTCAACTGTGAATTCCGCCACGCTACACGTGATTGGGAACTGGAGATGCCACGAGGGGGAATTAAACCGGGAGAGAGTACGGAAGAAGCCGCTCGTAGAGAGGTTCTCGAAGAAACAGGCTTAGTGGTGGATCGGCTAGTTCGCCTTGGAGAAGTCACAGGAGACTCAGGGGTTACAGGTATGATCCTCCCTATTTTTATGGCAAAAGTCTCCGGCATCCAAAGACCTGACAGAGAAAGCTCCGAGGCCATCAACCAAACCCTATCACTATCGATATCCGCGATAAAGGAAGCCTTTGTTAGAGGATATGTAGAATGTATCATCGAAGGGGAAACTAGGCGCGTGAATGCCAGAGATCCATTCTTAGCCTATGCTTTGAATATCTTGACTGAAATCTCAAACTGAAGAGAAAGTTAGGGTTCTTGGGAATAATTGGGAACGCTTTGGAGCCCCAACCGACTGCGTCACCAATATCCGAAAGTAACAAGGTTTCCTATGTAGCGCAGTCATTCCATGCATTCCATGACTGCGAACAATCCATTGTAATTGTGGAGACGCGTAAAACAAACGTCCCATGTGATGCAAACGGAATCTGTTTCAACCGTTCTCGCAGTCATGGAATGACTGCGCCTCATAGAAAATTGCTCCAGCCACCTGCTGAGTAGGGTATACAATCAGGTCGGCTTCTTTTTCTTTTCGTGTTTAGCAATAGCAATACGTGTCCGTACAACCGCATCGGGGCTTAGGCTAATGCTATCGATTCCACAATCTACCAAAAATTCTGCAAATTTCGGATAAGTCGATGGTGCATCACCACAAATGCCGATTTTGCGCTTACGCTTTTTGGCCACTGTGATAACATGTTCGATCATACGGGTGACAGCTTCATCGCGTTCGTCAAAGATGTCTGCCACTAGCTCACTGTCACGATTATCTTTCACTTGAAGATTTAAGCTGATTTGCGATTTATAAAACTAAATTTTAGACAGTATCAAATTTTTATGGTCCTTGCCTTTTTATGGCGACTGCGCCGCATTGAGGGTTAACATTAGTGTTATAGCGATTCCCCACATCATTGCACCTACTAGGCTATCAATGATTCTCCAAGAGCTTGGCTTGGACAATAAAGGCGCCAAAAGACGGCTCCCATAGGTAATGGCAAAGAACCAGAGAAAAGAGGCACTGATCGCCCCTAACGCAAAATAGATTTGCTCATGAGAAGGCTGTTGTGAAGCTATGCTTCCTAACAAAATAACCGTATCCAGGTAGACATGAGGATTGAGCAAGCTTAAGGCTAGAAGCAAACCAACTGTCCTTTTTATAGAGGGCAAATTCTGCTCTTTTGTCCCTTCCAAAAACCTAGGCTTAAAGGCGGATTTCAAAGAAACAGCGCCATAAAAAAATAGAAAAATGATCGCAAAGTACTTCGTGAGCTCAATTAATAACGGATAGGTAGAAATAAGCTGACCGAAGCCTAAGACCCCTAGAAGGATCAACAGCGCATCGATCGAAGAACAAAGAAGCGCTGTCATAAGAAGGTGACGGCGCATCAAGCCTTGCCGAATGACAAAGGCATTCTGTGCCCCAATGGCCATGATTAAACTACCGCTTGTGCTAAAGCCTTTCAATAGTGCTAGGAACATGTTGAATTAACCCTTTAAGCTTGTTTGTCCATGTATATCTCCAAATCTGGCTTATCCGATTTTGTAGGATTGGGCTACAAAGGCAGAAGTAAGCAAGGAGAGGATTTAGAATTTTTCCCAAGGCTTCACAAAAGCGACAGGTGCTCAATTTAACTTTTTCTGTTAAATTGAGATCCAGTAACTAAACATTCTCCTCTCTGTCCTAAATCTCTGTGTCCTCTGTGATCTCTGTGGTAAAAATCCTAAATCCTATTTCCCTCCTCTCATCTAAGGCCTGCAAAACCGGATGAACCCTAAATCTACTCCCATTTTAGTTCCTAATCGAGTATAAGTAAAATTAATCAATTTTATGACTCATAAGTCAATCTAATGGATGGAAAATGCTCGATTATCGCGGAATAGAGGCTCTGCACGCTGTTCAAGAACTGCAAAGCTTTGAGGCGGCAGCCAAAAAATTGCACATCACCCAGTCAGCCGTTTCGCAAAGAATCAAGGGACTGGAAAACTTCTATGGGGAACCCCTGCTCGTTCGAGTGCTGCCCTATCGCCTTACCGAACTTGGAACACACCTCATTGGCCATTTTAAGCAGATTTGCCTACTAGAAGAAGGTTTGGAAAAGCAAATCAAAAAAACAGCGGTGATTCCACGTATCTCCATCGCATTGAATCGAGATAGTTTGGAAACTTGGTTTTTAAGTTTGATCGAAGAAACTGATGTTTTCAGAAACATCATCCTAGAGGTTATCGCAGATGATCAAGAGCTCACCTTGGACTATCTCAAAAATGGATTGGTATCGGCCTGTCTATCCACTTCAGAAAAAGAAATCGTAGGAGGCAGAATTCACTTCTTAGGAAATATGGAATACGTGCTTGTGGCATCTCCAGCATTTGCGAAAACTTTTTTTTCAAAAGGAAGTCCTAAACAGTGCCTGCGACATGCTCCAGCAATTAAGTTCGATCAAAATGATAAATTGCATGAGAGATACCTTGAGAAATTTTTTAATCTGGATGGGAGGGAATTAGACTATCATGTCGTTCCCTCTGTAGCGGCGTTTAGAAAATTCGCTCTGTTAGGCTATGGCTATGGCCTTATTCCAAGGATTGATATTGTTGACGAACTCAAGAAAAAACAATTAGTACAGCTTTATCGCGATAAGGTGTGGAATATTCCCTTATATTGGCATTATTGGGCTGTCCAATCTGCGTCCTACCAGAAATTCAACGCCAATGTCATTCATCATGCGATGAACAAGTTGAGCAATCCAAAGGGCAGGTGAGAAAAAGCTCAGACCCTTAGCACGCTACCTCAAAACCTTTTTGATCTTGCCACCCAGACCTATAAGCCTTTCCTTTGGTTCATTGGAGAAGACAAAGCGCACATATTTGGCAGCATGATCTCCCCAACCAACCATGGGCGTCGTGGCGATTTTAGCTTCTTTAAACAGTTTTTCAGTTAATGCCTCTGAATTCATACCAAGAGCCGATGCATCCAATAGCAAAGACCATCCTCCATGTGGAGGGATAAAAGTTAGGCCTGCGAGTTCTCCAAGCAAGGTATCTCGCCTTCCTTGCCATATTTCAATCGCTGCTATTAAACCATCATCTGTAGCATTCAGTCCTGCAGCGACCCCTGCCATACTAATGCCAGTTTGACATACTACGTTTGAGATACTCACTAAGGCGACATCGTTCATGATAGCTTTGGGGCCCACAACCCAGCCTACCCGCCAGCCGATCATCCTTAGTTCCTTAGAAGCCGCTCCAACCGTTATCGTGCGCTCTTTCATGTTTGGAAAAGATGCAGGGTGAATGACTGGTCGACTATCGTACAAAATGCGTTCCATAGCTGCATCGTAGAGTAGCCATGCATCTGTCTCTATACTGATGCGTGCGACAGCTTCCCATTCCTCGCGTGTCAAAATATGACCTGTAGGCATACCTGGACTAATCAAAACAATTCTTGTCTTGTCTGAGGCTGCTTTTTCCAAAGCGTGCAAGTCTAAAAGCCAACCCGTTGAGGAGGGTATCAGAGGTACAAATTTTGTGACGCCTCCTGCAAGACGAATGCGGTTGATAATCCCAGCATAGGTAGGGTCTGTAACAATGACTTCATCCCCAGGCTCGAGCATCGCAAGCAGACAATTCAATATGCCTGACATACCTCCCGCTGTGACAATGCACTCGGAACGCCAATCATACTCTACATCAGCCACGCGAGAAACGCGCTTGGTAGCTGCCTGTCTTAATGCATCTTGGCCTAAAAAAGGCAAATAGCTGTTATTTTCATCAGCTCCGACACCCCTTCTCGTGACCTCTATAGCAATAGGCGGGGGAGCGATATCTGTATCAAGGTTTTCAAGCCGCAATATCTCGGGATCATGCGCAGCGTCAGCAGCATTTCCCATGCGGTCTACTCCAATCCCGGGAACTTGCGCAAGTCTTGAGACTCTTGTGTGTCGAGGCATAGTAAATCCTGAAAATGATCTATGACAACTCACGATAGCTCGACTCACAAATTTAGTCAATATGTATAAGTTTGACAAAATGTATAAATTCGGCTAAAATAAATGTCGTACAAGGAGCATTGTTATGCCGAGCAGAGAATTCACAGCCTTATGGAAACACTATGAGCCCCTGATTAAAGCGGTGGTGGATCTTTTTCATCCTTTTGTAGAAGCCGCGGTCCACGATCTTGAGAAAGGCAAAGTGGTGGCTATCTACCATAATATTTCACAAAGAGAGGTGGGTGAACCTTCGCCACTTAAAGAATTGAAAGTAGACACTGAGGATTTTCCGGAATATTTCACCCCTTACTACAAACAAAATTGGGACGGGCGCTCATTAAAATGCACTTCCGTAACGATGCGAAATAAAAAAGGGAAGCCAATTGGATTAATCTGTCTAAACATTGACGCAAGTTTTTTTCAGGATGGATACCAATTATTGAAAACATTTTTAAATGTTAAGGATGAAGCGGAAAATCCGATTGAAATTTTTGGCAGTCAATGTGAAGAACAGGCCGAAGGGGTCATCAAACAGTTTTTGGATGAAAAGCATCTCTCTTTGAATCATTTGAACCGTGCCCAAAAAAGAGAGCTCGTCGTACAGCTTTATCGAAAAGGGATTTTTAATTTTAAAAATGCCACACCCTTCATTGCAAGAAAGCTAAACACGTCCCGGGCAAGTATTTATAATTATATCAAACAAATAGGAGAATAAAATTTTATGGTAAACAAGCTAAAGGCATCTGCCCAACGCATTCAGGAAATTTTACAAGATCACGATCTCGGCATAAAAGTCATAGAATTTAAGGAAACAACCCGAACTTCTCAAGAGGCTGCAAATGCGATTGGGTGCGAGGTCGGGCAAATTGCAAAAACGTTGATCTTTAAAGGCAAGACAACAGGAAAGCCGCTGTGCATCATCGCAAGTGGAAAAAACAGGGTTGATGAAAAGAAACTCGTTCAAATCCTCGGAGAGGAAGTCGAAAAACCAGACGCTGAATTCGTTTTAAAGCATACGACCTTTGCCATTGGTGGCGTGCCCCCTATTGGATATGAGTTGGAAACCAAGCCTATAATCGATGAGGACCTCATGGTGTATCCAGAAATATGGGCTGCGGCGGGCACTCCTAATTCGGTATTTAGACTTTCACCGAATGATTTATTGCACATCACTCATGGTAGAGTTGTAGATGTCAAAAAGTGATGGCTAGGAAAGGACCTTGACCCGAAGGGTCGATATTGCCACAGGCCGTGACTGCGCCACATAGGAAATTGCATCAGCCAACCTTTTGAATTACTTGGAAGGCCCTAAAGCTTGAAAGATAGGCCCAAAAGGCTCAGCGAGGCTTGGCCGGTTCTACCGCCAAGCGACCGTTCCCTTTGTTAACTCTCTCAAAGCAGATACCTGTTTCTTAATTTGTCGATGCATCTCCGCATATGAGGATCCGATCGTTCATAAGGAATGTCGGTCGAAAAAAACCAACAAATTTGCTTAAATTCTTCCTTGTCAAACAAAAAAGAACCACTTGCGCACCCACTGAGAAGGTACCACAGAGACACGTCTGTATGACCTGCTGTTTGACCTACCGTTTTGGTCACTGTTAAGAAAAAAGGATCCTCATTAAGGAAATCTGCTTGAATACCAAGTTCTTCTAGACATTCTCTTTTCACAGTCTCTTTAGGAGATTCATCTGGCTCAACATGTCCTCCAGAGGGTAACCAGAGACCAGCTTTTTTGTGATCAACCAGGAGCAGCTTCTTTACTAAGGGATCTATCACAAGAAAATAGGGGCCTTGTTCGGCTTTCCGGGCAGAATTTCGGTCAGGCGAGAGGTCCCAGATGCAGCAGTCGACGACGAGGGAATAGCGCTAGCTATTGCCGAGGAGGCGAATGCTGCAGATGGGCGCCTCGCAGCCGACCGAAAACTGCGCGAAAAGTCGAACAAGGCCAAAATAGGCTACCAAATGTGGATCAGGAGTTGCAGGCTTGGCAATGCGAAAAATGCCGACACCTGAGTCGACCCAATCGTTTGCAAATCGGAGATGTTCCCTCTCCTTCTCATCCCAGGGCGTAATGGAACTGATCGCCTCTTTGATTTGCTTGATAGCATTATCTCTTTGTACCGACAACAAACGCATAATCTCCAAGTTCACTCTCATGATCTCTAATGCACTTTTCGATCTCTCCGGAAGAGATATCCTTGCTGAGGCTATCACATCCATCCATGATCTCTTCTTGGTTCTCTGCTAGTGCAAAAGTAGATATTCCAGCGCGTACAATGGGGTCTAAGTAAAGATGAGGTTGATATTTTCCAATTTGCAAAAAACCATCTTGAAGATCATTCGTGACGAAAAAATTCTCTGCTCTAATATCTTCAAAGCCAGCAGCCGCTAGAACGGCGCAGAGTCTGTCATAACTATGCATCTGGCTGGAAGCTGTAGACATCGCTTTTGGAAAATATCGGTTCAGCCACGAAGTTTCCATCTGTTCAGGAAAGGAAGTAAAGATGACAAAACGCCCCTGTTTTAGAACCCTGAAGACCTCTCGAAAAGACTCTTCTATATCTTTAATGTGGTGTGTTGCCAAAATGCATGTTGCACCGTTGAATTGATTATTATGAAAAGGCAAGCTTCTCGCATTGCCAAGAATCCATTCGATGTGACGACTTTTATTCCGTGCTTTTGCTAGCATTTCTTCAGAAATATCCACACCGCACATGCGATAGCCTTTTTCGGAAATTACCTGCGTATAGTTTCCTGAACCACATCCAACATCAAGATAGTAACCATCGTTAGTTGGGGATAAGTGCTTAATGATTTGGTTGGCAATCTGCGGATCTGCCTTCCGTGTTTGATCGTATGTTTTTCCAATCCTGTTATATGCTGCTTCTGCCAACATGGTTGCGATTCCTATGTGCTATTCGTGTTGCTTCCTATTCTGCCACTCTTCAATGAGAAGTATGTCACGTACGTCCTTCTCTCTACCCATTTTACGTTTGTAGTATAGGACATGTTCGAGTGATTCAAACGGAAGGCCGTCAATCATTTCAGCATGTGCAAGGCGATCAGCTATTGTCGGTTCGTCAGGGGCTTTTTCTTCGGCATAGAAGGAACATTCGCCAAGTCCTTCAACAATACCATCAGGAAAAACGATCCTTTTCTCCCCAGCGTCGTCACTTACGCCATATTTTGAGGCAAGAACATTCCATAAATCGTCAGTTACAATAATGTCGATGTCGCCTACTTCCCGCAAATTTCGAATTCCGAGGGGACCGCTACCCGATATGAAATACTGACCGATTGGAAGGCCCAGCTTTTTTACTGCTGCAAATTTTTGCCGATTGTTTTGAACCATTTCATCCCTTTTCAAACGCGTATAGGGAAAATCTAGAACTTTACTTTTGCTGACTTTTCACAACCAGGATACGAGCCAAAGGGATTTTTATCCATCGCTATTCACCATTTGTACAGGCCGTTTATTTGGGCCTTATTCACCTTTGCGGTCAGTTTTCGGTCGACTGCAAAAGGATCGTCTGTCGCGTTTTGCTCCTCGGACATAGCTGGCGCTATGCCCTCGTCACAAACCACGACATCCGACCTTTTTCGTCCGACCGAAATTCTGACCGTAAAGGTGAACAAGGCCTTTATTTGTTATAGAGAAAAAATTCGAGATCTTGTTTTGCCCTTAGCCATTCGTTGTCTAGCATGCGAAACCAGGCTGTATCTCGATTGCAGCCCTTAGCGATCAGATGACTTTCTTGGATGCCTTCAAACTTAAAACCCATGCGCAAGGCTGCTTGACGCGACCGTTCATTGAGTGAGTGACACTTCCATTCAACACGGCGATAACCTAATTCAAAGCAATGCTTTAGCATCAAATAAGTCGCTTCGGTATTAGCAGGCGTTTTCTGGACTACCGGACTATACCAAATGCCCCCCAATTCTATTTTCAGATGATAAGGGACGTTATTCAAGAAATTGGCCACGCCTACCTGCAAGCCTGTAGCGATGTTGAACACACACATACAACGCCCATTGGGCACATCGACTTGAGATTGCAGACTAGTAGCAAGCTCTTCGGTATTTTTAAAAGGACCATCAAACATATAACGCCAGATCAAGGCATCAGCATCATAGCTGTCGATGCGTTGTTGTCCTAGTGTGATAGGGGTTCCATTGGAGATGTCAAAAAGCGGCTCGGCATCTCTTGACGTTACTAGTGGCTCAAGGCGGACATATTTTCCTAATAGCGTGACTGGATTTGGCTTTTCAGGTAGCAGCGTTCGCCTCTCAAGAGTAGCATCGGTTAGCTTTGGCAAAGGCAGTTTTTCTTTCATCGGACTTTCCACATTAAAACTCTTCATAGACTGCCACCACCATCCACACAGAGCGTTTGCCCAGTGATGAAGCCAGCATCCTCAGAGAGCAAAAATGCAATTGCAGCAGCTACTTCTTGAGGTTGCCCCACTCGCCCCATCGGGATACATGTCAAAAGCTCTTTTTCTGCCTGGCTACCTGCAGGGCGGATCGCACGGAACATTGCTGTTTCAATGGGACCAGGGGCTACCGCATTAACAGTAATACCAAACGCAGCTAATTCTAGCGCCCACAGACGAGTGCAGCCAATTAAAGCGCTTTTAGCCGCTGCGTAACTAGTGCGACCAGGAGCGCCAAAAATGACTCTAGAAGCGAGATTAACAATGCGTCCCCAATTCTGTTCCTTCATCTTATCTACAAGTCCTTGGGTCATTTGAACTGCCGTGCGAACGTTGATATCATACAGGTTCGTAAGGAGTCTAGGTCGATAGACCCCAAAGGTTGAGGTCCTCCCGCTCCTACATTGTTGATCAGTGCCCCTATGTGATATTGGGCTGACAGTATCTTGATAAGGCTTTCAGTTTCCTTTTCACTGCTCAAATCGCAAGAAAAAAATCACCAGGGAATATTTCTTCCGGCTTTCCGCGGGCGATGCCAATCACGTGATAACCACCATGTGCTAGTCGTTGGCTTGTAGCTAAGCCAATACCCCTTGAAGCTCCTGTAATAACAACCGTTTTCTTTTCCATGCTATTTCCGTCTCCTTCGAACTAATGCATCATCAATCGTCACTCGGCGCAATTTCCTATGTGGCGCAGTCATTCCATGCATGGAATGACTGCGCCACCTAGGAGGCCTTATTACTTTCGGATATTGGCGACGCAGTCGGTTGGGGCTCCAAAGCGCTGCGCCGAGATCCGATTGTGAGTTATGAATGCCAAGAGGCATAAATAGCAGTCTTTCAAGCCTAACAGTGGTCGTAAATTTCAAACCCTTCCTAACAACCACAAAATGAGGACAATAATTAAGACTGTTCCCAACAATCCGCTGGGACCATATCCCCAACCAGCACTATGCGGCCATGTGGGGAAAGCGCCAATAAGCAACAAGATCAGGACAACAATTAATACTGTACCTAGCATGGTTTCTCCTTTAAAAATTGTTGTAGACAATGGCTACATTAATCCAAGCATTTACAGAACATGGCCCTAGGAATATGTTCTAGCGTTTCATGACATCTATCCGTTTTTTTGGTACCCCTTAATGGATCAAGACTTCCAACCTGGTGTGATAAATTCTTCATATTGTACCAAACAAAAGAATGTCAATCAGTATATCAAGGCATCAAAACATTTTCGTTCACATTGACTAGCTATCCGAAGCTACCACGAATGCGACTATACCACGCTCGGTATACCTAAAACGGATCTTACCCTCCGGCAGTTATTGGCACATTAAATTGCCAATTATTATTTTGAATGACATGGTTGGATTGATGAGTGCACTCGTCCAACACAAAAGGAACCATGAAGACAAAAACCCTTTCTCCAGAGCAACTTGAAAAGATGAATGCTTACTGGCGAGCTGCTAACTATCTGTCTGTGGGCCAGATTTATCTCTATGATAATCCTTTGCTTAAGCGGCAACTGTTGTTGTCTGACGTTAAGCCATTAGTTGTCGGGCATTGGGGAACGACGCCAGGCCAGAATTTCATCTATGTGCATTTGAACCGAGTCATTAAGAAGTATGACTTGGATATGTTTTACATCGCCGGTCCCGGGCACGGCGGTCCTGCCCTGGTAGCTAATACTTATCTAGAAGGTACCTATAGTGAGATTTATCAGGATATCAGCCAAGACGAACCTGGATTAAAAAAATTATTCAAGCAATTCTCGTTTCCCGGAGGGATATCCAGTCATGTTGGACCAACAACACCAGGATCGATTCACGAGGGAGGCGAGCTTGGTTATTCACTCAGCCATGCCTTCGGGGCAGCTTTCGACAATCCAGATCTTATTGTCGCCTGTGTTATCGGCGATGGTGAAGCAGAAACGGGTCCTTTAGCGACCGCTTGGCAATCCAACAAATTTCTCAATCCAATTATGGATGGAGCTGTGCTACCGATCCTGCACCTCAATGGATATAAGATTAGCAATCCAACTGTCTTGGCCCGGATCGAGCATGAGGAATTGGAGCAATTCCTTCGAGGCTGTGGCTGGACGCCTTATTTTGTGGAGGGGGATGAACCGGAGGAGATGCATCAACTCATGGCCGCAACCTTGGAAATAGCCATCGAGGAGGTTCGGTGCATTCAAAAAAATGCAAGGGATAATCGTAACGCGACCCGACCGCGCTGGCCAATGATCGTCCTCAAGTCGCCCAAAGGATGGACAGGACCGAAGGTAGTCGATGGCCTACAAATTGAAGGCACTTTTAGAGCTCATCAAGTGCCACTTCTGGTGGACGCCGAACATCCCGATCATGTTACACAACTTGAAAGCTGGCTGAAAAGCTACAAACCACAAGAACTATTCGATGACAATGGCCGTCTAATTGCGGAATTGGCTGACCTAGCGCCAAAAGGGAACCGACGGATGGGCGCCAATCCCCATACGAATGGTGGCAGTCTGCTTCGTGACCTACATATGCCCGACTTCCACGTTCATGCAGTGAACGTGTCTTCACCAGGCGCTGTTAATGCGCAGGATACGCTTGTTTTGGGTAAGTTTCTACGCGACGTGGTCACGTTAAATCAGGATCAGAGTAATTTTCGTATCTTTGGCCCTGATGAAACACTTTCGAATCTCTTAGGCGCTGTTTTTGAAGCTACCAATCGTCAATGGGACGGCCGAGAAAAAAAGAATGATGAATTTCTCGCACCCGCTGGACGCGTACTCGACTCCATGCTCAGTGAGCACCAGTGTGAGGGGTGGCTGGAAGGATATCTATTGACCGGGCGGCACGGGTTATTTAACTGCTATGAGGCGTTCATTCACATCGTTGATTCCATGTTCAACCAGCACGCCAAATGGTTGAAGGTTACAGCGCAACTACCATGGCGGAGGAAGATTGCCTCGTTAAACTATCTTCTAGCCTCTCACGTATGGCAGCAGGATCACAATGGATTCACGCACCAAGATCCCGGGTTCCTGGACCATGTTGTGAACAAGAAAGCGGATATCGTGCGTGTTTACCTACCGCCAGATGCCAATTGCCTTCTCTCTGTAGTCGATCACTGCTTGCGCAGCCGTCATTACGTCAACGTAGTGGTAGCCGGCAAACATGCTCTGCCACAGTGGCTGACCATGGATGCCGCCGTAGTGCATTGCACAGAAGGCATTGGCATTTGGCAATGGGCTAGCAATGACCAGGACAGCGGTCCGGACGTGGTGATGGCCTGCTGTGGCGATACTCCCACGTTAGAGATTCTGGCTGCCGTCTCTATTCTGCGCGAGCACTTGCCAGATTTGAAAATCCGAGTGATCAATGTCGTCGATCTGATGAAGCTACAGTCAAACAGTGAACACCCGCATGGTTTAGACGACGCTGATTACGATTCACTCTTTACTAAAGATAGGCAAATCATTTTCGGATTCCATGGATATCCATGGCTGATCCACCGGCTGACTTACCGTCGGACAAATCAGAACCTCCACGTCCGAGGCTATAAGGAAGAAGGAACTGTCACAACGGCCTTCGACATTCGAGTGCAGAATGATCTGGATAGGTTCCACTTAGTGCAAGATGTGATCGATCGCCTACCCCATTTAGGTACCAAGGGAGACTATCTGAAGCAGATGGTCCAGAATAAACTCATCGAGCACAAACTTTACATTAATAAACATGGTCAGGACATGCCTGAAATCCGAAACTGGAAATGGAATGCCTCCAAATGCATGTGAGGGCATATCCATGATATCTAAAAAGGATGATTTGAAATCGCTCCTCTTGCCCGAAGTAGAGAAAAAATTGGAGTCGTCACCAGATGGACTCACTCAAGCCGAGGCGCAGAAACGGCTTACCCAATATGGGCCTAATGAGATTGAAGAAAAGAAAGCTAATCCTTTCCTAAAATTCCTATCCTATTTTTGGGGCCCCATTCCATGGATGATCGAAGCTGCCGTGATCCTTTCGGCTGTAGCGCGACATTGGCCGGATTTTATCATTATCCTTCTTCTACTTCTGGCCAACGCCACGGTTGGATTTTGGGAAGAATATCAGGCAGGCAATGCCATTGCTGCGCTAAAGGCCAAGCTCGCGATCAAAGCCAGGGTGAAACGTGATGGGAAGTGGATGACTCCCTCAGCGCGTGAATTGGTACCTGGAGATGTTATCCGTTTGCGTATGGGCGATATTGTGCCAGCAGATGCGCGCTTGCTAGAGGGTGATCCGCTTGAAGTGGATCAGTCCCTGTTGACAGGAGAGTCATTGCCCGTCACACGACAATCCGGCGAGGCGGTGTTTTCCGGATCGATCATCCGCCAGGGTGAAATTGGCGCAATGGTCTATGCCACGGGTACAAATACTTATTTCGGTAAGACAACACAACTGGTGCAAGAAGCGCACACCGTCAGCCATTTTCAACGCGCGGTATTGAAGATTGGCGATTACTTGATTATCTTAGCAATACTTCTTGTGGCAGTGATTATTACCGTCGCAATTTTCCGGGGCGATCCGATCCTGACTACGTTGCAATTCGCTCTAGTTTTGACCGTCGCGGCAATTCCTGTGGCGATGCCGACAGTGATGTCAGTGACGATGGCAGTTGGAGCACGCATACTCGCCAAAAAAGAAGCGATTGTGAGTAAGCTAGTTGCCATCGAGGAATTGGCTGGTGTGGACGTTCTGTGCGTAGACAAGACAGGCACCCTAACCCAAAATAAACTGAAGTTGGGTGAACCGTTCACTGTGAACAATGTGTCTGCCGATCAAGTCATCCTGTATGCCGCGCTAGCATCGCGCACGGATGATAACGATACCATTGATTTGGCTGTTCTGAGTGGATTGAAAAACAGTGAACAATTAAAAGATTATTCTATAGTTCATTTTCAGCCATTCGACCCGGTGCACAAATACACTGAAGCTACCGTCAAAAACGGAAACGGAAAAACGTTTAAAGTGATGAAGGGCGCTCCGCAAGTGCTTTTGAAACTATCATCCAATGCCACTCAAATACAGCCAGCCATCGAGAAAGCGATCAACGAATTTGCAGCGCGCGGCTTTCGTTCATTGGGTGTGGCGCAAACCGATGAAGCAGGCTCATGGCGGTTTCTTGGTGTATTGCCTCTGTTCGATCCGCCACGGGAAGACGCAAAGGCTACTATCGCGACGGCACGCGAGATGGGCGTGACGGTTAAAATGGTGACCGGCGATCAATTGGCCATCGCCCAGGAAACCGCCAAGAAATTAGGGATGGGCATAGATATTCTCGATGCCAGGGCTCTAGGTAATGTCGAACATCAAGAGACTGCGGAGGTGATCGATTCCATAGAGAAAGCTGACGGTTTCGCTCAGGTCTTTCCCGAACATAAGTTCCATATTGTGGATGTCCTGCAAAAACACGGCCATATCGTTGGCATGACGGGTGATGGGGTGAATGACGCTCCGGCATTGAAGAAAGCCGACTGTGGCATTGCTGTTTCTAATGCGACTGATGCGGCGCGCGTGGCAGCATCCATCGTATTGCTTACTCCGGGTCTTTCGGTGATTATTGATGCGATCAAGGAGAGTCGGAAAATTTTCCAGAGAATGAATAGTTACGCAATCTACCGCATTGCCGAGACGTTGGGTATCCTGTTCTTCATGACATTATCAATCCTAGTATTTAACTTCTATCCCGTAACTGCTGTCATGATCGTGATGCTTGCATTACTAAACGATGGCGCGATCCTATCCATTGCGTATGACAATGTCCACTACTCGAACAAGCCCGAAACTTGGAATATGCCTCTTGTGCTAGAGATAGCCACCGCTATAAGCATTATTGGGGTCATGGACTCATTTGGTTTGTTTTATCTTGGTGAACGTATCTTTCATCTCGACCGTGCGATCATCCAGACGCTAATCTACTTAAAGCTTTCTGTGGCGGGACACTTGAAAATTTTCATTACACGTACACGCGGCCCATTCTGGTCCATTCGTCCTGCACGGATTCTGCTAGTGGCTGTATTTGGCACGCAAATCCTGGCAACTCTGGTCGCGGTTTACGGATTGTTGATGCCGCCAATCGGCTGGGGTTGGGCTCTCGTGGTATGGGGCTATTCTTTGGTGTGGTTTCTCATCAACGACCGTGTGAAATTACTTGCGTATAGGATTCTCGATAATAAGTGATACTTAGTAAAATTCAGACATAGAAAGGTTTGCATTATGAGTACTGTGCCACCTGATAAGGAGCCCACCTTCTGGCAGCGAAATTTGACAGACTTGTTAGAATTTTATAAGGCAAACTCAAGCGGGCTGACAAGCAGCGAGGCCGCTGAACGCCTCACACGCTATGGCCCCAATCTATTTCATCCACAGCGAAGAAACATATTGCTGTTTCAGTTTCTGTCCAAGTTTAGCAATCCGCTTGTCATCATTCTGCTTGCAGCCAGCGCTGTATCAGCTCTTACCGGTGATGTGGCTAGCTTTGTCATCATTTCGCTCATTGTCCTCATGAGCGTCACACTGGATTTTGTTCAGGAATATAGGGCTGGTAAGGAGGCAGAAAAGTTACGTCAATCAGTAACAGTGCATGTGCAGGCGCTGCGAGATGGAAAATCTCAGGAGATTCCCCTTGCTTCACTTGTTCCTGGAGATGTTGTGTTACTTGCTGCCGGTGACCTGGTCCCTGCTGATGGACGCATATTGGAAGCAAAGGATTTTTTTGTGAATCAGGCCCTTCTAACTGGAGAACCTTATCCTGTCGAGAAGAAACCTGGCGAATTACCCAATGAAGGCCGAGATCCTATCAGCTAGCAATACGGTGCTAAGGGGGACTTCGATCATTAGCGGAACGGCAAAAGTGTTCATTTGCAATACCGGTGCAAATACAGTCCTTGGTGATATTGCTGACAGCCTTATTGCCAAAGCCTCCTCCTACTGCATTTGAACAAGGAACTCGTAGCTTCGGGCTACTTATTATGCGTTTTACAATCTTTCTTGTCCTGTTTGTTATTCTAGTCAATGCATTCTTCCACAGACCATGGCTCGAATCCTTTATCTTTGCGGTAGCACTCGCGGTCGGACTAACTCCGGAACTCCTTCCCATGATCGTTTCAGTGACTCTTGCCCGGGGAGCACAGCGCATGGCAGCTAAAAAAGTCATTGTTAAGCAGCTTGCTTCCATACAAAACCTGGGAAGTATGGATGTGCTTTGCACAGATAAGACCGGCACGTTAACTGAAGCGCGTATTCATTTGGAACGCCATATCGACAGCCGCGGACGCGATAGCAACAGGGTTTTAGAGTTGGCTTATCTGAATAGTTTTTTTGAAACGGGTTTGAAAAGTCCCTTGGATGATGCGATCCTGGAACATAAAGATATTGATATGACTGGCTGGCGAAAAATTGACGAGGTTCCTTTTGATTTTGAACGCCGCCGGGTTTCGGTGTTGGTTGATAATGGACAGAAAAGAATGCTCGTGATCAAAGGGGCTCCTGAAGATATCTTGCGTCTTTGCACAAGTTATGAAGGGGAAAGCGAGACTGATCTGCATCCTTTGGATGATGCGGCGATGGCCACCGCGTGCGAGCACTATTTGATTCTCTAGGAAGGGAGGGATTCCGAGTCCTCGGAGTTGCCTGGCGTCAGGAAGAAACCAATTGTCCCCATATCGTTGTGGGTGATGAGGCAAAACTTGTTTTTTCAGGATTCGCCGCTTTTCTTGATCCACCTAAAGAGAGTGCAAAGAAGGCTTTAGCGGACCTTGCTGCCAGCGGCGTTTCTGTGAAAATCGTAACCGGTGATAATGAACTTGTTACGGAACATATTTGTGGACAGTTGGAACTGCCAATTACCGGGATTTTAGATGGGCGCAGATATCCTGAAAATGGATGATCAGGCCTTAGTGGGTGCAGGTGGAAAATGTTAATTTATTTTGTCGAGTCACTCCTACCCAGAAAAATCGGATCATTCTAGCCTTAAAGAAGCGCGGTCATACTGTCGGATATCTTGGAGATGGGATTAATGATGCTCCATCACTCCACTCAGCAGATATCGGCATTTCTGTAGATAGCGCGGTTGATGTCGCTAAAGAAGCAGCAGAAATGATCCTGTTAGAACATGACTTAGGTGTTCTCCAAAATGGGGTCATTGAGGGGCGGCGTACCTTTGGCAACATTATGAAGTATATCATGATGGGGACCAGTTCCAATTTCGGCAACATGTTCAGCATGGCAGGTGGATCTTTGTTCCTTCCCTTTCTTCCCATGCTTCCCACACAGATTTTGCTAAACAACATGCTTTATGATATATCTGAAGTCCCAATCCCACTGGACAATGTCGACGAAGAATATCTGGTGCGCCCCAGGCAATGGGACATTAACTTTGTTCGCAAGTTCATGCTGATCATTGGCCCGATCAGTTCCATTTTTGATTTTCTGACCTTTTTTGTGATGATCAAAGTTTTTCAAGCTGGAGAGGCTCTTTTTCATACAGGCTGGTTCATCGAGTCATTGGCAACCCAGGTACTTGTCATCTTCGTAATCCGCACGCGCAAGAATCCCCTAAAAAGTCGCCCCAATCGTTGGCTCACTACCTGTTCTCTCTTAGTGGTGGCATTGGCTGTTTTGCTCCCCTTCACCCCCTTAGGAGGGGTTCTAGGATTTGTCGCACCTCCTCTGCTATTCTTTCTTTATCCTGGCCTGCATGGTGATCGTGTACTTACTGATGGTGGAAATGGCAAAACAATGGTTTTACAAGCGTTATGCCTCACGTTGAAGCGAGAAAGGGACCGTGGCAGTAATGTAAAGATGGGCAATTCCATGACTGCGGATGGACCTTCACCGACACAACCTCGCGAAGAACAATCCCCTGTGGCGCAGTCATTCCATGACATTCCATGACTGCGAACAATCTATTGCAATTGTGGAGACGTGCAAAACAAACATCCCATGTGATGCAAACAGAATCTGTTTCAACCGTTCTCGCAGTCATGGAATGTCATGGAATGACTGCGCCACATAGGAAATTGCGTCAGCCAACCTTTTGAGTTACTTGGAAGTTCCTAACTCGCTATTGGACGAATCAAACTTCCAAAGCGCCCCCAATTCTTCACAAGAACCTGAATATCTACGTAAAAAACAGTCTTTAAAAGTCGAACGACTAGCCGAAATATCATTTCGGCTGGTCGATACCTGATAAGCTATACTATTCGGTTCTGAGGTGTTGTGCACGTCTATATGTGCAACTATAAACTGTAACAGCTAGACCCAAACTAAGGATAGACAGGGAGGCAAATAGCATGATTTGTGGCAAATGTACAGAGGTGAAGTTGCAAGGTATTTCACCCTCGATGAAGTTGGGCTGATTGAAGGTAGAGGGAAAAACAACCCTTTGTGAAGATGAATAGGCTTCACACTGGAGCTGACATTACGCGAGCGGAATGTCAGCTCGACACGGAAAGGCTTAAACTCCCCAAGGCTTTTTTATGACCTGGAAAAATTTTTCAGTTGGGCCTTGTTCCGAAATTTGTGCTGATGGGTTTTGTTCCGGAAATAGGCCGCTGGCTAGGTCCTGAAAATACTCCTTAGCGTTGCTTGCTTGAGCACCAAAAGAGTTCAGTAATCCAAAAGGTTTTGCGATGGGGTTTTCCGAAATTTGTTCAGTTGGGCTGTGTTCCAGAATTTGTGCTGATGGGTTTTGTTCCGGAAATAGGCCGCTGGCTAGGTCCTGAAAATACTCCTTAGCGTTGCTTGCTTGAGCACCAAAAGAGTTCAGTAATCCAAAAGGTTTTGCGATGGGGTTTTCCGAAATTTGTTCAGTTGGGCTGTGTTCCAGAATTTGTACTGATGGGTTTTGTTCCGGAAATAGGCCGCTGGCTAAGTCCTGAAAATACTCCTTAGCGTTGCTTGCTTGAGCGCCAAAAGAGTTCAGTAATTCAAAAGGTTTTGCGATGGGGTTTTCCGGAATTTGTACTGATGGGTTTTCCGGAAATAGGCCGCTGGCTAGGTCCTGAAAATACTTCCTAGCGCTGGTCGCGTGAACGCCAAAACAGGAGTTCAGTAAATCCAAATCGATGCAGCTATCCACGTCTCCTTTGCGGCACCTCGACTTAAGACTCACAATATTCATCTCCATATGTTCAGAAGCAAAACTGGCACCTGGAAGATAATCAAATAGCTTACGAAGCACACAAGCAAGGGCTGAGGGGGTAGAATTATTATCTATACATGCTTGAATTGCCTGCTCTTTGCGGCAAGATAGAAGACGCCCCTCTTCACAATGCGCAGACACGGTATCGATGGTACTAGGAATCGCTTTTATGAACTGCTCAAAGTAACCTACATCGTCTCCCATAAGTCGATCGGCAAGGCGTTCACGGTTGGATGGGCAGGGAAGTACCACCTCTGAGTAAGAAGACGGCTCTGATGGTCGAAAAGCCAGTAGACCGACTCCTATTGCCGAAATGGCTGTAACAACCTTTGGATTTCGCTTCAATGCGACAGCGTAAGTCGCGAAAGCGGTCACTGCTCCCGCTGAAAAAACGATTGGTTGATTACGAGCAAATGAAGATGCGGCATCAATAAAAACGTCCATTACCCCCCCTAGTTATTTATTAGAGTCATATGGGCAAATAAGCTACCACAAGGCCCTATTATTAATCAAAAGGTTAAGCATAACCGGGTGCAATCCAAACTTGTACGCAGAGCAATTCTTGTGTAAGATTGTTTACACAATGTTGCGGCTGACCCAGCATGAAACCCTATCCAAATCAATAATATGCGAATTTAGATGAAGACTATTCCACCATCACACGACCTTTCTGAGGATGAACGTTATATTTTACATGTGCTTAGAGAAAATCCAAGTCTGTTACAGCCGCTCCTGGAGATGGTTGATGTCGTTGGTAGGAATTTTGAAGAGCTTAAGACGGGCGATGAAGCAGAAGAAGCTACCATAGCTGCTATTCGTAAGTCTGGGCAGGCCATTCTTCAAAATTGGGCGGATCATCGTGTTAAGCAGGTAGAATCTCAATACGAGCCTGAGAAGGGCATCCGTCCCCACGGAAAAAAAAAGTCGAATGGCAGACAACACTAGGACGCATCACTGTTGTTCAAAGGTGTTTTCTGCAAAAGAAGCATCGTGGTCGACCTTCACATCGTTTAAGGCCTTTTGAGGACTTTTCAGGGATAAAACACCAAGATTGGTCAAAGCGGTGTCAACGCTTGATAACTGATCTAGGATCCGAGGAATCTTTTTCGAGGGCCGCGAAACAGATGAAGGAGCACCATGGATTGGAAATCAGTCCCACTACGATATCAAATATCACGCTTAAACATGCCAAGAGGGCGCAGCTGATGATGAAAAAGCCTCCTATCGGGAAAAAGGCAGACGATCCAACAACCCCACTTGTGGTTGAAATGGATGGTGGAATGGTGCCCCTAGTTGAAACAGCTGGTTCTGGAGATAGACGGAAAAACAGAAGAGTATCCTGGGCAGAGCTTAGAGTGGGGGTTATTCAGCGCTTAGGGGAAGCAGACTGGAAATACACGTGTTCCTTTAATAGCCCTGATGATTTGGGAAATAGAATGCTAACATTATTAGAACGGCAATTTGGGTGGGAAGGACAGAGCCAATTACATGGTATAGGGGATGGAGCAAAATGGATAACTGAACAGATGGAAAGGTAGGCCTTGTTCGGCTTTCCGGGCAGAATTTCGGTCAGGCGAGAGGTCCCAGATGCAGCAGTCGACGACGAGGGAATAGCGCTAGCTATTGCCGAGGAGGCGAATGCTGCAGATGGGCGCCTCGCAGCCGACCGAAAACTGCGCGAAAAGTCGAACAAGGCCGAAAGGTAGCAGGAAGCCGAGGGAACTACCTAATTGATCTGTATCATTTAAGGGCCTTGTTCACCTTTACGGTCAGAATTTCGGTCGGACGAAAAAGGTCGGATGTCGTGGTTTGTGACGAGGGCATAGCGCCAGCTATGTCCGAGGAGCAAAACGCGACAGACGATCCTTTTGCAGTCCGACCGAAATTCTGACCGCAAAGGTGAACAAGGCCCATTTAAGTGAGTATCTAGCGGGAGCAGCAACGGCCTGGACTGAGGATATTAAAAGGAGACTCGAGCGCTAAAGACCCGCTTAAAAAAAGGACAGATAGTGAATGTGAAGCGAAAGCTTCGAAAGTACTCCAAAGTTCACCCTGAGCATGAGGGCCTGCAAAAGTGTATACAATACATAACTAATAGACCTGGGCAGTTTAAGTATGATGAAGCGATTAGAAAAGGTTTGCCAATAGGTTCGGGGAAAATAGAAAGCACGCATCGCCATGTGATTCAGAAGCGGTTGAAAAAGCCCGGAGCATGGTGGAGACGGGATCATGCGGATCAAATGGCAAACCTTAGAACTCTTCGAGCTAACGATGAATGGGAAAGGCTTTGGCAAGATGAGGTAGTCTGTGAGCTCGATTGCCTAGCCGCCTAAGGTGAGTACAAATTTGAATTACACCCAGCATAACCAAAACGTGTCCGAAATCCGAATCTGCCCTTCTAGATAAGCGATGGCGCATACAACACAGCATCCTTGAAGACTAGGTTGAAGTCGTCTAACATATATCACGCGCGGTTAGATGAATTTAAACATCAGGTTTTATCCCATCACAGTCGAGGAGCAAAAATTGAATAACCCTGCAGTATATCTTGTAGGCCTTGTTCGACTTTTCGCGCAGTTTTCGGTCGGCTGCGAGGCGTCCATCTGCAGCATTCGCCTCCTCGGCAATAGCTAGCGCTATTCCCTCGTCGTCGACTGCTGCATCTGGGACCTCTCGCCTGACCGAAATTCTGCCCGGAAAGCCGAACAAGGCCATCTTGTAAACGCCTTGCGTCATGGATTCGTTAAGAGCATAGCCATCTTCATTGTAGTCGGTTTGATAACACCCCTTCAAGCAACTCACGAAACGGATGCTTGTAACTTAATCAAGACAGTCCTTAACACAGACGGACCATTTACCACGAAGGTCCTTTCAGGTGGTCTGTCGGGTTCGGTCTTAATTAACGTTAATACGTCTGATCAGGCCTATATTGTTCGCTTTTGGAATATGCAATGGGTTGAATATTACCCTCAAGATTTAGCATTATAGAAACACCAGAAGTTCCGATAAAGAGCCACCTGAACTTTGGCCGCCACGGCTTAGAGACATCAAGTCCGGATGATTTTTATAAGTATGCTGTTTCCATCTTAAATGAAGTGATCGACTACTCATGCAGTGAACAGTATGCCAACGACCTGGCGCTCTTGCAAAACCAATAAATGAGCTTTCGCGCTAGTCGAATGTGAAAAACCTACCTAAGTGTGGTTAGCCTCCGGCTTGCTTCCGCTGATCTAGCTTCTTTTGTCGTCTGTCTAAAACGCTCTTCATCTCACTCAACATCGTCTTTTCGAGAGAATTAAGCCCACCCTTTGTGTTTTGTCCATAGCGTTCAAATTGCTCTATAGCTCGTTCTGTCATATCACGTTTGAGGCGATTATAGGTTGGTTCTGGAAGAAGATGAAGCCACGTGTTAATCACTTTCTGGGTACAAGTGCCGGATTCCTGAGGTTTATGGTAATCAGCCGGATTGGTACTCGCAGGGTCTGGATGCCCAAATTCCTGTTTGAGTCTCCCATAAATCTTGCCGATTGCATCTGTTGACACTCGCTGGTTAAAACGCAAAAGTTCTCTAATGAAGTGTGGATCTGTAACCTGCTGCTTGTCAAGACCACTCCATTGTAAATGAGTTTGAAACCTATCTCCTTGGCTGTGGTGAAAGCGTATACCTAAGCCTGTATTCAATACTGAAAAGGTATAAGTCCCGTCCGATGCTTTGTTCACTTTATACATCATGGCATGATTGGGGATTCCGCCAGAAAAGATCACTCCGATTGGGTCATCAGCATGCTGTTTAATTTGTTCTACGACTCTGTCTGTCGCTCCCTCAAGTGCAAGTTTTTGCTCATCAAAACGTTTTAGGACCGTTGAGGCATTTTGGACCTCTTTTTTAGCCAATTCGACAACCTCTTGAGCTATAATCACAGGGGCATTACGAGTATTTGAAATGGCTTGATTGAATAGTTCGGGGCTAAAGAAAGCACTTAAATCATAAAAGGGTCCATAAGGTGAAACGGCAGCTTCTTCAATAAAAGTATTCATTGCGGTAGGGCTTTGATTCAACGACACCGCTAAATTCAATAAACTCTTTTTAAAATCAAGGCCAAATTGTTTTGAGTTGTATAGCGAATTGATAAATGCATGGTCTTCACCATTTTTTGCGTCATTTGCAAATTCCTTATCGAAGCTGCGACCGACTGTTGCCTGTGCCTCTTCAAGCCTTTTAGAGGCTTCCGTCAGATTGTGTGTAGCTTCAGCAAGCGCTTGATATGCTTTATCCGGATCGTCAGGAATGGACTGTTGACGTATGTATAAAAGATTCTCGGTTTCCGCAGACCATTGAAGCTGATCACATACTCGTAAAAGTATCTCTCTATCCTCAGAACTGTAATTGCCTGTAAATCTGGGATCATTCAGAACCCCCTCAATGTCCTCTTTCATTCCCGCTTGTTGAAGCGCAGAGCTAAAGCCCTCTAATGCCTTTTCATTGCCTCTTATTTCCACATTTTCAGTGTGGTCCATACAACGGTGGAACATCAGGCTACGGACCAACCTGGGTTGGTTTAGGCGCAAATCCATTTTTTTGGGGAGGGACTTCTTAGAGTCCTCATAGATACTCTCTCCATCAACGTCGGCTTTAACTTTAGCTCTCATGTACTGCAAGGCATCGTGAATAAACTGCTGCGCATGGGCCAGATTTTGTCTTTCTGTTTTGTTTGCTTGCACTCCTAGGAAATTCAGAACTCTATCGCTGAAAGCGAGCTGACTTTTGGCCGACATCGCGCGTAAGCCTTCGCTTATATTCTCTAACGCATTGCATCGAGCTGCCAGACTGCCCTCCTGCTTTCCCTTAAATTCATTTAAAATTTGTTGACTTTCGGAATGTACTGTTAATTTAATTACGATAGCGGAAATTTCACTAATCGATAACGCATTTTCTTTATTAGATGTTACTGATATGGAATGACCATTAAAAACAATATTTTTACCAGTTTCCACTGATTCTTTTATTGCCTTACTCAATCCTATAAGATTAAATTCGTAATGACGGTCATCCATGGAATCAGAATTATGAAAAGTTTCTTCCATTACACGCCTATAGCAAACACATGCAAACTCCCATTGTTAATTATATAACAACAGTATTTTTACAGTAAATAACTTATCTATTACAGAAAAACTTAACTACTATTTAGTCGGTCAATAAATGGCATGGAAGACATCAGCCTGTAGGCTCAACTTATCCCAAGTGGTATGAAGGACATTGAGAGGTACAAAATAGGTAAAACTTTAAAGAGCTACCTGATACTGTGATTGGATAACATTAACCTTAGGGGTGACATGACACATATAGATTTAACAGAGGCACAATTCGAAAAGCTACTAAGACTTGTCTATCTAGGTAACTGGGTCATCAATGCCCCACGCCCGGAAGAAGAAAGACTCGAAGACTATGAGTTAGTGATGGAACATCTCTTTAGCTATGCCAACAAGTTTGGCCTCTCAGAATTAGTTCAGCATGATGAGACTCGAGCTATTCCTAAGCCCGAATTTGAAGAAAATGAGGAAATGCGAACGTTTCTCAGTGACTACAGCGACCGATCCTTTTGGATGGAACTCATTGGACGCTTGGCTGAACTGGAGGCTATTCGGCAACATGGAGTCGAAGGTCTTAGCGCCATGGAACGCGTCGAACGTTTTGAACTCTTGATGGGCCTCCAAGAGGGACTCCGCGAGATCTTTTCAACGCAAGGTCTGGAGGCCATTCAGGTGACCCCAGAAGCATCGTCAAATTAAGCTCCTATTGAAGTATGTCCACACCATTGAAGGCACAGGCTTTACCCCTTCGGGCCTAGGAAGGGGTAAAAACCTGTGTCTCCAGGCCAGATAGTGCCATGCCATCTGAACTCTCTAAAAAGTAATCTTTTTTTCCCGAGAATCGATTCTATTAGCACAAAGCTAAAACGGCACCGAATATGTCTAATCATAAATCATCGGCAAATCGCTTGATGAGATAGTTTGGAGAATCAAGAACTGGAAGCGCGCTCAAAGCATTTTCCAGACCGTGATGAGCAATTCTATCCGCCATGATTCCCGTTTGAATCACCAGTGTGGAGGGCATACCAAATCGGCGTGCTCCCCTTATATCCGTCTCCGGGGTATCTCCGACCATTAAGATTTCTGATGGGTTCGTCACATCATACTTACGAAATTGATCCAATGCCATGGCATAGGCTTCGTTGTGCGGCTTACCTGTATAAAATACTTGGCCGCCCATTTCTTCATAAATTTTTGCGATGCTGCCCTGTCTTACTACGGCTCTGGGAGGGTTACCTTCATGTGCAAATTGGTCTGGATTAGGGCAAACCATGGGTAAATTTTTCGCCGCTATTCTTTCAATTTCTCCTCGGAATACTTCAGGATCTACCTGATCTTCACCTTCAATGTGCGGAATAGAAACGTAGATAAAATCCGCCTCATTGATGTCCGATGTTTCTAAATAGGTGGAATCTTTAAAAAGCGGTTCATGCGAGGAAAACCTAGGATGCACTCCACCAAACAGCCAAAATTTATTCGTGGGAGTTTTGAAGGGTAATTTGTCATTTAAAAAGACATCTCTTGCGATTTCCCCGGAGGTGATTAGGAAATGAAAATGCTCGCCATAAATCAGGCCACGAAGAAGAAATTTGCTTATTTCTTTAGAAGCTAACTGGGTAGAATTAGACAGAATTCCAACGATTTTGCCACTAGCGACCAATTTCTTCATGATTTCGGTGGAGCCTGGCAGAAGGCCCACATCGTTACCTCCCCAAAAAACCCCGTAAGCATCAAGTAATATGCCCTTGTAATTGTTCGAGATGAGTGTGATACCTGAGGAAATTTCAAGGGTGGCAGTCATGATAACCAAAGCTCCTTTTAAGCAGGTTGTGAAACAACAATAGATAAAGGGCCGATTTTTTGAAAACGATATCGATTAGGATTAGGATGAGGATTAGGAGTTAGGAATAACACGGATGCACACGGATCTAGGAGGATTTAGGAGGATTTAGGAGGATTGGATGGCAAATATGGGCCTTGTTCACCTTTACGGTCAGAATTTCGGTCGGACGAAAAAGGTCGGATGTCGTGGTTTGTGACGAGGGCATAGCGCCAGCTATGTCCGAGGAGCAAAACGCGACAGACGATCCTTTTGCAGTCGACCGAAAACTGACCGCAAAGGTGAATAAGGCCCAAATATGGTTCGTTTAGCTTTTTAGGAGCAACACGGAGTGCATCCGTGTTATTCCTAAAATCCCCACGAACCGTATCTACCATCCTATCCTCCTAAATCCTCCTAGATCCGTGTTACTCCTTATCATTGGAGTTCGAGCAGATGAATGTCATAGCCTACCGTGGCTAAACGTTTTTTAAAGGGATGTATGGCCAAAACAGCTCCGCCTTGAGGGGATACTTTTTTATAGTCTGAAATCTGTAACGCATCATTTTTTATTTGACCGAACCATAGAAGGCCTTCTTGCGTACTACAAAGAAAGTGAATACTTTTCCCTTCGGCAATGCACCCGACATCAAAACTAAAAACCTGCTCCAAATTTTTATTCTCAATCAGATTTTTTGAATCCAAATAGACAAATCGATTTTTTTCTATTCTGTATAGCCAGAGATTCCGGTCCCCCCTTCCCACTGCACAGTTAGAAAGAAGCAAGTAATCCCCAGAGATGAAGATGTGGTTAATCCCCCTTTTCGCTTCTTGATTATATCTTTGACGATGAAGAATCTTACCTTCTAAGAAATCGATCATACACAGGTCTCCATCCTCAGAAGATGTAATCACAATTCCTTCCTTCCAGGGTAAGATGCTTCTAATGTTTCGTAGCTTATAAGGACTATCAACGGGGTGATCAGACTGTAGGGAGATAGAGGAGAGAAGGGATGGGCCTTCAGTGGAAAATTCCCAAGTAAGCACAAATCCTTCCGAATGCCCTGTTAGGAGAATGTGAGGACTCCCTGTCTTGAGGAATTTCGCACTGTCAACCGCTCCAAAACGACTGTCGAAATGGCATGTCTCTTTTAGGACATATCCTTCGTTGTTTCGTTCCCAGAGAGTGAATGAAGAACGACCATTCGATGAAACAAATGCGTCATCATTGATTCTCTCCAACATGGTGATTCCTTGCTTTATAGGAGGCACAAGGACTTGCTGAATGGAGAGTATGTCTTCACAATCAAAAACAGTAATTGTTCCGTCCCACCTGCCTACCGCTAATTTATTTTCATTCAACCAAGTCGCTGACTGCGCAAGATTTGTAATGGTCGATAAAGCTTTAAATTGAGTAGCCTTAGCACCGCTGTCAAAAGCGACAAGGGGGGCTATCTGGAAGAAAGCAAGGGCAACCAGAACAAAAAGGAAGCAGGATTTTTTATGACTGAATGCGTTCATGTCGTCGATGATGTCCATTACTGTCCATATTTGTCCATTCCTAAGTCCGTCCTTTCGCGTCGAGTCTGTTGCTTTCGAATATTTTATCTAGCGAAATGCCTGGCTGATATGGTACTAGGGGATAAAGTAAAGCGGCTATCCTAGTAAGAGGAGGAAATTAATGGATGTGAAATTGTGGCCAGGTCATCCATATCCTTTGGGAGCTACCTACGATGGCTCTGGGACTAACTTCTCTATCTTTTCTGAAAGAGCTGAACGGGTAGAACTATGCCTTCTTGACGACAACGGAAATGAGACACGCGTTGACCTACCTGAAGTGACCGGTTACTGTTGGCACGCCTATCTACCTAAGGTAAAATCTGGTCAACGCTATGGATATCGGATCCACGGACCATGGGATCCCGCCAATGGTCAACGCTTTAATCCAAACAAGCTTTTGCTAGACCCTTACGCCAAATCCATCAATGGACAGATTCAGTGGAACGAAGCTTTATTCCCCTATCACTTTGGCAAAAGTCCTGACGAAAAAAATAATTTAAACAGTGCTCCTTTTATGCCTCATTGTGTGGTCCATGAGCCCTTTTTTGATTGGACCGGTGACAACAAATTGCAGCACCCTCTGCAGCAAACGATTATTTATGAGGTTCACGTCAAAGGCTTTACAGCCACCCATCCAGAAATCCCCCCAGAACTGCGAGGGACCTATGCGGGGCTTGCACATCCAGTAGCCCTTGAATACCTCAAGAAGTTAGGCGTCAATGCTGTGGAGTTAATGCCCATTCATAGTTTTGTTCATGACAAATTTCTCATAGAACGTGGCTTAAGAAACTATTGGGGTTATAATACCATCGGTTTTTTTGCGCCTCATGCCGAATATTCTTCCGATAAAGCTCCCAGTGGAAGCGTACCCGAATTTAAGGAAATGGTGAAAAAACTCCATAGAGAAGGGATCGAAGTCATTTTAGATGTGGTCTATAACCACACGGCGGAAGGGAATCATATGGGCCCTATGCTGAGCTTCAAGGGAGTTGACAATGCGTATTACTACCGCCTGACAAACGATGCCCGCTACTATATGGATTATACTGGTACGGGAAACAGCCTGAACATGCGTAATCCCCATGTTCTTCAAATGCTGATGGATTCGTTGCGCTATTGGATTTTGGAGATGCATGTGGATGGATTCCGTTTTGATTTGGCATCAACCTTGGCAAGAGAGCTTCACGATGTGGACAGGCTTTCAGCATTTTTTGACCTCATTCAACAAGATCCCGTCATCAGTCAAGTCAAACTCATTGCGGAACCATGGGATGTCGGAGAGGGGGGATATCAGGTAGGAAATTTTCCACCGTTATGGTCGGAATGGAATGGAAAATATCGGGACTGCGCAAGGGATTTTTGGCGGGGAGAAAATCAAACGCTAGGAGAGTTTGCTTCTCGGTTTACTGGCAGTTCGGATCTCTACCGTAGCAATTCTAGACTTCCCTCTGCGAGCATCAACTATATCACGGCGCATGATGGATTCACTTTGAACGACTTAGTTTTCTATAACGGCAAGCACAACGACGCCAACAAGGATAACAACAATGATGGGGATAATACAAACCGTAGTTGGAACTGCGGTGCTGAAGGTCCATCAGATGATCCTAATGTGATCAATCTACGAAACCGCCAAAAGCGAAACTTCTTAGCTTCTTTGTTTCTTTCACAGGGTACACCGATGTTGCTTAGTGGGGATGAGATGGGGCGCACCCAAAGGGGCAACAACAATGCCTACTGTCAGGACAATGAGATCTCGTGGCTAAATTGGCAAACTGTTGACGAAGATCTCCTCGAATTTACAAAAAAACTCATCCACTACAGAATCGATCATCCCGTGTTTCGCAGAAGACGCTGGTTTGAAGGGCATCCCCTCCATGATTCGGAATTGCGCGATATCGAATGGTTTAATACCGAAGGTAAGACCATGGCGTCGGAGGATTGGGGAAAAGGCTTCGTGAAGTCTCTGGGAGTCTTTTTAAATGGTAAAACGATTCCGAATCCAAATCCTCGCGGAGACACAGTTGTTGACGATGATTTTTACGTCATTTTTAACGCTTCAGAGAAGGATTTGGAGTTTACCCTCCCCTGCAAGCAATGGAGCGATCAATGGGTGAAAGAGCTTGATACCTCTAAAGGGTGGTTGGAAGAAGAACAAACTCTAAAGGCTGAAGAAAAACTGCAAGTCCCAGCTCGAAGCTTAGTGGTCCTACGTCATGCCTCCTAAGCCTGTTGCTACCTATAGACTGCAATTGCGCCCTGGTTTTGGCTTTGAACAAGTCTTGGAGATCGTCGATTATCTTGCGAATCTAGGCATCACCCACCTGTATACTAGCCCCCTCCTGCAAGCGGCAACAGGTAGTACCCATGGTTACGACATCGTTGATCCCACGCGAATCAATACACAGCTGGGAACCTATGAGTCCTACAGTCGGCTTTGCGAGACTCTTCAGAAAAAAGATCTCGGCCTTATGATCGATGTTGTTCCCAATCACATGGCGATTATCGGAAAACAGAATCCCTGGTGGTGGGATGTTTTGGAAAATGGACCTTCAAGTCCCTACGCTATTTATTTCGACGTGGATTGGGACGCCTCCGAAGAGAGGTGGCCGAACAAAGTCCTCTTACCTGTCTTGGGCGATCACTATGGTCAGGTTTTAGACAAAGGAGAGCTAAAAATAACGTTTCTAGATGGCCACATGATCCTTGATTATCATGAACAGAGCTTTCCCATTGATCCATCCAGTTTAGCCGGCTTTTTCAGTCGGGTGGCTAGTTCATCCCATTCAGAGCTACTGGCCTTCCTCGCCGAAAGTTATGCACGGTTGCCTAGACCTACCGTCACATCTCGTCCTGCGGTAGAGCGGCGCCACAAAGATAAGGCTGTGTTATTTAATCTTCTTGTTCGTTTATGCCAGGAGGAGCCGGAATCTACTGCAGCCATCCTCGCCGAAGTAGAAAGGCTGAACAAGGATCCAGATGCACTCCATGCGCTACTCGAACAGCAAAATTACCGTTTAGCTTTTTGGTCTACCGCCAGCAGAGACCTAGGCTACCGGCGCTTTTTTGACATCAAAGATCTCGTGGGTATGAGAGTCGAGGATTTTGAAGTCTTTCAGGCCTCACACGCCCTACCTATTTCGTGGTTTAAAAAGGGATGGGTTCAAGGTCTTCGGGTGGATCATCCCGATGGCTTGCGCGACCCTGCCCAGTACTTCCATCGTTTGCAAGAAGCCTGTCCAGGCTCTTGGGTTGTGGCGGAAAAAATTCTTGAACCCGATGAGGAGTTGCCCTCCTCATGGGAAGTCGCCGGAACCACAGGATATGATTTTCTGAACCTTGTCAACGGGCTCTTTATTGATCCTCAAGGGAAGGAAGCCTTGACGAAGATCTATCACGACATCATAGGCCAGGAAATTGACTTTAAGGATTTGGTATACACATGCAAATGCCTGGTGCTCGAGGAGCTCTTTGGTAGCGAAGTGAATCTTCTAGCTAGCCTTTTTGTAGAGATTTGCGAAAAGCATCGACACTATCGCGACTATACCCGGCATGAATTACGCGAAGCGCTTCGGCAAGTCGCAGCCTGTTTTCCAGTGTACCGATCATACGCTTCAGCGAAAGACCGCTTTGTTTCCGATGAGGATAAACATCACATCGAGACAGCTATCGATCTCGCTAAACTCAGAAAACCCGATATAGATCCGAAGCTCTTACTTTTCCTTAAAGCCGTGCTCCTCCTCAGCGTTGAAGGAAGCCTCGAAGAGGAGTTCGCCATGCGCTTTCAGCAATTGACAGGACCGGTGATGGCAAAAGGCTATGAAGATACGGCTCTGTATCGATACAACAGACTCATTTCATTAAATGAAGTAGGAGGAGATCCGAGCGGCTTTGGCATAAGCCTCCAACAGTTTCACGAAGCATGTCTTATAGCACGCCCCCTTTCTTTACTCGCATCAACGACACATGACACAAAGCACAGCGAAGACTTCCGCGCGCGGCTTTCCTTACTTTCACAAATGCCAGAAGAATGGGGGCAATTCGTACAGAGGTGGATGAACGCTTATCCAGAACTTGATAGAAACACAGCATATTTGTTTTTCCAAGCCCTAGTGGGAACGTGGCCCATCAACGAAGAGCGCATGCAAGCTTATATGGAGAAAGTGGTGCGCGAAGCCAAAGAGCACACCTCTTGGCTGAAACCTAACAAACAGTACGAAGAGAATGTCAGGATTTTTGTCGCTACTGTGATGGACGATAAGAATTTTATAGCCGATTTGGAAACTTACGTTGCCAAATTACTCTATCCAGGCTGGATAAATGGACTCGCCCAGACCCTAATTAAAATGACAGCACCAGGTGTATCAGATATCTATCAAGGCAGTGAACTTTGGAATACAAGTCTGGTAGATCCTGATAATCGCAGAGAGGTAGATTATCCCGAAAGAATCCGACTCTTGAATGAACTCAATAGTCTCAATTACGAAGAGATCCTTGCAAGAATGGATGAGGGCCTGCCAAAGCTGTGGGTGATTCACAAAACCTTACACCTTCGCCAAAAACATCCTTTTGGTCCCTATAAACCCCTTTATGCCAAAGGTAATTATGCTGATCATGTTGTGGCATATATGCGAGGAGATTCGGTTTTGATTGTTGTTCCCCGCTTCGATTGCCAAGACACCATGCTGAACTTACCCTCTGGTAATTGGGAGAATATTTTTACAGGAGAAACCCTGTCGGGGGAAATTCGTGTGGAAGAGTTACTAGCCCGCTTTCCGATAGCCCTGATGTTGTGGGTACCTAAAGGATCTTGAGAGGTCCTTCCCAGCAGGTTACTGCATGCTTCTCCATGTCGATGTTCATAGAGATCACACCCTCTAGCAAACTGGAGGGAAGTGCCCAAGTGAATGATGATCCATGCAACCAAAATTCCTGCAAAGATCGGGTTCACAAACCAAAAGAAAATTGCTCCTAAGATGCATGTCGCAATCGCTGGAAGGATAGGCCAAAATAACTGCTGAATAATCAAATCCATATCCGTCATCTTATTTGCCAAACTTCCAGCAAACCGTTCATTGAAGTAGTGCGGGAGGTGGTGCTGGATGTGATCAAACAGGGCCATGCGAAGGTCTGCTAAAGACCCATTTTTGAAGCCGCATGAACTGCCAAACAAAACTGATGATTTCGGCTCTTGGGAAGAATTGGGGCGCTTTGGAATCACAATCGTCAATCGGCGCGAAGCGCTTTGGAGCCCCAACCGACTGCGTCGCCAATATCCGAAAGTAACGCTAAAAAAGAATTAGGAATTTTCACCGCCGAGTGACGATTGTGATTCCAAAGCGCCCCCAATTCTTCCCAAGCACCTAAGATTTTGCCTATGAATGGCAATCAGGTCTTTTGTAGTGCACTTTCAGATAGTAGTCGATAAGTTTCTTTAAAAGCACACGAGGATTTGATTCGTACATGATCTTCGCGCCTGTTTTCTTTTTTATATATTTAACAATGTGCTTAATCTCTGACGCGATGCCATCAGTACCCAAAAGAATGCCTATAAGGTTGCCTTCATCATAGGCAATTGAAAATTCACCAAGCGTTCCCGAATGGCCACCCATGATGATCACAATATCCGAACTGCGAATATTTACAACTTCCCTTCCCATCAACCCGCTTCCAGTAAAAATAAGCACATCATGGTAGGCTGTGGGGGATTGATATTTTTCGATATGTTCCCTTTCGCTCAGTGCCGGCGATATCCCTACAACCAATCCACCGGTGATGCTCGCTCCTCTAGCTGCCTCGAGGGGAAATCCAGGACAGGCTCCAGTGACAGTTATGCAATCATTTTCGGCTATCGCACACCCTAACTCAAAAGCTTTATTCTTATGAACTTTTGAAAGCTTACCGGATGCGGATCCCATGACCCCAACTTTTAATTTCATTTTGTCTCCTTTTTAGGGCCTTGTTCACTTTTGCAGTCGACCGAAATTCTGACCGCAAAGGTGAACAAGGCCCTTTTTAGTATTACTGTCTTCTCCAGTAAAATAGGCTGCTGCTCTTGGACCTAAAGCTCTCATCATTCGGAATAAAATACATTTTTCTTAATATGTCAATTATGGCCTTGTTCACCTTTACGGTCAGAATTTCGGTCGGACGAAAAAGGTCGGATGTCGTGGTTTGTGACGAGGGCATAGCGCCAGCTATGTCCGAGGAGCAAAACGCGACAGACGATCCTTTTGCAGTCGACCGAAAACTGACCGCAAAGGTGAATAAGGCCGAAAGGAGCCGATCCCACGATACCCGATCCCCTAGGAAATACTATACTTTCTATGGCCCAACTGGACGGCAATCTTGAGGTAATCAAGCTTCTTAAAGACAACCAAGTGCCTCCTCCTAGACCCTAATCCGAAGATTAAAACCTATTCACCCGCAATCGCATAGTCGGCCGATTATTTCATCAAGGTAATGCCTATTAAAATTATTTATTAAAGCCTATAATAAAACTGTATTACCTTTATCTAGCTCTGGATTCTTTTATGAGAGGGACATATGGAATTTCCATCGGAAGCTTCGTCACCTGTTAAGCAACCCAATGAAGAAAAACCTGATAGAGATTCTTTTGTACAGCCGGAATCAGCTGTCATCTCCAGTGGTCATGCTTTTAAAAAAGTAGATACTCCATTAGATCAAAATGAAAAAAAAGAACAGCGTACGTTGGACAAGGTCTCCGATGTTGCCCCTGATACAGAGAAGCGACCGGTTGAAGGTGACGTACCCCCTATTCGCAAGCCTGCGCTGCTCGATCCTAAGACTGTTGAACCGCCGCAACCAGAAGGGGTGAAAAGTGCATTACCAGAAGCCCTAAAGGTGTCTAAGACGATAGGAGACCGAAAGAATATCGCTATTCCCCTAAAACAGGCCCGACCTTGCATCGTCTCTGCTGAGTTAAAAAAAAATAAGGTACAAAATCGCTTTGCTTTGCATGAGGCCATTTGCAATGGGAATATAGAAGACTTTAAGGCTGTTCTTAGCGTTGGGAAAAATCTGTTGAATGTTCGAGATTTTGACGGAAGAACTCCTTTGATGTTAGCCGTCGACCTTGCCAAGCCAGAGATGGCAGTACTCCTCTTAAAAGCTAAGGCAAATCCCAATATTGTAGATAGGAATGGAGAGACTCCCCTGCATGTGGTTGCTACCACAGGTGACCTGCCGTTAACAAAGTTGCTGTTGGAGTCAGGAGCAGATCCTAATATAGAGGACAACGAGGGATATTTGCCCCTGTTCGCTGCATGTGTAGAGGACCATCCTGAAATAGCAAAGTTGCTATTGGATTTTGGGGCTGATCCTGATAAAAAAACCAAACTGGGAGGTCTAGTTGATATCTCATGTTTGAATGGATCTCCAGCGATGATAAATGCACTCATGGAGAAAGGGATTAGTTTTTCCCCTCGGATACTTTCCGACTCTGACACGCCCTATTTATTGAGCCTCTTTAATGAAAGGTTGGCAGGAACTCCTGAACTAGCTCTTCTTGAAAAGGCTGATGGGGACTTTACTCGCGAATATTCTTATAGAAAAGAGTTAGCGCACCGTTTTGGATTTGAGGGAATGACCAACATTGCAGGCGATGAAGCATCTCTTGAGGGGTGGAGTGTGCGGGAATCCGCACGAACCTTGGTTCTAAAGACAGACAGCTACTACAACCAGCTAAAAAAAGGAATGCAAGATCCGACGCAACCCCAATGGCATGATGTAAAGAATGGATTGATGCCCGATACGCAAACCAAAATTGCAGAGTTGGGTTCTGAAAAGGTTGACCAGACTCTGGATGAAGCAACTAAGGCCCTACGCCACAGTCTCGACTATGAGAAAGAAACGGCGGAGCAGCTGATGGCACGAGTAGACAAAGGAGAAGTTGTCCCTGTTTTGACCAGTTGGATAGATGAAAACCATTGTGTCGCAGCCGTCTTTTATAAGGATAGCAGTGGGACATATGTCATAAGTCGATGCAACAAAGGATCTCGTCCAGATGATAAAGAACCCGGAATATACTGCCAAACCCTTCATTCAGCAACTGGGCTGCTGGAGGTTTTTCAACAACTAAAGAATCCAGGATGGTCATCTGATTACTTCTATAATGGTATAGACAAGGCCCTGGATATCAAAGATGAGGTATACATTCGCCAGAAGGATCAAAAAGTAGGTAATTGCACTGTTGCGAACGCAAACAGCATGGAAAGAGCTATTCAGTATATGCTCTTTGCTCCCAAGATGGGGTCAGAGGCGGCTATCGATCTTTCCAGCGGCTTTCAGAAGGGACGTTGTGCCGATTCGCGCACGGGAACTCTTCAGGAATATCTTAAGTTTCATACTCCAGCAGAGGCCGGGGCAACCTCATCTCTACCCATCGATTATCAACTATTATTGAATATCTACGAAAAGTATACTACTGATCCTCAAGATGATGCTGAACGTAAAGAAATCATCGAAAGTTGGTGCCAACAGCAGGGTATCGAGGTTCAATACCTTCCCTACCACGCATTTGTATCTCGTTACCCTACGTTTGAAGCTGTCGAGTTCAATGACGTCGATGGCGTGCAGACAATGACGAGAACGGGGCAAATTGACATAAACTCTAGGGACATGCTTGGCCAAACTCCTTTGCATGCTGCATGCATGTCGAATCGTGTTGAGGTCATGAATTGGCTAATCGATAACGGTGCAGACCTCTATGCCTTAGATAATGATGGCATCTCACCTCTGGCCCACGCCATGCTTAGCGGGAGTCCACAACTGGTAGGTGAACTTCTAAAACTGCAAGACATAGACTTTACTTCTATGAACATGTACCTCGGTAGCTCACTGCATCGGCTAGCGCTCCAGAACCCCGAACTCGCTGGTACCCCTGAGTTAGCTGCCCTGGCGACAGCAAAGGGTAATTCACCTATTCATAGCGCTATTCATAATGGGGACATAGGGCAGCTCAGGAATCTTATTAGCGAAGGTAACATTCCATTAGACGCTCTGGATTCTAGGGGAGAAACGCCTTTGAGCATAGCCATAGCTAACCTAGGGACAGCAACGCCGAATGAAAAACTGAAATGCAGGGAGGCCGTGAAGCTGCTTTTGCAGGCTGGAGCAGATCCCAATATAATAACCCGCCAAGGAGTTGCTCCCTTACACACCGCTTCTATGACAGGCAGTCTAGGCCTTGCAAAGGTGCTTTTGAATGCGAGGGCAGATCCCAATTTAGAAGACAACGCTGGAATGCGTCCAATCCACCACGCCTACGGCGGCAATATTCACATAATCGAGCTGCTTTTGCAGGCTGGGGCAGATCCCAATATACCGGATCCCAGTGGAAGTACTATACTATCCATTGCCCAGCTGGAAGGCAATGTTGAAGTCATAAAGCTTCTTGGGCAATAACACCCACCACGCGCGTTTTCATGGCATCTATTTGGGTTTTATGTTTTGGTAAGCTTTTCCTTTAAATGACCAGGACGGTTTCAATGCTCCCTCACGCACAGAAAAAAGATGGAATCGGCATTCAAGGCTACATTGCTATTTTAGCCATCCTGGGTATATCTGCACATTTAGTCTTTCGTTATTTAGTCTCTGATATTCAAGCCTATGCTCTTTATCCCCTGTATATTACTCTTGCTGTCGGTGGGGGTATCCTGGTTTTCGAGCTCGCATACAAGCTAGTGACCTTCGAATTCGGGTCTGATTTGCTTGCAGGAATTTCCATCATTACCGCTGTCCTGCTCGAGGAATATTTAGCAGGGTCATTAGTTGTCCTCATGTTATCTGGTGGGCAAACTCTAGAAAATTACGCCATAAGAACTGCATCTCGAATGCTCGAGGTACTCGCCAAGCGAGCACCCACCACAGCACATTGTAGGAAAAATGATGTGATTGAAGATGTCTCTGTAGAAAAAATTGGTATTGGCGACACGATTCTCATATTTCCTCATGAAATTTGCCCTGTCGATGGTGAAGTCATCGCGGGAAATGGTGTAATGGACGAATCGTATTTAACAGGTGAGCCTTTTCTCATCTCAAAAGCTCCTGGTTCAGGAGTTCTTTCCGGTTCCATCAATGGAGATGCCTCATTAACAATCAAGGCGACAAAATTGGCGCAAGACTCGCGTTACGCCAAAATCATGCAGGTGATGTCCGAGTCTGCGCAAAAACGCCCTCGGCTGCGAAGACTGGCCGATCAACTAGGAGCTTGGTACACCCCGATAGCTCTAATCATCGCGATTTTAGCATGGGGTCTCAGCGGCGATGCAGTTCGTTTTTTGGCAGTGCTTGTGATTGCAACTCCTTGTCCACTATTGATAGCAATACCCGTAGCAATCATTGGATCTATTTCTTTCTGTGCCAAGCGAGGAATCTTGATCAAAAATCCAATTGTGCTAGAGCAAATAGATCAATGTAAAACAATGATTTTTGACAAGACAGGGACATTGACCTATGGCAAACCCACCCTTACTGAGCAGACTGTCTATAGCAACGACAGTCCTATGGAAATTCTCAAATTAGTCGCTAGCGTAGAAAGATATTCCAAACACCCCTTGGCAGGTGCGGTTCTTGAAAAAGCTACCGAAGAAAAGATCAAATTAGTTGATGCACAGGAAATAAAAGAACCTCAAGGAGCTGGACTTCAAGCGACTGTGGCAGGACACGAAGTCATCATAACCAGCCGCAAGCAGCTTGGTAAATTTGGTTTAGAAAAAGATGCTGCAGCTTTGCCATTAGGGGCCGGTCTTGAATGCATCGTTCTTATCGATCAGAAATTAGCAGCCCACTACCGCTTTCGAGACTCTCCAAGGGCTGATAGTTTGTCTTTCATACAACACTTAATCCCCAAACATCGATTTAATAAAGTCATGATCGTCTCTGGAGATCGCGAAGAAGAGGTTCAATATCTGGCTAATTTCGTCGGAATCACTGAAATCTATGCAAGTAAAAGCCCTGAGGAAAAAGTCGATATTGTGATGAAAGAAACACAACACGCAAAAACCGCCTACCTTGGAGATGGCATCAACGATGCCCCAGCGCTGCTTGCAGCCACAGTAGGAATAGCCTTTGGCCGCAATAGTGATATTACTGCAGAAGCCGCAGGGGCCGTTATCATGGAAAGTACGTTGGAGAAAGTGGATGAATTTTTGCACATCAGTAATAGGATGAGAACAATAGCCTTGCAAAGTGCGCTTGGAGGAATGGCTCTTTCGATCCTAGGAATGATCATAGCCGCTTTTGGCTTTCTCCCTCCTGTGGCTGGAGCCATTAGTCAAGAGGTGATCGATGTCATAGCGATCATGAATTCTCTAAGAACGATCTGGAAGCCAGCAGTAATGAGCGACATGAAAGGAACTTATTAGAAGGGCACTTTTCCATAAGAAAGAGGATCAACCAAAAAAAACACATGAGTGGCGTGGTGCAAAATGAAAGCTCTTGTATATCAAGGTCCGGGTAAAATTAGCCTAGAAGACAAACCGAAGCCCAACATTGAAAACCCTACGGATTGTATCGTACGCATGACGACGACGACGATTTGCGGGACAGATCTGCATATTCGGAAAGGTGATGTCCCGACAGTACAAATCGGGCGCACATTAGGGCATGAAGGCGTGGGTATCATTGATGCAGTGGGAAGCGCGGTATCGAATTTTCGCATTAATGATAAGGTATTGGTCTCTTGTATTACCTCTTGTGGTAAGTGCAGTTGTTGCAAAGAAAAAATGTACTCTCATTGCAAGGAAGGTGGATGGCTACTCGGACATAGAATAGATGGTACTCAGGCAGAATATGTGCGCATTCCCTTTGCCGATATGAGCCTTCATCCCCTACCTGAAGGAGTAGACGAGGAAGCCGTGGTGATGTTTAGCGACGTGCTACCTACGGCATTTGAGACGGGAGTTCTAAAAGGACAGATTAAATTAGGGGATACCGTAGCCATCGTGGGTGCAGGACCAATAGGTTTGGCCACGCTGTTAACAGCACAGTTCTACTCCCCTGCTGAAATTATCATGATCGATTTAGACGACTATCGCCTAGAGGTTGCTAAACGCTTGGGAGCGAGTAAGGTCATTAATGATCACGATAATAGCGCGGTGAACAGCATTTTACAAATGACCAATCAAAAAGGTGTTGATGTAGCCATTGAAGCTGTAGGTACTCCAGAAGCATTTAACACCTGTCAGTCTATTGTTGCCGCAGGTGGCCATATCGCCAATATAGGAGTGCATGGAAAGAGTATTAACCTGCATTTAGAAAATCTCTGGGATAAGAATATTACCTTAACAACAGCATTAGTTGATACTTTCACCATACCCACCCTTTTAAGAGTCTTTAAAAACGGCAAGCTAAACCCTTCTCAGTTAATCACTCATCATTTTGATTTAAATGAAGTAGTCAAAGCCTATGAAGTTTTTGGAGATGCGGCCGGACAACATAGCCTAAAAGTTATCTTAAAGAATAAGCAATATCTATATGCTATCAAATAATGCCATTTTCATATTGATGATAAATAAATAAGACTCCTATAGGATGCGTTCATCCATCAACAATTGCTTAACCCTCTGAATACGTTGAGCAGGGCTTATCTTTGTATCGCGAACGTTATAGGCAAAGGGAAATGAACTTCCTTCTTTTTCCACCCACCCGACAAACCAGCCAAGTATTAAACACCCACCGTCCTGTTCACTGATAGAACCCATTCCTGTTTTCCCAAATAGTTTCCATGCGTCTGATAATTCATCCACCAACAGAAGCTCTTTTGTCCTCCGAATGGCATTGCTTGAGATAGGAAGCTTCCCATGAATCACGCTCTGAATGAAATCCACCTGTCCTCTTGGAGAAATTTTCAAAGAAGAACTCAGCCATGCAGTTGTTAGCCCTCCAGACATATCCTGATTCCCATAGTCTAATACAGCTAAGTATTTCTGAATTTTCTCCAATCCTAACTGAGATGCCAGGATCTGTGAGTACCAGACACAGGAATTTTTTATCCATGATTGTGGGCTTTGTGGTGCCTTCCATGAATCGAAATCATCCATGTATCCCTCTTGAAAAGCCCAAGTTGGATTCGTTTTGTCTTTTAAGATTCCCGCATCATATCCCATTAAACTCAAAGCAATCTTAAACGTAGAAGCAGGAGATACGCATTCATTGACATGAGGGCCAAGTTCCAACATAACTTCACTGGTAAGGCCATTGATGAGAAGAAAATTCTCCTCAGCTGAAAAAGCACATGAGCCTGTGAAGACGAGCAGCAAGCAAGCGATTAACCTTGGAAATTGAATACAATCCATTAAAAACCTCTGATTTTGGGTTCTTGGGAAGAATTGGGGGTGCTTTGGGGTCATAATCGTCAGTCGGCGCGAAGCGCTTTGGAGTGCGGTCGCTCGCGACCGCTTTGGATTTGGGCGAAGTTGGCATTGCAAGAAACGTAACCCTTCTCTCTAGGGGTAACTGTGTGTGTGGGGGCAGCCTCCGTAGAACGGTGCGCGATTCAATAGGCTCGCCCAAATCCAAAGCGGTCGCGAGCGACGCGCACTCCAAAGCGCTGCGCGCCGAGATACGATTGTGAGGGCGCAGTTAGTTGCTTAAGTTGATGCCTATGACTCCAAAGCGCTGCGCGCCGAGTGACGATTGTGATTCCAAAGCGCCCCCAATTTTTCCCAAGAACCTGATTTTGCAAGAACTTTAATGGGACAGTTGGTTTGTAAGCCAGAAAATAAATCGCCACCGCATGCGGTGTCTTGGGATAAAATAATTGTTGCAAAACGGGTCACTAAGAGGGCAATAGTGAGGTCGAGAGGTTGCTGGAATTTAGTGAAGGACCACGATGAAAATAAAACAACTCGTTTTGAAAGCTCTTGTTCAAGAAGGCGTAAACTATCTCTTCATGGTTCCTGGTGGCTTGGTCGATCCCTTTCTGACTGCATTCGATTTGGAAAAAGGGATCACTCCTATTGTAGCAGCTCATGAGGCAGGCGCGGCTTATATGGCCGATGGATACGCCAGAGCAAGCCGCAAATTTGGAGCCTGTCTATGTATTGGAGGACCAGGCACAACCAATACCGTAACGGCGCTACTGGCAGCTAAGAGCGACGAGTCCCCTCTGTTAGTTCTAAGTGGTGAAGTCTCGACCACAAGAGAGGGCCTTGGAATGTTTCAAGATGCCAGCCTCATAGCCTTGGATGACTTCGACATTTTGAAGGCAGCCACAAAATTTTCGGTCACAATTGAAAATGCTGATCTCTTTCTCCATCACTTTCAGCGAAGTCTAGAAATGATGTTAGCTTACAATAGCTCTCCTGTACACGTCTGCCTCCCAAAGGACATTCAGGAGGCAGATATTGCTAAGCCTCTATTTGCACCTATAGACCACTCGTTTTATGGTACAAAATGCCTAGACATGCAAGCCGCTGATCTATGCCTGGAAGATCTGAAAAGGGATAAAGTCGCCATCTTAGCTGGAAATGGCATTAGCACCCCTACCGCAGCTCAGACTCTCATCCAATTTAGCGAATTAACCGGTATCCCCGTAGCCACTACCCTGCGGGCAAAGGGAACTTTCCCCGAAGACCATCCCCTCTCGTTGGGGGTCTTTGGCTATTCCGGGACGGCTCATGCTACAGAAGCCTTGCTACATGATGATCTGCAGGTCTTGCTTGTGTTGGGATCTGGCCTCAATCAACGTGATTCTATGAATTGGACATTAGGCCTAGCCCCTACGTTGCGCTTTATCCAGGTTAATATGGACATTAACATCGGAGCTACATCCTACCCTCATACCCATCTTGTACAAGGAGATTGTGGGACATTCCTAGAGTATTTAATCGGCAAAAACATCCCCTTTATTCCATCTAGAAAGGCATGGCTAGAGACACTAAAAAAAGGACCACGCCTATATGACACCGAAAACCTTACGTCAAACGCCATTCCCATACACCCTGCTCGAATGCTTCGTGAGCTGCGTCAGGTGGCACCAAGAAATACGGTATTATTGGTAGACAGCGGAGCGCATCGCGCATTTTGCGGCCATTATTGGGAAGCCTATGCCCCTGGAGAGTATATATCAGCGACCAACCTAGGCCCGATGGGTTGGGCCATTCCAGCTGGTATTGGCGCCAAATTAGCTAGGCCAGATCAGCCTTGTTGTGTGGTGACTGGCGACGGATGCATGCTAATGCATGGAATGGAGATTCAAACAGCCGCAAAGCATAAAATTCCTGTAATCTATGTGGTGATCAATAATAGTGCGCTGGGTAATGTCTACCTAAGGGCTGAAAAGGAAGGGCCGACTCCCATGGCATTAACCTCGCTCCCCGACCATGACTGGGCGGGATTTGCCCAGGCTTTAGGGGCACAAGGGGAAACTGTAACGAATCCTGACACTTTAAAAGATGCCTTTAAAAGAGCCTTTGCTTCTAGCAACACTTATGTCATCGACGTGAAGTGCGGAAAAAGCTTTCCCACACCCGTAGAACCCTTCAATGAAGCAAAAAAAGCATGGAGTTACCACGATTAGTATGAGCAAACTACCCGACCCAGTCCCCCAACTTCAGGGGCAAGATTTAGCGCTTTATGAGGCTCTCAAAGCAAAAAGAGGTCACATTGATGGAATGTACCGTACACTGTTAAATCATCCTGAGCTCACCAAACATGTCTCTGATTTGGGAACTTACCTGCGCTTTGGATCTACTTTAGAGGGACATATCAGAGAGTTTATTATCTTAACGTCGGCGCATCGGCTTAATGCCGATTACGAATGGGTTAAACATCTACAACCAGCCGCTCAGGCTGGATTACCGGAGGAGATCATCTCCGCCATAAAGAATAATCAATCACTTCCCGACCCCTACCTCACGCTTGCCTCGGCCATTGAATATCCGCTCAATCTACAGAACATTCCTGTCGCATTGCAGACTCAACTCATTAAGATGCTCTCGGTCAAAGGATTGCTGGAGTTTGTTATTCTGGTAGGTTTCTATCGAATGATCGCCGGTGTAATCACCTCTTTCGATGTCCCCCTCCCCCCTGATTAACGTTGAAGACACCGAACAGCGCTCTATTTATAAAATAAATAAAATGATATAATGAATTTGGAGAATGTTTTCTATGAGGTAAATTATGGATCCGGTATCCAATCAACCATTTTCTCATGACTACGCAAAATATGTATATCAAACTCCCGATGTCTGGGTGATCAACCATGGACTCCCTCCTTCTAAGCCATTTGAGGTAAAAGCACCTGAGAAATCAAAGAAGACCAAGAAGGACATGGAAAAAGAGAAGAAACAGAATGCGAAAAAGGAGTCCACATGGTGGGCAAGGCACCTTTTAGGATAGCTATAGCCCTTTACATCAACAACCCCGACTCGTCTAAAAGCTGCTCCTGATAGCGTTCCCTATAACACTACACCGATTAATGAGGCAGTGTTCTCAAGTTAAATGAATCCGCCCCTACCTAAATCCTGGTTCAAGCTCATCCAGTGCCTTATTGAGCACGAGAACATTGACACAGGCTTCTCCTAAAAAACCTAGAGGTTGTTCTATGGTCAAGGTATCGACAAGATGCCTAATCTTGTTGCTTTCCATGTTCCGTGCTTTAGCAACGCGTTCAATTTGGAAATAGGCCGTAGCGATGCTAATGTGAGGGTCGAGCCCGCTTCCTGATGCGAACAGGAGCTCTGCAGGTATTTTGTCTTTATCGACATGATGAACTTTGAGAATCTTATCCTGCCTTTCTTCTACAGCCTTCTTCAAGGCTTCACTTGTTGGGCCTAAGTTACTCCCTCCCGAGGGAATAGGGTTGTAATCGATTGACGAAGGCCGTGCCCAAAAATATTTTTCACTCTCAAACTTTTGGGCGATTAGCGTCGCTCCCACAATTTTTTTATTGGAAGAAAGGAACCCTCCATCGGCTTTTTGCTTCATCATCAGCTGTGCAAGTCCTGTGACTAATAAGGGATAGATGATTCCGGTGAGAACCGTCATCCAAAGAAACATGCGCACGTTAATCCATATCTTTGTCATGAATCAAGCCTCATCCAATTAAACCCAAGGAGGTGATAATAAGATCAATAAATTTGATTCCAACGAAAGGAGCTACAATTCCTCCGAGCCCATACACTAAAATATTCTTTCTCAACAGCGTATTTGCAGACTGGGCCTTGTACTGAACCCCCCTAAGGGCAAGTGGAATTAGGGCAACAATAATCAGAGCATTAAAGATTACAGCGCTTAAAATGGCACTTTGAGGAGAGTGCAGGAACATTACATTAAGGACTGTCAGGGGTCCTTGGCCTCCATGAAACACGTAAAGGGCTCCAAAAATCGCAGGAATGATAGCAAAGTACTTGGCGACATCATTAGCTATGCTAAAGGTGGTTAATGCTCCTCGTGTCATCAACATCTGTTTTCCTATCTGAACAATATCGATAAGCTTGGTTGGGTTACTATCCAAATCAACCATATTTCCTGCTTCTCTGGACGCCTGCGTTCCCGTATTCATGGCTACACCAACATCGGCCTGGGCGAGAGCTGGAGCATCATTAGTCCCATCACCTGTCATGGCCACTAACTGCCCGTCCTCTTGCTCTGTTCGAATTTTTGCCAATTTCATTTCGGGAGTAGCTTCAGCAATATATTCATCTACGCCAGCTTCAGCAGCAATCGCAGCAGCTGTCAAAGGGTTATCCCCAGTAATCATCACTGTACGGATTCCCATGTTTCTCATTTCCAGAAATTTTTCTTTTATCCCGCCTTTTACGATGTCTTTAAGGTGGATAATTCCCACAATTTTGTCGTTATCACTGACTAGTAGAGGAGTTCCACCTTTGTGTGAAATAGGCTCTATGGCAGCATCAAATTGTGAGGGATATTTCCCTCCCAGGCTTTCAATATGTTTGCTGATAGCCTCTGCGGCACCCTTTCGTATGCGACGTATCACGTTACCATTACCATCTGTAAAATCTATTCCACTCATGCGAGTGAGGGCAGAAAAGGGAATGAAGGTGGAATTACAGACTTCCAACGATTGCGCTCTTAAATTGTGCTGTTTTTTTGCCAATACAACGATAGATCGACCTTCAGGAGTCTCATCGGATAAAGAGGCGAGTTGAGCAATTAAGGCAAAATCCTTTTCATCAACACCTGTAGCAGGCAAGAACGCCGTCGCCATTCGGTTGCCCATAGTAATCGTTCCTGTTTTGTCCAAAAGCAGCAAATTGACATCTCCAGCAGCTTCAACCGCGCGACCGCTCATAGCAATCACATTGCGACGTATCAGCCGATCTATTCCAGCAATTCCAACAGCACTCAGAAGAGCACTAATGGTTGTAGGGATAAGGCACACAAGAAGAGCAATTAAAATAGGAAGGGTAAGGACGTGCGACAAATCCTGCTTGGCAGCATCGCCGCTATATTCGCCAAAGGTCTTTACGGAGGCTGTCGTAAGCAGAAAAATGACTGTTAAGGCCGAGAGGACGATATGCAAGGCCACCTCATTAGGAGTGCGCTGTCTCTTTGCGCCTTCAATTAGACCTATCATTCTGTCTAAAAAGCTGTGACCCGCATCAGACGTCACCCTAATCTTCACCCGATCGCTCAAAATTTTTGTCCCGGCGGTCACAGCGCTTCTATCTCCCCCACTTTCTCGAATAACCGGAGCTGATTCGCCTGTGATTGCGGATTCATCAAAAGAAGCAACACCCTCGATGACTTCACCATCTGAAGGGATGATGTCTCCTGCCTGACAAATGATGATATCCCCTTTTTTAAGTTGACTGGAAGGTATCTTTATTTCGATGCCATGGTGATCTTGTCTGGCATAGGCCTCGATTTTTGTTTTCCTCAAGCTTGCCGCCTGGGCCTTACCACGACTTTCGGCAATAGCTTGAGCAAAGTTTGCAAAGAGGATCGTAAACCACAACCACATTGCAATTTGAACATCAAACCAAGATATGGAACGAGTTGATATTTCGTTGATGACACATAAAGTTGTCACAATAGCGCCAAGATAGGTGACGAACATAACTGGGTTTTTAATTTGAACTCGCGGGGTAAGCATCAAAAAGGCATCTCTTATAGAGCCTAAAACCATCGAGATGTTGAGAAAGTCTGTCCGTTTGTGTTCCATAAAACTCCTCTAAAAGGACCGTCCGTCAAGCATCAGAAGGTGTTCCACAATAGGCCCTAAGGACAAAGCAGGAAAAAATGTTAAGGCACCTACAATTAGGATAACGCTAATCAGTAGGATGAAAAATAAGAGTGAGTTGGTAGAAAACGTTCCCGATGATGGATTCGTAAATTTCTTCTTGGCTAACAGACCAGCAACCGCCAAGCTTGGTAAAATGATGGAAATTCTCGCAAATAGCATCACAGTACCTAACGCCAAATTATAAAAATTTGTATTAGCATTTAATCCGGCAAAGGCACTTCCATTATTTCCTGCACAGGAGGTAAAGGCATATAATATTTCCGATAGGCCGTGAGGTCCTTGATTTGCTAAACTTGATAAAGCATCTGGTAAAACGCTAGAAATTCCAGCACCGATGAGTATCAAGGAACCTGGCATTAAAACAGCCATCACTACCCATTGCATTTCTCGCCTTTCAATTTTTTTGCCTAGATACTCTGGAGTCCTTCCAACCATCAAACCAGACAAAAAAACTGTCAAAAGGGCCAGCATGATCATGCTACATAGGCCTACACCCACACCCCCAAAGATAAGCTCTCCTAGCATCATGTTAAACATACACACGCCACCTGCTAGGGGCGACAGACTAGATATCATGGCGTTAACCGAACCATTAGCCGTCGCAGTCGTTGTAACAGACCACAAAAGAGTATTGGCCGTGCCGAGCCGTGTTTCTTGCCCTTCTAACACCGGATAGACGCCAATCACCGGATTATGCAAATGTTCCGAGCTGAAAGAGATCAGCACCCCAACAATCCAAAGAGACATCATAGCAAAAAAGAGCAGCCAACCCTGTTTTTTGGAGCCTATCATAATCCCATAGGCATAGACGGAAGCTGCGGGAATCAGAATGATTGCGAGCACTTCAAGAAAATTTGAAAAGGCAGTTGGATTCTCAAACGGATGTGCACTGTTAGCACTGAAAAAGCCCCCACCATTAGTGCCCAGTTGTTTAATGGCGATTTGAGAAGCAACGGGCCCAAGAGGGATTGTCTGCTTAGCATTTTCTAAAGTCGTCACCTCCACGTAGGATGAAAACGTCTGAATCACACCCTCTCCCGCTAGAACAATAGCCAATAGGATTGAAAGAGGCAGCAAAAGGTAAACGACCATACGTACAAGATCGACCCAAAAGTTTCCTACCGTATCGGACGTTTTTCTGATAAAGCCTCTGGTCAAAGTAAGTAAGGCCGCCATCCCTGTGGCTGCGCTTAAAAAGTTATGAGATGTCAACCCTAGCATTTGCGTCAGATAGCTTAAGGTAGACTCCCCCGCATAGGCTTGCCAATTCGTATTCGTGGTAAAACTTATGGCCGTATTATAAGCAAGAAGCCAAGGTACAGCGCCAAAACCCTGAGGATTTAGTGGAAGATATCCTTGAATAAGCTGAAGAATAAATAGGGCGGCAAATCCAAGAACATTAAAAAGCAGGAGCGCTTTGCCATATGCGATCCAGGACATTTCTTCTTTAGGATCCGTGCCCCCAATACGATAACAGAGATTTTCCAGCCAACCTAAGGCCCGATGAGCAAATGGTGAATTTCCGGTAAAAACATTTGCCATGTAAGTGCCAAGAATGGGTGTAAGACAAATGAATGTACCGATAAAGAAGAGCAGCTGCCCCCAATCAGATGACATATTCACTCCATTAAATTAAAATCTCTCAGGAAAAAGCAAAGTATAGACGAGGTAAACCAACACCCCAATCATCAAAATTCCCGCTAAAATAAATTGCGTCGTCATGTATCACCGCATATATACCCTGAGAAATTTGACAGTAGATTAAACCAAAGAAATCACTCAACCGAAAAGACTGGCTTACCCCCAGCCAGAATTCCGTTATCTCGAACCCTCGGCCACTCTAGCAGGACAAAATCCAATGGACTTTTGGTCGGAAAATGCTTATGCTGTCGCCGATAACGGTTAGATAGCATGGGGTCTCAATCCACCCACGTTAGGGTCCGTTAAGTAAATTCCAAATTCTTGCCCCACTTTTTAAGGTAGAGTATTCACATGAACGGGTCGCGTCTTTTAGCAATTCTGGGGCTGATCGTTTTTGGAATAGTGAGCCGACTACTCCCTCATCCGCCAAACTTTACATCACTCACCGCCATTGCTCTTTGTAGTACGTTCTACTTGGGAAACCGACGGCTTTCGTTCATCACGGTGCTTTCAACGGTTTTTTTGAGTGATCTTGTTATTGGATTTCACACGACAATGCCATTTGTCTATCTCAGCTTTAGCTTGATCATCTTGATGGGACATGCGTTAAAAGACAGGATCTCTTTGCGTCACACGCCCGTAGTTTGCCTGGCAACCTCTCTGCTATTCTTTTTAGTGAACAATTTGGGTGTGTGGTTGACAGGAGTTTTATATCCCAAAACTCTACACGGTTTGGGACTATGCTATCTGGCTGCTATCCCATTCCTCACGCATCAAGTCTTGGCCGATCTCACCTATGGCATCGTATTATTCGGCTGCTTATCCCTCACTCGGTCACAAATGTGGATTTGGGGCCACGCTAGTAATAAGGCACGACACCTTTAGGGATAGAAGCTCACCCATATTTAACGGATATGCAGGATCGCTTCGCGGCATGATTTGCAGGATCACTCCCACCTTCTAAATGCAAGCAGGCCTGACAATGTGCTTAAAGTGAAATGGGTAAAATGGAGAGGACTTGACGCAAACCCAGCCCTCTAGATTATTAATTTTATAAATAGAGTTAACCCTATGATTTTGAAGATGATGAGAGTGATCCTGCAAATCATGCCGCGAAGCGATCCTGCATATCTTGTTAAATATGGGTGAGCTTCTATCCCTAAAGGTATCGTGCCTACTCGCCCTATTATATTACAGGCTGTTCAGAGTTAAGAGGGCTGAAGTTTGAGCGAACAGCTTTCTTCCAAGATGTCAGCTAAAGAATCGCATTGCCCTTCAAAATCGCCTTTCAAATTCGTTAGAGGAGAATTCAGGGGTGGTAATCTCTTTTTTTCTCTAAGATAATTGATGAGCGTTCTGAGAAATCTGAGCTCCAATTCAAAGAGGATATCAGGAACTGCGATCTCATAAGGGAGTCGAAAAATAACTGAGGTCAAATTGCCATCTTCGATATCGATAAGAATGTTAGCATCGCTAATGACTAAAAGCATGTGACTTTTGCACCTGACGAAGAGCTTTTAATTGAGTAAGAGAACAGGACAACAGTTCTGCGGCTTTTGGTTCCCCAATATATTCTTCACCGAGGGCATGAAACAGCATTTGGTTAAAGGCACGATCTTTTTCTGAAGGAATTTCTATCCCCGGCTCTTTGCGATGCCATCCCTTCTGTCGAAAACGAATGATGAGGCTTTTGTAGTAGGATTCTTGAATGATTGCCAAATCTTTAAGACGATAGCAAATCGCTCCCATGCTCAATTGAAACTGTTCTTTGAGAAGAAGAAGTTCCTGCCATTCAATAGCTCGACGCTCTTTTCCCACCACTTGAAACACAGCTTCACGCGGAAATAGAAAAGCACCTGCAAATCGATTGCAAGCCTGCTCTTCATCTAATTTGGAAGAAAGACGATTAATAAAAATATAGTGAGCGAGTTCGTGAGCTAGATTGAAACGTTGTCGATCGCCAGGCCATCTGGAGCTAATCACTATAATTGGTTGATCATTGATGACAGTAGAAAGACCGTCAAAATGCTCTTCATCAGTGTTAATAATAAACACTCTTATGCCATGACTTTCTAAAGCATCAATAAGATCGTGAATAGGAGCTAAACCCAGTTTCCAATGATTACGGAGCATTTCAGCAATTGACTCTATCTCTTCAAGACTATTAACTATCTGAGGAAAATCAGCTGGAAGTTTAAATGTCGGTAAAGGAGAAACCGGATAAAGATTCTCTAATTCTAAACGACGCTCGATTTGACTGATTACTTCAAATTTAATTGCTTCTTCAACTTTTCCATTCATTTTTTTTCGTTTTCGAAACTTTACACTTTCAAGGGAGACTTTGATTGGACGAAAAAAGAAATCAACACAAACTTTCAATGCTCTCGCTAATTTTATGAGCATGTCCGAAGAGGGGTAAACATCTCCATCTTCATATTTTTTAATAGCGGCATGCCTCAAATGCACGAGATCAGCAAGTGCGCGTAAGCTTAAACCAGCAGCTTTTCTCGCTTGTTGGAGTCGAATGCCTAGGTTACTCATATAGGTGCCTAAATTTATAGATTTCCTTTACAGTTTACATTACAACAAAAAATACATATTTTGTAAACCAGACACCTTTGCAACCCTTCAAACAGGAGAATTTCCCTATGAACGTCTTTGAGAGATTGACTGTCCGATCTTTTCCTGGAACCCCTTCCCCTGTTGCCAGCAGACGTTCCGTTTCAAGACGAGAATAGGTGTTTCCCTCCAAACGACTGGAATTCCAAGATAGATCAATCAAAAGTCGCTGATAAATGTTTCTGGCAGATGTTCCTGCGGGACGCCCCCTTTCTGATCCAGATCCTAACTTTAATAATTTTTCAAGAATCGCCTGCGATAAGTAGAATGTGTCAAATGATCATGCAGAATGACCCACTTGGCGGTCACCAAGTGGGTCATTCTGCATGATCATTTGACAGAATGTTCTATTTGGCTCATACGAATCTAAAATTCCCTTCGATAGCTTACGTGTCGTCGCAATTGAATTGGAGTAGATATGAGTCTACGCAATTCCTCTCCCTCTTCTGAGAGCGGAATTCTAAAGGTAGCTTGTGGTACCTCAACACTTTCTAATGCTGGCTGTTCTAAATTTTTGTTGAGATAATATTTACTATTTCTACCTGCACCATCAAGTCTTAATACCCCTGATTTAACAAGAATGGATAGCCTATACCAGGGAAATTGCATGAAGAAATGATTTGACTATTTTTCAAATTGTTGCGACTACTTCTCCTTTTCATCAGGGAGATGTATAATGTCACAACAACATGCAGTCAGAGAAACTTCTATCATGCTCGCGTTTTCAATCCTACCAGATCCTCGTAAGGCAAGAAACCAGGCCTACAGTGTCTCCGAGATCGTATCGATCGCCATCCTCGCTATACTTTGCGGGGCTGATGATTGGGTAGAGGTTAGCTTATGGTCTGAGTCTAATCTTGAATGGTTACACGAGCTTCAAATGTGTTCTGATGGTGTCCCTTCGCATGACACTTTCTCGCGCTTTTTCCGCTTTGTCAACCCACAGGCGTTTGAGCGGTGTTTTATTAACTGGACTCAGCATATTGCCAAAACGATAGGTGGCATCATCGCTTTGGACGGCAAAACCTTATGCAACTCTTCCGATACGACAAATGATGTAAGAGCCATTCATATCGTGAGTGCATTTTCAGCGGAAAATCAACTTGTTCTAGGGCAGCTTGCAACAGAGCTAAAATCCAATGAAATCACTGCTTTTCCCTTGCTTCTTGCCATGCTCGATATTAGGGGTGCTACAATTACAGTGGATGCCGGAGGATGTCATAGGCCACTTGTTAAGCAGATCGTGGAGCAAGGAGGAGACTACGTGATAGGTCTAAAAGGGAATCAAGGACATCTACATGCTGAGGCTCAAAACTTTTTTGAGCAAGTGGTTGAAGGTCTACCGGAAGCCAGTGGTTGTGACTTTTTTGTGAGCGAAGAAAAGTCGCGAGGACGAGTTGAGAAACGAGAAGTTTGGGTATGTGAAGATCTTGAGTGGCTACCACAAAAAACAGAATGGACAGGTTTAAGGAGTCTTGCCGCAGTTAGGAGTACAAGAACAATTAAGGGTGTAACTTCAACAGAAACACGGTTTTACATATCCAGCCTCTCGTCCGATGCGAGGAAAATGGCCCATGCGATACGCTCTCATTGGACAATTGAGAACCAGTTGCACTGGCAGCTAGATGTATCCTATGCAGAGGATGGATGCAAAGTAAGAAAAGATTGTACGGCGACAGCGATGATGGCACCTCGGCGACACGCAGTTGGCACCTTCCATCACCGCCCGGCGTCAGCGAGTTGGCACCTTCCATCACCGACTGACGACAACCTCCTGGCACCTCCTCCATCACCGACCCGCGACACGCGGTTGGCACCTCCCATCACCGCCCGACGACAGTCGGTTGGCACCTAAAAACAGGCCAGAATCACCCGGGCCCAGATCCTTCTCGTCTGAAGTCCTTCCAGCCCGGTCCATACCCGCAGGGCGAGTATGGACCATCTGTTCTAACTTCTTCTCAGATCACTGGATCGTCTCCGATAGTCTTTCTAGTGCTACCCTCCAGAGCCTCCAAGTCTTCCTCCAATTTTGCATGAAAGGCATAGATCTGTTCCAGATATTCTGCAACAAGTTCTCTAAAACGTCTACGTAGATCTTCCTCCAAGCCAGCTACTAGGGCCAATAGCTGAAAAATCCCTTCTCGCACCTCTAAAGATGGGGCCACATAAGTCCTGTCTCCACTTAGGGCGTTTTCTATTGAGCTATCGGCTCTACGCTCAAGCTCAGCCACCGCATTTCGTAAATCCTCAACCAAAGCCCTACTGAGAAGTATTTCTGAATGATGTTTCATGTTTACCTCGAATCTTGTATTTCTTGATTCATGCAAGTACTCAATGTTTTCGCCCGATCCTGGTCGGTCACACTGGCTCTTGCTTTAGCTGACAAGCTGTTCCTGCGATAACTTTCGCCGTTGATCTGGATAATTTGAGCGTCATGTACCAGCCTGTCTATTGCGGCCACCGCCATAGCTTTATCTTGAAATATGTTGGTCCATTCACTGAATGGCTGATTACATGTTATGATCAGGCTCTTTCGCTCATATCGCTCTGAGATCAGCTCAAAGAGAACATTTGTTTCCATGAGATCCTTGTTGGCATAGCCAAAATCGTCTAAAATCAAACAATCATATTTATCCAGCTTTGCTAGCGTTGTCGGTAGCGTCAGGGCCTGTTTTGAGGCTTGAAGCCTTTGAATGAGCTCGGTGGTACGCATGAACAAAACACGGAACTTGTGCTCTAAGAGTCCCGCTCCAATTGCAGCTGCCAGATGTGTTTTACCAACTCCTGAGGGGCCAAAAATCAGAATGTTTCTGCCCTCGCGTAGCCAGTTCCCACCTGAGGCTAATGTACAAATCAACGTCTTATTGAGCGATGTCACTTTGAAGTCGAAGTCTGTAAGTGTTTTACCTAGGGGCAGGCAGGATTCCTTCAGGTGCCTGATCATACGACGATCCGTTCTTCCTGTTAATTCGTGTTCACACAAGACTTTCAGGCATTTGGCGCTTCCCCACCCTTCAAGGTCCGCTTGATGACTCATTTCTTCCCACAAAGCGGCCATTGTTGGCAGGCGAAGCTGCTTGAGTAGTATCGGTAGTACTGCTTCTTCTTTTGTAACCATGAATCTTCTCCTAAATTTATAATGTGGCGTGCTTTAACAGCTCGTCGTATGAGCCAAGATCGTGTTGTTCAATCTCTACCAGAGGGACAACGTGCTTCGCTTCCTTAAAGTGTTGCTGTAGCTCTTCAAAGCTTGGTATGCGTTGCTCGTTTAGTGCCTTTCGAAGCTCGGCTGCAATTTGTTGCTGGTGACCGTCTGCAGCCAGCTTTAAGATCCTCACCATTTCCTTACATGCCATACGCTCATCAAGCCGCGCATCCAGTAACACCCAAGCCTGGCGAAATTCATCGCTGGGAAATAAATCATCTCTAAAGATGTAGTGTCGAAACGCTTGAGGCTTGCGGACAAGCTCAGGAATGACATGGCGATAGTCGATGTTTCTTGGGCGAGGACCCGTCTTGCTCCAACGTAATCGCGGAAAAGTAATGATATGAGAGGCTGCATGAAAACACTCTAATCGGTCGTCATGAACGTGTACCGTTAACGTATGACCTATCAAGCGCGAAGGCACTGCATAATATGCCTGTCGTACGGTTATGATGCCCGTGGTAGGAACACCGACGTTTTCTATATCGTGACTGCCTACCTTATGTTTTGGGAGAGGCTTTAGGTGCTTTCGTTCTTCAGCTACTTCAGCCTGACGTCGCGAATTGTCACTTTTAACAATTTCATCGACAAAGTTTCGATACTCTTGCAGTGAGGAAAAGTCTCTAGAACCCCTCAGGCGCAGCTTTTGATCGATTTTATTTTTAAGATGTCTGTGCGAACTTTCAATACTGCCATTTTCATGCTTTACTCCTTTATTGTTTCGCGTGGGCTTTACATCATAGTGTGCGCACATTTCATTGTACGCGTTTGTAAGGTCCTCTCTTGCTGATTCATTTAGATTTTTATATGCCGCTGAAAGACTATCGGTACGATGGGTTTCAGGTACCCCACCTAGCTCCCATAACGCATTTTGAAAACCTGCAGAGAGAGCTACATGGGACTCTCCTCCCAGAATGACAAAGGCATATGCCCAGCCGCTGAATGGAACCCTGAAATGATACAGCAAATGAGGAAGCGAAGTACCCTCTATTGTTACATGCAGTTCATCGCAGTTGGTAAAGTCAGAAATGCCCTGAAAACCGGGAGGGTGGTTTTGCCGAAAGATCCGTTCCTTCTCCCTTCCATGGAGTGCTTTCCATTGCCGAACCCTTCTTTGTAGGGTTCTAAGTAGGCTGTCGGGATATTCCTGTGGATAGCGTTCCTGGAGATCCCGCATTAAGGTAATGGGCGTTAGGAACGGATCTCTTTCCAACAGGGGAACGAACTCGGTCCTCCAGACTTTCGCGAAGGGGTCTGATGAAGATCCAGATTTGGAGCGATACTCCTTGATATGAGTGCCTTTCTCGAAGCGCTTAGCGCTTCGCGTACTAATACCCGCTTTGGCAGCGGCAGTGGCCTGCATGCTGCCACCGTTTCTAATTTGCATATACAACCTCAATTGTTCTTTCGTAATTCTATTTGACATCCTAACTCTCGCTTAAGTTTGGGGACGTCAGCATTCTAAATGCTCTCTTGCAAGCTCCCAAGAAAGGACTGAAAGATTTGAGGGATTGGGCCGTTGATTCTGGCCTGTTTTTAGGTGCCAACCGACTGTCGTCGGGCGGTGATGGGAGGTGCCAACCGCGTGTCGCGGGTCGGTGATGGAGGAGGTGCCAGGAGGTTGTCGTCAGTCGGTGATGGAAGGTGCCAACTCGCTGACGCCGGGCGGTGATGGAAGGTGCCAACTGCGTGTCGCCGAGGTGCCATCATCACTGTCGCCGTACAAAAAGATAATGGGGCGGAAAATTTTTCCGTGCTTCGACGGGCCACGCTAAATATTTTAAAGGCAGATAAAAAGACAAAGGCAGGGATTAAAAATCGCCGTTCGAAAGCAGGGTGGAACCGTGGCTACTTATTGGGGTTGCTTGGCGTAAACTAAATTCTTCATGCAATTTCCCTGAGTAGGATATCGATTAATAATTGAGTTCGATCTTTCATTTTCCAATAAACTTAAACAAATAATGGATATAGTGAGTAAATATGACGATCATTATTGCTTCGATCGCAGATTCTATAATTATATCGGCACTGATTTTTTGTCCAAAAAACATGCTCTTATGGGCCCTCCCTTCAGGAAGAAAATGGCTTCAGGAGTGAGTACTATCTGCTCTGGGGAAACAAAATGCCGTTTTAATTATGGTGGATTGCGCGCAAAAAAAATATTTAAATCCATCGCGGAAATATAGACAATCACTGATTATTTGCATAACCATTACAATTTCAACGATCTTATATTAATTTTATCAAATGAATTATCCATTAGTCCCGCTCTAATCGTTATATCAGAAGGTGGCTGAAATCGATGACTTTATCGAAGTAATTCTCTTCTAAAACGCTGTCTTCCACGCCGTTCACATGAATCAAAACCGGCCTGATTGAAAAGTGCCTAGGAACTTTCAACCGTTTTCTCTTTTCTTCCATTTCTTCAAGGATTTTTTTCCCGATCTTATCTTTTTTAAACTTGACCTCGCATAAATAGAGGGTATGGAAACGGGTTTGAATCATATAGTCGAGTTGGCATCCCGGCTGTTTTGTTGTCGGGCTTTGAAAAAAAGGCCCATCCATAACTACCATCTCAGCCGAAACATTCAGCATCTCCCAAAGAGTCTTATAGTTATGCGTAACAAGGTTTTCAAACTGCAATCCCATGACCACTTCCCAGTTGGGAAAATTATTTAGCATCGACTCCGGCACTTTCCCTTGTTCAATTTTGACTTGGTTTGGGCCAATGTATTTCAGATAGAAGCGCAAATAATTATCGCTCAAACGATAACGACTCAACTTCCCATATTTTCCGCTCTTCAGGTCCCATGTAAAATCCCTTCTTACAAAACCAGCCTTCACCAATTCATCCAGATACTGGCTGTATAAACCTCCTTGGCTTTTGCCAAGCTCTTTGCAAATTTGAGTAAGCTCTTTAGGCCCACTGGCAAGGCAGGTTACGAGTTCTTTATGGCTTCCTTTGCGGCGGGAAAAAAGATCTGAGAATATTTCATCGAATTCCCGTACAAGCAGGCCTCCCTTTGCAAAACAGAGCTCTCGAATATTCTGTTCCGCAGATAGATCTGGCTTGATCCGCTCCAAATAGAATGGCACTCCTCCGGTTACAGACAAAACTTTGAATTTTTCATAGGCTGTTATGCGTGTTTCTTTAGGATGCCAGAATGCATTGCATGATTGAAGAGGCAGTTCGTCGAGAACCATATCGATCATGATTCTTCCAAGGAATCCCGTATTGCTGAGAATATTCTTTTCGATCCAAGAAGAAATCGACCCGCAAAGAGCAAAAATCAAATGAGGATTCTTGCTGAAATACATATCCCAAGCAGTTTTTAAATGGCCTAAAAATTCAGAGTCTTTTCCGCCCATCCAGGAAATTTCATCAAACACAATAAGCACCCGCCCTTTTTGGGTGTGCTTGGAAAGATGCCAGAGGATATTCCCCCAATCGTCCGGCTGGATCCCGGGAATCCCGTTTCTTTCGAGCTGCTTCACAAAGACATCGCGCTGCGATTGCGCTGTTGTTTTACGGGCTGGCGGATTTCCAGAAAAGAACAAGCTCTTTACTTCCTTGCCGAATTCGGCCAGCAGCCTGCTTTTCCCGATTCTTCTTCTCCCTCGCACTACAATGAGGCTCGCGCTTCTAGTGCTCAATAAGCCTTTGAGCCTTGCCATTTCGGCTTCGCGACCGATGAATTGAGCTGTTTTCATGGAATTCTCCCGAATTTTAGTCACATTATATATTTTTTTGGATAACAAATCAATCTACAAATGGTAAAAATGTCGATTTGCAGATGTTTTTTTGGATTCAAAAACACGGCAACAAACGGCATATTTTGCTTTTTGCGGATGAATTTTTTCCTTTCGAAATTAATCTGTAAATCTGCAAAATCACCTTTTGCGGATGATTCTTCTGTGAATTCCAAGTGTTTGAGAGAATCATTCGAATAGAATCGCCAGCAACCTGGAAAAACAGAACATCTATACATAACCCAAATTTTCGGATGCTAAATTTGCTACCTACCTAAAAATTCCTTGGGGTTCCTAGCTTGGATGAGTTTCATAATCTTTTTGGTGAATCCCTAGCTCCTAATGGCCTTGTTCACCTTTACGGTCAGAATTTCGGTCGGACGAAAAAGGTCGGATGTCGTGGTTTGTGACGAGGGCATAGCGCCAGCTATGTCCGAGGAGCAAAACGCGACAGACGATCCTTTTGCAGTCGACCGAAAACTGACCGCAAAGGTGAATAAGGCCCTCCTAATCTTATGAAATATATTAAGTCCCGAGGCATATTCAATGAAGCAAGGTTTGGCGTAAAGGTGGCGACCTTTTGTCATGAAAATCAAATGACAGTCAAATAAGAAAATGGGGTCATAAGAAGGATTTACCTAGAGCACGGATTCATTCCGAGATCGATAGCATCTTCACCCATCAAATAGAAAAGTCGCTAGAATGCTCTGCCCAAAAGGGAACATACTTCATGTATCTTTTACCCGTGTCAAATGATCATGCAGAATGACCCACTTGGCGGTCACCAAGTGGGTCATTCTGCATGATCATTTGACAGCGCACCCGAAATTCGCTCACGCTTAGAAAATGGTTCATGTGGCCTGCGTATGGCAGATGGTAGCGTGTTAACGGACTTTAAGGTACGCGAAGCAAAGCCTGGTGAATGGAATGTTTTTATCGCAATTGCTGAAAGGCGCTTCGCTCAAAGTCAAAACAAAGCATTGCCAGATCATGCTGTCAAAGATGAGACAGATACAATCGCTAGCCGGAATCAAATCACGTCTGTAGCAACAAGCGTAGCAATTACAACACCTTCACCAGGCTCTATTAGTGACAACAGATAGCAAAACCTACAGACAAGGGATTAATAAGTCCGACCGTACGTCCTTAAAAAACTATGGCGCTGGCGCGCCACAGCTTTTCAATGTTTTTTAAGTTTCTCCTCAGCATCATGATGTTTAAATTTTGATTGATATTAGAAGTTCAATCGTAGATACTCTCTCAGTATGAATCTCGAGAATCTCCTCTCTGCATTTCCAGCCGAGGTACGTGAATCAGCCTCCATGAAAGGTTTGGTAGTTCTAAGTAGGATTGATTGTGTCCCTCCCGTGAGCGTGCGTGAAAAAAATATTCCGCCGTGGCATGATACCCCTCATTAACGTGGGAGGGTATCATGTCCTATCTGGATAAACTGGCTAAAGTCGAGGCGCTTCTTCAACGTGCTTCCTCTGAGGGAGAACGCCACGCTGCCGAGCTTGCCAAGCAACGAATCTTAGCCAGAATTTCCGATATACACACCAGTCGGCCCATCGAGTACAAGATCTCTCTGGATAGCCCGTGGAAAAGAAGGCTATTTGCAACGGTCTGCTCCAAACATGGTTATAAAACCTATCGGTATGCCAGGCAAAAACGCACCACAGCTCATGTGATGATTGCTAAGAATTTGATGGAAGAAGTGCTTTGGCCTGAATTTTTGCGGTATGCAAAAATTCTGGAAGAACTCGTTGAGGATATATTAAAAGACTTAACGGCTAAGATCCATCATGTGGAAGAGGAAGAGTTAGAAATTGCTGGCGAGATCGCACATTGAGGAGGAGCAAGATTGTGTGAATAATTCCAGGGCAACCAAGCCTTGGGATCCTCTAGAACACTTTCAGTATTCTTTTGGATTGCTGTGAGATAGTTATAGGGATTGATCTTATTTAGAGTGCAGGTTTCGATGACACTCATCAGAATATCAGCAATTTTGGCTCCAGTTTCATTTTTGAAAAAATAGGCGTTCTTACGGTTAAGTACGGCCCTTTTGAGTTGACGTTCGTTGTCATTGTTTGAGATTGGAACTCCAGGAATACGTAAGAACAGGGTCAGCCCCTCCCAGTGATTATCAAGATACTGAATAGCCCTCCCAAAACTGCTATTGGGCTCTATTTGCTTGGAGTCTATAAGGTCTTTGCAATAGGCTCTCATCTTGTTCATGATCGGAGCACTTTTGTCTTGGTGCCACTTTAGCCTATCTTCAGGAGTCAGGCTTTCTTTTTTTGCTATCTTGTCGTTCAGAAACACTAAGTCAAAGGACGAGACTACATTCACGCACTCATTAGGCCAGTGTGACGCGAGCTCATAAAAATTACGTCGTGCATGGGCATTGCAATAGGCTAGTTGAGTGGAATGATTCTTTGGAATGTTCCTGGACAAAGCGTCACAGGCTTGTATAGGCACTGGAAGAGCCTCGTCACGCATATCCAAAAGATCTTTTAAATTTTCTCCTGCGTGCTGTCTTCCAGTAAAAAACAAGGCGATCTCTTTGTCGTGTGCTTTTCCAAGAATGCCCGTTGTGAATATTCCCTTCCTTTCTGGATTGGCTACTTCGTTTTCCTTCATAAGGCTAAGCACTCTTGCCATCGTATCGTCGTTGTGAAGGCATTCACAGTTGGCCGCGAGTTGGCACAGCTCTATGAAAACAGGCTCCATGCACTCTGCAACATCATGGGTCATGCCCCAAATTTCTGTATCTGAAATAGGGTTGCCCAAAATGGTCTGTATTTGCTCTTGACGATAGAAGGGCATGCCACCGCGATATTTAAGAATCGAGACTATAGCCTTAGCTGACTTATCGATTCTTGACTCAGTGTAAAGCTCTTCGGGTAGTCTAGCGGTGAACACCTGTTGACAAATAGGACAGCGAAGTCTTTCAGGTTTGTAGATATGCACATTTAACCAGGGTTGCCCCACAATGCGAAGCACCGTTCCGGAAGCTAGATTGAATAATTTGCCTTTACCACACGCAGGACAGGTAGAGCCCTTTTTAAGAACCTCGTGGGCTACTTTTATGAGCTGCGCTTCTTGATAATCGCTTGCTGGTCGATGCCCGTGCCCTTTTGCCGGACCTGCATCAGAAGGCTTCTCACTTGAAGTATCCTCAGAAGTGCTATTTCCTTTCTCGCTTCCAGTGTTTTTTGGTCGCAGTAGATTCTTTAACTTCTGTGCACTTTCCGTCTTAATCCCGAATACAGCTTTAAGCCTTGCAATACTCAAAGACTGCTCTCGAAGAGATCCCTCCATCCATATCATTGCCCTTACAAGATCAGCAAGCAAGGGGAAATCGTCTACCTCAAGGGATTGACTCTCGATCCTCTGTATGAGGGATTCAATCTCTTCTGTAGTAAAATCTATGCGTTTAGGTCGCTTTGCCATCTTCAACCATCCCTAGGGCATTTATTTGACAATAAAAAAACAATATTGTCATCGAATTTTTCGCCATGTGTCTGAAAAAGAGGCGAGGCCTGGGTCTCCATTCCACAGAAGTGTTTGGAGCTCACGAGCCTCCAAAATCACTTCAACACCGCCACTTGCTGGTTTAGGCCACCAAGAAAACCTTCCCTTTGAAAGGCGTTTAATGCAGAGCCAAAACCCCTGTCCATCGTACACTAAAACCCTTAGAGAGTTGACAGACCGATTTCGAAAGAGAAAAACCGCACCATCAAAGGGATCTTTGCCTAAGATTTGTCTGCAACAGGATGCAAGGCCATCGATTCCTTTACGAAAGTCAACAGGAGCAATAGCAACATAGATAAGCATTTGAGGGGTGATTTGAATCATGAGAACTCCCCTCTAAAGAGTTTACTAATAAGGGCAGGCAGATCCTTAACAGGTCCAGTCCAGCGAAGAGTAAGAGGCCCTGCTTGGTGCTTGAGAGTGATTTCAACAAATGAATGAGACTCGCTAGGTAGAGGGCGCACTTGGGCAAAATCTTGAATAGTTTGTTTTCCACGCGCTAAGCGCTTCTTAAAGTACTGGACAGAGATGCCTAAGGCAGATGCAATTTCAGCAACAGAGTGAGTTGTCGTAAGATTGAACGCAGCTTGCCAGAGCTCCTTGGAGAAGCGTGGATGGCCTTTTTGCGATCTGACGCGATGAAATTCTTGAGCGACTTGTTCGAGCGAAAGAGTAGCAGATTTCATGAGCAACCTCCTTGGTTGTTTGCCCACGAATTTCGCTCAACCTTGTTTCAAAATCACGCACGCTCACGGGAGGGACACGATTGATTTAGTAGCCCAAACTGGGATATTTAGGACTGAGGGAAGTGATGAATGAGAAAAAGGTAAAAGAACTTAGATGGATGGCCGCTCTGGGGCTAGGGTCAGATATGACTTATTGACTTTTTGTCAAAAATTCTGTTAAGCCTTTTGAAAACCTAACAACAACTCGTTCTTTAGTGAAACAATCTCTTGTTTCAAACTAGGCAAATCGTGGCATTTTTTATCAAGGTTACTCGCTAAACGGCTAAGACCACCCGGATCCCTCCCTAGCTTATTTGCCACCTCTATTATTGAAAGCCCCTTCAAATCCCTTGCGATAAGTGTGATCACCGCTCTTGCATGAGCCAACTCCCTTGCTCTACTTTGAGACATGATTTCGGTTTCGGAAAGCCCATATTTTGCACATACATATTTGATAAGGCATAAAATCGTAATGTCGAAATCATCTCGTCCATCACATTCATTTTCTTTAGAAAGGACCGCTTGAATAAATGCATCATTTCCTATTATTCCCGATTGAAGCCCTATCTTAAAGTCAATTTCCTCTGTCTGACCTATTGCGACATGGACAAACTCATTATATCGCCTTCTAGCAATTTCGCGATCTTCGGAATATTTTTTGAGGACATAGTCGCACTCAAGCCACGCAACCGGATCAATCCCAAGATAGGCGTTATGTCCACTCCACCTGTAAGCCTCAGGACTCTTGACGAGACCTGCTCGAACAGGATTTAGGTGAATATAACGGACCAATCTTGCCAAATAATTTTCCTTGTTAACAAGAATCGACTTAAATCTTCCCTGAAAAACGTGACCAACTTCTCGACGAAGACGATTAGTCCGTTGCGCATATCGAAAGGCAAAGTTCTGAATAGCTGACGAAAGTCCATCATTACCTTGTTGCCAGGCGAGATGGATGTGATTCGACATTAGACAATACGCGTGTATTCGATGCCCAAAACGCTCAATGCCTTCTTGTATAAGTAGACAACACTGAACTCTGTCATGGTCTGAGTAAAAAATAGGACGCCCTTGATTACCACGAAGCATGACATGATGAATGGCTCCCGGTGAAATGTATCGAGGTGATCTTGGCATTGACAATCCCTTTGTCGTCGCGAACGGCATTCGAAAAAAAATTTATACCGCCTGTGTAATGGAAAAGTCAATAAGTCACGTCTGACCCCTAGCACGTCTGACCCCTAGCACAAGATGAAAATGTCGGCTGAGTTCCTGTTTCGACTCGTTAGTCAAGGAAATTAAGATGCGATCGCCCTGGCTACGTTACCGATCAATATTGACCAACGATAAGCCAACATGCTACGCTCCTTTGCACAGCCAACAAGATGCCGAAGGCAATAATCTTGTTTGACCACAAAAAACCACCAGCCCTAGGTGTCTACTCGCACATGATGCCACCAATGTTACCTCAAAAAAAAGAGTCTTTTCTTTTTTTCTTTCCAACATTAAAGATAGCAGGAGTCGCGTCGCTACAATCTCAACCGGGCATCAGCGAGGACAGCACCCCCAAATAAGCCATACATTATGAATTTACAATCGCTAGACTACAACGAATTTTCCTCACAAGACGAGTTTAATCCTTGGGAACTCCAAGGGCTTACTCTTGGCAAACACAACCTAATTGTAGGAAAAAATGCGACCGGAAAAACCCGTATCATAGGGGTCATCGATCGCTTAGCCAAGCTAATTCAAGTACCTCAAACAAAATTGTATGGAAGTTGGTCAGCTTCCTTTGTTGACCAATTTGACCATCGCTATGAGTACTTGGTTGAGACTGAGCAAGGCGAGATTTTGCGCGAAAAACTCACTTTAAATGGTCTTGAAAAGCTTAATCGGACTCGTGCCGGTGCCAAGATATATAGTGAAAAAGCCTCAACTTGGCATAGCATTTCTCCTCCCAATGATAGATTGGTACTTCACGTTCGCAGAGATAAAGACGAATTCCCATTTTTTGAAAGCCTCGTTTCATGGGCAACTGGAGTACGGGGTTTTAGCTTTGCCAACACTAGTCCTAACTTGATCGAGATTCCAGGTAACCCAGTTCAATTGACAAGTCTGAATGCCGTGCCATCAGCTCTTGAACAGTTATCACCGTTTCAAATCGAAAATGTTCTCAGGCAATTGCGCGACATTGGCTACGAAATCGAAACCGCATCTACCAGGTTTACCGAAGGCTTACTACCCACAGCAAAAATAATCTATCTAAAGGAAAAAGGGATTCCTAACGCCTTAAAACAATTTGAAACATCTCAAGGGTTATTTCGCGCCTTTTCTCTGCTCACTATTATCGAGTTTCTTAAATCACAAAGCAATGTTGGATGTATCCTAATTGATGACCTTGGTGAGGGGCTAGATTTTGACCGGTGCAGGAGAATGGCGGAGATTATTTTTAAAAACATTCCTGATTCTAAAATTCAATTCATCACAACCTCAAACGATATTTCTCTAATGAATGCCGTGCCTTTGAGTGACTTTATTGTGTGTGAACGATCAAATCACATAGTTCAATGCTTCACTAAAATGAACTCAAAGAAAAAATTTGATGACTGGCAACAACTAGGCTTGAATAATTTTGATCTCTTAACTTCGAATTTCTTACTAGACCGCTAGAATGTATTTAAGAAAAATCGCCATCTACGTCGAGGGGCAAACGGAGCAAATTCTCCTTAAGCACCTCATACTGACCTGGTATTGTTACGCCGGCATCAAAATAGAGACTATTAAGTTACGAGGATACCAGAAAGTCCCCTGTACGGTACTGCCCTTTGAACCACTGGATGCTAACCCCGAATCGCTAATCTTCTTCGTGATCATTGATATCGATGGTATAGGGTCGCTTGTTTCTGCTATTGCCGATCGTGTAAAGAAACAGCGTGAGGCAAATTTTGATATTATTGCGCTCAGAGATCTCCATGCCGACGACTATCTGTCCTCCTGGAATAATCAAAAACGTTCTGGAGCGAGGCTAAGCAAGTTAGATATAATCCAGAAAATCACCAAACAAACGCGGCTAGCTCTACAACAACGAGGCTGTGAGGATAGCGATAAGATTGGTCTTTATTTTGCGATCATGGATGTAGAATGCTGGTTACTGACTTTTACAACCGCTGTGGCTAAATGGGCAAATATATCGGAAAGTGAGGTGTTGCAAGTCATAACCGGAGATGAGGAACAAGCGCGTCATTTTAATTTTGAAATGATCGACAATTCTGCCACATGTATGAAACGGATCGCAGAACTGGGCGGTAAGAAGTACGACAAATCACATGGAACCACCAAATTGCTTGTTGACCATATCACCTGCGAAGAGATTGACAATGTTTATAAATCCAACCAAAACCCGAGCTTCAGTATTTTTTGGAACAACTTACTCTGCCTGAGTCAAATCTGACTCTCTCCGGTGCAATGGCGGTGCAATTTGAGTCAGCACGAGCCGATAGAATCCAGTAGACTGAAAGGGTACAAGCTGCTTATAGTGTTGCTGATAGCGGTTGGATCGTGTTGGGTCGTAGGGTATTCCTCCGCCCTCGATAATCCGTTGGTCGCAGGTTCAAGTCCTGCTTGCCCCATTTTGTCTTTCACCATATCAAAGAAAAACGTGTCCCTCCCGTGAGCGTGCGTGAAAAAAATATTCCGCCGTGGCATGATACCCCTCATTAACGTGGGAGGGTATCATGTCCTATCTGGATAAACTGGCTAAAGTCGAGGCGCTTCTTCAACGTGCTTCCTCTGAGGGAGAACGCCACGCTGCCGAGCTTGCCAAGCAACGAATCTTAGCCAGAATTTCCGATATACACACCAGTCGGCCCATCGAGTACAAGATCTCTCTGGATAGCCCGTGGAAAAGAAGGCTATTTGCAACGGTCTGCTCCAAACATGGTTATAAAACCTATCGGTATGCCAGGCAAAAACGCACCACAGCTCATGTGATGATTGCTAAGAATTTGATGGAAGAAGTGCTTTGGCCTGAATTTTTGCGGTATGCAAAAATTCTGGAAGAACTCGTTGAGGATATATTAAAAGACTTAACGGCTAAGATCCATCATGTGGAAGAGGAAGAGTTAGAAATTGCTGGCGAGATCGCACATTGAGGAGGAGCAAGATTGTGTGAATAATTCCAGGGCAACCAAGCCTTGGGATCCTCTAGAACACTTTCAGTATTCTTTTGGATTGCTGTGAGATAGTTATAGGGATTGATCTTATTTAGAGTGCAGGTTTCGATGACACTCATCAGAATATCAGCAATTTTGGCTCCAGTTTCATTTTTGAAAAAATAGGCGTTCTTACGGTTAAGTACGGCCCTTTTGAGTTGACGTTCGTTGTCATTGTTTGAGATTGGAACTCCAGGAATACGTAAGAACAGGGTCAGCCCCTCCCAGTGATTATCAAGATACTGAATAGCCCTCCCAAAACTGCTATTGGGCTCTATTTGCTTGGAGTCTATAAGGTCTTTGCAATAGGCTCTCATCTTGTTCATGATCGGAGCACTTTTGTCTTGGTGCCACTTTAGCCTATCTTCAGGAGTCAGGCTTTCTTTTTTTGCTATCTTGTCGTTCAGAAACACTAAGTCAAAGGACGAGACTACATTCACGCACTCATTAGGCCAGTGTGACGCGAGCTCATAAAAATTACGTCGTGCATGGGCATTGCAATAGGCTAGTTGAGTGGAATGATTCTTTGGAATGTTCCTGGACAAAGCGTCACAGGCTTGTATAGGCACTGGAAGAGCCTCGTCACGCATATCCAAAAGATCTTTTAAATTTTCTCCTGCGTGCTGTCTTCCAGTAAAAAACAAGGCGATCTCTTTGTCGTGTGCTTTTCCAAGAATGCCCGTTGTGAATATTCCCTTCCTTTCTGGATTGGCTACTTCGTTTTCCTTCATAAGGCTAAGCACTCTTGCCATCGTATCGTCGTTGTGAAGGCATTCACAGTTGGCTGCGAGTTGGCACAGCTCTATGAAAACAGGCTCCATGCACTCTGCAACATCATGGGTCATGCCCCAAATTTCTGTATCTGAAATAGGGTTGCCCAAAATGGTCTGTATTTGCTCTTGACGATAGAAGGGCATGCCACCGCGATATTTAAGAATCGAGACTATAGCCTTAGCTGACTTATCGATTCTTGACTCAGTGTAAAGCTCTTCGGGTAGTCTAGCGGTGAACACCTGTTGACAAATAGGACAGCGAAGTCTTTCAGGTTTGTAGATATGCACATTTAACCAGGGTTGCCCCACAATGCGAAGCACCGTTCCGGAAGCTAGATTGAATAATTTGCCTTTACCACACGCAGGACAGGTAGAGCCCTTTTTAAGAACCTCGTGGGCTACTTTTATGAGCTGCGCTTCTTGATAATCGCTTGCTGGTCGATGCCCGTGCCCTTTTGCCGGACCTGCATCAGAAGGCTTCTCACTTGAAGTATCCTCAGAAGTGCTATTTCCTTTCTCGCTTCCAGTGTTTTTTGGTCGCAGTAGATTCTTTAACTTCTGTGCACTTTCCGTCTTAATCCCGAATACAGCTTTAAGCCTTGCAATACTCAAAGACTGCTCTCGAAGAGATCCCTCCATCCATATCATTGCCCTTACAAGATCAGCAAGCAAGGGGAAATCGTCTACCTCAAGGGATTGACTCTCGATCCTCTGTATGAGGGATTCAATCTCTTCTGTAGTAAAATCTATGCGTTTAGGTCGCTTTGCCATCTTCAACCATCCCTAGGGCATTTATTTGACAATAAAAAAACAATATTGTCATCGAATTTTTCGCCATGTGTCTGAAAAAGAGGCGAGGCCTGGGTCTCCATTCCACAGAAGTGTTTGGAGCTCACGAGCCTCCAAAATCACTTCAACACCGCCACTTGCTGGTTTAGGCCACCAAGAAAACCTTCCCTTTGAAAGGCGTTTAATGCAGAGCCAAAACCCCTGTCCATCGTACACTAAAACCCTTAGAGAGTTGACAGACCGATTTCGAAAGAGAAAAACCGCACCATCAAAGGGATCTTTGCCTAAGATTTGTCTGCAACAGGATGCAAGGCCATCGATTCCTTTACGAAAGTCAACAGGAGCAATAGCAACATAGATAAGCATTTGAGGGGTGATTTGAATCATGAGAACTCCCCTCTAAAGAGTTTACTAATAAGGGCAGGCAGATCCTTAACAGGTCCAGTCCAGCGAAGAGTAAGAGGCCCTGCTTGGTGCTTGAGAGTGATTTCAACAAATGAATGAGACTCGCTAGGTAGAGGGCGCACTTGGGCAAAATCTTGAATAGTTTGTTTTCCACGCGCTAAGCGCTTCTTAAAGTACTGGACAGAGATGCCTAAGGCAGATGCAATTTCAGCAACAGAGTGAGTTGTCGTAAGATTGAACGCAGCTTGCCAGAGCTCCTTGGAGAAGCGTGGATGGCCTTTTTGCGATCTGACGCGATGAAATTCTTGAGCGACTTGTTCGAGCGAAAGAGTAGCAGATTTCATGAGCAACCTCCTTGGTTGTTTGCCCACGAATTTCGCTCAACCTTGTTTCAAAATCACGCACGCTCACGGGAGGGACACAGTGCAACTGGTTCTCAATTGTCCAATGAGAGCGTATCGCATGGGCCATTTTCCTCGCATCGGACGAGAGGCTGGATATGTAAAACCGTGTTTCTGTTGAAGTTACACCCTTAATTGTTCTTGTACTCCTAACTGCGGCAAGACTCCTTAAACCTGTCCATTCTGTTTTTTGTGGTAGCCACTCAAGATCTTCACATACCCAAACTTCTCGTTTCTCAACTCGTCCTCGCGACTTTTCTTCGCTCACAAAAAAGTCACAACCACTGGCTTCCGGTAGACCTTCAACCACTTGCTCAAAAAAGTTTTGAGCCTCAGCATGTAGATGTCCTTGATTCCCTTTTAGACCTATCACGTAGTCTCCTCCTTGCTCCACGATCTGCTTAACAAGTGGCCTATGACATCCTCCGGCATCCACTGTAATTGTAGCACCCCTAATATCGAGCATGGCAAGAAGCAAGGGAAAAGCAGTGATTTCATTGGATTTTAGCTCTGTTGCAAGCTGCCCTAGAACAAGTTGATTTTCCGCTGAAAATGCACTCACGATATGAATGGCTCTTACATCATTTGTCGTATCGGAAGAGTTGCATAAGGTTTTGCCGTCCAAAGCGATGATGCCACCTATCGTTTTGGCAATATGCTGAGTCCAGTTAATAAAACACCGCTCAAACGCCTGTGGGTTGACAAAGCGGAAAAAGCGCGAGAAAGTGTCATGCGAAGGGACACCATCAGAACACATTTGAAGCTCGTGTAACCATTCAAGATTAGACTCAGACCATAAGCTAACCTCTACCCAATCATCAGCCCCGCAAAGTATAGCGAGGATGGCGATCGATACGATCTCGGAGACACTGTAGGCCTGGTTTCTTGCCTTACGAGGATCTGGTAGGATTGAAAACGCGAGCATGATAGAAGTTTCTCTGACTGCATGTTGTTGTGACATTATACATCTCCCTGATGAAAAGGAGAAGTAGTCGCAACAATTTGAAAAATAGTCAAATCATTTCTTCATGCAATTTCCCTGAGACAATCCCTGATCAACTTGTACGAAAATCAAACTATTGACCTAGGGGAAGGAAAAAGAAAGACAAAGGCGAGGATATGGCTAGAGCATCCCAAGCGCCGCCAATATCAAGGAATAGCTTTTGACCCAACAAGAGAGGGCCATAGTAATGGCTACTATAACATTTGGCGAGGGTATGCCATTGAAGCGAAAAGGGGATCTTGTGAGCGCTTCAAAGGCCATATGAAGGACATTATATGCGACGGGAGCGAAGCGCGCTTCAGATATCTTTGGCAATGGTGCGCGCATCTGATTCAGCACCCCGACAAGCCCCTTCCGGGGCTACTTCTGATGAGTAGCCAGGGTACAGGCAAAAACACGTTCGTAGACGCTCTTGGCAGGATTTTCGGTCCGCATTACTTACCCCTGGATAGCATGCAGCAGCTCTTAGGTAACTTCAATTTTCATCACAAAAACGCTGTGCTTATTCATGGAAATGAAGCGCTGTGGGGTGGTAATAAGAAGGACCTTGGAAAGCTCAAGACGATGATAACAGAGGAATTTTGCTGCATTGAAGCCAAAGGGAAGGACGTCATCCAAATAAGGAATTTCCGGCACCTAATTCTCTCCAGCAATGAGGATTGGCCAGTCCACCTCGATCGTGACGACAGGCGCTTTGTTGTTTTTAAGGTCAGCGAGACCCGTAAGGAGGACACCGTATACTTTAAGGCGATCAAAGACGAGCTACAGACAGGCGGCGATGAGGCGTTTCTTTATGAATTGTTGAATGAGGACCTGTCGGGGTTCAACTTACACAGAATGCCAAATGATAGTGAGGCTTTTAAGGTCAAGCTGAGGAGTGCTTCATCAGTCGAACAGTACATCTATGAAGCCCTTAACGTGGGGTGCTTTAATGTGTCTAATGCGACTCCGGCAGTTGAGGGGTGGAGGGATTCTATATCTCGAGATTCGGTCTATGCCGATTATAGGGGATGGTGTGAGGGTCAAGGGAATAGACAAATAGAGAACAAAGAGGCCTTAGGAAGAGCGTTGGCTAAGCTTGTTACTTCGGTATCTGAATCAAGGCCCACTGCCAATAACGGCGTTCGCTCTCGTCATTATGAGCTTCCATCTCTAGCGAGGGCGAGGGAGGACTTCCAGAGAGCCTACAAGTCAGGTAGCGACATATGGAGGAGCTAACCCATGACGATTGTTAGGTCCACGTCCTGTCCATGTAATGTCCTGGTGAAGGATGTTACTTAAACAGTTTATACCCAATGGTCAGTCCACGATGTCCATGCTGTCCAGGAAAAAAATAAAGTGCACACAAAAAGGGGTAAGTACCAAGGCTTCAATTATGGGTATCCTCTTGACATTTCTTGGCGAACAAACGTTCATGGACTACCTGGACCTCCTGGACGAAAATTAACAATCAGTATGTTAGGAAGAAAATCACCTGGACACTACCTGGACCGACCAGCAGAACTACCGCCTGGACCGAGAATGCTCGAGGAGCCATAAACATGGAGAAACCCCGAGAGTGCCAATCTGTGTCTTCAAATGAGGACGGGGATGATAAGGTATCAGACAGGTCTCCTAGCTACGAAATCCTCCCAATTTACCTGCCCTAAAAACTAGCGGTGAGGTCGTGGCAAATCAACGCTAAAAGCAGAAAAATCGGCAACCCTTTTCAAAAAAGAAGCACTGGCAATTGGAAATCTGTATTAACACAGTAAGTGTTTCCTAACCTTGATTTTCAGGGGGTAGGAGTATTTTTTTCCAACCAATATTTCCTGTTCTTATACACTGTAGACAATTGACTTTCCCATTGGGGCCACTTGCTGACCACATAGAAAAGCAGCTCATCTAACTCGCGGATGCTATTTGCTTTTTGCATTTTATTAACGCACCTTGCACATTCCTCATTAGGCGCTATGGGAATGAACTGCTCCTCTTTTGAAGATGCACTCTCCAGCTTTTCAATTATCCAAGAGCAACCACCACTCACACATATCCACATCAATTTGGCAGCTATCATATAGAGAGTGAATGCGATAATTTTTGCTATCGTTAGAGATGCTAGTGGTGTTTGGGCTATTTCTACAAAATCATAATAGCCAACCATCAACTTGGAAAAACCATAGCTGAACATAGATCCAAGATAACCATTTCCTGGACTATCCAGATCGTTTAAGACAAGGATTATCACTACCATCCAGGTAGATGTTTTTACCACTTTTTTTAATCGTTGATTGCAGTCTTTAAAAAATTCTTGCATCTATCAGCAGCTTCCTGATTTTTTTAAATTAATTGGTAATGACGTTCTACACCGAAGAGAAAATTTAAGATAAACAAATTGACTAGGTAGATATTGCTTCTATATTTCGGGACTTTTCTAACGCGAGCACTTGTGCATACCGATCAGCATCACGCTTAGTTCCTTCCAAAGAATTGACCTTTCGCAACCGAAGGCAATTAATCCAAAAATAGAGCTCTATAGATAACATCAGAATTAAAATAGGGCACATCATCAGCATAGCATCAACGCTATAGTCTACAAAAAACGTATCTACAATATGCCTAATCATAACCATCGGCATGCCAATTATCCATAAAGTAAGCAAAATTGTTCCCTTCTTACGGTATGCACAATGATAAGTGATAAATGCGTCAATGCTGGCAAATGCAAAAAAGAATAGTATGGAACCCATGCTAGACCAATTACCATCATAGCTTGCTAGACAAGCCACTATCAAAAGGCTTGGCCAAAGAAAGGCATATAGCAGGACAAATGCTGAAAACCACCGTTTTCTAACTAAGTCTTCATGCGACATCTAAATATTCTCCATATAATGCGACTTTCGCGATACCACAAGCACTCAAAGTGAGATGACAAGTCTTCCGCAGTCTAATCTTGCCCATCACTGCCTCTCTTGAAGAGCCCTTTAAGAAAGTAAAACAAGCCCGCAAAACAGGCAGCGATGACTCCTTTAAATGCTTTTAGAAGGCCTAGCCCCCCTATAACCGCTGCTTTGCCAAACTTAGCTCCAACCGTAGCGGCGACAAGGCCGGCAATGCCATAAGAAGCTACCTTGTCACTAGAAATGCGATCCGAATAATGAAAACCTGCGTCAAAACTGTGGGCGCGGAGCATAACATCCAAGTCCCCCCCAAAATGTTTATACGACGCATTATCTGTAACCCAATTTAAAAGCTCGAAGCCCTTTCTTCCTAACCTTAAAGCCATTGAGTTGACGACTCTTTCGCCCGTGCCCCCTTCTACCTCAATAGCCCAATAAACGGTGCTGATACTGCGATCTAGTGTGGGCTCCTGTATCCAATCAATTACATGTATTTCTTCTCCATTATGACATCGTCGATACTCGTTATCCTCTTCAGCACCTTTGCGGAATCCCTCAAGAAGCTGCTTTGGATCTATTTCAGTCCAATCATCGAGAGAAACAAAACCACTGTCGACATACGCAAATAACACAAGGGTCTCTTCGTTTGTATTGAAGGCCAGAGCTTCCAAGCTAGTATTAGGCGGTTGACCACCAAGTTCCCTAAGACGGTGGGCATCGTTGCCTATAACCGCAATAAATCCCTCTGGCAGTGAAAGAGTTGAGTTAGATTTTGGCATTCTATACGTACCTGCAAACAACCAGTCAAACTCAGGATCAGGCTCTAGATAGTCTTCTTCTATTATCGACTGTTTCGTAGCAGATAGTGCTGTGTCGAACGGCATCATAAAGCCACCCATCACAAAGGTCAGGCTGCCCAGAAAAATAACCCGTAAATAGTTTACTTTGAACACTTTTCTCCCTCCATTTACATAAACTGGAGCATTGTAGGCAACACTGTCTTTTTTTGTCCATTTTTCGAACCGATTTTTCGATGTAAAATATTGCATATCATATAGATAGACTTGAGATGATACCGTATTCATGAGCCATAAGAGAGTACCGATAAATAGTCATACGCGACTGCAATACATCTCAACTCTATCGCCGTACATCCATTGCATGCTGAGAGATTATGTGCTGAAGAGATAAATGTGATACAATTAAGAATAAAGGATTAGGCATGCAGCGGACTAAAACGGACCAGACCCGACTAACAGACCGACAGGTTAAAGCCCTTCCGCACTTTATTGGATCGTCAAGTGACATTGATGCATGCAAGCAAGCAAAAGTATCCAAAGACACCTTTTACACCTGGCTAAAAGATCCCGTCTTCCGCGCGGAGTTGCAAAGACTGAGGGATCAGGTGGTGCATGATGCGGTCGAGGTGCTGAAAGCGAGTACAAGCAATGCGGTCGCAACCCTGGTTAACCTGCTAAATACACCAAACCCAATGCTTCAAAGGAATGTGGCCAACGACATACTGAACCGGGTCGCCAAATTCCAACAGCTACAGGGTGTCCCTCCTGTGAGCGTGCGTGATTTTGAAACAAGGTTGAGCGAAATTCGTGAGCAAACAACCAAGGAGGTTGCTCATGAAAGCTGCTACACTTTCGCTCGAACAAGTCGCTCAAGAATTTCATCGCGTTAGATCCCAAAAAAAGGGCCATCCACGCTTCTCCAAGGAGCTCTGGCAAGCTGCGTTCAATCTTACGATGACTTACTCTGTTGCTGAAATTGCATCTGCCATAGGCGTCTCTGTCCAGTACTTTAAGAAGCGCTTAGCGCGTGGAAAACAAACCATCCAAGATTTTGCTCAAGTACGCCCTCTACCTAGTGAATCCCATTCATTTGTTGAAATTACTCTTAAGCACCAAGCAGGGCCTCTTACTCTTCGCTGGACTGGGCCTGTTAAGGATCTGCCTGCCCTTATTAGTAAACTCTTTAGAGGGGAGTTCTCATGATTCAAATCACCCCTCAAATGGTTATCTATGTTGCTATTGCTCCTGTTGACTTTCGTAAAGGAATCGATGGCCTTGCATCCTGTTGTAAACAAATCTTAGGCAAAGATCCCTTTGGTGGTGCGGTTTTTCTCTTTCGAAACCGGTCTGTCAACTCTCTAAAGGTTTTAGTGTACGATGGACAGGGGTTTTGGCTCTGCATTAAACGTCTTTCAAAGGGAAGGTTTTCTTGGTGGCCTAAACCAGCAAGTGGCGGTGTTGAAGTGATTTTGGAGGCTCGTGAGCTCCAAACACTTCTGTGGAATGGAGACCCGGGTCTTGCCTGTTTTTCAGATACATGGCGAAAAATTGGATGACAATATTGTTTTTTTATTTTCAAATAGATGCCCTGGGGATAGTTGAAGATGGTAAAGCGACCTAAACGCATAGATTTTACTACAGAAGAGATTGAATCCCTCATTCAGAGGATCGAGAGTCAATCCCTTGATGTAGACGATTTTCCCTTGCTTGCCGATCTTGTGAGGGCAATGATATGGATGGAGGGATCTCTTCGAGAGCAGTCTTTGAGTATTGCAAGGCTCAAAGCTGTATTCGGAATAAAGACGGAAAGCGCACAGAAGTTAAAGAATCTACTGCGACCAAAAAAAAATGGAAGCGAGAAAGGGAAGAACACTTCTGAGGATACTTCAAACGAGAAGCCTTCTGATGCAGGTCCGGCAAAAGGGCACGGGCATCGACCAGCAAGCGATTATCAAGAAGCGCAGCTCATAAAAGTAGCCCACGAGGTCCTTAAAAAGGGCTCTACCTGTCCTGCGTGTGATAAAGGCAAATTATTCAATCTGGCTGCCGGAACGGTGCTTCGCATTGTGGGGCAACCCTGGTTAAATGTGCATATTTACAAACCTGAAAGACTTCGCTGTCCTATTTGTCAACAGGTGTTCACCGCTAGACTACCCGAAAAGCTCTACACTGGATCAAGAATCGATAAGTCAGCTAAGGCTATTGTCTCGATTCTTAAATATCGCGGTGGCATGCCTTTCTATCGTCAAGAGCAAATACAGACCATTTTGGGCAACCCTATTTCAGATACGGAAATTTGGGGGATGACCCATGATGTTGCAGAGTGTATGGAGCCCGTTTTCATAGAACTTTGCCAACTCGCCGCCAACTGTGAATGCCTTCACAACGACGATACGATGGCAAGAGTGCTTAGCCTTATGAAGGAAAACGAAGTAGCCAATCCAGAAAGGAAGGGAATATCACAACAGGCATTCTTGGAAAAGCACACGACCAAGAGATCGCCTTGTTTTTTACTGGAAGACAGCACGCAGGAGAAAATTTAAAAGATCTTTTAGATATGCGTGACGAGGCTCTTCCAGTACCCATACAAGCTTGCGATGCTCTATCAAGGAACATTCCAAAGAACCATTCCACTCAACTAGCCTATTGTAATGCCCATGCACGACGTAATTTCTATGAGATTGCATCGCACTGGCCTAATGAGTGCGTAAATGTAGTCTCATCCTTTGACTTAGTGTTTCTGAACGACAAAATAGCAAAAAAAGAAAGACTGGCTCCTGAAGATAGACTAAAGTGGCATCAAGACAAAAGTGCTCCGATCATGAACAAAATGAGAGCCTATTGCAAAGATCTTATAGACTCCAAGCAAATAGAGCCCAATAGCAGTTTTGGGAAGGCTATTCAATATCTTGATAATCACTGGGAGGGGCTGACACTGTTCTTACGTATTCCTGGAGTTCCAGTCTCAAACAATGACAACGAGCGTCAACTCAAAAGGGCCGTACTTAACCGTAAGAACGCCTATTTTTTCAAAAATGAAACTGGAGCCAAAATTGCTGATATTCTGATGAGTGTCATCGAAACCTGCGCTCTAAATAAGATCAATCCCTATAACTATCTCATAACAATCCAAAAGAATACTGAAAGTGTTTTAGAGAATCCCAAGGCTTGGTTGCCCTGGAATTATTCACACAACCTTGCTCCTCCTTAATGAGCGATCTCGCCAGCAATTTCTAACTCTTCCTCTTCCACATGATGGATCTTGGCCGTTAAGTCCTTTAAGATCTCCTCGACGAGTTCTTCCAGAATTTTTGCATACCGCAAAAATTCAGGCCAAAGCACCTCTTCCATCAAATTTTTAGAAATCATCACATGAGCTGTAGTGCGCTTTTGGCGTGCATATCGATAGGTTTTATAACCATGTTTGGAGCAGAGCGTTGCAAAGAGCCGTCTTTTCCATGGACTATCCAGAGAGATCTTGTACTCGATGGGCCGACTGGTGTGTATATCGGAAATTCTGGCTAAGATTCGTTGCTTGGCAAGCTCGGCTGCATGGCGTTCTCCCTCAGAGGAAGCACGTTGAAGGAGTGCCTCGACTTTAGCCAATTTATCCAGATAGGACATGATACCCTCCTACGTTAATGAGGGGTATCATGCCATGGCGGAATATTTTATTTCACGCACGCTCACGGGAGGGACACCCCATGCAAAGGTGTAAAGCAAAGTCAAAACGTAGCCAACAACAGTGTAAAAACTATGCTATTAAAGGCACTACCGTGTGTCGGATGCATGGGGCAAGGGGAGGTCCTAAGACTGACCAAGGCCGTTATAATTGCAAAAAGGGACCTACCAAACATGGTATGTGCTGTCGTAAACGGTTAGACGAACTTAAATTTCTTCGAGCTATTCTAAAGAATAAACATCAATGTGCTATAGAATGACATACGCTAGAACTGCCGCAGTTACCAATAATAGAAGTAGTGTGCAAAGGTTTAAGTGGGAGGTACCTAGGATAACCAACCATGGTTCTTGAGACGATGGAAGGCTACTTCGACTTGCTCAAGTCTCATTAGATGCGCTTTGCGCGTATTCCAATCCTGTATTGCTTTAAATACGATCTCAAAACTCAGCGGACAATCTCCAATCTCACGCGTTGCAGCCCAGTGGACAGTTGCTAACAACTCCATCCCTAAGGGTGTTTCAAAACCTTCAACAAGCTGTGATACCCTATCGAAACGAGCTCGCGTATCGTTATGTTCCCTTAAAAATTGCTCCGCTTCCTCCACCGCCATTGGGTCAAGCATAATTGGAGCTTCCGGCTTATTCAAACCAGCGGCATAACCATTAATAAAATGCCCGTCCAGCCTTTCCAAAACATGGCGTAGCACATCAGCGTAAGGGCCATAGGGGGCCTTTTCGAATTTTACCTTATTCAATTCTTCGCCCGCCTCAACCAGAAAATAGACCAACTTTTGAATTTCCAATAACGAGATTTCATAGACAAACCCCGGAACAAGATAGCGCTTAATCAGACCGATTATTACGGCCCTTCCCACAGTCATATTGGGGCGTGTTGATAGCTTTGCAATTCTCAGGGGCTTAGGCAAACCACTTGGTTCATAAACTAACCAACGCACCTCAGGCAATTCCTCAAAAGCCAATCGCATGAGGTGTTGAACCTCCTCCCAAGACAGTCCACCTAATCCACACCCTAGTGGTGGAACTGCTACAGAACGGATACCAAGACGACGAACATCACATATCAGGGCCTGTAACCCAGTCTCGATATCGTCAAGCCTTGACTTGCTACGCCAGTGTCGTTTTGTGGGAAAATTAATTATGTACTTTGGATTACTCAGGGAATTACAATGATGGATGAACATTCGACCTGGCCGCACATCACCAGCTCTGCATGCGCGTCTATATGCTTTATAGTTGTCAGGGTAAGCGTTTCGAAATTGCAAAGCAACGCCCTTTCCCATAACACCTTCTGTATTGACGGTGTTCACGAAGGCCTCCGCATCGGCGTCAAAAAGATTTCCCTGCACTAACTCGAACATAACTACCTTTCAATAATACCAGTCGCTTCTAACCTCAACCTGAGGTTGATGCATTGAAACTTGAATAATACTTTGTACTCTATCAGCCATGGCTTGATTTTTTACCACAACCCTCTCTATCGCAGTCCAGGGACATCTATTATGAACCAGGAATTCCGCCTGTCTTTTTTCTTTGGTCTCTGGGGGCTTATTCCAATATTTCAATGACATGCTGTTCCAATCCACTTCAGTGCTAAGCCCGTCCAAAGTATCAAATTGCCGTGCATATTTAAGATCTGCATGGAGATCAGTCCAAAGCCAAGCCTGTCCTGTTACCAAAATCGAGTTTACCGAACTTACGAGATGTAATATAGGCTCCTGCCCACCAGAATAATCATCGTGTCCCTTAAATAATACAAAAAGCATTACTGAACGATTGCAGAAATTAAATGGCACATAATCGCCTAATACCCCTAATTTCGAGACTGTTACTGCATGCTTTAACCGCCGTTCTTTTATATGGGCATACCCCACATTCGTATGGGGTGGCTTCCTGCTCAATCGTTCGCTATCGCACCAAAGACCCCCGTCAGCAATTATGCTGGCCAAGTTATCGATATGGGTAATGTGATAAATGGAATGCTGAGTCAAGGGTAATAGTCCTGTCGTGCCAACACGGTCCCATCGATGCGGCCCCAAATGTTACGGAGAGGGAATTCTAGCTTGGCCTATGCCACATGTCAAGTTGTAAAAAATCAAAATTTCAATGAGTCAGCGTTTCCATTACAACCTCAGGTCGCCACACTCAGCAACATGGGGGCCGGAAATAATTATAGCAGAATCAACTAAGCGCACCTGACCGTGAACAGATAAAGTAAAGTCTGATAGTTGTTGAAAATTCTAGGTAATGCTAATATAAAACACTTGCAATCGCTATCAATGAAGTGATTTACATGATGCATTGCGTCATTATTTTTTTGACCGCCCAGCTAAGCATCGCAAGCATTACATATGGCTGGGAAGGTTATGATAGGGAAGCCGGCGGTTATAGCGAAATTGAAAAATGGTGAGACTTGGTTACGATATAAAAATGTGCCACTGGACCGATGGAGAATACATAGAAGAAGAAGTGCTCGATGTATCTTAGGGCGAAGTTGAGACCTACAAACTCGAGACCGGCGAATATCATGTGTACGACATAGATTAAATCTGGTGATGAAAAGTCCTGAACAATAACCAAGAAAAGAGAACATATAGCTCTCAATAGAGGAGAAGGAAAATGAATCAACTACTGGTTTTAACATGTGTAGCCATACTTCAGTTCACAGGGTTAGTGGCTGACACGAGCTGCAACAGTTTCCAGAGCATTGCAGCTCAAAATGACTTTGCAACCTACGGTGATCTTAATGAATCCAACTCGGACACCCTGCTTGCGTCGATACTAACCTCATTTCCCGTGAAAATTGTAACTAGGTCTGGCCCGGCAACGCAATTTTTAGACCCTGTAAAATTTCCCTCTGTGGTTTTGTAACCTCGGTGAGGATATGGCCGTACTTACCAGAATACTTTATTTTAGTCAGTGTATCCATTTCTTGTAGAAGCTCCCGAACCGTGTATCGTTTAATAAGACCAGACTGTCTCATTTCTTTGCGCAGAGCGCTCATGTAAATAAGGGCAATGAATTGCACAAAAAGCCTGCCATCAACAGTTGCTGAACTATGCATGCGTAAGCGTTTCATATCCAACTGATTTTTCAGGTCATCAAAGCACTTTTCTACCACATCTTTGTCTCGGTAGATTTGCAAGGACTCCACCGGATCCTTAATACTATTGGTCAACAGCGCTTGGAATCCAGCATAGCGGTTGATGTACTGACTCACAGCTTGATCATTGTACGAGACTCGTATGCCTCGCTTGCGGGTGGTCTTTATCACAAAAAATGCGTCGTACGCATCTTGATGCGCGTTAATCAAATCTCCTGATTCCAGTTCCTTCTTATACCCAACCAATTCTTCAGTAAACTGATCGACGGCGGTGGCTCGTGCATGAGCATTGTAGTAGAGGTGTAGATAGCAGCGACGCTTGTCATCCCCCCATGGGTACAGACGAGAGTGAACATATAGGATCTCATTATCAAGCTTTTGGTATCCCTCAGGCCCATGGATCACCCCATAAATGTCATTTATAGCGAGTTGTACCCACTTGTTCTTCAGAGGGATTGATAGAGTAAATCTGTCCCTGGCAGCAAGCAGGTGATCAACATTTTTTTTGCTGTAGAACCCTTTGTCCATCACGTAGTGAAGTTTCTTTATCTCCAGAGCTTTGAAGGTCTTCAAGAGGTTGTGTAATGTAGTCACATCGGTGATGTTGCCCGGAGTCCGTTCGAAATACACTGGCAAACGTCCCTTCTGGCCGAAGAGTATGGCAAGATTCAGCTGTGGTAACTTATCCAGGTCGCGGTTGTGGCCGTATTTGATGTATTCATTGAGCTCAGAATATGAGGAAATAGAAGTGATGTCGTAACAGAGATAATCATCCTCTAACACTTTATTCATCCACTTGGTGAAAAAGGTTTGCTTCTTATCGATGCTAATGGCGCCAAGGATTTCGCTAATCCTCTGGCTGGTTAAGCACTCAACGGAAGGCACATGGTTCTTGCACCATGTCCCGCAATAGCTCAGAGGCCCTCCTTGAATGGCAAGATAATAGGCCATTGCCTGAATCTGTTGGTACTCCTGAGGGAAGCAAGACCTCAACAACTGTTTCAGGCCTAACTGCTCGGTAATAGCATCGAGCACGATCGAAGGTCCCACAACTTCAGCAGATGCAGTGACCGCGGGATCTCGAATGACTGCCTGTTCAGGTTTAAGACGCTTGGAGGGAATGAACTCTCCGGTGACTGGATCGAGCTTACCCACACACACTTGCTTATTACGAGACTGTTTTTTCTCTTTATCCCAGAATGAGGTGTATTCGTATACGTAGGTAACGCCGGTAGTCTTGTTTATATGGTTGACTCTGCATGGCATACACTATTTCCTTCCTTAAATCGTTACAATTGTAACGATGAAAAATGAAAAAATCCAGCATAAAATGTGCGCAACAGGCTTTTTTTTAGTGAATTACGACAGACCTAGTTACAATTTTCGCGGGAAATGAGGTACTAATGCAAGGATCTTCACCGCAAATGGCTCGTAGCACAGGGTGTTCTGTGAGTTGTTCAGGAGGGTGCTCAGTTAGTTGCTCAAATAGATGTTCAAACAGGTGTAAATAGCCAAGGTTTTTGATAATGAAGGAAGAAATATCGTGCTTGAGTCTACTTGACCGGGTAAGGTCTCTTGGTCCATGCATGATTTTCTTCCTCCTATTAAGTAAGGGCTTTGGCAATATCTATCTTATGGCCTTGGGGGCCGCTATCCCTCTTGGTTACGGATTGGCTAATGCGATAAAGTCTGCGTCTCATGTCCGGATTATTGGCCTCTCTTTTTGCGTCCTCATGTTGCTCATGCGGTGGCCTCTTGTTCATCTCTGGGGATATTGGGCCCTTGTAACAGCTTTATTAGGTTGGAGTAAACATAGTGCAGTTGCGGTGATCGGAAGTTTTGCAACACTCTGGCTTACTCAGGAAACGACGCTTGGCTCATGGACTGTCATACCCTTCTTAAGTCTTGCAAGCTTTGTGGGTTTCTTTGCACTGTTGTGGTGTTTTCCACGTTCGGTGGCCCTCATCGTCGTTGGTGTTACTATTCTGACCGGATATGAACTATATCAAATTGGTTTGACTCACCCTACCATCCAAATAGCTCAGGATTCCTCTACCGGAAAAGGGTATACTCCAGGCCCCACACTAGCTTCAATTTTAAAAGCTAAGATTACCAAGCCCGGTATGGTTGAAGGAGATATAGGGGTCTCAAGCCTTGTCTTCGATACTGGTCCTTTCACCGCCTCTCATCAAATACTGATTGTGGAACATGACATATGCCCTGAAGAACTTAGTCATCTGATTCTACCATCGAATGCTCGCCAAAGTGAGCCCTGGTTTGAAAACCAATTTCTGGGAAATCAATATCTACTTGAAGCCATAGCTCAAGATGGTTTTTTGGCAAGCAACCTTGGTGGCAGCTTAAAGCATACAGGTCAATTACTCCTTGCTTCGCTTGCTCATGAAAGCAATCAGTTAATCACACCTTTGGTTATTAAGAAGGGTAATAAAACATTGGTTCAAGACTCAGACCCCTTTGTCGACAGATTGGCTTGTAGACAGGAAAATGTCGTTAAAGAGATTGTCCGTGGACGTATCGAGCCTCGAGTGTTGAATCTCTCGCTACTTTTTACCGCATTTTTACCCCTCGCCTCCATCTATAATCTCATCAGGTGGTTACCAGTCATCATATTACTTCTAAACGGAGTTTGGATTCCTAAAGTAGGAGAGGTAAGGATCGTTGGATCAATAGGATGGCCGCATGAGCCATCCAAGATCTCTGGATTAATCACCTCGCTAAATGATGCTGGTTTTAATTGGCGGCTGGGCACGTCGAAAACCAGGCTATTAGCTATCGGTGCGGGTAGATCTGCAACTCGGCAGGACGAGGAGTTGATAATTCTTGAACCAGGTGCGGTGGTAAAGATAGGTACTCATATCGTCCGAGCGGGAACCATACCGTTAGCTGTGGTGAATGGAATTTTGGATGCTCGAACTCTGGATGTTGATGGCGTAATAACGGCGACGGGCACCATCATTGATGGTGCCCTGGTTATCGCGACAGGAAGTCCCAGTAAATTAGAGTGGAAGGCACTTCTTAAATGAATATAGCTAGAACCCGAGGCTTTTCTGTGCGGATGATCGAAGCGGGCTTTATAATGATTAGCTGCATACTTTGCCAAGGCATGGGGCGCTATTCGGAAGCCATACTTATCTTTTCTTTGTTGACCTTAGTTTGTTTATTTCAGCCACGCCTCCGAGGGACCAGTTTTTTAGGTTTCATATCTGTTATCGGATTTGCGCTAATGACTGCTCTTGAGGGGAAATTATCAGCATTAATACCCGCGATCCTAGTCCTTGGTGCGAAACAGATTTTATTACCTGTATCCTCGGGCAATCCATATATTGCTTCCATCTGTGTGATAGGAGCCCTGTTATCGTACTTTTTGCCGGATCGAGACTGGTTGGCATGCCTGCTGAGTATCGCAGCCTGTACATTACCAACAATTAAAGCCAAAGAAGCAATCGATTCCAACAAAACCTTGATTATATCGGGCTGTGCTGGCTGTATTATGGTTGCAGGGCTTCTCGCCTGTCATTTTACAGATAAATCAGTCAAAGTAGGTATTATAGAAGGGGGGCAGTGGGCCTCAACTCATGACCGTCTAGATTCTCTCAAAACCCTGGACCTGAGACAACTCTACGGCTACACGGAACTTTTAGAACTAGTTGAAGGGGATTCTTTACAATTAGATAGCCCGATAGATTCTTATTCCGAACTATGGCTGATTATTCCAACTACCCCATTAACGGCAGAAAAAAAGGAACGGTTGCTAAAATGGGTGGAACGGGGCGGCCATCTTGTAATAGTAACAGATCATACCGACTTATTCGGTCATGCATCGGTCTTAAATGATTTGCTTGCAGAGACCTCTCTTCACATCGGCACAGATGCTCTCTTTCCGCAAGATCCTGCCGCGCACTCCCAAGTCACCCTGCACAGGGACATTCCACTGAAAACCGCCAATAGCGAATTTGGCTGGCTACTATGGCCTACAATGACTGCTAGATGGATTTCGGAAGAAGTTGACTATTCATCCAAAAATTTCTTTGGTCCACAAGAAGCGACAGATAATGCATCATTTGGCCGGCATGTGATTAGTGGGGCAAAATCCTATGGAAGAGGCGTTATTACGTTGTTTGGTGATAGCACAGTCTTTGCCAATTTTGCCATTTATCAACCGGGTATCATCCCTTTTCTTGAACATCTCCGCTCACCGAAACTAATGGCACATGCATATCCCTGGATACTCCTATTTGTAGCGCTCGCTTTGGTTTGTCGACTCTGCTGGCGTCGAGATTTCCTTCTCGTAATAACCTCGGTTTTGGGGATATTAGTCATTGGAGACCTGCGGAGAGTTTCGACAAATTGGCCGGATTTCATCGTTTTTGGGGGTGAAAGCGAAAGGGTATCCGAGTGGGCAGAACCGAATACCAGCCTATCCACCGCATTCGCATTTATACCTCTATCCGGAAAGAAACCACGCTGGTCAAATGAGCTATTATCCAAAAGCAAGGGTTGCTGGCTTTCGGCCAATGTACCACCACCATCGTCACAATGGATCTGGATTACTCCAGAAGCTGAAAACGATGAACACGTTGCTCTGCAAATGGACAGCGCTATAACAACCGCACTCGCACCACTGCTCACTGTTATAACCGAAGACAAACCACAAGCTTGGGATACTATCTCCTTGAAAGAGCAACCACTAAAAGTTGGCCATGTTGCAACCAATGATGCCATGGGCCAGTGGTGGTTAGACCATGGGATAAGCAATGCTAAGAAAGTCAGGATTCAAGGCTGGCTAAACCTTGTTGCAAATGGGAGTCCAAAACAAGGTACATCTTATGCATGGATCCGGGTTGGGGTTATACCACATGAATATAAACTCCGACGAGCCGGCGAGGAGTGGCAGACGATTACTCTTCCTGAATTGTTGATAGATGGGACAGAAGGTGAGGTATATCTCGGACGTGGCGTGTCGGCAAAGGTAGTCAAAATGGAGGGCAATAAATTAGCGCTCCTAGGCACCTCCGCGCTAACCGAAGGTTGGCGCGTGGTAGACTCCTGGATTCTAATGCTGAACTGAAGGATTGATTTTTGGCATACACACCAAGCGTTCTAATCCTGCTGCGATGTCTAAGCGGAGAAATTTGCTGGCCCAAAACTCAAGACCACCAATAACTCCAATTTTGGATCTTATACAGGACAATTGATGACTATACCAGACTATCAAGAGTTGATGCTTCCTTTACTCGAACTTGTAGCCAAACGACCCAATCTATCAAATCAAGATATGGTCGAAGAACTATGTAATCGCTTCAAGCTTACGGATGAAGAGATACGACGTCTACTCCCCTCTGGTACCCAGCGCGTGATTTTGAATCGCATTGGATGGGCGAAGACATATCTTAAGCACGCTGGGCTAGTGAGCTCTCCAAGGAGAGGAACTATAATTCTTACAGAGCAAGGACATGAGACGCTTGCTTCCCAGCCCACACGCATTGATAGGAAATTTCTTCATCAATTCGACTCCTTCCGAGAGTTCATACGGCGTAGATCGGACGACCAAATCGCCTCGGCAACAATGGATTATCGAGAGCCACTAGACATGGAATCTCATGAGACATTAGAAGAGTCGATGGGGCGTATCTATCAACGCTATAAAGATACCATCCTAGCGGACCTTATGGAAAAAATCCAATCATGCTCCTTTACTTTCTTCGAGCAGCTAGTAGTCGATTTAATGCTTAAGCTGGGGTATGGGGGTGGCCACAAAGATGCAGGTTTCGCCTTAGGTAAAACCGGTGATGAAGGAATCGATGGAGTCATTAAAGAAGACCGTCTGGGCTTGGCATTAATCTACCTTCAAGCAAAACGTTGGAAAAGTTCTATCACGGTGGGACGACCGGAAATTCAAAAATTCGCTGGCGCCCTTTTGGGGAAAGCTGAAAAAGGGGTGTTTATCACAACATCAAGCTTTTCGGACGAAGCACGCCGGTTCGCGGAATCAACCTCCCATCTCAAGATTATCTTGATTGACGGAAAGTACCTATGTGAGCTGATGTGGGAGCGCGACCTTGGATTGGAAGACGCTGGCGGCTATCGTTTCAAACGACTTAAATTGGACTACTTCTCAGAGATCTAAAGATATTAATGGCTAGTGGTCAGACGTAGAGTGTTGATTTGAGGCTTTTTTGTGCCAATAGTTTCAGGGAAATCTTGTCCATCCTTCCAATACGATTCCTTCTCCATTTTAAAGGGACAAAATTTGACAATGCCCATGGGTGATGAAAATGGCTTGAATCAACACCCTAGGTCAGACGTGACTCCAAGCAAAAACGATAATCAGTAACACCCAAATCCCTGGCATTCACCACTTCTTTTCGCTTTTATAGCAAACGACTTTTGAGGTGAATTGCATAACGCTCTTGAATTCTGAAATTGAAAACCACCACCTTGAGGATTGACAAATTGAAATATTCCATTATTAATGATAAATTTGAATCCTTGATAAAACATATCTAATTCGGAAATTAATATTTTTTTGGGTTGCTCATTTACAGAAATCTTCACTAACGTTTTGACCTGCTCTCCTCTGGTCTTTATGGTAATGATTCCTCCTTCTGTAGTAGCATCCCAGCAGTCTGGATTTCCTCTCCATTCATTTTGTTTGATGCTTAGTAATTCTTCACCATTCTCATTAAAAAAATGGCCTGACAGTCTAAAAGGGCTATTTTCAAATTCAGGGGGGTCTATTCGCAGGAGGCTAAACTCCTCAATTAAAATAACATCTTTATAACCAAAAAACTCATTAGAACCTAAGAAGAGCCTTGGACAGTCCTCATTTAGGTATAATTGATTTTTGAACCCTTGTTTTTTGCAAAAAGGAGACTGATTTGCTATTTCTATTTTCTCTAACGGAAGAAATCCTCTTTCCTTTTCATCATGGTGACTGCCACACAGGAGAGTAATTCCTTCTGCGGAATGATGTCTGCAATCCATAAATGGCGGATTAAAATGTTCATATTGATAAATTCCTGATCCGCAAATGACACATCCGAACCCGCAGCGTTGGCGAACTTGTCTAGCGATTTTTTTAGGAATATTACGAGAAAGGTTAAATTCATTTTTATTAGACATATCTTGCGCGAGCTTGTTTTTGAATTATTATTAAAATAATAGCATTATAGAATTTTAAATTCGCTACTAAAATCGCATAGACATGACTGATCTTCTTACAAGGCATTAGTAATTTCTCTTATTTTATCCACTTAAAGCCAATAACGGATTCAGGCAGATTTAATGCCTTAGCAATTTTATAAAGTGTCGTACGACGCGGCATAGAACTAGATGTGAAAAATCGACTAAGAGAGGGCTGTGGAATACCGGTCTTTCGAGCCAGTTCGTTAATTCCACCCTGTCGATCAACTTCTGATCGTAGTCGCTCTTTAAATGCCATGACATCATTTTTAATATCCTTGAGATCGTTAAAAAGGAGATAGGGCCGCTCCTCTGTTTTTGAGGGAGCATCTACAATATCCTCAAGTGAATCTTGCAAATCAGCAATAATTCTGTCGCGCTCACCGGAATCCACTTCTTCAAACCACAGTTCCATCAAATCTCGAATTCCTTCGTAGCGCTGACAATATTCCATCAATAAACAAATAAATGCTCCCTCAATACCAATACGGCGCATTTCGTTGAGAATATCTAGAACGTGCAAATCAGCACTTGGATTATCTTCGTGGGTTTGTGCATGGCTCATGACAACCTACCTCGAAAAAAGAATCTTCCCTCTTTGATGAGTTGGATTTTTGTTTTAAATTTGAGCATCTCTCGCAGGTCGGTGCTCTTATTGTCTTTAACGTAGGCATTGCATAAATATACAGTATCATCGGCAATAGCCACGAGCAACCGTAATTGGATTTGTCCTGGGCCCATATTATGCCATTTCATCTTGTATCCCTGACGAATGATCTTGCCACTTTTGTCCTTGCAAGGTCCCCAGAACTTATCGTTGCTAAATCTGAGATGCCCAGGATAATCTTTTAAGAGCTCTGCATCTGGACGGAGAACCTCTCTGTACTCTTCAGGTGAAAATACACCAACCAAGTCCAAAAAGGACTGCAGCGCCCATTCCGTGATTACGATCTCCATCGTCCCATTCCCGCATATAACTTATGATAACATAAGATAGCATATCATAGCAATACACTCCAGGAGATAATGAAGGCATTGTGAGGTCATGGCACACCTGTGGCACAGTGGCACACGTTTCATGTCATTTCTGGCCATCACTTCTCGGTTGATTTCAATGCTAGGGGTCAGACGTGACTTATTGCTAGGGGTCAGACGTGACTTATTGACTTCTTGTCTGAAATTCTGCTTTCTCACCAAAGTCTCTCGTGTGCTAAACAAGTCAATAAGCCACGTCTGATCCCTAGCACCACCCCTGCCGACTCTCACCTTGTGATGCTCTTTAAGCATTATGTTGTTCCGATATAACCAGCTGATTCTATGTCACATAAACGCGCATCTATTGAAATTATAATATACAAAATAATAGCATGACCTTCTATAAAATAATGAACAGGCCGTAACCAATCACCTCGCAATGACTACAAAAATTAATAGCACATGCAAGTTACGTATTAGTTTTCGGAGAGTAGGAAGAATAGCGTTCGTGCATCAGAAATATGTTAAGTGAGTTTAATATAGCCAGCTTATCGGCTAGAGAAAAGAAACGAGTTCTAGAGATGATTGACAGAGGAGATTCGCTTCCCGAAAGATATCGTCATCTACTATTTGAACAACCGCACAAAGCGGAATTGGTTTGGTCTGGAAAAACTCAAGAAACAACAAAGTTGTTCTACCATTCCAAACAATTGAGCAAATTGATGAACCCCGCCTTGAGCCGTCTAAAGAGACCCCACTTGATTTTTTTCGCTGCAACACATCTACAGGAAGACAGTCGGCTGGTTGGACCAATAAATTAATTTGGGGAGACAATCGGTTAGTTCTTTCATCTCTAAAGAACGGTCCCTTACGGAAGCAAACAGCGTATTAGCAATGCGTTTAGAGGCGATGATGGGTCTTGCCTACAGACTTTGTGCCGGTACGAATCCACTCTTGAGCGAAACTTTTACAAAGCAATTCATGAACTTCAGCGTCTTCAGGCAATGCGTATGGGTATTGCTGTAGCTACCCCTACGGCAATAGATATTAACCTCAACCGCTCTGATGAGATTGGCTTCGTTTCGTAATTTTATTAAATCACACCAAGAGCTCTTTGGAGACACGAAATTTTCCGGTTCAGCAAAGTAGCAGTCTAAAACCACCTGCTACCAAATAATTTTCCTATAAGGGCACCAATTTTGCGCTGTCTTCCCGATTTAGTAAGAGGAATTCCGATTGCGCGCGATATTTGCGCTTTAAATGCTGAAATACCTAGAAGCCGTCTCCAGGAAAACCCACCTCTGTTCATAAATTCACCTAATAAATGTTTAAGTTTTGCGATTTTGAAGGCTAGGACCATGAGTTCTACTACGCGCGTCTGAAATAACTGAACTATTCTCTACTTGCTTTAGAGCTTTAGCCCCAACCGGTAAAGCTTTTTCGATATACAAAGCAGTTCCTGATTTTTCGAGTAAAGACTTAAGACGGGAGAATTCAGAGCACCAAATCGTTTCTCTATCTGAATCTTTAGAGGCTTTAGAAGCATCGTTTACCTGCTCATATGTAACAAGCTGCACCTGCATTCTTTCCGCATCTTCAACAGCTCCAAGCTCAACCCCATAGTCATTTTCGTTGGGTTTTCTAACAACAATACGACCATTTTCCGCCCAAGCTGTTGCCATATTTTCTCTGACTTCATAACCAAGCTCGGATAATCCCTTTAGAATAGCCTCTCTTCTTGAGGCTCCTGCCATAGCCCTTGTCTCTTCTTTGAGTAAGGCGACACCTTTATCTCTTAGAAGCTTGCTTGAAGATATATCATTGGAATCAATGGCTTTTGTTAGCAGAACTTCAAGGTCTTTGGCCGGTTTGGATGTCAATCTGTGCAATTCGCTGCGAATCTCCCGCATTGATGCTATTGCAAGCTCTTTGGCCTTTCGTTCATTTGAGTGAGCTACTAAATCAAGAATGAGAGAATCGGTTAAAAGAGAACGACGACTTGAAGACGACTCTTGTGCAATCAAAGTTGCGCGAGCAAGGAATGGTTGAACGCTTTCCCCTTCAATAGCTTCAATCTCAGCTAATAGTCTATCTAATCGTCGATCGGCTTCTATAGCCTTGATATCCCCTTCTTGACGCATTTTCCAGTCAGTGAGAGTTTGTAGCTTCTCTCCTTCCGATAGCTTTTTAGAGAGTTCTTTTTGTAGAGGGGTCATGCTTTGCTTTTCAACCGCGCTGAGGGTGTATTCAATCAGTATTCGGCTCAGCGTTGAATTCATAGTAGCTAAATCTGCCTCGTTAGCTGTTATTGCAGAAGAGGCAATATTCGATAATTCTTCCGGAATTTGACGGTGGCTTGCTTCAAAAGTTCTAATAAGTGTTTCTGCAGAATACTGTAATCGTCTACGCAGGCTGCGTTCTAGCTCTGCTTTTGCAATCGTTTCAGTTCGAATACGGCTCATATCGGCTTGTAAAGCTGCTATTTCCGTAGCGCATTGTTTCTGTATATCAAGAAACTGTTCACGTTCAAACATCTTAACAATGGAAAGAAACTTGCTTTCTACTGTTTTTTCCTCTTCAGAAGTCAACGCGTCATGGTTAGAAGCATATCTACGCCATTGATCGATCGCATCTTGAAGGGCATCGATTCGGCCTTTGCAAATGGACATCACTTCTTGTTTTGTAACAACTCGCACAACCTTAGGACCGCTCATACTCTCTTATCCTCCCGAACCAAATTGAATGGGCTTGTCTGCGAACCTAATTCCTAAGGCTTCTTCGAGCACCTGCTTTAAACGTCCCATTTCTTCTTTTCTTCGATGATACCATGCATAACTAGTCACTCTATAGACATGCGGGATCTCCATGCGCAGGACTTTGGGACGCCAAACTTCACGGGCTCTTGCTGTTTCTAAAATAGGGTGGCAGTGGGCATCACATTCGATGCCAATTCCAAATCGCTTTTTCTCTGGATCTTCTATTACAAAATCCAATCCAAAAGCATCGCTTTCTTTGATTGCAGATGTTTTTAGTCCAAGACTTTTGATGAAGGTAGCGACTGATCGAGTAAAACCATCTTTGTCAAAATTTGAGTTTCCCTGGGAGACTGGATTTTCAGAAGTGATATTGTCGAGAGACTTTCTGGCTGCTCCCAAAAATCCTTCACTGAGTTTAGAGGCATAGTCGAAGTAAGCTTGAAGGTAATCTCTAGAGTTTTTAGGGCTCTGGCTCTTGGATAAAGCATCTGAGATCTCGTTGATGGGAAGGGAAGTGATCAGAATGATTTTTTCCCTCGCTCGCGTAATAGCTACATTCAAACGACGCTCTCCTCCGCCTTGGCTAAGAAGACCAAATTGTCTTCGGAATATCCCTTGCTCATCTCTTCCGAAAGTCGAGCTAAAAATGATTACATCCCTTTCGTCTCCTTGAACGTTTTCAATGTTTTTCACAAAGAAGCTCATATCTTCCCTGTCTTGCTGACGTTCTCGTTCTTGGCTTAGAACTTGCCGGAAGGGGGCATCCTGATCGGCTCGTTCGGCTAGAACATCTTCTATCAGGTCGGCTTGCTTAGCGTTGAAGGTCACGATGCCAATGCTGGGTTTATCTGGTAAAGACCAATATTCAGCTAGTAGGTCGACGACCCTCTCGGCCTCTTCCCTATTGGTTTGGTTTGCGTAGACTCCGTCGACTCGTATTAGCTCAATAGGCCGAATATTTTGAATCACATTTTCTGGGTGTCTGACAGGAACGCTTAATCTATTGCCATAGAAAGCTGCGTTTGAAAAAGCAATCAGCTCGCGGTATTTTGAGCGATAGTGGATTTGTAGCATGGATCTTGGTAAAACGGTTTTCCCAAGAGTTAGCAAATCTGTACAATCTTTAATTTCTCTTTTGTTCCAAGTGTCTTCAAGTGCTTCCCTTTCCGCATCACTGATTATTATGTCTAGGTCTTCATCAATGGAAGTTGGCTCCTCGTCATCTTCGATTCGTTTCATGAACACGCTTGTAGGGGGCATTTGTTTCTCATCTCCGCTAATGACAGTTCGTTTAGCCCGATAGAGAGTTGGAAGAGCATTTTCTATAGGGATTTGACTTGCCTCGTCGAAAATAATCACATCAAACATTCCAGCCCTTAAAGGAAGCAGTTGGCTTGCGGTATCTGGATTCATTAGCCAGACTGGTCGGAGATGTCCTAGCCCCATATCCCATCCGCGCTCAATGACTTGCCGAAGACGACGAGCTCTTGGACCTCTTAGACGAGTGATATCTTCCCAATCTTCAGGACCCCTGATCTTCTCTATATCTATATTGTAAGCCAAGAACTTCTGGTTCAATTTTCTCATGTGAGTAGTTGATTCGTCGAGAGTTTGGATTTTCCGTGAGAGCTCTTTTTGAGAAAGACGCAAGATTGGGAAGTTCTGCTCGATTCGGTCTTTCCAGGCAAGTCGGGCTTCACGAGCAATAATTCTTCGAATCACTTCTTCAAGTTCTTCTGCAGGATATTCCCTCAATTCTTTATCTTTTTCCCGGAGAACGGCCAAAATCTTTAAGACCTCCAGAGAAAGATTTGGTGCTTCCAGGCGGAATTCTTGATAGGCAGAGAGGGATGGGAGTGCTTCAACTAAGAGGTGGAGATCATGAAAACTAGACTGATTATTATGAATATTTGCTTGGCAAAGTTCAAACAACTTTTCAGAGAAAAATGGAACTAGCCGGTCTAAAGCCTTGATGCTCTGTAGTCTAGATTGATGGCGCGCAAAGGCTTTTTCATACCGAGAGATAAGATCTTGGTACGCGCGTACACCCATTTGGGTTATCGGCTCGACTTCTTCTTGGCGAGGGCAGGCATGAAGGGCATGGATACCTTCTTGTGCTAAGCGTAGCTCCTCTATCATACGATCGGCCTTCAAACGCAACTCCTTCAAAAATAAGGGAGTGGACGTATGCCTGTCGGCGTAAAGCAGATTAGAAAATTCTAAAAGCTTCTCTCGGATCGGTCTTTGTTGCAGTTCGAGTTTAGCAGCATCCTGAAGTTGTAAAATATGCTGCATCCTTGTGCAATTCATCTCGCGTAAGGGATGAAGACAAAGCTCTTGGTGGGTTAGGCGCAAAGACAGTAATTGCTGGATTCGCTTACAATTTATATTGTACGAAGAATTAATACGATATTTTTGGTAAGCCGAGAAGGATGGTAGCGCTTGATATAATTGTTGAAGCTCGTCAAAATTCAATCTATTATTTCGAATATTAGCGTAACATCGCTCAAATAGTGCTTCGGAGAAAAATGCAGAAAGGCTCTTTAAAATATCGATACTCTGACTTCTAGCTTGCTGGCGCTCAAAGGCTTTTTGGTATCGAAAGATCAGATCGTGATATGCGAGTTTACCTGTTTTGGCTATTGGCTCGATTTCTTCTTGGCGAGGGCAGGCATGAAGGGCTTGCACACCTCTTTGTGCTAGGTGCAGATCCTCTATCATACGATCAGCCATCAAGCGCAACTCCTTCAAAAATAAGGGAGTGGACGTATGCCTGTCGGCGTAAAGCAGATTAGAAAATTCTAAAAGCTTCTCTCGGATCGGTCTTTGTTGCAGTTCGAGTTTAGCAGCATCCTGAAGTTGTAAAATATGCTGCATCCTTGTGCAATTCATCTCGCGTAAGGGATGAAGACAAAGCTCTTGGTGGGTTAGGCGCAAAGACAGTAATTGCTGGATTCGCTTGCAATTTATATTGTACGAAGAATTAATACGATATTTTTGGTAAGCCGAGAAGGATGGTAGCGCTTGATATAATTGTTGAAGCTCGTCAAAATTCAATCTATTATTTCGAATATTAGCGTAACATCGCTCAAATAGTGCTTCGGAGAAAAATGCAGAAAGGCTCTTTAAAATATCGATACTCTGACTTCTAGCTTGCTGGCGCTCAAAGGCTTTTTGGTATCGAAAGATCAGATCGTGATATGCGAGTTTACCTGTTTTGGCTATTGGCTCGATTTCTTCTTGGCGAGGGCAGGCATGAAGGGCTTGCACACCTCTTTGTGCTAGGTGCAGATCCTCTATCATACGATCAGCCATCAAGCGCAACTCTTTTAAAAATAAAAATGTCGACATTTGTTTTTCATGATAAAGCTGGCTGTAAAGTTCTAAAATTGTCTCACGGATTGGTCGTTGCTCCAACTCCAGTTTGACTGCATTTTGAAGTTGTACAATCCTTTCCTGAGTTGGTTTTTCGTTACAATTTCTCAAGAGGCTTTGAATCCGTCTGTAGTTTACATACCGTAAAGGATTGAGGCGACCAATTAAGGAAACTGATGAAGTAGCACTCTTAGCCCATGAGAGCCATTTTTCTACGGTCAAAATAGGCAATTGAATCAATTGGGCAGATAGCTGAGAGTCATGATCTTTTAAATCTAAATCGCTTAATGACGCTTTGAGTAATTCAAGCTGCCGAATTAGATCACGACCTTTTGGCTCTCCATCTGCAGGAAATAGGTGAAACCAAGATGAAATATTTTTCCAGTCTACTTTACTAAAGAGAGGCTCATGTGATGTGATCCACTCTTGATGAGGAGATGGGTCATCTATTTCGAAAGATGTGGTCGAAGGCGTGATAGACTCTTCTCGTCTTTTTTCTTTATCAATGAATGCAAAAAGAAGGCTGGCGAATTCATTGACTAAAGGAGAGTCAGGGGAGAAGACTTTGAGTTTTTCTAATGGATTTCTTTCAAAAAAAGAGGATTCAAGCCAGATTCCAACCATCGAAGATCGGATTTTTTCAATTGCCTTGATTTGTTTTTGATGGCCTAAGTAGGCAACCGATACGATGCCTGTCTTAGCCCATGAGAGCCATTTTTCTACGGTCAAAATAGGCAATTGAATCAATTGGGCAGATAGCTGAGAGTCATGATCTTTTAAATCTAAATCGCTTAATGACGCTTTGAGTAATTCAAGCTGCTGAATTAGATCACGACCTTTTGGCTCTCCATCTGCAGGAAATAGGTGAAACCAAGATGAAATATTTTTCCAGTCTACTTTACTAAAGAGAGGCTCATGTGATGTGATCCACTCTTGATGAGGAGATGGGTCATCTATTTCGAAAGATGTGGTCGAAGGCGTGATAGACTCTTCTCGTCTTTTTTCTTTATCAATGAATGCAAAAAGAAGGCTGGCGAATTCATTGACTAAAGGAGAGTCAGGGGAGAAGACTTTGAGTTTTTCTAATGGATTTCTTTCAAAAAAAGAGGATTCAAGCCAGATTCCAACCATCGAAGATCGGATTTTTTCAATTGCCTTGATTTGTTTTTGATGGCCTAAGTAGGCAACCGATACGATGCCTGTCTTAGCCCATGAGAGCCATTTTTCTACGGTCAAAATAGGCAATTGAATCAATTGGGCAGATAGCTGAGAGTCATGATCTTTTAAATCTAAACCGCTTAATGACGCTTTGAGTAATTCAAGCTGCTGAATTAGATCACGACCTTTTGGCTCTCCATCTGCAGGAAATAGGTGAAACCAAGATGAAATATTTTTCCAGTCTACTTTATTAAAGAGAGACTCATATGATTTGATCCATTTTTGATGAGGAGATGGATCTTCTACATCGAAAGATGCCATTGACTGTCGGATGGATTCATCTCGCCATTTTTCTTTATCAATGAATGCAAAAAGAGAACTGACAAATTCATTGACTAATGCAGAATCAGGAGAGAACAGTTTGAGCTTTTCTAATGGATTTCCTTCAAAAGAGGACTGCAACCAAGTTCTGGCGATCGGAGCACAGGTTTCTTCAATTACTGTAAGCCGTTTTTGATCGAGGTCTTTTAATACTCTTCGTAGAACAGGCACATCAATCAATTTGATTTCTTGATCTTCTAGATCGATTAATTGACCTAAGAGGATTCGATAGCTTAGTCCCGTTGTTTGGTCAGTTGTGTGAATCGCTGCATGGTGCTTATCGATTTCCCTTTCTAAGTTTTCGATTTTTTCAGCCAGCTCTTCGCGTTTAAGTCCTACATTTTCCGCACTGTAGGCGCTGATAGCTTGTACAATCCCTTCGATTTGAGATCTCAGATTTTCTAGGACAGAGGCACGATCTTTATTTACGTGCGTTATATAGAAATAACGATTCTTAAGCCCTTCTGCATCGAGTCTTTTTGCCAGGACTTCTAGAGCTGCAGACTTTTGGCAGACAACGAGTACTGTCTGATTGCGACCGATGCAGTCCGCAATGATATTTACAATCGTTTGGCTTTTCCCCGTTCCTGGAGGCCCTTCAATGAGCAGGCCTGGAGTTTGTCGTGCGCGAAAAACGGCTTTCTCTTGAGAAGGGTCACTCTCCATTGTGAAGAAACGATCTTTTTCAGGAATCGAAGGAAGGGCGGGGGAAGCGAAAGGCTCTCTGTTCACGCGGAGTGCCATTTCTAGTCCCGTTCCATTTACGGACTTTTTCCTCATTTGGCGCAAATCTTCTCCTATGGCCTGACCCATAAATTCAGCATGGAAGAGAACGGCAGAGCAAACCACTTGCCTACTTCCTGCCTTAACTGTGTAGTCATTATCTGGCAGAGCACATAGAGACCTTTCTCTTGGATCTGCTAGGGATCCGAAAGCATCGATCACGTCTCCGATATGAATCGTAGACCTTCCTAATAGCTCTTTAGCAGTTTCTGCACATCGTTTCGCTTCTTCAGTACCAATCAGTCCCATAAGAGCTGGATTCACTCTCACTTCTTCTCGATCACGATCAAAAAGAATGCAGACGCGATCTCTATTCTCAATGTTAATTTTGATAGGCCAAAGCAAAATGGGCGCAATTCTTGGTTTTTTTTCTGTTGCCTCCGCTCGGCTGTCTTTCATGACAAGGAATGGAAATCCAACATAGAGGCTATCGATACCTGTATCCTTCCTATATGTTTTTGCATGGCTTACTAGATGGCGCAGCCTTCGATCGAGATCAGAATCATCTTCAAAAGCTATCCTATCGATTCCTATTGGAGTCTCTATCCTACTCATTAAGTGTTCGAGAATGGATGAGGCTTTTGTTTTTTTCCCTGCAATACGTGCAAGGTCAACACGCGAATTAGATTTTCCGATCAGCATTCTAACAAGTGGGCCTCGTTGTGCTAGACTTGCAGTACGCTTTTCGAAAAACTCCAGTATCGTAGAAACATACTGCTGTCGAGGCAGCTCCTGCCAGGATTCTTTGGAAACGGAGAGGAGAGCCAATGCTCGGGGAAGTGAAATCCTTCTCTCATTTCTGAAGGCATCGGCCCACTCATCCACACGTGCAATTCCACATCGTGAATAGTTTGCAGTTCGCTCTTCGATTTCTCGGTAAAGATCCCTTCTTGAAATGTCAAACCATTGTTGTGCAGCTGACCCATCGTATGAAGGAAGGCCAGCCTGTGAAGCAACGGCATTTGCCTGATTTAAGATTTGTTCGGCGGGTTGATACTGCTGAAGACTGGCTCCGAGGAGGATTATCAATTCTTCATCGGTAATTTTTTGTCTATCCACCAACGAATTTATACCACTGTGGTCAGATCCTGGATACAGCCGACGATGAATGGCCCATAGGCGTTCCAAATTTGGTCGGGAGGAAGTAAGTGCTAATAGTCTAAAACTTTCTTCATTGAGTTCGATTTCGAAAATTTTAGCTCTTGCACGTGCTCTTTCGATTCGATCATGCAAATCGCAGAGGTGAAGCTCGCGGTTCATTTGACGGAGCTGACCAATGAGGGGACCTGTGATGATGTCGTACCCTTGAATCGGATTTTGCAGCAGCCACGAACATGTAAGGATTTCCCCTTGATTGATTAATGGAAGGCTAGGATTCATCCACATCAGAGCTAAAGCGTGCCTAAAATCTTCAGAAACGGAATCTATAGAGGTCGCAAGTCGAATACCGGCTATAATCTTAGGGTCTGCTTTGCGATCTTCTAACCAAGTGACTACTACCCCTCTCATTAAAAGATCTTTAGCTTGCTCCCAATTTGCCGCCTCGGCAGCGGCTAGGGAGTACGCTTTGGGACAAACATAAGAGTGCTCTTTGAATTCTAAAGCTGGGCCATTGTGAGCTTCTTCAGAATTACCATCTGAAGGCGCCTCTATAGACTCTCCAGAAAGCCAACTTTGTACTTGTGTCCATTGCCAACGTTGATCGGGATCCCGCGCCAATAATCCACGAAGTAATAAGTTAAGAGCAGGATCAATGCCTTTTGGGAGGGAAACTCCTCTTGTTAGTACGTGAATACGAAAGGCTTTTTCATTGATCCCATCAAAACACTGGCCATTTGTAATTAGGTGAAGAATAATCATTCCTAAGCTCCACCAATCAGAAGCTACGCTGATTCCTCCTGCAATCACTTCTGGGGCTGTATAATGGGCTGAAATAGGTTGTATGACGGTATCAAGATCAAAGGTGGAGAGGCGGCTAAATTGAAATCCAGTAAGTAGCAAGCTCAATGGGTCTCGATGACTAATTAAAATATTTTCTGGTCGAAGATTCCCATGACGCAATCCATATTCTGTAAGAGTGCGTAAGATTCTCCCTATAGATTTAACGATTTGCCGAGTCATTTCCAGATCGGTGCACGTAGATGTCAGATCCAATAAATTTGACTGACCAATAAAACCTGTAACCTCATATCGACGCCCCTGCCATTCACCGTGAGCTAGAAGCTCTGGTACATAGTCTTTTGGCAACCGCTTGAGGACTTCATAGATTGTTGAATCTGGGTGAGCATCAGGAAGGTATAAAGTAAGAACGGCTTGATGTCCATATCGCTCAACAATAAAAGTTTCGAAAGCTTCGCTACGACTCTCAAGTTGATCAATAGCTGCCCATCCATCAATGACCGTTTCATTTAATTGAGGATTTTCTTCTACGCATTCTCCTGCTACTGCTTCCGCTGCTCCGCATTCAAAACACATCTCGTCTCCCTCATTGAGAGGGTGACCGTTATGACAGCGTCGTATGGTAGGAGGGGTGATGGGTGTTTCAGGAATGAAATCAATCTGGCCAGGAGGTCTTAGAGGTTCTAGGGTTAAGTCCCATCCACAATTTCCGCAGAGGACTTCTTCTTGAGGACGTTCTTGGCTACATCCCAGACACTTACGAACACGGATTGTCATAAGGCCCCTCCTTTTTTGAGCGCTCATCTTGTGTAGTTATGGCAACGTGACCTTCCTTAGCTAAGATCGTTTTTAGGCGTCGCATGTCATCACGCCTAGGAATCCCAGCGAGCCATATAGCTCCTTCTTCTTCAAACATAATATCAAAGGTCTTGTCCGATGGCTTAAGAGTGCGTTCAAATTGACGGAATCGCGTTTCTCCGAGAGGGGTAAGGCAATGAAGACGTTGATTATCACTGCCACGCAGGGCAAGTGTTTGGGAATCACTTTCTTCGTAAGGGTCTGAAATAAGAGCGTCTATTGTTCCTTTGCACTGATTAACTAAAGGAGCAATCTTCTCAAAAGGATGTCCACTATAAACCAGAATATCCTTAGTGATTTTAGAGCGAATCTGAGCAAGGAGATTAATCAACGCTTCAGATTGATCAAAAGGTTCCCCACCAGAAATAGTAATTCCATCCGCCTCGTCCAGCCAAGGATCGATAACGGCCATGATTTCATTAATTGAAACACCACCCCTTCCAGTTCCCCACGTATCGGCTGATACACATCCCTTGCAACGAATAGAACATCCTTGAAACCAGATGCCAATACGGCGACCTGGTCCCAGGGTCGTTACTGGGAAGTGGATTCTAGAAAGGTAAAGGATCATAATATCGCACTGGGAAAATCGCTGATAAGATTTAGCTTGGTTACTATACCGATGTCAACAGTACTAATGCAAAGCTGTCTGCCAGATTCGATATTGTCATCAAAGAGAGCTCTAGAAAGAGGATTGACTAGATGAGTTTCGATTTTATTGCGGATCCCTCGTCCGCCATTAGATAGGTCTTTTAAGCAAAGTTCTCTAAGGGTTTGCAAGGCGGAAGAGGTTGCAATAACCTCGATCCCTCGAGATCCTTTTAAATCTGCGAGCACGTTATTTATCATGCTCTTGAAAATTTGTTCGGCTATATCATCACGAATGAAGTCAAATACGATAACATTGTCTCCTATTCGGTTGAGAATCTCAGGCCGGTTGAGGGTGAGCTTGAAGTGCTTCTCAATCTCTTCTCGAATACACTTTTGAATAGTTTCAAAGGAATCTGTCGGTGCAACCGTTGCTTTTCTATCCCCAGTGATATCTGTTTGATAGATACCAAGATTGGAAGTAAAAACAATAAAAGCTTCTGTAAAATAGACCCTCTCCCCCCTGCCGGATGTCAAAACCCCATCATCGAGAATTTGAAGAAACTTATCGAGAATCCTGGGATGGGCTTTTTCAATTTCATCAAATAAAACGACACTAAAGGGTTTTTCTCGAATCGCGTTTGTCAGCTCTCCTCCTATGTCGTAACCGATGTAGCCTGGAGGGGCTCCAATTAAGCGTTGATCCGAATGTTCAGCACTAAATTCGGACATATCAAAACGAATATAGGCGCTTTCATCACCAAATAGTAGGCTTGTAATGGATTTGGCTAGTTCTGTCTTTCCCACGCCTGTAGGTCCCGCTAAAAAGGCTACTCCTCTCGGACGCCCGCCTCGACGTGGAGCCCCTACTCCTGTAACCGCCCGCTTGATGATATCAAGCATATGGACAACCGCATGGTCTTGTCCCTTGACTCGTTGCATAATAAAATTTTCGCCATCATGGATCTTGCTTCGATCGATTTTTTGCCAAGGATCCTCAGAAACACCTACCTTGTAACGGCGAACAGCTTCGCTTATCTTGGCGTATCCTAGCTTTTCCTCTCGACAGAGTTGAGCTATTAGCATGAGATCAACTAAAAGCAACCCTTCAGTATTATCCACAAAGTCTTGAAGCGCGACATCTTTTAGCTGGGCGGATGCGTCCTTTGCTCCCTCAAGGGACTGAATAAGAGAATTCGCCAGAATTCGACGCATCTGATGGTCTGGATTTGGAATAGAAATATGACGAACCTTTGAATTGTCAACCGTAAGCCAAGCAGGCATATCCCCTTCTTTTTCAGCTACCCATAAGATCGTATTAAAGAATGGTTTTGATGGAGACCCATGAGCACGAACTCTAGCTTCGTGCGATCGAATCAAAGCTCTTGTAAAAAGACGATGTTCATTGTCACTAAGATTATTTTGGTTAATGATTAAGCGCGATGCAAAGTCGATGATTAGAGCGATTGGTTCCGCTTTCCACGTAATCACTTTTTCTAAAACTTCTTCGAAAAGATCTAGACCCGCAGGCGCACAACCATTTGCGGGTTGAAGCCCTAGTTGCTTCATCAAGGTTTCTGCATCTTTGTAACCTTGTTGACCATTTAATGAACCAATACTTTTGAAGCCATTGACGAAGTCATAGCATAATACATGAGTGTAGCCGCACGTTCGCAATTCTTCGTTTAAGAAAGAACTGAGTGGTCGAACAACAGCACCGCTTGCTTTGTCTTCGATCTGAAGGTCTCGTACATTGCCTGAAAGCACAAATTGACTTTTCAAAGGCAAAAAACGTATGAGATCGCGCAACCACTTTGATTTTTTCACTTCTAAGTCTTTGATCATTTAAAATTTCCAAAGGTAACGGTTATTTTGGTTCTCTCTCACCTTTAGTTCTTCAAAGCTCGATCTAGAACTTTTTTTTCAGTCATAAGCGTCTAACGTTCTGGTTGTTGACCGGAAATTGTAATGCTGACGAGCATTTATCTGCAACTAAAGAGACTATTTTGGGTGCAATCCAAACTTGTACGCAGAGCAATTCTTGTGTAAGATTGTTTACACAATGTTGCGGCTGACCCAGCATGAAACCCTATCCAAATCAATAATATGCGAATTTAGATGAAGACTATTCCACCATCACACGACCTTTCTGAGGATGAACGTTATATTTTACATGTGCTTAGAGAAAATCCAAGTCTGTTACAGCCGCTCCTGGAGATGGTTGATGTCGTTGGTAAGAATTTTGAAGCGCTTAAGACGGGCGATGAAGCAGAAGAAGCTACCATAGCTGCTATTCGTAAGTCTGGGCAGGCCATTCTTCAAAATTGGGCGGATCATCGTGTTAAGCAGGTAGAATCTCAATACGAGCCTGAGAAGGGCATCCGTCCCCACGGAAAAAAAAAGTCGAATGGCAGACAACACTAGGACGCATCACTGTTGTTCAAAGGTGTTTTCTACAAAAGAAGCATCGTGGTCGACCTTCACATCGTTTAAGGCCTTTTGAGGACTTTTCAGGGATAAAACACCAAGATTGGTCAAAGCGGTGTCAACGCTTGATAACTGATCTAGGATCCGAGGAATCCTTTTCGAGGGCCGCGAAACAGATGAAGGAGCACCATGGATTGGAAATCAGTCCCACTACGATATCAAATATCACGCTTAAACATGCCAAGAGGGCGCAGCTGATGATGAAAAAGCCTCCTATCGGGAAAAAGGCAGACAATCCAACAACCCCACTTGTGGTTGAAATGGATGGTGGAATGGTGCCCCTAGTTGAAACAGCTGGTTCTGGAGATAGACGGAAAAACAGAAGAGTATCCTGGGCAGAGCTTAGAGTGGGGGTTATTCAGCGCTTAGGGGAAGCAGACTGGAAATACACGTGTTCCTTTAATAGCCCTGATGATTTGGGAAATAGAATGCTAACATTATTAGAACGGCAATTTGGGTGGGAAGGACAGAGCCAATTACATGGTATAGGGGATGGAGCAAAATGGATAACTGAACAGATGGAAAGGGTAGCAGGAAGCCGAGGGAACTACCTAATTGATCTGTATCATTTAAGTGAGTATCTAGCGGGAGCAGCAACGGCCTGGACTGAGGATATTAAAAAGGAGACTCGAGCGCTAAAGACCCGCTTAAAAAAAGGACAGATCGTGAATGTGAAGCGAAAGCTTCGAAAGTACTCCAAAGTTCACCCTGAGCATGAGGGCCTGCAAAAGTGTATACAATACATAACTAATAGACCTGGGCAGTTTAAGTATGATGAAGCGATTAGAAAAGGTTTGCCAATAGGTTCGGGGAAAATAGAAAGCACGCATCGCCATGTGATTCAGAAGCGGTTGAAAAAGCCCGGAGCATGGTGGAGACGGGATCATGCGGATCAAATGGCAAACCTTAGAACTCTTCGAGCTAACGATGAATGGGAAAGGCTTTGGCAAGATGAGGTAGTCTGTGAGCTCGATTGCCTAGCCGCCTAAGGTGAGTACAAATTTGAATTACACCCGACATTATCCCCTATTCGGTTGAGAATTTCAGGTCGGTTGAGCGTTAGCTTGAAGTGCCTTTCAATCTCTTCTCGAATACGCTTTTGAATACTTTCAAAGGAGTCTATCGGTGCAACCGTTGCTTTTCTCTCCCCAGTGATATCTGTTTGATAGATACCAAGATTGGAGGTAAAGACGATAAAAGCTTCTGTAAAATAAACCCTCTCCCCCCTGCCGGATGTCAACACCCCATCATCGAGAATTTGAAGAAACTTATCGAGAATCCTGGGATGGGCCTTTTCAATTTCATCAAATAGAACGACACTAAAGGGTTTTTCTCGAATCGCGTTTGTCAACTCTCCTCCCATGTCGTAACCGATGTAGCCTGGAGGGGCTCCAATCAAGCGTTGATCCGAATGTTCAGCACTAAATTCGGACATATCAAAACGAATATAGGCGCTTTCATCTCCAAATAGGAGGCTGGTAATGGATTTGGCTAGTTCTGTCTTTCCCACGCCTGTTGGCCCCGCTAAAAAGGCTACTCCTCTAGGACGTCCGCCTCGACGCGGAGCCCCTACTCCTGTAACTGCTCGCTTAATGATATCAAGCATATGGGCAACCGCATGGTCTTGTCCCTTGACTCGTTCCATAATAAAGTTCTCGCCATCATGGATCCTGCGTCGATCGATTTTTTGCCAAGGATCCTCAGAAACACCTACCTTGTAACGACGAACCGCTTCGCCTATCTTGGCGTATCCTAGCTTCTCCTCTCGACACAGTTGAGCGATTAGCATGAGATCAACTAAAAGCAGACCTTCAGTATTATCTACAAAGCTTTGAAGCGCGACATCTTTTAGCTGGGCCGATGCTTCCTTTGCCCCCTCAAGGGACTGAATAAGAGAACTCGCAAGAATTCGACGCATCTGATGGTCTGGATTTGGAATAGAAATATGACGGACCTTTGAATTGTCAGCCGTTAGCCAAGCAGGCATATCCCCTTCTTTTTCGACTACCCATAAAGCAGGCATATCCCCTTCTTTTTCGACTACCCATAAGATCGTATTAAAGAATGGTTTTGATGGAGATCCATATGCACGAACCCGAACTTCGTGCGATCGAATCAAAGCTCTTGTAAAAAGACGATGTTCGTTATCATTGAGTACATTTTGATGAACGATCAACCGAGATGCAAAGTCGATGATTAGAGCGATTGGCTCTCCTTTCCAATTAATCACCTTTTCTAAAACTTCTTCGAAAAGATCTAGACCTGCCGGCGCACAACCATTTGCTGGTTGAAGCCCTAACTGCTTCATTATATTCTCTGCAGCTTCATAACCTTGTTGGCCATTTACTGGATCAATAACTTTAAATCCATTAACGAAGTCATAGCATAAGACTTGAGAGTAGCCATACGTTCGTAATTCTCCGTTTAGACAAGAAGTAAGTGGTCGAACAACGGCACCACTTGCCTTGTCTTCGATCTGAAGGTCTCGTACATTGCCTGAAAAAACAAATTGGCTTTTCAGGGGTAAAAAACGAATGAGATCCCGCAACCACTTTGATTTTTTGACTTCCGAAGCTATTACCAAATTACCATCGAAATTAATACTCAAGATCATCCTCCAAACAAACTAGTCGAATCTAGAAACCAAGACCAGCCAGCAATTCATCTTTAGACTCGTCTTCGCGGTATTCTGTATGCCAAGCATCACGGAATGCCTCAAAGGTTTCCCAGGTTCCTTTTTTGATATGATAAAATAAAAACCTTAAGCCATCTGTATCGATCCAATACTGTGATCCAGGCTTTTTACTTCCCCAAGGCATAATTTTTTCCGCTAACATATAAAGTCGCAAATCTCGAACGCAACCTCTACCAATAATCCCATCTGTGATTTTCTTGTGTATTTCTTTCTTTTTAATAGCAACATCCCTGCGCAACCAGTTCAAATCAAAAATGTGATTGTTATGGCAAAGCAGATAATTACCGGACGCAACAGACATAACCGGTTGACAGCTTTCGGATTGCAATAGACTGGTTAAAATCTGAATTCTTCTTGGCATTGGTAATTGAAGAATCTGCAGAAATTCATCACTGAATGCAGGGTCCTCTAATTCGAAATTATTAGACGTCACTGCCGCCAAGAGACTTTCGGATATATCATAGGGTGTATTACATATCATAAAGAACATTTTTCTTCGAAATTCTCTCTGATACACATCTGGCCTAGATAATAACATTTCTAACTGTAGTGAAGACATGATTTCGAAGAGTTCTTCTGGAATACATTCATGATAATCTCCGTCTTGAGCAGGTAGTTTTTCTATAAGAAGAAATGCCACAATTTCAGGAACTGTAGAAATCAATCTCCACATATTTTTAAGCCCATGACCTTGAGCCCACATATTCCCAACGTCACTTGGTTCATAAGTATAATACCAGATAAATCTATCCGCGGACAAATACGTATCCACTATTTCATATACTTCGATCTCTGAGATCCTTTGGTTGGAAAGACCGTTAAGGCAAAAATACTTAATGAATTCCGCAAAATTCTCCCCATTAATTTCCCCAGATTTTACGAAAGCTAATCGAGCCTGATGTTCAAAATCTAACAATTCTTCAAAATCCTTCTCGCAGGGCTTCCATCCCCAGGGTGTGGTTTCAAGAGGTAGATATCTAATCAAGTGATGCGAATCACTGTCAATGATTGCCTGAATCATTGGGTCTAAATTTTTGGACCATTTACATTTAAATTCATACGACTTAACTGCCAAATAACGAATAAAAGGATTACTGCTTTCTGCGGCCAATAGACATAACTCATTCATTAAATGCGTTAAAACCCTTAGATCTTTCTTGTTTGTTTTTTCGATGAAAAACGTAATTTTCGTTTCATCACTCAGATAGGGCCACATCGCCATAATTTCTGCGAATCGAGCAGGAGAAGGAGATTTAAAAAACTGCTGAAACAATAAACTGTCATTTGTCATGTTTTATTTTCCAAAACTATTTTTTCTAAAAACTCATGTATCCACACAATAGAACTGTCTTTTTATAGCTTCGCCACTGAATGATAAATCCATTTAATTCAAAAAGCAAGACAAAAGTCATCTATATCTAATTGATAATAATTGACTTGTGTCAGCCGAGCCTGACAACATGATCTCCAACATTAGGCCCCCTGTTTTTTTATCTTTTGTTGTGAGAAGCCTATCAGGATGAACTTGTCTAACGAATTGGCGATAAGCTCTCTACAATCGTAGCGTGAAAACGCATTTCCCCCTAGGCTCCGATTCCTGCGCAAGAGAAACTGTTATCTTTGGCGGTGCAATGGCGGTGCAACGCGGTGCAATTTGTGTTAGCACGAACCGATGGAATCCGGTAGACAGAAAGGCTACAAGCTGCTTATAGTGTTGCTGATAGCGGTTAGGTGATGTCGGGTATTGTGGAGGACCTCCGCCCTCATAATCCGTTGGTCGCAGGTTCAAGTCCTGCTTGCCCCATTTTGTCTTTCACCATATCAAAGAAAAACTTGGGGTCGGGCCTAGGGTGTTGATTTGAGTTTTTTTCGACTCAAAAAATTTTAACTGACAGTCATTGCATTCCTTTAAGGGGTACGTGGGATCACGGATTTGGACTTGGGCCTATGCGGTCATAAGCAGCCTCTTTGGGCTGAAGTTTGAGCGAACAGCTTTCTTCCAAGATGTCAGCTAAAGAATCGCATTGCCCTTCAAAATCGCCTTTCAAATTCGTTAGAGGAGAATTCAGGGATGGTAATCTCTTTTTTTCTCTAAGATGATTAATGAGCGTTCTGGTGAAAAGGGGGTTTTTAAAGATATCATGGATAAATGTTCCAAACATAAGAGGATGTTCAGAAATAGCTCCATCGACGCCATCTTCTGACATGAAGAGAGGGGCGGCATCGATTCCATACTCGACTTCCCCACAGTGAATTTCATAGCCCGAGATTTCTCCAACTTCTTCAAAGAGATGATGACCTGTCGGCCGATAAAGAACCTGAGCAACCTTCTTATTTTTTTTGAATTTCACGACAAAATCAAAAAAACCAAAACCAGAAAGCTCGGAAAAATGCGACTCTACGTTATTGGGGTCATACAGATGCTTCCCCATCATTTCAAAGCCTCCACAAATACCCATCACAGGCGTTGTGGACAGATTCAATTTAATGGCCCGCTCCCAGCCTATTCTTCGTAAAAAATCCAAATCCCAAAGGGTATTTTTTGATCCGGGAACAATGATCAAATCGGGAGATCCCAAAGTCCCGGGAGAGCGCACGAAACGCACTTTAACATTTTGTTCAGCGATTAAGGCATTAAAATCATTTGCATTGGATATGTGTGGGAGATAAACAACGGCAATATCTATCTCTGGATTTGTGCAGACTTGGGTTTTGATACAATCTTCTTCCTCTAAAAGGAGATCCGAAATGTATGGGATCACTCCAGCAATAGGAATTCCAGCATGTTCTTCAATAAAATCAATGGCCGGTTGAAGGATTTCTCTGTCTCCTCGAAATTTATTGATGAAAATGCCCTTGATGAGTTTTTTGTCCTCTGGAGCCACTAATTCTAAAATACGTAAAGTCCCCAAAATATCTGCAAAGACTCCTCCTTTATCGATGTCAACAACCAGGTAGACATCAGCGTCCAACAAGTGGGCCATTCCCATGTTAACGAGGTCATTGGAACGGAAATTTGGCTCCGCACAGCTGCCCGCTCCCTCCGCAATAATCAAATCAAATGAGTGATGAAGAACTTTGAGGGATGTTTGGATAGCCTCAAACTTGCGTTGGTACCATTCCGAAGAAAAGAAATAATCCTTCGCTGCAAAATTCCCCACTGCCTTGCCATGCAGAATGACTTGAGACTCTGTATCACTGTTCGGTTTTAGAAGAATGGGATTCATATGAATAGATGGCTCTTGCTTCGCTGCAAAGGCCTGAACAGCTATTGATCTAGCGATTTCCTCTCCATTTAAAGTAGCAAAACTATTGAGCGACATATTTTGCGATTTGAAAGGAGCTACCCTTATTCCCTGGTTGGCAAAAAGGCGACAGAGACCTGTCACAATCGTGGTCTTCCCAGCATGCGAACTAGTTCCTAAAATCATAATGGGTTTGAAAGTCACAGAACTCATGCTGCTAGAAGATTCATAGAGGAGACGTGTACGACCCCTGGCATTATGTCAGAAATTTGGTCAGGATTCCACTGTAGTTTTTATACCCGAATCAGCCATAACATGAACCTCATGGATATGAGGTGTGCTCCAAAAAAATAATCATGGCTTGCTAATGAAAATCTTGCTCACGGGCGCCAACGGCTATATTGGCACACGACTCCTGCCTCTTCTTCTAGAAAAAGGACATGAAGTTTTCGCTCTTGTCCGCAGCGACAAACGTATGTCAATTCCTGAGAAATTTGAACAACAGGTTCATGTTATCCAAGCTGATCTGCTGGATGCACAGTCACTAGAAAAAATCCCTAGTGACATCGACGCTGCTTACTATCTTGTTCATTCTATGAGCACTTCTACTGAAAAGTTTTCCTCGCTCGAATCCAAATCAGCAATGCATTTTCGTGACCGGCTCTCCTCTACTAAGACTCGTCAAATCATCTATCTAAGCGGTATTGTCAACGATGAGGAACTCTCCCATCATCTTGAATCTCGTAAGAATGTTGAGACCATCTTACGCCAAGGAAAGGTCCCCGTAACAACACTCATGGCTGGAATCATCATTGGGGCTGGCAGCGCTTCATTTGAGATCATCCGAGATCTTGTAGAAAAGCTTCCGATCATGGTTGCCCCGAAATGGACCACAAACCTCACGCAGCCAATCGCCATCCGTGATGTGCTCGACTACTTAATTCTCGTCCTAGATCATCCTGCATGCATTGGTAAACAGTTTGAAATCGGCGGACCTGATGTTCTTAGCTACAAGGACCTCCTTCTTGAATTTGCACATATCCGGGGCTTGAAGCGCTGGATCATTACTGTGCCCGTATTAACGCCAAAACTCTCGTCGTACTGGCTCTATTTTATTACCTCAGCAAGCTTCCCTCTGGCACAATCACTTGTCGAAAGCCTTAAAAATAATGCCATATGCAAAGAAAGCAACATCCAAAGGATCTTCCCCAAAGAGCTTTTGAATTTTGAAGCAGCTGTTAAACGCTCATTTGAATGCATTGAACAAGACAATGTTCCTTCTAGTTGGAAGGATGCCATAGGAAACTCCAACCTAAACCCCGACCTTACAACCTATGTCCAAGTCCCTCAATTTGGAACAGTTTTTGATACACAGGTCGTTCCTTTCACTCAATCTCCAGAAGTCGTTCAAGACAGAATTTGGTCGCTCGGTGGGGATAACGGTTGGGCCTATATGAACTGGGCATGGGAGGTAAGAGGATTTGTCGATAAAGTATTCGGAGGTACAGGCCTTCGTCGCGGAAGAACTCAACCAACTCGCCTAAAGGATGGAGATGCTCTTGATTTTTGGCGCGTTCTGCTGGCAGATAAAAACAATCATCGCCTCTTGCTGTATGCTGAAATGAAGCTTCCGGGCGAAGCTTGGCTTGAATTCAAGATTATTAACCAAACGCTATATCAAACAGCCACCTTCCGACCACACGGACTCTTAGGAAGGCTCTATTGGTACGGCCTGTTTCCTTTCCATTACTTGATCTTTAAGGGACTGGCAAGAGCTTTAGTGAAGAAGTCGATAGATTAGCCTGTAAACCAACCTCTCCTAGCGGGAGTTTCAAGAACGTTTGGAAAAAGGAGAGAAGTGGAAAAGGAATTTGAAACATCGCTCTTTTTGTTTCGGCGTGATCTACGCCTTGAAGATAATACTGGCCTCATTTTTGCTCTTAAGCACTCCCATACTGTCATTCCAGCCTTTATCCTGACACCAGAGCAGATCGAACACAATCCCTTTCGTAGCAATCATTGTCTCAAATTTATGATCGAATGTTTGAGAGATCTCGACAGTCAGCTGAAGGAAAAACACAGTAAACTCTATCTCTTTTCTGGAAAGCCTGACGAAATTGTAGACCTATGTATCTCTAAGCTACGTATAGAGGCCGTCATCGTCAACAGGGACTATACACCATATAGCTTACAAAGAGACCGCAAAATCGAAAACAGCTGTATCTCTCATCATATTCCATTTTACTCTTTGGATGATGCCCTGTTACACCCCCCAGAGACCACTTTGAAAAAAGATGGTACGCCCTATTCAATCTTTACTCCCTATTTCCGTAATGCATCAAAACAGCACGTTTTGCCACCCGTTGCCAACGGAAGAAATAATTATTTCAATGGATCAATCCCTTTTTCAAAAGATAAGTCGTTGCTTTCCGAAATTCTCCCGGAAAATACAATCCACAACATATTAAGAGGTGGCCGGACAGAGGGTCTGAAAATTCTCGAAAATCTCGGTTCTCTTAGTCAATATGAACACCAGCGGAATTTTCCTGCGAATGGTGGCTCCTCATACCTCTCTCCTTATCTAAAATTTACCGTCTGCTCTCCGAGAGAAATTTATGCCGCTATCTGCAACAATCTAAGCGCACATCATGAATTAATCCGTTCGCTTTATTGGAGGGACTTTTTTACCGGGATAGCTTTGTTCTTTCCTCACGTATTTGAGGGGTCCTTTCATCCCAGGTTTGACAGATTAACTTGGTCAAATGACCCTAAAACTTATCAGCAATGGAACACTGGTATCACCGGATTTCCAATGGTCGATGCGGGAATGCGGGAAATGAATGAAACAGGCTTTATGCACAACCGTGTTCGAATGATCGCAGCATCATTCCTTGTCAAAGACCTGCACATCGATTGGAGATGGGGAGAAAAGTACTTTGCACAAACCCTGGTTGATTACGACCCAGCAGTGAATAACGGAAATTGGCAATGGGTGGCCAGCACGGGTTGCGATGCTCAACCCTATTTCCGCATTTTCAATCCGTGGACTCAGCAGAAAAAATTTGATCCCGACTGTGTCTATATCAAGAGATGGATTCCTGAACTCCGCGATCTCGCTCCTAAAGTCATCCATGCCTGGCATGAAGAAAAGCATCATCTCCTATGCCCTAGCTATCCCCATCCTATGGTCAATCATGAACAAGCCGCAAAAGAAACCCTACGGTCTTACACATCGCTTCGGAGTCTTAAGAACGCTGAATAACTCTCTCCTGAGTGTGATTTGACAAATATTTCTTAGTTATGCCATGGGTGGAAAGCAGACTAATCCCATAAGAAAGAGGCCGAACCTTGGAAACTCTACTGATCCTCGGACTTATAGTTCTTGTCGTGGTTGTCTATTTCATTATTCAAACATTGCTGCGTCTGCAGGACACGTTACAAAAATTAGACCTCGTTCTAGTGGAAACGGAAGCAAAATTAAAGAAATTGAGTTCCCTGACCAATGCAGTGGAAAATATCAGCGACATCGTAGAGCGCGAAAGTGCAATCATGAAAGATGAATACGCACGCCAGAAACTCTGCGAAGTCAATGAGAAGTCGCTTGATTCAGGAGAGCTAGCTACGTGGATAGTTTCTAGTATAAAATTAGGTATAAAGATCCTTAACAGGAGATGAGTTTTATGACTGGTACCAACGGATTCCTTAAAGGCGCCTTGATTGGCGGGGCATTGGCCGGAGTTGTAGGTCTATTACTAGCTCCAAAGCCAGGAGCTGCTCTACTCCAAGACATTTTAGATACCTATGATGCTGCCCAAAAAAATGGACACGATTTTATTGAAACGATTAAGGAAAAGGGTGCGTGCCTTACGCACTGGAGCGAAGAGGAGGAATGTGATGAATGTGATCACTCATTCCTAGTAGGCGGAGCTTTAGGTGCCGTCATTGCAGGCATCGCAGCTCTCTTGCTGGCTCCAGCTTCCGGAAAGAAATTAAGGAAATTGCTCGGTGATCAATACGATGATATCGTCGAAAAAGCCGAAGACTTCACTTCCAAGGTGGGAGATAAGGGAAGGCATGTCATCGATGAAGTCAATGATTGGCGAGGTACTCTGGCTAGTCTCGTCAATAAGCTGTCTCATAGCGCCCCTAAAGGAAAACATCCTCATCACCGCAATGGATCGCACGTTAACGATATACTGGACTTGGCACATCTAGGAATTCGTCTTTATCAGCAATTCCAAAAAAGGGGATGATATGATTTCTCAAAAACAATTTATTCTCGGGTGCCTAGTCGGCGGAGTATTTGGGGCGTCGGCAGCTTTATTGCTACCTACTGTCACACATGGTCTTAATGGTTTGACACGTTCACTAAACAAAAAACAACCCCGTCATCGAAGTCAGGAAGCACACAGCCACAATCATGAGCATGTCGCGGCCAAGCATCATGCATCTGCACCTAGAAAAGTGCGCACCAAGAGACCTTCAAGTACAAGAAAGACGAAGGGGGCCTCGAAGGAGAGCTCGTAAAGCTCTGGACCCTAGTAAGCCCACTGAACATTTTTGTATTTAAGCATCATCGAATAACACGCGCGCAGCGCTTTGGAGCCCCAACCGACTGCGTCGCCAATATCCTAAAGTAACAAGGTTTCCTATGTGGCGCAGTCATTCCATGACTGCGAACAATCCGTTGCAATTGTGGAGACGTGCAAAACAAACGTCCCATGTGATGCAAACGGAATCTGTTTCAACCGTTCTCGCAGTCATGGAATGACTGCGCCACATAGGAAATTGCGCCAGCCAACCTTTTGAGTTACTTGGAAGTGCGGTCGCTTACGAGCGTTCCTTGTGATGGTCGTGAATAGGGTTTTAGCAGCATTCGATCATGTTGCAGATGTCGACAATTCTTGCCTTTGTGAATAATAGTGAAGGCGTTTTTCACAACCACCGCAAGAAACCCAAAGCGGTCGCAAGCGACCGCAATCCAGAGCGCTGCGCGCGCGTTATTTGATGGTATGTACATCTTTAGTTCTGAAGAAACAGGCTGTGAAGCCTATACCACACGCAGGTAGGTTTTGCACATTTCGACTGCGCCAAAGCCCCGGGGTTGAACGATCGCAAGTGGGTCAATATTAAAAATATGGACCCACTTGCGATCGTTCAACCGCGGGAGCTTTCGCGCTGGTCGAATGTGCAAAACCCACCCGTGTGTGGTCTCAGACAAGTCTCTGTTACTTGGATGGAGTTTGAGACCCGCCCTTCTTCTTTTCTTGCTTCTTTGCTTTTTTTTCTTTGGCAGAGAGCACAGGCTTTTTCTTTTCGTCTTTACGATGCTTAACTACTTCCTTGGCCATACAGAAACCTCTTGTTTATTGAGTTACTTGAAGACGTCAATTGTCGACGTCCAACATAACACACTCACGAAGTTCCCGCAACAATGACTGCGTTTTTTGATTAGAGGTCAGGTACAAAAGGGCAAAAATCACAGAACCCTGGATCTCATGACGACATTCTGCATCATTTTTTCCTTTAAAATTAAGATAGTAAAGAGAGAAGATAGTCATTCCGCAAATTTGAAATGACAAGCCACCGTGGCCATTTGCGGAAGTTAGGATGATGTAGGCACGTAACACATATGACGACTACATTTATTCAAAAATTAGCAATGCCCAATGGAGGATCCATGTTTAAATTATTGCGATGGTGTTCAGTGTTAACGATATTGAGCGCAGGATCACTGCTTGCCACTAACCACCCCTGCCCAGGTAATTGGGGAGTTTCGGTAGACTTTCTGTATCTGAAACCTAGTGTAGACGACACTTACTTCGTTATTCAATCTCCAACCACCTCAACAGCTCCAAATGGAACTCGAAAAAATAATGACTTCCATTTTCATCCTGGATTTCGCATAGGGGGAGTGTATGAATTCTGCGAATGTAATCAAGAACTCCAAGTCTATTACACTCGCTTATCCTGCAAGCAGTCAAAGACTCTTTCGGGTTCCTTTTTTTGGCCAACTGCAGGACATCCATTCAGAACTGGTGATGGTATAGATCCATTCAATGATTATACAGGCACAGCATCGTCTAGTGTGCAAACGCTATATCAACGCGTAGATGCCAATTTTGCTCAGCAAACACTATGCTGTTGCGGTTTGGATGTGTATTTGCAGCTAGGCCTGGAATACGCCTACCTACATCTGAATGAAACGGATACCTACGCAATTACTGATAACGTCACCAGTAACGTCTATCAGAAAAGCAGGGCATGGGGCATAGGCCCACAACTAGGTACCTCGATTGAATATCAGCTTTGCGAATGTGAAGATTACCTTCCTGGCAAGCTGTCATTCACTGGCCTGGCATCAGGCAGTCTTCTAGCCAGCCAGTCAAACGGTAGCACCCGACAAACAGTAGGAGTCGCTTCGTCTCTTTCGGTGAGTGATCCAAACACATGGAGAATTATTCCGGCTTTACACGCTCGTGTAGGGTTAAACTATGCAACAACGATATCCTGCTATGATGCGAACCTAGAGATTGGCTATGAGTTCAACACGTACCTAAAAGGCTTGGGCCGCGCGGTTTTTCTTGATAGCACCGCATTGGGAAGCTCCACTTCGCAATATCGTGATTATGATGTGCAAGGGCTTTATATCTCTGCAGCAATGCAGTTCTAGTTTTCAGCAGAACTGGTTTGGCTCAGCCAAACCAGTTCTGAATAACACGTGATATACATCTTGGAGCCCCAACCGGACTGCGTCGCCAATATCCGAAAGTAACAAGGCCTCCTATGTGGCTGCGGATGACCTTTACCCACACAACCTCATGACAAACACTCTCCTGTGGCGCAGTCATTCCATGACTGCGGACCAATCCGTTGCAATTGTGGAGAGGTGCAAAACAAACGTCCCATGTGATGCAAACAGAAGCTGTTTCAACCGTTCTCGCGGTCATGGAATGCATGGAATGACTGCGCCACATAGGAAGCCTCGTCACTTTCGGATATTGACGACGCATTCGATTGGGACTCCAAAGGTATGCTAGGCCCCTACAGCTATAGCTCGTAGCCAACCCCTAGGCCAAAGCGGAAACCACCAACGTTGTTGGCATTTGTCAAATGCATGGGAATGTACAAGTAATCAATAAAGGCATCGGCAAAGAAGCTGTCGGCGAGGTAATAGAAAAAACCTGTCTTCACAGTAGCGCCTACATGAGATTTTTTAACGGATGGGACAGCGACGGGGTCATTGATAAGGTGCATCCAGGTATAGTTAACACCTAAGCCTGCGTAAAGATCAACGTAACAAGTCAGCGGAAAAATATAGCTTACACCTAAGCTTAGAGGGTAAAGTCTTAGCGTGGTAGGGTCGCCCAAACCAACTGAATGTCCATGTTTGCTTAAATAGCTGAAGTTAGCCCAAACATCCCAGCGGTCCCACAGGTGTTTGGAGGCCTGTATTTCCACATCCCAGGATGCGCCACTGTAGATTTCTTGCACCAGGTGATTCGTCGGGTAGACATAGGCACTTCGAATCTCAGCATCCCAACCACACTGCCAATCTATGCAGCAGTCATCGTCAAGTGGACAATCGCAATCAGCCAGGGCTGATAGGGGTAGTATTAGGGCAACCAGTTGGCAAAACAGATGCTTAAGACGCATGGCAAAACTCTTTGTTATTGTTCCGAACGACACGGACTGCCCCCTTTTCAGTGGATTGAGAAAAAGAACGCCGCTCAAATGAAATATTGCGTTCTTCAAGATATCGAACTGATGCCAGTTCCTCTGCGTTATGATTGGTCATAATTTCATCCTACCAAATGCTTACTTAACCAATGATAATAACTAGATGAATGTGAAAAATCCATTCCTTTTCATACCACCCTCAGCCCAAATCCAATTTTGTGACCGCGCATGGTATATACCACGCGTGGCGATATCTCTCCATGGATGTCAGATAAAGCGAATTCAGGTATGCTATGTTGACACGTTCTATAGGTTTTACAATGAAAAAGAAAGATGCTCCCGCGTCGGTCAGGCCCATGAAGCGCTCAGAACCACTGCGGCAGGAATTAAAATATTATGGATTTTATGCATGCATAAAGCTGTGGGAATCTAGGCCCGATGATATCATTCGTGTCTATCTGGAACAACGTCATGTCAAAGCGCTGAGCCCTCTTCTAAAATGGTGTGCAGGCCGTTCTAAAGCTTATCATATCGTGTCGGCTGAGGAACTCTCTAAGGTTTCCGATTCCATACATCATGAAGGCCTGTGCATATTGGCTCGTGAGCTGCCTATGTTAAATTTTTCCACCGTCTTAGAAAAGTTAGGAACTGTACAGGGGCCTATTTGTCTGCTCTATTTGGACGGTGTTCAAAATCCACATAATACCGGCTCGATCATGCGCGTCTGTGCACACTTCGGTGTCTCTTACATATTGGGCGAAAGAGCCTTATTGCCTAAAGTGGCGCCCTCAGCATACAGAATAGCGCAAGGCGGTGCTGAGTGCGTTGGGCTCGTTCCTATAGACAATCTGAAGCAGTCATTCCAAAGACTGGAACAAGCTGGCTTTCGCATAGTAGCCTCTTCCAGCCATGGTGGGAAGTCTCTATATAGGTATAAGTTCTCGCCGCGAACAGTCATCATTATGGGATCGGAAAGTGAAGGAGTCAGCAACAAACTATTGGAAGTGTCCAAAGAGACGTTATTAATCCCTGGTACTGGGCTGGTGGAAAGTCTTAATGTTTCCGTTGCCACCGGGTTATTTTTGGGCGAATATCAGCGACAAATCGGATTAAAGAGTACATGACAGCACACATCGGAACGGCCTATCTGGCACCCGAAGGATATGAAAAGCAAACTGCTCAAGAGATTCAGGGTGTCATTGCGCGGTATGATAGACTCTTTCTCACTGACAGCAAACCTCAACAGGTCTTTTGGGCCCAGAATGTATGGTACGAACCTTCTATTATTCCCTTTGAAACAATCTCTGAAGTCGCCACTATTCTGAAGAACATCCAACGAAATTGGGCATTATATCCCTTTTCGGAACACCGCCGAGCAGCGCATATCGAAGCTAAGCTGCCCTATCTTTCCACTAAGCCTGTGATCTTTCCCACTAAGATTCCAGAGGCTCCCTTAGGCTCCTGGACGTTACTGAACAAAAACACTCTACTCGCTTCTCAGCGGTGCTCATCGCCCTATCGCAATGGCATGATCCTATTCGAAGAATCTCAAGAACCTCCCAGCCGTGCCTACTTGAAACTATGGGAAGCCTTAGTCCTTGCTGGCAAAATGCCCGGACCTGGCGATAGGTGCCTGGAAGTAGGCTGTAGTCCCGGAGGATGGACCTGGGTATTGGCAAAACTAGGAGCCGAAATCCTCGCGGTTGACCGGTCCCCTCTCGCAGCAAAAGTAGCGGCCATGCCAGGTGTTAACTTTCGAGCAGGCAACGCGTTCGCCATGACCCCAACCAACACGGGACCTATTGATTGGATATTCAGCGATGTGGCGTGTTATCCCGAAAAGCTTTTGGAATGGATCCAATTATGGCTGGACAGTGGTATATGCAAAAATTTTGTGTGTACTTTGAAATTTCAAGGGGAAACCTCTTACGATGTTGCTAAGCAATTCGCTGACATTCCAGGCAGTTGCGTGGTACATCTCGGATACAACAGACATGAGCTAACTTGGATTTGGACTACGCCAAGCAGCTCGTGTTAATTTTCAACGCAAATCCAAGTTTATGACCAAGTGTGGTGTAATTATTTCTTTTACCTGGTATTATTTGTTTAGGTAATGCATGTGTGAAACATGCGTTCAACTAGAGAGGCTGGGAAATTTATGAGACTACTTCTCGCTTTAATTATAGGTTTTATCTTCTTTGGGCTGGTTTATTACGCTATTTGGCTCTACGCTCCCGATATGTTCCAATCTCTCGTCTCTATGGCTGCAAAGCTTTTCGACCTAATGAAAACCACTTTCTCATCACATCCGGCAACTCCACCGCACGCACCAACTACTGGCTTCTTGATGTTATTGTCATTTAGAAAGGGCTAGGAAATAAAAAAAGCACCCCTTCACAGTGTGAAGAGGTGCTTCCATCATGGCTTAGACTAACTGTTGTTACGCAGCCGTCTGGCCAGATACCATAGAACCAACTTGTCCCGCGCTAGGCAGCGAGGCTTGGCTTAAGTCGTTCACAGTAGCATCGGTTCCCGAGGTACCCATGCTAATACCCGAACTAGCCATAGCGTTCGAAAGCGCCACTACCATATTTGCAGAGTCTCCACTTGAGCCATATTTCATTGCATTAGCGAGATCTGTTGCACCAGCGCTCGTTGGAGGAGTACTCCCAAAACCATCAGATTTTAGTTGAGTCATCATAGTCATGAGTTGACCAGTAGGAATGGAAGAAGCACTCATGTGACCACCAGCCATTCCAGCTTGAACTGACTTTAGAACGGTTATTATTTGCATGATCTGTGCAATCAGAGCCGCATTACTGGAACTCGCACCACCACTTTGAGCGACATTACTGGCGATGGTACCTTGCGCAATAGAAGCCGGAATCGAATTACCTACCGATTCTGCAGGTGTAGGAGGCGTGCTGCTGCTTGACGACCCCGTAAGATCCCCTAGGATAGGTATATTAGCTCCTAAAGACTGAGCTTGAGCACCAGTGGATAAGATAGAGCCCGTGCTGGTAGGACTGGTAGAAGAAGAAGAAGAACTACCATTAAGCCCTAACATTCCAGTCATCGTGCCGCTTACACCACTACTAGGGTCACTGGAAGTACCTATTAAACCTCCTAGCATAGGTCCTATGATGGGGATTTGGTCTAACAAGCTACCAAGCCCTAACTCCTTCATTAAGCCTCCTGGCATGAGCATTGATACGATGGAGCCTAAACCACCGCCGCTGCCACCGCCGAGAAGACCTCCAAGGAGACCTCCACTGCTAGATGTAGTAGACGCAGGTGCTGCGGTTGTGCTTGTGGTAGTTGGTGTCTGTGCTGCAGCAGGAGGCTGTATAACAGTACCCGTAGTCGGAGTCGGAGCCAAAGCCGTGGTTTGAGCCGCAGCATTACTACTACCCGCCAATGCCAGTGCCCCAGATGTCGTACTGGGCGCAGTAGCACCTCCTGTTGGAGAATACGCAGGAGTTGCAGCTGCCGGTGCTGCGGTTGTTGTTGTTGTTGGGGCAGGCGTTGTCGTGGAGCCTGAGGTGGTTGTGCCCCCTAAACCGATGGTACTATTAATCTCACCACTGACACCGCTACTAGGGTCACCGGAAGTACCTATTAAACCGCCAAGCATAGGTCCTACAAGAGGAATATTACTTAACAGGCTACCAAGCCCTAACATTTTCATCAAACCACCAGGTTCGACCACTGATAGGAGATCGCTAACTATGCCGCCACCACCACTGCCGCCTCCCAACATACCACCTAGACCACCTAGCAAGCCTCCACCGCTACCGCCACCTAGGAGACCACCTAGCAAGCCACCACTTCCAGAACTGGATTGTTGACTTTCTGCACTGTTTAGCAGGGTCGAATTATCCTGAGCGGTAGCTTGCGCCACTTCCGCAGACTGATCGCTTGTGGTGTTGTTTTCCAGTTTACCCACAAAAGCTTCCAGGTTACTGATCGCTTCTCCCACAGCTGCCATGAAGGCGGAAATGCTGGTGCCACTGCTACTGGAGGTTGATGCCGCTGCAGCTGAAGCGATTTGTGTCGTATTAGTCGTCGAGGTCAACGTATTGCTGAGTAACTGCGCTTGCTGTTGTTCCGGCGGAGCTGTTGGACTAACTGGTCCCGCAGCCGGAATTGAGGTAACAGCGCTCGGGTTAAGCGGCTGGGCAGTTGGCACATTAGCGACTTGAGCTAACGCAGCCATGTTAGCAGTACTCTGTACTGCACCCTTAGCAACTTGCGCATCCTCACTATTTCCATTTTTGATTAATGCTTGAGTGCTAGGGGGAAGGGTTGCCATGAGCGCCTGAGTCTGCTGTCCCTTAACATTCTGGTATTGGGCCTGCAGTTTCTGAACTAACTGATCAGATGCTGCTGCCGTCTGAGCATTTGGTGGGGGAAGAGCAGGCGCATTGGCAGGACTAGTGATCGGTTTTTTTGCTCCTGCAGCTGCTGTACCTGGCTGATTGACGGGCGCAGCATCAGATGATGCAATCGAGTCCGCAACCGCTTGCGCCTTACCGGCGTTGGAAGCCTGTGCAACATCACCACTCGGATCCTGTTGCTGCTGCAGCTGCTGGGGCCCATAAGCTTGTGAACCACCTTGAATATCCATTTGACCTCCTTCTCAAACACAAATTAGCTCGTATTTACGACCAGCCCTGCAACCAATATCAATACGAATGGTGGGCGTTGCAGAGATTCGCCCTCTATACAATCAAAACCGGTTACTCGACAATTATACTTCATTTAATTTGTATTATAACATATTTCAATTATTATATAAAAATTTATTAATCTTTTATCAAAAAGCTTTTTCTTAAATCTTGATCCGATTTTACCTCTTGTCCACCTAGAACCTCAGGCAGCATCTTATTTGTCTGCTGAGGTAATGCTAAACAAGCCGCTTTTTTAATTTTAAAAATAAAAGCGAATTTATGACTCATCCGGTTTTGTAGGACTTGACTACACAGGCAGGCGTGAGTCAAAAAACATGATAAATGGGATACGCCTGATATGCATGATAAAGGAAAAGAGAACCCGGCCTTGTTCACCTTTACGGTCAGAATTTCGGTCGGACGAAAAAGGTCGGATGTCGTGGTTTGTGACGAGGGCATAGCGCCAGCTATGTCCGAGGAGCAAAACGCGACAGACGATCCTTTTGCAGTCGACCGAAAACTGACCGCAAAGGTGAATAAGGCCGAGAACCCATTCTGTTTGGAGGTTTCTATGGAGTATCCTAAATATCATGCATATCATGTTTTTTGGCTCACGCCTGCCTGTGTAGTCAAGTCCTACAAAACCCGATGAGCCGAATTTATCCCCTATTGCGTACCAACCACTGGCTTCTCGATGTTATTGTCATTTAGAAAGGGCTAGGGAATAAAAAAAGCACCCCTTCACAGTGTGAAGAGGTGCTTCCATCATGGCTTAGACTAACTGTTGTTACGCAGCCGTCTGGCCAGATACCATAGTACCAACTTGTCCCGAGCTAGGCAGCGAGGTTTGGTTTAAGTCGTTTACGGTAGCATCGGTGCTCGAACCTGCAGTACCCATGCTAATACCCGAACTAGCCATAGCGTTTGAAAGCGCCACTATCATATTTGCAGGGTCTCCACTTGAGCCATATTTCATTGCATTAGCGAGATCTGTTGCACCAGCGCTCGTTGGAGGAGTACTCCCAAAACCATCAGATTTTAGTTGAGTCATCATAGTCATGAGTTGACCGGTAGGAATGGAAGAAGCACTCATATGACCACCAGCCATTCCAGCTTGAACTGACTTTAGAACGGTTATTATTTGCATGATCTGTGCAATCAGTGCCGCATTACTGGAACTCGCACCACCATTTTGAGCGACATTACTGGCGATGGCACCTTGCGCAATAGCATCCGGAATCGAACTACCTACCGATTCTGCAGATGTGGGGGGTGGGCTGGTTGACGACCCCGTAAGATCCCCTAGGATAGGTATATTAGACCCTAAAGACGTCGCTGCAGAACCAGTGGATAAGGTAGAACCCGTGCTGGTAGGACTGGTAGAAGAAGAAGAACCACCATTAAGCCCTAACATTCCCGTCATCGTGCCGCTGACACCGCTACTAGGGTCACTGGAAGTACCTATTAAACCTCCTAGCATAGGTCCTATGATAGGGATTTGGTCTAACAAGCTACCCAGCCCTAACTCCTTCATTAAGCCTCCTGGCATGAGCATTGATACGATGGAGCCTAAACCACCGCCGCTACTGCCACCGCTGAGAAGACCTCCAAGGAGACCTCCACTGCTAGATGTAGTAGATGCGGGTGCTGCGGTTGTGCTTGTAGTAGTTGGTGTCTGTGCTGCAGCAGGAGGCTGTATAACAGCACCCTCACCCGGAGCCGAAGCCGGAGCCGTAGCGGTAGCCGTAGTCGTAGGCGAAGCCGGAGCCAAAGCCGTGGTTTGAGCCGCAGCACTACTACCGCCCGCCAATGCCAGTGCTCCAGCGGCCGTACTTGGCCCTGTAGCACCTCCTGTTGGAGAATACGCAGGAGTTACAGCTGCTGTTGTTGAGGAGCTTGATGTCGTGCCGCTTGTGCCTCCAGGGCCTACACTGACATTAGTATCCGCCTCACCACTGATACCGCTATTAGGGCCACCGGAACCACCTATTACACCTCCTATCATAGGTCCTATAATAGGAATATTGCTTAACAGGCTACCAAGCCCTAACATATTCAACAAACCACCAGGTGAGAGCACTGATAGGAGATCGCTAACTATGCCGCCACCACCACTGCCTCCCAGAAGACCACCTAGCAAGCCACCACCACTGCCGCCACCTAGAAGACCACCTAGCAAGCCACCACCTCCAGAACTGGCTTGTTGTTGACTTTCCGCACTGCTTAGCAGGGTCGAATCATCCTGAGCGGTAGCTTGCGCCACTTCCGCAGACTGATCGCTTGTGGTGCTGTTTTCCAGTTTACCCACGAAAGCTTCCAGGTTATTGATCGCTGCTCCCACAGCTGCCATGAAGGCGGAAATGCTAGTGCCACTGCTACTGGAGGTTGATGCCGCTGCAGCTGAAGCGATTTGCGTCGCGTTAGTCGTCGAAGTCAACATATTGCTGAGTAACTGCGCTTGCTGTTGTTCCGGCGGAGCTGTTGGACTAACTGGTCCCGCAGCTGGAATTGAGGTAACAGCGGCCGGGTTAAGGGGCTGGGCAGTTGGTACCTGAGCGACTTGAGCTAACGCAGCCATGTTAGCAGTACTCTGTACTGCACCCTTAGCAACTTGCGCATCCTCACTATTTCCATCTTTGATTAATGCTTGAGTGCTAGGGGGAAGGGTTTGCATGAGCGCCTGAGTCTGCTGTCCCTTAACATTCTGGTATTGGGCCTGCAGCTTTTGAACTAACTGATCAGATGCTGCTGCCGTCTGACCATTTGGTGGGGGAAGAGCTGGCGCATTGGCAGGACTAGTGATCGGTTTTTTTGCTCCTGCAGCTGCTGTACCTGGCTGATTGACGGGCGCAGCATCAGATGATGCAATCGAGTCCGCAACCGCTTGCGCCTTACCAGCGTTGGAAGCGTCTGCAACACCGCCACTTGGATCCTGCTGTTGCTGCTGCAGCTGCTGGGGCCCATAAGCTTGTGAACCACCTTGAATATCCATTTGACCTCCTTCTCAAACACAAATTAGGTCGTGCTTACGACCAGCCCTGCAACCAGTATCAGTATGAATGGTGGGCGTTGCAGAGATTCGCCCTCTGTTAATTCCACTTCATTTTTAATTCTACTTCATTTTGTTTTTGTTATATCATATTTTAAACTATTATAGAAAAATTTTTAAACTATTATAGAAAAAATCTATTAGCATTTTATCAAGCAGCTTTTTTTAAATCTTGATCCGATTTTACCTCTTTTCCATTTGGTTTTACCTCTTGTCCACCCTGAACCTCAGGCGGCATCTTATTTGTCTGCGGAGGTAATGCTAAACCAGCCGCTTCTAGTTTTTTTAATGCCATTGAAGAACGATCTTTAATCACTGCATAAATGGGATTAGAGCCGCAGTTTTTGATCGCTATTCTCAATGCTTCGGCGCTGCCCGCTGGAAGACCTAATTGCATCAAACAATCCGCTGCATGATAGTAGGGCAATGGGTCTGTTGGATCGGAAAGGGTAGACATCTGGTAAGCTGCTAGCGCCTGCTGAAAATCACCTGCGCGATGATGACAAGCCCCCAAAGCAAAGGTAAACTTATGATCTGTTGGGCACAACATGACCATCACTTTCAGAATCTTTCTAGCATCTTTGATTTTCCCTGATTTGCAAAGCTGAAACGCCTTATTATAATAGCCCTCGATGCAATCTGGCGTTAACCCCATCGACTGAAGAAGAGGCATACCCGTCTTACGCGAATTATCCATCACTTTATTAATGAATTCCTTTATCGCTTCCATTTGAGGACTCTTCGATATCAGCTCCAGGGCTTCATCTACTTGTTGCCTTGTATCGCCCATGTCCACCTCTCGGCTTAAAATCCAAAATTAGTAAGTTAAACACAGGACTATTAATCAGATTAATAATCCACCTATACTAATTTTAGCCCTGAATTGCGGTAATGTCAATAGGCTTTTTTTTAAATTCGACGAATTTCGAAGTTAAATTGCAGTTCATCCGGTTTTGTAGGACTTGACTGCAAAGAGGAGGAGTTAGGACTTTTTACCGCCGAGGCGCAGAGACTCTGAGATAGGAAAGAGAGGAAAGAATGTGCCGTTTGTGTGTCCTTGGGCAAAATTCTGCCCAAGGGCCTCTTGAGGGGTTAGCGTTTTGGTAAAGCCCTTAGACAGCTTTTTGCCCAAGGACACACAAACGGCACAGGTGCTCAATCTAACTTTTTTGAGGACCTGTTCAGTTACTACCGACTCTGGACAAAGTCCTGTCTAAGGGCACTACAGAATCGTATTCCTGCGGGAACCCTTAGACTGGATTTTGTCCAGAGTCGGTAGTAACTGAACATTCTTTCCTCTCTTTCCTATCTCGGAGTCTCTGCGCCTCGGCGGTAAAAATCCTAAAAAAGCCCCACGAGCTTCTATGCGCTCGCGCCGAGTGACGATTGTGACTCCAAAGCGTAGCACATCTATTCGATGGTTTGTGGCAGCAAAAAGCTCCCCCAATTCTTCCCAAGAACCCAAATTTCGAAGCTAAATTGCAAGTAAGTCATTTGCTAAACAAAATAGCCCTGTGAATTTGAGCCTTTTTAAGCTCCTCTTGAAAACGCCTATACTGAGCGTCGTAAAGACTAGTTCCCATCGTATTTAGTTGCGCAACCAATGCAGCTTCGGAAATACCCTCCTCGAATTGACAATAGGTTGATGAGAGACCTTTTGATGCCAATACTGAATGAATACGAGCGTGTCCTCTTAACAATGGCAGGTACATAAGACCGGCATAAGCAGCCAATAGATAGGGCCCTTCGGAGGCTAATCCCCGGAGGTACCCATTTAACTTCGGAACTTCACCAACAGCCTTAACCCTTTGTAATGCGACACCACTTCTTTCGAAAGCTAGTAAAAATGACTTTTGAAAGATAGGGTTGGAGTACCCCTCTTTCAAAAGTCATATAGTTGGAGGAAGCTACTCTCGGAAGATGTGTCCGAAAAATGTGCAAAGTCCAGCTCTAGAGAAGAATTCGCCAGAAAGACCGATTGTGGTAATAGTAGAATAGAACACCAGGAGGTGGCTATGAAATTTTTTATCTGTGCTATGGCGATTATTCTAGGGGCCGTGACCCAAGCCCAGGCACTTTTACCACCCTTGTATCAAACAGCCGAAGAAATTAGAGGCATCCTAGAAAGCCCCCAGCTTGGCCAATCACTACAGGATGGTGAACCTATCGTCTCCATTCAAAAGACAAAGGGCGGCTACCGCATCATCACTAACCGTCACCAAATTGATGTTACAGTCAATACACTCCCGCAACGCATGCCTGGGCCTGCGCGATTTGATTATCAATTCGGACAAGCCCAAGACCTTCAGTAGCTCAGGTGATTTGGCTTAACAGCTGCTGCAGATCGAGAAAGGCCCAATATTCGATAATTTGACCTGCATTAATACGATAAATACTTACTCCGGAATAAGCTACTTGGCGGCCTGTGGGTTTTCGACCTCTGAAGTCGCCGCGATGGGTACCTGTCGCAGTAAATCGAATGACTACTGTGTCGCTCTCGGCAATGATTGCTGCATTGGTGACGACTAAATCTGGAAAAGCTGTCAACCACGTCTGAACAACTCTTCGCATTGCTTCCGGCCCTCGGCTATCGCCGAGAGGACTGTGTATGACGATTTGTGGATGCAGCAGTCTGTCTATAACGCTCAGGTCTTGCTCGTCCCAGACTTTTTCGGCATATTCAGTAGCCACCCGCTTAACAATTTCAAGAGCACTCGGATTCATTCACCTTCTCCCTGCTTGATTTGAACTTTTTCAATCGAAGAGCGTTTAGAATCACCGATACGGAACTCAAAGACATTGCCGCACTAGCGATCATGGGGTTCAGAAGAATACCAATAAATGGATACAAAACACCAGCAGCGATAGGGATACCTACGGCATTATAGACAAAAGCAAAGAATAGATTTTGTCTGATATTCCGCATTGTGGCTCTACTCAGCGCAATTGCGCGCACAATGCCTATGAGGTCACCTTTCACTAAAGTCACTCCTGCGCTCTCCATGGCAACATCTGTCCCTGTCCCCATAGCGATGCCTACATCAGCTGCAGCAAGGGCTGGGGAATCGTTGATACCATCGCCTGCCATGGCTACAATGTGCCCCTTATTCTTAAACTGTGAGACTAAAGCTCTCTTATCTTCTGGCTTTATACCGGCATAGACTTCATCAATCTTCAGCTTTTGGGCGATGGCCTTTGCTGTAAATTCGTTGTCCCCTGTCAACATGACGACCTTTATCCCAAGAGCATGCAACTCCTCTATGGCTTTGGGGGTAGACTCCTTAATAGGATCGGCTACAGCAATCAATCCGATTGCCATACCATCGACAGCGACAAAAATTGTTGTATAAGCCTGCGCTTGTGCTTGCTTTTCCTGTGAGTGCAAACCTGTTAATTCACCGACTTGCCGTGCGTTCATCATGCTGGCGTTCCCAACGAGCACCTTTTTACCCTCTACCTCACCTTCAACACCTCCTCCGGTAATCGACTGAAAATTTGATACTTTAGGAATATTCAAATTTCTATTTTGAGCTCCCTCCATCACAGCCAAGGCCAGTGGATGCTCACTATCTTGCTCTAATGAGGCAGCTAGTCTTAACAGTTCATTTTCCTGATCATGCGTCCGAGCGAAGATCTGAATCACTTTAGGCCTGCCCGCAGTAAGGGTTCCTGTCTTATCGATCAGCACGGTATTGACCTTCTCTAGTGTTTCTAACGCCTCTGCGTTTTTGATGAGCACACCCATTTCCGCGCCTCTGCCAATTCCCACCATAATGGACATGGGCGTTGCCAAGCCTAGGGCGCATGGGCAGGCAATGATCAATACCGCTACAGCATTCACCAGAGCCAAGACAAACCGTGGTTCTGGTCCGATGGCCACCCATATAACGAAGGTAGCAAGGGCTACAAGAATCACTACAGGGACAAAGTAACTCGACACTACGTCTGCAAGCTGTTGAATCCGCGCTCGTGTGCGCTGCGCATCGGATACCATTTGGACGATCCGAGCGAGTAATGTTTCCTTACCTACCCTTGTAGCCCGCATGAGAAAGCTGCCGGCTTGGTTGATGGTACTCCCCGTAACGCCATCTTTAGCCCGTTTTTCCACGGCTAGTGGCTCTCCAGTTACCATAGACTCGTCGACAAAGCTGGAACCTTCGATGACGACACCATCGACGGGTATTTTTTCCCCAGGCTTCACCCTTAATATGTCTCCAACTTGAACTTGATCAATGGAGACCTCTTCCTCCTGACCATCTACAAGGCGGTGAGCGGTTTTGGCAGCCCTTCCAAGCAGGGCTTTAATCGCCTGACTGGTACGGCTTTTCGCTTTTAGCTCCAGGACCTGTCCCAAAAGGACAAGTACCGTAATCATGGAAGCAGCTTCAAAGTAGATAAACAGATGGCTAGAAAGGATAACGGCAGCGACGCTATAGAAATAAGCAGCTCCAACACCGAGGGCTATGAGTGAGAACATATTCAGCGAACGGTTTACCAGAGAGTACCAAGCTCTTTCAAAAAATGGCCAACCGGCCCAAAGAACTACAGGAGTGCTGATGAGCAGCTGCAGCCAACCAGAAGCTAGCGGGGATAACGCATTGGCGCCAGAGGCAAGCATCAAAACAGGAATAGTCAACACCAGCCCTATCCAGAAACGTCTTAACATATCGCGATATTCCGAATCGTCGACTTCTAAGGTAGCATCTTGTGGTTCTAGGCTCATACCACAGATGGGACAAAGACCTGGATGATCCTGTTGAACATCGGGATGCATCGGACATGTGTAGATGATACTAGAGGATGAGTGCTTCATTCCACAACGCCCTTATGCAGCTTGACAACGATCACAGTGCAGGAAGCCTTGTCAATGACGCGACAGGGTACCGAACCAAGCAGCCAATTTGCAAAAGTGCGCTTGGTTTGATGTGCCATGACAATAACATCGACTCGTCGTTTTTCGGCCCAACGTACTATCTGTTCTGATGGGTGGCCCAGGGCAATTTCAGTTTTTATATGAACCCCCTGACGTTGAGCCTCAACCCTTAATCCTTTGAACAGTTTCTCATAATGCTCTCGTCCACGCTCTAGCATATCGCGCGTTTCAACATCCTCAGGAGGCTCAAGCACCCGCACAATGGCTAATACCTCAAGCTCTGCCTCGAACTTCTTGGCGTAGTCCAGTGCAAACTTAAATGCTTCAAAAGACTCATCGGAATCATCGCAAGCAACTAAGATTTTCTTTACCATGACATCTCCTGATCTCAATCTGGTTCCGGTAACAAGTGCTTTGGAAGATAACAGGCGTTAGCGATAACAGTTGGAACAATGGCGCTACCAATGACTGCAGCTACCAAATAGGAATATTGTTCTTCATTGATGATTCCATGAGTTAATCCAAATAGGGAAGAAATCGTCCCAAAAGTCAAACCCGTTGACATCAACAAGGTGGTATAGATGGCTTCTAATTTCTGATACTTCACCATCTTGGCGGCAGGATAAACTCCGATAATTTTTGTGAACATCTTGGCGGCAAGTAAAATCAAGAAGACCAAAGGAGCCGCTAAAAGGGCTGGCACAGAGACAAGGGAGCCCGCACGCAGAAAATAAAACGGAGTCAATAGGCCCAAAGTAAGAGTACGCAGACGACGAATAAATGCATGATTCTTACCCACCGAACCAGCAAGGAGCATGCCTGCAATATACGCTGGGAGGACTGCTTCACTGCCAGACCACGCTGCTAAGGCTCCTAGAGAGAATAGCACGCACAAAATGTACTTGGTCTCTATTTCCGCGGGAAGATCGCCAAAGCGACGAAAGAAATACTTTGTAAGCCTAGGCAAGAACGCGAAAACAACGCCACCTACAAGTAAAAATATGAGGGTTTTAACGCCGAAAGGTGAGAATAGTAGTCCCAGAGCAATAACGGTTCCTAGATCATTAATGAAGCAAGCCCCTAGAACGACCTTTCCATATTCCGTTCGATTAAGTCCTAGTTCGAGCATCACGGCATAAACCACCGCCACAGATGTAGTAGAGAGGGCAACACCACAAAGCCAACTAGCCCTCACATCCCAATTTAAGATGTAGTAGGCCACCGCAGCACATCCAAAAAAGGGGACAAAAAAGCCTACTAGGCCTAGAAGATTCACCTCCTTCCAGCGCGCCCGAATGACCGTTGGATCAAGCTCAGCACCTGCCAAAAAGGTTAAAATAACTGCGCCACTGCTGGCCAGGAAGACAATCCACTGCTCACTAGCCCCTAAAGAAAAGCCCGTAAAATAGAAGACGATAACGGCTTGAACAGCGACTCCCACCAAAATTTCAGATAGGGCTGTCGCAATACCCCACCAGACCGATAGGAACGTTGCCAAAAGAGCAAGAGCTATCCAAACAGATGCCAAAAACCAAACATCAGCCACAGGAATTCCATAACCTTAGTTAGCGGTAAAGCAACCCTTGGAATACGCTATTCGGCTTTTTTATACCACATTTGGTCAAAAATGAGGTAATTGCAGAAGTCCGATTCTCCGAAGTCAATTTCCTGAAAATCGGATGCCGGTGAAGAGAGAGTCATTCCCTTCCCAGGCCCGAAGGGTCGATATTGCAACAGGCCATGGCATCGCCATGGTATATGCCAAAACGGTTTTAGCAGCCTGTAGGGCTGCCATAAAGCGCATGCATAAATGGTGTTTGTAAACTGGCGTCTTGTAGCAGTCCTTCAGACTGCGAAATCCCTTCCTGGCATATACCATGGCGATGCCATGGCCTGTTGCAATATCGACCCTTCGGGCCTGGGAAGGGAGAAAAGCCTGTCTTTCCAGACTGGATAGTGCCATACCACTTAAGCTCTCTAGAATCGCCTTCTCACAAAAAAAGGTAACCTTTTTTCCCGAGAATCGATTCTCAAGGGCTCAAATAATTTTGCAATTACCTCAAAATGGACTCTAACAGGATGTGCAGGATCACTCTCCCCTTCTATAGACACGGATTGATGATCGGCGCGGAAATTTTTCTCTAGGCGTCTGGACCAGTGCGAATCACACCTTCCTCTAGCCAGAGAAATTCGTTATGAATCACTCGCTCGGCGATCTTATCCATGAGCTTATCATCATTATAGCTAAGGCTAGTGAATAGCTTTCTGACTCTCCTGCTAGCGACCTGACAGAAGAAATCAGCAAGATCTAAAGGCGCTTTGCTGCCGCCTTGTTTCTGGCTCTGGGATATTGCAAAAGAACAGGTCGCTGCCATAACGAAAAGATCCGTACCTATCTCCATTAGCCTTCCAAGGAGCATTTGCTTGTGCTCAAGCCCCTGGCGATATCTTGCCATATAATAAAAGATGTTTCGCGCCAGCCGCGGTGCTGTTCGTTCGATGAAGCTGAAGTGAGTCGCTAAGATCCCCATATCCTTATAGGAAGAGGTTCGCAAGGGACGAAATAGCTGCTTAAGATACCACCAAGCATACTGGCCTGTGACCTTTGGCACCTCAACCAAGAGCTTGCCAGGAGGGGTTTTTCCCGAAAGCAAAAAACCTAATTTCTTAAGATGAGGATCCATCGCCTCTCTAGCTAAAAAGAGCCTCATGATCTCTGAGGAACCCTCTAAAATCGTGTTTATGCGACAGTCGCGAAGGACCCGTTCAATCGGATATGGGGTGTCCCCACGAGCTGCCAAAGACCTAGCCTTTTCATACCCTCGCCCTCCGCGTAGCTGCAAGGTTAGGTCTGCGATCTTCCATAACGCTTCAGTGCAGAAGAGCTTGGCCATCGCCGCTTCGATACGGATATCCGCCTTACCCTGATCAGCCCATTGGCTTGTCAGCCAAGTGACTGCTTCCATAGCAAAGGTCGTCGAAGCTATATAGGCAATCTTCTCGCGTCCCGCTTCATGAAGGCCTATAGGCATACCCCACTGAACGCGTTCAGTGCCCCATTGACGTGCCATGTGTAAACACTGCTTAGCGCCCCCTGTACAAGCTGCTGGAAGAGTTAACCTACCTACATTGATCGTAGCAAGGGCTATGGCAAGGCCACGTCCCTCGTCGCCTAAACGGTTCTCCACTGGAATCTTGACGTTGTTAAACTTAAGTAATCCGTTATAGATACCACCTAGGCCCATAAACTCACAGCGATGCGCGACGGAAACTCCTGGGGTGTCCATCTCCACGATAAAGGCGGTGATCTGTTGCTTTTCTTTGCCTTTTACTGTCTTGGGAGCTGTCTTTGCTACCACAATAATGACATTGGCAATGGTGCCATTGGTGCACCACAGCTTCTCTCCGTTCAGAATATAGTGCGTTCCATCCCCAGATAATTTGGCCTCGGAGGACATTCTAGCGGGGTCAGAGCCAACATTAGGCTCGGTTAGCGCAAAGGCAGAAATAGCCCCTTTACGAAAGCGAGGCATAAACTTTCTCTTCTGTTCTTCAGTACCGTACAAACGCAGGGGCTGCGGTACTCCAATGGACTGATGTGCAGAAATCAGTACTGCCGTCGAGCCACAGTAGGAAGCTACCTTCATGATCACACGGTTATAGTTCGTTTGTGAAAATCCTAAACCATCGTATTCCTTAGGTACCTTCATGGCAAACATGCCTAGCTTACCCATTTCCGCGATGAACGACTTAGGGATCTCTCGGGTAACATCAACTTCGTCCGCATCAAGTTGAGTGGTAAGCAGCCGCGAAACATCTTCGATAAAGGTATCACAACTTTTTTTGTCCGCTGCATCCTGTTCGGGAAACGGAAAAAGCATGTCGGAGTTAAAGTTTCCCATGAAGAGTTGCCCACCAAAGCTGGGAAGACGGTAGTCCTTATCTCGAGCTTCTTCAGCAACTTCCATTGCTTGACCATGACCGGGAGCCTTTTTGTCCACCAAATAATCGTCCATAAGTTAACCCCCTAAGGTAACAAGTCTGTAAGGTCATTCAAAATAAGGCTTACTTTATTTGCAAAGCAAATAACGCGTAGTCTTGCTAAAATTGGGTTATATCACGCGTGGTATAGGATGAGTTTCACCGTGGAGGAGATATGTCGCAAATAGCGCTTGTTACGGGAGCCTATCGAGGCCTCGGTTTAGAAACCTGTAAACAACTGGCGAGGCGTGGCCTAACGGTACTCTTGTCGGCCAGAAAACCCGATGTCGGCGAACCTCTAGCAGCAAAGCTTCGCGCCGAGGGGCTAGATGTCCACTTCCTGCCGTTGGATGTGAGCAACCCCAGTTCCCTAATGTCTGCCTACCATACCGTTCATGAACGCTGGAAACGCCTGGATGTCTTGGTTAACAATGCTGCTATCCTGGAACCGATTAACTTTTTACCAATAGATGCTAATCGTACGGAAGCTCAGGTCGTTCAACAAAAACAAAGTTTTAGCCGCACCTTTGAAACCAATGTCATCGGTGTCTTTCAACTTTGCGACCTCTTTCTACCTCTCATGCTAGCACGTGGTTATGGGCGCATCGTGAATGTTAGCAGCTTGATGGGACAATTGACCTCGATGGGTACTGATCACCCCGCTTATCGCCTCTCAAAAGTCGCCCTTAATGCTGCAACGGTGATGTTTGCTTTAAAAGCCCAGGGGGCTGATGTTTTAGTGAATGCGGTCTCCCCTGGATGGGTACGCACAGAAATGGGAGGACCCCTCGCACCTCGCTCACAGGAAGAAGGTGCCAATGGAATCGTGTGGGCGGCCACTCTCCCTAAAAATGGTCCTAATGGTCAGTTCTTTCAAGACCAAAGCGAGCAAGAGTGGTAGGATCCGCGTGGTATAACATTCCACGCGCGATTTGCGCAAAATCTTCTTGGCTAATATTGAAACAACCTCGACGAAACGGAAATCCCCAGCGTTGTTTGTCTTTGATAAAAGATAGGCTCTCTATAAGCGGTTCGATTGAAACCTCTTCGGCCGGCAAAAAGCTAATATCCCGTCGCCAAGGGACAAAGTCTTCGTGCATTCGAAAGGAGTAGGCATTACTACCTGTCACCGTTCCAATAGCAGTAAAGCGACGACAAGGTATCTTCCCTCCAAACTGCTCTGTTGGAGAGTAATAAACAATCCAATCGTCCACAGACATCCGGTCCAAAGGCCCTTTTTTGCCATGACATACCTGACAAAAGCCCCCAGCAACTCCACCAAGAACATGTTCGCGACTAGCGACACCAATCCAACATTTGCTCATCTATCCATTCTCCATAATATGCACGAGTGATTTATGAATTTATACGTATAATCATATTACGTATACGTATTATCGGCAAGCGCAAAAATTGTGAAAGTTTTTTTTTACCACAGAGATCCCTCTGTGATCTCTGTGGTTAAAATTCCTACTCCTCTCCCAGGGTCACAACAACCTTACCGATGTGTTTTTGCGCTTCCAGATGGCGATAAGCCTCGGAGGCTTGTAGAAAAGGAAAGACCTTATCCACGGCAGGTCGCAGCTTCGTTGTCGCTACAGCACGCATCAAGGCCCTTAGTTCTTCCGTCGATTCCATGAAGGTCCCTCGAACCTGCACTTGGTGAACCAGCAGATCACGTACACTTAAAGAACATTCTTTCCCGGCGAGCACTCCTATAGCGGCTACACGAGCTCCATAGGTACATATTTGCACCGATTTGGCCAAAGTCTCGCCCCCAACAACGTCCACAACTACATCTACCCCACGCCCTTGAGTAATGTCCTTGACCTGTTTATGCCAGTCAGGGTTGCGATAATTGACTGTAGCGGTAACTCCGAAGTTCTTTTTTACGAAGTTTGCCTTATCATCACTTGAAGTGGTCATAATCGTATTGGCACCCAGCGAACGCGCTAGTTGTGCAGCAAAGATCGATACCCCTCCAGTGCCTTGTAGAAGTACCCATTCCCCCGGACGGGTCTTACCATGGGTCACCACAGCCGCCCAAGCGGTCAGACCAGCTATCGTAAAAGTGGAAGCTTCGGCAAAACTAAGGTGTTCAGGAACGTTAACCAAAGCATCTGCTGGATAGACAATCTGCTCCGATAAAACTCCATCGAGACCTGAGCCACCAACAAACGTACGCGCCCAGCTGGAGCGCAGGGTTCCTGCAGGCCAATGACGAAAGGGAGCATTCAAGACACGATCACCTGGTTTAAGATCGGTCACCCCTGACCCAACACTCAATACGACACCTGCCATATCCGATAGAGGAACAAAAGGAGGGTAACCTCCAGATTTGTATTGATATTGCCCCTTGGCGACCATGAGATCGCGATAATTCAAGGAGCAGGCTTTTACTTGAACCAGAACATCTTGTTCGTTGAGGGGCCCTGGAAAAGGCTTCTCTACAATTTTGAGAGCATCGATACCTTGACCATCAACCAAATAACATTTCATAGAATAACCTCCACAAAACAGTTTAACGAGATTTTGAGGCAAGGTTTAGAAAACGTCAAATGCAATGTTGACAAATAGACCATAATTAATGAATAGATATAGCTATGTCGGTCATAACCACAGAAAATACTTAGGAGGAATTATGATTCACCCATTAGCTAGCCCCATTATTTCCCTGTTAGCTGGTATCCTAATTTTGATCTTTCCCTCTATTCTAAACTATATCATCGCTATTTATCTTATCGCCGTAGGCATCTTGGGAATCGCCCATGTAGCTTCTTAGACTTCTGTCTGGACAGACTTTCCTAGTCAGTATAATTTAGACAACATGAATATTCGTTCCATGGAATACATATGAGTCTAGAGATCAGGAAAGCGCTGCAAGATGAAATCGAATGGATAAATACCAAATATGATGAAATTGGGTTTATCCATTCCCAGTTCGATAATGAGGTCATTGCCGTTGCCGTGCTCCACAACGACGATGAAGCTATCCGTGTAGGTATTGGCCGGTTAGTTACTATTGATGATAAAACTCTAGAGCTAGGCGGCATTTACGTCTTCGATAGGTACCAGGGGCAGGGAATTGCCGGAAAGCTTGTCAAATTTTTGCTTACCCACCCAGAGACAAATCAACTCACCCCATTCTTAAGCAGTGGCTGTTGGAGAATAGACTCGTCTCCATATGTCCCGAAGTGCAGGGGGGGAGCCACATAGGCCTCAACCTAAGCCTAACAATCGTATCTCGGCGCGCAGCGCTTTGGAGTGCGGTCGCTTGCGACCGCTTTGGGTTCCTCGCGACGGTCGTGTGCAACGGCATCACTATAATTCCCTAAGGGTAAAATAGTTAGTACATGCAGCCTTCGACGAATCCATACAATGCCGTTTAGCATTGCCGTCGCAACGAAAAGTGGTCGCAAGCGACCGCTCTCCAAAGCGCTGCGCGCCGAGATACGATTGTGAGGTCCTAAGACATTGAAATATAAGCTCAAAAGACCTGTTAGGTTGAGGCCTATGGGGGGGCCATGGTGCCACGAGCTCCTGCAGAAATCATCGGCATTGGAGGTGGGAAGGCTGTCTTGGAAAATCAAGCCTGTGTCAAAAACAATGTGGGCGATGATGAAACTTCGCTTTTCATTCAAGGCGCTCACATGGCCCTGGCAATGGCAAAAAAGCATGAAATACAGATGGCTGTCCTTAAAGAACGCAGCCCTTCATGCGGCAGCACTACTATTTATGACGGAACCTTTACAGGAAAGACGCTAATAGACGTGGGAGTGACTGCTGCACTCCTCATACAAAACGGCGTCATCGTTTTTAATGAACATCAACTCAATGAAGCCCTCGCCTATCTCTGTAGAATAGAGGCCCACAAGGGCTAGTGCTTGCCGGCAAATAACTCTTGAGCTCGAGTCTTGACTTCGCTGTCGCTTAAAATTTCTGTCTGCGTAGCAAGCGACCAAATATGGCCAAATGGATCTACAAGCTGACCATAGCGGGCACCCCAAAAAGTGTCGCTAACAGGCATTTTCTCCGTAGCGCCAGCCTGCAAAGCCTGCTTAAATAACTTATCGACATCTTCAACGTAAAGATGAATCGCTACAGTTGTCCCCTTGAGGGTAGACGGAGCAGCCATGCCACATGCCGACCCTGGAAACTCATCAGATACCATAATCATCGAATCGCCAATTTTAAGCTGTGCGTACACCACCTTACCGTCAGGCAGGTCGTGCAAAGTCAGCAAATGGGCATTGAAAGCCTTCTTATAAAACTCCAGTGCTTGAGCAGCTCCGTTAACGGTCAAATAAGGTGTCACTGTGTGGCAGCCTTCTGGAATGGGATTCACTTTCTTGGACATTCTAACTCCTCGAATGCGTTTTAAAGACCGTCAAATGTACCACGAAATCTACCTGATTGTCTCCAATTTCTAGTCTGTGCCTGTACACACCTGACATTTAGGACAGAGGTGCGTGCCACGCTGTGCTACGGTGATCTTGATGATCGTCGTCCCACAACGAGGACAGGGCTCTCCATCGCGACGAAAGACGTTTAGGCTATCTTGATTACCCCCTCGCCGTCCGCTCACACTAAAATAATTAGCCCTTTTAGCCCCCAGGCTGGTGCCAGTATTCTCCACACCCTTACGAAGAACCTTTATAATAGCTCGATGTAACGATTCGATCTCCTTTGCCACAAGCTCGCTAGAGCGTCGATTGGGATGAATCTTTGCCTCCCACAAGGCCTCGTCAACATAAATATTACCTAACCCACTAACATAGCTTTGGTTAAGCAAAAAAGGTTTTATTTTAACTTGATGACTTCTTAGTAAATCCTCAAAAGCTCGCAAGGTAAATTCATCGGAGAGTGGCTCTAAACCAAGATGAGACAAATAGGCCTCATCAGGCCGATAAAGATACCACTTACCAAACTTTCGTTGGTCTTCATAACGTAAGATACGCCCATCACTAAGATGAAGACGCACGCGCTCATGCGGGTGAACGTCCTCCTCCTCTGACGAGATGAGAAACTTGCCAGTCATGCGCAAATGCACCAGAAGAACATGATGTGTGAGAGAAAAAACGATGAACTTGCCTCTGCGTCCGATTTGTTCAATCGTTTCAGAAGCAATTTGTAAACAGAAGGTTGTAGGGTCAGAAGTCGCAATACTCCTCGGCCAAAAGACCCATGCTTTATCTATCTTTACCTTCTCCAGGGCTGCTTCGCGCATTTCGCGGACAATTGTCTCGACCTCAGGTAGTTCGGGCATAAGTACTCAATTACTTCCCAGTGGGGTGCATTTGCTTAATAATGTGAGCATAATATACACCAAAAATTAAATACCCGCATGCAAGGAGTGTTCCCATGAGTCGTATAATGCTGTGTTTTATCGGCCTCTTAGCCTTCTTGTCTAATGGTTCACTAGTGGCTGCCCCTCAAGATGAGCAATTGAAAAGCGATTCCAATACTACTCTGATAGCACATGGAGGTGGAGGTGGTCATGGTGGCTGGGGCGGAGGCGGTCATGGTGGCTGGGGCGGTGGCTGGGGCGGTGGCTGGGGCGGGCACGGTTATGGGGGTTATGGAGGTTATGATGGGGATTATTACCCCTATTATCAGGAGGACTACCAACCGGAATATCAAGAATCCCCCATAATCATTACGAGAAATCCCACTGTTACCCTAACCATCGACACTCCCACTGTTCAGGTCGGAGATAGAGTCTATGCACATGTCAATGGTTCTGGACAGGGACCCCTCACCGTTTTGTGGCATACCGGTAGTCACGCCAAGTGGCGTGAGGGAGGCAAAGCAATCTCCTTCACTGCCAGACAACCGGGTACGATTGTTATCTCTGCAGTGATCGAGGACGATAATGGTCTATACTCGCAACCGCAAAGTAGCACTGTTACGGTCTTGAATGCTCCAAACTTCTCTCAATCGCTTAACCCACCAGTGCAAGGTCAAGGGAATTCCCAACAGCAGCTTCCCTTTGGCAAGGGACGTAGAAATCGCGTCAGTGGTGGTTACTATGGTGGCTACTATTTAAATCCTGCTGACGGATACTATGAGGAAGCTCCCGGAGTGATCCCTGGATACATGGCCATTCAAGCAAGACCCAATAAGCTTGCTGGATGCTATGATACAACCTTCGGCACACTGCGGTTAGCAGTCAATGGGACTACAGTGACCGGCTCCTATGACTACATCCCTGGAAGTACGCTTACTGGCCAGCTTAAGGATAATATTTTGGTTGGAACTTGGGAATCACCCGCTTCAGGCACAAGTCCGGAATCCCATGGACCCTTTCAGTTTGCTTTTACAGAGAATTGGATCTCATTTACTGGTGTCTGGGGCGATCAAGGACAGGAACCGTTATCTCAAATTTGGAATGGTAACCGAATACACTGTCCTAAATAGCTGGTACAGAGGGTGACTATGGGGACTTTGACCTACGATTTAGCTTTGCTGGCCAAGCAGGTGATGAAGGAAAGAGGCCTCGAACCCAAGTTCTCTGAAGGGGTTCTACAACAGCTTAGTACTATCAACGCACCCGCTAAAGAACCTCCTAACTGTCAAGACCTGAGGCAACTCCTGTGGTGCTCTATTGATAACGATGATTCGCGCGACCTGGACCAATTGACCTTTGCGCAAAAGGATGCAAATGGAAAAACGACGATCTGGATCGCCGTAGCGGCAGTATCAGCATTAGTCCAAAGGAATACTCCGGTCGACAATCATGCGCAAATCAATACGACATCAGTCTATACTCCGGCAGAGATCTTCCCCATGCTGCCCGAAAGGCTTTCTACTGATCTCACCTCTCTAAACGAGGGACAAGATCGATTGGCTCTCGTTACGAAAGCTACTATTAGCGCTGATGGCACCATTGCAGAGGGCAATCTCTTTCAAGCCATGGTGCATAACTATGCCAAGCTAACCTATAATGAGGTTGGGAGTTGGTTAGAGGGTACTAAAGCCATCCCTGAAAAGGTTCGAGCTGTATCCGGATTGGAGCAGGCCCTAAGATGCCAGAGTGACGTGGCACAGCTTTTGAAGACAAAGCGACATTCTATGGGAGCGCTAACCCTGACCTCCTCCGATGTGGAAGGTAAGGTCTCCTCTAACCAAGAAATCACACTTACCTTACCACGTCCAAATTATGCCAGTGAGCTCATTGAACACTTTATGATCGCTGCAAATTCAGTGATGGCAAGCCAACTCAAGAAACTTAAATTGCCGAGTCTACGCCGTGTTGTTAAGGTCCCTAAACGATGGGACCGCATCATAGATGTGGCTGCAAACCTAGGAACAACGTTACCGCAAACGCCCGATGCAAAGGCTCTGGATCAGTTCCTAACTGCGCGAAAAAATGCCGATCCCGATTCATTTCCGGATCTATCCCTCACAATCATTAAGCTGCTTGGTAGAGGTGAATATATCGTAGAAACTTCTGAAGATAAGCCAACAGGGCATTTTGGTCTGGCGTTGTCGGAGTATACGCATTCTACGGCACCCAATCGACGTTTCCCAGACCTGATCACTCAACGGCAATATCGAGCATATCTGTCGCAAGAAAAGAGCCCATACAGCCTTAAAGAGCTTAGTGCCTTAGCAACGCATTGTACCGATCAAGAAGATGCTGCCAACAAGGTAGAAAGACATCTCACTAAATCGGCGGCGGCGATGTATCTGACTCCCCAGATTGGTACTGCCTTTAAAGGCATCGTCACTGGAGCTTCTGACAAAGGCACCTGGGTACGCATTTTTGATCCTCCAGTCGAAGGCAAGGTCGTCAAAGACTTTCAAGGATTAGATGTGGGCGATCGCGTCACCGTTAAGCTTATTCATGTCGACATCCGGCAGGGCTTTATTGATTTTGTTACTGTAAGAAAATAAACTTGATACCTGCAAATAAGGCTTTGAGCTAGAATAAAGAAAATGCACACCATAGAGTAAGGAGGATGTGTGAACCGATTGTTGCTTAGTGCCGCTTTGCTTGTCCTGGAAGGGACGCTAACGGCTGCTGTCCAGCCCGCCGATAACCAACAGAATACCCAGAAACCAGCAGTCAGTACACCACCTGCCGAGATTCAGCCGGCTGCTCCAAAAGATCAGGTGGCCGGTCCCCAATGGGTCAAGCAGATTGATCAAGACCTAAAAGAAGGCCGCTATTCCCAATTTCTAACCATGGAAGAGGAATGGTACCAAAAAGGCGCCCAAAAGAATCAGTGGAAGCCTCTTGCGGAAGGTGACCAGCAGCTAACCCAAAAATACAATACTCCAGAAGGCAAAAAGCTCTTCGATGAAATCACCGGTAAGGTTGATCAATTCGAAGACGAGCTACAAACCTTGAAAAAGAACAGAGATACAGCTCTGGCCAAGGTAGCACAGGACTATCCTAAAGAACCCATCTCGCGCTTCATTCAAGATCGTTTAAAAGTAGCTGATCTCACCAAAGAACAGCGTCAGGCTCTGCGAACTTTTGATGAATGGATGTCTCCCTTCCCGCTGCACGCAGATACTCCCTTGCTGAAACAACTCAAGGCCATCGCATTCGAGTACAGAGTGAAGGAAATCCTTCTCGGAGCAGCCTACCAACAGGGTGGCCAGAAGAATCCTGAACTTCCAGACTTTGGCCCATTGGATGAACAAAAAGTTCAGCAATACCAGATTGCGCTTACCCTTGAAAAGCTCAATAAAATGCTTGCTGTGGCGCAAAAGTCCAATGAAAAAGACCTCATCAACAACCTAACGCTGGTTGCTGCGGCTTATCCTACTTTGATAGCAGAAATTCATGATGCCCTTCTCATCGAATCTTTGGCAAAGCCGGCTCAGACAGAAGCCCAGAAGAAAGTCGCAGACATCCTCGATGCTTTCAATGCCAAGAGACAAGAGCTTCTCCAAAAATATGGGATGGGCGGATAAAGAACCATAGCATTGTTTTTTATCGCGATGACATAAAAGAGAGCTCACACTTGTTCTTCATCATGTTGAAGAATACCACGCGTGGTATAAGTGTGAGCTCTCTTATTTCTGTATGCTTAAATCAGCGGTACACCTTCAACATGCTCTTCTCCCTGAGGTCCGCGATAGATAACTGCGTTCTTGCTCATATCCACGCGGTAGGTTAACACCCCGGCGGATGCGATGCCTTCTAAAAACTCGGGATAGGTGGTCTTCTGAGCCTGATTATTGCGTATTGAGTAGCGAAGCTTATCGACGTTAAACTTCTGACTGACCGATTGTGAGTGTGGTGTGGGTGTTTGTGTAGCGCTGCCTTCAACAACCAGGCCACCCTTAGCGCGATAGACAATGCCGTGAGTGGCCACATCAACTTCATATGACTCCACCCCAGCGCGCTTAAGAGCCTTATAAACTCGTGGAAAGGGCCATTTCTCACTGCGCGCTTGATCTACTATACCTGTAATGTCGTCCTTGGTAAGCATGCATCCTCCTATAGTGTGTTATGAGGCCGCTTATGACAGATTTTTTTTTAATAGCACAGCGAATTTAAAAAAATGTGTTAAATACTATTTTTACTATAACACACGCGGTTAGATTGACACATTCAAGGAGAGAGGGAAGGGGGAGGAATTGGGACTAGGATTAGGATTTAGGATTTTTTACCGCAGATAGGAGAGAGAGAGAGAGGATTTAGGAGAGAATGTCCCGTTTGTGGAGCCTTGGACAAAATTCCTTCTAAGGGCATATGTGGGGCCATTATGTCCTATCTCGGTGTCTCGGCGCCTTGGCGGTAAAAAATCCTAATCCTAGTCCCAATTCCTCCCATTCTCTCTCTCCTCGAAGGCGCTATTTTGGGCCTTATTCACCTTTGCGGTCAGTTTTCGGTCGACTGCAAAAGGATCGTCTGTCGCGTTTTGCTCCTCGGACATAGCTGGCGCTATGCCCTCGTCACAAACCACGACATCCGACCTTTTTCGTCCGACCGAAATTCTGACCGTAAAGGTGAACAAGGCCCTATTTTGAATGTACATCTGCATCGAGATGACCCAACCGCATCTTCACCCATTCGCGTAGGACTTCCTGATACCGGGTAATGCGCAGCTTTGATGAATCGTTACTAAGGTAAACATTCATTCGCATACCGCTTCGAGGATTTAAAATCCCCTCATCAGTCACAACAATACGCCCCTGAAGGCCATAAAACTCTTCTAATTCAGACGGATCTGTAGCATATCGCTCCAAAACCTCCCTGGTGGTAAGATGCGGTCCATCCACATAGGCTGGTCGTCCAAAGGCCCAGCTAGGGTACAAGACCTCTCCCGCAAAATCCCTAGGAATGAAAATCTGAACCAATAAGAAGTCATCCGCAGGCTCCAAAAGCTGATAAATAGCCTCAAGCTGCTGCATCTCGCTGTCGGATCCACTCAAACCATACTTTTTAAGAATGGGTTTTAGAATGCGTGCCCTAAGGCTCTGCCGATTAGAATCCTTTGGCCCTACTTCTCGATTAAACCAAAATAACGGTGTACATTCTTCCCTGTTTTCCTCAAAACCTCCATAGAGATCTGGCACAAGACACGATCCAAATAGCGATAAACTCACCGAAATTGCCCGTTCTCGAATGTCCCAACGATAGTCTGTGGCCGTCGTCAACTCGCCAAATTTGGCTAACAAAGCTCTGCCTTCCTCAGTTCCACTCAATGTACTGCGCCAGTCAGGTGCATCATACAACAATGGCTCACCCTTCTGCAGGCGTTCCCAAATTTCTTTGCCATCATCAATCAACTGAACTTGAAAAATGCTCGTCTGATAGGTTCTTGTCTCATCAATGCCAAGCAACGCTCTGAGCTTGTTTGTCAAATGACGCTCGGGAATCTGCGGATCCAGTGCAAAGTTCCAGAGAAGCCCGATCTCTTCGTCCGATAACTCGCCATAAGGACCAATCATTCCTACGGACTGAAGAATCACTCGCATTTCCTCGATAGAGAGCTGAGGAAATTTCTGTTGCATAAAGTCCGTGAGCGTACCTTGATACCTTCCCGAAAGAGGATCCCTGAAAAAAATAAAATCCTCAGCAACTTGCTCCCCTGTGGTCTCTTCATAAAGTAAGCGCTGGGTATCAAACACTAATCGCATTCCATTAACAGCGTGATAGACTGCGAAATCATTCTCCTGGGATTCCTGCTCGGCACAAAGGGCTGAGATAATAGTCGATTCATTGGCATTAATAAAGTCGATAGCCTCGGCATCTCTTCCTTTTCCATAGATAGCTCGAAACTGACTCATTGGAATGATCTTGAGATAGGCGCTGGTGGGACCCTTGTGATTTTCAAGTTTATTTAAGGTACCGATATTACAAGTATTCGGAATCGCACCAAACGCAATGGTCCAAGCACAAAGAAATAGCAGTAAGAATTTAAAACATTTTTTCATATAAACCGAAATAGAGATTTTTTTATCATTATACTAAAATACTAATATTTTTAATATATTGCAAATAACTAATATCACCCATAAAGCATCTGTTTAATAAATCAAAAAAGTACCATTTGAGAGGGTTTATCATAGTACTGGACAAAAATGTCTATCGAAGCGATGTTTCAAGGTTATGAAACAGTTGACGCGATTACTCTGCATCTTCTTTTGCTTTATAGCAGGTCCCATCGCTGCCGGTGTAGACTATGTTGTTCTACAGCTGGCTGGGCTAGCTTGTCCTTTTTGCAATACCCACGTCATCCGCGTATTAGAACAGACACCTGGGGCAAACTATGTGCAAACAGACCTTGCTGTTAACCAAGTTCATTTCTATTGGGATTCGGATTACAGCTTTCAACCATGGTATTTTTGCAGCGTTGTCAAACGAGCAGGTTATGATCTAGTCAGCGTCTACGTCTGTGCATCTGGACAGATAAAAAAAAATGGAGATCAGTTCATTCTCACTTCATGTGATGATTCGATCTGCTATGAGTTGTGCTATTGCGATCACATCATGCTTCCCGACAATACCTCCACAATCTATTCGGTCTGTGGATACCTTGGATGGGACGATGGTGGTCACATTTATCTTCAAGTAGACGAAGTAGGTGAGTGTGACTAGAAAGCTTCCGATTTGTCGCCTTCTGTTACTGGCATTATCTACCCTCATATTACAAGGCCATGCATCGCCTGCAACATTTTTTCCAGGGATTGGATTAGGAGAGGGCGAGTTTTTCGGCGGTGTATTGTATTCCAAAATTTGTTCAGGAGAAAGACACCAAACCCCCGAGCATACTCATACGACGCTGCACCAAGAGACGTATCTCTTTACATACGGATTGCTCCCGAAACTCTTCGCTATTGGGGTAGTGCCCTACAGTCGAAATGAGCAACACACGGTCATTGATGGCCAACCAGCTCTACGCAAAAGCCACGGTTTGGGTGACATTACCTTCGGGCTTACCTGGTTACCTTACGTATGCAACGAAATCGGCTCTACATCACGAATCTTGCTAACAGCCGGTTTTCAAGCTCCCACAGGAAAATTTAATGAAACGGATCAATTTGGTATGTTACCGCGAGGTCTGCAATCGGGTACAGGAACATGGACCCTTCCCTTGCAAGGATATTATATCTTTCAAAACTTGAGCCATGAACTCATTGGAGGCTGTTTATACAATGTGCAGTTCAAAGGCCATGGATATCGCTATGGTGACAACGCCACTCTTGTAGCAGCGTGGAATCCGCGCTTGCTACCCTGGATATTGCCTGAACGCGGCTATTATTCAGAGGTTTTGATGACTTTCGAATTTGACTACATTTGGGCACAGCGCGACAAGACCCATCGCCAACGCGTTTTAAACACTGGCGGTGAGACCATTACCTTCTCCCCTGGTTTACGCTACAACCACAAATACTTTACTCTAGCCTGCGCATACATCCATCCCGTGCGTACAAGATTGAACGACAGCCCCGGACTACCTCAGCAGCTGGTCCCTAAGCCCTGGCGTTCTTTTGCACTTCAAATAGGTGGACGATACTAGTTGATGTTGATGAGGTTGCGCGCAAAATGATAGCCAATTGGGGCGGCTAATCCACCACTTATCTCTTTAAGAACACCTGCAACGAGTCCCGCGACAAGAGCATTGATTCTATGAAACCGCGTTACCAATGTTCGGTTTATGCCATAGGCTTCCGCATCTTGACCTTCATGGAGTCTAGCAAAAATCAGAGACGTTAGTAGTATTCCTAATACTCGACTAGCCTGAAGGCCCAATCCCGCCGCTTTAAAACTCCAAATGGCCAGTGGCTGTAAAGCTCCACGCATCATTAATTCTTCAATAATGGGTGCAGCAACACCGTCCACTAGTGTCCAAATCACCTGATACTGTTGTGGGTCACAAAAATACTCGCCGACAAGCTCTAAAGTATGCAGGGGAGATACCCTGTTGTAGCCGATTGAGGCGAGGGCAGAAAGGGCAAGAACCTCCAGCGGATATGTCATGCCGTAAGCCCCAAGGCCATAGAAAAATTGTTCAGCCATACTGGCATTGGCATAGAGCTCACCAATCAGCGCAAAAGACACCTCGGAAGCAATCATTGTAGCAGCTACCAGTACCGCACCAGCGAAAACCTTCGGTTTGCCTGCCGCAGACAGGCCGCTAATGATGTCCTTCACCCCTCCACAAGCAAGCGCCACACCAGTTGTAGCATAAGCAGTTGCAACAACGCTCTCAATGCTATAATCACTACAATTAATATTGTTATTATCAAACACGACTTCTCTACATTAACATTTGTTTATTTGTTTACAAAATACTCATTTTATCTTCTTATAAAATATAAGTCAATAATTAGTCGGTGAATATAATTCGACTACGCTAATTAATCAATGAAGTGATGTTAGTTTAGCTAGACGTTACAAGATGGGCTCATCTGACCAAGCTTTTGTAGGATGGCTATAATTTTTGTTTTCTTAGAGATAACAGGTGCAAAAAATTTAGCATCGGCCTGTTCTACAGCTGGCAAGGCCTTTTGAAGGAGAGCAGAGCCTTCAGCTGTCAAGATGGGATGCTTACTGCGTTCATCGGTCGACCGTGCACGCTTGATGAATTTTTTTGCCAGTAACCCGCGCAATATCTGAGACGTCGTATTGGGATCCAGGCCGGCTTGTCTGCCAATATCCGCTTGGGTGACTCTATCTCCTTCTTTTGTTAGCCAGCCAACAGTTGCCAAGATCACAAATTGCGGATGCGTGAGATTGAGCGGCTTGAGGACATCCTCGATGGCGCGACGCCAGAGCGTACTGACATGCCACAGAAGAAAGCCTGGGCTATCCTCCGGTGTGGTATGAACACTAATTTCCTTAAAATTCACACTACTTGCCATGGTATCATCCTTGTCATCTCAAAAACTATACCATGAGGTGGCTTTTCGACAGAAGTTCAGCTATCCAATGATGTCTTGTGTATTTCCATATTACATTTTCAAGGGATTGGCCTTTCGGATTCAGAACAGCATAAAAACCTTTATCTGTTTTATGTGCATTATTGAATAGAGCATTCTTTATCTATCTTTTTTTTCTTATTTTCGGCATAACCAAATTCTTACTAAGGTGCCATCCACAACCGTCGCAAGGAACCCAAAGCGGTGGCAAGCCACCGCACTCCAAGAGCGCTGCGCGCGTGTTATTTAACGGCCTACGAATCCATCAACGAATGTCAAAAAAAAGATGTGTGCAACACTATGCATTCCGTGACTGCACCACATAGGAAGAACGAGACTTCTGCAATTCCTTCCCAGCTATAACAAGTAGTCACCTGGGTTATAGAGGGACGATATCTTCACTGAAGGTCTGAGAGCCGAACTGCGACTCTTCCGTAGACCCCTTGAGGGCCTGCGTAGAGGAATGGCCTTCCATAATCGTGGTGAGAACATCATCAAAATACCCCGCTCCTACAAAGCTCTGATGCTTGAGCGCCTTATACCCCGACCGACGTTCCAGCTCAAATTCGTGCTGTTGAAAGCGGGAATAAGCAGCCATGCCATCCGAGCAATACTCATGAGCAAGCTCAAACATACTCGCATTGAGAGTATGAAAACCAGCCAACGTGATAAACTGAAATTTATAGCCTAATTCACCCAATTTATCCTGAAAGATTTCAATCGTGCGATCATCCAAGTTGCCTCGCCAATTGAATGACGGGGAACAGTTATAGGCTAGCCATTTGCCGGGGAATTTCTCATGCACTCCCTGAGCAAATTCTCGAGCAGCTCCTAAATCAGGTTTGGAGGTCTCGCACCATACCATATCGCTATAAGGAGCAAACGCCCTAGCACGTGCCACAGCGTATTCCACCCCTCCTTTAAGTTCCCAATAGCCTTCTGAAGATCGCTCCCCAGTAAGAAAGGGGCGGTCCAGTGGATCAGAATCTGACCGAATATACGTAGCAGACTCGGCATCAGTACGAGCTATGATAATGGTTGGGATACCCATAATATCAGCCGCTAAACGGGCTGTCACAAGTTTCTCAACAAAGATGCCTGCAGGGACTAAAACGCGTCCACCCATGTGTCCGCACTTTTTGAGGGATGAAAGCTGATCTTCCAAGTGAATCGCTGCTGCTCCAGCACAGATCATGGCCTTAATGAGCTCAAAGGTATTAAGCGGCCCCCCAAAACCTGCTTCAGCATCGGCAACAATAGGTACAAACCAATCTAAATTGCCATGATTGGACAAATGCTGTACTTGATCGGCCCGCATAAATGCATTCTGGATACGTTTAACAAGGTTGGGAACACTGAGGAGGGGATATAGGCTCTGATCGGGGTAGGTTTGACCGGCATCATTAGCGTCAGCAGCTACCTGCCAGCCGCTAACATAAACAGCCTTTAGACCGGCCTGTACCTGCTGAACAGCTTGAGTACCAGTCATCGCGCCCATGGCTCGGATAAAGGGCTCTACCTCAAACAAATTCCACAGTTTTTCAGCTCCCAGGCGTGCCAGAGTATGATCGATATGCAATGACCCACGCAGTTGTACAACCTTCTCAGCGGAATAGGGACGCACCAGGCCCTTCCAGCGAGGGCTCTCCTTCCAATAGTGCGCTAGGGCATCGATCTGTTCCTTAGTATAAGCCATGGATACCTCTTAAAGTTGCTCGTATGCTCGCAAAGTCAAGAACTCAACGAATTCCTTCTGCATCACTAGACCATCGAGGAGTGTTCTAGCCTCGGCCAACTTACGAATGCCTAATTTGCGTTCCGCATAGGCAGCCATTATCTTACTTTCTTCCTCACCAGCAATGCGAAGATATAGATCGTTAGTCATGCGCATACCTCCTTTCAACTCTGCTCCATGGTGCAACCACTGCCAAAGCTGAGCACGCGATATCTCTGCTGTGGCGGCATCTTCCATTAGGCTAAAGATGGCTACGGCTCCGACTCCAGTTAGCCAGCTGTCTAGGTACTGTAAGGTCACATTGATATTTTTTCGTACTCCCTCTTCAGTGACCGTTCCCCCAGGAACAGCGAATTGTAGTAATTCATCAGAGGAAATATGTACGTCCTCTCGCATTTTTTGCTTTTGATGGGACTGATCGCCAAGGGCCTGTGCAAAGATGTCATGAGCGGTAGGAACAAGATCCGGATGTGCAACCCAAGTACCATCGAAGCCATCTGATGTCTCACGCAATTTGTCTTCGCTTACTTTGGCGAGTGCTAGTTCGTTAGCTTCTTTGTCCTTGCGACTAGGTATGAAGGCAGCCATGCCGCCAATAGCGTGAGCACCCCGTTGGTGACATACCTTTACTAGCAAATCTGTATAGGCCCTCATGAAGGGCACTGTCATGGTGATCTGTATGCGATCTGGCAGTACAGCTCGTGAGCGTTGATGAAACTTTTTAATAATACTGAAGATATAGTCCCAACGTCCCGCATTGAGTCCTGAGATATGCTCGCGCAGCTCAAACAGGATTTCTTCCATCTCAAAGGCCGCCAAAATGGTTTCCAGCAGCACGGTTGCTCGAATAGTTCCGCGCGGGATATTCAACGCTTGTTGTGCATATACGAAAACATCATTCCACAGGCGTGCTTCGAGGTGGTTCTCTAGCTTAGGCAAATAAAAATAAGGCCCTGTACCTTTCTCAATCAAATTGCGAGCGTTGTGAAAGAGGAACAACCCAAAGTCAAAGAGAGAGGCGGAAATAGGTACTCCATCGATTAAAAAGTGCTTTTCAACGAGATGCCAGCCTCTTGGGCGAACCATCAGTACGGCAACTTTTGGATTGAGCTTATACTGTTTCCCTTCAGGACTGGCAAAGGTGAGGGTGCCAGCAATGGCCTTTGTGAGGTTAAGCTGCCCCTCTACCATATTATGCCAGGTAGGAGAGTTAGCATCCTCGAAATCCGCCATAAAGACATCAGCACCGGAGTTCAGGGCATTTATGACCATTTTACTGTCTGTAGGCCCTGTAATTTCTACCCAACGCTTTTGTAGATCTTCTGGCACAGGTGCGACCTTCCAGGAATCGTCGCTACGTATCGCCGCCGTTTCTGGTAGAAAAGTGGGCACTTCGCCTTGATCGAGGCGTTCTTGCCGCAAAGCACGCTTTTGCAGTAGGTCTAGTCGTCGCTCTTTAAAGGTCCTGTGCAGGTCGTGAAGAAATGCTGATGCCTCTGGTGTAAGTAGCTCAGCAACGTTGGGGGTTTGCTTAACAGTAACCGCTGTGTTCATACTACCTTCCACAAAATGGGTTATTTTCCTCTATAGCTGATCGGTCAAAGCTACGCAAGCGATAGACAAATATCTCTCTCTAAGTTATGCGATAGCGCATGGATGTCAATCTCGAAGAAGTTACACACCACGCCTCGTGGGTCATGGGAGCTTTTCTCCTTGGCTACACTGCAATAGTGATCGAGGAACTTGTCAAATTCAACAAGGCCGCCACGGCTCTCTTAATGGCCATTGTGTGCTGGACGATCCTATTTCTCGAACCAGCAGACTCCGTCGACAGACACTTGTTCATCTTCACGTTCCAGATGTTTAAGGTCAGCCAAATTCTCTTCTTCTTAATGGGAGCCTTGACCATCGTAGAGGTCATTAATGCGCACCGTGGCTTTCAGGTGATCACTAACCACCTGATGATGCGTTCCAAGCTGAGAATGCTTTGGACTACTGCGCTAGTGACCTTTTTTCTCTCTTCGATTCTTGATAACCTTACAACGACCATTGTGATGGTTTCCTTGATCAGCAAGATTGTTCAAGAACGCAATGAACGCCTCATGCTCGGCGGCGTCATCGTTATTGCTGCTAATGCTGGTGGGGCCTGGACGCCTATTGGTGATGTTGCTACCACCCTGTTGTGGATAAATGGGCAAGTCACCACTGTCGCCGTTATGCGAGACTTATTCCTACCGAGCCTCCTCGGATTGATAGCGTGTCTGATCTGGTTTAGCTTTAAATTTAAGGGGGAATTTCCAGCTGCAGATGAAGGACCAGCTGCCGAAATGGAACCCAGTGGGACTATTGTTTTATTTCTAGGTATCTTCTCACTGATCTTTGTTCCCATCTTCAGACTTCTGACAAATCTGCCCGCTTTTATGGGTATGATGCTGGGCCTGGGGTTTATGTGGGTAGTGACCGATCTTCTTCACCACAAAGATAGAGATCGCCAATACCTTCGCGTCGCGTCAGTATTGCCTAAAGTCGATATCTCGATTATTTTCTTCTATTTAGGCGTTCTACTTTCTATTAACTCACTGGAAAGTGCCGGCTTACTCAGGCAAATGTCCCTTTGGCTTAACGAACATATTTCCAACCCGCTGGCAATTCCGGTGCTGATCGGCCTAGTCTCCTCTGTCGTAGACAACGTCTCACTGGTGGCTGCTACGATAGGGATGTATGACCTGTCACACTTTGCCACGGACTCACCCTTTTGGCAGGCCGTAGCCTATTGTGCAGGAACGGGTGGAAGTATCTTAATCGTCGGTTCCGCAGCTGGCATCGCTCTGATGGCAATGGAAAAGATGGACTTCATGGAATACACTAAAAAAGTCACAATACCAGCCCTCTTAGCATACTTTGTAGGAATTGGCATTTACTTAGCTGTGAGCCCCATTACCAGAAATTTACTTTAAAAAATCATCATCAGAGACTCCCCATGGATTCCAGTTTTATCTTTTAAGGTCAGGTTATAATTCAGACTCTTATTCAAAAAAAAGATTTGTTTTTTTATAGTTTCCTTACTCATATTGCCCCACCAATGAACAATGACGGCATCAGGGTTAATTGGACGGTCAACGGTCCAATTAAAAACTGATGAGAGCACTGCAAATGATCGTTTTTCGGTAAATAAGATATTCGCCAATAGCTGCTGATCCGAGCAAAAAAGATGATTTCGTGTGATGGTTTGCTTAGCCCATTCCTGAATAATCTGCGAGTCGCGCTCGAAAATCACCACTCCAGCATTGAACATGGTCTGGCCCTCAGCAATGATCCCGCGGCTCAGATTGAGTTGCTGCGACCATTCGGGCTCGGCAGACACACCAATACCGCCGTCTCCTAAAGGGATCGCAAAAAGCGAGCGAAGCGACCCTCTTATCTGTGTGTCCAAATCTAACCAGAGCGTTCGTTTGTATGGCGTGCGGATAAGAGATAGGGGCTTTTTGTACCAAGTGAAGCGCATCTGCCACACATTTCGATGCATAGCTTCCCAAATAGCTGCATCTCTGTGGCTTACAGCGTCTTTCTTAGCCATAAATCCGTCGGAAAGGTCCAACTTGATGAGGTCTCCTCGTTGACGACACCACTCTGCAGCGTCGCTAGTGAGATCCCCAAAATCGACAAAAGTCACAGGATAGCTATTATGCAAGCGATAATGCATCCACCACCAGGGGAGTAACCACTCTTGCCCTCGGGAAGTGCCTACAATAACCCCTTGCATGACGACCATCCATACCTGTTTTACCACGCTATACCACACTCGGTTGCGTAAAGGCCAGCCCCACATAGGGGATTTGCGCTAAAACCAGATGAGTTCTAACATGACGTTAGACCAAAAAGACTACTCAAGGGGTGCCCCTCATGAAGAGAATAGTTGGCTTAATCATTGTATATGCTCTTCTTTTATTCGCACCTAGGGCAGCAATAGCAACAGATGCCCCACCAATTGATGGCCAAACCCTTCTAGCCAAGGGAGGGCACCATGGTGGACATCATCACCATGGCCACCACCATCATCATCATCACGGCCACCATCACCATGGACATCACCACCACCATGGACACCATCACCACCACGGACACCACCATCATCATGGGGATCATCACGATGGCTGGGACCACCATGGTGACGGCTGGGACCATCATGGTTCGTATAATGGTGTAGGTGTTTACCCTCCAGGTGAAGCGTATTATAGAACTGTACAGGGGGTATTACCCACCTTCTCATTGAGGGCAAGCACGCCTCAAGTATACGTGGGAGAGCCTGTTTCCATATCTCTCCCCCACACGACGGGTACGCCACCTTATACGGTGTTTTGGCGGACAAATGACAGCACGCAATGGACAAAAAGCGGCACTAATTTCAATGTCAAGGCCACTCAACCTGGCGATATGAAGGTCCATGTTGTGGTCCAGGATGCCAATGGAAAGTTTTCACGTCCTCAGACTACAAACATTAAGGTTCAAGGACGATAGAGTTTTTACAGAACAGAAAGGAAAAACTCATGCAAAAGATGATTGTAAGTGCGATTTATGCCAGCATTATTCTCTTCAGTGGTCACCTGGGGGCTCGTGATGATCGAGGAAGCTACGAAGATCATCGTCAAAATCATCGCAATTATGAACAGGATCACGATTGGCACGATAATGCTTGGCGACACAACGACGATGATTGGGATCGCGAATATCATAACAATGGGAACGATCGGGGTGGTACTGGACAATGGCAAAGTTCCTCCACGACAACCTGGCAGGGACAGAATGTGATTATTACTCCACCTAGCCAGGTCTACTATTACCAAAATCCGGAATAATGCACCTCTTGTTAAAATCTAAAAGATGTTGTAGATACATCTAAAACATCTTTTAGATTTTAATAAGCTGCCATTTCATGGGATGCAAAAGCCGTTTTTCTTGTTAAGGTCCATTTTAGACGTATCTACAACATCTTTTAGATTTTAACAAACCACCATTTAGACGTATCTACACCTCACCCATTCAAATCGCTTAGCATGCGATCCAGGATAATGGTCGTTTCTTTTACTCGACGAGAATGCTCCCCTTCCCAAGCCTTGCCAATTTCATTTACAGAAGCTTTAGGATGTAGCTCTCTGAATTGCTGAGCGAAGTTCAGGTAAGCCCACTCCAGCTTGGGGGCTGCTTTGCGGTTCTTTCGCCGCTCATATTCCTTTTGCCAGTAAGCTGCGAAATCGGAATATGTGGGTGGCTCACCAGCTAACCATTTTACCTTAAGCCAATCTTGACCATAAGCGGTAAAGTGAAAATGCTCCCCTACGAGTGTTTTCATGAATTTTCTGGTCTTCAAATCATTTTTATAGCTACCCAACAGCATTTTCGCCTTGGGTGTCAGGGGATATTCATGCCCTTTTTTAGCTTTAGAGATCTCAGGCATCATCGGCGGCACTGCTACCTTACCTGTTCGCAAAAAGGACATGATACGGGTGATCAAGTCTAGCTTTCTTCCCGCGGGAGGTAGGTTTAAGCGGTGGCAAATATCCTTCAGCTCGCTTATATGAAGAAAATAAAGGTTTTGGTTGAGCTGATCTAGCTCATGCTGGTTGAGCGCATCCGCCATATATACTCTCCAATCAAGGCTCTTTGCCTTACTATAGAACAACGGATAAATCTAGTACATCGCAGGAAACAACGATGACTCATAAAAGACAGGTCTGGGGCAAATACTGCTCTTGGTTTCCTAGCCAGGTAGCCTATCCCTCTTCTCCAGAGGAAGTACGGGACATCCTCCTCCACGCTCAAAAAAGTCGGCTGAAGATACGCACCATTGGCTCCCTACACTCCATGAATGATCTTTGCAAGACAAGCGACATCCAAATACACACCGATAAACTATGCAAAGTGATCAACATTGATAAGCAGAGCCTAACCATCAAGGTAGAGAGCGGCATTAAGATCAAGCACCTTCAAGAGCTTCTTGCTGCTGAGGGACTGACTCTTCCCAATCAAGGCTACATTGTAGAGCAGAGTGTCGCTGGAGCCATAGCCACTGCGACACATGGTTCGGGCAAGACAGGCACTCTAAGCAGCTTTGTGGAGGAAATCGAGCTAATCAGCGCTAAAGGCGAACTACATGTCCTTACGCCAGCCTCAAATCCGCATTTGTTTTCGGCGGCGGTGGTCAGTCTAGGTTGCCTAGGAGTGGTGTCCACGGTAACGCTACGATGCATCCCACAACAAAAGCTCCATTTATCAAAAGTCAAGATGAGCGTGCAGCCCCTGCTAGATCAACTCTCAAGCATCCGAGAACACAACGATTTCTACCAATTGGTCATCAACCCTTACAGTGATGAGGCATTGACATGGCAATTTCGTAAAACGGATGAACCGCTGCGTCATTGTTTTTACTACCAGCTGCGAAGACTGATGGGAAAGGCCCTGGCTATCTTTGCATTCGACATTCTTCCACCCCCCACCTGGCTTGTACCCACAGTGGTGAAAACGTATATGACGCTTTCGCCTTTTAAGGGTTGTGTAGACTATGGCTATCATTTGCTTTCCCCAGCGGACGAAGGCCATTACGTTGAGGAAGAGATAGCTGTACCAATAGCACACTTTGAAAAGGCTCTGTTGGCTACGCGAAAACTCATTGACGAATTTAACGTAAAAGGCACTCGCGTCGTGGCTATCATCTTGGTGCGTTTTGCCGAAGCTGATGCGTATGGCTACCTAAGTCCGACTCTGAACCGCAAAACTGCCTACATCAGCCTGATCACAATAGCAAAACCAGGATATCAAGAGCTTTTTGAAGCGGTTGAGCAGGCCCTATACGCTTATGAAGGACGTCCTCACTGGGGTAAGGTGCACTTTTTAAACCGAGATAGGGTTGCAAAACTGTATCCGGAGACATATCCTTCATTCATCGCCGCACGCCGCGAGCTTGATCCAGAAGGCGTTTTCGCAAATGATTACATCGAACGCCTGTTTTGAGGCTGATATACCACTCACGCGTAGGTTGTGTACATTTCGACTAGCGTGAAAGCTCCCGTGGTTGAACGATCGCAAGTGGGTCCATATTTGTAATATTGACCCACTTGCGATCGTTCAACCCCGGGGCTTTGGCGCAGTCGAAATATGCACAACCTACGCGTGAGTGGTATAGAACCAACAACTTTTCTTTATCCCTCCTTTGCACATTTCGTCCATACTGGGTGTTTTTAGAGGTAAAGTATGGACGTTCGTGGTGCTGGAATCATCCCGTGTGCTTCCTATGGGGGTGAAGAGTACCTTCTCCTCGGCGAGCAAGGTTGTACCATTAACAGAGAATGGGGAGATCTGGGTGGCAAACGTGATCCTGGAGAATCCGTGCACGCCACGGCTGCTCGCGAGGCACACGAGGAAAGTCGCGGTGTGCTGGGTTCAACGCTGGGACTCATTTTCCGAACCTTCTGGCCCATGGAGACTATTGCACTACGTCAATACCGTAGTTATCTCTGTCGATGGAGGATCTCAAATCTCTGCGATATTCCCAAGAGGTTTCAAAGAACCCACCGCCATGGACATGTCTTTAACGAAATGAACCAGTTGCAATGGGTCAAAGCCTCGGAAGTCCATGACGCCGCTATGAACTACCGCCCTGGCTCCGGCAAATGCGTATGCACAGCCGCGGGTAAACGACTTGCTAGACGTTGCACCGGTGTGCTTCGCCGCAGCAGTGGCTATGCGCGCCACGCGGCAAGTCAAGTGGATCGCATTTCTACCTCCACAGGACATGCCTTGATTAACCTCAAGAATGGAAGAGCCTTTTTGGTAGAGCAGCGAGGTTCTTCAAGCGACAATCTCATCCTGAAAAGACACACTGGGCCTCAAAGCCTTTGGCAACGTATCAAAGACTTCTGTCTTGTATTGCTATTTCTTAAGCCTAACGAAGCCTCTAGCGCGGAACGTGAGGCAATCTTCCATGCCTTGCAACAAGAATCTCTAGTTCATCGCTTGTATCGCCGTGTGGAACGGTTCGTGTAGCCTTTTTTAACGCAAAAGCGCAAAGAAGAGCTCATGTGTGTGCATGCACGGCATAAGTAGGGTAAATAACCCTACTTATGCCATGTATCATAACGGTGAGCTCTTCTTTGCGCCTTTGCGTTAAAAGGCTACACGAACCGGTCTACTGAATCTCGTTGTGTTCAAGTTTGAGAGCGTTTATAATATGCTCACTACAAAGGGCTTTGTAAGTTTTCGGGGGGGGGGGATCATCATGTATATTCACACGCATCTGCATCCGTCCTAGTAAATTTTATTTTCGGAAATGTGGCCATCTGCTTTCTCGCGATGGCACGTATTGTTATTTTATGGGGAGGTTTTCGGATGGATTTTACATTTCGTTATGTAGTAGGTCCCGCCGTGGCAGTAACTAGCGTTATAACTACCGCTGTGGTTGTTGGGGGCGGCTATTTATATGCCGGCTTACAGGTAGCTCCGGATATGGATGTGGCCAATAAAATCAAGAATTTTCTCTTTGATAGAGTACCAGACAGCACGGAAGAGGGCGCTAAGGTATTTGTTCAAAAAGTTGGGGCTGGAACAATCAACGCTGTTGGCGAGGGTCTCAATTCGCCTCATTTTAAGGAAGCGTTAACGAAATTGATCAATTCCCTCGGAACAGTATTTACCTCAGGTCTAGGGGATCTAAACCGGGTCATCGGGGACATGAGTAAGCATTTTGGCAACATCGGAACAAGTCTCGCTAAAAACCTCAAGGAAATCAGTGCGCCATCGCTACACGAAGTTGCGGGTATTTTTCGAGACTTCATGAAAAATATCTCTTTCACCATGATCACCACATGGGTGCCTACGATGGTCGCTTGGGGCGCGCTCTCTGTGGGAACTCCACTGCTGCTAAGATATATCTACTATCGAGCCAAGCACATGATTGGCCGCCCCAGCCTAATGATCGAATATAAAACGATCACGATATTTACGCCGGTGAAGGAGCTTTGCTCCAAAATCACCCAACTCTTCAGGAATGCCTCTGAACAAATCAAAACACCCTTTTTCAATGCGGAAGTCACACGCCGTACGAATGAGATCATCAAAGCTACCTATAATATCAAAAAACATGGTGGAAACTTTCAAAATCTAATTCTCCATGGTCCTGGCGGTACTGGTAAGACGATGATCGCTAGCAAAATTGCTCGTGAAGCCGGCATGAACTATATCATGATGTCCGGAGGCGACCTAGCACAATACATCAAACGAGGCGAGCACGTCACCGAACTGAATAAAATGTTGAAATTTGCCAACAATGGCTCGCAACCAACAATTCTCTTCATCGATGAAGCCGAGGCAATGTGTAAAAACCGCGATGTCCTCGATCAAGAGCATACCGAATTGCTCGACGGCTTTCTCAAACAAACAGGTGAAGCCAACAAGAATATGATGATTATTATGGCAACTAACCGCCTACATGACATCGACCCTGCTGTGTTAAGCCGCATGGACCATAAGGTGCATGTTGGCGCTCCTGACTATACCCAAAGGATGAATATCTTGAGGCAGTACGTTCAGCGGCAGTTTAGCAAAACCGATATCAATAACTTCTTCACAGATAGGCAAATAGGATCCATCGCAAGCAGAACGACTGGTCTGACAGGCCGAGCCCTCGAGAAGCTCGTCAATGCCATCTACTGCAAGAAGGCGACCACGGATGACAATAAGCTAACCCAAAGACTGATCAATGAGTCCATCTACGACTTTGTCACGCAAGAACGAGATTTGCCTGGTGCGGAGCGCTCTTGGTTGTTTGTAGAGAGAATCAGCGACTTCTGGTACTTCACGATCCCTGCAATCAGCAACTATTGCATGGAGATCATTTCGGCCATTGGAGCAGTGCTGTCCGGTACCACAGACTTTGGTCTCAGTGAAGCTGTAACAGAGAAGATCAGAGACATGGGATACGCAGATTGGTTCGGAATACTTCCCAAGGCAGAGCCAAGACGCTGGTCTTTCTGGCCCAGTGCATTAGAACGGTACGTGTAACCTTTTTTAGACTAAAGGACATAAAGAGGTAATTGCGGAAGTATTTGGGCTCTCATGGATCGGTTCTTTGAAAAAAATCACTTTTTTTTGTGAGAAGGCGATTCTGGAGAGCTTAAGTGGTATGGCACTATCCAGTCTGGAAAGACAGGCTTTTCTCCCTTCCCAGGCCCGAAGGGTCGATATTGCAACAGGCCATGGCATCGCCACATAGGCCTCAACCTAACAGGTCTTTTGAGCTTATATCTCAATGACTTAGGACTTCACAATCGTATCTCGGCGCGCAGCGCTTTGGAGTGCGGTCGCTTGCGACGTAAGCGTCAATTGAGGCCATCTGGCGATTTATTCGGCAGTGGGGGCTGATGAGGTGGATGAGGCCTTTGCTTGTCGCCTGGCGGCAGCCCAAGCGTCGGGCAGAAGCTCGTGAAGTTTTTGAGAATTATGGGCTGGCAGGCGCCTCATCACATCCTCTAGGTATTCGTGGGGGTTGACTCCTATCGCGCGGCAGGTCTGTACCAGGCTTAGCAGTACGGCGGAAGCTTCCCCACCCTCCTCGCTTCCAATAAACATCCAGTTCTTGCGGCCAATAGCTAGAGGGCGTATCGCTCGCTCCGCTACATTGTTGTCGAGACGCGCAAATGCATGTTGGGTGTAGTTTTTCAGATGGGGAATTAAGCTGCAATAATAGCCTAGAGCCTCCCTTAGATTCGATTTGGGAAGAGCCTTGCCATTAACCAGCCGGTCCTTGATGCGTGCAGTCAGCTCATCTATTATTGGAGCTTCTTTCTCTTGTCTTATCCGCAGACGTTCCTCTGGAGAACGTTCCCAAGCAACTCTCTCTAACATAAATAGATATTTTATCTTGCGCAGTACCCAGCTAACAAATTTTTTATCGCCACCTACAGCGTCGAAAAACTTGCGCCGAATGTGACTCCAGCATGGACACCAAGTGAATTGCTTCTTATTAGCCAGTGCTTCATAGGCTCCATATTTATCCGAATGGACAACACCTTTATATCCAGCTAGTATTTCCACAGCATGCTTGTGGCAGCGGTCCGTGCGAAAATGATAGACTCGATAAGGCGGATTTTTTTCCTGCCCTCCAACGATCACCCACATAAAAGCCTGGTGCACCTTTCCCTTACCAGGGACAAGCATGTCCACAGGAGATTCGTCCACAAAAACATTGTTGCTGCTGAGCACGCGAGCAATCATTTCTTCATATAGCGCCTTTAAGGCATATCCACAGCGCATTACCCACTTGCAAAGTATTTGTCGGCTGATGAGAATGCCCTCGCGAGCTAAGATTTCCGATTGACGAAATAAAGGAAGGTGATCGGCGAATTTTTTCACGATCACACTGGCTAAAAGACTCTCATCGGCTTGACAGCGAGGAAAAATGCTATCTGGTAAATCTGCGATAAAAACGCCCTCTTCACTATGTGCTCTACATGCATACTTGGGACGTACTAGCTCCTTGACGTAGTAGCTACCTGGCGTATGCGCTATTTTGTGAGTGACTTCTTCGCCAATTTTGACGAGGGCTTCACCCGTTGTAGGGCAAACTTTTTGATCCTCTGGCAAATCTAAAATACAGCGTTGAACGGGAATATTGTCTGGAAGCGTAATTTTATCTTTGCCATTGCGCCCCTGCTTAACCCGTCGATGAGCAGGCACATTTATTGTCTCTTTTTGCTCTTCGGAACCAAGATTTTCGAAACCTTCCAGGTAGAGTTGTTGACCGCCATCGTCGACTACTTTTTCCGAACGTTTCCCAAAAATCTGACGCCTAAACCATTCAAGCTGCTCCTTGAGAAAGCTATTCTCATTTCGCAGGGAATAAATTTCCGATTGAAGCTGTTCTAGTGATAGTGTTGAGGTTTCCATATGCTCTAAATCATATCACAGACCCCCTCTATTATCAAGTATTTTATCTAATAAAATGCACATTGTTTTTAGGATTTTAGGCTCAATGACTACTCTCCAACAACATTAGAAATTCTCGACGATCGATAGCGGAATCTGGAATGCTTCCATTGCGAAAACTTCCTTTTTCAAGTCGCTTGTACCAGACGGCATGACCATTACCATCCCAGTAAAAGACCTTCACTAGATTTCTACGACGATTTAAAAAAACGAAGTAGGCCCCGCAGGTAAATTCGCCCGAGAACGAACTGTCAACAAGATTGCTCAAGCACTCAAATCCCTTTCGCATATCGATCGGCTCTTGATAGAGAAAGACACCCTTGTTTTTCTGATATGACGACCTCAGAGTTTTGCTCGCAGACTTTAGGGTTAGATAGACGCTCTTCTGATCAAGCGAAAGCTTGAGCTCGGGCAGGGTAATGTCTATCCAACCCGTCGAGGAAATGTGGTCGGGCGGGCTAACTTTAAAGCGTTGGTACCAGTACAAGAGCTGCTGGTAGCTTATATTGTTCTCTAGGCACCACCTGCGGCCACTCTGACCGCTCGCCATCCATTGGTCTATGCGTCGAGCCCACTCAGAACGCTTCCTTTTGAAATCCATTAGTATCTCCATGGTTAGGGTCATGGAGAAAACTTAGAACCTCGCGGAATTACGAAAAAGGTGGCTTCAATTGACGCTTACCTTGCGACCGCTTTTCGTTCCTTGGGACGGCAATGCTAAACGGCATTGTATGGATTCGTCGAAGGCTGCATGTACTAACTATTTTACCCTTAGGGAATTATAGTAATGCCGTTGCACACGACCGTCGCAAGGAACCCAAAGCGGTCGCAAGGTAAGCGTCAATTGAAGCCACCTTTTTCGTAATTCCGCGAGGTTCTAAGTTTTCTCCATGACCCTAACCATGGAGATACTAATGGATTTCAAAAGGAAGCGTTCTGAGTGGGCTCGACGCATAGACCAATGGATGGCGAGCGGTCAGAGTGGCCGCAGGTGGTGCCTAGAGAACAATATAAGCTACCAGCAGCTCTTGTACTGGTACCAACGCTTTAAAGTTAGCCCGCCCGACCACATTTCCTCGACGGGTTGGATAGACATTACCCTGCCCGAGCTCAAGCTTTCGCTTGATCAGAAGAGCGTCTATCTAACCCTAAAGTCTGCGAGCAAAACTCTGAGGTCGTCATATCAGAAAAACAAGGGTGTCTTTCTCTATCAAGAGCCGATCGATATGCGAAAGGGATTTGAGTGCTTGAGCAATCTTGTTGACAGTTCGTTCTCGGGCGAATTTACCTGCGGGGCCTACTTCGTTTTTTTAAATCGTCGTAGAAATCTAGTGAAGGTCTTTTACTGGGATGGTAATGGTCATGCCGTCTGGTACAAGCGACTTGAAAAAGGAAGTTTTCGCAATGGAAGCATTCCAGATTCCGCTATCGATCGTCGAGAATTTCTAATGTTGTTGGAGAGTAGTCATTGAGCCTAAAATCCTAAAAACAATGTGCATTTTATTAGATAAAATACTTGATAATAGAGGGGGTCTGTGATATGATTTAGAGCATATGGAAACCTCAACACTATCACTAGAACAGCTTCAATCGGAAATTTATTCCCTGCGAAATGAGAATAGCTTTCTCAAGGAGCAGCTTGAATGGTTTAGGCGTCAGATTTTTGGGAAACGTTCGGAAAAAGTAGTCGACGATGGCGGTCAACAACTCTACCTGGAAGGTTTCGAAAATCTTGGTTCCGAAGAGCAAAAAGAGACAATAAATGTGCCTGCTCATCGACGGGTTAAGCAGGGGCGCAATGGCAAAGATAAAATTACGCTTCCAGACAATATTCCCGTTCAACGCTGTATTTTAGATTTGCCAGAGGATCAAAAAGTTTGCCCTACAACGGGTGAAGCCCTCGTCAAAATTGGCGAAGAAGTCACTCACAAAATAGCGCATACGCCAGGTAGCTACTACGTCAAGGAGCTAGTACGTCCCAAGTATGCATGTAGAGCACATAGTGAAGAGGGCGTTTTTATCGCAGATTTACCAGATAGCATTTTTCCTCGCTGTCAAGCCGATGAGAGTCTTTTAGCCAGTGTGATCGTGAAAAAATTCGCCGATCACCTTCCTTTATTTCGTCAATCGGAAATCTTAGCTCGCGAGGGCATTCTCATCAGCCGACAAATACTTTGCAAGTGGGTAATGCGCTGTGGATATGCCTTAAAGGCGCTATATGAAGAAATGATTGCTCGCGTGCTCAGCAGCAACAATGTTTTTGTGGACGAATCTCCTGTGGACATGCTTGTCCCTGGTAAGGGAAAGGTGCACCAGGCTTTTATGTGGGTGATCGTTGGAGGGCAGGAAAAAAATCCGCCTTATCGAGTCTATCATTTTCGCACGGACCGCTGCCACAAGCATGCTGTGGAAATACTAGCTGGATATAAAGGTGTTGTCCATTCGGATAAATATGGAGCCTATGAAGCACTGGCTAATAAGAAGCAATTCACTTGGTGTCCATGCTGGAGTCACATTCGGCGCAAGTTTTTCGACGCTGTAGGTGGCGATAAAAAATTTGTTAGCTGGGTACTGCGCAAGATAAAATATCTATTTATGTTAGAGAGAGTTGCTTGGGAACGTTCTCCAGAGGAACGTCTGCGGATAAGACAAGAGAAAGAAGCTCCAATAATAGATGAGCTGACTGCACGCATCAAGGACCGGCTGGTTAATGGCAAGGCTCTTCCCAAATCGAATCTAAGGGAGGCTCTAGGCTATTATTGCAGCTTAATTCCCCATCTGAAAAACTACACCCAACATGCATTTGCGCGTCTCGACAACAATGTAGCGGAGCGAGCGATACGCCCTCTAGCTATTGGCCGCAAGAACTGGATGTTTATTGGAAGCGAGGAGGGTGGGGAAGCTTCCGCCGTACTGCTAAGCCTGGTACAGACCTGCCGCGCGATAGGAGTCAACCCCCACGAATACCTAGAGGATGTGATGAGGCGCCTGCCAGCCCATAATTCTCAAAAACTTCACGAGCTTCTGCCCGACGCTTGGGCTGCCGCCAGGCGACAAGCAAAGGCCTCATCCACCTCATCAGCCCCCACTGCCGAATAAATCGCCAGATGGCCTCAATTGACGCTTACGTCGCAAGCGACCGCACTCCAAAGCGCTGCGCGCCGAGATACGATTGTTAGGCTTAGGTTGAGGCCTATGTGGCATCGCCATGGTATATGCCAGGAAGGGATTTCGCAGTCTGAAGGACTGCTACAAGACGCCAGTTTACAAACACCATTTATGCATGCGCTTTATGGCAGCCCTACAGGCTGCTAAAACCGTTTTGGCATATACCATGGCGATGCCATGGCCTGTTGCAATATCGACCCTTCGGGCCTGGGAAGGGAATGACTCTCTCTTCACCGGCATCCGATTTTCAGGAAATTGACTTCGGAAAATCGGACTTCTGCAATTACCTCTAAAGGACTTAGGAAGCACACTCTACAAGTCCTTTATGTCTTTTATGTCCCTTTGGTCCTTTAGTCCATCCGTGACCCTGCGCCTTTGCGTTAAAAAGAGCTACACGAACCGCTCACCAATATGGTATCAATGAATAAACATAGATACCTCCTGGAGTCGCTATGGGAAAGACCGCAACATCCCTTCCAATATTGATCCGAGAAACCTTCTTAGATTCCTTTGGCCATGTCAACCACGCCAAGTATCTAACTCTCTTTGAAGATGCGCGCTGGGACCTCATCACCAACAGTGGCTATGGTCTAAAAAAAATTCTTGAAACCGGCATCGGACCAACTGTTCTGGGAATCAATGTAAACTTCATGCGCGAACTTCGTGTAAGAGATGAAGTGATCATCGTCTCACACCTGATCTCCTACGAAAAGAAGATCGGTAAACTAGAGCAAAAGATGCTCCGTGGCGACGAAGTCTGTTGTACTGCAGAAGTAACCTTTGGCCTCTTTAGCCTTAAAGAGCGCAAACTCGTCTTGCCTACTCCCGAATGGAAACAAGCTTTTCATCTTGAGGAATCATCATGAACGCCATCGTTGTCACCAAAGCATAATTGGGCCTTATTCACCTTTGCGGTCAGTTTTCGGTCGACTGCAAAAGGATCGTCTGTCGCGTTTTGCTCCTCGGACATAGCTGGCGCTATGCCCTCGTCACAAACCACGACATCCGACCTTTTTCGTCCGACCGAAATTCTGACCGAAAAGGTGAACAAGGCCCATAATTCCGCCCTTAGTGCTGCCAGAAAATTTCAAATGACAATGCTGGCCGTTTTGAGGCTTCTATTTGTATTCACAGCAAATTTTTTAATTTTATTGAACATACTAACATATTAATAAAAACATGATTCACTTTATTTATATAATTTGCTAGAATGTTAATTTAATAGCTCATAATCGCATAAAAATAAAGGTGGCAGATGGATAATATAGTAAACAATATACAAGAGAATCCAATCAATTATAGTAACATCGATAATCATCAACGGTGGTGTGTAGACTCTCACGGGACAATTCGCACGGAAGAGAAAAAGGGCTTTTTTGGACGAATTTTTAGTTTCTTTCGCAGCGAATCTACCAAGCTTGACAAGGTATTTGCCGCTATGTTGGATGACATCGATGCGATAGATGATCCTAGCAAAACAAACTGCCAAGATTTGTTATATCTCTGTAACCTCGTAGAAGAACGCTATTCCAAAGCTGCCCGTGCGGGTGTTATTGTAGCTGGTCATGGAGATGCTGAGGCAAATAAAGAAGCTATTCTCAATGCCAGCTATCAAAAACTGGGTGGTGTGATTTTTGGTGACCCAAACTGGAAAGCTAATGAAGAGATTTCGGAAGACGAACGAGCTGTCTTGGCATCTATTTACAGTTTCCTTAACAGTACCGGAATGAATAGAGCGGATATAGAAGAATTTACACAAACCATTGTTCAACAATTTCCAGATCTACAGGATGAGAACACCTCCGCAAACATGTATATGCGTATGGCGGAATTAGGTTTTCCCGCAGCCCAAGTTATCGCATACTCTATCGAACAAGATGCAGCTTTGCGTATTGGGCTCCTTAACGCCGCTAGTGACTCGGGTTGCCTCCTAGCAACCAGGATTCTGGAAAACCAGCTGCGTGACATGGATGACGCTGATAATTATCCTCTCATTCACCAATTGACTGAAAAACTTGCGGACCACGATCTCAACGCCCGCTTCCGTTTAGCCTTCGATCATTTGACAGGCTGCGGAACTGAAATAGATATCGATAGAGCCTTAGAAATTGCAGAGGGGAATGATCGTGAAGATTTCGAGAGAATTCAAAACATCTGCCAGTCCTTAAAGCAAGCGCCGCAAGAGGTTACTAGACAGACTATTAGAACGCTCTTGAGCGACTTAACAGCATTGATTCCAAGCGCAAATGGTCGTCGACGCCTCCTAGAACAGCTTGTCAATAACTATCCTTTGGTACACCTCGTCAACGCTCTGTCGCAGGACATTGATTTAGAAGTTTACGAAGATTTAATAGCCCAAGGCTTTGAAATTGCAAGAGAAGGTTTAGCAGATAAATATCTACAACTGGCACGCTATGAAGAAGCCTTTGTCACTCTATGGGAACTAGCCGAAAATGATGCCCAAGCGATGTATTCTCTTGTCGAAACATTTGGGCCTCTAGGCCACCAAATACTCAACACACAGGTCAGTCTCGAACTGTTGAGAAAGTTCGACGATAGACCTCTAAGTGATGAGCTAGCAGCGAACTTTAACCGCCTATATGTGGACATTGAAGCACAAACTAGAGTCATCGCGCTAGCGAATCGCCTTGATAGAATAAAAGACAATCCCGATATCGCCCCTCTCTACGTAGCCGAATTTCATAATTACGATACCTTTATGACTGAGCACGAGTTTAGCGATGACATGAAAGCTGAAGTCAAAGTGGCCTTTATGTACCAGTATGGGATCGGTGGAGTCTCTGAGAATATTCCATTAGCTCGCCTGGGCTATAAACATCTGGCCCGGAGCATTTATGAGCAAGCCCATCAATTCATGAGAGAGGGTGAGTATGATAAAGCCCTTCGTTTCATGGAAAGAGCCGCAAAGCTCGGAAATATCGAAGCGTGCTATCAGGCTGTACGCATGAGACAACTAAACCTAACAGGCGACCACAATCCCAAAACAATTTTAGACCTGATCCATCACTCAATGATAGACCAAACTCAAGTTCCTGGTAAGTTGCGTTTCTGCGAAGCAGATACTCTGTATTTCGACTACAAGGACATGGGAAACAGCATCGATGCATACATTGAGGCTGCAACCCTAGAAGAGCCCATGGCGTTAAAAGTCCTGCATGAGCTTGTAGATGCTAAAGTCATAGCAGAAAAGGACATCCCATTCGAAACTGAGCGGTTGCTTGAGCAAGCTAGGATAAAAACCAGACAAAATCTAACAGTAGCCGCCTCAACGGCACGCAGTGACTATCTCAGTCCCGGCGATGCGCTGACTATGCTGGAATCGGTTGTAACGTGCATTGAGATATCCGAGGAGCTGAAAAGCTATGCCCAAAACCTTCTTGATCAAGAGGATGTTGCGGTCTATTTGAATGACGTCCTTCCTTTCGGTGAATCCGTTCTTCTAGCTAACTTGGCCACACTCATGGCAGCTGCTAGCGTGACTGAGGCAACTGAGGGAATGGCGTTAGAAAGAGTGGCCAAATATCTCTTTAATATGGATCGTCCTACTGAAGAGGAAATAGAGATCGCCAGAAGCCTTCGTGATTGGGCAGTGAAAAACAAGGAATTTTTCCAAGCTGGCGATCTAATGCGCAAGCGAGAATTCGCCGAGGCTCAGCATTTATACGCTGCGTTAGCTGCTGGCGGTGATCACCGTGGCTGGTATCCAGCTGCAAGGCTACTAGAGCTCGGTTTTCTAGGAGATGAAGCCTCCGGAGCTGCTGTCGCATACTATAATGAAGACTTGTCCAATGTTAATAGTCAATACGCCCTTGCATTGTATCTACAAAAGACTGGTCAGCCTGGATATGAGGACATCTATCGCTCTCTGTATGAAGATGGCTATGGTCCGGCGGATATTCAGCTGGCTTTGATGGCAGAGCAAGAACTTCTATTTGGCTTAGATCTAGGCTATATTGATGAGTCTGTTGAAAATCAACGCTCCAAAATTGGTTCGTTGTTAGAATATGATATCGCACTCGCTCAGCGCGGAGAGACGACAATTCTACGCATCGCCAACCTCTTGAGCTATCTCAATGCACTCGATGAGAACCTGGTTGTCGCCACAGGCGAAGCATGGAACAGCATCTTGAACGGTTCAGATGACTTTGAACAAATCCTGATAGACGTCCTAATGACCTATGAGGAAGAGGAACAATAAATAAATGAACATGGTAGACGAACGTCGTCTACCATGTTTATTTTTATTCCTGAACCCTTTCACGCCCTTAGTGCTGCCAGAGAATTTCAGCAGCTTCTAAGGGAACTTCTATCCCGGGAAAACGCGCCACAACACGTGGTGTATAGTCTGTAGGAGGACGTTGTCCGTCAACAACGACACGATAGATGCCTATCTTCGAATTTCCAGCATCTCGCTTCATCTCCTTGTGTATAGGCTCCGCACCATCCTTGCCATCGGCATAAAGTTCTACCGTGACGAACTTTCCATCTAGCCCGTTGAGGTGCAGCTGCACTTCAAATGCATGCCTATTCTCCGAAGAATCGACCTTAACCTCGCCAAATGACAATGCTGGCCATTGGCTATTTAGGTCTTTCTGCCAAGCGATAACCTGGTCCCCCCATGTTCCTTTATTGGCAGTACGTTCCTTAAAGGCCGCGGCTCCTGGCAAATAGTATTTCTCCGTGTATTCGCGCACAGAGCGATTCGCAGAATACTGCGGTGTAAGCCGAGCCATACTCTCGCGCATACGCGTAAGCCATGCCCTGGGGATGCCTTTGGAATCGCGATTGTAAAATTCCGGTACCACTTCATGTTCAAGCAGCTCGTAGAGCTTCAAGGCATCGATATCGTCCCAGTGAGGGTCTTCACCATGCTCTTGACCATCCCCGATAGCCCACCCCACTTCAGAACAATAGGCTTCGGCCCACCATCCATCCAATTCAGAAATATTCAGTCCACCATTGGCTAGCACCTTCATGCCGCTAGTACCACAGGCTTCCCAAGGACGCCTCGGGGTATTGAGCCATACATCCACACCCTGTACAAGCTCTTGAGTAAGCATCATGTCATAGTCGCTAAGAAATATGATATGCGCTCGTGCTTCAGGCCTTTGTAAGAAATCCATCCACTGCTTAATGAGTGCCTGTCCGGGGCCATCAGCAGGATGGGCCTTGCCGGCAAGGATTAGCTGAACGGGACGCTCAGAATTGCAAAGAATGCGCAAGAGACGCTCTGGATCATGAAGCAGAAGATTAGGACGTTTATAGGTTGCAAATCTTCGAGCAAAACCGAGAGTTAGAGTATTGGGATCAAATATATGCCTCGCATGTTCGATTTCAGCCTTCGGAGCGGCCCTTACAGCTAGCTGACGCGCAAGGCGCCGGCGTGAAAAGTCCACCAGTTTAGCACGAGATTCGTTACGCATCTTCCAAAGGCGTTCATCAGGCACCGTACGAATGTTCTTTTCCAAAACATCGGTATTGCCCAACCAGCGCGACTTCCCACAAGCATTAGCCCACAGACTATCAGCAGAGGCGGAGTTCCAAGTGGGTACATGAATGCCATTGGTGACGTAACCAACAGGAACTTCATTCTCAGGCCAATTAGGGAATATAGGTTGAAAGATGCGGCGACTGACCGCAGCGTGGAGACGGCTAACACCATTGATGGCATGGCTTCCACGAACAGCTAGATAGGCCATGTTGAAAGGCTCGTTATCGTCCTTCGGATTTTGACGACCTAAAGCCATAAGTTCCTTAGGTGTAATGCCTAACTTATTCCTGGCATACGTTTCAAGGTATTGTTCTATCAGGGCTGGTGAAAAGCGATCGAACCCTGCAGGTACGGCAGTATGAGTTGTAAACAGGTTACCAGCCCTAGTGGCGGCTAGAGCAGCTTCGAAGTGCAGGCCAGTATTTCTCATAAAGCTTCTGGCACGCTCTAGCACTGCAAAGGCCGCATGACCCTCATTAAGATGGCAAACATCAGGCTTAATACCTAGGGCCTCTAGCATACGCCATCCGCCAATACCCAAGACCAGTTCCTGCCTTAGGCGCTGCTCAGGACCACCTCCATAAAGTTCGCTAGTGATCCCTCGGTGAGCCGGAAAATTGGCGGCGTCATTGCTATCTAAAAGGTAAAGCTTAACTCTTCCTATCTGCACCTGCCACGTCCGTAGCCATACCGAGTAGCCTGGAAACATGGTCTCAATACGTAACCACTCTCCGTTTGGGGACCTCACGGGTAAAATGGGCAACTGACCAGGGTCATTGAAAGGATATAGCGCCTCTTGCATCCCATATTGATCAATAACCTGCCGAAAATATCCTTTTTGGTATAGCAACCCTACGCCAATAACAGGGATGCCAAGGTCGCTGGCAGCCTTGAGCTGGTCACCCGCAACGTTACCCAGGCCTCCTGAATAGATCGGCAAGGCCTCGCTTAACATATACTCCATGCTGAAATAAGCTACGCAGCCTAATGGAGATTTATCATGAGTTTTCTGAAACCATAGTGGGCATTCGGCCTCAGCGCGCTTCTCTTCAACGAGATGCTCGACGTTCTTTCTAAAGTCTGGGTCCGCTAAAGCTCTGCGTAGCTTTGTCGGAGAGACCGTTTTGATCATCACCCAGGGGTTCTTAGTGAGATCCCACAGTTCCGGATCCAGAGCCTTCCAAACGTCGTCGGCACAGTGGTTCCACGACCAGCGGAGGTCCAGGGCAAGCTCTATAAGAGGCTCTATACCTTCAACATCTATGGGCACAAAGTTCTGAAGTAGGCCACGCAGGGATTCTTGTTTTACCATAGAAACTCCTTATGTTGTCTGTTGAACGACAGGGGCAAGAGCTGCGCTAACAATCGCCTGAGCCTCTTCCTGAATTCGATGTAGGTGCTCTTCTCCATGAAAACTCTCTGCATAAATCTTATAAATATTCTCGGTTCCCGAAGGCCGAGCCGCAAACCAACCATTATCCGTCTCCACCTTCACACCACCTATAGGAGCGCCATTGCCTGGGGCATTGGTGAGAATTGTGCGGATCTTGTCTCCTGCAAGTTGCTTTTGATGAATTTGATCGGCCGATAACTTCTTCAGCAGACTTTTTTGCTCCGGAGAGGCTGCTGCCTCAATGCGGCCGTAGGCTGGTGTGCCAAACTCATGAGTTAAATCGCCATAGATCTCTCCGGGATCTCGGCCCATCCGAGCGGTAATTTCAGCCGCTAACAAGGATGGAATAAATCCATCTTTGTCTGTGGTCCATACAGATCCGTCCAGTCGCAAGAAGGAGGCTCCCGCACTTTCTTCGCCCCCAAAGCCCAATGAACCTGTGAGTAATCCATCGACAAACCACTTAAATCCCACAGGCACTTCATACAGCTTACGCTTGAGTTTTGCAGTGACGCGGTCAATCATCTGGCTGCTTACCAACGTTTTTCCCACAGAAGCTTCCTTATTCCATTTAGGACGATTCTGGAAAAGATAATGAATAGCCACTGACAGGTAATGGTTGGGGGGCATCAAACCCACGCTCTTAGTAACAATGCCATGCCTATCGTGGTCAGTATCGCAGGCAAAGGCAACTTCAAAACGATCTTTTAGACCTATCAAGCGCTGCATAGCGTAAATCGAGGAGGGATCCATGCGAATCTGTCCATCCCAATCATAAGTCATAAAACGAAAGGTAGGATCGACAATTTCACTGACAACGGTGAGGTCTAGGCCATATTTCTCAGCTATAGGTCTCCAGTAATGAACGCCGGCGCCCCCCAATGGGTCCACTCCTAGCTTGATCTTGGAATCGCGAATGATTTTCATATCGATGACATTACCAAGATCGCTCACATAGCTATTGAGGTAGTTGTGTCGATGAGTTGTTGCTGCCTTAAGAGCCTTGGCTAGAGGGACGCGTCTGATCGCGGCAAAATTTTTACCCATCATCTCATTTGCCTTGGCTTCTATCCAGCTTGTAACCTCAATATCGGCTGGTCCTCCATTAGGAGGGTTATACTTGAATCCACCATCAGGCGGGGGGTTATGGGATGGCGTTATGACAATGCCGTCAGCTAATCCGCTTTTGCGACCGAGATTGTACTTGAGGATGGCATGGGATATTACCGGTGTTGGAGTGTACTCATCCCCTTCAGCAAGCATCACATCAACACCATTACCAGCCAGAACTTCTAGGGCTGTCACCAGAGCCGGCTCTGAGAGGGCATGCGTATCAATACCAAGATACAGTGGCCCTTCAATCTTCTGCTGTTGCCGGTAATGGCAGATAGCCTGAGTAATAGCCAGTATGTGCCTTTCGTTGAACGACTTATCAAATGCAGATCCACGGTGCCCTGAGGTGCCAAAGGATACGCGTTGTGACGGAATCGATGGATCAGGAATTTCAGTGAAATAGGCCGTAATCAGTTTAGGTACATTGACTAATGTAGACGGATCGGCAGGTTTGCCAGCTAGCGGGCTTACAGACATTCGGTCCTCCCCTTAGCAAATAAATATTTTCTCATCCTACCACAGTGGCTTTGTTCGTCAAGTCCCGATGTAATTCTCCCCCCCTCAGAGAAGTAGGTATTTTCACCACCGAGGCGCATAGAAGCTTGTGGGGCTTTTTTAGGATTTTTACCGCCGAGGCACCGAGACACCGAGATAGGAAAGAGAGGTGAGAGGAAGAGGAGGGAATCTTTTTACACATACAAAGAAAAGCCCAAATTCGTTATGTGTGGATTGATGGATGGACAACAACAAACCCACCTCTAAAGGAGGCCCATGGATAAACCAACCGATATCACACTCGTACCTCATTTCCGTGACATCGATAGCGTCCGGAGGTCATGGGGTCTATTTTTTGCATTAGGCATCATCCTGGTCATTCTAGGGTGTCTAGCAATAACCCAAGCGGTGTATGCGACGGTCTTTACGGTCTTCCTGTTTAGTTTTTTGCTTATTGTCGCAGGTATAGTCCAAATCATACAGGCATTCATGGCGAGGCCATGGAGCGGAATGTTTTTGTCATTGTTCTTAGGCATTCTCTATTTGGCGACGGGCATACTATTTGCCTTTAAGCCTGCTGTGGCGGCGATAGCCATAACCTTATGGATTGCCGCTCTCTGCTTCATAGGAGGCATCATGCGCATGGCCACCTCAGCCTATCTACATTTCCATCATTGGGGTTGGGTGTTCTTTAACGGCTTGGTAACCTTTTGCTTGGGTGTCTTGATCTTTGCCGATTGGCCGATCTCTGGCCTGTGGGTTATTGGCCTATTTGTCGGTATCGACCTAATATTCACTGGATGGGCGTGGGTAATCCTGTCTCTCGCAGCTCGTAACAATCCTAAACCCGTCACAACGCCCAGAGGGTAGATACAGATACAAAGTTCGTGTGGCTCTTCTTTGCGCCTTTGCGTTAAAAAGAGCTACACGAACTTTCCGTGCCCGCAAAGCTGAACTCCCTCGAATAAGCCTTGACGATAAGGTTACCCTGCTCAAGGGTCACTATAGTATAAATTTCAGGGAAGTTAAGGTGGACCCCTGGACCACAGATATTATCGCCCATGGCGGGACAGGTTACATAGGGAATACCGTCGATAAATTTACAGTGAAAATGGTGTAAGTGTGCCTGAAAGACACCTCGTATAGCGTTGGAATCGGCAATAGCTTTTCTAATCTCAAACTGGTTTTCGAGAAATAACGACTCCCTAGGAGCATCAAAAGCCTCCACAAAGTAGTTGCCTCTCACATCGTGATCATCAATCCCACAATGAGTAAACAGCAATGTAGGCACCGAACACTCCTCTAGTAGGATGCCCTTTAGCCATGTCAATTGCTCGTTTGGTAAACGTCTGATTTGGTGGTTGCCTTTGTCTGCATCTATTCCTAGCCAAACGATCCGTGCTTCACCAAAGTGTAATGCCCCATAACTGCTCTGAAGAAAGCCCGCCCGCTCCCATTCATATTCGATTAAGGTTGCCGACAGATTTCTGATTTCATGGTTCCCTAGCAAATGTATCACTGGGCAACTCAATCCCTTAAAATGCCGTAAAGCCTGACGGTAGTTGATGAGATCTACTTCTTTAGAGTCTCGTCTAATAAGATCACCCAAATTGACAATAAGGTCCGGAACATGCAATTCCATGATATCCAGAAGCACCTGCGGCAAGATACTCTCGGCGAGGTGAGAGGCTGCTCGAAATTTACCTTTATACTCTAATGCCCTTCCAATATGGACATCATTCAGAATTGCTATCTTCATACTACCCTCTTGTCATGGAATTGCCACATAGTAACTCCTCCATCGATAAAACAAACTAAATTTTTCATATATTCTCATATCAATTATTTTTTGTGAACACCAAAACAGACTCAGATTAAGCTGGTTCTACATTCCTTGAAATTACAACCTCCGAATGCTACAATGGGCAAAACACAGTGTAGGGGGAATTATGACCTCGTTATTTTATCGCAGCACTATCCGTCTAGGATGCCTACTCGTCATGTCTCTGGGAGCCTTTATCGCATTGGGAGCTACTATGACGGATCGAACAAATATTCTACCGATCACCACTGATGAAGTGGCCAAGTACGTTCAAACGGTACAAGGCAACCTTGTGAAGACTGTTAATGACCTATCAGCAGTGCCAAGCCATGAACGCAATTTCAACAACACATTTAAGCCGTGGTATCGCCAAGCCTCTGACCTATTAGCCTCTCTTGGTACTCTTGACTACATCGGACGCAGCGATCTCCCCGGCGATGAAGAGGCCATCAAGGGCCTTCAATCAGTAATCACGCAGGTTTACCAAATCCAAGTCCTTGACCCCACCCTTCGAACTTGCCTATTGGATTCGGCAAAAAACATCCTAGCAGGCTCTGGCTCCGGTAGTCCGTACGAATACCATCATATTCAATGCTTATTGGAAGACGGAGACAAAATTAAGCAGGCGCTCTCACCAGAGGAATTGCAAACACTTGATCACCTCCGAACCTTCAATGCCCCACGCCATAAAGAGCCCTTTCTAACCCTGCGAGGTCTGGCCACACCAAAAACTAACGAAACGTCTGGGAAAACCGCTATCAGCGTTCTTACCCTCAATACCTGCTTCACACCAGGTATGTTGAGCTATGTGCATGGCGGAGTAAAGCCTTGGAATGAACGCATCATCCCCCTAACGGAGAAAATTCGTTCCACTAATGCCGATGTCGTTTGTCTGCAGGAAGTCTTTGCCGAAGATGCCAGCCACGCCCTTTACGAAGCGCTCAAAGATGACTATGCCTACTTCTATGGCTCCATCGGACCACGTCCGCTTGGATTTTCTCCAGAGCGAATAGGACAATCCAGTGGTTTATTTGTAGCGAGCAAATATGCCATTGAAAGCCCACAATTCACACAATATACGGCCGCGCTAGTACCGATGAATTTTGGTTTCTTCGACTTCATCGTCAAAGATGGCTCCAGGTCATTGGCACACGTCTACACCACGCATATGCAGGCATTGCATGCTGAAGGAGCCTCTCAGGTGCGCGGCCAACAAATTCAGCAATTTATTGACCGCATGACAGCTGATGCTGCTGCATCGCCTCAGCTCCCCCACTTTATGTGCGGAGATCTCAATATCGCTTGGGGCTCAGGCGAACCGGGAGAGGCCCTCATACGTGCGCACTTTCATGACGCATACAACCACAACCGCACCGACTTAGAACCCTCTCAAACCACTTGGACCGAGTATTTCACTAAGCACTTCTTCGATAGCCATGCCATTCCCATCGCTGTGGTCGATGAGTCCGGTATTCTTGATTATGCATTGCTCCTCAAGTCTCCCGCTGGACATGAAACACACACAACCCTAATACGCACCAGCGAGCGCGATGCGCCGGATGAAGTAATTAGTGACCACCATGGACTCTTGACAAGCATCACCGGCAACCCATGAAAAAAATCGGTGTCATATCGGATACGCATGATCAGGTCAGCTTGATCACCAGGGCAGTGGAACATTTTAATGCCGAAAAGGTTGACTACGTCATTCATTGCGGCGATTGGGTGTCTCCCTTTATTTTACGCTTTTTCAGCGGATTGACCGCGCCCATGCGTGGCGTCTTTGGCAATAACGACGGCGACAAATTCCGCCATATGCAATACAAACATTCGCTAGGTCTCGACCTAGAATACGAAGACCGCTTTTTAGAGCTGGAGCTGGGTGGCCGCAAGATCGCCGTATTTCATGGCGACTATGCGGGCATTGTGGAGGCTCTGGTGACCTGTGGCAAATATGATGCTGTTTTCCATGGACACACCCATGGACGCATCAATGAGAAGTATGGCAAAACCCTCAGCCTGAATCCTGGGTCTCTAATGGTTGAAACAAGCCCGGGAATATGCGGAGCCAGCATTGCCGTCTATGACACAACAACTAATACTGGTCGCCACATCCTGTTGTAGAGATCATTTCGGTAAAAAACATGGACAATGCTTACAAACAAGATTTTATTCGTGCTGGAGCCTTAGCTAGAGAGATACGCGCTTTTGGAAAATCTCTCATCACCCGCGGAGCTTCCTACAACGATGTCATCAGCCAGATCAATCAAAAAATTTTTGAGCTGGGAGCTCGTCCTGCCTTTCCTCCACAGATAGCCTTGAATGATGTCGCTGCGCATTTCTTGCCCGAACCAGGACAAAACATCTCCTTCGTAGATCAAGTCGTCAAACTGGACATAGGCGTCAGCTACAAAGGTGCCATCGGTGATTGTGCCGTCACGGTCGATCTATCCGGCAAACACCAAGTGCTTGTAGATGCCGCCGAGGCCGCGCTACTGGCCGCAGAGCAAATCATCAAGGTGGGGTTGCCACTCCGAGAGATAGGCAAGGTGATTGAACAAACAGCACAGTCTTTTGGGCTCTCACCCGTTAGAAACCTTTGTGGACATGGCCTGGGAAGGTTTAAAATTCACACCAGCCCAACAATTCCCAACTGTGACAACAAATCCACAGCTCTCATTAGACCTGGAATGACTTTTGCCATTGAACCCTTTGTGAGCACCGGTATAGGGATGATTTATGAAACCGGCGCACCAACCATTTTTGGCTTTGTGGCGGAACGCAGGGTACGCTCAGAACTCGCTCGAACCCTATTGGCAAAGATAGCGAGCTTTGATCGATTACCCTTTGCCATACATGCTTTAGTCACTCCTGAGCTACCTTTAGCCACTGTACGACATGGCCTCGACGAACTGCTGAAAGCAAATGCTATTGAAGGCTATCCACCACTCGTGGAACAATCTCACGGCCTTGTTGCGCAGGCCGAGAACTCTGTATTGATTGATATGAATGGGACTGTAATCATTACCACACGGTGAATAGCTACTCAATACCATCATCACAAGCGCTTTCTATAGCCAAACTTTTAATTCTATACCTTGATAGGTACTTGTTAAAATAGTGGGGAAACAGCCCTTCAATACACCCATCAATCTGTTGACAACCGCGCAAACCAGCTCTCCTAGAGTGGTACAGCAAATCCTGCCCTTTCGATTGAGATCCACCGTTTCCTTCGTAAAGGGTCAGACAATTTCTTTTGTGATCCTCTAGGTACTCAAAGAAATGCCATGTATCGCCGTCAGGCATTACTCCCACCATTTGCATGATATCCAACAGAATCGGCGCAGGATCTTTGATAAGGTCTTCATAAAAAATTAGGTATCTTTTGGAAGGATTCCAGTACTCGTAACATCTCAAAGCATTTATATAATGTTCTTTGTGATTCAAAAATGCCCTACATTTAAAGTTGCTCTGGTCTAACCAATTATATCGCGCTTCACACTCTAGGTGATATAAGATGTTCTCCATACTCTTAAACTGACGAAGCATACATTCTCTATAGTTCCGCACCACTACAATTAAAATATCATTGAACTCGCCATTTTTTTTGATCCAAAGTGCGTTTGGATTATGAGCACCATAGATAAAACCGTTAACATCGCCATCTGCGTGGTAACGTCCTATACCTCTCAAAAAGTCTTCCTCGCAGAAGCCTCGATTAAAAAGCACCTCCCTATTAAGTAAGTGACCGAGACAATATAACGCCCAATGAGTACCACTTCGAGGAAAGGCAAGAACTAATATTTCAGGCTCGTGCGCTGCTAAATTTGATGCCGTGACACATACCAAACAGAGAAAATGATGCCACCATTTCAACATAGATACACTACACGCGGTTATATTTTCGCCTTCAAATTCTAATTGTAAGCGCTATACATCTCAATCAGAATTCCACGTTCTCAGTGCCACTACTTGAGCTTTCTATGTCCAAACTTTTAATTTTATACCTGGATAGATACTTGTTAAAGTAATGAGGAAATAGCCCTTCCATAGACCCATCAATCTTTTTACAACCGTGCAAGCCAACTCTCTTAGAGTGGTAGAGCATATCCCGCCCTTTCGATTGAGATCCACCTTTGGCTTCGTAAAGCTTCATGCAATTTCTTTTGTGATCCTCAAGATAATCAAAAAAATGCCATGTATCTTCCGCAGGCATCACACCCAACATCTGCATAATGTCGATTAAGATAGGCATAGGATCCTTCAAAAAATCCTCAAGAAAAATCATGTATCTTTTGGAAGGATCCCAAAATTCGTAACATCTAAGAACATTGATGTAATGGTCTTTATGATTTAGAAAAGCCCTATTCCTCGAACCGTGATGATCGAACCAACTGTAGATCGACTCAACTTCTAAGTAATAATTAACATTTTCAACACTTCCTAAATGACGCAACATACACTCTCTGTAGTTTCGTACCATAACGATTAAAATATCATGTTTTTCGCCATCTTTTTTTATCCATAAGCCATTGGGATGATGTGCACCATAGATATAACCATTAAAATCATCAGCAGCGTCACTGGGCCCACCGCTATGTTGTGAAATCCTTTCTTCGTCAATACCACGGTTATAGATAACCTCGCGGTTAAGCACATGGTTCAAACAATATAAAGACCAGTAAGCTCCACTCCTTGGATAGGAGAGAAATAGTATCTCAGGTTCGGAAGCGATGAGGTTACCGACAGCAACACATAAGAGGCATACAAAATAACCGCATAATTGCATCATAAATCCATCTCCGTGATTTCTAGAAAAAGCAGGCTGAACTGGTCAATCTTACGCCATTCGAAAACGGAAGGAAAACTTTTTTTTTACACGCTTATCCCTTTCGGATAATCTCGATTATTGACAAATGTGGCCCTAGCTTGTATGACCTATAGACTTTGATAAAACACAGTTGACTGAGGTTGTATGAAATTCTCTCTTTGGCTTGTCCTTGCGTTCATTTGTGCACTCTGCAACATTGCGGCAAACCCTTTCCTCATTAGTTTTCCGGAAAAGGATGACCTCACCAACGACGACTATGTAGAGATTCAAGATAAACTTAGAGCTGTAAACATCCGCAGCCCTTTAAAAGCTCTATATCCGCCTTTTAGGCACTACCACGCCTTTGAGGACTTTCTCCAAAGGTGTTCGCAAGGATTAAAGCAAACCTTGATCATGCCGGAAAAAGGTCTTTTGCCAATCTGTAAGCTGGAGATGATTGGTCAAGGCGGTGACATGTGCATCGTTACCTACGCTCCGTTTGATGGAAGCGCATCCAAATGGATTAGCTCAATCCCCGCAGCACTTGCCAATACAGGCTTTAACGGGTATTTTATGTACCGCGTCGGGGGCGTTCCCAATCCCACTGGTCAAGAAATCCAATATGCTGGTGTCCCTGGATGCTTTAAACTTTTTATGATGTTGGAAGCACAAAAACTGGGTTTTGACACAGTTCTGTGGATTGATCCTTCAGCCCTTCCTTTGAACGATCCAACGCCCCTCTTCCGACAGCTGGAAACCCAAGACGTTCTATTTATAGCCAACGCTCCTTCCTTAGGCTTCTGGCGCAATATTCTTCCCACGACTCAGAAACTTCTCAAAAAGCTCACTAATACCGATGTTTTAAAGACACAGTTCATATCAACATCTGCTTTTGGTCTTAGATTAAGCTCAAAAACCTCCCAAAGGTTGATTTCCGATTTTCGCCAATGCGTGGAATTAGGGACCCCATTCTTTTCCTTTTATCCCGAGGCGTTTGTGATCAGTGCCATTATGGGTCAGAATGATATTCCATCTTGGATCAATGCTGCGAACTTGAAGATCTTATCACACCATCGTGGAAATCTCAGTTCAGCACAGCTTCGGCAAGCCAAGTTTAGTGGTGTATTCTTCATTCTCCGAGAGCCGTGATCGCCTCTTTTGAGCTTTTGGAAATCGTTGGTACAAGAGTTTTTTTGAGACGGTCTTTGTCAATTTTGGCTATCCAAACCTCTCTATCATCTTTTCCATAGGCCACGGCTAGGTAGGAACCGCAATCCACAAGACCCCCAGGGAAAATAACTTTCTTCTCCTTGCAGCGATTTGTATAAAATCCCGGTGCGATAAGAGGATAAGGGCTGATGGAGGTGATCTGAAAGGGTGGATTAGGTGAGAATGTATACGCTCCCATAAAGTAATGCCACATGGGAGCATTAGGTGAGACTACGGACTTCATAAAAAGCGAGGAATGGAAAAAGGCCAGATATTCTCCATCCACAAGTATTGCAGGCGTACCTCCACGTGGCATACCCCACTTCCAATTACCCACCTTTGGAGCGCAGTACTTTGGCGTACATTCACCAGTGATGGAATCGGGGCTAAGGATCATGTGAGGGATCATTGAATAACCTATCAGAAACGAATCACCCCATTCAAAGGGAACCCAGTTCTTTTGCCATTTGATAGTCTTGCGATGCTCTTTGTGAAAAAGCATCTTAGCAGGGCCCAATGTAAATTTACCATTGGAATAAGTCAGCTCTGCAACATACATATCTCTGTGATGTTTACGTGAGGGACTTGTAACATGAGGATTATCGTTACAAATAATATATATTTTATCCTGAGATCGAAAGATACGTGCATCTTCCGACTGTGATGGCGCCGCCCCGAAATGCCTGGAATTAAGAATCCATGGTTCCGAGATAGGCTCAAATTCCTCATTAAGCATCACTATCCCAATATAAGAAATATTTTTATTATCGGAATCGGGAGTAATTCTAAAGGTAAGAAGCAGTCCCTGTTTGGCCCTAATAAGAGAAGGATTCCAAGCTTGCGGATAACCTTTTACATAGATTTTCTTTGTAGTGATAATACAATCGGAATCAAGGAAAGACGAAATAAAAGGAAGCGCATCGGCGACCTGTATGCGAAACAAAATCAAAAATGCCAGGACATAGATGACAATGAGGGATACAAAACGTTGCACTTTACTCCTCACTCCCCATTTCGGTTAAGGACGTGACTGAGACAATAAAGACACCAGAGCATACTACTTCTGTAAAAGGACAAAGACAACATTTGGGGTTCTTCACCAATAAAGCTGGTCGATTAGGATGCAAAAGAGGGCCTTGTTCACCCCCTAGGAACAGATATATCGCATGGCTTTGAGCTATGCCTCTTCTTCAAGTGCTAAGATCATCCAATTTATATCTCTTTAGATATTTATGAAAGTAATATGGGAACAACTGTTCAACCAGATTATCGATTAAGCGGCAATTTTTTAAGCCCATCTTTTTTGAGTGATAAAGGTTGTCTGTTCCCTTTGATTGTGATCCTCCCATAGTAGTATAATCTCTAAGACACACATGTTTGTGTACTTCTAAATCCTCAAAAAAACGCCATGTGTTCTCGTCTGGAATCTCTCCTAAAAAATAGACGACATCCAGCAGAACCGACATAGGATTATTTATCAGGTCTTCGTAAAAGATTAAATATCGCTTGGATGGGTCCCAGGAATCGTAGCATCTGACATTATTGATATACTGACTAGAACAGAGAACCAGCGCCGCAACTCGATTTGCATCTAGCCAATTGTATGTCGCCTGCATTTTTAGATCATCCACGATGGCCGCAACACTTCCTAAATGACGCATCAAACACTCGCGGTAATTTCGTACTACAACAATCAATAGATCATTTTTATCACCCTCTTTTTTTATCCAAAGCTCCTTCGGACAATGACCTGCAAAAATATAGCCATTGCTTTCATCTTCTGCCGCTTTGTAGAGTGTTTCCTCACCAATACCACGTCGGAAAATAACGTCACGATGGAGTAAGTAACTCAGGCAGTAGAGCGACCAATGAGTCCCACAGCGATAGGTAGATAAGACTAGAATCTCTTGATCACCACCAAATAAGCTAATTGAAAGCATGCATGCTAAATAGATAAAATTTCGAAACACTTTCATCCTCATATTTTTGCTGAGTGTTCAAAATAGAGTTATTCAAACTCTATGGCCCTTGATAGAACTTGGAATCTCTGCATAAGCAGCCCCTCAGACAACGGAAACAAGTTGTGCAGATTCATCTTCACCAGGCTTAACTAATACTTGCATATCACGTCCTAATAGCTTCGTAGCCATCATCCAAGCCATAATGATCCCCACAATCAAAACAGCAAAAATAGATATTCCAGCTCCAACCGTTGTAAAAGTCAGGAGAAGCCCCTGATTAACCAAACAGGCTCCAGTCCTGCCCATACGCGGCCCCAAACCATCTACTGCAGCCTTGCCTTGTGCCTTAAGATGTGATTCGAGCGGAATATAGGCCATATCCTTACTGATATCGAAGAGGGAATATTTGCTGGCTCTACCCACGCTAAACTGCACGGCACCCAAGATTACCGCTATAGTCAGCAACAGTATGGGGTCTAAATGTATGGATTCTCGAAAAATCAAAAGCCCGAAAAAAAGCAGTCCAATAATTAACAGGAAGATCGGCGTCACTAATGCTGTTTTTGTCCATCCAAGATGGGTCAAGACCAGAGGAGTGGCAAACGCGAAAAGAACCGTTAAAGCTCCACCTATGGCAAAACTTAGGCCCAGAAATGTACTATATCGGTTGAAATCGGGATAGATCTCTTTAACTTGAGCCTTCCATACCAATTCAAACAACCCCATGACAAGGTCATAGGCAATAACCATTATTGCAAGGCAAAGTAGATGACGAGACCGAAAGAGGTATCGCACTTGCTGCCAGATATTCTGATGCATCTCCTGCTGATCATTTGTTTCCGTAGGCTTATGCGAGAGACAATCAAATGATCTCATTAGACGAGGAAAAAGAGCCATTAGCGTGACACAACCACAGATAATAACAACCAATAGAGCATAAACAGAAATGTGAGGGACTGCAAAAGACGCTAGGGCCGGAAACTGTCCTCCAATGATCGCTCCAAGGGCCCCACCTATGCGTACCCAAGAGTATGTGTGCTTCGCCTCTTGCAGAGGAGTAATTTCATTGGCCAAACTCCAGAAAATGACTGAAGTGACCACACAGCCCCATAGGTCCCCTAAAACGAAGAAAAGCGATAAAGTCCAATTACGCCCTATAGCGATGAATCCATTAAGTCCCTGTGGTAGATAGTCAGCCAGTGTATCAGCATAGTGATGCGGCTCAATAATACTGCGATATGGGTAAAGAAAACATGCAAAGATTACAAAAAACGCCAGGAAAATAATGAGGCTCCTATTGATGACTGCAGCTAACCCATACCGCTTAAGATAAGATGTGAAAAAGAATGCCGCAACAAAAGTCATTGGAAGCATTATCCACAGCTGAATAAATGGAATTACTTCAGCGCCCGATCCCTCTGCAGTAATGATCAACGCATCTTTCACGGTGTGAAGAATGTTGTGGATAACGCAAATGATAAAAAAGATGGCACTCATCAGTATCACTTGTTTTTGATGCTCCGACAATGGCCAGAAGCTTATTTTCACCTGTCACCCTCGCTATTTTTTTAGAATAATGTCTTAGAAAAAAATATTTGTCCACTTGGCTCTGTGGTAAAAAAACTCACAGTATGTGTTAAAAAGATTTCTCCTTAGGCAAGGCTAGGTAGTCATCGTTGCAAAGGTGTGTGACGGTATAGTTCAGTTCTTCGAGCAAGGATGTTGTGTGATTAATCCTCTCCTGACGTGTCTGTGCATCAATATTCGCGCCCATCTTGCCCATGATCTCAATAACAATGACGGGGCGACCAAGCACGATGGTTTGTCGAGCTCCTTCAATCACACTATCCTCTGCACCATCTACGGCTATTTTCATCACTGCTATGTTGGATAAACCAAACGAATCTAGGCAATGTTTGTGCAGAGACCAAGGCCCATCACTTCGTTGATGAACAGAACTGTACTCAGCACCGTAGAAATGGGTTATAGGGACCTCTCCATCCTCTTTGCCAATGCGACAAAGGTGCGGAATTACATTAGAGAATCCGTTGAGTTTTGCATTTTGAACCAGCTCACGAAAGAACTGGCGTTCGCTTTCAAATGCGTAGACCTTGCCTCGACAGCCTACTAGCTGTCGCAACTCCATCGATATGGTACCCATGTGAGCTCCTATATCACATGCTTCATCTCCCGGTTTAACGTAAGAGGCCAAAACCTCAAGGATATAAGGCTTCCACATGATGCCTTTTTTGATAATATCTTTGATGGGATCTCTAGCATTGTCCACCCAAAACCACGCCAGATTAGTGACGGCGTAGGGGATAGATGCGTAGTGCTGCCAAGGCATCCTGTTTAGATATTCAGCAACAGACGGGTCTTGCGGATAGTAGGAGTATTGGTCTCCGTGCGATGACGTGAAAGACAGAGCAGAAAAAAATAGACCTATCTTTACGAATTCTCTCAAAATACTAGAACCATCCATTAATGCTCTGAAAGCGATCATAATCGATTCTCCCAATTTAGAACCCTGTGAAATCGTGCATTTTCTAAAATCTGTAGTCAAGAAGAAGCCTTCTGGTATATTTTTTATACACAGGCGTTTTTAAGAACTCCAATCATTGTAAAGGCTGAACAGGAATGAGCTGGCATAGAAAAACTCTATTTATCACTCTTTTTTTTCTCGGTACAAGCCTACGACCTTCGTTCTTGCATTGTGAAATACTTTTAGAAGAAGGCCAAGAGGAGATCACGCAAGGCCCGCTATTCGTCAGCCTAGGCTCACATTGTAGCCCCGCCCTAATATTGCGTAAGGCAGGAATACGAAAGGCTGCTTACCCTTTCGATTGGGCTGTATCGGTCGATGGTCATATGCTCATACAAGGTATTCGAGAGGGCTTTATCCATTTTTGCCACCCACAGTATCTTGTCGCGTCTGCAACAAAGCCTGGATTTCTTTTGCAGACTTATTATCATATGGAATTTAAGCATGATGGGTATTGGCTTGGCCCTGACTATGAGGAAAACCTTCCCAGCTTCTGCAAAAAATATGAACGAAGGCTTGCCAGGTTCAACAACATTAAGTTTCATGATGGAACGGTCTATTTTATTAGACAGGCTTTACCAAGATCGGATAGTGACGCATTTATCTTCAAAAATAGCGACAACAATGAAATTAGTCCAACCTATGCCACACACCTCTATGCAGCCTTAAAAGAGACGTTTCCAAAGCCTGAGGTGCGACTAATTATCATCAACCCACCATCCAAAGGAACGCGCAAAATGCATAGGATATCACCAAACATCGTCATCGTCAGCGCCGATGTGACAAATATAGACATCTTTAAAGTCGTCAAGTTTTTCAAATAGCAACGATCGTTCACTCGGTTCAACCTTTATCAAACCAAAAAGGTTTGGCTGCATTCCGTGGCTGTCTTGGTGTTTGAACCCGAAAATTCATATAGTTGTAGATCGAAGCGGTAGGCTTCACTCCTGTCCGCCAAGCTGCAACAGATAGGATAAACTCCTCGGGATACAATGTCATCGCTGGGTATACCTGGGTACTCAGGCTATACCATTCCCAAATGAGACGATGAGTTGCCGGATGGTTAAAAGAAAAACCCATTGCACAGGATGGTATGTGTGGGATTGCGGAAAGCTGTTCGACATCAAGTCCTGAACTATATATGGAGGTCTCAGGATAGAGGTGAAGCCTGTACTCATAATCTAAATATACAGCATTGGTAAACAGCATGGCACCGCCTTGAGCTATTCCCTTAAAAACCGCATCTAAATTGTTTACAGGGTGCACCGAGCAGTCTAACCATAGAACATTTTCATAGCCCAATAATGATGCTTCAAGAATGGATAGTAACTTAAAGGAGTAAGGTACATGCACAAGACGAATCCCGCCACGCTCAACCAGCGGAAAACCACCTAGTCGACATAAAACATGACCGCGATAACCATTAGTCTTTAGATCTTCAATAATATTGAATAGCCGTTTCTGATACGCAACATTTCGATATTTGTTGTCCGAGTCAAATGACGCATACAAAACGATGCACCTAGACCGATCTCCTTTAGGCGCTCCGCCTAAAGCCATGATTTGAACACTTGGCATTTCCTGGCTTGGACCAACCAACATCATTCCTTGCAGCATCCTATACCAATAGCGGTATTGTCGACCTTCATCTCCAATGGGAGGATCACCAGCATTCTCGATGCGATAATCGAATACCACGTCCAAATAAGGCCTATCTCCATATCTCAGGTAATATTCGACCTTTTTATAGTCTTCCCACGTAGGATTATTAATATTAGAAAGCGAATCCCATAGCCCTGTCAGCTCATCATCAACATAAAAGGGTTGCACCTCGTCAAACGTAGGAGGACCACCAAAGACATTCATCAACAGCAATGTCATTATGACTGTACATAAGAGTCGACTGTTCATTTAAGACCCTTATTATCAAACATCAAAAGCGCTTGTGTCATTTACACAAGACGGATATAGCCTTCCAGTTTTAACTTTAGTCGGGCATCGCGCAACGGTGGCAAGTAATGCTATCAACTGCGGACTCAACTCATGCTTTATCGAGCCAGAATGGCTTGGATACATTTCGTGGCTTCCTTGGAGTCTTAGACCGAAAATCCATATAGTTGTAGATCGATGCTATAGGCTTCACTCCTGTCCGCCAAGCTGCAACAGATAGGATAAACTCCTCGGGATACAATGTCATCGCTGGATATACCATCGTACTCAGGCGATACCACTCCCGAATAAGATGATGAGTGGTTGGATGATTGAAGGAGAAACCTATTGCACAAGATGGTATGTGTGGAATTGCGGAAAGATTCTTGAGAGCTAATCCTGCACTATATACTGCGGTCACAGGATACAGGTGAAGGCCATATTCATAATCTAGATGCACGCCATTTGTCAACAGAAGAGCACCCCTCTTAGCTATTCTGTAAAACACTTTGTTTAGATTGTTCACAGGATGCACAGAAGAATCTAACCACAGAATATTTTCATAGCCCAATAGTGACGCTTCAATAATGGACAATAGCTTAAAGGAATAGGGCACATGCACGAGACGAATGCCCCCACGTTCAATCAGAGGAAAACCACCTACGCGATACAGGACATGCCCACAATAACCATTGGCCGTCAAGTCCTCAATAATATCAAATAGTCGCTTGTCATAGACTCGTTTTTCAGCACTATTACGATCCCCACTATCAGCATCGTATGATGCATATAGTACAACACATTTGGACCGGTCTTCCTCGCTAGCACCTCCTAAAGCCAAAATCTGAAGTTGTGGTAGCTCCTCATTAGGGCCAACGAGCATCATGCCCTGCAGCATTCTGTGCCAATAACGGTGCTGTCGTCCCTCATCCCCAATGGAAGGGTCACCGGCCTTTTCGATACGATAGTTGAACACCACGTCTAGATAAGGCCTGTCACCATATCTCAGGTAGTATTCAACCCTCTTATAGTCTTCCCATGAGGGATGATAGATGTCAGTAAGCGACTCCCATAGGCTCGACAGCTCCTCATCGACATAAATGGGCTGCACATCGTCAAATACAAAAGAACTGCCGAAGACATTTGTTAGCATTAACGTCAGCACACCTACAAAAAGCAGTCGATTGTTCATAAAAACCTTTTAGCATAGTTTGAGCAAGCATATTTTCAAGTAAGATAGCCAGCCTCGATCGACTCGTCAATTATATTTTATTGCTTTTATGCATCTCCTTGACTCATTAAAGGAACTATTTTAGACTGCACAGATTCAATTGTTTTTAAGGCCTTGTTCACCTTTGCGGTCAGAATTTCGGTCGGACGAAAAAGGTCGGATGTCGTGGTTTGTGACGAGGGCATAGCGCCAGCTATGTCCGAGGAGCAAAACGCGACAGACGATCCTTTTGCAGTCCACCGAAAACTGACCGAAAAGGTGAACAAGGCCGTTTTTAAACAATGATGACCTCCCGGTAACGATAACTATTCAGCACGTCGAGCCTAACATGAAAGTTCCATTTATTAGCCTACACAATACTGTCCATGCCCTGTCTGAGCTATGGAAAATCCCTCTTCTCTTTTTGGCCTGTACAATCACTCTGGTACCGGAAAGCGACCTTTACGCACATCCTAAGCCTCCAACATATTACCCTAACGAAGAACATGTGGCAAAGTACCTAAACGAGATGCCTTGGAGTTACTATAAGTCATATTACGTAAATGGATTGGGGTGGTTTTGGGTCGATAATGCTCGTGATGTGGTCAAAGATACGATAAAGACAGGAAAGGTCTGGTCGCCTCATATCGTACAGTTACTGGAAAGGTATCTCAAACCTGGCGACAATGTGATCGATATTGGAGCCCATATGGGAACCATGTCGCTTGCGATGAGTAACCTTGTTGGAACGACCGGAATGGTTTATGCTTTCGAATGTGAACGACAATTTTTTAGAGAGCTCTACCATAACATGTATTCTAATGGTAGAACCAATGTCATCCCTCACCTAAGCTGGATTACTGACGTTGATGCTGATGTCGAGGTATTCGACAAGCATGAAGCTAATTATAACCCTGTGCATTCCCCCATCGATGAGTCTTGGACGCTGCATAAACACACCTTGGATTCCTTTGCCCTCAACAACATCGCATTGATAAAAATCGATGTAGCAGGTGCCCAGGACGAGGTATTAAGCGGAGCACAAGAAACCATCGCTCACTCACGCCCCCTCCTGTTTATTAAAATCCTGGGAGCCTTGGATGGAAAAAAGGACCCAGCCGTCAAAAAACGTCTCGTGCATACGTGCAAAACGTTGCTTAACATGAACTACATCATATTAAATCTAAAAGGCGAATATTACTTCGCTATTCCTAGAGAACGGGCATAGACCTCTAGATTTAATGAGAGCTACTTTTTATCCATCCAAAATGGAAGTTTTGCACCAGAGGGTTGTTGCGGAGTGCACTCCCTTGTATCCATATAATTTGCAAGGCGATTGGTAGGCTTGATACCACAACGCCAGGCGGCAATAGACAAGATAAATTCCTCGGGATACAGAGACATCGCTGGATGCACCATAGCTGTCATACGATACCATTCGCGTAACAACTCATGTCCTGATGGATGATTGAAAGAAATGCCGATGATTGCCGCCCCGATGTGGGGAATTTTGGCCAAATCGGCAATCCGTAAACCAGTACTGAAAACAGTCGAGTCGGGGCAAAGGTGAAGCCGGTATTCATAATCAAGTTTTGTGTCAGTTGTGGCTAAGATAACTCCCTTTCTACGTAATTCCAAAAACACCTTTTTAAGGTTATTAGCAGGATGCATAGAACAGTCTACCCACAACACATCGTGATAACCCATTAGAGACGCTTCTATGAGTGAAAGTAACTTGAACGAATAAGGAACATGAATCAATCGAAGAGACCCTCGGTCTACTAAGGGATATCCACCCACGCGATATAACACGTGCCCGACATAGCCCTCTCGTTTCAAATCGGCTACAATATTTAGCATCCGTTGGGCATAGGAGGTTCTTAGGTCAAAAGGATCCATATTAAAAGACCCATATAGGACGATGCAACGTGACTTGTCTTCAGGATGAGCTCCCCCAAGCTCCATTTGTTTAAACACAGGCATTTCCTGTTTTGGCCCTACCAACTTGATGTTTTGCTGGATTCGTTGCCAACAGGCAAATGATCGATCTCCCAGTTCTTCTGGGAATATTTCACAGATGCCTAGACACAAGTCAAACAGCGTATCAAGATAGGGTCTCCGACCATAACGAAGATAGTTTTGGACCAATTGATAGTCCGCCAAGGTGGGAAAATACAGATCCGACAACGATGTCCATAGCTCTTCGAGCTCATCATCCACATAGGTTGAACGCACCTCATCCAGAGCGAATGGAACAGCACCAATTTCAGCGAACAGCGTCAGCAACAAAACGGATAACAGACTTAAAACCACCGTGTGACCTCTAGGGTATGTTGTGAATGCAGTTGCGTAGATTCTAACACTTGAATTAAAGCCAGACAACAACAAAAATTTTAACCCGCGATTGCCTGCTAATCTTTGAAACACATTTAGCTACTCAATCATTTTCTTGACTCATTTTAAAGCACTCTTTTAGACTGCACCCATTAAGTAGTTTTTGAGCAGTAGCAGTAGTGGTCCTCTCTTGACAACACTCAGCACATCGAGCATAGCATGAACATTTCCTCTGTTAACCTCCTCAGGCCTGCCAAAATTTCGACTAAATTGCGCAGGTTTTCTCTTCTCTTTTTGCCTTATGCCCTTGTCGCATTGATGTGGAGCAGTCCGCTAAGTGCGGATTTCAATCTACCAATCTACTATCCACAAGAGGAGCATGTAGCTTCATATATTGGTCGCATGCCCTGGCATCTCTATAAATCCTACCATGTACCCGGTCTGGGCTGGTTTTGGGTAGATAACGCCCGCGATGTTGTTAAGGATACGATCAAAAAGGGCAAAATATGGGAACCCTACATCGTAAAGATACTAGCGACCTACATTAAGCCCGGCGACAACGTCGTTGATCTAGGGGCGCACATGGGCACGATCTCCCTAGCTATGAGCAATCTGGTGGGACAAACAGGAATGGTATACTCGTTTGAAGGTGAACGGCAGTTTTTTAGAGAGCTTTACCACAACATCTACTCAAACGGAAGAACAAATATCATACCTCATCTATGTTGGATCGGTGATAAGGAGGAAGACATTGAAGTTCATTATTACTACGGCAATAACTATAGCCCGGTGCATCAGCCCAGCGATAGGCCATGGATACTTCACAAGCACAAATTGGATACCTTTGACCTCCAGAATATCTCGTTAATGAAGATCGATGTGGAATGCACCGAAGACGAAATCTTAAGTGGCGCTCAGGAAACCATCGCACGCTGCCGCCCAGTCCTAGTGATCGAAATTATGGGGGGGTTTGGCAATAGTAACAAACCTGAGGTACATACTCGCATTGCTCACACGATTGGTACACTCAACGCAATGGGTTATTCCGTACAAAAAATTCATGTCGACGATTACCTTGCAGTCCCTAAAGAAAAATTGAGAAATCGCAAATAAATTAAGGAACAGACTACTCATGAAGGGTTTCAAGCTATCTGTCATTCTTTGCTGTTGGTGGCTGTCGTCTGCTCTAGCGGGAGATGATCAAGCCTACCAATATTATCCCAAGGAACCTGCGCTAGAGGCTTATCTGAACAAAATGCCCTGGCAATACTATCGGCTTTATAACGTACCCACTTTAGGCTGGTTTTGGGTCGATGACGCACGCGATTGCATCAAGGATACACTGAAACAGGGAGTTCTTTGGGAAAAACATGTGCTTCGAGAGCTTAAGAGATATCTTAGGCACGGTGACGTCGCTATCGATATAGGCGCGCATATGGGCACGCTATCGCTGTTTATGAGCCGTCTCGTAGGCCCCACTGGCACTGTGCATGCCTTTGAGGGTGAACGTCAGCTATTTAGAGAACTCATCGAGAATGTAAGATTAAACGAGCGCCCGAATATAATACCCTATATGTTCTGGATTAGTGATGTGGAAAAAGATATTGAAGCCTCATGGGTATTCTATCACCCTGATTCCAGCCCCGTCTGTACCTCTGAAGGGCTTCCCTACAGTTTGCATGTACATCGGCTTGACTCATTTAATTTTGATAGAGTCAAGCTCATAAAAATTGATGTTGAATTGAAAGAAGATGAGGTTTTGATGGGCGCTAGAGAGACAATCATGCGTTGCCGTCCAATCATCCTTATTGAGATCATGGGCGGATTCGGCTGGCGCGTGACGCCTGATGTGCGAGCTCGTATAGACCATACTGTATCCCTCTTGAAAGGCATGGGGTATGTTGTAAAACAGATCTTCACAGATGACTATATCGCGATACCCTCAGAACGCTTTAAACCAATACCTCCGAAATCTGATGTATCGCAAAATCTTGTTAGTGGCCTTCCACAAGTAGCCTTCGAGAACCCTAAGACAGAAATTCAAGAAACTTAATAGAGGCAAATATGCAATTCCGCTTCCTAAAATGGCCTATTACGATTAGTTGCCAAGCCCCACTAAAGCTATTGCTTTGCCCTTTGTTGTGCTTCACCTCTTTGACCGCCGAGCAAAAGCTCCCCGCCTATTATCCACAGGAAGATCACGTAGCGTCCTATCTCAGCAACATGCCCTGGGGATATTATAAGTTATACAACGTCACTGGACTCGGATCTTTTTGGGTTGACGATGCCTATGACGTTGTCAAAGACACCATAAAAAAAGGTAAAATTTGGGAACCTCATATCTTGAAGCTACTCATTACATACATCAAACCAGGTGATCATGTCGTCGACATCGGCGCACATATGGGGACGATTTCGCTCACAATGAGCAATTTAGTTGGAGAGGCCGGTATGGTGTATTCCTTTGAAGGCGAACGACAGTTTTTTAGAGAACTCTGCTATAACGTGTCTGCCAGCAATCGCAAGAATGTTATGCCACATCTGTGTTGGGTTACTGATACCAATATGGAGCTCGAAATGACACAGTACTACGGTGACAACTATAGTCCTGTACACCAGTCCAATGATGGCCCGTGGAATCTACATAAACATACTCTAGACTCGTTTAATCTCGACAATATAGCCTTGATGAAGATCGATGTGGAGTGTACAGAAGACGAGGTACTACGAGGAGCCCAGGAGACTATCTCGCGGTCACGCCCAATCCTGATCATAGAAATCATGGGCGGTTTTAGCAGAAAAGATTCAAGGATTAGAGAGCGCATTAAGAATACGCGTCGCACATTGCAAAGTATGAACTACAAAGTGAAAAAAATTAAGGATGACGACTACCTCGCCATTCCTAATGAGCGCATCCCAGCAAATGCTTAACTTTGGCAGAAATAGCATATTCCATGGACTATTGAACGAACTGCGATGGGGTCTAAACCGCTTTTATCTTGTTGCCTAAATGCACCATGCTAAACTACAAAGACGACTCTCAAACGTTTAATTTTAGAGCTAAAAATGGTCTGGTGTTGTCTACGTTCTATTTATGCATTGTTATTGTCAATGTGCCTGTCACCTCTATGTGGGGATCTCTTTTCCGAGGCGGATGATGCGGAAATCGTTTCACAAAATCGCACCTTATTTGTGAGTCTGGGCTCGACCTGTCATTCAGCAATGATGTTGAGACATGCCGGCCTCAGATACGCTGCCTATCCGTTAGATTGGGTCTTGTCCATGGATGGTAACAAATTGATCGATGGTATTAGGGATGGTTTTGCTTATCTTTGCGATCCTAGATACCTCATAGTTCTAAAAGAAAAGTATGGGTGGTTGGCAAATACCTACTACAGCATAGAACTTGTCCATGAGGGGAACTGGCTTGGTAACCGTTTTGCGCATCGATGGTCTAAATTCCGCGAGAAATATGCAAGGCGATTGGCAAGGTTTCACAATATTAAAGAGCATGAAGGTACTGTCTATTTTTTCAGAGCCGCTATGCCTGAATTTTTTGTTTCCCAGGGTACATATGTCTTTGAGGATAAAGAAAACAGAGTAATCACGCCACAGTACGCTCTAAGATTATATTCTGCACTAAAGGAGGCTTTCCCGAAACCAAATGTGCGATTAATTATTTTCAATTTTTTACCAGAAATCGACAGGGAAGTGCTGAAGGTTTCAGATGATATTGTTATGGTTTGGACTGATTGGGCAAAGGGACTCGAGGAAAACGTCCCATCAATCCTGGTGCATTTCTAATGTTTTCCAAATTGTACAATTTGCGATTACTTGCTCTCGCTTTCTTTCTATGGACAGGTATTCCCTTGCATGCGCCACAAGTGCTTGTGAGAGTATCGAGGTACTAAAGTGCTGCCAAAATTTCAAATTATGTTGACGAATTTCTTGGCCCTATTTACGCTGCACGGTTTTCGTAGCAATTAGGGGCCTCGCAGCCGACCGAAAACTGCGCGTAAAGTCGAACAAGGCCCAATTAGGCGTCCACAATAGGACAAGCCATAGAAAACGACCGCAGACCAACAGAGAGCATTAACATGAAAAATTACGGTATTTTAGAGCATAGTCCCCTTTCGCAATGTTTTAGGTCTATCTGGATCGCCCGCCTTTGGGTGTCGTGCCTACTCTTGGTATTGACATTCACTTCTTTGAAGGCTGACCATAAGCTCCCAGACTACTATCCTCAGGAAGAGCATGTGGCAGTCTATCTATCTCAAATGCCGTGGCAATATTATAAGTCGTATTATGTAAAAGGTCTGGCATGGTTCTGGGTGGATGATGCAAAGGATTGCGTTAAGGATACCATTAAGCAGGGCGTTATTTGGGAGCCCTACATCTTGAAGGTACTCAGTCGATATATAAAACCTGGTGATCATGTGATCGATCTGGGAGCACATATGGGAACAATTTCACTAGCCATGAGTAACCTCGTAGGTGAGACTGGTATGGTTTATTCTTTTGAAGGCGAGCGTCAATTCTTCAGAGAGCTATATCATAATGTCTATTCTAATGAGCGTACCAACGTGAAACCCCATCTTTGTTGGATTACCGATAAGGAAGACGACGTTCAAGTTACAGGGTACTATGGCCCGGATTATAGTCCTGTCCACCAATCCTCGGATAGACCTTGGACTCTTCACAAGCGCACATTAGATTCCTTTGGCTTTGATAATATCTCCGTGATCAAGTGTGATGTGGAGTGTACAGAAGATGAGGTTCTAGCCGGAGCTCAGCAAACCATAGCCCGCTGCAGACCCATTTTCGTCATTGAGATCATGGGAGGATATGGCTGGAGTAACGACCCCAAGGTCCTAGACCGCATTGCCCATACTATCGAAACCCTGCGAGCAATGGATTATGTAGTCCGAAAAATCTATGTTGATGACTACCTAGCCATACCTAGAGAAAAGCTTTAAGCATTCGAGGCTGCTGTTACCCATTGTAAGAATTTAGGGTGACAGCAGCCATTTGTATGAACTCCGTTGTGCCACAATCGGTCATAAACACGCTTTTGGTCAACTTCCAAATTTCTGACCGATTTGAAATGGTTCTTCGCAAACCTGGTTCATTCACAAAAATTGTTTGCCTTGAAACTATCATATAGGCCAATCTTTAAAGTTAAATGAATGGAAAATGTGGTCCTCGAGAATGTTTAACCAGACAAATTATAACAGCAGCATCGGGCAAACGTATTCGAAGTGGCTATATATAGCGATAACAATACTCTTGAGTCTCCTGACCATAACATCCGTTTATGGCTTTAATGGCGAAGCCTTAGCTAATCTATCTCTTGGCTATCGTTTCGACGGCATCACGGCTAAATCCGAAGGCCTAGATCCAAAAGGATCGCGCGTATCCCTGGATTTCATGGATATTAAGGTTCACATCTGCGAAGTCGTCCTGTCCGGTGAGCTCGCTTTTCCTAACAATTGGATCTTTGAAGGTTTCACCGATATCGGCGTGGTGGGAGCCGGTCGATACAAAGAAGAAGCTCTCGCCATGGGCTTGCTGGATACGCAAGCCGATCTTAATTCCGGATGGTGTGCTGATATTTCTATCGATCTTGGCTATCGGTGGCCTATCTGTTGGGGCCTCTGCCTTCAACCTAGCATCGGTTGGTCTTACGACTACCTCAAAGTCACGACGCAACGTACTAAAACCAACGGTCATCCCGATCCTATTCTTGAAGGGGTGTCATATACCAATCGCTGGCAGGGCCCCTGGGTAGGTTTGGGCTCGCAAGGCTGCTGGTGTGGTTACAAGCTAAGATCCGGTTATGAATATCACCAACCTTATTGGAAAGCCGCATGGACACTTGCGCACCCAGATATTCCCAGAAGCGCTTTTTCAGATCATAGGAAGTCTCATCACGCATCAGCCCATGTCATTTTTATTGAATCTAGCTATACATTGCCCAATTGTTGGAGCTTTGGTATAAACATGAGAGGAGGGTATTGGCGGGCCACTCAGGGCACCCTTCTTCCTAGAGCAGGAAGCTTCTCAGCTCTCGATATACCAGAGGAAGTAGATGTTGTGCACCAAGCTACGTGGTATACCGGGCAAGCCAAAATCTTTTGCGGTGTTACTTTCTAGATATACCATGCGGGTTAGATTTGCCGCCGTCGAATACGCCAAATCTAACCTCGCATGATATACCTAAAAAACAAAATTCATGACATTTGTACCGCCACACTATTTAGCATCCTCATTTTAGAGGGTATGTAAAGGTCATCCACACATCAAAAAACGAGAACAAATCGTGTCGGTAGTGCAATTTTTTAAGTTCTTACTTATCACCATAATTCTCTTTGTCGCCAGTGCCAATATCATCGCCGAAAATGATCTGTTCGAACCTCTCTACATGGACGAGGAATTGATGGATCTCTGGGCTTCGCTTGAAGACATTCATAATCCAACGATAGAAGATTATCGGTCCGTAGAACACTATCTTAAGTATGGCAAACGCCCATATTTAGATTTTTTGCTTGATCATCTCTACAATACAGGACTACTTATAAAACCAATAGATCGTAGTTGGACGATTTGGAATCGCCTTATGCAAAGGATTTGTTTGATCGGCCCAAATGACGAAGCACCCTTTTCACAAACTTTTGTTTTGGGTGTAGCGCCTGACGACCTCTCACAATGTATTGTGCTTTATGCTTCATTCAATGAGGACACTTTTGATGGGAAAACCGGCTACATTCAGCGCATGTTAGCGCTTGCTGAAGAGCTCAAACAGGTTGGTTTTAAGGGGCATGTTCTCGTCCGCGGTGGGGGTTATCCCACCCTTCAACATGGTGGGATTCAATTCGCGCATATCCCCTATTCATTCAAAATTCTCGCAATGTTAGAAGCTCATCTGCAAGGATATGGACGCGTATTGTGGTTAGATTGTTCCGTTCATCCAGTCCGGAATATACAATTGGCCTTTGCAACAATAGAAACCACTGGCTATCTTTTCCTGGAGAATGGATCCACTCTGTTCACAGACTATCATTACAGTCAAAAACTTCCCTATGCCGTGGTAAAAAATTTCATTTTTCCCGATGCAGCTGTTGCTGCCAGCGACTTGTCCATTCAGGATCTAAGATCAATTCCGCATCCTTGGGCAGGCATCATTGGCATCAATTTTCAGAATGACAAGGCAAAAGCTATGGCCATGGAATGGTTCAGGCTAACAAAAATGGTGATTCCGGCAATGACACTGTTTCCTGAAGAGTTATTGGTGGCTATCGCAGCTTGGCGAACTCGATGAGCTCCAACTAGTCATGTTGGCAAGTTTGTAGATGTACGCTCAAGCGTGCGAAATAAGTCCCAATCAAAAAAGTTGTTCTGGTTTGATAAGGGCTGAGGCTATATACCATGGGATAACGCCACCAAAAACCACTATGGGATATAAACAGAGAGAATGACCCTCAGTGGAATCCGTCGGAATTACAGTAGCTCTGTGGCCACCACCGAGCGCACGCCCTAGTTATTTTTCAGTTGACTGCTTCTGCTCATCTACCGAGATGATAGGCACAAGGGAAGCTTTTAGGCGTGTTTTATCGATCTTTGCTATCCAAACCTCTCTATCATCCTTTCCATACGCTACTACAAGGTAAGAGCCACAGTCGACAATACCTCCTGGAAATATCACTCTCTTATCATATTCATTATCCGTATAAAATCCTGGGCCAACAAGCGGGTAGGCACTGATAGCGGTGATTTCGAAAGGAGGCTCCGCTGAAAAGGTATATGCACCCATATAATAGTGCCATAATCGGTTCCTTGGAGAGATTCCGGACCGCATCTCAAGGGCGGAATGAAAGAAGGCCAAATATTCGCCATCTACAAGAATTGCGGGTGTGCCTCCTCTTAAAAAAGAACCCCATTCCCATGAAACCGGTGTTGACGTGCTGTATACTGGCGTACAGCAACCAGTGCTTTGATCAGAAGAGAGCACCCTGTGAGGCGCCAGGGTGTAGGATAAAAAAAGCGATCCCTTATACTCAAAAGGAACCCAGTTTTTTTGCCATTTGTTCCCACGCTCCTCCGCATAGAAAAGCAGGGTGGCAGGTCCCAACGAAAATTCCTTACCATCATAAGACAGTTCCGCAACATACATATCTCGGTGATGACTAATCTTTGGATCGGTAACATAAGCATTGTCATTATAGATAAGAAATAACTTACCGTCGCAAGAAAAAATTCGTGCATCCTCCGATTGCGAGGGGGATGTGCCCACCAAACGCGTGTTAAGAATCTGAGGCTTGGTTAGCGGTTCAAAGTCGTCATCCAACAGTACTACGCCAATGTACGATATATATAGACGATCAGGATGCGGTGTAATTCTAAAAGTAAAAACGTAGCCTGCGTCAACCTTTACCATTGATGGATTCCATGCGTCAGGGAAACCCTCCACATTGATTTTTTGTGCCGACACAATAGAGTTGCAGTTGACAAAGGAGGATAGGTAATTACGGCCCTCCAACGTGATATGAGCTAGGATACAAAATACCATTAGGAACGTCATGTGGATAAAAAGTAAGCGTCGCATCTAAAGCCTCTGGAGTTCTATCAAATTGATCCGATAACCGGCTCATGTTTTTGGTTCTTGGGAAGAATTGGGGGCGCATTGGAATCACAATCGTCACTCGGCGCTTTGGAGTGCGGTCGCTCGCGACCGCTTTGGATTTAGGCGAATCTACTGCGGCACACAGCTTTCCGTTAAACCGTCCAGCCCTCTTATATACCCCTGAAGAAGAAAAGTAAAGATTCGTACCGTACCTAGTTCGCTCAAATCCAAAGCGGTCGCGAGCGACCGCACTCCAAAGCGCCGAGTGACGATTGTGATTCCAATGCGCCCCCAATTCTTCCCAAGAACCATCTTTTTTTGACCGCTAGTGTCTGCAAAAAGCATCGTGAGCCATTCGTTGAATTCTTTCCAGTCAAATTTTGGCTAGTCTAAGAAATGCCCGTTTATAAGCGCCAACCCAACCCGAGGCCGATACGAAAGCCCCCGACATTATCCACATTGGTCAGGTGCATAGGAATGTAAAGATAATCCACAAAAGCGTCCAAAAATAGGTTTTCAGTAATGTTTTTATAAATACCGCTTTTGAACGTGGCCCCAAAACGCGCTTTTCGTACGTGTTTCTCCACAAAATCAGAATCGTTAAACAATCGCATCCAGGTATAATTAAAACCCGCACCAGCATACACGTCCACGCAGCAACTTACCGGACAAACATACTTTAAACCGAAGCTCAATGGATATAAGGTCAAGGTGGTGGGCTCTGGTACTCCTAAAGAATGCCCTCTTTTATTAAAGTAGGTAAAATTGCACCAAGCCGACCAGCGATCAATCAGCTGTTTGCTTAGCTCCGCTTCTACGTCAAAGCGGGCGCCACGATAGATTTTTCTGACAAGGTTTTTAGTAGGATACACATAGGCACTACGAATCTCTACATCCCAGCCACAGTCCCATTCCGAATTCATGTCATAACACTGTGAGACAACAGTATTTGGTAACGTCAGAAGCGCTAAGCAAAGAAATAGAAACCAGCCCATGCGTTGCATTATTACCCCCTAATATAAAGTAACACTCAATCCGTAGCTTTCCTGACCCATTAAGTTTACGGTTTTCACCGTATAGACATCGGCTGTTTTAATGCTAGCATCATAATCGACATATAAATGAGGTCCAACGGATGGTATAGAGACGATCAGCTTACTGTTGCGATAGATGCGATAGGCTACAACTGCAGGATCGATGCTTGGGTCCCAACTCAATGTATGAATGACTTTCGTGCCCGAAATAAAACTTCGGCGTACGGATTTCCCATAGATGTTGAGAGCATCGTCTGGTAAATAAATTCTCACTAAAGCCTTGATGGATCTATCAGAAGCATCTTCCCAAACTGCCACGATGTTATGACCGCAGTCCAAACAAGCTCTTATGCCAACGCTGTTAGAGGATTCTGACGAGAACCTCCAAGGATTAGTCCAGGTACCTCCAGCCCAGGAAACGGCCTCGTGCAATTGAAAGAACCGATGTCCATCTTCCCATACGGCCAACAAACGGCTAGAATCATTAATGGAGACCTTAACGTTATCACTAGCCTGAGAGTTTGAAATCTGCTTGACTGGCTGCCACCAACCTTTCGCTGGCCTATATGACGACTGAATCCCCCTTGAGGTCCATGCCGCTACCGCTGCGCCAGTGGGATCAACCGCCAAGCTGGGGTTACAAGAATCTTTACCTGGCACGGATAACACATCAATTGATGACCACGTGAAATTTGAGAAATTGTATGAGGCTGTCTCAATTGTTGTAGGCTGGTTACGTGACTCCAATTCCCATACGCTAATGGCGGTATCAGACTGATCAATCCCGACGCGAGGATTAAAAACCCCCAATGAACCCGCTGTCACTGTTGAAACTGGTCCCCACTCCCCTCCAATGCCACCAGTGAAGGGCCGGGCGGCCAAAGACCTGATGTTAACGCTATCATAATCTACCCATACTGCCAGTGCATTACCTGCATCATTGACGGCAACGGAGGGCAAGCAAGACTGGTGGTTGAATGTTGCATCTGAAATAAGAGCTCCTGTAGAAGAACTCCATGCACCTGCAGAAAAAGTATTTGCATAGATCTCCTGGACACCATCGACCGATGTATCCCACACGGCAATAGCTAAGTCCAAATTGGGAGCGATGGCCACCTGAATATTATCGTAAATCAGATCTGCTGCAGATAATATCATGGGCGAACTCCAGACTCCTTCTGCGATGGAGGATATCCATGAGCTTTCCAATTGCATGTCTGACTGATTCTGCCAAACCACCAATGCAGCCCCTCCTAGAGAACAAGCGACTGCTGGACCGATCGCATCGATGTCTTTGTCCGACAAATAGATGGAAGGTGACCACCCCACATTCATACAATAGGTAGCCGCTGCAACACGATGATGACCGTCCACGTCATCAACCCATACAGCGAGGGCATTCCCCACACCGTCACCAGCGAGTTGAGGACTCTGAAGCATCCGAATATTCTGTGCTGAAATACGCTTAAAATCCACCCCTGCACTACCTGGAAGCGGAAGGCTTACACCCACGACTAAAAGCCATAGCCCAGCGAAAATCTTTAAATTGCCATATCTAAAAAAAGCGTTCAGCATCTCTCTCATCAACTTAAAAATTTTGAAAAAACGAATTTTTTTTGGCATGCATTGACCAGGTCCAATACGCTTGCCAAATTTTGCTTTGATATCCTAAGCGCTATATTTTGTTAAGAGGTTGTTCTGTGCACCCTCCCGAGCCCCTACGCGTTAAGCTAAAAGAACTAGGAATTTTCACCGCCGAGGCGCATAGAAGCTCGTGGGGCTTTTTTAGGATTTTCACCGCCGAGACGCCGAGATAGGAGAGAGAGAGGATTAGGAGAGAATGTGCCGTTTGTGTGTCCTTGGGCAAAATGCTGTCCAAGGGCTTTACCAAAACGCTAACCCCTCAAGAGGCCCTTGGGCAGAATTTTGCCCAAGGACACACAAACGGCACAGGTGCTCAATCTAACTTTTTCGAGGACCTTGCTCCTTTTCTGCCATTCGGGCAATATTGATGAAGTTCTCTTTCAAAGATGCTTAGGAGCCTAATACTCCGTGTACCCTCGAATACTACTACACGCAATATGCCTACTGTTGGTGACTCATAGGCAGTGTGATGCCGCCTGGAGTTCTTCCTCGGATATTTTTATTGGCTACCGCAACGATTGGCTGACCACTATCATAGATGGCTTTGAACATCAGCCACGACGTTTGACTTCTATCGCCGATCTGAGGGTTAGAGATATCAGCATCTTCGAATTTGCAGTCAACGGTGAACGAGTTTACAATGACACTTGGGTAGTAGCAGCTTCTGCTAAAATCGGTACGGTTTGCAGTGGAAACTATTTCGAAGAAACGATCACTTACTATGCACCACCTATTGCGGCCGATGTTACCAGCGGGCACAGTGCCGATGGTTGCTTAGGTATTGGCTACCTGATTCCCCTGTACCTAGGTATTAACTTACAACCTATGGCTGGGTGGTCCTGGAACTACCTGAAGGTCAAAATAAATCGTACAACAAAAAACGGTCTTCCCATCCCTGATCTAGAAGGTGTTACTTACACCAACTACTGGCAAGGTCCTTGGATTGGATTAGCTTCTCGCGGTACATGGTGCGGCATCAACGTCAAATCAGGTTATGAATATCATTGGCCTTACTGGAAAGGCGCCTGGACGGTTGCTGGACCCGATAACCCAGGTGGCTATTCCGACCGTCGTCGTTCACATCAGGCCACTGGACAGGTCCTGTGGATTGAAAATAGCTACATATTCCCTAGCTGCTGGGAAATCGGTTGGGGCTTTAAGACGGGTTATTGGGAAGCAACACATGGTACCGCCTATCCACGCGCTGCTTTCGTCGCTGTAGGCCGACCAAGCGCAGCATTTGATCTAGTACGACGGGTTACTTGGTTAACGTTTCAAGCTAAATTATTTTGCGGTATTCAGTTCTGACTGCCTGCCGGCTGCATTTTATGTTCTACAGCCACCAAAGATTCTTTAAGGAATGTTTTGTCTATTCTGCCAATCCATATTTCTTTGTCATCCTTGCCGTATGCGAGAAGCAAGAAAGTTCCGCGGTCCAAGTATCCACCGGGAAAGAATACCACCTTGTCTAGGCCTGAGCGAGTATAAAAATCAGCATCTACAAATGGCTCACGACTGACTGCAGTAATCTCAAAAGGGGGGGTGGAAGAAAAGGTATACGCTCCCATGTAATAGTGAGCTTTTGCGTTAGCGACGGAGGCCATGGATCTTGTGAGTGCAAAGGAATGGAAAAAGGATAAATACTGTCCATCTACAAGCTGTGCTGGTGTTCCACCACGCAGTATACCCCAGGGCCAATGGATATTCGATGATGTCTTACAAAAGGTTCGGCACTCACCTGTAGCGAGGTCGGGCAAGAGAATCTCTTGTGGTGCTAGGGTATACCCCAGCAGGAGAGTGTTCTCATAGATAAACGGAACCCAGTTTTTTTGCCATTTTTGATGAAGATGTTGAGGTGGAGGTATCAGTTTCGTGGCAGGTCCTAAAACAAACTCGTCATGTACATAATTCAATTCCGCTATAAACATGTCTCTGCGACGATCAAGCGTCACCGCCGTTTCGTCGATATTATCGTTGTAAATGAGGTACACTTTGCCGTTAAGGGAAAAAATACGAGCATCTTCAGATTGATGCGGCGAGGTTCCTGTCAGCCGCGAGTCCAAGAGCTGTGGCGTTGAAATGACCTCTAAGTTATCGTTTAAGAGCACTGCTCCCATGCGCGAGATCTCGCCCGAATTCAATCCCGGAGAAATTCTAAAAGTAAGAATAATACCGAAATCTGTTCTAATCAATGAAGGGTTATGTGCATTAGGAAATCCCTCTAAACTAAGCCTGGACGCGGCAAAGCTAGCAAAGGGACGGACATATTCTGGACAGGGGCGTGCAAAAGACGACGTGAAGGTAGGTACGCTTAATATTAGCGTTACAGTAGTTGCTAGCGGCAGTATACGCATAGGGCTCTCTTGAAATCGCAGAAAGTCCAGAAGCTTAACAGTAAAGAACAATTTTACTTAAGCTTATCGTAACTGTTCAGTCAAATCGCCATGGATTGAATGAGTTGCTCATAGTCCTTCCCTGCCAGGCTAATGATCTCGTAAGCCTCTTTTTGGCCATAGGTGTGTACAATTTCTACCTTGCGTGTCGTGTTGCCATTTGGAGCATCCTTATAGGTAAGAAAATAGTGACGCAAGCGCTCAATCAAGCTCTTGGGGCATTGGCCTATATCATGTATCCCATCAAACACGTAGTCTCCCATCAACACTGCTATAATTTTGTCATCAGCTTCATCGCCATCCAATAAACGAAATCCCCCTATGGGCCGCGCTCTTACAATAAGATCACCCCGCACGATGACTTTTTCTGTCAGAACGCAAATGTCTAATGGGTCATTGTCGCCCAGAATATCTTTACGACCTGTTTTCTGAATGCAGTAATCAGCTACACGCTGTCCACAATATGTTCGTGGTACAAATCCATAGAGGGTAGGGCATAAGCTTGAATATTCTTGAGGCCGGTCGATTTTGAGGATGCCGGTGGCCTTGTCTAACTCGTATTTCACGGTGTCGGTAGGGACGATCTCAATGTAACAGTTGACGATATCCGGGGCTTGGTCTCCTATGGCAAGGCCATGCCATGGATGCGACCGGAAGAGCATGTTCTTTGGAAGTGATGGAGGTGTTGTAGCTGTCATGATTGCTCCTTTGACTGGAAGGTAGCCCCTCGCCGCATTTTGATCAAATACCGTTATCAGTGACCTCAAAAAAATTTACAATGTCCTTTAATATTAGTTATTGGTACTATGTATCATTAAACGATTTAAAATACTGAATAAGTTCTATGAGCAGCCAAGAGTCCATTTTAGATGCCTGTACCAGGCGCCGCACTTTTGCCATCATCAGCCACCCAGATGCCGGTAAGACAACATTAACAGAAAAGCTCCTGCTCTATTCTGGCATGATACGAACAGCAGGAATGGTGCGCGGTCAAAAGGGTCGCCGAGCTGCAGCTTCCGATTGGATGTCTATGGAACAAGAAAGAGGGATCTCTATCACCTCTTCAGCCATGCAGTTCTCCTACAAAGACACCGTCATCAATGTCTTAGATACGCCTGGTCACGAGGATTTCTCGGAGGATACTTACCGGACACTAACAGCCGCAGATTGTGCTATCATGGTTATCGATGCGGGTAAGGGTGTTGAAAAGCAGACTTTGAAGCTTTTCGAGGTGTGTAGACTTAAAAAAATTCCCGTATTGACATTCATCAATAAGATGGATATGCCTGGTCGCGACCCCTTGGACTTGATGAATGAGGTGGAAAACGTCCTAGGTATTCGGTCAGCTGCAATGAATTGGCCAATCGGATCCGGCAAGGAATTCATCGGGGTCGTTGAGCGCGATACTCAGGATTGTTTGTTTTTCACCAAAACATCTATCGGTGGTGCTCAAAAGGCTGATATTTTGCGTCTTCCTCTTCGCAGTGACGCAGCTAAGGCTAAGATTGGTCAGGAAGGCTTTTCCACTCTGGTGCATGATTTGGAACTGTTGGAAGCGGCTGGTAATCCTTTTATTCTTGAAGATTTTTTAGCTGGTGAGTTGTCTCCGGTATTCTTTGCGTCAGCATTGACGAATTTTGGCGTAGAGCCCTTTTTTGATGCATTCATCCACCTGGCGCCCTGTCCACACGTTCGTATAGCTGATGGTATCGACGGCGCCGAACTTCAAATTGATCCTATTACCGCGCCCTTCAGTGGCTACGTTTTTAAGCTGCAGGCGAATATGGACAAGCGTCACCGTGATAGCATGGCATTTCTGCGTATCTGTTCGGGAAGGTTTGAGAGGGATTTAGTCGTAAAACATCATCGTTTGGGTCGAGAGATTCGTTTGTCACGTCCCCATGGTATGGTGGCCGGTGAGCGAACAACCCTTGATTATGCTTACGCTGGTGATATCATCGGTGTCATCAATCCCGGAATGTTTGCCATCGGCGATACCGTTTCTGTAACAGGTGGTTTCAATTTTAAGCCTTTACCGCAGTTCCAACCGGAAATTTTTGCCCGGGTATACCCCAAGGATGTTGGTAAGAGAAAGTCCTTTGATAAGGGCGTCCTGCAATTGACAAACGAGGGCGCCATTCAACTATTGCGTCAAGGCGAACGTGGTGGAGAATATATCTTTGGGGCTGTGGGAAAGCTTCAGTTTGAGGTTCTGCAGCATCGTCTGCTTGACGAATATAATGTAGAAACGGTCCTTACACCTCTATCCTACCAATGTAGTGCCTGGTTGTTAGGAGATCTTAAAACCTTCAAGAAAGCTGCTAATTCGATCATCGTCTTAGACAGGCAAGACAGGCATATCGTGCTGTTCAATAGTGCATGGGAAAAGCAATACACTATTCAACAAAACCCTCAGCATCAGCTAGTCGATATGATTTCTTAATAGCCCTATGTGGCGCGTCATTCCATGACTGCTCCTCACAATCGTTGCTCGGCGCGCAGCGCTTTGGAGTGCGGTCGCTTGCGACCGCTTTTCGTTCCTTACGACGACCATGTAAAACGGTATCACTATCATTCGCTAAGGGTAAAATAGTTAGCACATGCCGCCTTCACCGAATCCGTACAACGCCGTTTAGCATTACCGTCGCAAGGAACCCAAAGCGGTCGCAAGCGACCGCACTCCAAAGCGCTTCGCGCCGAGATACGATTGTGAGTCAGGAAAAAGATATGTGCAACACCATGCATGGAATGACTGCTCCACATAGGAAGCTTTGATGGCTGCGCGCGGGTTATTCGATGCCGCGCACAGCTAAGGACGATTAACTTTCGCGCTTAAAGAATTCATCAATCTTGCATTCGAAGGAGTCGCAACTCTTCTCTTTGCACATCTTGTGCTTCCAGCGTGAATGGTTAGCCTCGGAAACTAGCTTGGCTAGTTCGTCCAAATTCTTGCCAATCCCTGACTTAATATTCTCTTTAATTTTTTCCTTAAGGACTTCCATCCAAGCTTCGTCAGCGAGTTCAAGTAACTCCTTAGCAAAGCTTCCATGCTCATGGCACTCATCCTGATGACAACAACTCGACTTTTGCTTATGACATGCACAGGCACAGTCGCTTACATTGCAGCTGCCTTCTTGATAATGATGATGATGATGACCCATATTTTTTCCTCCTATTTCAATGAACCCTTACAAACATCCATGACATAATTCGTTGAAAATTTCAAGAAAAGGATGATCTCCCGGGGGACTAATCGAAATAGATATCTGGAGTGTAGCAATCTAGCGATACACAGCGCCATTTTACCTCAGCCTCTTCTTCGGCAAGGTAGGGTTCGACAAGCCTCTTAATACGTGACATCTGTTCACATGCGGCTCTCTTACCAGCCTCATAGATCTGTTGCTTTGCTCTCTCGTTAAATGTACCAATATCACAAGTTCTAGGACGGATAACAACATCCGCATAGCGCGTGCATATCTCATTTTGCCACATAAAAGCGATTTCAGCACTGCGATTGACTACACCAAAAAGATTGGTCGGAAAGGTTTTAGGTAATAATTCACAGAGATCTACCGCTATCACGACCTCGGCACCGAGGTCTCGCGCTACTTTAGCAGGCACAGGATTGATGACTCCACCGTCGACCAACACGCGTCCCATGTGTTCGCATGGTACAAATACAAATGGTATGGAGCATGAGGCCTGAACCGCTTTTGCAAGATTACCTGCACCTATAGGAACAAGCTCACCAGTATGAAGATCTGTAGCAACGATCACCAATGGAATCCGAAGATCCGCAAAGGTGTCTGCACCTAGATAAGAACAGAGTACCCGACGCATAGAAGCATCTTGAGATAGGCCATAGCGACAATTCCACAAGTCTAGGTCCAACAGAGAGCGTGTACGAATCGACCAAACAGCTTGCTTAATTTCTTCAGCACAGGGATTATCGGCATAAAGGGCCCCTACAATGCTACCAGCACTACAACCAACGATGATATCTATGGGAATTCCGGCAGCTTCTAACTCTTCCAATACACCAACATGAGCCATCCCACGCACGCCACCGCTGCCCAAAACCAAGGCAACTCTGACTCTTTCCGGAACGTAGAAGGGACACAGAGATTCCGGTACTTCGCAGGGAACAAACCGATGGGGACAACAACCGGATAGGGTCCAGATTAACATTAAAAACAAAAAAGGCATATACCACACTCGGCCATAAATATCTCAATCGCAGGATTAACCGACCAGGTTCAGGCCAATGAAAAATGGACTTCATTGGCTGGATAGACAAATTTGTCTTATAATCCATTTCCTCCATTAAGTCCACTGTAAGGTATATACCACGCGCGGTTAGATTTAACGCATTCGACAGCCTAACCATTAAACAATTTAATTCGATCCAAAAAGTAAATCATACCTTCCTTTGTAAAACAAATCACTTTTTAATTTAATATAGATCAACTATAATAAAAGCGTAAAAACAAGCTTTAACTGGTTATTGCAAAATGTTTGAAAAAATTAAGTCCATTCTACTCATTTGCTGCAGTTTGGCCTTCTTGCCCCTCGGCATCATGGCCGCGGAATCCACCACATTCATCATATCCAAATCTTTCGACATAGACGCAAACAGCAATGCAGCATTTGTTACAGCTCTGGAGAAAAAGGCCCCTATTGAAGCGATAGCCAGATCTGATGGTTGGCAAATCTTTATTGGAGGGGATGCCATAGAGCAATCTTCAATGGACCTAATTGATCTTCTGAGCGGCTTGCTGCAAGCTCATAAAGTGGATGTACCTCTTGCACGAGGAGCCATTACTTATGGGCTATACTTCGCTGATAAATATGAAAACGGAATCCCTAATGATGTAGTCATTAAAATGATTCGAGAGGGGTTAGCAAACGAATATGATGTCGATGTGTGGCTTTTTGAACAAAATCCATCCCTAGAACGCTTTATCTTAGCTAACCGACTACACGAAAGTGCACTAGAACTTCGCATGGGTAGACTCTCCACGCCACAGATAATGATGAAGGGGCAGTGGAAGGCATGGGCAGATATCGTAGGCCAGAATCTCATAGACCCGACAACTGGCAGGCTGATGAATTACATCTTCACTCCTCAAGGGTTCGAGAAAAACTCTGCCCAAGAGCCAAAGCCTAATACTCAACAAACAACTAATCAAAAAAACGACCAACAACAAAAGCCGAAAGGAACTGAAGAAAAGCCTAAGACTGAGCAGACTAACAATCAAAAAACTGACCAACAAACAAAAACTAATTCTGGACAGACCACTGGCAAACAGACTGGCCAACAACAAACCACAAAAGAAAAGCAAAAAGACAAAGACGACAAACAGTCCGAAGAACAAAAAAAGATTGACGAAGAACTGGAGCAGCAATTTAAAAAAGAACGTGCAGAGGAAGCTAAAAAAGAGCAAGAAAAAGAACAGAAGCTCTCTAAGGAACTAAAAACCTCAAAACAGCGAACAAGCAAAGAAGAGAAGCAAAAAAGGGCGGAAATAGTAAAAGCCGCCAACCAGAAGCTCCAAGAAAAGCGCCAGCAAGAGTTCGATACTAAGAATGCTGAGAAGCTGAAAGCCGATGCTGAAGCTAAAAAAACTGAGGAAACTCGCGCCAATCGAAAGATCACCATAGGAACAGCCTATAGAAATTTGGGCGGGTTACAAGAAGATGTTGTCGATAAAGTGAATGCCAACCATGAAATCTACGCACAGACATGGAAGCTCACCCATGAAGTCCATGACGCTGGGATTGCTGATCATGCCTGCAAAGTTCACGGCCATGTCGTTCCTTGTGATCCAGAGTGGGCCCGTATTGAAGCTATCCGTAACTGGCTCTACAACGGTAAGCCTCCCCCAGATAATTTCTGGGCCCGGACCCTAAATAGTCTAAGCGGTTGGTATGCCCCAAAACCCCGCGCTGATGGCCATGAAGAATGGATCATCATGATCGATGAAAATATGCCCATTACAAATATGTGCATTGACCCTAGAGAAGCTATAGATCTTCTCCGAGCCGATAAGGACGCCAGCATGATTTTTCTCCACGATAGCAAAGATTCCTCACCTACAGCCATCAATGATAGGGTCATTTTCGTCCGCAAAAACAACAACAGCCGCCATTTTTTTGATCAATTGTGGGACCAAAGAAAGAAACAGGGCGGCCCTTTACAGGAAGCCTTTGATTCTATCTATAAAGAGCACCGGTACTTTGCCGATCAGATACAAATTATAGAGCCTCGCGATGCTAAGGCTAAAGACCGCGCTAAGATTAGCCTTGGGACGCTTAATCGTACGGAATGTTATCAAGTGGAGTTGGAAAATGGTTCCGCAAGCCTTGTTATGTTCAAGGATCCACCCTCTGATCAATGGCAGCCCGGGGATTGGATTGGTGGACCTGCTGGCGTCCCTCTACTAGGTTGGACATGCAGAAATAAATTTAATGGCCTGCCCGATGCGCCACTCCGTTATGATCTCATTCTGAAGCTCCTGGATCAAGTGCAACAAAGCTGTCCTAAGCGCTAAGACCACTAAAAGATGTTGTAGATACGTCTGTCCATTTTATCTACACAATCCTTCACCTATCCAATCGAATGCGCCAAATCTAGCCTTGCAAGGGCCTTGCATGGCATAAATCCTGCCAGCCGAATAAACTCACTTGTTATGAACAATCGAAAAGAACATTCATTTTTAATTGAGTTAATATTTAAAATAGCATATAATCTTGTTGGATTAAATATGTCAAACTAATAAATTGAGTGTATTTTTAATATGAAAATAATTAAATCAGCCATTTTTTTACTTTGCATTCTTGTAATATTACCCATTCACGGTACAGCAACCAGCATGATGTTTTCAGTCGACAAGACTTATAAGTTAAGTGCCAAAAGTAAAGAGAAGCTCATTCAAGGCTTGAAAGGCGAAATTCGCCTAGAAATTTCAAGCAACCCCAAAGGTTGGCAGGTATTTCTTGGAGACGAAGCTAGCGAGAACTATTCTACAGATTCCCTAAAATTTATACATAACATTTTGAAGTCTGATGATCAGAATAAGGAACTTGCCAAAGCAGCCATTACTTATGGTCTGAATATGATGGAAAGGTATGAGCGGGACACACCAAGCTCACACACCTCTGAAATGCTTAGACGCGGACTGGCAAACTACTATAATGTTGGAGTGCGCTTACTGGAGGATAATGCATCCCTCGAGCGTTTTATTTTAGGCAACAGGTTGCACGAAAGTGCGCTGGAGATACGTCTTGAATGGCTATCGCCACCTCAGATTAAGCAGAAAGGACGATGGAAAGCTTGGCAGACCATCCAGGAAGAGATTCCTATGGACCCCTTGACGGGACGTCTATTGAACCATGTCTTCACCACTGATGGCTTCCAACTAAATCCAAAAGGACAAAAGGGTTCTTCGAATTCCCACAAGCAAGAAGAGGAAGCTCGTAAGGCTGAACAGCAACGCAAAGATGAGCAAGCCAGGCAGAAAGCCGAGGAGAACCGCAAGGCTGAAGAAGCTCGTAAGGCTCAGCAAAATAAACAAAACACAAATAAAAAAAACGCCGCCGAAAAAACTGCAGAAGACAAAAGGATTGAAGAAGAGCTACGCATAGAGTTTGAACAAGCGCGCGAAGCAGAACGAAAAGCTGAAGAAGCGCGGGAAGCTCAGCGTTCTACTGAGCAGAAAGGCGCAAAGAGAGGTCCATCGACAAAAGAGGAACGCCAAAAACGGGCCGCAGAGGTCAAAGCGGCAAATGCTCGCAAGAGTGAACAAATGAAAAAAGAAGCCGAACAGAAAGCTAAACAAGCTAACCAACAAAACACTGAACAGCCACGCAAAGACGAGCAAGCCAAGAAGAATACTGAGGAAGAACGAAAAGCCGAAGAAGCCCGTAAAGCTGAACAGCGACGCAAAGACGAGCAAGCCAAGAAGAAGGCTGAAGAAGAACGAAAAGCCGAAGAAGCTCGTAAAGCCGCTGAACAAAAGCGCAAAGATGAACAAGCCAAGCAAAAGAAAGCCGAGGAAGACCGCAAGGCCGAGGAAGACCGCAAGGCCGAAGAAGCTCGTAAAGCCGCTGAACAGCGACGCAAAGATGAGCAAGCCAAGCAAAAGAAAGCCGAGGAAGACCGCAAAGCCGAAGAAGCTCGTAAAGCCGCTGAACAAAAGCGCAAAGATGAACAAGCCAAGCAAAACACTTTCAAAAATAAAACCAATAGACACATTATCATTGGAATGACTTATGTAGGTGGCAATCCTGAACGAGATGAACTCTCTAAAATTGTCGCTGACACCCACACAGAATACGCAACATTGTGGGGCCTCGGTCAAGAGGTTGAAGTCAACAGCCTGTTGAAAGATGCCTGCACGGTAAATACAGGCTCTGTAGATTGTGAGGCGTACTGGAACAAAGTCGCTGTCCTTCGACGCTGGCTTTATGATGGCGAAGTTCCGAATCGGCAAAACCGATTTAGGCCCGGCTCGAATGAAGAATGGTATATCATGGTTGACGATGATATGCCGATTACCAATATGGGCATTGACCCCTATAAAGCCATCGACCAACTTCGCGATCATGCCGATACCAGCATCATTATTGCTCTCGATGTCATGAACTGGAACGGGGATTCACACACATCAGTTAACACTGGCCTAATGATTGTTCGTAAAGATGAGGCGAGTCGAAAGTTCTTTGATGAACTTTGGGAAGAGCGAAATACGCCAGTTAAAAACGCACCCTACTATTGCCCAACGCTCGGTGTCTGCAAACAGCAGCATACTCTACACGAGCAACAGGGCTTTGCCAACCTCCTGCAAAGAAACCGAAACCTTATTAACACCGTTGTCAGCGTGGTACGACCTCGTTCCTCAAACTCCTACTCCGATCGCGCCCACATCGCCCTAAATACCTTCCATCGCTCGGGATGCTTCTACCGCGATCAGAAAGGCTGGGCTACGACGCACTTCTCATACAATGATCCAGAGAGTGGTAAATGGCGTCCGGGTGACTGGATGGGCCAAACAGCTGGCGTACCCCTAGTAGGATGGTGGTGCGGCGATAAAGATGTAGGTAAACCTAAGGGACCGATTCGGTTAGATATGATTAGGCAAATGACCAGCCAGATCGTCCGAGACTATGTAAGAGAATAAGATTAGGAATTTGAAGGGGGCCTTGCCCCCTTCAAATTTCTTATTTTCGTTTGATAAATTATTCATTTCTTAATTTAATTGTTTTATCCTTAACACTTCTTTTAATTTGAATTAATATAAGTAGTTTATTATCATGCAATGAGTTAAATGTGAAAGTAACTAATTAAAGAGAAAAAATCATGACCATAAAAAATATTAAACATACCCTTCTTCTATGTTGCATGCTCCTTCTACCCTTTTGGGCTGGGGCAGCAACCTCAATTTTTTCAGTCGAAAAAGACTATCAATTGACCCTCAAAAGTAAAGAAAAGCTCATTCAGGGCTTAAATGGCAAACTCCGCCTAGAGGTTTTAAGTGGTGCTCAAGGCTGGCAGGTCTTTGTGGGTGATGATGCTGTAGAGAAGTATTCTACAGACGCCCTAGAGCTTATCCATAACATCCTAACGTATAATAACCAGGACAAAGAGCTTGCTAAGGCTGCGATTACTTTTGGTCTTTATGTGATGGAAAAATACGAAAATGGCATGCCAACTCCACTAACTTCCAAGATGCTCCGAAGCGGGTTGGCAAATTATTATGATGTGGAAGTGCGTGAGTTAGAGGATAATGAATCCCTAGAGCGTTTTATTTTAGGCAACAGGCTACACGAAACTGCTCTAGAAGTGCGCATGGGAGTGTGGTTTCAACCTCAGATTAAGCAAAAAGGCCGATGGAGGTCGTGGCGGTCGATCCAAGAGCAAATTCCAATGGACCCTGTAACAGGACGCCTATTGGACCATGTATTCACTCCTGATGGCTTCCAATTAAAACCTCAAGAACAACAAGGCTATTCCAATTCCCGAAAGAAAGAAGAGGAAGCTCGCCAAAAAGCTGAGCAAGCCAAACAAAAGAAAGCCGAAGAAGAGCGTAAAGCCGAAGAAGCTCGTAACGCTGAACAGCAACGCAAAGATGAGCAAGCCAAGCAGAAGAAAGCCGAAGACAGGCGCAAGGCCGAAGAAGCTCGTAACGCTGAACAGCAACGCAAGGACGAAGAAGCCAGGCAGAAGAAAGCCGAGGAAAACCGCAAGGCTGAAGAAGCTCGTAAGGCTCAGCAAAAGAAACAAAACACAAATAAAAAAAGCGCCGCCGAACAAGCTGCAGAAGACAAAAGAATTGAAGAAGAGCTGCGCAAGGAGTTTGAACAGGCGCGCGAAGCAGAACGAAAAGCTGAAGAAGCGCGGGAAGCTAAGCGTTCTACAGAGCAGAAAGGCGCAAAGAGAGGTCCGTCGACAAAAGAGGAACGCCAAAAACGGGCCGAAGAGGTCAAAGCGGCAAATGCTCGCAAGAGTGAACAAATGAAAAAAGAAGCCGAACAGAAAGCTAAACAAGCTAACCAACAAAACACTGAAAAGCCACGCAAAGACGAGCAAGCCAAGAAGAAAGCTGAAGAAGAACGAAAAGCCGAAGAAGCTCGTAAAGCTGAACAGCGACGCAAGGACGAGCAAGCCAAGAAGAAAGCTGAAGAAGAACGAAAAGCCGAAGAAGCTCGTAAAGCTGAACAGCGACGCAAGGACGAGCAAGCCAAGAAGAAAGCTGAAGAAGAACGAAAAGCCGAAGAAGCTCGTAAAGCTGAACAGCGACGCAAAGATGAACAAGCCAAGCAGAAGGCTGAAGAAGAACGAAAAGCCGAAGAAGCTCGTAAAGCTGAACAGCGACGCAAAGACGAACAAGCCAAGCAGAAGGCTGAAGAAGAACGAAAAGCCGAAGAAGCTCGTAAAGCTGAACAGCGACGCAAAGACGAGCAAGCCAAACAGAAGGCTGAGGAAGAACGAAAAGCCGAAGAAGCCCGTAAGGCTGAACAGCAACGCAAAGACGAGCAAAAGAAGGCCGAAGAAGCCAAAAAGAAAAAAGCTAAAGAGGTTCGAGCCAATCGACATGTCACCATAGGAACTGTCTACGAGAGCAATACAGGCTTAGCGGCCGATGTAGCTGATAAAGTCAGCAGCAACCATGAAGAATATGCGCAACTATGGAACCTCTCGCATGAAATTCATAATACGGTAGTACAAAATGCATCCTACAAAGATTCAAAGTCTGTGTCAGACAATTCGGACTGGAACAAAATCGCCGCTATTCATAATTGGCTATATGATGGCAAGCCTCCTCCAGGTAACCTTTTGGGTATGATATTGAATAGCTTAACCGGTTGGTATACGCCACCACTGCACCCTGAGGGTCATGAAGAATGGTTAATGATGATTGATGCCAACATGCCTATTACTAACATGTGCATTGATCCACGAGAAGTTATCGACTTGCTTCGCAATGACCAAAACACCAGCATTATCGCTGTTCAAGATGGGATAATAATTAACTCGGGCGTAATGATCGTTCGCAAGGATAACCAAAGCCGTCAGTTTTTTGATCGACTTTTGGCAAGAAAAGGACTGAAAGAAAAACTGAAAGAAGAGGTTTCTCCAAAAGCTCTCTTTGATGAGGTGCTGCATAGCCGTTCCTACTTTGCCGATTCGGTAAGCCTGGTGCAACCGCGCAACGCCATAGTCAACTTAGGTACTGTAAAACATGACAGCTGCTATAAGATAGAACCCGATTATGACCAGCTCGAAACAGTATTACACGATGACTCTATGAATATGTGGCGGCCTGGAGATTGGATAGGTGGACCCACCGATGTTCCGCTCATCGGCTGGACTTGCACCGCTCACAAGAAAGGTCTACCAGATAGCACTCTACGCTATGATTCACTCATCAAGATGCTGAATCAAGTACAAAGAACATGTCCCAATAAGAAATAACATATCAAAATAAGGAGACCGTCGTACGGTCTCCTTATTTTATTTGTGGAGAGGATTTTTACCGCCGAGGCGGTAAAAATCCTCCCTGTCTCTCATTTTTCAACTCCGAATAGGCAACATTAGGCCCATCTGCTATAAGCCGAAATATTCGGAATTGAAGTGAGGACCCAAGTCGTGGAATCAAAATACGTGGGGGATCTTCCAAAAAAAGATCCTCTCTATCATTTCCTCAAGCACGATGTTTTGCCGCAGCTAACTCATCATGTCGCACATGCCAGCTTTCGCGTTTTCAAAATGCACAGCTCTAACAATGATGTGTACCTATACGAAGACAAAGAAACTCATACTCGCGTCATCGGTAAATTTTTCATCGGCGACACTGCAAAAAAACATGAAGACGCAGCACGGAGAGCACATCAAGAATTCGCAAATTTGAACTTGCTGCGTAGCTATGGACTGCAAAGAGACCCACATCATGTTGTAAAACCATTAGCCTATAACCTAGATCTCAACAATGTACTCGTTGAAGAATATTGCCAAGGCGACTCATTGACCGCCATTATCCATAATGCTATCCACCATCACAAAAGGCATGCTCTTTACCGCAAACTAACCTCTCTGGCCTACTTCCTAGCCACTATGCACAATACGACAGCTAAAGACATGCGAGTTGACTTCAGAGGTGACTGTGAGTATCTCTGTCATCTCCTGCAGCAAGTCAAAAAAAAACGTCTGATCAATGAGCACGAAGAGAATCACTTCCATTCTCTATGCCAAAGGTGGCAAGAACAGCCTAGGATGTGGGAGGACCACCAAGTACTAGCCCATGGCGATGCCACGCCATCAAACTTCTTGTTTGGCCATGGTCTCAACGTCACAGCTATTGATCTCGAACGCATGAAATATTCGGATCGTGTCCTTGACCTTGGCCGGATCGTGGGCGAGTTGCAGCATTATTTTGTCATGGGAACCGGTAACAAGAACGAAGCAGAAGGCTTTATTGGCCATTTCCTTTGGGAATATTCCTGCCACTTTCCAGATCGACATAAAGCCTTTAACTCCATCACCGGCCGCCTGCCTTTTCAGATTGCTGTGACACTCCTGCGTATAGCTCGTAACTCGTGGATCGCCAAAGATCATGCCCATAAGCTCGTGACTATGGCCAAATCTACCCTTGAGAGCCTATAGAATGGATATTGAGGCAATCCTATTCGACGTGAATGGTACGATGGTGGACATCTTAACTGACGAAAGCTCAGTCGATGTTTTTCGCAAAATGCGTAATTTCTTGTATTATCAAGGAATTGTGATCCATAAAACTCAGCTCAGAGATCTCTATTTCCAACTTCTGAAGCAGCAGCAGTATACCTCTAGGGAAAAGTATGCAGAATTCAATAGCGTGAACATTTGGCAAAGAATCATTGAGCTACACGAAACGGCAGCCACCAAAGCTCTTGCAGAAGACGTTCGACGCGCTCTGCCCATGCTAGCTTCCCAATTCTACCGATCCCTCACTCTTTGCAAAAAATTGTGTCTCTACCCTGGTGTCGAGAATACCCTAGCAATCCTTCATGTCGACTACCGCCTCGCTATTGTCACAGATGCACAATCCTCTTATGCAGCTCCTGAGCTAAGAGCTGTGGGTATCGCCGACTATTTCAATCCTATCGTTATCTCCGGAGATCATGGCTATCGCAAACCTGATCGTCGTCTATTCCTAAGTGCTTCCGAGACATTAAATGTTAAACCGGAGAATACTGTATTCGTTGGCAACGATATGTATCGCGATGTATACGGGGCCAAGCAAGCAGGTATGAATATGGTCTATTTCGCCTCGAATCAAGGCGATAAGGAGCCTCATGGTGCTGAACCCGATTACATCATCTATGAGTTTCCCCAGCTACTCCAAGCCATCGAGTTTTTTAAACGCAAAAACACAAAAAAAGAAGGCCGTTAGATGCGCATCTTTTGTCTATTATTCTCATTAGGATTAGGTCTCATGGCCTCCGTTCAAGCCGATGACTCCCTATTAACGGTGGATCGCTGCGTGAAAGCTTTACAGGAACATAAGCTGGTTGTCCTCTGCTTTCAAAACTCCCAAACAAACAGTAATCAGGAAGCCCTAAACGGTGTCCGAGACTTCAAAGCAGATAGCCGTTATGCGGGTAGAACCGAGGTAATGATTATCGATCCCAAGGACCCTAAAGAGTCTGCTCTTATCGATGGACTGGGTTTAAGGCCTGATCTTTCCGTCGCTACGACTGTGATAGTGACCTATCCCGGGCGGGTCTTGGCGACATATTTTGGACCTGTGGAAAAAGAGCATCTGTTGTGGGATATAAAACAGTCTTCGTGTGGGTGTGGTTGTCCATGTGGTTGCGGAAGATGACCGAAAAGGTGAACAAGGCCAAAAAATAGGATGAGAAATGGGCGACCTTCATAACCTAAAAATCGTATTCATTCTGACGGCAGGATTCTGCTTGGCAAGCATCCTAGGTTATGCGACACAGCGCATTCGTTTATCACCCCTGTTAGGGTATTTGATTGCTGGATATCTCATCGGCCCCTTTTCCCCTTGGTATACCGCTGACATAGGTCTTTCGGAACAACTCGCTGAGATTGGCGTCGTCCTCATGCTGTTCGGCGTTGGGCTACACTTTAAGCTGGAGGACCTATCTAAGGTCAAGAGCATCGCTATTCCAGGAGCATTAGGACAAACCTTTGTTGCCGTAGTAGTCACAGATCTCTTTATTCAAAGCATTGGCTGGAGCACAGAAGCTGGCCTTGTCCTTGGTATATCCGTTGGGGTAGCCAGTACCGTCGTCTTGGTCAGAGTTCTATCTGACAACGACCTTTTGGGAACCCCTGAAGGACATATTGCCGTCGGGTGGCTGATCGTCGAAGACGTCCTGACCGTGCTAGCGCTGCTTCTCTTGCCGGCCTTGTCAAACACTCTGACAGATATCGATGTCTTCTATGAAGACATCTTCTATTCCATTGGTGGTGCATTACTCAAATTTGCGCTCCTTGGACTCTTTATGTTCACGATCGGTAAGCGATTTGTCAAATATGCCCTCTTCAAAGTGGCTCGCATGCACTCCCATGAACTCTTTACCCTAACAATTCTGGCCCTGACTTTTGGTATTGCTACCGGCTCTGCGCTCCTCTTTGGAACCTCTATCGCTCTGGGAGCGTTTATGGCAGGCATGATCATCGGTAGAACAGACGTGCATCATCAGGTACTCGCTAACGCTTTCCCTTTAAGGGATGCCTTTGTGGTGATCTTCTTCCTGTCCGTAGGCATGCTATTTAATCCCTATTCCATCTCTGGTAACTTCCCCCTCTTCATTGCCTTGCTAGCCATCATTATGATCGTCAAGCCCCTGGTGGCCTTTATTATAGCACTCGCCTATCGCTTACCCCTCAAAACAGCCCTGACAGTCGCGATGGCCTTGGCACAGATTGGTGAGTTTTCCTTTATCTTAGTGGAGGAGGCTTCCAGACTAAAGATCATTCCCGATGAAGGCTATGACGCCATTATTGCCTGTGCCATGGCTTCTATTGCCCTAAATCCCCTGCTATTTCGCCTCGTAGTAGCTTATAGCGCACGTTTGGAACGCATGTTGCATGGAATGCTTCAAGGCAGCAAAGAGCAACTGCTTGATTTCATCCCTACAGCAGTTGTGGTAGGATTTCATCCTATTGGGCAAAATGCCACGCATACACTAGAGAAAATCGGTTTTGCACCAGTGATCATCGATCGAAATATTGATACCATTGCTGAACTGATAAAAAACAAACGCGCAGCCATTTACGGTGACGCCACTCTGCCAAATATTCTCAAAAGCGCACACGTCGACAAGGCCACCGTTCTGGTCATTACTGTAGCTAACCCTCACATCACACGGACCATCGTACACGCTGCACGGCACATGAATCCGGAGATTCGCATCCTGGCACGTTCGCGATACCTCTCAGACCGACCATCGTTTGACCACCCCAACAGTACTGTAGTGTGTGGCGAGGAGGAAGAGATTAAAGCTTTCGAAGAGGCCCTATTAGGCCTCTCCGAATTTGGCGTAGATCAATTGATTACTCTGGAAGAGCCCTATACCGAAACGAGGAAAGAACTTTGAGAGTTAATTTTGCAGAAGTACTGGTGGTATCGAAACAGCTATTATAGCCCTCACAACCGTGTTTCGGCGCGCAGCGCTTTGGAGTGCGTGTCGCTCGCGACCGCTTTGGATTTGGGCGATCCTATTGAATCGCGCACCGTTCTACGGAGGCTGCCCCCCCCCCCCACAGTTACCCCTAGAGAGAAGGGTTACGTTTCTTGCAATGCCAACTTCGCCCAAATCCAAAGCGGTCGCGAGCGACACGCACTCCAAAGCGCCACGCGCCGAGACAAGGTTGTGAAGGCTTTATTAGCTATCTAACCTCTCAAAAACTTCTGCAATTACCTCCTATGAACACCATGGACATTAAGCCCAAAAGACTTGTTAGGTTGATGCCTATGGGGCGATGCCCTGGTATATTCCTGAACATGTTTTTCAGTCTGAAAAACTGCTACAAGACGCCAGCCATGGACCCATCAACCCTGAGCTCCAATATTTGGATCGACGCGATAATAGTTTATACCGCTCTCCACAATATCCATCCCAACATCACCGGTATCTGTCAGAAACGAATAGTGTTTAAGGGAAAGCTGCGACGGTGGTCTTTCATATCTTTCCGTTATAGCCCGTCTAACAAGATCTGTTTCCGCGTTATGAAGGTACAGCGCACCTATATTCTTGATACCTGAGTCGATGATGAGAATAGAGTGGGAAAAGACTATGTCAAAAGAAGTATGAGAATCCTGGCTCATCAACCGAACTATTACAGATTCGCCCCGCCAGTTGAAGTCCTTTAGATTCGGAGCCGACAATTCTACTTTATAGCCGGATTGAATTTCAGCGCAGTTACGCACCAACAACAGGTCGCAATCTGTTTGGTATTCTTGACCTGTCACATCTTCAGCTATGATGTCATATGTACGATCCTCAATTTCAAAACCATCTTCGGACGAGTAGGCGTTAAATTGAAATAGCACTTGGGGGCCTGATTTGGATATCGATTTAAGATAAAAAAAGTCTCTAGAACCACGTGGTAATACGCCTTCCAAAACCTCAGGATTTTTTGGTAACTGTATACAAGGCTTACCATCTTTAACAACTCAGCACTCAGTTTGGTCGGCGATCTAAAGGCCGTCTCATCTCCAGAGGTTGTCTATACTAAACGACCTCATATCAAAAATATCTTTTAAATTAAGAGACGCTCGATTACCTTCGTGCCAGTCAATTAATTTTTGGGGAATTCACAGATGGTTTTCTATCTAAAATGCTTGCCAAACGCCCTTTTTTCAAGAGCCCTAGCAAAGCCCAATTTTCTTTGGCTTTGGGTTATCTTCTATCTTTCAGCCTCTTCTCTATTTGCTGAGAACAATACTGATGACTTGATTTTGTCTACGGTCGATCAGATTGTCACTCTAAATAGTGATCAAGACTACCTGGTGGGGGGGCTTGTCAGCCCTATGAGCGGACAGCTCTGTTTAAGGCACACAGATCTTGTTGCCAAAGGCGCTCAAAATGTTGTCTTAAGCCGCTCCTATATTCCCCCTTATGTACCACAAGGGATTGTAGCCTGGGAGAGGTGGCACAAATATGCCAAGACCGGTGATGGAGAGCTGGAGCGTTGGAAGCTCAACAAGCACCTTGGACGAACATACAAAGGATGGGTGTTCTTTCCTCACATGCACTTACAATGCCTCGGCCTTCATACGTTGCGTAATCGAGGTCCATATGAAGGTGAGCTATTGGTTCGTCTCATCGATCCAAATGGGATTAGCCTAGAAGTCCATGTGACAGGTGATTCTAAAGTAAAGCTCATCAATGAGCCCTATGGAATCAGCAACGTATGTGGTGAAACCCCCAGTGGTCGCTATGATATTCGAAATACGCGTATCGCGTCCTTAGAGAATCGCGCAAAAATCGTTGTCTCCTCTCCTGAAGGAATTACACGACATTATCGAAAAAATGAGAGTCACTTTTACCTACTAGACAAGGAAATTTTAGCGAATGGAAAGGTCCTTAGGTATACCTACAATGGAAGAGACCTTCGTTTAATCGAAAGTTTAGATCCTCAGGAAAGGTACGTTTATGCGTCGATTGCTGTGGAAGGTGCTCCCGCAGCCAAAAAATGCCAGTTTCTTAGTAACTCAGGACAATCAGCCTCTTATGAATATCAAACGCGCACGGAGTTCATACCTTTAAAGATAAGAAGGATAGAGCGAGCAAGCTGGCCTCCTCTCCTCTCTGCGGTAAATAGTCCCTTTTATCATCACGAGACGCTTAACTATACGAATATGTTTGTCTTGGAGAGCCAGCAGAGCCATCTTCAACCCTTTAAATGCAGCTATAGTACAACATCGAGCCATAATGGCCCCCCGCACCTTCGCATAGACAAGCTTTGGTTCCCCAATCCGGGAGGCGTTGAATCCGCAGCTTACATATTTAGTTATCACCCTCCCGTACCTGGAGACAGAGGAGGGCAAACCACTGTAAAAAGTAGTGATGGCAGCTCAATTGTCTACTACATGACCAAAGAACTCCTACCCGAAAAAACCCTGTGTTACAATGCCCAGAACCAGCTTTGCAAACAAACGATCTACCATTGGAGCAACCAACAATGGCTAATAGCTGTCGAAGTCAAAGACGGACAAAACAATCTTCTTCATCAGAAAAGCTATGAATACGACAGCTTTGGGAATCCTACCATTATTCGGTTGACTGGAGACATCACTGGAGATGGCAAGCTACTAAACACAACGGTCAAGCGAAGCTATTCCCAAGATGGAAGGAACCTCCTGTTGCGGGAGGAGGCAGATAATGGAAAAATCACCTCTTTTACCTACTTAACCAATACCAATCTGGTCACCTCCAAACTCATCCAGGAAGATAATCGTATCCTAAAACGCGAATTCTTCGCATATGATTCCTGCAACAACCTGGTCAGTGAAATCATTGATGATGGGGCTAGTGAAGATAGTCACGATCTGCAGGGTGTTACCCAGCGAAATACGAAAAAATATACTTTGCGTGACCAACAACCCTTTTTGCATATGGTCGAGTGGGTTGAGGAGAGCTATTTCGATGGCACGGCTGAGAGAACATGGAAACAGACTCACTATACCTATGATGAATGGGGCAATGTGAGCCAAGAGGACGTTTATGATGCTGACCTAAATTTAGCCTACAGTCTATTTAAGAAGTACAACGAACGCGGAGATGTTCTGTCGGAGAGCAATGCGTTAGGGGAAAAAGCCCTCTACACCTATAACGATCGTGGATACCAAACCTCGGCTACTGACTACAGCCAGGAATTGCTAACTGAAAAATCTTATGATGCCAAGGGACGTCTTATAGAGAAAACAGAAAAGGGTAGGGATGGAATTAAACACACCACACACTATCGCTATGACGCGCAAGACCGTCTGGTGCAAGAGATCGATCCTTACGGCAATATCACCAGATATACGTACGATCCCGTTACCAACAAAATTATTCAAACAGAGCTTCCTCCCATCTTAGGCTTGGATGGACAATCTATACCCGTGACTCAGCGATCAACGTACGACGCATTGGGTCGCGAACTCACCAAAACCGATGAAAATAGTCAGACAACCTCCTATCGTTACAATGCCCTTGGCTCCCCTACTGAAATTACCCATCCTGATGGCAGTCAAGAACATTTTAGGTATGCCATCACAGGTCAATTGAAGAGCTATACTGATCGAGATGGGTTAACCACTGAGTATACTCGTGACCTCTTTGACCGAGTGACCTCCAAGACCTACTATACGACTAACGAAGAGTCTATCGCACGAGAAACCTATGTCTATAACGCCTTTAACCTCCTAGAAGAAACAGATCGGGAAGGGCATCACAAAACCTACTCTTACGATGGAACAGGACGTCTAATTTCTGAGTCCTATTGTGGAAAACTCACCAGCTATGCCTACGATAACCTGGGAAGGCAAGCCTCTATCGTTCAGCATAATGGCGAAAACACCCTTTGTACTGTATTTAAGAGAGATCTATTAGACCGCGTCCTCGAAAGGACTCAAACGACTCCAGCTGGAAATGTGCTTCACAAGATTGCCTATCGTTATGACAGCAAGGGCAATATCAACCGAACCACTCGTTTGATCAATGGCAGCGAGGCTATCGAAGAGAGTCACTACGACTCACTCAATCGGCTAATTGAGAAGTGCGATGCCCTTGGAAACGCCACCAAAATCAGCTATGAAGAGACCGCACTAAACGCGATCGGACAAAAGGTCTTAAGCAAAAGGATAATCGACCCGAAACAGATCACGACACTTGTGATCCATGACGCTTACGATCGAGAGGTCAAAAGGGAAGTCCTTGATTCGAATCAGAGAATTCTCTCCTGTCAAGAAATGACCTACGACTGTGCCGGAAACCTCCTGCAGCAACAAGACCACATTTATGTCGATGGTACTTTTCAAAAGACACAAACATTACGGTACCAGTACACCTCTACGAATGAGGTGGAGAGCTGCACCAGGGCCTATGGGACGCCCTTGGCCAGAACCACAACTTATGACTATACCCCGGAAGGGCAAATCGCAGTGAAAAGGATGCCTAGTGGCATCCATCTTTATTATGACTACCATCCCTTCGGTTTTTTGGCCGAGCTGACCTCTTCAGATGGAAAGGTACATCTGAAATATTCCTATAATAAGCTAGGACATTTATTGCAGGCCTGCGACCTAACAACTGGAGTGAGCATTCAAAGAGAGGTGGACCCCTTCGGCAATATTCTGTCGGAACGCTTTTCGCATGGTCTGAAGATAGACAAAACCTATGACTGTAGAGACCGTCCGCTTGAGGTTAGCTTGTCTGGGCAAGGAACCATCCAGTACCAGTATGATCCGCTCTATTTGCGGAGCGTCATCCGTCAAAAGCACCCCGATGACAGAACCTACGTGCATCAGTATAGTGAATATGACTTGGCTGGGCATGTGGTAACTGAGCAGCTCATGGATGATCTAGGATCCATCCATCATACTGTGGACCTGAAGGGACGCAAAATAGGATGTAAAAGTTCGTATTTCACGCAGCAATGTGTCTACGACGAGCGAGACAATTTAGTTCAGGCATGGGTCGATGACAAGCCATTTGCATATGACTATGACGACCTTTCTCAGCTCCGCTTGGAAGAGGAGGCAGATGGCTCGCACACTTACCTGCACGACTCGAATTACAATCGCGTGATCGCAAATGACCATTCATGCGAGACCAATGATTTGAATGAACTGCTCTCTTCAGGACCAGTACAATGCACCTATGACCTCAATGGAAATCTGATCTCGAAAAAAACACCGCAAGCTACAGTCAACTTTACTTACAATGCCCTAAACCAGCTGTTGGAAGTTTCGGATGACAGACTCATCGCCAAAATGACCTATGACCCGTTGGGGAGGAGGCTGAGCAAAACAGCCTTTCTAGCCCAAGAGGGTGAATGGACACAAATAAGTCATGAGAACTACCTCTATGATGGTGAAAACGAGATTGGCGCCTTTGATGTCGACGGTCGTGTCAAACAACTACGGGTGCTGGGACTAGCACTGCACAAGAATGCACCTCAGACTGTCGCTATTGAGCTCAGCGGAGAGCTTTACGTTCCTCTGATGGATTTTCAGGGCAATATACGTCGATTAGTCGACTCCAAGTCCAAGAAGATCACAGAATCTTATGACTTCTCAGCCTTTGGTGAAGAGTTCTTCAGTAGTGTGCGAATACTGACAAACCCTTGGAGATATGCATCTAAACGAACCGATCCTGAGTTTAACCTCATCAACTTTGGCAAGCGCTATTATGATCCAGAGCTGGGCAGGTGGCTTACCACGGATCCAGCGGGCTTCATTGATGGGACAAACCTTTATGTTTACCTCTTCAACAACCCATTCCGTTATATTGATCCCGATGGACAGTTTGCGGCAGTCTTATTTCTGCCCCTTTTGGAATGGGGAGGTGCTGCTGGGCTAACATGGCTCGTTTCAAGCACAGCAATATGCACAGCCATTACCGGAGCATTGGTCTATACAGCCATTTCCTGGGGCATGGAAACTGTTCTCGCAAAGGATAACCCTGATGATCTTTACGAACTTGAAGAGGAGTATGAATGTCGAGGAAAAGGGAAACCAAGGAACAAAGAAGGAAAAAAGAAACCACGGCCAAGAGGTCCGGAAGACTCCGATCCACCCCCTTTTCCAAATGATGAGCAGAGAAAGCAAGCTGATGATGCAAAAAGAGAAGCCGAAAGAAACACTGGAAGAAAATTTACTAAAAGAGGGGAAAGAGAATTTCATGATGAAATTACCGGTAAAGGATATCCCTACCGTAAACTGGTAGAAGAAGCGATACATAAATTATTAGGAACATGATAGTGGATTTTAATAAATTTATTTTAGAATTAAAAAATATTAATTTTGCGTTACCTGATAAAAAAGTGGAAAAGGCATGGCATTCGATTGGAGGTAATATATTTTTTGATTTTGGCGATATTCTTTCTACCTATATAAACCGTAGAGGAGAAACACGATCGCTATGGGAGTGGGGTATACATATTGGTAATAGTGCCTGGCGGCTTACAAAAGATAAGCGATTTCTCGTGGGTTCTGAAAGCTATGTAGAAGATATTGAGAAGAAAATACAAGGGCTTCTATCAAAGAAATTTGTCTCGATAGAGATAGTATCTCAATTTCTCGATTTAGAGATAAATTTTGAGGAAGGGTATCAGATTCAGACCTTCTTTTTCTGGGAGGCAGATGATCAGTGGTGGCTTGCCGTCCCCAACAAAGCTTCGTCCCCTCCCCATAATGAGTACCTTAGTGTTGATTGCGAAACTCCCGAGCAGATTAGAGATGTGTTAGAGTTATCCCTGAGGCTGCCAAGTCGTGATAATTATGAGCCGTTGACGGATGTTTTGGATGGGAAGCTCATTAAGCGCATTTTTCTAGAAAAAGATAGAATATTTATGACCTGTGAAGATCGATGGTATTTTGCTATTGATATGTGGAGATGGAGGCTTGAAAAGGGTGGTGGATATGAATTAGGTTCATTTAGAGCTGACTCTTCAGATGAAGAACTTGCCAAGAGACTACAGGTTCTCGTTGGCGAAAGAATCAAGCGAGTCGATGCTGCAAACGATAAGAATGATCTACGAATTCAGATCGGCGATCACTATGTACTGAAAACATTCACTTCGAGTGAGTGGGACCACTGGTTTATTGACTCAAAGAAAGATACCATTCTCTCCTGGGCAGTTCAGACTGTTGATAACTGACCCCTAGCACACAATAGAACTACACGTAGAGGGTATGGTTATCGTAGCTTGGTGCAGGTTGCGATCGATATATTATTGGGATTGTTATGATGGATTTTAATAAATTTATTTCAGGATTACAAAATATTAATTCGACATTGCCTGGAAAAAAAGTAGAAAAGGCATGGAATTCCGTTGGGGATAGTATTTTTTTTGATTTTGGTGATATTTTTTCTACGGAGATGTGTCGCGATGGGAGCATGTATTTAACATGGGAATGGGACATACACATAGGTAATGGTGCTTGGCGTCTTACAAAAGATAAACGATTTGTTGTAGGTTCAAACAGCCGTAAAGAGATCGAAGAGGAAATACAAAAGCTTTTGTCAAAAAAATTTATCTCTATAGAAATCGTCTCTCAATTTCTCGATTTAGAGATAAATTTTGAGGACGGATATCAAATTCAAACCTTCTTTTTCTCAGAGGCGGAGGATCAGTGGTGGTTTTCTTTCCCCAATAGAGCCACTACGCCTCGGGAGAAGGAGTACATTTGTATTGATTGCGAAACTCCCGAGCAGATTAGAGATGGGCTAGAGTTGTCCCTAAGGTTGCCAATCCGTGATAACTATGAGCCTTTGACAGATCTTTTGGATGGAAAGCTTATTAAACGCATTTTTCTAGAAGAAGATAGAATTTTTATGAGCTGTGAAGATCGATTGTATTTTGCTATTGATACGTGGAGATGGAGGCTCGAAAGAGATGGTGGGTATGAAACAGGTTCATCTCGTGTTGATTTTTCTGATGAGGAGCTTGCCAAGCGATTACAGGTTCTCGTCGGCGAAAGAATCAAGCGAGTCGATGCTGCAAACGAGAAGAATGATCTGCGAATTCAGATCGGCGATCACTATGTACTGAAAACGTTCACTTCGAGTGAGGAGGACCAGTGTTTCATTAACTCTAAGAAGGATATGATCCTGTTTTTTGGAGTTCAGACTGTTGATGACTAAACTCTTGTATTGAACTGCACAAGAATGCACCTCAGACTGTCGCTATTGAGCTCAGCGGAGAGCTTTACATTCCTCTGATGGATTTTCAGGGCAATATACGTCGATTAGTCGACTCCAAGTCCAAGAAGATCACAGAATCTTATGACTTCTCAGCCTTTGGTGAAGAGTTCTTCAGTAGTGTGCGAATACTGACAAACCCTTGGAGATATGCATCTAAACGAACCGATCCTGAGTTTAACCTCATCAACTTTGGCAAGCGCTATTATGATCCAGAGCTGGGCAGGTGGCTTACCACGGATCCAGCGGGCTTCATTGATGGGACAAACCCTTATGTTTACCTGTTCAACAACCCATTCCGTTATATTGATCCCGATGGACAGTTTGCGGCAGTCTTATTTCTGCCCCTTTTGGAATGGGGAGGTGCTGCTGGGCTAACATGGCTCGTATCAAGCACAGCAATATGCACAGCTCTCACAGGAGCATTAGTCTATACCGCTATTTCCTGGGGAATGGACATTGTCATGGCAAAGGATGGCCCTGATGATTCCGATCCTTACGAAACAGAAGAGGAATATGAAGGGCGAGGAAAGGAGAAAGAAAGGAAGTCGAAAAAACGCCCGAAAGGTGAAGATGGACGTGACCCCATTCCCGGTCGCAATACTGATCAAAACGAGCAAGCCAAGGCTGCAAGAAAAGCTGCTGAAAGGGAAACTAGACGAAAGTTTGACAAAAGAGGGGAAGAAAAGCACCACGATGAAACTACCGGGAGGGGGTACAATTACCGTGAACTGAAAGAAGTGGCGATCGATATATTATTTGGGTTATTATAATGGATAACAATGATTTTCTGGCAAATTTGAAAAATGTTAATTCTTCTTTAATCGGAAAAAAAGTAGAAAGAGCATGGAATTCAATTGGATATAATATATTTTTTGATTTCGGTGATATAATTTCTACTTATGTAAATCGAAGAGGCGAAACACGACCGAACTACGAATGGGGTATACATATTGGTGATAGCGCCTGGCGTCTTACAAAGAATAGGCGATTTGTTGTAGGTTCGGAAAGCTATAAAGAAGATATTGAGAAGAAGATACAGGAGCTTTTATCAAAGAACTTTATTTCAATGAAGATAACATCTCAATTTCTCGATTTAGAGATTAATTTTGTAGATGATTATCAAATTCGGACATTCTTTTATTGGGAGACGGATGATCAGTGGTGGCTTTCTTTTCCCAACAGATCTATTACGTGTCCAGATAAAGACTATATTGGAGTTGACTGCGAAACTCCTGAGAAGATCAAAGATGTATTGGAGCTATCTCTGAGACTGCCGATTCATGAACACTATGAGCCATTAACAGACATTTTGGATGGAAAGGTGATTAAACGTATTTCTCTCGAAGAAGAGAGAATCTTCATTGTATGTGATTATCGATTGTATTTTGTGATCGATACACGTTCGTGGAGAGTTGAGAAGGATGGTGGATTTCACATCGGTTCGTTTCGTTATAAAGGCGAAATTAAAGATGAACAACTTCAAACACGATTGCAGGTGCTTGTTGGCCAAAAAATTAGGCGCGTTGATGCGGCAAACGAGAAAAATGATCTGCGAATCGAGCTCGGGGAACACTATGTGTTAAAATCCTTCATCCAATCCGAGTGGGACCAGTGGTTCATTGATTTCAAAGACGAGACCCTTCTGTCGCACGAAGTTCAGGCAACTGAGCGCTGATTTGCAAAAGTTGCACTCACACTTTTGGTGTGCTCGGGGTCAGACGTGACTTGTTGATTTGTTCATCATATGCTCGGGGTCAGACGTGACTTGTTGATTTGTTCATCATATGAGAGAGATCATGTGTGAGAAATCAACCCGCGTTTCGGTCGAAAAGTCAGCAAGTCACGTCTGACCCCGAGGATTTAACAATTCTGGCCCTGACTTTTGGTATTGCTACCGGCTCTGCGCTCCTCTTTGGAACCTCTATCGCTCTGGGAGCGTTTATGGCAGGCATGATCATCGGTAGAACGGACGTGCATCATCAGGTACTCGCTAACGCTTTCCCTTTAAGGGATGCCTTTGTGGTGATCTTCTTCCTGTCCGTAGGCATGCTATTTAACCCCTATTCCATCTCTGGTAACTTTACCCTCTTCATTGCCCTGCTAGCCATTATTATGATCGTCAAGCCCCTAGTGGCCTTTGTTATAGCACTCGCCTATCGCTTACCCCTCAAAACAGCCTTGACAGTCGCGATGGCCTTGGCACAGATTGGTGAGTTTTCCTTTATCTTAGTGGAGGAGGCTTCCAGACTGAAGATCATTCCTGATGAAGGCTATGACGCCATTATTGCCTGCGCCATGGCTTCTATTGCCCTAAACCCCCTGCTATTTCGCCTCGCAGTGGCTTATAGCACATGTTTGGAACGCATGTTGCATGGAATGCTTCAAGGCAGCAAAGAACAACTGCTTGATTTCATCCCTACAGCAGTTGTGGTAGGATTTCATCCTATTGGGCAAAATGCCACGCATACACTAGAGAAAATCGGTTTTGCACCAGTGATCATCGATAGAAATATAGACACCATTGCTGAACTGATAAAAAACAAACGCGCAGCCATTTACGGTGACGCTACCCTACCAAATATTCTAAAAAGCGCACACGTCGATAAGGCTACTGTACTTGTCATTACTGTGGCTAACCCTCACATCACACGGACCATCGTACACGCTGCCCAACACATGAATCCGGAGATTCGCGTCCTAGCACGCTCACGGTACCTCTCAGACCGACCATCGTTTGACCACCCCAACAGTACTGTAGTGTGTGGCGAGGAAGAAGAGATTAAAGCTTTCGAAGAGGCCCTATTAGGCCTCTCCGAATTTGGCGTAGATCAATTGATTACTCTACCGGTGCTGGTGTCAACAGTCCATAACGCGCTAACACCTGCTTCACAGGACTATTGCGCAATAGTGCAACATCGCGTTGTATCTGTTGTGCCGCGCGTGTCTCGTACCCTGCGAATTTTTCGTAGATAAGTTTGAAAACAGCTGCTCCGGCGACCCACCCCAACACCTTACCAGCAGTGCGTGCCAACACCACCTGATTCGATAACATACCGTAACCCGTAACAAACATCCCCGCAGCAAGTCCTAATTTCAAAATGAGACCTAGCTGAGCGCTAAACTTCCTACGCCATAGGACATTTTGTTGCGTGCTGCAGATACGCTTCAAAACATCTGAGTGACCAAATGAGTCCTCACAGCGCCAAACTACGCGATGGCGGTGTTTCGCGTGACTTAGCTCAACACTGGCATCGCCCCAGCGACCCCAATCGACACTTGCAAAATACGAGGTAACAGCTCCACCAACCAGCAGCAACAAGCCCACAACTTTGATCAAGGCATCGTCTTTATCCTTACTGGAACTGCTTCTCGACGATGAGCCGTATCCATAAGGTTCATGCCACCAGTAGTGATGATGATGGTGGTGGTGATATCCATAGGAATTATAGTCATGCCTAGAGGTAAACCAGGAGGATCCCCAGCTTTCGACAGGTGGACCAATCACGTTGTTAGCAAACTTCTGTGCATCGTCGAGGATGCTGTTAATCTGTCTCGAAAACATATTCAAAGACGGGTCCAGAGCCCCCGCATAGATACCATTAACCATATATTTTACTCCTCCAATAAAGCATTCAACAATATATGATAAATCCAAATCGTTAACGTTATATTAAGACAAGATTCAGAATTTTTACGCAAAGGCAGAGAAAAGCTCACACGGATGGACACAGGACCACAGGAGGTAATTGCAAAATTATTGAAGCCCTTGAGAATCGGTTCTTGGGAAAAAAATGATCTTTTTTTTGTAAGAAAGCGATTCTAGGCAGCTCAGATGGCATGGCACTATCTGGTCTGGAGAGACAGGCTTTTACCTCTTTCACAGGCCCGACATCCCGCTAGAATTTTTCAAGATTTTTCGTAGCTTTCAGGCGATTTTTCGATGCCAATTCCTTCGGTTTTGAAACTTTTAATTATTTTCTAATTTTGCTAAATTTATAGAGCCGAAGTAGAGTAGCCGTGCTCCTTTCAACGTAAGCGTCAATGCTAGCCATATTTCTATCATTGAGGTAATCGGCTAATGTGCCTTCCAAGTCAACAGTCAAAAGTGGGCGTGTATTAGGCCTATCTATCTTTCGAGACGCCTAAAAGCACTTTTTTTAAAAGTATGGAAGGCTTATGAAAAAGAAATATACCTTAAAGCAACGCAAACAATTGTTACATGAATGGCGAGTTAGTGGTAAAAGTGCTCCAAAATGGTGCCAAGAGATGGGAATTTCCTATACAACCCTTGCTCATTGGCGACAAACACTGCCAGTCCGCAAACAAAAAAAATGCCAACGCAAATCTCCTTCCTTTGTAGAACTGGTCGAATCGCCAAAACCTGCGCAAAACTACATTGAGGTTGCCTGCGCTGACGTCGTTATTCGACTATTCCCGGACTTTGATGATCAGGTCTTTCTACGCTGCCTTCAAACATTAAAACGATTATAATGAATGCCCCTTGGCTGGCCCTGAATGTTTTTTTAGTGGGATACAGCCGATTTGAAATTCTCAAAAGAATTGCCAGAAGGGTCCTGCTGTGATTTAGCCCATTGATCTGGTAGTAGTTCGTAAAGTTTTTGTGAGCTGTGACTCATTAGTCTACGCATGACATCTTCAAGATAGTCTCGAGGGTTTATTCCCAGATTCCGGCAGGTTTGAACTAAAGACAGTATTACCGCTGCGGCTTCGCCCCCTTCTTCATTGCCAATAAATAGCCAATTCTTGCGGCCAATTGCCAATGGACGAACTGCACGTTCGGCTACATTGTTATCTAGGCGTGCGTATGGATGGTTTAAGTAGTTTTTTAGATGAGGAATCAGACCTAAAAAATACCCTAGAGCTTCTCGAAATTTGGATTTAGGCAGGACTTTTCCTTCGGATAGACGTTTTTTGATGGCGTTGATTAGCTCGTCTATAATCGGCCCCTCTTTCAGCTGCCGTATGCGTAATCGCTCTTCTTCAGAGCGTGCCCAAGCAATTCTTTCTAGCATAAAGAGGTAGCGAATCTTTCGTAAAACCCATTTGCGAAATGGGGGATCTCCAGTTTCCGCCTCTATGAATTTTCTGCGAATATGCGACCAGCAGGGACATAAAATGATTTTCTTCTTATTTGCCAGATCAATATAAGCCCCATATTTATCTGAATGTACCACTCCGGTATACCCTGCAAGTATTTCCGAGGCATTTTCATGTTTGCGGTTCGTCCGAAAATTGTAGACTCTATAGGCTGGGTTCGTATGTTTGCCCCCAACCAACACCCACATGTAAGCTTGATGGACTTTGCCCTTTCCCGGAGAAAGCATATCCACAGGACTTTCATCGATAAACACATTTCCGCTTTGCAAAATTTGCTTTGTTAGTTCCTCATGAAGAGGTTTTAATGCCTGTCCACAGCGTACAACCCAATTACAAAGGACTTGCCTGCTGATCCCAATTCCTTCCCTAGCAAGAATTTCTGAAATTCTATAGAGCGGTAGATGGTCGGCAAATTTCTTTGTTAAAATGTCTGCTAAAAAGCTCTCATCTGCTTGACAACGCGTAAGCAAACCTTCTGGAAGGGGAGCAGTTCGGATTCCACCTTCACTGTCTTGAGGAAGAGCATATTTTGGCCGGATGATTTCTTTGATAAAATAGCTTCCTGGCTTATGAGCCAGTTTTTGACTGACTTCTTCACCGATCTTGATCAGTTGCTGACCAGTCTCAGGACAGATCTTTTCAGATTCCGGTAGATCGATTATTTGACGTTCTACGGGTAGGTCTGGGGGCAGTGTGATTTTGTCTTTACCAGTACGCTTGAGTTGTCGGCGCTCATGAGCAGGAATGGTTGTTTTCTTTTCCGGTTTCACATTCTTAGGTGGTTCAAAACCGGGTAAGAAGGGTTGACTTTCGTTGACTGGGTCTACAAATTTTTCGGCACGTTGTCCAAAAACCTGCCTTTTTAGCCAATCCAATTGCTCCTTGAGATAAGTCAGCTCATTCTGTAGCTGCTCGATTATGCTGTCCTTACGAGCGCTTTCGGCAATCAGATCTTGGAGAGTACGTGTTGTAGGTGCCATATGCACATCATTGTACTCAAAATATGAATTTATGTGAATGCAAAAAATGCATTTTCACACTATCTTGAAACGCTTTTGCAGTCGTTTCGGAACGACGCCTTCCAACATCATCAAAAAGGTCCTTCGATCAACTAAGGCCTCTTCCAATTTTCTCTTAGGGAAGCTTCCCCGCTCAAGACGTTTATACCAGATGGCAAAACCATCACTATCCCAATAGAGTATTTTAATGCGATCTCTTCGACGGTTAAGAAAGGAAAAGAAGGCGCCACTAATCAGCTCATCACTGCCGAAAGCTCTCTCAACTAAGGCGCAGAGGCCTTCAAAACCCTTTCTTAAATCGGTTGTCTCACGAAAAATGAAGATTCGCGCATTCCCTGGATAAGTCAGCATCAAGACTCCTCAAACAGTCTAAGACACATCAGAAGAGCTGTGCGGTCATAATCTTTTGCCAGAGATAGTTTGCCTCCTCGAAAATTCATCTGCAGCCAATCGGGTATAGACCAGCCCTCTGGTAACTCCTTACATGGTTTATGCACAGGCTGATTTTTCGACTGATTGCTTAAAAATCGTTTTTTCCAATAATTGAACGTGGCATAAGAAAGACTTTGCTCTCGACACCAAGAGGAGGCGCTCTTTCCGCTTTTAGTCCACTCCTGGATTGTTTTTGCCCACTGCTCCGCACGAACTTTATCTCTCTCTTTCATCAGACCTACCTCCAAAGTGTTACCTAACTTTGAAGGCACATTAGCTGATTACATCAACGACCGAAATATGGCTAGCATTGACGCTTACCTTTCAACTGCGAAGGGACACGGTGAATTTACTTAGGAAGGTTGTATACAACTCCTATGGGGTTGCCGAAGCAGAGTAGCCGTGCTCCTTTTCTGCTCAGCTAACATCGCCGAATTTGCTGACCTTGTTCATTCAGGCCAAACAGAACAAAGCCCGTTTGCTAAACTAACTCAGTCTTCCTTCTGACGGTAATCCCTGTCATGTATGAGTATCGACCATATTACTCTTATCATATGACGGGCAAATGCTCGTACTGCTTGGTTATGTTTTTTTCCCTCTGCTCTCTTCTTCTTGTAGTACTGTGCAGCCTCATCACATAGTTGTATATGTCGAGCAGCTCCGGTCATCATAGCTCCCTTTCCCCTCCAGTTAATATTTCGAGGCGATCGAGACCCCTCATATTGGCCAGAACTCTTGTTCAGAATTCCTATTCCCAAGTAGAGCGCTAGACTAGCTTCCGACTTAAACCGATCGATACTACCAATCTCTCCAGCGAGTTCTGCGGCACAAATGGAACCATATCCAGGAATAGATTCAATCCGAGATGCTATCTTGGATTGTGGGATCAAACCCTCTATCAATACCTCCAACTGCGCTATTTCATCTAGCATCTCGAGTAGCCTTCTGACATCTCGTACTATTAATTTTCCTATCCACTCAACCTTTGAAGAGAACTTAGCCGTCTTTTGCCATTTCTGAATTTCCTCTGCATAAACCTCTCCAACGCCCTTGATTTGCAACAGGCTTCTTTTTTGCATTCGAAGCAACATGGTCATGTCTTCCTTCGAAGCAAGAAATCGTAGAAACCAAAGATTTGCTGGATTTTTTGTAATAGACAGTAGACCGGGGCAAACAGCCTGTAGATCCCCTTGAAGTCGATTTATGATTCTTGTCTTTTCTTTTACCAACTCTCTACGACGCCTTGAAATATGTTTAAGTTGCTCGTTGCATACCGGTGGAGGCTCTACTTTCTGCAGAATATTTTTTGCCAACGGTAAGGTCTCTTGAACTTGAAACAAGCTAAAAATAGCCCAAGCGTCAATTGGATCTGTTTTGGCTGGACCAGGAAAAACTTCCTTAAATCTAGCCAATTTCATGTTGTTGACACTATACAAAGAATATCCGTGATCAAGAGCATATCTATCGATGGGTCTAGCATAGCCATTAAACCCCTCCATAGCCATGACAACAGGCATGTTATAGGAAATTCTAAGCTTCTCAATTTTCTCAAAAAACTGCTCAATGTCTTCAGAAGTGTGGTTTAGATAAAATCCATCGATGCGTTCTCCTGTGGACAAGCCTATGGCTACATAGTGTCGAACGCTACCGATATCTAGACAAATACGAAGTTCGGACTGATTTTGCATGATAAATGCCCTGTTAAGTGTTTGTGAGCGTTAAATTTCACCCAAATTCCACTTCTACTTACAGAGCCACAATCAGAAGATTGGCACCATCCCGAACGGAATTATTGGATGATGCAAACGACGAAGGCGGCATATCGGGCCAGGCGAACAAACATTCGCTAAGGGCACACGGCCACACCTTCGTCGGCCAAAATGATACCTTAGAGAAATGTTTTTTGTCTTTTCCTATTACCGTCGATAATCGTTTGCAAAATCCTATGGTAGAAGGGTCGATATTGCAACAGGCCATGGAATCGCCCCATAGGCCTCAACCTAACAGGCCCTTTGGGCTTATGATTCAATGCTTTAAGGCTTTCTAGGCAACTCAAAAGGTTGGCTGGCGCAATTTCCTATGTGCGCAGTCATTCCATGACTGCGGACCAATCCGTTGCAATTGTGGAGACGTGCAAAACAAACGTCCCATGTGATGCAAACAGAAGCTGTTTCAACCGTTCTCGCAGTCCTGGAATGACTGCGCCACAAAGGATTGCTTTTCATGAGGTTATGTGGGTGAAGGCCCATCCGCAGTCATGGAATGACTGCGCCACATAGGAAGCCTCGTCACTTTCGGATATTGGCGACGCAGCCGGTTGGGGCTCTAAAATGCTACGCGCAGATTGATGATTGTTAGGCTTAGGTTGAGGCCTATGGGGCATCGCCCTGGTGTATGCCAAGAAGTGATTTCGCAGTCTGAAAGACTGCCACAAAACGCCGGTTTACAACTCCGTCTATGCAAGCGCTTTATGGCAGCCCTACAGGCTGCGAAATCCATTCCTGGCATACACCAGGGCGATGCCCCATAGGCCTCAACCTAAGCCTAACAATCGTATCTCGGCGCGCAGCGCTTTGGAGTGCGGTCGCTTGCGACCGCTTTGGGTTCCTTGCGACGGTCGTGTGCAACGGCATTACTATAATTCCCTAAGGGTAAAATAGTTAGTACATGCAGCCTTCGACGAATCCATACAATGCCGTTTAGCATTGCCGTCCCAAGGAACGAAAAGCGGTCGCAAGCGACCGCACTCCAAAGCGCTGCGCGCCGAGATACGATTGTGAAGTCCTAAGTCATTGAGATATAAGCTCAAAAGACCTGTTAGGTTGAGGCCTATGGGGCGATGCCCTGGCCTGTTGCAATATCGCCCCTTCGGGCCTGGAAAGGGATGGCCTCTCTCTCTCTTTACCGACACTCGAGTTTCAGAAATTGACTTCGGGAAACCGGACTTCTGCAATTACCTCTAAAGGACTTAGCAGGCATACTCTATAAGTCCCTTAGAAATAACACGCGCGCTGCGCGCGTGTTATTCTCAAACTTCTTTCCTATCCTATAAAAAAAAGTTTTTACGATCCGGTGTTACTGCTATAATGAAGTCATGGCAGCAACACAGAAACGTCCAACAATCGCTCTTGTAGGTGCGGGCTTCTCAGGAATCGTCACAACTCTTGAGCTAGTCCAACAAGCCCAAAAGCCTATGGACATCATTCTCTTCGATCCGTCACCCTATGCGGGCTTCGGTGTCGCTTATGCTACCGACTGTCCCCTTCATCTTCTAAATGTTCCCGTAGAACGCATGGGGGCTTGGCATAGTCATCCCGAGCATTTCTTCACGTGGCTGCAGAAAAAACCTCACAAATGGCGTTCCCTACACCCATCCTTCACTCACTTGGATATCCAAAAAGGTATTTATGTGCCGCGCATGATCTATGGCAGCTATCTACAGGATCTCTGCGCCGACTCTGAAGCCTTAGCGTCCCAAAAATCTATCACAATCACCTGGAACAGAGAATCGGTTGTCGATGTAGACCCCTCTGCTGATGGATTCACACTAATCACTGCCTCCGGATCCCCCATCGAAGCGCAAGGCCTCGTTATTGGGGTTGGGGTGCCCTGGACGAATCAGCTCGCTCAAAACACAGATTTAAAGAACCACCCAGGATATCTTGCAACTCCATGGCCTCAGCTAACAAACATGGAGCAGGCACGATCTCTGGTACAAACAAAGGCTACCATCGGACTCATTGGAAGTGGATTAACGATGCTGGACGTCTTGGCAACCCTGAAATCAGTCGACTTCTCCGGTAAGGTCATCCTCGTTTCTCGTAAGGGTCGCCTTCCACTACCTCATAGCTATGCCAAATGGCCTTCCAAGCAATTCCCTGCACCAAGCGACTTTCCAACGACTGCAAAGGAACTTTTCCACAAAGTGCGCCAAGATTGCCAGCAGGCCCAAGATTGGCGCCACATTCTCGATGCCCTGAGGCCCATCACCCCCACTTTGTGGATGCGTCTGCCCCCGCCTGAGCAGAAAAAATTTCTAAGACATCTTCTAAGCATCTGGAACTGCCACCGACATCGTGTTGCTCCAGAGGCGCTAGCCATCGTTGACTTTTTCAAGAGCCAGGATCGGATTGCATTCGCTAAAACAAAAGCCGTGGGATTACAAGCTCACGGTCAACAGGTTGATATCCTTACACCCCAAGGCCCCATCTGCGTCGACCTCGCAGTCAACTGCACCGGACCAGATTTTCGCATTGCAAAACATCCGTGTCTTTTAATACAGAATATCCTAAAAAGAAATTTGGCCATGCCAGACGTACTCGGTTATGGCTTCCGTGTGGAGGCTAGAGAAACGCTATCAAAGAGGCTTTTTGCTGTCGGAACCTTACTCTTTGGGACCTATTTTGAAACAATCGCAGTACCTGAAATTCGGCGACAGTGCCATACGATAGCCTCTGATATTGTAAGCGGTGGATTACGATGATTCTTCAGACCTTTTCCTATCCTGACTTAGCCATTCGTTCCTATGTCGTGGGCGATCCAGATAAACGAGAATGCGTAGTCATCGACCCTCCCCGCGTGACAACAGCCATTCAAACCTACCTAAAATTAGAGAATCTAAAGCTCAAAGCAATCCTAGAAACACACGTGCATGCAGACTTCATTTCAGGAGCGCTGGAACTTAAGCACGCATACGATAACAAACCACTCATCTGCTGCTCCGAAGCTGGAGGAGCAGTCTGGCGCCCTCGGTACACAGATCGCGGCTTTAACGATGGCGACACTATTTCCTTAGGTTCGGTATTATTAAGAGCAAGGTATACCCCTGGACATACTCCAGAACACCTCACCTGGCTATGCTTCGACCTCCACCGAAGTAACCAACATCCCGTTTGCGCTTTTACTGGCGATTTCCTCTTCGTCGGTGGGGTAGGCCGTCCTGACCTCTTCGGGCCTAGCCTGATGCAACACCTTCTTAGAGAGCTGCACAAAAGCCTTTTTACACGCTTTGCTGATTTACCAGATGCCCTAAGGATTTTCCCATCACACGGTGAGGGCTCTCTATGCGGCAAATCCATCGGAGCCGCCCCAAGTTCGACGCTTGGAGAGCAACGGCGTCTTAACCCAGCCTTTCAAGGCGCTGAGATGTCCTCCTGGCTTAATAATATGGAGACTAACATGCCGCTACCACCCAAAAACTTTGCTAGGAACAAAAAGCTCAACCTAGAAGGAACTCCTCTGTTGGAAACACTCCCCAAAGACAACCTTAAACCTACTTCGGAGCAAATCCAACAATTCGTCAAAACGGGATGGATTTTTGACTTCCGCGATCCTCAAGCCTTTGGCTATGGTCATGCACCCCGTGCTATAAACATCCCAGTAGGACCCTCCACAGGAAACTGGCTTGGCGGCTTTATACCCGAAGATGCCCCATTGCTATGCATTCTGCCCTCTTTTGATGTTAAGGAGAGAATCGCAAATCTCATCCGCGTGCTAGGTTACAGCCAAGCTCTTTCATTCGTCTTGTGGGAGGATATCGACGAACAAGATGCCCCATCTACACCATTGGAGGCCATAACAGCGCAAAAGCTACACGATCTTCAGCAACAAAAAGATGGCAACTACATCATCGATGTGCGCACTCCGGAGGAGTGGAAAGAGGGTCATTTGGAACAGGCCCATCATATTGAACTCTTCAAACTCACCGAGATGTTGCGTTTCATTCCTCGCGATCAAAAAATCATCACTTACTGCAGAAGTGGTTCGCGGTCATCCATTGCAGCATCTATCCTTCAGAAGGAAGGTTTTAAAAAAGTCACGCACCTGTCAGGTGGGATCAAAGCATGGGAAGACTCATCTTTCCCAACAATCAAGGAGTAAGCAATGCAGAATGTATTGGAGAAACCACTTCAACTTGGCGATGAAGCGCCGGACTTTACAGCTCAAACTACCCAAGGTACCATTCGCTTTCATGAGTGGCTGGCTGGCTCTTGGACTGTATTTTTCTCGCACCCCAAGGACTTCACACCCGTCTGTACAACCGAATTAGGTTACGCCGCCAAAATTAAGGCTGAATTTGATAAACGCCAAGTCAAGATTATTTCCCTTAGTGTGAACGACCTTGACTCTCATAATCGCTGGATTAAGGATATCAATGAGACCCAACATACCACTCTCAACTACCCCATGATCGCCGATCCCGATCGCAAGCTTGCTCTGCAGTACGGTATGATACATCCCAACGCCAGTGACACAGCGACTGTGCGTACCGTCTTCATCATCGATCCAAACAAAAAGATTCGTCTGATGCTGATCTATCCAGCTTCTACAGGACGCAACTTTGACGAAATCCTACGTGTCATTGATTCGCTACAGCTTACAGATGCCTACAAGGTGGCTACGCCAGTCAATTGGCGCAAGGGTGAGGAGTGTATCGTAGCCCCACAGATCACTGACCCCAAAGAGCTCAAAGAACGTTTTCCTAAAGGTGTCCGCGAAGTAAAGCCTTACCTGCGCTACACCCCAGACCCTCGCAGCTAGAAAAGAGGGGCGCTATGCCCCTCTTTTTCATCAGTATCTAAGCGCGCCTTGCCAGTCCCACAATAAGGGACACAAGAAACAGGATTAGGAATAAGAAGAACAAGATGCGCGCAATTTCAACCGATGCTATAGCGATTCCTCCAAATCCAAAAATCGCTGCTATCAAAGCAATTACCAAGAACGTTAGCGCCCATTGCAACATAATCATCCTCCTTCAACGGTAACCAGAATGTGGTCTATTACCTTTGCGCACTTTCGACAACGATGTCTGGTGGAGCTGCATTTGTCACCCCGTTTCGCACTGTGTCGGAAACCGGTGAGAAATTATAGCCAAAGGTGGCTATCTTCCTCAAAGCCGCCTCATCAGCATTTCCCGCTATGGTGATCTTCGTACGTAACTGAAGTAGTCCTGGACGAACTTTTGGATCAAGCGCCAAAAGCCCATGCATATCGATGTCACTCTGCAGGTCGACTTCCAACTTAGTGAGTGTAACGCCTGATAAGGCTGCATTGGCGTTAGCTGCCGCCACGATGCATGTACCTAATGCATACATCATCTCTTCAATTGCTCCTGGAGCCGAATCTGTGCCCCCTATCTCGGTAGCTTCATCACCGAAAAGCTTAAAGCTGCGTTCATTCTGCTTTTTCATCTGCCCATCTACCATATAGCCCTGAATGGCAGTAGCGCTTTTCATCCCGTCTTGCCACTTGGTACTGGAAAAGAATGTCGCCATTCCTTCTTTAGGGTTATTTTTTAACGCCGTAGATAGGTCCCGAAGCTCCTTTACCTGAACCCCGTTGACAGATTTATCCTCAACAGCCCCCTGAACAATATTCGATAGCGCCATCAGGGCGCATACGCTTATCCCCATTGACCAGTTCAAAAAGTGTCGATAAGCCATCCTCATCTCCCTTTTTGTACTCTTGCTATTGATGTATGCTTTACACATGGCATAAATAAACAATCCCGTCAAATCAGGGGGAGAGGGGAAAGGGAGAGGAGAGGATTGGGGAGTTAGGAATTAGGAATTTTACCACAGAGGACACAGAGACGCCGAGATAGGAGAGAGAAGAGGGGAAGAAAAATTGAATGCTTTGTGTTGTTTGAAATATTTTTTTATTTGTTTTTATTTTTTAAAAATGTCCATTAATGGACAATATGGACATTTTTAAAACAAAAAACAAATCCAATAAAAACATAAAAACACAATTTCTAAATATTCAATTCTTTTTCTTCCTCTTCTCTCTCTCCTATCTCGGCGTCTCTGTGGTAAAAATTCCTAATTCCTCCTCCTCTCTCTCCATCGATCTTTCCTCTTGATCCCCAGCCTCCAACCGTGCTAGGAATTAGCGAAACCTAACACGGTGAGGATTTTAATGGAGCAACTTGCAGTAGTCGCAAAACATGACCATAAAGCCAAATCAGACTTATCAAATATTGTCCCACTCCCCGAAGACCACAAAGTATCTCATCTATCTCACCTAGCTGAAGGTGCGGTGAATATTATAGATAAAGTCGAACACGGGTTTGAGGGTACTGTACAGCACATTGAGATGATCGGTAAGGAGGCGAAATATCTGTTACCACAAGCTCCGCCTCCCTCTCCAGAGGAAGTAGCATCCGCCAGAGAATTCAACAATTTTTGGTATAGCAAAAAATTGCGAGGTCCAAAGGACTACGCCAATGGCGTTCTACCAGCCAGTACTCCTCTTCAAAAGTATGAACAATATCGAGAGCTTGAACCACCGCCACACATTCCTACGTTAGCTACAAGTACCCGACTCAACAATGGGATCAAAATCTCCATGTCGGAAGGTAGAGAAATAGTTGCTTTGGAGGCCTATCAAAATCCTGCAGGACACCCGAAAATCAAAAAACATTCCATCACCGGACTGGCAATGCGCGAACAGGCAGACAATAAACACTTCGTTAATCTCGTCAATATCTTCGCCCTGTTCTCCCAAACCACAGGTAGTTGCATGATACGCTGCGGTGTAATCGAAAACGATTGGACCTGTATGCAGCTATGTGCAGTCTTTAACTGGGTCAATCAGTATGCGCAAAAGTTCTTGGGCAGCTCCAAACAAAGAATGTTGTCTGTGCAGCTCAACGACCCAGGAATAGCGGGCTTTGGCGAGGGTTCTTTGATTGAAGGTCAGAGTGCCCAAATAAAAAAACTCGATCAGATGCTGCGCATACAACTGTCGGACACCCCCACCGTAGCCCATGCTAATGTACCCGTAGATGGGTTTTCACGGGTTATTCCTTTACAAGAGCGGTATTCGCATGGCCTGAGCCTCGAGGCTACCAAAACCCTTCTAACTTGGGCTATTAAAGACTGGCATCCAGAGTCAACTCCTCCAAAGCTGAAAAAAGCACTAGACGCATTTAATAGCTTGTCCGAAGGCCTTCAAGGGGTAAAGGATACGCGGAATGCCAAGCCTTTTGGTCATTTCCTACGCCATCATGGAAATCCCATGCCGTGTCTCGATGACTACTACAAGAGTCTTACGTCTGAGAAGACGCCTCCAGCCGAGCTTTTTACGTTCAAACTCCTGCATCATCTTACTGCAATCCAAACGGGTAAATGGAAGAAATATGAATATCAACCTACGCGTCCAGCTCAGGAAACAGCGATCCTCTTCCTGCTAACCTATGTTTTGAATGCTATCCTACAAATGAACTGTTATAGTGGTGTCGACCGCACGGGCTTTGAGGCAGCGCTAGCCTATGCTATAGATCGTCTCATTGAAGCAGGCATACAGAAAGGTAAAGAACCTTATGCTGCTGCGGAATTTGCCTATGAGTTTTTGATGAGTTTCGAAACGCGCGTTGAGCAGATGAGCAAGGCCATCAAAGAAGCCATTAACCACAATGAAGAGGGATTCAACTTCAAAGAATGGTTAGATGGCCCTGGAGCAGACTATAAGGATATTGTGAGTTTCCAGAATGAAGTTGTCTCATACGTCCAAGGGGTCTCTCAGCAGGTTGTCTACCGCTCGTCTGGCGTCCTAGGCGAAAAGTGGGGTGACAAGCTTGAGAACAACAGCTGGATACCCTACTTGCCCATGTTCATGTTTGACGCAAAAACTCAGGCATGGTTCAGAGTTATTGGTGATGACCGACGCTTCACTCCTGCCGGTAGGGCTGTGTTCCTTGGACAAGAATCTGCGAGACAGGGATAACCCTTGATCATTTTTTTATTTTTTCTAGCCTCGTGCGTCTATTCCATGGCAGGCTTCGGTGGAGGCCCTGCCTATGTTGCCCTGATGGCTGTGGGAGGGGTTCCATTGGAAGAAATCCCTCCCATCTCATTCCTATGTAACCTAATCGTCGTTACTGGAGGAGCCTTTAATTTTATCCGGCACGGACACTTCTCGTGGACGTTGTTCTGGCCCTTTGTCGTCAGTGCGGTCCCTATGAGCTTTTTCGCCGCATGCTTGTCGATCTCGCGCGAGCTCTTTATGGTTCCCATGGGTCTGTGCCTGCTATATATGGCTGTGAAGCTGATCTTCTTTGATTCCGTAGCGATTCGCGATGAACTGGTAAAACCACCTCCACGCCTAGCAGGACTGGCCATCGGCAGCGGTCTTGGTATCGTCTCCGGTGTATTAGGTATTGGTGGGGGGATTATCTTGTCACCCCTTCTCATGTTTCTACATTGGGGCACCACCAAACAGATAGCCGCTGTGACTTCCGTTTTTGCCATGTCAACATCGCTAGCAGGCTTATCGGGGTGTCTCTCCACCCGTATGGATTTTGCTGATCTGGAATCCTACTGGCTTCTATTTCTAGCAGTATTTCTGGGCAGCCAGCTAGGAAGCCTTCTGGGAGCCGGAAGCCTGCCAGCGCGGTGGGTCAAGGCAGTAACGGTCATCCTAGTCACTTCTGTAGGCCTACAGCTACTGTACCAAGCCTTTACTTCACCAGAGACTGTAAAGCCTGTGATCGAAGAATCGACCAACGAAATCCATGATGGCTCTACAACGCCCTAGAGATCTCTCTTTTTGCCCCAAGGAGCTTTAAAATAATCCCAGAAGGCAAGTAGGGGGCAACCGCCAATAATACGGAATAGAACCACGAAAAGGGTGCACCATACAGTTTTTGCTTTAGAGCACGTTGGACCATATATTCTGCAGTCCTTTCGGGAGTCCATGTAAATGGCCACTTACCCTTTAGACCCGCGGTAGCCACAGGCCCGGGATACATCACAGAAAAGCGCAAAGGCGTCCCATGGTAGTTTAAGGCTAGCCCCTGAAAGGCACGACCAATGGCCGCCTTGGTACCAGCATAAGCCGTGCAGGCTGGTGGAGCATAGAAGGCTAACATCGAGCTAGTGACAACGAAATTTGCGCCGCCATTAGCCAAACAAGCCTTCTCCCAGGCTCCAATCCAAGCCAATACACCAAAATAATTGACGGCCATCGTCTGCTTGTACTTATTGAGATCGCAGTATTGGCGCGTCTCCATAGCGTCTCGACCAGCCAAACCAGCATTGAGAAAAAATAACGAAGGACATAGCCCCCTCTCCAAAAGATCCGCGGAAACAGTGGCGACGGCTCGCTCATCCCCCACATCACAAACCTGGGGCAAAAAACAGGCTTCCCCCAACTCACGCTGGAGCGCATTCAACCTATCTTCGGAACGCGCAATCCCGATAACAGTCCAACCCCGTGAAATCAGGTTACGACAAAGTGCCTCTCCAATGCCGGAAGAGGCACCTGTGACAAGAGCAATCATATTTGGATAGGGTTGTATCTTAGCCATAGAACAGAGATGCTACATCAAGCAGCTCAAAAACTACAAGGACAGAGGAATTTAACCACAGAGATCCATGAGGGATTTTTTTTACCACAGAGGCCGCCGAGACGCCGAGATAGGAGGGAGAGGAAGAAAGAAGAGGAGAGAATTTTTTTGTTTTTAATTGTAAAAACGAAAAAGCTTCGCTTTCTTCTTTTCTTTCTTCCTCTCCCTCCTATCTCGGCGTCTCGGCGGCCTCTGTGGTAAAAAAAATCCCTCATGGATCTCTGCCCTCTTTAAACTCCTTGACCTCTTTGCCTCACGAACCGCATCATATCGCCCAAAACAGGGTTGCCATGCGTCTTATCGATCTTACACACGACATATGCCCCGAAATGCCTTTCTGGAGCGGATCCTGTGGCTTTCACCTTAAGAATGTCGTCGACTATTCGGACTGTTCAGAGCAAGTAAAGTTTAGGGTGCAAGAAGCCACTCTTCTAGCAGGTATTGGAACGCATATTGATGCCCCAAGTCACTGTTTTCCAAACGGCATGAGTATTGAGCAGTTTCCTCTTGAAAACCTCATGGTACCCACAGCTGTCATTGACGTCTCAGCCCGTGCACACGCAAACTACAAAATTTCGGTGGAAGACATTCACGCCTACGAAGCAGCCTTCGATGGCATTCCCAAAGGCTCCCTAGTCATAGCGTATACAGGATGGAGCCAGTTCTGGAATAATCCCATCCAGTATCGCAACGAAGTCAGCCCGGGTGTGATGCAGTTTCCTTCGTTTTCAATAGAAGCCGCTGAGTACCTTTTACAAAAAGATATCGTAGGTATCGCTATAGATACCCTGTCACCTGATATACCTGACAGTAGTTATCCTGTTCACAGCTTGATTTTAGGTGCCGGCAAATACATCGTGGAAAACGTCGCTCATGCGGATAGATTACCTCCTGTAGGGGCTTCTGTACTTATTGCCCCTATGAAGATCCAAGGTGGCACAGAAGCGCCTATACGTATGCTAGGTATCCTTTCAACCTAACAGCATGACAAATCGAAGACCGATAATAAATTAATTCTCCACAAATTCCTATAGGTCAGGCTTTAAAATCAGTTGCCTATGAATCCTCCCTGAGCCCCCTCTTTCATCCGTCTGTTTATAATATATCTCTTATGTTATCGGTGGAAGCATGGAACGAATATTAGTCGTAGATGATGAGCCAGCAAATACTGAAATGCTTTCTGATCAGTTGAAAAGTGCAGGATATCGTGTTGATGCAGTAAATTCCGGCCATGCGGGATGGACCAAATTGCAGGAAGGCGAAACCTTTGACGTCATTCTCGTTGATTATATGATGCCTGAAATGAATGGTATCCAGCTTTTAAAACGCATTAAAGCCGATCCGAAATTGTGTGGGACTCCAGTTATCATTCAAACCGCTGTAACCGAAACGACTGCTATCCTGGAAGGCATTGCAAGCGGCGCATATAACTATCTTTTTAAACCCTATCAACATGAGCTTCTATTAAGCCTCGTGAGAGCCGCGATAGCGGATGCAACGTTCAGACAGTCTGTCAATGAACAGATTTGCAATTACGGCTTGTGTCAGAGCTTGCTCTCAGAGGCAACGTACGAATTCAAAACGCTGAAAGAGGCTCGATGTGTAGCCCACTGTATCGCACGATCTCTGGAAAGTCCCTATAGAATGTCGGGTGCTGTCTTCGAATTATTCATAAACGCTATCGAGCATGGTAATCTAGGCATCACCTTCGAAGAGAAAAAGGAACTTCTTATCGCTGGCGAATGGGAAAATGAAATTGAACGTCGCCTCAACCAAGTCCCGTACAAAAATCGTGTTGTGAGAGTACAGATCAAAAAGGCCGGCGATGAACTCATCATACACATCTGTGATGAAGGACCAGGCTTTGACCCCGCTCCATTTTTACATCTGGGTCCCGGACGTTTAGCTGGTCCCAATGGACGTGGGTTAGTCATGGCACACGTAGTTTTACCTCAGCTCACATTTTTAGGAAAAGGCAACGAAGTGATCTTCTCGTGTCGTATACAAAACTCCTTAGATGCCGTGCATTATAACCCTTTGGGAACAGCATGAGCATCTGGTCTCGCAAAAGCGTCGCCCACCTGCAAAAGAGTGAACTAGAGACTCCGAGTCAACTTCAACGTACCTTGGGTCCTTTTCAGCTAGTGATGCTGGGAATTGGCGCCATCATTGGAGCAGGCCTCTTCTCCATTACTGGTGTTGCAGCTGCGGAAAATGCTGGTCCTGCAATAGTAATCTCTTTTGCCATCGCAGCTATCGGTTCAGCCTTTGCGGGTCTATGTTATAGCGAAATGGCTACGATGATTCCCATTTCGGGCAGTGCCTATACCTACGCCTATGCCACCATGGGGCAACTGCTAGCCTGGATCGTTGGCTGGGATCTCATTCTAGAGTATGCTATTGGTGCCGCCACGGTGTCTATAAGCTGGTCGGCCTACCTAGTGTCAGTGCTACACGATTTCGATATCCACCCTTCCACGCGATGGCTAGCCTCCCCCTGGCAGGCCGTACGGCTACCTAATGGAGTCATGGCCTATGGTCATGTGAATGTTCCTGCTGTCGTGATCGTTGTGTTACTGTCCTGCGTACTCATCATCGGCATTAAACACTCAGCGATCTTTAACTCCCTCATTGTCATCATCAAGGTCTGCGTGGTCATCGTTTTCATTGGTGTTGGCGTCAACTATATTAACATGGATAACTACCATCCTTTTATTCCACCCAACACCGGCACCTTTGGCGAGTTCGGGTGGAGCGGCATCATGCACGCTGCTGGCGTCGTCTTCTTCGCATATATTGGCTTCGATGCTATTTCCACAGCGGCTCAGGAAACAAAGAATCCACAAAAAAACATGCCCATAGGGATCTTAGGATCACTCGCAATATGCACAATGCTCTACATCCTGTTCTCGGGGGTGATGACCGGAATGGTGAACTACAAAGACCTCGATGTTGCAGCTCCAGTAGCTGTCGCCATCGACAAAACCCCTTATCGTTGGCTGGATTCACTCGTAAAACTAGCCGTGCTGGCAGGCTTTACATCGGTCATCTTAGTGATGCTATTGGGTCAGTCGCGCATTCTCTACGCCATGGCTAAAGATGGCCTTTTGCCAAGGATCTTCGCCGACCTACACCCCAAATATCACACGCCTTGGCGAGCTAATCTCATCCTGATGATCTTCGTGGCCCTATTTGGCGCTTTTGCACCTCTGTCATGGGTGGGGGAGATGACTAGCATTGGCACACTATTCGCCTTTGTCATCGTGTGTGCTTCAGTCATGATGCTACGTTACCGCCACCCAGAATATCCACGGTCTTTTAGAACGCCTTGGGTGCCTTTTGTGCCCATCATGGGCATCTTGGTCTGTTTTGCCATGATGGTATCTCTGGGACTCTCGAACTGGTTGCGTCTAGTCATTTGGTTGGTCATTGGCTTGCTAGTGTACGTCTTTTATGGCCACCGCAACGCCCTTGCGACGCCGCAACAGCCATTAAAGCCCTTATAATCATGTCTCGGCGCGAAACGCTTTGGAGTCATAGGCATCAACTTAAGCAACTAACTTCGTAAATAGGCACGCAGCGCTTTGGAGTGCGGTCGCTCGCGACCGCTTTGGATTTGGGCGAAGTTGGCATTGCAAGAAACGTAACCCTTCTCTCTAGGGGTAACTGTGGGGGGGGGCAGCCTCCGTAGAACGGTGCGCGATTCAATAGGCTCGCCCAAATCCAAAGCGGTCGCGAGCGACCGCACTCCACAGCGCTTCGCGCCGAGATACGATTGTGAGGGCTTTATTAATCATCTGACATCTCGAACGAATTCTACAATTACCTCCCTCAGTCCTTTAGTCCTTAGACATCACAACGTCAAAAGCAGATCCCTAAAGTCAGAGTAATTGCTAGAAAGCGCCATGGCCTGCTTAGGCTTATTTAGTACTGCACGAAGCCTCTCAGGCACTTCCACAAATTGTCCAACGAGGGGTTCTACCACCTCCAAAAATTTCGCCGGATGAGCCGTTTCCAAAAATATCCCCGGACCGTCGAACTTGCTACGATATGCCTTAAGGCCCAAATAAGCCACAGCTCCATGCGGATCGGCAGTGTAGCCATAGTGATGATAAAGTTCGCGAATAGCCTCCTGCGTCTGAGCATCCGAGAAGCTATCACCATAAATATCAGCACGCATACTCTGCACATCGTGACGATACAGATCCAGCATGCGGGCGAAATTGCTCGGATTACCGACATCCATAGCATTGGACAAAGTATGCTTCGACGGATGCGGCCTGAAGTTTCCCGTTCGGAGATAGATAGGAACGCTATCATTAATGTTTGTAGCCGCCACAAAGCGACTCACCGGTAATCCCATGCGCTTGGCCATCAAACCAGCAGTGAGATTACCAAAATTACCGCTAGGTACCGAAAAAACAACAGGCTTGCCAATCTTCGAATAGGCATAGAAATAGTAGAAGGTCTGGGGAATCAAGCGCGCAATATTGATAGAGTTCGCCGACGTCAATGCCATCTGCCGGCAGAGGCTAGCATCGCCAAAAGCCTGTTTTACAAGAACCTGACAGTCATCAAACGTCCCCTCAACTTCCAAAGCTGTAATGTTCTGCCCCATAGTCGTTAGCTGCTGCTCCTGAAGGTGGCTCACGCGCCCTCTAGGATATAGGATCACTACCTTTATCCCCGGAACGCCCAAGAAGCCGTGGGCAATCGCACTGCCAGTATCGCCTGACGTTGCAGCCAAAATATGCAGTTCTCGGTCGGAACCTCGAATAAAATACGACATCAGATGCGCCATAAAACGCGCTCCAAAGTCTTTAAAAGACAAAGTAGGCCCATGAAATAACTCTAAGGCATGGAGATCTTCCGAAACTTGCACCAAAGGAGCATCAAATGTGACAGCATGATCGATAATGGTCCGCAAAACGTCACGAGGAATCGCATCTTGTAAGAAGCTTGACGCCACCTCAAAGGACATTTCAGGAAACGTTAATGCGGAAAGACTCTGAAAAAAAGACTCATCCAGAGCCGTAATACGCTCGGGTAGATATAGACCACCGTCTGGAGCCAATCCGCGAAGCACAGCATCTCTCAGATCTGTTGGACTGGCCTGTCTATGGGTGCTATAGAAATGCATCATGGAATTATCCTGGGACCTTCTTGGTTAATTCGAGATATGTATAAATCACTGGGCAACTCGGTAGCACTCTGCATCGCAGCCCCGATTTGCATGGCAAGATGATGCGATGTACTAAGCGCAAAAATCGACGGGCCCGACCCTGAAATACTACAGCCTAGAGCCCCAGCCTCCTTAGCAGCCTGTTTAATTGCCTTAAAACCAGGTATTAGCTTGGAACGTACCGGTTCCGCAATAACATCTTCTAAGCACCTGCCAATAAGCTTCGCATCGCCCTGCAGCAGCCCAACCATCAAACCTGCCACATTGCCGGACTGTGCCACATGCTGCTGCATGGTAATCGTCTGACCGAGCAGACGACGAGCTTCCTCAGTGCGAATCTCTATCCTAGGGTGCAGGATGGTACAAAACAAGTCCAAAGAACATGGAATTGGAATGATGTCCAATGGCGCATAGCTACGAATCAGCGTTATTCCTCCCATCAGAGCTGGAGCCACATTGTCAGCATGCGCAGAGCCACATGCTACACGTTCTCCCTCCATAGCCAAGGGTACGAGATCCCTTCTTGTCAGCGGCTCCCCCAAGAGCCGATTTAGCGCGAAAGCACTCCCAGCGGCGCTAGCGGCGCTGGAGCCTAAACCACTGCCCAAAGGCATTTTTTTGTGAACCTCTATCACAACACCGCAGTTCGCTTTCACATGCCTTAGCAAAGCTAGGGCGGCCACACCGGCGGTATTTTTGTAGGACTCTAAAGGCAAAACTCCCCCATCGCCCGTAATAGAAGTCAGTTCCACACCAGGCTCAGAAGTCAAACGCATATGCAATTCGTCCCCAGGTTCATCAAGGGCAAATCCTAAGATATCAAAGCCACAGGCAACATTAGCCACAGTGGCCGGCGCAAAAACTTTAATGCTTGTCAGTTTCATAGAATCCTAGTGTGTGCCTATACGTATGATATCTGCCAACACTTCACCGGCCGTTACCTCAGCACCAGCCCCCTGCCCTTTAATAACTAGAGGGTTTTCCTTATATCGCTCAGTGGTAAGAGCGATCACATTGTCGCTACCAGATAGATGGTAGAAAGGGTGGTCCGCTGCTACTGCCTGTAATGCCACTGAAGCGATGCCGTTCTCAAACGATGCAATATAGCGCAATGCTCTGCCTTCTTGCGTCAGCTGACTTCTCTTCTGTTCATAGACTTCGTCATAGGCTGTCAGTTTGCGATAGAATTCAGCCACTGCAGACGCTTCAAAGCACTCAGAAGGCAGTAAAGGTTCCAAGGCAATATCTGTGATCTCCAATGGAAAGCCACTTTCACGAGCAAGAATCAGTAGCTTTCTCAAGACATCCTTTCCATTCAGATCGTCACGTGGGTCAGGCTCAGTAAACCCTCTTTGCTGCGCTTCATGAACGCTCTCCGACAAAGTCTTTCCACTCATAAACGTGTTGAAAAGATAACTTAAAGTTCCCGACAGCACTGCTTCCACCTTGAGTATTTTGTCACCACTACGAAGAAGGTCAATGACGGTGCTAATGATCGGCAGACCCGCACCAACATTGGTTTCATATAAAAACTTGACCCCCTTACGCTTGGTGAGATCCTTCAGGATGCGGTAGGTATCGTAAGGCCCCGACATGGCCTTCTTATTTGGTGTAACGATAGAGACAGAGGCACTTAAAATTTCCTCGTAGGCAGCCGCCACCTCTTCGCTAGACGTGCAGTCAACAAAGATACTGTTGGCCAGATTAAGCCCTTTCATATGACGCACGAATGATGTGATATGCATGCTCTCTGTGGCCTTCTTCAGTTGGTCTTGCCAATGCTCTAACTCACACCCCGCATCATTAAAACACATCTTGGTGCTGTTGGCCAATCCAACCACTCTCAGATCCAAAGCATACTCGTGACGTAAACTCTCCGCCTGACACCGAATCTGCTGCAATAGGGTTTTTCCTATCAGCCCTGTGCCTACCAAAAACAGATTTAAGGTCGTTGCTGGAGAGAGGAAAAACTCTTCATGAATCACATTAAGGGCCTTCACCTCATCCGAGCGTTTGACAGCGACAGAAATATTATATTCAGAAGAACCCTGCACGATAGCGGCGATATTAATCCCATTGTTGCCCAAGGCGCCAAAGAGCTTCCCAGCAATACCAGGAGTGTGCCGCATCTTGCCACCAACGATAGCAATCACCGACACGCCATCTTCAACCACAACTTTGTCAATAAGACCGGCATGCATCTCGAGGGAAAATTCTTCCTCAATGGCTTCTATTGCCCGCTCAGCACTATGGGGGGCGATGGCGAAACAGATCGAGTGTTCGGAAGAACCTTGTGAGATTAAAATGACATTAATGTCGCTCTTAGCTAATGCTCCAAAAATTCGAGAGGCACTCCCACAAACCCCTACCATTCCGCTACCTTCCACACGCACAAGTGCCACTTCATTAATCGAAGAAATACCACAGATCATATTGCTCTTGGCTTGATCTTCAGCAGTAATCAACGTTCCAGGGGCTTCAGGACGAAAAGTATTTCTGATCCGTAATGGAATATTATGCTGCAGTGCAGGGACGATGGTCGGAGGATGAATCACCTTGGCGCCAAAATGAGACATCTCCAGAGCTTCTTTGTAGGTCAGATGAGGTATTGGGAAAGCCGCCTGAACCTGCCGCGGATCCGCCGTCATCACACCATCAACATCTGTCCAAATCTCGATCTCTTCGGCATTGATCGCAGCCCCTATAATGGCTGCGGTATAGTCTGAACCACCACGGCCTAAAGTTGTGGTCTCCTGCGCTTCTGTAGCGCCAATAAAGCCTGTTATGATCGGTAGAGAAGGCCCTTTTGGTAAGCGATCCTTAATCGTACGATATGTCCGCTCATATAAAACATGTGCCGAACCAAAATGCCTATCGGTGGTGATAAGATCGCGAGCATCGACATAGATGGCCGAGGGAATAGTCTCTTTGAGAGACTCCGCAATAATATAGGCTGACAGACGCTCGCCAAAACTGAGCACATAGTCCATGGTACGTTTGGAAACCTCCCAGACCAGTGCTATGCCTCTTAGGGCATCCTCAAGCTCTTTAATGGTTGTTTTGATGTGCTCATGGGCTGAAGCCAAACGCGATGGGGAGATCAGGGCAGTGGCCAGATCAAGATGTCGCTTTTGCAGCTGGGTGAAAATATCTTGATAGGCGCCATCGCCACGCGCCGCTTGCCGAGCAATACCCATAAGGGTATCGGTGACCCCACCAAGGGCTGACACCACAACGGCAACGCTAGGTGATATGTTATATTTATTTTGGACTATCTGCATGACGCCCTTGATGCGATCAGCAGAACTTACGGAAGACCCACCAAACTTTAGTACTCTCATATTAGGACCTCTTAGCCTTCGATATGGCGTGTTACAGTTGTTGAACCAAGCGTGCTCACACGCTTGGCCTGCATCCGCCCAACCGACATTAGGTTGAGTCCATATAAATATAAAATAACGCTATGTACTGGGCGGATGTATTACGATTTTTAACGGTAGGATCGCTGCACGCAACGGCCTACCACGGTAGTCTCCGTGGTAGTCGTAAGAAATAGCGTGGATCTCTTAGCTACAGCACTCATCGTTAAATATCCGCCCCTTTAGACGAATTTTGAGCATAACCACGAGCTCTAATTTATGCAACCTCTTTTGGTTCATCCCACCGAGACGCAGACGGTTTGTGTAGTTTTTAGGAAGCAACACGGATGCACACGGATCTAGGAGGATTTAGGAGGATAGGAGTGAAAGATTCTTTCCCACCCACTCTAAACCCATTTTATTGTTTTTTTAAAGAGAGGGTATGCTCATCCTATCCTCCTAAATCCTCCTAGATCCGTGTGCATCCGTGTTACTCCTAAAATCCCCACCAACCGTATCTACCATCCTATCCTCCTAAATCCTCCTAGATCCGTGTGCATCCGTGTTACTTCCTAAAAACGACACAAACCATTTTTTTTCATCACTTGACATAAATTGCAAGTTTTCGATATAATTCGTTTTGGTAGTGCCAAAAGGGCCTATCGCATTAGGTGAGAAAAATGAATAGCATTCAACAACCAAGTTCAAGTGTACAAGCAGGCATCGCCTCTTGCTACCTCCATTTTTTTGATCATTCCTCCCCTCTGGCCATCCGCGTCCGGCGGTAAAGGTCCCCTTTCCCTTTTTTCTTTTATTTAGTTTTTTTGACCCTACTTCAGCTGCTAAAGCCCTTTTCATTTGAATGGTTGTGCTTCGTAGCTGGCAATGAATAATTTTTAGGCCCTTTTGGCCATTTAGGAGTTTTTTATGTACCAGTCTATAAAGACATATTTTTGTTTTGCGATCATTTTTATCGCTGCGCTGGCTGTCGGGGCCTGCAAAGGGCCTTCGGACGCAGCCTCTCCCAACTCTCTCATTGTAGGCATGCAGAGCGGGTACCCCCCATTCGACTTTAGAGACAACGATGGAAATATCGTCGGTTTCGATGTCGATGTCGCCAATCTCCTAGGCAAAAAGCTCGGAAAAGAGGTTGTTCTTCAGGACATGGAATTCGATGCCCTCATCCTGGCTCTCAAGCAAGGAAAGATCGACCTCCTAATGAGTGGAATGAATATTACCCCAAGCAGAAAGAAAGAGATCTTCTTGGTGCCCTATCATGGAGAAACAATGACTTCCTTAAGTTTACTCTTCTGGAAGGAAATTCCGTCCGCGATAAAGTCCCTAGAAGACCTCGCTAAGTTCCCCAATACGACTGTGAGTGTCCAGTTGGCTACGATATCTGAGGACTTCCTTCATGGTAAAAACGTGAAGATAAAATCCTTTCAAGATTCGTTGGCTCCCTTGATGGATGTCAAGTATGGCAAGTCCATCGCTAACCTCGTAGAAAACGATGTCGCCGACTTCCTCAAAAGCAAACATGCCGAGGTTAAGGTTTTAAGCGTTCCTCTTCCGGAAGAAAACCATGTCCTCGGTTTCGGCATAGGAATTAGTAAAAAGAACCAAGTATTACATGCGCAAATCAGCCAAGCCATCCAGGAGTTAAAGAACTCTGGAGAGCTCGCCTTGATCGAATCCAAGTGGTTTAAGGAGGGTCAATAATGTTGGACTCTTCTCTATTGATGAAATCCCTACCTCTACTCTTGGCTGGAGCGATAACGACCCTGCAAATAGCCTTTGTGGCCGTTGCAATCGGTCTATGCTGCGGTGTGCTCGTGGGGGTGATGAATTGCCGTCAGTTACGTTCGCCATTAGTAGGATCTATACTCAATGGGTATGTATGGGCAACTAGAGGCACTCCGCTCTTTGTCCAGGTGCTGATCGTCTATTATGCCATTCCTGAATTGATGGGTATTTCGTTCTCACCTTTTACGGCAGGAGTGATTGCTCTGGGAGTGAATTCCACAGCATACATCTCCGAGATCGTACGTGGTGGTATCAATGCCATTCCCGATGGCCAATGGGAAGCAGCTTATGTCGTCGGCCTGAGGCCTTTGCAAACGCTACAAGGGGTGATTCTGCCACAGATGTTTCGTATCACATTGCCGAGTATCACAAACGAGCTGATGGCTTTGGTAAAGGAGACAAGCATCCTCATGGTCATCGGCGTCGCAGAGCTTACCAAAGTCAGTAAAGACATTGTGGCTCGTGAGCTTGATCCCATGACAATTTACTTAGGGGCTGCAGCGATCTACCTGGTGATGACAGGTGCTATTAGCCTAGCTACGCAATCATTACAAAAAAGGTGGCATCCATGATTACAGGCCAGAATATTAGCTTAGGCTACACGAGTAAGAAAGGTGCAAAGCAAGTGTTAAAGAATGTCTCCTTCAAGCTATGCGAAGGGCGCATGACGACCTTTATGGGTCAAAGTGGTGCGGGCAAAACTTCCTTGCTAAAATGTATTGCGAACCTGAATTCGCACTATGAAGGAAACATCACTTGCGGTGAAAGAAACCTTAAGGACTTATGCCCTGCGGAAAGGGCCTCTACGATAGGTTTTGTCCTGCAACAGTTTCATCTGTTTCCGCATATGACGGTACTAGAAAACTGCATCTATGCCCTGAAAGCTGCCTTGGGAATCACACAAGCGCAGTCAGAGGAAAGAGCTGTGGGAATCCTGCAAGCCCTCCACATGATGCCGTTTGCAAAGGTCCTTCCTTCACAACTCTCAGGAGGACAACAGCAACGTGCTGCTATAGCCAGAGCCTTGGTGTTGGACCCCAAGGTGCTGTTGTTGGATGAACCAACATCGGCCTTGGATCCTGATAGCAAAAAAAGCTTAGAAGACCTGTTAAAAGAACTCAATGCTGGTGGAATGACCATAGCCCTATCTAGCCATGATATGCCGTTTATACGCAGAATGATGGACTACGTGTATTTCATGGAGCAGGGAGAGCTGATTGAGGCCCTGGACAGTGCGGTCGAAGATCTCGCTTCCAAACCCAAAACGAACCTATTTTTATCGCATATTTAAAGGAATCAAAAATGCAGAAAATTATTTTAGCTTACAGTGGTGGTTTAGACACCTCCGTGATACTGAAGTGGCTTTTGGATAAGCAGTACGACGTTATTTGCTTCATAGCCAATGTAGGCCAGCAAGAGGACTTCGAATTGGCCAAACAGAAAGCCCTCAACATCGGCGCTAGCAAGGTCTATATCGAGGATCTTAGGGAAGAATTTATAGAACACTATGTCTTTCAAGCCCTCAAAGCCAATGCGATGTATGAGGGAAGATACCTCTTGGGCACCTCCTTGGCTAGGCCTCTGATTGCAAAAAAGCAAATAGAGATCGCTCAACTGGAGGGAACGACATGTGTCGCTCATGGTGCTACTGGAAAGGGTAACGATCAGGTACGATTTGAACTCACCTACCTGACCCTGATGCCTGAGGTTACCATCATCAGCCCCTGGAAAAATATTGAATTCTTGAATAGCTTTCAAGGGCGTTCGGACATGATCGCCTATGCCGAAGCCCATGGAATCCCCATCACGTCTACGCTAAAAAAGCCTTATAGCATAGATGAAAACATCATGCACACGAGTTATGAGGCTGGAATACTCGAAGACCCTGCGGCTGAACCGCCAGCAGATATCTTCCAAAAAACGGTCTCGCCTCAGGATGCCCCAAACGAATCATGCAACCTAATGATAGAGTTCGCAAAAGGTATACCCATTGCGGTTCAGAACCTATCGACGGGTAAGGAAGTGCGTCATTCAACAGTGCAAATCTTCGAATATCTCAATAAGGTGGCAGGTCTTCACGGGGTCGGACGTATCGATATCGTAGAAAACCGTTTTGTAGGAATGAAGTCTAGAGGAGTCTACGAAACACCAGGGGCCACAGTGCTGTGGAAGGCACACCTGGACCTTGAAACGTTGGTGATGGATCGAGAAGTCCTTCTCCTCAGAGAGATGTGGATGCCTAAGATCGCACAACTGATCTATAGCGGCTTTTGGTTTAGTCCAGAAATGGCCTTTCTGATGGCTGCGATAGAGAAAAGTCAGGAAAACATCGAAGGCAAAGTCTTCTTAAAGCTCTACAAGGGCAATGTGATCATCGTGGGACGTGAGTCACCAAAATCTCGCTATAATCACGATATCGCAAGCATGGATCGTCAAGGCAACTACGATCAGCAAGATGCCACAGGATTTATTAAACTTAATGCATTACGTCTTAAATAAAACAAAGGACCTTATTCATCTTTTCGTCCGATCGAAAAGGTGAATAAAGCCCAAAACAAAGGAATGAAAAAATGTCATTAGAACAGACACTATCAAAAATTCAAAAAACACCGGTTAAGAAAGGGCAAAAGGTTGCTGTGGCTTTTTCCGGTGGACTAGATTCTTGCCTAGCAATAGTCATGCTAGAGCATGTCTATGAAGCCCAAGAGATCATCCCGATTACGATTGATGTCGGCCAGGGAGATGCGGAGCTTCAACAGGTGCATGACAAGGCGGCCGCTTTGGGAATTACACCCATTGTGATCGATGCCAAGGAAGAATTCACACAACTATGGCTTTCCAAAGCCATTATGGCGAATTCCGATTACAACGGATACCCTGTAGCGACATCCATGACGCGTCAGCTCGTAGCACGCATCGTCGCTGTCGAAGCAGAAAAGCTTGGCTGCAATGCCATCTTGGAGGGGTCGACCGGAAAGGGTAATGACCAATACCGCATGCACAACGTTTTCAAGCTCTTTGCGCCAGATCTCGATGTGCTGGTACCCGTACGTGACTTCGACCTCACAAGGTTAGAGGAACAGCTTCTCTGCGAGCACTGGGGTGTACCTGTCAATGAACAGATCGTCGGCGGAGACGACAAGACCCTATGGTGCCGCTCCATAGCCTCTGGAGCTATCGACCTCAATCAGCCGATTCCAGATGATGTTTGGATGTGGAGAGTTCCACCTCAACAGGCCTCAAATGAAGCCTGCGAAATTGAGCTGCAATTCGATAAGGGTTTGCCTATCGCTCTGAACGGCCAGGCAATGCCCCTCGACTGCTTGATTGCGCAACTCAATACTATTGCTGGTTCGCAAGGAATCGGGCTGATCGATATGTTTGAAGATGGCATCATGGATCTCAAAAGCCGTGAGGTCTATGAGGCTCCTGCAGCTCATGTCATTCTGAAACTGCACCGAGACCTGGAGCAGCAATGTCTAACTAAGGACGAAATACAGTTTAAGAAGGGTGTCGATGCCCAATGGGCCTTCTTAGTATACCATGGAATGTGGTATTCACCGCTCAAGAATGCATTGGATGCGTTCATCGCCCAAACCCAACAGATGGTATCTGGAACTGTGAAAGCAAAATTGTACAAAGGAAACATTGAAATCACCTATCGTCAGTCGACTCACTCACTGTTTGCACCTGAAGTACGTTCCATCAAGAGTGCTTCATTCAATCAACAGTGGTGTGCCGATGCTGCAAAGATTCGTGGTCTACCTTTTGAAGTCTTAGCCAAACGTCAACAAAACCTCTTAAATGGAGTCGCATCATGAAACTATGGGATAAGGGTTATCAACTCGATGAGCTCGTAGAGGCCTTTATGACGGGTGATGACCCCACATTGGATCAGGCGCTCATTCCTTATGATTGCGTGGGCAGTATTGCCCACGCCAAAATGCTCCACAAAATTGGAGTGTTGTCAGCCGATGAATGCCAACGTCTCGAAAATGCACTGAATGCAATCATCGCTTTGGCCGATCAGGGTCAATTCATCATCAAAGCCGAGGATGAAGACGTTCACACCGCAGTGGAAAATGCCCTAGTGCAGGCCTTGGGGGACTTAGGAAAAAAACTGCATGCAGCGCGTTCCCGAAATGATCAAGTCCTACTTGATCTACGTCTATTCTCTAGAGACTGGATTACGAAAGTCATTGAAGAAACGCTGAACGTCGCCGAGGTGTTATGCAACTTCTCTAGCACCTACCACGACGTGCCCATCCCAGGTAGAACGCATTTTCAGCGCGCTATGCCCTCCTCCATGGGTCTGTGGGCCGGGGCCTTTGCCGAATCGCTCCTGGATGATGTCGAGCTACTCAGATCCGCCTATTGGCTTGTAAACCAATGTCCATTGGGATCGGCTGCTAGCTATGGAGTATCTCTGCCTATAGATCGACAATATACCGCCGACTTAATGGGCTTCAGAGCCGTGCAGAATAATGTGCTGTATGCCAATAACAGCCGCGGAAAGTTTGAGTCTGTGGTGTTACATGCCCTTGCACAGGTTATGAATGATCTCAGTAAGATCGCTACAGATATCATCATCTTCGCAGCTCCTGAGTTTGGCTATCTCGTCCTTCCAGAGAAGTTTTGCCCTGGCAGTAGCCTCATGCCTCAAAAGCGTAATCCCTGTCCATTGGAGCTTATTAGGGCCAAGTCAGCCACTGTGCAAGGAATGCTGATCCAAGTGCTGGAAATAGTGCGTGGACTGCCCTCTGGGTACAATCGCGATTTTCAGGAAACTAAGCGACCCCTCATGCAGGGTTTTGAGACAACCTGGCAATCTTTAAAGGTCTTTGCACAAGTGTTTTCAGGGCTACAAGTGCAAAGAGAAAGATGCATCCAGGCATTCTCCTCTGAACTTTTTGCCACGGATAAGGTGCTGGATCTTGTCAAGCAAGGCATTCCCTTCAGAGATGCTTATAAACAGGTAGGTTTAAACCTTGAGGATGTTGAAATGGAAGATCCGGTTGCTAATATCCTAGCCAAAAAGCACCTCGGGGCCACAGGAAATCTTGGGATCGATCTGAGCCAAAAACGCATCGCTAACTATCGCTCCCATTCGTAATTGTAAGGCTATTTTCGCCATAAAAATAGAACCGCCGGCGTCTCTAGGTGATGGAAGGGCAAAAGAAGGCCTTGTTCACCTTTACGGTCAGAATTTCGGTCGGACGAAAAAGGTCGGATGTCGTGGTTTGTGACGAGGGCATAGCGCCAGCTATGTCCGAGGAGCAAAACGCGACAGACGATCCTTTTTCGTCCGACCGAAAACTGACCGCAAAGGTGAATAAGGCCCAAAAGAAGAACTCACCTTTGCATCTCTCAACATGCTTCCACATCGAGAGACACGGAGGTAAGTTCTTCTCTTCGCCTAGCAGAAAGATGTTGCCTAACCGCCCGCTACACGTCTCATGCGTGCTAACCCTCGTTTAACATCAGACGCAGTAGCACTATCTGCAGTTATAATCGCAGTCGGATCATAGGGCTGCACTGCTGTAGCAGGTGGTGATGGAACTGCAGTAGCCGGAACATCCAGAAGTACTGGATTGGACTGATAAATCACCTCCGTGCTACTAGAGGATGTACTACTACTACTGCTGCTGGTACTCGATGTGCTGTTTGTAATATCTGAACTTTCTAGTGGATTAGTACTAGTGTACGCCAGCGGATTAATCATATTGGAATTGCCATTCGCATTCGTCTGAGCAGTACTTGTACTACTCGTCGCATCACCTGATATACAACCAATATTAAAGCCATCGTTCATCAGGGCATCTGTAACTCCAGGTATGCGAGTGACATCCGCACCAAAGTAGTTGTTAACATTATTAACATCATTGATAGGTGTCATAGACTAACCTCCTCTCTGTTCTCCATATAAGTATTGTATCATATTTTTTAATATTTTCTCAATTCTATTGATTATTAGTTGATAATTACCAACTGGATAGGTATGATTTTGTAAAAAAAAGGGCCTTGTTCGGCTTTCCGGGCAGAATTTCGGTCAGGCGAGAGGTCCCAGATGCAGCAGTCGACGACGAGGGAATAGCGCTAGCTATTGCCGAGGAGGCGAATGCTGCAGATGGGCGCCTCGCAGCCGACCGAAAACTGCGCGAAAAGTCGAACAAGGCCAAAAAAAGAGCCAATCTAGGAGGCTGATAATGGATGCATTAACAACTCGGAAATATGTCGACTTTAGCGAAGAGACACGACCAAATACCACACATACTGCAAATCTAGAACGGTTGCTGGAGCAATTAAAGAATAATCACGTGGCCTCCCCGGAGGTGAAGGAAGAGTTACTTCGCACATGTAACGAACAACTAACTCACATCGAAACAACGACCCTATCGGACCTTGATGTCGATCTTTTGGATCTCATCCGGAGCGAGATGCTCACCTACTTTTCGCAGATCGAGGGACAACAACAAACACCCTGGCACGAAACGGTCAATCTCGTCATGGCGATCATCGAGGCATGGACTTTTTTGCAGCAATATTCACTCGCACGCCCTGATATAGCGAATAGGCAATTAGATAGCCTTGTCAGTGAACTTACGAGTCTGGGAAGCACGCTTTTTAGTCTTGCCTACGATCAATTGAAGTTCCCCACTATCGCGCGAATTCAGGATAGGCTACGAGATATATGGACGCAAATGGGCTGGGATAGACAAATACCTGCAGAGCAGGATCGCCTGTTCCGCATTGCCAACATCATGGCCACATGTATCGCTCGTACCCCACATTATATCGAGACCCAGACGCAGCTGAACGATACCTTCCCCTATTTTCATGGAATGATTATCACAGATGCCATTGCCGCCGCCGCTCAGGGTTGCTGCTTATCCAGTATTCGCCAGTTGGCAGGAAACTATAGCAGCACGGCATTGAGAGACTATGCTACGCATGTGGATTCAGTATGCGACGATAAGTCCGAAAAAATTTATGTTCTCCTTCGCAATTCCAGCTCTTTGGTATCCCCAGATAATGAAACAATTGTGTTTTCTGCAGTAATGTCTTTTAAAAATACACCAGTAACGATACCGATGATGTTTCCTAGAATGCCCAGAATGGAGGAAATGCAGGATTGCTTACGTCAAAAATTAATGCTTGCGAAACAACAAAATCCCCGTCAGTTCACAAAATGGGGCAAGGCCGTTGAAGAACAAGCACCATTTGTCATGGTTCCACGCCCTGAACAGGCAGCAGCCTTGGAGTATATTAAATCCGTCGGTTCAGGCAGGACTTACACAGACAGCCTCTTTTAAAGCTTTAAAGCAGCTGCCGAAGGACATAGGGCAAAATTCCACCATGCCGATAATATTCGATCTCCGTATGTGTATCTAATCTAGCGAGCAGCTTAACGGAACGCTTGCTGCCCCCATTTTGAACCTCAAGGGTAACCTCCTGCTGCGGAGATAGCCCCTTTTCCAATCCTATCAGATTAAAGGTCTCATCCCCCTTAACCCCTAGACTTTCGTGGGTATCGTCGCCTAAAAATTGCAAAGGAAGAACTCCCATTCCGATGAGGTTACTGCGGTGAATGCGTTCAAAACTCCGCGCAACAACAACCTTTACCCCAAGCAACATGGCCCCTTTAGCCGCCCAATCGCGTGAACTCCCCATGCCATAATCGCGGCCTGCGAAAACGATCAGTGGTACCTTCCGTTCCGCATAGATTTGGCACGCATCATAGATCGGCATGATCACGCCGTCGGGGATTAACTTAGTGAATCCCCCCTCCTTTCCCTCAGCCATCTGATTACGCACCCGTACATTAGCAAAGGTACCCCGCATCATCACGTGGTGATTCCCGCGACGGCTGCCATAGCTATTAAAATCTTGCGGCTTCACACCCAGGGACTGTAAATACTTTCCTGCTGATGAATCGCTCTTAAATGCCCCGGCAGGAGAGATATGATCGGTCGTCACAGAATCCCCTAACAAAGCGAGACAGTGCATTCTCTGAAAGGTGGGCAATAATGGCAGTTCAAGAGTGAAATTTTCAAAATATGGGGGCTTTTGGATATAGGTACTGGCAGGATCCCAAGCATATTCTGCTCCAGCAACAACGGGAATTTCTTGCCATACAGGATTATCTTTACTGATCTGGCTGTATCGTTTTAGATACATTTCCGGTTGAATAGCCATAGCAATGGCATCGGAGATCTCCTGCTGAGAAGGCCATAGATCGCTGAGAAAGACAGGTTTCCCACTGCTATCATGAGCAAGCGGCTCTTTATCCAAATCAATATCAATTCGACCGGCCAAGGCAAATGCTACGACGAGGGGTGGAGACATCAGAAAATTAGCTCTGACAGCACCATGCACACGAGCTTCAAAGTTGCGGTTGCCACTCAAAACACTAGCCACAACAAGATCATGCTCTTTGATAGCCTTTTCAATATTTTCCTCTAGAGGACCGCTATTACCAATACATGTCGTGCAGCCATAGGCCACCAACTCAAAACCCAAAGCATTCAAAGGGGCCTGCAAGCCAGCCTTATTTAAGTAGTCAGTAACGACTCGGGATCCCGGAGCCAGACTCGTTTTGATCGTAGGATTAACTTTTAAACCGCGCGCCACGGCCTTCTTGGCCAAAAGCCCCGCTGCTATCATAACGCTCGGATTGCTTGTGTTCGTGCAGCTGGTAATCGCAGCGATGACGACAGACCCATGACCCAAAACAACATCACAAATGATGCCATCACCTTCCGCCCCTTCGGTATATCCAGGATCAACAATGGCTGGCGTCAATGGGCGGTTGGCGACCATCTCCGATTCACTCCATCCAGCATTAGGGCTATCATTTAGGGTGTTTTCACCACCCGTTCTATGCACGTCTGTTAAGGAGAAAGCCCCTGCAGCGTGAACGCAAATCTTGGGATTGCGATGGGCCTCTGACAAGCCATAGCCACCTTCGGCAACCGGCTTACCCAATAGATCATGAAATTTGTCCTTGAGATTTGGTAGATCGATACGATCTTGAGGACGTTTAGGACCAGCCACACAAGGCTTTATGGAGGCTAGATCTAGCTCCAACGTCTTGGTAAACAGGAGTTGATTATTTTGAGGGATACCGAAGAGGCCTTGTGCCTGAAGGTACATCTTGACCTTAGCTACATGCTCCTCGGAACGTCCTGTCGTGCGAAGATAGTCTAAAGTCTTGTCATCAGCGGGAAAGAATCCCATTGTAGCACCATACTCCGGAGCCATATTACCAATTGTCGCACGGTCTGCTACGGACAAACTGGCGGCACCTTCTCCAAAAAACTCCACAAATTTACCAACAACCTTTTCTGCACGTAGAAGCTCGGTGATACGCAGTGTGAGGTCTGTGGCTGTCACCCCTGGTCCTAGCTTACCCTTGAGGTGTACACCAATGACTTCAGGTACCTGCAATGCTACAGGCTGTCCGAGCATAGCGGCCTCTGCTTCAATACCACCAACACCCCAACCGACTACCCCTAGACCATTAATCATCGTAGTGTGCGAATCCGTACCCACAAGCGTGTCAGGGTATAGAAGAGTGATTTTATCGACCTCATGGCCTGTTACAACGGTAGCAATAAGCTCCAGGTTTACCTGATGAACGATACCAATCCCTGGAGGAACAACACTAAAGGATTTGAACGCCCCTTGACCCCATTTAAGAAATGCATAACGCTCGGCGTTGCGCTGAAACTCTACCTTAAGGTTGAATGCAAAGGCATCTTCCGTACGCGCACGGTCAACTTGAACAGAGTGGTCAACCACAAGATCTACTGGCACCTGAGGCTCTATCGATTCCGGGGGCAACCCCTGCTGAGCCACAGCATCACGCATGGCCGCTAGGTCCACAAGTAGAGGTACACCGGTGAAATCCTGCAGAATGACTCTAGAGACGACAAAAGGCACGTCGCCTTCCCCGGGCTTTTTTGGATCCCACTGGGCGAGGGCGATCACATCCTCTTTTTTGACTCGCTGACCATCGCAATGACGCAAAAGGGCCTCCAAGACAATGCGGATCGATACCGGCAGCTGCGATATTTTGGCAATGCCCTGCTCTTCCAATGCTTGCAAGGAGTAGTAACGAGTGGCTTCCTGCCCATTGAGTGATCTGAGGGCATTGAAAGGATCTGCGAGCTTTCCCATAGAAGTTTTCCGTTATGAAAATTTAAAAATGTCGTCGAAAAAATTAGCCATCGCCTTCCATGAACGTCGGTCAGCCCTCTCATTGTATTGCAAGCCACCACCACCAGCCTCAGGGTTTGTGAAAGCATGAGATGTATGACCATAAACGTGAAACTGCCAGTCTATTTTTGCCTGGGTCATTTCGAGTTCAAAGGTAGCAATATCTTCTGTAGAAACTAGAGGATCTTCATGCCCGTGCAGAACAAGAATAGAACCCTTGGCCTTGGGAGAGATAGGCACTGTCTTGGCTACTTTGTCACCCATTTTACTACCCAGAACGCCGTGGAAACTGACCACCCCTCTCGCTCCTATGCCGCTGCGCAACAACTCTATCACAGTAAGACCGCCAAAGCAAAAACCAATAGCTCCAATACGTTTCACGTCCACTAAGGGATGGCGCGAAAGCGTCTCATACGCTGCAACAATGCGCTGTTGCAGCAGCTGACGATCTAAAAATAGGGGCAGCATGAGTTTAGCAGCCTGTTCATCAGTTGTAGCAGGCTCTTTGATGCCATAAACATCGGCAGCCAGCACCACATAGCCCAGGCTCGCCAGACATTCCGCCTTGTGACGTGCAAAATCATCTAAACCCATCCAGGCATGTGCTACGATGACACCTGGACGCTTATCTTCTATACCCTTGCTGTGACACAGGTAACCATTAAGTTCTATGCCTTGCGCTTGATAAGTGATAGGCTCTCGATGCATGATTTCTCCATGTGTTATGACACATCACTCGTACTGCATTACCAAAATTACAGCAAGTCTCTTCTTAAAAGGAGAAAAGAAAACGAGGAAGAAGAGAGGGTGTAAGGCATCGACGCTTACCTATAAAAGTTCAGAGGTCTTCTGCAATTACCAGTGTTCTAAAATCCTAAGTCCTATTTGCCTTCTTTAGCTTGCATAAAAAAACCACAAGGCATACTTAAGATTAAAGCATGACCTGGTGCCTTATGCAGGCGCTGGTTCGCCGTACCTCAAGTTAGTCTCGTTACACAGTTTAGCCGTTTGCCGTCACCCCTTTTGCTAATTACAATGGGGAGAAGCGAAGATGAACAAATCGAGCGCCCTGCAGGTATGCGCAACCTGCGGTCTTGCTTTTTTTTGCGAGCTACAAGCCAGCGAAACGGCTTCAGCCGCGGTGACATTTAGTATTCACCCAATCAACGTCATTGCAGTGAATGCTAATCCTCCTCCGCTGATAATCCCCGCTATTCCCCCTGGCGATCAAGGGGCTGTCTGCGAGGCATCTACCTCAGCCTTTGCCATAACGACAAACATGTCTTCACAGAGCATTACTGCCTGCCTAGACAGCGACATGCCACTAGGACTCACATTACACCTCAAAATGCAGGCTCCACCGGGAGCTACGTCGGAAGGATCCGTGCTGATGGATACGGATGATCGCGTTCTTGTGAGGGGATTATCCAACCTAAATGCGAGTAACTTAACTGTACGCTACTCTCTTCATGCTACTATGGAAGCTTATGGTGTCGCTGCTACGAGAACTATCATCTATACAATTATACCCTAAAAATCTAGAAAGGATCTTTTTTCTTGTCATCATACGATGCCTCGTAGATAACGAAATTTCTAGGTAAGTGAACTCTCTTCACCCTGGAGTATATGATGAATCGTCTATTGCGCCTCCTCTTGGTCCTCTGCGCAAGTTTAGCTGGGGCTACAGCACTATCCGCCCGTACATCAACGGCACTTGTGACTTTTGCTGTAGGTACCATCAACGCCGTCAACGCCTCCAATGCCATCAGCGTGTCCGGTAATCCAGCAACGCTAATAGTCAATTCCGCTGTCGCTGGAGCTCCTCCAGCACCTGCTACAGACAGCACAACCACTTACAATCTCACCTCCAAAGCTGCCAATCAAAGAATCACAGCCTCCATCAGCACTGCTATGCCTACTGGGGTAAAACTAATAGTCGCCCTAGATGCCCCTAAAGGTGGGACATCCTCCGGGGAAGTCTCTCTTACCACCACCGCGCAAAATCTGGTAACAGGGATCTCGAACATTGCGCAGTCAAACTTGGGCATCATCTATACCCTTAGAGCCTCCGTAAATGCTGCTGTACAAGGTCCCACGACAACCATAGTCACATATACTCTAGGACCTTGACCTTCTAGGTCGTGCGACTCTCAATTTTTTGCAAAGCTCCTTTTTGAAAAATAACAATTTGACATGAAATCGAACGGTGGAACATAAGGACGTTTTTAAAGCGAGGTACTTCATTATGTTTAAATTCATCAGTCAATCACGAACCCCTCTGTTGCTTGCTGTAATAGGAGCCTGCTTTGCCGTAAATGGGTCTTTGAGTGCTGCCACAACCGCAACGGCTACCGTTACATATACCATAGGAACCATCAACGCGATCAGCATATCGGGTAACCCTGCTGCAATGACGGTCAATTCCGCAACAGCGGGTAGTGCTCCAACGCCAGCCACAGACACAACAACCACTTACAACATCACTTCCAACGCTAGCGCTCAAAGAATCACGGCGTCAATTGCTGCGGCTATGCCTGCAGGGGTGACGTTATCAGTTGCCTTAGTTGCGCCTACAGGTGGAACATCGGCTGGGGCTGTGTCCCTTAGTACCACCGCACAAGCTCTTGTGACAGCGATTTCTAACGTAGCTCAGACTAACTTAGCGATAACCTACAGCATAGCAGCCACGGTGAATGCCGCCATTGGTGGGCCACTGACCTCAACGGTAACGTATACCCTTGGACCTTGATTCATTCACATAGCATCGATTTGCAGCTGATCTATTCCGAAAACAGCAGGTATGAACTCTTAGCAGCCAAGAAGTCGTTTAATATTTTCCTTGTCATTAAAATGAAGAGGCCCAATAACGAATTTTTTCAAAGGATGGGTTAGATATGTTGAATTTTGTCATTCGGATAAGACTAAAGCTCTTGCCATGCATCATTGGAACGGGCCTCTTGACATCCGCTACCTTGAGTGCGGCAACGACGGCCACAGCTACCGTGACCTACACGATAGGCACGATCAACGCTATCAGTGTATCAGGTAGCCCAGCGGCCTTGGTTGTCAACACTGCCACAGCAGGTAGTCCTCCAACTTCAGCTACCGATACGTCTACCACTTATGCCCTCACGACGAATGCTACAGGCAAAGTCATCACAGCAGGCCTCAGTGCTGCTATGCCTACTGGAGTATCGTTAACAGTAACGATGGCAGCTCCTACGGGTGGCACATCGGCTGGAGGCGTCGCGCTCACCGCTGTGGCGCAAAACCTCGTCACAGCAATCTCCAATGTGGCTCAATCAGGCTTGCAAATTACCTATGTGCTCGCTGCTACCGTAGCCGCCGCTGCGGTAGGTCCTTCGACCACTACAGTAACCTATACAATCCTTTGATGGTCACTCACCAGACCTAAACCGAGACATCAATGAACAAGGGAGAATGTCGTAGCGAAGGCTTCATGGTCACTCTGGTGGGAAGTCCCATCTACGCTATAGGTTGTCAATAAATAGCAAGTCGAAGCAGTCGTTAGAATAGTCTGCCAGAAGGTACAGCCGGAAGAATCTTGGACCTCCATTGTAATGACTGCACCAGAGATCGACATATCGGAGCTTAAAATCACAAAGGGATTGGGGCTGGAATAGGTAGCCTGCCAATAGGACGCGCTATCAGCCCCTGAAAAAAAGGGTTCAGCAAGAAGGCTATACACAAATCCCTGTTGCGCTGAGACAAAAGAAATGTACTTTCTAGCCACAACGACAACGGTCAACTGGGGCATTTGTACCTGAAATACATCTGCAGCAATCGTTCCGGTATATGTCAGCGTATCTGCAACAAGGGTTTGTGTAAGGCTCATGGCCAAAAGCAGTAAACGCAATAGAATCATTGACGACCCCACTTATTGGATGCGGCTGAAAGAAGCTACAAAGGCTTGATGATCTGCTTGGGCGGGGTTGGTCGGATCCGAATACCAAGTCGTCAGAATACACACCACCTGCGATGAGCAAAACACTGTCTTCCAAAAGTACTGAGACGCAGCTGGACAATGCACTTGCAGGGTAATAACCTGGCCTGTCTGAGAAGTGTCGCTGCTCAAAATCGTAAAGTTATCCGGATCCGAGTAGGAATTAAGCCAAAACGAACTCGTCGCCGCATCCTCCCACCAAGGCCTTACGTCGAACCCCTCATTGAAGGTCGGCGTTTGCGATAATACATAAACGTAGCTATCCGACAAGGCAAAGAGGTTGGGCGTCGGCATCGTCACTTGGTACTGTTCCCCATTAAACGTTGCTTGAAGCTCTTCTGACGTCACACCCACCGGGAAAGACAACATGCTGAAGGAAGTCACGGTCATGGTATAGGTTTGCGAATTCATGGTTAAGGTTGGTGAATCGGCGGCCACACACCGGAACGTGAAGACACCCACCCATACAATCGCAAGTAGGCTTAATCGCATCCAATCCTCCATAAAGAAATCGAAGGATAACACATTTTTTTAATTAAAAAAGGACATAAAGAGGTAATTGCGGAAGTCTTGGTGATGTCGAAACAAGTATTAAAGCCCTCACGATCGTATCTCGGCGCGAAGCGCTTTGGAGTGCGTGTCGCTCGCGACCGCTTTGGATTTGGGCGAGCCTATTGAATCGCGCACCGTTCTTTGGAGGCTTAAACCCCCACAGTTACCCCTAGAGCGAAAGGTTACGTTTCTTGCAATGCCCAGTTCACCCAAATCCAAAGCGGTCGCGAGCGACACGCACTCCAAAGGGCTTCGCGCCGAGACACGATTGTGAGGACTTCATTAGGCATCGGACATTAAAAAAATTCTGCAAATACCTCACTTGGTCTTTCACATTAATAACACTCTTGCCATATGATGCTTTCTCGATCAAAAGGGACACGGGCATGGTCAAGCAATGGATTACAGCAGGGATGATTGGCTTATGCCTGATCTCGGCAGACCTAGAAGCGAGCCTTACGGCTACTCAAACGATTTCCTACGTCACTCAGACTATTATTACCCTCTCTGTATCGGGCAGCCCTGCCGCAATGACGGTAGGTTCTGCAACAGCAGGAAGCCAACCTAACAGCGCCACAAATTCCTCCACAACCTACAGCGTTACTACTAATGCTAACAGTCAGAGGATCACTGGGTCAATTAGCCCGGCGATGCCCGCCAATGTCACATTAACAGTGAATTTAGCGGCTCCTACAGGAGCAACGTCAATGGGCGCTACGACAATGACGACCACTGCCACAAACCTGGTTACTGGCATTACAAAAGTTGCCCAGTCGGCACTGACAATTACTTATACAGTATCGGCAACGGTAGCAGCAGTACCTCAAGGCCCCTCAACAACCACGATTATTTATACGATAGGCCCATGAAATGAAAAATCGTATCGCCTCTATAGCTTTTCTATCGTGCAGTTTGATTTTTGCGAAAGCCTCTGCGGGGACTAATCAGATTTCGGTATCCGGAAGTCCAGGCACAATGACCATTACCACTGCAGTACCTGGCTCACAGCCTACAAGTGTCACGAATACCGCAACTACCTGGTCAGTTCAAACCAATGCTGCTACTCACACGGTTACAGCGGTCCTTAGTAGCGCTCTAGCCACTGGGATCACGCTCAGCTTGAATATGTCTCCTCCACCAGGAGGAGTCTCTCAGGGAACTATCGCCCTCAGCACCACATCACAGACCATGGTAACAAACGTTCAAGCTAATAGCACCCAAACTCAAGGACTGACTTATACTCTAGCAGCCAATGTCAGCGCTGGTGTCATCACCCTGGCATCAACTGTAGTCACTCTTACCCTCAACTAGTTCTGAATTTACCGCTCGTCTTCCTCCTGTTTTTGGGTAATCTCACCGTGTTCTTCCAAAATGGACAGCATGTGTCCCCTCTTCGGAACGACCTTAATCTCTATGAGCTGTTCGTCGCCCGGTTCAAGAGTGAATTCCCATGAATTCTCAGGAAGCTCATGCATCGCATCGATATCTTTAGGCTCTACATATAGAGTCCATGTTCCAGGACGCAGTTTGTCAAAGCGAAAGTGGCCACGAGGTGATGTCCGATAGGTGAACGACACACGACTTTCTGGATTATAAAGGGTAATGCGAATATCGGAAACACCACCCGCCTCTACATAACAGTCGCTGAGATCTTCTTCAGGCGCACCTGTAAAGAGGTAGAACTTCTCTGCCGCTTGTAAGGTGTCTGCCAGATCGTACTGGAGGATACGCCCTTGCAAACGACATATCTGTGCCGTTTCAATCATCACACGGTTTTCTTTACCCTTCCTCACTGTAACGAGGTTCCGTTGTGCCCCTAGAACGGTGTAGTTTTGAGGAAGTAGGTCCGCATACACTTCGTAGCAGCCGGGGTCTACAGCAGGAAATCGAAAGTTTCCAAGGTGGTCTGTCATCGTACGCTCCCCGGATAAGCTCACCACCGCATGTTCAACAGGCTGCTGAGTGTCCCGATCGATCACCACACCACACACATATCCCGTTTGGACTTCCTGAGGGATGATGACATCAAACGGAATATCATAGGAGAGGAACCAACGGAAGTCATCTGGCTCAGCTGCAAGCTTACAGGCGAAGTATTGTGTGTTGATACGGGCCCTATGACCGTTTTTGCGCGTATGAGAAAGCGTAGCTGATAGATGCGTAAAGAGGCATAATTCGGGCATATTTGCGGCAATATTACCGTAGCAATTTAGGCAAGTACAAGGGCCCAATTGCCAATTGAAACCGCCACCAACAGCTGTGCGCCATTTACGGACATCATAGTACTGGATATTCCCTGTCTCGGCTAATAAGTTCCATTCAAAGGTGGATGACCGTTGCCAACATCCATATAACGAATAGACTTGAAGCGGCCAAGTCGTTTTGTTCAACACACGATCATCCTGTATTCCCAACGAAGCACTGCTTGTAGCCACAAAACCAGGATAAGAATAGCCTACACGTAGATCTGCCCACTTCTGTGCTAAGTTATAGCTTTGGAAAGAAGCTCTATTCCTTAGGTACTGTACCCTTCCCGCTAAGGTGCACTGTATCTGCTCTAATGGAATGTAGGTGAGCTGAGCCGTGTAGAAGCGATTATCGGGTAACACAGAAAAGAAGTCGTCGGGCTCTCCGAGATCTTGCTTATACCAGGTAACACACCCTCCAGCGCGTAGAGAATCTGTCAAAGCAGCGTCAACATTGCCGCTGGTCAGATCTACATTGTGATAGTACCCCAAAAAGCCCGGCCCAGCCCTCACTCTTTCGAATGACATGGATCCCTTGTCACAAGGAAATAGTCCAAACAACCCCACACGATACGCACTTTTGCCTCTTCCATCATTATACGGACCAAAGTCCCTAGCTATCTCCACCTCAGCGTTAAAGCAGTCTACCGGACCACACAGCATGCGCAAGCTCTGAATGTCAGCCTCTGGATACCCTGCTAGAGGACTCTTATGTAGGTAGTTCCATGAAAAGAATGTGCGGCAGTTCGGACGCCACATCAAGTAACCCCCAATTTCCCTTGGCCCATCCCAGTCTTCATCGCGATGGGCCACATACATGCCTCCGGCCTCAAACTGGTCGTAGGCTCCAAATCCTTGCAAACCGCGGCCAAAGCGCCAACGCTCGGTCAGAGGACTCAGACCAAAAACCGTATCGCCCCCTTCAACAGCCCACACATCTCCCTCGCCCACAGCGCCACGCACAATCTGTATTTGATTGTAGACGCCGCTGCGATCTTTAGAGGGAAGACGAACCTCATAATCTACCCATCGGCAAGAGTCCTCATCGATGACACCTCCACCGCACAGTTCTAAACCCACAATAGATTGTCCATGTTCCTGCCCCCCAAAAAGACCGATCCAGCCCGGAACTTTAAGAGTCGGCGGCTGGGCATAGGGAGACTGTGGCAATACCTCAGTGACTGCCGTATGTTCCCAATAAACCTCACAAGTTTCTTTGTTGATTAGCTTCACATTGACTAGCTGTTGATAAGCCTCACATCTGTGAGCGTCAGGAGTAACTAGGACGAAAAATCCACCTTCATCGAAACCTTGAGATTCATTCTGTATCTCGAGAAGGCATTCTGGAGATGTATAGACGATGATGTCGAGAGGTAAGCTAACGTTACCCCTATTGGTAAATGAATGCCTATCTGATAGGGAGCCCCCGCAGGCACCAGAGCAGGATAAGGCTGAACCTCCGCCAATACCTCTGAGTACTCAGCCACATGCACCCATAGGGTATCTTCAGAAATAATCTTATCTTCAACGGAAAGAAAAACTTCTATGGAATAGTTGCCAGGTCTACAGTTCTTTGCAGCCCGAATCGTCACGGCATAAAACTCCTGACAGCCAGGATTGAGAAGGATCTCCTCCTGACCTAAGGAGACAACCTCCCAACCTGCCGGGGCCTTGAAGCCAACCTGAACGGGCTGACAGCAATCACCTGAATTGCGGATGATGGCACAAGCACAAAAAGCCTCATTAGGATTGGCCTGTAACCCCTCTTCAGCGCACCATGAAACGCCAAATTCTGTAATATCCGCGCCTAGACTAGCCTGACAGGAAAGAAAAAGCAAAACCAGCAAAGCAATAAAGCTGCGCATGCAATCCTATTTCTGTGGCACCTCAAAGGCAAAGCGCTTGCCAAAATACCGATCACCATCGCGTAGAAGCAATAACCCTGCATAAGACGCTGGAGCCAACCCTTCGATTTCCACTGGAAAGCGTGTGGAGGTTTCTGGTAGGAGCTTCTGCTCATTGCCATTGATATTCCTGACTAGTTTACCTTCGACGTCATAGATTTTGAGGCCAAGGTGAGGCTTCAAAAAGACCTCGCCGTTGTTAACAACATCGATATTCAGCGTAGGTTTTTCTTGATTGGTAGCCCAATCAACTTTCACAAGGTCCAACTTGGCGGTCCCTTGACCAATATTGGTAACGATCTGATAGGCATAGCGCACCTTCACAATGATCTGAGTGGCCTCACTCTGCACCTCATGGAAGGTTTCTGGCTCAATGAAAATCAGGCTCCAATAAGATCCCTGATGATCCAATTTCTTCGGTACGCGAACGACATAATGAACCTCGGCGCGACTATTCGGAGCAAGCTCTATACGCGTATTTTGTACTTCGATCCAGCTTGCATTAGAGCGTGGAAGCGTGCCGGGTTGGGGGAAATGGTTCTCACCTGTGGCAGAGTAGGTATAGTCAGCCTGCTTCAGTGTAACTACTAAAGGCTTATCTTCAGCATTGCTGAGGCGAATCTTCATCGGATATTCGCCGCCAGGAACAACGTCGATGCATCGAGAAAGATCATCTTCAACTAATCCGCTGCAAGAAAACGGTAGGGCCAGCATAGCGCAAAACAAAAGGGCAATCCTGAAGCGTGTCATTGCCTTGAACCTCCAATTTTAAATTTACAATACGACGCTCAAAAAAATAGTGAATACGCGATCCTACCACATGCATAGCTATCATGAAAAAAGAATTCTTGCCTTCACGATGTTACAGGTCGCTGGGGGTAGGAAGTTGTGCCCCTAAGAACCCCTTTAGATTCAATTTTGTAAGGCTTATATTGAAAGATATTTTACAACAAAACGCACATTGACCTTGCAGTGTTGTACAAAACTAAACAAACTAGGCTGGATGGCCGTTCAGCGCATAAAGTACGTCCTTAAAAAGTTATGGCAGATTATGCCTTAGCGAGGCGAGCCAGATTGTTGGGATCGCGACGAGAGCATAGCTTCAGCTATGTTCGAGGAGCGAAACCAACAAAATGACCGCAGCAGCAAGGCAGAATCGCCATAACTTTTTAAGGACGTACCGCATAAATAACTACCACGTAGGCCTAACGATGCAAAAGATGACGGGGCAAAAGCTAGTCGGGTGTGCCTCTTCTTTTGCGTTTCTGCGTTAAAAACTTGACAGGGCCAATGCATCGCATTACAACATATGCTCCAAGGCTTGTTAGGCGGGATTGATGCGTCGCATATTTTTCATTGTTTTTCTTCTAATAGCTATCCTGCTAGTGACCGGATACTACCTGTTTCTAGAACGTAGGGAACCCACTGATGTTCTCACGCTTTATGGCAACATTGATGTGCGTCAAGTCGATCTTGGCTTCCGAGTCAGCGGACGCGTCATAGACATGCCTTATCAAGAGGGTGATCTAGTCCCAAAGGGTGCTTTGGTAGCTGTCCTGGATAACCAACCCTACGCCGATCAGGTGAAACAAGCGCAGGCCAATGTCACCTCCACGGAAATTTCGCTAAAAAATGCCGATCTCGTTTTACAGCGACGTAAGGAATTGATCGGCGACGGTGGTGTCAGCCAGGAAGACCATGAAAATGCTCAGAGCAGTAGAGATGTGTTGGCGGCAAACCTGATCGAAAGCCGAGCAGCTCTGGGTGTTGCGCTTACTAATTTAAACGATACGCAATGCTTCGCTCCCTCAGAAGGGGTCATTCTCACACGCATTCGTGAACCCGGAACAGTTGTCAAAGCCGCCGATCCTGTATATACGCTGTCACTAACCTCACCAGTATGGGTAAGAGCTTTCGTGACCGAACCGCACCTGGGTCAAGTGTACCCAGGAATGCCTGCAGAGGTATACACTGACACCCCCGAAGGTAAGGTCTACACCGGTCAGGTAGGCTTTATCTCGCCCGTCTCCGAATTCACCCCAAAAAGCGTAGAAACCACTCAGTTGCGCACGGACCTCGTCTATCGGTTGAGGATCATCGCCGACAACCCAGACCATGGTTTACGTCAAGGCATGCCTGTAACGGTTAAGCTCAAGTTACGCCCTACCTCGGAGCAGGAAAGCTCTGTTAGACATGATGGATGAACCGCTTGTTACAATTCGAAATATCTCCAAAGTCTTCAATGTACAAGGCCCTCCTGCTCTAGAACATATCGATGCAACTATATCCAAAGGAAAAATCGTTGGGCTTGCCGGACCGGACGGCTCGGGGAAAACAACGCTGATTAGACTAATGGCCGGCTTGCTCCTCCCCACAACCGGTACTATTGAAATAGCCGGATTAGATACCATTAAGGATGCTACCGCCATCCATCACATTATTGGCTACATGCCGCAAAAGTTTGGTTTGTATGAAGACCTTACCGTGGAACAGAACCTCAATCTCTATGCAGATCTCAAAGGAGTTCTAGGACACACCAGAGAAGCTACATTCAAGGAACTGCTTTCATTCACCGCGCTAGGCCCCTTCACTCATCGCCTTGCAGGAGCTCTTTCAGGCGGAATGAAGCAAAAACTAGGATTGGCCTGCGCTCTGCTAAAAAAGCCCACCCTGCTACTTCTTGATGAACCCAGCGTCGGCGTAGACCCATTGTCTCGACGTGAACTGTGGAAGATGGTCCATGATCTGCTTGGAGAAGGTATTTCTGTCGTCTGGAGTACAGCCTACCTCGACGAAGCCGAGCGTTGTGATAGCGTACTCCTCCTATCTGAAGGCAAACTCCTCTATCATGGAACGCCCCAAGACCTTACCAAACGCGTGCAAGGCCGAGTCTTCAGTATTACCAATGTGAGTGAAAATCGTCGTCGTGTTCTTGTCGACGTACTACGATTGAAAAACGTCATCGACGGTGTCATTCAAGGTAGAGATATACATATTGTTACAAAAAAAGATGACTCCTCATCCATAGACCTAGAGGCTATCCATGCAGGTCCTGGCGCTAAGCTAGCCCCCGCAACCCCACGCTTTGAAGACGCCTTCATTGATATCCTTGGGGGTGGTCCAGGGGGCGATTCCGAACTTGCCAACCGAACACCGCAAATATCCCATTCACAGGGAGTGATGATTGACGCAGAACACCTAACCAAAAAGTTTGGCACTTTTACAGCTGCGGATAACATCACGATACAGATACGCAGCGGAGAGATTTTTGGTCTTCTAGGTCCAAACGGAGCCGGTAAAACAACAACCTTTAAGATGCTATGTGGGCTTCTCAAACCTACTTCAGGCCGCGCTTCGGTCCATGACATCGACCTACAGGCAGCCCCTGGTAAAGCTCGCGCCCAAATTGGCTATATGGCACAAAAATTCTCGTTATATGGAAACCTCAGTGTCCTTCAAAATCTGAATTTTTTCTCCGGCGCCTACAATCTGATTGGAAAAAAACGTGCTGATAGCATCGCTGAGATGATAGAGATCTTTGACTTCAAACCTTATTTGGCAGAAAACGCGGAAATTTTACCCCTAGGATTTAAGCAAAGATTGGCTCTAGCGTGTGCTGTGATGCATCGACCACAGATCCTGTTCCTGGATGAACCTACATCGGGTGTCGACCCCATCACTAGGCGAGAGTTCTGGAATCATATTAATGGTCTGGTGGAAAAAGGTGTGACGGTCATGGTTACCACACATTTTATGGATGAGGCAGAATATTGTGACCGCATTGGTTTGGTCTATCGCGCCAAATTGATTTCCGTTGGAACTCCCGATGCGCTAAAAGAACAGGCGAGTACGCCAGCAAACCCCTCGCCAACTTTGGAAGATGCCTTTATCCAGGCTATCGAAAAATATGATGCAGCGCACCATGAGTAATACACCTCCCCAAGATTACACAGAAGGCCGAGCACGTAGACTAAAGGCCCTTATCGTCAAAGAGTCACTGCAAATTATACGAGATCCTAGCAGCCTTCTAATCAGCGTCTTCCTTCCCCTCTTACTCTTGTTTCTATACGGTGTTGGCGTATCCTTAGACATGAACCACTTACGCATTGGTCTAGTGCTCCAAGATACGGCGCCAGACGCTCAGAGCTTCGCCAAAGCCTTGACCGATTCCACCTATCTAGATGTCACCATGGCCATGGATAGACGTGAGCTCGATAGAAAGCTGGCTGAAGGAAGCATCCGCGGCTTTGTGGTTGTGCCTTCCTATTTTTCGTCATTCAGAAAAAGACCTGATAACATCGCCCCGATACAGGTCATAGGTGATGGTAGCGAACCTAATACTGCACAATTTGTTCAAAACTATGTTCAGGCCGCTTGGCAAATATGGTTACAGCAAGAGTCCATTAGTTCCGGATTGCAGGGACTGCCTCTCGTGGTCGCCCAACCGCGCTTTTGGTATAATGAGGAACTAGAGAGTCGTTTCTTCCTCATTCCAGGGTCTCTAGCGATCATCATGACGCTGATTGGCACACTACTCACCGCCTTGGTAGTCTCTAGAGAATGGGAACGCGGCACCATGGAAGCCTTGCTATCAACTCCTGTGGGTGTTACTGAAATCCTCATCGGCAAGCTCGTCCCTTACTACGTTCTTGCCATGGGCTCTATGGCCATGTGCGTCATCTTATCCGTGACCATTTATGGTCTACCCCTGCGAGGTTCGTGGTACGCATTAACCATCGTAACCGGAACCTTTTTAGTGCCCGCCTTGGGCCTGGGATTGCTCGTGTCAACATTGGCCCGCTCACAGGTAGTCGCGGCACAGGCTGCTATGGTCTTAGGGTTCCTGCCCGCATTTATCCTATCAGGATTTATTTTTGAAATCGCCAGCATGCCCCTGCCCATTCGCATGATTACCTATATCATTCCAGCACGCTATTTTGTCTCCAGCCTGCAGACAATTTTTCTCGTCGGCGACGACTGGTATCTCATCGGTCGTAATCTGGTGCCGATGCTCATTGTAGGCCTAATTCTCTTCGGGCTCATTGCTCGCAACACTGTAAAAAGGCTCGACTAGCATGTTAAATCGAGTCATCGCGCTAATCATCAAGGAGATTTTGGCTGCCTTAAAGGACCCCAAGGCACGCACGGTGCTCATCATCCCACCGATCATTCAGCTTTTCATTTTTGCCTGGGCAGCGACACTGGATGTCAAAAATGTGCCTATTGGTATCGTCAATAGGGATCACGGGGAACAATCCATCGAATTGCTGGAGAGGTTTCATGGGTCACCTACCTTTAACCACATCGTTTACCTGCAATCGGTAGAACAGATTACGCCTTTTGTCGACAACCAAGATGGGGCTATGGTGATCTCCATCGATGATCAATTCTCTCGCAATATTGACGCAGGCAAGCCCGCCAGTGTTCAGCTCATCTTGGATGGCCGTAAATCCAACACCGCCCAAATCATTGCTGGGTATAGTTTAGCAATCATTGATCAATTTAGCAGAGACATCTCCCCTCGTGTAGGCCATCAAGAGCAACAAACAGTATTGATACAGCGTAACTGGTACAATCCCAATTTGCTCTATTATTGGTACAATGTGCCTTGCCTTGTGGGTGTGATCACCATGCTCGTAGGCTTAACAGTCACAGCCATGTCTGTAGCACGTGAGAGGGAAATGGGGACGTTCGACCAGCTGCTCGTCTCCCCGCTAAGCCCCCTAGAGATTCTCATCGGTAAGGCTATTCCTGCCATGATTATTGGCCTCGCCGAAGGCACGCTTATCTTACTTGCAGGGATCTTTGTCTTTCAGGTGCCATTTACGGGGCATCTAGGGCTTCTTTATATAGGCCTCTTCACGTTCGTCTGTTCTGTCGTGGGTGTAGGCCTCTTTATCTCCTCACTGTGTGCGACACAACAACAAGCTACTCTGGGGACGTTTGTGTTTATGTCCCCTGCTATCTTGCTGTCAGGTTTCGCTACACCCATAGAGAATATGCCCATCTGGCTCCAGTACTTCACCTATGCTAATCCACTGCGGTATATGCTGGTGATCTCCAAAGGATGCTTTCTTAAAGCAATGCCTGCAAGCATCGTTCTAGCCAATGTTTGGCCAATGGTAATTATTGCAGCTTTTACACTCACTGGAGCAGCCTGGTTCTTCCGACGCAGACTTGAGTAACAAGAAGTTATACCAGGGCTTGACTTTACTCAATGCATCGTTAGAAGCGCACAGAGAGGTTAGCTGTGAGGCCATGGAGCATCAGATCGCCAAAGCCTGTGTTGGTAACGTAAAAGTTCTGTATTGAAGAGTTCGATATACGCCATGTATGAAAGAAATATTGAACCTCATAGCCTACTCCAATAGATGCCTCATAACAATCACACAAGCAGGTATCCCAGTTTAATCCTAGGAGTAACTGAAATTGAGGCATGATTCGTCTCTTGATATTGGTCAGAGTGGTATCTACACTAGGAACGCCTGGCTCCACGATTTGAGTATTTGTTGAGGAAAAGAGACGTCCATAGAGAAATGACGTCGAAAAATTACCAAGAAAACTAAGCCCGTTACCCAGTTCATAAGCACTATTAAATCCTATTTTTGGCCCTACACACCACAGGTTGTTTTTTTCATTTACGGTAGCATTAAAAAAGACTCCCGTATTTGTATCAACAAAGTTGTCGTAAGTGATAAATTGATTTTGATAAATCCTCCCACCCTTTACACCAACTAGAGGGCAAATGCTATAGGCAAAATCCTCAAAACCAGGACAGGTAAAATTCAGATCTAACATGTCAAAGTTGCAATTCCACTGACTTGACGCAGGGCCCCCTACTCCATTTCCACCTATCCCAATGCCTCCCGGGCCTGGCGAAAATATCTCAGTCGCAATAATAAAGGGGTTGGAAACACTCCCTTTAACACTATTGTGAACACGAGTCCACGAAAAACTCGTATTCAAATCGCATTTTATTTCTTTAGCCGCTGTTAATCTAAAACCAGAAGTCCAATCTTGGGGTTGAGTGACAATTGTCGGATTGTTAAGTGCTGGTACGCTATCTACAGTGGTCGCATACGACATGCTTGATTGTAGGACGTTCCAATAGAGATACTCCACACCAATAGAAAAATCGCTCGCATTGACTAACGAAGTGATGGCCGACAGAGAGACAACTAGAAAAAATGCAATTTTTTTCATTTAAAGACTTTCCTTCCAAATTTTCCATCGAGTAGGTGATTCTAGAAACGTACAGAGAAGTTAGCTGTTAGGCCATGAAGCATCAGATCGCCAAAGCCTGTGTTGGTAACGTAAAAGTTCTGTATTGAAGAGTTCGAGATACGCCATGTATGAAAGAAATATTGAACCTCATAGCCTACTCCAATAGATGCCTCATAACAATCACACAAGCAGGTATCCCAGTTTAATCCTAGGAGTAACTGAAATTGAGGCATGATTCGTCTCTTGATATTGGTAAGAGTAGAGTCCACAGTAGGAGAGCCTGGTTCGACCATTAGAGTATGTGCTGATGTAAAGAGACGTCCATAGAGAAATGACGTCGAAAAATTACCAAGAAAACTAAGCCCGTTACCCAGTTCATAAGCACTATTAAATCCTATTTTTGGCCCTACACACCACAGGTTGTTTTTTTCATTTACGGTAGCATTAAAAAAGACTCCCGTACCTGTATCCAAAAAGTTACTGTAAGTAATGTATTGATTTTGATAAATCCTTCCACCCTTTACGCCAACCAAGGGGTAAACACTGTATACGCCATTTTCAAAGCTAGGACAGGTAAAATTCAGATCTAGCATGTCAAAGTTGACATTCCATTGACTGGATGCAGGCCCGCCTAATCCATTTCCACCCACTCCAAACCCATTATTTGGTCCTAAAAGCTCAGTCGCAATAATAAAGGGACTGGAAACACTCCCTTTAGAACTATTGTGAACACGAGTCCATGAAAAGCTCGTATTAACATCCCCTTCCATCCCCTTAGCTGCTGTTAATCTAAAACCAGAAGTCCAATCTTGGGCCTGAGTCACAATTGTCGGATTGGTGAGTGCTGCTATATCATCTACAGTGGTCGCATACGACATGCTTGATTGCAGGACGTTCCAATAGAGATACTCAACGCCAAGAGAGACATCGCTCGCGTTGACTAAAGAAGTGATCATGGACAAAGATACAACCAGTAAAAATGAAATTTTTTTCATTTTGAGACTTTCCTTAATTTTTCTTTTCGTTGACGATGTAAACGCCCCGGTTGTGGTGGTATAGATCGTCCGAAATACTAATCCACATCTCGACATCGTTGCAAATATTGTTTTGATAGAGGGTGTCATTCAAACTTGTACTCTCTATTGGCCGGCTAAGCAATCAGGTTCACAGATGGCCTGACCTCGCCAAAGTCTCTTCCATCCAACCTAACACGGGAAATCAATCCGCATGATGTTGAGGATTAACTTATTGAAGAGATAGTTGACAAATGGAACAAACGAACCCAAATAGCTTAGAGGAATCCATCAACCCTCTTTTGAGAACATTCAACAGGTTGATTCCAGGAGCCACCAAGAGCCTTGATCAGTTGAACGGTAGAGAGGTAGCGCACCCCTAATAGCTGAGCTTGGCTCAAGCGGATATCCAAAGCTGATGTGGTACTGTCCACAACACCGACCAAAGTCCCCAAGCCCTTTTCATATTGACTTCGACTAATATACGCAGCACGAGCTGCTGCATCAGCTCCCATATCCAAGCTCTTTGCCTGTTGTAACTGAAGCGCAACGTTGTTGAGAGCATCCTCAACTTCTTGCATGGCGACTAGAACTTGCTGTTGATACGCACCGCAAGCCTCTCGAAAACGCGCTTTCGTTACCTCTAAGTTAGCGCAACGACGTCCCGCATCAAAGAGTGGCTCTACAGCATTAGCACCCATACCCCATAAGCGACTATCCCAACTCAAAAAGTCCTGCAGATCCGGGCTAGAGTAGCCTAGAGTTCCGGTCAATTGCAAAGAAGGAAAGAATGATGCATAGGCCACTCCAATCAAGCGATGCTGTGCAGCCATGTTCCGTTCAGCTTGAGCAATGTCGGGCCGCTGAAGCAAAACCTCGGAAGGAATACCCACCGGAATGCTTGGGGGAGGTCCATCAAGTGGTAACGGCTCCAGACAAAATTCCGAGGCTGAAAACCCCAGCAATAACGCAATACTGTTTTCCTGTATTTGTCGCTGTCGCATGGTGTCATAGAGGGTAGCCTCCATACTGGCTAAAGCACTGGTTGCAGTGGTGACATCCGTGTAGGTCTTTAGTCCCTTCTCAAACTGCGCCTGCGAGATCTCAAGGCCTTCGCGCCGCAGACTCGTACTTTCCTCCAGTAGTTGCAACTGAATATCCAAAGCTCGCAATTGAAAATAGTTGCTAGCAAGCTCTGTTGTCAGCGTTAGCAAGGTTGTATGGTAAGCTTGTTGTTCAGCCTCCGCACTCATACATGCTGACTCATAACGACCTCTAAGTTTCCCCCAGAGATCCACCTCATAGCTAAGGTTAAGGGGAAGAAGGTATTGGAACTGAACAATTCTAAAAACTTCATTGGAAGGCGTCAGACCAGGAAAAAAACCTGTCGGAACATAGATCTTAAAAAGCATACCTGTGTCAGAATAACTTGGCTTAGTATCCAGCTCCGGATAGAGATCCGCTCGACTAATTCCTGCATTAGCGCGGGCCTCCACAACACGCTCCAAGGCCACATAGAGATTTGGGTTGTTCTCAATCGCTTGCCATACTAACGCGTTGAGGGGTTCATCTTCAAAAACTTCCCACCAGTAGTCTAGGCAAGGGGCCTCTTCACAACAACTATTTGGCCCTTTCCAATCGTCCGTCACGCAATCACAAGGAGGGTTATAACGCGGACCAAGAGTACATCCTGCGAAGACAAATAGGAGAGAGCAGAGAAGTGGAAAGGAGCGGAACAGGATTTTTACCACAAAGGACACAGATACGCTTAGAGAACAAGGAAATCTGGAACTCAAACGATTCAAGATAAGAAAAGGGCATGGAGGTCGATGAGAACAATGAAGTCGCTTTCTTGTCCTTAACGTCTTCATTGCCCTCTCTCCTTCGCTCGCTTTCGGATAATGTAGACAACTCCCACAACCGCCAACAATACTGCGGCAATGATTAGAATGACATCAAACTCCACCTCAATGGTCTCAAACGCACTTAACCAGTAGCTACCGAAGAAGAAGCCTAATGAAAGAAATGTAGATACCCACACGATGGCCCCAGAATAGGCGAAAAGGGCAAAATGTTTAAATTCCAGTTCCGTGGTTCCTGCAGTGAAACCTGTGAAGTGACGGATACCGGGCACAAAGTAGCCAATGAATAATGACCATTTGCCAAAGCGCTCAAACCAGGCATGAGCTCTCTGATAGCGCTGTTCAGTGATGCCTACCCAAGAGCCATAGCGATGGATGAAATAGCTTCCTAGAGTTCTACCAATGATATAGCTGACCGTGATGCCCGTGATGCTACCTGCCAAGGCTGCTATGGCGGTGGAAGTAGGGTGAAGTTCACCCCGACAAATTAATACCCCCGCAATGACCATAAGGGTCTCTTCCGGTACTGGTAGTGCAATGATTCCAAGCGCTAACAAAACGAACAACGCGATGCTACCATACTGCAAGAGCCAGATCGAAAAAGCATTATGTTCTACCACGCATTCCATAAGAAAATACTATTGCTGTCGACGTAATACTGTAAAGCAAATAAACGGATATTTGGCGACGCCGTCAGTTGGGGCTCCAAAGCGCTGCGCACCGAGTGATGAAATTCTTAAAATATCATTCGTATATAATTTATCCTTTATGATATCAACACCCTCATGCATCTCATGTCTACTACAAAAGCAGCAAACGCATAAACTTATGTATTGTCATGGCTAGAATTCCAATTCTATTGCAATTTTTATTGCTCGGCTGCTTGTTTACCACTTCATCTTTGCAGGGTCAGTCACCAGGTAAGGTAGAAGAACAAACCCCTAAAGACGATGTGACCGCTGCAAGCGATGACAGCACAAAGGAGAAACCTGAAGACACAAGTGATGAAGATGATGATGCATGCAAGAAAGACAAGGATTCTAAACCTGAAGAAGAAGAAGAAAAACCTCCTGAAATCGGCAATTTTGCTTTGCCAACCTCTCAGCAGCCCGCTGCCCTCTTTGGTTTTGGTGGAAATATCATCGATAAAGGCGAGGTACAATTATTTTTCTTCGCGGACTACTTTAGCGGAAGGAAAAAAACAACCATAGATCTTATTCCAAGTATTTTGTTTGGGATCACCGAGGACTGGTCAGTACTTTTTAGCATTCCCGTTACACCTTTATTTAGAGATGGCCCTAACAGATCTAGTGGCCTAGAAGATTTTTTTATCCAGATTGAGTATGCCTTCTATAATAAGTCAACCGCAACCTATGTCGATCAAGCTACCCTCGTATCAAATATTACAGTTCCAACGGGTTCAATACACAAAAATCCACCAACAGGCTTCGGCACTCCCAGCCTTTTCTTAGGTAGTACGTACTACCATACTTGCGTGGATTGGTTTGCATTCACCTCGAACGGTGTGATATTGACAGACTCGGAGTGTTGTACTCAGTTTGGGGATCAATTTCTTTATCAAATAGGCCTTGGAAGAAACTGCCCAAGTCCAGAAGGTTGGATCTATGCTTGGATGTGTGAGGTTGATGGGCAATATAACAAAAAAAACAAATTTGATAGCGTCATAGATAACAACAGCGGCGGAAATACGATCTACATTACCCCTTCAATTTGGATCTCCTCAAAAGAAATGTTATTACAGTTTGGAGCTAGCGTACCAGTAAATCAAAATTTATTCGGACATCAAAATAAATTTGATTATGCACTTAACCTCAATTTTGCTTGGTCCTTCTATTAGATGCAAAAGAATCCGAGCCCGAAAAACCGGCCTTGTTCACCTTTACGGTCAGAATTTCGGTCGGACGAAAAAAGTCGGATGTCGTGGTTTGTGACGAGGGCATAGCGCCAGCTATGTCCGAGGAGCAAAACGCGACAGACGATCCTTTTGCAGTCGACCGAAAACTGACCGCAAAGGTGAATAAGGCCGAAAAACCGTGGCTTAAATTCGCAATTAGGAATTCTCTTAGCTTAACGCGTATGGGCTCGGATTTATATACAAATAAATTTTCATTGCCTATTGTGTTTCCTTAATGAACAACGGATTGGTGATTTCCATGCAACAAGAAAACTATTTAAGCAGCACTACACTGACCTGGAGGGGCATATTTAAACAAATTTGCAACCTATCGGTCGTTCTCCCTATCTTCATGACATTTAATGTTTCTTGGGCTAATGAACTTGAAGATTGCTACTTTGAGGGCTACAACATTCCATGGACATACCAGGACGAAGGTTCTGACAGCGCAGACTGTGATAACAAGGATTCTGACAAAGATGATTCTGACGATGATGATTCCGACGAAGATAAAGAACCGGAAAGACGAGCACTACCCGCTCCTTTTGCTTCTCCACCATTTCCATCTGCAGAATACCAAGGATCACCGCTAATTGGAGTTCCTCCTAGCGATGAAGTCTATCCCTTGATGAAAGCGATCTATTGTACGCCATGCGGAGAGGCAATCAAAGAAAGTAGAATCAAAGCATACGGTTGGTTTAATGGTTCTGCAAACCTGAGTAATTGCAACAACTCTAATACACCGGACTCCTATTGGATTGTCCCCAATAGAGTCGAGCTAGACCAGTTCGTCTTTCGTTTAGAAAGAGAAGTTGATTCCGTGCAGATGGATCACATTGATATCGGTTTCCGCTCTACCTTTTTATACGGAATAGATTACCGCTACATGACAGCTGGAGGGTGGACAAGCTACCAGTTGTTGAGAGATAACCGTCTGTATGGATACGATTTTACAGAACAATATGTAGAGATTTATACCCCTTTTGTTGCCGAAGGAATGACAGTCCGTATTGGACGTTGGATCGCATGCCCAGACATTGAAACGCAATTTGCTCCAGATAACTATATGGGCACCCATTCCTTGCTTTTCACCTTCGATACATACACCCAGACAGGGATTATGGCGACCATAATGCTTAACAAGTATTGGACGGTACAAGCTTGCCTTCATTCAGGAACTGATATGGCTCCTTGGTACAAGGGAGCCGTTGCAACAGGAATGTTTGGCGTTCGGTGGGTTTCTTGTGACAACAATGACTCCGTCTACTTAGTGCTAAATTCTATCAACAGTGCAAAGTTCCGTCGATTTCAAATGTATGGTCAACCCCTCGGTCATGACAATTTCAATTATTTAGTTGGCACCTGGCAACATAAATTTAACGACAACTTTCATACAAAAACTGAAGGCTATTTCATGTGGCAGCGTGATGCTGTTGTTGGTGGAACTCCTAGTGCAGGCCCAGCTCTGCCATTTGGTGGGGGTGGGGGTATAGGCCCTAATATTCCTGGAACGACATGGACCTATGGAGTCGTTAACTACACCATGTGCAAGTTTACTGATAATGACTTTATCACCATTCGTAATGAAGTTTGGCGGGATGATGATGGAGAGCGTTCTGGCTTTCCAGGAACATACACCAGTAATGCCATTGGCCTATCTCATAATTTTAGTTCAACCGTGCAGATTCGTCCTGAAATCGGTTACTACCGGAATTGGAACAACCCTGCTTTTGACCTTGGAAAAAGGAAGGGAATGGTCTTGGCTGGTGTGGACTTGACAGTGCGATTCTAAACCTCAAGGTTCAATCGGCAAGATGAAGGAACACAATGTTCCACCCATTGTCTGATCTTCAATTTTTAACTGTCCATGATGCAGCTCCGCTATTCTTTTGGCCACAGCAATACCTAAAGAGATGCTTGTCCCCATGCCGGGAACGTTAGATAGGTGATCAGAAGTATTGTTCTCATGCTGATTCAACAGAACCGCAGCTCTTTGGTAAGCTACTGAAAGCACTAAGTCATCTTCAACCCTCACCGCTGTCACCTCAATGGTTGAATCCGATGCTGTATTTTCAATGGCATACAAGAGAACATTGAGAAGTAACATCTTTACTAACCCAAAATCGAAGGGTACGAGTTCCAGCTCCTCAGCCAGCCTGACGATGATCAGCTGGTCAGAGGTATACTTTCCACAAGCTTGCACACAAGCATCGATCACCGGCCCAATAGGCTGTGTCCTCTTCTGCACAGATACTAAACCACCCAATAACCTAGCCATGGCTGAGACATTATCAAGCGCATGAAAAAGACCATCAGAGGCATCTTCGATTTTAAAAATATGCGTTAAAAGGCGTCTGCCCTCATCACCAGTCGGTATCACACTGAGATCATTAAGAGCCTTTTCAATAACCGTTAAAGGCTTTTTCATTTGCTGACTCACCAACTTTAACACTGTCTGGTATACGTTCTCAACCTGACTACGGCGCTCCGATTGCCGAGACTTCTCCTCTGCAAAAGTTCGATCCAAATAGTTAGCAAGCTGCTGACCCACCGCATAGAGAAAGCTCTTGTCCTCGGAAGTAAGTATTCTGTCTGTCTTGGGATGAAATACTAGCACACCCACTACAGAGTTATAACCTCGCAACGGAATCAGAAAATGATTGATTGATGGTAAGGTAGAAGTGGACCGGCCAGCCTCACAGCCTTTTTCAAAAACCCACAGAGCGGCATTTCTATCCTTCTCATCGCTCAAAAGAGAATAGCCGCGATCGAGGATTAATTCATTGTCCGCACCTTTGGAGAGAATGGCAAATTTCCCATCAAAAAGTAACCCAAGACGTTCTTCAACAGCTTGAAGGATTTCCTGTTTAGATGGGGCGCTGGCAATGTGGCGTACAATCTCATAAAGAGCCCTTGAAGACTCTTCACGTTTCGCCAACAACTCTTTATGCTGCCTACCTCTATCTGTCAAAATTCCAGTCACGACCGCTGTAATAACATATAAGGTCAATAAGGCCATATCCTCTGAAGAACCAATGGTAAATGTTCCCACGGGTGGAATAAAGAAATAATCCCACATAAGAGCGTACATGAGCGAAGCCAAAATAATGGGCCCCATTCGAAAAAAAAGACTTAGGAAAAGGATACCAATCAAAAATACAACACCAACAACCTTATAGCCTATCCAAGGAAGCAATAGCCAATTGACCCCTCCAAGCATCAATACAAAAGCCATTATAGCGAAATAGGGAAGAATCTGAACCTTCTCCCAGCTAGAAAAGCGTAGCTGCCTACCACGTGCATAAACTCGGTTTTGTCTGATGACATGGATATCGACATCAGTACATTCGCGCGCAAGCCGATCGAGTAACTGAAATCTCATGAAAAAATCCCAAAATCCACGATGGGGCGGCCTTCCTATGATGATTTGGGTGACACTCCTCTGTCGTGCCATGCGCTGGATGCCATCCACAATATCTGGATCGCTGATAGTCATTACCTCAGCCCCGAGATCGCGAGCCAGAGCTAGATTTCTGGCCAGTACGACACTTTCAACCTCGTTTAGCACTCTTCCATTATCAATGTGAAGTGCTATCCACGGAGCCCCCAGGTTAAACGCGAGTCTGCGCGTGGTCCGGATCAATCGTTGAGAATGGGGACTGTGACTGACCGCCACTAACAAACGTTCGCGTGGCTTCCATCCACTAGTACGTTCAATAGACGAAATCATGGCATGGAGGTCATAATCGACTTTTTCGGCCGTAAAACGAAGGACAATTTCCCTAAGCGCCGTTAGCCGATCCGCTTGAAAAAAATGCTCAGCAGCTATCTTAGACTGATTTCCAAGATAAACCTTTCCCTCTTTCAGCCTATCTAAAAGCTCCTTGGGTGTCAGATCAATCAGTTGTATCGATTCGGCACGCTCAATGACAAGATCAGGAACTGATTCACGAATAGTCGTGTCTGTAATCCGTTCGATAACTTCTTTGAGGCTCTCTATATGTTGAACATTAAGAGTTGTGTATACATCAATCCCTGCCTCAAGTATTTCAAGAACATCTTGCCATCTTTTAAGATGACGACTTTCCGGAATATTTGTATGGGCGAGCTCATCAATGAGAACCAACTGAGGCTTACGGCGTAGAATTTCATCGATGTCAAGTTCAGATAAATTCTTTCCCTTATAGGAAACAATTCTTTCTGGAATGCTTTTAAGGCCTTTTAGAAGGTGTTCGGTTTCCAATCGTCCATGAGTGCAAATTAGTCCTACTACGACGTCCAAACCCTCTTGATGCCGCTGTTGAGCCTCCTCCAGCATGCCGAATGTCTTTCCGACACCTGCAGCCATACCTAGAAATATCTTAAGGCGGCCCTTATGACTTCTTTCCTCCTCGCGTGTGACGGCTTCCAGTAAAGCTTCGGGATTAGGACGATCTGGATTCATTGTGCAGCCTCAGGTTTAAGCTTATCCAAGGCAATGTTAAGGGAGAGAACATTAACACAAGAAGGCGCCAGGATCCCCATGAATGACGTTTCAGTCATACTGTCAACTAGCTCCTTAATGACCTTAACTTTGAGATTCCTAACACTAGCGATTCGATGCATCTGAAAATAGGCGGTTTCAGGACTGATATGAGGATCTATACCACTTCCAGAGGCGAACAAAAGCTCAGCGGGAACCTCATAAGGATCTACTCGATGAGCTTCCATTAACATAGACTGACGCTCTCTAACAACATGCTGTAATGCGGCACTTGTTGGCCCCAAATTACTACCACCTGAAGGCAGTGGGTTATAGTCCACCGCGGACGGTCGAGGCCAAAAATAGCCTTCGCTAGTGAACTTCTGCCCGATAAGTAAAGACCCAACAGCAACCCCATCAATTCTAGCAATACTACCAGTAGCCTGTGAATGCATGATGACCAGAGCGATGGCTGTGATCAATAGTGGATAAAGCAATCCTGTTAAGAGAGACATACAGGCTAACATTCTAACAGATTGCCAGACGTTATTCATGCCACAGCCCCTATAAAGGTAATCATAAGATCGATGAATTTGATGCCGATAAAAGGGGCCAGGAGACCACCCAGACCATAAATAATGAGGTTCTTTTTGAGAAGATCATGCGCTGAACCCGCGTGGTAAGGAACTCCACGTAGGGCCAAGGGGATGAGGGCGACAATGATTAGGGCATTAAAGATAACAGCGCTTAATATAGCGCTTTGGGGTGAATGTAGGTACATAATGTTCAAAGCTTTTAGTGGACCTGCATGCAAGGCCTTATCAAAATACAAAACACCAAAGATAGCGGGAATGATTGCGAAATACTTTGCCACATCGTTGGCGATACTAAAGGTCGTTAAGGCTCCACGAGTCATCAAAAGCTGCTTTCCAATACGCACAATATCTAAAAGCTTAGTGGGATTGCTGTCCAAATCGACCATATTGCCGGCTTCCCGCGAGGCCTGAGTCCCCGTATTCATGGCCACCCCAACATCGGCTTGTGCCAAGGCTGGCGCATCATTAGTCCCATCGCCAGTCATTGCGATAAGTCTGCCGCCTTTTTGTTCTAGCCTGATACGTGCCAGTTTTATTTCGGGGGTCGCCTCTGCAATATAGTCGTCAACCCCTGCCTCAGCAGCAATGGCCGCCGCGGTAAGTGGGTTGTCGCCCGTAATCATAAGCGTACGTATCCCCATACGACGCATTTCGGCAAATCTTTCTTTTATGCCACCTTTTACCACATCTTTTAGGTAGATCACACCCAGAACGACACGGTCATCGCTTACCAATAGCGGCGTGCCACCTTTTTTCGCGATGTTATTGATGACAACATCCATCTGATCCGGGTAGGTTCCTCCTAGAGCCTCCACATGCCTTCGAATCGCATCACCGGAGCCTTTGCGGATTTGTCGGATCACCTTTCCTTGGCTATCGCGAAAGTCAATGCCACTCATGCGTGTCTTAGCAGTGAAAGGGATGAAGAGTGAACTGGCGGTATCCAAGGCCTCTGCGCGTAGGCCAAATCGATTTTTCGCCAAGACGACGATGGAGCGACCTTCTGGAGTTTCATCGGACAATGAAGCCCATTGTGCCACTGTAGCCAAGTCCTTTTCATGCACTCCAACCGCAGGAAGGAAATCGCTAGCCACTCGGTTGCCGATAGTAATGGTACCGGTCTTGTCCAGAATAAGTAGGTCAATATCACCGGCTGCCTCGATAGCTCGACCACTCTTGGCGATGACATTGCGACGCACCAACCTATCCATCCCTGCAATGCCTACAGCACTGAGTAATGCGCTGATGGTCGTAGGGATCAGGCAAACCAATAGGGCTACTAAAACCGGCATCGTAACGATGCCTGAAAGATCCTGTTTAGCCGCTAGAGAACTGTAATCAGAGAAACACTTCAAGGAGGCTGTAGTAAGCAAGAAAATGATCGTAAGACCTGACAACACAATATGCAATGCAATCTCATTTGGAGTACGCTGCCTTTTGGCTCCTTCGATAAGGGAAATAATACGATCCAAAAAACTCTTCCCAGGTTCAGAAGTGATTCTAATCGTTATGCGATCACTAATTACCTTGGTACCCGCTGTCACTGCACTCCGGTCTCCACCACTTTCCCTGATGACCGGTGCCGATTCTCCGGTGATGGCTGACTCGTCAACAGTTGCAATACCATCGACCACTTCACCATCAGCAGGAATGATATCTCCAGCTTCGCAAATAATGAGATCGTCCTGACGCAGATCTTGCGAAGGGGTTTTTACTTCTACACCATGACGAATCTGCCTAGCAAAAGCTTCTATCTTGGTTCTACGCAAGCTGGAGGCCTGAGCTTTACCCCTACTCTCCGCGATAGCCTGAGCAAAATTAGCGAATAATACCGTAAACCAAAGCCACAGGGTTATTTGCAGATTGAAGCCAGACAGTCTAGATTCGGATAGATCACTAAGCACGCAAATAGTCGTTACTAGTGCCCCGACGTATGTCACAAACATCACAGGGTTTTTATACTGAACCTGAGGCGTCAACATCCGAATAGCATCTAACATAGCCCCAAGAACCATTTGTCTGTCGAGAAAACGTGTATGATGGTATTTCATAAAGGCTTCTTTTTCCTAAAAAACACGTCCTTGCTGCATTAAAAAATGTTCCACAATAGGCCCTAAAGCCAGTGCTGGAAAAAATGTAAGAGCAACAACAATCAGCATAACACTAAGCAAGAGCACAATAAAAAGAATGGTATCGCTCGAGAAAGTCCCTACAGAAGGGGGCATGGTCTTTTTTTTGGCTAGCAAACCCGCTATGGCAATGCTTGGAACAATAATCGCGAGCCTACCCAGCAACATAATAGCCCCTAAAAAGAGGTTATAGTACGTTGTGTTGGCATTGAGTCCAGCAAAAGCACTCCCGTTATTACCCGCCGCTGAAGTAAAAGCATAAAGAAGTTCCGATAGGCCATGAGGACCCTGATTTGCTAAGCTCGATAAGGCCCCCGGCGAAATACTAGAAATGCCACTTCCAATAAGGATCAGAGCGCTGGGGATTAGTACTGCTGCAATAACCCATTGCATTTCTGCCTTCTCAATCTTCTTACCCATAAACTCCGGCGTTCTACCTACCATCAGGCCAGATAAAAATACTGTGAGTAGGATATACATAATCATGCCGCATAAGCCTACTCCGACACCCCCAAAGACTACCTCGCCAAGCATGATGTTAAACATAGCCAGTCCACCCGCCAGCGGTGATAAGCTCGATATCATCGCATTGACCGAGCCGTTGGCCGTAGCGGTGGTAGAGACGGTCCATAGTAAACTGGATGCCCCTTGAAAGCGCGTCTCCTGACCTTCAAGCGCTGGATATACTGCTAGAGTGGGTTCAACACGACTTTGAAAGTATGATGAAACAGCCAAACCACCACTCCATACTACAAACATAACTAGAAAAATAAGCCAACCATGTTTTTGAGAATTTAGCATAGCCCCATAGGTATAGGTAAGCGAGGCTGGGATGAGAATAATTGCTAATGATTCCAAAAAATTGGACAAACCCGAGGGGTTTTCAACTGGATGAGCACTATTTGCATTAAAGAAGCCGCCACCATTAGTTCCAAGCTGCTTAATGGCCACCTGCGAGGCCACCGGTCCCATGGGTATGGATTGCGCGCCGTTCTCTAAAGTGGTGACATGGATATATGACGAAAAATTCTGTATGACTCCGGTACCCACCAATGCGATGGCCATTAGGATGGCAAGCGGCAAAAGCAAATAAACGATGGAGCGTACTAGATCGACCCAAAAGCTCCCTAGAAGATCTTTGGAACTGTTAGTAATGCCTCGAATAAGAACCAACAGTGCACCCATGCCCGTCGCCGCACTGAGAAAATTCTGTACAGTAAGGCCTAGCATCTGCGTGATATAGCTTAGCGTTGTTTCACCAGCATAAGCCTGCCAATTGGTATTGGTGGTAAAGCTTGCAGCGGTATTAAAAGCTAAGTCCCAAGGGACGGATGGGAAACTCTGTGGATTTAGGGGCAACCACTGCTGGATAAGTTGGAGCAAAAACAGCGCTCCAAACCCCAAGAGGTTAAACAACAGAAGAGCTTTGAGATAATTCCTCCAATACATTTCGCGACGAGAATCTATTCCTCCGAGACGATAGCAAAGCAGCTCGAGTCTTATGAATAGAAAGCTGATAGCCGTCTTCTTTCCTTGGAAGACATCAGCCATATACTGTCCAAGCAGTGGCGTAAGACCTACAAGGAGCAGTACAAAGAGAAGCGTTTGTAGCCATGACGATCCACCCATTGGATCCCTCTTCTAAAATTTCTCGGGGTAAACGATGGTATAGATCAAATAGATCAGCAACGCCGTGGTTAAAAGGCCACCCAGGACAAACTGCATATGCTCCCCATATCATTAAGGAATAGATAGCAATAGTCCTACCCCCTTATTCAGTAAAGTATTTTTTTCACACCCCTCCCCCTTCGTGCCCGTGCCCATATGCGTTAAGCTAAGAGAATTAGGAATTTTCACCGCCGAGGCACCGAGATAGGAGAGAGAGGAAAAGGAAAGAATGTTCAGTTACTAACGACTCTGGACAAAATCCAGTCTAAGGGTTCCCGCAGGAATACCATTTAGTAGTGCCCTTAGACAGGACTTTGTCCAGAGCCAGCAGTAACCGAACAGATCCTCAATTTAACAAAAAAAGTTAGATTGAGCACCTGTCCCGTTTGTGTGTCCTTGGGCAAATCCTATCTAAGGGCTTTACCAAAATGACACCCCCTCAGAAGGCCCTTAGGCAGAATTTTGCCCAAGGACACACAAACGGCACATTCTCTCCTAATCCTCTCTCTCCTATCTCGGCGCCTCGGCGGTGAAAATCCTAAAAAAGCCCCACGAACCTCTACGCGCCTCGGCGGTGAAAATTCCTAATTCTCTTAACTTAACGCGCATGGGCACGCACACGAGCACGAAGGGGGAGGGAGGAACCGTGCGTGGTATAATATTGACCACTTATATTATGGTCATCGTCTAAGCAAAAAAGACGAGGGTCATGAAGAAATCCCTTATTTTAACGGCTCTATTTCTGCTTTTCGCGTCAGGATGCGCCCTTCCCGACCCCAGCGCCGAGGGTGAAGCTCCCCGTTGCCCTGGCACAAAATGGACTTCTCCGCGTCGCGTCCCTTCGGCCCCCTGCTGCAAATATGCCGATCCTGTCGAATATCCCGACCCGTTAACCCTTTGGGAACTCGTTGATATCTCGTTAAGAAATAATCCTCAAACCGAACAGTCGTGGCGAAATGCCCGCACCGCCTATTATAACCTTGGATCCGCCGAATCCACATTGTATCCTCTGGTCGATGGGACGATATCCGCTCAAGCAACGGCAGGTAATGGTGCGGGGGGGGCAACTACAAGTAGCTTTGGTTCCAGTCAGGCGGGCTTTGTTTCAGGTAGCCGTGCTGTAGGAAATGGTAATACCCAATCGTTCACAACAGATCTGGCTGTTTCCTACCTCATCTTGGACTTTGGAGGGCGCTGTGCTCAAATTAGACAGGCCTGCAAAGCTCTACAAGCTGCCAATTGGACACATAGCAGAACCGTCCAGACCGTTATGGTCGGAACACTAGATGCCTATTACAACTACATCTATGCGATTGGGCTAGTGCATACTAGAGAACTAGATCTACATGATGCAGAGGTCAACTTAGATGCGGCAAAGCAGCGATTCGAAGCTGGCGTAGCCACACACGTCGATGTCCTCCAATCACAAGCCAGTGAAGTCAATGCTAAGCTACAGCTTGTCACAGCTCAAGGACAGGTTAAAATAAACAGGGGACAACTGGCTGCAGCTATGGGATGGCCCGCAGATACATGCCTGGTCGTTGAAAACCTTCCCGAACACTTGCCCGTGGCGGAAATTTCAGACGATATTTGCTGCATGGTGGAAGTCGCCAAGGGCTCCAGACCAGACCTTACAGCCGCCTATTATGCATACTTAAAAGCGAAGGAAAATATTATTATCGCCCGGTCAGGAGGGCGCCCAACAATATCATTTGGTGGCGATGTTCAGCGCAACACCTTCATTGCTATGCCAAAGCTCAACAATGGATCACAAAGCGCTCTTCTTAGCCTTTCTATACCTATTTTCGAAGGATATTTTTATGAAAACCAAGCGGCAAGCGCTGTAGAGAGCTCTGCGGCTGCCTTTGCAGCGTGGAGAGCTGCTGAGTTAGGAGTTCTTCTCGATGTCGTTACCGCCTATGCCAACTATACCACGGCTGCTGAATCCATCGACTTCAGCGAACAATATCTTAAGTATTCCCAAGAAGCTTATGACGCAACTTTGGAAAACTACAAAAATGGTACAGGATCTTTCCTTGATGTCCTTACGGCGGAAACAACCCTCTCTGCAGCACGTGTACAGTGGGTTCAAGCACGTACACAGTATCTCATATCTATAGCTAATATCGCCTACGCCGTTGGTACTCTTTAGACTATTTCTCGAGGACAGGTCCCTGGTTCGGCATATACTGTACCCGATACGAGACTGGCAGCATCCTTCGAGGGCTGAATAAACCCCTGAGAAGAAATATCCAATCCTGAATTGAATTTGCTCGCTAATCCCTGAAAGCAGATGAGGGCCGTTAACTCAACGATTTCATCGTCGGTAAAGTGCTCCTTGACGTCATTGAACAGTGCATCACTCACCTTGCCAGCCGATGTGAGAACCTCGGCGTAGCGTAAAGCTTGACGCTCTTTTGGAGAAAACAATGGACTATCCTGTGATGATGCCAGCGATAGCAATTTCCTTTCATCCATCCCACCCTTCACCGCTAGCCAAGAATTGATGTCGATACAAAAGGGACTCTGATAGATCTGAGATATCCGCGCAGTCACTAGAGCGCGTAAATCTTGAGGAAGAGGAGAATTTCGACGCTCTAATGCATTCCTGAAGTGAGAAAACGCCAGATATAGAGACGGACTGCGCCCCCAAATTAGGCTAGGCTCCAAGGGAGCTCCATACTTGCGTTTCTGAAAAAAGAACAGAATACGTAAATACCAGGGGTAAGCTTGGACTGGCTTGGGCTGTATCCGCGACATTGAATTACCTCTCAACCCTTAAACGTATAAGTTGTGAAGGCGATTCGGTCAAGCGCTTACAGTCTATTATGAGTCTATTATGCCAAATCCCCCACATAACCTCTGAAAAACAATCCCATTTTAATATGCCGCTATACCTAGTCCTATCAATGCATCCAATAGAACACGTAAAACCGCACCCATTAGTGCACGTCTCACTATAGGCATTGAACCAATAGCTTGAAAATTGGATAGCATTAATTGTATCATATAAAAACCCAACCACCACATGTTATATTATAACACTAAGTATAAATTTAATCTTAAACAATTAAATATTTACATATTCGCATTGGCTATAAAAAAGGATTTATTCAAACCTAGGGGTTATGCAGCCGAATTCTCCTACTTCGCACAGGAACATCGTGAAGTTATCCACAGCGCTAAGGGTCCATTCCGTGTAGTTCCTTATTTATACCACAATCGTTCACAAAGTTGGATTTGGGCCCACATATCCTTATGGTGAACCCCTTCAACTATCTTCGCCTAGTTTTCTTGCCGCCGGATTCGATATTCGGGTGTGGCGGTGTTGTATTCTCGGCATCGGTATTCATCTTCACAACTTTCTTTTCCTTTAGAGAAGACTCAAACGCCTGCTTGAACTCTGCTTCCGAAAATGTTCGTTTAAGAGGAACAATGACTTGTGCAATCACAAAACCTCTAACTTGATAAGCAATCCTTGCCGCATTCTTCCCCTCGGGCCCTTGAATGTCAACTCGTTCAATGCGTCCAGTTCCGCGAAGACCTTTCAAATCCCCAGCTTGAGCATTTAACACCATGTGACCCGAGCCGTCCCTTAACAAAAGCCCAAAACCCTGACTTTCAATAAATTCGTCTAACTTTTCGTGCATTTCAGAGCTGACTTTCTTGTTCCCGCCAGTCACATCTTTGTCCGTTAAGTGATAACCTCCTGTTGCAGGCTGAAAATGTTCCAAATTTTCCATTTTAGCACCTCAAATAAATAATAAAAGGCACACTTATTATTATATATTTAAATTATATTATATTTAAACGAACAAAAAGCAACTTAAAAACAATAAATAATGGACACGCATGGCTTTTTTTACTTAACAAATTATTTGAATAACAGTCTTAGAAGATAGCATGAAACTAGGGAGATTAAGACGGCGGAAAGTTTTTTATAAAAAAACTTCAACAATCCGAGAACAAAAGCCATGGGGAGCTATACCGGGCGCATGGTATCTCTAAATTCATTGTTCGGGATTTCGCGACAAAAGTCCTAGATCTTGACTTTGTTATAGATCCAAGCCAGTAAGAAAAATCCTATGAAGCCATCGACAAAACCATAGACTAGGCCAAGAACACTACCTAACAGTGTGACATGGAATCCTGGGTAAATGCCCTCCATGATCCCCATCCACTGTACAGCATATCCGGTATACAATGAAAACAAGGTCACTATGAACATAAATAACCCCCACAGGATTCCTCCCGCAAGGCCCAAGCGTTTTGCATCTAACATACACACCTCCTCAGGAATGCGGGCAAGGCGACTATATCTATTCCTTACCCTATTCTTATTTTGCGCCTAAATAATTATTTTTACAATATGGCTAAAAACAAGACATTTGACAAGAATCCGGCTATTTCTTGTGAAAATCCTAACATTGTACAGTTTTCTTTATTTATTCTTAACAATTGTCTAGTAGCGTAACCGCGCAATCATTAACCATAAGGAGGGTTGTAATGACTGTACAAACGATAGGGAAGGAATTATATTTAATGGGAATCCTTCCATGTGGGACTACGCTCCGAGAATGCTCACATGAGCTATTCGTTTCCACATTAGAATGGACTGGACTGGCTGGAGTGGCGATCATTAGCGCGACGATAGGCGCACAAATTTTGGTCACACGAGCCGAAAACCGCAGCTGGGCAAGGGATATTCGTGAACAACAGCAGGCTATCTCAAACCGCTTTCAGACGACTAGTGCAATGCTTCTTCTAGGTGGAGTTCTTGCTACTGCCCTTGCCATCTTCAAGCTAACGGCTGCTGCTTTGCTTAGTATCACGGCAAGTACAATCATTGGCGGAATCTGGTTGGGAGTAGGCACTGCGGTAGTGCTTAACTACATCGTACACAAACGCGCCTTTGCGGATGATGGTAGAAAGGCACAGCTCGTCTAAAAAGAGTAGAAAATGATTCGCCTGGCCCAGGAATGGGCCAGGCGATGACACGCATCGACCTAAACCCTCACAAGCGTTACTCGGCGCGAAGCGCTTTGGAGTGCGTGTCGCTCGCGACCGCTTTGGATTTGGGCGAGCCTCTTGAATCGCGCACCGTTCTACGGAGGCTTACCCCCCCCCCCCCCCCCCCCCCCCCCACACACAGTTACCCCTAGAGCGAAAGGTTACGTTTCTTGCAATGCCAACTTCGCCCAAATCCAAAGCGGTCGCGAGCGACGCGCACTCCAAAGTGCTGCGCGCCAAGCAACTATTGTGAAGACCTAGGTCGACTGCGCCACAAAGGAACTATTCCCCTTCAAACACCTTTGCGATATAATACACGGCAACCTTAATCATTGCCTTGTGAAACGATGCGAATACCTCAAACAACCTTGAATATACCCACAACACTGCTGTCCAGTCTCAACCCTTTGTCATGGCCCGGCACAGTACGCCAAATGCACCATCGCATAACCGACCATTGGAATGGCCATCCTGTGCCTGTGACCACTGCCATCTCGACGGCACAAGCGCTTGCAAACGTAAAGCTCTTTCTGAAAAATCCATTTTGCTCCGATGTGATGAACTTGAACGTCAATGCCAAAGGGACCATCCTTAGAAACTCTCCTACTCTTCTTGAGAAATGGCACCCCGAAACTATACGAGGACGCAAATGTAGACTTCAAGGAGCTTTGCTGGCTTCACTAGAACGACTTGAAAAGAGTGTAACTCCCACTACAGAGCAACACATCCTGATCGAAAAAGTGCAGAGATTTCTGAAGTTTTCAAAACATAAGTGCTGGTTCAAACACGATATTTCAAAAAATGTCAAAAGCTATGGATCATTCAATCGTCAATGTACGGTAGAGCGCCATCGATCGCCCAAGGATTCGCTACAACCGGTCCAAAGCAAGGGACGTTATTTCAACTATAAGGGCGAAAGCCACCTTAAACACACGCTAGAAACTATTGCACTGCTTTTCACCGGGATGTTTAGAGCCCCTTATAACAAATCTCCAAGTGAACTTGTAGACATGGCACCTCCAGCCTATCGCCAAGATGGGGTAACAGTTCAATGGATTGGCCATTCTACCTTCTTGGTGCAAGCAGAGGGCATGAACATCTTGGTCGATCCCAACTTCGAAAAGTCCTTTATTCCGCCCGTTTTTAAGCGTTATACGCCGCCAGGAATCTCTCTGAATAATCTTCCCCCTATTGACGTCATCTTAATTTCTCATAATCACGGTGACCATTGTGATGTAAAAGCTATTAAACACCTTGCAAGATACAATCCACTCATTCTCGCACCGCAAGGGACACACAAATGGCTGCGAAACATGGGCATCAGCAATATCAAAGGCAACAAATGGTGGGATGAGACAGTCATAAAAAACCCTAAAGACCCCTCTAAAGAAATACGTCTGACATTTGGTCCAGCCCAACATTGGACGCAAACAACACTCGGCAACAGTCATAAGCACTATTGGGGTTCCTGGTTCATCCAGGCAGTGGGAAAAACACTGTACTATTCCGGAGATACTGGCCTCAAACCACAACCGGGTCAAGAGAACTACTGGCAAAGTATTCGTCAGAAATTCCCAAAAATTCACTACGCCCTACTCCCCATAGCACCTGAAGGAGAACCTTACGAACACCTAACGCATGATGATGCCCTTGATCTTATGCAAGAGCTCAAGATCGAAGAGGCCACTCCCATCCATTGGGGAGCCATCCGAACGGGTGCTGAACAGCTCCATGAACCGATTGAGAAATTTGAATATGCCGTCGCACGACGTCGACAACTTCCTGGAAGAATAAGCATCTTAAAGGTCGGTCAGCGTCACCGCGTGGCCTGACTTATACCACACTCGGTGTGGTCTTGAGGCAATGGAGCGAACTGAAAAGGTGCCAGATCAGCGTCGCTAAAGGTGGGTTTGTCAAACTCCACCATTTTTTGATAGAAGTGTGCACTATTTTCCAGAAAAAAATCTGTGGTTATCCCCTCGGCCAACCGCGCGGCTGAAGTACTCATCCCTTTAATATCCCCTGTCATCATCCCGTGACTCAGCGCAGCGCCAAAGTTAAAACAGTAGATGTGCTTCAAAAAGGGAGCTGTGCCTGCATGCTTCTCCAAAAACTGAAAGTGTGGACCGAGGTAAGGTGCGCTAGCTAATTTAGGACATGTCTCGCAAGTGTCTGGAGTAATACGGTCTTCCCACAGCAAAATCTTATCCAAAAAACTGCGCAGCTCAGGTCTTTGGGAACCATCAAAATCAAATCCACAGGCCAAAATCATGTAGTCGGCAGCCAGGACACCCTGACTGGTGCTCATTTCGATACCGCGATCAGTCTGTTGGACCGAGAGAATGCTGCAGTCGGAGTGAATATAGAAATTGGACTGTTTTTGTACTCGTAAAAGAGAATCTCGCGGAGGGGGGATACCGTTGGCAAGGGCACAGGACATAAACTCCCAACGCTGCTGATCACTCATGGAATAATATCCCAAAACAAAACCAGGACCAGATAACACGGCAAATTTGTTGGTAGGGTTAAATGTCGGACGCCGCACGACCATGTGTACAGAGGCAGCACCATTTTCCAAGGCCACTGCTGCGGAATCAAAGCCAGAGGCTCCAGCGCCGACGACCACAACGCGCTTGCCCGATAGTGAGGCGAAGTCTATCTGCTCTGCAGAGTGTGCATAACAGCGTTTGGGAAGGCCCTGAACCCATTCAGGAATCTGCAAACCACCAAAACCTGTGCGTCCTGTGGCCAATACAACCTTCCGTGCCCAAACAATTTCCTGCTGATCACCTTTGCGGAAAGTTAAGCGTAGAATATCGTTAGTGGGCTCTATGGATTCGAGTTTAACACCATTTACCACTGGTAACTTGAGCACATGGCGATACCAGCACAAATACTCCATCCATGTGGGTGTTGCCGCCGAAGACAAATTCTCCCAAGACTCAGCGCTATAATGAGCTTCATACCATGCCCGAAAGGTAAGACTGGGCACCCAAAAAGCAGGCCCGATGTGATACTTTCCCGAACGCAGAACTTTCATACGAGCAAAAGTTGCCCAAGGTCCTTCGCAGCCTTCCGGATTAGAATCAAACATCTTAACATGTTGAATTCCCTGCTTCTGCAAAGCAAAGGTGGCTGTCATCCCAGCCATCCCACCACCAACAATAGCGACATCAAGAGTCTCCGCGGGATAATCACTGGGAATAGCAGGTAACCATGGTTGACCTGGAAAACTAATGGTTTGGAGTTCCCAACTAACACGCTCCTGCAGGGTATCCAAATCGGCCCTTAATAAGGCATGAAAACCCCACAACGCACAGAAAATAGACATGCTGAGCAAGCGGACAAATGACGTCATGACCCCTCTCACACAATAATATTTTTTTTGCCCGTATAATGAAGCAGCATCTCGCTGAAGTCAAGATGTCGATGCGCCGATGTCAGACAGAAAAAATTCAGGTCCTTCACAAAAATGAACGCCTATGCTATAAAATCGCGTTACAAACTTTGGGTTAGTAGGAAAGATGATGAATGTTTCAATCTGTCAAATTCTCGAGCAAATAGATTCCCAGATTGCTGCCAAGCACCTTTTGACACACCCCTTCTACCATGCATGGTCTAAGGGAGAGTTGTCTAAGGAATGTCTGGCAGATTACGCCGCGCAATATTATCACCACGTAAAAGCATTCCCTACTTACCTATCCGCCCTGCACTCCCACACCGACGATAGCCAAACACGTCGCCACATACTTCAAAACCTAGTGGATGAAGAAGCGGGACACCCTAATCATCCTGAGATGTGGAGACATTTCGCTCTTAGCTTAGGTCAAGCTGACGAAGAACTTGACCGACAAGAGCCCCGAGCTGCCATTCAGGAAATGATTGCATCATTCAGTAACCTCTGTCGTGATGGTTCTGTTGCTGAAGGTATTGCTGCCCTGTATGCCTATGAAAGCCAAATTCCTAGCATCAGCGAATCTAAAATAGAAGGTCTGCTCCAGCATTACGGTATGAATAATCCCAAAGACTGGTACTATTTTAGTGTGCACATCGAAGCGGACAAAGAGCATGCCGCAGTAGAGCGAGAACTTCTTGCTAAGCATGTTACCAGGGACAATGCTCAGGCTGTTAAAAATGCTGTAGAGCAAATATTAGATGGCCTGTGGGCATTCTTAGACAGCCTTTGTGAGAAGTACCAGATCTCCTGCACAATGCCAACTGCTTAGTTAAAGCGTATGTTACGCGAAGAGATCCTACAAACCGAAACCATCATCTGCATCATCTGTTCTGCCATTCTGGTGCTAGCAGGCTTGCGTTGGCTCATCAAACGCGCAGAAAAACATGCTGCATACAAACGCGAACTCGAAGAACGTATTCTAGAAGAATGTGAACGAAGGGCTATCGCCGAGGAAAAATGTCGACGTTTGGCTGAGCTTGATGGGGAGCTTAAGGAGCGTGACCAAAAAGTTGCTACCCTGCAACACGACAATGCTCAGCTGGCTCAACGAGTGGTGCAGTGCGAGACACAGCTCTTTGAAGAACGCAAAAATGCACAAGAGCGCCTTGAACTTGTTAAGTCGGAACAAATTAAGTTGGCTGATGCCTTCAAAGTCCTATCTGCGGACGCCCTATCTCGTAATAACCAGAGTTTTCTTGAGTTGGCCAAAGCCACTCTTGAGAAATACCAAGAAGGTGCCAAAGGGGATTTGTCCCACCGTCAAGTGGCCATTGATAATCTTGTAAAGCCCATTAAAGAGTCTCTTGATAAGGTAGACCAAAAAATCGGCGAATTGGAAAAAGCTCGTGCTGCCGCCTATGGTGGACTCTCCGAGCAGGTCCAAGGGCTAGCAAAAACCCAAATACAACTGCAAACAGAAACAGCCAATTTAGTTAAAGCCCTTCGCCAACCTACCGTCCGGGGTCGTTGGGGAGAGACGCAACTACGTCGCGTAGTAGAACTCGCTGGTATGGTCGAGCAGTGTGATTTTACATGTCAAACGTCGATGTCAACCGACGATGGAATGCGCCGTCCCGACCTCATCGTAAAATTGCCAAATGAACATCATATCGTTGTAGATGCCAAAACCCCGCTACAAGCATACCTAGACGCCTTAGAAGCTCCCGATGAGGTAACAAGAACTGCTCGCCTGATAGACCATGCCAGACAAGTCCGTACACATATCACTCAGCTTGCTGCCAAAAGCTATTGGGACCAATTTAGTCCCACGCCGGAGTTTGTCGTATTGTTTATCCCTGGAGAAACCTTCTTCGCAGCCGCTCTAGAACAGGACCCCACTCTGATTGAATATGGTGCAGAGCAGCGCGTGATGGTGGCCACACCAACGACATTAATAGCATTATTGCGTGCTGTGGCTTCGGGATGGCGTCAGGAAGCCATTACCAAGAACATGCTTAAAATTAGTGAACTCGGAAAACAGCTCTACGACCGTCTGCGAACGCTTGCGGACCATTTCGAGGATATGCGTAGAGGGCTTGAACGCGCCGTAGAAGGATATAACAAAGCCGTTGGTTCGATGGAAACACGCGTGCTGGTGTCTGCGCGGAAGTTTCGCGAATTAGGTACCATCGCTCAGGGGGAAATTGTCGAGTTATCCCCGATCGATTCAAGCCCAAGAGCCCTTGCCATGCCTATAGAAGAAACAGAGGCAAGCCCAGAGCTAGTCTCCACAGCACAAGCCATCGAGTAACAAAGCTCGATGGATAGGCCATAACTACCATCCTATCCTCCTAAATCCTCCTAGATCCGTGTGCATCCGTGTTACTCCTAAAAATGACACAAACCATTCTATCTTAGTCTCTTTGTGGAAAAATCCCTAAATCCGCTCTTCATCAAAACGGCAAATCGCGTGTGGCTGTAGAAGTCTCAAGAGAACGAAAACTCATGGCTTCCATCAAGTGTGTCTGCTCCATCTTGGGAGCCCCTTCTAAATCCGCAATCGTTAATGCCACTCTCAGAAGCCTGTCACATGCACGTGCTGATATCCCAAGAACATCCACAGCATGCTGAAGAGCCATATGGCATCCTGTATCTAGTGGACAATATTGCTTGATCTCGCGAGAGGTCATCTGGCTATTCGTCTTCGTCTTACCGAAACGCTGATGCTGCCGACGTCGAGCCAGTCGAACTCTCTCTCGCACCACCGAAGAGGTTTCAGCCGCTGCGGCCTGCCCATGGAGGTCGCGGTAGCGTTGTGCTGGAACCTCTATGTGCATATCCAGGCGATCACGCAAGGGGCCTGAGATTCTACTGCGATAGCGATCTGTCTGAATCTGAGTATCGCGGCAAGGCTTATCAGGATGTCCAAGGTAGCCACATGGGCAGGGGTTCATAGCTGCCAAACAGATGAAGCTAGTAGGAAACGTAATATTCCCATTGGCACGGCTAATGGTCACATGCCTGTCTTCAAGGGGCTGTCGCAAAACCTCTAGCACCGTGCGGGGAAATTCCGGCAGCTCGTCGAGGAAAAGTACGCCATTATGTGCCAAGGCGACTTCGCCAGGGCGAGGAACATGCCCCCCACCGATAAGACCTGCATAGCTGACAGTATGATGTGGAGAACGAAATGGACGCTGAGTGACAATATTATGTCCATCTAACAATACCCCAGCAATGGAATGTATCTTAGTGGTTTCTAAAGCTTCTTCTAGGGTCAGATCTGGCAGAATACCGCTGAAGGCTTTGGCTATCATCGTCTTTCCAGAACCTGGTGGACCACTCATCAGGACATTATGTGCACCAGCAGCAGCTACTTCCATCGCTCTTTTAACATGTGCTTGACCACGCACATCACCAAAGTCCACCAATGGTGTGGTATTTTGGAAGATGCTTGAGGTAAGAGTCATTTCCAATGGTCGGATTGTTTCAGGGTTATTGATCAGCCCAACAGCTTTCTTAAGGTTATCTACAGCGATGACTGCGATACCGGGCACAGCTGCGGCTTCGCGAGCGTTGGCTGCAGGGAGAATGATTCCCTTCTTGCCCATCTGACGCGCCAAAACCGCCATGGATAATGCTCCATTGATGCGTCTAATCTCCCCACCCAATCCCAACTCACCAACGATCAGATAGTCATTTTCAATCAAGGGACCTTTGAGCATTTCCAAGGCACGCAGTAACCCAAGAGCTATGGGTAGGTCGTAGAGAGCTCCTTCCTTTCTCAAGTTTCCAGGTGCAAGATTGACGGTAAATCTAATGGTGCCTAAAAAAAATCCTGAATTTCGAATAGCCGTAACTGTGCGATCTCTTGCTTCTCGAACAGCCGCGTCGGGAAGACCAACGATCACATAACAAGACTCCTCGGCAGCGGACGCATCAACCTCGACCTCAACGGCAACAGCGTCCAATCCAAGTAGTGCAGCAGAGTGTAACCGTGCCAAGCCCATAACGTCCTACATGTAAAAAATTTGAATGACATCTTAGGAGAGGTGGGGATTTGCTACAATAGGACATTTGGAAAAATGCGTGCGAAAGATCGCTAGGTTAGCAAAGCTCTAGTAAAATGTGTTTCTTCGACATCTAGCTCTCGCTCTAGCATACCTAGCAACCGATCATCAAGTTCTCCACGTTCCCATATCTGCAATAAACAGGTTCGTTGGGCCTGAAGCACTTTTTGTCGCGCAAGCTCTAACTGATGCGGATTGGATTCAAGAGGGGGTTGCGCCATTTCCCAAATGCGATGACGTGCATTGATATACATCGACAAGAAGATGCGGTCCTCTTCACTAAGCTTGCCTTGGCTAAATAGACGTTGAATTTCATCTTCAGCGGCTTTCACAAGTAGTTTTCTAGTATGCGAGGTGCTAGAATCGCTATCAGGGCAGTGATGGATTTTTAGCCATCGAATGACCGTAGGAAGAGTGAGGCCGGGAATAATAAGTGTAAGCAAAATCACAATGAAGGTGATAAATATCACCACTTCACGGCCAGGTAACGGCATGCCATCAGGAAGGGTCTCTGGTAGCGCAAGTGCGGCCGCCAAAGATACAATCCCACGCATGCCCGACCACCCCAGAAGAGCAGCATCGCGAAGGATCATTGGACACTGTGCAACCTTCTTAGGCTGACGGCTTGCACGTATGTAATCGATGCCTTGTTTTGCGTAAACCCAAGCCATGCGCACTGCTATGAGCACAATGGTAAAAAATATGCCATAGCCAGTATAGCGCACCATTTCCTCGGCCGTCATTCCCTCCGTTACGATTCTAAGCTGTGAACCGATCAAAATAAACACAAAACAATTCAATAATATGACAAAAATATCCCAAGAAGAGTACCCCACAACACGTCTTAGTGATGAATGATGCTTTATAAGAATACGTGCGCCTATCAATCCATTGATCACTACTGCTAGAACGCCTGATACGCCAATCAGATCAGCACTAATATAAACGATGTAAGGCATCGTAAAGGAAAATACAACTCCCACGATAGGATCCAAAAAGCGTCTTGAAAATCTTTGAAGAATAAAGCCACTAATCAGCCCAACACATATTCCACCGAGAGTTATTCGGCCAAATTCCAACATTCCCTCTGACAGCGAAAAAACTCCCGATAATAGGGCTGCTACACCCAATCGGTATAGGACCAATGCGGAAGCATCGTTGATGAGGCTCTCTCCCTCTAAAGTCGTCAACAGACTAGAACGAATAGTGAAGCGTTTGAGGATGACTGTAGCCGAAGCTGCATCGGGTGGCGAAACCGTGGCTCCGAAGACAAAAGCCAGTGCCCATGGTAGATCAGGGAATAACCATTTAAATGACAGGCCCACAAATACTGTTGTGGCCACTACCAAGCCTAAAGCTAACGATAAAATATCTCGTAGCCGCTCCTTGAACTCGCGAAATGAGATCCAAAAAGCCGCATAGTACAAAATAGGTGGCAATACAACTACCAAAATCAAATTGGGATCGAAGTAAACGGGTGGCAAACCAGGAATAAAACCTAGGATAGCGCCTCCGATAACAAGGATAATCGGATAAGGAAGTCGGAGCTTCTGGGCGATACCAACCAATAGGATTGCTATCGCCATTAGCCCTACGAGGAGTTGAAAACTACCCACTAGCCCTCTCATCGTGAATCGGAACGAGAGCTTACCGTATCTCTTGATGTATTTTCATGACAAGTCATTGGAAAGAGAGAGAAAAAAAGAGCCCTCGAAGAGAGAAAAGGACCAAAACGACGAAACAGCCATTAAAGCCCTCGCAATCACATCTCGGCGCGAAGCGCTTTGGAGTGCGTGTCGCTCGCGACCGCTTTGGATTTGGGCGAGCCTATTGAATCGCGCACCGTTCTGCGGAGGTTGCCCCCCCCCCCCCCCCCCCCACACACACACACACAGTTACCCCTAAAGAGAAGGGTTACGTTTCTTGCAATGCCAACTTCGCCCAAATCCAAAGCGGTCGCGAGCGACGCGCACTCCAAAGCGCTACGCGCCCAGACATGATTGTGAGGGCTTTATTGATCATCGGACATCTCGAACGAATTCTGCAATCCAAGCAACCCGCTAAAAAAAATGCGGTCTATCATAGACCGCATCTTAGGATGTCTCCCGTAGGATCACAGCTAATGCCTACCAGCCTGACTGTGAAGAACATAGAGTATACCTCCTGAACATTTAGATTATGTTAAGAGATAACAAATCGATCATTCAACGGAAGCAATATCCAATACAAAGTACGCAGGAAATGCAAAATTATTGTTAGGCCGCGGAGCAACTTTAAGCATTACCTTTCGCCCTACCAAAGAATCCAAATTAACTTTAGTGCTGTACAAGAACGCAATCGGAATGTCATCAACATGGTCTATGAGGACAAAATTGCCTGGCTTAGCCTTAATCAAACGACGATAAGGCTGTACGCTTCCATGCACCTGCATGCCCAAAAGACCCTGCTCATTATAGAAATCATCTAGAGTACCATTCGGATGCGATAGTAACCATCTCTGATAAAAAGCGTCCTCTAGAACCGCCCAAGGATCCGCGGGGTTAATAGGCTGAGAATCTGTCATTGTCAATGGAGCACTCTCGGCAGCGCGCTCAGTAGGCCTCTGAGGCTGGTGGTGTTGCACAGGCACTGCTGCCGTACTGGCTGACGCTAACTGCTCCGTAGTCCGGGTGCGAAGGCATTGCTCCATAACCTCAAGGCTTGCTTGCTGTGTCGCCATCTGTTGGGCTAGCTCCTTGCAGCGCACATTCCAAGATTCTGAAGCCTGAGCCGCTTGCTGCTGCAAATAATCAATCTTTTTGCGATTATAAGCCTCTTGATCCTCCGAAAGAAGACGCTGTGCCCTCCTACTTTGCTCCGGAACATCGGTATATTCGACAATAACATTCTCGAGTTCCTGACAAGCTTTGCCCAAATCAATCTCTTCAAATGATTTGGCGAGTTCCGCTTGACAGGCAACGTGGGCCTGATCAACTTTAGCACTCGCATCGCGCTGACGGCGCTCTATACGGTCCATTAAATCAATATCACCGGCATGCTCGATATAATCTGTTGCTACGTAAAAACGAACAACTTCTGGCAGTGCTATCTGCAGCCACTTATTATTAATTGGCGAGACATGACCGTCAACACGATCACCCTTATTGAGCTGAACAAGCACCGGAGCATCGAGATGGGGCTCTGAGCGCACATTAACGTGGTTGCCCTCAACAATATCATCAATGATATAAGTGCGATAGACAAACGCTTTAGTGCGCGCTGGAGGGCGAATGGCGTAGAAGCCATTCTGTTCGCCAAGAATCACCACCAAATCACCTCCAGACAGCTCGTCGAGAATGGGGCTATCTACACTAGGCTCTAGGCGTACCCGCACTTTTGACCCAGTCACTCTACCAGTAAAGGGCTCCAGCGTACCGGCACCACTGTCTCGCTGCATCGCTCTCGATTGTACTGGCAATAAGGGCTCCTCAGCAATCGAAGATGCAAAAGTCGTGCATAGGAATATCGCACTGATCATAAATGCGAGACGTATCTTTGCTCTCTTAACCATCCCTCTACTCCCAAATAAGGCAGGGTTCTTGATAGCCTTATGGCAAACCTTCTATTGGAGAAAAATCATAGGCTTTTTGGCTTTTTTTCTCAATCAGCTTTGAAGCACAGCAACGATATGCTCGCAACCTTGCTTGCCACATGTGCAACCCATCGGGTTACCAAGGAAGACACTATAATGCTCTCGAGCATCCAGCCTATTGGAAACTCGATAAAGATTGTCCCCTGTCTGCTGAATATCCCACTGTTGAAACTGAAGCTCGGTGTCATCTATCTTTGGCTCATGCTCGTGAACAACATGAGACACCTCTGCATCACCAGAAAGTGCCCGTGCGATCTGACAATGAAAACAGTTGCAGTGAGGCTCCGCCTTTGGTAACGACTGAGTATCCTCTACAGCCATCCACTTAGCTATGGATGAAACTTTTTCTAAAACTTCAGCTGGCAAGCTAGGAGCATTCGCCTGAGCAGGGTTATGCTGTAGCATCGTTCCTAAATTCTCAAGAGAACTGAAAGCCATTCGTACTGGCGCACCACTCGCATCCGGCGACAGTAAAGACTGTAGCAGAGCACTAAGCGGATTCCCAGATGGCTGCTTAGCGGCCTCGCTATGCTGCTCTGGCTCCTCGTGCTCTAAATAAGCCTGATGCGCCTTAAAGATAAGCTCGATTTCAGTCAGCTTAAGGTCAGGCACATATACCGCTTCTCCCCCAGAAAGAGTGACGATCATGATGCCATCAGTCATGTGGATGGAATGAATATTTCGCCAGCTTGTGGAGATATAAGGAGGTATGCTGATGATTCTATTGGTAATTTTCATAAGCCACCCTTTAGAGTATTGAGCTTTTTGTGCAGAACCACTGCCCTCTTCAACCATCATTTTAGGCGATGTTAGCCACTTCTGTCAAGCTTTTTTAGCACTTTAAACATTCAAGTGCTGAATTGCCTCACACTTAAAATAAAAGGTTGTTGCTTACCGCTCACTGAGCTATCATGCGTTTTTTTGACAAATGTGAGACATTCCATGGTTGCACAGAAAAAGCCTTCTTCCCTTTTAAAAGCTTTCGTCCTCGATACCAACGTTCTTTTGCACGACCCGGAATCCTTCTCTAAATTCCCCAATCAAGAAGTGATCATCCCCGTCACCGTGCTCGAAGAATTAGACCACCTAAAGCGTTTGCCTAGCGAGGTAGGTCGAAACTCGCGTGTGGTCATCCGCAATCTGGATACCCTGCGCGAAAAGGGCAAAGGGGATATGGGCGAAGGCGGCATCCAGCTTGATAATGGCTCCGTGGTCCGCATTCAGATTCAAATTAAAACCGACTACGACCCCAACTTCGCTTCTACTGTTCAGGACAACAGAATCATCCTAGCAGCCTTGTGGCTTCAGGATCAGGGAACACGAAAGGTTATATTTGTCTCGAAAGATTTTGGCGCCCGCCTGAAGGCGGAAGCGGTAGGGATAGAGGCTCAAGACTACAGAAACCTGAAGTTTTCGTATGAAGCCATCTATCGAGGAATGCGCACTGTTGAAGTCCCCAAACATGATATCGATGTCTTCTATAAAGATGGAACGCTTCCCCCTCCTGGGTCAAATTTTCGTCCCAATGAATACTGCTCTTTGAATGCCCCGGGTCCAACAACTGGCTTGGCCAAGTTCAACCAGGAAAAAGGAGTCTTAGAGCCCCTCCTGAAACCTAAAAATCTTTGGGGCATTGAAGCGCGCAATCCAGAACAACGTTGCGCTATCGACCTGCTTTTGCGCGATGATGTAAAGTTAGTCACCCTGATAGGCCCTGCAGGAACCGGTAAGACTCTCCTGGCCTTGGCCTGTGGCCTACGCAAGGTCTTCGACGATGGCATCTACTCTCGCATATTAGTAAGCCGTCCTATTGTTCCGCTCGGACGAGATATCGGCTATCTGCCAGGGACCAAAGAGGAGAAGTTATTTCATTGGATGCAGCCCATCTATGATAACCTTGAATTTTTATGCGAATCGTCAGGTCATGAACCCAATGAAACCTTACGTTGGGTCTTAGATAGCAAAAAAATCGAAATGGAGGCCGTCACCTATATCAGAGGACGCTCCATCCCTAGACAGTATTTCATCATCGATGAAGCGCAAAATCTTTCTCCCCATGAGATCAAAACAATCATCTCACGTGCCGGAGAAGGCACCAAGGTCGTGTTAACTGGCGATCCATCGCAAATCGACAACCCGTACCTGGATAAGGATTCCAATGGCCTTACCTATACAGTGGGACAGTTTAACGAATACCCGATCTTCGGTCATATGTTCCTAGAGAAAACTGAACGATCCGCCTTGGCAGCCCTAGCTGCAGACATTATGTAATCAGCCTCGAAAAGACTATTTTTATGGAAGACAAGCCCATCATCACAATCCGACCTTTGAGTCTCAGTGATTTGCCTGCTGTTGTGGCGTTACAACAGCGCGCCTTTCCTGATATGCCTATTTGGAAGATTGAAGATCTTGCCCATCACCTAACCATCTTCCCTGAGGGACAGATTGTCGCCATTGATCAAACCGGTCGTATCGTCGGTTCCGCCAGTTCTCTAATCATCGACTGGGATGATTACTTTGAATCTGCACAATGGTCAACCATTACAGAACATGGAACATTCAACACTCACAACCCTCTAGGGATCACGCTTTATGGCGCTGATATGAGTGTTGATCCCGATATGCGTCGGCAAGGCATTGGCACTCTCATGTATGACGCTCGCAAGCAATTGGTCAAGGACCGAGGCCTAAAGCGAATGTTGGCTGGGGGGCGGATTCCTGGTTATGTCCAAGTTCAGCATGAGATGTCCCCAAAGCAATACATTACAGAAGTTATCCAAGGCAAGCGGAAGGATCCTACACTGAATTTTCAACTCAGAAACGGTTTTGTCGTTTTAGACATCGTACCAGACTATCTGAAGGATAAGCAATCCGCAGGTTTTGCCACGCTACTGGAATGGCTCAATCCCGAATACGTCATGCACGTCAGTTTACGTGAGCGCGAAGAACACATCGCTTTGAAGGAGCTCGAAAAAGAGGCGCTTAAAGAATCCCCCCCACCGCGTCGAGTGCGCATAGCTACGCTGCAGTATCTACTGCGTCACATCAACTCCTTTGAAGAATTTGCCAGTCAGGTCGAATTTTTTGTTCGCAGTGCCAAAGAGTACAATAGCCAATTTGTGCTTTTTCCAGAATTATTCACCATGCAATTGTTGAGCTATTTGAAAGAATCTTCCCCAGGACGTGCCACGCGCATGTTGGCTCAGCTCACTTTAAGATATGATACCCTCTTCAAACGACTGGCTACTGACAATGGTCTTTATATCATAGCTGGGACACACCCTGTCATCGAAAAGGGTGAACTGTTCAATGCGGCACACCTCTTTACACCCCATGGCCGTGTGTTCCGACAGAAAAAAGTTCATCTCACCCCTACAGAAAAAAACCAGTACCAGATGAGCCGCGGTCATGGCTTTTATGTCTACCACACAGACTTTGGCAAAATTGCCATTCTTGTATGTTATGACGTGGAATTTCCCGAAGCTGCTCGGGTAATGGCTGAGGCCGGTGCTGAAATTCTCTTTGTCCCCTCCTGCACAGACGATCGTCAAGCCTTTTGCCGAGTGCGTTATTGCGCTCAAGCGCGCGCCATTGAAAATCAGATCTATGTTGTCATGGCATCCACGGTAGGCAACCTTCCCCAAGTACCTGGTATGGCAACCAACTATGGTCAAGCTGCTATCTTTACTCCTTCAGATTATTTCTTTGCTCGCGACGGCATTGCTGCCGAAGGAGTCATCAATCAAGAGCAAATGGTCATCTCAGATGTGGATTTGGATCTCCTAAACGAACGTCGTGCCAATGGCACCGTCATCCCTCTTAATGACATCATCAAAGATGCCTATGATCGCATCATTCACTATTCCGATTGGCCGATCGACAACAAAGAATAAACCTCTTTTCAAGTGCCGAAGAAAGCTCCAAAGTGGGGTGCTGCTGGACCACCCATCGCCAATTAGCAAGGTATTCTTCATATTGCATAAAAAAAATATTTTGAGTACGATGTAACGTTTTTAGCATTTAACTGCTGTTAAGATAACCACAAGCCACATGACATGCTTTCGCCATGAGGAGAAAAAGATATGATTCTACGCATACTCGTCATAGCTCTGACATTTGCGATCCACCTATCTGCATCGCCGGAAGATGGACTATTTGACAATTCTATCTTTGAGCCCCAAAAAGACATGCAGTTTACGAGTGATGCTGAACTGACTGCAAACTCGTTTTTTATCCCCAAAGAAGGCATGCATCTTGCGAACGCCCCCCCCGTTGGGATCGCCCCCCAAGCATGCGGTGGATGTAATAGTTGCCGCGAGACACCTTCTGCCGCTGCCCTCCTTCAGTCTATACAAACAGTCCTTAATAGCGACCTATTGCTACTGCCACAGCTCGAAACTCAACTGATTAACGTTGTACAAACAATAGTGACAGAAGGTGGAATAGGGGTTCCAGGCATTCCAGGGCCTACGGGACCAACTGGAGCTACTGGAGCTACCGGTCCTGCAGGACCTACTGGCGCGACGGGGGCTACCGGTCCTGCAGGCCCTGCAGGCGGGGCATTGGATTTTGCGGATTTTTACGCCTTAATGCCTCCAAACAACGCCTCCACAGTTGCAGCTGGCTCGGATGTTCAGTTTCCAGAAGACGGACCATCGAGTGGGTCTGGTTTGATTGCTCGCACCGGTGCTAGCACCTTTAACCTTGCTGACATTGGTGTCTATCAGGTCATGTTTCAGGTTAGTGTGGACGAAGCCGGGCAATTGGTATTGACTCTCGATTCGGGAGGAGGACCCATTGAGCTAGCCTACACAGTGGTGGGTCGAGCGACAGGTACATCCCAACTGGTCGGAATAGCTATTGTGCAAACGAGTGTCATTAATTCGATACTCACAGTCCGTAATCCTGCTTCGGAGAGTACAGCATTAACGATAACTCCCCTAGCAGGGGGAACAGACCCCGTTTCGGCGCACCTCACCATCATACGGATTCAATAGCCACCCATTAGTTAGGAAAATGTCGTATGCTATACTTCAAAAAGATACACGTAGCGATAACATTCCTCATGGTCGCTTCAGTAGGTGTCACCTACGGCGAATACTACGATGTGTTCAGTTTCCGACCTACCTGTTGTGAATGTGGTAACACGTTCATAACCGCCGATTTGTTATTTTGGAGGCCTTTTGAAGGTGGGCTGGATACCTGCATCCCCGATTCAACCACTGACACTACGACCTCAGGAACAGTCATTTCAACTCTTAATGGAACAGCTCGTGATCCGCACTTCAGGTGGACTCCTGGCTTTCGTATTGGTGCTGGATATGAGCCGGCCGATTGCGGGTGGGATTTTGGGGCATCTTGGACGCATTTTCATTCGCACGCTAATGCAAACGGGGGGCGATGGAATATAGATTTGGATGTTGTCGATGCGATAGCGGGATATGAATATTGTTTAAGCCCTTGTTTCGTCTTGAGGCCATTTGCGGGTTTACGTGGCGCAAGAATTGATCAGCAGGTGCGCGTCAATGAATTTATCGCGAGTGAGCTGACTACAATCAACACGAACAACAAAGAAGACTTTTGGGGAGTCGGCCCTTTAATAGGCCTTGAAGGAGATTGGAAGATCGGGTGCGGTTTTAGTCTATTTGCCAGTGGTTCCATCTCTTGGTTATATGGAAAGTTTGATGTTCGACTTATTGACTCCACAGTGACAGCAGATTCTGCTAGTTATTGCAATGTCGGAAAGAATCTTGATGCTTCTCTAGCTGGCGCTGATGCTGCAATAGGGATCCGCTGGTGTGAGTGTTTTTGTAGCACAGAATTACTTCTTCAGGTGGCCCTGGAACACCACCGTTATTTTGACTACAACCGTATTGGCGGCTATGGCGACTTAAGCTTTGATGGCGTGACGCTATCCGCTGGCCTAGAATATTAGACCGCGTTATCGAAAGCTAAGCCCTCACAAGCGTTACTCGGCGCGCAGCGCTTTGGAGTGCGTGTCGCTCGCGACCGCTTTGGATTTGGGTGAACTAGGCATTGCAAGAAACGTAACCCTTCTCTCTAGGGGTAACTGTGGGGGGGGGGGCAGCCTCCGTAGAACGGTGCGCGATTCAATAGACTCGCCCAAATCCAAAGCGGTCGCGAGCGACACGCACTCCAAAGCGCTGCGCGCCGAGATACGATTGTGAGTCGAGAAAAAGATGTGTGCAACCACTAAGGAAACGACATGAAAAAATCAGGCGCCGTGCTACTACTATTTATCATAGTGATCTTTAGCGTAAGTTTTACCGAAAGCATAATCCAGGAACACTCTATAGAAACCTGGTACCCAACGCTTAATATCCCTTCTTGGACAGCACCTCCAGAGGTATTTGGACCTGTATGGATTGTACTATACCTCTTGATGGCTGTTTCAGGGTGGCTTTTGTATCTTGCCCCTTCTTCTTCCAAGCGTACACAAGCCCTGATATGGTATGGATTGCAACTGGCTCTAAACCTAGTTTGGACTCTGGTCTTTTTTGGCCTTCATAGTATCTTCCTGGGACTCATTGACGTCATCGCTATCTGGTTATGTGTCATCTTAACAATGTACAACGCTTGGCCGGTGAACCGGTTGGTGACGTATTTGTTCATTCCTAATCTACTTTGGATAACCTATGCAGCACTCATCAATGCTGCTGCCTGGACACTTAACTAGATCGCCGAGGTATAAAAATGAAAGCTCCTCTGGTGTTGCTGTCCGGGCTTCTTTCAAATAAACTCCTTTGGCGTCACCAAGTCGATCACTTAGGTGACATCGCGGAGATACGAACGATGGCTCCATCTCAAGATACACCCGATAGAATGGTACAAGCTATTTTAGACGCGGCGCCTCCAAAATTTGCCCTTGCTGGCCACTCTATGGGTGGCTGGCTATGCCTAGAAGTCATGCGCACCGCACCCTCACGAGTGAGCAAGCTCTGCTTGTTGAACACGACAGCTCGGGAAGATACCGAAGACAAAAGCACCAGACGTCAAACAATGATTCAAACAGCCGAAAATGGACAGTTCGAACAACTTGCTAAAGAACTCATCGCATACTTTGTCTTCAACCCACTCGTAAGAGACGATGTGGAAAAAATGTTCCTAGACGTAGGTAAAGAGGCCTTTATTCATCAAGAGAAAGCCATGCTTATCCGTAGCGAATGCGACTCGATTTTACCTAACATCTCATGTCCCACGTTAGTGATTCATTCTGCACATGACAAAATCTTCTCTCTTGAAGAGCATCAAGAACTCGTTAATCATATCAAGAATGCCAAACTTGCCATCGTCGAAGACTCTGGCCATATGAGCCCTCTTGAGGTACCACAAGCAATCACCACCCTTCTTAGGTTCTGGCTAACCTACTTTTAGGCAGACCTTGCGAAATTAGGATTCACTGGATATTTTTTTCTGTTTAGCCTACTTTTGAGCTTCGAAGCCAAGAAAAATCGAGAATCACATGAATCTTAAACGCTATATCGCAGCGACTTTTTCGCTTTTTATTTTCATCTTTATTTACCAATGGCTGGTCGATAGCTATCTATTAATCGGAATGTATATAGAAACATCAGACCTCTGGCGTGATTTTCGAGAGATGTTTGCTAATATTCCCTTGGCCATATGTTATATGTTTGTTCTGTCAGCGTGGGCTAGCTATGTCTTTCCAAAACTTTGCAAAGACGGCGGAATCGTAAATGGATTACTCTTTGGACTGTATTTTGGCGTTTTTGCTGGCTTGCTAAAGGCTTCGTGGTATTTTTGGTTACCTGTCTCATTAGAACTTACTGCAGCATGGTTCTTGACTTGTTTCATACAAGTACTTGGTGCCGGCTTTATTCTTGGAGTCGTCTACCGTAAAAACCATGCACAGACGTTTTCGTAGAACACATTTTTTGCAGAACTCTTGGGCTTTCCAGAAGCCATGCTAGAGTAGCCTTTCTCTGTGGCGCAGTCATTCCATGCATCCTCATTTCCCGCGAAAATTGTAACTAGGTCTGTCGTAATTCACTAAAAAAAAGCCTGTTGCGCACATTTTATGCTGGATTTTTTCATTTTTCATCGTTACAATTGTAACGATTTAAGGAAGGAAATAGTGTATGCCATGCAGAGTCAACCATATAAACAAGACTACCGGCGTTACCTACGTATACGAATACACCTCATTCTGGGATAAAGAGAAAAAACAGTCTCGTAATAAGCAAGTGTGTGTGGGTAAGCTCGATCCAGTCACCGGAGAGTTCATTCCCTCCAAGCGTCTTAAACCTGAACAGGCAGTCATTCGAGATCCCGCGGTCACTGCATCTGCTGAAGTTGTGGGACCTTCGATCGTGCTCGATGCTATTACCGAGCAGTTAGGCCTGAAACAGTTGTTGAGGTCTTGCTTCCCTCAGGAGTACCAACAGATTCAGGCAATGGCCTATTATCTTGCCATTCAAGGAGGGCCTCTGAGCTATTGCGGGACATGGTGCAAGAACCATGTGCCTTCCGTTGAGTGCTTAACCAGCCAGAGGATTAGCGAAATCCTTGGCGCCATTAGCATCGATAAGAAGCAAACCTTTTTCACCAAGTGGATGAATAAAGTGTTAGAGGATGATTATCTCTGTTACGACATCACTTCTATTTCCTCATATTCTGAGCTCAATGAATACATCAAATACGGCCACAACCGCGACCTGGATAAGTTACCACAGCTGAATCTTGCCATACTCTTCGGCCAGAAGGGACGTTTGCCAGTGTATTTCGAACGGACTCCGGGCAACATCACCGATGTGACTACATTACACAACCTCTTGAAGACCTTCAAAGCTCTGGAGATAAAGAAACTTCACTACGTGATGGACAAAGGGTTCTACAGCAAAAAAAATGTTGATCACCTGCTTGCTGCCAGGGACAGATTTACTCTATCAATCCCTCTGAAGAACAAGTGGGTACAACTCGCTATAAATGACATTTATGGGGTGATCCATGGGCCTGAGGGATACCAAAAGCTTGATAATGAGATCCTATATGTTCACTCTCGTCTGTACCCATGGGGGGATGACAAGCGTCGCTGCTATCTACACCTCTACTACAATGCTCATGCACGAGCCACCGCCGTCGATCAGTTTACTGAAGAATTGGTTGGGTATAAGAAGGAACTGGAATCAGGAGATTTGATTAACGCGCATCAAGATGCGTACGACGCATTTTTTGTGATAAAGACCACCCGCAAGCGAGGCATACGAGTCTCGTACAATGATCAAGCTGTGAGTCAGTACATCAACCGCTATGCTGGATTCCAAGCGCTGTTGACCAATAGTATTAAGGATCCGGTGGAGTCCTTGCAAATCTACCGAGACAAAGATGTGGTAGAAAAGTGCTTTGATGACCTGAAAAATCAGTTGGATATGAAACGCTTACGCATGCATAGTTCAGCAACTGTTGATGGCAGGCTTTTTGTGCAATTCATTGCCCTTATTTACATGAGCGCTCTGCGCAAAGAAATGAGACAGTCTGGTCTTATTAAACGATACACGGTTCGGGAGCTTCTACAAGAAATGGATACACTGACTAAAATAAAGTATTCTGGTAAGTACGGCCATATCCTCACCGAGGTTACAAAACCACAGAGGGAAATTTTACAGGGTCTAAAAATTGCGTTGCCGGGCCAGACCTAGTTACAATTTTCACGGGAAATGAGGATGCATAGTGTTGCACACATCTTTTTCTTGACAGCGGCACGTATCCGAAATAGCGTCTACCCGAATGAACGTGAGTGAAGCTATACGCATCGGCCTAAGTCTACACAATCGTCGCTCGGCGCGCAGCGCTTTGGAGTGCGGTCGCTTGCGACCGCTTTTCGGTGTTTACGAAGATCATGTGAAACGGTATCACCATCATTCGCTAAGGGTAAATAGTTAGCACATGCAGTTTTCACCGAAGCCGTACAACGCCTTTTAGCATTACCTTCGCAAGGAGCCCAAAGCGGTCGCGAGCGACACGCACTCCAAAGCGCTGCGCGCCAAGATACGATTGTGAGTCAAGAACAAGATGTGTGCAACACTATGCAGGGAATGACTGCGCCACAGGGGACCAGTTCAACCGTATCTATGCCTCGGCAAAGTGACCCGGATAAAATAGCGCTTCATTCACCCCAAAGATGTCAGAGATCTGTCGTACAATGGCTGGGGTAATTGCCTTATAGCCATTTTCGAGATTACTCATGGTACCATCACTCATGGGACTACGCGGAAAACGCTGCTTATAGATCTGTTTAAAATGATCCTGGCTCATTCCATCAGACAAACGCAGCTCTACCATTAGCTTCCGACGAAATGTCGCGCTTTTTCGCTTTAATCTGGCAGCCTCTTCAAGGGCAAGTTCCGAAATATCAGCTATTTTTTGCGCTTTTCTTGCCACGAGACGTTCTGCTGCAGTCGTCTTATTGCGTTGCATGCGCTCGATCCTTACATCTAACGTACTTTGGTCGTGCCTTAAAAGTTCTTCTAGAAGGCGTACCGCTTTTTTATCTGTCACTTGGTCAAACAGCCTTTTACGGAATAATACTGATGTTGCTTCGCTATGATTTCTGCTGTTGAGCTGTCCTTCAAGACGTTTGAGCCGTCTTTCAAGCGAAGATTTATCATCCGTTCCGCGCGCATCTCCAGTCGCTGTAAAGGTAATGCGTTTCGATAATTTGCTGATCAAGGTTGCATTGGTCTCTATGACCCCATGCGCCCTGGAGTTGATGCGAATCTCTCGACTCTTTTGAGCCAAGTCTAGATCCGAAATGTTTAGCAGTTTGCAAAACATGACTCTTTCCGCTTCGGTACTTGCATGGTCTAGAAGAGCACGGTAGAAAAAAACATCCAGATGCTTGCTACTCTCTTTTTTCACACTGTTTAATACCGACTCTATCTTGCTCTTTATAACGCTCTGAACTTGCTGGTCCGCCTTAATCATCTCGTAGCGCAGACGATAAATGTTTGTCCTTAAACACCGCTTTTTTTCTTCCGTCAGCCCCACAAGCTGGCTAGGAGGAACTTGTCTTCCGCTGGCCTTGGCGATAAAGGGTTTGATCTCCCTTACCAACTCGTCAATTTTAGCGCTATTTTCTGCTAATATGGCCTTGGTCTTGCCGACTCTGCCAAATTCAGCAACATTTGCTTTTAGTGTCGCGTAATCAATGCTAGTGGCCTTTTCCGCCACTTCACGATCTAGTCCTTTGAGGCGCTTTAAAACATGAAAATGATACATGTCCAAAAAATGAACAGGCGCACGAGATTCGTTATTTTTCTGATGATATTCATGTCGAATGACTACCGGAAGCGCATCAATCTTCCGCTTGATCAGCGCTCGAATTTTTTTGGGAGAGACCGCTTGCTCATCTTCTAGTTTTTCAACAAGCTTTGTTGCTTTGCCAAGCTCAGGGTCATCCAGCTGCAAATCGAGCCAGAGGTCGAAATTGTTTGCATCCTCCGTATAAGCCTGAAGCTCCTCGGCTTTGTTCCGGTAGATGTCTAAGACATCTTTCACCTTATGATTTGTCTCACGCTCATAGCCTTTGACGATTTCTTTACGAAGGGCTTTTGCAAATTTTTTGGCAACTTGATGGGGAGTGAGTTCTTTCTTTGATGCTCGATTCAATAGGTCAACCGTTTTGTTGCGTAGCTGGCTGGGCAGCATGCTCTGATACGCAGACTTATCCGCTCCCTTAGGACGATATTTCTCATCTATAGCCCTATCTGCATCATTGAGTTCCTTCACAAGATCAATGGTGGCCTGACTTTCGTCGTATATCCCAGAACGGTATAGATAGACGAATTTGCGGTCTGAATTTGGTGTAGAGGCATAGATGCACGGCAGAGTCGCGTGATGAGCAGCCTGAAGGGTAATGTCCTCTCCAATTGGGTTGTAAATCCCTTCCGCATTAAAGCCCTGATGTACTGTGTGACCTTCGCAAAAATTAAGGCCGGTGCCATAACAGGTGACGGCCTGCACAACCAGCTGAGAAAGGCGTTTTTCCAGATGTAACTCAATCGCTGTGTAGGATTTTTTTAGGCGATGGTTCCAGTCATTGAGTTTAATAGCCTCTTCATGTGGAAGGTTTTCTTTGCGAAATTTAGATAGGCAAGGGTCTATTATCGACGAGGTAACGTTACCACCAAAAGAAACACGTGTGGTTACCTTGTCGGCATCATCTGCTGCTAGAGTTGGGTATACAGGGAGCTTATTTAACGCGATAACGGCCATGAGCACTCTCCTTATAGGTTTTTGAGGGGCTCAACCGTTTAACATAATAAAGTCTATTTCGTCCAGTCGTACAGCTTAAAAGATTGAACGAATCACTCCACCCTCGACCCGCAATGGAGCACCGTTTATTGCCGCACCACGCTCGCTACAGACAAAGGCAACTAGCGCCCCCACCTCATCAGTTGTGGCAAAACGTTGAATCAGCGAACTGGGTCTAACGGTCTTAAAGAACTCATCTTCGACTTGCTTAACAGTGACATTTTTTGATTTTGCGATATCGGCTACAAATTTTTCTACTCCTTCAGAGTAAGTGGGACCAGGTAATACGGAATTGACAGTAACGCCTGTCCCTTTAGTCATTTCAGCAAGCCCACGTGCAATAGCCAACTGCGCGGTTTTAGTCATTCCATAGTGAATCATCTCTGTAGGAATATTCACGCCAGATTCGCTTGAAATAAAGACAATGCGACCCCAATTTTTCGCTTTCATCTTAGGAAAATAATGACGAGAAAGGCGGATGCCACTCATGACATTAATATTAAAAATTCGAAGCCAATCTTCATCAGAAATGTCCTCAAAATCTTTGACCTCGTAAATCCCAAGATTGTTGATGAGAATATCCACAGTAGGAAGAAGTTCAATTAGCTTATCGATACCGGCTTTATCTGATAGATCGAAGGGAGCAGCAAACAATTTGCCATTTGTGGTCTTTATTGTGTCTATGGCAGCGTGAACTTTCTCAGCAGAACGCCCGTTGATATAGACACTTGCTCCTTCTTCAGCTAAAGCCTTCGCGATCGCGAACCCAATACCCGATGTCGATCCCGTCACCAAAGCGACTTTATCTTTCAAATCCAAATCCATATTGGCCTCCCAATTTGCAGAGCCATTTGATTGTGTCTTACTATGGTTATGTATAAAAAACCAGGTCTTTTGGACAAGGTCAACGATAAATTCCGTTAAAAATTTTCTTGCGACGATGGATGGGTGTTGCTAGATTCGGGTTAAGGCTTAAAAAGAGGTTTGATATGGCAAAATTGATCTACATCAAAGCTTCCCCACGTAAGGATCGTTCACACTCATCACGTGTGGCGCAGCAATTTGTCGACTCCTATCGAGCAGCGCATCCTCAAGATACTATTGAGGAACTTAATCTATGGGAGTTGGATCTGCCCCCTTTCGACGGAGACACAATTGATGCTAAGTATGCTATCATGCATCAGAAATCACAAACTCAGGAACAACAAGAAGCGTGGAAGCAAGTGACTACCATTTTCCAAAAGTTTGCAAACGCTGACAAGTACCTCTTTAGCGTGCCGATGTGGAACTTCGGAATTCCCTATCGTTTAAAGCACTATATTGACATCCTAACCCAACCTGGATTGGCATTTAACGTCACTCCCGAAGGGCGTTATGTTGGATTGGTCACTGGGAAGCCTGCACTCGTCGTATATGCCAGCGGAGGGGCCTATCGCCCAGGGTCTGCGACAGAAAGCTATGACATGCAAAAACCCTTTATGAAGCTATGGCTTCAGTTTATCGGCTTTAGTGATATCCGAAAAATCACTGTTGACGGGACTATGGGAGATCCTGCAAAGGCCAAGGAAATTGAAAACTCTTGCCTTCAAGAGGCCTCTGAGATGGCCAAAACCTTCTAGGAGATGGACACAGTTGCTTTCCAGCCTATGATGCGCTAAGAAATTACTTACACGGTCAAGATTTCACCGTTCCCACCACAATACAAGAGGTCAAGGAGCTTCTAGATATAGCCGAGTTAGCCCAATTGTTAAATCTAACGTATATAAATGCGTTACTTCAATGAACTCGGTCACCAAGACTCATCACGTACCACTAGAATTTAAAAATATTTGTGGTTTTGCCACCTGCCAATTTTTAAGTGTTTTGTTAAAAATTGGAAGGTGGTCAAGCCCCTTCGAGCGATTGACTGCATCCCCGACTGTGAGGGAAATTGCCACTTTTGCCACTTGCCAATTTTTAAGTATTTTGTTAAAAATTTAGACATGAGTGAGCTAAAAGCAAATCCCTTTAAATTTGGCGATCCCGTGGCAGGAGCCTACTATCTCCCCCGCCCAGAACTAACTGCAATGGTGAGGCAGTTTTTAGAGAATCGCATCCATATTGTGCTCATGGGACCCAGACGTTTTGGAAAAACTTCCTTCGTTCTGAATCTCTTAGGTAGTCTGGAGAAGGAGCATTACACGTGTCTACTTGTTGATATTTTTAACATTACGTCCCATAAAGACTTCCTGCATCAATTGTTAAGAGCCATTCGAAAAAAGGAAACATTCAAGAATAAACTGAAATCTTGGTGGGAAGGAATAAGCCGATTCGTTCCCAGGATCACAGCAGAACTTGATCCTATGACTGGGAATCCCAGTTTGGGCTTCACCATAGGTCATTTGGGGGAAGCTGACGTCAAGAACGCTATTCAGGATTTATTAGAGGAGCTATCCAGTCTAGGGAGTAAGGTGATCCTTGCCTTAGATGAATTTCAGAAGATTTCAGAAATAAATGATGATGGCTGGCTGGAGGCAACGCTCAGAACGCACTTTCAAAGACTAACAAACGTTTCGTTCTTATTTACTGGCTCAAGAAAAAGCCTAATTTCGGAAATGCTCAATGACCCATCCCGCCCTCTCTATCGTTCGTGTCAGACTATAGAATTTCCAACATTCGGCCCAGAATTTACCGATTGGATTGCGAAGAGGTTCGCTACGGTCGGGATAGTGTGCGACAAAAAGGCAGTCGAGCATCTGCGACAGCTAGTGCAAGACACTCCGAATTATGTTCAAATGGTTTGCTTTCATCTAGTCGCACAGGCTCGCGTCCAGGTTGCGGATAGAGACGTCTTAGAAGTGTTAGAAACCGTTGCGAGGCAGAATGCCTATGCTTACCAGACATTGTTGAACTCTTTGACGCTAGCGCAACAACGAGCTCTTCGACTAGCGGCAAACGAAAAGCGCTCTCTTTTCCAAAAAGACCTTCTAATAGAATATGAGATTTCGAGCGCCTCCGCCCTCCACTCTTCCATCAACGCTCTCAAGGCCAAGGGAATTCTAGATGAAGAAGGCACCAGTAAGGGAAATGTGCTATTCGACGATCCTCTTTTCGCCTATTGGTTACGACTTTGCCTCCCTATGTAGGACAATGCAAATAGAGGTTCATTCGGGTTTGTAGGCCTTAAGTATAGATATGGGAGGAAAATGCTGAAATCTTGTTAAATCGACAGCTCCTCTCCCTAGTGGCTTAAAGGGATGGAAAACCAATTCAAATCTAGGCCTTGTTCACCTTTACGGTCAGAATTTCGGTCGGACGAAAAAGGTCGGATGTCGTGGTTTGTGACGAGGGCATAGCGCCAGCTATGTCCGAGGAGCAAAACGCGACAGACGATCCTTTTGCAGTCGACCGAAAACTGACCGCAAAGGTGAATAAGGCCCAAATCTAAATACCCACCACCTTTAACTCTGGCAACATAGGTATATGCGCATGATTTTGTCTCGCATACCAAAGGTCATAGCGATTCTGTAAGTTAAGCCAAAACTCTGCCGAAGTTCCAAGGGCATCTGCAAAATCTAAAGCTATGACCTCGGTAATACGACGTTTTTTGTTAATAATTTCGCTGATTTTTGGCTGCGTCCAGGAACCTCCCAAGTGTTGCGCAAACTGTCCTTGTGACAATCCCAACGGCTTTAAAAACTCCTCCAGAACAACTTCCCCCGGATGTGTAGGGGGTCTATTTTTAGGCAACATGTTGCCTCCTAATGATAGTCTGTTATTTTTACTTGCTCAGCACCTTGATCCGTCCAACGAAAAATAATTCGGTATTGATCGTTGATCCTTATGCTATGCCAACCCCTCAAGTTGCCCTTTAAAGCTTCGAGATGGTTGGAGGGCGGAATTCGAAGATCAGTCAAGTTCGTCGCCGCATTAATCATGTCCAATTTACGAAAAGCAATGGGAAACAACTTTGGGTCTAAACTCTTGCGAGCCTTCTTAGATTTAAACCCGTCAAATATGTCGCGAGTTGAGTCGTCAGCAAATGATCTGACCAAAATCGGTCTCCAGCACTCCGCACCTAATCCCATTATATCATATAACGATATAATTGCAAGAAATGTATCAGGCGTCTCATAACCCCCTCCGATGATTAAAATGCATGTCTTGCATTCAAATCTGAAGAAAAAACGCTTTCTTCTGAAAACCTAAAGGCAGTATTTGAAAAGCAATTTAACAATTTAGGTTGGGAAATTTCTCGTCTTATCTCTGCGATGAATGACGTGACGATTGCTACTTTAATTCAATATCAGAATGCCATGCTGGTCTAAAGGAAAAGTCGCGCTTATAGGAGATGCCGCCCATGCTGTTTCTGGAATGGGGTCAAGCCTCTCAAGGTTGGAGCTCATATTTTAGCACGAGAAATCGAAGAATCGAATGGAGATTACAATGTTGCTTTTGCTGAGTATGAAAAATCGATACGGAACTTTGTTGAAGATGCGCAGGACTTTGCTGAATCCAACCAACAACTCTTAACGGATGGAGGCTCTTCAATGCGATTGATGTTTCAGCTCTATTTAATGAAAATTATGCCCAAAAAATTCATTCAATTTGTCACGAAAAGGGGAAGGGAGCAAATGAAAAAAGTGGCCAATGGCTTGACCTTAGAACCAATGACAAGGCTGAGTGCAGAGACGCATTAGGAATTTTTGACTGGGTAAAATTGAAAAATTACTTTACCATCCCCAAGAAAAATGGATGATGATCTATCCCCAAAAGGTGATTATGTTCCGCAAATTTCGAAAACGCTTCCTGCATTCTTTATCTGGAGTCAGCTTTTCTCTTTGCTATCGGAAATCCCTTGTTCTCTGTCACAATTCCCGTCACCAGCACCGACAGTTTTTACGGAACCCCCGGTACTCTAGGTGCAGCTCTTTACTCGGCTGAAGATGGCGACGTCATCGACTGCTCGCCCATTGCAGGGCAGATGATCAGCTTTACAGGCAACCCCCTACCAGCGATTGGAATCAATTTCACTTCGCCCACTTCTTCTCTCACCATTCTAGGAAGTGGAGTGATCATCGACGGGGGAAGCGCTGTCACAGTTTTCTCCTTAGCACTAGGCTCGGCCACGATTACTGATTTCACGATTCAAAATGGTCTCTCGAAAGGTGGCAGTGGAGGTTTTGGCATTACTGGCGGTGGCGGTGGAACTGGCGGTGGCGGCGCACTTTACATACACTCAGGCACTACCATGACCATCTCTGCCATAAGTCTCAATAACAACCAAGCTATCGGTGGCAATGGCGGCGCTGGTAATTCCTCTGGCGGCTCGGGTGCTGGAGGCGGTGGTTACGGTGGTGGGAGCTGGGGGCTTCGCAGCTGCAACGGGTTCTAGTGCTGGCTCTGGCGGTGGCGGTGGCGGCAATAGCGGTGGGACCACTGGCGGTAGGGACGGGGGGGCTGGATCACCCAATACCTTCTCAAACTTCGGCGGCGCTGGCGGCGGTGGGGAGCGACCCACACCACCTTCGGGTGCGAGAGCCGGAGGGAGCAGTGCCGCTAGTCTTTCTAGTCCTGCCCACAGCGGTGGAGCTGGAGGCATAAGCACTGCCAATAATGGTGCAGGGGGTGGTGGTGGCGCTGGCTCAGGTGGGAGCGGCAGCGCTGGTTCTGATGCACGATCCTCCATCGCAGGAGGTGGCATAGGTGGTGCTGGAGGCATTGGCTTTGGCGCAGACAATACTTATGGTGCTGGTGGGGGTGGCGGCGGCGGCAATGGCGGCGGTGCAGGCTATGGCACAAGTGGTGGGGGCGGTGGATTGACTGGACCTGGAGGTGCCGGAGGTGCTTTAGGCGGCGGTGGCGGGGCCTCTGGCAATACGGCTACGCTATGGGCGGGGCTGGCGGCTTCGGTGCGGGCGGGGGTGCAGGCCACGTCGGTGGCTCTGATATGTATGGCCTTGGTGGAGCTGGCGGCTCGGGGGCAGGCGCACCAGCAGGCGGGGGAGGAGGTTCTGGGCTTGGGGGAGCCATCTTCATTCATGGAGGAGGCCTTCTCATCGTTGAAGACGGCGTCAGTTTTTCTGGCAACTCGACGACTGCTGGGACTGGCGGCACGGCAGCGGCAGGTGGTACTCCTGGAGGCAATGGATCTTCCCTTGGGGAAGATATTTTTATCCGGTCGGGAGGCAGTGTAACCTTCCAGATCAACAGCTCATTGACCATTCCCAATCCGATCGGGGGAGGTGGATTGTTATCTGAAGTCACCGGACCCGGAGTGACTTTGTCGGGCACAGGGATTGTCAACCTGAGTGGAGCAAATACCTATCTAGGCGAAACTCTCATCCAATCGGGAAACCTGAATCTGAATGGGTCTGTCCTCGGAGATTTGAATATCGCAATCGAGCGGCACACTATCAGGCAATGCCACAGTTAATGGTTCCATCTATAATAGCGGAACGATCTCGCCAGGCAATTCCATTGGCGAAGTTTTCACTACGGATCTCTACTTATATTCTACGAGCCTCTATAACGTCGAAGTCGATTCCACGAGCTGTAGCTTGATCGATGCGACAGGAACCGCCACATTGGGAGGAGTCCTTGAAGTCACACAAGATCCGGGTGCCTATGGTTCGTCTGGTCAATATACTATTTTGCAAACAACAGGCGGCATCAATGGTGCATTTGATTCTATTGTGATTCACAGCTTGCCTGGCTATCAATTTCAGTTGGAAAATAACGGCTACACGCTTTCTCTCATTTATGAGTTCGTTCTATTACCTCCGACGAACTTACAAGGCAAAAGAATAAAAAATGTGTTTCTTAATCAAACCGACATTGTGAATGTACTACAGTGGGGTCCACCCATTGGCGGGGTTGTGCCTGTTGCTTACAAAATTTATCGAACCAATCTAAATACATTGATCGGTATTGTGGGAGCCGGTGGAGCATTATATTTTGAGGATCACATTCGATCGAAGAATGTCACCTATACTTATTATATCGTATCTGTTGATGCTCAAAATAACAATTCACTTTCTGCAAGCATTACAATTACTCCATAACATTCCTCACTAACCTCTCAAGTCACCTGGGTAAACCGCATACTCTAGCAATCTATCAATCTTTCCTTGATGTCAATAGCTTCAACCAGTAACTTATTGCCAAAAAAAATGGACTGATTGGACGAATTGGACTGATTGGACGAAATGGACAGCTCAAACGAATTATTAATTCCCAAGCATGGAGGCTATCGAAAACTCAAGACTTTTCAACTCGCGCGATTAATTTTTGACATAACAATTCGATTCTGCAATCGGTTCGTAGGAGTAAAAAGCCGTACACACGATCAGATGGTCCAAGCAGCTCGTTCCGGCGTTCAGAACATAGCTGAGGGCAGTCAGGCATCTGGTACGTCGAAAAAAACTGAGCTAAAATTAACTAATGTGGCTCGTGCAAGCCTTGAAGAGTTACGATTGGACTATCAAGACTTTTTGCGACAGCAGCAATTGCCTTCGTGGGATCACCCAGATCCCCGTGGACAAGAACTTGTTAAACAGCGGTTGGAAACCGCGGATGAATTTGCCCTTTGGACAAAGCATCTTCATGAACTGCAGCAAGGGCACCTTGCGGAAATTGCAGCTAATGGTGTCTTAGTATTACTGTCGGTAACCTGTGCACTTTTGGATCGGCAAATCGCTGCACAAGCAGCAGCTTTTCAACGCGATGGAGGCTTCACAGAACGCCTTTATCGCACACGAACAGCCTTGCGCAACAAATCTTAGTCCATTTCGTCCAATCAGTCCAATTCGTCCAATTAGTCCAATTAGTCCACTTCATGAGACTTTCTTTTGTGAAAAAAAGCACCCAGTGTTCGGGGTCAGACGTGACTTATTGACTTTTCGTCCGAAATTCGGCTGGATTTCTCACCCAAGGTCTCTCAGGCGATGAACAAGTCAACAAGTCACGTATGACCCCTGACCTTTTTGTAAACTAAATATTCAGTATCTTTTAACATCGTTGAATTCTCTTTCAAATTTTTCGATTGTTATCAAAATTAATTCCCAAGCTGGAATTTCGCTAAAAAACATATCTTTCATCAGTGCTCGGTAATTCTATTTTTCACTGCGGTTTCGATACTAAAGCGCACTTCTCACTCCTACTTTTCACAAAAACTACTATTTTTTTGTGAAATTCAACAGTTAGATAGCGAGACGAATTGAGAACTTTAGATCGATGTTCGGGGTCAGACGTGACTTATTACTTTTTGTCCGAAATTCGGCTGGACTTCTCAACCAAGGTCTCTCAGGCGATGAACAAGTCACGTCCGACCCCACTTGTACAAAAAAAGCCGGATCATTTGACCCGGCTTAAACTGGAGGTGGAGAGAATCGAACTCTCGTCCTAGGTAAACTACGTATTGACCACTACATGCTTAGCGTCCTGAAATAACGTCGGTCCCCATGCAGAACGCAGACACTGAGACCAACTTGCTTCATTTAATCTCGAAGGAAACGTCCTAGAAGCGGCGGGCTTTCCCTTCACACCAAGATTGATAATCGACAGCTGACAACGTCCTTGGTCTAACGCTGGGCCATCGGCGACCGAAGACTGTTAGGTCTTAGGCAGCATATGCAAGGACAGGTTCTTCACCATTTTGGAACCATGCATATTGTGTTTGTTCGTTGGCATTTATAGCCTTATCGGTTTTTTTAGGAGGCCAACCGACATCCTCCGCATGCGCTCAATATTTCATTTCCAAGTCGAAACCAGTGCACCCCCATGTCGTTCTTATTGTAACATACTGTATAAAAAGGTTCAACTTATAGGTCTGAACATGTCCACAACATCTTCAACAGGTCAAGCCTGGCGTTTTATCATTCTGCTTGGATGCGTAAGTCTCCTAGCCGACGTCACCTACGAGGGTGCCCGTAGCATCGTAGGTCCCTACCTAGCTACTCTTGGTGCTAGTGCCACAATCGTCGGCACCGTCGCTGGCCTAGGCGAACTCATCGGCTATGGTCTGCGGATCGTATCCGGATATGTAAGCGATAAGACTGGTAAATACTGGACCACTGCTATTGTCGGATATATCATTAATCTATTTTCAGTACCGCTACTAGCCCTGACACATACATGGCCATTTGCTGCCATCCTGGTTGCCACCGAACGCTTAGGCAAGGCAATACGCAATCCCGCACGCGATGCTATGCTCTCCTACGCCGTGCGACAGGTTGGCAGTGGCAGAGGCTTCGGCGTTCATCAGGCGATGGACCAAATTGGCGCTGTCACCGGCCCCATCCTTGTCTCGGCAATGCTCTTATGGCAAGGAAGCTACCGAATAAGCTTTGCGGTGCTGCTTATTCCTGCCTTAATGGCGATGAGTGTGCTGTTCTTTGCTCGCTACCAATACCCTCAGCCTCAGCATCTTGAATCCGTTGGGTCTACAACACCAATAGACGGCAAGATTCCTCCGATATTCTGGCTTTTCCTGGCCGGAGCTGCATTGGTGGGCTTCGGTTTCGTGGATTTCGCACTAGTTGCTTTTCATTTCCATCAGGCACAGGTAGTCTCAACCGCATGGATTCCCCTCTTTTACTCCTTGGCTATGGCTACAAGTGCCTTGTCTTCAATTGTGATTGGCCATCTATACGATGCAAAAGGTATTTCAGCATTGGTCTATGTAACAGTCGCCTCGGCGCTGTGCACTCCTTTGCTGTTTCTGGGCGGCTTTTATGAAAGCATGCTGGGAATGATGCTGTGGGGTATTGGCATGGGCTGCCAAACAACAATTATGAGTGCGATTGTTGCTGAAGTGATCGCCGGAAATAAGCGTGGATTAGCCTACGGTATCTTAAACGTCGCCTTTGGCCTATCTTGGTTCATCGGCAGTGCTTTGATGGGATATCTCTATGATACCTCTCTATCCAGCCTGATTCTAGTGTCAGTAGGTGTACAGCTCGCCGGGGCCCCTCTATATGCCCTGGCAGGGCGCCTATTGCGCCCTTGACTTTTCATCGACGTCAATAGCAACCAAGCGGTAGTCGCCAACAGGTTTATTCCAAGGTGTCAATGGTCTGTTGACTACCTGCAAAAAGAGGTTTTTATTATTTTTTAAAGTACTCCAGGGGGCATCGGCATGCAAGACATAGAGATGTCTTCCATCAGAAAAAAACGCAAGAAAAACGCCTCGATCGTGACTGGCGAATCCGTGGGTTCCATCAAAGTGATCGCGATTGCGGTCGCCATGACCTAGCAAAACCAGCGTGTCTTTGCCTTGCAAGATCGAAAAGGCTTTCTCACCACCTTGTAGAAGACCGAGGTGCCAGTTGATAATCGCCTGGATAACCGCATCTTTGGCTGTCTGGCTCTGTAATCGACTGATATCAAACACCCTGACATCGAGATAATAGGGTATTCCCAAATCCGTTTCACCCAGTTCCACACGCTTATAAATATCAAAAGGCAATGGAGTGGTGTAAGAAAGGGGTGCTGCAGGCGGAATATTCAGAATGCTGTACAAGTTATTAGGAAAAGCCAACTTCAACGGTTCTATCGTCGCCTGAATTTCCTGAATGGTCGAGATTAATCGATCGCTTTCCTGTTCAAAGGTGTTGGTGGGAAGACCAGCCTGCTTGCGACGCTTATTCAGTTCCTCATGGCCCTGTTCTAGGGAGCGTACATCAGCTACCATGCCATCTGTCACGTGAGTCAAGCCAGACTGAAGGCGTATCCAAGGATATGTCACCACGTCGCGGTATTGACCAAGAGCCACCGGGCTTTGCATCGGAACAGGAAGCTTTGACTGGCCTGGTGAGCTGTCATTTACAGAGGCATCAGCAATCCAAGCCGGGGACTGACTGTCACGGGCAGCTGTTTGTGGTTTCGGCGGTGTTCCACAACTACCAAATCCTAAAAAACCTAGAACAGGAACGATAAGAATCCAGCGAACGATCACGATACCCCCCCTTGCAAGGCATTGCGATGTGAAGATGCGAGATCAGGCAGCCGCAACACAAGCGGCTACCTGGAGAGCTTTGAGAAGACTATCCGCCTCTAGGAGTATCAGGTGTCTCAGGTGTGGCATTCTTGTCAGGAGTCGCTGGCGTAGTATTTGGGTTATGGCAAGCAGCTAACACTAGCGCTAGACATGGTAAAAGCAGCAAAAATTTGAACTTCATGACACCACCTCGTGGTTAGGTTTAGCAATGGAAACTCTACCTAATCCGGATACTAGCACCACCCTCTAATATGCTGCTAGTAGCATGTTATGTACTTAAATGCCTATGTGTTGCGCTACGCGAGGCGGAGAGGGAGGGGGAAGTGGAGGGGGAAGTGGAGGGGGAAGTGGAGGGGGAAGCGGAGGGGGAAGCGGAGGGGGGGAGGGGGGAGGGGGGGAAAGAGGCGGCTATGAGGGGGGTATACGAATTAAGGAGAGGATTAGGAATTAGGAATTTTTACCACAGAGAGCGCAGAGACGCCGAGATAGGAGAGAGAGGAAAGGAAGGAAAGGGTTGATTTTTTCTTTAAATCGAGTTTAAATTTTGAAAAAAAATTAAAGAGTATGGCTGTGGATAGTTCTTCAGAAGATGTTATCACCGGAAAGATTATTGGCGCTGCCATTGAGGTACATCGTCATTTGGGCCCGGGCTTGCTCGAATCTTCATATAAAGCATGTTTAATATCCGAGCTGACCCAGCTCCAACTAAAAATCGAGCAGGAAAAGGCCCTTCCAATATGCTACAAGGGACTCAACCTTGCTTCCGGCTACAAATTGGATCTTTTGGTTGAAGAACAGGTCATCGTTGAGCTCAAAGCAGTCAGCGAAATAGCCGCTATCCACAAGGCACAGTTATTGACCTATCTGAAGCTGGCCGGATGCCGAGTTGGCTTACTAATCAACTTTAACGCTCTTGTTCTTAAGGACGGTATATGCCGTCTAGTCAACTTCTATTGAGATAGACCCCTCTTCCTATTCCCTCTCTCTTCCTATTCCCTCTCTCTTTCCTATCTCGGCGTCTCTGCGCTCTCTGTGGTAAAATCCTAATTCCTATATCCCTGATCATCCTTAATCTTCACACTCCCCGCCCCTCTCCCATCCCTCTCCCATCCCTCTCCCATCCCTCTCCCCCCTATAGACTTAAAGCGTCCAATATCATAAACTTACTCTTCCATAATCATCTTTCATAAGCGTTGGTATGAGCATGTTTGAAGAACAACAAAATGAAACTTTTCCATCTCGCGAAGAACGTATCTTGCAGTTCTGGCACGAGAACCGTATTTTCGAGCGTTCGATAGAACAAAGGGCCGATAAGTCTCTATTTTCTTTTTATGATGGTCCACCCTTTGCTACGGGTTTACCGCACTATGGGCACTTTTTAGCCGGTACCATTAAGGATGTTGTCCCTCGCTATAAAACAATGAAGGGTTTTTGTGTTCCTCGTCGCTTTGGATGGGACTGCCACGGCCTTCCCATTGAAAGTGAGATTGAAAAGAAGTTCAGCCTATCCGGTGCCGATTCTATCGAAAAATTTGGTGTCGCCAACTTTAACGAAGAATGCCGTGCCATCGTGCTACGCTATACGGCGGAATGGAAGACAGCTGTTGAGAGAATGGGACGATGGGTCGACTTTGGCAATGTGTACAGAACGATGGATCCCACCTTCATGGAATCGGTATGGTGGGCTTTCAAGCAGCTGTATGAAAAAGGTCTGGTTTACGAAGGCTATAAGGTGATGCCCTTTTCGGCAAAGCTAGGAACACCTTTATCCAATTTCGAAGCAGGAGAAAATTACAAAGAGGTCGACGATCCTGCTATTACAATCGCCTTTCAGTTGCTTGATGATTCGTCCACATACCTACTGGCTTGGACCACAACGCCATGGACATTGCCGTCAAATTTGGCTCTTTTGGTTGCTCCTGAGCTCGATTATGTTAAAATTCACGACAAAAAAGAAGACAAGAACTATATCCTAGGCCGTAATCGGTTGACGATTTACTATCCAGACCCATCGACCTATACCGAATTGGAATCCTATACAGGTAAGGATCTATTCGACCTGCATTACCGCCCGCTTTTTGACTATTTTGCAGATCGAGGAAATCAAGGAGCCTTTAGAGTGATCGCTGAGGCCTCCGTGTCTGCTGAAGAGGGTACTGGGATCCTCCATGGAGCCCCAGCTTTCGGTGAGGTAGACTTCTATGCATGCCGCGCTGCAGGAATTGATCTGGTCTGCCCCGTGGATAGCAACGGACGCTTCACTGCTGAGATACCGGAGTACCAGGGATTATTTGTCAAAGATGCAGACAAAGACATTATCAAGCGCTTAAAAGCAGCAGGCAGCTTAGTACGCCAAGAGTCTATTCGCCACCGGTATCCTTTTTGTCCTCGGTCGGACACGCCCTTGATCTACAAGGCAGTGAGCAGTTGGTTTGTGGCTGTCGAGAAAATAAAAGGCCGCATGGTAGAGCTCAATGAGCAGATTCACTGGACGCCCGAACATATCAAACACAAACGCTTTGGCAATTGGTTGGCGGGTGCCCGTGATTGGGCAATCAGTCGCAACCGCTACTGGGGCACACCTATCCCTCTATGGAGGGCTGACGATGGCGAAATCCTTGTCATCGGCAGTGTCGCTGAGTTGCAGGAGTACTCTGGAGTCCAGGCGACAGATCTTCATCGCCATTTCATCGATGATATCGTTATTCAAAAGGATGGAAAAACTTTCCGACGCGTCTTCGAAGTCTTCGACTGCTGGTTTGAGTCGGGTTCCATGCCCTATGCGCAAAATCACTATCCTTTTGAAAACCGCGAACGCTTCCTAAATGCCTTTCCAGCGGATTTCATCGCTGAAGGCCTGGATCAGACACGAGCCTGGTTCTATACTCTGATGGTATTGTCAACCATACTTTTCGACAAACCTGCATTCAAGAATGTGATTGTGAATGGAATCATCTTAGCTGCCGATGGTGCTAAGATGTCTAAACGGCTTCGCAACTATCCTGATCCCGCACTGGTCATTGGTAAATATGGAGCGGATGCTATCCGCCTTTATATGCTTCACAGCCCTGCTGTAAAGGCCCAAGACCTTTCTTTTTCCGAGAAAGGTGTTGAACATGTATTGCGAGTGATCCTGATCCCTTGGTGGAATGCCTATAGCTTCTTTATGACCTATTCTCGTCTGTATGAATGGCGTCCGCCTGCACAGGAGATCAAGGTCGAGAAGGAAATTGACCGCTGGATGCTCTCAGTGCTCAATAAGCTAGTCCATGAGATCGAGCTAGGCATGGATGATTATGATCTTAGTCGAGCCGTAGAGCCTTTGGTGGGTTTCATCGACCAGCTAACTAATTGGTACATCAGGCGCTCCAGACGTCGTTTTTGGAGCGACGAGGCATCCCCAGACCGTGATCAAGCCTTCGCCACGCTGTATCAAGTGTTATTAGTTTTAAGTAAATTAGCGGCTCCTTTTGTGCCTTTCATCAGCGATGCTATCTATCGCAACCTTCGGGATCCCAACACTCCCGAGTCGGTACATCTGTGCGACTATCCTATCTACCATGCAGATACGCGTGATGTAGCACTAGAAGTGGCCATGGAGGCGGTGCAAAAGAGCGTCAGTTTAGGCCATGCCCTGCGCAAAGAGCGTAGCCTAAAGGTTCGCCAACCATTGCCCGCGGCTCATGTGGCATGTAGTGATCCGGCTATCTTAACGGCTTTGCAATCGCATGCACAGCTGATTGCCGATGAGCTCAACGTAAAAGATGTTCTTTTTAGCCAGGATGAAGAGCAATTTGTCAGGCTGAAGGCCAAGCCTAACTTCCGTGTCTTAGGCAAGAAGGTCGGCCCCCTTATGCCTGCCGCTAAAGAAGCTATTGCTAAATTTAACCGGCAACAGCTTACGCATCTTCTAGAGGGACGAAACGTCCCGCTAGAATTGAACGGAACCACCATCGACATCACTCCAGAAGACGTTGAAGTGGAACGCGAGGTGCGTGAAGGTCGTGTTGCAGCTAACGATGGGGTCATCACCATAGCCCTAGATACCACGCTAAATGACGAACTGATCATGGAAGGACTGGCTCGCGAGATCGTCAATAAGGTAAATACGATGCGACGAGAAGCGGGATTGGCTGTTAGCGATCGCATTTCGTTGAAAGTCGATAGCACAGCCTCCGTCGTGAAGTGTTTTGAAGTTCATGGCAACTTCATTCAAGGCGAGGTTTTAGCGGTGGATGTCGTATTCGACAAATGCGAAGGTACCGTCTGGGATCTCAATGGAGAAGCAGCCACCATAGCATTGACTAAGGTGACAACAAAATGACGTTAGGCGGTTTCCATGGTGCAATTTTCGATATGGATGGTGTTCTGATAGACACCCTGGCTATTCATGAGCGCAGCTGGTTTGCTGTAGGAAAAGAACGAGGGCTCTACATAGACCACGACCTGTTTCAGCAAGGCAATGGCCTCACCAGTGTCGCACACGCCACACGCGTTTTAAAATGGACATCATCCCTAGAAGAAGCACAAGAAATTGCTAACGCCAAAGAAGCTGCTTATGTCCAATTTATTAGCAAAGAAGGAGTAGCGCCTATACCTGGTGTGATTGCATTTCTGTCAAGGCTGCGTGAGCTAGGAATTCCGTGTGCCGTAGGCACATCGGCTCCACGCAGCAATTTGGACCGTGCTCTTAAGGCTACCGGATTAGAGGGCTTCTTTAGCGCTTTTATTACCTCGGAAAATGTTAAAGAGGGTAAGCCAGATCCCGAAGTTTTCTTGAAAGCAGCTCAAGAGCTCCAGATACCACCAATCCAATGTGTTGTATTCGAGGATGCCGCTAATGGTGTGACGGCGGCAAAAAGAGCAGGAATGGGCGTGATTGCTCTAACGACAACGCATCCCCGTGACGAACTACTAGGCGCTGATCTTATTGTAGATGGCTTTGCAGAACTAGATCCGCAGGTGTTATTCAAAGGACTTTAACAATCGTGTCTCGGCGCGCAGCGCTTTGGAGTGCGCGTCGCTCGCGACCGCTTTGGATTTGGGCGAAGTTGGCATTGCAAGAAACGTAACCCTTCTCTCTAGGGGTAACTGTGGGGGGGGGGGCAGCCTCCGTAGAACGGTGCGCGATTCAATAGGCTCGCCCAAATCCAAAGCGGTCGCGAGCGACACGCACTCCAAAGCGCTGCGCGCCGAGGCACGATTGTGAGGGCTTTTACCTCTTAGCGCCCTTTCTTGTGGGGATAAAGATATGCTTGAAGTCTTAGCGCTAGAGGAGCTAGGCTACTTTTAGCCTGCGTAAAATCTGCCCTTTGAAATATTCTACGACGCGATCGTAACCAGTAAATTCCATAGCTTCCTGCAGCAATCAACCAAAAGAATCCCCATACGAAAACGCGTGGCAGCGTAGCCCATGGCACGGCAGGCTGCTGAGGAGCTCCCCAACGCTGTCCAGGTGGCCACAGAATATAGCTAGGAGCCCCCAGAAGATTTTTTTCAGGCACAAAACCAAAATAGCGACTATCCACACTGCGAGCGTGGTTGTCACCCAAAACCAGATATTGCCCCTCGGGAACGTGGAGACCAAAGCTACGCACAAAACGTCTGTCAAGGCGCCCATCATGAACTGGCGCCCCTCTATCTAAAAATGCAACATAAGGTCGCCTACGCGATGACATCCGCTGACGTTCCAGTTCATGTTGCACGTAATACTGCATCGTAGGCTCATCTTTGAGGATGATGGGTGCTCCGAGAACATACAGATCACCATCACGGAAGTAAGCATAGCGCGAAGGAAAATCGACTTGGTTTGCTTTAGTAGGTGCAAAATCGGCATCGAATTCGATTCCCAGATTGAATAGACGCTGAATATTACTGCTAACCTTGCGGTAGAGGGGATGTGCCCGATCCAGCTCGCTAAGGGAGCCGGACCAGTCAACGCTATACGCTTTACCATTATAATACTCATAGACGCCATTAGGAACCTTGGTAAACATAGGACTCCCGGGACCCAATGAGCCTCCTGCAATGCCATAGAGACCCGCTCGCCCATCTTGTACGATAAAGCGACTGGTATAGATGTTATCCATCAAACGCACGAGATGCTTATCCTGCAATGGAATGACAGTAACGTGTGGAGAAAGAAGGAGACGAATGCGTCCATCAGGACCTTCTTGAAAACGAGGCTTAGGCGAAGTCAAACTTGGCGAGTGGCGCAGCTCGAGGTACAGAGGAGCCTCTTCCAACGTATTCGGCTCTATATCGGCAAGCTGGCGTACCTGGTCCTTAGTAAGGATGCGAGCCATCGCATAATTTCGCATTCCCCAGAAATCTGTATAGGTTTCAATGCCATCATGCTGAATACGCTGTGCTAAGGGGTTATCTTCAATCCATTCTCCCTGGTCATTGACATCACCTTCCAAAACACCATATCCTGCGAGAGTAAGCCGGCCAATTGGCTTGCCCATCTGATTCAGAAAGATCTGATGAACGAGGTTACTGCCCTCCGCTGTCGATGTGGTGATACGTCCCTCGAATCCACTAAATGGTACATACTCCAATTGCTGCATCCATGGTGTCTCAAAATCCCCAGAAATATCGCGTCCATCTTTATCGAAACCAAAAACCTTACCCCCATAGAAATACAAGGTATCACCAGGCTTTCCGATGACACGTTTAATGTATCGTGAGGAGGAATCGGGTAGATCTAAACCATCCCCAGACCAGACAATCACCCCCGTTCGCATGACTAGCTTGGGATCAAAATAGAGGTGCTTAGTCTGGAACGGCCAGTTCAGACCAAAGGCTGTCTTGGTCAAAAGAAAATGGTCTCCCTCTCGAAACGTGGGACGCATCGATCCCGTGGGAATCTGATATAGCTCCAGCCACGACTGACGCATAACAAGGACAGCTAGGGCAAGGATGGCAATACCCAAGAGGGTCTTGGTGGCGGTTATCCATACCGAGCGCCGCAAAACCTGCGGAAAATGTTCCTTAAGGTAACTAACGAGATGATGAGCTTCTGCCCTTTGTGCTTGGTCGATGGCTGCTTCGAGGTTCTCAAGACAGTCCTCCAGGTCGTTTAACTGCTCAGGCGAAAGGGTGTGCCCATGACGACGATACCATGCGCTAGCGCGGCGCAGATAGCGACGCGATAACCCGATACGAAGGGGTCTAGACAGTGTCGACGAATTAAACTCCATAGATTTGCGTAAAGTATCTCGTCTGGCACGAAAATTCAAGAGATATATAGCGTCGTGTCATCCAGCAGGCTCAAACCGTATGGGATCGGATGTCTCTGCACCTGAATTGGGATGCTTCCAGGATTGTATTGCAAAGCGGTATGCCTTTCCAGGTGTCAATTTATCGGCTAGCACTCTTCCTGGGACTTCGAAAAACAACGTGTCATTTTCTTCTGTTGGACGGACTGAAAAGGGTAAGGGCGTTATTTTTTTCTCGGCACCAGCTTCAATAGCTACAAGGGTAAAATCGGAATAATAGGGTCTGGTCTTTAGCCAAAGATGCAAATTGCCCCGCTCAAACCGTCCGTTGTTCGTGAAGGCTAAGGGCCTGCGAGGCATAGGAGGTGCAGGAGATCGAAGAGCAGTTCCAGAGTCGATAATACGCATTTTGGCTTTACCAACTACCCCACTGACCTGCATCCAATAGGGGAAATAGGAAGGGTACCTTCCCTCCTCCGTTGGCAAATAGATCTCTAACTGCTTACCGGCCAATTCACCACCATCATTAGGCCAATAGGTTCGCCAAGCTCTAAAAGAGGCATGGGGAACTGTCTGACCATCGACAACTAAACTTGGCTGCCATACCCCACGACGGTCTGCATGTCCATCATTTGGAGCTCGGCCGATGCGGCGGCGTGATTGCTCAGGCATTAGGGTCAATGGCAGGTTAACGAGAGTCCCCAGAAAGCTATCTGCGCTGGGAAGATCACACCAGCTGTTCTTGGTATAGGAAAAGGTCTCTAGAAGACGGCCACTCTGGGGTTCCAGTTCATAGGCTACCCAGCCGGTATGCCCTGGGGCTCCCTGCATCACCCAGTCACGCCAAGAAGGCATATCAGGTGGAAAACGCCCCTCTGGAACAGTGATCTCTTGAATGAGAATGGTCTGCGGAGTCTTATCGGCAATCAGAAGAAGAGTGTAGGTGCGATTCTGCCCCGTCACGATGAAGTCGCCAACATTAGCACGAGAAAGGTTGTCCCTGAGAAAAATCTGCTCACCGCTAAGACCAAAAACCGCGATTGTGAGTACCGAAATGAATAGGTTCCGTATGAGCTTCATAGCTTCCTCCCTCAAGGTGTGCAATCCAAGAGTTTAGGTCTTTGAGGTTTATGGTGCCAGCCTTTTGTGATGGGGAGAGGGGGAGAGAGGGGAAGGGAGGGGGAAGGAGGAGGATTAGGAATAGGATTAGGAATTTTTACCACAGAGGACACAGAGACGCCGAGGTAGGAGAGAGAGGAGAGGAAAGAGGAATTTTTTGTCTTTTATTGAGTTAAAGCCTGTAACCTCTTAATACCTCCTTAACTGATTGGCGGTATAGTATCGGTTAAATCGAACAGACAGAAGAGGGAGAGAAGATGAACGTTATACAAAGTTGTTATAGATCCGTTTGTGACGCAGTAGTTCCAGAATCATTGAAGCCCAAATTTGGCATGGTTTCAGAGGCAGAAATCTCAGAAATTGCATACAAAGTTGCTCAACTAGATTCTTGGAAGACCCTAACAACAACAGTTAGCGTTGGATTGCTACCAAGCTGCGTCCCAAGTCCCTTCAATATTCTCAAGCCAGAGGAATTGACAAGCTTACCTGCACTGTTTAATCTGCGCCACCCCGTCGAAATTATCTTCTTTCCCCTGGCAATTGCAATGTTAACCCTAATGTCTGCCATCTTTGTACCTGTATTGGCAATAAGTGGAACGATTAATGGCATGAATTTAGGTGAGAATCTTTCCGGAAAACTTCTTTGTGGCATTGCCTCAACCATTTGGGCTGTTGCTGCCGCAGGGGTCTTTGGAGCTGTGCTTTCCATCAGTCCAGGAAGTATGATAGTCATAACCTTAACCCTGTTTGTAGCATCGCGTGTTTTGAAACATATGCGAAACAACGAGATCGCGAGCATTACAGAGCGAAATGGAGGCCGCGTACCCACTGCTGTGGTACAAGCCTGCCCAGACGCCATCCAATGGAATTCCTTGTACAAGACGGCCTAATCGCTACCTGGGTTTTAATGTCCATTTTGTCCATTAATGTCCATTTTCCATTAAGAACCAATGGACTATGGACAAAATGGACTTTATGGACATTAATGGACCATATGGACACTAATTAAATAAAAAACAAAAAAATCCTATTTCTTCTCTCCTCTCTCTCCTAACTCGGCGTCTCTGTGTCCTCTGTGGTAAAATTCCTAATCCTCTTTTCCTCTCCCACTCCCCTCCCTTCCCTTCTCCCACTCCCCTCCCTTCCCTTCTCCCACTCCGCATCCTCCGCTTGCTCTTTCCCCTCGCATTATCTTATAAGCAGGTCATGGCAGAAACATCGCAAACACGCATCGTCCTCAAAAAGGGTGACATCACCAAGGAAACGGTGGATGTTATCGTCAATGCTGCCAACAGCAGTTTGATGGGTGGAAGTGGTGTAGACGGAGCCATTCACAAGGCGGGAGGGCCCGCGATCCTGCAAGAATGCATAAAAATTCGCGATCGCCAAGGCCCCTGTGCCACCGGCCAAGCAGTCATTACCACTGGTGGAAAGCTCAAGGCACGCTATGTCGTTCATACTGTAGGTCCTGTGTGGCGTGGAGGTAACTCCGGTGAAGCGACCGCCTTGCGACAATGTTACATCAACTGTTTGGCTACAGCAGGAGCGGTGGGAGCGAAAACCATCGCCTTTCCAGCCATTTCAACCGGAGCTTATGGCTTTCCCATCAGCCACGCAGCATCAGTAGCCTTTCAAGCTATCAAAGAATTTATCTCTTTTGACCACTCATTTGAAGAAATACGCTTCATTCTCTATTCACAATACGATCTGCTCATGCATCAAGAAGCTCTCAATAACATTGAGTTGTACAACGACAAATAGCTTATGCGTATCTTGGTGGCTCCACAAGCATTTAAGGGTACTATTACCGGTGAACAAGCTTCTCAATCTATGGAGGATGGTATTCTACAGGTCATACCCAATGCTACGATTTTTAAATACCCACTCGCTGATGGCGGTGACGGCTCCTTGGATGTCCTCATGGGCTCTTCAGGACAACGCATGAGATCGCTAGTTAAGGATGCTTTGGGACGTCCTCACGAGGTGATGTGGGGAATTCTGTCCGATGGGCATACAGCTGTCATTGAGCTAGCGCGCATCTGTGGCCTTGCACAACTTCAAAAAGAGCGGAACAATGTCAACATAGCTACCACCTACGGCGTTGGAGAGGCAATCAAAGAGGCGCTGGACAAGGGTCTTCGTCGCATCATTATCGCTTGTGGAGGCAGCGCCAGCAATGATGCTGGCGTAGGCATTGCACAAGCCTTGGGAACACGCTTCCTTGACAGCAAGGGTAAAGAACTACCGCAAGGTGGGTTGGCACTAGAAAAGTTATGCCAAATCGACCTCAGTCACCTTGATGCGCGTCTACATCAATGTGAAATCATCGCTCTGTGCGATGTGATCAACCCCTTGCTCGGCCCTCGTGGTGCCACACAGACTTATGCACGTCAAAAAGGGGCTTCAGAAACTGACATCGAAGGGCTCGAAAAGGCGATGCAACGTTTCGCTGAAATCGCTGGGCATGATGTCGGCTCACTTCCAATGGGTGGAAGCGCTGGTGGCACAGGAGCGGGACTGTATGCATTGTTAGGAGCCACGCTTGTCGAAGGTGCTCAATATATTCTTGAGGCTCTGCAGATAGAGAAGTTTGTAAAGGATGTAAACTTAGTGCTTACCGGTGAAGGATGTCTAGATATGCAAACAGGCTTTGGCAAGGCTCCTGGGGCAATAGCACGCTTAGCTCGCAAGCATAATGTCCCTCATGTAGCTATCGTCGGTTCAGTAGAAAAAAATACTACCTTCGAAGGTTTCGATGCTGTTTTCCCTCTCTCTTGGCTTCCTTTGGAGAAACTTCCGACTCCTCAGGTGACCATTAAGGCTCTTGCCCGGTTGACTGAACAGGTTTTGCGCTTGTTGATGGAATGACTGCTCTACAGAAAATGACCCTGAAGACTATACTTTTGCCTACGTTTGGCAACAAGGAGTAGCTATGACAGCTAATGGCGTCCCTAGCGCCTATCCTCACATCTATCACGAATCACTAGCGTTGTTGACTGATTTCTATCAGCTCACCATGGCTTACGGTTATTGGTGTAAAGGATTGGACAATCGGCAAGCAGTCTTCCATATGTTCTTCCGCCGTCCTCCTTTCAACGGTGGATTCGCCATCGCAGCAGGGCTACAGTCTCTTATCGAGTTCATACAGGCATTTCGTTTTACGACGTCTGATCTAGACTACCTCGCTAAGCTTCCGGGTCCTGACGGCAAGACATTATTTCATGATGGATTTCTCAAATATCTCTCCGATTTTACTTTTACCTGTGACATCGAAGCCATCCCTGAAGGTTCGGTTGTTTTCCCCTATGAACCGCTTATCCGTGTAACAGGTCCTTTAATCCAGGCGCAGCTATTAGAATCTCCTTTGCTAAACTTAATCAATTTTCCTTCGCTGATAGCCACCAAGGCTGCGCGTGTCTGCCTCGCCGCAGGTCAAGATACTGTTTTAGAATTTGGCTTGCGCCGCGCTCAAGGCATCGACGGCTGCCTAACAGCGAGCCGATCAGCCTATATCGGTGGATGCCATGCGACGTCAAATATTCTGGCGGGTAAGCTGTTTGATATCCCTGTCCAAGGTACTCATTCGCATAGTTGGGTGATGGTCTTCGATGACGAGGAACAGTCCTTTTCTAGCTATGCTGACGCATTTCCGACCAACTGCCTCTTTCTAGTCGACACCTATAACACCCTTGCAGGTGTTTCTAGGGCCATTGATATCGGAAAAAAGCTTCGTCAAAAAGGCCACGAGATCCTAGGGATACGTCTAGACTCCGGAGACCTGACATACCTCAGCGTTAAAGCCCGAGAGATGCTCGACAACGCCGGTTTTCCCAAAGCGGTCATCGTAGCAAGCAATGAACTCGATGAAAGCCTCATCGCCGAAATGAAACATCAGGGCGCCAAAGCAACAGTATGGGGTGTCGGAACCAATTTAGTGACTGGCAAGGAGTGCCCAGCCCTAGATGGAGTCTATAAGCTGTCAGCCATCCAAGAAGCGGATGCCACCTGGCAATATAAATTAAAGCTATCCGAGCAGATGCGCAAAATCTCTAATCCAGGTATCCTGCAAGTTAGTCGCTTCAGCAGCGATGGTGAGCCTGTTGGTGACGTCATCTATGACACGATTATAGGCCTGCCAGAGACATGTCAAGCGATAGATCCTCTCGATCCTACACGACAAAAGACGCTTTCAGGTAATCTTGAAAGGCACGATCTCCTTGTACCCATTTTTCGCAAAGGGCGCTGTGTCTATCAATCCCCACCAATCAGTCAAATTCGAGCCGCCACACAACGCAATCTCGCAACCTTCCACCATAGCATCAAAAGGTTTGTCAACCCGCACCAATATGTCGTAGGTCTGGAGAAAAAACTCTACGAGCTAAAAGTCAATCTAATCAAGAAAATCCGTCAGGGAGAGCCCGCTAAGATAGCCCTGGACCCCGCAGAGAAAACAAGGCCTATCACACCATGAGATCAGCATTACTACTCGTCGATATTCAACGCGATTTTCTACCAGGAGGGGCTCTAGCTGTTCCCAAGGGGGACCAGATTATCCCTGTAGTGGATCGTCTATTGCAAATGCCCTTCGATCTCATCGTGGCGACTAAGGACTGGCACCCACGTGAACATGGCAGCTTTGCTCCTAATCACGATCGCAAAGTGGGCGATATCATAGAATTAGAAGGCATCGAACAAATCCTGTGGCCCATTCATTGCGTCCAAGATACCCGAGGCGCCGAGTTTGGGGAGGGGTGGGATACGTCTCGAGTGGATAAAGTATTCTATAAAGGGACAGATCCGAAGATCGATAGCTATAGCACCTTCTTCGATAATGCGAGACGTCGCTCTACGGGTTTGGAGGACTATCTTCGTTCACAGAAAATTGAGCATGTTTTTGTGGCGGGACTTGCTACGGACTACTGTGTGAAATATTCCGCCATGGATGCCGTGGATTTAGGATTCGATACCTATCTCATTGAAGATGCATGCCGCGGAATAGAACTACACCCCGGGGATGTTGAACACACACTAGGCATGACCAAGAGCTTAGGAGGGCATATATGCCACTCCGAAGAGGTGCCTGGCCTCCTAAAAGATGCATCGGGGTAGCGGGATTCGAACCCACGACCTCTTCGTCCCGAACGAAGCGCGCTAGCCAAACTGCGCCATACCCCGAGAAAGAAAGGAGCCAAATCGTGCCACATTGCATTATTGCCTGCAAGGTCATTCCTAAGGCACATAAGAGCGAAGTGGTTGGCTGGGATGCCGGTGTCCTTAAAGTACGTTTAGCGGCCGTCCCAGAAAAAGGCAAGGCTAATGACGAACTCATCCGCCTCTTAGCCGATCAACTGGGCATCGCCAAGAGCCGCATCACCCTGATCTCGGGAGATACCAGCCGACAAAAACGTGTACGCATTGAGGGCATGAGCGAGGATACCGTCGTTGACAAAACACGGCAAAACGACTAAGCTTACACCACAATCGGTCATAAATTGTGGTGTAACTCTCTTACAACGAGTTGCTTAATTAAAGGGAACGCTCATGCTTAAATTGAAGTTTTTACTGTCGGTCATTCTACTGGCATCCGCACTGTCCTCTTTAAACGCCAAAGAATCTAAGGCGCACGAGGAAAATGCAAAACAGGAAGCTACCTCCGACGAAGAAGACTTCAAAGAGAAGTTCTCGGTCACCCAAAGTTCTGTAAAAATTGGCGGTAGAGCGGTTGACTATACTGCCACTGCTGGGAATCTGATTCTTAAGGATGATGACGGCAAGGCAAAAGCGAGCATCTTCTTCGTTGCCTATACCAGAAATGGTGTCAAAGACTACTCCGCACGGCCAATCACTTTTGTCACCAATGGCGGCCCTGGTTCATCGGCCGTCTGGCTACATCTTGGTCTTTTCGGCCCTCGACGCCTACTGATAAACGACGATGGCACCGCTTTCCCCCCTTATAATCTAGTCAATAACGAATATTCCTTGCTGGATAGCACTGACCTGGTATTCATCGACCCAGTATCTGCCGGTTTTAGCCGACCCGCTCCTGGTGAAGATGCGAAGCAGTTTCATGGAATCGATGAAGATGTCAAGAGCCTTGCGGAATTCATTCGCCTATACATCACCCGTTACCACCGCTGGGATTCTCCTAAGTTTTTTGCCGGCGAAAGCTATGGCACCACGCGCGCCGCCGCTCTCGCTGCGCAGCTACATGACGATGAACACATTTATCTCAATGGAGTCATACTCATCTCGACGGTATTAAGCTTCCAAAGTATCGATTTTGACAAAGGTAATGACCTACCCTACGTCATTTTCTTGCCTAGTTACGCAGCAACCGCTTGGTACCACCACGCTCTTCCCGACGATTTACAAAAAAAAGCCCTTCCCGATTTTCTGAAGGAAGTCGAGGAGTTTGCTCTCAACGAATATTCCGTAGCACTGATGAAGGGCGATAAGTTAGCCAAATCAGAGAAAGATGCCATAGCTGCGCGTCTCGCACGCTACACCGGCCTATCACCAACCTATATTAGACGTGCCGATTTACGCATTAATCTGCCCCGCTTTAGCAAAGAGCTGTTGCGCAACCAAAATCGCACCGTTGGACGTTTTGATAGTCGCTACCTAGGGATCGATTCCGATAATATTGGCGAGATGGCCGAAAATGACCCCAGCGCAGATGCGATTTTTGGAGCCTTTACGGCAACATGGAATAACTATGTGGATACCGAACTGGGATGGCATTCCGACAAAAAATATGAGATTATTGCCAATGTTTGGCCCTGGAGTTTTGGCAAATTTTCCAATTCCTATGTCAATGTATCCGACAACCTCCGCGATGTGATGACTCGTAATCCTCGTCTCAAGGTCTTTGTCGCTAGTGGATATTACGATTTGGCCACCCCCTACTTCGGGGCAGACTATACTTTTAACCACCTAGGACTGGATCCTAGCCTCAAGAGCAATCTCACCATCCGCGAGTATGTCGGTGGTCATATGATGTATACCTCTAAACCTTCCCTGATAAAGCTTAAGGAAGACCTAAACTCCTTCATCAAAAACGCGTCGTAAAAAACGCGTCTGCAAGCTAGACTTGCGGGACTTTGGTGCTTTTCTTAAAGCTATTGGCCATTTTAAGAAAAAAACTATACTTTGTTCCTTAGCCCATGAGCAAGGAGCAAAGTCATGCAAACATGCGTAGAAACGAGTCTAGAAATACCTCCGACACTCTCGCCAGAGGAAGTCGCTAAAATTAATGCTTACTGGCGAGCAGCCAACTACCTCTCGGTAGGGCAAATCTACCTTCTAGACAATCCCCTGCTGAAGGAACCTCTGGCATTAAAGCACGTAAAGCCCAGACTGCTGGGACACTGGGGTACCACTCCAGGACTAAATTTCATCTATGCACACTTGAACCGAGTCATCAAAAATAGCGACCTCGATGTCATATATCTAGCAGGTCCAGGGCATGGTGGACCAGCAATGGTAGCCAACACGTACCTAGAGGGCACCTATAGCGAAGTCTATCCCAATATCTCCCAAGATACCGAAGGGATGAAAAAGCTTTTCAAACAGTTCTCCTTTCCAGGAGGCATTCCCAGCCACGTCGCACCCGAAACGCCTGGTTCTATCCATGAAGGCGGTGAGCTCGGTTATGTCCTAGCCCATGCCTTCGGGGCGGTCTTCGACAATCCCGACCTAATCGCCTGTGCAGTTGTTGGTGACGGTGAGGCTGAAACTGGCCCTTTGGCCGCCAGCTGGCACTCCAATAAGTTTCTCAATCCGATTACCGATGGAGCGGTGTTGCCAATCCTACATCTGAATGGCTACAAAATTGCCAACCCAACGATCTTGGCCCGCATTAGCCATCAGGAACTGGAGCAACTCTTCCTAGGCTATGGCTACAAGCCCTATTTTGTCGAAGGCTCCGACCCCGAAACGATGCACCAAAAGATGGCTTCAACCCTTGACACCGTAATCGCCGAGATCAAAAAAATCCAACACAATGCCCGCACGCATGGGGAGACAGCCCGGCCGCAGTGGCCGATCATCATCCTACGGTCCCTCAAAGGATGGACGGGCCCCAAGGAGGTGGATGGCCTGAAAACAGAAGGCTCATGGCGCTCACATCAAGTGCCGCTGGCCGAGCTAGCCACCAAGCCTGCCCACCTACAACTTTTAGAAGAATGGCTAAAGAGCTACCAACCCCAAGAGCTATTCGACGACCATGGAAAATTAAGGGCAGATATTGCCGAGCTGGCGCCCAAGGGTAACCGACGCATGGGTGCCAATCCACATACCAATGGCGGCGTTCTGCTTAGAGACCTACGTTTGCCCAATTTCCGTGACTATGCCGTTCAACTCAATAAACCCGGACGGGTTGTCGCGGAGTCAGCACGCGTGCTAGGCACATTTCTGCGAGATGTCATGAAGCTCAATACAGATAGCCGCAACTTCAGGGTCATGGGACCCGACGAAACCGCCTCTAATCGCCTAGGAGCTCTCTTTGAAGTCACAAACCACACATGGAATGCAGACATTCTTCCTGGCGATGACCACCTATCTCCTAATGGTCGCGTTATGGAAGTTTTGAGCGAACATATGTGCCAGGGCTGGCTAGAAGGCTATCTTTTAACCGGTCGGCATGGCTTTTTCTCGTGCTACGAGGCATTTATCCATATTATAGACTCCATGTTCAATCAACATGCCAAGTGGCTAAAAACTATCCGCGGGATCCCTTGGAGACGCCCCATAGCTTCACTCAACTACTTCTTAACATCCCATGTCTGGCGCCAGGATCACAATGGCTTTTCACACCAAGATCCAGGCTTTATCGATCATGTGGTGAATAAAAAGGCTACCGTCGTCCGGGTATACCTCCCCCCAGATGCCAACACCTTGCTATCTGTCACAGATCACTGCCTACGCAGTCGTAACTACGTAAATGTCATTATTGCCGGCAAACAACCGGCATTGCAGTATCTGACGATGGATCAGGCCATCAAACACTGCGCTAAAGGTGTAGGGATCTGGAAATGGGCAAGCAACGACTACGGCAGCGAACCGGATGTCATTATGGCATGTTGTGGAGATATCCCCACTCTGGAGACCCTGGCAGCGGTAGACCTCTTACGCCAGCACGTTCCAGAGGTCAAAATACGCGTGATCAATGTGGTAGACCTAATGACATTACAACCGAAGACTGAGCATCCACACGGGCTGTCTGATTCAGAGTTCAACGACCTATTCACCACCGACAAACCCATCATTTTTGCCTTCCATGGTTATCCTTGGTTAATTCACCGGCTCACCTATCGCCGTACTAGCCACCAAAACCTGCATGTAAGAGGCTATAAAGAGGAAGGAACGACCACGACGCCTTTTGATATGTGTGTCATGAATGACATTGACCGTTTCCATTTATTCATCGATGTCATGGATCGCATTCCTAGGCTAGCCACAATGCGTGCTTATGTTCGAGACATAGCCGAAAGCAAGTTGGTGGACCACAAACATTACATCGAAGAACATGGCGAAGACATGCCAGAAATTAGGGACTGGAAATGGTCGTACTAGCCCCAGGACATCTTTTAGTCGTCAACAGTGGAAGTTCTTCACTAAAGCTTTCGCTGTTCACCTGCGGGGAAGGCCCTTGTACCAGAGTGTTCGATGCCGATTCATCTCATTTAACTGAAGATCTGCAAACGATTCTAAGTTCCCATGGATTGGACCTCAGCACGATTCGCGCTGTAGGACATCGTTTTGTCCATGGAGGACCACGCTATACATCAAGCATCGTCATCACAGACGCCATTCTACAAGACCTTGAGACTCTCAATGAACTGGCCCCATTGCATAATCCCGCGTGCCTAAAGGGTATCCAAAATGCAAAAGCGCTTGTGGGACCCCAAATTCCTCAAGTTGCTGTGTTTGACACGGCATTTCATCGCACCATGCCTCCACAAGCTCATATGTATGGAATCAACAGAACACTAGCGAAGCAATATAGCATTCAGCGGTACGGCTTTCATGGCATAGCCCACGCCTATCTGTGGCAAGCCTACAGCCATCACAATACGGCGGCTTCTTCAACCACGCGAGTGATTACTCTGCAATTGGGGAATGGCTGCTCGATGGCTGCGATCGTAGGAGGTATATCCGTCGACACCTCTATGGGATTTACTCCAGCAGAAGGCCTTCTCATGGGCACTAGAGCAGGAAATATCGATGCTGGAGCAGTCGAATATTTATGTAGACGAGAAAACAAAAACGTCACAGACATCCTCAACCTCCTGAATACCCAATCAGGGCTGCTAGGTGTATCGGAGGCGTCGTCCGATATGCGACAACTGCTCGCCACAGAAGCTACTAGCGAAGGGGCAAGGTTAGCAATTGAGTTATTCTGCTACCGAGCTCTGAGCTATCTTGGAGCCTATATGGCCGTGCTAGGCGGTGTTGACGCAATCCTATTTTCTGGAGGCATCGGGGAAAATGCCCCGACCATCCGCGAGAGAATTCTCCATTCAATGTCTTGGTGTGGTATACATGTGGACGATGAATTAAATCAGCAAGCCATTAAATTACATCGCGGACAGGTACGAAAGATCAGCAATGACCACTCCACCGTAGATGTATGCGTCATCGGTGTAGATGAAAATAGTTTCATCGCAGCAGAGACACAACAACTGCTGCAAACAACAGGAGAATCCCATGTTTAGATCTTTGATAACATTGATATTGCTATCTTTTAGCACCTATGCGCTGGCGGACAATGATGAAGCAGGCGTAAGAAGCCTAATCAACGGTTTTGTCAAAGCTTGGAATAAACATGACCCCCAAGCCATGGCCGCCTTTTGGGCTGACGATGGTGACCTGATCGATCCGTGGGGTAAGCGTGGCAGCAACAAAGGCGCAGTGCAAAGCATCTTTATCGGCGAGCAGAAAGGCCGTCTCAAGGATGGTACGATTGAAACAACGATTGAACGCATCCGCTTTCTAACTCCCGATATTGCTCTAGTCGATGCAAGCGGCAAAATTACAGGCTTAAAAGACTCTAAGGGCAAACCACTAGACCCTTTCAACCATCATGTCTTTTGGGTTTTGAAAAAAAATGATGGCGTCTGGAAAGCTGCTGCTGCTCGTCCCTATCAGTTGCTAAAGCCAGATCCCATCTTTGGCTTTCAATTGCAGTAGAGGTGATGTCACTCCTCATGCTGATACTGCGCCTTTATCTCGTGAATGACTGCTGGGTCTGATAGTGTTGTAACATCCCCCAATACGCGTCCCTCTGCGATGTCGCGGAGAAGTCGACGCATAATCTTCCCACTGCGCGTTTTTGGAAGCTCGGCAATAAAATAAATCTCATCAGGTCTTGCTATCGCTCCAATTTTCTTGACGACGTGGCGTTTGAGGCTGTCTTTTAAGGCGTCATTACCTAATACACCTTCCTTTAACACGACAAATCCCACAACAGCTTGGCCTTTGATCGTATGGTTAACAGCGATGGCCGCAGCCTCTGCGACTCCTTCAAAGTCTACCAAAGCGCTTTCTATCTCCATAGTGCCCAAGCGGTGCCCTGAAACGTTTATGACATCGTCGACACGTCCCATCAGCCAGAAAAAGCCGTCTTGATCGATCTTTGCGCCATCACCGGTAAAATAATAGCGCCCATTCCATTTGCGCCAATAGGTCTCCTCATAGCGCTTTGGGTCCTTATGGATACCTCTTAGCATAGAAGGCCACGGAGATGTCGCCGCTAGATACCCTGAGAGGCATGCACTTCCATTTTCATCGACCACGGACATATCGATTCCTGGAAGAGGTTTTGTCGCACACCCTGGTTTCAACGGCGTGATCCCCGGAATAGGTGCAATTAGAATGCTGCCCGTTTCCGTCTGCCACCACGTGTCTGAAATAGGACACCGTTGGCCACCCACATGATTGTAATACCACCACCACGCTTCGGGATTGATGGGTTCCCCAACGGAGCCCAACATACGTAACGACGACAAGTTACTGCCTTGAAGCCACCCCTCCCCCCATTTCATAAATGTTCGGATCGCTGTAGGGGCTGTGTAGAGAATGGACACCTTATATTTTTCGATAAGCTTCCAGTAGCGATCCTTTTCGGGATAGTCGGGAGTGCCTTCAAAGATCATCACCGTTAGACCATTGGAAAGGGGGCCATAGACAACATAGCTGTGCCCAGTGATCCATCCGATATCTGCCGTACACCAATAGACATCGGAAGGCTTGGTATCAAAAATCCAACGTGTGGTCAGGGTGGTTTGTACAAGATAACCGCCCGTAGTATGAACGATGCCCTTGGGCTTTCCTGTGGTCCCTGAGGTATAGAGAATAAACAAAATGTCTTCTGCATCCATTTCCTCTGCTTTACAAAGAGACTGTGCACTAGTCATGAGGTCATGATACCAGAAGTCTCTCGTGGCATGCATATCCACAGATTGCCCCGTATGCTTGACAACAACAACCTTTGTCAGGCCAAGGCAATCGACGATAGCCTCATCCGTTGCTTGCTTTAGATTTACCGTACGTCCTCGGCGAAATCCTCCATCAGCTGTGATGACAAGCTTCGCTTCAGCATCCTGTATACGGTCTTTTAATGCATCGGCCGAGAAACCACCAAATACGACTGTGTGGATGGCTCCAATGCGTGCACAACTAAGCATGGCGACAACTGCCTCGGGAATCATAGGCATGTAGATGGCTACGCAGTCACCTTTCTGAATTCCTAAAGACGTAAGCGCATTGCTAAATTTATTCACCTCCCTATACAGGTCAGAATAGGTCAAAGTGCGCTGCTCACCACGTTCTCCCTCCCAAATAAGCGCAGCCTTGTCTCTTGTTTCGCTATGCATATGCCTATCTAAGCAGTTGTAGCAGGCATTAAGCTTGCCGCCCACATACCACTTTGCATAGGGAGGTGTCCATTCCAAGGTCTTTTCCCAAGGCTGAAACCACTCAAGGCAGCTTGCCTGGGATGCCCAGAAGGCTAATCGGTCCTGTTCCGCCTCCTGAAAAAGAGCGTCGGATTGAATATTTGCCTGGGCAATGAATTCCAAAGATGGTCTAACAATCGTATTCGACTCTGTAAGAAACTCCTCTGTAGCACCAAGGCCACTATTTGCTAGCATTGACGTTGCAAAAAAATAGAGAAGGAGGTGAGATCGTGTCATTTTAACTTCCCATGTTGTGTAGCGGAAATAGCGAAAACTTTATTGTGTTACAAAATATACCACAATCGGATTAAGGGGTGTTCCAATGCCAGCTCTTCATGTCTTCTTGGTCGCCTCATTATTTATCTATTCGGCTGTTCTGGGTGATAATCATGTTTCCATCAATGTCAACCAGATCTCTCCCAATGGAGCACCGATGGCTGTTAGCCTGGGGGCCAATTGCGAATCTGCCCATATAGCTGATGCCATTGGACTACGAAAGGCAGCGTTTCCATTGGATTGGATTGTTTCAGGAAATATCGAAAAACTGATTGAGTTATTAGATAAAGATTTTCTGCATGTTCTTCATGAATCCTTTCTGATACCCAATGAACTCACTAGCGGCCTCTTGCATACCTACTATCATTTGGAGTTTGTTCATGAGGGTGATTTCCGAGGAAATAACTACCGGAAAAATATCGAGATTTTCAAAACAAAATACCGACGTAGAGTTGAGCGTTTCAAAAATCTGGCATCCTACAGAGGCAAGGTCTACTTTATCCGCATACCAGACATCAATGCCATGAATGAACGCGTTCGCTACTATCCCTGTATCGATAACCTGGAAGTCACAGATACTGATGCTATTAGATTATATGAGGCGCTCAAAAGACGCTTTCCACATCTCGATTTTACGCTGGTCATTGTTAATTATTGGGAGTATGACAACTTTGAATTTGAGGGAAAGATCTATGACGACCTCTTACTCGTGAAAATCAATCCAGCAATGAATCGTGAAGTAAAATTCGCGATGTGTAAACATTTTTTTGATAGGATCATGGCGGAAGATGATGGTCCGAGTATGCGTCGATGGAGAAAAAGAAACTCACACTAATTCTGAGAAGGCTGCCAGCCGCCGAGCTGTCGCTCGAGATGCGCAGCAACCGCTAGAGCAACGTGATCTTTCCATGGAGCGGCAACAATTTGCACGCCTATAGGCAGTCCATCCGCACTGGTTCCACAACGCACTACCGCTGCTGGCCATCTGGCCAAATTATAAGCCATGGTATAGCTATGATCCTTGACTTCAGCATTTGATGTTCCATGAAGCTTCGCTGGTGTAGCAGCCACGGGGCATATAATAACGTCATAGTCATCCAGAAAACGTAGCATCTGAGAGCGAAAGTAGTCGATTTCGTTGAGACGCGAGCGCAGATCGGTGACCGAAAAGCGCACCTCTTTGGCGGCATCCAAAAAGCCCTGCAGCAATGGCGATGGCGTCATCACACCAATATGGTTTAAATACCCCATCAACCCCTCACCACCATCTCCACCAAGGGCTAACGTCTCTGATACAAGCCGAAAACTTATGCTCAGAGGGCTCGGACGAGCTTCAGTGACATTTTTTGTGTAGTCACGCAGACTATCCGCTGCCTGCAGCACCGTTTTTATGGTGTTCATGCTGGCTGTTGAAAAGCCGTCGTCGGTATAGTAGGCGATACGGAGGCTCTTTAAATTAACCTTAGAAGGATCTCCAACCGGAATTGGCAATGTATCTGGATCTCTTCCATTTGGTCCCGCTAAAATGGGAAGTGCAAGAATGAGATCTTCGACAAAGCGAGCCATGGGTCCTGCGGTTACAAGCATGCCAAAAATGCCTGGACATTCGCCCAAAATACTACCGGTCGAAGTAGGCAACAACCCAAGAGTAGGCTTTAAGCCTGCGATACCACAGTTATGCGCGGGTACACGAATGCTTCCACCGGCATCGCTACCAAAACCTAAAGCTGATCCACCAGCCGCTAGAATGGCGGCCTCACCACCGCTACTCCCCCCAGTAGTACGTTCGAAGTTATAGGGGTTTAATGTTCGTCCATATAGGCTGTTATCCGTCTCAAAAGCCATCAACAACTCGGGAACGTTAGTGATCCCAAGAATAATAGCGCCTTCTTGACGATAGCGAGCCACCAGAGTGGCATCCTCAGTGCCTAGCTTCTGCAAACCCACACAACCACAGGAGCCTACCAGGCCTTTTACCCAATGAGAGTCTTTGATGGTTACTGGAATACCGTGTAGCTTACCTAACGGGCTTCCTGACGCAACTTTAGCATCAGCCTCTGCAGCTTGCTTTAAAACTTCTGAAGGATCGACTTGCTGAACGATAGCGTTGAGGGTGGGATTTACTACTGCAATACGATCGAGATAGGCATAGGCTACTTCAACACAAGACACCTGCTTGGATCGGATCAGAGAAATGAGTTTGCATGCCGATATCTTGTTCAACTCGTTCATAATGACCCGAAACGGTTCGTGTATTTTTTTTAACGCATTGACGCAAAGAAGAGCTCATTTTTGCCTTTCGCTAGTACTTTACAACTTGGTATTGATTTTTAGAATCTCAAAAAACTTAAATCAACCGTCCACAGGGTTCCAGGGGGAATTGTATTGAAAAAAAAGGAACTTCCGATTACATAGGATGCACAAATATCTACCCTAATCGACGAAAGGACCACCTCAATGAAAGGTTTCTGCCCCCTGGCTTCAGGATCCAAGGGCAACTGTATCTATGTTGGCACAGAACATACCAAAATACTCATTGATGCTGGGATCAGCAGACGCATGCTCATCGGTCGCCTGGCGGAAATTGGTGTAGAGCTTTCGCAAATCGATGCCATTTTAATCACGCATGAACATACAGACCATATTCAGGGTCTCAATACGCTAGCTTTCCGAATGGGCATTCCCGTACTGGCTAACGCAGAGACCGCTAAAGGAATCGTAGAGCATTTTCAGGATTGCCCGAAATTCAAGATTTTCACCACTGGCGAAACGTTCGAGTTTGGGGACCTAGAGATTCATCCCTTTTCTATCCAACACGACACTCTTGATCCGGTAGCTTTTACCATCAAAACCGGTGGCTTAAAGCTCGGCTTCTGTGCCGACCTAGGTTTCGCCACGACTCTGGTGGTTAACCATCTTAAAGATTGCGACTATTTGTATTTGGAGTCCAACCACGATCCAGTCCTAGTTCAAGCAAGCCCACGTCCAATGGTCTATAAGCAGCGCGTATTGGGTCGTAGCGGTCATCTCTCAAATGGTCAATGTGCTGAATTGCTGGAAAAGATATGCCATGCGGACCTCAAGCATGTGCACCTGGCGCATTTGTCCAGTGAATGTAATACGCACGATCTCGCCCTCCAGGTTGTTGGTGAGGTGCTAAAACGTTTAGGCGCCACCACGGAATACGGCGTGGCACCTCAAGACCGTAATGCACGAGCTATTGCCTTTTAGAGAGCCCCGGCCACAGAAGGCTTGTAGTGTCGAAACAGCCATAAAACCCTCACAATCGTGTCTCGGCGCGAAGCGCTTTGGAGTGCGGTCGCTCGCGACCGCTTTGGATTTGGACGAACTAGACACTTTACAAACTTTGACTTATCCCTTCTGCATGTATATTGAGGGCTGTACTAACTGCACAAACCTCACGCAGGGCTAGAGGCTTGCCCAAATCCAAAGCGGTCACGAGCGACACGCACTCCAAAGCGCTGCGCACCGAGATATGATTGTGAGGGCTTTATAGCCATCCGACATCTCAAAAGATTTCTGCAACTACCTCAGCTGGTTATTTTTTTAAGCGCTTCGCCGGCTTTGCCTTCGATGCCTTCGCTTTAGTAACCGGAATCGCTTTGCCGGCACGGCCTTTAGGCTTGGCGGGCGATGTTGCCTCCATCGTTAGAATCCTGCGTGGACGACCTCTGGGCTTCTTCAAAGGTTCAGAAGTTTTAGCCGGAATAACCGCCTCGTCCATATCAATCCCAAACAATGCAGATAGTTCGCTATCCTCAACAGCATTGGTAGCACTCATTGCAGGCGTCAGAATACTACCAGCGTCAGCCGTAGCAACCAAATCAAGGTGATCAACATGACGTAGGGCAAACAACCCTTCTGGCTCGTGATCTAAGGATGCACCAACTCCATACAGAACAGCAGCAACATGCTTACACATCCTAGCACCGTCAGGACATGAACAGCTCATCTTGATCTCCTTAGGCTGCGGAAAGAGACCATTTTCTCTTCCTGTAATCACTTCCATCACTGCTTTAGAAAATGTTCCGAGTAGCAATTCGATGAGAGAGTCAATCTTGCCTACGCATGCTTTTATCAGCGCTTTCCACTTAGATGCGGGCAACGATGCAATCTCGATATTAACGTGGTAGAGCGAGGAGCCCATGACTTGAGCTTGTACCTGTCCCTTGGTGATTTTTAAATCGATGACGGAACCATTGCGCACATAGGTACGTCCACGTGGTAGACGATTGCTGAAGTCACTGTAGGCCTCCAGATGATTACACCAAGCTTGACCCCAAAAGGTTTTGGTAATTTTCCTACCATTAATAACAACAGGATTGAAAACATGCCCTTTTTTTTCTAAAGTCTGGCGATGTTTGGCGGCCTTAGCCCGCCGGTCCGCAACAGAAACATAAGGTGCCCACTGATAATCTCTGTACCCCATCTCGGTATACTCCTCCTAGGTTTCCGCAATAGCTCGATTTAGGTCGAGCGTTATGATATTGATGAGTTCTTCATCCGTTAGTTCAGTCAAACGTACTTCGCCATCACCTTCTAACAAATCCTCAGCAAGCTGTTTCTTAGAGGTAATAAGCGCATCAATCTTCTCTTCAATAGTGCCTTGGCAAATAAACTTGTGGACCAAAACCGGATGTTTCTGCCCAATGCGGTATGCGCGGTCGGTTGCTTGATTTTCAACTGCAGGATTCCACCACCGGTCAAAATGAATCACATGAGATGCCCTCGTAAGGTTAAGGCCGGTGCCTCCGGCTTTTAGCGATAGGACGAAGAATGGAGGTCCTTGTTCTTGCTGAAAACTAGCAACCAACTCAGCACGCTTACCCACCGCTGTTTCCCCACTCAAGGTTAGACCCTCGCATCCAAATACCTGCGTCAACATTGCAGCAATAGCGGGAATGATCTCACGAAACTGTGTAAAAATGAGTACTTTCTCTTGCTTAGCAGCAATTTCTTCACAAATCTCTCGCAGACGCATAAACTTACCACTCTTCTCTACAGCGTAGTCACCGTATCCTAGCCATTGTGTGGGGTGGTTACAAATCTGCTTGAAGCGCATCAGATAGGAAAGGACGATTCCTCGACGCTGGATACCTTTGGCCTCTTGCAGCTGCCGCTTGAGCTCTGTAACCGATTGTTCGTAAAGGCATGTCTGCTCTTTGCTAAGCCCACAAAACGTTTGTACTTCCGTCTTGTCAGGAAGGTCGCAAATGATCTTCTTGTCACTCTTTAAACGCCGTAAAATATAGGGCTGCGTCAAATGCCGCAGAGTGGATACAAAGCGCGAATACTGCAAAGCCCCGTCGCCCTTGCTGACCTTTTTGATAAAGTCAGAGAATGCCTTGCTGGTGCCCAACAGACCGGGTGAAGTAAAATCAAATAAAGACCAGAGATCACCCAATCGATTTTCGATTGGCGTACCCGTTAGCGTTAGCCTTACCTGACTTTTAAGCTGCTTAACAGCACGTGTTTGCTTGGTACCAGGATTTTTGATCTGCTGGGCTTCATCGAGGATAAGAAGATCCCATTGAATTTCCTCTAACCGTTTCAAACGATGGAGGTAGGCGTAGGTGGTAATAACGATATCCGTCCTGTCTAGCTCCTCTGGGGATAGATGAGCTAGATCACCACCCCTAGCCGAGCTGTGAGCAATGAGGATGTTTAAAGTAGGCGCAAAACGGGAGGCTTCTGCCTGCCAATTTCCTATTAAAGATGCAGGTACAACGAGCAGATGAGGCTTTTTGACCTTTAAAGATGTGTGGTGCTTAACCAGCAGACAGAGAGCTAACACCTGGATCGTCTTGCCTAGGCCCATATCGTCAGCCAAACAACCACCCAAACGAAGTTGGTATAGCAGCCATAGCCACTGAACACCATCCATCTGATAGGGACGAAGAGTGGCTACTAAATATTGATTTAAAACCTGCTCTAATTTCTTCTCATGGGCTACTTGAGGGCTTCTTAACTTCTGTAAAACATCCTTTAACCAATCGCCAGCCACCACAGCGGACCAATCGGCAGCAGAATCCACCAATCCTAAGTCGTCTTCCAATGCATGTAGGCCCAATCCTGAAATTAAACGAAGACCTTGCGCCATCGTCAATCCATCTTTGACGACCTTTTGAACATTGTTCCAGTATTTCAGAACTTCCTGAAGCTTCTGACGATCGATCTCCACCCATTGACCTTTGACTTTGATGAGATCGCCAGATGCACTGAGCATCGAAAGCAACTCTTCGTGCGTGAGGGCCTCACCATCGCCAAGAGCCAAGTGCATATCGAAATCCAAAAGCGAACTTAGACCTAGCATGCTCTTATCGCTTTGACCAATTTGAACCTGTACTTTAGGTCTAGGAGGGGCCTGATTATTCCACCAGTTTGGAACACGCACCACAACACCACTAGATTCCATCACAGAGATGTCGCGCAAGAAACGATGTGCCTCCTGAGGACTCCAGGCTAGCGTCTGAAAGATGGCGCCTGAATCAACCAGGCCTTGGATAAACGAGCTTTGATTAGCGGCTTTTTGCACGGGCCGCAACAGCGACAGAAGTGCTGCTTTATTTTTCTCGCCCGCATAATCTTCCAAGGCTCTTCGCAAAGGAAGATGTCGAGCTGAGGAGTCCTCAGATAGCTTTGTCGTATAGGTGGCTAAAAAAGCAAAAGGTCTTGCTTCGTCATTTTTGTTTTCAGCTAAATGAAAACAGACGCGCCCTAACAAGTTCCAACGAGGACTATGCTTACTGAGATATTCTTGGACCGCACCACCAAATTTTTCCAAAGTACAACGAAAAGCGTCAAATAAGCTGTTCCATAAATCTAAGAGCACATCGATGTTTAAATACTCGACGCCTCGGATACAGGGTGCGCAATCGACAAATTCTTGAAGTTCGGACAGCTTGGGTACCGAGATGTTCGGAAGACCTTGCTCATCTGATAGATGGCTATGTTTACAAACGTGTGCGACAAAATGGCGAGACAGCGACTGCCAAAACAAAAAACTCGGAGATAGCGGTAAAGAGATCTCCTGAATGCCTAGTTGCAGTAGTCCACTTGGCCCCCCCTCGGCAAATAGGCCACACATCAAGGTAAAAGCCTCTGGTGATAGCTTTTCGCCAACCTGCTCACTGGTGTCTAAATAAACACGCCCCTCAGGAGAAAGGGTCAGTCCTACATTAATCAAACGTGATGCTTCATTCATAATTGGTTAAGATGCGTTAAATGATAATGGTATGGTAGAGACATTAGCCACACAAATCAAGCAAATATTTATGGTCCTTTGCTTGGCGCAATTTCCTACGTGGCGCAATCATTCCATGACTGCGAGAACGGTTGAAACAGGTCCCGTTTGCATCACATGGGACAATTGTTTTGCACGTCTCCACAATTGCAACGTATGGATTCGGTTAGGCTGCATGTACTAACCCTTTTACCCTTAGCGAATGATACTGATGCCGTTTCACATGACCATCGCAAGGAACGGAAAGCGGTCGCAAGCGACCGCACTCCAAAGCGCTGCGCGCCGAGTAACACTTGTGAGGGCTTCGGTCGATGCGTAACGTTCATTCGGATAGACGCTATTTCGGATACGTGCCGCTGTCAAGAAAAAGATGTGTGCAACACTATGCATTCCATGACTGCGCCACATAGGACTAGTTGCCACTGAAATCGGAAAAGAAGCCTTTGATCTTATCAATAAAGCCCTTGGCCTTAGGAAGATTCGCCGGAACTTCTAAAGAACTCAATTCATTTAGAAGCTCTTTCTGCTTTGCCGATAATTTTGTGGGCGTCTCCACAAAAATCTTCACCAACAAATCCCCCTTACCACGTCCATGAACGTTGGCCATGCCCTCGCCCTTGACACGGAAGATCTTGCCACCTTGGGTTCCCTCAGGAATAACCAAACGACAAGAATGTCCCAACGGCGATGGTACTGTCTTTTTACATCCCAAAGCAGCTTCAGTGAAGCTAATAGGAAGACTGATAATGACGTCATTGCCTTCGCGTTCGAAAACCTCGTGAGCTTCCACTTGAATAAAGATGTAGAGGTCGCCAGGAGGCCCTCCACCATAACCGGCGTCGCCATGGCCACTCATCTTGAGCCGCATGCCACTGTCAACGCCTGCGGGAATGTGAACTTTGATGTTTTGCTTTTCTTTCACTAACCCATGACCGTGACATGCAGAGCAAGGGTCAGTGATCACACGGCCTTCCCCATGACACTCAGGGCAATTCATCGACATGCTAAAAAAGCCACGCTGCTCAAAGATCTGGCCATTGCCGCGACAACGTGGACACGTTTTAATGCCATTAGGAGTCTTAGATCCCTTGCCACCACACTCTTTACAGACCACTAGGTTGGTAATCGCGAGTTCCTTTTCGACGCCACGCGCCGCCTCTTCGAAAGAAATCGTCAGATTGACACGCTTGCTAGCCCCTTGGCGCGCTGTGTGCATCTGAGCCCCACCGCCACCACCGCCGCCAAAGAAGGATTCGAATATCGACTCACCGCCGCCACCAAATGCGTCCATAAAAGTGCGAAGAGCGTCTTCCATAGATGCAAAACCTTGCGGTCCACCCCCTCGAGCTCCTGCAAAACCTTGCACGCCTTCTTTGCCATGGCGGTCATATAACTTGCGCTTGTTGTCGTCACTGAGAACTTCGTATGCCTCAGAGATCTCTTTGAAGCGTTTCTCAGCTTCTGAATCTCCAGGATTACGGTCGGGGTGAAACTGAAGGGCTTTCTTACGATAAGCCTTCTTGATTTCCTCGGCAGAGGCCGCCTTGGGAACTTCCAAAATTTCGTAGTAATCAGCCATGACGTTCCATGAGAAAAGTGATTCCTAACGATGACGCAACTGCAATCAGGCGCCACTACAGCAGGGAGTTTCCCCTGCAAACTTGTCAGGATGGGGGCCGCAGACTAAGACAGCAAAAAAGTCCAATACACAAATACCAGCAGTCACAACGGTGATTGCCGAGTATAATTAGAACAAGCCTGTTCTACCGTGTACGACGATACTTCTGAGCTGCTTTGGACTTAGCACGTTTTCTTACGGAGGGCTTTAGGTAAAAGCGATGTGCCTTAACCGTCTTCATAACGCCTTCTTTGTCCAATCTCTTCTTCAAAATACGAAGAGCCTTGTCAATTGAGTCACCGGCTCGGAGTCTTATCTGAGTCATCCAATCAATTCCTGATGAGAACTTTTATCCATCCTGTCGTCGTCTCCTTGATTATTACATAATTCATAGGGACTTCTGTAGATAGGCAAGATTATAGCAGAGAGCGGGATATTGATCAACCCCTCTGCCCCCTTTTTCTATCTTTGCAGCGGCTTAGCTCCGTGAATGACGAAGCCTATGTGCACTGAAAATAGCGGGTCCAAAGATTCTTGTCAGCAATAACTCTTTATGGGTAATCAGGTTCATCCGGTAATCAACCAACTATAAGGAGAAGTCTATGGATAGGAGCATTAAAAATCGCCAGTCTATTCAATCTAGCATCTTGAACTGGCTTCACATATTCATTTTCGATCTAATATACCAGCATTACCTACATTTCATTCATCTGAAACTGTGTAAGCATTACTATAAATCATCTAGGTAAACACGATTTATATTGCTCTTTTTCGATATAAATCACTTCTGTATGTTGACATTAAATATCGAATCTAATAATATCAATGCTTGATAACAAAGATCTCCCTCCTCTCCATTTCCGGAAGAAGCCGCAAGGCCTCTTCCGGTTTTTTTATGCATGCATGTCTTTTTCACAAGCAAAACAATGCAAGCTTGTAACGCAGGTAAGGTTTGTTTGCTTTAATCTTTTGAAAATGTGAATTTACGTAACGTCTGGTCTTGTTTCTCTGTCGAGCTCTGCCTGCGTCTTGCGCAGGTAAAGGATTTCGACCTGGCCATCTGTAGAAAACTGCCCGTCCTGATAGGACTGCCGAGCCATTTTCACCATTTGGATGGCTTCTGGGGCTTTTTCAATCCAGCGCCACTCCTTTGCAGAGTTCAACTTCCTCATTTTGTCTGGTAATGTTTGCGCTACTGGCGTTACGATAACATCGACATTCTGGAGTAGATTGACAATCTGTTCAAGCGGAGCAATGTCTGGCAAAGATAAAAACTCTATTTGAGTGCCGGTACGTTTTCCCAATAGGTAGTAGGCCCCGCCAACTTTGGCATCAATCAATGCTGCAAAATGACCATCTTCGGGAGGAATGAGGCCAAACAGGGTCGACACCCCGACCAAGGGATGACGATGTGCAAAGGCCAGTGCTTTAGCTGTCGCCACCCCTACCCGAATGCCGGTATAGGATCCCGGACCCGACGCCACAGCGATTAAGTTAAAATTCGCTGTAGTTAGGTTGAGTTGTTTTAAAGCATGGTCCAAGGCTGGTAACAGCGCCTTTGAATTCTGCAATCCAAATGGAAGCTCCTCGGAAAATAGCTCTTCATCATCTTTAAAGATGGCCAAAATGCCGCGTTCTGTGCACGTATCAATTAAGAGGGTTAGCATGTCCATCCAATCGGTGAAGGAACAAAAATCTTCTGGAGCGTACGCAGGAAGAAGCCATCAGTCATTCCGGCCACATAATCGATGACTTGTCGAGCAGCGGAACTTGTGCCTAGGTAGCCCTCGTCGCGGTCATGGAGAAAGTGTTTCCAGATGTAGCTGTTATGACCCTTGCCCTGAAGATCCTCCAACAAATATTCAACTAGCAAGCCGTAGCCTCGCTGAATTTTTTCCGATTCTACTTTGAGACGCGGCTCAAAATAAATGTGCTCTTGGCTGAAGGTTCTTAGGGCACGGATACCCTTGAAAACCGAATCTGACATGGAAATACATTCCTGATCCATGCTGCAACTAATGACATCTTCGGCAAAAATGCGTAAGATCTGTGTCGACTCACTGCCCAGACTTGTCTGTGGTATCTGCTCACGACGAATAATTCCTAAGCTAATGGCGTCTTCAAGATCACGCGCGAGATAGCTGATGGTATCACAAACTTTCACAAGACAGCCTTCTAGTGTCGTTGGAATGCAAGTTGTCTCAGGATTACGAAGCTTACTTTCAAGGTCCTCTTCATGGTCAGCCCAAGTTTTTTCCCACCGAGGAGTGATCGACGATGAGGACATACCGCCATCGTGACAAAGAATCCCATCGTAAACGGCTAATCCCAGATTCAGGGGTTCTAACACGGATAGCTGCCGACAGGACTGCCAAGCGTGGGCAAAAATCCCCAAATCATGTTTTACGGATAGAGCCGACAAATAGCCTTCGCCCTCGTGTCCGAATGGAGGATGCCCCACATCATGCCCAAGCGCAATCGCTTCGACAAGAGAAGCATTCAGACGAAGGACCTCTGCGATGCCTCGTGCTAAACTGCTGACCAGTTGAACATGAATGGCACGATGAGAGATGTGGTCATTAGCTACCAAGTAGATGACCTGAGTCTTATCCACATAGCGAGAATAGGCATTGGACTGCAGGATGCAATCGGCGTCTCGGCGATAGGGCGTTCGATAGCTATCGGCCTCTTGGGAATAGCGAGGATGATAGTCAGCCGAAACAGCCGCTCGATGAAATAGATTAGTCTCGTATGCCATGGTCGTCATTGTAGCGCATTGTGAAGGTTATTGTAACGCATTGTGAAGCTTTTTTACCACAGAGTCCATAGTTAAGCACGGCGTAAGCAGGGCGAATAACCCATCCAAAAGTAACGGATATGCAGGATCGCTTCGCGGCATGATATGCAGGATCACTCCCATCTTCTTCAGAGTCATAGGGTTAACTTTATCTTAAAAAACTAATGGGATAGAGTTGGATTAGATTCGCGTCAAATCCTCTCCATTCCTACCCCTTTCCACTTTAAGCATATTGTCAGCCCCTATTTGCATTTTGAAGGTGGGAGTGATCCTGCATATCATGTTACTTTTGAATGGGTTATTCGCCCTGCTTATGCCGTGCTTAAGTGTGGTAAAAAACTTCACAAGCCTAAGCCCTCTAGATCCCTCTAGCATAAACATCTTTACACTTAGTCAGTCTGCATAGTATCATGTTTCTTTAATTGAGGCATCTATGACGGAATTTTTGATACTAATGGGATGGATGGCAGGAACACTATGTACCACTACGTTGTTTGCCTTGTTAGGCAGACGGTATGGCGTAGAGTTCCCCCTGACTTTCATGGCTACCCTCGTGGTCGCAGCTGCCGTTCTTGCCAACAAGCTAGTCTCCTTCGGGCCTTTCTCTGTCCCCGCAGGCATCATAGTTGCGTCTGCCACCTTTCTGATGACGGACATTTTGTCTGAGATGTGGGATCGATCGGTTGCCAGCCGGGCTGTCTGGATAGGCTTCTTGGCTCTTGTCGTTTTTACCATAGCTCTTGAGGCGGCTGTTCAGTGGCCTGCAGCCTCTTTTGCAGCGGAGCGCGCTAAAGCCTTTAATACCGTCCTTGGGCAAGCCCCTCGCATCGCCCTGGCATCCATCGCTGCCTATCTGATCAGTCAACATCACGATGTTTGGGCCTACCACTTTTTGAAGAAAAAACTCAACAATCGACATCTTTGGCTACGCAACAATGCCTCTACAATCCTCAGCCAACTGTTTGATTCGATCGTATTCATCACCATCGCATTCTATGGTGTTCTACCCATCACCGAAATGATCTTCGACATGTGGATCGTCAAAGTCATCATAGCCATCCTTGATACCCCATTCATCTACTTAGCCCGTAGAATTATCCGCACCATGGAACCCACTCCTCAAGTTCCTGTTCCTGTTCTATAGTCAAGTTCAGATATAATTAATTGACTGAATTGAATTCATAGATATAATAAACATAAACTAAAATGCAGGAACATCGATGAATTTAAATCATAACATTACAGAAAATAATTTAAATGATATTAACCAATTACAACTTGACATATCATCTAAAAGCTCTAGCGCCATCATTCAAAAAATCTGCGATTACTATAACATACACTCTCCGGTTGGGCTAACTAAAGGTGGAAAACAAGCCAGTGAACTGTCTAAGGAACTACTGAACTGCTGTCAAGGGGATTTGAAGAAGTTATGCGATGAATTGATCATATCCTCGGATTGTGCTGAAGCCATCGGAGCTGTACTTCAAACAGGGCTCGATGACGAAACTGTGCAATCGCTTCAAGTGAATCTTCAATGGCATTTGCACCCTTCGTCAAACTCCATTACCACAACCCTAGCTCTTTTGAGCGGTTTGCTATCACCTGAACTTTTTTCCGATCTATTGAAAACCTACCTACAGGGACCTAATGCTCCTTTCATCTCAGCAGTGAGTGACTACATTCTTAAATCTATCGATTCAAGAGCTGCATCAAGTGATGGGCACCACCTAGACCCGACTCAGAGAAACCGACTCCATAAGCATAACCAAACGCTCCTCGAAACTATCGTTCCTTTCCTGAGTGATGAGGTCATCAGAGAAGCCCTAAGCCCACAGTCTGTTTTTCGAACACTCTCAGACTATCAAACCGAAAATCTGCTCAGTTTAATATGTGCCTCTGCTTCAGACCAGCAATGGGATGAAGTCATCATGCCCATTCTACACAATTCTAACTACGCTCCTTATCTTGGGTATATGCCTCTGAATGAAAGAGCACATCCAAGAATCGAAGCCTTCATCACTTATCACTTGGATCCAGAGCGAGAGGTTTTGCCACTGAACAATTTGTCACGAATGACACGCAAGATGCATCGCAAAGCAACCACCGAGGGTACTGATACCCGCTGGATCGAAGAACGCTGGCAACAAATATGCGTAGAGGCAAGAAATGCATATGGTTCTGGTGTTCTGTTTTGGTTGTCTAAGGAAAATAGAAAAGACGAAATTGACTCTTGCTACTGGCAAGTCGAGGGCTTTGTTAGAATCTTAACCCCCAAGCAAATCACTAAACAGTTTTCGAAAAGCGACCGTGATGTGTCCGAAGAATTTCGAGCAATGTTCTTTATTGCAGCGGCACAGCATCCGGAAATCGACCTTGTTGGGCTTCTCGATGTGGCCTATCCAATTGACGAATCAGGTCTTCTTCACAAGGAATATAGCCCCGTGCGACTTATGGAAATGCTCCGAGTTCTTGTGCAACTTTATGAAGCAAAAGCAGCAGCAGTCAAAAATCTGTCCGAGGCAGATCTAGAGATTCTGTTCACCAAATGTGCGGCACGTCTCAAGCTTGACGACTTTTTGTACGAAACCGTAACGAATCCTTATGAGTATAATTGTGTCCAGGATCCTATCCCTTTCCGATCCAGAGCTATCGCAAACCAGAAGCTAATTAAAGCAGCTACCAAAGAGCAAAAAAATGCCGTCAAAGCCATATGGCATGCTGGGTTTCACGAAGTGATAAACGGCACGGAGGAAAGCCAAATGAAAATGGCTGATCTGAATCAGTGGATCCTTCTTAAGAACTTATGGAAGAAATAAAATTTATTATTATTTATAACCCTACACTTTCAATGAATATCATAATATGATATGTCATATTTATAAAAATAATCTAATGCAGGCGTCGATTTACAGTAATGGAATATTTAAATAGTATCTTTCTCTATTTCTCACCATCACAACCCAAATCAGGCTTTATGCTTGACCTGGAGATGGTAGGCCAACTTCATGATTTGTATCATGGAGGTGCACTTGAAAAAGGAAACAAAAAAGCACGGGAATTGTCGCTGCAAGTGCTAGCTGCCTATCAGGGGGACACACTGAATATGTGCGATAACCTGATTCTACATGCTTCAGAAGTATTGATCTCAGCTGGAGCCATATTTTCAGCTGGTTTCCGTGAGGACACTCTATCGAAAATTCAAGAGGAATTAATACTAATGCTACGTGACGAATCGAAGTCGATTGGCCACGTTCTCCTCTTGCTGAAAAATATGATGGAGCCAGAGGCTTATGCAGATCTTTTAAAAACCTACATGCATAAATTCGGTGAAGTCTCTCAATGTGTGAATGATTGCTTCGTGTCGATCGCTTGCCCTACAAGAAGTGAACTGGATAGCCAGGAAGCTCCGATGAAATGTCATCTGGAAAAACAGAGCCAGGTTGTCATAGAAACCATCGTGCCTTTGCTAAGCGATGAGGGGTTATGTCGAAGCCTGAATCAGGCAAAGATCCACTGTAGTAGCTCCACAATAGGTCTGATACTCGTCGCAACAACAGAAGATCAGTGGAAGAGGATTGTCACTCCTTGGTTAGAGAATCGAAAAGATGGTTCTTACTTAAAACTACTGGCCGACATGCCTCAAAGTCCATCAATGCGTAAGAGAATCCAGGATCACATCCTTAAGCAAACCTTTGCATCAACGCCTTTAAGGAATTTGTCGGAATTTGTCGTTCAACTAGCCAAAACATCAGCGGTCAAGGACCATCCTTGGGTGGAATGCATCTGGCAACAAATATGTAGAGCTGCCATCGATGAGTATGGCTATTATCTGGAGACAAGTAACTGGTTCCTCATTAAAGGTTGGGCAGCATGCTTACAGCCGGATGTAATGACAAAGCAGCTTGAAAGCGACTCTGTTTACAAAGATTGGGTCTATGAAGAGTGTCGCAACATTTACTTTGTGGCTGCTTTGCGAAACTCAGAAATGGATCCCATCAAGCTATTCGAGCTAGCCTTTCCGATTGATCAGTCAGGCCTTTACACATCGCATATGGGACAGAGAATCATGCAAATGTTTGTTGTTCTTGTGGAGCATGAAAAAGAATGTCTGGGTGTAAACAGTCCGAAGTTAGATGCACTCTTCACGCGTTGTGCGGAACACTTAAGCATCGAAGATTTTCAGAAATTGGTTTTATATAATCCCTTTCAAAACGCGTCGCGGCAGTCAGCTTTGATAGACCTCGTCAATCACAAACTGCGTCAAGCAGGTAGTGAAGAGCAAAGAAACTTCAACCAAGAAATCTGGAAGAAAAGCTATATCGCAATACATCAGCTCATCAAGGCTTAGATTGTAGTGCGTGTTGCCCTTAGATGGACTATAAGAGGTCATTGCAGAAGTCTCGTGCTTAGCAAAAAACACACCTCAGATTCATTGACAACAAGTCTAATTTTTACAATACTTTTTGAAAATCAAATCTTAGGCTTTTTACAATGGAAGTATTTTTACGTCGCCTTGATGCAAACAAATCTGCTGTAAAGAATGAAGCGACTATATTTCAAGATATGGTCAAATTTTATGAATCGCAAGGGGAGCACGCTATTGAAAAGGGTAACCCGGAAGCACGACGGCTCTCTACCTTCCTATTATCTAGCTATAACACAGAGTTTTGCTATGCCTTGTTTTCACAAGATCAGATTTTCTTACCGGCTATAGGAGCGGTGATCCAAGCTGGAATGGATGATAACGTCCTTCAACAAATTCAGAGTCAACTTCTATTACGCGTCAGGGATGATGCGGCAGAAATGCCCAAGGCCCTCACTCTTCTACAAGAATTATTAGAACCAGACGACTACGCCATTCTCCTAAAGAATTGCTTAGCCGATCCTGAAAGCTATCAAGCAAGGACTGCGAATGAATATTTCGTAACATCCCTGGTTTTTCCAGTCTACCGTTGTAGAACACTCGCCCCAAACGCTCCATTGCGTGACGTACTCGAAAAACGTTTTGCGATTCTCGCCGAGGTGACCATTCCTTTGCTAGGCAAGTACGCGATTGAAGCGAGTTTGCAATATTTAGTGGGTCATTGCCCCGATCCTCATTCTGCTCTCATAACCTCTATTTGCTCGGCAGCGACGGATGTGCAGTGGAAAAACGTGATTATGCCATGGCTAAAACGTTGTCGTTTGAATTATGGAGACCCTCTGGGGAATATCCCTCAATCTGCGCAAAATCGTCGAAGGATCGAAGAGCTGATCTCCCATTGTCTGCAAAAAAACGATTGGAATTTCAACCTGCTTTCCGTGCCTTTGGAGAATCTAGCAAAATTAACTTCGCGGCTTCACAGCAGGTCTACCGATAATATCGGTAGCATTTGGGCAGGGATACTTTGGAGACAGGTCTGTCGCGTTGGTATAACAGAAGGGCGTAGTCGTCTGGAAGATATTTTCAATATCAAAGGCATACGTTGGTGGCAGATTAAATGTTGGGCTGAGAACCTGACACCTGAAGGCATCGTGCACATCCTGATCCATGGTGCTAATGGTCCTAGCTATGATCGGAACACGTTCTTTGTAGCCTCTTTGCAGAATCCTCAAGTTGACCTAAACCTTCTTTTTAAGAACGCATTTCAACCTGATGCAAGCACTGGTTTGTTCGACGAACGTGTGGCTAATCGCGTCATGAATATGCTTTGCGTTCTGTTGGAAAAGCAGAGCAAAGGATTTTTTGATGCAAACCCTCAAATCGTAGACCACGTCTTTGAAATGACTATGCGAGGTTTGATCCTAAAAGACTTTAAAAAGCTTGTTTCCAGCAACCCTTATAAAGATATTCCGCCTCTTCGTCATGAGTATGTTCTAAGAGATGCCGCTAACAAAAATCTGCTTGAAGTATGTGTTAGACAGAATAATACAGCCATTTGGAAGGTATGTATTAATGAAATACGTCGTTTATATTAAATTATCCACTGAATGCACATGCAGCGAAGCTCAATGAGCTTCGCTGCTTAAATACACGTCTGCGAGACTAAAATCTAAACTTCAAGCTCGTTAGTAGTCGAACGTTGCCTTGTTCTCTGAAACAAACGAGAGACGTACTCAATGGAATAGTTTATCGCCAAGTAAGTGCCGGCTGCGATCGCAAAAAAGGAAATCCGCCTCACAACATCCTGATACGCCCCAAAGGAGCGGCCAACCAAATCAAGTGCAAGATATGCCGCACACGCAATAGCAAATAGCTTGTGTATGCTATTACGATCTACTCCAGGGCAACAGCCGAAAAGCTTAGCCTGAGCAACAACACATGTCGTACAAAAGGAGGTACAGATGTACGTCAGGGGCAGGAACGTTCCGGCTAAGCCCGTAAAAATTGCATGCTCCGCAACTGACAGATTAGACATCATAGTATTAGATATTACCAGCCCACCTACTACCCCGGCGATACCTAGCTTAACAATGCGCCCCATTTCCATAAGACCATGGTTGGCAAGACTTTTTTTGACCTCGGGTTCCTGTGTATCTAAAACATGCTTTGGAGGTACATTACGACGTCTCAAACCTTCGTGTATATCCATAATTCACTCTCTTATATTAGGTTAATAAACCACAATCGCAGTTAACTTATGTGATAACTTTTGCGATTGAATTAACGCAATCATATCAAATGCCAATAAAATCGGTCAAGAAATTAACCTAGACTAACAGAGTATTCAAGATCAGTTGAGGTGTTTTCACCTCTACCCTGGCTGGGGTGTTATGTCGTTTTTTTGCGGGAATTGCTGTTCACCGCATGGGCGGGTTGAAACTATTCTAGCACAATGTTAACATGCTACGGTTACAGTAGGCAGACTAACCCCCCGAGGTTCACTTTGAATCACTCTCATGATGACGCATCTCTGGAAATGGAGATCGAAAAAGCTATGCTCCACTCCGTCGAAGATGGTCAAAACGACACGCGTATATCATCGGAATTTCCCGACGAGGTCTTCATATTCCCGCTGGTGCGGCGTCCCTTCTTCCCTGGGATGGCAGCCCCCATCGCTATAGAGCCTGGACCTTACTACGAGGTGCTTAAGCTAGTCGCCAAATCGGAACATAAGTGCGTTGGGTTGCTGCTCACAGCTCGCGAAGACACGGATGTGTATACGGCATCGTTCGATGATCTTTGCCGTGTGGGTGTCGTCGCGCGTGTCTTGCGCATTATTCCCATGGAACAGGGTGGCGCTCAGGTTATCCTGAACATGGAAAAACGTATGATCGTAGAGAAGCCTCTGCCTAGCCAGAAGCATCTCAAAGCTAAGGTATCCTATCATGAAGATACCTCGCGTCTCACCCAAGAGCTCAAAGCCTATGCCATCAGCATCATTTCCACTATCAAAGAGCTACTCAAGCTTAACCCATTATTCAAAGAAGAACTACAGATCTTCTTAGGTCACTCCGATTACACCGAGCCGGGTAAGCTCGCCGACTTCGCCGTCGCTCTTACTACAGCCGAACGTGGAGATCTGCAAGAAGTTCTCGAAACTTTTGATGTTCCTAACCGCATTGACAAGGCTCTTGTCCTTCTCAAGAAAGAGCTCGATCTCAGCCGCCTTCAGAATAACATCAACCAAAAGATCGAAGCGACGATCGCCAAAAGCCAAAAAGAATTCTTCCTCCGCGAGCAGCTTAAAACGATCAAGAAGGAACTTGGCATCGAGAAAGATGATAAGGCTTCTGACCGCGAAAAATTTGAAGCGCGCCTCAAAGAGCGTAAGGTCCCCCCTGATGTGATGTCAGTCATCAAAGATGAAATGGACAAACTCAGTGCCTTGGAACCCCAATCTGCTGAATATGCTGTCTCAAGAGGATACCTGGACTGGCTAACAGTGTTGCCTTGGGGAATCTTTAGCGAAGAGTGCCTAGACCTCAAGAAAGCTAATAAGGTCCTACAGGAGGACCATTATGGCCTAGAAGATATCAAGGAACGCATTCTCGAATTCATCGGTGTGGGCAAACTGACCGGCGGTGTTCGCGGTAGTATTATCTGTCTGGTAGGGCCTCCTGGTGTGGGTAAAACCAGCATTGGCAAGAGTATCGCGCGTGCCCTAAACCGCAAATTCTACCGCTTTTCTGTCGGAGGCATCCGCGACGAGGCAGAGATTAAAGGTCACCGCCGCACATACATCGGAGCCATGCCTGGCAAGCCTATCCAGGCTCTGAAGGCTTGCAAAACGATGAATCCGGTCATCATGCTCGACGAAGTCGACAAGATGGGCAGCAGCTACCAGGGTGATCCTGCTTCAGCGCTGCTTGAGGTGTTAGATCCGGAACAAAACCGTGAATTTCTCGATCACTACCTCGACGTACGCACCAGCCTGGCAGATGTGTTATTCATCGTGACAGCAAACATCCTGGATACCATTCCTGACCCTCTGAAAGACCGTATGGAGATTTTACGGCTGTCTGGTTATATCATGGAAGACAAGATCCAGATCGCCACGCGTTATCTGGTCCCACGCAACCGTAAAGCGATGGGATTGTTGTCCAAACAGATACAGTTCACCCCACAAGCCCTCAAAGACATGATTGACGGCTATGCTCGTGAAGCGGGTGTTCGCAGTTTAGAAAATCACATCAAGAAGATTCTTCGAAAAGTCGCTGTGAAAGTAGTCGAAGAGATCGACGAGGCTGCAAGGCAAAGTCAGAAAAAGACTAAGGGCAAAGCCAAGCATAAACCGGCTCCCATATGCCATCGCATCACCGCCAAAAACCTTAAAGACCTTCTAGGTAAACCCAAGTTCACCAGTGAACGCTTCTATACCCAGCCACCGGTAGGTGTAGCCACAGGTCTAGCCTGGACTGCTATGGGTGGTGTGACTCTTTACGTAGAGGCTATTAAGGTAGAAGCTGAGAAGACCGGTATGAAACTTACTGGACAAGCCGGTGAGGTCATGAAAGAATCGGCTGAAATTGCCTGGAGTTATCTCCATAGTGGTCTTCCCAAATATGCACCAGGATACACGTTCTTCGAAAAAGCTACTGTGCACCTGCACATCCCTGAAGGTGCTACTCCCAAGGACGGTCCTTCAGCAGGCATTACGATGGTCTCCGCGATGCTGTCGCTGCTAACCAATACGCCGATCCTTGAAGACCTCGGAATGACTGGAGAGCTCACCCTCACCGGACGCATCCTGGGCATCGGCGGCGTGAAAGAAAAAGTCGTAGCTGCTAGGCGTGCGGGTCTGAAGGTACTGATCTTCCCTAAAGAGAACATTCCTGATTGGGAAGAGCTCCCAGATTATATCACGACGGGCATCGATGTTCACTTCGTAGAACATTACGACGAGGTGTTCAACATCTCCTTCTTAGGGGGAAAGCATGGGCGGCGGTAACCTCGTTGAAGACAGGTTAGCCGATAGACTCCTCGATCCTTCGCAGATCGTTGCCAAGGTTCATGCCCTACGTACCGAAGGAAAAACCATTGCTACTCTGAATGGTTCCTTCGACCTCATGCACGCCGGACACCTCCAAATTTTGCTGGAGGGCGCTGAAGTTGCTGATATCCTCATCGTGTGCCTAAATACCGATGCGTCTATTCGTCGATACAAAAGCCCTGATCGACCCATCATCCCTCTGAAATACCGTGTACAAATGATCGCTGCGCTTAGTTGCGTCGATTATGTGACATGGTTTGACGAAGACGACCCGAGAGTGCTACTGTCTAAAATTAGACCAGACGTTCACGTAAATGGCGCCGAGTATGGGGATCATTGCATCGAAGCCGAGACAGTTCGACGTGGCGGAGGTCGCTTGCATTTAGTGAATAGAGTTCCGGGATTGTCTACCTCAGAAATCATCGAAAAAGTTGGGATGTTATGCGCCTCCTCTGCACAATCGAAAACGAAGGACAAGGCCACCAGTTCTCTCAGTTCCTAACTCGCCAAGGCATCGCCAACGAATGTGAAGTGCAATCGGTCAGCGACTGGGGTAGCGACACCTATGGCAACCACTTTTGCCGAATTTGGGTTATCGATGAAGACCAGGCCGAACGGGCTGACGATTTCTATCAACAGTTTGTTGCGGACCCTGACGCTCCCCTTTTCAAGGAATCGTCTCACATTCTTGAGCCCCTGATAGCTGCCACTGAAGGTGCTAAAACTGCGGTTTCTGACAACATCGAAAAAAGAGCCCTGGCTGCAAACGCTTGGGAAGCTAAGCCCCTTGGATCCATTACCCTATATCTGATGGTGCTCTGCACGCTCATCCTCACCTGGGAAATGTATATATCCGTGCCAGAGAACCTTGCGCCAGAGGTGCTCCCTATTGCATACTTGACAGCGTCGCCAGTCACTCGAGCCTTGCTTTATGATTATCCTAAGGCCTACGAGATCGTTGATCATTTGGAAGCTCTTTATACTAACGATAAGGACCAAAAGGAAAGCGAGACGACACTTTCTGCCGAAGCTGCGCGTCTATTAGAGCAATATCGCAAAACGCCTGTTTGGACGGGCATATATGACAAAGTTGTCCTCATGCTCAAGGGCCATGCTGATCGAGTCCACTTTGATGTTCCGATGTTCGAGAAGTTACGGCAGGGAGAAGGATGGCGGTTATTTAGTCCCATCTTACTGCACAGCGACATTTTACATCTGTTTTTCAATATGATTTGGCTACTGATTCTTGGTAAGCAGATTGAAAGCCGCACGGGAGCTATGCGCTATGTGCTATTTATTCTGGTTACAGCGGCCTTTTCCAATACGTGTCAGTACCTCATGAGTGGACCTAACTTCTTGGGTTTTTCCGGTGTTCTCACCGCTATGATGGGGTTCATCTACGTAAGACAGAAAACAGCTGCTTGGGAAGGCTACCAGTTGCAAAAAGTTACCCTAGGGTTTCTGGCCTTTTTTATCCTAGCCATGTTAGGAAGACAGTTTGTCTCTTTCTTCGCGGAAATTTATGGTGATATGTCGCTAGCTCCTCGCATTGCTAACACGGCTCACCTATCGGGAGCCGCTCTGGGTTACCTCCTCGGCAAAATCAACTTCTTCGCCTGGCGCGGCAGATGAAAGCGGAACGGATTTTTTTGGTTTTTTATGTTTGAATTTGTCCATGAGTTCCACTCCTAAGTCGATCCTAGGATAAATCTAGTGGACAATATGGACGAAATGAGACGATTACGGAATTCGTTCGAGATGTCAGATGATTAATAAAGCCCTCACAATCGTGTCTCGGCGCGCAGCGCTTTGGAGTGCGTGTCGCTCGCGACCGCTTTGGATTTGGGTGAACTAGGCATTGCAAGAAACGTAACCTTTCGCTCTAGGGGTAACTGTGGGGGCTTAAGCCTCCAAAGAACGGTGCGCGATTCAATAGGCTCGCCCAAATCCAAAGCGGTCGCGAGCGACACGCACTCCAAAGCGCGCCGAGATACGATTGTGAAGGTTTTAATGGCTGTTTCGGCGTCACAAGGAATTCTGCAATCGTCTCAAATGGACTCATTCCAAGCAAAAAAAAAAAATTTCTCCTGTGGTAGAAAATCCTAAATCCTAATTCCTCTCCTTCCCTCTACCTTCTGCTATCTCTACTATCGCTATTCCTCTCTATCCCCTCTTGCCGGATATCTCACCGGTCGATAGATTAAAAAATATTATTTATCGTCTCGGGGGAGATCGCCATGCACAAAACGCATATTCTCTTGGCCTGGTTGTTATGCCTGTCATCATTTTTAGGAGCGGCTCCTTCAGAGATACCTACAGTCACCTTGACAGGTCACATCAAAGACGCAGAGACGAAGAAGCCTTTGCCTGCACATGTCGTTATCACCAACAGTGAAGGCCAGGTGATTGACACGTTCTACCAATTCTTCCCAGGCTTGTTCACGGACACGGACGGAAGCTTCAAGGTTGAATTAGCACCTGGCAAGTATACCATCGAAGCCACTCGAGGCTTTGACTACCTCAGAGCCATCCAAAACATTGAAATGCATGCTGGGAAGAATGCTGAGGTGACTATTGGCCTCAAACGATGCGTGAACCTTAGGGCTAAAGGATGGTTTAATGGCGAGGCGCATGCGCACCTTCCCTCAAAGAAACCCTGGAATGCCGAGATGATCCGCCGAGTGCACAGAATCGCGCGCGCTCAAGGCATCGATTTTGTCTTCGCCAACCAGGGTTGGGCCGGCTATGACGAAGAGCGTTGGAACTTGGCACAAACTCTTGGATCCGATGATAATTTCTCGCTTTTCTTTGGAGCTGAAACGCCCAAGCAGCGTTTTGGACGTACTTTTTGGCTAGGCTTGGACGATACTTGCGGCTATTTGCAAGCAAGTACAGACCCAGCCATTCACGATTTCTACCATTCGGATGCAGCAGCAATCGATCCGGAGCACTTTCCTTACAAGAATATTCCCTCATTTGAGATTGTCTCGCGCTACAAACTCTATAAAAACGCTCTTGCTATCCATGCGCACCCCTCCTGGTGGCAGCGTGGCGGTAAGCATAATGCCGATGCCTTTGTGCCATTGCTCTCTGCTGAACTAGTCTTCGATCTTCTGTCAGGACAGATCTGGGATGGCATGGTTGTGATGGGCTATGATCCTGATAACTACTACAACCAAAACCTTTGGTTCAACGTACTAAACCTAGGGTATCGCATGACGCCCCTATCGGAGCTTGATGGGGGTTTCATCGATGCGGATCCGCATTATGCTGGGTCTATGCGTACCTACTACCACCTCGATGGCCCTCTTAGCGTTCCCACTTTGGTCGAAGCGGGCCGTTTAGGGCATGTCTTCCTCACCTCCGGCCCCTTAGTTTTCTGCACTGTCGACGACAAATACCAACCCGGCGATATCGTCCCCGTTAATGGCCAAACACATCGCATGCTCATCGACAGCTATGCCTCATGTCAGTTGGACGACTGGATCAGCTATGTTGTCGTATTTCGAAATGGGAAGATCTTCAAAATTTTGGACCATCGGGACAAAAAGGTCACTCATGTCACCGACACCTTAGACATTAATGAAACAGAACAAGCCTGGTATGTCGTAAAGGTCTATGGATCCCACACCTGGGGGGATATCTCAAGCTTAGACGTCATGGATGTGGTTAGAAGAGCATCAGTTGATAGCCGGGTTGTCCTACCCATCAAAGACTCTCACGAGGTGGCTATCACTAATGCATTCTACTTTTGGCCAGAAGGAATAGAGACCCCAAAAGCATTAGTTAGCCATGTACAGCTTAGGATAGAGGACGCCCAAGGCGTTCTGGTTCCAGAGTCTGACATCAGGATCCTTCTCGTGGGGAAAGAGATCGCGCGCTACCATGCCAAAGGAGGTCTGATTTCTTTTGATATGCCTGTCAATGCCTGGGTGGAGGTAACTTCACCCGATGGTACTGTGGTACGTCGAAGCCTGTTTTCCGATTATCCACCCTTTACCGACATCCTCTACAACATCATTTCCGGTGCGTGGACCCGTGAGGAAAATCTCACAGGTAACATCAAACCCGGACGCGTGCCCTGGTGGGTGTTTCAGTTTGATGAAAGCAAAAAAATCCTAACGGATCCGCGTTGGACGATTGTTACGGTACCCAATGCCCGTGACCCTGAATGGGCTGCCTTTGATCACCTTTGTGCAGGCCCTATCCTATCTACTGAAGGGATAACCGTTAAAGGAAGATGCATCGATATCGAATCCAAATTAGCCCTTCCTGTATGCCTATTTGTTCGCGATGCCCAAGGACACGTCCTAGAAAGTGATCTCAATGCAGGCCTAGGGATTCCCAGCGAACTGGATGGTTCCTTTACGCTGAATCTAGCACCTGGCAAATATACCCTAGAAGCCACTCATGGCTTTGACTATGAAGTCGGAACCTTAGATATCGTCGTGGACGAAAAAAGAAACGCTGAGGTTACCATCGCCCTGAAGCGCTGGGTCAACCTGCACGAACGTGGATGGGTAGAAGGCAACGCACTAACAAGGCTCCATGGAGCCACTATTCCCGATCCTAAGCTCATTCAGGCCGTACATAAGCTCTGCCGTGCTCAAGGACTTGATTTTCTCACCGCCGCACAAAATTGGGCTGGATATGGAGAGAAAAACTGGCCAGCAGCACAAGAGCTGGGCTCAGATGGTCAATTCGCCCTCATGTTTGGTGCGGATATGCCCTCACAACGCTTTGGCCATACCTGGTGGCTGGGTTTAGACAAAATCGGTGGATACGTTGACGCTACGAACGATCAAGGATATGAGATCTATGAGCATTCCATCAACCCGCGCATTACTCCTGAGCGCTTTCCCTTCAATGTTATTCCAGATGTTGAAGTGGTCCCCCGCTTTAAGCTCGCTCATAAAGCCTTCGCAGTCCATGCGCATCCGGCTCTATGGTGGTGGCAGCATGGTAAAGGTGAGCAGTTTATCTCAAAACTTAGTGCCGATCTCGTCTTTAGTCTGCTAGCAGGCAAGCTGTGGGATGGCATTACTATTCTGGGATATGACCGTGACGTCTACCTGCACCAGAGGCTGTGGTTTCATATCCTAAACCTAGGCTACCGCCTTCCACCATTTACCGAGATCGGCCCTACCGATTTTGGTCATTGCTGTCCCGGTGTGGGGTCTATACGAACCTGCTATTACCTTCAAGGGGCCTTCAACGCCGATAGCTTAGTGAATGCTGCACGGCAGGGACACACCTTTGTCACATCAGGACCTCTCGTATTCGCTACGGTTGATGACAAGTATCAAGTGGGTGACCTTGTCACCATCGATGGTAAGAAACATCGCTTAAACATCGAAGCCTATGCCTCAGGTGCTAACCACGATGCGATTTCCTATGTCGTCGTGTTTCGCAATGGAAAGGTCTACAAGCTCTGGGACCATCGCAATGAAAAGCCTCGTAAGGTCGTTCACAGCCTAGATATTGATGAAAGCGAGAAAAGCTGGTATGTCGTGAAGGTTCATGCCGGAAATACTCTCATCGAGCCTGCTCACCTCGAAAATGACATCGGCTATGCTGAAGAAACTGATGACTCCAAACCGATCAAAATCACGCATTGCAAACCTATCCACCAGGTTGCCATCACCAGCCCTTTCTATTTCTGGCCAGCGGGCACAGAAGAACCTAAACCCCTGACCAGCCATGTGAACCTATCCTTAGTCACAGCCTCAGGAGATCCAGTACAAAATGCCTCTGTCCGCGTCCTTCTTCTAGGCAAGCAGATCGCTCAATACACTGCTTCCGAAGGAAAGGCTTCCTTTGACATGCCTGTCAACGCCTGGGTTGAGATTACCGATGAGCAAGGCACCAGCGTGCATCGTTGCCTGTTCCTTGACTATGCTCCCTACTCCAAAATTATCTACAATCTCATTTCGGGTGATTGGACCTCTGACAGCGCTTTCAGCGATCACCTAATCCCCGGAAGAGTCCCCTGGAAGGCTTTTGACTTTGAGAAGAGTAGGCAGGCTCTGAGCGATGTCGATTGGACCGTATCGCTAGAACCAAATGAACGAGACACAGCATGGGGTGAACTTGACAATCTGGACAATGTCAAAGCTGCCGAACCTCAAATGCTCAAGATGAATGTGTCTCTAGCCCCAAGCTCGAAAGCCTTGCGCGGAAAAGTCACTGACGCAGATACGGGTCAACCTCTTCCCGCACGCATCCTCCTGCGAGATGATGCTGGCGTCCCCATCAACAGTTATTATGCGCAGTTTCCCGGATTTTTTACGGAAACCGATGGGACTTTCTCCCTTTCACTTCCTCCAGGCAATTACACCTACGAGATTACCAGGGGCTTCGATTATGACAGAGCCACCGGTAAGCTGATGGTCACCGCCGGAGAGGCCCCTACGCTCAATATAGCTTTAAAGCCCTGGGTGAAACTGCGTGACCTTGGATGGGTCAATGGCGACGCCCATGCCCATGTCGTCGGTAAGCATCCCAAAGATGCCAATATGATTCGCGATGTGCATAAAATTGCCCGTGCACAAGGCATGGACTTTCTCTACGTCGTGCAGTCCTGGGCTGGATACGATGAAACAAACTGGAACCCACCTGAGGGGTTCGGGTCCGACGAAAAATTTAAACTTTTCTTCGGTGCCGAGATGCCCAAACAACGCTTTGGACATACCTGGTGGCTCGGAATCAACGACACCTGCGGATTCTATAGTTACGGTATGGACAAGGGCTATAGTCAGTACTACCATTCGAAAAACAAGCATTTCACTCAAGAACAATATCCCCTGATCCAAATGCCAAGCATAGAAATTGTTCCGCGCCTCAAACAGACCAAACATGCTTTTGCCGTTCATGCACATCCCACCTCCTGGTGGTGGCAGGGAGGTGATGGAAACCAGTTCATTTCTAACATTGCTGCAGACCTGGTGCCCGATCTTCTTTCAGGTCAGCTATGGGACGGCTTGGCCGTCATGGGATACGACCATGACCACTATTTCTACCAAAATCTGTGGTTCTATGTCCTGAATATGGGATACCGCATGCCACCCTTTGCAGAGCTTGACGGCGGTTACGCTAAGATAGACCCCAACTACTACGGATCCATGCGTACCTACTTTCACATTGATGGGCCCTTTAGTGTTCCAGCGCTTCTCGAAGCCGCTAAGAAAGGCCATGTCTTCGTCACCTCAGGCCCTATTCTATTTGCTACTATCGACGATAAATATCAGGTGGGTGATATCGTTCCTTTGGATGGCTCCAAACATCGCTTAAAGATTGACGCATACGCTTCAGGAGAATTTGCAGATTATATCAGCTTCGTCGTGGTTTTCCGAAATGGCAAAATTTATAGCGTTTGGGATGACCGCAAGGACAAACCTCGTCACGTTACCCACACGTTGGATATCGACGAAAAAGAGAAGAGCTGGTTTGTGGTAAAAGTTTATGACAGCCATACCTGGAGCGATGTTTCACAACTCGATGTGATGGCGATGAGTCGCAAGGCTGAGACCGATGCCTCTGTGCCTATTCCAAAACACGGATCCCATGATGTCGCATTTACAAGTCCATTTTACTTTTGGCCTGCAGGTACAGAACCCCCTAAAGGCCTTGTAAGCCATGTCCAGGTTAAGCTGATCAATGAAAAAGGACAGACCATTCCCAAAGCAGACATCAATATTCTGCTGCTAGGCAAAAAAATCGCTCAATATCAGGTGACAGATGGCGAGGCCTCTTTCGATATGCCTGTCAATGCCTGGTTAGAAATTATCCCTCCCCAAGGCCCTACGATCCACCGCGGCCTCTTCGTAGACTATGAACCCTATAATCAATTGGTCTACCCGCTTATCTCAGGTGAATGGACCAATACTCATGGTCTTAAAGGCATTATTCAACCCGGCCGCGTTCCTGAATGGGCTTTTGGGTTCGACGAAGCCAAGAAGGTTCTATCTAATGTCTCCTGGACTATCCCAGTGGTACCCAATGCTCGCGATGCCGAGTGGCCGCGCCTCGATATGCTTGAGTGTGTGCAATAGGAGGAATAGAATTAGGAGTAACACGGATGCACACGGATCTAGGAGGATTTAGGAGGATAGGAGAAATTCCTTGATCTATTCAATCCTAAAACCATTTTATCGTTTTAGAATGATGAACTAGTTTTTTCCATCCTATCCTCCTAAATCCTCCTAGATCCGTGTGCATCCGTGTTACTCCTAAAAAGCTGAACGAGCCGTTCCTAATCCGTCTTATTCTAATTTACGGTGAAAATTCCTACTCCTATTCCTCCTCTTCCGCTATGATTTATGCCTCACATAAGGTCATGAATCATGAAGATTGAATACGTTACCGGCAATCCAGGCAAATTTCGCGAAGCTCAGATCATCCTCTCTCCTTGGGAGCTGGAACAGGTAAAGCTTGAATTACCAGAAATCCAGGGAGAGCCCGAAGAAGTCGTTGTAGCCAAAGCTTGGGCTGCTCTGGCCATTTTACAACGACCTCTTATTCTCGAAGATGTCTCGTTTCATTGTGATGCACTCAATGGCTTGCCAGGGCCCTATGTCAAAGATTTCCTTAAAAAAATTGGAGACGATGGCTTGTGTGAACTGGTTCATAAATATGACAATCATCACGCGCAGGTGAAGTGTACAGTGGCCTATATCACACCAGAGATACAGCCTGTCCTCTTCGAAGGAGTCATGAGCGGAAAGGTTGTAGCCCCACGTGGTACTTTAAAGCACGATACGCATAGCTGGAATACTATCTTTCAACCCGATGGATTCGATAAAACCTTCGGAGAGATGTCCTTCGAAGAGCTCAGTCGCATTTCTATGCGCTATAAAGCGCTCTCTAAAGTACGCGAATATCTCGAAGCCTCATCATCCTTTTCTCAAACGTAAACGATTTAAAGAAACGGTCGATAATATATCGCAAAAACTCGCCCAATCGGTGAAAATTGGCAGTGCTGAATATGCGTTGGAGTTAGTTAAGACGATCAACGATAGAGATTACAGCCTGCAGTTTTGCGCTGAAATCATTGCACTATCTATGGAACGGGGCGATAGCGATAAAGCCATTGAGATGTCCGGTGAGATGTTGAGCGAGTTTCAAGAGAGAGCAAACTCTGCTGGATTACCATCATAGGCCTGAAGCGTAGCTCAAATGACCGGTGAGCTCGATGCAGCCAAGAAAATGCTGTCTCATGCTTGATTTTAACGCAAAGGCGCAAAGGAGGGCTCACATTCGTGTCTCACGGAAAACATCAACCTTATGTGACACGAGTGTGAGCTCTTCTTTGCGCCTTTGCGTTAAAAAGATGGAAATTCTACTTACCTCGACCTCTTATTCTCGAAGCTTAATTTATTCAGTGCGCTTCACTTGCTTCTTTAAATACGTGGTCTAAAACGTGGCCATGATAAATACGTTGTTTGCTGGGCAACCACTTGATGACTTTCTCAAGAAAGAGTTCTCTCAATAACTCGGGGTTATTGCTAGAGATCCACTTCTTTAAGAAGGGAAGCTCAGCTCGCCCGTAAGAAATATCACCGCGATAGAATTGGGCTTGCATCTTAAGCTGTAGATATTCTGCACTTGTAAAAACCCCTGGAGGTAAAGGCTCTGAACCATCGATTTTTATTCCGGTATCAATATTCACTAAAGAGAGTCTTACCTCTTTAGATTGGAAAGCAGCTAGGTCACTGGAACGCCGCTCAGCGATCAGCTGATTTTCAACCTGACGCGCATCATAAGGTGAAAGCATCACCACTTGGAGATCATTAGTCACTTTGTCCTGTATAACTAATAGATCCGTGATCGCATCACGGTACCTGCCAAAAGGTCCATATAGATCCCCATTTTTTGCAATCCACGAAGGACGCACAAGATTTGACGTCAAATACAGAGCGGGATTGAATGCCGAGGCGAATTCTTTAGGAAATCCATGATGACTGAGCAGCTGGGCAACGCTCTCAAATTCCACTGAATTTGCCCCCAAACCTATCTGCTTGCTTATGGAAAGATCATAATACTCCCGGCTCAGTAATCCATCACAATGCCAAGGAAGTCTAGGCATGAAGGGTTCTGAGGGCCATGGTATGGAGGTTAGCTTCTCTTGTTCCTGCTCTTGCTCTTGCTCTTGTTCCTGCTCCTGCTCAGCTTGCAGTTCAACCTCTACTTCATGATCAAACAGATCCTGCTGTGAAATCATCAAAGTCATTTGGGGCAGCATTTCGTTTACGATATTCTGCATGTGCATAGACAGGTTGGAAGAGCAGGCAGCTTTCCACGCTTTGCCTTTTTCTAGATTCCTCCAAACGTTCATGAGAACTTCTTGAGCGGGTTTCATTTGTTTCATGTGCCCATAAATATCACTAGGTTGGCGTGATAGGGAATGTTCGACAAGCTCACGAGCATCATCATACGTTTGAGCTGCAGCAAACACATCTTCGTGCGTATCAATCAGCTTATTAAATAGCACCTTCAACACTTCACCTTCCATCTGATGCTTAGCTGCTCGATTGTTGTAATCAGCCTGCTTCAGAACTAAACGACAGAAAGCGTACTGTAATAGATTGCCAAAGGTTAGCTGCTCCCCAACCTGTACGCCTGCCATTTTCAACAATGTATCCTCAATAATTTTGCGGCTTTCTTCAGAAACAACAAAAAAGACTGACTGACCCTGTCCCAATTTGCGCAAGCGCCAGACAGACTGCAATAGATCTCTGAGAATATCATGACGCCCAAACGTTGTAGCAGCGATCATCCCGCTGTGTACCGGAATGTCAGATCCGGTCGTGTGGGCTTGGTCCCAATAGACGACAAGAACGTCTTTAGGGATGTGGCATTCCTTCAAAGAGACGATTCGATTTTGGTTTCTTTCTAGAACGACACGGTCTCCGCTTGGATCGTAAAACACCACCCCTTGAGAATGGGGTGAATGTTTCAAAATAGCTCGTGCTATATTCTGAGCAGGCATACCTCGAAAAAGACCCGATTGATCAATCAAAGACCCGTCAAAACCACTGTCCTTAGCATAAATTTGTGCTACTAAGGCGTCCGCCATGTCGACTTCTTTGCCGCTTAGGCTGGAAACTTCTATGATATGACAGGCGTCTGGAGTCGTGTCCCAAAGAGTATAAAGAGTTCGTTCTTCTGTATCCGAAGGATATTTGGCGTCAAATATTCTTGGATAGGTACTCGCATTCCAAAGCGTTCCCGTAAAGCCATGGACCACATTAAAGAGAAAGCCATAAATTTGAGCGTTGGCATTCAACTGTTCCGAATGAGAGCGAAGATGCTGTAGAACATGTTTATGGATAACTCTCAAAACAGTAGCTGGCTTCTTGCTAATGTGTGCAGCTAATTGTTCATAGTCACTTTCCTTTACCGTCGCTATCTTTAGGTCGCTACCGGCAAACATCTCTGTGATATAAACTAGAGCTTTATCGCGTGTCAGGGAGTCCTTGAGATGCTCCTTCAAGGCATCTAACTCGTTTGCAACAAGATTAGCTTTAAGGCCCTTCTCCAGCATCATCTGAATGGTATAATTGATGATCTCAAGTTCAGTACCAAAGTCTGATCTTTCTGCTGGCCTCCCCAGATGATAAGGAATGGCTTGAAGTCGCTCCCTAGAAGGTCCGTAGTGCACAAAGAGATTCTTCCGGGCAGTGAGAGGCAATAAAGACGTCAGCTCCTCTTGAATAACGGCTAGAACATTTCGAACATGAACATTGGCAATCTTATCCACAAATTCGAAAGCCTCTGGGACCGACTCATTGGCTAGGTAAGCGCGTAACAATTTCTCAGGGCTGCAACTACTAACAAAAGGCTTTGTTAACAGTTTTTCCTGAGCGGTCCACGCAGTATTGCTAATGCTCTTTACAAAGGTTTGGAAAGATTCATCTTGAGATAAATAGCGGCCTTCTATCACTGCGTCAATGAGAAGGGGTTTTAACAGCGCATTGTAGTTATCGTCAGTGAAGGGAGAGGTCGCGCTTTGACCCAAAAATGGTAAGGGTAAAACAGTGGCTAAATCAGGGGTCAGCAGAAGCTCATATAGCCCCACGACTGCTGATAAGGTATCCTCATGAACAACGCGACTGTCACCCGTGGTAAAGTGATGCGACTTCAGAATATCCATGATGGCATCCACTTCGTCGATAATCACAACCCCCAGGGTTTTCAAGAGTCCAAAAATTTCCTGATAGACACGTATTGTCGCTTCATTTTCGATAACCTCCGAGGCTGATATTCCAGCAGATCGAAGCTCATGGTATTGCTTTAGCTTCATCAAAAAGTTCAGGTAGAGGCTTTGAATGCTACTATTGGACACCATGAGTACTCGTCTGTCTCTGACAGCGGCCCTTAGACGTTCGAGCAGGTATTCAACCTGACTTTTGCCCATACTGCCTGTGGAGCGATCGATGGCTAGAATTTCAGTGCCCAGGCCAAAACTGTCTCCAATGCTCTTCTGAAAAGTCTCTGACATAGAGGGAAGGAGTGACTCTGGCATGACAAGAACGGCTAATCGCTCACCATCGGCGATCATCTGACTTAAAAGAGGCAGCAAGACAGATGTCTTACCTGCTCCCATAATCATTTCTAGAACAATATCAATCTGTTCCGTGTTGCGTATCGTTCCATGATCAATACCTAATAGGTCCAAAGTACGCACCTGCTCAGGCCTTAACAGGATGCCCATAGCATATTCAAACGAGAGATAGGCTGGATGCTGTGCAATATCGTAGGCTCGCTGATGTGTGAGCTGCGAATAGAGCTTATGGGCTATTCCAGAGGCATCTTTCGTTGCATTTAGCTCATCAATCAAGCTGATTACCTGACTTACATGTCTCTGTCGAATGATTTCTTGCATAAAGACTCCGACACGGCCATATAAGTCGACGGCATCTTCATGAGACAGCGCAGGATTTCGTTGCATAAGCAAGGAGATATCTTGAGTGGCGTAGAGCTTGACTAGTTCTTCAAGCAGAAGCTCGCAATCGAGATGACTCATTCTCTTTAGCACTTCATAGGCACGATCTGTGGCCTCTTCTGGGAGCTTTAGGGCACATTTTTCAATCTCTTGCCTATGTTGATCTATGCTCAACTGCAGCTTCAGCACCTCTTCGGATAGGTCGTCCTCGAGGTTGCGAAGACAGTCAATAGAGACAATTTCGTATGTTTTTTGCTTTTGTTGAGCAGTATCAGCGAATGCATGGATGCGTTCGCGCAGCTTTTCAGCAGATCGCTCCAGCAGGGGTTCTAATCCTTGAAAAGAAAACTGCTGAAGCAATGCATCACGCGTGGTGTGAATTTGTTCTTTGGATTCTGTGCTAGAAGCCGTTTCGACAATATATTCTGAAACATTCTCTACTATGGAACGCTCTGCATAGTCCAACGGCAAGGCACAGCCATGAAAAACACCTTTGTGATAAACCTCGCCTCTCTTAATAGGCAAACTTTGCTCAAGACTGACTTTTGCGGGGTAAGACCGTTGTATAAATGGATGACTGACTGTCTGAGCTGAACCTAGAATAGCTAGAAGGTCTGCATCACGGAACATGACTGCTTTTTCAAAAGCAGATACAGACGGAAACAGGTCGGGATTCCTATTCACAGCTATCAAAAACTGTAATAGAGAGGCCTCGTTTTGAGGTAGCTTAATCCGTTCAAGAAAGGTTAGGAGCTCATCCCACTCCTCACGGGCCTTTTCAGGTGATACCACAACCTCTTTGGGCGTTTCAAAGTAGCTGAATATACGGTCCAAGTATCCAGGAGTCGGCGCTGGGTCCTGACGGAATGACGGATCTACGCTAGTCAGCATTTTGATAGCTTCAAAAAGATCTTTTCCATCTATGTCCTTCTTAGCAGCCGCATAGGCGAGGGCAACTTCACGACCTAAGCGAGGCAATAGGATAGATGGTTTCGTATTTTTGGCATGTTTAATGGCATGCTTTGCATCTTCAGGAACATAGTGCAAACTCCAAGCTTTTGATTTTTGTGGCCATGGGCTAAGTTGCAGCCCGCCTTCTGGCTCATCTTGATGGCTTATGCGCACCTCTAATTCAGTGATTCTGGCTTTAACGATATCCACATCACTTAAGGGTAGAGCTAAAAATAATTCCTCATGGGGTTGTAGAAGATGTTCGCTTGCCCATTCAGCATTAGAGAGGTAAGCAATATAGCGATCGGCATATATCCTGAAATCACGTTTGCTTTGATCGGGAAAATCTCCATCTACCTTAAATAATAGATAGTAGGCCAGCAACTGTACAGCTGTCGCTCGTGGATCGTGGTCATCGTTTGGAAGGACTGTCAGTTTATTGAGAAGCCTGTATTCGATACTATCTTTCGGCAAGGAACGTAACAGACCTCCATATCCTCGAAGGTAGTGAGCAGCTTGGTTGTACTCATGCTGCCATAGATAACAAATGGCCAGATAAAGGCGTTCCTCAATGGTGCGAGGAATGGGTCGTCCATCTTCTCCTATGTCAAAGGCTACGAGTTTGGATTGCCAATCCGAATCTTGTTGTATCATCGGATCCAGCGAGCTACCACTCAATAGTCTCATTGGCACGAACATATTCATCAAGACTAAGGGTTTTTCGTCTTTGTCTCTTGAAATGGGCTCTAAGATGACATAATTTCCCGCGCGGCCTAGAGTACTTAGATGCTGACGCTCTGCAAGGGAGTAACCTGGATATTGAGGTGAAACCCATTTCCTCTGTCCATGCATTTCTGTAGGGATGAATTCCATCTGCAGCTTTGGATACTCTAGGCGAGTTGCCAAGGATGTCTCCTGGTCATACCACAGCAAAGCCTGTTCCGAAACATCGAGACGCGTGGCTAAGCGCAACAAATCTGAACCTGCTCTATTCAAATGGTCCGTATAAAGAGTCAATGGATCAATAACCGGTTGAAAAAATGCATCGTACAATATCTCAGAAGTCGGGTTGCCCTCTGAACTCATCCGATATATTTTATTCACTGCCATTGAGGAATCAAGCAAGGCAGCATACATAGGCCGCCCTGTGGATGCATTTACCCACAGAACTTGCTGCTTATCATGACAATACCACACCTCACTGTCATGGCTTAATGCACTGATTGTGGAATAATTTTTATTTAAATAGGGTTTGGAATCTAAATATCTATCGAATTTGTCATTTGGCAATAGATCACGATTCATATTCGACTGAGCTCGGTACCAGTCACCTTCTCTAAGCCAATAGGTGATGTCGCCCAAGCTGTCAAATAGATATTTCTGCCCATCTTTTGCGATAAACTCATAAACGCTCGGTCTAATCTCTTTGCCAAGGGGGCGAGAAATTCCCTTGGTCAAGCGTTGTCCGAGGGCTGTCTTCAGAAAAGCATCTGGTAATGGGCGAATCTCATGTCTGAATACCGATCCCTGTAAGAGATCTATATAGACAAGTTCATCGTCAGTCCGCCCAAAAAAGTGTGGGAAGCTCGATTGTTCTAGTGTGTGCATGGGTGCTTCAACACACACGTCATGACTTAGCTTCAGCTCAGGGTCAATAACGACCTCCTCCGCTCCAAGAGCAGTGTCCTGAAACTGCCAACGAACCTCTCCTTGGTAAAAGTGAGCGGCAATACGATTGAGTATCCCCTCAGCGGCGTCTGACGACATCAGACGTTCGATGTCCTCTCGATAGCTAAACAAGATGTTACGAAATTGATGGATATCTTTAGATTCATTCTCTCTGTCATGATCGCGAACTCTACCGATTGCTATAACGAGCTCCACGAGCTCATCAGCAGTGAGTTGCTGAGTTTTGTATTGGTAAGTGCGCGCCAATTCGCGATAGATAGCATCTTCTGCATCCGCAGACTCCTCAGAAGACGATATCAGACCCCTCAACTCTGCTCGAGTATCCAAAAGGAGGGGTTGAAAACGCTCATCGGTTGTGTCGAAGGATACCTGGTGATAAGCTAGGTATTCCTGAAGGTGCCGTAGAAATTGAAGAAAGAAAACGGCAGTATCGATCTGACCTAATTTTTTATATTCATGATATCGATACTCTGCAAACGTGGCGAGACGCTCAACAAAAGCATCCTTCCTAATGGGATCTTTCTCTAGTAATGCCTTAAGGCTATTACCCGCGAATAGCACTCTTTTAAACAGTTCCTGATATTCCTGTTTTTCCAATAGACTGGATTGTCTCTCAAAGAAGCCCAACGCATCTATACCCTGAAGTTCAGGAACATGAAAAAAGCTTCCCAGGCGACGGACAAAATCCTCATCAATGTCCATGTCTAGCACCTGTTTTATGCGCTCTAGGATATCAGAAACCGACATTTCAAATACCTCGCTGGCCCGCTCAAAATAAGGCATTAGGGCCAGTGCGATGGCTTTGTTATTTGAACGCATCCGAATACTCTGCGTAAATCCTGGAGGATTCCCTATAACGGCCTGCTTTCCCGTCCATGCCTCATGAGGAGTCTCTTGCCAAAAGCCGTCAGGTTTCCCAAAAAGGTTATAAGACAGTATAGACTGTGGGGCCTTCCATTTCAGTCTAACACCTTTGGAGTAGTCTTTAGGGGCCTCATCCCACCACACGTTAGGGAAGACGTAATTGACATAAACAGCTAAATCGCGTAACGCAAAAAATTCTTGAGGCAACAGATTCAGTCGATTGTCAAAATCGGTTAAGGCGCGAATCAACAGTTCCTGCTTAGATGCTAATGGATGAGCTCCGATTGTTAATGACAAATTGCTTCTTTCCCATTCACCCGTATTCTTTAACCATTGTTTTGCCCACAGAATATCTTGAGAGAGCGAATCAGTTTCTAAGTTAGAGGTCGACATTTCCTGATTTAAGTAATATTTTCGAAAACCAAAAAAATCCTCGTGAGTGTTGCATCGCTCGCTATGCCAAAATGCCCGAAGTGAGGCAAATTCGTCACACCATTGCTGATCATAAATGGGTAAAAGAGGATTGCCCAAGACGCCTTCGTCAAAGTCAGAAAGAAAATAGCACAGCTTTGGAGGACATAGCGTAGGCAAGGCCCCCCCCAATTCAGGCATATGTCGGCGAATAAGCGTTTCGGCCACGGCGAGTAACTTGGCATGAACGATAAGATCTATTGCGTCAAAGTCATAAAAATCCTTTGCTTGCAGGTTTATCCTTGCCGCCATGTAAGCCTTAGCGATTTCCGGAAGGATGTTCACGATTCTAACACCTTCACAATCACTAAGATCTTTCCAGGCCTCATCCTCAAGACTAAGAGGAAGGGTCTTTGTTAAATCACGGACCGCAGCCTGTATCAACTCCCATTGATGCTCTTTGACGGCATGTTCCAACACTTTTACGAAATGCGAAAAATCGGAGGATTGATAGCTTCCCTCTCGAGGGATCACAAAGTGATGCGAAGGAATATAGCTTCCCTTAATGCGTATTTTTTTTTCATTTGCGGTGGGAACGATAAACTTCTTTAACTCATGGAAATTTCTTTTCTTTGGCTCAAAGACTAATTGGTCATGACCCATTGAAAGGGCTTCCGCACCAATATCGCTGTCAACACTCTTCTCAATATCTTGCAAGGTTTTAGACAGGTCTTCCACAAGCTTTGCGGTATACTGAAGCTCATCAGCATCTATATCACCCAGATCATAAGATTTGCGCGCGGCAATGACATAAGCTGTCAGACCCTTTTTGGCGAGATTTCGACTAATCGTGGAGTGTTTAAAACTATCTTTATGAACAGAAAAATAATCATGGATCGCCTTGGTTTGAAACTCGAAACTTAAACGACGCGCGGAGCTATTGTCTCCCATAGCCTGGGTGTAGAAGGCTATAAAAACGGCGTAAGAGCAGGTTCCAGATAGCTGAGGATAATGCAAATGCTCAATTCCATATTCTCGAGAACTCGCTTTTCCATGTAGCAGCGGAACGACAGCCTCATAAAAGGTATCAGCGGTTCCACCCTCTTTTTCAATTTCGCATAAGGCCATCAAAAAATAGGGATGTGTCATGCGTTCATAGGTGACATCCTCCACCTCCACAAAAGGAAGCATGAGCCTTTCTGAGCCTAGGCTAAAGTGCTGTTGATATTCAATCGCCTGCGTATTAAAAGCCCGGAACGTATATTGACCATTAACCTGTTTGATGACTTGATACAGAACGGCATGTTGATACCATCCCCCAAGAATGAGTAGATCTTCACCAGGTGCCAATGCAGCTATCTTTGCGCTAACCGCAGCCTGAAAACCTTCAAAGTGACGGTTTTGCTTGGATAATTCCGTGGCTACTGAAAGTTTGTTTATTAATTTGTCAAAGCGATCAATCTCATCTTGAAATTGCTTTCTCTTTGTCGAATCTGCTCGCCCTATGGCCTTCTGTAATACCGATTTTTTTTGCATGCTGAGCGCTAAGTGATACTCAGCGGTGTCTGAAGAGAAGTTGCCCTCAAGTCCTGTGTCCTCTCCGAAAGAATCACCTAAAACGTGCAGAAAGAGTTTTTCATCAATCGGAACGGCAGGGAAATCCTCCACAAAAGTCTGCAGTAGCGAATCAGCTGACAGATTCGTGATTCCAATAAAGGACATAACAAAAACAATCACTGTACCATAAAAAATCCTCATCACTTCAACACCAATTATTTAACATACAAAAAGATCAGTATTTACTATTCTGCACATTTAGTCAATCCATAATAAAAGTCATAGACCATCAATAATTACATTAAGTGAACGATCTTGTAGATACGACTAAAATGGACCTTAATTGGATATGCAGGCACACGCATCAACCTAACAGGAAAACGGCTTTTTCATCCCATTAAATACTAGCTGGTTAAAATCTAAAAGATGTTGTAGATGCGGCTAAAATGGACTTTAACAGGATGTACAGGATCGCTTCGCGGCAGGATAGGCAGGATCGGCCTTGTTCACCTTTTTCGTCCGACCGAAATTCTGACCGTAAAGGTGAACAAGGCCTAGAAATTCAAAGAGAATTCCCCTATAATGACAGTGCTCCAAATAGGGCTTATATGAAGATTGATGACATAATCGGAAATGTTGGTAAACTTAACGAGACTCGAAGGAATTCATGACGGTACGCGACCTAATTATTTTGGGCTGTTCAAGCCAGCAACCCACTCGCCTTCGTAACCATGGGGCTTATTTGTTTCGCTGGAACGAAGAAGGGTTGCTTTTTGACCCTGGAGAAGGCACACAGCGCCAGTTTATCTTTGCCAATGTAGCCCCCACAACGGTCAATCGCATCTTCGTATCGCATTTTCATGGTGATCACTGCCTAGGTGTGGGTTCGATGCTGATGCGTCTTAACCTCGATAAGGTAACTCACCCCATCCATTGCTACTACCCCGCCAGCGGCAAAAAATACTTCGACCGTTTGCGCTATGGAACCATCTATCACGAAAATATCAATGTGGTTGAACACCCCGTAACACAAGCTGGTCTAGTCGAAGATACGGGAACCTTCCGCATCGAAGCGGCTTTTCTCGATCATGGGGTCGACAACATCGGCTGGAGAATCACAGAACCCGATCGACGCAAATTCGACAAAGCAAAACTACAAGCTTTAGGGGTTAAGGGGTTGGAAGTCCGTGCACTTCAAGAGACTGGCGAGGTCATCATCGGTGGAAACCGCATCACTTTGGATGATGTGAGCACAATGCTCCCAGGCGATTCCATCGCCGTTGTTGTAGATACTCGGCCATGCCGCAGCGCTGTGGAGCTGGCCAAAGGGGCAAAGGTATTTCTATGTGAGAGTACTTACCTAGAGCAACATCGCGACCTCGCACATCGCCACCACCACCTAACCGCCAAAGATGCTGCAACCATCGCCAAGGAAGCGCGAGCTGAAAAGCTCATTCTAACCCACTTTTCCGCCCGCTACCTCGATCTTCTTCCCTTCCAACAGGAGGCCAAGGAGATTTTTCCTAACGTCGATGTCGCCGATGATTTTAAAGTCTTTCCCTTTCCGCGAAATCCATAACGAGATACCACGCGCGGTTAGATAACAATTGCCATTTCTGGTATATAGTAATCGTGCAAAGCCCAACTCAGTGAGAGGATACCTTAGTGTTTATTGAAGCCTGTTATAAGTTTATCGACCATCTTCGAGCCGTCAAAAATGCCTCGGAGCATACCATACGTAACTATACGATCGATCTCAACACACTGAAGCAATTCATCGAGAAGGATCTGTATCCTGATGCTAAGGTAGAAGACCTCCCAGACAAAATTTTTTACGACCAAATGTACGATGTGCGTTTTAAGGGCAAAGACCAGCTGATCGGCTTAGAAGCTATTGATAAAAAACTCATCCGACGTTTCTTAGCGGATCTTACCTCTAAGCATCAAAATAAAAGCACCATCGTCCGTCGCCTTTCCTCGCTTCGTACTTTTTTTAAGTTTGCCTTGGGCCAAAATCTAGTCGCTCATAATCCCACTGAAGACCTCGAAAGTCCTAAGGTGGATCGACGCATCCCCGTATCGCTATCATATCAGCAGGTGCAAAAGCTCTTCGAGCAACCCGATACCACCAATTATCTAGGCTTCCGCGACCGTGCCATCATGGAGCTCTTTTATAGTTCTGGACTGCGAGTCAGCGAGCTAGTAGGTCTCAACCGTAGCGATTTTGATCACGAAAATCTGACGATACGGGTACGTGGTAAAGGTAAGAAAGAACGCCTCATTCCCACCACAAAAAATGCTGCTACGTGGGTTAAAGCCTACCTCGATCATCCTGAGAGACATCAGGATTTCGAGGGTCATCAGGCGCAGCAAGATCCCGAGGCTATCTTCCTCAATAAGCTAGGAACTCGCCTGACTCCACGATCTGTAGACCGCAATTTTGAAAAGTACCTCAAGGGCAGCGGCCTGGAAGAACGCGTGACTCCACATACAATCCGGCATAGCATCGCTACGCACTGGTTAGAAAATGGCATGGACCTCAAAACCATTCAAGTGATTCTTGGCCACCGTTCCGTAGCGGCAACAACAATTTATACACGTGTTTCGCCCAAGCTCAAAAAAGAGGTCTACGACGAGGCGCATCCTAGGGCATAAAATTTGGGAGGATTTTCCTCCCTTAGTCCTTTAGATTCTTTGGTATCTCTTGTCGGAGAAGTCACGACTTGCTATAATTCTCCCTTATTTCCCAGATAACACCCTGGTCATTAAACTATGCTTACCCTCAGTGATGTTTCTAAAAGTTTCGGTAGCCGCACCCTGTTCGAAGGGGTAACGGTCACATTTAACGCACTCTGCCGCTATGGCCTGACTGGTCCCAATGGTGCCGGTAAGTCCACACTCCTACGTATTATCATGGGTCTTGAAGAGCCCACCAGCGGTACCGTCACTCACCCCGATCGCGTGGGCATCCTGAAGCAAAACATCGAAGCTTTCCTTAATTTCCGCGTTATCGATGTTGTTATCATGGGCAACAAACCTCTGTGGAGTGCTTTAGAAGAACGTGACCGACTATACGAAGAAGAGATGACCGATGACATCGGCATGCGCCTAGGTGAAATCGAGGGCATCATCGCCGAAGAGGATGGCTATTCCGCTGAAGCCAATGCTGAAGTATTCCTTAGCGGCATCGGGTTAACGCCCGAAGATTACGAAAAGCCCATGAAAGAAATCCCCACCGACATGCAATTCAGGGTGCTCTTGTGCCAAGCCCTCTTTGGTGATCCTCAGGCGCTGCTACTCGACGAACCTACTAACCACCTTGACTTGGATTCCATCGGATGGCTGGAGAGCTTCCTGCATAGCTACAGCGGTGTATTAATCGTCGTCAGCCATGACCGCCACTTCCTCAATGCCGTCACAACACATATTGCCGACATCGACTACGAAACAATTATTATCTATCCAGGTAACTATGACGACATGGTAGAGGCCAAGACAGCCGTGCGTGGTCGTGCTGAAGATGAATCAAAGTCTAAAGAAAAGAAAATCGCCAAGCTCAAAGAATTCGTAGCGCGCTTTGGAGCCGGTACAAGAGCTAGCCAAGTGCAATCACGTATTCGGGAAATTGGCCGTCTCCAGCCGCAAGAGCTCAAGGCTTCAAACATCCAACGTCCCTACATTCGCTTTATTCCCTGCGAAAAACAACCTGGTAAGGTCATTCTTAAGCTCGAAGGTCTCTGCAAGAGCTATGACGGCCAGGAAGTCATCAAAAACCTCACCTTAGAAATTCATCGCGGCGACAAAATTGCTGTCATTGGTAACAATGGTCGCGGAAAAACGACCTTGCTCAAAATGATCGCGGGGGTATTACAACCCTCCAAAGGCAAAATTGATCTGGGACACCAGGTGTTCCTAAGCTACTTCCCACAAAACCACCACGAACTGGTCGATAAACTTCAATGCGCTGACAACGATCTCTTTTCCTGGCTCAAAAGCCAGAAGAAAGGTGTCTATGACCAGGAAATCCGCAGCGTTTTAGGCAAGATGCTCTTCTCTGGCGACGACGCGTTCAAAAAAGTAGGAGCCTTATCCGGTGGTGAAACGGGTCGTTTAATCATCGGCAGCATGATGCTCACCGAACACAATTTTTTGGTTCTCGACGAACCTAACAGTCATCTCGATCTGGAGGCTGTATCAGCACTCGCCTGGGGCTTAGAGGAATATAAGGGTACTGTCATTTTCGCTTCTCATGACCGCGATCTCATTAGCACCGTAGCCACAAAGATTATCGCCTTGGAAGCAGATGGTATACATATCTACGATGGTAAGCTGGATGAGTATCTAGCACATCGACAACAGCTGAACAGACCCTAGCGGACAAGGACAGGACCTGTGATCCCTCAAGGCCTTTCTAAAAGGAAATTTTTGACTTTGACATCGTTGCAACAGCACAAAAAATGTTGTCAAATCCTGCGAGCTGCATATGACAGTCTTGGAACAAAGGACCAACTGATGCAGAGCTACCAGGAAGTACTCAGTTGGATGGGTCTGCCGCCCACCTCGATCCCTTGCAATCATCAGGTACTGGCTGACCGTTTTCATTGGCACCTTCAGTTCACTGGCTCTGGCTGCAAGGAGCATCGCCTATTAGTCACTCACGAGGACGCCAGCGAGGGAGAAATGCCACTTCCTATCGCCATCTACCTGGACCATATTCGCTCTGCACACAATATCGGAAGTATCATCCGCACAACCGAAGCTCTGCGCCTAGGGACAATTTATTGCTCTGAAGGCATGGCTTCGGTAGACCACAAGCAGGTACGAGATGCTGCTATGGGAAGTCAGGACTGGATCGAAAGCCACGCCAATACCACCCTACAGGCTCTACCAAGACCAGTGATTTGCCTGGAAACGTCACCACAAGCTATGAGCCTACATGAATTCGTTTTCCCGACAGCTTTTACGCTAGTCCTAGGGAATGAAGAATATGGTTGCTCGAACGAGGCCCTGGCTCTGGCCGATCACATCTTGTACATTCCTTTGCATGGCCGCAAAAATTCTTTGAATGTCGCTAATGCCTTCGCTATTGCAGGCGCAGAGATTCGCCGACAGCACCACCTTAATATTAATCGGAAAGATCATGGCTGACATACTTCAAAATGAAGATTACCCACTCGCTAAGCTTGATGACGATGATGGCGAAATCCATGTTGTCGTCTCTGAGTTAGCTATGACGACAAATTTTCGGTCGCCAACGGCTCCGCAGCCTCTGGCACTCACCGAAGATGAAAAAATCGACATCATAGCCGATCGCTTTCGCGATATCATGGAGGTGCTAGGATTAGATCTTAATGATCCATCGCTCTGCAAAACGCCTGAGCGAGTAGCCAGGATGTATGTTCGAGAAGCTTTTGCAGGACTTAATCCTAAAAATTTCCCTTCCATTACCTTGATTGAAGATCGCTATCACAAAGACCAACGTCCCAATATGGTTTTGGTAAAAGCCAGTTTCTGTAGTTTCTGCGAGCACCATTTTGTACCTATTCATGGAACAGCTCAAGTGGCCTATATTCCCAATGGCAAGCTCTTAGGCCTATCCAAGGTAACCCGTGTCGTGCGCTATTTCGCACGTCGCCCACAGATTCAGGAACGCCTCACAGCCCAAATTGCTGATAGCCTGGCAATGATTCTTGATACAGCGCATATCGCCGTCTCTATCAACGCTACACATGACTGCATGGTAGCCCGTGGAGTCGAAGATTCTGCCGGAGCAGCCATCACACAAGTGCTGCGTGGGGATTTTGAAGATGATGATGCGTTAAGGTTGCAGTTCTTCGAGAGTATCCGCTCCTAGGATTAGGATGGCAAATACGGCTCGTTTAGCTTTTTAGGAGTAACACGGATGCACACGGATCTAGGAGGATTTAGAAGGATAGGATGGCAATACGGCTCGTTTAGCTTTTTAGGAGTAACACGGATGCACACGGATCTAGGAGGATTTAGAAGGATAGGATGGCAATACGGCTCGTTTAGCTTTTTAGGAGTAACACGGATGCACACGGATCTAGGAGGATTAGGATGAAGGGAATAGAATGTGAAACGCGTAGGCTCAATCAGGAAAATTCACCAATTACACATCTGATTATTGGCTGTGCGCATCAAGTCGCTAATACCCTCGGATCTGGCTTTTTAGAATCGGTATATGAAAAAGCCCTAACCCATGAACTCAATAAAGCGGGTTTAGTGGTGGAAGCCCAACTTCGTATTCCAGTCTATTATGACGACATTATTGTTGGTAATTTTGTGGCAGATTTACTTGTTCAAGATGAGATTTTAGTCGAATTAAAGTCTGCCAAAGCCTTGGAATCCATCCACTTTACTCAATGCATCAACTATCTGAAAGCCACACGACTTAGACTCTGCCTACTTATCAATTTTGCCCCAACCGTAGAGATAAAAAGAATAACACTATAATCCTATTTCTGCTCGATGGATAGGCCATAACTACCATCCTATCCTCCTAAATCCTCCTAGATCCGTGTGCATCCGTGTTACTCCTAATCCTATTTCTGCTCGATGGATAGGCCATAACTACCATCCTATCCTCCTAAATCCTCCTAGATCCGTGTGCATCCGTGTTACTCCTAATCCTATTTCTGCTCGATGGATAGGCCATAACTACCATCAGATCCTCCTAAATCCTCCTAGATCCGTGTGCATCCGTGTTACTCCTAATCCTATTTCTGCTCGATGGATAGGCCATAACTACCATCAGATCCTCCTAAATCCTCCTAGATCCGTGTGCATCCGTGTTACTCCTAATCCTATTTCTGCTCGATGGATAGGCCATAACTACCATCAGATCCTCCTAAATCCTCCTAGATCCGTGTGCATCCGTGTTACTCCTAATCCTATTTCTGCTCGATGGATAGGCCATAACTACCATCAGATCCTCCTAAATCCTCCTAGATCCGTGTGCATCCGTGTTACTCCTAATCCTATTTCTGCTCGATGGATAGGCCATAACTACCATCAGATCCTCTTATAGAACCGTGTGAGAAAAAAATCTGGGAGGACGTTAAGCCGGATTCTGTCAATCGAGTTCTAAGACCCGATGAGCAATCATTCGTCTAGGGATCCCGTCACCGAAATCCTCAAGCGACACGTTGGGGCTCTGTGGAGCACAGGAGAACGCCCCGGCTTGTCTTGCCTCGGATAGGGTTTATAACGCCTTGGGTCGCCCCAAGTGCGGCACCGCCCCTTAGGCGGGCATTTCACCCTGTCTAGCAGATCAAAGACCTACTAGCGGTGTATTTTCTGTTACACTTTCCGTAGCCTTGCGGCCCCCAGTCTTTCACTGGTATCCGCTCCTATGAGGTCCAGACTTTCCTCTCCCCTACCCTGCAAGCAGGAATAGGGCAGCGATTGCTTGTCCTCCCAGAAAACTTTGCAGTTATGTCGCTTTAACAGAACGGCGGCGGCGCTGACGTTGGCCTGTAACACGACCTTCCATGGCCTCACTTTCAGACCAATAGAGGATGCGTGAACAGTGCTCGCAAAAGACCAAACGCTCTCCTTTTCGCACCATATTCTCGTCCTGCGCCGTGAGTACGATGTGACAACCACTGCAGGAGCGGTTTTCGATCGGTACCACAACACGACTTCTTTTATTGCGTAAGAGACGCTCATAGATTTGAAAAAGTTCAGGCTCAGCCTTAGTAGCAAGCCCATCGCGCTGCTTTTTCAACTGAGTGCCTTCTTCATTGATGTGGCGAATGCTATCGTGAATTTCCTGCTCTAGCTCTTTGGAGCTGGCAATCGTCTGATCTAGACTTTCCTTGAGGCTCTTGTGAAGCTCCTCCTCAGTAGCCAGTTTATCATAAAAATCGCTAAGGCGCAGCTCCTTCGCAGATTTTTCCCTCTCGAGAGTAGAAATCTCCTGCGTAGAAGCATTGAATTCTTCAGCTTTGCGTAGCGACCCTTGCTGCCCTTCGAGTTTTTTGATGTTCCCAACGACTTCTTGGACATCACCTTCATCCAAACGAATCGTCTTTTTGAGTTCAATGACCTCATTTTCTTTGAGGAGAACCTTACGCTGAAGATCCTTTTTGATCGACGCGATGTTGTTGAGTTCCTTCTGACGTTCCTTTTTCAGGCGCATCAGACGGATCATCTGCATGTCAATCTCTTGAATATCGAGAACAAGTTTGAGAGCTTCTTGCATTGGTTGGTCCTAATCTTAGAAGTATTCCAAGGTAAAACGTTAGCCCTTCTCCCCTTATTACTCAAGAAAAAATGTCTCGAAGGGCTTATGTTCGTTAGAATTTATATTGACAGGTGTCAAGCGATCGAAATACAACGTTGCCAGAGATGTTTATATGGAGATTTGATGATGCCCATAAAAAGAGCTTTAGAAGCTACTAACAAAGAAATTTCTAAAGGCGAATGCAAGAGTCCCACCAAAGTATGGCCCGGACAAGCACCTTCGTCAGCGACCGCCTGTACCAAAGGCAAGACTCGAATTACGGTAAAGTATGATGTGGGGTTTCCCAATACCTTATACCTCCGCGGTGAGGGCCCATCACTTAGCTGGCATCACGGCGTCAAGTTGCGAAATGTTAAGCCCGACGAATGGGTTTGGGAAACGGATCAGCCATTTCCAGCAGGCGAGTTTAAGGTGTTGATCAATGATACAACATATGAAAAAGGCGTTAACCACAAGTTGATCCCTGGCGCCAATGTTGTCTACACTCCAAGCTTTTAAAGGTTCACGATATCCTATATGATTGATAAAATAGCTGCCAGTCAGTCCCTTCTCGAAGGTCATAAGCGGTTGTCTCAACCAGGACAAGAGGCGCTCTGCTTTGTAGGATTTGATGGTTTCACTGACGAAATCATCCGTGTGGTCGACCAACGCCTAGATGTCCATACCTTTGAGCCCATGTATACGATTGCTGACTTTGGTAAGCGCATCCTTGCCGCTTCGGGTAAGAGCTGCAACATTGAGCTGGTCCCCACCGAAACACGTTTAGGGGGCAATGCTCCGATTCTTGCTAAAGCTCTGCTAGAGGGTGGTCACCGCATTGTTTTTGCTGGCGCCATCGGGCAGGAGGGGCACGTCGAACCTATTTTTCAGCCCTTCGCCTCGGCCTGTGAAAAAGTCTATGCGCTAGGCCCCAGCGGCCACACCGATGCCCTGGAATTTTACGATGGTAAAGTCTTATTAGGTAAAATTGGGGTCCTCGCAGAGGTGTCCTATGAAGCCCTAATCGCTCAGATTCCAGAGGATGAGCTCGTCAACCTCTTGGATCGCGTCGACCTCTTCGTTAGCGCTAACTGGACAATGTTACCAAAAATGAATGAGATGTGGCAAAACATCCTCGAGCGCATCATTCCCCGTTGTTCGTCTCGGCCAGAGGAAAAACCACGCTGGCTGTTCGTTGACTTGGCTGATACAGCAAAACGTTCTTCTAAAGACTTGCTGCAAGCGTTGCATATACTGCCCAAGTTTCAACCTATCTTCCGCGTTGTCTTGGGTCTGAACCATTCTGAAGCACAACAGGTTTATCATGCACTCATCGGTCCACCACCCAGTCCAGGACCTGAGCATGTCAATGTCATGGCTAAAGGAATCCGCAATAAAACGGGCTTGAACCAGGTCGTGGTGCATGCTAAGAGATACACTGTGGCAGCTACAGAAGCAGGAACCATCAAAATAGAAGGTCCCTACTGTGCTGAGCCCAAAATCACCACCGGCGCAGGTGATCATTTCAATGCGGGATATTGCAATGGCTTACTCTATGGTCTGAATACAGAATCCTGTTTACTGGCTGGGGTAGCATCAGCGGGGTACTACGTCCGAACAGCCAAAAGCCCGTCTATGGCTGATCTTGCGACCTTTTTGGAAAAATGGCATCGGTTAGGTGCATCATTAGATCTTTCATGATGTGGTGTAAAACTTTTCTAGACAAAAAAAGCATCTCATGTTTTGGTGGCTATAGTATCTCTTTTTTTTCTGGGAGGCTCTTTTTTATGAAAAAGTTTGGCTTAACATGTCTTACCGGCCTGGCCCTTCTTGGATTGGTCAACGAGGCTGAAGCCCGTGTGGGCACATGGGATGTGGGATATGGTACTAAATCACGAGGCATGGGCGGTGTGGCTGTCGCATTGGCTCAAGACTCTATGGTGGGTGCTACAAACCCTGCTGGTGTGGGTTGGATCGGTGATAGGCTCGATTTGGGCGCGCAGATGTTATCTGCACCTCGAATCTACTCTTACAGCAACCCCGACTTCAGCAGTCCTTTTTTTGGTGGTACTCTGCCCTCACAAGGAAAATTTCGCGCGTATCCTGAAATTTTCGTCCTTCCTGAAGCAGGGATCACCCAATGGATTGACGACGATAGTCTGTGGGGCGCTGCTCTCTATACCGGCGGCGGCGAGAGCATGTATAAGCGCAATAACCCCATCGCCTCTTTGTATGGCACAAAACCTTTGTCGCAAAAGCTCGGCATCCAGCTGGATCAGTACTTCCTGGCCTTAAGCTATGCTCGCTGGATTACACCTTGGCAATCCGTGGGTCTTTCGCTGGTTACCTGCGCACAGTGGGTAAACATTCGCGGACTCCACGCTTTTGATAATGCCTTTGCATCTGCCTCTCCACATCATGTGACCAACCGTGGCCGTGATTGGGCTGGTGGCGCGGCGCTTCGCTTTGGCTACCTGGGTGAAATTTGGGATGGCGTAACACTCGGCGCATCCTACACCACACGCACAGCAATGACGCGTTTTAAGAAATATAAGGGTATTATTACCGACAATGGTCGCCTAGAAGTTCCTGCTACCTTAGCCGCAGGCGTAACATGGGATTGGTTGCCCTGCAGCGAGATTAGCTTTGAATGGAACCGTCTTTTCTACAGAGACATTCCTGTATGGCATAACAGCATTAATAATTTCGTCTTCGCCGGTGGTACACAGCTAGCTGGTACTAAAAATGGCCCTGGCTTCGGTTGGAAAAACATCGACGTCTATAAAGTCGGTGCCGACTACGAATGGGATTGCAGCTGGAAGTTCCGCGGTGGCTACTGCCTATCGCAAGTGCCTTATAAAAAGACTGAGCTCGACGTAAATATTTTGACACAGAATATGGCCCGTCATCATATCACCTTGGGCTTAACCTATCGCATTGGTGAATGTTCTGAGTTGGACATCGCCTATTTCCATATGTTCCGCACAAGCCTGACAGGACCTTCTCAGCTCACTGTGCCCACAGGCGAGCCTGGAGAAGCGTTGGGCCTAGGTACTGTAACACAGAGAATGTATCAAGACTCTGTTTCAGTGAACTATGGATGCACCTGGTAACAGCTGCAATCGCTTCGTACAATAAAAGCCGTTGGAATGACTTCCAACGGCTTTTTTATTTCCCATCGACATCCAGTTGCCCTTAATTGCCATGATCGTTCAATATATCTGGCAACTCAGCGAGGTACCCATGCGCTTTTTGAATGATTATCTAAAAAAAACACCCGAAGACCAGCGCAATTCGGCGGCCATCGCCTACCTGGCGACCTTAGATTATCTTGAGGTAGAATCGCCAGTCATCGCTGGTGCTATCGAACAAGAGCTGCGCGACCAACGCTCATACCTCAAACTGATAGCCTCTGAAAATTATTCTTCCTTGGCTGTTCAGCTGGCTATGGGCAATTTGCTCACTGATAAGTACGCCGAAGGCTATGTTCAACATCGCTTTTATGCAGGTTGCGATAATGTTGACACGGTCGAGGCCGAAGCTAACAAACAACTCATAGAGCTTTACGGCTGTGATCATGCCTACGCTCAGCCACACTCCGGGGCCGATGCCAACCTTGTAGCATTCTGGGCTATCCTCACCCAACGCATTCAAACGCCCGAAGTCGAACGCCTAGGCAAAAAAAGCCTCGATGACCTCAGTGACGACGAATATGAAGCCATGCGTCAGCTTCTAGTCAACCAAAAGGTGATGGGGCTCTCCCTGAACTCGGGCGGCCACCTGACTCATGGGTACCGTCACAATATTTCCTCTAAAATCATGCGAGCGGTGACCTATGATGTCGACCGACAAACAGGCTTGCTAAACTACGATGCCATCGCCGAAAAAGCTCGCCATGAACGTCCAACTATCCTATTGGCAGGATATTCCGCCTATCCCAGAAAGATCAACTTCGCCAAAATGCGCGAAATCGCCGATAGCATCGGTGCTGTCTTTATGGTCGACATGGCGCATTTTGCCGGCTTAGTGGCTGGAAAGGTTTTCACCGGAGAGTATAATCCGGTTCCCTATGCACATATTATTACGTCGACCTCGCATAAGACCTTGCGTGGGCCGCGCGGTGGCTTTGTCCTGTGTACGTCCGAGTTTTCCGAAGCTGTTGACAAGGGTTGTCCTTTAGTCTTGGGAGGTCCCCTCCCTCACGTCATGGCCGCCAAGGCTGTAGCCTTTCAAGAAGCTAACACCGCTGCCTTCCAAGAGTACGCTCACGACATTGTCGATAATGCAAGCACTCTCGCTGATGAGCTCACTAGCTTGGGTGAACGGGTCCTTACGGGTGGAACTGAAAATCACCTCATCGTGTTCGATGTATCCCGATTTGGTATCACCGGACGTCAAGCAGAACAAGCCCTGCGCGATGCGCATATCAATGTTAACCGCAATGCTATCCCCTTTGACCAAAATGGTCCTTGGTACACTTCCGGAGTGCGCATCGGCACGCCAGCAGCGACAACTCTAGGGATGGGAAAAGAGCAGATGAAAGAAATTGCCCGCGTGCTTGTAGAAATTCTGTCTCATACGCATCCAACAATGACTTCAGCGGGAGAGCCAAGCAAAGCCAAATATACAATTGATAAACAAGTGCTAGAGGGCTGTAAAGGCCAAATCCATGACTTATTAGGTCAATATCCTTTGTATCCAGAAATCGATATTCACTGATATCTCTGGATTTTGCGTGCCTTTACAATGCCATTTGGTGTATTTTGTGGTTATAAACGACTCTAGAATCGGAGGTCCAAATGGAAGATGACGAGGACAAAGCACCAGTTCATAAAACCTATGACAAGATCGAGCAAACGATCCTCGGTGCACGCCGCATTTTTATGTGCAATGCTTTCGATGAGGAAAGCGCTAATCAAGTCATTAATAAGCTTTGGTACCTTGACATCAAGGAACCTGGCAAACCGATCCTTCTGGTCATCAATAGTCCAGGTGGCTCGGTAGATGCTGGCTTTGCCATTTGGGATCAAATCCATATGATCAAGTCGCCAGTAACGACTCTTGTTACTGGGTTGGCGGCTTCGTTTGGATCCGTTTTGGGTATTGCGGCCCCCCCAGGACGCCGTTATTGCACCCCAAATGCACGCATTATGATTCACTCCCCATTGCTATCGGGGGTAATGCAAGGCCAAGCGACTGACCTTGAAATTCAGGCGAGAGAAATTCTGCGCACACGCGATATCCTCATCGATCTCTATGTAAAGGCAACTGGTAAGTCACGTGATGCGATTGAAAAAGCAATCAATCGTAATACATGGATGTCCGCTGAGGAAGCCCTGGAATTTGGTGTTATCGATAAGATCGTGACGTCGTTCGAAGAGGTTAACAAGCTCCTCGCCAAATGATTTCTATCCCTTTCTCAAAGTATTCAGGCTGCGGTAACGACTTTGTCCTAGTCGATAACCGCAGTTCTTTTTTTCCTGTCCATGAGATCTCATACATTCGCCATCTTTGCGATCGCCGTGAAGGTATCGGTACCGACGGGGTGATCTTACTCGAGAAGTCTTCCAAAGCCGATTTCCGGATGCGCATCTTCAATGCCGATGGCAGCGAAGCGGAAATGTGTGGCAATGGCATCCGATGTCTTATGATTTTTATTCAAAAGCTTCATCCAGCAATCCACCACTGTACTGTTCAAACAACTGATCGAGTCATTCCTTTGGAATTGGTCGGTAATCTGGTTAAGGCTGCTGTTGGAGACCCTACGGACCTTCGATGGAGCCTTGAAGCCATCGTAGATACCATTCCAATCACGTTGCATTCGTTAAACACCGGTGTGCCCCATTGTGTTGTTTTTGTCCCCAGTATCGAGTCTTATGACCTCATGAATATAGGTCCAAAGCTACGTCACAACCCATTATTCGGTTCCCAAGGCACCAACGTGAATGTTGCCCTGCCCGTCGAAGGACGCATCTACTATCGAACCTATGAACGTGGTGTAGAAGATGAAACGCCAGCATGCGGCACGGGAGCCGTTGCTGTAGCCCTCGCAGCAGCCCATCAGCTACAATGGCCTTCTCCCATCTCCGTACAGACATCTAGCAAACAGGAACTCCTTATCGAATTTAGGCAGCACGATAAGACCTATACCGATGTCACTCTGACAGGTCCGGCAACACATTCTTTTGATGGCACTATTATATACCACACGCGGGTAGGTTTTGCACATTCGACTAGCGCGAAAGCTCCAGCGGTTGAACGATCGCAAGTGGGTCCATAATGAAATAGAGTTGAATCAGGTTCGCCTCAAATTCTCTCCATTCCTACCCCATTTCACATTAAGCATATTGTCAGCCCTATTTGGGCCTTATTCACCTTTGCGGTCAGTTTTCGGTCGACTGCAAAAGGATCGTCTGTCGCGTTTTGCTCCTCGGACATAGCTGGCGCTATGCCCTCGTCACAAACCACGACATCCGACCTTTTTCGTCCGACCGAAATTCTGACCGTAAAGGTGAACAAGGCCCCTATTTGCATTTAGAAGGTGGGAGTGATCCTGCCTATCATGCCGCGAAGCAATCTTATCGCTACCTATAGCCTGCCTTGAGCGTACCTCGACATCTGCCCGACTCTTTTCTCTGTATTTTGTTGCGCATAATCAGTATTATTACGTTTTATCAATCTACATATTTAACAAGAGCTGGTAAGGACATGACCATTAAGACCAAGAAAAAGAGTGAAAGTCTCACCGCCCAATCACCCCTCATTCTGCGCTGTCAACGTCTGATGGAAGCCTTTGCAAAATCCGATGATGAACGCGATTTCTATCTTGACCGTACCGAAGGCTTCATCATCTACGTAGACTTAGACCGGCCAACTGAAGAACTTGAAACTCTGTATGCAGAAATAACTGAGCGTTCCGACCGTTATTGCCTAATTCCGAAGCTAACCTTCTTCGAGACCAAGAAGATCATGGAAGGCTTTGTGAATGAAAAGGTCTATGACATCGACACCAAGGAAAAGCTACTAGATATTATTCAATCCAAGGAAGCTCGTGACCACTTTCTCGAATTCTTATTTGACCATCACACCGAATTAGACAAATGGCAGCAGTACTATCAGGAGCGTTCGCGCATCCGAATGATTGAATGGCTACGCAAAAATGATTTCTATTTTGTCTTCGAGGAGGACCTAGACCTCACGAAAAATACCCTGGAGAATGTCAAGAGGACCCTATTTGATAAAGAAGTAGCGCGTGATGTGCAGACAGCTCGCAAAGTCTTGGCGACCAAAGCAAAAACCTACTATTCGAGTGAAGCGCTTAATCCTAGACCGAAACGTGGCAGACCTCCTAAGCAAACAGCAAAGCTAGATATTGAGCCTCAGGTTTCAGTCGATATCTATACTCAAGTATCGGCTGTTGTACGCCCATTCCTCTTTATTCCAGATATTTCGTCAGCCACCGGTGCAACCTTTTCATCCAAGTTTGAAAGTGAAGGCGATTTATTGGCTACTCGCAGGCTCCAGATGGACATGGATCGTGACCTCACCCTCGAGAATCTGAATAAAAAGCTGGCTTCTCTGCGCGACCTTTCTGGCAAGCTTGTAGAAAAGGGCATCCCCGTGCCCCTCAATGGAACTATCGCCGTAAAAAGTTCTGATCTTTCCCTTTTTGAAAGCCTGGGTGATGAGGACGAAGACGACGAAGATGAAGATCTTTCCTTTGACGAAGACTCCGATAAGGTTTCAGCCAAGCCATCGAAAGGTAAAGCAAAGGCAACGCCACCCAAAAAGGCTGCTGCTGCACCCGTGAAGAAGGCACAAACGCCTTCATCAGCTGCTAAAAAGCCTGCGGTCGCTAAGAAAGCGGCTCCTAAGCCTGCTGCTGCCAAGCCTGCAAGTCCCAAAAAAGCTCCTAGTAAGCCTGCAAAGGCACCGCCTAAAAAGCGGTAATGTAGAGCTATTTCCTATGTGGCGCAGTCATTCCATGACTGCGAGAACGGTTGAAACAGATTCCGTTTGCATCGCATCACATGGGACGTTTGTTTTGCACGTCTCCACAATTGCAACGGATTTCGCAGTCATGGAATGACTGCGCCACAGACGATTGTGGAGCAGCCTGCAAACAGGCTGCTCCACAAAAAGAAGTTCTTAACGCTGACGTTGCGGTTTCTGTGTATTGGGAACGACGAGAAAGTTCTCTACAACATAGTTAGCAACATCACGTCCGAGCTGCTCTCCACTCTCATTCCCAGATTTGCTGAGAACACCGCCATAGATGCGGCTTCGTCCCGCCTCGTTGGCAGCTTCCGAAAAACTCGTGTATGAACGCGTAACACCTGGTTTAGCGTCCGAGCCAACAGTGAAGCTAGTGTTATCACCTAACAAATCTGAGAGCACTTGCGCAGCTGCAGCGCTATAGGCACTGTTACCCGATACGTACTCTGGCGAATGGGGACAAGTAATCAAAGAAGTCCAGCTGTCGTCAGTCTCTATATCGGTATTTTTTGTCTTTTGCGGTTCGCGAATGGCTGTCTCAGGACGCAGGCTGTTATAACGAAACTTGCATTCCCAGGCAGCAATACCGCTGTCAGCCAATGCCATATTCAAGAGAGCAAAGAGGCGTGCATTGTCTATCAAACTATTATTCTTTTGACCGACAACTGTCTCAGCAATCACGTTCCATTGTCCTGGAGGCGTCGCTGTCCCTGGTCCTTCATCCCAAAACATTGCTATCTCTGTCTGGTCTGGTGTGCGGGCCTTGCTGCCCTTACCTCCCAAGTCTTTTACTTCGTTGACTTCAACGGCATAATCCTCACTCCTAAAGTCAGGAGGTGGTCCTGGACGAAATTGTGCAGGATTTTTCAAAGCAAAGGGTGTTACTCCTGACCAATGTGCCAGAGTAGGTGGACGGCTATCATTGGCCACAGCCTTCCATTGTCCAAGGTTTGAGGACTGCTTAACGGAAATCTGACGGTCACTATTGTCCTTGGCACGGATTGCCAACAACGCCTTGGCTACCTGTCTGCCTACCTCAATACCATCCTTCCGAGCTTGATCGTTCGGAATCTGCTGGTACTGTTCACGCATCAGATGGTCAAAATCAGCCCCGCGATTTGGAAACAAAGATTGAAGCACAAAATGCGCAGCGGCGATAGCAGCTGCTGGCGCTGAGGCATCTTGTCGCGCCTCAATGCCTTTTAGATAAGGTTGATATTTTTGCTGTACTGCATTGACAGCATCAAAGACTGCCAAATGTAGAATGGCTAAGTCGCGCGCCGCCACCGGAGGACTTACACCATCGGCACGGATGGCATCCAGTGCAGTGCGGTTCCATTGCACAACGAGATCCCCTGAAGGAATGCTATTTCTATCGCTAGGAGCAGCCTGAACGATATTAAAAGGCAACACAAGGGCCATAAAAGAAAAGCAAAGATGTGAAAGCCTGGACATGTTCGTTATCCTTTCTAGCTACGGTTATTCCTATGAAGCGACAGCTATACTGTAGAGACGCTACTACCGCTCCGTTAACTATCACCGGGTAACAGGATTACGTTCTTCAAACTATGTTTTGATCCAACCGTCGCTAAGAAACCTTTCTTAGCGGCCCGCAGTAAAAGAGTTATGGGCGAAAAGAATCAAGCAAAGTGCTGCGACGGCTATGCCTTTCGTGTGAGATCTAAGCGCGATCTTGGATGTGAGTTTATTTGTGGTCATAAAGAAACCCTCACCCTTTTGGCAAGCTTTTTTTTGATTTTCAGGAAAGAATGCTGCCTTCCCACTTTTCATTTCTCTGAAACTCAGTATCTTTGCTAAAATGCCTGTGCTTTGAGGGGGAGGGATATTCATGAAAATTTGCGATATACCAGGCGTCCATTATTTTGGTCTTTGCCGAAAACATCACCGCGATGGAACGCTGCGGAAGACAACCACAGACTATGTCGTACTGATCTCTCGTATAGCTCTAGGAATTATTGCCGCGATCACATCGCTCGTGCTCTTTGTTCCTTTCTTTGTTGGCGGCATCGGTTGGGCACTGCATAAGCTCCATGACCCCTCCTTACATTCTCACTATCACCATCATCATCACGATCCTTTTTCCGTCGCCGGTTGTGGCGAATATATGCAGACGATTTCAGGCATGGAGTTCTCGCCTGAAGCCAACCTCGTTGCCAATCTGGCCATTACAATCTGCCATATCGACCATCATCCGATTGTTTTTGTCCCCTATTCAGCACTGTCCATAGGCATGTGGGTCGGACAACTTATCGACAAGCCCCTAACAAATGCTTTTTCCTGGCTAAAAGAGGTTGTTCCAGTCGCCTAAGCCTCGTTTTCCTGCTTCTTATGAATAATTGGGGGCGCTTTGGAATCACAATCGTTGCTCGGCGCGAAGCGCTTTGGAGTAACTCAAAAGGTTGGCTGGCGCAATTTCCTATGTGGCGCAGTCATTCCATGACTGCGAGAATGGTTGAAACAGATTCCATTTGCATCACATGGGACGTTTGTTTTGCACGTCTCCACAATTGCAACGGATTGTTCGCAGTCATGGAATGACTGCGCCACAGAAGATTGTTCTTCCTGAGATTGTAAGGGCTGACTTTGCAGGATTTTATCTTGACTATCTTTCTAATTTAGACTAATATTCTAGATTAAGCGAGGCGTTATGACTAAAAAGATACCCATTCCGCAAAACTCAACGGCGTGGCATGTGACAGCACAGGCACTGGTCGATCTATTCTATCCACTGCTAGAGGCCACCCTAATCAATTTGCGTGACAACAGCATCATTGTCTCCATTAATAGCTTTGATTCCAGCAATAAAAAATTATCAAATGCAGAGACTATTCCGAACTACACCCGACCTGTGATTACAAGCTTAAAAGGTGGCCGAAAAGTTAAAACGACAGATATCGCCATTCGCAATGAAGAGGGCATACCTGAAATGGTATTGCGTCTGCGTTTCGATATCACCATTTTTGAAGCGATTCAGGGACAGATCGCCACCTTACTAGCTGCCGAGGAAACAGCCTCTTCACCACAGGACAGATGGCAAACGCAAATTGACCTAACAATCAAGAGCTATCTTAAAACCCGCAAGCTTACGATGGCAGCGGCATCGCGAAGTCACAAACGCGAGATTGTCATGGAACTATTTCAAAAGGGTTTGTTCGACTACAAAGATGCCTCAAGCTACATTGCCGATGTCCTAGAGACATCGCGCGCAACGGTATACAATTACCTCAATTGGGCTACGACGGTTCGTCGCGTCAGCATTCATCAAGTCGATGCCTTTACCGACAAACGCTTCGGAGGCAATCCAGCGGGGGTGGTGCTCGATGCGGAAGTGCTGACTGATGAACTGATGCGCAAGATCACTCGTGAAATGAACCTCTCGGAAACAGCTTTTGTACTGCCAAGTGGTAACGCAGACCTACGTTTGCGCTATTTTACACCTTCTGGTGATGAGGTGAAATTCTGTGGCCATTCGACTGTTGGGGCATTGTATATGCTTGCCAGAGAAGGCCGGCACAACATCACGGCACCTGGAAAATACACTCCTTCGGTGGAAACGCTCTGTGGGGTCATTAAAGCCTACATTTCTATCAATGACGTAGACAACATCACCGTAGGCTATGAAGCTCCTTACATCGATCTATCCGATGCCGCATTTTCGCCTCTTACGGTTTGTGACGCCTTGGGAATTAACCCCAGCATTGTCGATACGACCCTAGCAATGGGAATCGAAGACACCAATAGAACCTTATTTGTGCCCATCAAGACATTGAAGGCATTGGGAGAAATCACCTGCGATTTGCGCAAAACCGCGGAATTCAGCAAGCAGAATGACCTGGTCACTATCTGCCTATTAACCACGGAATGCTTCGATTCCACCAACCACGCTCATTGTCGCGTGTTTGCTCCGGCGGTAGGCATTCCTGAAGACCCCTTCACTGGATCAATCCAAGGAGGCCTTGCGGCATACCTACATCAGCATAAGCTTGTGAAAAACAGCCTGACACATATTCGTGCAGAGCAGGGACATTTCATGGAGAGGCCGGGTACTGTAAGGATCTCGCTTCAAAAAAAAAACGGGCAGTATCATGCCATTATTGAAGCACAGGCCGTGCACTTGTTTTCTACCCAAATAGACCTTTTATAATAACCCAAGAGGACTCAAATCATGCACCAATGGAAAAATAAATTAGTAGCCGTCATGAATCAGAGCTTGGAGCCTGGCGTGGCGATGAATGCTTTAGCACATATGTGCATTGGCTTTGGCGCCAAACTGGGCGCTGAAGAACTACAGCTTATTGACTACATCGATGCAGAGGGCAATGCCTATCCAAATATTTCAAAGATGCCTTTTATTATTCTGAAAGCCAGCTCCAATAAGCTGCGTAGCCTTCGGCTAGCGGCTATTCAGGAAGGCATGGCATTTGCTGCCTTCACCGATACAATGACCGTTGGCACCTGGGAGGACCAGATTAGCAAGACCAAACAGACTCCTGAAGCAGACTTGAACTACTTTGGCATCGTCCTCTATGGTGACTGGCAGAAAGTGACAGAGTTCACTCGCAAATTCTCACTCTTGAAGTAACCAGTGAGGATTTTTTTGGGGTTCGGCGTAAAGGGCCAAAGGGATGAAAAGGACATAAAGAGGTAATTGCAGAAGTCCGATTTTCCGAAGTCAATTTCCTGAAAATCGGATGCCGGTGAAGAGAGAGTCATTCCCTTCCCAGGCCCGAAGGGTCGATATTGCAACAGGCCATGGCATCGCCACATAGGCCTCAACCTAACAGGTCTTTTGAGCTTATATCTCAATGACTTAGGACTTCACAATCGTATCTCGGCGCGCAGCGCTTTGGAGTGCGGTCGCTTGCGACCGCTTTTCGTTCCTTGGGACGGCAATGCTAAACGGCATTGTATGGATTCGTCGAAGGCTGCATGTACTAACTATTTTACCCTTAGGGAATTATAGTAATGCCGTTGCACACGACCGTCGCAAGGAACCCAAAGCGGTCGCAAGCGACCGCACTCCAAAGCGCTGCGCGCCGAGATACGATTGTTAGGCTTAGGTTGAGGCCTATGTGGCATCGCCATGGTATATGCCAAAACGGTTTTAGCAGCCTGTAGGGCTGCCATAAAGCGCATGCATAAATGGTGTTTGTAAACTGGCGTCTTGTAGCAGTCCTTCAGACTGCGAAATCCCTTCCTGGCATATACCATGGCGATGCCATGGCCTGTTGCAATATCGACCCTTCAGGCCTGGGAAGGGAGAAAAGCCTGTCTGAGACTTCTCTACAGGGCTGTATTCCTGCAAGAGCCCCTCAGACGGGATTTTGTACAGAGCCAATAGGTGGACATTCTCTTCTCTCCTCCTCTTTCCTAATCCTCTCTCTCCTATCTCGGTGTCTCGGTGTCTCGGCGGTAAAAAATTCCTAAGTCCTTTATGTCTCTTAGGTCCTTTCGTCCACCCAATAGCGACGTCTTAGCTTCCTACCCTTTGTCTGGCCTTATTCACCTTTGCGGTCAGTTTTCGGTCGACTGCAAAAGGATCGTCTGTCGCGTTTTGCTCCTCGGACATAGCTGGCGCTATGCCCTCGTCACAAACCACGACATCCGACCTTTTTCGTCCGACCGAAATTCTGACCGTAAAGGTGAACAAGGCCCTTTGTCTTACCAAAAATCCTCTTCTCTGGCATACTTACACCATGTCAAACACTATCGCCATCATTTTTGACTTTGACGACACCCTAGCTCCAGATAGCACAACGAGCTTCTTGGCTAATATCGGTGTCGATGTCCACAAGTTTTGGAAGCAAGAAGTCCAGGCTCTCATCGAGGCCGACTGGGACCCCGTGCCTGCCTACCTGCATCAAATGATCAATCTGTCCAATTCTAGGCCTGAGAGCCCCATCACCTCAGAAGCCATGGCTCAATGGGGTAAGACGGTTAACTATTATGCTGGTGTCGAAACGGTTTTCGATCGCCTAAAGGCCCATGCCAAAAAGGTCAACCCCATGCTGAATCTGGAGTTCTATCTCATCAGCAGCGGCATTGGCCAAATTCTACGTCATACAAGTATTGCGCATCATTTTGAAGACATCTGGGCCTGCGATTTCGCCTGCGATGACACCGGAGCTATTACTTTTCCTAAACGCATTGTCAGCTTCACTGATAAAACGCGCTACATCTTCCATATTTCTAAAGGCATCTTCGGCGAGCGCTCACGCGGACGTCCTTTTGATGTTAACCTAAAGGTCGACGTTGAAGATCTACGCGTCCCGGGTAATCAAATGATTTTTGTTGGTGATGGTTATACCGATATCCCTTGCTTCTCTCTAGTACGTAAGGGTGGAGGAATAGCCATCGGTGTATACGACAGCAATAATACAGATAAGTGGGGACGCGCTTGGGGCTTCATCGAACAACAACGCGTCTCCAACCTCGTGCCGGCCGATTACAGTGACCGATCCGCTTTGGCAAATTCCCTCATGATGGCTGTCGAAAGCATGGCCCGCCGGATAGAACTCACGCGTCTCACATACCAGGGGTAATCATGGAGCCAGATTCCATTCCTAAACTCTCCCGTCTCGGAGCTTATGCCATCGCCATTCGTGACGGATCACTGCTGCTGACTACCAAGGTGAAGGGTCCTTATGAAGGTTTGTTAGACTTGCCTGGAGGCTCCATTGAGTTTGGAGAGAGCCCTGAACAAACCTTAAAGCGCGAATTTGAAGAGGAAGTAGCCATGACCTTCGGCTCTACAGCCCTCTGCGCGAACCTCTCATTTGAAGGAGCGGTAAACACAGAGACCAAACAGTACGCCTTTCATCATATTGGTTTGATCTATGTCGTCTATGATACCAACAACATCCCCGATGTCATCCCACAAGATCCCTTTCAGTGGTACCCTATCGACGATCTGAAACCTGCTTCCTTAACACCATTTGCTCAAGAAGCCCTGCAGATTATCCTATCAGCTTAGAGAGATCGCAACGGATGCCTTCGCGCAAAAAACCCTCCCATTCCTTGTCAAAAAACTGACGCAGATGTGGTGACTCCAAGAGGTTGACCACTGTAGCGGGAGCATCGACCTTACGCTGACGGTACATTTCAAAGATGGAGTAGATGACAATTTCATTGTCAATACGCTGGCAAGGATAACTCAAGACGCGAGGAAGCAAAAAAAACTCTAAGGTACCTTTAGGACCTTCGATCGACTCCAGGATCTCATTAAGCTTCTTCTGAGTTCCTCGAATTTTTGTGAACAATTCGGCCTCGGAATGTTCAGGAAAGATCTTTCGGATTTCTTTTAGAATCAATGGATTTCGCGGATCAGCCATAACGAGGCGTAACTTAGTGCCTGGTCGAGATAGAAACTTCTTCAATTCGACGGCATAGGCGTCGACCCACGAGGTCCAATAATAGGCTACAATGTCGATGTTCTTTTCAGCGTATGCTAGGATAGATGGCCAATCGACTCCTCTGGCGCAGTCATGAAAGTTTAGAAGTTGTGGACGTACTGCGTCCTGCTTCTGTACTGCATAAATCAGTGGCGAACGCACCGTAGTAGCCATAACATACCTCTCCACAAAACATTAAGAATAGAACACGCACCCTATACCGCGCGCGGTATTATGATGCCAGCTTGGCAGCCTCAGCGGCCAGCTCACGAATACGTCGGTCAAATGTTGCTTCATCGATAAAGCCTGCGGAGTAATCTTTAGCGCCCGTGTATTCCAAGCCTAGGAAATTGATGCCCCAAGGCTTTAAAGCCTGCTCAACATGCTCGAGATTTTGACGGCTATCGTCGACAAAGATCACCATCTTCGGCTCCCAATCAAGCGCCTCTAAAAACCGTTCCAAGATAACACCCTTATCCATCGCTATGCCATTAGCATACAAAATGCCTTTTTGAAATGAGGGATAACTCCCTCGATGGCTTGGCAAATCTTCAAAAACACTGCAGGTAAGCTCTGGAAAGGACTGTGAAAAATCAATACCCATTGTCCTCAGCACCGAATAACGATAGTCTGGAAAATTGCCCACCAAAGGCGATTGCCCATTCCAAGAACCAGTTAATGCAATAGGGCGGAACCCTCGCTCCGATAGATCCTGAATTAATCGCGGTGTCCCCCCCTCCACAAGCAAGGATGGATAGCGCTGGACAATGAGATTAAGAAAAGCATCTTGACCTTCATGGGAAAGAGCCTTGTAGACCATACGAAAAGTATTACTAAAGCGTTTCATGTTGGGCATCTGAAACGCTGGTTCTGCCGGGATAGTGAGAACGTTATCGACATCGAATATTGCTAGTGTCTGCGGACCCGCCTCATCAAAATAACGACGCACCTCAACCATCGACCTGGCTTGTACTACTGTGCCAGAAGTCTCACTGGGCACCGCTAAGATAGCGACAAAACACGCTAACAACAAAATAAGCATAAAGACCTCCCGGAAAAACGCTATTATAGAGCCGGAGCGCAGTTCCTGGCAAGAGAGGGGTTTCCTTTAGAAATCGCTCGGACAGTTCCCCTGAAGTCGTCGTGTTGAAGGATTTGTTAGCAGAGGCAATGGGGAAACGGGGACCTCTCCTGACCCGATATAACGAGTTAGATGTGCAAAAACACGATAAATGGGATACACCTGATATACATGATAAAGGAAAAGAGAATCAGTTTTTCACCACAGAGAACGCCATCTTCTATCTATAAACTACAATTGCCTACTATATAAGCACTAACTAGATCGACTAATCACTAATTGACATGAAGTCAATCTCTGTATAGTATTATCATATTTGCATCAAATATTAGAGAGTAAAACAATGAATTTCCCTGAATCAAACTATAATATAACTATTAACGATAAAAATGATCCTTCTATTGAATCTGCTATCAAAAAGATTGAGGAAACTGAAATTAAGGAGGGAGAGTGTTTGAGCGAAGTTTTTTCATCGCATTTTGATGAGGGAGCGTCCACGCTAAGCGCGGATTTTGAAATACTAGAAACGAATTTTACTGCCCTAGTAGACGCTACGAATACGATCAATGCAGCGCGTGTCAAAAACTCACTGGATTTTGCCACATATGAACAAGTGACAAAAATCTCTTACCGCGTTTTTCGAGCGATGTGCTTTCATATATTAATTTTTAAACAACAACTACCCAGCTTTCCTACCGTATTACCACTGCAGGAGGCGTTGTGCCGACTCCACACAAAAATAGAACGTGCTGCCACAAGTCTGTTTGCTCTGCAGTCTTTTCACACTTATAAACAGCAAATTGACAAAGGCCTCACCCAAATGAGTGCCCAACAACAACACCTAAACCTAGACAATCTCAATTATTCGACTGCTCCACTAAATCAGGCATTGTCCGCTATTTCCTTTTCCGCTCTGATCAAGCACGCGGACAAGGCAAATCTCCAGCGGCTGCATGCCCCTATCTTGCAGAGTATAGAACAATTTAGAACTGCACTACCACAGCATGGTCAGGAATATCGATCAGCCCTTTATGCTGATCTCAGGGAAGCTTCCGCTCAAAGCGCTCTAGCAGCCAAGAACTTTCAAAATACTCCATCCAATTCCTACAAGGATCTATCCATAGAACAACAGTATTGGAATCACCTCTGTGCTGAACATCAGTCCTATATAGAGACCCTTCAATCCGGAATAGATGGCATCGCAAAAATAACGAAATCTCTAAAAAATGAAAATCATTCCACCTCTGTCAAGCTGCTTCGCGTATACACCCTATTATTAAAACAGCTGGAACAGGAGCTACAACAAGCGTTTAGCATGGAGACATGGATTGAAGAGCATGGCAATGCGATGCTTGAAAGAATGGATCGAATCAACCAACGCATTACGGAAAGTTCAATTGCATTTAAACATGAACTTGTTCAACCAATTATTGATAGTTCCTATAAATTAAATAGTCGCAATCTGCAAAACCCACAGGCGGTTAATAGTTACTCCTGTTTGTTGCAACTTCGTTCTCTTCAGAGTATCCTGCCTACGAATGCATTCCAAGTTAACAGCACCATTGAAGAAATCGGCTCCTTGCATCAGTCTGATGAAGAGATGTTACATTTGTGTGTACTCATGCAACACCGAAAGCACCTGCCCCCAGTAACAAGCTCTAAAAAAATGAGAAGAGAGGCTAGCACCTTCAGATCGATTCTAGACAAGCTTGAAGCACAAGGTGATAAAAAACTTGAAAAACTAGGTGCACAAACAGACTCTCTTGAAAACCTATCACACGATTACTCCGTTCAGGCCATTGAAAGCGTCTTTGAATACATTGATCGGCTGTTCAATCTCTCCAAAAGCTACCAAGCAGACAAATATTCCTCCTCTCTTAAGAAGAAAGCTGCTCAAGAAATCGCTTATGAACTCGATACCGCAATTGGATATGTAGAAGAATTCTATGATGCTCTCCACCATGCCCTCAGCGCGGAGATCCTTGCTGGTTATGATGAAGGAAATAAGGTCAGTGTTAAGAGATGGGGTGCCATACGCCGACACACTCATTTCCTAAAAGATAACTTTTCAGATCTTTCTATCAAATTTCAAAAAGATTCAAATGAAATAAAAAAACTTGGAAACCTCCATAATAGTTACAACACCCTGCTTATTTTAAATAAAGACATTATCAACAACATTGACATTCTATTAAAACAACCGATTGGAAAAAAAATCGTTAAACAGCATCTCCCTGTTAACAGTTCCAAGTTGTTCGAAAACTGGCCTGCTTCCGAAAACCGTGGACGAGTCGCCGCTAAACAGAAGCTGCTCGCTGCTGAAGAAGGCGCCAATGATGCGAAGAAGCAAGCGATGGGTTTGGCCTTGCTAGGCTTAATAGGTGTTTCTTGGGTAAGCGAGGGCGTAAATTTAGGTAACCAGGCTCAAGCATTACGCAGATCAGCCGCCCTTGCATCTAATGAACTTCAGAAAAGGGTTCCGCAATCCGTTAAAGATGACGCTAGTTTTATTGGGACAATGTTGAAAGACAAACTCAAAGACTTGCGTTCTTACAACGACGCTCAGTTTGAAAAAATCACTAAAAGACACCCCGAAACACGTCCCACTCTAGAACCCTTTCGGCATTCATCTGGTCCACTCACAGTAGATATTCAGTCTGTGATGCAAAACCATATCATGCAAAGGGCTATTGTGAGTGAGCAGCGCTCTCTCTCCATTGAGGAGTGGTTGAATGACTTCTTTACCGACCAACACGCACCTGACTTAGAACCCTATCCAGTATCCGCGCGATGGAGAGAAGATCTTCAAACCGAAATTAGTAAAATCGAATCTTCAGGAGCCCCTGTGGAATTAAAGAACCTCTCGCATGAAGGGCTTATGGCAGAATTGGGACAAGCAATCGCGCTTGGGTCTCAAGAGCTCTTTTTGGAACTAGTCAATCACGGGGTCCCTCTGAACATCCCCTTTGTAGGGACGGAGATCACCCCTTTGCAAGTGGCCCTAGAGAGCCAACACTCTGATCCAATCATTGTAAATAGACTACTTGAAGATACTGTAAGCTATCCTAGCACAAAATCTAGCCTCAAAGGGCTCATCGCCTTGGTGGAAAAGACGGGTGATCATCAGCACCTATCCAACGCAGTTAGTCGTGGCCTAGATATCACAAAACAACTGAGTGGTGCGGATGAAAGCCCAGTTGAACTTATGCTCATACTGGGAGGGCAAACCACCTATGAATGGCTTGTGAACTATCTAGAAGGCGCTGATACTACTAGTCATCAATGGATTGTCGATACGGCGGCTAAATTATTAAATAGCGACTTTCTTCAGCAATATTCAGCTGCAGGATTCTCCTTCAATGAAGACATGGAGGAAACCTTATCTGCCAGTCTCTCCAATGCGAAAAGTCTCCAAAGCACCTCCCCACTAACCGGCGAGAGCAGGCTTTTTAAGGCCATCTTATCCGGCGATGTTGAAGTCGCTACCAGCTTAATCGAACGTGGAGCAAACCCCAAAGCTCTCTCCTTGGCTGGGGAAACCATGCTTCATGCTTTTGCAAAAGGAGCTAATACCTCCAAATCTCTTTTGGAGAAAATCCTGAAAACAGGTGTCGATATCAATGCTAAGAACTCTTCTCTGCAAGATACTGCCCTACACATCGTTTTAAAAGCGGGCAATCTCAGGATTGCAAAAATGCTTATTGAGGCAGGTGCTAGCGTCGTCGAGGTCAATCAAGACAAGAAAAGCCCACTTCACCTTCTCTATAGTTGTACGAAATGCCTGGACTCTCCAGCTTTTGAAAATATTCAAGAGGCCATTCTAAAGGGAATAGATGAAGCCGATGGACAGATTCCTGCCACGGGTGAAACACCTTGGCATATTATTTACAAAACAGGTTTCGATCATGAAAAACTTCATATCAGCGTAAAAGATACTCTGCCCAAATATATCAATAGCGTCGATAAGCAAGGGAATACTCTTATTCATGCAGCCGCTGAATATACGTCCATCGACAGTAGAGACCTTGGTAAATCTTTAGACAGATTTTACGCTTTGATAATTAATTCCTACGACGACTTACCACTCAAATCCCTTATTATCGAAAAAACAAATGCCGAAGGTGATAATTTTTTACACGTCTTAGCGCATAACCCAGACATGTGGAGAATGTACATGTATTTTGAAATTTTCTTGTCTGAGACGCTGCTAACAACGAAAAATCATCGAGGTCAAGTACCCATGGACCTAAGACAAAGTGAGTTAAATGTCTCGGAAATAGTTAATTCCCTAATAGATTTTTTCACCCCAGGTACCTACAGGAATCTAAAGCGACAATTAATGATCCCGTCCGATTTAGTTGAGCTCGCCTATGCCTGGGAAATAGGTGGACAAACTCAAGTCAATCACTATCCAGTCACACTATCCAATTATCCCTACGGTGAACTTCGAGACATGCTTCAGCGGTCCATTCATTCCATGCAAAACTCCTTCCCCAATCTGATGACACCTCATCAAGTGAATCTGTGGAATACGATCCTTCAAGATAACTTTGTGGCTGACCTTCCGGCATACACTATATGGAATATTAAGCGTGGAAAAACCGAGAGCTTGCTCGTTAACCTTACATCTAATCTATTTAAGATTGTTTTTCATCGTGGATATTTAATCGTGTTTGATATTGCTAACATTAATAATAAGGCCATTCAGGCGTATAAAGTTGATGTAGGAATGGTAAGAGAAGACCTTTTCACCGGATTGGCAAATGAGAATTTCAAAGACGGCTATGACGCCGAATTGCAAAGAATCATTGATCAACTTGATGGATACAGAGATAACATCTCCACTATTCTTGAGAATTTTTCCCCACACAAAAAATATGAACCCAATACCAATACCTACGAAGGCGTTGAACTTGCCTTATATGGAACCCTCGCACTAGATGAGTTGATTGACTCAGGCGCGGATTTCTCCTCAAAAATGTTCGCGATAGCATCTAGTGTTGAAATCTTTCAAGCCCTTTTAGGTCAGGTTCGCTTAGATGCATTGGAAACGTACTTGACGGGGTTCTCGGACGCTCCTAGCACCCAGCTTTCCATCGCTCACGATGTGATTAAAAGACTCTGCAACAAGGAGCTTCAGGAGCTAAGAAGTCGCGATGAGGAGCAACTATTGGTGAAGGAAGAGGGCACAGACCCCATTTTAAATCCAATACAGGCTAAGCAACTATACAGCGATCTCTACCATTGCCGCTATGTCATGGGAAAGACAAACGTTGAGGTTCAAAAATGCCTAGCCAATGGATTCTCTATGCCGGCTTGGCGTGAAAAAATGGAAGAGCGCCTTGGTGAACTGAAGGGTAAATATAGTCGTATGTACGCCATGGACCCTCAGCAGCTGTCGATCACCAATGCGGCCCAAAGTAGAGGATTTAATCGCCCTATCTAGAAGTCCGCTCTTTTTTGGTTCTTGTGAAGAATTGGGGCGAGGCGTTCGTGGGGGTTTTTAGGATTTTTACCGCCGAGGCGCCGAGACACCGAGAGAGGAGAGAATGTTCAGGTCCTCAAAAAAGTTAGATTGAGCACCTGTGCCGTTTGTGTGTCCTTGGGCAAAATGCTGTCTAAGGGCTTTACCAAAACGCTAACCCCTCAAGAGGCCCTTGGGCAGAATTTTGCCCAAGGACACACAAACGGCACATTCTCTCCTAATCCTCTCTCTCCTATCTCGGCGCCTCGGCGGTGAAAATCCTAAAAAAGCCCCACGAACTTCTACGTGCCTCGGCGGTAAAAATCCTAAAAACCCCCAATTCTTCACAAGAACGTCTTTTTTCTTCCCCCTCAGTCCGTCATGATTTATAACTCGGATTTATCCACAACGTCCTTAAAATCGGCTTGCTCTGTATATGGGATATCCAAAGCTCGTGATCATTGGAGGAGGATTCGGCGGTCTCAAGGTCGCCAAAACCCTTCAGCACGCACCCTTAGATATATATTTAGTGGATAAATCCAACCATCACCTTTTTCAACCGTTACTGTATCAGGTGGCTACCGCGGCCTTATCCCCTCGTGATATCGCTGCACCAATCAGGGAAATTCTAAAGAAGCAAGCGAATACAACGGTCATCATGAACGAAGTGGTGTCGATAGACAAAGATGCCCGAGTGATTCACATGGCCAATGGATCACATCTAGATTTTGACTATCTTGTTATAAGCGTAGGTACCAGCCACGGGTACTTCGGCCACACCGATTGGGAGTCACTTGCACCCGGACTAAAAACACTTCCCGACGCCTTGCTGATTCGTAAAAAGATCCTCCTCACCTATGAACATGCCGAAATATGCGATAGCATTTCCGAATCACAGGCCCTGTTAAACTTTGTCGTGGTGGGTGGAGGTCCAACAGGAGTGGAGCTAGCAGGTGCTATTGCTGAAATCGCCCACAAGACCATGCTGAAAAATTTTCGTAATATAGACCCCACCAAAACACAGGTCTTTTTAGTTGAGGCTGCAGCAAACCTCCTACCCTCTTATCCCAGTGACCTAAGCCAAAAAGCCCACAAGATGCTGGAAAGCATGGGCGTCAAAGTCCTTTGCAATACCAAAGTTGTCGACATCAAGGAGGACCGCGTAGAGCTAGATAATGGCGTCATTCGCAGTCCAAATGTTTTTTGGGCCGCAGGCAACCAGGCCCCAGCACTTTTGCGTACACTGAATACACCTCTTGATCGGCAAGGACGCGCTATCGTCGAGAAAGATCTCTCTATTCCTGGATACCCTAATCTATTCGTTATTGGCGATTCTGCCTGCTGCCGTAACGAACAAGGCCAAGCACTTCCAGGTGTGGCTTCAGTAGCCATTCAACAAGGCGGCTATATCGCCAAGATCCTTGCAAAACGAACCCCAGCCGACAAACGTAAGCCCTTTCATTATTTTGATAAGGGCTCTATGGCAACGATTGGTAAGGCAAAAGCTGTCGCCATGATGGGGAAATGGCATTTTTCCGGCTTTCTGGCATGGCTCATCTGGTGCTTCATCCACATCATTTACCTAATAGGCTTCCGCAACCGTACCCTGGTCATGATGCAATGGTCATGGTGGTATATGACCGGACAGCGAGGCTCGCGTTTAATCTACGATAGTGACAGCACATCTACCGCGCCGCAAAAACACTCAGACGATTAAGAAGACGCCCTAGCACCTGGGGCATCAGCCTTACGACATCAAACGGCCCCATGCGGCGCAAAGCCTCTTGATGCGTTACAAGGCGATTTTCTAGAAAAAACAGTTTGTGATAGGACTCCAAGAGAACGACTTCCTCTGGCATGTATCCCTCAACAGACTCCGGAGAGCTATCAAGAACTTTCTTCCACGCTTCTGGATCTCCGGGTTCTGCTCTATAAGCCTGCGAGAAGGCCTGAAGCATCATGAAGTCAAAATCTAGTGGGGTCGAGAGGAAGATGCCAAATCGTTCAAGCAACGCTAGCCAAGTATGCATCCCCGCAACAGGAGAGTCCCAATGTGGCAAAGCCGCGATCTCCTGCTCAGTGATATCTCCTAGTTTGCCCCCTTGAATAGCCAACATCTTGCGAAGAAGGTACTTCACTTGGTGCCATCCCCCTTCGCGTCGCCCAAGTTCCAAATCCAACAAAGCCACGCAGGGCATTCTTAAACGCCCCAGAAACACCCAAGAATCGCTGAAGGTAGTGTCATGCCCCAGCTCCCAGACATATACCAACTTCTTAAGGTGACCATAAAATTGCAGAAAATGAGTCATCAGCAATTTCTCGCAAGCTCCCTGAACTAAAACGGCCACTTTGGCAGACTTAAACGCTGGGCTAGAGGTGATGCGTTCCGCCGCCGACAAGGTTAAATTAAGCCCGAAAAGAAACTGTGGAGTAATCTTTTCCAGATGCAGCAAACGCGGCTGGGTCTGTTCAATAATGGGTACACGATCGTTGTCGTTATCGCGAGGACGTGTTTGGTCCTCGTCTTCTGTCTCTCTTGTCAGCCCCAGACCCAAACGCTCTTTTTCCTCAACTTTCTCCTTCTCTTCAGGTTTTTCAATAGGACCTTTATCGGGAATCTTTTGATCATCAAGCTTATAACGGCGATCTGGCAACATACCTAAAGCCGAAGGCAACGGAGGCTTTTCGGGCTCTTCGCTCTTCAAAGGTTCACGGCGTGCAAAGACATCGCTGATGCGTTCTTTGAGTTCTTTCAATGAGTAGGTATGAGTATTTTCAGAAAATTCCTTCACAACTCTATCTAAAGGAGCATTCTCTTGGGCGGCCTGAGGTTTGCCTCCCGTATCGGGACGTGGCCCCGCCTGGGCGGACTCGGGTTTAAAGCCCTTGGGGATGAAATCCTTGCCCACCACAACTTCACCTTCGGGGGATTTTTGAGGCTTTGGGAAGGGATCAGCCCCTTCTGAACGAGAGGGCCCTTTAACAAGGTTTCGCACCACATGCTTTCCCGGAATTTTGACAATAATTGCCTGTGCTAACGCTACCCAAGTGTTCTCTTGAGGAGTCGGCGACGTCTGACCACCAGGCGGAGAAGGCGGCCCGGGAGGCGACTGAGGGGCTACTGGCCCGACAACTGGGGGACTAGAACCAACAGGGATTGGGGGCAGATCCATAAAATAATACCTTGTTTACTTAAGTATAACGCAAAAAAGATGTGTCTTGCACCACCTTTGAAAATGCGCTATCGTGCTTCTAAGGTATAAATGCTAATTTTCAGAGAAGGAAAAACATCATGACAACACCCTCTATCGATCTCATTTGGATTTCTGTAGCAGATCTCCAAAAAGCCGTAAAATTCTATTCTGAAGTCGTCGGCCTCAAAGTGTTGGAAATGCACGAAGACGAGCATATGGGCTGGGCGGAACTCGGTAATGCCAAAGGCGGCGGCGCGCTCCTGGGCATCGCTCGCCACGGTCACCATTCCCCAGTTCCTGCTGGCGGCAATGCTGTCATCACCCTCACAGTTCCTGACCTCGACCTAGCCTCCAGTGACATGAAGAAAAAAGGCGCTAAAATCGTTGGCGAGGTCCAGGAAGTTCCAGGACATGTCAAGATGCAACTCTTCATAGACCAAGACGGAAACCACTGTCAGTTGGTTCAAAACCTAGGTGCTAAGCCAATCTCATAATCGTCTATCGGCGCGCAGCGCTTTGGAATGCGGTCGCTTGCGACCGCTTTTGGGTAACTCAAAAGGTTGGCTGGCGCAATTTCCTCTGTGGCGCAGTCATTCCATGTCATTCCATGACTGCGAGAACGGTTGAAACAGATTCCGTTTGCATAACATGAGACGTTTGTTTTGCACGTCTCCACAATTGCAACGGATTGGTCCGCAGTCATGGAATGACATGGAATGACTGCGCCACAGAGGAAACCTTGTTACTTTCGGATATTGGCGACGCAGTCGGTTGGGGCTCCAAAGCGCTGCGTGCCGAGATACGATTGTGAGGGGGCGTGCTTCAGCCGGCACACTGATGTGTGCCGGCTAGTACAGTCTAATGCTGGTGCTGAAAATGGTGCCACTGAAAGCTTACCCCAGGGTTACTGGGATAGTAGTAATACGTCCCATCGCCAGCCACATATGACCCGTCATTATAGTAGTATTGCTGTGTATCAGGGTCCCAATACGTATAACCTTGGTAGGAACCATCCCCATCATAATAGTCATAAGGTGCTGTATAAAAGGCGACATCGCTATCGTGATGCCATCCTCCTCCATATCCCCCATGACCTCCTCCTCCATACCAACCGCCGCCACCTCCATGACCTCCTCCTCCATACCAACCGCCGCCACCTCCATGACCTCCTCCTCCACCGCCACCTCCATGATGATCAGCGTAAAGGGCTTGTGGAAGTGAAAAGCCTAATAGAAACCAAGTCAGGATGATCGCCCCAGGAATTAATCGTCTGATATAACCAGGGTACATAACTGCCCCCTTCCTATCAAATAGGATGTCAGGTGAATGGCCCCGTAGGAGCCACTCGCCCTCTAACCTGACTATATTCCTGCATGACCATTAGAGTCAAACTACTGAAGGTGGCGCTGTGAAGGCATCACTCCTCTTTGAGGATGAGGGCTAGAGTAAAAGTATGTGCCGTTGTTGTAGGGGTATCCACGATCGATATAATAGGCCTGTGGATGAAGGGTTCCTACGTCATAATAGTAGCCCCAAGGATATCCATAATACCCGTAATCACCAAAATAATAATTTGTCGTCTGCGTACTAGGCGACCGTGCCTGATAGTAACCGCCGTGGTCATAGTTAGGTGTCCGGGTCGCAGCGCCCGGCTCAAGCGCAATCGCTGGCAAACTCTCAGCATTGGCGGCTTCGCCTAATAGCAGTCCGACAGCAAAGACTGAACCTAAGAGCCATGATTTTAACATACTCTTTCCCTCCATCTAATCCATCATCTCATGTGGTGTTGCAGGATTACCGACAAAGGGAACCACTGCCTCAAAACCCTGGAAAACGAGATATGCACCCACTAAGATCATTAAAAAAATCATCGCCTTCATGACCGGAGAATCCAAAAATCGAGCAGCCATTGGATCCACCCATTCAGGGAAGAATAAACGCATAACGCCTTTGATCACCGCTAAATATCCAATGATCGTGATAGCCACTGGCCAGTTAAACACCCAAACATTGTGCAGAAGTACAATGACCAGACCAAAGACCAGGGCAAAGGCTCCGGAGAGAAATACTAATGCCCGACTGGCGACGAAATCTTTGACGACAAGCGAGAGTGTATTTGGACGAACCAGAAGCGCTAAGCCAAGAATCAGCATGTAGAGGCCAAGGAATTTTGCAAAAAAAATGGATATTGCCATAGCTACCCCCTTTTTCCTGACCTTATCATAACATTTATTTAAACAAACTAGATGCTGCTTTTTCGAGGACGATAGATCCAAGAATGACCACTTTCTTGCAACTTTGCTGTCAGGACATCAGATGAATTTTGCCGAAGATATTCCCTTTCCAGATTTGAGATTGGAAGGGCCCAGAGGAGGTTAACAGGATCACCACGATAATCGGGTAGGCTCATGGAAGGAATCCCGAGACCCCTCTCAATCATAAACACACTATCGAAAACTGTGTTTGGATCATCACCCATAAATAGGTTGCAATCGACTGTATGCCCCGACCCAATCCAACATAACCGGTCCCAGGGCACGCTGGCCATTAGGCCAATAGAGGCCGCTATTTTTTGAAGGGTGAAGGTCTCCACGAATTCCTTAGTAAATGCCATGCCCCACTCAAACCGACGAAACTGGTACGGATTGTCTACGAAAAGCTCAACGCGCGGCTGTTTCATTATAGACATCCCGATCGTCACACAAATGATAGCATCGTTGTAATCAAAAACCACCAGGGCCCTTGGAGGAAACTTATTTTCATCAAGAGCAAAATAGTGGGTGTGAGGCCCAAAGTGTTCCTCAAGAATATGCAGCCTGGCAGTCAAAAAATCCTGCCATGCTCTGGGCGATGCCCAATAACTCCAAAACTCCAAAGCTTCCTGCACCCGCATGTCGATGAGGTCTCTGACCTCTTCTAGCGGACGCAATCCTATAAAACCCGCTGCAGAACATTCCCTGGCATATCCAGAAACATTGCAAAAAGCTGGGGTAGCCCAAGGCGGAATTACCGCCATCACTTCTCCGTCATAGAGCAAGGTCGCACTATCACCCTCTTCAGCCCAAACGACATCAAGCAACTCTGGTTCCAGTGTCATGGGGTTTTGAGCATGTCTACAATACGAAGCCGGCATCACAGGAGCCCTACCCGCTGCAATGTCCACCAACGCTGCTGTTACGCCGCCGGGCTCTGAAACCGGAACACGATTGCACACCCAACAGCCACGTACTGGAAACCAGTCATCAGGAGTCTCGCCCATCGGAATAATCTCTTCAGGTCCATACAGATAAAAGTATACAGCCTCACCATCATCTTCCACATAGGCAGTAATATTACCCCAAGGCGAGGTTTTTTCAAAAATAACTTCATCAAACATATTCATACTCATTAACAATCAATCTCATATAATATATTATAATCAACTTTAAATAAATAAAAAATTAAAGATAACATATTATAATTATTTATATAGTATTTACAAATGCGAGCTAGAATGAACTATACTACACGCAGGTGGGTGTTGCACATTCGATATAATAATTATTTACTTACTTTTCGTTTTCATATATAATGTAGAAAAAATGGCACTATATGATTAATTTAGTTAAATACATATCAATTTTGATTACGGTATCTACAGCTATTGTAGGAGCTATTCTCAGCGAAGAGTCTACAAATGAGAAGAGAGAAAGCAGCATGCCCCCTCCAGAACACCCCCATAGTGAACCCAAACTTATCGGCGTAGAACGCATCTGGGACCAAGCCCCGCATAATGCCTTCACCGACCTAATCGAATATAACGGCCGGTTGTTTTGCTGCTTTCGTGAGGGTGATGATCATGGTGGAGGGATTGATGGCACTATTCGTATCTTAGCCAGCGATGATGGCTTGGCATGGAGCTCTGTAGCTCACCTGAAAGCTAAAGGATTTGATCTACGCGATCCTAAATTCTCCATCATGACAGATGGTCGTCTCATGCTAACGGTCGGTGGCTCCATCTTTCAAGGAGATGAATATCTTGGCTGTCGCCCCCATGTGGCCTTCTCGAAAGATGGAATACATTGGTCAGATTTTGTCGATCTTCAGATGCCTGAGGAATGGATCTGGAGAGTGACATGGCATCAAGGAATAGGCTATGGGGTCTCCTACCGCTTTAGCGACCACTCCGACTTGGATCAACCCTGGATTATGACCTTATTCCAAACACAGGATGGCATCAAATACGATGCCGTAACAAACTTAGAAGTACCCGATTTTCCCAGTGAAGCGACACTGCGTTTTTTGCCAGACGGTACCATGGTTGCCCTGGCACGACGCTATGGAAATGGATGGATTGGAACGGCTACTGCACCTTATACGACATGGTCATGGACCGAAACCCGTTGGCGCCTTGGTGGCCCCAACTTCTTAATATTACCCAATGGCAACATGTGGGCGAGCTCGCGTCTGATATCGGAAGGTTTAGAACCCACGACACAAACGGCCATTGGCCCCATGACCACGACATCATACGTTCCATCCTTGGTATTACCTAGCGATGGAGATACCAGCTATGCCGGTATGGTGTATCGCGCTGGAATTCTCTACGTCAGCTACTATTCGTCACATGAAGGCAAAAGTTGTGTTTATTTAGCGCGAATACAGCCTTGAAAGGCCTCTGCCTAGCCATCCATACTATAGAAGGCATAGTCTTGAACAACCTGGCCACCAACCAAATGCTCCTGGATGATCCTCTCAATAACTTCAGGAGTACACGAGTGATACCAAACGCCATCCGGATAGACCACCGCGATAGGCCCTTTTTCACAAACACGTAGACAATTGACCTTGGTGCGGAAGATCCCCCCCTGCTCACTCAGCCCCAATTCACTCAAACGCCTCTTTAGATATTCCCACGCCAATAAGCCCAACTCTTTACTACAGCATTTCGGATGAGTCTGATCGGCACATAGGAAGATATGTCGTCTGATTCTATCAATCCCTAGACTTTCCACTTTGCTCCGAATACTGTCAGACATAGCCTTTCCTGCTCCTGAGACAACCGCACTTCCCATCAAGTCTATCCTAAATCAAACATTTCTCTCGATATTTGAAAAAAAATATCTCCAAAAATCAAAAATCATTACATAATTACAATTTTACAAGGAGATGCTATGACCAAGATGCGCGCAGTACAAATTGGACGTCCCAATGGACCTTTTGAACTTGTCGAACGCGATATTCCCGAACCTTCGCCAGGTGCGGTTCGCATTAAAATTCAGGCTTGCGGTGTCTGTCACAGCGATTCTCTGACAAAGGAAGGCACGTTCCCCGGTCTAAGCTATCCTCGGGTTCCGGGTCATGAAGTCGCTGGTGTTGTCGACGCTGTTGGAGCCGACGTCACAGCCTGGAAGCCAGGTCAGCGCGTAGGCGTGGGCTGGTATGGCGGACACTGCGGTGAATGCCTTTCCTGCCGACGCGGAGATTTCATCACCTGTGCTAAAATGCCGGTAACCGGTATTGCATACGATGGTGGCTACGCAGAATACATGATTGCCTCTGCCAAAGCTTTGGCTCTGATCCCTGATGAGCTATCTCCCGTAGACGCCGGACCGCTTATGTGTGCTGGCATCACAACATTCAATGCCCTACGTCACGCCGATGCCCATGCAGGAGACCTAGTGGCTATCCTGGGTTTGGGGGGTCTTGGACATTTAGCGGTACAATATGCCTCTAAGATGGGTTTTAGAACGGTTGGAATTGCACGAGGCAAAGACAAAGAAGCCTTAGCTAAACAGCTAGGAGCCCTTCACTACATCGATAGCGAAGCCCAAGATGTCAGCGCGGAACTGTCTAAACTTGGCGGAGCCAAAGTCATCCTAGCAACTGTCACGAATGCTAAAGCCATGAATTCCGTAATCAATGGCCTCGCAATCAACGGCAAACTTGTGGTTGTAGGTGCCCCACGCGAACCTTTAGAAGTTCCAGTCTTTACGATTCTCGGTGGCAGACGGTCTGTATCCGGATGGCCATCGGGCACCTCAATAGACTCGCAAGATACCATGGCCTTCAGCGCTATGAGTGGTATACGCTCCATGAATGAAGTTTTCCCCCTGGAACGTGCAGCAGAGGCCTATGAGCGAATGATGAGCGGCAAGGCACGCTTTCGTGTCGTCATCACAACCGGCTTGTAGAGCTACAGAAGATTCCAAAAGATACCGATCTCAATAACATACAGCAAAAGGACCACTAGAGTGCCCACAAAGGTCTTTTGAAAGCGCCTACCGTCTCCAGGAGATAACCACCAGCCCAAAAAGCTGATCAGAATAGGCATCATCGGAAAGGAAATTAAAGTGACACTGATCGCATTGCCGATGAATGTCCCTAAAGAACTGTTCAACGCCGCAGTCCATGGAGAAAGATACTTCAACTCTAGCATCACAATAGGAAAGAGACCTAACAAAACAATCATCGTCTGCTTCCAGACAGATGGAATCTCGCCGGTTTTTGCTATCGAAGCGAACCAACCGGCATAGGGCGACACCACGCGATGAATTTCGAGAGAAGTCACTAAAGAAGCCGCTTCTTTTAATACCTCTCGCCGCTCTGAGGATGCTAGCCAACGATCGAGGCTATCCGCACTATCGAATTGCAGTAATGTAATCCAATTGTGCCCTCCACTGTGACTCGGAGACTGCAGGTAAACGCCCCGAAATCCGGGAAATTTCGCCTCCACCTGATGCATTCTGGCACTCCATTGCCGGAAGGCCGCTTCATTCTCGGGGCTAATTTGAGAGATAATCAGTTCAGTGACACCTCCCTGCAGGCCTGACTCAGATCCTGTCGTTTCTTCAATGCCATTGCTGACAAGGGTGTGAAGCTCACGCATGAGCTCCCCATGCTGTACCGAATGACTCCACAAAGAAGCAGCGTTAGAATCGTAAAATCGTTGAACAATCACCCACTTATCCTGCTGATCCGGAGTCGCCAGAAACTCTAAACTGATGAATCCCGGGAAACCAGCAAGCAAAGTATTTAGCTTTGCTTGCCAATCAACGAAAGGGATTCTAGCTTCTGGCAGAATTGTTACCTGCAGAGTCGTGATGGCAGGTTTTTGGGTAAATTGAGGCATAGCCTACCTACCTTTCTCTCCGCTTAGTAGCGAGCTCGATCGGGCAATTCGGAAAACTCCTTCCAGACCTCAACAGCTTCCGGACGCATCATCTCTGTGAAGGTAATGCGACGATCCGAGGGCTCCTTGGAAATTTCTGACAGGATGTCAACATCGGCGAAATCCCCATATTTTAAGGAATCTTCTGTTGTAGCCCCATAATAAATGTGTCTGATATGAGCCCAATAAGCTGTTGCTAAGCACATTGGACAGCACTCCGCGCTGGTATACAAATCGCAACCATCAAGATGCGGTGTCCCCAATTTTTTGCATGCTTCTCGAATGGCTTGCATTTCCGCATGCCAAGTAGGGTCATTGTGCTTGATAACTTGATTATATCCCTCTGCGATGATCTTGCCATCCTTCACAACAACAGCACCAAAAACACCGCCAGTTTTCTCTCTGATGGAAGCGCGTCGGCTAAGCTCAATGGCTTTTTTCATGAAAATTTCATGATTTTTTTTATCCATAGCACCTCCAAATTTTTGAAAAGCCTTACACCTTGATTTGACAAGCCTTCCCGTTAAATGTCAATAAGGGACGAAAAGGACCTAAAGGACTTAGTTCTGAGTCCTTTAGAGGTAATTGCAGAAGTCCGATTCTCCGAAGTCAATTTCCTGAAAATCGGATGCCGGTGAAGAGAGAGTCATTCCCTTCCCAGGCCCGAAGGGTCGATATTGCAACAGGCCATGGCATCGCCACATAGGCCTCAACCTAAGCCTAACAATCGTATCTCGGCGCGCAGCGCTTTGGAGTGCGGTCGCTTGCGACCGCTTTGGGTTCCTTGCGACGGTCGTGTGCAACGGCATCACTATAATTCCCTAAGGGTAAAATAGTTAGTACATGCAGCCTTCGACGAATCCATACAATGCCGTTTAGCATTGCCGTCCCAAGGAACGAAAAGCGGTCGCAAGGTAAGCGTCAATTGAGGCCATCTGGCGATTTATTCGGCAGTGGGGGCTGATGAGGTGGATGAGGCCTTTGCTTGTCGCCTGGCGGCAGCCCAAGCGTCGGGCAGAAGCTCGTGAAGTTTTTGAGAATTATGGGCTGGCAGGCGCCTCATCACATCCTCTAGGTATTCGTGGGGGTTGACTCCTATCGCGCGGCAGGTCTGTACCAGGCTTAGCAGTACGGCGGAAGCTTCCCCACCCTCCTCGCTTCCAATAAACATCCAGTTCTTGCGGCCAATAGCTAGAGGGCGTATCGCTCGCTCCGCTACATTGTTGTCGAGACGCGCAAATGCATGTTGGGTGTAGTTTTTCAGATGGGGAATTAAGCTGCAATAATAGCCTAGAGCCTCCCTTAGATTCGATTTGGGAAGAGCCTTGCCATTAACCAGCCGGTCCTTGATGCGTGCAGTCAGCTCATCTATTATTGGAGCTTCTTTCTCTTGTCTTATCCGCAGACGTTCCTCTGGAGAACGTTCCCAAGCAACTCTCTCTAACATAAATAGATATTTTATCTTGCGCAGTACCCAGCTAACAAATTTTTTATCGCCACCTACAGCGTCGAAAAACTTGCGCCGAATGTGACTCCAGCATGGACACCAAGTGAATTGCTTCTTATTAGCCAGTGCTTCATAGGCTCCATATTTATCCGAATGGACAACACCTTTATATCCAGCTAGTATTTCCACAGCATGCTTGTGGCAGCGGTCCGTGCGAAAATGATAGACTCGATAAGGCGGATTTTTTTCCTGCCCTCCAACGATCACCCACATAAAAGCCTGGTGCACCTTTCCCTTACCAGGGACAAGCATGTCCACAGGAGATTCGTCCACAAAAACATTGTTGCTGCTGAGCACGCGAGCAATCATTTCTTCATATAGCGCCTTTAAGGCATATCCACAGCGCATTACCCACTTGCAAAGTATTTGTCGGCTGATGAGAATGCCCTCGCGAGCTAAGATTTCCGATTGACGAAATAAAGGAAGGTGATCGGCGAATTTTTTCACGATCACACTGGCTAAAAGACTTTCATCGGCTTGACAGCGAGGAAAAATGCTATCTGGTAAATCTGCGATAAAAACGCCCTCTTCACTATGTGCTCTACATGCATACTTGGGACGTACTAGCTCCTTGACGTAGTAGCTACCTGGCGTATGCGCTATTTTGTGAGTGACTTCTTCGCCAATTTTGACGAGGGCTTCACCCGTTGTAGGGCAAACTTTTTGATCCTCTGGCAAATCTAAAATACAGCGTTGAACGGGAATATTGTCTGGAAGCGTAATTTTATCTTTGCCATTGCGCCCCTGCTTAACCCGTCGATGAGCAGGCACATTTATTGTCTCTTTTTGCTCTTCGGAACCAAGATTTTCGAAACCTTCCAGGTAGAGTTGTTGACCGCCATCGTCGACTACTTTTTCCGAACGTTTCCCAAAAATCTGACGCCTAAACCATTCAAGCTGCTCCTTGAGAAAGCTATTCTCATTTCGCAGGGAATAAATTTCCGATTGAAGCTGTTCTAGTGATAGTGTTGAGGTTTCCATATGCTCTAAATCATATCACAGACCCCCTCTATTATCAAGTATTTTATCTAATAAAATGCACATTGTTTTTAGGATTTTAGGCTCAATGACTACTCTCCAACAACATTAGAAATTCTCGACGATCGATAGCGGAATCTGGAATGCTTCCATTGCGAAAACTTCCTTTTTCAAGTCGCTTGTACCAGACGGCATGACCATTACCATCCCAGTAAAAGACCTTCACTAGATTTCTACGACGATTTAAAAAAACGAAGTAGGCCCCGCAGGTAAATTCGCCCGAGAACGAACTGTCAACAAGATTGCTCAAGCACTCAAATCCCTTTCGCATATCGATCGGCTCTTGATAGAGAAAGACACCCTTGTTTTTCTGATATGACGACCTCAGAGTTTTGCTCGCAGACTTTAGGGTTAGATAGACGCTCTTCTGATCAAGCGAAAGCTTGAGCTCGGGCAGGGTAATGTCTATCCAACCCGTCGAGGAAATGTGGTCGGGCGGGCTAACTTTAAAGCGTTGGTACCAGTACAAGAGCTGCTGGTAGCTTATATTGTTCTCTAGGCACCACCTGCGGCCACTCTGACCGCTCGCCATCCATTGGTCTATGCGTCGAGCCCACTCAGAACGCTTCCTTTTGAAATCCATTAGTATCTCCATGGTTAGGGTCATGGAGAAAACTTAGAACCTCGCGGAATTACGAAAAAGGTGGCTTCAATTGACGCTTACGTCGCAAGCGACCGCACTCCAAAGCGCTGCGCGCCGAGATACGATTGTGAAGTCCTAAGTCATTGAGATATAAGCTCAAAAGACCTGTTAGGTTGAGGCCTATGTGGCATCGCCATGGTATATGCCAAAACGGTTTTAGCAGCCTGTAGGGCTGCCATAAAGCGCATGCATAAATGGTGTTTGTAAACTGGCGTCTTGTAGCAGTCCTTCAGACTGCGAAATCCCTTCCTGGCATATACCATGGCGATGCCATGGCCTGTTGCAATATCGACCCTTCGGGCCTGGGAAGGGAGAAAAGCCTGTCTTTCCAGACTGGATAGTGCCATACCACTTAAGCTCTCTAGAATCGCCTTCTCACAAAAAAAGGTAACCTTTTTTCCCGAGAATCGATTCTCAAGGGCTCAAATAATTTTGCGATTACCTCTTTAGGTCCTTTTTGTCTCTTAGATTACCTGGACAATTTAGCGATAGCATCCAAGAGAGCCCTGCTATGCCGGTCTTCCAAAGGAACCAAGGGAGGACGCAATAGATGCCAGCTAAGTCCCTTCTTTGCCTCTACGAGACTCTTGATAGCTGGAAAGATAGGGTATTCGCTTAAGACTTCAACGATACCTTTCAAATCCCCATTGTAGTCAGGCTTACGATGATCTTTGCCATATTTATAGAGAGAACAGATCAACTCAGGATAAACATTGACAAGCCCTGAGATAACCCCTACAGCACCTTTTCGAACAGCCTCGGAAATCTGCACTTCCTTCCCTACAAAAACCTTAAATCCTGGAAACTGTGAAATAACGTCAGAAGCAAAAGCTAAATTCCCGTCACTTTCCTTCAAACCAATAACTTGGTCAGGAAACTCCTCGCGCAATGATCTGATGATATTTAGTGTGATGGACACGCCACTGTATTTAGGAATGTGATACAACAAGACTTTTAATTCAGGACGTCCAATTCTAAGAATAACCTCCCGATAGAAAGCCACCACCCCTGCATCTTCAACATCTTTATAAAAGAAGGGCGGTGCTATCAAAACCCCGGCGCATCCATAATCAACGGCTGTCACAGCTAAGTCTACGGCATCCTTGATCGCCGAGCAACCAATGCCGACTAACACTTTGTGGGGGCTAACGCCACGCTCAATCAAGGCTCGAATAGCACCTTTTCGCTCCTGTACAGAAAACAGTGTGCCTTCCCCAGAGGTGCCAAAGAGCAGAACGCCACTGCATCCTCTCTGAATTAGGTCCTGACAATGCGCAGCAAACGCCTCGTAGTCACAACTATAATCGGGATGCATAGGCGTAAGCGAAGCCGCATATACACCGCTAAACGAGGGAGCGTCTAGCACTTCTTGCTGTAGCGCCCTTCCTGAGATCTCATAGTCCACGCCTTCACCTGATAAGGATTGTTGGTACAAAGCACAATATAAGGCATTGCGGAATGCGGCACCACTAATTTGCACAACACACCTGATATCTCCGCGTGCTATCGCTAAAATTTGCCAGGACTTATAATTCCAATTCCGTTAAAACTAATTGCTTCATCAACGATAAAGGAACTCGCTAAAAATGAAAGACGAACAAAATAAGTCCAACTGGTTGTCTCACATCAGAAACCTAACAATGACCCCAATCATAAGGTCGCTATGCCCTATGTACTTGTCATGACATACAGAACGGAACTGTCGGAAATTTTACAAGAAGCTGCAGATAGGATGGGACGATTGATCTCTTGCTAAATTGCTTTTCAACGCTATAAGGAAGGGGTTTTAGAAAACAAATGGATTTTGAGACGCTTCATCAGATCGAAATTAATCTAATGGGTCATCTGCAAGGCATCAGGGGCCCTATCTTAGATCAAATTATCCTCGCCTTGGACAACTGCGACCGCCTACCTTTTTACACGATAGCGATTCTTTTGGTATGGTTCGTCTATCGTCCAAAGCTAGGAATGCAACTTTTTCTCTTGTTTGTCCTTTGTATAGTCACCAATCAAAATAGCAAAATCTTCTTTGCGCAACCTCGTCCATACCATGTGGATGCTTCTCTAGGACTTCTCTCTGTTGCATCGTTTGGCTTTCCCAGCGGAGCGGCTCAGGCATGGACAGTATTTTGTGGATGGATTGCCCTGACGGAACAAAGGCGTTGGGTGTGGATACTGGGTGCAAGCTTTTTGCTGTTGGTGAGTTTTTCCAGAGTCTACCTCGGAGTTCATTTCGCTACCGACATTCTTGGTGGATGGATCATTGGCAGTATGATCCTATGGGGATGTTACAACAATATGCCTCGACTAGAACGCTATCTAGCAGAGAAATCAAAGACCCAATTAGTACTCCTTAGTGTACTCTCGGCCATTTTTCTGGAGCTATGCTGCTTGGGAACTTCTGGAAAAATCATGATCGCGGCAGGGCTTGGAGCATGCATCGGGTATATTTATGCTCCACAACTATTAAATCCCACCTGGAAGCAGAAAGTCCTTCGTGTTATCCTGGCCCTTGTAGGTGCCATTGTCTTACAACAAATCTCAAATGCCATTCGAAATAACACGGATGCTAACATCCACATATGGACCTCAGCCATTCTTTTCTTCCTCGTAGGCTTATGGGTTAGCTATGGTGTTCCTTTGATCACTGAAGAGAACAAAAAAGGACAACTACTCGGATCCTGGTCAATAAGAGGAAACACCGTTGAATAAAAAACCCGTGGTGCTCCTACTCGGATCGACCGGTCAACTGGGCTCACTGATTGCCAGACAACTTAAAGATCAACCCTCAATACACTTAAGGGTCACATCAAGAAAACAATCACAACTGCACGATCTTTCAAAACAGTATGGCGATGCTGTTTTCCTGGATTTTGATGACTCGAAATCCATTCAGGAGGCCTTTGCAGGCGTTGATCGTTTGTCTTGCTGACAGGCTATAGTTTTTCTATGGTGATACAATCCAAAATCATTGTGGAGGGACCCGACATTCATCATGGTAAAGACTATTGGTTTTCTACTGAATCCTTGAACGTATCAAAGCTAGCCGAAATTTTATCCGAGGTCACGGGAAGGAAGTTTACACCCGATCCAAAATCATCGGGAATCACAATCGTCACTCGGCGTGAAGCGCTTTGGAGCCCCAACCGACTGCGTCGCCAATATCCGAAAGTAACAAAGCCTCCTATGTGGCGCAGTCATTCCATGACATTCCATGACTGCGGACCAATCCGTTGCAATTGTGGAGACGTGTAAAACAAACGCCCCAGCAAACAGAAGCTGTTTCAACCGTTCTCGCAGTCATGGAATGCCATGGAATGACTGCGCCACATAGGAAATTGCGCCAGCCAACCTTTTGAGTTACTTGGGTCTGAAATAGTATGTGAACCGTCTAAAATGATAACGGACACTTCCCTTTAGGGAAAGTGTCCGATAATTGCCGAGGGTCGGACTCGAACCGACACCCTGTTGCCAAGAATAGATTTTGAGTCTATCGCGTCTACCGATTTCGCCACCTCGGCGTGGTGATATGCAAGACTATAAAGAAAACGCTCTTTTTCAGCGATGCAAAAATTCGCATCGACAACGCAGATAGCCATTAAACCTCTTATAATCGCTTCTCGGGCCGCAGCGTGTCGCTCTTGGATGGACATAAGGACCAAAACGACGAAAAGGACTCAGGAGGCATAATTCTGTACCCTATGATTTGAAGCAAACGGCAAAAAACATGATAAATGGGATATGTCTGATATACATGATAAAGGAAAAGAGAATCATTTGGTTCTTGGCAGGAATTGGCGAAGATGAGCTGCGTTGGCAGATGCTAGGTTTCGAGAGTGCAGGAATGCCTTTAGAAATATATAAGAAACAACAGGGAATCCTCCCCTACTATGGTGAAAGGCCGCTTGCCATGCTGACTTCTAAGGAACGTGAGGAATGGCATAAGGTTACCTTGAAGGATGGGCACATGACGCGCCATGACAGACCCTATGATTCCTCATATGACAAAACGGCCTTGTTCACCTTTACGGTCAGAATTTCGGTCGGACGAAAAAGGTCGGATGTCGTGGTTTGTGACGAGGGCATAGCGCCAGCTATGTCCGAGGAGCAAAACGCGACAGACGATCCTTTTGCAGTCGACCGAAAACTGACCGCAAAGGTGAATAAGGCCGACAAAACACCCTCCAGATTAGTCGTTAAAAAACGATCGAAACATCCACTCCAACGATGCGTTCACGACTTGCTGATCAACCGTTGTGCAGTAACTACCTTTAAACGGCAATGACTCGCCAATACCACCAATCATCACAAACCGTGGCAGGCTCTTCGTCGATTTCTTATCGAGAATCATGGCATCGCTCGTCGCTAGTGATGTCATCCCTGTAGGCAGTTTCAGAGGCAATTGATACTGTCGAAGCACATCGTGGATACGTCTAAAAGAAGTTTCATCCAGATAACCCAGCTGCACAGCCATGTGGGCTTCCACCAACAATCCCAAAGCGACTGCTTCGCCATGCGCCAACGAGTACTCCGATAGCAACTCCAGGGCATGCCCCACAGTATGTCCAAAGTTCAGAAGGCGACGCATCCCTTGCTCTTTCTCATCTTGCTCAACAATCGTTTTCTTGATGGCACAGCTATCAAAAATGGCCTTAGCTAAAAGTTCTTCATCACCAGCCAAAAGTTCCTCCGCATGCTGTGCCAAAAACTCAAAGTGCTGGTAATCGGTGATGCATCCGTGCTTGATCATCTCCACAAAGCCGTTTCGAAGCTCGTTAATCGATAGGGTCTTCAAAACGATTGGATCTATCAACACCTTTCTGGGTTGATAGATGCTTCCCACGAGGTTTTTACCATAGGGAACATCAACACCTACCTTACCACCAATGCTAGCATCCACCATGGCTAGCAGAGACGTCGGGGCCATAATTAAGGGTACCCCTCGGCAATACGTTGCCGCTATATACCCTCCCATATCGGTCACGACGCCACCACCCAAAGCAATCACACAGGTATCTCGTCCCAGTCCCTGCTTAAACATCTGATCTTCCAAAAATGCCTTGGTCTCGCGTGTCTTATGTCGTTCTCCACTTGGAAACGTGAATAGCCACGCCTGCCAGCCATGGTCAACAAGCATCGCTTGTAGCTGAAGGGCATGTAACGGACCCACTATGCTATCACTAATGATCACAAAGCGGCTGCCGCAATTTTCAAAACAGGCACGCTCCGACAATACTCCACTACGGATCTCAATATCGTACGCAACAGCAGGTTGCGAAATCTCACACGTCAGCTTCATAGTCGCACACATCGATTGTAAAGGTATGCGTCAACAAGCACCAAAGCAACCATAGCTTCGACAATCGGGACGGCACGTATGGCAACGCAAGGATCATGACGCGAACCTACAGGCAGCTGAAAGGCTGCAGCTTCTCCCGAAGTGGTGACAGTCTGCTGCTGCTTCATAATGCTGGATGTAGGCTTAAAAGCGACTCGTCCTACCAATGGCATTCCTGTCGAAATCCCACCAAGAGTCCCACCAGCATAGTTGGTATGCGTCTTAATTTCCCCACCCTCTTCGGTAAAGACATCGTTGTGCTGAGATCCTGGCATGGTCACAGCACGGAAACCAGAGCCCATCTCAAACCCCTTAGTAGCAGGTAGCGACATCATCGCATGGGCTAGGCTGGCTTCCAGCTTGTCGTAGATGGGGTCTCCGAGGCCCACAGGTAATCCTGCCGCAGAAAACTCGATGACACCACCAAGAGAATCTCCTTCAGCCTTGGCCTTCTCTATCAACGCTGCCATAGCGGCAGTCCCTTGTTCATCTGGACAAAACAATGGGCTCCGATAGGTAGCGTCTCGGAGGTCGCCAGGCGGAATGTGCTCAACGTTGGCCTCGATGACCCCTATTTGCTTAATGTATGCTGTGATCTCAATACCCACGCGGTGCAGTAGCTTGATGGCGATAGCACCAGCAGCCACGCGCCCTACCGTTTCACGTGCCGAAGAACGTCCACCGCCTCGATAGTCAAAAATGCCATACTTCTCCAAATAGGTAAAGTTGGCATGACCAGGCCTCAAGAGGTCTTTAATCGGCTCATATTTGCTGGAGTCAGCGTCCTTATTACGCACGACGATGCAAATGGGAGCGCCTGTAGTACGTCCCTCAAAGACGCCTGAAAGGATTTCAGCCTTGTCAGACTCTTGCCGAGGGGTGGTATACGGATTACGTCCAGGAGCTCGCAGCGCCAAGGCAGCATTGATCTCACTGTCATCGATCTCTAGGCCTGCAGGACAGCCATCGATGACCACTCCAACGGCTTTTCCATGAGATTCTCCCCAGGTAGTTATCCTAAAGATCCGTCCAAACGCGTTGCTAGCCATGCTCTAACCTACGTACAATTTCGGATACGATTTGCTCCTGGCTTAAATTGCTAACTTCTAAGGTTACATTTGCCACAGATTCATAGGTGGCTTGTCGTTGTTCAGCTAACTCATAAAAGGCCTTTTCAGGATCCCCAAGATCCAGATCCAGATATGAAGGTGTTTCGCGCTGTTTCACGCGCTCCCAAAGCACCTTAGGGTCAGCCTTGAGGTAGATCAGGCATCCTTCTCGTCTTAGCACTGCGAGATTTACGGGATTAAGCAGTGTGCCTCCGCCTACAGCGATGATAGTCGGTGGCTCGAGTTTCAGTTGGAGGATCTGCTGTTTTTCTAAGATGCGAAAATAGTCAGCTCCTTCCTTCAGGCTAATCTGACGACAGGTGCACGCCAATCCCGTCTTGGCAGTGTAAGCGGCTTCGATGAGCGCGTCAGTATCGATGAGTTTCCATCCCCACAACTCGGCGATCTTCTTGGCCACGGTGGTCTTACCGCTTCCAGGCATGCCGCATAAAATCAAATTCATAGTGTCTCCTTAATATTAGCTCCAAGAGCATTAAAATCGTGCAAAAAGGTCGGAAAGGTCTTTGCCACACACTCGACAGGTCCAATCGTTGTCTGTCCTTGCGCACCTAGGCCAGCCACGGTCAAAGACATGACCATGCGATGATCATGATAGGAATGTACTTGCGTACCTTTTAAAGCGGACTTCCTGATGCGTAACCCATCTTCCAGCTCGACGACATCAGCACCCATTTTGCGCAGTTCGGTGGCTATACATTGAATGCGATTGCACTCCTTTTGCCTGGCCACTGCAGCATTATAAATATGTGTCTCGCCTTCCGCATAACAGGCGACTACAGCCAGAATCGTAATGGCATCAACAAAGTCATTGATATCAACGGCAATGCCGCGAAGAACTTGATTGGCTGGAATATGCAAAGTACGTTGGTTAGCATCAATCTCAATCGATGCTCCCATGCGCTGAAAAACGTTGATGAGTTCCTTGTCACCTTGCGTATCGCTCATATCCACATTGCGAAGTGTGAGCGCTGAGCCCGTTACAAGGGCTGCTGCAAGCGGAAAAGCCACTGAGCTGAGGTCGCCAGGAACAGGGTAATCAAACCCGGCAACGTGGGCATTGCCGCGCATACGATAGTGTCGATAGTCTTGGTGTTCATAGGGGATTCCCAGTCGATCAAACCAATCTAAAGTCAGCGCAACCCAAGGTTTTTCGCCGGGGTTGGGCACCAAGAGATCAATAGGTCCTTGGGCAAAGGCTGCAGCAATCAATAGTGAAGAGACTGGCTGGGAGTCTTCACCTTCAACTTGAGTGCTTCCGGCCTTCAGGGGTCCCTGGATAATAATCGGAGCAAAACCATCGCCACGGGTAGATATGGCTGATACACCCAGTTGAGCGAGGCCATCGAGCAAGGGCTTCATCGGCCTTTGATGCCGAATGGAGTAGTCGCCCGTAATCACGATAGGTCGGTCCGCCAAAGCGGCTATAGCCGCACAGAAACGCAATACGATACCCGAATTGCCAGCGTTGATGACATCTTCGGCATACTGAATCCGGCCACCTACCCCACCGATGTTAATCTGGTCTGGCAAGACCTCCAAGGTGGCCCCTAGCAAACGGCAGGCTTCGATCATCGCGCGGGCATCAGGCGAATCCAGGTAGTTGCATATTGTCGTCTTCCCCGTTGCCAAAGCGCCAAAGAGAATAGCTCGCAAAGTATGCGACTTGGATGGCGGCACAAGGATGTCCCCATGCAATGTGGCTTTATTGACCAAGTATTGACTCATCATGAAGCTCCTTATCAATCGTTAGCTGATCAATTAAACAGTCAAGGTAACTGCGTATGAACTTCTGATTGAACATTTCAATTTCCGCCCGCATCTCCCTATTTCCATGTGCCAAACGCGTAAACGAATGAAAGCCAGGGCCTGCCATTTCTAGACTGGCTGGATCTGCTGCCTGCACTAACCGCCAAACGCTTTTCGACAGAATGCCAGGAATGTGCGATACCAGAGCAGCGCGTTGATCGTGTACATCTGCATCGAGATCAAGCGGTTCAGCGCCCAAAAATCGAATAAACGCCTTTGTCTGCTGTAGCGCCTGAATACAGTTTTTGCCATGGGGTACGACGACCCAGGGTCTTCCGACAAAAAGCGTCGCCTGGCCATTGGCAAAACCGCGCTTTTCTGTTCCTGCCATCGGATGCGTCCCCACAAACTCTACGCGAGCGTCCGATAGCTTTTCAAAAGCCTCCACAATGTTTTCCTTCACGCTAGCAATGTCGATCACGAGCAGCTTCCGAGCGTTGTAGCGATGCCGCTGAATCTCTTCTGCCAGGGGCACCACGGAAGAAATGGGACTAGCCAGGATAATCACCTCAGAGTATTCCATCAGCTCTACAAGAGTGTCGCAAGACCTGTCTATGCAACCATTCTCGATTGCCAGAACATAATCCTCCGAAGAGTGCACCATAGTGGCTATTTCAATCGTTGGATCCTTCAACTTAATGGCTTTGCAAATGGATCCTCCCATCAAGCCTAGCCCAATGATGCCTACTCGCCTAAAGGGGCTTGCGGGATATTTGAAAAACTGCTGACTTATTTTGGACCCTTCTATGATGGCTTGAAAGATTATGCCGATGCTCTCCTTAAGCACAGGATGCTGCACCTGCATCTCTGCACGCTCCACAATCGTTCCTTCGCGTCCTTTGTCCGTTAAGGGAAGGTTGTGTTGGTATTTGACTTGGCCGATCTGACCCACCATGGTCATTCTTTCATCCAATAACGAGGTAATTTGAGCATCAATTTGATCCAGGCGATCACGCAATGACGTTAAGTTTTCCATAATATTCCTGCTTTGTAAAGTCCTAATATTCTTATTGTTTGACCAAGAGTAGCCAATTCGGCATGACCGCACTGGGTCATGTCGTCTGTAAACTCGAAGTCCACGTAAAACACATATTCAAATGGCTGACCGCGTAAGGGGCGCGACTCCATCTTCATGAGATTGAAGCCTTGACTGCTAAAGCGGTTCAACACGGCGGCTAGTGCTCCGGGAACATGCTCCAAACGCAAGGATAAGGAACACTTACTGGCGCCAGGAACAACGACCCTTTCCTTAGATACGATCACGAACCGCGTATAGTTGCTTGGATCGTCCTCAATCCCTCGCTGCAATCCCGACAGCCCATAGATCTCACCCGCCGATGCACTGGCAATAGCGGCATAGGCAGGGTCTCCTGAAGCAGAAACAGATGCTGCCGCCGCGGCAGTATCGCTATGCGCGATACCTTGCATCCAAGGATGCTTTTCGAAGAATGCTAAGCATTGCTCCAAGGCTTTGGGATGCGAAAACACAGTCTTAACATCCTTTAAAGTGGCATGAGGCATCCCAAGCAGACAGTGGTCAACCTTAAGAAAATGCTCTTCAACAATAGTGAACTGATGCTGCTCCAGGAGGTCATAATTTTCATAAATTGACCCCACTAAGCTATTTTCAATAGGAACAGCAGCATAGTCAGCCTCACCATCCTCAAGCCGCTGAAACACTTCTCGGAATGTCTTGGCGCTCACAAAATGGTTGTCTTGGCCGGAACTTTTCACAGCAGCTAAATAGCTAAATGAGCCTCTCAGCCCTAGATGTGCGATCGTCTTCATGCGATGTCCCATTGGTATTTGGGTCCCTGAGTAATCCTCAACAGCTCTTTGAATTGTTCAGGAGAGAGCTGCTGCTTCGCATCCGTCTTAGCCTTCTGGGGCTCGCTATGCATTTCCACCAAGCAACCATCGAAGTCATAAGCCGCTGACGCCGCCATCACATCGAGGACATTTTCCGGTGACCCACCAATATGAGAGGGATCCAACAACATGGGGATACCCGTCTGCTGCTTCACTCGCATAGCCATGTCGAAATCGGGCAGATTGCGAAAGCCCTTAGGGTTCGGCTGTTTGCCCGGGCAGAAACCGCGGTGGCAGGTCATCAGACGTTCCTGCGGGAATCCAGCCGCCAGAAGGTGCTCGTAGATACCTAGCCAATGCCGCTCATCATCCCACATCTGGTTCTTGAACATCAGAGTGATGCCTTTGGGGCCTGCGGCAAGAATCTGAGCAATACGCCTCTGTTCGATATGGTTTTGGTTGCGCGATCCCAGCCACACCAGCATGCGCGCATCGCGTCCATAATGTTCCAAAGCTTGCACGATCATGTGAGCGTGCTCGACGCTGATGATCTCCGTGGCTGGGGTCATGCCATGAGCAAGCGTCTCTTCCAATAAAAGTGGAAGGCTCATCCATCCGAGTCCCTCCCAACCCGGCTGTGTGCGCGGTTTCCATAAGGAGGCTCGTATCATGGTGACGCCCAGCTGCTTTAAAATTCGCGCACACTCTCTTAGCTGGTGCCGAGATTCCAAAGCACATGGGCCCGCAATGACCCATTTGCCGATATTTGTCTGTTTAAGCATTTTTCAAATCCTTTCTTTTTTTGATTTTGGACAATAAAAAACCCCGCCTTAGGCGGGGTTTGCGTTTGGGTTAGCCTTATTTTTATGCTAACGACATCACAACTCCCGCCATGGGTGTGGAGTAAAAAAGTAATAATAAAAGTAGAAGCTGCAGCCTTGGACAGAAGCCCTAAACTCGATGGCAGGATTGTGACTGTCTGAATGATACATTTTATTTTATTCCACTAAAAACTGGTTCGGATTCGGACCAAAAAAAAGCCCCGCTTGTGGCGGGGCTTTTTTGATCACTTGTTAAAGTTTATTACAAGCGTCAGCTAGCCTCACACCACTTAGGTGCCTTCATAAAGTAATAGAAGTAGGCAAAAGCTAACAAATGACGCACTGTAACGCATCCTTTATTTATTTAACCTAATTTTAAATTAATTAGCTATTTTTTTGCAAGGACTTTAAGCTTACCCTAGAGGGCTTAATGTCCATTTCTGTCCATAGTGTCCATGCTGTCCATTAATGTCCATTCTAGCCCCAGTATAAATGGACTTTATGGACAATAATGGACTCCATGGACAGAAATGCCAGGGGTCAGTCGTGACTTATTGACTTGTTGCCTTCAGTCAAAGGGCCTGTCCGTAACGAAAAGTCAACAAGTCACGTCTAGACCCCTAACACGTCTGACCCCTAACATTGTGAGAAGGCGATTCTGGAGAGCTTAAGTGGTATGGCACTATCCAGTCTGGAAAGACAGGCTTTTTTCCCTTCCCAGGCCCGAAGGGTCGATATTGCAACAGGCCATGGCATCGCCATGGTATATGCCAAAACGGTTTTAGCAGCCTGTAGGGCTGCCATAAAGCGCATGCATAAATGGTGTTTGTAAACTGGCGTCTTGTAGCAGTCCTTCAGACTGCGAAATCCCTTCCTGGCATATACCATGGCGATGCCATCGGCCTGTTGCAATATCGACCCTTCGGGCCTGGGAAGGGAGAATGCCAGGGGTCAGTCGTGACTTATTGACTTGTTGCCTTCAGTCAAAGGGCCTGTCCGTAACGAAAAGTCAACAAGTCACGTCTGACCCCTAACATCTGACCCCTAGCATTGTGAGAAGGCGATTCTGGAGAGCTTAAGTGGTATGGCACTATCCAGTCTGGAAAGACAGGCTTTTTTTCCCTTCCCAGGCCCGAAGGGTCGATATTGCAACAGGCCATGGCATCGCCATGGTATATGCCAAAACGGTTTTAGCAGCCTGTAGGGCTGCCATAAAGCGCATGCATAAATGGTGTTTGTAAACTGGCGTCTTGTAGCAGTCCTTCAGACTGCGAAATCCCTTCCTGGCATATACCATGGCGATGCCATGGCCTGTTGCAATATCGACCCTTCGGGCCTGGGAAGGGAGAATGCCAGGGGTCAGTCGTGACTTATTGACTTGTTGCCTTCAGTCAAAGGGCCTGTCCGTAACGAAAAGTCAACAAGTCACGTCTGACCCCTAACATTGTGAGAAGGCGATTCTGGAGAGCTTAAGTGGTATGGCACTATCCAGTCTGGAAAGACAGGCTTTTCTCCCTTCCCAGGCCCGAAGGGTCGATATTGCAACAGGCCATGGCATCGCCATGGTATATGCCAAAACGGTTTTAGCAGCCTGTAGGGCTGCCATAAAGCGCATACATAAATGGTGTTTGTAAACTGGCGTCTTGTAGCAGTCCTTCAGACTGCGAAATCCCTTCCTGGCATATACCATGGCGATGCCATGGCCTGTTGCAATATCGACCCTTCGGGCCTGGGAAGGGAGAAAAGCCTGTCTTTCCAGACTGGATAGTGCCATACCACTTAAGCTCTCTAGAATCGCCTTCTCACAAAAAAAGGTAACCTTTTTTCCCGAGAATCGATTCTCAAGGGCTCAAATAATTTTGCAATTACCTCTATATGGTTCTTGGGGATTGGGGGCGGAACGCATCACTTTAGAAATTAATGGATTAAAAAATTTAAAACATATCCAATGCCGCTTCCTCTGCGTCTCAGCGCCTCTGCGTCTCAGCGCCTCTGCGTTAAATTTTCTAGGCTAATTGCACCTGTATGCAATGTGCCCCCAATTCTTCCCAAGAACCTTACAGGTTCGTACGGTACCTAGTTCGCCCAAATCCAAAGTGGTCGCGAGCGACTGCACAGGTTCCTTGCGACGGCAGTGCTAAGCGGCATCGTATGGATTCGGTTAGGCTTCATGTACTAACCCTTCTACCTCTCTCTTTGAGGATGGATATTGTTTCTTCAAGCTTCCACCGACCCTTTAGTGCCAAATCATAAACTGATAGTACTGTCTCACTTGTTTGACTATAATTGACCCCTAAGCCGCAATTAGTTACAAACAGGAAAGCCTCTTCAAAACTAAGCCCATGATATTTAATTAAATAAGCAAGGACTATTACATAATTCCACTCAGCTTCGTTAGTAAAACGGTAAAGCAAAACCCCGCCATTATGAATGCATCGATAGAGAACGTCTGCATAATAATCTAGCCGAAGATACTGATCAACTGCAGACCCATCCACCTGAACAAGCGATCCTATCTGATAGCCTTGCAATTCGATACCTTTTTCGTTTAGGTAATTGGCGTTCAAGTTTTGGGTCCATTCCATGGGACATATCAGATGTTTAACGTCCATGTCGTCTACAAGCTCGTGACACCTGCCGTTACCTACGAACAAGCCAGGCAAAACCTTATAATAATATGGCTTGTCTGACGAATTCAAAGGTAAGTCTTTTTGCGTTAAGCCTACAGGTAAAGGTAATATTTCTTCTGGTATGCCATCTTCATTTCCAGGTTGTTTCAACAAATTATTTATGTCAGCAAGAGCATTTTTTACTATTTCTTTTTCACACTCAGTGACAAGACTGTCAAATGGTTGCGACTGTTCAATTAGGTCGTTAATGTTTCCATTACCTGCGCTATGCGACTGGTCACTCATCTCTTTGTTCGGTTTCGATAACCCAGTTTTGAGGTTCCAGTTGTTTTCATCATCTACCTGCTGCTCTACGACGGTTTCTCCATTAAGTGCTCGCTTAGCTGCTAGGTAATTTTTTGCAAACATAGCACCTGCAATTAAAAATGCAGTAGTGACACAACCAAAGGCTAGCGTTTGGGTGGAGTTGTTCCGGTCTTCATTGGACTTATTCAAAGCATTTACTGCTGGAGCTAAAGCACTTAATGTAGTAATAGCAATATATGATGGTCTAACATGCTCTGCTACTGTATTTAATAAACTTCTTATTGCTTCCATAACTTGTTCTCCTCTTATGAGATTATGATTTTTATGGCGATAATACATAAATTGAATGTTTCACACAAGTTGAATTTCTTTCCACTGCATTAGTCCAACCTAGTTTAATAGACAATATGGACATGATGGATGTTTGTAAAACAAAGAAAATTCTTTAAAGCAGTTGTAACTCTTAAAGGTATTGAAGAATCAGCTCAAGGATCTGTTAGCCCCGGGGAGTTAAGCGCTTATGGAGCATCACTCTAGGTAGATATTTACTAATTACAAGTTATAATGAATAACCATTACACACAAAATTAAATAGATTAATATTGACCTATATTACTATAAACATTAAAGTATCAACTTAGTCCTGCAGAAGGTAACTATAAGTGTGAATCGAACAAACAATAAAAGAGTTTTGTTAATGGCACTTCATTTATTATCTCAAAGACCTACAAAAACTTTCCTTGCCTCTCTAGTTATTTTTATTACTTGCTGTGTGTTAACTACAGAGCAACCTCTTCTTTCCGAAGAGCTTCCCACAAACAGTTCAATTGTGCGACGGGTAGCTTTTGATCTTGGATCCGGTAAAGTGAAGGTTCAAGTAGCCGATGTCGATGTGACCACTAATACTATCTTCCGAGTGGTTTTTACCAAATCCGTTCCCCTCGAAATGAGTCAAGACCTCGTTAGTGGTGGTCAAGGTCGTTTTAGTGAAAAGATTCAGACCAAAGCTCTCGAAACAATTGCCAAGTTAAAAAGATTAACTGATGTATTTGCACCAGAGAGTTACCGTGGCGTTGCCACAGCAGCCTTCCGTAAGGCCAGTAATGGCGGCGATCTCATTCAGCAGATAGACAGTCAACTAGGCATTCCTGTGACCATCATCGATCAAGACGAGGAGGGAGCTCTCGGGTTTCTAACCATGATAGCTGAATCTGGCGCAGATCCCGAAGAGGTCATTTGCTGGGACACTGGGGGCGGCAGCTTTCAGATTACGGCACAATGTGGGCAAGAAGTCAGTGTTTTGCAGGGAGATTTGGGAATTAATTCTTTCAAGAACTGGATCATCCGCGAACTCGATCACCAAGACCCCAATGATACGGCGTCCCCAAATCCTATATGGATCCATGAAATAGGCGAAAGCTTGGAATATGTGGCCTCCAAAATGGGTGAAATCCCCTCTTGCGTGAGGAAACGGTTGAATGATTATTATGTGCGCATTGCATTCCTTAGCCATTCGGCTGTTTTGCCAGATCAAGCAGTTGTCACTTCGAATGACTTGTGGAATTTGTTAGAGGAACGCCTAGGCCTCTCCGATGAAGAGCTTGCTATCAACCTTTCTTTAAGACGCTCGAATACCGATATCGCCGTTGCTTACCCCCTGCTTCTGCTGGGAATCATGAAATCGTTGGGTATTCATGAGCTACATGTTTATGAAATCGTCTCAGGAAATACCAGTGGTTTGCTGATCTCCGAAAAATACTGGGATTAAAGCCCTTACTCTGAACTTTTGTAGATAAGAGTCAATACCTTACACATCATCGAATAACACGCGCAGCGCTTCCAAGTAACTCAAAAGGTTGGCTGGCGCAATTTCCTATGTGGCGCAGTCATTCCATGCATTCCAAGACTGCGAGAACGGTTGAAACAGATTCTGTTTGCATCTCATGGAACGTTTGTTTTGCATGTCTCCACAATTGCAACGGATTGTTCGCATTCATGGAATGACTGCGCCACAGGGGATTGTTTTCATAAAGTTATGTGGGTAAAGGCCCCCGCAGTCATGGAATGACTGCGGATGGGCCCTTACCCACATAGGAAATTGCGCCAGCCAACCTTTTGAGTTACTCGGAATCTTCAACTTCAACTAGTTATCGTTTATTAAACTAATTACTTTCTGTTATAATTCATTTATAAATAGGGAGGGTTAGTTGTGGAAGACTATAGACTTGCTCCTGATAAATATACGTTGGGTAATGCTCTAGTTTGGGGAAATTGCAACGAACATCGTAAAAAAATATTCGAAGCGGGTCAATCTTGGTCTGGCAGGATAGTCCATAGCCTTATTGCCTTTTTGGAAGCTATACCCGTCCTGGGTCAAATTGCCTCTCTTGCAGAAATGCGACTCGCCCGCGGTGGCTCAGCAAGCAAAGCGATCAAAAATCCGTCAAAACTTTCAGTTCAAGGAGAACAGGGAAGAAAAGGCCCTCTATCGGGTGCGGCCGAAAAGGTCGAAATCATTTATATGGTCCCTGCCGACGCCAAGAAAGGTAAAGAGGCGCTTGAACTCGTGAAAAAGCTCATACAGGATGGAATGACCATCGATAGAGACTACATCATGTTCAACTACCCTAACCTAATAGCAAGGGTAGGAAAAGAAAATGAAGCGGAGGCCCGCAAACTTATTAACGAAACGTATCTGAGCCAGTTGCAAGAAGGTATTTCAGCAGGTGAGGTCCCCATCCCTCAATCCGTTCTAGCCCTGCTGAAGTATCACAACAAAGAAAGTGTCGTTCAATCTCATGAAGCGATCATCAGGCAAGAAATGACAACAATGCTGGCTAATTTACCAAAAGATAAGCTTCAAGAACCCGAACCTTCGCAATTGGTTGATCAGCTTCGTAGTATTCTTTTTGAATGCATTTCCAAAAATATAGAAATGGACCAAGACGAAGTTGCACAGTTTAAAGAAGACCTTATTCATCTCCATGATTTGGAACTCCACTGGCTAAAAGTCAAAGAAGAGAGTCAAAAACATCTACGTGAAAGGATCTCCGAATGCGATATCGTTATTTCCGATCTTTGCAAAGGAATAAACGACCAAAAATTTGTCGCCGATTTAAAACAAACAGTGAAAGATGAGTTGTTAAGGGTTCCAATACCTGATTTTACTCAATCACAAATTAATGCCGCGTTAAGAGTTAAATCTAAGGATAATACTTTCCGTCTATTACGTGCAATTGCTGTAAGCATCAATCAAGATGATGTAGATAACTATAAAAATTATATTAGTCAGTCAACAGAGCATGTTCTAAAACAGATTCTTTCCAGCAATTTTGTTTCTAGTCTTTGGATGAAAAAATTTAATTGTGAACAAAAAGTACGCTATTCTCAAATCAGCGGAGGAAATGATGAAGTATTAGGCAAGGGGTGTTGCCTTGCGATTAACTTAAATTGGGGAAAATCTCTAGCTACTTTAGGAACAACAAAGATAAAATCAGTAGAACAACTTTATCAAAATCCAGATTCTGAGGGTGAGCAGTCCAAACTATTAATAAAAGCTCTTACTAATACAAATATTCTTGAAAAAGCAAAAAAATATAGGCCGTCAAAGCATGACTCTTCGGAGGACGAAGACTCTTCCTGGGACGAATTTGAAAGTCCCAGGCCAGATTTTATTTATGATGACTCCAAAGACAATGTAAAGACAAAGGAACGATTCGTTCAAGCCAAGTTTGCGCATGAATTCAAGTCAGATAATTCAACACACCTCATCCAAAACGTTGTCAAAAAGGATGGCTTTGCAGCAAAAAAGGTGCCTATAAACAAGCTACAAACCATAGGAACTAATCTAAAAACAATAAATAGTGATAATAAAAAAAATGGAAATGATTTCGATTCACTTGGCTTTATAGCTCTAACAATTAGAGATAACACTGGCGTTGGTCATGCTATTGGTTGCAAAATAGATCATAACACCGACCTCTTCCGGTTTTGGGATCCAAATTTTGGTATATTTGAGACAAAGAACTTTGAAGATTTCTGCAACGCATTTGATGCATTTCTCGAGCAACACTATAAGGGATGGTTTCCAACTGAGGCAAATGAGATCTTTAAAGTAGCTGCGTAGTCCAATTTTCCGTTTTATCGACTTTCTCTTTACCTCTCATCATGCAATTTCAAAATCGCATTTTGAAATTGCATGATGAGAGCGATATGTATCTTACACGCGCGATAGAAGCCTCGCTTCTCAGAGCCATTCGGCAGTTTCCTAAGCCTCCTGGCCACTCGCGCGGGGCAGCTTCTCAATATCTCAGAAGTCTGAATGTCCATTTCTTGCGCCGTACAAAATCCTGTCTGAGGATTTTGTCGAAGGATAACCCTACAGAAGTCCTTAGAGTGAATTTTGTCTAAGGCCCCACAAACGGGTTATTCTATCCTCTCTCTCCGATCTCGGCGTCTCTGTGTTCTCTGTGGTAAAATCCTAAAAAGCCCCACAAGCGGCTCGCAAGGCAAAGCGCCCAAACAAGAATGTGTGCTCTCCTTTGCGTTAAACTCCCGCTAGTAGCGAAAGTAGGTACGGGCATCTTTCCACGTATATTGAACACGTTCTTTGCGGTCCCAATCGTAACGCACTTGTACACTCAGATAAGGGTAGGCGTGATTGTTGTCGATATTACGCCCTTCGTATCGTTGGTATAGCTTCACAAACACTTCTTTATTATACCAAGGCGGTGTCGAAACGTCGGTATCCTTGTCATACCGCTCAAATTCTGTGTGAGCTTTATCGCCGCGATATTTTGGAGTGTCTCTATAATATTGAAAAATCAGCTCCAAAATACTTTCAGGGCGATTCTCCAGGCCCATAACATAAAAAGAGGCCTCAGCACCCACAAGGTGTTTACTGCTAGCGTTTGCTGGCGATGGATCTAGGTACTTATTGTGATCCGGACAGCGATGCCCTGAGGTGATCACGACACGCTTACCTGTTTTGTCCTGAATGTAATTGGTCAGGTCAATCAGGATGGGATAGATACTCTCTTTGCCATCACGCACGGGAAGACCATGCGTATCGCCTCCACCGCAATCGCTGTGATGGATGGCAGGCCCCTGCGCTTGAGCTACCACATGTGTGGGATTGGTGGCACAGCCGCGACACCGAAAAAACTCCTTAGTAATTCGAGGATGCTGACTACGCATTCCTGAATCCCATGGATACTGCTCGGGAGCCTGCCACGAAGGCGGCGTGGCTACAAAGACAGATTCGTCGTGTTGTCGGTCGATATAAGAAGCTAGTTGGTTATTGCGTCGAGATCCTTCGTCTCCCGACGTACAGGCTACCAACAGGCACAAAAGCAAAAGAGGAAACCATTTCATCATAGCTCGTCAGGATACCGCACTTTCACAAGAAATAAGCCGTGTGATGGGGCCGCCTGTCCCGCTAAGCGTCTGTCACGGGCTTGCAAGAGGCGCGCTATGTCCTCAACTGGTCTTTTGCCATCGCCAACCTCTACCAAAGTGCCTACAATATTGCGCACCATCTTATACAAAAAACCTTCTCCATCAAACTCTAGCCTCACTCCCTCGTCATCTGGCACCACGTCAAGTCTCCACAACGTCCGCACGGCATCTTTAGAAGCACTGCCTTTGTGGGTTTCATTGGCAAAGGAGGTAAAATCGTGCCTCCCAATGAATTGCTGGGCTGCCAGGCGCAGGGCTTCAAGATCCATCCTGTGACGTACATGCCAGCGATAAAGACGGTGAAATGGATTTTGGGTGCGGTTAAGCGTCAGAAAATAATGGTATTCCTTGCCAATAGCGCTATAGCGAGCATGAAAATGAGCCGGAGCGGGCTCCAGAGTCAATACGCGTATAGCGTGAGGCAGTATGCCGTTTAGTGCATGAATAATACGAAAAGTGTCCAACGGTTCCCGAGAGTGAAAATGTGCGACCTGCTCCAGAGCATGCACACCAGAGTCTGTACGTCCCGCCCCTAAAACGGTCACGTGATATTTAAGCAATACGGCAAGGGCTTTTTCGACAAGCTCCTGAATGGTCACGCCATTGGGCTGAACCTGCCAACCGCTGAATTCCGTGCCATCATAGGCAAGGTTCATACGGTAGCACAGCTGCGGAAGATCGGGTTCGCTAGTGCCCATAATTATCATTAACTGTTGGGAGTGTGTGTGCAAAGAGAGCGGCATGCTTGTCTAAGAGGCATTCTGCAAGCACCAAGTCGTCAGGAGTTGTGATTTTGAGGTTTGAATAATCCCCCTGAACGAGCTTGACGGGCTTTCCTAGAGCCTCAACAAGGGATACATCATCAGTAACGGCGATGTTATGGGCTAATGCATGTTGAAAAGCATCCCTAAGCAAAGTAGCTCGAATGACCTGAGGCGTCTGAATCTCCCACAAACAAGACCTTTCCAAGGTACTATGGACAAGATTGTCGCCATAGCTTTGCTTGACAGTAGCTTTGAGGGGAACACCGACGGTGGCGGCGCCATGCTCTGCGGCTCCCTCCAGGGCAGACACAAGCATTTGATGCGTGATCATGGGCCTTGCAGCGTCGTGGATACAGATATAATCGGCATCCTGCGAGGCGGCCTGCAGCCCATTGTAGACGGAATCTTGGCGTCTTGGGCCTGGTTCCGCAAAAACTAATGGGATTCTCGAAAAGGCGCTAGAAAAATAATGGCGGTAGTCAGGATGACAAACAACAATGAGCTCTGATATCGCAGGACTGTTTACAAAGAGGTCAAAGCTGTAATGGGCAACCGGTTTGCCATCGAGAGGTAGGTACTGCTTAGGTGTGTCTCCCCCCATGCGCGTGCCGGTGCCTCCAGCCAGAAGAATAGCACTCACCCTCCCCCATCCTGTCATACTGAAGCTCCAGTCTGGGATAAAGTAATTAATGTTAATTCTGGGCTGGCGCGAAAGCGAAAACGTAACGTGCCTCCAAGACCCCGACTAATATGCACCCATTTGTTTCCGTAACGGAATGTGCCTCTGACAAAGTTGGGATTTTCCAAGACAACAAAGCGACCACGCACCCAGGGCAAATTGATCTGCCCGCCATGTAGATGACCACAGAGGATAACATCGCCTGGAAAGGCCTCCAACCGAGGAAGACAATCGGGGTTATGGGCAAGGACAATGCCGGGAAGCTGTGTGTCATAGCCGCGAAAAGCTTGGTCAGGATCGAAATGGCTAGCCATGTATTCCCCAACACCCGTGAGGTTAAGAGCTGACTTTTTAACGGGTATTTGAATCGTGCGGTTATCCAGTAGTTCAAATGGAGTACCAGCCAGCAGAGAGGTGAGCTCAGCATTGGGCTGTAATGCGCCTAGGCGTGGCGAATATACCCCTGTAACCTTTTGCTTGCTCAAAACACGCCGAAAGCCCTTGCTGATCTCTCCAGGAACACTCTCCACGATGTCATAGTCCCCAGCCGCATTGACGGCAACATAAGACTGATAGTCGTGATTACCGAAGATGGTATAGCATCCCAAGGGAGCGTTAAAACGGGAGAGAAAGCTTTTTAGCCTGATCGGGTCACTCATTTTAGAGTAACAAAGGAAGTCACCGGTGAATACAACGAGGTCTGGTTCCCAGTGCTGAATCTTGCGAAATAGTCGGTCTAGGAAGTGATCGGGTACATCTGGTTGGAGATGCAAATCGCTGAATTGGGCGATTTTTAGACCTTCTAGATCTTCGGGAAGCTTCGCTATTGGCAGCGATAAGCGGGTCGTAAAGAGAAGGTTGGGTTCGATAAAACGCGGCCAAATGCCAATAATGGACACAACGCATCCAAGATCCCAAAGAATTCTTGTCATTTTTGAGGAGGCAGAAGCAGAAGACGTCGCTGTCATACATTAAGCCAAATGATTTCCTGTGGAAACGCTACCAGACATGAGGTATAAATCGCTAGGATTAACCGCCCCCTCTCCCCCTCTTGCCCGTGCCCATATGCGTTAAGCTAAGAGAATTAGGAATTTTCACCGTCGAGGCGTGCAGAAGTTCGTGGGGCTTTTTTAGGATTTTCACCGCCGAGACACCGAGATAGAAGAGAGGATTAGGAGAGAATGTGCCGTTTGTGTGTCCTTGGGCAAAATTCTGCCCAAGGACACACAAACGGCACAGTGCTCAATCTAACTTTTTTGAGGACCTGTTCAGTTAGTACCGACTCTGGACAAAGTCCTGTCTAAGGGCACTACAGAATCGTTTTCCTGCGGGAACCCTTAGACTGGATTTTGTCCAGAGTCGGTACTAACTGAACATTCTCTCCTCTCTTTCCTATCTCGGTGTCTCGGCGCCTCGGCGGTAAAAATCCTAAAAAAGCCACACGAGCTTCCATACGCCTCGACAGTGAAAATTCCTAATTCTTCTAACTTAACGCGCTTGGGCAGGGGCACGATGGGGAAGGGGGGGCACAGACGGAATGCAGCCGCTGAGCGGCCACATTCCAAAAATCAAAAGCTCTTAACGAACAGGTGCTGGCTGGTCATCTCGAATGTGCTTATTGATCTTCGCGTTCATTTTGAACATATCGATAGCTGCATTAGAACCAAAAACTTTGGCTAATTTAGCGTCTGGCTCAATGTTACGACGATTGTCTTTCGCTTGAAGGTTGTGCTTCTTAATGTAATCCCACAAGCGCTTCGTAACTTCTGTACGGGGAAGGGGTCCTGGTCCAACAATTGCTGCCAGTTCATCACTGACATTAACAGGCTTCATGAAAGCCGACGGCTTTTTTGGCTTAGCTGTTGTCATCTTTATTTGCTCCTTACTTTAGTTTGTGATGTCCTTGATCACCATCCACAGGAAAACTACATCCAGGGGACCTGAAACTAGGGCAGTTTGTATCGTTGTACCGATTTTCAAGTCAAAGTAAACATTCTACTTCTCCTGGCCTGCAGCTTCATAGCCCGGGGGGAATACTACATAAGGATACTGGTTGCCAGCGTTGTAAGCAACTAGTAACATAGGCAGAAAGTTTTTTTGTGTTACGATCCTATCCAATGAAATGCCATGCGCTTTATATCAAGCGCGGTTAGATTTGACGCCAAAGCTCCTGGGTTGAACGATCGCAAGTGGGTGCATATTTCTAATATTGACCCACTTGCGATCGTTCAACCCCGGGGTTTTGGCGCAGTCGAATGTGTCAAATCTAACTGTGCGTGGTATAAACTTAACGGTTGCCGACAACTGCAAAAGTGGTGAAAGAAAATGCCTTTATTAATTGCGGGCCGATTTATAGAATGGGGTAAGAGAAGTTCTATTGCTGTTAGGATAGGTTCACAGTGCATCTTCGGGGCAATGGTTACCATTACGACTCTAGAACCTATCCTTCCACTATATGCGACTTCAAACAATTCTATCGATCTCGGTCTTAAGGGGGTTTCGCTTATGCCTACTGAAATGCATGCCAGAAACCAAACGACAAGACGCCTGGAAAAAATTGAATCCTTGACACGACTAACAGGCAAACTTCTTAAATCACATGACTGGAACGAACGCCTAGCCATTTTGAATGCCGAAGACGAGGTAAAATCTTTTCTTGCCCTTCACCCTATCCTCAGTCGTTTCCTAGAACGCGTTTGTTCTGAGCAAGAATATGTTATTAAAGCCATTATAGCCATTGGTCAGGGCCCTATTGTACTCAATTTACCCGAGGACAATGATTCCTATTTTCCACTCCTACAACGTATTGCCCAAGACCTGGTTCCCGTAGAGACTTTTTATGATGCCATAGGAGGTCTGATCGGCTATCACTTGGCCATTCTTCGGCTCATTGGCAGAGAAGATCTTGGCCCCTACGCACAGTCTGGAGCTATTCAATATAGTAAACCGCAGCACATTGACCTGCGACAGCTCACCCCTGAAGTGAAAAAAGCCATTCGACGCAGTATTGAGAATATGACATGCTTGGCGGAAGTGTATGTCGTCGGTGGTGCAGGCGACCGCCTAGACCTGCGCGACAGTAATACTAGAGAGCCTTTACCAGCAGCGCGTTTACAATTCCAAGGACGAACTCTTCTGGAAGGATTGGTCCGCGATGTACAGGCACGCGAGTATCTTCATTACAAACTTTTCCACCAGCAGGTAACCACTCCTATTGCCATGATGACGTCGGAAGAAAAAAATAATTACCAGCATATTCTAGCAATCTGTCGCGAGAGCAATTGGTTTGGGCGTCCGTCCGAATCCTTCTTCCTGTTCAGCCAACCCGGTACGCCAGTGGTCACAGAGGAGGGTAACTGGTCCCTAAAAGCACCCCTAACACTAATGCTTAAGCCAGGCGGCCATGGAATGCTTTGGAAGCTGGCTGAAGACCGTGGAGTCTTTGACTGGCTCCTGCGGCAGCACCGGACCAAGCTATTGGTACGCCAGGTGAACAATCCAGTCGCTTGTTCGGATTATGGCACAATAGCCTTCTTAGGCTTCGGATTAATGGGCGAAAAGGGCTTTGGGATGTCCTCCTGCGACCGTTTGGTAAACATGCCGGAGGGAATGAGTGCTCTAATCGAAACACGCTCTGGCACGGACTTTCAGTACCGCATGAGCAATATCGAGTATGTCGAATTAGCCAAGCGAGGAATCAAAGATCTACCAGCGACTCCGGGAAGTCAGAGCTCGGCCTTTCCTTCAAACACCAATATCTTGTTTGCAGATGTCGACACCGTGCGGAAGACTCTTCCCACCTGTCCCTTTCCCGGCTTGCTCATCAATATGAAAACTGAAGTTCCATTTCTAGATGTCGATTGGTCCCTTACAGAAGTCCCAGGCGGCCGGTTAGAAACGACCATGCAAAACATTGCAGACTATATTTTCGATAGCTTTGACCATCCGATTCTTCCAGAAGAGCACGCAAAACTGCGCACTTTTGCTACATACAGCACACGCCGTAAGACGATTTCTGTAACCAAGTCCAGCCTTCAGCAAGGACAAAATATTGTCGGTACTCCTGAAGGGTGCTTCTATGATGTGCTATGCAACTACCATGAATTACTTCAAGACCACTGCCACTGGAAGATGCCTCGACTCCCTAAAGCTGAAGAGAGCGTTAAAAGCCCTCCCGCCTTTGTCGTGCACCTGCACCCTGCCCTCGGCCCTATCTATGATGTTATTGGCCAAAAAATCCGCGGGGGTTCCATGAAGAAAGGCAGCGAACTTCAGCTAGAAATCTCCGAAGTAGATATCAGCAATCTCGATTTGGCCGGTAGCCTGTGCGTGTCGGCTGATAATGTCTTTGCCAATCCAGATCAAGCCGGTCTTAATGTCTACAGTGAAAAAACGGGAAAGTGCTCGCTTCACAACGTCATGGTACGTAACAAAGGAATCGACTTCGACCATAGTGAGCCCTGCTGGAAAAATCAGTTCCGCCACCACGAAGTGCTAACCATCATCCTCCATGGTAATGGAGAATTTCATGCCAAGGATGTTGTCTTTTCCGGACAGCACACTTTCGAGGTTGCAAATGGTGAAAAAATGGTCGCGCGAGCCGGCCCTAGCGGGGAGATTATTCTGGCGAGAACAAAAATTGAGAAGCCCTCCTGGTATTGGTCTTATGGCTTTGATAGCGAGGATAGAATTGTGCTCTCAAAGACAAGTTCGTAGGGATTTTTTAAACCACAGAGGACACGGAGATTGGGAAGAGGGGATAGAATTTTTTGTTTTTTGCATTTAACAATTACAAAAAATTCTATCCCCTCTTCCCAATCTCCGTGTCCTCTGTGTTCTCTGTGGTTTAAAAATCCCCAACAGTCTAGACAAACTGTGGGATAACACCAGTTTGGCAACCATAGATCAAGAAGAAGCCACCCACCAAGTAGGACAATGTCAACAGAGCTACCTGGGCAGGATGATCATCTAGCTTCAAAGCTAAAGCCCCTAACAGCAGGGAGGAAGTCACACCAAGGAAGACAACTCCTGTATTAGACTTTACGAAATCAATAGTACGATTGATCCAAGGTTTGCTAAGCTCCCAGCACGCCTTAACCAAGGTTAACAGCTGGGTTGCCAAGTCTTTAGCCAAGCTAAAGCCCTTGCTGGCTAATACGACGACTTCACGCCCTATCCAGTTAGACCACTCTTTAACCACTCCAAAAGCGGTACTGATACCGTCGGTAACAGGTGATAAATCCATGGCATGAGTACAAGTGTCCTTGCAGGCAGCAAAACTTGGAAACTCAAAGCCTGCTGATTCAAAGCCAAATTTTGGCAATGCGAATGACATAGTATTTGACATAGTATTTCCTCCCAATATCCACTTTTTACAAGAATTGAGCAAAAGGCTCAAAACTTGCTTGTAGCTGGGGGAGAGCTATGAATTCCCTCCCCTCATTTCTAGATCAAGCAAACTAGTATAGAGATGAAGGCTTTTTTTGCCAACGGAAGAAAAGTTTAGTCATTGATTTCCAGTGTCATTGCTTGATTCGTAGTACATCTCGCACCTTTTCAATGAAGGGACATCCTTCACAACTTGCTTCATAATGAACGCAGAAATCGCGATGGATTTGAAAGGCCCCTTGCTCGAATACCGACTGTTTTAAAAGAGTTCCTTTTGTGGTTTCACCAAAAAAACGATGCACCAAATACTTTTGCTTACCACTAGCTGGGGCTCGCACACTTCGATATAGACGATCAAATACGGCAAGTTCTTCCTGATTATTTCGTTGGAGGATATCCTCATGTAACAATGGAAGTAGGGTGTTAACAAGGATGAGATGACGGAGATCCTGCCCCATTAATGGAATTAATTGAGCGGTAGTTTCTGAATTAAAAAGAAAATGATAATTCCAAAATGCATCCTCATAAGATGGCAGTACAGATAGCAATATTAATCGCAACTGAGAGGCTTCTCTAGCAGAGTGACAGCCCTGCCATGCAACTCGCCAATGGCGATGCAGTTGATTCATCAAAGTCTTTCGTCCTGAGTCAGCCACCAGATGGCATAAGAAAACGAGTCTCCGCACGGGATGATTCAAGGGACGCCACTGCTGAACTGAAATAGGCAACCTAAACGTATTGCCCCCCTCAAACGCAATCCAGCGGCACCTAAGGGCGAGGTAGAGGTCAGAACTCTGCCACCTAGTGTGATAAGGCTCTTCAAAAAAACCAGTGACGCCAAGAGCCAACGCTAAAATATCATTAAACTGTCGATCAGCATACTGCTGCAGCCACAGAAAAAGCTGTAAAAAGGTATCGGTATTTGCCTTATATCCCAGAGCCATCGCAATACCAGCAGGGAGGCGAAGGCTGGGATCCTCAACGCGAGCTTCCAGAAACGAGCGTTTTTGTTCCAAACGCCAGTAGGTGGCCGAGGAGAACAGGGCTTGTGTCTTGTCTTCAGGTAGATGCCGAAACAGGGCCTGAGCGCACCGACCGCTACCGATAAACTTTTTGTAAGGATAGAGATCCAGATCAATTAAACGAACGATTCTCTTTAATGGAGTCGTCAATGCGGGATCGAGATAGGTGCGCATGATGGCAGTGCCACTGCTGGTAACAATCTCTGCCTGTCGCGTTGGCAGCCACAGGGAAACATGTAAAATCACTTTATCGTAGCGAGGGTCTTTATGATGATGATGTTGATGCCATCCATTATCGCTTAGATGAATCTCTACATCCCCATACAAATCTTTGCCATTGATTCGCAGATGCGCCTTGCAAAAGTCTGGTCCAGCCTCAGCATTCCAAATCCCCGGAGATACAACCTCAATGGGCTCGCCCAAATGGGTCGTCAACCCTCGAAAATAGCGCTGCTCTAACCACATTGCTTGCAGATGTCGCTCGCGTATAAATTGATAATCGCTATCCGACTCGCTACATGAGCGCGTCGGCTGATCCTCAAGCAGCTGCTGATAAGTCTCCCAGAACATCATCCACCTCATTTTAAAAAAAATATGTTAAAGAAGTGGCGCTTAAAACACAAAGTCCGCAAGGAATTTAGGAGGATTTAGGAGGATTGGATGGCAAACACGGTTCGTTTAGTTTTTTAGGAGTAACACGGATGCACACGGATCTAGGAGGATTTAGGAGGATTGGATGGCAAACAAGGTTCGTCAATCTAAAACAATAAAATTGGTTTTTAAGATACAATGAGCACAGTGTAATTCCTAAAAAGCTAAAGCTTACGAAGCGTGTTTGCCATCCTATCCTCCTAGATCCGCGTGCATCCGTGTTACTCCTCTTTCCTGGATCCGTGGCTGATCCCTTATTGACAATATTGTGTGCACGCCCTACCATCGGTGGCGATTAGCTACGAAAAACAGTTCAGACGAGGGTATAGACATGGCACTCAATGCGGAAACACAGCAAAGACTAAAAAATTTCCGCGAAAGAATCCTGCATATGTGGAGGTATCTTTGACTTAGCTAACAAAGAAGCTCAGGTCAAAGAATTTGAAGAACGTATGGCTGCTCCCGACTTCTGGGATAACAATGAAGAAGCTCAGAGGGCTATTGCTAGTTGTAATCAGCTTAAGCTGTGGACTACCCCTGGACAGAGCGTCAAACAACGTTTTGAAGCTGTAGCCGAAATGTTGCCCGAAGCCGCTGATATTGACGATCAAGCTCTCGTGACAGAATTGCTCAAGGAACTCAACGGTATTGAAGCGGATCTGGAAGAGCTGGAGCTCCGCCGCATGCTTTCGGGAGAACTGGATAACAAAAACTGCTACCTGAGTATCACCTCAGGCGCTGGTGGTACGGAATCCTGCGATTGGGTCCAGATGCTTTCCCGCATGTACCAACGTTGGGCCGTACGGCGAGGTTGGCAATGCGATATTGTCGACTTCCTTCCAGGTGATGTCGCTGGTTTCAAACATATCGCCATGAAATTCACTGGTCCCTTTGCTTATGGCTATGCCAAAGCAGAGAAAGGTGTTCACCGCCTCGTCAGGATCTCCCCCTTTGACGCCAATGCCAAAAGGCATACAAGTTTTGCCTCTGTAGAAATCACGCCTGAGATTGGCGATGACATCGAGGTTGACGTTCGCCCGGAAGACTTACGCATAGATACTTACCGCGCATCGGGAGCTGGCGGCCAGCACGTCAACAAGACAGATTCCGCAGTGCGCATCACCCACCTTCCCACTGGGATTGTGGTGTCCTGCCAGGGAGAAAGAAGCCAGCTACAGAACAAGGAAACCTGCTTTAAGATGCTGCGATCCAAGCTCTACGAGCAGAAGGTCGAAGAACGCGAAGCCGAACTTCAAGCCATTTCCGGAGAAAAGAAAGCCATAGCCTGGGGCAGTCAGATTCGTAACTACGTCTTTCAGCCCTACACTCTCGTCAAAGATGCTCGCACCAAAGTGGAATCGGGAAATATTCAAGCCGTCATGGATGGCGATCTGGACCTATTCGTCAACGCATACCTTAAAGAATTAGGAAGTACTGACAATGGATGACCTAGTTGAGCCACAACCCGTCCTCGCCGTGCGCTATACAGAACCTGGCGATGCCAAGTATCTACGAGAATGGCTGATGCAGCCCAGCACGCAACGCTGGTTTGCCATGTGTGATGAAGTCGAAGTCGACGATTCGGTCAAACGTTGGATAGGTTTTTGCCGCTACAAATGTAGCCTGACCGTTACCCTAAACGGCGAGCCTGCTGGTTTAGCCACTCTATACCTTCAGCCCTATCGACGACTGGCACATCAAAGCGAATTCGGCATCGTCGTAGGCAAAGAATACCGTGGCCAAGGACACCGCGTCGGCGAATTTCTCCTGAAACACATGATGGAACTGGCTAAAAACACATTCAAAATCGAACTGCTCCACCTGACGGTGTATGGCGATAACCCCGCCATTCGCCTTTATCGTCGCTTTGGCTTTCAGGAATTTGGCCGCCAGCCGCGCTGGTTAAAAAATTTCGATGGCACTTACAGCCAACGTATTTTTATGGAGCGCCTTTTATGAAAATTCGCGAAACGTTAAACCCAATAAAATTTTGTCACAACCGCATGCATAACTTAGAACAATACCAATCGGCTACGATCACATTGCCCACGCAAAAAAAACCACAGCCTCTGGAGTCTTTCCAAAGAGCACTGGAAGACGGCGCCGGGCGCAAGCTTAAAGTACGTATCAATGATAATCGTAGCACCATGCTGAGTGTTCGATGGGAGCCGGACCATACCCGCGTTTCCCTGCATCGCATGTTCTTGCATGCCCCACGCAACGTCATGGAGGCATTAGCATGCTACCTTAAAGGGGATAACAAACAGCTTGCTCCAACCATTAAGGCATATATTGAAGAGTGCCGACAGCAAATGGACTACTCTCATGTGGTCGACCGCCGCGACCTTTGTCACCAAGGAGAGGTCTATCATCTTCGTGAGCTCTATAATGAAATCAATTCGCAGTATTTCAATGGCGACCTAAACCTTCTCATCACCTGGTTTGGCGAGCCCGTATCGCAAAACACGTCGCGTATTGCCTTCGGTCTATACCACGACACATTGCGGTTAATCAAAATTAACAGGATCCTGGACAAGCCTGATGTTCCGCGTTATCTTATTTGTTATGTCATCTACCATGAGATGTTGCATTATGTTTGCCCTCCCCAGGTAGATGCCAAAGGGACCTATCGCATCCACAACGACGAGTTCAAACAACGCGAACTAGCCTTCAGACAATTTCGCCAGGCTAAAGCTTGGATTAGAGAAAATAGAGAACATTTATTTGCGGAAGTCAATTAGATTTAGAGGTATATCATGGCTGGGCATAGCAAATGGGCTAATATTAAACATCGTAAAGGCCGTGCCGATGCGCAAAGAAGCAAGCTCTTTTCACGGGCCTCTAAAGAGATCATCAGCGCCGTCAAACTCGGAGGCTCCGATGTAAAAGGCAATACCCGCCTACGTCTGGCTATCACTCGAGCTAAAGCCGTTAACTTCCCAAATGATAACATCGATCGTGTCATCAAAAAGGCCAGCAGCGCCGATCAGGCGGATTACGTCGAGATCACCTATGAACTGTATGGCCATGGGGGCGTTGGCATTATCGCTGAAGTGATGACTGACAATAAAAACCGTATCGCTTCCGAAATACGCATCGCCACAAATAAGCGCGGGGGAACCATTGCAACTCCTGGTGCTGTCGCTTTTAATTTTGAGAAAAAAGGCGTTCTGAATATCAACAAGGCAAAGGGTAGTGAAGAAACCCTCTTCACAGCCACTATAGAAGCCGGTGCTGAGGATTTTGATGCCAGCCAAGATGTGTATATTGTGACGACTGACCCCTCCGACCTATATGCCGTTAAGGATGCCCTGACAGCCCAAGGCTTCGAATCTGACAGCGCAGACCTGGAAATGTTACCCAAAGTACAGGTCGACTGCGATGTCGAAACTGCTAAGGCGAACATAGCGCTCATAGAATGGTTAGAAGATCTTGAAGATATCGACGCGGTATATCATAACATGAACTTACCTGATGAATTACTAGACCAAAGCTAGCAGGCGCAAAGTCCAAAGACGTTGCGCCAACACATAAGATAGGTGCAATCATGGACAACACGCCACCAGTAAGCGATAGGACTCCGCACGTATCCTCGCCCAGCCGGCTTCCTGGTTCTCCAGACCCGCTAAGGCGCCCACGCATCATTCCTCCCCCGTCCACAGAGGCTGTCATGCTGCTAAATCCCAAGCCGGGTGGTTCATCGCCAAATTCCAATAGGCTGCCCGCAGCAATGGCCTTGAACACAAATCAAATGGATAACGTTCCTCTGCCCGGTCCAAGACAGCCTCCACCAAGACCTTCGATTACGCCGCCTAACAAATCACCACAACCTAATTCACCCTCTATAGCCCCTTCTCCAGTGAAAAGTTGGCCTACTATAGTACCCGATATAAAACATCGTTTCCCATCCCTAGCATCAACTCCCCCCCATCGCCAACCTCCCGCTCCATCACACTTTGTGCCGACCCTTCCCATCGCTATAAAGCGTTCAGATGATGGCAACAGCATAGCTCTCTTAGAACCCAAAAAAAACAATCTTTCCCCTTCGATGATACCCAAGCTAGACTTTGCACCCTCAAATGATGAACAGAACACCAATATTGTCTCTTCTCGCAAAAGATCCTTTTCAGGCGGTGTTTCAGCATTGTTGAGTCCACGAGGTAAAGGTCTCGACAAGGTCAAGGCCGATCTTAAAAAGGCCTTCACCGAAAAACTAGCCAGCGGAATAAGTATCTCGAGTATGCGTGCCCATTATTGGATCTATGAGTGGCTATGTGGAGTACAGACGGACTCGGAAGATGCGTTGTCGCTCAGTTCTATCAGTGACAAAGATCGCAGTATTCTCATTGACACTTACACCAAGTCCTTTAGCACCGCAGGCGGCGGTCCACAAAAACTCATGATGGCCATTCGAAGTCGTTTAGAGGTGCTCATCAAAGAGACAGCCGCATTCAAACAACCCTCACTTGATGAAGATTCACACGCATGGCTGGATGAAGTCCTCATCGCTTTGAATCGACTTTCTGCTGACTATAGTGAGATTAATAGTTTTCTCCATTGGTGCCAGGAATACAGTGCAACTGCGACTAAGAAAGCGATGATTCTAGAGGCTGTTGGGGGTCAAGAGATCCTTGATCTGCTAAAAAAAATACAAAGCAATCCTCGCCATTTTATCAAAAATAAAATAACGAGCTACCTAGCAGAGGATAAAAGCATTGAAAAAACAATCAGCAAGCTCTGTTTAGAGCCATTAGCCTGGAATTCCAATTCTCTGCACTTGTTGGATGATATGGATCTCGAACAGAGCCTTAGAGGCGTCTGCACAAATAGTGCCGTGGTATTCGATTCCTGGCATATCGTAGATGTTGATTGTCATCGCATCCCTATTGTCCAGCCTAATGGCACCTCACAGCCAATACGTCAACCCTTAGATTATGGAATCGCTGACCAGTTTCAAGGTCAAGGGGTTGTTATTCGCGATCTTATCACTAACCTGAAACAAGGGGGGTATTGTCCTAGTAGAGAGTTGGACAGCGCTATTCTCCAAATTTTGGATGAATCGCTATCTTCCGTCCCTAAACGGGTTGGACTATTGCCCTCAGATTGCACCTTTAATACATCTCAACCAGGCCCTCCCTCCGTGAAGCTCTTGGGACCTGGCATTTTTGAAGTAAGAGCTGCGGAAAAAATAGAGATTCAACATGCGTCTGGTAATGACAAAGCTAAGCCCGATGCCACACAGCTTCTACAGTGGACTATCCTCTATGATCAAAATACGAACCAATTCACCCCTAATCTCGAGAAAACCATTAAATTTGAAGACTCAGTACCCGAAGAAGACCGGGCAATACTCGAATTTCAAGCGTCCCAAAATAAAGGGCATGTAGCTCATGCCATTGCTAGGGCACTTCAAAAGGCAAGTGAGCATCAACCTATCCCCATCAGTATAGAAGCCAATGTGCAGCGCATACTGAAACACAAAATGGCCGGATGTTCGCGTGTGATTTGTGCCTTATCAAACGGGGGTTTTGGTCCGGGCGGTGTGATGCATGCGCAAGTAATGAATGTTCCTAAAAAATACAAGTTGCAAGCGCTTCAAGGCCGATCCAACATTGTACGAATTCTGTCTGCAGAAGCTTTCGAAGTGACCGCTCATCGAAAGGCGGGGATCTTTTTTAAATGCTCTGATGGCACGGATCTTTTAGCCGCCAGACAAAAAATCAAGTGGCAGCTCACTTGCAATGAAAAGGATGAAACCCTCTCTGGGCTGCTGTTCTTAGACTTAACCTTCGAACCTTGGGTGCCCCAAGAAGAGCGTGAAAAAATCTTGCAAAAGTGGCAGGAAGGTCTCAACAAATTCCATAATGTAAGATAGTTGCTCATCTGTTATAGTTGTGCTTCCAACAAGCTATAAGGATGCCCTCTATGACCACACAAACACGGACAGCAATCTCTCCTACTCGCCGCGAAGATTATCCTGAATGGTATCAGCAGGTCTGTAAAGCCGCTGACCTCGCAGAGAACTCTCCTGTGCGCGGCTGCATGGTCATCAAACCCTGGGGTTATGGCATCTGGGAAAACTGTCAACGCTATCTCGATGACCGCATCAAAGAGACCGGCCACGTAAACGCTTACTTCCCGCTTTTTATCCCACTTAGCTTTCTGGAAAAAGAAGCCACCCACGTCGAAGGTTTCGCCAAAGAATGTGCTGTCGTCACACACCATCGTCTGGAGGAAAAAGATGGCAAGCTAGTCCCTACAGGCGAACTAGAAGAGCCTCTCATCGTACGCCCCACCTCAGAAACGATCATCGGCCACTCTTTTGCCAAGTGGGTGGAGTCTTATCGCGACCTACCCCTGCTGATCAACCAGTGGGCCAATGTGGTACGTTGGGAGCTACGTCCACGCATCTTCCTGCGTACAACAGAATTTCTGTGGCAAGAAGGACATACTGTTCACGCTACCGCTGAAGAAGCTATCGAAGAAACCCTGACAATGATTGAAGTCTATCGAGAATTCATCGAAAACGTGCTCGCTATCCCAGTCATTGTAGGTGAAAAATCTCCTGGAGAGCGTTTCCCAGGCGCTGATAGTACATACACTTGTGAAGCGATGATGCAGGACTACAAAGCTCTCCAAGCTGTGACCTCGCATTACCTTGGCCAAAACTTTTCTAAAGCCTCCGAAATCCGCTTCACAGATGAGCAAGGGCAACTTCAATATGGCTACACAACATCCTGGGGATCCACCACGCGGCTAGTGGGAGCGCTCATTATGACGCATGGTGACGACGATGGCCTACGCCTTCCTCCACGCATTGCACCCCAGCAGGTTGTCATCCTTCCGGTTATTCCTAAGCCGGAGGCTGCCGAAAAAGTCATGGCCTACTGTGAACGCCTGAAGGCAGAGCTACAGTCGCAAACATTTCACGGACTACGTGTCCGCGTCATCATCGATAAACGCGATCTGCGCGGTGGCGAGAAGAATTGGGAATGGATCAAAAAGGGCATTCCCTTGCGTCTAGAAGTCGGACCGCGCGATGTCGACAACAATTGCGCCATGTTGTGTCGCCGCGACAAGCCACACAAGGACAAAGAAAGTCTTCCATTAGAGGGTGCGGGCCAACGTGTGACGGCTATTTTGGAAGAAATCCAAGCGAATTTGTACAAAGAAGCCACAGCCTACCGCGATGCTCATATCCGTGATGACTTGTCATCCCTTGAGGAGCTCAAAACCTTCTTTGCTGAGGGTAGCGAAGGTGGTTTTGTACTAGCTAAGTGGTGTGGAGAGGCTGAAACGGAAAAGCTCCTCGATGACCTCAAGGTAACGATCCGTTGCATTCCCATTAAGCAACGCGGCACCACTGGACGCTGCATCTTCACCGGCAAGGAAGCCACCACGGATATCATTCTGGCGAAGGCGTACTAGGCTTGTGGTACACACATTATCGAATGACACGCGCGAAGCGCCCTGGAGTGCGGTGACAAGCCACCGCACTCCAGGGCTCCAGGGCGCGCGTGTCATTTAAAAACGTGTGCATCAAAAATGTTTTTATACCTGTAGAGCAAAGCTTACTGCCCCACAGAATTAGCCATTTGCTGCATTGCGCCTAAATGCCCAATAATTAAGGCCTGTAGCTACAATGAGGTCTTAATTTTGTCAAAGCGTAAGAAATAGTCTACACTTTGCTGAATGAAAGATTAACGAACGAAGAGCCAGTTACGCTGAATCTCTGAACGCTCTTTGTAAGCGCGACGTATTTTGCTGATATCGCTACCAGCCTGAGCTTTAGCTTCAAACTCGGCCATCTGACGCTGCAGCTCTTCCCAATCTTTCTCGGAAAAATTTTCTTTGTCGTTGAGGCATTTTTCGATTTGCTCGGGAGTGACTTCAAGCTGTTCAAAAACTTCAGCTGTCTCGCGGTCTAATTCAGCGATCTTAGCTTGAAGCTCTTTAAATTTTTTCTCGTTGATCTCAATCTTTTTTTCGAGATCATCCTTACCAAACAAATCACGAAGCATGGAAATACCTTGCTCTACAATTAAAATTCCCTTTTATTATAAAACGATCTCCAATAAAATTCAAGTCAAATTTCAAGTAGTTTGTTTACGAAAGACATCGGAGGTCCCTTTGATCCTATTATCTTTAACTTCCGCCCTTCTGGGATGGTTGGTTATCACGCTAGCAGTAACACTGATTTTTAAACCCCGTCAGCCTCTTAAGCTAGGACCTTGGATTCTACAGGGAATTCTTCCACGCTACAGACCCGAACTTCTCGCCTTTGTCAGCGAGTTGGCCTCTAATGAACTCATCTCCCCGACAACCATCATCGAAAAAGTTCAACAAGTGAACATCCAGGATGACGTTTCTACGATGCTCGCCAGTCGCATCGATATCGTATTAAACAAATTCGCTCAGAAAAACCCTATGATCGGCATGTTTGTTAATGATTCCCTTAAGGCAGAGATAAAAGGACTTGTCGTAGCGGAGATTGTTAGCGAACTGCCAGCCTTACAAGGTACCCTAGCTCAAAAAATGGTGGGGCAATTTGACATCAAGGCTTTACTGCAAGAAAAGCTCAGCAAGCTAGATTTTACTCATCTTGAAGGGCAGATTGAGATAGCAGTCCGCAAGAACGTATGTCCCCTTCAATGCGGCGCGGCAGCAGTGGGCTTTCTATTCGGATTGCTACAATGGGCGTTGATAGGCTAAAGCGTAAATGGACAGCATGGACACACGATGGACCTCATGAGGTAATTGCAAAATTATTTGAGCCCTTGAGAATCGATTCTCGGGAAAAAAGGTTACCTTTTTTTGTGAGAAGGCGATTCTAGAGAGCTTAAGTGGTATGGCACTATCCAGTCTGGAAAGACAGGCTTTTCTCCCTTCCCAGGCCCGAAGGGTCGATATTGCAACAGGCCATGGCATCGCCATGGTATATGCCAGGAAGGGATTTCGCAGTCTGAAGGACTGCTACAAGACGCCAGTTTACAAACACCATCTATGCATGCGCTTTATGGCAGCCCTACAGGCTGCTAAAACCGTTTTGGCATATACCATGGCGATGCCACATAGGCCTCAACCTAACAGGTCTTTTGAGCTTATATCTCAATGACTTAGGACTTCACAATCGTATCTCGGCGCGCAGCGCTTTGGAGTGCGGTCGCTTGCGACCGCTTTTCGTTCCTTGGGACGGCAATGCTAAACGGCATTGTATGGATTCGTCGAAGGCTGTATGTACTAACTATTTTACCCTTAGGGAATTATAGTGATGCCGTTGCACACGACCGTCGCAAGGAACCCAAAGCGGTCGCAAGCGACCGCACTCCAAAGCGCTGCGCGCCGAGATACGATTGTTAGGCTTAGGTTGAGGCCTATGTGGCGATGCCATGGCCTGTTGCAATATCGACCCTTCGGGCCTGGGAAGGGAATGACTCTCTCTTCACCGGCATCCGATTTTCAGGAAATTGACTTCGGAGAATCGGACTTCTGCAATTACCTCATCGTGTCCATTTTTGTCCACCCCGTCCATGTCACCTTTGGGCTTCGCGTGTGTCACCACGAAGAAGCAATCCACGCGGCTCGTATTTTAGGTCGCCGCGCAGTTCTTTGATGCTCTTGATCATCACATACTCGAGGAATTTATCCTGCTCCGAGATGCCCTTTAGGATTACCGCTAGCCTCTTTCGATTATTTGGCGAAAGCACCTGCTTGCTTTCGTCCACAAACTGTGTGTAGGAAAGCGCATGCATCGCTGTGATACGCTTCTTCATCCAGTCAAAATCGCCATCATAATCTGTGGATAAAACACCCAAAATCTGCCCCATACGCTTGAGGTTTTGGGCAGGCTTCTCCAGCTTCCTAAGATAGGCTTCTTTAATACTATCAAATTGCGCTTCCGTTAGTTCATCGGTCCCAACATTGCGCACGAAATTCTCCAAAAACAGCTCAAAGCGCGCTAGAAGATCGCGACCGTCGTGTGTGTCCGATTCAACCCCAAAAAAGAGAAACAGCCTGCGTTCCAGTTCCTGGTCCCAGTTGCCTACGGCATAGCCTGTCTGTTGCTGCGTGCGTAGTGTATCAAAGAATGAGGCCGACAGGCCCTCAGAAAGAATATTTTGGATGGCTTGGGTCGTCGCCGAATAGGGAGGATTTTGAATCGCTAGGATCACAGCATTGCCAGAGGTTTTGGACCTCTGTATTACATAATAAGGGGTGCCTTTAACCACCAAATCCGCTATCTCGTCCAGTTTATGCTCAGCCAATGGATAGGGACGTCCACCCAATCCGTTGCGGATGATCGTACCCATATGGAGGGCCTCATCTTCGGTGAGGTTGCCGTAAAAAATTCCCTGAACGTATTGCTTGTCCCACAACTTGGCGATGTAGTCCAAAAGGTCTTGGGCCGTCATTCGTTGAATAGCCTGAGCTTTGTCTCTATGGGTCGAGAAGTCCTTATGCAGGACAGAAGAAAGGGCCTCTGAAGCTTGAGTTAGGGGAGCTTCCTTGCTAAAGTTTCGATAATCTTCCGACAAAGATTCCTTATATTTGGCAAACTCCTGTGGTGTCGGGTGTAGGGTTTTAAGCCTTGTCACAACGTCTTGAAGCAGCTGAGCAGCGTGTTCACTGAAGCCACTGATCTCAATCGCCAAAGCATAGCGCTTGGTATCTATTTGGCAATCTAATCCACCCATCAATGCCTGATAGAGCAACGCATTGAGATTCTCCTGCAACGCTTTAACATACAAATCGGCTAGGACGGCCTTCTTGGCATCACCATCATCGATCTGTGGCGTCAACAAGTTCATATAAACATATGTCTGAGGAACCTGATAGTATTCATCACGGGCATAATAAAGATGCCCTGTTTCGTCGTCCAAAAGCGTTTTGACATCTGGCTGTGCCGTAGCATCCTTGCGAACAGACCCAATGAGCTGCAGATTCTGCGGCATAAAAGGGTTTTTTGGGGGGATACTCAGCTTGGCATTAACCTCGAGATTTTTCCATTTTGCAAGTGTTTCCGGTGAGATAGGCCGTGTAGCAAATTTCGTGCCTGCCCATTTTTCAACTTGATTCAAGTCGGTATCGAGATAGGCTGCCGGAGCGCGAATGGTAATATGCGCATTTTGTGGCGACAGCGCATCCAAAAATGCGGCGATCGCCTTAGGATCGTACTTTTCGATTAGAAAACTCTGCTCTGGAAAAGTTGCCATATCCTCGTCAGCTAAAGCATCGGCCAGCTGAGTGACATAAGTGAACGCATCTTGACGCTCTTGGTATTGATAGGCCAACAAAGCCTTGCGCTGGTCTTCGTCGAATAGATAACGAACCGCTCCTTTAGCTTTAAAATTGTCTATTGCCTGAAAGATCCGCTCCAATACCAGATCAACATCCTTGAGGCCCTTCTTGGTCAGCTCCACCTGCAGGTAGGCTAAAAAGTTGTCATCATTGCTGGAATCTGCTCCACAATAGAGGTTTTCAGCATACCCCTCTTCCTTTAACTCAGCCAAAAGGCTTCCAGCCCCTTCATGACCCAACACAAAACAGATCATTTCTTCAGGCTTACGGTCACGCATAGAGGTAAACTCTGAAGGAAGCTCCCAACGCAATGTTACCGTTCTGGCATCCTTCAATGACTCAATCAAACTCATTGTACCACGCATAGCACTGCCATACATAGGCAGATGGAAATGGGAGCGTTGGAGATTTCTATTGGGAATATTGCGAAAATCTTCCACAACAGTCTTACGAAGAGTATCCAAGTCCATGGATGAATAAACAATCAAACGCATGAGATTGGCGCTGTAATGCTCATAATACCATTTGAGCAGCACATCCCTAGATACCGGCGTTAGAGTGTCTTTGTTACCCACAGTAAAGCGAGAATTGGGATGCTTAGGGTTATTAAGCGATTGGATCACAAGCATCGTACGCCCTTCATCAGTCCGTGCAAGGCGCGAAAATTCTTGATCGATGGCCATGACTTCGCGTCCAATTCCAGCCGGATTGAAGAGTGGCTGAGTGAAAAAATCGGAAAATCGGTCGAGTGCCTGCGGAAAGGCGTCTGAGTTTACGGAAAATTCGTAGACCGTGTGATCCACAGAAGTACTAGCATTGGTCAGGCCGCCGTGCTGCCCAATAAAACGGTCAAAAGCTGACTCTTCTGGGTATTTCTTAGTACCCAAAAAGCTGGTATGTTCTACAAAGTGCGCCATCCCAGGATAGGCGTCGGGATCTTGCCAGCTACCTACCATCACAACCATCGCTGCCGCTGACTTCTCCGCCTGAGGGTCAGAGATCAGGTAAGCCTCCAATCCATTGGAAAGACGGATTTTGTCTGTTTTACGCTGCGAAAGCGCCGGATTGAGAATGGGTGTCGTCGTCCGATCAGGAATCTGCACAAAATCCGACTCGGCCATCAAACAGGTCGTCAATGCAACCAAAGGCAGCATCATCCAAAACAGCAGCTTATTAATTGGTGCGAGCATGACTCCCTCTCGATGTGGATTGTCTTTTTGATGGTTTGGTGGTGAGGATGCCCTTAAGAGTCAAACAGACACGTTTAACATCGTCCTCAGTTAGGGTGACATACAGAGGCAGAGACAATGCCTGACTGTAAAACGTCTCCATACCAGGGAAATATTCCGCCAAGTTTCCGCTGATTTTCTGAAAGAAGGGATGACTATAAATCGGAATGTAGTGTACCTGTGAGCCAATTCCCTGCTCTTTAAGGCGCCTCATCACTTCCGCCCGCGTGATACCACAAGCCTCGAAGTCGATGCGAACAACCGCGAGGTGCGGCGACACACCAGGCTGAGAAAGGGAAGGGAGCAATGTAGCCGGTGAATCAGAACCTAGATACTCCTGGTACCAGGAAATCACTTTACGTCGGTGCGCAATGAAGCTGTTGATCCTATGAAGCTGCGATAGCCCCAAAGCCGCCTGAAAGTCCGTAAAGTTGTAGTTACCGGCCATGTTAGTGACTTCATAATACCAAGGTCCTGGATTCTCTGAGAGCCTTTCCGGGTCCTTTTCGATGCCATTGTTTCGATAAGCGCGAAGACGATGATCTAATGCAGCATCGTTCGTGGTTACAAGCCCTCCTTCCCCGGTGGTAATCAGCTTCGCAGGGTGAAAGCTAAAGACTGTCATATTGCTCCATGCACATGACCCCACACGGTGGCCCTGTTCATATTCGGAACCTAAAGCTGCAGCCCCATCTTCGATGATCATGGCTTTGGGTTCTCGAATCATCGCATTCATACGGCGAATATCGACAGGGATACCAGCATAATGAACAGGCATCAGAATATTACGACCACGCGTGAGACACTCGTCTAGGGTAGCTTTGAGGTGTTGTAGGTCGAGGTTTCCTGTGGTGGGATCGATATCGATAAAAACCGGAATGCCTCCACAAGAGGTTCCAGAAATAGTTGTGGCAGCAAAAGAATTCGGAGTGGTCAAGAACCGGTCTCCAGCAGATACCTCAGCAGCAAAGCAAGCAGCTCTAAGAGCCGTCGAGCCACTATTGAAGGATACAGCATAGCGAACATCGCAATAGGAGGCTACGGCCTCTTCAAACTCAGCTACCAAAGGTCCCCGGGTGATATGTTCAGCCCTCAGGGCATTGCTCACAGCGGCAATGTCGTCCTCGGTGATTGACTGCTTAGCATATGGCAAAAAAGACATAAGATTTTGATCCATCGTAGAGATGTTACTAAATGGCTAATAATATCTCTTCTGTCCAAAAAAGAGAAGGGGGAGGGGGCAGGGGAGGGGAAGAGGAGTTAGGAATTTTTACCGCCGAGGCGCCGAGACACCGAGATAGGAGAGAGAGGGGGAGAATGTCGCGTTTGTGGGCCTTAGACAAAATGCCGTCTAAGGAGTCTGTAGGGTTGGCCTTCGATAAAATCTTAGACAGCATTTTGTCTAGGGCCCACAAACGCGACAGGTGCTCAATCTAACTTTTTTGTTAAATTGAGGACCGGTCGCGTTACTGGTGTGTACGAAATATTGTCTGAGGTACGTCAAGGACCATATTCTCTCACAAAGCCCTCAGACAAGAATTCGGATATACCAGTAACGCGACATTCTCTCCTTCCTAATCCTCTCTCTCCTATCTCGGTGTCTTGGCGCCTCGGCGGTAAAAATTCTTAACTCCTCTTTCCTCCTTCCTCTCCCCCCTCTTTCTCTCTGCCCGCTCTCTTCCTTTGCCAGGAAATGGAGCATCCTGTTAATCTCGCAGCCAACCTTATGAAAGATCTGTAGTACCATCAAAAACACGTTATGGGCAGTACCATGTTAGGTCAAGTTACCTTGGATCGTTATCTTGAAGATGTGCAACGCCTCAGCCAGCAAATCGCATCTGGTGAAAAAGACCTTACCGATCTGCAGGCAATGTTAGATGTAGCTCTAGAAGAAAGCCAAGATGACCCAACTCGACAGGCCTTTTTTTTAGGCGAACGTGCATTCTATCAGCGCCAGTATAAGCTAGCGCTGAAGCATTATATGGATGCTAGAGAGCTTCCGATGTTTCAATTTTTTTGCTACCGCACCTGCGCTTTCCTGTTTGACCTAGAGCAGAAAATTGAAAAGGCTCTCGACTTCGCTGCCAAAGCCCTGGCATTGATTCCCAACGATTGGACTACGGTAGCCTTGTATTCTGCGCTTTTGGGAAGTTTGGGACGTCATGACGAAGCGCATGTCTGGCGTAGCAAGCTACAAGAACCCCCTGCGCCACTTCATGAGACGCATTCAACAGATGATGGTGAAACTTCAGCAAGCGTATCACTAGGAGCGGCGGAATTCGATGAGTTATCACAACTATTCCAAGAACATGCTGAGAGTATTTCTACAAATATTTCACCCTCTCTGCCAGCTCCTAAACTCTTTGGAGAAGACAGTCGAGGCACCGAAATTAGTCGCGGAACAGCTAGCGAAGAAGAAGAATTATTCCTATCGCGACGCCTACATGCCTTCCAGGAAAGCCAAAAGAAAGCTTTAAAAGAATATTTGGTCCATGCTAGCCAAAAAATTGCCCATCAAGACTACCTTTTTCATGTTCTCGATGGCTGGACAGAGCCAATGCCAGAGTCCACATCCCTGCCGCTACTCCTAAACCAGAAACCGTTACATACCAGCGGAGGCTATTTTCTAAAATGGCACGGAAAAGGGATTGCGATTAATCCAGGAGGCCATTTCCTCCAAACCTTGCATCGCCAAGGATTTCATATTCAAGACATCGATTTTGTCATCGTCACCAAGAACACACCAGCCAGCTTTGCTGATGTAAAGGCTATCTATGATCTAAACGGCCTGGTCAATGGATCTCAGGAAGATATTCATGTCATCCGCTACTATCTCAACCAGCCTGCCTATCAGCTATTAGCGCGTGTACTAAAACCTCACTTTAAACAAGAGCGCCATAGCGTTCATTGTCTGGATCTCTACCTGGATTCCTCTGATCTCGAGACGGTTTCTTTGACCGATCATGTCCTGCTCAATTACTTTCCGACATCCAGCCTATCGCGAGAAACGTCCAAAACGGATGATTCTCTACAGCCCGCTATTGGAATACGCCTAGACCTCACCGGACCCGCACAAGCAGGCCTGTCAGGGCATCCCGTTAAGGTCGCTTATGTGTCAGGAGCGCCTTGGTCACCCCTCCTAGCAGAGCATTTGGTTGGCTGCGATCTCTTGATTACTGGCATAGAAGAAACCAGTCCAGAAGACTGGCGTCGGACACAATACAACCAACAATCACTTGGGTATTTTGGTAGCCTTTCACTACTTGAAGAGATCCAGCCACGTCTGATGTTAGCTTGTGAATTCAGTGGTCATGGGGGTGATATGCGTATCGAACTCGTCCGCAAGCTTCGCACAGACTATGCCATTCAAAATTCTCGATCGACAACGATCCTACCTGGCGATGCGGGACTGAGCATTGATCTAACCACTCTACAAATTCGTTGTGCCGCGTCACATTCTTTTGTGGACCCTAGTTTAGTCCATGTTGTAAGAGGCGACAACCAGTTCGGAGCTCTTAACTATCTAGCGCCTCAATGCCTCATCTAAGCCCTATCGCCTCCTTCACTCGCACCAAAAGCCACCCGCACAATTCAAATTTGATGTGGAAGGGGGTAATTATTTAAAATGACCTCTAAACTATATTTTAGAGGCTCTTTAAGCTGATTTGCATTCAGCCAACAGAATCAAAAATGACAAAAAAGTGCATGCTGTCGATGCCTATCGGTGAAGCCTAATTTCAGTTGCAATAATCTTATGGTAAGTATCTTAAAGACACCTCCACTCACACTTCTCATGACAAGCAATTCATTTAATCTTCGCGTTTTCCTGATTCTTAGTGGCTTATCATTTTACATCGAATTTATGGTCACAATTTGCTTGCAGCCATTGAAATGCCGTGCTAGAGTTTGTCACGAAACACCTCCAGACTACCCTGTGGAAACGTTGTTCATAACTTCAAAGGATCGCCGAAATGCAAGTATGTGATGCTCGTGACGCCTGGACGGACTTTTTGTCATTTGCTAAGAAGCATTGTTCTGCTGCCGCCTATGGAAATTGGCTAGCACCGATAAGAGTCTTGGAAACAACGGATGAGGAAATCACCCTTGAAATTCCCAACGTCTTTGTGCAGGAATATTTATTATCGAACTATGCCAATGAGCTGAAATCCTTTTTGCCTGTACGTCCGAACGGAGACCTAGCTGTTCGCTTTGTCATCGCTAAGAAAGAGCAACGCCAAGGAAATACGGGAGACCGTCCAACACCTGAGCGCGCACCAGCACAGCCAAAGGATGAGCACCAAACAAAGCTCAACAACAACTATCGCTTTGACACTTTTATCGAAGGACCCAACAATCAGTTTGTAAAATCCGCTGCATTTGGCGTGGCATCGCGGCCGGGACAGTCGTACAATCCCTTATTTATTCATGGTGGCGTCGGCTTAGGCAAGACACATATCCTGCATAGCATAGGTCATCATATTGCGCAGCATCATCCCAATCTGTGTATTCAGTGTATCACCACTGAGGCCTTCATCAATGACTTGGTCGACAATCTACGAAATAAGTCCATCGAAAGGATGAAGCGTTTCTATCGCAGCAATGTGGATGTTCTGCTAGTCGACGACATTCAATTCCTTCAAAATCGCCTGAACTTCGAAGAGGAGTTTTCTAGCACCTTCGAAGCACTGATCAACCAAAATAAACAGATCGTTATTACGAGCGACAAGCCTCCTTCACAGCTCAATCTCTCCGAACGACTGATTGCACGCATGGAATGGGGTCTAGTGGCCCATCTAGATATTCCTGATCTTGAAACACGAGTAGCTATTCTGCAGCATAAGGCGGAGCTTAAAGGATTAACGATTCCCAGCCAGGTAGCTTTTTTCATCGCTGAGCACATCCATAGCAACGTACGTCAGCTCGAAGGTGCCGTAAACCGTCTAAGTGCACATTATCGCCTCTTGCACAGTGAGATCACCGAAGAGATGGTTGAGAGGACTTTACGTGAGATGATTCAGAATCCGCAACGTGAACGCATTTCCGTCGACGAAATCCTGAAGAGTGTTGCCTCCATCTTCCAAGTGCGCGTAACCGAGCTTAAAGGCTACAGCAGAGCTAGAGAAGTCGCCCTCCCAAGGCAGGTAGCCATGTATCTAGCAAAGGAAATGATTAAGGAATCACTCATTATGTTGGGAGCAGCTTTTGGCAAGACACATTCTACCATCCTACATGCTCATAAGAGCATCGAGAAGCGCCTTGCGACAGACGATACCCTGCGCCGTCAAGTAGGTATGATCCGTCGTAACATCGGATGCAGAGGCACACCGTAAGCAGTAAAGGACCAAACGACGAAAGGGACATAAAAGACATAAACGACTTAGGAAGAAAATTCTTACAAGTCGTTTATGTCCCATTCGTCGTTTTGGTCCTTTAGTCCCTTTATCAAGTACTCGCCAGCACGTCGGCATAGAAAGCCTCATATTGCGGCAAGATGCGGTCTACCGTAAACAGGTCCTTGGCTCTCTGCCGTCCATTATCCCCCATTGCCTTGGCGAGGGAAGGATCATTCAGAATGTCTAGAACCCGATGAGCCATTCCATCAACATCGCCAACGGGCATCAGAAAGCCCGTTTTACCATCATCAACGACTTCCGGCAGCCCACCAACTTTGGAAGCTACGACAGGAACGCCATAAGCCATTGCCTCCAGGGCCGTCAAACCAAAGCTCTCCTGCGAACTAGGCAACAAACAGACATCAGACGTTGCCATACAAACATCGCTATTTACCTGTTTGCCAAGAAAGTAGACATGTTTTTCAAGACCTAGTTCTGCCACGGCATCTCTAGCATCCTCCACACCGATTCCTGAACCAAGCAGCAGCAGCTTGCACCCAACCTGCTGGCGCACCTGCGCAAATATTTTGATGACATCGACAACCCTTTTGACAGGTCGAAAGTTGGATGCATGAATAAGGAGCTTCTCGCCTCCAGGGGCATATTGCTCCCGTAGATAGGTATCGTAGCCAAGGTCTGGACAAGGCGTAAAAAAATTGTAAATAACATCGATAGGCCGTCGGATGTGAAAATACTCGAGGGTATGATGTCGCAAAAAGTGAGATACAGAAGTGACACCATCACTGTGCTCAATGCTAAATTTCACAATCTCAAAATAGGCTGGATCGCGCCCAACAATAGTGATATCTGTACCGTGTAACGTCGTGACAATAGCAGGTCGATTTTTGCCAAGAAGCTGCCGAGCTAAAAACGCACTAGTCGCATGTGGAATGGCATAGTGTACATGTAGAACGTCCAGGTTGTATTCCTGTGCAACTGCAGCCATTTTTACCGCCAGCGCCAGGGCATAGTCAGGGTAACGAATGAGATCATATTGATTGATCTCCACTTCATGGAAGAACAAGTTTTCTGTCTCAAGCCGCAAACGAAAGGGCTGTTCATACGTGATAAAGTGCACCGTATGCCCTCGCGCCGCGAGCTCATGTCCAAGTTCTGTAGCCAAAACACCGCTACCACCCAGACTGGGATAGCAGACAATACCAATAATCATATACCACACTCAGTCATAAATTTGGATTTGGGCCCACGCGAAAGCTCCCGCGATTCAACGATCGCAAATGAGTCTATAACTCCCTGACAGTGCGAGCAATGGTCATGACGTCATCGACCTGAATAGGATTTCCCTTCACCAACCCCTGTGCATAAGCCGTGCCTATCATAACGCCAAAACGACTCGAAACTCTTAGGCAACGGTCGAGGTAGTCATACGTTTTGAACTGACTGCGGTGACAGCTCATCATCATCTTCCAGATGTCCATATGGTTGGATACATCGACAAGAAAATCTACAGCCTCTAGCGCATGACCAGGATAATGAAGGATGCCTTCAACCCAATGCACAGGTAGCTCAGGAAGAATTTTTGTAAAGCGAGCATAACGACAGGCAATGCGTGCCATCAGACCCGTGACGATATGGTCTGGATGCTGACCAATGCCATTCCAAAGTGGCGCGATGACCAGGCGAGGCTGGTAGCGACGGATAACCTCAACGAGTTTGAGGCGTGAGGCATAGCTATCGACAATTTCACAATCTTCAAAATCTAGAAATATCCGCTCGGCCCCAATGACCTTGGCTGCCGCAATTGCTTCTTGCCGTCGTTCTTCCGGCAAGCCATTGGTACCCTTTTGACCTAGCGTCAAATCAACAATGACAATAGATCGTCCTTGAGCAGCTTCTCGACATAGAATACCACCGCAAGCAAATTCAACATCGTCGGGATGAGACCCGATGGCCATTATATCAACCACTTTTTTTGCTACCTCCTCTGTCTGGACTTTGCACATTTTTTGGACACATCTTCCGAGATTAGCTTCCTCCAGCCATATGACTTTTGAAAGAGGGGTAGTCCAACCCTATCTTTCAAAAATCATTACGCTGAAGATTGCTTCTCTCGGAACCTGTGTCCAAAAAATGTGCAAAGTCCGGCCTGTGCTTGTTATAGCGTAGCACGACAAACGGACAAAGCATAGATATCTTTAGGATATCCAGCCAGAAGAGCCTCCGCACAACAACGAAGAGTTGTACCAGTGGTAAAGACATCGTCAACAAGCAGTACCGTATAATCAGCTATTTTTACCTTCTTCTTCAGCGCAAAACGTCCGGAGGACATCCTTTGACGCTGTCCAAAGGTCTTCCCAGCCTGAACAAAGTCAGTACCGCCTCTTGACAAAGCCCCCATCACCGTAACCTGCAGCAAACGTCCTAGTTCCTGTGCTATCAGCTGACTGTGATTATAACCGCGAAGAAAGCGACGCAGAGGTGGCATGGGAACTGGAACGATGACATCTGGCAGTGGCCAATCCAAGCGATGCAGCTGTGCTACCAGAAAGGCTGCTGCAGTAAAAGCCAGATGCTGCTGGCCTGCATACTTAAGCCTTTTGACCAAGATAGCTGCTGGTCCCGCATAATCCAGAGCTGCACCTGCATGACGCCACACAGAAGGCAACTGGCGGCAAGAGCGACATACCTTCAATTTAGCATTACCCAGTTCTATGAAACACTGTGAACAACGTCCCTCGACCTCCAAAAGATCCAGCAAAGCTCCACAAGGATCGCAAAAAATGCGCCCACCGGTCGTAGGCCCCTCACATTGAAGACAGCAAGGAGGATAAAGAAGGTTTAAGTAAGCCTCTATGAGATTACGCCAGTGCACAATACCCTACTGCTCTAAAGCCAGAATGGGTTTTTTGAGATTACCATGAATCGAAAACGTCATCTTATCTGTAAGCTTAAGAAGCGGTTGATTGGGCTTCACGCGAATGACGATATCCAGATCCCCATTGAAATCGATAACGGCTGGCTTGCTCTCTTTCAGCAATGAGAATTTTGCCAGTTTACCCTGCGAATAGACATCCTTCAGACGAGTTAGAACAATTTTACCGTTGTTAATCTGATACTCGATGATGCCACTAGCGGGCGTTACAACCTCCACATCAAAGCCAATGTGCGACATCAGCTCTGACGTAAAACCCAGAAGGCCCTTGCCAGCTTTCTTCTTTGTAGCATGGGTAAAACGTGCACTACCCTCTCCTAAAAACGTTGAGGCCTTCCCGATTTCCCCAGTAAAGTTAGTGAGGGTAAAGGTAGGCAAAACAATATCATGCCGACGCTTTCTAGGGACTTCCTGAGGCCTATTTAAAGCAACAGGAACGATGTCACTACCGATGACTTCCGGAATCGAAACCTTCCAACGACGGCCGGCCTCCTTACTCAAAAGCACCTCAGCAGCACGTAGCGTGCCAGCAGCATCTTCGATCATAACATTCCGCATTTTGATCTGGGTCGCCGTCAACTCTAAAGAAGCCTCAAATCTATCAAGAAGATACCCTGCAATTTGCCAACGCTCAGCCTGTGCTTGACCATCGAAAGTCACCCACTCAGGAAGCAGACTGCTAATCTGCCATTTACCATCGAGGCGATACTTAGCATGGAGACCTGCACGTTCTAGCCCTTCCCGGAACTCAGCGCCAAGTATAGGAGCTATTTTCTCCACATCTATCCATACTTGCCCTTTAAGAGTGGGGTATGGAGAGACGTGCTCCACTCCCTTATCGGCCTGCAGGTTAGCTTCTATACCAAAGAGCTTCCCTTCAGCCTTCTGAATACCAAAACCTCGGCGACTGTCGTATTCCCAGTAGACCGCGAGTGCATGATCGCGGGATACCTCTTGCCGGTTCAATGAAGTCTCCGAAAGAAACAGCTGACCATAGGGCGATAGCGGACATTCGTTACGCAGCGTGGCCCACACAGGATGCCCTCGATAATCAAACTGACTAGTGATTCTGAGCTCATAGGGATTATAGGAAGCCACAAGCTGCTTAACAGTGTAGGGATGTTGGTTGTAATAATAGGTCCCCTCGTCTAAGGCTAGCTGAACATCTGATATCCCTGGCGCCAACTGAAACGAAAATTTGCCATTGATCCCCTCCTTACTCGCAACTTTATCCGCGATATTGCGCAACAGCTGAGATGTCATCGCACCCCATTTGGCTTTTAGCAGGTCCGCCAGCCAACCTAAAGGGCCTCCACCAGTCTGAAAGTGCCCATTGTGAACAGCCAATTCGCTATGAGCTGTATTATAGGCCACCCTCTCAATCTGAAGATCAACGGGTTTGTCTGAATTCCTAAGCGGCAACAAGGCAGTACGCAAATCCTGTAAGACTAATCCCCGATTGGAATCGAAATGCGTTGCAATGCGATGCGCATCCTTAAAACGAAGCCCACCGATTTCGACACCGCGAAATAGAGTTTCGAATTGACCATCAATATGACACCATTCTGGACTTGGACGCATCGTGACAGTCATATTACCAGCAGCACGCAGTTCACCCTTCGGCTGGTAGGATTCTGCAAAGCGACGACTGACATTCCAGTTTTTGAGCTGACCCAAGCTGACTTCAAACAGGTTCACTCGTCCATCGACAGCTCCGCGATCGGGATAGTAATCGCCTTCAAAACCCATCGTTACAGCATTTGCCGCTCGCATCCCTAGAAAGTTAATCTTCCACCGATCTGTGTCTACTTGAATATCCGCAGCAAATGACAAATCATCAATTCTGAGGTTATCCAAGATCCAATTATCGCCTTGAACACTTCCCACCACGAAGGCATTATTGATCATATGCTGGTATAACTTAATATCCTTGCCAGTCAGTCGATAAGTAAAAGTGGGTACAGCACGGTCATAGGCTAATGCAACCGAAAAATCCCCCTCTGCTGATGTCAATCCCTGCAATTCTTCAATAATGCGCTTGGAAAAACCTGTAAGGCCAGTACGGCTCAGACGCTGGAGGTCTCGTAAAGCCGTACTTAGACTGAAATTAGCTTCTGTGGCAAAGGTCACTACCTGTGACCAATCCCGTAGGGTCAGTTCCAATATTCTCGGATGGACATTGCCGAAGTGGGTATTCTCTTTATCAAAAGCAAAATGCACTAACGAATGTGTCCCCGCAGACACCGCCCGGGCCTCACCTGTAGCACGAATGACATCACGCGCCTTGTCACCTACCCATAAATCAAACTCGATCCATTCACCAGGATATTGGTGAAGAAGAATACGATCTCCAGCAAGGCGATATTCTTCCACTGGACTGCCAGGACGCCCCACAAGAACAGTACCCTGAAGATCCGTAACGCATAAAGTGTTGGCAGGATACTGATAGGCAAAACGCATCCCTAATTCGTTTAGCGTAACATCCCCAGAATGCTGTGAAAGACGAGCATCTGTCACCTGACCAGCCAAGGATGCCTCACAGGTCACTGCGCTACCATCTGTGCAGACAATAAAAGTCCCTTCCCGATCGCCTAATGTAACGCTGCCCTCTAACGGAATGCGGTGAATCAGGCCCTTGCCTTGATCAAAATGCGTGAGAAAACGTCGTAATTGGTTCACACTTCCAGACAGTTGTGCAATCGCCAATCGAAACTCAGTGGATGTATCACTCTGTAGCGATCCAGAGAACACCAACCCCTCGCTAGCAGCCTCCAAGCCAGTTACGGTTAGCCGGCCTGCTCGGTATTCTGCTGTTCCTGCAATATCGGAAAACAATAGCTGATGAGTTTTGTCGTAAAATGTAGCTCCAGAAAAGGGCAACCGCAGGGATACTGGCCCAGCATCACCTAAGATGGACTTTAAGTCAGTCGGAACCACCTGTGCTGATTTCATCTCAAACCGAAATAAAGGATGGTCTAAGACAGCATCGACGTGATCTAGGTCTATCATGAGCTGATTCGATGCGAAAAGTCCGCGAATATCCGCGGTCCCAGATAGACTCTGAGCTAATTCCGATGAAATCAGGCTTCGATAACGTTCTAGAGAAATGCCAAGCGCCTCGAAAGCCCCTTGCTGGACATACGTATAAGAATGTCCCTCTTGATGAGGGAACCGATAGCCTACATCTCTAACAGAAGTCTGTCGCGACAGCAGCGAACCATGGCTAAAGAAATCGCGAATAGGCTCAGGCCATAAAGTCAATGAAGAACCGGTGATCCAATTCAACGCCTCTGATCCCAGGTTGCAGGAAAATGTCAGACGATCCGGATCCATCTCTTCAGGCCAAGCAACGGCTAAATCGCCTTGGCAAAATACGCCACCCTGTGCCCTCTTGAAGACAATGTTAAGAGCGCACTCAGGAATCCCTAACACCTCCATATAACGCTGCCGCATGTCAGGAGGTAAAAACAGGGCCACACTATCTCCTTGAGCCGCCATTTGAAACTGCCAATCCTGACCTCTTCGAAGACCCCAGGAGCCTTTTTTTAAAGGAAACAGTCCTGAAAGATCTGCTTGAAGCAGACCCTGACTGCCAAAAGTCAATTCCCCGTTGATATCAGTGGATAAACCCAGAGAACCTTCCTGAGCGATATACGAAAGCTCAGCATCATTAAAAAATAGTTCACCACTGATTAAGTCGCCAGCGCCTTTGCTATCAAAATCCAGGAGGAGGTTCCCATGGGTAAGCGGAGCGGAGGCTGAAAGACCATGGGGAACTTGTTGAATTTCGACATTCCTAGCCATCAACTCATCGATACTAATACGCCCCTTAGCAAAGGTTAGCATGCCATCGACATGCCCCTTAGGCATGATCCAACCCGACAAGGCCCCTACATTAGGTGCCAATATCTGTTTAAAAAAGCTAATTTCAGTAGCGTCCAGGCGAGAAACTCTCGCCGTCACTCCAGCAGCGGCGTTGCTTGAAAACTCCACCCTGCCCTCAGAACCATCAATACCAATAAATGCTAAAATAGCAGTCTCAAAGGCAAAGCTATTCCCTTTACCATCCAAGCGAAAAGCCTTTACCTGTCCCTGGTGCCACCACTGACCCCGACAGGACAACCCAACGTTTCCATTAGTCTCTAAGGTCAGATGCCCCTTAAAACCGTCCAGATTCCAAATCAATGGGGACCCTAATGACGGCCGGGCTGCAATAAGTTGGAGAGAACCTTGAGCATGGATCACTTCCCCTTCAGCTCCAGGAGAAGGCTCGAAAGTTACCTTACCCTCTTTGATCCGTAGTTGATTTTCGTTTCCAGTTACAGATGCAATGACTTCATCAAGGGTCGCCTGCCCATTTGGCTGCCAGCCATCCGACGACGACGAAGAGACTAAATTGACAACTCCACTGATGGAACCCTTATAGACTTCTAGTTGTGGCGTCAGGCCCAAAAAACTCTTGGCCAAGGCACTGACCAGATCCGCAGGAGCCGAATGCAGCCTAAGCGCCACGGCACTTTTGTGCCCCTGCTCCTCAATGTTCAGGTGAATACCGCGTGTCCCACGACCTGCCACAGCAATGGTAACTGCTCCTCGCAGCCTATGCTGGCCTGGCTCCAGGTCAGCGGTCACCATGGCGATCGGAACGCCTTTACGGCTCTCCTCCCAAAAGATCTCGCCATCGGTGATTTTGAGCGCTAGATTCGGACGCCACCAGCCCATGCTTTCGTCATGTCGTGCAGGCACAGGACCGACAACCCCACCCCTGCTCAGCAATAGACGGGGTTTGACAACCTCGATTTCGGCATCAATGCGACGCTGCCAAAAACTTAGGGCATAGGAAACCTTGATCTGTTCAACTTTTAGAGAATAGGAAGACTGTCCACCTACGGTAACATTGGAAAAAACCAGATTGGCGCCTTCAGACGTGACGGATTCTGCAGACACTGGACGGCCTAAAAAGCCTTCGAGTGATGTCAAAAGGTGACGGTGGACAATACGTCGCTCTAGAGGGGCATAACCCAAAGCGACCCCTAGAGCCACCAGGACCAGAGGTAGTAACCATAACAGCATCTTACGAGACATCTAGGCTCTCCCGCTCGGTGCATAAGATAGACCGAGCTAGGAAAACGTTATAAAAGATTCTCTAGAACTTGACAAGGCCCATAGAGAGAAACCCATGAAAAAAGCAGATTTGTTGTTAATCGCACCCACCCAAAGGAGTCCCTTTCATCCTTTCCAGGGGCTGCAAAAGGGAGCCAAAAGATTGCTGAATGGTGATGCGCACGTCATCTTCAGAACGTGTATTTCCTGCATTTCCATACTCTCAGCCTCAAAGAGATTAAGAAAAAATCAAAACGGAAACACTTGACTTAGGGCCCCTTCTGAGTTAGCTTTCTAGTCAAATTTGTTGTTCATCTGTCGTGGGGGGAGTTATGAAAAAAGCGATATGCATTCTCTTGTTGTTAGCTTGCAGTATGTTGACAGCTAACCAAGCCCCTATAGAAATTAAAATTTACCAGAGCGATAGCGGAAGAGACCTCTTGCCCACCGTTCACGAATGGGCAATCTTGCATTACCGCGATTTCCCCTTCCTGTATGCCTATCAGGGCGAAAAGATTCCTCATAACATCTTTTTAGATGATCCAAATGGCTTCATACTCTCTGCCGAAAGAACCGAAGAAAAGCTAGGACTGCTATTAGCGTTACCTTTAAATTCTTCGTTCTTAGACATTCAGTATAGCCCATTTGAGAAGATTCATGAGATCGAAGAGAAAGGGTTCGATCCTGACAACATCCTCTATATTGCTTCGTTTTTGATCGACAAGCTGGAAAGACATAACAAAGTTTTAATTGCAGACATGTATAACCAAGCTGTCACTCTGGCAAAAAAGATGGGTAAGAATCAGATTTGCTACTTCACTCCTATCTATACAGACGACCATCCCCTCAAACCGACTCCATTTGTACCACCGGAACCTTGGGACGACCTACCGTTCCAATTCAAACCTATGGACATTACGCTCAACTTCACCTGGCCTACCTTACAACCTGATGGCACCGTAAGAGATAGCGTCAACCCCCAAGCCCTTTTCTACCAAAACATTTAGACTAGTCAGATAAAATTCTTGCGATGACAATTCTTTTGGAAGAATTTTAGAGAATATCTCATCATTTAATTGTTCAAGCCTCACAAATCAGCGATGTCGATGATACGGTAAAAATAGCGGCCGGCGCACCTGACACCAAGGAAGCCATTGCTTATCGTGATTTTTTAACAAAAAGGGGACAAAATGTAGGTGCAATTCTGTCCAACTCATGGGGTCCACTTAAAAGCCTTTTGGGTCTAATGTCCATGCCGTCCATAGTGTCCATGTTGTCCACTAATGTCCATTTTCGCACTGGCGTGAATGGACTTTATGGACAGTAATGGACAACATGGACATGAATGGACATTTATAAAACAAAGAAAACTCTTTAAAGCAATTATGAAGCTCTAATAATAAGAATTTTTTCTGATCCTGGAGCACCTGTTAAAATGCATCTTTTCATGATTCTATCTGATATGAGAGAAGCTTTAGCATCTGGCAAGTACTTCATCGTTTCACTCCACTTCATTTAAAATCCTATCCTCACAGCAATGATTGCTCTCGTTGCGATAGTCACGTCGCATTTCCAAAAGCATCCGCCGTAAATGGTCTGCACATGCTGAGCAGTCAAGCTCACGCACATAAGGGATCATGCAGCTCAGCTCCACCAATTGATTATGGTTAAAGAAAAATAAAATGCCCATCAGTTTGAGAGGAGGAGCCCCTCGGTTCATTTCCTGCGACGGCATTTCCAGAACTGCAAAAAGCATCGCCTCGCTGCTTTGAGGGTTAATGATTTCGCTATGCTTCAAAGTGGTTCCAGGTCGTTGAATGACCATATCTGGTAACCTCATTTCCCGTGAAAATTGTAACTAGGTCTGGCCCGGCAACGCAATTTTTAGACCCTGTAAAATTTCCCTCTGTGGTTTTGTAACCTCGGTGAGGATATGGCCGTACTTACCAGAATACTTTATTTTAGTCAGTGTATCCATTTCTTGTAGAAGCTCCCGAACCGTGTATCGTTTAATAAGACCAGACTGTCTCATTTCTTTGCGCAGAGCGCTCATGTAAATAAGGGCAATGAATTGCACAAAAAGCCTGCCATCAACAGTTGCTGAACTATGCATGCGTAAGCGTTTCATATCCAACTGATTTTTCAGGTCATCAAAGCACTTTTCTACCACATCTTTGTCTCGGTAGATTTGCAAGGACTCCACCGGATCCTTAATACTATTGGTCAACAGCGCTTGGAATCCAGCATAGCGGTTGATGTACTGACTCACAGCTTGATCATTGTACGAGACTCGTATGCCTCGCTTGCGGGTGGTCTTTATCACAAAAAATGCGTCGTACGCATCTTGATGCGCGTTAATCAAATCTCCTGATTCCAGTTCCTTCTTATACCCAACCAATTCTTCAGTAAACTGATCGACGGCGGTGGCTCGTGCATGAGCATTGTAGTAGAGGTGTAGATAGCAGCGACGCTTGTCATCCCCCCATGGGTACAGACGAGAGTGAACATATAGGATCTCATTATCAAGCTTTTGGTATCCCTCAGGCCCATGGATCACCCCATAAATGTCATTTATAGCGAGTTGTACCCACTTGTTCTTCAGAGGGATTGATAGAGTAAATCTGTCCCTGGCAGCAAGCAGGTGATCAACATTTTTTTTGCTGTAGAACCCTTTGTCCATCACGTAGTGAAGTTTCTTTATCTCCAGAGCTTTGAAGGTCTTCAAGAGGTTGTGTAATGTAGTCACATCGGTGATGTTGCCCGGAGTCCGTTCGAAATACACTGGCAAACGTCCCTTCTGGCCGAAGAGTATGGCAAGATTCAGCTGTGGTAACTTATCCAGGTCGCGGTTGTGGCCGTATTTGATGTATTCATTGAGCTCAGAATATGAGGAAATAGAAGTGATGTCGTAACAGAGATAATCATCCTCTAACACTTTATTCATCCACTTGGTGAAAAAGGTTTGCTTCTTATCGATGCTAATGGCGCCAAGGATTTCGCTAATCCTCTGGCTGGTTAAGCACTCAACGGAAGGCACATGGTTCTTGCACCATGTCCCGCAATAGCTCAGAGGCCCTCCTTGAATGGCAAGATAATAGGCCATTGCCTGAATCTGTTGGTACTCCTGAGGGAAGCAAGACCTCAACAACTGTTTCAGGCCTAACTGCTCGGTAATAGCATCGAGCACGATCGAAGGTCCCACAACTTCAGCAGATGCAGTGACCGCGGGATCTCGAATGACTGCCTGTTCAGGTTTAAGACGCTTGGAGGGAATGAACTCTCCGGTGACTGGATCGAGCTTACCCACACACACTTGCTTATTACGAGACTGTTTTTTCTCTTTATCCCAGAATGAGGTGTATTCGTATACGTAGGTAACGCCGGTAGTCTTGTTTATATGGTTGACTCTGCATGGCATACACTATTTCCTTCCTTAAATCGTTACAATTGTAACGATGAAAAATGAAAAAATCCAGCATAAAATGTGCGCAACAGGCTTTTTTTTAGTGAATTACGACAGACCTAGTTACAATTTTCGCGGGAAATGAGGTGGTAAGGTACCGTCATCGAATATGCCTTGAAGGATCTTTGCAGCAGCTTGGGGCTCATCTTGAAATAGCTCTAGGTGATCTGTGCTTGAAAGCGATTCTACAGCGACTTTTTGGGAGACAAAGATTGGAACATCTACAAAAAGCACTGCAGATTTGTTCTTGCTGGGTTCGACGCACTCCTGAATAATTAACTCTTGATATGAAGGAACTGGAATACTGAAGAAGTTAAGCGGATCATAATAGCGGCCTTGGACGAACTTTCCTTGGATGCGATTTAAATCTAAGGCACCTGTACTATCAAAATAACGCTCACCCTCCCAACAATCTTGTACAGACCTAGAGCAACTAGATGCGATGCCAACCAATGTTAAAATGGCTAACCCAAATCGGGCAGATTGATAGAAAATCCGTGTCATCGATGAAATAGGCATTGTTGCTCCTGTGTAAGCACTATGTCCAATTTTTGTGTCTGAAGAAAAATATGCTGTCTCATATGTGGCAGTTATTCCATGCATAGTGGAGACCTAGGAAAGGACCTTGAGGACGCCAAGGACAAAAAGTGATAATCCCACCTTCTTTCAATCATGGATACCACCTCAACGACATCATCAATTACAGTCCTCATTGTCTTCATCGTCCTCAAGGTCCTTTCCTAAGCGTCCCATAGGGCTCAAACAGCCACGAAACATACCAACTTTCCTCGAGTGGCTGGAATCGTGAAAGAATGTAATAAAACGTTTTATTTAATGGTAATATTTTTTTATCTTGGCGCGCGGCGCTTTGACTGGAGTGCATGTCGCTCTTAGGTGAACAAGGGACCAAAAAAGTATTTGGGCTCTCATGGATCGATTCTTTAAAAAAAAAATCACTTTTTTTTGTGAGAAGGCGATTCTGGAGAGCTTAAGTGGTATGGCACTATCCAGTCTGGAAAGACAGGCTTTTCTCCCTTCCCAGGCCCGAAGGGTCGATATCACGCACGCTCACAGGAGGGACACCGAAAGCTATCTTTCAAAGTGTTCCCATGATAGTCGTTCTCAGTTACTATTTACCACTCACAACGTGTTATTGATGGATCAGGATCTGTTGCGCCGAGATGAAATGTGGATTGCAGAACGAAATGCAGAAGGGATTTCCAGTTTGCTGTCTTTCAGCGAATACAAAGATGTGCGATATGACAAAGACATTCGAAAGAGCTATCTTCAAGGACGTCTAGGAGGCATTCCCCGCATTCTTCTACAATCTCCCATTGAAGGAAGCGACTAATGCTGAAAAAGCTGCGCACTTTTCATGACTCCATACTTGAAAACAATTCTACATCGACTTTTTGGGAGACAAAGCATGGAACATCTACAAAGAGCACTGAAGACTTGTTCTTGTTGGGTTCAACCCTCTCCTGAATAAATAGCTCTTGAAATGAAGGAACTGGAATGCTGAAGAAGTTAAGCGGATCATAATAACGGTCTTGGACGAACTTTCCTTGGATGCGATTTAAATCTATCGTGCAAGACTCATTTCTATAGCTCATCCAAATCTTGGAAACCGTCTGTCGCAAGGTCTCTATCTTGTCATTAAGTGACGAGGAAAATGGGTTGTTTACGCTCGTAACCACCAGATGGCTATTATTGAAGAATAAGAGCCAAGCTACATAATCATCTTGCTCTTGCCATCCCGAATTTCGGTCTTGACCTAGGCAAGGGGCCGTGCAAGTATCTCCTTGCCGTATTTTGAAAATGAGAAAAAAACTGGTCATTGCTGATTCTTGAAGAATCTCTTCGTGGATTATTTCCGGGTGTAGGCATTTGAAGTCCGGAAAGATTTGCTCGTAAAACACTTTACGTAAGATGTCAGCTTGTACCTCAGGGGGTTGCTGACTGAGATTTAAAGCCGCAATATTTGAAAGGTCCCTTACACAAACATTGGTTTGTGTACCAATAGTTGCGGGAAAGACAACCATTGTTCCCACATAATCAGGTAGCAGTTCTTCCCATGTGTTGTTGTGATCACATCCATCGATGACTAAGCTAAAGGTGCCTGTGCTATCAAAATAGCGTTCACCCTCCCAACAACCTTGCACAGACCTAGAACAACTAGACGCAAGGCCAACCAACATGAGAACGGCTAATCCAAATCTGGCGTACTGATACAAAAGCCGTGTCATCGATGAACTATTCATTGTTGCTCCTGTGTAAGCACTATGTCCAATTTTTGTGTCTGAAGAAAAATATGCTGTCTCATGTGTGGCAGTTATTCCATGCATAGTGGAGACCTAGGAAAGGACCTTGAGGACGCCAAGGACAAAAAGTGATAATCCCACCTTCTTTCAATCATGGATACCACCTCAACGACATCATCAATTACAGTCCTCATTGTCTTCATCGTCCTCAAGGTCCTTTCCTAAGCATCCCATAGGGCTCAAACAGCCACGAAACATACCAACTTTCCTCGAGTGGCTGGAATCGTGAAAGAATGTAATAAAACGTTTTATTTAATGGTAATATTTTTTTATCTTGGCGCGCGGCGCTTTGACTGGAGTGCATGTCGCTCTTAGGTGAACAAGGGACCAAAAAAAGTATTTGGGCTCTCATGGATCGATTCTTTGAAAAAAAAATCACTTTTTTTTGTGAGAAGGCGATTCTGGAGAGCTTAAGTGGTATGGCACTATCCAGTCTGGAAAGACAGGCTTTTCTCCCTTCCCAGGCCCGAAGGGTCGATATTGCAACAGGCCATGGCATCGCCATGGTATATGCCAAAACGGTTTTAGCAGCCTGTAGGGCTGCCATAAAGCGCATGCATAAATGGTGTTTGTAAACTGGCGTCTTGTAGCAGTCCTTCAGACTGCGAAATCCCTTCCTGGCATATACCATGGCGATGCCATGGCCTGTTGCAATATCGACCCTTCGGGCCTGGGAAGGGAATGACACTCTCTTCACCGGCATCCGATTTTCAGGAAATTGACTTCGGAAAATCGGACTTCTGCAATTACCTCCTATGGACAGAAATGGACTCAAGTTTTTTTTCATCAAACAGCACAGAATAAAACTCAAAATCGCCTCCAAAGTATTTCCGATTCTAGATATTCAAAATCCGCGCTGTCCCCACCTCTTCCAACCTCTTCTTGATTTGCGGATAGGTTCAGGTGATGCACAGACAGATGATTGCGATCGTGGTGTATCTGCACCACAGCATGAACAGCCCTTCGTATTATCTAAAGCTGAGTCTTCGTCTTGTATGATCTGCCACGCTTCTTCATAGATTTCTTCTATTTGAGTCAAACGCCTAGAGGAATCGTAGATGTGATATTCTAATTTTCCGTCCATAATTTGTGCTGAACTGATGTGTGGTTCACAAACATCTCGCCCATTCCTATCAATAACGAACAATATAATCTCTACTTGCTCAACGCCAAATGGTGGACGATACAAAAAAGATTCAATAGCCGGATTATCATAAGCCACCTGTATCATTTCATGCGTACAGCTAATCAACAAACGTCGAATATACTCTTTAGGCTGAGGCCCCTTCACTTGAAGAGAGAGACAAACAAGACGAATTGGACCACCGGGCATCGAGAGCCCTGTTCCGATACAGGATACTTTATATTTCGCCTCGATCCTTTTAATTGAGTTTCTAATGACTGCACAAGCTTGCTCGGTTGACTGTTCCACTTTCGCCCAAGGCCATTGAATAAATTCCGCTTTCAGTGAAATATTGAAACAAAATAGCATTAAAAACAGCCATCGAATAATCATATTCTTTCTCCACCACTTGTTCTATATGTAGCTGTATGACGTTCTATAACACGATCCCACGTTTTACTTTGAACGGTATGATCAAACCATGAGGCTTCCGCGCAGGGAAATTGCATGAAGAATTTAGTTTACGCCAAGCAACCCCAATAAGTAGCCACGGTTCCACCCTGCTTTCGAACGGCGATTTTTAATCCCTGCCTTTGTCTTTTTATCTGCCTTTAAAATATTTAGCGTGGCCCGTCGAAGCACGGAAAAATTTTCCGCCCCATTATCTTTTCTTACTTTGCATCCATCCTCTGCATAGGATACATCTAGCTGCCAGTGCAACTGGTTCTCAATTGTCCAATGAGAGCGTATCGCATGGGCCATTTTCCTCGCATCGGACGAGAGGCTGGATATGTAAAACCGTGTTTCTGTTGAAGTTACACCCTTAATTGTTCTTGTACTCCTAACTGCGGCAAGACTCCTTAAACCTGTCCATTCTGTTTTTTGTGGTAGCCACTCAAGATCTTCACATACCCAAACTTCTCGTTTCTCAACTCGTCCTCGCGACTTTTCTTCGCTCACAAAAAAGTCACAACCACTGGCTTCCGGTAGACCTTCAACCACTTGCTCAAAAAAGTTTTGAGCCTCAGCATGTAGATGTCCTTGATTCCCTTTTAGACCTATCACGTAGTCTCCTCCTTGCTCCACGATCTGCTTAACAAGTGGCCTATGACATCCTCCGGCATCCACTGTAATTGTAGCACCCCTAATATCGAGCATGGCAAGAAGCAAGGGAAAAGCAGTGATTTCATTGGATTTTAGCTCTGTTGCAAGCTGCCCTAGAACAAGTTGATTTTCCGCTGAAAATGCACTCACGATATGAATGGCTCTTACATCATTTGTCGTATCGGAAGAGTTGCATAAGGTTTTGCCGTCCAAAGCGATGATGCCACCTATCGTTTTGGCAATATGCTGAGTCCAGTTAATAAAACACCGCTCAAACGCCTGTGGGTTGACAAAGCGGAAAAAGCGCGAGAAAGTGTCATGCGAAGGGACACCATCAGAACACATTTGAAGCTCGTGTAACCATTCAAGATTAGACTCAGACCATAAGCTAACCTCTACCCAATCATCAGCCCCGCAAAGTATAGCGAGGATGGCGATCGATACGATCTCGGAGACACTGTAGGCCTGGTTTCTTGCCTTACGAGGATCTGGTAGGATTGAAAACGCGAGCATGATAGAAGTTTCTCTGACTGCATGTTGTTGTGACATTATACATCTCCCTGATGAAAAGGAGAAGTAGTCGCAACAATTTGAAAAATAGTCAAATCATTTCTTCATGCAATTTCCCTGGGCTTCCGCGTGGGAATCAACATCCACTATTGTGTCTCTTGCTAACCGTGCACCTTTTCGATCTATATAAGGGATTGGATCTCGCAAAGGATTTTTGTTCCGATAGTGGTAAACCTGACGACAAGTTCCTGGAACAATATAAGCCGCAGGCGCGATGGCTAGAACCAAGATTTGCTGACGTTTTTCCTCTGAGTAGGTTAGCAGTGCATTGCGCACATGTATAGTTCCTTGACTCGTACACACTTCTAGAAAGGTTCCTCCATCTGCCAATGCTCTATCCCATTTTTCATGAAGTCGCTTCACCGGATCTGTTGTTACGCCCCATAATCCCATCACACACTCTATTAAATCCACAACAATGCCATGCGTCTCGTTGCAAGTGCCACGTACGTTTACTCCACCTGCAAGATCACGCACATGCTTAGAATGCTCCTTCGAATCCGCTCCGTTGTTTTTTATGCCATTGGTAAAGCCAATGCCTCCACCCTCAGGGGTACCCTAAATCATAGTTTTGTGAAGGAGGATACCAGGGTTGGGTCTTTATTCAAATAATGCTTTCCTCGAGCCACAATTCGCCAGCCTTTATCTCTCAAGACCTCTCTTGAATAAGACCTAAAGACAGGCTCGTTCCATGTCGCAGCAAATGCATCTCCGGAACTAATCGCAAAAAATACCAGAAAAAATAAGTTTTTCCATTCCACTATAAACCTCTCCTCCGCCGATCTGAAATGTTTTTTTCTACGACTGAGAGTGAATTTTGATATTCATCTTGTTGACGCTCATGGGCAGCAAAGGGATTACCGAAGGCCGAGCCGACCCATTGAACGTCGTTGGTAATACCAAACCTTGCTGACCAATAGTTAAATGAGTCTGCAATAGCTGTTACTGGGTCTCTCCTATCTACGATATTGGTGACCGATCCCAATTTGGGATTACTGATGATTTTGGCCGAACCTAACGTTATAGCATCAATTCTCTTAAGTTGAGAAGCGGTCGTTCGGCTGGGATGATCAATGCCCTTAAGCGCTCGATCAAGAATTAAGCCGCCTTGACTATGTGCCTCGGTAAAAATATGCCCTCCTGCTCCTGCTGTTCCAAGAGCCATGCTAATCGCGTCTTCGGATGCCTGCGATTGCAGACGTGACGTGGCTTGATTTCTATCAAAGCTATTGACCGGCGGTCGGTCGATATTGTATGATGACGTCTCTTAAACAAGGAGCGTTATGGTCAGAGTGGTAAAAAAGCCAGAGGAACGGCGGCGTGAGATCGTATCAGCGAGTCGGGATCTATTTCTCAAGCAAGACTATGAGAATACGACGATGCAGGATATCATGACACAGCTGCAGATCGCTAAGGGGACTGCCTACCACTACTTCAAATCCAAAGAGGAGTTGTTGGAAGCTGTCGTTGAAGACATGGTGGCTGAATACATAGCCGAGGTGGAGAAGGCATTGAACGAACAATGCAAAGGCAACGCTCTCGATAAAATGCGAGTGTTGATTGTTCTAGGGAGAGTTTCCCCTCGCCAAAAGGACACAATGTATAAGCTGCATCGTCCAGGCAACATGGGAATGCATGTGCGCTTCTTGGCCGTCACTCTGTCCAGGTTGGCGCCGCTGTACGCTCGTGTGATCTCTCAGGGATGTGAGGAAGGACTTTTTCGCACAGAGCATCCTCTGGAGTGCGCGGAAATTTTGTTAGCGGGTATTCAATTTGTTACGGATATCGGTTGCTACCCTTGGAGTCAGCAAGATCTGGAGCGTCGCGCCCGAGCCCTACCTGCGTTGATAGAAAATCAGTTGCATGCGCCAAAAGATGCGTTTAGTTTTTTGCTCGAGCAATTTAACCGTGAAGTGGCATAGCGCGAAATTTTTTTGAGGTTTGTCATGCCCCCAGCTTATGTCTACCATCCGGTGTGGTTCTATCTTATCACAATTTTAATAACGTTGGCTCTTGCCCCTATTGCTGCCTATTTGAGCAATCAAAAGGGAATGGAAAAGTTTCAGTTGCCTCTTCTGCTTTTTGGTTTATGTGTGCCATGCATTACTGCAGTGGCCATGATCTATGCGTCATCTAATGAGATACTCATTAAGGACTTTTGGGAGAGACTGCTGCTTTTCAACATCAGCCCTACCTACCTCATGGTGATCCTGTTACTCATGCCGTGCGCTATTTTCTCGGCTACTGGGCTATCATTATTTTTTGGCTATTCCACCGATCAGTTTTCAATCACCAATGAGTTCAGCGTCATGAAGGGATGGGCTATTCTCGGCATAGCCATTCCGCTGTTATTGGCGCCCATCATTGAAGAGCTCGGCTGGCGAGGATATGGTGTGGATAGCCTCAGAGCCTATTTTAATTTATTTACAACGTCAGTCTTGTTTGGTGTTCTTTGGGCAGTGTGGCATCTGCCTGCATTCTTCATTAAGGGCTATTATCAGAATCAACTTTGGCATCTAGGGATAATCTATGTTATTAATTTTTTTATAAGTGTTTTACCCATTGCCATCTTGATGAATTGGATCTATTACAAGACTGGACGCAGCATTCCTGCCGTGATTCTATTTCATTCGGTTCTCAACCTCTCCTCTATGCTATTCAAGACAGAACATTTTACGAAGTGCATTGTGACGGTTCTCTTATGTATCGCTTCAACTATCCTCGTGGTTTATGACAGTGACTTTTTCTTTACCGCCGCAATACCCATGATACAGAACTAGGACATATACCTTGCATCAACTAATAAAATTTGAGCTCGATCGTCTGCAGAGCCAGTATGGCTTTCCAGGTGTAACAGTCGCATATGTATTGTCAGACGGGACCATAGGCGAGGTTGCTAGTGGACTCGCAGACATTGAAACCAGAGAACCCATGACCACCAAGTCTCGCATGCTTGCTGCCAGCATTGGAAAAACCTTCGTTGCCGCGACCGTTCTCGCTCTTGCCAAAGAAGGTCGCCTGAACCTGAATGACCTGCTTTCACATAGGCTGAGTGACTGTAGTTGGTATTCTCGTTTGCCGAATCATGAAACAATAACGCTTCGACACCTACTGACACATAGTTCAGGAATATCCGACCATGTTTACACAACGAGATTTCTGCAATTGCTTTCTCACAAAGGGTTGCATGCCGACAGTCATTTTACTCCTGAATCACTGGTAGAGAGCATTTTAGATAAGGCTCCGCTATTTGAAGCCGGTGAGGGTTGGGCATACACGGACACCGGATACATTCTGTTAGGCCTCGTCATTGAGGCAGTCACAGGAAACAGTTACAATGAAGAAGTAAAGCGGCGGTTTCTGAAGCCGCTCAAGCTGGACATGACGAGTCCATCCGATCGACCGGCACTTCCAGGCTTGGTAGCAGGCTATACTGCTAAAGACAATGTGTTCGGCTTGCCTAGAAAAACCATTGATGAATCGGGAATAATGGTCTGGAATCCTGTTGTAGAATGGACTGGAGGAGGCTTGATCAGCATCTCCCGCGATCTCGCTCTATGGGCGAAACTCCTATATGAAGGCTACGCCATGCAGGCCGATTACTTAACCGATCTGTTACAGTCGGTACCAGCAGGTGATGAGGAGTCCGGAGTTCGGTACGGTATGGGCGTTGTCATAAAGCAAACGGATTTTCTAGGTGAAATGTGGGGGCATATCGGCGTTATTCCAGGATATAGCTCTAGCATGCGTTATTATCTGAAATATGGCGTCGCTGTTGCCTTTCAAATTAATACCGATATTGGCGTCTCAGACTTTGTCAGCGACATGGAACAATGCCTGGCGGAAATCGTCATTAGAAGAGCCACGTTAATGAAGGAAATTTATGATTACATGTAAAAGGCAAGGGGGAAGAAAGTCTTTCTTCATAGCGAAGACTCCCTAGTCGCGTACCCAACGGTTGAGCCTTTGGTGAGGACTTAGTGCACACAGAAGGTGTCCTGGTCATGCCTGGGTCCGTATTCGACCTTCCCGGTAACTTTATTCGAATTGGGTTTGGAAAAAGGAATATGCCCGAAATTTTGAAACGCTTTGAATCGTACCTCCATAACCAAGGGCAGCGTTATGCTTAATCTCCTCGGCCAAGCAACACAGGTTCTTCAGGCTTCTATAACAACTGTAGACGGAAGGAAACTGGATGCTCAGTAAAAAAGTGACGGTTTATGTGAGGCACTATTTGACCTCTGCTGGAATCAATTATTTTCAACAGGAATGGTTCCCATGGGTATACTCCATCATCAGCCAACAGAAAGGCTTTATATTCATCACTCATAAATTCAGTGGCCTATGCGCAAATATTTGCCTGCAATTTGAAGACGAGGCGACCTTTGATGCTTGGCTATTGCATCCAAGCCATGACTGCTTAGTGGATGCCTTAGACGACTATCGCGATAGGGATTATTGGGAGGTCGTTAGAACAAGCGATGAACAAGCAGATCTGTCTCAACTTGAATGGATAAACATAAAACCCAAGAAACAGGGATTGAATCCTAGAGAGAAAGAATTTGGAGAAACTTGGGAGGCAGCTCGCACACATTCCGGAAAACTTTTGCACCAACAAACCTTAGATGAATTGCGAGCGGGCACACTTAGTTTTTTGTGTTATGCTGGCAAGCCAGCCGATGTCAAATATGAGGATAGAGAAATTTCTGCTCGCGATGGTTTCCCTCTCTCTATTCGTATTTTTAACAGTCAACTGTCTCAAGAAACACCTGTCCTCATCTTTTACCCAGGCTGTGGTTTCATATTCGACTTGTTTGAAGTCAATAGCATCATTGGCTCCCGAATAGCCTTCTTCTCTGGCATCAAAGTCATTTTAGTACAGTTTCGACTAGCGCCGGAATACCCCATGCCGATGAGTATTTACGACGGCTATGATGCAGCAGCCTATGTCGCCTCTCATTCGGAAAATTTTGGAGTCGATCCTAACCAACTTTTACTAGGAGGATGGTGTTCAGGAGCTCAGTGTGCTGCTGCCGTCTCCCATCTAGCTCATCAGAAGGGTCCACTAAAGGTCTATCATCAGATCCTATTAGGAGGTAGCTACGATTTAACCAACACAACTCATGATTTTGATGATTATGAGCAGCAGGACAAGATTCTCAGCCGTAAATTCATCGAGCATATAGCCAGCCGATATTACGGAATCCAACCTAGAGATCACTCCCATCCTTTGATCTCCCCCTATCATGCAGCAAATTGCACAGGATTACCGCCAACAACCATCCTGTGTGGTGAATATGACGCTCTCCGCAATGATTCAGAAGGCTATTTTCGCAAATTAAAGCAGAACGATGTTCCTGCAGAGAAGATCGTGTTCAAAGGCCAAACCCATAATACGATTGCCATGCGATCTGTTTTGGGGGATGGACTGGACCCTGCAGAAGCCATTGCGAACGTTATTATGAGACAGTTAACTCGAGAGAGTTTTCCAGTTTAAAATCCGTACTTGTCAACTCTTGGGTGGTGGAGTAGCCACTTATGTGTTGTTCTTTCCAATAACTCAGGTAAATTCTCAGTAAATTCAAGTTTCTACACAACATAGTTTTATCAAAAGTAGACTTAAAAAACATATAGCTAAAGATGATTAGCTTTGCGATCTTTTAATATAAGCCATACGGGCTTCATATGGATTATCATAAGATGAGCACGATGTTCACGTCAGCCTATTATGCTCAAAATCGACATTTGTCAGAATTGAGCATAATTAAGAACCTCTGCGCTGATTCAGCGCATCGATGTCACAGCTAAATCTATCCTTAGCCACTAGATTGTTCATTAACCTTCATGCTAACCTCAAAATTGCTTCAGTCCTTTCAGGTAAAGAACCTGCGGGAATTTTTATGCACTCGAAATCAAATTTGGCATATGTCTCAGCATGAATTTTTTCAAATGCTAAGGAATCTTCAAAGGAAATTTTTCTTGCCTCCGTGTGGGTCACAAAGCCCAAGTTATCAATAAAAAAGACCTTTTTTTGATAAACTTGTCCACTTTGCAAGCGTTCTATTTCTTTTAAAAGAACGTCAGATGGAGAATATTTCATATATACAGCAAGCGCATAGGTACAGAAGGGCGATCGATCATAAAATTGCAGTGTTGCATGGACATTTGCCATCTGAATTTCTCTCTGCTTTTGCAAGTTTACGATTTCATCAATAAAACGTGGGTTTTCCCAGGGGGCCAGATTACCTAGAGCTTGGCTCAAGGCAATCACATCAGTTGCTGCTTCATTAACCACAGCATACCCTTTAATTTCTAAAGCTCTAATAATAAGAGTTTTTCCTGATCCTGGAGCACCTGTTAAAATATATCTTTTCATGACTCCATAGTGTCGAAAGTACTTTTTTCGGTTCTTATGAAAAATTGGGGTGATTCCAAGCGCCCCCAAATTCTTCCCAAGAACCTTTTTTCTGTCACAGAGTGGACCCTATTCAACTAAAGTCCTATCCTCATAGCAATGATTGCTCTCGTTGCGATAGTCACGTCGCATTTCCAATAACATCCGTCGTAAATGGTCTGCACACGCTGAAAATTCAAGGTCACGTACATAGGGGATCATATTGCTCAGCTGCACCAATTGATTGTCGGAGAAGAAAAATAAAATGCCCATCAATTTGAGAGGAGGAGCCCCTCTGTGTATTTCTTGCGATGGCATTTCTAAAACCGCAAAAAGCAGCGCTTCGCTACTTTGAGGATTAATGACTTCTCGATGTTTCAAAGTGGTTCCAGGTCGTTGAACAACCATATCTGGTAAAGTACATTCATCAAACATGCTTTGAAGGATCTTGGCAGCTGCTTGCGGCTCATCGTGAAATAGCTCTAGGTGATCTGTACTTGAAAACAATTCTACATCAACTTTTTGGGAAACAAAGAGTGGAACATCTACAAAGAGCACTGAAGATTTGTTCTTGTTGGGTTCGGCGCTCTCCTGAATAAATAGCTCTTGAAATGAAGGAACTGGAATGCTGAAGAAGTTAAGCGGATCATAATAACGGTCTTGGACGAACTTTCCTTGGATGCGATTTAAATCTATCGTGCAAGACTCATTTCTATAGCTCATCCAAACCTTGGAAACCGTCTGTCGCAAGGTTTCTATCTTATCATCAAGCGACGAGGGAAACGGATTATTTACGCTCATAAGCACTAGGTGATTGTTTTTGATGAATATGAGAAAGGCTACATAATCATCTAGCTGTCTCCAGTCCGAATTTCGTTCTTGACCGAGGCAAAGGGCCTGACAAGTTGCCCCTTGAGGTACTTTCATAATCAGAAAAAAGCCGGTCATTGTATTTTCTTGAAGAATCTCTTCGTGAATTACTTCCGGATTGAGACATTTAAATTCCGGAAAGATGAGCTTGTAAAATTCTTTACGTAAAATATCAGCTTGTGCCTCAGGAGGTTGCTGAATTAGATTTAAGGCCACAACATTTGGAAGAATCCTTATACAAACATTGGTCTGTGTACCAATGTTTGCGGGAAAGACGGCCATTGTACCAGCATCATCAGGTGATGGCTTTTCCCGTGTATTTTTGTAATCACATCCATCGATGACTAAGCTGAAGGCACCCGTGCTATCAAAATAACGCTCACCCTCCCAACAACCTTGTACGGACCTGGAACAGCTAGATGCGATGCCAACCAACATGAGAACGGCTAATCCAAATCTGGCATATTGATACAAAATCCGTGTCATCGATGAACTATTCATTGTTGCTCCTGTGTAAGCGCGCTGTGTCCATTTTTTGTGTCTGAGGAAAAAAGCCTCACAATCGTATCGCGGCGCGCGGCGCCGACTGCGTCGCCAATAGCCGAAAGTAACGCTAAAGAGGCTTCTTCGTGCCCAATGGCGCCTTGTTACTTGGAAGTGCGTTTCGCTCTTGAATGGACGAAAAGGACCTAAGGGACATAAAAGACATAAAGGACTTGTAGTATGTCCTTTTCGTCCCTTAGGTCCTTTTTGTCCATTCAAGAGTGACACGCACTCCAAAGCGCTGCGCGCCGAGATACGATTGTGAGGGCTTTACTAGCTGTCTATTTATGCACGCAAAAAGCATTCCCCGAAACTTCTCTACATTATAGACAACAAGAACAGTCCTAGTACCAATCAGCATGCAATCCTCTTTTTTTCTCAGGCTTCTAAATCGCTTTCAAAATCATCTAGAAATTCAAAATCTATGCTGACCCCATCTCTTCGAGCCTCTTCTTGACTTACGAATAGGTTCAGGTGATGCACAGACGGAAGATCGCGAGTCGTGCATGTCCGAACGACAGCAAGAACAACCCTCTGAACCGTCTAAAGCTGAGTCTTCGTCTTGTATGATCTGCCACGCTTCTTCGTAGGTCTCTTCAATGTCTGTTGAACGTCCCATAACATCATAAATACAATATTGAAGCTTTCCGCCAAGAATGTGAGCCGTACGAATGTCTGGATCGTAAAGACGCCGCCCATCCTTATCGACTAGAAATAATAGAATTTCTACTTGCTCAACACCAAACGGCGGACTATATAAAAAAGATTCAAAGGCTGAATTATCATAAGCTGCTTGTATCATTTCATGTGCGCAACTGATCAATAAACGCCGAATATGCTCTTTAGTCTCAGATCCTCTTGCCTGAAAAGAAAGACAAACAAGCCGAATTGGACCACCCGGCATAGAAAGGCCTGTGCCTATGCAGGACAGTCTATATTTTGCCTCTATTCTTTTAATAGCGTTTTGAAGAACTATAGAAGCCTGCTCGGTTGATTGTTCCATTTTTGCCCACGGCCATTGAATAAATTCAGCTCTCAGTGAAATGTTGAAACAACACAACACTAAAGCCAGCAACCGAAACATCATATTCTTTCTCCTTCGCTTTCACGATAAATTTTTAGATGTGGTCCTGTAATATCATCCCACGTTGGGCTTTGAACAGTATGATCAAACCATGGAGCATCGGGATGAGAATCGACCTCCCTTATCGTACCTCTCGCTATTCGTGCCCCTTTTCGATCGATATAAGGAATTGGATCGCGAAAGGGGTTTTTGTTCCGATAGTGGTAAACCTGACGACAGGTTCCTGGAACAATATAGGCAGCAGGCGCGATGGCTAGAACCAAGATTTGCTGACGTTTTTCCTCTGAGTAGGTTAGCAGTGCATTGCGCACATGTATAGTTCCTTGACTCGTACACACTTCTAGAAAGGTTCCTCCATCTGCCAATGCTCTATCCCATTTTTCATGAAGTCGCTTCACCGGATCTGTTGTTACGCCCCATAATCCCATCACACACTCTATTAAATCCACAACAATGCCATGCGTCTCGTTGCAAGTGCCACGTACGTTTACTCCACCTGCAAGATCATGCACATGCTTAGAATGCCCCTTCGACTCGGGTCCGTTGTTTTTTATGCCATTGGTAAAACCAATGCCTCCACCCTCAGGTTCCGGGCACCCCAAATCATAGTTATGCGAAGAAGGATACCAGGATTGAAACTTTTCAAACCAACTACAATGGCGCATTTTTGGTGCGTTGCTTTGCCGCTGCCTTCGACTACTACGGTCTACGTAGGGTTTCCAGCGGGGACGGGCTTGCCGCTCAAGTGGTTTTCCACACCGGCTACATCGAGCTGCTTCTAGCCCATAGAAGTCGATGTGTGTCAATGGGCTATTGTGCACATAGGCGTAGAGATTAGGGCCGTCATCATACCCTCGGGGATCACGCGTCGTCCAACGCGCTGTCTCCGCATCATAATAGCGTCTTCCAAATAGAATCCAGCCGGTCTCGGGGTCATGTCTCTTACTCGCAAAACGCCACGGATTTGCCGATGATGGATCCGTTCCGTGTAATCCCCACAGCCACACTTGTCGATGTCGTGGCTCTTCTCCAAAAGCGGTATAGGAGTAGTTCTGCACGACTTCGCCGGTCGCATGACTCAGAAGCGCTACAACATGTCCGCTATGGTCATGCACGGGCACATACAGGTTCGAGCCTAGTTCTATGGCCACCGCAGAGCCTATTTCCGCTCCAAATCCCTTGCCAAGTACGCGAAATTGATGCATCACGCCGTCTTTGTTGATTGCCCCAATATCCATCTGGTCGCAATAGAGGTAATGTTCCTGGTCGCTGATGTTGCCATTGGCATCATAACAGGTTTTGCTCAGGCGCCGATTAAAGGGGTCATACTGATATCGCCAGCGACGTCCCTCCACATTAACCTCTACCAAGCGATTCAAGGCGTCGTATGCATAGGTTGCGTCTAACTTGTTGCCGGTCTCGGCGATTCGGTTCCCACGCGCATCATATTGATATTCTTTGTCTCCTTGTCTAAGCAGCTGATTCAAGGGGTCGATGTCGCAAGCAAAACGGTCCTTAACAATGCGGTTGTTCAGCGAATCATATTGATACTGATGCTTGGATAGGCCTTCCTCACTAATCAGCTGATACAGGGGGTCAAAGGTATATTGGTTGTGGATCTCACCCTCGGGATTTCTTAGACGCCTTTCTAGGAGATTTCCTGCTGCATCATAGCCAGTTGCAGGGATCTCTTCCTCAACATGCGGCGTGTGCATCCTACGCAGGCGTTGTAGCTGATCCCAAGTGTACGTGGCAGTCCCGGCCGATCCCACAAACTGTGCGGTTAAAACATTGCCGCTTTGATCATAGGTGAGGTAATGGTGCGTGTAACGAATATTGCCGCTAGTGTCTACACGAGAGATTTCCCTGAGGTGATTGCTATCGTGGACATATCTTACACCACTTCCATCGGGGAGGTGAAGGGAGATGAGGCGTCCAAGTGGGTCATATTCATAGGTACTGCTCAGTCCATTGCCAAGGGTCTCTTGGATGATGCGAGAGTCGGTGTCGTAGTTGCGTGAAGTGATTACTCCACTCATTTCATCAGTCACTGAGAGAATGTTGCCAAGGGGGTCATAGGTGTAGCGATAGGCTACAGAATGGTCCGATGCGGCGTGATAGGCTAAGCGTCCCAGGGGGTCGTATGTATAGCTCAGCATGAGGCCGTCGCCAAAGATGTCCCTATCCTTCTGACCAAAGGCGTTATAGTTAAAGAAGGTCTGGCGCAGCTGCGCTGTACCAGAACCTTCATGGAGTGCAATGAGGCGTCCCATGGCATCATATTGCCATTCCGTTATCACTTGTCTGTCTGGATTGTCAGCGGTCTTAACGTGATCTATGCGTTTGATGAGGCGTCCAGCGCTATCATGCGTTTGTGTTGTCCGCGCGGTTTCCTGACCAAATGAGTCTTTGCGAATCACGTTGGCTGTGCGTCCTAAGGGGTCTTGAGTGGTGATTGTTTGGTTCCCGAGGGGATCCACGACAGTCATCTGCAAGACGCGCTCTCCAAACCGATTGATATGGCTGTAGTCGTAGTGAGTAAGCGTTTCGTGTCCTTCGGCGTCGATGACCTTCCAAGGCTGACCTAGTGCATTATATAGCGTCTGAGTCATTGCGGCTCCAGAAGCGGTATGGGTGATCACAGCACAGACATGTCCTGCAGGATCATACTGCGTCTGGATACGTGAGAATATTGTGCCTTGTTTGTCTTCGATGCGCTGCTCTATGACTCTTCCGAGCAGGTCATGTTGTTCGATCGTGACGCGCACGTCATCTTCAGAGGGTCCTACCCATTGGATGGTCTTGGCTTTGTTGCCGAGGCTGTCATAGGCGTATTGCGTCCAGCCTGTAGTCTTGGAGATCCTGAGGGGGCGTCCGGCAGCGTCGTAGCTGTAATGCGTGACGTTGCCATTGGGGTCTATCTCGGAGAGCATGAGACTTCCGCGATAAGTTGCCGAAGAGCCTGATAGCAGTTCTCCAGCCGGCGAGTAGGTCTCTTTACTGGTGATATTGCCCAAAACGTCATAGTGTAGTTGGGTATAAGAGCCGTTTTTGCCGATTTGCTTACGCAAAGAGCCATCTAGATTATACTCAAAGCGCTCTGCAGTGCCGTCAGGGTATTCAATAAGAGTGGGCTGGCTGCGTATGTTGTAGTTTTTTCGTGTGATATTGCCTTGCACATCGGTCTCGGCGATGACGTTACCGGCGATGTCATATTCACGTCTGATTTGCAGCTCAATGGTATGGCCTTCAGCATCGGCGCAGGGGGGTAGAGTGGTGCAAATGAGTCTGTTCAGCTCATCGTATTCATAGCGCGTTTTGTTCCCGTAGATGTCAACGGAGGCTATGCAATTTCCTAAATGGTCATAGGTATAGCTTTGCTTGAGACGCAGTCCATGATTGCAGACGTGCTCTTGTGTGATGAGACGATTGGAGCAATCGTAGGTGAATTCGAGATGAAAATCTTGGCTGGGGCCTTGTTCATAGATTTTGTTGCCATTGGCATCGAAACGTCTCTGGATGATTTGTCCAAGAGCATTGCGTTCAAAAATGGGATTACCCATCGAGTCATAGTCCCACTGCAGAACATAGCGCAATTCGCCTTCGGCATCATGATGTGCGCATTCCTTGATCCATCCTTCTCGTGTATAGCTGTTGGTGACAAATCCTAGGCTATGCTCTGTTTTAGTGTTGGTGTCATAGTAGTGTTCATCGATACGCATCGGCAGGCCGATACAGGGAGCTTTAGGGTCTTGGACAAAATAGGTGATCTTGCGGACGGAAACATCGGTGTGGTCATTTACGGTCTGGCCACTGCCGTCATCAATAAAGGTCTTAATGAGGACTCGATTTTCATCATAGTCGTGAAACTCTCGGGATAGAATGCGTTGGCCATCGCCCACGCATTTAGCTTCGGGGAGATCTGTCTGTTGCCAATACTTCAGGGTTGTTTTACGTCCATTGGGTAATAGCTCCGACTGCAACAGACGCAATGGGGTATCGAGATACGTTCGGTTTACCGTATAGCGTTCACAGCCATTTTCAAGGGGATGGCCTTCTCCGTTGAGTTGAGGCGCGATGGTGTTGTTGCCGCTTAGATTCCCCAAGATATGCTCAGCAACGACGTTATGTTGTCCATCGTATTGTAGGTAGCGACATGAGCGAACGGTGCCATCAGCTTCACATAACGCTCTATTGAGGAGATTTGTGTGTTGATGATGGGCTTCTTTGCCCCAGAAGAGTTTATCCGAAAAATACTTTGTGTAGGTTGCGTCTGAGTTGCCTAAATAGTGTTCGATTCTTTGAAGACGCTGATCATCGCCATAATGATAGAGGGTTTTGTGGTTGCTAGCATCGCGGACATCGGTAAAACCGTTTTGATAGAAAAAGCGGTGTGTCAATACGGGAGAGTCATCGGAGCCTACAGGTGCTTTGAGAAGCCTGACACGATCTCGACGGATATCGGGTTTGTTGACTGCCTCAACACGCACTTTCTGATCTCCAACCCAGTTGTCGCCGGGCAAATAGTATTCAATCTGCTGAAAGCGTCCTTCAGGCAAGCTCCTGCTGCAGACTTTTTCCGTGGACTTGTCTTGTTCATAGGGAAGATAGGCATAGGTCAACGGAGGAGCGTTTGGCCGAACGACCTCAGAAAGATAGGTACGATTGCTGGCAGAATTGCAAAATTTGTAGGTGACCTCTCTGCCATCATTGGCGCGCACGGTGACTTTTTCATTGGGCGGGTTATGTTCCGAATGGTCAAATGTCAATGATCCAAGCAGGCGATTTCCTGAGCTGTTGAAAAGCTGGATCTTGCTCATCCTGATATTGATCAAGTCCCAACGGCCCACTTGCTTTTGCTGCCGGAGATACTCATAGGTGACAAGAGATCCATTAGTACGCCGTTCTTCAGTGAGCTGAAAGTAGATGGGAAGTTCATCTGAATATCCGCCCCACTGTGGCTGATCAAATCGCTTAAAAGTTCTTTCGCCTCCATGACATAAATGTACGAGGAGCTTCTCTTCCGACACACGCTTGTGTGGATGATAGTAAGCGATTTGGTTTTTTAGGTTTGTGCGCCCGCTGATCTCACCTGTGCCTGTATTTGTGAGGCCTTTCTGCCATTCTGACAAACGCTGATCGGCATGCATTCCTCTATCAGGTGTGGCATAGTAGTCTTTTTTTTGTGTAGTCCTACCTTTGCGTACGCTGCCCCATAGACCGATGTAGGAGACTGCGCCTCCGGTTGCTTCCGAAGCCTTGATGAGGTAATAGGGTCCTTCACGAGTGAGACAAGCAGTTCTGGCGTGGTTGTAGGTCCAGCCATGACAGAGCATTCCATCGGTCCAGTCAGCTGAGCAGTAAAAACGCTGTAAAGAAAGGGGCTCTGAACCGGCAATGGCGATATCGACCTCAGATTCGCTATAGGTGCCTGTGATTGCGTTAACACAGCCAGCAACGACACCTGAGGGGTCGCCCTCTACCTCTGCATGAGGCAAGTTTGTCTGCGTTTCTGCTGCTAGCAGAACCGGGACAAGACATAGATGAAACAAAACAAACAGACCACGAAACATACCAACTTCCTCAAAGCAGGCTGAAATCGTGGCAGGTTATAATAAAGATTTTATTTAATGATAGTATTTTTTGCTATTCCAGCAATCGAACCTGGGTACGAAAAGCACAATAAGAGAAGTAGGAATTTTCACCACCGAGACACCGAGATAGGATAGAGAGGATTAGGAGAGAATGTGCCGTTTGTGTGTCCTTGAGCAAAATTCTGCCCAAGGGCCTCTTGAGGGGTTAGCATTTTGGTAAAGCCCTTAGACAGCATTTTGCCCAAGGACACACAAACGGCACAGGTGCTCAATCTAACTTTTTTGAGGACCTGTTCAGTTACTACCGACTTCTGGACAAAGTCCTGTCTAAGGCCACTACAGCATCTTATTCCTGCAGGAACCCTTAGACTGGATTTTGTCCAGAAGTCGGTAGTAAATGAACATTCTTTCCTCTTCCTCTCTCCTCTCTTTCCTATCTCGGTGTCCCGGCGGTGAAAATCCTAAAAAAGCCCCACGAGCTTCTATGCACCTCGGAGGGGAGGTTCCGAGTTTTTCCTTGCTTTTTCAGGGAACATATCTACAATTAAGTCTAAATCAATATCCGGTGACATTCTTTTTTTGGATCAATACAGCCTATGTTACGAAAGTTATTGGATTTTCAGCTTTCTCTCACAGAGAAGGGAAAGCCCCTACACCGCATCGCTCCCCTAGTAGACGCCTTAGACACATTCCTTTACGAAGCTCCCAACGTCACCAAACAAGGTCCGCATATTCGCGATGCAGTCGATATCAAGCGCTGGATGACCATGGTCATCTTTGCCCTCATCCCCTGTATCTTCATGGCTGTTTGGAATACTGGCGTGCAGTCCATGGTCTATGAGAGCGGTGACTACCACCTTATGGATGAATATCTAACTTCCACTGGGTCCTTCGATGGGTATTGGAATTTTGTCACTAAAGACAACCGATATCTCACAATCCTGGGCTTGGGCGCCTTGGCTTTCTTTCCTGTGATGATCATCTCCTATGCCGTCGGTGGCCTCTGCGAAGGGATCATTGCCTGCATCCGCGGCCACGACATCGCCGAGGGCTTTCTCGTTACAGGCATGCTCTACCCCCTCATTCTCCCCTCTACCATTCCTTACTGGATGGTTGCTGTTGGGGTCGCCGTCGGAGTCATTATCGGCAAAGAGGTCTTCGGGGGTACTGGGATGAATATCATGAACCCAGCGCTCGTCTGTCGCTGCTTCTTGTTCTTTACCTTCCCAGGGCGTATGTCGGGTTTTGTGTGGGCCGGAACCAACCCTACTGTCGTTCGCGATAGCCTTCTGAAGATGAATCAAGATGCCGGTACTACGGGCCTCGACGGCTATTCGCAGGCCACTAAATTAGCTGTTTTTAATGTCAGCCATGACATCAAACGCATCCATGTCGATGCCATCGCCACCAATAATGTGGGACGTGATGTTGGTACGATCGATGTCATCGATAAGCATTTCAGCCAATGGAATGCAGCTCATGGCAGCGAGGCGACTTTAGGACAAATGACGACCGAGCAGCTTCAGAGCTTTGTCACCGCCCCTCTCCCTGATGGAGGCTTGGGCTTGTCGACAGGCGCCTTTGAGGATGCCTATCACTTCTCCGCATTACGCTATGGCATCGGTCACAATGGCGATGGCACGTTGTTTTTCGGTGATCGGTTGGATAGCATGGGGTCTTCCTCAGTAATCGCATGTGTCATCGGCGCTATCATGTTGATCAACGCTGGCGTCGGTTCGTGGCGTACCATGCTCGCCGTTCTTTTGGGGGCCTTCGGAACAGCGACACTCTTCGAATATGGTGCTAGCTTCTTTGGTGCTGATGGTGGAGCGTGGAATCCCGCTCAATTTGATCTTCCCGCCTACAAGCATCTGCTACTAGGAGGACTGGCGTTTGGCTTGGTCTACATGGCCACGGATCCAGTCTCATCGCCAACGATGGACTCAGCTAAATGGTTCTATGGAATACTGATTGGCGTGATTACCATCGTTATTAGAGATATCAACCCCGCCTACCCGGAAGGGGTTATGTTGGCCATTCTCCTCGGTAACGTCGCAGCACCCCTAATCGATCATTACGCTGCCCAAATGTTTAGGAGTAGGAGACCACGCCGTGTCGCAGCCTAGGACCTTTGATAATAGATCTACGATCACCTTCATGATCATCTTGAGCGTGACGTGCGCTGTCATCCTCTCTGCCTTGGCTAGCGCACTGGCACAGCCGCAGGAGCTCGCTCGCGAGATCTACCGCAGTAAGCAAATGCTAGTCTCGGCACAGATCTACAATACGGTAGGAAACTATTTTCAGATCAAGGATGCTCAGGGCCGCTACATACCTGCAAAACTACAGAATGGACGCCTTATTCCAGGTTCTATTGACGACCACCCTACTCAAGACGATATTTTGACTGTGTATCGTAGTCGGATTAGGCCCTACTTGACCGATAGCAGTGGAAAGCTGATCACTTTTGGCGAGGCGAAGATTGATGAGGGTTCCTACACAAAGCAAAATAAAAAACGCGGCTTCTATCTGGAGCCACAAAAGTTAGTCTATGAACTGTTGCCGAATCCTGTTGAAGGCGTGGCTAAGGTTGAGCAACCGGAAGGATATATCATTCCAGTCAATGGGTTTGGTCTTTGGGATGCTATCTATGGTTATTTAGCGATTGAACCCGATGCCATGACTGTGATTGGTATTTCTTGGTATGAACAGAAGGAAACTCCTGGCCTTGGAGCCAATATCGCTGAAGCCCCTTGGCAGAGTCTGTTCCCGGGAAAGAAGATTTTCCAGACTGCCGGAAACGAACAGCAGGCAGATCTGAGTGCAGCACCTCTTGGAATCATTGTCGTTCGAGGTAAGGTTTCAGAGGTCTTGGGGGATAGTCCTAAAGCTAAAAGTGCTGTCGACGGTATGGCAGGAGCAACCCTAACGGGTAATGGTGTTACCAAGGCCTACAAGGACGTTTTGGACGCCTATCGTCCGTTCCTCCTTACGGTCCATAAGGCTCACACACAAACACAGAAAAAGTAATCGAGTATTCGGGGGAATGTTATGGCGGCCGCCCAAGTGCCACTTAAATCCTACTTTACAAACCAGCTGTGGGGTGGCAACCAGGTCCTGGTCGCCATCTTGGGCATTTGCTCCGCGCTGGGCGTTACCAATCGTCTGTCGGTAGCCATCACCATGGGCTTGTCAGTAACGTTTGTCACAGGCTTTTCCTCTCTCTTTGTTTCGATTCTGCGTGGTGTCACGCCTGATAGCGTACGCATGATCACTCAATTGGCTATTATTTCGGTCTTTGTGATCGTCATCGACCAGTTTCTTCAAGCTTATTTTTTTGATATCTCCAATGTCCTGAGTGTCTTTGTGGGGCTCATTATCACCAACTGCATTGTGATGGGACGTACCGAGAGTATGGCTAAGAATGTACCGCCCCTTCCAGCATTTCTGGATGGCATTGGGGCTGGCTTAGGCTATGCCATTGTCCTAGTTATTGTCGGCGGCATCCGGGAATTCTTTGGCTTTGGCGAACTATTGAACTACTCGATCATCCCGCATGAATGGTACGCCACCCCTGCTAATCCCAATGGTTATGAGAACGCAGCTCTCATGGTAACGCCACCAGCGGCCTTCTTTATCTTGGGTTTCATGATTTGGATCGCGCGACTGACCACCCGTAAAACAGCGTAATAAGGAGTTCCGTAGCCTATGTGGATGGGAAACTACGAATCGATTAATCTGGTAGGACTGTTGATGCAGTCGGTACTGATCGAGAATTTCCTGCTAGCGAACTTTTTGGGCATGTGCACATACTTGGCCTGTTCCAATAAGCTCACAACGGCTAATGGTCTCGGACTTGCCGTAGTCATTGTCATAACGGCATCAGGCCTACTGAATTGGTTTGTCTATCAATTTATCACTGGAGACAATGCCCTCGATTGGCTTTCCGTTTTTGGTCTTAATACGGCGGGGATCAATCTTAAGTTTCTTCAATTTCTGATCTTCATTTCTGTTATCGCTGGCTTCGTTCAGGTATTGGAAATTGTCATTGAAAAGTTTTCTCCCAACCTTTACATGGCTTTGGGAATGTATCTTCCACTGATCACTGTCAACTGCGCTATCCTGGGGGCTCACTTATTTGCTGTCACACGTGAATATCCAGGCATTCCCTTTCAGATCTATGTGTTTGGGTCTGGGCTCGGCTGGTGGCTAGCTATCGCATTGATAGCAGCTATTAGAGAAAAACTCCGCGTATCAAAGATTCCGCGTGGTCTGGAAGGGATGGGGATTACTTTCATCATGACAGGACTGATGTCCATGGCTTTTATGGGATTCACCGGTATCAAGCTAGCGAATCCGGGAGGCACACCAGAAACGACACCCGGATTTAACCAGAGTGGCCCGAACTTTACCGAAGATAGTGCCAATCCCAATAGCCCGCCACCCAGCGGTTTGTAACCCGTACGCCGTCCAAAATGGACCTTAACAGGATATGCAGGATACTCCCATCATCTTCAAATTCATAGAGTTAACTCTATTTTTAAATTAATGAGATAGAATTGAACCAGGTTTGCCTCAAATCCTCTCCACTCCTACCCCACTTCAAGCACATTACCAGCCCCATTTGTATTTAGAAGGTAAGAGTATCCTGCCCATCATGCCGCGAAGCGATCATGTACATCTTGTTAAAGTCCATTTTAGCCTCATCTACAATGCCCTTCATCGATTCAATAAGTTAACATTGAAATCATAACGTCTGTGCCCTAAGGATAGGGTGACGAGCGGCCTGGACTTCATCGAGACGCCCCACAGATAGACTGTGCGGAGCGGTACGAACCATGTCGGGATCCGTAGCTATCTCTTCAACAATTTTGCCGATGATGTCGACAAATGCATCTAGTGTGTCTTTGGATTCGGTTTCCGTGGGCTCGATAAGCATGCATTCTTTGACAATCAAAGGAAAATAGATTGTCGGGGCATAGACGCCATAGTCGAGTAGCCGCTTAGCAATATCTAAGGCTTTTACTCCCTTGTCAAGATAGTTTGTGGCCTGCAAAACAAACTCATGCATGCAGGGCTGTGGATAGGGAACGGTAAAGTACGGTGCCAAGCGAGCTTTCAGGTAATTAGCATTCAGGACCGCCTGCTCTGCGATGCGTCGCAAGCCTGCATGTCCATGCAGCTTGATGTACATATAGGCCCGCAGATAGATACCAAAATTGCCATAAAAGGACGAAACCTGTCCGATGCCATCATCAGCAGTCCATTGCACATCAAAAACGTCGTTCGCTTTCGTTATCCTAGGTAAAGGCAAGTACTGCTTGAGACGATCATTGCATAAGACAGGCCCTGAACCTGGCCCTCCCCCACCATGCGGGGTTGAAAAAGTCTTGTGGAGGTTGATATGCATGACATCAAAACCCATATCGCCTGGTCGCACAATATTCAAAATGGCATTTAGGTTCGCTCCATCATAAAATAGCAGTGCTCCATGGGAATGCATGATGTCCGCCACTTCCAAAATATTGGTGCTAAAAAGCCCAAGTGTCGAAGGATTGGTTAACATTAGGCCAGCTGTCTTGTCTGAAACTAACTCTCTAAGATGATCCAGATCTAAGTCTCCATTAGCATCGCTGCGAATGGATACGGTATGGAACCCCACCATAGTTGCTGTAGCGGGATTTGTGCCGTGGGCATTGTCTGGTACAAGGATCTCTGTGCGGTGGGTGTCTCCGCGATGACGGTGGTACTCGGCGATCATCCGAATGCCTGTAAACTCGCCCTGGGCACCGGCATTAGGCACCAGAGTCCCTGAAGACATACCACAAACCTCGCATAGAAGTTCTATGAGCTCATAGCCTACACGTAAAGATCCCTGCACAGTGCTAGGATCTGCCAAAGGGTGGCAACGCGTAAAACCCGGCAACGTGGCACAGATTTCGTTAACGCGGGGATTATATTTCATAGTGCAGCTACCAAGAGGGTAAAACGTTGTATCAATACCAACATTACACCTGGCTAGCTCGGAGAAATGTCGCATGAGGTCAAGCTCTGAGATTTCAGGTAACTGGACCGGTTCCTTTCTAAGTAGCTGCGGGGCTGGCTGGAACCTCGCGAAAGCCTCCTGATCTCGTGGCAAGCTATAGGCGTGCTGACCTTCCTGGCTTTTTTCGAAAATCGTCTTTTTTGTCATACGGTCACCCAATTGCTGCATCAAGATAGACATGCTAGCAGATAGTACCTGCTATACACCAGTTTTTCGGCCTTATTCACCTTTGCGGTCAGTTTTCGGTCGACTGCAAAAGGATCGTCTGTCGCGTTTTGCTCCTCGGACATAGCTGGCGCTATGCCCTCGTCACAAACCACGACATCCGACCTTTTTCGTCCGACCGAAATTCTGACCGTAAAGGTGAACAAGGCCAGTTTTTCGAGATTGGAGTGCGAGAACGCCGAGACAAATCGACTTTTATCATCTTATAAAATTCTATATAAATCTATTTTAATTTAAATAAATCATTTTAATGTATAATTATAAATATAACTGTGTCTATTAAATTTAACTATAGGTTAAATATGTTGGACGGAATTAATGAAAATAGTCGATCTCCACGTTCATATATCATGCCATCTGACAATCCCGACTTGAGGAATAATAATGAACAAAAAATTCGAATTGTTAAAAGTGATGATAAATGTGAGCTGTTGGGCATCAAAAGTTATGATATTATTGGTTCCGATAGTGATCCCGACCGCGCAAAACAATGGCTTTCCAAGAAAGGACTTGTGATAGTTGAACTACCAGAAGATCATAGTGCCGTCGCCGTCAAGGTAAAAGATTTGGCCGATAAGCTCCAAGTACGTTCATCCGTCGTCAAACAGGCAGCTAAAAACAATTCAGTGAGGGGTTTGATTGATAACGTGAAGAAGGTCACCAGCGAGGAGGTCGCGGCTCTTCGCGCAGATGGGCATCTCTCCAAGCGTGATGCTACAGCGATGGCAGCAGTCATCCACGAATTGCAAAGCGATGGGACCGTCTTGGGAAAGAGGGTTGAAAGCTCGGATGACTTGTCGGCCTATGCACGTCGCAAAGATTACAAGATTCCCCTCTCCGTTGAGAAAGGAGCGAGCGATGAGGTGTTTGTCCATCTTAAAGAGCATGGTACCAAACGGATAGGGAAGGGGGGGTTTGGTAAAGTCACGAAGACAATGCGAGTATCCGATGATCTTTCTAAGCCTGAACTAACCGTGCAAAAGACGCAGCGGAGCAAACTTGAAGCAGCTGTGGATTCGGTTGAAGCGATGGGACCGAAAGAGGAGGCATCCCTGAGAAGGGTACAGGGGATACCCTATGTCATCAAGATGTATCAAGCAGGTAAATATAGTGGCACAGATCATCGAAAAAATGATTCGGAGATAGAATCAGATGCTTCTAAGCCAGCCAAAATCAAGCATGGGATTGTTTTAGAACACTGTGATGCTGGCGCGTTGAGCAAGTCCAAGCTAAAAAAGATGCCTCCATCAGAGCGCTGGGAGCTCTTCGTAAAGATATTAGAAGGAGCCCATGGTATTCATGAACGAGGTCTTGTTCATCGAGATTTTAAGCCAGACAACATTTTGCTTAAACATAACAACGAGGGAGAGCTAGAACCTCGAATCATCGATTTTGGGCTGACCATAAACCAGGGAGAGAAGGTCCTTGCGGCGGGAACTTTTCAGTATATGCCCCCAGACGTTTGGGGTCGCCGTGAGCAACCGAGGAACCACCCAGCAGTGGATGTATGGGCATTGGGGTGTATTGGGCTGGAGATCTTTGCTGGTGTAAAACCTCCAGTTGGAAGAGATATTCTCGAAGGTCGTCAATACATGGACGATATCGCTTGGGACAAGATAGAGAACCCTGAGGTCAGAGAAATTCTTAAGGAAATGTTAAGTCAAGCTTTCTCTAGTCGTTTAACACTGCGCGACGCAATCGATCGTCTCACGAACGAAATTAAAATCATGAGACAGGCAGAAGGGAAGGCTTGAGGCGGCTCCTAGACTCACTTTGACATTAAATTCGCAATTCCTTACCATGTAGTAAGGAATATCACGAAAGTAAGGAGAATCCGTGAAGTCTACAGTGACAAGCAAAGGGCAGGTGACAATCCCTCTTGCCATCCGTACACAAGCAAAGATTGTAACAGGCTCTCAGCTAGAGTTTCAGATCGAAGAGGATGGAACACTTAAAGTGCACGTTATCAGCGGTGATGTTTCCGATTTGAAAGGATGCGTAAAATCCAAACGTCGCAAACCACTGTCACTTCAGGAGATGAAGCAGGCCATTACTGAAGGATCGATCAGGAAAGCGAAATGATTGGATTAGACACGAATGTGATCATACGGTACCTCGTACAAGATCATCCTGGGCAAGCTCAAAAAGCAAGTCGGTTCATAGAGAAGAGTATTGCTGCTGGAGAAACTCTTTGGATTTGTCAGATCACCTTATGTGAAATCTTTTGGGTGCTAGAGCGCTCTTATGAGTTAAGTAGGGAAGAGCTCGTGTCCACGCTGAAAATGCTACTGCGTACTCGCCAAATTCGGATTGAACGAGATGACATCGTAAAGCTGGCATTGCAAGACTACGAAAGAAACCCAAAAGTCGACTTCCCAGATTGTATGATAGGCCGACAAAATGCTTCTTTCGAATGCGTCAGTACCTGTACTTTTGATAAAAATGCTGCCAAACAACTGCCAGATCGCTTTTCGCTTCTCCCCTAGGCTAGGCCGAGCCATATACTAGCCCTCAATCACATAATGAAGTGGTGTCCAACCTTGAGTATCGACGATATTAGCATTGGCACCTCCCTCGATTAACAACCGCGCAACCTTGATGTCTTTTCTTTTGGCTACCAGATGAAGAGCGGTAGAGCCATCAATATCTTGCGTATCCAATGGAGCTTCAGCTTTGATAAGTGCGCGAATGAGAGGAATACTTCTCGAGAGAACCGCTATATGCATCGGACTGAATCCAAAGCGATTCACCGGCCGTACCAGAGCTCCCTTTTTTAGAAGTAAATTAGCAATCTCATGATGACCATCTTTGGAAGCCCAATGTAAGGGGGTGGCATCCCATGTGGTAACGGCAGTAGGATCGGCCTCGTGAGCTAAAAGAATACGCACGCAGCTTGTAAAGCCTTCTGATGCTGCCCAATGCAAGGGAATAAAGCCCAAATCACTAGCGGCATTAACATGTGCACCACTGCGGAGCAAAACGTTAAGGATCGCTTCATACCCAAAACGAGCAGCCCAATGAAGAGGGGTTTCCAAGCGATAGTTAGAGCAATTCACCTCGGCCTTATAGCTAATAAGCAGCTCTACGATTGGCAAGTGCCCCCCTACAACAGCATAATGAAGCGGGGTCCAGCCATATTGATCACGCTCAGAACAATCGCAACCATTCTTTAGCATGGTTCTAACGGAAGAAACAGCACCAAGAAATGCAGCTTTCTGAAGAGGGGATTGGAATGACAGACATTCTTCAGTGCGCACAGTATATAATTTGATCACCCACAGAGCGTCTAAGTTGGCATCTGAAAGAGGCAGATATTCTTCAAGAAAAAGGTCAGGAAGCCCTTGAGTTTGTTGTTTTTGAAAGGCCTCGACAAATCGCGATGAGCTTGGTGCCGCGTCATTACTCATATTTTATACCTCGCCTCTTTTTCTTAAAACGGACTTTATCATCCTATCAATTTTGCAAAAATTCTTCAAATCTATTGAAGGTAAATATAAGACTGCAATTCCTCTAAACATTTATTTTCTGTAAAAACTCAGTTGCATATTAGCGATTGCCTATGTAATAGAGTGGCGTCCAACCTTTGGTGTCAACAATATTCGCATTAGCACCACCCTCCATAAGCAACCGCGTCACCTTGACGTCTTTTCTCTTTACGGCCAGATGAAAAGCGGTAGAGCCATCGATATCTTGCATATCTAGCGGAGCTTCGGCCTCGAGAAGCGTGCGAATAAGGGGAATACTCCCAGAAAGAACAGCCCAATGCATGGGGGTAAACCCAAAGCGATTAGCAAGCCGTACCTCAGCTCCTTTTTGCAGCAACAGTTTGGCTATTTCGTGAAAACCATCTTTGGCAGCCCAATGCAAGGGCGTCGCATGATAAGTGGTAACGGCTGTGACGTCAGCGTCATGGGATAGAAGTATGCGTACACACTCTGTAAAACCTTCGGCCGCCGCCCAATGCAATGGAGTGAAACCCAAATCACTGGCAGCATTGACATGCGCACCATTGCGGATGAGATGGCAAATCATCTCTTCATTCCCAAGACGCGCAGCCCAAAGCAGCGGCGTTTCCAGACGAGAGGTAGCGCAGTTCACCTCCGCTTTATGCTGAATAAGCAGCTCCACGATCGGAACATGGCCACCCACAATGGCATAATGAAGGGCTGTCCACCCATTATGATCTTGCTCAGAGCAGTTACAGCCACTTTCTAGCATGGTTTTAACGGAGGAAATACAACCAAGGAATGCAGCCTTTTGAAGCGGTGATTGTTGCGATAGACATTCCTCTGAGCGCTCAACATAGAGTCTAACAACCCAAGGAGCATCCAAGTTAGCGTCAGAAAGAGGAAAGTATCTCCCCGCTGCCAAGAGCCTGGGGAGGTCATGATCATCATTTTTCTTAAAGGCTTGGGCGAATTCGGAAGGTCTAAATGTCGATTGATCACTCATATTTTTTTCTCAGTTTAGAACGGCCTTCCGTGTTGTAGCAACTTTTTAAATATTTGACTAATTGTGATACCATTTACGAAATCATGCAACCCATTTAAAGACTAACGAGAAAGTACCGCTACATAGCGGTCGAGCTGCTCGATGTTTTTTGTTTCCGTTACTGCTACGAGAAGTTGGTTGGCGCGTTCCGGGTAGTAGCGTCCGAGGTCGAGCCCAGGCTCGATTCCACTCTCTTTGAAGCGCGCACGAATCTCTTTAATAGGCTTTGAAAATTCAACCACAAATTCATTAAGGATGGGCTGTGAAGTATCAACCTTCACACCAGCTATAAGGGATAGACGCTCTCGAAGATAGGAGGCACGCTGAAAGTTGGTCAAGGCCAGCTCTTTGAGGCCTTCCTTACCATACCAAAGCACTGCGACCAGGCTTGCCAGGGCAGCCAAAGACTGATTCGTACAAATATTCGACGTCGCTTTTTCGCGGCGTATATGTTGCTCACGCGCCTGAAGGGTGAGTACAAAGCCTCGCCGGCCCTCGGCATCAGTCGTTTCGCCGACTAAACGCCCAGGCAGCTGACGAACCCACTCCTTCCTACAAGCCATGTAGCCAGCGTACGGACCGCCAAACTGCAGTGGAATGCCGAATGGCTGCATATCACCAACAGCAATATCCGCTCCGATATCGGCGGCGGAGGCATACAAGCCATATACCAAAGGATTAGCGCATACAATACCCAAAGCACCTTTGTCACGCCCACAAGCAAAGATAGGAGCGACATCATCAATGACACCGAAGAAGTTGGGTCGTTGGATAAGTACTGCGGCTGTCTGATCATTAATCAACGCCTTCAGCTGCTCGCAAGGGGCCGTGATAATATCAAGATTGTGACTCCCAAGATATTGTAAAACAACCGCACGATAATGCGGGTGCAGACTATCGGCCAATAGAATACGATGGCGATCGGGTCGACAACGCAAACTCATCAAAACTGCCTCTGCGCAGGCGCCAGCGCCATCATATACGGAAGCATTAGCGATATCGAGGCCTGTTAGGGCACATACGGCGGATTGAAACTCAAAGATTGCCTGGAGAAGCCCTTGAGACATCTCTGCCTGATAAGGGGTATAGGCTGTGAGAAACTCCGACTTACTACAAATAGCGCCGACCAAAGTAGGCACATGATGCTCATAAGCTCCGGCGCCTAAGTAGCTTTCGAATGCTGGAAAAGTATTTTCGTTTGCGATCCCTTCCAGCAAACGCAATCCTTCATACTCAGATAAGCCATCGTCACCAACTGGAGGACGACGCATTAACTCTGTGGGTATGGCCTGAAAAAGCTCTTCGACATTACTTAACCCTAGCAAAGCTAACATCTCACGCCTTTGCTTGTCCTTATTTGCGACAAAATCCATGCGACCTAAGCTATTTTCCTACGAGTTTTTGATACGCTTCTTCTTCCATGAGCTGCGACAGCTCCGCGGTATCGCTGAGTTCCACCTTAAACAACCAACCATCCTGTTGCGGCGATTGATTAACGGTCTCTGGGGATTGCTTAAGCGCTGTATTGATAGCTATAATCTTCCCTGAAACGGGAGAATACACATCGGCAGCCGCTTTGGTAGACTCTAGGACGACAGCTTCGTCACCTTTTTTGACGACTTTGCCTATTTGAGGCAATTCAATGTACACGATGTCTCCAAGCTCCTTCTGGGCATATTGTGTGACACCGACAGTGCCTACCTTGGCATCCACAGCAATCCATTCATGCGATTCAGTATATTTCATGCCTAATGATCCCTCACTAAACTAAGCTTTATAGAATGGTAGTTTGAGCACTTCGCCCTTAAGACGGCGATTGCGCACCTCGATCTCTACCCTTTCTCCGATAGCGAGGTTATGACTAACCATCACTATAGCAATCCCCTTTTGTAGACAGGGTGAATGTGATCCTGATGTCACAATACCTATCTCACGACCACTTTTATATACCCTACAGCCCGCTCGGGGAATCCCGTCGTCTAAGAGAGCTATACCATGCTGTGAGCGTCTATCGGGACTATTCTGAAGAAGAAGGAGTGCCTCCTGTCCCAAAAAATCGCCCTTTTTCCACTTCACGGTCCACGAAGAAATACTCTCCGTGGGGGCAATATCGTCGGTAAGCTCGTGGCCATACAAAGCATAACCGGCTTCCAGGCGTAATGTGTCACGAGCCCCAAGACCCGCAGGCTGAACACCAAATCCTCTACCAATAGACAACAGCTGCTGCCATAGGGAGGGCAAAAGGGCGTTAGGAGCCATAATTTCATACCCACCAGAGCCGGTATAGCCCGTTCTAGAAACTGTAACTGGGATGCCTTGAAATGGCAGTATGGTGAAACACATCGCGCTAAGCAACCAGCTACCAGGAAAGATTTCGTGAACCAAAGCATCCGCCATAGGGCCTTGAACCGCAATAATTCCATCCTGGTCATATCGAGGGGTAATATGCACGCGATAACTGCGCGCCAATTTAGTCAGGTGTTCTAGGTCTTTAAGGCGGTTGCTGGCATTAACGACCACAAAAGCCTCTGTGGCTTTTTGGCGATAGACGATAATATCGTCCACACTGCCCCCTTGAGGCGAAGCCATGACGGTGTAAATAGCCTGATAATCCGACTGCCCAGCAATTGTATTTGTACATGCAAAATCGAGGAAAGCCTCAGCTTCGGGACCGGTGACGAAAATACGGCCCATATGAGATACGTCAAAAAGGCCAACATACTTGCGGACAGCGAAATGTTCGTGAATAACCCCCTCATAAGAAAGCGGCATTTCCCAACCAGCAAAATCTACCATTTTCGCCCCTAGGGCTACATGCTCGCCATAAAGAGCAGTTCTCATGCAGAAAGCCTTAGACTCGCCCATAAACTTGGTTGCTGTTCAACCTGAAAATCGCGGGAACAAACAGCAAAATGTTGAGGATTATCTCCAGGCCGATTAATGCGGTAGGTGAAACCTAATCGGTCGAATTGATCAGGATCATATCCATGCAAGCAGTGAGCGGGTATGAAGAGATCCAGACTATATTCCTCAGCACCTAGATGCGGTGTCACCTTCAATTCCTTAGGATCACACCATTCATGGACATCTTCGGTCCTAAAGCGAGTGATCTCACCAGCCACATGCCCATCAATAGCTTGCGGAAGAAAGAAGAAGTGATGGCAAAAGCGTGTACTAAACCCGGAAGCTTTGGAATCACGCGTATCGATAAATAGCTCGACACTATCGCCATTACGGATTTCAGGAAAGAATGCCCGCTCAAACGGCTTAGTAGTAGAAACCGTTGCCCTGATGCCATCTTTGTTCCAGGCGATAGCGACAGAGGCAAATGGGTTTTCAGCACAAAGAGCGCTCAGCCGCGGCAACATATACTGACGCGATAACGCGGAAGTCTTTGACTGCTCGTTGTGACGTCGACATATTGCCGAAACGGAAAAGAAACTCACAGGACTAATTTTAAAGGATTCATCCGCTAAGGGGTTGCTGCCTTCTGAAGTGTCGCTGCTCTTTTCGTGCCAAAGGTCATTGCCGTCCGTATGATGTTTACGGACTGTCTTGTGTCTCCTCACGCGTGCCTCCTACTGAAGAACGATGTTTTGCACCGCTCTCATCACGCTCCAGATAACCGAAGCTGATTGCGTTCTTTTCTTTGATCTTATGTAGGACCTGGTACATCAACATACGTTCGCCTTCATCAGCTAGCTCAGCCTGAGCTTTGCTAATCTGCTGTCCGGCAACAACGCTGTTTTGTGCTGGTCCGATTTGTTTTAATTGAAAAAACCAGAGCTCCCCAGTGGGCCGACTGGCCACATCTGTCCACTGATGAGGTGTCAGAGCAAAAATCACCTCACGCCCTTGCGAGGCAGCATCATCGCTGCGTCGAAGGGATAGGGAACTTTGCTGTAGCTTCCACTGGTCAGCTAAAGCCTCGGCAGGTGCAAGATGATCTGGCTCAGCCTTGGCTTTGGCAGGAGCTACCCACTCTTCAACCTTTGTAGGGTCCTTCTGAATGGCAGTACGAGCCTGTCGAACATACCACAATAGGCGGTTAGCTGCGGCGCCATTAGTCCCTAATGCTACAGAAGACTCTCCGCCGCCTTGCTGGTCGCGGTATTCCTTTTCGATAGCGCTAAGAAGATCTTTGTAATAGTCAGTAGCCACGAGATCCTGAACTTCCTCAATAGGCTTCCACGATTGATCACCCTGGCGATATTTTGTGGGCTCGGTGGCTCGGATTTTCTGGTAGAAGGGATCTAACACTGCCTGTACTTGCTTATTGAGGGCATCGCCTTTGGCAGCTTCAGCGAAGGTGAAAATCTCCCAACCTTGGCCACGATCGATGACATCAATTCGGTAGTAGTTGCGCTTATCTCCGGAAAAACGCTGAAGCTTTGCTTGGGCCTCTTTAGCTATGGGAGAGGCTTCTTCAACATCATTCAATGGAGCTGCATCGAGCAGCTTAATGAATCCCTCGCGATCCTCAACGCCTATGAGTGGTAGAGCCCCTTCTTTTAAGGTAACGTTTAGAGCACGGCGTTCCGCTTTGGCACCGGCTAGAGCATCATCCATCCAATCGGGATGTGCCTCCACAATGGCGGAACGTGCAAAGTCATCAACGCGTGCACGAGTGGTGGGGTCGAGGACATCTAGTAGGGCAAAGCGTTCCGAAGAATTGCTAGCTTTTTTCGTGGCCAGCTCGGGAAATTCCTTCTTGAGTAGCTCCCAATGATCATCTTGAACTTCCCAATTCCACATTTCCCTGACGCCTACACGTCCTTGAAGGCTTTTCTTGCTCACTTCGGCGATATCCACCAGATAGCGTTTGTGGACTAATTCAGGATACTTTTGTTGCACCTGAGCAGGTGTGAGAAAGCGAGTAGGCAGTGCTAGTGGTGTTTTGCGTGAAGCGGGATCTGAAACGGCGTTGAGATAGACCTCAAATTTCTGTAAAGCTCGAAAATCCTGCAGACGCACTGCATCAGGAAGTTGGTACAGAGTACCTTCAGCGGTCTCCAGCGCGTAGTTGGTATATTGCAGAAACAGCTGAGGATCCACAAAAATTGCCGACCCAACGCCATCGAAAAGCCTTCGGAACAGCAACACCTGCTGCCATATTTTTACAGCGCGTACCTCATCCATGCCCATGCGGCGCAATTGTTCATTCATGTACTGGCGTGGAGTAGCACCAATATTAACCTGATTGCTAAGCTCTTTGAAGCTTAGTTCCGCTTGAAAGATTAGGTCTGCAAGAGCTTCTTGAAAAGAGACCTCATAACCTTTCGACTGGGCAATCTTAGCGGCATTGATAATAAACTCACTGACCAGGCGCACGAAACGGGGTCCAAACCAGTCCTCGAAGGTATGATATCCAAAAAGCGAGAGATCAGTACGGGGAAGGTTAGGATCTGGTGCTATCCAATTATACTGCTGCTCTTGATAGCGAAGTACCTGAGATAAGACTTGTGCTGGAAACTGTTGTTCGGCGAGATACAACTGAACGCGGGCATTAAAAGATTCTGGTTTCACAGCCTCTTCTGTAGCACGAAGAACATCTAGGTTCTTTTTGACATCAGGGGCAAAGTAGGTCCAAGCGGCATCAGCGCTAATAAAACGTGCGGAGGGATGAACGTAGAAGGTAGCACCGCGTTCACGCTTTAACCTGGGCTCAAGATCACCCTTAAGGTAGTCGCTATATTGTACAACCAATTGTTCTGCTAGCCCCGTGCGTAAAAAATCATTTACGATGACGCCATCATTGAGAAAATTGTTACCCCAAGTTCCGCCTGCATTTCTCTTCATCGCAGCATCGGTGCCAAGGAAGAGGGCCATGCCCTCGAGGTCGGAAATGCGTATGTCCTGCCCATCAACAGCGACAAATGCAGTACGGTCTGTATGCGATGTGGTTTCTATCGAGCTGTAGGTGCCGAAGAAGGAAAACGACAGCACGATGATCGTTGTGACAACGATGAAGAAGTAGCGTTGATATTTTCGGAAAAATTGCAACATACGCAGACGAACTCCCTCAATTTTTTACACAATTCCGCAAATTAATCAGGTTAATGCTACCAGAGGCGCTGCTTTCTCTCAAACTTTTTTTGGTAGTGGTTGCTTAGTCCAACGTGCGACTGGAATGATTTGGATGCCTCCGCGAGGCGTAAACTCACCGCGTACCTCAATAGAATGAGGGTCTAAAGTTTTCACCAAGTCATCGCATATACGATTGACGATAAACTCCGCAAACATGCCCACATTGCGAAAACCCGCTAGATAGAGCTTAAGACTCTTGGATTCCACGAGCCATTGATCCGGTACAAACGTGACAAATATGGTTCCAAAATCAGGCTGGTTGGTGACTGGACACAGACTGGTATATTCGTCGCAGATCAGGTTCACCTCATAATTGGAGTTAGGCCATCGATTGGGGATAGCCTCCAGAATTTTACTATCGACTTCCTGAGGCAGTGGAACTTTGTTTCCAAGTGCTGTAAAAGTCATTTCAGAGGGGTTCATAGAATTCTCCTTGAATGATGATCATTTTTATAATAGCTCGCCAAAGCACTCGACAAGTAGTTGTCGCAGCTGCTGTCGCCCTTCGCGAAGCGCTTCGTTTGTGGGATAAGGGCCCATTAATGGGTAGCTGACAGCTCGCATACCTGCGGCAACATGCGTCCCTGGTAGCAGGACTTCCGCCAGACATTCCTCATCCACCAGTCCAAGACAAATAGAACCCTGATGAAGAAGCCCGTGACGAGTGCGTCGCTGAGCTGCTCCGCCGACCTTGCGACCATCAAGCATGACATCATAGTGCGTGGGATGAGCCATACAGAAATGTTGAACAGCACTATCGCATGGTAGGGTGGGTGTAACAAGTAGCATGGGATTGGGGTGTGCGGCCTTAAATCTCTCGATGACCCGCAAAACAATTCCGTTAATATAGGCGTAGTTAGCTAGCGTACTATGCGAAAAACTTGGATGACTGGCGGGTAGCAATAGCGAAAAGGCTAGATCATTAGTGTGGAAAATGATTCCACCACCAGTAGGCCGACGTGCACAATGAATTTCCCACTTCTCTAGGCCTGCAGCTATTAGGTGAGCCAAGGGATCGACAAAATATCCATAGGTTAAGGAATTTCCTAACCAATCATATAGGTGCAAAATAGGTAATGAGCCATCAGCCAAGTCGCGAAGTAACATCGCATCCTGACGCATGTTTTCATCTGCAGTAGCTGGACCTGTATCGAGAACTTTGCAATTCATGATCTTTCCACATGTTCAATGGAAAGAGCATATCAGCTAGAAGGACAGAGTGCAACAGCTAGGCATTGGCTAAAAGTTAGTTCATGGAAGGAAACGACCTCTAGATAGCTTTGGAAGAGTCCTCATGGTGAAGCCGCAGATAAACCGGAATCTCATGCCCATCTTCATCCAAAGATCCTGTGTAGGTGTAGTCGATACGAGTCTTGTAAACGAGTGCATTTTTTCGACTCCAAACGGCCTTTCCGTCGATCTCACCCGACATTTGGAGATGTTGAGGCGACTTTGCCTCTGCCTTATGGGCTAATGCATCTCCATGAATTTCTACAGAATCAAATCCCCCATGAATCACCGCACGAACTTCCGAATCGGTAATATTGGCTATTTTGTAGGTTATCTTCATGGGAACGCTATGGTCAGCACCTAGTGCTAATTGAATCGTATATTCATCACCCACATGTAGATCACGGCCCGCAAGAGCGAAGAGGTTTTGTAATAGCTCCGACAGCAGATTGGTCGTACGAAAGCCGCCTAGCTGTTCCAGGCTACGAGATAACTTTACAAAGTCTTTGGAATCGGACTCCACTGCAAGATTAGCTCCAACAGCAACTTTGACAGGTCTTCCAATGACTTTAGCGACTTCACTCATGAGTGGAGACTTTTCAGGGTTGCTAGAATCAAAAGAGACTGAATGCCCTCTAGCATCAATGCCAACTTTCAAAGATTCGATGACGACATTGAGATCTAGAGGAGGGTGCAAAGCTACCTGCTGTTGACCATCGCCAGTGACAGTCAGTTTAGCTTGAATTTCCTGATGGGCTATTGAAGGGACTGTTTTATGGGGATCCCCATGTGTCAATTCGACATGTACAGTACTCGTTTGCAGCACCGGTTGGTTCGCTAGATATTGTAGACGTACCGAATCGGATCCCGCCACAAGGAAAGAAGGGATAATCATTGTCGCTATAAACTGATAAAACTTGGCCATTCTGACATCCCATGGGTTGCTTTTTTTTGGCAGCTAGCAACACTAGCCGACATTTAAGCGTTTACTAAACAAAAAATGAGGCTTGTATTGCAAGTTTTTTCTTCGATCGCTAGGGGTAGGGTGGGCGAGTAACCTCTTGACAACCACGGTTTTTGCTGTCATAATATTTCGAGCAACCAAGTAAGTTAATGGGGAGGTCGTATTGTGAGTGCAAGTGCATTAGTTGTGTCAGCAAACAGGCTTTTGAGTCTCGGTATAAGCGTCGGCTCCGCAGAAGTTGTGGGACGTAACGCCAACTACATTGGAGGTACCTCCTATCCCGCCGGGGTTGGCGCCATGGCAGGCATTATTCAGTATTCCCTGCATGCTGCCTTAGAACCCACATGGACTGCCATTAGGATTAGTATGCAGCTCAACCCTCTGGGGCAGGCTCTGTTCTGGTTGGCACAAGTATTGGTAGAAGCCCTTGTAACAGCGGTAGCCATGCAACAGGTTTTCAAACGTGGGCTATCAACACAGCAGGCAACCGTCCTCTCTGCTGAAAGCACGCTTTGTGCAGCGGTGACAACATTCCTGGTCGATGCCGTTCGCAAATCGCTAGCCTAGTGGAAGTGTGCCGGAATGCGGTGGTTCTTGAATGGACGAAAGGACTAAAAGAGGTAATTGCAAAATTATTTGAGCCCTTGAGAATCGATTCTCAGAAAAAAAGGTTACCTTTTTATGCGAGAAGGCGATTCTGGAGAGCTCAAATGGCATGGCACTATCTAGTCTGGAGAGACAGGCTTTTATCCCTTTCTAGGCCCGAAGGGTCGATATTGCAACAGGCCGGGGCATCGCCCTGGTATATGCCAAGGGGGATTTCGCAGTCTGAAAGACTGCCACAAGACGTCTGTATTCACACGCTATTTATGCAAGCGCCTTATGGCAGTCTTTCAGACTGCGAAATCCCTTCCTGGAATATACCAGGGCGATGCCATGGCCTGTTGCAATATCGACCCTTCGGGCCTGGGAAGGGAATGACTCTCTCTTCACCGGCATCCGACTTTCAGGAAATTGACTTCGGAAAATCGGACTTCTGCAATTACCTCTTTAGGTCCTTTCGTCCATTCAAGAACGATGCCGCTAACGATATAGCACAGGATGATGCTGATCGACTAACCGATCGCCAAAGCTGTAACCCAAAGTCTTTAGATAGTGCGTATGAGGATCCGCAGGGCTAAGAACATACCTTGTCACAGCACGACAATACACGATGAGCAAATGGCTTTCACCGTTCATGGTCAGAAGTTCAGGTGTGTTCAAAATGGTTCCGGGTGATAGAAAAATACCATTGCCTTCTACGCTAGGCCATGGACATGTCCCCACGACCGTTTTGGGGGCGAGTTCATGCTGTGGGCTACGCTGCAGAGCAATCAAAAGGCCACACAATAGCCCTTGCATGCACGAAATCTCCTCCAAAGAACTCCCTTTCTGCAGCATCTGAAGCTCTGTACTGGGTTCTTTTGAAGTTGAAGTCATCAAAATCTGGTCGTAGGCCAACCGTACAGGTGTGGCTTCGACCAGATTGGAAGCTATTTCAGCATAGGTACGATTACAAACAGCAGCTTTAATCACCTCATTGTCACGCCAAAGGTCATGTCCCTTCAGCATCGCCTGACTAATAGAAACTCGGGCCGTACGTTCGGATGTCATCGCAAGGCGATGCGCCATCACCTCGGTGATGGCGCGTCGCAACTCATAGACTTTGTCCTGAGTCAACAGCTGCTCGAATTCAATCCAGCCATGAGACGCAAAAAATTCTCGGTGCTTGTTGTCTACGATAAACTTCATGACAAACAGCGTATCCTAATCAGGAGAAAACCTCCATTATTACTTAGTCAGAGACAACTACTGCCGCCTCACGCCCTGTAACAAAAGTGGGAAGCGAATTCAAAAAAGCTTCCGTAAAGTAGTGCTTAGTCTTTCCAAGGATACCGTCCTCTTCCAGTTTTATCTCAGGAGGATTCCAATGACCACTCCATTGCTGTGCAACCTCGATGCATCGAGCCAAAGTACCAATGTTATGACACGCAGGACTTTTATTTTGATCCGGATGAACGATTCCACGATACTTTCTTACTTTTTTGTCTACATCGCCGCTAATAGCCTTTGCCACATCCAGACTCAGTACTTTGCCTGCGAAATCAGGATTTGGAATTCCTGGGGCCTGGTAGGGCATTCCAATCAGAGGCTCGCATGCCGCCAGTATCTTTTGCCCAAGTCCTTTTTTGAGGCGAGGACATGTATCCAATCCACTAAAGTCTTCCTCAGTGAATGGCATAAGTCGTTTCTGAGCAGTTTTGGGGTCAATAGGGTCTTGAGGAACATCCTGAATCTTTTCTTTTTGCTCTTCGATCAGCTCTTTTTTTTCTTCGACCAGTTTGTTCTCTTCCTCTATCTGGTCTTCAGGAAAACAAGGCTCATAGTCGTCGTCTGAGTTTTCATCCGCTTTGTTCTGCGCATTCGCAAAGTATCCGTTATTGTATATATAAGCGGCCGCAAGACCCATTGATCCCAAGGAAAAAAGTGCCGATGCTGCAGCTTTAGGATGATTGAAAGGCCATTTAGCAACATTAATCACCTTTTGCCATCTTCCTGGTTTCGGTGCATCGAGAAAGATGTCTGTGACACAATTGGAAAGGCGATTGCTAGGTGCCGTGAGCGATTGCGATGGAGCAACAATCGCTGTGACTACCGATGGAAGAATTGATAAAGTGTGTTGTACCGCACGTCTGTTCCAATATTTTTGCGTTGGCGAATCCAAAACCATGGCTACACAAACCAATGAGCCATTGCCAACGACTCCCAATACATTGTAGGTCGTGTTGAGCGTCCCAAGTGATGCAGTAGCAACTACATAAATGAAACGAGAGACCACTTCACGATTGAGCCAGGATTGATCAGGCCCTGTTAATTCAGATAAGGTGCCTGCAAGACTCCTACTATATTCCTGTACAAAACTCGCTACTTTCATAATTCTTCCTCCCTGGATAAAATACGTCCCAAAGAGCATAGCTCTTTCCCGCTTTTTTTTCAATAAGTTAGACTTTGAGATGTATTAGATAATGACTTTTTGAACACGGCTAGCGTATACTAACACAACCATCTTCATCACAAATGATACTCATGGCAGCAATCGGCAAGACAGGCATTCTTCTTGTTAATCTAGGCACTCCTAAATCACCGGAGCCCGGAGACGTCTTCCACTATCTGAACGAATTTCTTACGGATGAAAGAGTTATAGATCTCCCTTGGTTGAGACGTCAAATTCTGGTGCGAGGGGTCATTGTGCCAAATCGTTACAGGCAATCAGCTGCAACCTACACCAAAGTGTGGACAGAGCAGGGATCTCCCTTACTTGTCTATAGCCGGTCTATGCGCGACAAGCTCCAAGCACGGCTAGGCGATGATTTTGTTGTCCAATTAGCCATGCGCTATCAGGAACCATCGATAGCCTGTGCCATGACAAACTTGGAAGCTCATGGGTTAGATCACCTGATCATTTTACCCCTATTTCCTCAATATGCCTCGGCAACAACGGGATCGATTCATCAAAAAGTCATGGAATATCTACGCAATTGGAAGCTGATTCCCTCATTATCCTTCATCAGCGCCTTTGCAACACACCCCGCTTTTCTTAATGCCTTTGTGACGATCGGAGAGAGGTATCAACCGGAAACTTTCGACCACGTCCTGTTTAGTTTTCATGGGCTCCCCGAAAGGCAAATCACCCAGACAGACACCTCCGGGTGTTGTCTTAAGCGATCCAAATGCTGCGAGACATTATGCGAACGCAACCATCAGTGTTATCGTGCTCAGTGCTATGCCACGGCACGCCTCTTGTCCGACAGACTCGGGTTGCGTCAAAACAAATACACAGTCTCTTTTCAATCGCGTCTGGGAAAGGAGCCATGGACTCAACCGTATACTGAAGACAAAGTGAAAGAATTTGCTAGCATAGGCTTAAAAAACGTATTGGTATTTGCGCCGGCTTTCGTGGCTGACTGTTTGGAAACGACCTATGAAATCGGCCTTGAATATGGCCATCTCTTTGAGCAAATGGGTGGAAAGCGTCTGCAGCTTGTGGAGAGTTTAAATGATAACGAGATCTGGATCGAAGCCTTGCGCAGCATCATCTTGGAACGAGTACCGGCTTGTGGCGCGGTCATTCCATGAGAAAAAAGGACCAAAGGGACATAAATGACATAAGGAGGTAATTGCAGAAGTCCGATTCTCCGAAGTCAATTTCCTGAAAATCGGATGCCGGTGAAGAGAGAGTCATTCCCTTCCCAGGCCCGAAGGGTCGATATTGCAACAGGCCATGGCATCGCCACATAGGCCTCAACCTAACAGGTCTTTTGAGCTTATATCTCAATGACTTAGGACTTCACAATCGTATCTCGGCGCGCAGCGCTTTGGAGTGCGGTCGCTTGCGACCGCTTTTCGTTCCTTGGGACGGCAATGCTAAACGGCATTGTATGGATTCGTCGAAGGCTGCATGTACTAACTATTTTACCCTTAGGGAATTATAGTAATGCCGTTGCACACGACCGTCGCAAGGAACCCAAAGCGGTCGCAAGCGACCGCACTCCAAAGCGCTGCGCGCCGAGATACGATTGTTAGGCTTAGGTTGAGGCCTATGTGGCATCGCCATGGTATATGCCAAAACGGTTTTAGCAGCCTGTAGGGCTGCCATAAAGCGCATGCATAAATGGTGTTTGTAAACTGGCGTCTTGTAGCAATCCTTCAGACTGCGAAATCCCTTCCTGGCATATACCATGGCGATGCCATGGCCTGTTGCAATATCGACCCTTCTACCATAGGATTTTGCAAACGATTATCGACGGTAATAGGAAAAGACAAAAAACATTTCTCTAAGGTATCATTTTGGCCGACGAAGGTGTGGCCGTGTGCCCTTAGCGAATGTTTGTTCGCCTGGCCCGATATGCCGCCTTCGTCGTTTGCATCATCCAATAATTCCGTTCGGGATGGTGCCAATCTTCTGATTGTGGCTCTGTAAGTAGAAGTGGAATTTGGGTGAAATTTAACGCTCACAAACACTTAACAGGGCATTTATCATGCAAAATCAGTCCGAACTTCGTATTTGTCTAGATATCGGTAGCGTTCGACACTATGTAGCCATAGGCTTGTCCACAGGAGAACGCATCGATGGATTTTATCTAAACCACACTTCTGAAGACATTGAGCAGTTTTTTGAGAAAATTGAGAAGCTTAGAATTTCCTATAACATGCCTGTTGTCATGGCTATGGAGGGGTTTAATGGCTATGCTAGACCCATCGATAGATATGCTCTTGATCACGGATATTCTTTGTATAGTGTCAACAACATGAAATTGGCTAGATTTAAGGAAGTTTTTCCTGGTCCAGCCAAAACAGATCCAATTGACGCTTGGGCTATTTTTAGCTTGTTTCAAGTTCAAGAGACCTTACCGTTGGCAAAAAATATTCTGCAGAAAGTAGAGCCTCCACCGGTATGCAACGAGCAACTTAAACATATTTCAAGGCGTCGTAGAGAGTTGGTAAAAGAAAAGACAAGAATCATAAATCGACTTCAAGGGGATCTACAGGCTGTTTGCCCCGGTCTACTGTCTATTACAAAAAATCCAGCAAATCTTTGGTTTCTACGATTTCTTGCTTCGAAGGAAGACATGACCATGTTGCTTCGAATGCAAAAAAGAAGCCTGTTGCAAATCAAGGGCGTTGGAGAGGTTTATGCAGAGGAAATTCAGAAATGGCAAAAGACGGCTAAGTTCTCTTCAAAGGTTGAGTGGATAGGAAAATTAATAGTACGAGATGTCAGAAGGCTACTCGAGATGCTAGATGAAATAGCGCAGTTGGAGGTATTGATAGAGGGTTTGATCCCACAATCCAAGATAGCATCTCGGATTGAATCTATTCCTGGATATGGTTCCATTTGTGCCGCAGAACTCGCTGGAGAGATTGGTAGTATCGATCGGTTTAAGTCGGAGGCTAGTCTAGCGCTCTACTTGGGAATAGGAATTCTGAACAAGAGTTCTGGCCAATATGAGGGGTCTCGATCGCCTCGAAATATTAACTGGAGGGGAAAGGGAGCTATGATGACCGGAGCTGCTCGACATATACAACTATGTGATGAGGCTGCACAGTACTACAAGAAGAAGAGAGCAGAGGGAAAAAAACATAACCAAGCAGTACGAGCATTTGCCCGTCATATGATAAGAGTAATATGGTCGATACTCATACATGACAGGGATTACCGTCAGAAGGAAGACTGAGTTAGTTTAGCAAACGGGCTTTGTTCTGTTTGGCCTGAATGAACAAGGTCAGCAAATTCGGCGATGTTAGCTGAGCAGAAAAGGAGCACGGCTACTCTGCTTCGGCAACCCCATAGGAGTTGTATACAACCTTCCTAAGTAAATTCACCGTGTCCCTTCGCAGTTGAAAGGAGCACGGCTACTCTACTTCGGCTCTATAAATTTAGCAAAATTAGAAAATAATTAAAAGTTTCAAAACCGAAGGAATTGGCATCGAAAAATCGCCTGAAAGCTACGAAAAATCTTGAAAAATTCTAGCGGGATGTCGGGCCTGGGAAGGGAGAAAAGCCTGTCTTTCCAGACTGGATAGTGCCATACCACTTAAGCTCTCTAGAATCGCCTTCTCACAAAAAAAGGTAACCTTTTTTCCCGAGAATCGATTCTCAAGGGCTCAAATAATTTTGCAATTACCTCTAAGGGACACAGGAGTATATTCTTACCAAGTCCTTTATGTCTTTTATGTCCCTTTGGTCCTTTTTGTCCATCAAGGGCGACCGCTCTCCTGAGCGCTTTGCGCATGTTATTCCGCTTTTTTAATGCCTATTGCATATCTTGCATGCCAAAAAAATAGTCATCCACTATGCTTGTTGACATGAACTTCTACGAGAAACTTACCAGTGATTCGTCTGCGATTGAGGCTAAGATTGGCTATGTCTTCACCGACAAACAGCTATTGTCGTTAGCCTTCGTACACCGTTCATTTATTAATGAAAACCGCGAATTCATTGAACAGCATAACGAGCGTCTTGAATTCCTCGGGGACTCCGTCCTTGGACTATTAGTAGCCGAGTACCTGTACCGCTATCTGCCTGGAACGCCAGAAGGTGAGCTGTCCTACCTGCGCTCTAGGCTAGTGGAAGCCAGTTCCTGCGTTCTTTATGTGCAAAAGCTGGACCTTGGCGCCTTTCTCCTACTCGGCAAGGGAGAGCGTATGAACGATGGACGCGGTCGCGAGTCCATCCTGTCAGACCTCTTTGAGGCTGTCATCGGAGCCATCTACCTTGATGGAGGCATCGAAGCCGCTCGACGTTTTTTATTCAAGAACTACTCAGCAGAAATGCAAAGCATCCTAAGCCGTCCTGTACGCAATTGGAAGGCCCTTCTTCAAGATTACACTCAGAAAAAATATCAAGTCACTCCATTCTACCAAGTCATCGAAGAATCAGGACCGGACCACAGCAAAGAATTCGAAGTGGCAGTATTTGTAAAAACTGAGGAGTGGGGACGAGGCATAGGTCAGAGCAAGAAGGAAGCCCAACAAGCCGCTGCGGCTGACGCCATCTCTGATCTAGATCTTGAGGAATCTCAATAAAGGAAGTCGGTCTTGGCAAAGCTAAAAAGCATGTGGGCCTGTTCCAGTTGTGGACAATCCCAACACAAATGGACGGGGCAATGTCCCACCTGCCGAGAATGGAACACCTTGTGCGAAGAAATTGCCGAGGTGAGTCGCTCCGATCGCTTTGACACAAGCAAGAGCGAGCCGAGCAGACCCATGCGTCTCAGAGAGGTTACTGCAGATTCAACTCCACGCATCGTCACAAACATTCAGGAATTCGATCGTTTGTTAGGCGGTGGCATTGTCCCTGGGGCCCTAACACTTGTTGGTGGTGACCCAGGTATCGGAAAGTCAACACTGATGTTGCAGCTTGCCAGCTCTTTGGCCAAGCAAGGGTTGATCGTCCTCTATGTGTGCGGTGAGGAGTCCGTTGAACAAACTTCCCTTCGTGCGCGTCGCTTAGGGGTAGACTCTGATAATTTGCTGCTTCTGAGCGAGACAAACTTCTCCGTGATCACGCGTCAAATCGACGAGGTACGTCCTGATATTCTTGTCATCGACAGTATCCAGATTGTTTATAAAAGCGATCTTCCCTCCGGTCCAGGTTCTGTCCCACAAGTTCGTGAAATCGCCACTGAGTGCATGCACATCGCCAAAGGACGTCGTTTAGCCACGTTCCTCATTGGGCATGTGACCAAAAGCGGGGATTTGGCTGGACCTCGCGTACTCGAACATTTGGTAGATACCGTTCTCTACTTTGAAGGAGACCGTCAGCATAACTATCGCCTGGTTAGAGTGGTAAAAAACCGCTTTGGAGCCACCGACGAGGTGGCCGTTTTCCAAATGGCCGAACAGGGCCTTGTAGAAGTGCCTAATCCCTCTCAGCTATTTCTGGAACATCGCATGAAAGAGGTCATCGGCTCGGTGATCATTCCGACCATCGAAGGCTCTAGGCCTATCTTAGTCGAAGTGCAGGCTCTAGTCACCGATACAGTCTTCAGCACGCCTTCTCGACGCTGTACGGGATTAGACCAAAACCGCCTTGCCTTGCTTCTAGCGGTGATAGAGAAACGCGTACACTTCCCTCTGCATGGTTGCGATATCTTTGTTGCCATTGCTGGAGGCATGCGCGTTGTAGAGCCGGCTTTAGACCTAGGAGTGCTTCTAGCAGTAGCCTCTTCGTACCGCAACAGACTTTTTGATCCAGAAACTGTTGTGATCGGTGAAGTCGGCCTTGGCGGGGAAATACGCTCAGTGCCTCGCATAGAAAGCCGCCTCAAAGAAGCCATTACAATGGGTTTTAAAAGATGTCTATTGCCTAAGAGTAGCTTGAAAGGTCTAAGCCCCTCGCTAACAAAAAAAATAGAACTCAAGGGTGTTCAGCTTGTCGAAGAGGCTATCGATGTTCTCCTCGCCTAAACATATTGCTGTAGGCGCGCGCGCCTCACCTCTTTCACATGCCCAGGTAGATGAGGTTCAGCATGAGTTGGTTTTAGTTCATCCTCACGTCATCTTGAAGGCTTTTTTTGTCGAGACCACTGGTGATCTCGATCAAAAAACCTCGCTAAGAACCTTAGGGCGCACCGATTTCTTCACCAAGGAAGTGGATGCTCTGGTGCTATCGGGCCAATGTCGCATTGCAATACACTCAGCTAAAGATCTACCGGAACCGCTAACAAGGGGGCTGACGCTCATTTGCCTCACGCGTGGACAAGACCCGGCCGATTGCCTGGTGCTTAGGGATGGGGAAACTCTAGAATCACTTCCTAGCGGTGCAGCCATCGCTACATCATCAGAGCGACGCGAAGCCGCAGTGCTAAAGCTACGCGATGACCTCGCCTTTTGCGATGTGCGAGGAACGATATCTCAGCGGTTATCGCTCCTGGAAGAAGGGCTAGCTGACGGAGTAGTTGTCGCAGAAGCAGCGTTAATTCGACTGGGACTCACGCATCTCAACCGTATCCGATTGCCAGGGGCCACTACTCCCCTGCAGGGACAATTAGCCATAGTCGGCCGCGAAAAAGACTTTGAGGTACAGGAGCTTTTTTCCTGCCTAGACACACGCCCGGCATTGGTATGAAGGTTCTTTATCTAGGCCTTACGCCTCCAGCTTCAACGGCAGACCGAGAGATTATCCATTACCCTGTTATCAGCATTTCTCCCGTTTCACCGAATGCAACAGACATTGTCAACGCCCTAAACCATTTCTCAAGCTATACTCACGTACTGTTCACCAGTAAGACATCCGTGAAACTTCTATGCGAAGCCATGGCCTTCCATGGCCTAGCGTCAGCGATCCTCAGTCTCAAGTGTATTGTTGCGGTCGGCACAGCGACGGCCTCGGAAGCACAAAGCCGTGGCATCCATGTCTCCACCATTGCCTGCCAAGAAACTGCTGAAGGTGTCGTTCAGGAATTGGAAAAAGAGACACTCGACAACGCTCACGCTTTCTGGCCTAAAGCTTCACAAGCCCGAACAGTTCTCATTGATTTCTTTGAGCATAGAAACATTCCTCTCACACAATGCGTCCTCTATCACACAAAGCTATGTAAGCCTTCAGTTGTGCCGGATCTCGCTCGGATCGACGAAATCTTTTTTTCCAGCCCATCCACAGTAGACGGTTTTTTGGCCATTTTTGGTTCATTACCAACCAACAAGAAGCTTTCTACACAAGGCCCCATCACTCAAGCTTATCTAAGTTCTATCATGTGCGGTTTGTGAGCTCTTCTTTGCGCCTTTGCGTTAAAAAAGGCTACACGAACCGTTCTTATGCCTACCGCGTGAACGGTTACAAATCTAACCATACGTGGTAGATCAGCAATATTGCCAAGAAGACGCTTTTCCCTCACAATGAACTCAGCTTAGGTAAATGAACTTTTGAATAGAGGAGGAACCCCGATGTCACCAAAGCAACAATATCAGCTCCCCGAGCTGCCCTATGCCTTCGACGCTCTAGTCCCCGTCATCAGTGCGGAAATTATGGAGCTACATTACAAAAAGCACCACCAGGCCTATGTAACAAACCTTAACAAGGCACTAGAGCAATACGCCGATGCCGAAGCTAAGGGCGACATCGCCAAAATGATCGAATTGCAACAAGCTATTCGTTTTAATGGTGGCGGTCATGTCAACCACAGCATCTTCTGGAATAACCTTGCCCCTGTGAATAGCGGCGGCGGACAGCCCCCTGAAGGCGCCTTGGCAGATGCAATCAATAAGAACTTCGGTTCCCTACAAAATCTCGTTGATCTAATGTCCGCCAGAGCTATAGCCGTCCAAGGCTCAGGTTGGGCATGGTTAGGTTGGGATCCCGAACGCAAGCAATTGAGTATCTGTCCATGCGCCAATCAAGACCCCCTTTCCACTCATCACCGCATACCTCTATTAGGTATCGATGTGTGGGAACATGCCTATTACCTCCAATATAAGAATGTCCGCGCCGATTATGTTAAAGCGATTTGGGGCGTTATCAACTGGAAGGATGTGGCTACACGTTTTGAAAATGCCACAAAGGCATAACTTATTACACGTTTGAGGGTCGCAGGAGATTTTCCTGCGACAAATGCAGCCAAAATGCATCAAATATCATCATAAATCATCAAGTTGAGCAAATCAGCTTGTGAAAATTGATCGTATCCGAATACAATTGCATCAGCTTTACAGCAGAGAGAGTTGTAGTTATGGGCTTATTTTCGCGTGACAAACCGAAAATCAAGGTGCAGTCGACCAAAAAGGATGGCTTTAGCGGATGGCTAAAGTGTACCCACTGCACCGAGCTGATTCATACCAATGAACTAGCTCAAAATTATAATTGTTGTCCCAAGTGCGACTATCACTACCGTCTCACAGCGCAAGAAAGAATCAAGCTTCTGGCCGATGAAAATTCCTTTGAAGAGCAGTTTAACGAAATTGAACCTCTCGACCCCTTAAACTTCTCTGATACACAGCCTTATGTCGATCGCCTGGCAAGCGCCAAGGAGACTGCTGGTTCTAATGAGGCTGTCGTCGTCGGCACTTGCACACTTAATGGGCATGCTATTGCCTTAGGGGTCATGAACTTCAACTATATGGCCGGGTCAATGGGCTCGGTTGTGGGTGAGCGCCTTACCCTTCTGATGGAAGAAGCCCTTCAAAAACGAATCCCCCTAATCATTGTGACCACCTCCGGCGGGGCTCGCATGCAAGAATCTATTCTTTCACTCATGCAGATGGCCAAGACCTCTGCCTGCCTCGCCAGACTTCATGAAGCCCAAATTCCCTATATTTCCGTGTTCACCAATCCTACCGCGGGAGGCATCACGGCTTCGTTCGCTTCGCTTGGCGATATCATCATCGCTGAACCAAACGCACTTATTTGCTTCGCTGGGCCACGGGTGATTGAACAGACACTCAAGCATAAGTTACCGCCTGATGCACAAAAGTCTGAGTTCTTGTTAAAACATGGAATGATCGACTGCATCGTCCGTCGCCCCGACCTAAAAGAAAAGCTCGGCACATTCCTGAATTACCTGAACCCTCGCCAGGAAGAACAGAAGACGAAGGATTCTTTAAAAGCTCCTCGTCGCGTAAACGACCAGCGCGCTCAAGAAACACCTGTCCCTCCAAGGCGCATCCGAGAAAAGACTCCAGTCGAAACTGTAGAATCACGGTAAAACAAATGAATACTGACATCCAACAGATTGATATCGAAGTCCTCGCCCAGGTAGGCGCGCAATTCCCCACCTATGGGTCGCCACTTGCCGCTGGCGCTGACATCCGCGCTCACCTCCCCGAGCCTCTTATTATTCCAGCTGGCAAAAGCGCATTGATTCCCACCGGTCTGCGTATGGCCATACCGGAAGGATATGAACTACAAATTCGTCCGCGAAGCGGTCTAGCCCTTAAAGACCAAATCACCGTTTTGAATACGCCCGGAACCATCGATAGTGACTACCGTGGTGAAATCGGCGTTATTCTCATCAACCATGGATCGCAAGACTTCGTGGTCACTCCCGGAATGCGTATCGCTCAAGTAGTGGTCGCACCGATTTGCCAGGCTCGTTTTGTAGAGGCCGTCCAGCTCGATACCACTCACCGTGGTGAAGGCGGGTTCGGCCACACTGGTAGACACTAGACACTGATCCCTTGATGGTCCAATTAGTGTGATTAGCTAATATGATTGATATTTCCAAATATTTGGAACCAGGCCTGGTCTGCTTTCTTGATGTCAACTCACGCGACGAAGCGCTCAATGCCATGGTTGACCTTGTCCAAGCCAGAGGCAAGATTGATAACAAAGAAGCTTTCTACAAGGCTATCATCAACCGTGAAGAGATCGTCACCACCGGCATCGGCATGGGGGTTGCCATTCCTCACGCCAAAATGCCTTCCTATGACCAATTTTTCATTGCTGTGGCCATACTCAAGAAAGGTGTCGACTGGAAAGCACTAGATAGCGCTCCAGTCCGTCTTATCTTTATGATTGGTGGGCCAGACGACAAACAATCTGAATACCTACAAATTCTATCAAGTTTGACGGCTGCGTTACGCGACGAAGAGCGTCGCAAGAAGATTTTGACAGTGGACAGCCCCCAGGCGGTGCTAGACCTACTCATTAAGCATTCCTAGTGAATCGAGGATAATCATGGATCTGAAGCTGAAAGATGTCGCTGAATTGCTAAATGTCTCAAAGACAACTATCCGTCGCTGGCTCTCCGACGGTAAAATGCCTGCGTATCGCATCAACAATCAATACCGGTTTAACCGAGGCGAAATTGAAGACTGGGTCATGCGGCACCGCGTCGATGCTTCCCCTGAAGAAACACAATCACCCGAGTCTTTGGATGTCGAAGATGGTGATGATGAGGCTGTTGGCAAGGGTGGACACAAACAATTCAGCTTATACCGCGCCATCAATAAGGGCGGGGTGCTTTATCAGGTTCCTGGTAACACCAAGGAACAGATCATTCGACATGCCATGGCCATTACTGCCAATTCACTGAATCTTGATGGTGAGGTTTTGACCGATCTACTACTCGACCGCGAAAAGATGATGCCTACGGCTCTCGGAAGTGGGATTGGAGTTCCTCATACTCGCGATTTTCTTCTCAATGGCCAGCAAGATGCTGTCATCGTAGCCTTCCCTGAAAAGCCCATTAACTATGGCGCCCTGGATGGCAAGCCAGTACATACGCTGTTTTTCTTGTTTGCCTGTGACGACAAACGTCATCTGCATCTCCTAGCTAAAATAGCACACCTTAGCAGCCAACCGGAAACTCTCGAACTGCTGAAGTCTCGTCCGCCCAGAGGCGTATTGCTCGAATACGTCAAAAATTGGGAATCCCAAGTTCCACAGCCACGCTAAGGACTGGCTGAGGTAAACGCAGAAGTCCGGTCAGAGGAAAGGACCCCTAGGACGATGACGACAATAAGGACTCTAATGACCAAAAACTTAAGATCCAACCTTAGAATTCAACACATCATCACTGTTGCACATTTTTTGGATACGCAAATTCCCTAAAGCGCACCGCTGCGCGGTGCAGGAACATTTTGTGCGATACCAGGGGTGCTAGCGCTTCGCGCTTGAGCACCCCTGGCTACCTGACGGTGACCACTTCGTGGTTGAGGATGATCATGTGGCTAGGCAACAATGCACCGGAGGTGACTAGCGCTTGGTGGCTTTAGGATTAATTACCACACGATGACATTATTACCACGAAGTGGTGACCGGCAGGTAGCCAGGGGTGCTCAAGCGCGAAGCGCTAGCACCCCTGGTATTACGCGACATGTCCCTGCACCGCAAACGCGGTGCGCTTTATGGGATTTTGCGTCAATCAATTGATATTCATAACACAAAGTTAAGATCTGAACATGCCATTTACTTCTCAACAAAAGTAACCAAGTAATTGACTAACAGCACATAAAACATCATAATTCATAATGTCATTTAATAAACAATAAACTCGAATATTAATGGCGAAATTTTTAACTTAAATACAACAAGGAAAATAAAATGAACATAGGCAACTGTTCATCAGCTGTTTACCCGGCTGTTGGGGAACTTCTTAACACAAGCACATGCTGGGTTAGCGACAGCTTGAATCAAGGAATAACAATCGCTCAACCTGTTCTAGAGATAGCAAAAGAGACGATTGGTGATCTTGGACACTACCTTAAAGGCGTAGCTGAATACCTTCCAAGCGCTAGTCAAGCTCTCGCGCACACATTAACTCACCTTCAGATGGATTGGTCGCTGTATACCTCAGCCTCTAGTCGCCAATACGATCTTTTCTGCTATCCTAATTTCTCGAACGATGACAAATTCCATTATGAGCCCACACGCTGGACGAGCTTGTAGGATTAGAGGTGCAGCAGGAATCTATCTTAGCTTAGTACTTCTGGCAGCCCCTTCTTTTTTTAGTGGGTGGCTAGAAAAGCTCGTTCTAGTGGGTTTCACCGCATGTTGCATCGGAAACGCGGCATTAGCTCTCTCCGTCATCGCAAAAAAAATACACGCACTAGCTGTGCCAGATGCGCCCGTAAACGTCGCGCCTAATGAGGCTCCTCTTGCTGCTCCAGTGGGACAAGTTTTACCAGATAACCAACCGCCGGCTGCAGCCTAGTTGCTGGACTTTGCACATTTTTGGATACGCAAATCCTCTAAAAACGCACCGCTGCGCGGTGCAGGAACATTTTGTGCAATACCAGGGGTGCTAGCGCTTCGCGCTTGAGCACCCCTGGCTACCTGTCGGTAACCACTTCGTGGTTGAGGATGATCACAAACATTGTTACTGCGAAGCGGTTGCAACCCCTGGTATTGCACAAAATGTTCCTGCACCGCAAAGCGGTGCGCTTCAGGGAATTTGCGACGCTACTTCGCGGTTTTGGCCGGTTCCTTTTCCTTATCCTTATTCCTGTCCCTGCCCTGAGGGTCCGAGTGGTTCACCGCGAAGACTTCCTTGTCCTTAAAGACAAGTTTGTCGTCCTCGACAGTCACCAACACGCGACGGCCCTCCTCGGGGTGAAGCAAGAGCTTCTCGGCCAAAGGATCCTCCAAGTACTGTTCAATCAGGCGGCGAAGTGGCCTTGCGCCCATCTCTGGCTGGAAGCCCTTCTCGACCAGATGCTTCTTGGCTTTGTCATCCAGAACCATGTAGATTTCTTTCCGCTGCAAGCGGTCCGAGACTTTCTTAACTTCAAGCTCAATGACTTTTAAGAGACTTTCCTTGTTCAATGGACGGAAAATCACCACATCATCAACACGGTTTAAGAATTCCGGCTTGAACTGCTTTTTCACAGCCTCAAGGATTTTTTCCTTGATTGTGTCATAATCCGGCGCGCCTTCCTGCACACCAAAACCCACCGTCGTCCCCTTACGGATCAGGTCCGCCCCAAGGTTCGAGGTCATAATGACAATAGCATTGCGGAAGTCGACGCGTCGTCCAAACGAATCCGTCAGGCGCCCTTCTTCCAGGATCTGCAATAGCAAGTCCATGACGTCAGGGTGAGCCTTCTCAATCTCGTCAAACAGGACCACAGAATAGGGCCGCTGACGCACCTGTTCGGTGAGCTGTCCGCCTTCTTCATGTCCGACATATCCTGGAGGCGATCCCGTCATACGGCTGACGGCAAACTTCTCCATATATTCGGACATATCGACTTGGATAAGGGCCTCTTCGCCACCAAACATATGGATAGCGAGTAGACGCGCCAGGAGGGTCTTACCGACCCCTGTAGGACCCATAAAGAGAAAGGCGCCGATAGGTCTGTTGGGATCCTTGATATCAGCTCGGCTGCGACGAATGGAGCGGCACACGGTGCTGAGGGCTTCCTCTTGGCCGATGATCTGCTTGCCGAGATCCTCTTCCATTTTGAGGACTTTCTGCGTCTCACCCTGCAGTAAGCCGTGTCAGTGGCACACCGGTCATCTTGGCAACGATGTTGGCGACATCTTCGTCTTCAACGATAACTTCATTCTCGGCCTTATTGATCTCCCATTCGGTACGGCTCTGCTGAAGCCGCTCGCGCAGTTGCTTTTCCTTGTCGCGCAGCTTGGCGGCTTTTTCGTATTCCTGACGTCCAATGGCCTCTTCTTTAGCGATGCGAGTCTCTTCGACTTCGCTTTCATACTTACCGATGTCTTGCGGTTGGCTCATCATAGAAATCCGCATCTTGGCGCCGGCTTCATCGATGAGGTCAATCGCCTTATCAGGCAGGAAACGACCATGGACATAGCGGTCGGATAAACGTGCCGCGGCTTCTAGAGCCTGAGGCGTGTAAATGCACTTATGGTGCTCTTCATACTTAGATTTGAGGCCATTAAGAATTTCGATGGTCTCATCAACAGAGGGAGGAGCCACCAAAATCTTCTGGAAGCGACGCTCGAGGGCTGCATCTTTCTCAATATGTTTGCGGTATTCGTCGACAGTCGTCGCACCAATACACTGAATCTCACCACGAGAAAGCGCTGGCTTCAGGATGTTGGAGGCATCGATAGCCCCCTCAGCAGCCCCAGCACCAACAATTGTGTGCAACTCGTCGATGAACAGCAAGATCTGGCCGTTCTTCTTGATCTCGTCCATGACGGCTTTGATGCGCTCTTCAAACTGACCGCGGTACTTAGTCCCTGCGATCATCAAGGCAAGATCAAGATTGATCAGTTTCTTCTTGCGCAAATTATCGGGAACATCACCGCGGACAATAGCCTGTGCGAGACCTTCGACGATTGCTGTCTTACCTACACCGGCCTCACCGACCAACACCGGGTTATTTTTGCGTCGTCGACATAGGATGAGGATCAGGCGTTCCACCTCTTCCTTCCGGCCGATGACGGGGTCCATCTTGCCTTCACGGCATAACTCGGTGAGATCGAGGCCATATGCTCGCAGAGCAGGCATCTTATCAGCACCGCCGCCAGAATTGGCTTTTTCATAGCTCTTACCCTGTGAACCTCCACCTGCCGGTGCCGTACCACTGCTAGCAGAAATCGGCGGAAGTTGCAGATTGAAGGTCTCAAGTTCCTTGAGAACCTCTTTACGCACTTCTTTAAGGTTAACATTTAGGTTCTCGAGTACCTGAGCAGCAACACCATCAGTCTGACGCAAAAGGCCTAGCAGAAGGTGTTCAGTTCCTACATAGTTGTGGTTAAGACTGGCCGCCTCTTCGTTGGCATATTCGAAAACCTTCTTAACCTTGCCCGTCAAGGCAGGATCGCCATAAACTTGTATCTCGGGGCCATAACCCACGAGTTTTTCAACTTCGGAACGCACCGTCTCGAAGTCAATATTGAGATTGCGCAGCACATTAACCGCAACACCCTGGCCAAGTTTCAATAGGCCGAGGAGGACGTGTTCCGTCCCCAAGTAGTTGTGATTAAGTCTTTGAGCTTCCTTTTTGGCTAGCTTAATGACTTGCTTTGCGCGATTGGTAAATTTGTCAAACATCGGCTCACCCGCCTACTAAAGATGAAATGTATGAGCTTCTAGTTATGTATACCTCAGTATGCCAGATGGTAGGGAGCCCTCTCATTTATTTCAATTTCGAGGAGGGCAAAGAGCAAACAAAATAGCAACATCAGGCAAATACTGGTTTCGCAGCCCCAATTTTGGAGGCTACAATACGCGCGCGCTCAATGCAATCATTAACCGAGACTCCATTAAAACTGCTGCCTATAAGAGTCAGTTGGGGAAATAAATGCATCATGCGCCGCTGAATTTCTTCCATGCAACATCCGTGCCCCAAATAATATTGGGGTATTGCCCGCCGGGCGATCTTTATCGCGATGCTATCGGGAGTACGCTTCTTACCCAGGTGCCGCCCTACAGCCTCAAGGGCAATGGCGCCAAAGTCTTCGCTGACATATGAATCAAAATTGGGCATTCGCTCACCCCCAATCATGCATGTAAGACGCGTTTCAACATCGAAGCTGTTTTGCTGAGGAAATACCGACGAGTCCCATACCATTCCCAAAACTCTCTCGCCTTCCCTTGAAGGAATCAAATAGCCAAAGCCCTCTTGGTCCAACATGTTTGCGCGATATCCCAAAGCAACTACAGCTACCGAAGTACTATGGATGCTTTGCAATAATCGAGCCAACTCATGATCGTGATGAACAATCAGTGTAGCCAACGCCGCAGTAGGCAACGCGGAGATAACCTGGTCGGCCTGGAAAACTTCGCCTTGTTGCGTCACAACACTGAGCCCTCCAAGGGTTCTTTCAATCGCTACCACTGGGCTATTCATCCGAATACAAGAGCCTAGCCGTGTGGCAAGAGCATCGACAAGCTGTTGCATCCCCCGCCGCAGAGAGATAATCCCTTGCCTGGAAGCCTTAGCCTGCTTAGAACGCTGAGCGAACAGACCTCTCAGGATGGAGCCTGAATCGCGCTCCCACTGATGCAGGAAGGGAAAACAGGATTTAACCGACAAACGCGTCGAATCTCCCGCATAAATGCCTGCTACTAACGAATCGGCAAAGGTGTTCGCGGCATGCCCGCCAAACCGACGTTTGATGAAATCGTGCACAGACTCATCAGCGTGGCCGCATGGGCCTATGCTCCACTCACGCAACAGCGGCCAAAGTAAGGGGCGCGTCAACGGTGAAGTTAAAAAGGACATCGGTCCCGAAGGGATAGACTGAAGGCGTCTTTGGGTATAGAGAAATCGCTTGCGAACAGCAGGAGCGGCTGAGATGACTTCTCCCTCGAGACCAAGCTGCTCGATGAGATTCAATGTCTCCACACCATTACCTGATGTGCGGCAACTGCGTGGCCCCAAATCAAATAAAAATCCGTCTTGATGGATCGTCTCGATCCAGCCCCCTACGCGAGAAGAGGATTCCAATAGCGTAACATCCTGTCCTTGAAGCTTGAGAAACCATGCTGCGGCTAGACCTGCGATGCCGCCGCCTAGAATCACAACCTTGTTACTCATCTTATACCCCCTTGGAAAATCGACCTACGCCACCTTTTCGCTGGAGATACCAGTCAAAAATCGCCGCTACATTACGAATAAAAAGTCTTCCGGTAGCCGTCGCAACTAACTTATGGCCATCGTCATACAGAAGCCCATCGTTAACTGCTTCGTCTATTGCCGGCTTTTCCTCCGCAAAATAACGGGGAAATGGAACGCCATAGAGTCGCTCAAACAACCCCTTGTCCAATTCAAACTGACACATCAACTGATTGATCACCCAGCGTCGTACACGATCCGCCTCAGACAATACTTTACCACGATGGACCGGCAATTGGCCATCATCCAATGCATGGTAATACGCATCGAGTTCCTTAAGATTTTGAAAATAAGCGTCACGACAGTATCCAATGGATGTAATCCCAAACCCAAGCATATCTTCCGCCAAATTCAGCGTGTATCCTTGGAAGTTGCGATGCAGCTTCTGCTCCAGAAAAGCGACTGATAAAGGGTCTTGACGCAAGGCAAAGTGATCTAAGCCAAGTCCTAAATAACCCGCTGCGATCAGCTGACTGCGCGCTTGAACATAAATTTTAAACTTTTCTTCAGTTGACGGGAGGGTTTCGTCAGGGATAGCCTTTTGATGAGCCTTAAGCCATGGCACCTTAGCATAGGAGAATAGAGCAATGCGATCAGGACGCATGGCCACCAGCTTACCAATCGTATCATCGAAGGTCGTCACACTTTGAAAGGGCAACCCATAAATAAGGTCGACATTGATGCCCTTAAACCCAATCTCTCTAGCCATCTCGTACGTATGCAAAGTCATCGCATACGACTGCCGACGTTTCACGGCCTCTTGAACTTTTGGGTCGGTATCCTGAACACCGAAGCTCACTCTGTTAAAACCTAGCTGCTGAAGAAATCGCAATTTATGGCCATTATCTTCAACAACGGTGCGCGGATCGATCTCTATGGACACCTCGGCATCCGGCGACAGATTGAAGCGTTCTCTAATACGCGAAACAATCGCCTCGATTTGTAGTGTGCCGAGCTTAGTAGGAGTCCCTCCTCCAAAATGAACTTGAGTCACCACGTGATCAGCGCGTAATTGCTGAGATACCAGGTCGACTTCCTTCAATAGATAGGAGACATAGCGTTCCTCATTTTCCGGGCGACGGTTCAGCACGACGCTACACCCGCAAAACAAGCACATCGTCTGGCAAAAGGGGATATGAAAGTATAGGGAGAGAGGACGCACCTCTGCATTAAGAGCTGCAAGGTGATCCTGGTAGTGCGTGGAGTCCAAAGTTTCCCACTCTGGAGCTGTCGGATAGCTGGTGTAGCGTGGAACAGGTTTGTCGAAACGTTGTAAGGTTGCTACATCGATGGTCTCTGAGCCGAAATCGGAGTTCATACCAGCACCTCCCGATGCTCTTGAACACATTGTACTAAAGTCTCTACAGCCTCAACGGGGGTTTGGGGAAGGACGCCATGACCTAATCCCAATATAAAAGCAGGATCTCCCTTCATGCTATTTAAAAGGATCTTGACCTCAGTCCTAATAACTTCGAGAGGCGCGAACAATAGAAATGGATCCAAGTTACCCTGTAGAGCCACATCAGGCCCCAGCCGCTTGCGCTGCTGCGACAGGTCACTATTCCAATCGATACTAATAGCCGCTGGTGCAAGCTCAGCAAGCTGTTCAGCAAAGACTGACGAGCCGCGGCAAAATAGGATGATTGGCTTTCCACTAGCCCTTAGGGCAGTGACGATCTTGCCCAAATAGGCCAAAGAAAATTCTCGAAACTGTCGAGCAGCCAAAACATGCGCCCATGAGTCAAAAATTTGAATTGCCTGCACACCGCTGTCGATCTGAAATTGCAGCTGACGAATGCTGGCGCGGGTGATCTTTTCGAGGAGAGCGTGAAAGCTGGTGGGATCTTGGAACATCCAACGCTTGGTTAGGGCCAAGTCGCGGCTCGTGCCGCCTTCGATCAGATAGCTAGCGACGGTGAAAGGCCCTCCACAAAAACCGATGAGAGGCACATTAAGCACTTTTCGCAGTTGTTTGATTCCCTCGCCGACAAAACTCAACGCCTCGAGATGTGCTTCTGGAAGTCCTGCTACATCTTGCGCGGTACGTACAGGCTGCTCGATGACCGGACCGCGCCCCTCTTCAAAAGCTACCTTGCGACCGAATGCCTCCAAAATGAGTAAGATGTCTGAGAATAGAATGGCGGCATCCATCCCAAACCGAGTGATAGGCATGAGGGTAACTTCAGCAATCAGGTCCGGGTCGTGGCACATCTGCAGAAAGGAGCAACGCTGTCGAAGAGCTCGATATTCGGGAAGATAACGGCCAGCCTGACGCATTAGCCAAACCGGTGGCCTATCAAAATTTTGACCTTGCAAGGCACGTAGAAAGCGATCGTTCATACACTCCACACGACAGATGTTTTCTTGGAACTGCCCTTCAAGGTATACCACACTCGGTCATAAAGGCGAAGGTCAGTGTAGCTATTATTTAATGGGATACGGAAGACGAACCGACTTCAGGGAAACACTCCAAGAGCCCCTGCTTCCAAGGATAACACGTGACGTGGGCAAATTTCTTTGTAAAGCGATCTTGACTTAGAACGATTGCTTCACAATTTTCAATATCATTCGTAATCCTACTGAAAGCTCTAATATCCATATCACTGATTGTATCGGAACTTTTTATTTCGATGCATAGAAGCGGCTTTCCAGGCCTTTCAATCACTAAGTCTATTTCCACATCCCCAGCCGTACGGATGAAAGAAAATCGATAGTCCGGCTGAAAATAGCTCGCCAATCGCACAAATTCTAATAAAATGAAATGCTCGAATGCCTCCCCGTAAGCCGCCGTTTTTGGAATCAAAGGAACCGAAAGCCTTCTGGATAAACTGCGAACTACTCCTGGATCAAAGAAATAAAATTTTGGCTTTTCAACTAAACGTTTACGAAAAGAATTATGAAACGGTTCCAAAAAGAACCCAATCATTGTATCCTCAAGAATAAAAAAATATTCTTTGACCGTCTTATCATCAACACCAACATCCCGTGCAATATTTGCATAGTTAATAATTTTTCCATTACATTGAGCAGCCACCTCAAGAAAGCGACGAAATGGTTGTAACTTTCGTATCACTTGTTCATTCCATATCTCTTCTTTAAGATAAGTTTCTGCATACGAACGTAAAAATTCATCCTTCTCTTTATCATCTTCTAAACCAAAAATTTTAGGTAAAGTCCCCCACTGTAAGGCTCTCTCTAAATTAAATTGCTCCTTCAATTCAAAGCAAGAGAGCGCGAATAAGTGATAAACAAAAGCACGGCCAGCAAGTAAATTTGCTCCTCCATGCTTAAGTTTACGCGCGCTTGACCCCGTTAGGACAAATACTTTATTCGTTTCTTCAATTAGGCGATGGACCTCGTCAAGTAACCTTGGAACCTTCTGTATTTCGTCGATGACTACATATAAGATTTCTTCTGGAAGTGCTTTCACAATGGCATAAAGATGACTTGGGCTCCGAAAAAACTGATCTTCCACACCAGAGTCTAAGAGATCCAACCATAGGCATTTACTTTGATCAAACCTCTTTTTAAGTAAGGTACTTTTGCCTGTACCGCGAGGACCGAAGAGAAAAAAGCTGTGTTTATGAGAAAGGTGCCGTAAACGAGAAAACATATCACACTCCGAAATTGCTTGGCAATTTCGGAATATACTCCATTTTTGTCGACAAATCAAGCTCTTGATCGAACTTTTCCGGAGCATGCTCCGGTTTTGCCTGACAAAAAGGTTGTTATGCTTGAATTAGAAACGGCTCAATCGCTCTGAATAGGAGTCAGGATTTTTTACCACCGAAACGGTAAAAAATCCTAACTATTACTACAGGATTCGTTCTAGAATAGACTCTACGGTAAAGCCGAATTCTCGAGCTAATGCACTCGCCGGTGCGGATGCCCCGAAGGTCTCCATACCGATCATGATACCATCCATGCCGATGTACTTATGCCACCCGAGCTCCACACCCGCTTCGATAGCGACACGACGCCCTAGATCGCCCCCTAAAACACTCTTCTTGTATTCAGAATTTTGTGCCTCATAGAGTTCCCAGCAGGGCATCGAAATGACCCTAACGGACTTACCAAGTTTCTCAAGCTCTTGAGCGGTGTCTAAAGCCAGCCACAATTCTGATCCCGTCGCAATCAACGTGAAATCTGGCTGTCTAGCCTCTTTCTTCACGATGTAGGCACCACGTCCCATGCCATCCTGATAGCTGACATTGGTACAGTCAAGAGTCGGCAGGTTTTGACGCGACAGCACAATTGCCGTGGGACCGTTATAGCGCAAAGCAGCAAGCCATGCCATGGCGACTTCATGAGCATCTGCAGGACGAATCAGCTGCAACTGAGGAACAGCTCGCAACGAAGCCAATTGCTCGATGGACTGGTGTGTGGGGCCATCCTCGCCCAAAAAGATGGAGTCGTGTGTAAACTGGTAAAAAACCTTAGCGCGCTGCAAAGCCGCCAGACGAATAGCGTTGCGCATGTAGTCGGAAAAGGTAAAAAAGGTTCCAATAAACGGTTGCAATAGGCCCGTTTGCACGATCCCTGTGGCCATTGTAGCCATTCCAAACTCACGCACGCCATACTTAATGTTCCGAGCGGTGAAAAGCCCAGGAGCTACCAAGCCACCATCTTTAATCATCGTAAGGTCAGAGCATGACAAATCTGCCGACCCGCCAATCAGCTGAGGTAATCGGCTTGCCAGGGCATTAATAATCGCGTTGGAGGCTGCTCTGCCGGCTATCGGGCTAGCGATTTTGACCCCTTTCAAATAGGCCTCTAGGTCTTCAGGCACGGCGCCTTTGATCATCACCTCGTACGTCTTGGCCAACTCAGGGTTCGCGCGCTGCCAAGCCGCAAACTGATCATTCCAACGGGTTTCGCGCTCAGTATCTTTCTCAAGCTTATGTGCAAAATAGTTCTTCACAGCCTGAGGGATAAAAAATTTGTCTTGTGGAATTCCTAAAGCCTCTTTGGTCAACTTCACTTCCTCTTCGCCCAAAGGAGCTCCATGAGCTGCTGAGGTGCCAGCCTTATGCGGAGATCCCTTTCCAATGATCGTATGAGCCACAATCAGGCATGGGCGTGTCTGGTTCGTCTTGGCTTTTGTAAAAGCATGGTGAATAGCATCAAAATCACCGCCATCGATCTCCTGAACATCCCACCCGTAGGCGCGGTAACGCTCGATGGTATCTTCAGAGCAGCATTGTGATAAGGGACCGTCAAGCGAAACGTGGTTGGAGTCATAGATCAAGATCAAATTATTCAGCCTCAGGTGCCCAGCTAAAGAAGAAACCTCAGAGCTGACGCCTTCCATCATACAGCCGTCACCCGCCAGACAGTAGACTTTGCCATCAAAAATCTGATGCTCCGGTGTATTGAAGCGCGCTTCCAGCAACTTTAGCCCTAAAGCCTGCCCCACAGCATTGCCAACGCCTTGACCCAATGGTCCTGTCGTCGTTTCTACCCCATCGGTATCCAAAGATTCTGGATGTCCCGGGGTTTGCGAATGCAGCTGACGAAAATTCTTGATCTCTTCCAAAGAAAGGTCAAATCCGGACAAATGCAAACAAGAGTACAGCCACATGGACCCATGACCAGCCGACAGAATCATGCGATCCCGGTTTGTCCATTTGGAATGCTTCGGGTTATGCCTCAAGAGGTATCCATAGAGATAGGCACCCAATTCCGCGCACCCCAAAGGCAATCCCGGATGCCCCGAGTTCGCCTGCTGCACGGCATCCATAGAAAGACCCCGTATGGTGTTAGCAACTTTGGCAAGCGATTGCTTTAATTCGTTGTCTAGCTTCGTTTCAGCTATATCTTCGTTCGTCGTCACGTCTCGTGTCTCCTCTTAGCATTATCATTGAATTCAATAGGTCAGTGTAAAAATCCTTTCCTTATCCAGCAAGCAAAATAGGGAAGGAGAGGGAAGGAGAGAAGGGGAAGAGAGGGGAGACGAGGGGGAAGAGGATTAGGATTTTTTACCACAGAGGACACGGAGACGCCGAGATAGGAGAGAGAGGAAAGAAGGAAGATAAGGGGAATATTAAATTTTTTTTGAATAGTTTTTTTTGTTTTTATTTAATCATAGTCCATATTTTTGTCCATGGTGTCCATTAATGTCCATATTGTCCACTAATGTCCATGGTGTCCATTAATGTCCATTTAGTCGCGCGCTGAAATGGACATTAATGGACTATATGGACTTTGATTAGTTCAAAAACAAAAAAACATTCCATATTCCCCTTTCTTCCTTTCCTCTCTCTCCTATCTCGGCGTCTCTGCGCTCTCTGTGGTAAAATTCCTAATCCCTAATTCCTAATTCTTTCTTGACTAACAATTATTTTAATAAATTACATAAACACAACAAACTTTAAATATTCATATCAAATTTAATTGTAATGCACTTAATGTCAATATTTTAATATAATAAATGTTAGAAGTGTACAATGCGACGTGTGAAACAATGGAGTTCAGTTATGGATCAACAACTAGATCGCGTCGGCGAAGCCTTCGGGAAATATTCGATCAACCCCAATATAGAAAACCTGAAAGTCCTGCAGGACCTCACTGGTCAGAAGGAATTACCGGAAGTCCTAGATGCTACCGACGCATTAGTCCAAACAGCCATGGAAGTAAAACCTCTTAAAAAGCTCCAGTTAGCAGTTTATCGTCTTGATAACGAGCGCCTAATTCTTTTAGACAAACGTGTTCAACTTGAGGCGAACCGTCATCTCAACGGCAAGAGTGTCTGTTCCCATCTACGCTCGTTAACCGAATCGATCAAACAGCGTATTCGTGTTCTTACCCATGAAGACGATGCTCAGAAGAAAAGGCAGTCTCGCATCTTTGGCATGTGCTGCCGGCTATACCAAGAGAAAATCAAGGCGCAAGCAACCAAGTTATTGGGTCCAGAGGCTTATGAAATCGCCCAGGATCCCGACTTCGTTGCAGACGCTAAAAGGATAAATAAAATCAGTGATATGAGCGATCCAAATGACAAATTGGCCTTTTTTGAGCAACACATGTACGACTTGCAAGACAAATACCTTCCCTGTGGGCGAATATTGCCTACACAGCTTTGCCAACTGCTGATTATCACGTTGACGCATGCTGACAATCCAGAACTCCTACACGATATCGCAGACGTAAGTAGGTGCGTTCCTCAGCAAAAAGAAGCGTTACCCATCGGTGGTCTGGTGCGAGCTGCTAAGACTGCCGTTTGCGTCATTCAAGAGGAAGCCTTCCCTGATCTGGCCAAACAATCTCGGGGCAGTGCAACAAATTAATTTTTGTTTTTTGTCCCGTTGTCTAGTATGGCGCCAAAACGGCCTTATTCACCTTTTCGGTCAGAATTTCGGTCAGACGAAAAAGGTCGGATGTCGTGATTGGTGACGAGGGCGTAGCGTCAGCTATGTCCAAGGAGCAAAGCGCGATAGACGATCCTTTTGCAGTCGACCGAAAGCCGACTGAAAAGGTGAATAAGGCCGTCAAACGAATCAAAAAAACATTTACGCGACAGGTGCCATGCAAGCAATTATCGGCTTGGCTGACAACGCAGCCGCTTCCAGTGTACCAGGCTCTTCGATGATTCCTGGACCCCTCAGTGTCGCCATTCACTTGATGAACCGTGTTCATTGGGTCTGGCGATGGCATTTTATGGTCACACAAGTGTACGCCAATACCACAAATCTAAAAAAACTCATCGCTGGCCATATCCTCCACTACGTCATGGGCGATAACATCATCTTGCGCATCGCCGCACAAGTCACGATGATTGCCACACGTATTGTTCAGCTAGGTAAGCAAAAAGTTGCTACCTATGTGGCCTACTGTGAAGTTTATCATGCCATCGCTTGCACTTACCCATTACGTGTTAGAGTTCGTTTGCCACGCGTCGGAGACTCATGGGCGCTGGATATCTTAGGTCCTGATCAATACATTTGGATGATGAAGAAAAAGGAAGCTTTCTTACTGTACGTTGCACGTATCATCCGCTGTGTGGCCCATCTTTTTCAGGAAATGCTGAAGGTAAGTATGTGTTACATGGATGTTATCGAAGCTTTTTCCCTTAATTCAGCCACTCGTGATGAAGCTGTGAACCATTTTTTCCTAAATGCTACACGGCTACTTGACGAGATAGCGGAAAATAAGCAAACTATACATGCAGAACTACTACGGCATAAACACCTTATACAGCAGATATTATCCAGTCTGGGCTCTCCTTGTCAGGCGGAACAATTAATTGGTGCTGTGGCAGCGACTTTGACTCCGGTAGAACGTACTTACAACGCCGCCAAGGTTATTTATGACCAGGGAGAAGATTTTGTCAAACACGGACTATCAAGTTTAGCTTTATCATTTGGTTGGCAGCCAGGATTCCTACTACCGAAGGATCCTAACCCAATCAGTCCACAAGTAGCAGGAGCAGCATAATGGCAACTACGGTTATTTTAATTCGTCATGGCAAACCTCAAACCGGCGAGGGCACCAACCGCACCGATCCACCGCTCTCAACGGAGGGAGAGACCGCAACACGTCGCGTAGCCATGCATTTAAACAAAGAGGGCTACAAGCCTGACCTCATTCTTTGTTCCCCTCTCGCACGTGCACAGCAGAGCGCAGAGATCATCGCCAAGGTATCTCCCGCGCCGATACAATCCATAGAGGCCTTAGGTGGCAGCTTCGATCAGGACGCCCTAATCGCCAAGCTTCCCCCACCGAATCATGATAAGACAATTTACCTCGTAGGACACGACCCTACATTAACCCTGTTTGCACATAACCTCGTTGGCCAAAAGGTTTTGCCAGCGGGTTTGTCCAAAAGCGGCAGCGTGGTCATCGAGTTCAGTGACCAAGTAGCTCTCGGCAAGGGCCGCATGGTTAGTTACTATCACCCCGATCGCATCTAACATTTCGCGGAACAGCCCACTCAGCAGCCTGGCAACAGGCTGCTACACAACACAAGGTCATTGGGTCAATAGTCATGGATACACAGAAGATTCGCCGCGGATTTTTACAGTATTTCCGCACTAAAGAGCATTCAGTCGTTGCATCGTCATCCGTTGTACCACACGACGACCCTACTCTCCTCTTCATCAATGCTGGCATGAATCAGTTCAAGGACGTCTTCCTTGGTAAAAGTGTCCGCGACTATACCCGCGCGACGACCAGCCAAAAGTGCATTAGAGTAGGCGGCAAGCACAACGACTTGGACAATGTCGGGCATACCCGTAGGCACCTTACGTTCTTTGAGATGCTTGGCAACTTCTCCTTTGGCGACTATTTTAAGAAAGACGCTATTCGCTTTGCCTGGGAAGTGTCCACTGAAGTGTTTGGCCTGCCTGCAGACAAACTATGGCCAACGGTCTTCCGCGATGACGACGAGGCTTTCGAGTTATGGACCACCTACGTCCCTGCCGAGCGCATTACTCGTTTTGACGAAAAGGACAATTTCTGGGCGATGGGTGATACGGGTCCGTGTGGGCCGTGTTCCGAGCTTCTCTACGATCGCGGTTCCCAATATGGCAGCGCCCGCTTTCCGCTGGAAGACCCTTCAGGTGAGCGTTTTCTGGAATACTGGAATCTAGTGTTCATGCAGTTCAACAGGCGTCCTGATGGTGTCATGGACAAACTTCCCAAGCCCTCGATCGATACAGGTGCCGGCTTGGAGCGTGTTGTCAGCCTGAAAATGAATGTTGAAAGTGTCTTTGAGACCGATGTGCTGCGCAGTCTTATCGCCCAAGTAGAGAATATCACCGGCATCCCCTATCAGGGAATCGACCACCCAAACTCTCCAGCTTACCATGTGATCGCGGATCATCTGCGCTGCCTGGCTTTTGCCATTTCTGATGGGGCGCAGCCCAGCAATGTAGACCGAGGTTATGTTTTACGGAAAGTCCTTCGGCGTGCAGTACGTTATGGACGCACCTTAGGTCTCGACCGTCCCTTTTTAGGCGAGGTGCTGCCCCGGCTTGTAGCGGTCATGGGAGATGACTATCCTGAACTCAAAGCTTCCCAAGCACGTATTACGGAGCTCCTTGCCATCGAGGAAGAGGCCTTTCTGCGCACTCTGCGCCGCGGTGGCAACATCCTTAATCAAATCGTCCATCACGCCGCCAAGCATGATAAAATCATCAGTGGCGATGATGCTTTTAAGCTGAAAGACACCTATGGCTTGCCATTAGACGAGATCAAACTGTTGGCCAAGGACGTCGGCCTGTCCGTCGACCAGGAGCGCTATGCTCAGCTTGAAGAAGAAGCGCGTGAGCGTTCCAGACGCGTTCATAAAACCACGCATCAGGTAGCGGAGACGTCGTTATTTTCCGACTTTGCCGCTAAGCATCCTGCAAGTATCTTCCTGGGCTATGACCACTTACAAGCAAAGGGAAAGGTTCTCGGCTTACTGCACGAGGGCGCTTTCGTTGAAGAGCTTCATCAGGGTCAGGAAGGCATTATCATTTTAGACCAAACTCCCTTCTACGCCGAAAAGGGGGGTCAGGTGGGGGACAATGGCATGCTACAGCACAAAAGCTGTCAGCTGCGTGTCACCAACACCCAAGAGCCCTACGTTGGGGTCATCGCCCATGTCGTCACCGTCGAGCTCGGTGAAGTAGAGGTTGGCGAGGAGCTGGAAGCAACGGTTAATGCTGAGCGTCGTCAAAGAATTGCCAACAACCACACAGCAACACACCTTCTTCACTGGGCCCTGCAGAAGGTCCTTGGCGAGCACATCAAGCAAGCTGGATCTGTTGTAGATGCTGAGCATCTGCGTTTCGACTTTAACCATCACAAGGCTGTCACACCAGAAGAGCTGCGTGAAATCGAAGATCTAGTAAACGCGAAAATTCGTACAAACTTCCCTGTCAAGGCCTACGAACTGGCCTATGAAGATGCCCAAAAGCATCGTGAAATCAAGCAATTCTTCGGCGACAAATATGGCGCTAAGGTGCGGGTCATCGACATCGACTTTTCGAAAGAGCTCTGCGGCGGTACCCACACACAAGCTCTCGGCAACATCGGCTATTTTCGCATCGCTAAAGAGGGTAGTATTGCCGCAGGGGTTCGTCGTATTGAGGCGGTAACGGGACACGACGCCGAGCAGCAGGCACGCGAGGGTGAAAACCTCTTAAATCATCTTGCCGATCTGCTCAAAACGCAAGCTAGCAAACTCGAAACACGCATCGCTAAATTGCTCGAGGAATCCAGAGAGCTCTCCCAAGAGTTAGAAAAAGCAAAATCAGCCTCTCGTCAGCAGCTAGTACGCGGGCTTCTTACGCGCAGCGAAACCATCGGCGGTATCGCATTAATTATTGCTGAGGTTGACCTGCCAGCCAAAGAACTTCGACCTTGTGTCGAGGAGCTCTTGGCAACGCTGGGCTCCGGCGTCGTCGTCGTTGGAGCAAAATCTGATGATAGCTGCAGCCTCATCGCCGCGGTATCGGAAGATCATGTTGGCCACGGTATTAAGGCCATAGATATTGTCAAAGCCATTGCCCCAACGGTTCAGGGTAGTGGCGGCGGCAAGCCCGGTTTCGCCCAAGCGGGCGGCAAAGCCCCAGAGAAAATGACTGAGGCCCTAGCTCAAGCCCGAGAAGTTGTCAAAAGTTCGGTGTCGTGTTAAAAACGCTTCTCAATAGTCCTGGTCTACAAAAACTGCAGACAGCTCTGCGGGAGGGAAACTCTATTCTCTTAGAGGGGCTTTGGGATGCCCCTAAAGCGCTCATCACGGCTCTGGCGGCAGCTACCACGGGTAAGCATGTTCTCATTCTCACTGGTGCCAGCCAAGAAGAACTGCGTCTCTACCACGACTTTGCCCTCTTCACCGATCTTCCCGTCATCGACTATCCCGCATGGGAAACGCTACCCACCGAAGGGGTTCCGCCCAGCCCAGACATCGTCGGAGAGCGCTATCAGGCTCTGAGGCAAATCGCTGATGCCGAAAAGCCACACCTGATCATTTCTAGTCTACAAGCCTGCTTGCAGAAGCTTATTCCTCCTATGCTGTTCGCTCAGCTGACGCTCTCGTTATCTAAGGGCGACTCCATCCCTTTCGGTACCCTCCTTGAGCGTCTTGAGGTCATGGGCTATCAGCGACGTCCCGTCGCCTCCGATAAAGGCGAGTATGCTGTCCGTGGTGGCATCGTCGATGTCTTTCCCGTAAACTCACCAGACCCCTACCGCCTCGAATTTTGGGGCGACGATATTGAATCCATTCGTATGTACGACCCCGTGGGACAGAAATCCACTGCCACTGCCGATATCGTGGATATCATGCCAGGTCAGGAGTTGGAACTGCTGGACAAGACCGACGAGCTTTGCTCAATCATCGCGTACCTAGGCGACAAGACAATCGTGGTATGCGATGAGCTATTGGACTTAGAAGACCGCTATGCCACCCTCGTCAGCATGTGTGATAGGCCCAGCAAAGCGTTTAGTACCATCGATGCCTTTTTGGACGAGCTAGAACCTCTTCAAAAGATTTTCTGTACACAAAAGCCAATCGAGGAACTTTCTGAGGTACATCTTCTGGATAAAGGAGGCCCCAACTACTACTCACAGTCGGGTACACTTCAGCATATGGCCTTTCAGATGTTCAACCGAAATTTGAAAGCCTATCGCTTTGCTCATCCTCTGGAACGCGTCGTAGACTATCTGCTAAGAGATGATATCGATGAAGAAGAGATTGCCGGCGACCAACTTCTAGATTTCATCGGCAAAAAAGCTTTAGCAGATACCAAATTGGTCTTCCTCTGTTCCAGCCCTGCTGAAGAATCCACACTTCAAAATAAAATTGCCGATCATGGTATCGCCTTGCCGGCGGATACAGTATTTCACCGCGGATATCTCTCCAGCGGCTTTGCGGTAAAAGACATCTCAACCCTATATGTCCCCACCACGGAATTCACGCACCGCTACAAGATACGTCGTCAGAAGCTGCGCAGCACGTACCACACACCGCCTTCAGAGACCTTTGAGATCAATGTAGGTGACTCCGTCGTACATATGAATAACGGCATTGGGCGCTTTCTGGGCTTAGAACGTCGCGCCAACCACGTGGGCGTTGAAACCGAATTCATGCTGCTGGAATATGCGGAAAATGCCCGGTTGTATGTACCCCTGAACCAATCACATCTTGTCAGTAAGTACATTGGCGCTCATGAGGAGCGTCCCAGACTGCACACCTTAGGCAGCAACCGCTGGAAGACCACCAAGGCGCAGACCGAACGCGCCATCATGGGCTACGCTGCTGAGCTGCTCCACATCTATGCCAGCCGTGAGATCAAGGGTGGCTTTGCCTACGAAGCCGACAGCGCCGATATTGCAGCGTTTGAAGAAGAGTTTCCCTTCGTGGAAACCGAAGATCAACTAAGAGCCATTGCAGATATCAAGAAGGACATGCTTTCACAGAAAGCCATGGACCGATTGGTCTGCGGTGATGTCGGCTACGGCAAGACCGAAGTAGCCATGCGAGCAGCTTTTAAAGCTGTCGTCGATGGGGGCAAGCAAGTCGCTGTCCTCGTCCCCACGACAGTCCTAGCGATGCAGCACTACGACACCTTCTGCGAACGGATGGCCAACTTCCCTATTCGCATTGGTGTGCTTTCACGCTTTCGTACTGCCAAAGAAATACGCCAGACCATCGAAGAAGCCGCCAATGGCAGCATCGATATCGTTATTGGCACTCACCGCATTGTCAGCAAAGACGTTGTCTTCAAAAACCTGGGATTAGTACTCATCGACGAAGAACAACGTTTTGGTGTCAAAGCCAAGGAACATCTCAAAAAAATTAAGACCAATGTCGACTGCATCACCCTGACGGCCACGCCCATCCCGCGCACCCTATACATGTCCTTGATTGGCGTGCGCGACATGTCAGTGATCAGCACACCTCCGCAGGATCGCCTGCCCATTAAGACGATACTTACCGAAGACGCTGATGAAGTCCTCAAAAATGCCCTTTTACGTGAACTCACCCGAGATGGACAAGCCTATGTCATCCATAATCGTGTAGAGAGCATCTTTGAATACGCCGCGCGTATCAAGAAACTGCTGCCGCAAGCTAGAGTTGTCGTAGGCCATGGGCAGATGGATGGCGATGAGCTCGACGACGTATTCCATGCCTTTAAGAGTGGTCGTGCGGATATCCTTGTAGCCACTACCATCGTTGAAAACGGCATTGACATCCCTAATGCAAATACGATTTTGGTGGATCGCGCCGACCGCTTTGGGCTAGCAGACCTGTATCAGCTGCGTGGTCGGGTAGGGCGCTGGAACCGCCGAGCCTATGCCTATTTGCTAGTCCCTAAGATGCGCAGCCTTCCAGAGCTAAGCCTGAAGCGCCTGGCAGCTTTGCAGGAAACTAGTGGCTATGGCGGTGGCATGAAGCTCGCCATGCGTGACCTGGAAATCCGTGGCGCCGGCGACATTTTGGGGCTTGAGCAGTCTGGGCATGTCTCAGCAATAGGCTTCCATTTGTATTGCAAGATGCTCAAAAGAACCATCCAGGCATTGCAGGGGGAAATTCCGAGTATTCTGGCAGACACTAAGATTGAGATGCCCATCGATGCAAGGCTTCCAGAAGAGTACGTCAATGAAGTCAGTCTACGCATGGAGATCTACCAGCGGCTTGGCGAGGCCATCTCGTGGGAAGAGGTTACGGAGCTGTGGAATGAGCTCAAAGATCGTTTTGGCCCCCCACCAGAGCCTGCCAAGTGGTTATACCACCTGACACGCCTGAGGGTCTATGCTGCGCGACACAGCTTCACGCTGATTAAGGTGGAGAAGATGTCGATGACCGTCGAGCAGCAAAAAGGCAAGACGACGACAACCAAGCAGATCTTACTGAAGCCCCCCAAAACGCCCGTGGAGCTGGAAACAACCATTATTCCAGCCCTCAAAAAAGAATTCCACCTCGATAGTTAATGGACAACGGACTTTATGCCAGACTTTGCACATTCTTTGGATACGCAAATTCCCTAAAGCGCACCGCTCCGCGGTGCAGCGATATTTCGTGCAAAACCAGGGGTTGCTAGCGCTTCGCGCTTTAGCACCCCTGGCTACCTACCGAAAACCACTTCGTGGTTTAGGATGACCACGCTGTGACATTGTTACCACGAAGTGGTTACCGATAGGTAGCCAGGGGTGCTCAAGCGCGAAGCGCTAGCAACCCCTGGTTTATACGTCATAATTTCTTCGCACCACAACCGTGGTGCCCTGTCCGTAGGATATGAGAGGTCATCGCTCACAAGGCATAAATTGCACCCCCAGCCAATTGCCCTATCGCAACCAAGCCTTCGGCGAAAAGCCTTGAAATTGCGATTTCTTATTGGCCTGGTTGCCATTCCACACTATACTAAGTCCTCCAATCACCGAATCAGCAAAAGATCCAGTCATGATAGCCGTGTATCGGTCAACAATTCTAAGCTTGCTGCTAGCGTGCGTATTCCCGTATTCCGTTCATGCCTCCAGTTGGGATTTGGAATACTGGCAATATTTCACGACAACAAACTGGGAACAGGGCCCTTTTTCATTATATACTCAAGCGGAGGTGCGCGATCACAATGACCTCCATAAGCTCTACTACTATCAATTCACGGAAGGTTTCGCCTATCAAACCTGTCCCTGGCTTGACCTAGAAGTACATTATACCTTCGTCTATGACATTCCTATCGGAGACACCAAATTTTCCTATATACATCGCCTAGAACTCGAAATAAACCCTTCCCTGGAGTTCAGCAACGGCCTTACCATAATTATGCGTAACCGCTACGAGATGGACAAGATATACCATGTAGCGCGTCTGGGAAACCTAACTCGACACCGCACGATGGCTTCGTATCCCCTTTATAACCGCGATCCTCTGACTGCCATCTCTTGTTATGACGAAATCTTTTTTGATTGGAACTTCGGCAAATTCGTCCAAAATCGCTTTTGCCCACTCATGCTATCTTTTGAGCTCTCTTCAAAGCGATCTATCGATTGTTTTGTGTTCGTACGCAACTTCTCAAAAGCTTCCACAGGGCATTGGTATAGGAGCATTGTCTTAGGATCCGATTTAAACTTTTGACTCATAGGCTGCCAAATGCTATTAGCTTCGTACCCATATCATCTTGATGTTCCCAGACAAGAACATGTCGCGGCATTAAAAGATCTCAGCACCGCTTGTCGACAACCCATCTACAATGATGTAGCTGCCGATATCGATGATGTGACGCTTGCTCGTCTAGATACTCTTCTTGGCGAATTAGTAATCGAAACTCACACCCTGGAAGATGCTGTCGGTCAGTTTTTAGCTCGCTTGGAAGGAAATGTTCATTTACGTGTTTGCTTAAACGATGGTATCGAACAAGGTCTATCAAATAGTCTGGTCTTCTTCGCTCATGATGAACAAGACAATCTCAAATTTGTGGTTAAGACATTTGTCACCAAAACTGAATTTCTTCGTGAGATTTTCGGGATTCGATTGTTGGAAGAGCTCAACTTAGAAATTGGAACCGGCACACAGTTGCTAGATGCAGGCTTTTCTCGTGTAGGCAGTGCAGAGTATCTTCTATTAGCACTTAGTCCCGCAGCTGGTGAATCCATTACTCGGAATCTTATACATCTGTCGAAGAGCCTTGAAAATACCCGAGAAACCCTTGTGCACAATGCAAGCACCTCAATGAGGCTCTTTGGTATAGCAATGGCAGAGTTACACGAGGCTCGCCAAGCTGTGGGAACGGTGCCCCCTCTTTTTAAAAAAATGATCGACGATGGCATTCAAGCCGGATTAAATAAGCTGCGCACTGTTCCCATTGAAGCGTTAGACCCAAACCACCTGGAAAGTGTTGTCATGAAACTATGGAAGAAGCAAGCCAACTCTCTGCTAAAACTGGGCCTCATCCACATGGATGCCTCACCAGAAAATATTTTTGTGGATTTATCTACTAGCCGTACAACTTTTATCGATCTGTCAGGAATGTTTATGGGCCAGAATCAAGCTCAGGAATCGGTAGGATTAGTTGCTTATGACGTTATCCATGCACTTACTCGTCTGTCATTTAAAATGAATCGGTATGGCTTGACCATTGATGAACAAAAGCGGCTTTTTGAGGCATTTGATGAAGGTTATCTTAGCAAGGGAGGAGTTCTTCCAACTCCGGCAGAGAGAGAACTATACCTACTGTGGGAAGCCTTGCGTATGATAGGGCGATTTTGGGGAACTGACACAATTGATCATGAGCGCCGCGAGCGCATACAGGAACTCATTGAAAAATTAAAAATCATTTAGCCCTAATCAATTGTTCAAAGCGCTTTCTGTGGGCATCAGTGTACCTGTAAAATGAACATTTCTCTGTGGCACAGGTACTTGAATGTTCTCGCGACGAAAGGCATCCCAAATGGCCAGGTAGAGATCGCTGCGTACACTGCTTAATCCATTTTCGGGATCATTGATCCATACGAGCAATTCTAGTTCAACAGCGTATTCACCGATGCCATGCATCCTAGCGGAGGGCTTGGGGTCAAGTAATACACGTCGCACTCCCTGGGCCGCGCCAGCCATCAGTTGCATGGCGCGCCGTACATCGGTGTCTAGAGACACTCGAATGGGAATGCTCAGTCGGATATCACGGTCGGAGTACGACCAATTTTCCACGCCATTAGTAATGATTTCCTCATTAGGAATCAGATATTCCTGTCCTGCAGGAGTACGGACAGCGACGAATCGAGCGCTCAGCTTGTTTACAGTGCCATAGGCCTTGCCGCCGTCGACAGCAATAACGTCTCCAGGCTTAATGGAACGGTCGAGAAGCAAGATAACACCGCAGATGAGGTTTGAGACAACCTTCTGCAAACCAAAGCCAAGGCCAAGACCAATCGCACCGCCCAGCACTGTAAGCGCTGAAATATCGATACCTACCGCTGAAATACCGATGATCAAGGCAAAGCCAATCAAAAATAGCCGCGACAGTTTTCCAAAAAGCACTTTTATAGTCGGTTCAAGATCCGCACGTCGATTGATACGCTGTTCCAGATGAACGGAGGTGGAGTTAGCTGCCCAAAGCAAGAGTAAGAGAACAACCGCACCCCACATAACATCTAAAACAGAGATGCGCAGTTCGCCAATACGAATGCCTACTTGCTCTAGCACTGCCTCTGTAGGAGCTAATAATCCTACAATATGCAAGGCGGCAATCGTCCAAGCGCCGATAGCGAGAACCTTCGATAACGTGGCATCTTTGACGAAACCCGACACAAAGCGCGCAAACACCCAAACCAGCAGAAGGCTTAAAATCGTGCGGGTAATATAGTTGTCCCACCCGAATTCTACGCTGATGCCTACGACAATCGCCTGAATAAAAATCCACGTGAGGGCGAGCACGAGCGCCGAAATAGACTCCTTAATTTTTTCATGACGAGGTTTGACCAGATGGTGCTCATTGAGAAAGCGCTGCAGAGGACGAGAAAAGGCAAAGGCAAGCCCAAAGCTGATTAATGTCACCAACATCTGCATGAGAGCACTTCGATTGAAGACATAGCTCGCCAACCAATCTGTGAACTGTGCCAAGATTGCTTCTACGGCCTCTGAGCTCAACAAAAAATGCATGTAGTCTCCGTATTCATTATGAAACCTAAGTATAGTGGGGCCAGGATTTTACATCTAGGAGAGAGAGGAGAAGAGGAGGAGAGGGGAAGGAAGAGGATTTAACGTTAAGATCATTCTCTAGCATTATGGAAGCTTTAGGCTACGATATCTTTCTTCAAAAAAGGCAACGAAAATCTCCAATGCCGAGTCAGCTTAAGGTACCTATCCGTAAGCGCATAACTCCAAAAATGCGTCACGCATAAATCACATATTGTCCACTTGAGGTAATTGCAGAAGTCCGATTCTCCGAAGTCAATTTCCTGAAAATCGGATGCCGGTGAAGAGAGAGCCATTCCCTTCCCAGGCCCGAAGGGTCGATATTGCAACAGGCCATGGCATCGCCATGGTATATGCCAAAACGGTTTTAGCAGCCTGTAGGGCTGCCATAAAGCGCATGCATAAATGGTGTTTGTAAACTGGCGTCTTGTAGCAGTCCTTCAGACTGCGAAATCCCTTCCTGGCATATACCATGGCGATGCCATGGCCTGTTGCAATATCGACCCTTCGGGCCTGGGAAGGGAGAAAAGCCTGTCTTTCCAGACTGGATAGTGCCATACCACTTAAGGGCCTTGTTCACCTTTACGGTCAGAATTTCGGTCGGACGAAAAAGGTCGGATGTCGTGGTTTGTGACGAGGGCATAGCGCCAGCTATGTCCGAGGAGCAAAACGCGACAGACGATCCTTTTGCAGTCGACCGAAAACTGACCGCAAAGGTGAATAAGGCCCACTTAAGCTCTCTAGAATCGCCTTCTCACAAAAAAAGGTAACCTTTTTTCCCGAGAATCGATTCTCAAGGGCTCAAATAATTTTGCAATTACCTCATATGGACACCATGGACATTTATTAACAAAAAACAATAAAAAAAATATTACTTTTTCTTCTTCTTCCCCTTCCTCTCTGTCCTATCTCGGCGTCTCTGTGTTCTCTGTGGTTAAATCCTCCCCTCCCACTCTCCCACTCTCCTCCTTTGCCATTTTCAGGACGCTAGGCTATAAGGGTGAAAAACGAAATATAGGCAAGCCGCGATGAAAGTCTTTGCCGTGGAAGGAAACACCCAGCGCCTTGATGGCGGTGCCATGTTTGGTAGCTGTCCCAAAGTCCTTTGGGAACAGTGGACCGATGTGGATGCACAAAACCGCATTCATTTGGCCTGCCGCGCCTTGCTCGTGCAGACCGACGATGGCCGAAATGTTCTCTTTGAAACTGGTGTAGGGGCTTTTTTTGAGCCTAAGTTGAGGGAACGCTTTGGCGTCGTCGAGACAGAACATATGCTTCTGCGAAACCTGGAGAGGCTCGGGCTATCCGAAAAAGACATCGATCAAGTTGTTTTGTCCCATCTACACTTTGACCATGCCGGTGGTGTCATCTCAGCATATAATGACGGCCCTCCACGGTTGCTTTTTCCTAGAGCACGCTTCTACGTAGGCAAGGAACACCTACCGCGAGCTCGCAATCCTCATGTGCGCGACAGAGCCTCGTTTGTGCCAATCATTAATCAACTGCTGCTGGATTCGGGCCGTCTACATCTTGTGGAGGGCTTGACACATCCTGATCTCGACTTTGGAGTTAGCTTCCGCTTTGTCGATGGGCATACGCCAGGACTCATGCTATCGACACTAAATCTGCCGACCGGACTCCTGGCTTTCGTCTCGGACCTCATCCCTGGCTTACCTTGGATGCATCTGCCGATTACCATGGGCTATGACCGCTTTCCAGAACGTCTTGTAGATGAAAAAAAGCGTTTTTTAGAAGAGATGATGCAGCGTAACGGCAAGCTCTTCTTCACGCATGACCCACATGTCGTATGTGCAGGGATTCAACAAGATGAACATGGCCGTTTCTTTGCTAGCCCAATTGACGTGACTTCCTTGAACCATAACGCGTGAGTCTATGAATTTTGTATTTGAACAAGTCCGTGTAGGTGGCGACCGCAACCTAGCCTATATCGTCGGGGATCGAGCCTCCAAGGTCGCTGCACTGGTGGACCCCTCTTACGATCCCGAATTGCTGGTGGAACGCGTTCTGAAGCAGGGAATGCGCGTAAAATACATCATCAACACCCATGGTCATTCTGATCACATTAGCGGTAATGAAATCGCGCAAAAACTCACACAAGCGAAAATCGTAGCATATCAGAACTCGGCAATAGCCCCAGATATCCGTCTGGAGGATGAAAACACCTTAAGAATAGGTTCTATTATTTTGAAGGTAATCTGGACTCCAGGCCACAGTCTTGATCATATGGTGCTTTACCTTCCAGATTATGCTGCGGCTCTGACTGGAGACCATTTATTCGTTGGTAAGGTGGGTGGAACGGTGACGGAAGAAGCCGCTGAGCAGCAGTTTCGCAGCTTACAGCGCATCTGTCATGAGCTACCTGCCAATACGACCATTTGGCCTGGCCATGATGTTGGCTGCCGACCGTCATCCACAATGGCCTGGGAACGAGCTACCAACCCATTTTTGCTCGCTAGGGACTTTCCTGCCTTTCTACATCTGAAGATCTCGTGGCATACCTACAAGCTGGAGCAAGGGCTGCTTTAGCCTCAAAGCAGTGGACGAAATAGACGAATTGGACTCATTGGACGAAATGGACTTATATTTTTTTGTCCAATTCGTCCAATCAGTCCAGTTCGTCCAATTTGTCCACTCCGATGAGTTGTTTCACCCATAAGATGAATACGCCAGTCAGCAGCAGATTGAGTGTCAACGACAACACGGCCACGGTGAGAGCAGTACCGCCCAAACCATAGCCCATAGAGACAACTAGTACGCCAGCTCCAACCTCACCTCTTGGAAACATGGCTATAGACACCGCCAAGCGCTCACGCAATGTTGCCTCTTTTTGGTAACAAAATAACGGAAACATTTTGCCAACATTCGAAAGTATCGTCACCAAAACAACATGTCCCGCCATAAGAGTCCAATTGATGCCTTCGTGCGGTATCTTCGGCATCGATAACCCAACTAGAACCATAAAAGCTGCGGCAACCATCGTCACCACACATTGTTCAGCTGCCTCTTCATGCCCCGCATGGGCTTCCTCTTTGCGCCCTGCAGGCCTTGCCAAAATGCAACCAAGCACAAAGGCCGGCAGGAGAACTTCAAGGTGCACTGGGACAACCTCGTCTACAAGCTTGCTCGTCAAATAGATGGCTTCACACACACAGGTGATCACCCCTGCATACAACATGATCCAAGGCCAACTTACGGGTAGCCGCCACACGTGCAGATAGCGCCATGCCAGCCAAAGTAATATTATAATCACGAAAACAATGACGACTAGCTGCCACTTCATTCCCACCATCATCATTTTTAGTGGGATCATCAACAAGATCGTATCGAGATCATCGAAGATCGCCAACACGCGTGTCTTGCGAAATACCCACGTGGCAGATAACCCTGCCGCGGCCAGCATCGAAAAAAGAACACCAGCGGACGTGGGTGACGAAAACCTCGCTAGCAAAAGAGCGTCCTTCCAGGAATCCATTTCTAGGATCCAGATGAAATATCCAGCACAAAATAGCCAAGGAAACATGGCTGCTGTGCCCGCCACGAGATAGTCCCAGCCATATTGTTTGGGACGTGATTTATCGATTTCAAACTCATATCCCACGTGAATCATGATGAATGACAAACAGAACATTGTCCCAAATTTGATCCACTCCTCAGCGAATCCGTCAACAAATTGCGAGCCAAGCAGGCCGAGCACAAGCAATAGAGAATAGAGCCAGATTTTTGTCATGATCAAGCCTCACATGGAACGGCGGTACTCTCCACCGCATTGGTATAGAGTCCGCGTTATTTGCCCTAGAGAAGCATATTTAACAGTCTCCATCAGCTCCTCAAAGATGTTACCACCCGTCAAAGCAACTTTTCTAAGACGTTCTAATGCTTCAGCATTACTGGGACCCGCTCGCCAAATAAACTGCTGCGTACGCTGAATTTGATTACGTTTCTCTTCGTCGCTAGCGCGGATGACCTCAATATGCTCGTAATCAGGTTGTCCACTTTCTGACATGTATGTATTCACGCCAATGATCGGAAGGTCTCCACTAGATTTGAGCATCTCGTATTTCATGGATTCCGTCTGAATAGCATGACGTTGATACTGCTTTTCCATTGCCCCTAAAACACCACCACGACGCGACAGCGATACGAATTCGTTCAAAACGGCTTCTTCGACAAGCTCCGTTAGCTCTTCATAGAAATAGGAGCCCTGCATGGGGTTGTCGCACTTATTGACTCCAAATTCTTGGGTTAGGATGAGCTGAATGGCCATAGCTCTTCTTACCGACTCTTCTGTGGGCGTGGTGATGGCTTCATCATAGGCATTGGTATGCAGAGAATTACAGTTATCATAAATCGCCAGGAGAGCCTGTAGGGTCGTACGGATGTCATTGAAGGCTATCTCTTGAGCATGGAGACTGCGACCAGATGTCTGAATATGATATTTGAGTTTACAGCTACGATCATTGGCTCCGTATTTGTTGCGCAACGTTGTCGCCCATATCCGCCTTGCCACACGTCCAATGACCGCATATTCAGGATCTAGGCCGCTGCTAAAGAAGAATGAGAGGTTAGGAGCGAAGTCATCGATAGCCATACCCCGCGACAGATAGTACTCGATATAGGTGAAACCATTTGCCAAGGTAAAGGCCAACTGCGTGATGGGATTGGCTCCCGCCTCGGCAATATGGTATCCACTGACACTGACCGAATAGAAATTATTGATGTGGTGCTGAATGAAATACTCTTGGATGTCTCCCATCATCTTCAGAGCAAAGTGCGAGGAAAAAATACAGGTGTTTTGAGCCTGCTCTTCCTTCAGAATATCAGCCTGGACAGTTCCCCGCACGGCTTGTAACACTTTTTCTCTGATCGTGCGGTATCGCTCATCGTCTGCCTGTTCACGCGGTTTTCCAGTGACCTTCTCGACTTCGAAATCAATCGCCGCGTTGAAGAACATCGCCAAGATCATCGGGGCAGGTCCATTAATTGTTAAAGACACCGATGTCAAGGGATCAACAAGATCAAAACCCTTATAAAGATCCTTCATATCATCCAAAGTAGCGATGCTAACACCGCTATTGCCGATTTTCCCATAGACATCGCGTTGGTCTGCAGGGTCTTCTCCGTATAGCGTGACGCTGTCAAAGGCCGTACTGAGGCGCTTGGCGGCGTCATTACGACTTAAGAAATGAAAACGTTTGTTGGTACGCTGTGGACACCCTTCGCCAGCGAACTGCCGCTTGGGGTCCTCCACATCGCTCTTCAACTGAAACACGCCTGATGTATAGGGAAACCGACCAGGAAAATTCTCCATGCGCATAAAGGTCAGGATATCTCCCCAATCCCCAAATTTTGGAAGCGCTATTTTGGGGATTTTTGTATCGGAGAGCGATAGGGTAAACAAAGCACGACGATGAATTTTGTCTCTCACTGTATATTCTAGGGTCTCTTGACGGTACTGTTTTTGGAGGGCAAAGAATTCTGTGATGAGTGCTTGAGCATCCGCTCCTAGCTCCAGTTGTTTGGTGGCCACGAGATCTTTGGCATTCTCTAGACCAGCGTTCATTGCTCTTTGTAGACAATAGATGTCCGAAGCCACTTCAGCTTTAGCATGTGTGTCATCCTTATACTGACGCACGGTCTCGGCTATCTCTCCCAAATAGAAAGTATGTTCCTGAGGGATGATTGTGAATAACTTGCCACTAGCCAAACTCTCAACCCGATGAATATCGATAGAACCAAGTCCAAAACCCTTTTTGCGTAACATCTCAATCAATGCCACGAAGAGTTTGGTCACCCCAGGATCATTGAAGTGCGAAGCCATGGTACCAAAGATAGGAAACTGGTCGCGATTTTCCTTCGTGACACGCTGGTTGCGTGCGCTAGCGTAGGCATGCAGAACATCTTCAAAGGCATCCAAAGAACCCATACGATCAAATTTATTCAAAGCGACGCATGCGGCGTAGTCGAGCATATCGATCTTTTCTAGCTGCGTAGAGGCCCCATATTCGCTGGTCATGACATACATCGGTAAATCAGACAGTTCGACAACGCCGGTATCGCCCTGTCCGATGCCGATGGTCTCCAAGATAATCAGATCAAAATGAGCGTTCTGCATCAGCTTAAGGGTATTGGTGACAGCTTGACTCATCTCTGAAGTAGATCCTCGAGTAGCCATGGACCGCAAGAATACGCGCCCGCCATAGATGCTATTCATGCGAATACGGTCGCCAAGTAGAGCTCCGCCTGTCGCCTTTTTGGTGGGATCGAAGGTGAGAATCCCGATGCGCCCCTCGGAGGAAGAATAGAGAAACCGTGTGACCAATTCGTCTACCAAGGAGCTCTTGCCTGCTCCACCTGGGCCTGTAATGCCTATAATGGGTGTAGACCCTTTTGGTTTGCCATCTAGCCGTTCAAGAAAGCCCTGGCGTATGTTAGGGAGTAGCTGTTCCTGTTCAACAAGGGTGATCGCCTTAGCCAACTCGATGTCACTGGGAACTTTGCCACTTTGAAGCTTATTGAGAACCCTTTCATAGAACTCTGGAGGACGCTCCACGCCATGAATACGGCTAACGGCATCGCGAATAACACCGCGAAGACCCATCTTACGACCATCTTCAGCATGATAGAGGCGTCCGATGCCATATTCCTGTAGGGTATGGATCTCGCTAGGTAGAATGGTTCCACCTCCACCTCCGAAGATCGTGACATCGCCCGCCCCTCTGAGTTTTAGCTGGTCGTACAGATAGCGGAAGTACTCCATGTGGCCGCCCTGATAGGAGCTCACACAGATGGCATTAGCATCTTCCTGGATGGCAGTGATGACTAATTGTTCAACGCTGCGATTGTGTCCAATATGGATCACTTCGCAACCAGCTTTCTGCAACAAACGGCGGAAGATGTTGATCGAGGCATCGTGGCCATCAAAAAGTGACGATGCTGTCACTACGCGGATAATCTCAGGCTGCGGCATGTTGACCTACCCTAGTTAGACCTGCTCATACCATAGAGGCAGAAAGGAAACTAGTCAAAGAGCTCAGAGTGAGACCCTATTCGTTCAAAAATAATTTCGTCTGAACGTTTGCAATAGATCAGCAACCAATCGGGCTCAATGTGACATTCCCAGCGGCCTATAAAATTGCCTTTAAGCTTGTGATTTCGATGCTTGGCATCCAGGGGTTCCTCAGCACGTAGTCGCATCATCACATTATGTAGCTTGGCAAGGTTTTTCCCTTGCTTTTGCGCTTTTATAACGCCTTTTTCGAACTGCTTTGTGGTAGAAAATTTTAGCAAGGATCGATCCCAAGTTTCTTGAACATCTCATCGACGTCTTCATAGTGATACAAATTCTTGCCTTCATCCGTTTCCTGAAATACCTTAAGCGTTTCCCCATTAGGAATGTTTTGACTGTAGAGTTCCTTGTCGATGCACTCTAAGACAATCTGTTTCATAGGTACGCCCCGCAAGGCCGCTATGGCTTTCAACCTCCGATGTTGTCTAGCTGGCACATCAATGGTCATGCGTGTCGTTCTCTTGGCAGTCATATCTGACCTCCTATTTCCTACAATTATATCTTATCTCTCGAAAAGCGTAAAGGCGTATAAGCGTACCTACTCGACTTACAGAAAAATGCAATATTTTTTACGCATCCCCAATACTTTAGAAGGCACTATTCATGGAAGGGGTTATATGGAGTAGAACGATAATGAGGCGTACCCGCTTGTTCAGACATTCTTCTATGTCCCTGTTCTAAGACGCTTCGCCTTAATCGAACGGTTGTTGATACATTCTATCAGCCACACTCTGAGGTAATCTACTAAACAACTCTTCTGCATGTTGTCGTTGTAATTCCAGAAGAAACATGTCTATGGCATCTGCTTTTTGCGTCGCTGTAACTCTTTCATCATTGAAATTTAGGGTTTTTATCCCTTCGGATTCCTCAACAACATCACTCAAAAGCCGCAAATAGCAACAAATCCTCTCCTCCCAACCAAGAGCCGAACCGCATACCTTTTTATAATACCAGTAGCCATCTCCTCCTCCACGATAACAATCCGCCGCATGACGCAAATACTCTTTGCCATCCTCTTCAGAAACGACATCCTCTCTTGTGTCTCCCGCAATCACCGGTATGACTCCAAGCGCACGCTGAATATCATCCTGGCTTACAAAAGGCTTATCCTTCAGATCGGCAAATGTATGATTGATTAACTCATAGATTTTACTCGCAAAACCATTGATTGCCGCGGAATGATCGATGGCAGCAATCCCAAGCAACTCCGAACTACTCCTCAACGAATTTCTCAGAGTCTGCCGATGACGGTCACTGGCTTGCGCGATATTTTTCCTAAGGGACACAGTCGCATTCATCGTTCTGATATCCAATTGAGATTTTTCTTTCATCGTCTTTTCACAAAGATGAACTAATTTAGAAACTAACTTCATTCGTTGAACAAAAAGAGGATCGTCAACATTCAGGCTACTAACAATCTGTTCTAGAGATGAAAAAAAATGTTCGCTAAACTTTATGTAGAGATTGACATTCTCCTCATTGTATGCCGGGCAATCCTGAGAGAGCTCCAATAGTCTTTGATGAATGGCAGCATTGAGTTGTTCAACAATGAGCTTTAGCTGCGAAGGAGTTCTTTCATCGCGGACTGGCTTCGACTGTGCCGTCCCACCACCGCCAAGGCCTTTCTGGCAAATCATTAAAAGTAAAAAATTCGGCCAAGGGGCCAATTTAACATAAGTGTTAGATACATAATGCTCAACGACATATTTAGGGAGAAACCGTAATAACGCTAAAGACTGCGAAAGCTGTACTGGCATGCCATTACAATAGGCCAACAATTGTCTGTTTCGATCGCGGTGCAGGCAAATCCTTTTTTCACCTACGCGCCATCTATTCAGCCTTTCCGCCCTATCCAAAGCACACAGATGATCCTGCATGGGAAGCGCATCATTCAAGTTAACTAGCATTTTCAGCCTCCCAATCTAGACGTAGTTTGTTGAGTGTCGTGAAAATACTCTCTTGATATGCCTGACGCTCGGCTTCATACTTTTGAAAAATTTCGTCATACAAACTAAATTCCGCCTCGCTCAATCTAGCTAGTTTTTTTTGGCAGTCCTCCTGTAAGTCTTTGTAGGATTGATAAAGCGTATGATGCTGGTGCTGTTCCTCCTGACCAATCGAAGTAATGACTTTCCTACAGCTTTGGCGAAGAGCTTCAAAAGTATCAGATTCATCTCTGTTTAGGATCTGAGAGTTGGATTGCCTTTGTGCTTCCTCTTCGATGCTAACTAGTCTCGCCTCGAACTCTTTACGCGCAACATCATACGCGTTAGAAACCACCTCATGCCCTCGCAGCTCTTGCTCATGGTATTCTTGCAGCTCATTTTGATAGTGTCGACGAAGCTTATCGTATAGATCAAAGACATTCATGTGCGCTTGCTGCTCCTCCAAAAAGCTCTCCCGAATGGCAGCATAGGTGTTAGTGATCATGTCATGAGCTTCCCCCCTTTGATGCCTGATCTTAACTAACCTTTCTGTGAGCAGCTTCAAAGAAGCCTCAATATCGCCTATCGACGCAGAAGCTCCACTTCCACGAAGTGAACCCTGATAGCTTGCTTGTAAGGCTGTGAACTCTTTAATGTAGCCACGAAGAATCGTTTTATAAGTAGTTAGGACCTGATCATGCAGCTGTTGCTCTTCATCGAACTCAGTATCTTTCGCATGATGAGTATTTGAAAATTGCGCAGGTTTATTTAATATTTTATCTATATAAACAGAAGTGTTTTTGAATTTAGCCTGAATTTCAGGCGCATTTTTTGGATACTCACTTATGACATTTGCATTAATTATGTATTGCGAGTCTTTATACTTATCATCTTCTTTTTGTTTCGAATCTAACACATTGCGCATGTGATCGTGCAGACGTCCTATTTTTTCTGGGGGTAGCCTTTTCAATAAAGCTTTAACCTTTACCTCCTCCAATTGGAACAAGAAGACATCTATAACATCTGCCTTTTGTAATCGTGTCATCTGAAGATTTTTAAATGCCTCCAGGCCCCCTTGGCCTATATCGCAATGAGATTCAGAAGCCAACTTCAGATACTCATGCAGGCGCAAGCTCCAACCCAAAGGAGATTGAGAGATCATTTGCAAATAGACATTACCGTCATCTCCCTTTCTGTAGCACTCAGAAGCGCGCCGTAGATAATGTCTCGCGTCGTTTTCGCTGATAGTATCAGGAGCGATGCCACTTATAGAAACTGAGGCAACGGCTATCATCCGTTCAAGATCCGTTCGTATATAGCTGATCACCTCATTCAATTGATTGGTTGTCAATGGAGGCCCTTCTCCGAATAGAGAAGAAGTCTCAGTCAACCACTTGGCAATATCGGAAGTCAAGCGATCTAACGAGGTTGGGGAAAGCTCGATCATTGGCAACGAATCGGCTTTTTGAAGTTTTCCCTCTTTGGAATCCAAAGGACCTGGTGCACTCAACGCTATCGATTGGATCAGGTTAGCATCGGATTTGGCCTTATGCTTGATGACCCTGCCCACCTCTTTGATAAGGGATATTAACGACTGCGCTTTTTCATCGAATCGTGGGTCGCGAGGATGCATCTTGTCGATCATGTGGTCAAAAAAAACAAAGACCTGTGCTCCCAACTTTTGATACAACGCGATGTCTTTGACCGGATAAAAAGGGCACGCCGTTAAAGTTCTTTGAATCGTCTGATCAATTTTGTTTGCTAAACGATCACGCTCCGCTCTAACATCTACTTTGCGATCTTTTGACTTAAATTCAATATTCCCTCCTCCTCGACCTCTCTGACAAACACTCATCCACGACGGTGAAGCTCCATGGGCTAACCGTACATAGGTATCAGATAGGTAATGAGTAATGGTCGAGATGGATAGCCTCATGGACTCTTGAGGCAAGCTCCATAGGCGAAGCGGAATGCCATTGCAATAGGCCAAAAATCGACAATCTTGGCTTCGATGCAAGCAGACAAATTTATCCTCGGTTCGCCAAGTCTTTAACCGAATGGATTGATCAGCGACACAACTATGCCTTACACCCATTGAGCAAAGCATCTGTCGTACTCCATTTTTTGCTTTTACGACCAATTATTATTATTATTAGGATTGCGGTTAACAAGTGCGTTCATTTCATCCGTTATCTTTTTCAACTCAAGGTCCGCCTTTCGACTCGCTTCATCGTGCTGCTTCTTTGCCTCTTGCTCAAAAAAAACCCTCTGTCTATCATGTTGCTCCTGTATTTGTTTTAGCTGATACTGAAGCTGCTGGTCTAACATCGCTGCCTCCGAATTAAACGATGCCTGTGGCGGGAAGAATTGCCTCATATTGTTTTCCAAATACTGTTTTTTTTGCAGGTATACCTTCTGCCCATCCTCCAACTGACTTTCTAATTCCATATCAATTTCATCCTCCTGCATTTTATATAATTGATTTAATAATGTTTCACTCTGTGCTCGGAGAACGCTGACTCTTTGGCTCAAAAGTTCCATGTCGGAACATCTGCGCTGACAGATATTTCTAAAGAGCATAAATTGAAAAGCATTCTCAATAAATTCATTCGCATGTTTGGCGATTTTTATATAGCGCTCTTCTCGAGTCATTCTACCAACAGACGTTATTTTACTTTCTAATTTCGTAGAAAAATCATGCAAAATATCTGTTTTAGCACTAATATCATTAACCATACCGCTTTTCATAATTTTTATTTTTGCGTCTAGCGAAATTAGTTTAGTAGAAAACAAATTAATAACTCCAATATCACCATGAATACTACTTATTTCTCTCTCAGCTTGCTCCAGCTCCTCTCCAATTTGTGAGTACTGATTCGTGAAAGTTTTCTTGGTCGGGTCAGGTGGTGGAGATGATGAGATTGCCGTTAACTTAGCTTGACGCTGATCAGGCGGCAACTTGTTCAGCTGTTCGATTAAACTTTCCCATAATCGGCAAAGCCGATTCCATCTAGGTAAATCATCGATAATATCGGTAAGATTTTTGTTCTCTTTGATTTCCTTTTTAAGATTCTTAACGAATTCTATTATTAAATTTGATTCTTGCCCTCCTCCCCCTAATCCTCGTTGTCTAATATAAATGACTTGTACATCACTGCATTCGGGAGCCACTATGTATGTTTTTTCAAAATGCTGCTTTATCTCCTCGACTGATCTGTCAGACAATTCTTTTGGTAGATTTACGACGTATGCAGGTTGGGGATCACTCGTTAATTGATTTGACAGTTCTTTAATTAATGCGAATAATTTATGATTGTCTTCATCAATATAGAGCTTCACCTCCCTTCCATTGAGTTGCCACTCCTTAAGCAATGTGTAGGCTACATGACTTCCTGTAGATGACCCATCAACATGAGCAGAAACACCTAAAACCATAATGACCCCTTAAATATGAAAATCCCCCTAGTCCTCTGAACTAGGGGAATCTAATTTTACAAAATTACGCAACTTTCTCTGTCCTTACCTTCATAATTAAGGGAGCCTGGGGTCACTTGCCACTCACCACCCTTCTTTTCTATCCTTGGAGCGACCTCGGTATATGTCACATTTTTAAAGTCTTTCCATGTTCCTTTGCTTTGTAGTGTCAACGAAGCCTTCGCAATACGTTGTTTGTGTAACTCTACTTCCTGTAGATAGATTTCGTTTGCGGCGCTTAGCTTAGCAGCTTCGGCACTATTGCTCATGCTCAGGCGTTGCAATTCCAAGGCAAATTTCTTGGTCTCGGCATCCATTTGACCAAGCCTCTGCTTATAAACTTGCTCCAACTCGGCCATTTTGATCTCAGATAGACTTTTTTCTAATTCCACTTTTCGATTTAATTCGGCTTGAAAGATTGGCAACCTCAGCCCATCAAGCTCAATCTCTTTCTGAAGGGCTGCTAATTTAGCTTCAGATTGTTCAATCTCTAGATTGATATTAGCAGCACGTTCGTTCATCTCTCTCTCCAATTCGATCTGTGCGTGCCGTTCCTGCTCTTCGTTTACTGCAATGACCCCCTCAACGACTTTGGTGAAAAGCGCAAATACATCTCCAGCAGTCGAAAAGGCCGCTCCTACCTGAATTTTGTTCAATTTATCATACGCTTCGATGGCGTTAGTCCTTTGCTCAGCAGTGCCGCGGTTTGCTTTCTCAATAACAACTAGCTGCCGCTCTAACACATTAAGCTGTGTTTCAGAAATGTTCGGATTGGTGACAAGGTTTGTCACACGCGCCTCTCTATCCACCGTCTGCTGCCAAAGCATCTGCAGGAGTTTTTGTAATTCTATAGTTGACTGCTTTAGCGTATCCAAGGACTGCTCTTGAATATTTTCATGTGCGGTCAATGCACTGAAAAATGTTCGAGAAAGCTCGAACATTTGATCGACGGGCCGACGCTGTGGTGTCTCAGTAATGATCAGGGCGTTATGGTTATTGTTTGACGCTCCTTCAACAATAGCCATAGCATCGCTGTCATCTCTGTCATCTACATTATTATTGTTGTTCGATCTCTTCATTCCTCCTGGTCCTGTTTGAAAGAATGAAAGAGAATTGCCGTGGAAATTTATCGCTATACCGCTAAAATACTGCTTTATCTTATCTAAAGAGGCTTCTCTAAGCTCCTGAGTGATTCCCCATATGGCTATGGGGGCATCCGACTTTGCGACCCTTGGGTTACCTTCACTTCTTTCCACAGCCTTAAAACCACCTGAAGGACTCCTATACAGATCTACAGAACCACTTTTCTGCGGCCATGTTTTGACCAGATCATAACCACGCGTTGAAACATAATTTACAGCTTCTAAACCTACGACCATAGTGAACTCTCCCTTTAGTTAATTTCTCTGGTTTTTACTTAGGTTTGACCCTCAGCCCTCTGTGTTTAGCCACTACATAGGCAAAAAAAGCAGCTAAGGCGGAATTTAAATGTTTTACTTTACCAATAAAAAGAAATGCAACTTTTTTTTGATGCTTCCCCTAGATTCCTTAAAATTGACTCGTCGATATTGCAACAGGCCATGGCATCGCCACAGAGGCCTCAATCTAACAGGTCTTTTGAGCTTATGTCTCAATGCCTTAGGACCTCACAATCGTATCTCGGCGCGCAGCGCTTTGGAGTGCGACCGCTTTTCGTTCGCTGCGCGCCGAGATACGATTGTTAGGCTTAGGTTGAGGCCTATGTGGCGATGCCATGGCCTGTTGCAATATCGACCCTTCTACCATAGGATTTTGCAAACGATTATCGACGGTAATAGGAAAAGACAAAAAACATTTCTCTAAGGTATCATTTTGGCCGACGAAGGTGTGGCCGTGTGCCCTTAGCGAATGTTTGTTCGCCTGGCCCGATATGCCGCCTTCGTCGTTTGCATCATCCAATAATTCCGTTCGGGATGGTGCCAATCTTCTGATTGTGGCTCTGTAAGTAGAAGTGGAATTTGGGTGAAATTTAACGCTCACAAACACTTAACAGGGCATTTATCATGCAAAATCAGTCCGAACTTCGTATTTGTCTAGATATCGGTAGCGTTCGACACTATGTAGCCATAGGCTTGTCCACAGGAGAACGCATCGATGGATTTTATCTAAACCACACTTCTGAAGACATTGAGCAGTTTTTTGAGAAAATTGAGAAGCTTAGAATTTCCTATAACATGCCTGTTGTCATGGCTATGGAGGGGTTTAATGGCTATGCTAGACCCATCGATAGATATGCTCTTGATCACGGATATTCTTTGTATAGTGTCAACAACATGAAATTGGCTAGATTTAAGGAAGTTTTTCCTGGTCCAGCCAAAACAGATCCAATTGACGCTTGGGCTATTTTTAGCTTGTTTCAAGTTCAAGAGACCTTACCGTTGGCAAAAAATATTCTGCAGAAAGTAGAGCCTCCACCGGTATGCAACGAGCAACTTAAACATATTTCAAGGCGTCGTAGAGAGTTGGTAAAAGAAAAGACAAGAATCATAAATCGACTTCAAGGGGATCTACAGGCTGTTTGCCCCGGTCTACTGTCTATTACAAAAAATCCAGCAAATCTTTGGTTTCTACGATTTCTTGCTTCGAAGGAAGACATGACCATGTTGCTTCGAATGCAAAAAAGAAGCCTGTTGCAAATCAAGGGCGTTGGAGAGGTTTATGCAGAGGAAATTCAGAAATGGCAAAAGACGGCTAAGTTCTCTTCAAAGGTTGAGTGGATAGGAAAATTAATAGTACGAGATGTCAGAAGGCTACTCGAGATGCTAGATGAAATAGCGCAGTTGGAGGTATTGATAGAGGGTTTGATCCCACAATCCAAGATAGCATCTCGGATTGAATCTATTCCTGGATATGGTTCCATTTGTGCCGCAGAACTCGCTGGAGAGATTGGTAGTATCGATCGGTTTAAGTCGGAGGCTAGTCTAGCGCTCTACTTGGGAATAGGAATTCTGAACAAGAGTTCTGGCCAATATGAGGGGTCTCGATCGCCTCGAAATATTAACTGGAGGGGAAAGGGAGCTATGATGACCGGAGCTGCTCGACATATACAACTATGTGATGAGGCTGCACAGTACTACAAGAAGAAGAGAGCAGAGGGAAAAAAACATAACCAAGCAGTACGAGCATTTGCCCGTCATATGATAAGAGTAATATGGTCGATACTCATACATGACAGGGATTACCGTCAGAAGGAAGACTGAGTTAGTTTAGCAAACGGGCTTTGTTCTGTTTGGCCTGAATGAACAAGGTCAGCAAATTCGGCGATGTTAGCTGAGCAGAAAAGGAGCACGGCTACTCTGCTTCGGCAACCCCATAGGAGTTGTATACAACCTTCCTAAGTAAATTCACCGTGTCCCTTCGCAGTTGAAAGGAGCACGGCTACTCTACTTCGGCTCTATAAATTTAGCAAAATTAGAAAATAATTAAAAGTTTCAAAACCGAAGGAATTGGCATCGAAAAATCGCCTGAAAGCTACGAAAAATCTTGAAAAATTCTAGCGGGATGTCGGGCCTAGGAAGGGGTAAAAATCTGTGTCTCTCCAGACCGGATAGTGCCATAACATCTGAGCTCTCTAGAATCGATTCTCAAGGGCACAAATAATTTTGCAATTACCTCAATTAGTCCTAGGTCCACTTTTATGTTCTAACGACAAAAAAAGAAGGGATCAGCTATGAAGAAATCGATGGGACACAACCAAGGTTGGTGAGATGAACGACATTATCAAGTGCCGCAAGGTGTGCTACCTAGATGTCAATGGAGAGCTCTCCAAATCTTGCAAACACACCATTCCCGACGACGAGCTAGTACGCGGCTATGAGGTCATGCTCACCACCCGCCACATCGACGACCGCATGATCACCCTGCAGCGGCAAGGCTCTATCAGCTTTGCCATGAGCTCCTACGGCGAAGAAGGCTGCGTTGTAGCCAGCGCCGCGGCTCTGCGTTCAGAAGATTGGATCTATCCGCAATATCGCGAAGATGGCGCTATGTTCTGGCGAGGCTACACCCCGCAACAGTACATCCATCATATGTTTGGCGATGCCAAAGATCGCACGCTAGGTCGTCAAATGCCCAACCACTTTGGCTCACGCGAGCTAAATGTCGTGACCGTTTCCTCACCACTAGCGACCAAGATACCGCACGCAGCTGGCTGTGCCTATGCGATGCGTTTGCAAGGGGCGGAGACGGTGGCCTTGTGCTACTTCGGCGAAGGAACGACCTCCAAAGGCGACTTTCACGTGGGACTTAACTTTGCTGCTGTACGCAAAGCACCCGTGATTTTTTTCTGCCGTAACAATCAATACGCCATTTCGACCAAAACCTCTAACCAATACGCCTCACCTGATGTCGCCACTAAAGGTGAAGCCTATGGCATTACTTCCGTGCAGGTCGATGGTAACGATTACTTCGCCGTTCATGAAGCTGTCACCAAGGCCCGCAAACAATGTCTGGAGGGACACGGTCCGGTCCTCATCGAAGCAATGACCTATCGCCTGGGAGCACACTCGACATCCGATGACCCCTCCGCCTACCGCGCCGATGCTGAAGTGGAAGAGTGGAAAACGCGCGATCCTATGCTGCGCTTAAGCCGCTACCTTAGAAAGAAAGGCCTTTGGAATGATGACAAAGAAAAGGCCTTCATAGAGAAGATCAAAATAGAAGTCGATGAAGCCATCAAGGTTGCCAAAGCGACCCCTTCGCCAGATATGTCTTCGATTATTAAAGATGTCTATTTCGCGGTCCCGCCATCCCTACAGCAGCAGTATGAAGAACTAAAGGCCTTTTTTCCGGAGGCTTCGTAACTATGCCCGAACGAAATATTATCCAATCCCTCAACCATACGCTGCATCAAGCATTCGAGAAAGATAAGCGTCTAGTCACCTTTGGCGAGGACTGTGGCGCCTTCGGTGGTGTTTTCAGGGTTACGGAAGGCCTACAAAAGCGCTTTGGGGCAGACCGTTGCTTTGACTCTCCCTTGTCCGAACGTGCAATTGTCGGCTTCGGCATTGGCATGGCAGAGGCAGGCATGAAGCCCATTTGCGAAATTCAGTTCGCCGACTACATCTTTCCTGCCTATGATCAGATCGTCAATGAGTTAGCCAAACTTCGTTACCGCACAGCAAACCAATATTCGGCTCCGTTGATTATTCGCACGCCCTATGGTGGAGGCATCCACGGGGGGCATTATCACTCTCAGTCTCCTGAAGCACAGTTCTTGCACACTCCTGGCCTTGTTGTCGTCGTTGTGTCTGATCCATACGACGCCAAAGGCCTCCTGCTATCCGCCATTCAAAGCAACGATCCGGTGCTATTCTTTGAGCCTAAACGTCTCTACCGCTCGTTGAAGTGTGAGGTTCCCGATGAAGAGTACTTCATCCCGCTAGGACAGGCGCATGTGGCACGTCAGGGAAAGCATCTGACGCTGATCGGATGGGGCGCCCAGCATCATCAAAACATGCAGGCCGCCGATGAAGTCAAAAAGGAGCATGACATCGATGTCGAAGTGCTCAATTTGCGCACGCTAAACCCTCTAGATATCAATGCCATCATGGCTTCAGTGCAAAAAACGGGTCGCTGTGTGATTGCACATGAAGCTCCTAAGACACAGGGTTTTGGGGCGGAAGTAGCCGCACAGATCATGGAAAAGTGTTTTTTGAGCCTTGAGGCTCCCGTGCTGCGTTGCTGTGGCCTAGATACCCCATTTCCACATACGCTGGAAAAGGAATATCTTCCCGATGCGTATAAGGTGAAAAAAGCGATTATGGACACGGTGAGCTACTGATGACGACGAATGCAAAGCAGATCTATACTGTAACCATGCCAGATATCGGCGAAGGCGTTGTCGAAGGCGAAGTCACCGCATGGCTCAAAAATGTTGGCAATAACCTCGCTCAAGATGAGCCTATTGTCGAACTCATGACGGACAAGGCGACAGTAGAGTTACCTACACCCTATCCTGGTACCTTAGTCAAGCAGTATTACAAAGTCGGCGACATCGCCATCAAAGGTAAGCCGCTATACGACGTAGAGGTTAGTGGAGAGGTGCACATTAAGCCGGCATCACCGCCTAAACAGGAGCAGCCGGCAACAACAGCGGCGGGTCCTGCGGTGAGTAAGCTTCATCCAGCACCAGTGATGCCAGTGCACGAGCGCAAGGAAGGTGTAAAGGCCCTCGCCACCCCTCCTGTGCGCAAGATAGCGCGAGAACTCGGCATCGATATCGATCGTATTCAAGGAAGCGGAAAAGAGGGACGCGTAACGGAAAAAGACCTTCAGGCATTTGCAGGGAAAAGCTCTAAAACGGCCTTTCCTCCTTTAAAGCTTGAAGGGGACGAAGTGCAACCCCTCATAGGCATCCGACGCCTAGTCGCTAAGAGGATGAGCGAATCCAAAAGACACATTCCTCACTTTGGATTTTGTGATAAAGCCGACGTGACGTTGTTGATTAAGTTTCGCGACAAAAACAAAGAAGAGGCAGGGCGTCAGGGCTTTCACCTATCCTTTATGCCTCTATTTATTAGGGCTTTGTCGCTTACCTTGAACAGCTATCCACAGATTAATGCCTCTGTAGACGAGGAAAATGGAACGATTGTCATCCACAAGGTGCATAATATCGGCATAGCGATGAAAACGCCGCAAGGTTTGATTGTACCGGTCTTGAAGCATGTCGAAGCGATGACTTTTCAGGATACAGTGAGGCGTTATGATGAGCTTAGAAAGCGTGCTGTAAATGGTAGCCTTAAGCCTGAAGATATGCGTGAATCCACTATAACGTTAAGTAATTTCGGCACCGAGGGTGGACTGTGGGCGTCTCCAGTCATTAATTACCCCGAGGCAGCCATTTTAGCCACGGCTAAGATTCAAAAACAAGCCGTCGTTAAAGGCGATAGCGTGGTCATTAGGGACATTCTGAACTGCTCATGGGCCTTTGACCATCGCATCATCGACGGTGATCTCGCTGCAGCCGTTTCCAACCACTTCATCAAGCTCTTGGAAAATCCTGGAATGCTTCTGTAGCAAAGAAATACCCTCTAATGCGTTGTGAGAAAAAATCTATCAGAAAAATTACCTCTGGCGAGTTTACCCGTTATATCAAGTAGCCATTCGCTAAATAAACTTAAATATGCTTGAAAGTTATTATGCCAAGGGGGAGGGGTAAGATTTAACCTTTTAAGATGTTCTTGGAGGGTCATCAAGAGATTGCGGATTTCTACTACTTTTGTGCTTTCTGAGCTACGGTACGGTTAATACAGTCACGTAGAAGCAATAAAATCTCGAGAATCATGCGCCATGACGGGGTGTACTGAGGCAGAGGACCTAAAACGCTTAGGAGTTGATCATTTTTAATCAAACGATATTTCGGCCTTATTCACCTTTGCGGTCAGTTTTCGGTCGACTGCAAAAGGATCGTCTGTCGCGTTTTGCTCCTCGGACATAGCTGGCGCTATGCCCTCTTCACAAACCACGACATCCGACCTTTTTCGTCCGACCGAAATTCTGACCGTAAAGGTGAACAAGGCCGATATTTCTGTTGATTTCTTATCAACAATTTATCAAAAAGTTTACTTAAACAGAGCTCTTCTAATATCCAAGCAAGGTTTCTTTTGGAATAACCTATTTCAACCAGATCCGAAGCAGAAAAATCAGATTTCGCATGAATTAAAAAAAAGGTTAAAAGATCTGCACGAGCTCCAGTGCCAAATACAGAGCGCACTCTTATGTTAAACAAGGCGGGAAATTCCAAAGGTCTTAAGCAGGATTTATGGCTTAGCGTAATTTTTAAAGGAGATGAATCTTGAAAAATTGGCCACGCAGCCCTAGAGACGGCATTTAACGTGGCTGAATAGCTTGAAAAAGGGCCATTTAATGAATTTCCAAGGCTTTTTATAATAGATTTTAAACGACTAGTGGAAACAAGGTGATGATATTGAGAACACCAATCTAGTGATTCGTCACGAAGACGAGGATCAATTGATGATATGCATGCATTAATCCTAACCATCCTGTTAAGCGTGGGCGGCTACCGCTGGTTGCATAGCGAGCTCGTCGGAAGTGATGGCTAACCAAATAGCAATTTCTGCGGTCTGATCCATCCCAATATGGAAGGGTTCAGAAGCGAGCCAGCGCCCTTCTTGAGCCTGAAGACCCACCAGATGATTGGCAATGGACTGAGCAAATTGCGCATAAGAAGCATTTCCAGTAATACCCGCAAGGAGAGCTGCCGCCCACATCACCTTATGACTGTAGTGAAAGGAGATGATATTTCCTTTAGTACGCATAGCAAAATCTAGGTAACGTTTAGCGGTTTCCAGAAAACGCTTCTCTCCTGTAGCTTGGAAAAGTATAGCAAGAAAGGCCGCGGGATAACCGACCATAAAATAGGCTTGATTGTGCTCGCGTGCTCCGACCTGATGCAACAAAGCTGTCTCATGCGAATAAGTCGTAATGAGTTGTCCACGACCATCCACACGTAAGAAAAATTTGTTGGCCATATCAGGCTGTTTGTCAAGAACAGCAGCCAAAAAGCCCCCTGCGGCCTTGGCTGTTTCGACATCATTGAAATACAAACTTAAGAGACCTAAATGGGCCGTAGATACAACATCGACCATTTCTTGCTCATCTTTGTATGGTCGTTGCGTTGTAAAACCACCCAACTTTGGGTTAAAGAAATGCTTCAAGTAGTCGTAGGCTGGCTGGGCAACATCGAATCGCCCCATGCGCTGGGCGGCAATAGCTATCCATCCGTTTGTATATGCCCAAAATTCTGTAAATAAGGGATTGATGCTTTTAAAACTCTCTGAAGTGGCGAAATCGCCATTGCTCAACATGAATCGTTCTTTGATGTGGTCTAATACACGATGAGCAGACTTACGTCTTCCCATCAGCGAAAACAGATAGGGCGATTTGTAGTAACAGGCAAGATCATCAATGGCAGGCCCGAATGAGCCATCATCATGTAGCTGTTGATCTATCCACTGCAATCCACGTTCCGCGGCTCGATTGATCTTATCCATTTTTTTTATCTCCCTGTTATTAGGCTGCAGCCGGCACTACTAGTTCAGCTACTTGTAGCTTTTTCGATTCTTTTTCCAACTCAGCATCGGGTTGCACTGGATCCCCAAGGTTAGGCAAGAGAGGTTCTTGCACATGGGATGCCAAAGCAACCTGCTCTGTGGGTTGTTTTTGGCCCTCTATCTCTTTCGAAACCTCGGCAGGGATCTGTAGTCCTTCTTTCTTTTCAGCTTCCTTGGTTGGTGGAGTGGGTAGCTTTACTTCTACCTTTACCACCCCAGGCTTGGGCTCTACTTCGATTATTTTGCTACGCAAAGGCACTATCTTGGTCGATACTTTTGGTTCCTTGACCTCTCTCGTCGTCAAATTTTTCCATTGAAGCTTGATTAAGGCAATGCCTTCCATAAGCAGCACTGCGCCTTCCGAAAATAGCATTGGCCCACCAAAGCGTCCGACCACGCTGACGACCATCAAAGAAATAGGGTTGGGTGGCGAGTAGCCCAATTGCTGACCAAAGTTAAGAAAGGTGAACAGCGCCAAGCTTGCTGTGGCAAGGACCAGGTTACGGTGTTGTCTCATCCGCGAAAATAGCCTTGGAGCAACTTCCTCTGCCTGGTCGAGCCGAGGACAATAGTGCGTGAAGAGGCTGCAGGAGGCTTCAATAACCATCACTGACGCCTGAAAGGCCTTTAGAAAGACTATGTTTCTATGGCCAAAGACAAGGTCGGAGGCGAAGGCAATGCCGAAGGCTCCTAGGAAGTACGTAATAAGCGATCCTTCGCTCTCTTCAATTTCACTAGGCATTGCTGTGACGCTCGAAGAGCCATTACTGGAATAAAGGACTCCTGCTTTTTCTGGAACAGCTGGAGAAGGATTCACATGATCTTTTGCAGGGTCATTCGTTAGCTCCGTCAAATCAGGAAAGGGTGCTACCGGATTGAGGGGTATTGTCACAGCGGCTGCCATTGGATCCTCCTTAAAATCTATGATCTACATATTATGCGTACTTATAAGTTTTTTGAAAATATACCACAATCGGTCATAAATTTGAATTTGGGCCCACGCCAAAGTCCAAATTTATGACCGATTGTGGTATAACTGGTCACTGAACAAATCAATGGGCATGGCTTCCAATCGCTTCAGATCGCCAAACAAATCAACTAGATCATTGATTTTAGTTTGAGGTAGCCGCGGAGTGGTGTTGTTTCGAAATTTTTCATAAAGCAAGGGGATGGCTTCATCGCGACGTCTGCGATGTCCAATGGGGTACTCAATGGAGCTGGCTTCCTTAGTGCCGTCTGTAAAAGTGATTTCAATACGATTGGCGATGCTGCGCTTGTCGGGATGCAAATAGTCCTGGCTGTATTGTGGGTCTTCGATGGTTTGCATCTTAGCTCGTAGAGCATCGATCCGCGGATCAGCCGCTGAAACTTCCTCATAGTGCTCTGCTGACAGAGTCCCATGAATTAGGCCAATGGCCACCATGTACTGAAGGCAATGGTCGCGATCGGCCGGATTTGTTAATGGCCCCTTCTTATCAATGATTCGCAACGCAGACTCATGCGTCGTGAGGACAATCGATTCAATCTCTTCCAGGCGGTGTTTAACAAGGGAGTGCAGCTGCACAGCGCATTCTACAGCTGTCTGAGCATGAAATTCGGCAGGATAGCTGATTTTGAATAGAATATTTTCCATGACATAGGAGCCAAAGGGCCGCGCCAAACGCAGGGGTTGTCCACGAAACAAAGCGTCGCAAAAACCCCACTGAGGAGTGCTCAAGGCTGCAGGATACCCCATCTCACCAGCAAGAGACATAAAAGCCAATTGCACACCTCGTGAAGTGGCATCACCCGCCGCCCAGGATTTCCGCGAGCCGGTATTAGGGAAATGGCGGTAACAACGCAGCGCTCCGCCATCTACCCAAGCATTTGAAACAGCAGCGAGAACTCGGTCTTTAGTGCCTCCAAGCAGTCTGGTCACCACCGCAGCGGTGGCGATGCGAACCAAAATCACGTGATCTAAACCAACACGATTGAAACTGTTGTCCAGAGCCAAAACACCTTGAATCTCGTGAGCCTGAATCATTGCCAATAGGACATCACGCATAAGAAGTGGCTGTTTTTCCTCACTCCTCAGCTTACGACAAAGGTAATCAGTCACTGCCAAAATCCCACCGAGATTATCGGAGGGATGTCCCCATTCTGCTGCCAGCCAGGTATCGTTATAGTCCAGCCAGCGGATCATGGTACCGATATTGAAAGCTCCCCTAACAGGATCAAGTATCCATGGAGTTCCTGGAACACGGCATCCCACTGGCACAATCGTTCCGGGTACCAGGGGTCCTAGAAGCTTTGTGCAAGCTGGAAAGCGCAGGGATAATAGGGCACACCCTAAGCTATCTGCTAGACACAATCGAGCGGTTTCAAAGGCTTCTCTGCTATCGATCTTACCATCGCAGACATAGTCTGCGATGGCCTCGATAACTGGATCGTAAGATATAGAAGTCGTCATCGCTTCTCCAACGGCACCCAAACACGTGGTGGTGGGCCGATGTAATGACTAACGGGTCGGATCAATTTGTTGTTCTGGCGTTGTTCCTGAATATGTGCTGACCAACCCGTAATGCGAGCCATCACAAACAAAGGCGTGAACATTGGTGTGGGGATCTTCAGAAGGTGATACAAGACAGCGCTGTAGAAATCCGCATTAGGAAAGAGCTTCTTCTCTCGCCACATCACCTGTTCTATGCACTCAGCTGTAGCGAAGAGCTCTTTTTCCTGAGGTGTCTTTGCTAAACTTCTCGCCACTGCTTTGTTAATAGGAGAGCGTGGATCCTTGGTCGTATAAACGCGATGTCCAAACCCCATAATCAGGTCCTTGTTAGCCAACATTTGCATCACACCCTTCTCTGCGGCTGCAGGATTAGGAAACCGTAGGATAAGCTCTAAGGCCTTCTCATTGGCTCCGCCATGCAAAGGACCACTTAAAGCCCCAATGGCCCCGGTGACCGCCGAATAATAGTCAGCTAAGGTGCTGGTGATGGTACGTGCAGTGAATGTGGAGGCATTGAATTCATGCTCGGCATAGAGGATTAAGGAAACGTCTAGGGCATGACGCGCTTGTTCATCAGGAGCTTTGCCATGTAAAGCATCGAGAAAGAACCCTGCTATAGTCGGCTCTTTACTAGATAACGTTGTCTTGCCCTGTTTATGGAACAAATACCAATAGAGCAGCATAGGTCCAAATAGAGCTAACAAGCGGTCACTGGCAAGAAAGGGATCCTTGGGTGATTCTGTGGCCTCTAGGTTCCCCAAGAAGGAGCAACCGGTCCTTAAAACATCCATCATAGGCGTCGACTTGGGGATGAGTTCGAGGACATGTTGCAGGGGTAGGGGCAATTTACGCAATTCTTGCAGACGTACCAAGTAGCTTTTTAAATGATCCTCAGTGGGGAGTTCTCCGCGTGAAAGCAAGCATGCAACCTCTTCGAAGCTGGCGTGGGCGGCTAGATTCTCGATGCTATACCCTCGATAGGTCAGCGTTTGCTCTTCAGCACCACAGATGCAGATGGCTGAGTCCCCTGCGACGATACCGGCTAAACCGCCGACTTTTTTTTTAGTGAGTGTTCCTACCATGCTTGTTCTCCTGACTCTGTTCTTCGTGTTTGTAATAATCTAAATATTCATATAACTGATGTCGGGTCAACATCTCATCAACCAAATCTCTTTGGGTGCCTTTTGTCCTAATCTCTTTCAATATCTTCTCTGCTGCACGATTCATGATTCGCGCCACTGAAAGGGGATAAAGGGCTATATCGACCCCTACAGTACGTAGTTGATCCAAGGTGAAGGTTGGGGTCTGACCAAATTCAGTCAGATTGGCGAGGATTGGAATCTTTAAGGCCTGCCGAAACCTAGCATAATCGTCCAAGGTGGCTACTGCTTCGGCAAACAGCATATCGGCACCGGCACCCTGATAGGCTACAGCGCGTTCAAGCGCTTGATCTAAGCCTTCAACGCCCACAGCATCGGTGCGGGCCATTACAACAAAATCCGGAGAGGCCTTGGCATCAACGGCAGCCTTGATGCGATCGACCATTAACTCGCAACGGACTAGCTGCTTACCAGGGCGATGACCACACCGTTTATTACTCTGTTGGTCTTCGATATGCACACCAGCAGCGCCTGTCCGGGTCATCTCACGAATGGTGCGGGCAATCATGCGTGTGCCTCCGAAGCCGGTATCCACATCGACGAGTAGTGGCAGATCTACAGCTCCTGTAATGCGGCGTGCCTCCTCCAGAACATCATCAAGCGTGGTAAGACCAAGGTCAGGCAAGCCAAAACCGAGGTTTGCGACACCAGCACCGGAAAGATAGAGCGCGCGATAACCTAAATGTTGCGCCATGATGGCAACAAAGGCATTAGGTACACCAACCATCTGAAGTGGGCGTTCGTTATCAAGAGCTTGCCGTAATAACCGACCATTGCTCATGGTCACCTCCTTCGCAGTATAATTATTTACAGCTTGGCGATGTTGATGTATACGAAAAAGCAAGCAATGTTGGAGGGTTATGGAACACCTGCTTTATGAGCAACAGGGGGAACTCGGAATTCACGGAGTATCAGCATGCTAGACATCCTCCTAGAACGTGTTGCGGTCGTCGGGGCCGCTGGTAAAATGGGGAGGGGTATTTCCCTGCTTCTTCTACAAGAAATGGCCCGCCTGGAGGCTAGACTCACGGGAAATGTGGGCTCGGGACGCTTTCGCCTCACTCTAATAAACATTGAAGAGGCACTTCTAGATACGATGCCCCACTACCTCAAGACACACATACAAAAGTGGGCTGAAAAAAACATCAACGAACTTCGAGCCTCTTATGCCAATGTCCCCAATTTGGTCGATAACGGTGAGATCATCAATGCCTTTGTAGATGGTGCTATGAATATGATCCATCTGACCCCTGACATTAACAGAGCCAAAGGAGCGCGTTTAGTCTTTGAAGCCGTCCCTGAAGACTTAGAATTGAAAATTAGTATTTTCAAAACCCTTAGGGGTTTAGAGGAGTGTGAACCGGTCTATTACTTCACAAATACCTCCTCGATGCCAATCAAGGTCCTAAACGATGCTACGGATCTACGACATCACCTTGTGGGCTTCCATTTCTATAATCCCCCTCCCATCCAACCTCTGGTGGAACTCATCACCAATGGCGCCGCTGAGGATGTCACAAAGATAGCTATCGAACTCGGGAGTCGCTTTGGAAAAATCCTCGTACCATCCAATGACGTGGCAGGATTTATAGGCAATGGCCACTTTCTGCGTGAAATCTCCTTTGCATGCGAACAGGTTAAAGCGTTATCCCCTCAGTATGGGCAAGAAACTGCTATTTGTCTTGTCGACACCGTGACTAGAGACTTCCTAGTGCGTCCAATGGGTATTTTTCAACTGATTGATTATGTTGGATTAGACGTTGGGCAGAAGATCTGCGACATTATGACTCGGTATGTTCCAGGACTTGCACTGCATTGTGACCTGATCAGTAGCCTCGTGGCAGCAAGCATTGTGGGGGGGCAGCGCGGCGATGGCTCACAAAAAGATGGTTTCTTTAAATACGAGAAAGGTATTCCTACCGGGGTGTACAACCTTAGTGATGGTGTTTATCAACCATTAATTAATGTTGAAAATTTGCTGGGAAAACCTCCTCAGGGTCATGTCGCATGGAAAAATATTGTCAAAGACCCTCAAAAAAACAGCATCCTCCAAGCCTATTTTCACCACCTTTTCAACGACCAGAGTCTAGGAGCAAGCCTCGCTCAAGCATTTTTAAAGAACTCCCGAGACATCGCTCAAAACCTTCTTAAGGATGGAGTGGCGGAGAAGGGCGAAGACATCAATTCTGTGCTGAAAAATGGCTTTTCTCACGTCTATGGACCCATCAACACCTTTTTCTAAGAGGTTTCCATGAAGGCCTTTCGAAAAAAAGTCTATGCCGCGGCGGGTTACAACACCATGTTCTTCGGACCGGGACGTAAAGAGTTCAATCCTTTCAAACCTATGCCTGGATTCGAAACATACCTTAAGGATGTAGCTGAGGGCACTTGCTCTCAAGTGGAACAGATCGATTTCGATGAAGGAGTTATTGGCAACTTCATGGCTCCGCGTTTTATCAAACAGGCTAATCTACCCGGTTTCTTGCCTTCAATGATCCCCTCATTGCTAGGAAAGCCTTGTACGGGAGTAGAAGGGGCTTGTGGTTCAGGCGGTCGCGCTATCGCAACAGCGGTACGAAGTGTGCTGTCTGACTGTGCTGATACGGTCTTTGTGGTGGGATTCGAAATACAAAACACCATGAAATCCGTCTATGGTGCAGATGTCTTAGCTGGAGCCAGCTACCACAAAGGTGAAAGAAAGCAGGGGTGTGCGCACTTCTTTCCGGGCATCTTTGCCGCTCGGGCCGGGGCATATTACGACAAATATGGTTATGACACCACTCGCCGAGCAATGGCCAGATGGTATGAGCAAGCCATTCTCAATGCAAGGCGCAACCCAAAGGCTCAGGAATTCCACAACACTATAGAGGACCTTTTTGCTGCCGGGATGACACCTCCCGATCCGGAGAAATTCGTTCCCTATTTGAACCTTACGGACTGCTCAAAAGTCTCCGATGGAGCATCCTCGATTGTGATTGCCTCAGAGGAAGGTTTACTGCGGTTGGGCATTGACCTTAAAAACGCTGTGGAGATCATTGCGGTAGGTGCTGCTGAAGGAGATATTACCCAACCTCCACCAGACCCTACGACCCTGACTAACACCAGCACAGCGGTACAAAAAGCTTTCTCACAAGCAGGCCTCACCAAAGACGACCTGGCGCTGCTGGAAATTCACGACTGCTTCACGATCACAGGCCTTTTGTCCCTCGAAGCCTTAGGGTTTGCCGAATCCGGAAAAGGCACTCATAAGGTCTTGGAGGGCCACTTTAGCAAAGAGGGGAAAATTCCCACAAACCTCTCCGGGGGTTTGTGTGGGTTCGGTCATCCCACGGGCGCTTCTGGAGTGCGTCAGCTGGTAGATTTACTGCATCAACTTACGGGTAAAGCGGCTAATCAAATTAGCCCTAAAACACCCTATGGGATGATGGTTAGCATGGGTGGCAATGATATTACTGTTACAGCAATCATCGTCAAGGGAATACCGTTGTAGGTTTCTATTGTATGGCTTTAGGTTATGGACGAATTGGACGAATTGGACAAAAAGTAGAAGTCCATTTATGTCCAGTCAGTCCAATTGAGACGATTGCAGAATTCGTTCGAGATGTCAGATGATTAATAAAGCCCTCAAAATCGTGTTTCGGCGCGAAGCGCTTTGGAGTGCGCGTCGCTCGCGACCGCTTTGGATTTGGGTGAGCCTATTGAATCGCGCGCCGTTCTTTGGAGGCCTCAGACTCTCAAGGTATCCCCAGAGCGGCAAGTCACGCTTCGTGTCATGCCCACTTCGCCCAAATCCAAAGCGGTCGCGAGCGACCGCACTCCAAAGCGCTACGCGCCAAAAAACGATTGTGAGGTTTCTAGGGATAAGCTAAGAGGGGTATATGGATTTTACAATAACGCCAGAACAAGAAGCGTTTCGTCAAAGCTGTTGGCAGTTCTGCGAAGAGGAAGTCCTACCTGTTCGCGCTCAACTAGAGACTGACCTAGAAATACGGCGTTCCCTCTATCAGAAGATGGCCAGAAAGGGATTTATGGTCATGAATGTACCCAAAACTCTCGGAGGCAGCTACACTGATGCTCTGAGCTACATTCTGGCTATTAGCACGTTTGCAAAAGCTGATGCTGGTGTCGCTGTCGCCATGGCTGTGAGCAACTGGGTGGCAGAAGCCCTCTCCCTATACGGTACCGAAGACCAGCAGCGCCGCTATCTTCCTAAAATGGCTAACGGAGAGTATTGTGGGGCCTGCTTTGCTCTTACCGAAGAGCATGCCGGCAGCGATGCTAAAAGCATCGAATGCCGTGCCGATCTCCACGGAAATGACTATGTGCTAAATGGACATAAGCGCTGGATCACTAATGGTAATCTTGCAGATCTCTGTATCGTCTTTGCCAAAGTCCCCATGAAGGATAGCCATGGCATCACTGCTTTTCTAGTAGAACGTGGTACCCCAGGCTGGACCGTTAACAAAATCGTCGATAAGCTGGGTTTGCTTACAGTCAACCTTACCTGCATGGAGTTTAACGAATGCCATGTCAACGCACAGCAGGTTCTGGGGCTACCAGGACACGGTCTTAGGTTAGCACTGGCCATGCTCGATCGTGGCCGGTTAGGTATCGCCGCACAAGCTATTGGCATCGCAGAAGCAGCCTTTGAGGCTAGTGTCAAACATGCCAAAGATCGCGTGCAGTTTGGCAAGCCTATTGGCGAAAACCAAGCTGTGGCCTTCAAACTCGCTGATATGCATGTCAAACTCGAAGCCGCTCGCCTACTACTATATAAAGCTGCATGGCTTCGTGACCAAGGTGAACCTTTTACCCTAGCAGCATCAACCGCAAAACTGTTTGCTTCCGAAGCCTCTAATGAAATCGTCAATGAAGCCGTACAGATTCATGGTGGCTATGGCTATATTAAAGAGTACCCCATAGAGCGTTACTACCGCGATGCACGCGTAACAACGATCTATGAGGGTACTAGTGAAATTCAACGCCTGGTCATCTCACGTCATATCCTCGGAATGGTTAGTCGATGATAACTCTTCCTTCCATGGACTCAATATTGATCGTAAGCGTGACATCTCGACGTCCGTAATGCGCATTGACGTACTGTCTAGAATCACGACTATCTCCTCGACAGTTGTAACGTCCGGATATCTTCCGATCACACAGGCCGTCAATGTTGACAACCACCCCAATGTCGTTGGGTAATCTCAGATGGATATCTCCTGACGTGCTTTCGATGTCCACCGTACAGTCGTGCTTCCAACGGCCTGTAAGATCTAGATCAATGGCCCCCGAACGGCTACTAAAAGATATCTGGTCAAGCTCCGGATAACGACCGCGCAACTTTGCCCGCACATCTCCTGCATCAGCATCCACATGGACAGTCACAAGGGCTGGAAATTGGCCATCCAACTCAAAGCGCAGACTTGGGCCATCGACTTCTATGTCAATAGACTCCAAATTCGCATAACGCCCATCGAGGCGAATGTGCTCACCGTTCGACTCGTTGCTAGTCAGTTTCAAATCACGAACACTACGGTCTACAGAACAACGTGAAGGAACCGTGACGGTTTTATAACAAACCATGGGAGCTGGTGGTGGAGGCGGAGGAGGTGGAGTGACATAAACGATTTCTGTGTGTGTTCGGGGAGGCGGGCAGTAAACCATTGGCCTGGCGAAACAAAAACCAAAATCAAAATTCCATTTGGCTTTTCTGCATTTCTTCCTGGGGGCACACTCTGGCATACAGCGGCGCTCAACCGGCCCCGGCCTACAGCAACCACCTTGTTCCATGATGATAGGTGCTCTGCCACCGGGCAGCTGACGCCCTGATTGATCCACTACAACCGGACGTGTTTGGGCATTCAATTGAACTATCGACCCAAGTAGTAGCAATGAAACACCAGCACATAAAGATGTAAAACGCATGACTGACTCCTTGTTACAGAGAAAAGTGTAATCTCATGCGTTAATTATGTCAAACATGACAACTCATTATTTAGATACCAACCTTACTTTATTAAAAAATATTATAATAAAAAAAAGACGGCCCCGAAGGGGCCGTCCTAAACCGTTGAAACGAACAGTGCTTACAGCGACAGCGAGGAGGTGCTGCGCTGAGCCTGATCGCGTAAACGCTTAAATTGTTCTTCTAGATGCTGCCATTGCTGACGGTTTCTAGAAATAGCCTCTTGATATTGCCCCTCCAAGGTCTTCCACTGCTGTGCAATGAGATCTTGATGGTCAGCCAAGAAGGGATTTTCCATTCTAAAGCGTTCAGCACGCGCTTGAAGCTGATCCAGCTCAGTATCGATATTACCAAGCTCGGAACGGCGCTCTTGCAGCTGGGAGCCGATATCCATATACTCTTCAGTGGCTTGCTTCAGTTCTTGCTGGGCCCTAGCGCGGTCCTCAGAAACAGTACGAAACTGATCTGTCATGGACTCAAGCTGAGCTTTGCGATGGTCGAGGTCTTTTAAAAGAGATACGTAGGTAGCACTCACTTCCTTGAGCTCAGCACTGCGCTTATCACGATCTGCGCGCAGATGTTCTACCTCTTGCTGTAGAAGCTCACGTTCGCTTCTATGATGGGCAATATGATTCAACACCTGCTGTGCCTCACTATACTCGGCACGCAGACTTTCTAGGTGCGTTTGAGTTTCCTTGATTTCTCGAACGCTCTCGTCATTATGTTGCAGCCACTCACGTGAGCGTGCTTCTTCAGCCTGCCACCGATCTCGCTGGGACTTGCGCTCGTCAATGTCCTGAATAAGCGTTTCTAGCTGCACTTTCTCTTCGGTCTTCTGTGCACAGAGACGGATGAGATCTTGGTATTCATAAGTAAGCTCAACATGACGTTCGCGGCGCCGAACGACCCAGTATAAACCGAGCACACCAAGGGCACTGGCTGTTAATAGCAGCCATACCCCGAGCCGAAATCCGAAACTGAGGAAAATGTCTTCCATTGATGTGACTCCTTCCCTTGATTATTTGTCACAGGCTTCTAAAGCCCTGTGCTCGTCGTCACCACCAGGTGCTGTGGACGCAATTGTTGGTTCCACAGTACTTAACAAATTTTTGACTTGTTTGTCCAACGCAAAGATTTTTTTTGTGACGATACCTTGATCAAAATGCGATTGCCCTGTGGCAAAAAGCCGATTTCTGGACAGAATGTGAGGTCCTATGCGACAGTTTGGTCAAAGGCAAAGGAGGAAAATGGGATGGCAACTTGTTATAGAGACTATTATTGGTTAAAAGGCGTTCCACGAGGACGTGATCCAATAGCCCTCCAAGAGGTTCATACATCCGCTGTATCCTACAAGATAGTCGATGATCCTTATCACAAACGCTATTCTGTGGAGCGGTATGGCAATGGTCATTTTGTAGGGATTATCTACGACTCTATACTGTTGGATTTTCGCCATTTAAAGCCGGCTGAACAGCAAGGATGGAGTAAAGAAACGACAGCAGCCGATGATAACGCGGTGACCTGCTTCATACGCAATCAAGATGACCGCCTAATCTATATGGAAACACATGTCTTCGACGATGATGTTTGCCGCGAATGCAGCATTTTTTCACCACATGGATGGCTACTGGCTACAAACCGAATGTTCTATCGTTCCCGCGGAGATACCACCGACGGAGTGATTCTATTAGACCGTGAAGAGCGTCCGGTCATGTATAAGCTTTATGAGATTGGCGAGGACGGATCTTTTACTGAATTGATCGAGGAGCAATGGGATCTTGCGGATGAGACAAGCTTTAGGAAGTGGTTTCCGGTGCTTAAAAGCGTGTTACCCAATGCGCAATCGTAGGAAAGGAATTAGGAATTTTTACCGACGAGGCGCCGAGACACCGAGATAGGAGAGAGGGGGAAAATTCTACTTCCCAACTCTAGGAGCTGAAAATCTTGCTATTTTGCGCAAAAAAAAGGAGACGCCGCAAGCGCGACGTCTCCGGGGGAGGGCTTGAATTTTTGTTTACTGTGGCTGCAACAATGCAGAACGCTTGTCAAAGACAGCTTTGGACACGGGAGCGTCGTTATAGTACCAATCGGTAATCACTTTACCTTCTACATAACGATTCGTCGGTCCATGCCGCGCATCCATGTGCCAGCTGATTTCCTCTACAACGTCCTTTTCGTTCCGAAAGCACTTTTCCACACCTTCCTTGCGACCTCGGTAGTAGGGCACTTCAGCAACTTTTTCGCCATCCTGAAACTCTTGGGTGATGCCGTGCTGCTGTCCATTCTGCCACTGTTCGATCGTGTAGGGCTCACCGCCTGGCAGGAAGGTCTTACGAGTACCATCCACCACACCACTGCTAAAGGGCGTAATGGCCTCAGGCATCCCATTAATGTGGTAGGTAGTGCTTGCAACAACTCGACCATCTTCTATGGTGTCAACGGATAACAATTGTCCATAGATATCTCTACGTGTGGATTTACCGCTAAAATCTTCGACACTGGATTCTAGAGTCTCTTTGAGATTGAAATATGTTGCCTGTGCAAGACGATCGTCCTTAAAACGTTCGGAGCTTCTTAGGGTCCCTTGGTCGTAGTAGGATTTTACCACGCTATTCGTTGGGGAAGCGTATTCTGTTTCACTCTTTACAGCTCCAGACGGAAAATTATGAGTGACCTTAATGAGGTCACCTTTGCTATATACTTCGATCGTCTCGATGGTATCGCGATGAGGGAAGGTATAGGAGACCTGCCCATCGACCACACCCTGTTGAAAAGAACGTTTGATGACCACTCCATCTTTACGAGAAGTGATCACCTCACCCGAGGAACCTTGACGGCACCATTCATTACTGGACATCTCCAAACCATAGGGATGAACATATGTTTCGCAAACAACGTCGTTGCAACACCGGGAGCGGCCGCAGGCCGTTGCCAGAATGCAAATGGGAAGAAGAAGTAGGTAATGACTGTACTTCATGGCGTGCCTCATTTATTACTATTTGTCCAGTGACCTGGGAATTTCATTGCTTGATGTTTGTCGTACCGCTGTCCCTAGCTCTTCCGTGACCTTGGTAACAAGGCGAGTATGTTTAGCGTCGACGTCTTCTTGCTGAATTGTCTTGGTACGGTCGCGATAAGAGAAGCGAAACGTCACATTCTTATAGCCCATACCTACCTTGTCGCTACGGTATAACGCGATCAAGCTTACATTTTCCAAAAGTGAAGGAGCATTTCTTCGAATCAGGTCGAAAATCATTTTAGAAGCCGTTGCCTCCTCTATTGTAATCGTCCAATCACGCTCTGAACCTGGATATTGCGGCAATTCCTGCATCTTAGGTGTCGCAGAGCGCAGCGGGAATAAATCGTGAAGATTGAGCTCTGCGAATAGAATACGCTGAGGAACATCAAGGCGTCGAATAACATCAGGATGAACCTCTCCCACAGCTCCAACGTCGATGCCATTAAGCAGGACATTAGCCTGACGGCCGGGGTGAAATGTGGCCAACTTGCTCAGCTCAAAAGTCGGTGAAGGAACACCAATTCCCTCTAAAAAGTCCTCTACAAGCCCTTTTAGATCATAGAAATCAAAAGGCCCAGGATGCTGATCCCAATGATGTGGACGAGACTTTCCAGACAAAATAATGCCTGCTACAGACTGTTCTTTAAATTTACTCCCCTCACGGAGGTGAATGCGACCAATTTCAAAAGCTACGATATTCTGGTTTTTACGGTCGATATTGTATTTTACGGCTTGTAGCATCCCTGGCAGTAATGACTGGCGTAAGACAGATTGCTCTACGGATGTGGGACTCAAGACATGAATCTGCGAAGAGTCATTAACGGGACCTGGTGCCACGGCATTCAAGGCAGTAGGACCGATCAAATCACAGGTGATAAATTCCAGTAGCCCCTGCCCAATAAGACGCTGACGAGCCAAGCGCTCAAACATAAAGATAGGGGCATGTGGCAGGCTGGAAGCCTGATAAGCACCTGGTTTCTTCACGATGTTGTGATAGCCATAGATGCGCGCAATCTCTTCAATGAGGTCTATTTCGCCATGAATATCAGCGCGATAAGTAGGAATACGAACAAAAAAGGAGTGCTGACCATCCCAATTGCTAGGGAAGCCAAGGCGTCGAAAAATGCCCTCGACCTCGCTGATGGTTAGCGTTTCCCCAATGATGGCGTTGATGCGGCTTAGACGACAGGTGATTTTTTTCTCTTCAACCTGACCGACATGAACATCAATGACCCCCTGGGCGATATCACCACCTGCTAGTTCCTGAATGAGTACAGCCGTCCGATCTAAGGCTACCAACACCCCATTGGGATCTGCGCCGCGTTCAAAGCGTCTGGAAGCCTCTGTTGATAGCCCCAGAGCCTTGCTGGTACGACGAATGTTGGTAGGCTCAAAATAGGCCGATTCGAGAAGCACATGTGTTGTGCCGTCATCAACCTCAGAACATTGACCTCCCATGATTCCTGCTAAAGCGACCGCTTTCTCAGCATCACAAATAAGAAGAGCATCTTGGGAAAGTTGGCGAGTCTGACCATCTAAGGTGACAAAGGCTTCTCCAGAAGTGGCACAACGGACGTTAATACACTTTCCCGACAGCTTATCATAATCAAACGCGTGCAGAGGGTGACCGAGCTCCCATAAGACGTAGTTGGTAGCATCCACGACATTGTTGACGGGGCGCAAACCACATTGCTCAAGACGCTTTTGTAACCACTGTGGAGATGGGCCTACTTTAACATTCCGTATGACTCTACAAGCATACCGCGGGCACTTAGCAGAATCTTGCACGTTTACGGTAGCTAGCTTGGCAATGTCTTCGCCTTTTTGATCGTCAATATAGACTTGAGGCAGGGCATAGGATTTATCTAAATAGGCCGAAAGTTCTCTAAGAACCCCTTGAAGACTGGCACAATGCCCCAAGTTAGGTGTCAGAGTAATTTCAAAGACGGCATCGCCATAAAGCTCGCTCAAACTAGAGCCTAAGGTACTATCGGCGGATAGCTCTAAAATTCCCTCATGATCTTCAGAAATGCCAAGCTCTTTTCCTGTACAGAGCATTCCACTAGACTCGATACCTCGAAGCTTGGCTTTCTTGATCTTGAAGCTTTCGCCCTTCTCATCCGTCAGCGTAGCACCGACTTTAGCAAGTGCCGTAACAATGCCAACACGGCAATTGGGCGCTCCGCAAACGATCTGTAGGGTTTCTTGACCATCGGAAACGCTAGCTACACAAAGTTTATCGGCGTCTGGATGACGCTCTGTGCTAAGAACTTTGACAACAACGACCCCCTCAAAAGACATGGGAGAGGTTTCGATGGCATCAACCTCGAGTCCTAGCATGGTTAAGACCTCTCCGACCTTGCCGGGGGTAAGGTCCGTAGGCATGCATTCCTTGATCCACGAATAGGGCAGCTTCATGGGATACTTCTTCCAATTAATATCACTGAGCGCAAAATGGACCTAAGGTATACCACACCGTCAGTAATTGCGAAAAGCTCAAAGTGCACTTCACAGCAGTTCGTGTAACTTTTTTTTTCTAACGTGAAGGATCTAGGAGTAACACGGATGCACATGGATCTAGGGGTAGCGATTCGTGCCATTTTTAGGAGCAACACGGATGCACACGGATCTAGGAGGATTTAAGAGGATTAGGATGGGAAATTAAATTCCTGTTGATCCATATCCATTCTAAAACCACTTTTTTATCGTTTTAGAATGATGAACTAGTTTTTTCCATCCTATCCTCCTAAATCCTCCTAGATCCGTGTGCATCCGTGTTACTCCTAATATCTTGCGATGGATAGGCCGCTGCCTCACGGCACGCTACACAATTTATCTCGACTTCAGTATAATGCACGTTCAGACTTACACAATTTTAAGGAGTGTTAGACATGCCACAAAGAACTCTATCTATTATTAAACCAGACGCCGTCACTAAGAATCACATCGGAGCCATCATTGAGCGTTTCGAGAAAGCTGGCCTACAAATCGTTGCAGCCAAGATGAAGCAGTTGACGAAAGAACAGGCTGAAGGTTTTTACGCCGTGCATAAAGAACGCCCCTTTTTTAAGGATTTGGTCACTTTTGTGACGTCTGGACCAGTCATGATCATGGTTTTGGAAGGCGATAATGCTATTAACAAAAATCGCGATCTCATGGGCGCCACCGACCCAAAAAAAGCTGCCCCAGGCACAATCCGCGCCGACTTCGCCGAAAGTATCGATGCTAATGCTGTGCATGGCTCGGATGGCGAAGAAACCGCTAAGCAAGAAATTAGTTACTTTTTCCGCCCAGAGGAACTCTGCGCAAGATCTAAATAAGGTATAAAACAGATAAAAGGTTATCTACTCATGAGCATAAATAATCTCTGCGCCTATATGTTGACGGCATGTTGTTTCTTTCTTCTGGCAAGTTGCCAACGAGAAGAATCGAACCCTAGAAACATCACTTTAAGTGCCGAGGATGGCCAAGAGCAGAAAGCTGTGTCTGAAGAAAATACGTTGTCCATCATTAAGCCCAATTCCGTCGCGGCCAATCATATTGGTGCTATCATTGAGCGCTTTGAGAAGGGGGGCCTCCACATTGCGGGCATGAAAATGCTTCACCTTAGTCAAGATCAGGCGGAGCGGTTTTATGCCATACATAAAGGGCGTCCCTTTTTTAAAGAACTTGTCTCATTTATGATATCAGGGCCTGTGGTAGTCATGGTCTTGCAAGGTCCAAAAGCGATCGAGAAGAACCGCGAAATCATGGGTGCGACAGATCCTTCAAAGGCAGCCCCAGGGACTATCCGAGCAGATTTTGCTAAATCCATGACGGAAAATGCAGTACACGGTTCCGATGCCCCAGAGACTGCCAAGACGGAAATAGCCTTCTTTTTTGGCCCGAATGAGATCTTTGATCGGTAAGATGATTCTTTTTTTGGATATTGGCCATTGATACAAGTTCGCATATTCCTGAAAATAGGCAACTTGCATCTATGGTCAAGATCCAGCCTCTTAGGCTTCCGGTTCTTCGTTGTGAAATTTACTTAATAGATTTTGGACAGACTCGATACCAGATGAAACATCTTCGATGACCGGCGCGTAGATATCGAGTTGTTCAAATAGAAGTTCGAGGGTTTCGACGACATCTTGCCCCCCGAGATCCAAGTGATGCAGGGGATAGGAATAACGAAAAAAGCATCGCTCTTCGAGCTCGTCATATCCAAATGCACCAACCCTTCATAATACCTAATAATTTGCTGCTAGAGCCTTGGAGACCTTAAGAGGTAATTGCAGAAGTATTTGGGCTCTCATGGATCGATTCTTTGGAAAAAAATCACTTTTTTTTGTGAGAAGGCGATTCTGGAGAGCTTAAATGGTATGGCACTATCCTGTCTGGAAAGACAGGCTTTTCTCCCTTCCCAGGCCCGAAGGGTCGAGATTGCAACAGGCCAGGGCATCGCCCTGGTATATGCCAGGAAGGGATTTCGCAGTCTGAAGGACTGCTACAAGACGCCAGTTCACCCACACCATTTATGCATGCGCTTTATGGCAGTCTTTCAGACTGCAAAATCCCTTCCTGGCATATACCAGGGCGATGCCCCATAGGCCTCAACCTAAGCCTAACAATCGTATCTCGGCGCGCAGCGCTTTGGAGTGCGGTCGCTTGCGACGTAAGCGTCAATTGAAGCCATCTTTTTCGTAATTCCGCGAGGTTCTAAGTTTTCTCCATGACCCTAACCATGGAGATACTAATGGATTTCAAAAGGAAGCGTTCTGAGTGGGCTCGACGCATAGACCAATGGATGGCGAGCGGTCAGAGTGGCCGCAGGTGGTGCCTAGAGAACAATATAAGCTACCAGCAGCTCTTGTACTGGTACCAACGCTTTAAAGTTAGCCCGCCCGACCACATTTCCTCGACGGGTTGGATAGACATTACCCTGCCCGAGCTCAAGCTTTCGCTTGATCAGAAGAGCGTCTATCTAACCCTAAAGTCTGCGAGCAAAACTCTGAGGTCGTCATATCAGAAAAACAAGGGTGTCTTTCTCTATCAAGAGCCGATCGATATGCGAAAGGGATTTGAGTGCTTGAGCAATCTTGTTGACAGTTCGTTCTCGGGCGAATTTACCTGCGGGGCCTACTTCGTTTTTTTAAATCGTCGTAGAAATCTAGTGAAGGTCTTTTACTGGGATGGTAATGGTCATGCCGTCTGGTACAAGCGACTTGAAAAAGGAAGTTTTCGCAATGGAAGCATTCCAGATTCCGCTATCGATCGTCGAGAATTTCTAATGTTGTTGGAGAGTAGTCATCGAGCCTAAAATCCTAAAAACAATGTGTATTTTATTAGATAAAATACTTGATAATAGAGGGGGTCTGTGATATGATTTAGAGCATATGGAAACCTCAACACTATCACTAGAACATCTTCAATCGGAAATTTATTCCCTGCGAAATGAGAATAGCTTTCTCAAGGAGCAGCTTGAATGGTTTAGGCGTCAGATTTTTGGGAAACGTTCGGAAAAAGTAGTCGACGATGGCGGTCAACAACTCTACCTGGAAGGTTTCGAAAATCTTGGTTCCGAAGAGCAAAAAGAGACAATAAATGTGCCTGCTCATCGACGGGTTAAGCAGGGGCGCAATGGCAAAGATAAAATTACGCTTCCAGACAATATTCCCGTTCAACGCTGTATTTTAGATTTGCCAGAGGATCAAAAAGTTTGCCCTACAACGGGTGAAGCCCTCGTCAAAATTGGCGAAGAAGTCACTCACAAAATAGCGCATACGCCAGGTAGCTACTACGTCAAGGAGCTAGTACGTCCCAAGTATGCATGTAGAGCACATAGTGAAGAGGGCGTTTTTATCGCAGATTTACCAGATAGCATTTTTCCTCGCTGTCAAGCCGATGAAAGTCTTTTAGCCAGTGTGATCGTGAAAAAATTCGCCGATCACCTTCCTTTATTTCGTCAATCGGAAATCTTAGCTCGCGAGGGCATTCTCATCAGCCGACAAATACTTTGCAAGTGGGTAATGCGCTGTGGATATGCCTTAAAGGCGCTATATGAAGAAATGATTGCTCGCGTGCTCAGCAGCAACAATGTTTTTGTGGACGAATCTCCTGTGGACATGCTTGTCCCTGGTAAGGGAAAGGTGCACCAGGCTTTTATGTGGGTGATCGTTGGAGGGCAGGAAAAAAATCCGCCTTATCGAGTCTATCATTTTCGCACGGACCGCTGCCACAAGCATGCTGTGGAAATACTAGCTGGATATAAAGGTGTTGTCCATTCGGATAAATATGGAGCCTATGAAGCACTGGCTAATAAGAAGCAATTCACTTGGTGTCCATGCTGGAGTCACATTCGGCGCAAGTTTTTCGACGCTGTAGGTGGCGATAAAAAATTTGTTAGCTGGGTACTGCGCAAGATAAAATATCTATTTATGTTAGAGAGAGTTGCTTGGGAACGTTCTCCAGAGGAACGTCTGCGGATAAGACAAGAGAAAGAAGCTCCAATAATAGATGAGCTGACTGCACGCATCAAGGACCGGCTGGTTAATGGCAAGGCTCTTCCCAAATCGAATCTAAGGGAGGCTCTAGGCTATTATTGCAGCTTAATTCCCCATCTGAAAAACTACACCCAACATGCATTTGCGCGTCTCGACAACAATGTAGCGGAGCGAGCGATACGCCCTCTAGCTATTGGCCGCAAGAACTGGATGTTTATTGGAAGCGAGGAGGGTGGGGAAGCTTCCGCCGTACTGCTAAGCCTGGTACAGACCTGCCGCGCGATAGGAGTCAACCCCCACGAATACCTAGAGGATGTGATGAGGCGCCTGCCAGCCCATAATTCTCAAAAACTTCACGAGCTTCTGCCCGACGCTTGGGCTGCCGCCAGGCGACAAGCAAAGGCCTCATCCACCTCATCAGCCCCCACTGCCGAATAAATCGCCAGATGGCCTCAATTGACGCTTACCTTGCGACCGCTTTGGGTTCCTTGCGACGGTCGTGTGCAACGGCATTACTATAATTCCCTAAGGGTAAAATAGTTAGTACATGCAGCCTTCGACGAATCCATACAATGCCGTTTAGCATTGCCGTCCCAAGGAACGAAAAGCGGTCGCAAGCGACCGCACTCCAAAGCGCTGCGCGCCGAGATACGATTGTGAAGTCCTAAGTCATTGAGATATAAGCTCAAAAGACCTGTTAGGTTGAGGCCTATGGGGCGATGCCCCGGCCTGCTGCAATCTCGACCCTTCGGGCCTGGGAAGGGAATGGCTCTCTCTTCACCGGCATCCGATTTTCAGGAAATTGACATCGGAAAATCGGACTTCTGCAATTACCTCTTAAAGACATTAAGCGCTCAGCCGAAGCCTATGAGGCCATTGCCGAACATCACAAAAAAATAGCTGGCAACGAATCGGAAGAGGTCTTAGTTAGAGAATCGCATGCAGTAGAAGCAGAAATAGAAATGGAAAAAGCCGTGTTAGCACCCAATTACGCACACATTCAAAAAAAAACCGCAAATCGAAAAGTCATTGTTAATACCATTGGTCTTGCCGAGAGTACCGCGCTATTAGCCGCAAGTACCTGTTCTTTCCTGACTCTTATTCCAGATCCCTCAGGGGCTACCGCTACCACCATGTTTTCCCTGAGTATTGGGCTTTATAATATATTATTTATTTGACAAATTTAGAGAGTAGAAGAGATATACGGAAGACGAAAAATTGAATATTTTTTTATTTTATTAACAATTTTCTGCAGCGCAGTCATTCCATGACTGCGAGAACGGTCGAAATAGATTCCGTTTACAACCGAAATTCCTCGCCAAGATAGCTACGACGAACCTGCTCATTGTTGATCAGGTCATGGACACTGCCAGAAGCAATCACGGTCCCTCCCTGCACAAGATAGCTGCGGTGAACGACCGAGAAGATCTCGCGTGCGTTATGGTCTGTAATCAAGACACTGATCCCCTTACCCGATAGATGCCTGATGATCTCTTTGACATCTTGCACCGCAAGGGGATCAATATTGGCAAAAGGCTCATCTAACAACAGACATGTCGGCCTTGTAGCAAGAGCACGGGTGATTTCCAAACGACGTCTTTGACCTCCAGATAACTCACCAGCACGTTTTTTAGCGGTAGACTCGAGCTTAAGTTCTGCGAGTAGCTCTTCCAAACGGCGTCGCTGCTCCGCTTTACCAAGTCGCAAACATTCCAAAACACAAAGAATATTTTGCTCAACGGTAAGACTGCGAAAGACACTGGGTTCTTGTGGTAGATAACCCATGCCACGACGAGCTCGCCCATGCATGGGCATAGCAGTGACATCGGTTCCTTGAAAAATGACGCTGCCGCCTTCAGGACAGATCAATCCCACGGTCATATAGAAGGCCGTTGTCTTTCCGGCCCCATTGGGACCTAGCAAGCCAACCACCTCACCTTGCTGAACTTGAAAGGATAAGCCATCGACAACGCGTCGTCCACCATATCTTTTTACGAGACCCCTAACATCAAGAGACAAATCTAAAGGGTCTTGTTGGCCATTTTGCATATTCATTATGGGATTTCCGATAGGTCAAAATTAAATCGCTCCTTGATCCGCTGATATTCGCGGTCTAGCAGGGAAAAACGCACATCTCCCAAGCCCTTAACGACATCTTTCTTGGTGACTAGATCACGTCGTACCTCGACAGCGGGAGCACTTACTGCAACACCGTTGGGCCTATCAAGAAGCGCCACACGTCCTTCACGGGCGGATAGCAGGATGCGTTGTTGGTCAGGCCAATATTCCAAGACATCGCAAAGAGCATATTGTGCCGCGCCTTCGGTCAGCGGGTGGCCTAAGCGCCCTTTAATACAGGTATTGCCCTGAGCTGCGATATGCGAAGGGACTATTTGCCCCTCATTGGATACGTAGTCTATGTCGAGGACATCAGAATGCAGCTCTCCAGAGCCATCACAAAAGAACACCTGTTCATCTCTGGGAACCGTCCCTACTCTATTATTCGGACTACCAAAATGCGCCATATGCTTAGTATGGTCTACTAAAACATCACCATGGCATGACAACGTTTGTGGATTAGCTGCGCCACTCGCTCGCATGGCGACTGTGGTATCGCCGAAGGCTTCGATGCGTGACAACTCACGTTCAGAACTACTTTGATGAAGCTGTATGCTGACTTGGGTGTTATTTTCCAACCTTCCTAATGCATGCTCGATAACAAGACCATCTCTTAGCAGTAATAGGCCCTCTAGATTATTCCAACACGCTTCTTTGGCTTGGAATGTTGTCTCTTCAACACCTGGCAGAAGGCCACTGACATCCTGAAGGCATACAGTGCCTTGGCTAGTGTCTGAGGACATCTGCAATGCGCAGAGATGAGTCCCCGTAGCAGTATTAAAGATGCATTTCTTGTCATTATTGAGCGATATGAGAGTAATGACACCTTCGTTTGAGTGGGCTTCCTGAGCTGTACTTTTGAATGTACCTACATCGCCCATAGCCGTCCATTGGCCCGCCTCAGTAACGACCACCTCACCTTCAGCTACAATTTCATCGATCTTCATCATCTTCGCATCGGTCAAGGGGATTGTCATGTCAAAATAGGCCGTAAAACGATTACTCTGAATTTTTGTGCCCGCAAGCCCTTCTTTGGTAGGCGCTTGCTGACACATGACAGATTTCGTCGGTAAGCTAGCAAAAACGGCTTTGCCGCTTTCGAGATCAACCTGTCCATCATCGCAACGCAATTGTGCTCCACTGGCTAGGGTAATAGCAACATCATCTTTAAGAGCTGCGTGATGGATAACATACGCCTTATTATCGGCAGGAAACGTCAAGGTAATCTCCTTGGCAACGACCTGGCCTTCCTGACCACCCAACTCTGCCGCACCCTTGAGTACGGCTGATTTACCATTGTAAAATGCGCGCTGTCCATTAACCCTTAAGCCTGTTGGCGAAGACATCGAAAAATCGCTAGCCTCGACTACTGCATTTTCCGAAAGATTGGCTGTTATCGACGTTGCGGCTCCATCAATCAGGGGTTCCAAGAGACTAACATCATCAATAGGTTCATGTCCCTGAATAATAAAGCGAGCGAAGACAACCTGCTGACACTCTATTTTTTGTTCCTGATGGTGATAGACGCCACTATGAGCTTCCATATGCCGTAGAAATTGCTGAGGTTGACCATCAGCCGTCACGATCAGTTCTTCCTGAATAAAGGCTCTCGGCCGAGTCAACTTCTCGACAGCTTTATTTTGATCTAAGTCAAAGACCAACTCCGCCTCATCGCTTAAAAAGACCGTATGCTTCGCCTGTGGGGAAAAGTCGATGATATCGCGGCGCACTAAGGTACGGCGCTGGCTCATCTGATGATCCGTCGCTTGGTCTTCTCCAACAAGCTGCTGTAGAGCTTGTCGATCGGCTTCGGAATATTTCAATAACGTCATGACCGATGTCGTCGCAATGATGATGAGAACCAAAGAAGTGGCGAAAATATGCCGTCTAAACATGTGTTCCTTCGCCAGCTGAAGCCAACGTTATACCACGCGCGAGTATATTACCAGTTGCTGATTAAAGCGTAAATCTGGTCTAGCTCCGTCAGCAATCTAGGTAGCTCCTTAAAAGACATCTGTGTAGCGGCATCACTTTTGGCCTTATCGGGATCCGGGTGTGCTTCCATAAAAAGGCAATGGACGCCCGCAGTCAAGGCTAACTTAGCCATCATGGGGGCAAACTCGCGCTGACCACCGGTGGAATCTCCCAGACCGCCAGGAAGCTGCAACGAGTGCGTCACATCGAAACAAACTGGATGGCCAAAACGCTTCATAATGGGGATCGAGCGGAAATCCGTAACCAAATTGTTATAGCCGAAGGTTGTTCCCCGTTCGATCAACATGACCTGTTGGTTACCTGTTGCCAAAACCTTATTAATGATAGGTTCCATATCCCAAGGAGCCAAAAACTGCCCCTTTTTGATCTGTATGGGCAATCCAGTCTCTGCAGCAGCCACGATCAAATCTGTCTGTCGACAAAGAAAAGCTGGGATTTGAAGCATATCGCAGACTTTCGCTGCTGCGCGAGCCTCTTCGGGAGAATGAACATCGGTGACTACGGGAAGGTCATATTCTTCCTTAACACGCTGAAGAATTCTAAGACCCTCTTCGAGACCCGGACCACGAAAGGAACGCGCTGAGGTGCGATTAGCCTTATCGTAGCTAGCTTTAAAGATAAAGTTCATCCAATGATGCGAAAAGATCTCACTGAGTGTTTTGGCGCAAAAGAGGCAATGATCCTCATTTTCAATGACACATGGTCCACAGATGACTGTGAGAGCTTCGCCTTCGCCAATATAAAAGTCTTTGATCTGGATCTTCTTCATGCTTCGCCTATAAGTAAGTCTAGAGCAGCCACCGGTACTATACCACACGTGGTTAGGCATTGTTCACCTTCAAGAGGCCATACCCATTGCTGATGGGCATAAGGAAAATCCTTTAGGGATTGTTTAACATCAACTATGGAGCCATCAGGCAATTCGATATGAGACACGAGGTCAGCCATAGGACGTAGCACAAAAAGACGTTCTAGCCAGCGAGGATGAGGAATATCTAACGGAGGCCCTACAGAAGCTTCCTTGCCATGCAATAGAATATCAATATCAAGAATGCGCGCGGCATTCTTCCGCTTGGGAACCCTACCAAGATTCGTTTCTATCTGCTGGAGATACCTTAGGAGTTTAATCGGTGACAAGCTCGTTCGCAACCGACAGACCGCATTAATATAAAGACCTTGAGGGATGTCTGAAACAGGAGAAGTCAGATAGAAAGGCGATACCTCTAGGTGTGAAACAGTCGGAATCATCTCAATCCGAGCAATAGCACGCGACAGGATGGTATAGGTGTCCCCGATATTTCCGCCGAGTCCGAGAAAAACATCATGAAGCATCAATGGCCTTTCTCCTTCTACGCCCAATCAATCATGCTGGGCGGAAACAAGCGTAACCAAGGCCGGCAAAATATGCTAGGAAAAAGGTGCTATAGGGTGCAATCCAAACTGGTACGCAGAGCAACACTGGTGTAGAAATTATGGCAACTGTATTGCCATTTTGCGTCTTATTATGGCAAAACCGTTGCCATTTTGATCCTTCACCTATTGGATTGCACCCGGGTGAACGCTTCGTTATTGCAAAAAACTGAATTTTCAATTAAAAACGTCAATCCGATTCAATAAACATCACGTTAACTATTGCAAGGATCCATAGCATGGATAGCATGTACACGTTCATCATCATCTGCGGGCTGCTCGCATTGCTTTACGGCGCTGTGACAATACGCTCTGTGCTTTCTGCAAGCGCAGGCACAGCCGAGATGCAGAAGATTGCCTTGGCCATTCAGCAGGGTGCATCTGCTTACCTAAACCGCCAGTACCGCATGATTGGTATCGTCGGTATCGTCATTTTTGCCATTCTAGGATGGCAGCTAGGTTGGTATGTAGGGATAGGATTCGCCATTGGCGCCGTTCTCTCCGGAGCTGCAGGCTTTATAGGAATGAATATTTCAGTTCGCGGTAACGTCCGTACTGCTGATGCCGCCAGAAGAGGCCTACAGCCTGCCCTAACGCTTGCCTTTAGATCTGGCGCTATTACGGGCATGTTGGTCGTCGGCCTGGCCCTACTAGGCATCTGTGGTTATTATTTGTTCTTAATGAAGCAGGAAGTCGATCATCGCAAAATTCTCGAAGCCCTTGTGGCCCTTAGCTTCGGTGCTTCCTTAATTTCTATCTTCGCCCGCTTGGGTGGCGGTATCTTTACAAAGGGTGCCGATGTCGGCGCTGACTTAGTCGGCAAAGTCGAAGCAGGAATTCCTGAAGATGATCCAAGAAACCCCGCAGTAATCGCCGATAACGTCGGAGATAACGTCGGTGACTGCGCTGGAATGGCAGCCGACTTATTTGAGACCTATGTGGTCACAATCGTTGGTACCATGTTGTTGGGTGCGATGTTCTTTGAAGGCGCTACCCAGGCAAGCCTCATGATGTTCCCATTGGCGATCGGAGCCGTTTGCATTTTGACCTCGATCGTCGGCACTTTCTTCGTCAAACTGGGCAAGTCGAAGAACATTATGGGTGCTCTCTATAAGGGCTTTATTGCAACGGCACTGCTATCTGCAGCAGCCATCGCTGTCTTAACGCACTACTGGATTGGCTTTGATACTGCCTTCACAATCGGTGTCATTGACTTCACTGGTAAAAACCTGTTCATCTGCTGCCTGATTGGTCTACTGGTCACTGGACTGCTAATATGGGTCACCGAGTACTACACTTCGACCAGGTACCGTCCAGTAAAGAGCATTGCCTTGGCGTCTACAACAGGCCATGGCACCAACATCATTCAAGGTCTGGCTGTTTCCATGGAAGCTACAGCAATGCCTGTGGTGATTATCTGCGCTGGTATTCTCGCAGCACATGCTCAAGCTGAACTATACGGTATCGCCATAGCTGCCACTAGCATGCTGGCATTGGCTGGAATGGTCATCGCCTTGGATGCCTACGGTCCTGTGACCGATAACGCCGGCGGTATTGCAGAAATGGCTAAGCTGCCCAAAGAGGTTCGTGAAGTCACCGATGCCCTAGATGCTGTTGGCAATACGACTAAGGCTGTTACTAAAGGGTATGCTATTGGATCAGCTGCTCTGGCAGCCTTGGTGCTCTTCGCAGCTTTTATTCAGGACCTGCATCACTACTTCCCCCACATCGAGGCACAATTCTTCTTAAACGACCCCTATGTTATGGTCGGCCTCTTTATGGGTGGCCTGTTGCCTTTCCTGTTTGGTTCGCTAGGGATGATGGCCGTCGGTCGCGCTGCGGGTGCCGTCGTTGTGGAAGTCCGTCGTCAATTTGCAGAGATACCAGGCATCATGGAAGGCACTGCCTTGCCTGACTACAGCCGTGCTGTCGACATGCTCACCAAAGCAGCGATTAAGGAAATGATCATTCCTTCCTTACTTCCTGTTTTGGCTCCTATCGTGGGCTACTTTGCAATCGCTACGACCGCTGGCCCTAAAGAAGCGTTCATTACCGTAGGCGCAATGCTCCTAGGTATGGTGGTCACGGGTCTCTTTGTCGCCATATCCATGACTAGTGGTGGCGGTGCTTGGGATAATGCCAAGAAGCTCATCGAAGAGGGTAGCCACGGCGGTAAGGGCTCTGATGCTCACAAAGCTGCCGTCACAGGGGATACCGTTGGCGACCCATACAAAGACACTGTGGGTCCTGCGATCAACCCGATGATCAAGATTGCTAACATTGTGGCAATCCTGCTGCTGGCCCTCTTAGCTCAAGCCAAGATCTTCTAAGTCATTGAGATAGGAAGGTGCAAAAGCCCTGCTTAGAATGGTAAATTCCGAGCGGGGCTTTTTTCTTTATTGCGAGAATTGTTTTGCACACTTGAAATTAAGGGCAATGCCCCGTAAAATGTTAGTGCTATGGACTGATAGCTCAGTGGATAGAGCACCCGCCTTCTAAGCGGGCGGTCGCAGGTTCGAATCCTGCTCAGTCCGGTTTCTTTTTCCCCCCTTAGATATACCACGCGCAATCGAATACGCCAAATCTATACCATATGTGGTATAGCCAAAAAAAAATATTTTTAAAGCGCTGTTTCCCTTCAATAAAATATTTTGCTGTTGTAACGTCTTTGGCATGCGGAAAGAACCGCGTAAACAGGAGGAATCATGAAACGTATCACTCTAGTCCTTGCTTTCTTGGGTTCTGTAGTAATGTCCTATGGCATCCAAGCGGCCACAACAACACTCCATAAGGCTATACCTTATATAATCGGTCTTAGCACCAATGCTAGACTAGACCTCTCTTCAGCAGGTCAGAGTAATGGTTCAAATAGCTCTACCGACACAGGAAGTACTACCGATAGTGGCACTACACCTGATGGCGCAACCTCTTCCACCGACGGTAGCGAAACAGGCGATGGTTCTTCGCCAACAACACCCACTGACACTGGCGGTTCTAGCGCCCCAGCTGGTGACTCCCCTTCTGACGATGTGTCCTCAGATACCCCATCTGATGAAGGCAATAGCACAGATGCTTCAAATGACTCTGGAAATGATAGTGGTGACAATGGTGGAGATAGCAGCAATAGCGACAATGGTAACTGCAATTGCGACAGTACTCCACGCACCACCTATGTTTTCAAGCTAAATAATGAGGAATTCGCAGCGACATTCCCAAATAGCCCAGGTCTCGAACCTGTTGCCTGTGCGGGCTTCAACCTGTTCTTTAGCCCTGGCGATGTCTTCTCATTACTCGTCGCCGCACCACGTGAAAGCGGTGATGAAAATATTTCAGGTCTGCTAAGCAACTGGCGCGATCTTCTTGAAAGACGTTATCCAGATTCCAGTGTTGCGCAGGTCACAAGAAGCGCTGCAACACATGCCAATGGTCAGGTTTCTATTGATTCCGTATTCTATATTGTTGAGCAGAAAAAATTCGTTAGAGCGCGAATCATTCTGTCTTCCCAAAATAGCTATGTGCTATCAACTACCTTCACTCATCCAAACAGCGAACAAAGCAACGTGTTCTTCGAAGGCTTTACTGTCGCCCCACAGAAATAATTAGGCCCCTAGCCTAATGCAAAAGGCCCGGATCGCAAGATCTGGGCCTTTTTACATAAAACTGGACTTTGCACATTTTTTGGACACAGCTTCTGGAGACGCACGGGTTACGCCGTGCGTCTCCAGAAGCTGTGTCCAAAAAATGTGCAAAATCCAGACAAAAAACAATGGCAACCTGCAAGCAAGCTGCCACTCGGAAGCCTAATGATGTCTTCCGTGTAAATTACCTCTTTTAGTCTGCCGAAAGAGTGCTCTATTCTGCAGGAGCCCCATCTTCCAGGATCTCTAAGTTAACTCTTATGCCATTACGGCTAGCAACAGACATCAGCAACGTACGAATGGCATTGATTGTCTTACCCTTCTTGCCAATGATTTTGCCTATGTCTGACTTTTCTACGGAGAGCTCTATAATCAGCGTCTGGGTGCCTCCGATCTCATTGATTTTCACCTTATCGGGGTGATCGACCAAATTTTTCACTATGTAGGCAACAAATTCCTTCATTGTTCGACCCCTTTGTCGTTTGATTGACTAGATTTTTCCTGTCGTTTTCCAGCGCGAACACTACAGGCCAGCATTGCCTCCTGCACTATTAATCCTATCGCAGACCATTTTATTATTCTACAAAAATGAGCTTCCCTGTTTCTTAATAATAGTTGGTAAGTCGATATCGAAGGACATCAACACCATTAGTATTTAAATTCGCTCCAGTATAAAAGTGCATAGGCCATCATTAATTAACGATACTTCCATTTTTGCACCAAACTTACCGGTTTGTACATGTCCCAATTCTTTTTTTACCTCTTTTACGAATTTTTCATAGCTTTCGTGACTTACCACCCTCTATTTTTGTGACGATCTGCTGCATATCGTTGGGCAAAGGCGCGATAAAAGTATGTTCTTCACCGGTAATCGGGTGATTCAATCGCAGCAGAGCAGCATGCAGCATCTGGCGGGCCAAACCATATTTGATATTCACTCCTATTCTGCCGTAGGTGGGATCTCCGAGAATCGGGTATCCTATGTGACGCATGTGAACCCTCGCCTGATGCGTTCGCCCGGTAACCAAGGTAATACGAACAACACTTAGCTCTCCCGAATAAGCCACGGTTTCGTACAGCGTACGAGCGGCACGTCCACCTTCGGGCAATACGGTCATCAGCTTACGCTGGGTAGGATGACGGCCTATGGGAGCCTCTATTTCCCCCTTCCCAGGGTTGCCGAGACAAACTGCCAGGTACTCTTTATGCACCTGACGCCCTGAGAATAGTGCCACAAGCTTTTGATGCATGGTGGATGTCTTAGCAGCCACCAAAACCCCCGAGGTATCCTTGTCAAGGCGATGAACAATCCCAGGGCGGAGCTGGGACGTATCGCCTTCCAACTCACTACAATGGAACAACAGGGCATTGACAAAAGTGCCATGCCAGTTTCCCGGCGCAGGATGCACGACCATGCCTGGTGGTTTATTAACGACTAATAGGTGAACGTCTTCATATAAAATGTCCAACGGAATAGATTCCGGGTCCAGGCTAATCTCAGGTGTGAGAACGAACTGTATCTCAACTTCGTCACCGACGGACAAGACATCCTTCTTCTTGACAGAGCGACCATTGACTCGTACCAATCCCTCTGCAATAAGGTTTTGGAAGTATTGACGGGACTGTATTTCTTTGTAACGTTTAGCGAGTACCTTATCGATACGCTCTGAAGTTTCGTCGCTGCCGACGATAAAGCAGTCGACTTCGCTAATATCCGAAGAGTCTTGCACGGTTTCACTGGGGTTTTGTAGAGGACGATTATAGCGGAATGGGGCTGAGAAGCCAGTAAAATCAGCTAGATACGGCAGGTGATGCCAACAGTAGGCCTTGAATCCTAACCACCCGTTTCCCCCCGGAGACGTCGCTATACCATCACCATACCGTATGAGCTGATGCCTACATTTAACCGCAATAGCATAAAGACGAGTTAAGAGGTATATTAGTTTTTCGTTAAGGAACGACTTTTTATGGTTCTTGGAGGATGCGAATGATGGTTTGAATACCCTTTTCCTGGACTTGATCCATTCTCTGTGAGCGTTTTGCCTTTAACTCCTAAACAGGGGCTGTCTGCAATTCCTGAGGTAACCAAGCTTGAATCTCCTTTAGGGCAAATGCACGGTCTAGCTCGGTTTCAATATCATGTGCCTCAAGAATCCACTGCTCATGATCATGCCAAGGCGTCTTTCCAAAAAAAATTCTAATCGGTAGAATTCGACACTTAGCCAAATCACCCGTTTCTCCAGTGTAAAGGATCTCAATAATTCGGCGGTCATGGTCATCCATTTGATATCTCCTCCCCTTTTCAAATTTAATCATGCACCATTTCTCTAGAAAAAGCCAGAAACACTGCCTTCGTGTAAGCAACGATTTTCCAAGATGGACGCCGCCGAAATAAAAGAGAAAAGAAAGGTTCATCCGGTTTTGTAGAACTTGACTACACAGGCAGGCGTGAGCGAAAAAACATGATTCATAGTTGCTATGCTGAATTTAGAGGAAGCTTGTAAGAAAGTCCTTTGAAAAAGCGAACCCTCCGATTAAAAAAGCTGTTATCAACCAACAACCCAATCGGAGGTCCGCTATGAAAAACTATATAGGCAAAAAGGTTTTTTTAGGAATGGATGTTCACAAAAAAACGTATGCCGTGACAGCGATTAGCGATAATCAAATCGTGAAAAGAGATACTCTGCAAGCCGAACCGTCAATTCTGATCAGCTAATGCAAGAAATATTTTCCAAGAGCAGAAATTTATAGTGCCTATGAAGCAGGCTTTTGTGGATTTCATTTACATCGCTGCCTTGAAGCCAATGGGATAAAAAATATTGTGGTGGACGCAGCTAGCATTGAGGTTGCTGCTGGAGATAGAGTAAAGACTGACAAACGTGATTCTTTAAAATTAGCGTCACACCTTGCTTTAGGTAAACTAAAAGGAATTTTTGTCCCTTCTATTGAACAAGAGGATCGTAGGGCCGTCACTAGACTTCGAGAGAAGTTTGTATGTGAACGTTCTCGATTGGCATGTCAAATAAAAGCCCTAATGTACCAGCATGGCTTAATCAGGGCTGATGACAGGAGAATGGTTTCGCCAAGATGGATTAAAGAAATTGAGTCTTTAAAATTGCGCCCCGGACTGACTTTTGCGTTACGTCAGCATTGCAGCTTGTGGCTGCATGTAAACGAAAAAATTGCCGAGATGGATCGTGAAATCTCTGTTCAAGCAAGAGCAGATGGACCTATTGAGATGGTTTACAGAAGTGTTCCAGGAAGTGGACCAACATCATCTCGAGTTTTAGCAAATGAACTAGGAGATACGTCGCAATTTAACAATGAAAGGCAAATCTTTAGTTATATTGGTCTTACGCCAAGCGAACACTCATCTGGAGAGCATGTTAGGCAAGGGCACATAACAAGGCAAGGCAGGCCGATTTTGCGTAAAATTTTAGTCCAAGTAGCCTGGAAGGCTATTAAATTAGACGATTCGCTAAAAAAGACTTATGAGCAGCTTGCAAAAAGGGTGGGAGGAAAAAGAGCTATTGTAGGGGTAGCGAGAAGGATTGTTGGTCGCATAAGGGCTTGCTTTAGAACAGGCGAATTGTACCGCATAGAAGAGATCACGACTGAGTCCGGGAAAGAAATCGTAAAGTATAGGTATAAAATATTGGAAAATATTTAATTTTACGTATTGTGGGGATGGGAACAAAAACTTCAAGGGGCACCCTCTAGAAGACTAGAGGTGCCTTTTGAAAAATATTCATGTTCCAAATCGGTTTGATGGTTTATGGGTGACTCTGCGCAAATATCCTTGTGAGCATGAAAATGCATCACGTTTTATAGTTTAGAGCGCCCAATTTTTAAAGCTCGAATAAACAACTTGTGGCAAACCTACGGGTCTGACCACGAATAGCAGGTTGGTCTTAGAGATCGTATTTATCGAGCAACACCAAAAGACGATGAGGAAAACGATCGGAGGACCCAAGTGAGCTAACGAACGCCCGCAACTAACAATTCGCTTGACAATTCACATAGCAGGATATGCATGATATTTAGGATACTCCATAGAAGTCTCCAAACAGGCCTTGTTCACCTTTACGGTCAGAATTTCGGTCGGACGAAAAAGGTCGGATGTCGTGGTTTGTGACGAGGGCATAGCGCCAGCTATGTCCGAGGAGCAAAACGCGACAGGCGATCCTTTTGCAGTCGACCGAAAACTGACCGCAAAGGTGAATAAGGCCTCCAAACAGTATTGGTTCTCTTTTCCTTTATCATGCATATCAGGCGTATCCCATTTATCATGTTTTTTGGGAAAACTGACCGAAAAGGTGAACAAGGGAGCTGCTCTGGCCCAAGGGACCATAACTTCATGTATCTTTTACCCGCGTCCGTGTCGTGGGCTCTGATTAAATTCTCTTGCATTGCCTCGGGGATCACGCACGACACTCTTGCACTATTTTTCCTTTCCACGCCAAAACGCTCACTCAGAGTTCGTTAGTCATGTAGTTTCACTGGACATACTTTAGACAGGCATAAAGGTGGCTGCACGCAGCCTATCTTGTATATAGCGCGATTGTATGACAGTCATATTATGATAAAGTCATACATCCACTTAGGAAGTCGTCTTAAAGAAAAATTTTATAATCAGTCTTAAAGAGAACCGCAAATTTTTTTGCCATGGATTTGCCAATTGAACGCTTGCCATGCTCCATTTTGGAAATATTGGCCTGATTTACGCCAGTCTGTTCTGCAAGCTCTATTTGTGTCATACCTTCGCGCAAACGGAAACCGCGGAGAGCTGCACCTGATTCAGTAAACTTATCAATCAAATCTCCAAACGCCGAACGCCACTCAACTGAACCTTTGTGTTCGGCACCAGCTGTAACGTTTTTTTCAGTATGGTGCTTTCTCGTGTGTGCCCGCATAATATACCTCAATCAATTTCTCTTTTTTACTTATTATGGCCCAGCAAGCAACATAAGTTGGGCGACCTCTTTTTAGGTGGCAATGGTATTTGTGCTCGCCTAATTTACTGTAATGCGGCCAATTCACTGCCTGCCCGGACTTTTCAAGGTCTGTCAGTAGGGCTAACAACTTCAGTCGCACATGTTCTGGCAAAATGGAAATTTCCTTTGCAGCTCGCGATGTCAGTTTGACTGTCCACGTTGTCGTTGGTTGCATACCTTAATTTTATGTCAAAAAATGACATATTTGCAATAGAAATAAAAAGTCATAAGGAAGCCAAGGCCTAAACCAGTAAAAACGGTGAGACTATCCAAAAAAAATCGGTCTGGAATAACGTTTGTTGTAGTTGATGTATCGGGAGGGTGTCCAAGCTCTAGAGGAACGAACCAACGGACAATCGTGGACTCTTCTTTCCTTCATTTGGATAAAGAAACCGCTTTAAAGGGATTGCAAGCTTACTTAAAGACCAGCAAAGACAAAAAACCGGACATCGACAAGCTTCCAAGGTATGCGAAGAAGTTTAGAGTCGACATAACCCCCTACATTTCGGCGTTTACACTATGAAATCTGCAATCGAAGAAAAATTTTATCATTAACCAAAGCGCGGGAAAAACAACCTTTGCTGAACTTTCGAGGAACCTGACCTTGGAGAGGTTCCTGACCCGTTTAGCACGATCTTCCTATAGAAAAATTTGTTCTGAAAGGAGGAACCCTTCTGGCAAAATACGTCCATCTTGTAAGGAAGACTCAGGATCTTGATTTTCAAAAGCTGTCGAATACCGAATAATCTTTAAGGACTGTTTTGCAAGCGGTCTGCGATATCGATGCTAATGGCAGCTTAGCCTTCGAACTGGCTAAAATCCATATTCTTAACCATTCGCAGCTTGCCTACACAGGAGCTGAACGCTGCAGGCATTGTTCGGAGCCACAATAACAGTCATTATGCATGAATTTAGGATTCGGCGGCCGCATAGAGCCAATTTTCATCATCTGGCAGAACTATTTTCCTATGCCAGAAGCCTGCTAAGGCTGGGACGAGCCAAAACAGCAACTATAAGCAACGACGCGATAATAGCGGTGGCAAGGATCATAGAGGCAATGGGAATAAAGGTATTGTCGTATAACATCCCAGCGACCCATATTCCGGTGGAGACCATAAGAAGTCGCAACGACATCCCAACGGATGATGCAGCGCCACGCAGGTTTGGATAAAGCTCCATTGAGCCCGCAAAGGTGGGTGCAAAGGCTAACGCGACACCAATGGCATATAGGCTCATTCCAGCTGTAAATGCCGAGGGAAGTGTTACAGACAAACCTGAGGAGATACTCAAACAGAGGGCACCGAAAGTAGTGAGGACAGCGCCGGCAACCACGGCGGTGCTGGCTCCTATTTTGGAGTTGATATATCCACCGAAAAAACTGACCAGTGAAAAACATCCGATAACACATCCTTGGTGCATCGTAAATGTTGTGAGATCAACGCTTAGTTGGTCGATGTAAAAGAATACCGCGCTAGCCACGAAAATTAAATAACCCGTACACAGTATTGTGGGTATCATTGTTAGCAATAAAAAGTCTTGACTTGTCATCAACTGACGAAAGTTGCTCAAGATTTGCTTGAGAATGAAGGGTTGTTTGTTGTGATTGGTTTCTGGCAGAAAAAGGGCTAGAAGGAGAGTCGTCACCATGCAGAGGATGGCCACTGAGCTATAAGTGCTTCGCCATCCAAATGCTTCTACCAATATTCCACCGACGATAGGAGCGCCAGCCATGGCAGCTGTCAGCACAGCGTTGAGGCGGGTGTACAGCCGTGATGCTCGTTCTCCTTGATAAGCATCGGCGATCATAGCGACAAATAATGTTTCAGTGCCGGCTCCCACGCCTTGGATAAAGCGCCAGACGATTAATAGCGGCAAACTTGTAGCTGTTGTGGTTCCTATTGCGGCTATCAAAAAAATCACCATACCCAGCAGCATCACAGGACGGCGGCCATAGCTGTCGGACAGTGGGCCTAGGATCAGGCACGCGAAGCAGAAGCCCAAGAAGTTTATACTCATCGTAAGTTGAATCTGGGCTTCCGTAGCACCGAAATAGCGCACCATGTCCGGAAATCCTGGTACTGAGATGTCCGTTTCAATAGATGAAATCAATAAAACGAGACAAAGCAGAAAAGGGAGTAAAGCTAGATTTTTCATGATCTTCCTGAATTCCGCAAAGTAACTAAAAAAAGTCTATCACATTTTTATGTTGTTTTACAAGAATTGTTTTCTATCATGGGTTTTTATATTACAAATTCAATGCCCCCTCGGCATAAAAATTGAAGTCGTCAATCTCGATATTTTTTCTGGTTCTGTCGTATTGGGCTAAAAAAATAATGATGAGCATTCTGGAGTATCTCTTGAGGAGGCCCTAACACACTTTCCAGGAATTTAACAGTCCATTGTTCCGCACATACTGCATATGTTATTATGGAAGGGACGTTTACCGATGAATAGTGCGACAGAGCGCCCAGTCCAAGTAAAATCAATCAGCAAAATAGCTTTTGTCGATTTGTTGATCGTTTTTATTCCGATCAAATTTGGTCAGAAAAACGCCATTTGTTGATTTGTTGAGGCTTTTTCTCTTCAAAATCTTTTCTGCTGAAGCCTGTTCCCGCATAGCCGTAAGTTAGGAACCTATCATGTCATTCCTGTGAATGAGATTAAGAGCCTATTTCACCTCATAAGAACAGCAAATGTCGATTTTATGAGATTTGTCAAAATTCTCTCTTCTTAAAAGGTTTTGAGTAAGCACCAACTTGTGTAGCATCGACATTTACTGTTTTTATAAAAGAATTCTCCCCTTGACAAGCAGCGATTAGCTATACTATTGTTTTTTCATATAACATTTCGCACAATCAATAAGTTGAGGTCAACAATGGTCGTAGTAACGGTGTGGAACAAAACTAATCACAGCCTAAATGTTGTTGGTCCCGAACATCCTCAAAACAACCCTCTAGTTCTGGCTGCGGGAAAAAAAATGACAACCGCCTATAGTGGTCGCCAATGGACATTTTCGTATTGTAATGCTCTGTTAGGTATGATTCATAGTCTTTCAAAGACATTACACAACGGAACTTTTGAGATTCATGACGATGGGATGAGATTAGTCCCCGAAGGTACAATCTGTGCGCATTGGACTACTATGCAACTCTCCAATGACCCGTTACCACGACTCTGGTAATTAAAAGAAACGTTCGTAAACGAACAACCCCTCATTCCCCAGATTGTTCAAATCATTAAGTAAAAGGGTCTCTGAGCTCCATCTGATTATAATAATGTGAGCTTCTTGAGGCTGGATACTTGAATACTCGCGACGTAACAGAAAAACCCATTAATCACCACCGGGTTTATCTGCTACACTTCCATCTAAAGAATATATTACTAATCATCTTAACATCAGTGGCTTATCAGGCCTTCGAGGGCTTTCATGATACTCCCTTTTTTATTACAAAAGAAAACCAAAGATTAGCAAGATTGGAAAAGTTTAAAATAAGGGCGGTCGTTATGATTTGAGGAAATTTAGGAGAAACTCATGGATGATACCTCGACCTACGCCCACCACATGGGATGCGTTTTCAAAGTCCTCGTGTACATCGAAGAACATCTAGGAGAGGAGCTATCCCTGGATAAAATGGCAAAGCTGGGCGCTATCTCCCCATATTATTTCCACCGCCTTTTTCACGCCTATATGGGGGAAACCTTAGCAGATTATGTCACCCGGCTGCGGATGCAACGGGCGAGTGAAAAGCTCAACTATACAGATACGGCAGTCACTGAGATTGCTCTAGAGATGGGATACGAGTCCCCTTCCTCATTTACCAAGATCTTTAACCAGATCATGGGACAGTCGCCCCGTGAGTTTAGAAAAGCGATGCGCCCAATCGTAGAAGCGATGCTTAAACGTGTTCCTCTAGATACCCCCAAAGTCACCCTCACTCCAAAGTACCTCACCCGCACGGAGGAAGAGGTTCTCTTTGTCCGCAAAGTCGGAAGCTACACCGAGTCGCCCTGGAAAGCCTTTGAGGCATTGCTTGCGCATTTGGAGGACGAGAATATTTCAAGCAAGGAGATCAAAACCTTCTATAGCATGGGATTAGATGATCCCAATTTTGTGCCTGTTTCCAAGTGTCGCTTTGATGCCTGCGTGGCCTTAAAAAAGAAACACATCCCCAAAGGGAAAGTGGGCCTCAAAACACTTCCTGGAGGAAAATGCCTCGTCTTTGTGCACCACGGATTTTATGGGGAGATTGAAGCGTTTTTCCAGCGCATTTTTACAACGTGGTACCCAACAGCGCAGATGACTTTGGCAGATAACCCGCCCTATTGTGAGCATTTAGACCTCGGTGACCCCAACGTCCCGATGGAAAAGCGGATCACCTATCTTTACATCCCGCTAGAGGAGTAAAACGATGAACTGGAAGCTTTTGGTTCCTCTATTTCTCATTATGCTTGGGACTTCGATTTCTCAAGGGCGCCCTCCCCTATCCGTGGTGATCATCGGGGGTGGACCTGCTGGTCTTGCAACTGCCATCGAGGCTGCGCTATCAGGCGCAGTTGTCACCGTGGTCGAAAAAAGGAGTGTCTATGAGCGTCCTCAAAGACTTTTCCTTCTGGATCATTCCCTTGAGCTTCTTAAAAAATGGGGAGTCAACTCTCCTGAGCTTAAGATCATCGGAATAAAAGATGAGAGATTAGGATTGATCCGGATTTGTCTGCTGGAGGAGGCTCTTCTACATAGAGCGCAGGAGCTGGGAGTCACTGTGCTCCAAGGGGAATTCCAGGAGCTGCAAGAGCGAGAGGTCTTGCTTGCAGGGGGTGAGTTGCTGCCTTTTGACCTCCTTGTCGGCGCCGATGGGGCGCACAGTCTTGTGCGTCAGGCGCTTGGAATCGCGCTTGATTTTAAGGGCCAGGGAAAAGCAGGTGCGGCCCTAATCCGGTCCTCTGATGCATCTATTGATATTTCCCCCGAATTGCAGCACGGTGAGGCGTTTGTAAGAAAATTCCAATTTCCTGGCATGAGTCTTATTTTTATGCAGCATCCTCAAGCAGCTACAAAAGATGACATCGTCATCCTCTGCCAAGCCTCTGGCTGGCAAGCTCAGGCAGAGCAAATTAATGCAGATCAAGCACTTCTTAGCCTCGATGTGGATGTCTATCTTCAAAGGGCGCGTCGTTTTTCCCTAGAAGATAGAGGCGCGTTGCTTGTAGGAGATGCGGCGGGAACAGCAAGCTTCTTTAGAGGGATGGGAGCAAATCATGCTCTACAGACGGCCGAAAATGCTGGCGAATTTCTTAAGACGCACAACTATGTGCAGTTCGAAGAGGAAATGGATTTGGCTACGAACGCTTTGATTGAGGATAGCTCTCATTTGTTTCTGCAGGCTACTGAAAGACCTTTCTAGTCGTATGGCGCTTGCTGACTTTTTCCTGAGAAGCAGCTCTAGGGATTCCAGTTCTTTCTTGCGTCCGATGAATTTCACTTCTTCTCATAAGTTAAGGTTTAGAGTCTCATGTCATTCCTGTGAGGTAAGATTAAGAGGCTATTCTACCTCATAAGAATAGCAAATGTCAATTTTATGAGATTTGTCAAAATTCTCTCTTCTTAAAAGCCTTTGAGTGAGCACCGACTCGTATAGCATCGCCATTTACTGTTTTATAAAAGAATTCCCCTTGACAAGCAGCTGTCAGATACATTAACGTTTTCTTTAACATACCACTTCTCACAGTCAATAAGTTGAGGTCAATGATGGTTGTAGCAACGACCAACTTCTCTCTTTCCAGAATGAAGAAAATGGTAATAGTCATCATCCAAGAGAATCGCCGACAAACTTGAGGTTTCGTCGTCAACAGGAATAGGCGTTAATATATCACCATCACGAAGTAATACATCATTTGGCTGCCTTGAAAACAGCTCTAGCATTACTGGAAAACTAGAATCAAGTGGTGAAAAAAAACGATAAAATAGCCTCTTTCCTGTACTGCGTTGTTGGTTTTGATAGCCTCCTTCCTTGATAAATTGCCAAAATGCAACGACAAATTCTGTATCAAGCGCTTCAACATACAATACGATGTCCGAACAAGGGCCCCACTTGTCTACTAGGTATTACGCTCAGCGCTGACACAAGTGATGAGTGTTAATGGGGTTGTTTGACAAGGGTAGTTGGGGGCCAAACGAAGCACAAGGCTATAGATATTTACTCCAACTAATTCAATGCGACTCAAGTCAGTTACCTCGCCAAGATTCTTGCCTAAAAACCGTTGACTTGATTGTTCATAAAATTCGAGGTAATCAGGCCCACCTTTTGTGAACAAGGCAAATAGACCTGGATTGGCTTGTTTGAGTGCTATTTCTAAAGTCGAGGTGACCGGAAGGCCAAGGAACAAGGAGGTTTTAAACATCATATCCACTAGTATTGATTGTTGTCCGCAATTGCTTCCCACTGTGTCTCATCTTGGTGCATTTGATTGCAGATATTCATGGCAATTCCCTGAACAATTTCCTTATACACTTTTGGATATTTTGCCTTTAACTCAGCCGTACTACCTACCATCGCCGTTGCGGCACTGGCTCCAGTCATTCCGCTATTAAGCCCCGCCTGAGCTGCATTCGCTGAGATTTGCTCTGATTGAACATCAAAGCTTCCAGTCATCGCATTGGTAAGTCCACTTGGATCCATAGATCCTCTTTGGCTCATTATTTTAAAAAACCATTCCCATAAACTAATGTTACCACAATCTGATTATAAAATCAAAAAAAGACTTATCGTTATTTATTATATAAAAAGCTAAAAATCTGTGGCGCAGTCATGAAATGCATGGAATGACTGCGAAAATGGTTGAAACAGAGTCTGTTTGCATCACAAGGGGCGTTGTTTTCCATGTCTCCACAGTTGCAACGGATTGGTCCTTTCGCAGTCATGGAATGACTGCACCACAAAGAATTGTTTTTCATGAGGTTGTGTGGGTGAAGGTCCTTTCGCAGTCATGGAATGACTGCGCCACAGAGGACACAAGAACCCTTAAACTTAACGTATGTTCTCACGCATAATGCTTTTCATCCGCTTAGCGTGCTTATGAAGCTCGCGGCATATCTCTCTGGCCATGTTTTCCACAAAGCCCTTGAAGAACGCAGGATGCTCTTTTTCCAGCTGGTCCACATTGCTTATAAAGGTTGTGGCGGCGTCCTTATCACCTGTCGTAGGCTTAGCGCTGGAGCGGAAGGCAGAACGGGCGATTTGCTCAGACTCCAAGGAAATGGTGTTGATTTGAGAAGCAGCCATGACATCCTCGTGTTAAACAATAATTAAGACAAATCATAACAATTAAAAAATAAAAAGTCAAGAACTAACCAAAACCTCTTGGAGAAGCGAATTGGTAACTCCTTCCCAACGAAGGAGCTACCGCTATCCGACTATTTGCTGTCTTCTGCATTTTGCAATTTAGCAATCTGTGCCTTAAGAGATTGTATCCTCTCTTCTGCTTGTACATACATTTTTCTATACATAGCTATTTGAGCTTGTCCGCTGTTTGGATACTTATCAATGTTATCTTGCGCGCTAAAGTCCAGCACGAATGGCATTCCACACTTGTCCAAATTCAATTTACAGAGCGTTGTTATCTTTGACTCCACAAGGTTCTGCATCTGTTGCTGCTGACCTATGAATTTTTGAAGTATTTTAATCTTTTCTAGTTTTTCTTGAGCACAGACTTCATTATTCTCTTGAGAAGGATTGTTAGATCCTACAGAAGGAATATTATTAAATTGTCTCGCAGAGTTATTATTATTAACAAATCCGTCGTTTGATAAATTATCCATAAAAACTACTCGTTATTTTGGTTTATAAATTATATTGATTTTATAAGTTACTATGGCGCAAACATAATAACTAGTAACCATGCCATATAATAACAAATAAAAATAAAAAATCAAGGGATTTGGTTCTTGGGAAGAATTGTAGGCACACGGCATACAGGTACAATTAGCCTAGGAAATTTAACGCAGAGGCGCGAAGACGTAGGAGAAAACGAGAGAAGAGTTTCTATTTTTTGTTTTTCTTCTCTGCATCACCGCGTCCCAGCGCCTGCGTTAAATTGTTTAATCCCCTAACGAGAATCCGGCCTTGTTCACCTTTACGGTCAGAATTTCGGTCGGACGAAAAAGGTCGGATGTCGTGGTTTGTGACGAGGGCATAGCGCCAGCTATGTCCGAGGAGCAAAACGCGACAGACGATCCTTTTGCAGTCGACCGAAAACTGACCGCAAAGGTGAATAAGGCCGAGAATCCTATCACTTCCTACTTGTTGCTATCCTTTGCATTTTGCAAGGCGGCAATTTTAGCCTTGTCACTATCCATCTTCATCATTAATAATTCAGATACTTTTTCATAGGCCTCAACAGTACGTTTGTTGCCTTGCGCGCTCGCCGATTGCATGATTGAGTTCGCATGTTCCAATAAAACTTGACTACCATTTTGGATCAATTGAAGCATATTTAAGTGGATCTGTCGATTCTCTTCAGTGACATTGGAACCCGAACCTTCTGTGGAACCCGAACCTTCTGTTTTTTTCTCAGAAGAAACTCTCATTGAAGCTGCCCATTCCTTAAAGCTCTCGTTACTGAAACCGTACTTATTCAACAGCTCTGCCAAATCCATTTCAGCTTTTTGCAACTGTGCTTCATACTTCTGCAACAGTTCCTTCGATCTTTTAGAGTCCACAAGGTATTGACTCTTGTTCGCCAAATTTATTAAACGTTTTGAACCCTCTATATAAATTACCGTGCGTTGTATTGTAGTAATAAGTTCTTCAACTTCCCTAATGTATTCAGCTGGGTTTGCTATGCAATGTCCACTAACAGAGGAAACTTGACGACTAACTTCATGACTCTCTTGCAATGGATTAGGCGACCCTACAGAATCCGTATGATTAGATTGGTCCGCATAGTTGTTAATGTTAACAAAAAAACCAGCTATTGGTTGTAAATTATCCATAAGAATTACCTAATTGTTTTGTTTGTAAATAATGTTTATTTAGCGAAATTGTAGTATCATTTGGAAAAAAAAGCAAGGAAATAGATCAACTAATCAAAATTTTCTTCATTGCCAGAGACAACTTTTCGAATAGTATCCAAGTCAAATCCCCGACGCATGAGAGCTCCGACGACTTTTTGACGTTCCTTGAAATCGGCTAAATTACGGCCCTTATAGCGCGTGGCGAGCAAGCGACGAAGCTGATCTTTTTGTGTGATGGCCGAAGCGCTAACTGTGAGTTCTTGGGCAATCATGCTATCTGAAATGCCCTTAGTACGCATTGCAGCCTTGATGGCCTCGGGTCCCTTGCCCTTTGCCAGCTGCGCTTTCACATATCGTTGTACCCAGTCAGCATCGTCAAAGTAACCTAGTCTGGTGATCTCTGCGATGACCTTAGCTGTGGATTCCTCAGAAACCAACTTTTGCCGTAATGTCTGGCTCAGCTCCATGGAGGTCTGAGATTTTCTGGAGAGCTGACGCAACGCAAAATTCTTAGCGCAGCGATATTCATGAGAAAGAAATTGCTTTTCCCAATCATTAAAAGAGCCCAATAAGGGAGGAATGGAGGGCCTGCGTCCAAAGATACTCGCATGAACTCTGCGCCAACAATCGCCATTGACCTGGATATCAAAAAGATCACGCCGATCGGGACATGCGACGACTTCGATCATAGGAGCATTATCCTTGCGGTACGACGACCTCGTCGGCAATAGGTTGATCTTCTCGTAAGAACTCGACACGTTTGATCTCACGACTCGATACGCGGATACCTTTGGCGGTAACACCTTTGAGAAGTACCCGTGCAAAGTCAAACTCGACCTTCGATACGTGCTGGCGAGGTTTAGGAATGAATTTAATGATCACACAATGACGTGCATGGGTAGTCAAATACTCGAGGTTCATCCCCTCCTCAAAGTATTGATAGGCCTTATCGACCATAAACGAAGAGATGACAAAGCGTTTGGCATAGCCAAGATGCGTCTTAGGGTCGCGGTAGATCACACTAAAAACTGTTTTTTTGTCCGCTACAGAAACAAAAACAACCTTGGTATTGTCGCGATTGACATATTGCTTTTCAGGGATATTGATCACCGTATAGGAACCATCCTTATACATGACCAGAATCTTGTCGTAATTCGTGCACTCGACAATGGTATCTCCGGCGACTTTGGTGCCTAAGAAGCCAGTCTTAGCATCAAAACCTACTTTCACTGCGCGTGTATCGATAGCTCGGCGGTCTAGTTCCTCGATGGCTGATGTCTGAGTCTTTCTTGGAAAGTCCTTAGCGTAAGTCTTGATGAGATACTTAAGGTAGCAAATGGTATATTTTTTGACGTCTGTAAGATTTTTTTGTACTTCGCCTAGCTTTTCCTGGGTGGCCGCCACCTCTTCGACGTTTTTATCGAGGTCAAAGCGGGAGATACGTCGGATAGGAATATTGAGCAGGCCCTCGCGATCTTCATAAGTAGGAATGCGATAAAGATCGGGATGGAACGGTTCTAGACTATGAGCGATCGTCTCATGAATTTTTTCGTAGGTAGAGATATTTTCAATTTTCTTATAGAGGCGATTTTCGATGAAGATGCGTTCTAGGCTTTTCTGGAAGATCTTCTCCAACAGCCGATCGCGATCGATCTCCAATTCGCGCTGCAGGTACCCCTGTAGCTTGTCGACGTGGAAGCGTAGGACATAATCGACATCGGTCTCTAGCGGAAATTCCTCTTTGATGACAACGATCTGAGAATTAACGCTGACTTCACATTCTGTATAGGCGTAGAGAGCATCGATGAGCTCTTCAGCATACACACCGCGAGGCAGCTTTACTTCGATCTCTACTTTGTCAGAAGTGTAGTCATTGATGGCGTCGATCTTAATCTTACCGCGCTTAGCTGCCTCGTCAATAGACCGTATAAGCGACTCAGTGGTCGTTCCATAGCAGATTTCTCTAATGACAATGGTCTTGGCGTCGCGTAATTCAATCCTTGCACGCAGCTTAACCCTTCCACGACCCTTATCGTAATCTGTCGCATCCATGATTCCCCCAGTGGGAAAATCAGGTAATAGATGAAACTCACGGTCTTCCAAGATAGCGATTTCAGCTTCCAGCAATTCTTGAAAATTATGAGGAAGGATGCGCGTGGACATACCGACAGCGATCCCCTCAGCGCCTTGCAGGAGCAGGAGTGGGATTTTGGCCGGCAGGACAACAGGTTCTAGGGCTCTGCTGTCATACGATGGTGTCACCTCGGTCAAATCCGCATTGAACATCGTATCCTTAGCCAATCCCGACAGCCTTGTCTCGATGTAACGCGGGGCAGCAGCAGGATCCCCTGTCAAGATATTACCGAAGTTTCCTTGCATGTCGAGGAGGTAGCCCTTATTGGCCATATTGACGAGAGCATCGACGATGGGGGCATCGCCATGGGGATGCAGCGCCATGGTCTGGCCAGCGACATTCACGACCTTGTGAAGGCGCCCATCGTGAATACGAAACAGCATAAAGAGAATACGCCGTTGTACAGGCTTAAGGCCATCGACGATATTTGGAATCGCTCTGTCTAAGATAACGTAAGAGGCATATTGTAGGTAGTTTACCCGCATGAGTTGCTTGAGATCTTCCATACCTTACTCAACCTCTTCCAAAGAAAGAAGCTCTGGGGCTACCTCTTCTTCAATAATCAGATTATCCATGATGAAGCGTTTCCGCTCTGGCGTATTCTTACCCATATAGAACTGTAGGGTAGGCCGTATGTCGGAAAAATGGACCACATTGACAGCCTGAAGTTTGATGTCTTTGCCGATGAATTGCTTGAATTCATCCGGTGAAATTTCCCCAAGCCCCTTAAACCGCGTGATCTCAACCCCTTTATTTTTGAGGGTTTTAACCGCAGCATCACGCTCTTCCGACGAGTAGCAGTAGAGCGTTTTTTCCTTATTCCGGACCTTAAACAAGGGCGTTACGAGAATATGTAGGTGCCCATTGAGTACTAAAGCCTCAAAATAGGTCAGAAAAAAGGTGATCAGCAGATTGCGGATGTGCATACCGTCGACGTCAGCGTCTGTGGCTAAAATAACCTTATTGTAGCGCAGGTTCTCTAGGCTATCTTCGATATTTAGAGCGTTCATCAAATTGAACATCTCTTCATTCTTGTAGAGCTGGTCCATCTTGAGACCAAAGACATTCAATGGCTTACCACGTAACGAAAAGACCGCTTGGGTCAATGGATCGCGAGATGCCACGATCGAAGCACTCGCAGAGTCCCCTTCCGTGATAAAAATCATGGAACGATCCCCATTACTGGAAGAGTCGCCTAGGTGATACTTGCAATCGCGTAGCTTAGGGATTTTGAAAGAGATTTTTTTCTGCTTTTCGCGGGCTTCCTTTTTAACATCGGCGAGCTCCTTGCGCAGCTTTTCGTTAAAAACGATACGCTCAATGAGTCGATTAGCCGTTTCAGGATTCTTATAGAGCAGGTCGGCGACGGCTTCTTTGACTTCTTGCACGAGGGGGCCACGCAGGTCGGTGTTACCCAGCTTGTTCTTCGTCTGAGACTCAAATACAGGGTCTTTCACCTTAACTAGGATGGTGCCGACAATCCCGTCGCGTACATCAACACCCTGAAAATTTTTCTTGGCGAATTCGTTGACGCCCTTGAGAATGCCCTCACGATAGGCCGATAGGTGTGTACCACCATCGGCCGTATATTGACCATTGACGAATGAGTAGTAGCTTTCTCCGTAAGCTTGCGTATGCAGAAAGGCGAATTCGACTTGTTTACCGCGGTAATGTAGGGGCTCATAGAGACGATCATCGACAACTTCAGCATTAAGGAGGTCTAGTAGTCCATTCTTAGATGCGATTTTTTCGCCATTGAAGCGTAGGGTCAATCCCGTATTCAAATAGGCATAGTGCCATAGACGTTTAAGGATATATTCCTTTTGGAAGCGGTAATTGGCAAAAATTTGGATATCGGGAATGAACTCGATGTAGGTTCCATTTTTTTCAGTCGTCTTTCCCTTGCTCTGGTCGAGAAGCTTACCGCGTTCAAAACTCGCTTCGAAAAATTCGCCTTCGCGGTGGCTACGCACCAAAAAATGGCTGGAAAGAGCATTGACGGCTTTGGTGCCCACACCGTTCAAGCCAACGGAAAACTGGAAAACATCGTCGTTATACTTAGCACCGGTATTGATCTGGCTAACACAGTCGATGACTTTGCCTAATGGGATGCCCCGGCCATAGTCGCGAACCATCACTTTGCCGGTGATTTCGTCGACTTCCAAAGTGATCTCGTTACCATGCTTCATGATGAATTCGTCGACACTGTTGTCGACAACTTCTTTCACCAATACATAAATGCCGTCATCGGGATGCGATCCATCGCCTAATCGGCCGATGTACATTCCGGAACGCAAACGGATATGCGATAACGCATCAAGCGTGAGAACGGTACTTTCGTCGTACTGCTTTGACATGAATTGCTTTTTTGCCTGATTTTGGAAATTGTCTGAGGTATACCATATACCAAGCCACCAATATCCTGCTAGTATGATGCTCCCCTCTCCCCCTCGTGCCCTTACCCACGCCCTTGCCCATATGCATTAAGCTAAGAGAATTAGGAATTTTCACCACCGAAACGCTAACCCCTCAAGAGGCCCTTGGGCGGAATTTTGCCCAAGAACACACAAACGGCACATTCTCTCCTATCTCGGTGTCTAGGCGGTGAAAATTCCTAATTCTCTTAGCTTAATGCATATGGGCAAGGGCACGAGGGGGAAGGGCTTATGCGGTCTTTTTCCAGCGTTTATCTTCTATGTCCTTGTCTGTAAGTTCAGTTCTGTTTCAAAACTGGAATATTTTACTTTATACCTAAAAAACATTAGAATTACGTAGACATCTACTAATAGTTTTAGTATAATGTATTTATTTCAAGATTCATGGGGAGGCAAAATGACACGAATAGGAATTCTTGCACATATTGACGCTGGCGATCTTCGGCTAGCCCCGGGCAAGGAACGCCTATGCATCAATCAAGACTATATTAGCTCAGTTTTGCAAACGGGAGGTGTCCCGCTCATTCTGCCTTACGTCACTGAATTAAGTACTATTAAGTCTCAACTGGACGCCGTGGATGGGATTCTGCTCAGTGGCGGGCACGATGTCAGTCCCCATCATTACGATGAAGAGCCCATCCAACAGCTAGGCCAATTATGCGTTGAGCGTGACGAATATGAAATCCATGTCATCCGCCTTGCTCTAGAGCGCAATCTTCCTATCTTTGCGATATGCCGGGGCATTCAGATTTTAAATGTCGCTTTAGGCGGATCGCTATACCAGGACATCGCACATCAAATGAGTTCGACCCTGCAACACTGGCAACAGGCCAAAGGTTATGTCGCGAGCCATTCCGTGGATATTGTCCCAGACACTCTTTTGCATTCAATTACAGCCCAATCCACTCTGAAGGTTAACAGTTTTCACCATCAAGCGATCAACCGTTTGGCTCCTCAACTTAAGATCAATGCACGCGCTCGCGATGGTGCCATCGAAGGAGTTGAATTGCCCCAGTCCCGCTGGGTTGTAGGTGTGCAGTGGCATCCTGAGCGCATGCTGGAGCATCATCCGGTCATGCAACGTCTTTTTAACGCCTTTGTAACAGCGGCTGGCTCTCATGATTAAAAAACTAGGCCTCACGAGTATCATCCTACTGGGCATTAACGGCATCATCGGCGGGGGTATTTTCCTCGTACCAGGAAAAGCGATGGCTTTGGCAGGCCCTGCTTGCCTGTGGATTTATCTGCTAGTGTCTGTCATGGTGGGATTCATTACCCTCTGCTTTGCCGATTGCGCTAGCCTGTTTAGCCGTAATGGTGCGGCATATATTTATGCTCGCGAAGCCTTTGGAGATTTTGTAGGTTTTAACATCGGCGTCCTCAAGTGGGTCGCCAGTATTATTGCATGGGCAGCAATGACTGCGGCTTTTATGACTTCTCTAGGTGCCATCTGGCCAGAGAGTAATGAAGAGCCACTACGCACACTATTGATCACTGTACTATTCCTCTTTCTAGGAGCAGCCAATCTCTTAGGCGCAAATGTCTTTCAACGGCTCAATAACATGGTGACGATCTCTAAACTCGTCCCTTTAGTCATCTTGGTAGCCTTCGGAGCCTACTACATGGACCTGGGGAATTTTGAATTCGTTTCACCACTCGAATTAGATACGCAGTCATTAGCAACCTCTGTAGTCCTCATTTTTTATGCTTTTGCTGGTTTTGAATCCCTCGCTGTCGCTTCTGAGGAAATGGAAAATCCTCGTAAAAACCTTCCCATTGCTCTGGTCATCGTCTTATTTGCTGTGGCCATTATTTATTTCGCCGTCCAGGCTATCTCGATCGGTGTGCTGGGAGAAGAGCTTGCCTTCAGCATCACCCCAGTAATCGATGTGACAACGGCGATGTTTGGAACGGTCGGCAGATGGCTTGTCGCTGTAGCGTCATTACTGTCCATCGGTGGCATCATGGTAGCAGCCTCGTTCTTTACGCCACGAAGTGGTGAAGCCTTAGCACACGATGACATCATCCCCCGCCATTTTGCCACCAAAAATCGTTATGGTGTGCCCTACCTATCCATCATTATATCGGTGGCATTAACGCTGCTGCTATCGCTGTATGGTAACTTTATTCAGCTTGCGACGATTAGTGTATTGGCGAGGGCTACACAGTACTTCCCCACGTGCCTAGCCGTTATATTTCTACGAACCAACAATCCCTCCGAACGCTTTCTAGGAGACCGTATACGCAATCCCATTGCTGTCATAGCGTCCTTAGCGAGCTTATGGTTACTGTTTCAGGCTCCCTTTGAGCAGATCTTAATTGGGTTTGGGTTGATGGCTCTTCTAACACCAGCCTATTTCCTAAGGCGTGCTTACATCCCAGTTTCCTAAGCCTTTCATAATGAGTATTAGGAATTTTTCACCGCCGAGGCGCATAGAAGCTCGTGGGTGAAAAATCCCTAATTCTCTTAGCTTAATGCGTATGGGCTTTGGCGCGGTCCAAATTCCAAATTTATGACCGATTGTGATATACACCTGGCAAAAACACTTACGAAGGCTAGGCGCAATGCTACACAATAAAACAATTCTTATTACTGGTGGCACTGGAAGCTTTGGACGCATGCTAACGCGTCATTTGCTCCAAAATGACTTGTGCAGCAAAGTGATTATCCTCAGTAGAGATGAGTGGAAGCAGTGGGAGATGCGTCATTCCGATCCCATCTTCGATCATCCCAATATTCGCTATTTCTTGGGCGATGTACGCGATCCTCAACGTCTCGGCAGAGCTTTTCGCGATGTTCACATTGTTGTGCATGCTGCAGCCCTTAAGCAGGTTCCTGCAGCCGAATACAACCCCTCGGAATTTGTAAAAACAAACATCGGGGGCGCCATGAACGTCATCGATGCTGCAATTGATCGTGGTGTCGAGAAGGTGATCGCCCTTTCGACTGACAAGGCTTGCAATCCCATAAACCTCTATGGAGCCACCAAGCTTTGTTCCGACAAACTATTCGTTACAGGCAACTCCTATGTCGGCTCTCGCGGTTTTCCACGTCTCTCTGTCGTGCGCTATGGCAATGTCATCGGCAGCCGCGGCAGCATCGTTCCTTTATGGCAGCAAATGGTTCGCGAAGGGGCCAAGACTCTTACAATCACCGATGCTCGTATGACCCGCTTTTGGATCACCCTTAAGCAAACTGTAGACTTCGTCATGATGGTACTTGACAGGATGCGTGGAGGCGAGATCTTTGTTCCAAAAATCCCTAGCATGCGTCTTGTAGACCTTGCAACAGCCATCGCCCCCCATCTTGAACAAACGATCTGTGGAATCCGGCCAGGTGAGAAGATCCACGAAATGCTCATCAGCGTGGAAGATGGACGCCATACTCTCGAATTTCCAAACTATTACGCGATCCTTCCGGAGCTAGTCGTCAGCCAATGGCAGGCATATCCCCACACGGAAGGCAAGAAACTTCCGGACGGCTTCTTCTTCGGTTCAGAGAATAATCCTCAATGGTTAGGCGTCGAGGAGCTCAGAGAGATCCTCACTAACGACCAGCACTAGGGGAGTTAGCACGGGATGTAGGGTTGTAGGATTTTAGGGCCTCAGCAAGTGTGCATTCCATTAGCAAGAAAATATTCCGATCTTCTATAAAGGCAGATCCTGTGATTCACAGTACGAATCTGGAGAGGGGATATTGTAAAGCATGCGTTTGGGCGTCATCGGCATTAATGAAAAAATCGCTGAACTGAAGCTTAGGGAAAAGCTGGCAAAGGTCTGTCAGCAACATTTCAGCGCTGATATTTGTGCTGCAGATGCTATTCCCGTAGTGCTCTTGTCGACCTGTAACCGCACAGAGGTGTACTTCAGTGCTGAAGATCTTGCAGCAACACATACAGCCCTTTTAGATCTTCTACGACAAGATCTACAAATCGACTTCGACCAAAAGCTCTACTCCTTTTTTGGTAAGGATTGCTTCCAGCATCTAGCACGAGTTGCTGCTGGCCTTGATAGCGCAATCCTTGCAGAGACGGAAATTCAGGGACAAGTCCGCATGGCTTACCAAATGGCATCGAGCCGTCGTCACCTGCCCCACGAACTACACTATGCGTTTCAGAAAGCTCTCAAAATTGGTAAACAAGTGCGCAAAGAGCTACCGCTAGGCCGTGGCATGCCTGACCTTGAACATGCCATCCTAGCCGCAGGTAACCAGGCCCTTGAAAAAGCCCAAGAAGCACGCATTTTGTTTGTGGGAGCTTCAGATATCAACCACAAAGTGCTCTGCTTCATGAAGCGTAAAGGGATGCACGACGTCACCTTGTGCAACCGTTCGCTCCATAAAGCCAAAGACCTGGCCGAGAAACATGGTGCTGCGGTACTTCCCTGGGACCAGGTATCACAGTGGCGTCAGTATGATTGGGTGATCTTCGGAACCAAAGCCCCAGACTATCTTGTATCCCTGAATGATGTTCAGGGACAACTGTTGCGCACAAGGTTGCTCATTGACCTGAGTGTCCCTCGCAACGTAGATCCAGCTATTGCACGCTGTCCTGATCTCTTTCTGCTGAATATTGACCAGCTTCATAATACTCTACAGATACGTCGTGATTCACTCTCAGATCTTCTTTGCCATGCTGAAGAACTAGTGGCAGAAGCAGCGATGCGTCTAACAGGCGCTTTCCATGACCGTGAGCGCCGCCGCCTTGGCCTTATCACCATCGGCGCGTAAAACCACAGTTCATTGCAAACTGGTTCGTTTTAATTTTAACGCAAAGGCGCAAAGGAGAGCTCACTTCCGTGATTCACAATGTCGTTAGTTAAAAATGAACATTATTTAATTAATGATGTCATGAAGAAAGAGTGTGAGCTCTCCTTTGCGCCTTTGCGTTAAAATTAAAACGAACTGGGCATTAAAAGTCAGCATGTCCGGGATAGCGCGGAAAGGCAGCGATATCGCGAATATTTTCCATACCGGTGACGAAGCCTACAAGACGCTCAAAACCGACCCCATAACCAGCATGAGGGACAGAGCCATATTTGCGCAGCTCCAGATACCACCAGTAATCTTCCTTATGAAGACCCACAGCGGCAATCTTGCTTTCAAGTACGTCTAGGCGTTCTTCACGCTGGCTACCGCCCACGATTTCACCAAGCTTGGGTACCAGGATATCCATCGCTGCAACGGTCTTTTCGTCCTCATTGGCACGCATATAGAAGGCTTTGATAGCCGCTGGATAGCCGGTCAAAATAACGGGTTTATTGAAATATTCCTCGGCCAGGAAGCGTTCATGCTCGGATTGCAGATCACAACCCCATTCTACAGGGTATTCAAACTGCTTTCCTGATTTGGTAAGAATTTCAACAGCTTTCGTGTAGGTGACTCGTTCGAAGGGGGTGTCAGCCACATGCTGCAGCCTTGCGATCAGCCCTTCGGAAATGAACTTGTCAAAGAACTGAAGATCCTCTTGGCAGTTGTCTAGAACATACTTGAGAACATAGCGAAGGTAACTTTCCGCATTATCCATATTGTCAGTGATGTCGGCAAAAGCCATTTCTGGCTCGATCATCCAAAACTCAGCCAAATGACGGGATGTATTGGAATTTTCCGCGCGAAAGGTGGGTCCAAAAGTGTAAATATCCGAAAGAGCACAAGCGAAAATCTCGCCATTAAGCTGCCCTGAAACGGTCAGAAAGGCAGGCTTCTCGAAGAAATCTTGCTTATAATCAACTTTGCCTTCCTGATTTTTTGGTAATATTTCCGGGTCTAGAGTGGTCACGCGAAACATCTGGCCCGCTCCCTCGCAATCTGAGGCGGTGATGATGGGTGTTTGGACGTAAAGAAAGCCCTGTTGCTGAAAGAACTGATGTGTGGCAAAGGCTACGGCACTGCGTACACGAGCAACGGCCCCTAAAGTATTTGTGCGTGGACGTAGATGCGCAATCGACCTCAAAAATTCGAGTGAATGCCGTTTTTTCTGCAACAAATAGGTCGTTGGATCACAAGTGCCCAACACCTGAATCTTGCTGGCCTTCATTTCTAGCTGCTGGTCTTTGCCTGGGCTGCGCACCACTATCCCTGAGATAGCTACAGAGGCTCCCGTCGATACATTCTTCAGAATATCCACATAGTCGGGCAAGGTTTCATCTGCAACAACCTGAAAATTCGACAAAGTCGAACCATCATTGACTTCTATGAAAGCGAATTTCTTTTGATCCCGGACAGTACGTACCCATCCTTTGATGGTGACTTCTTTACCCTCAAAACTTGAAGAGGGGTCTACAGATGTTTGGATTTGCTTGATTTTGGTGCGCATCATCTCACTCAGTTACTTGTTTGCAGCGAACTCTCTTAACATACGAATCTCTTTTTCCCAAAGTACAGTACCCCCAGGGGTTTCTAGATACTTGGGTAGCAGGCGTGTCCGTGGATCATTCATAAGCCATTTAAAACACTCGATACCTATCTTTCCGTCTCCCAATTGCTCGTGACGGTCGACACGTGAGCCGAGCTCCTTTTTGGAATCATTGATATGAAAGGCATACAGCCATTTAAGTCCGACAATACGGTCGAACTCAGCTATTGTCTTATCACAGGCCTCCGACGTGCGAAGGTCATAACCCGCGACGAAGATGTGGCAGGTATCAATGCACACGCCCACAGGGATTTTATCCTTTGTACCCTGGATCAGGTATGCTATTTCCTCGAAGGTATAGCCTACAGCCGACCCTTGCCCTGCGGTCATCTCAAAAAGTAGACGCGTATTTCCCTTTGACACCAGAGGTTCCTGCTCCAAAACACTTTCTATAATAAGGTCCAGACACACTTGTCGACTTTCTTTTAGAGCAGCGCCAGGGTGAAAATTGAGATAAGTAATATCCAACGCATGACAGCGCTCAATCTCTTGGGCGAAGGCAATACGGCTTTTGGTAAGATTTTCGGCATCGGGAGCGCCAAGATTAATCAAATAGCTATCATGACTCATGATCTCACGAAGGCCTGTTTCCCTAAGGGTCTCCTTCCACGTGGCCACCGCTTCGGCATCGATGCCCTTGCTCTTCCATTGACGTTGATTGGCAGTAAACAGCTGTATGGTCGTGGCTCCAATGCTCTTGCCTTCTAAAAGTGCGTTAAATACGCCTCCAGCAGCAGAGGTATGGGCACCAATAAGTAATTCACCAGCTTCTTTAGCTTTTGTCATCAGACAGCCTCGAAATTGAGGCCGTGTTCACCTTTTCGGTCAGTTTTCGGTCGACTGCAAGGTGAACAAGGCCGAGGTTGAAAAAGTAGGATGTCATTCTATCAGCCAGCCAACATCTTGACAAATGGACATTTACATATTGAGCGATTATCAAATCAATAGGACACTCTTTAATCTTTTGTATTGAGGAAAAACACATTTAGTTATATCATCGCTTTTTATGTTTTACGATAAGCAATCAATCTATACTTAATTAATCTACAAGGCAAATCATGAACGTTGATAATAAGGTCGGTTCAGTACAATTAAATTCCGCGAAACCTCTACCAGAATCGACAAACGAACCGTCGAATTTTATCAAGGCTCTAGAAATTCTGGCTTCGAAAAACATAGCCGTGGCGATAGGAAGGCTCCGTTTAGCCCACAATATCCCTTCTAGCGATCTATGGACAGGCTATGAAATCGTCCTACAGGCAGCTCTGAATCTTAAAAATGATAAATTGCAGACTTTGTCAAGCCTAGCAGATATTGTCGCTGATCTTCTCAGCAAACCTGAGTTTTGTTGTGAAGCCATCGGAAAAAATCCACTCTTGGTTAAACACATTCAAAACTTGATAGACAATGATGATACACAAATCGCTAAGCTCCTACTCACTACGTTGATCGAAAAGGGCATTCTAAATCCGGCGTGGGAGTCAACTGCCTCTCTTTGGGTCCAAGTATCTACCCAGTCGATGAATTCTGTAGAAACCGGGATGGAGTCATTTGCTCAAGCACTGCAACTTTCTGTGGGCTGGGACAATGCAACATATGAATGTCTTGAGGGTTTTTGCCACAAATTATTAGTCACTTTAGAGAAAGATGCCTCGATCAGCGCCGCAGCGCGAAGCACCTTGGATCGTTTCTTAGGCTCCTGCTGTGCGGTCTCGTGCCATGAGGAAATAACCCAAAGGCTGTGGTCAAATGATAAAAGAGATAAACCTAATATTGTGAGCAAACAGTTCACCCAAGCAGTCTACCTTACCGGAATGAAAGGCGTTGAATCATTTGTCGAGCAACGACTTGCAACTCTTCTTGAAACAGATCGTTTAGGGCCTGCCTGCTGCCTTTTAGCGCACTCTTTGTCGTTGGATCCCGTCGCAATCTCGAAGGAAACCATCTTTAGGACAATTCATCAGCTAATGATCAAGTCTCGGCAACCTGAATTCGAGAGGAACCAGAGACTGATTTCAATGACTTTAAAAGACCCAAATGTCGCCAAGTATATTCCGGAAATGACCAAAGAGCTTATTGAACAAACAAAGCCTTCTGATGTGGAAGGGATATTAAAATTGCTGATCTCTTACAAGATTCCTATATCCGCTGAATCACAAAAACTTCTTTTCGAACCTGTTCGTGTTGCTACGTGGGAGCAAATCGACAATGACCGTAAAGACTGCGGTCGATACATGATAGAAGCTATCAGTCATAAGCTGCTAACCTATCATGAATTTGTGGCACAGGATCCCGAGTTAGTTATTGAGTTGGCAAGCAAATACCTTGGGAGCGGCAAATATCCACTCGCCTGTGAATGGCTAATGAGCAATCAATTTGTGTGGCATTACCTTAAACAGCGCGATGCTCTCTTCACGAAAATTATTGGTCAAATGATCGCCGAAGGGGAATACGAAGATGTTGTGAAAGCTCTTTCAAGATTCGAGGAGTCTGGAAATGTTAGGGCTACGCTTTGGGAAAAGCTCATTACCGAAGTAACTAGATCGGCCAACCGAACTAGAAGCGACTACGACGTATTTTGTCGCATGCTAACCCTCTGCCCTTTAGCTTCCCTTTCTGATGAATTAGTGACTAGATGCTGGGACACAGCATTTAAACAAAATGATTCCAACACCTGTTTTATGCTATTTGACCACTCCGCATATGCATTCGAAACATTAAGCAAGCAAGGATTCCCTGTCCAAGAAAGGATGACAACCATTGAAACATTACATCATCTACTCAACTATCTCGATATCGGTCGTTCTGCCACATTACTTAAGATGATCAAACAAGACCCAAATGAACTTTTTAGAGGTCTCCTAACATCCTTGGATGATACCGAGAAAACGCTTTTCTTTACTAAGCTTGTAGAAGTGGCTGCAAAAACGGTCAAAAGCGAAGATGATGATGCCTTTGTTGACATATTAGCATTTCGACAAAAGATCGAGCTCTATCTTATCGAACTCCCACTGATCTACCCACGTTTCAATTGTGATGTAGAACTAGGCAATCAACTTGCTCGGTCTACTAACATGGATCTCCTTGTTACCGGGATCGACATAGCCATTGATGCCCTATCTAGGATGGCTCTGATAGCAAGCGGCAACCCAAGAGAGGTCGCCAAACAATGGCTCCAATTAGTGGCTCGCAGGGTAAAGTTTCCGGCCTTCCCAACACTCCTTCCCGAGATTCCCTTAAGGGAGCTTCCTGCGCTTCCACCGGATAAAGCAGTAAAAAGCATGGCATCAAAGTTCCAAGATATGCTGGAGAAGCCAGAGACGCAAAGCGCCTTCTCTACCATGATTCAACGATTAAGTGACCCAGATGTTGTTATCTCTGCATCGCAGGCCAAGGTTATAGCTAAGCTATGGCCCTCGATCAAGTCAGTTGAAGTATCAACCTTGGACCTAGTCAAATGTGCGGCTAAAGTTGCAGATGCTGGTGAAATCAACCATCTCCAATTCTTCCAAACAGATCTTGACGTTTATCTACGCAAGCTGTCACCCAAGGAGCCTATGACCGAGCAGGACAAAGACGCCCTATTCGGCGCTCTTGAGCTCCTCGTGCATTACAATTCCAAAACTGACCATGAAGGGTCATTGTCCAATACTCTTTCTAATGCGGTTGTAAAAGCGAAATTTAGCGAAGCGGAGTTGATGAAACTGTGGGATGTCTATTTGAGTAATGCCGTGCATACTTCTAGCGACGTCCATCTGAAACAAGTGATGACGCTCCTCAAGTCAAAGTTGCCGGCGTTAATAAAACATTCTCCTAAACCAACGGAAGAGAAGCCCATCCCAAATGCAGCAGAAACCGGATTGACTGGACTACTCCGCTCTTGCAGCATCCAAACCCCTAAGGAGCTGCTTAAGTTACAGAAAGCTTTTTTTGAAGCATTGCCGAGAACTTATTATAAGGATATGGCGCAACAGCAAATGCCAGGTGCCGATTACTCCATCGCCTTACGATTCGCTGAGAAAATTCTCACGAATTCTTCGGAAACCGAAGCGGCTGTTCACAACGCACGCGTAGTCGTTTGCGGGGTCCTAACAAGGCTTCTGAATAGTCCCGAAAAAAGCGAGGCGGTCTGCAAAACAGTCCGTGAGTTTGTGTGTACCTTTATTGAACAGACATCCTGCATCCCGTCAAAAAACGCAAAACCTGAGGTTGGAACGGCACTCGGCCTATGGAAGATAGCTTCTGAAACTGGAATTCTTAATGGTGCTGCCTATGGCGGGGCGTTACATACCCTGATGGCCACTGGAAAACTGCCTGTAGGACACCCCTATACAGGCGCTGATTTGATAAAACTATATGCTCATGCGATACAGGTTGTGTCGGAACTGTCGAAAGAGGGCCTTGCTCTAGCTTATTCCCTAACCTTAGAAATTAAAAAAGATCCCCACTTCGAGGAACACAAAGAACACCTTATTCCAGCCATACTCGCCCTAGGAAACAACAATAGGGAGATGACGCTGGCTAACGTGAATAATCGGTTAGCAGCTGATGTTCTTTTTGACCTTCAGAAGGAATTGCTGTTGGATCTTCCTTTAGAAGTAAGGGTAGAGGCTCTCAATAAGCTTGTTGAAATACTGAGATCTACAGGTTACAACAGCATAACCAGGCATCAATTTATGTCTAAGGCAAGTATTATTACTCAATATCGGCCGACGCCAACGACACGGCCAGCGACTGAAAAGCTTGTTGAAGTGCTGAAGTATGGCATCGAGCAGGGTTTGTACAACGCCAACCCAGCCCTCTTCTTTGACCAATTGAATATGGCATTAGACCACTTCCATGCCGTCCGCTCTCTCGACCAGACCACTAACCCTTTTCTAGAACTAATGAAATTCACAGGTGCATGGGCCCACGTTCCAGAGAGAAAGAAGGTCATGGAGGCCTGGATTAAGCTCAAAACATAAGTAATCCTTTGCCAAGTGGCTACGAGTCACGGGTGAGCCCTTCCCGCTGTGAATTCTTCGAGGAGACTCGAGATATTTTTGGATGAATTTACCCCATTGCCTCCGAAATTCATATCCCCTGTGATATGTATGAGGAGGCTATGGGGTAAAATCACCAAAAAGATCCCGAGTATCGTCGAAGAAGCACTGCGGGAATGGCTCCGGGTACAAACCTCTTCACAAAAAAGGCCAGTACGAGCACCATGCTGGCCTTGCGGGAGTTTACGATTCAGCAACAGGTGTCTGACGCTATCTTTTGACCTAGAACGAGCTAGATGTTTTGGTTGCTTACCACTTGGGTAATACAACCAAAACATCTAACTCGTTCTAGGCCACAATCTAGCATCATCCACCCATTGCTAACTCGTAAACTCGCGCTAATTGAGAGGTTTACCCGTGACGAGTAAGGACACCACCCATGCCATCATTCGCCGTGCAGGGGCGTTTCTATCGGGAACAGCCCTCAGTCGTATCACGGGCATGCTCCGTGATATTCTGATGGCCTGGGCCTTTGGTGCTACAAGTGCCGTAGCGGCGTTTATGGTCGCTTTTCGTTTTGCACACCTGCTCCGACGCATCTTCGGTGAAGGAGCTATGCAGTCAGCCTTTATCCCACAATTTGAAGCCATTCGCAGCGAGGACCCTACAAGGGCACGTCAATTCTTTATGAACCTCTGTACATCGGTGTCATTGTTTTTAATTGGGATTATTGCGCTTATAGAGGTTGTTCTGGGACTTCTCCTCTACTATGATCTGCTTCTCCCTGAACCTCGGGAAACTGCTCGCCTTACAGCTCTCATGCTACCAGGGCTACTTTTCATTTGCTTATTCGGTCTCAATGCTGCTCTTCTACAGTGTGAGGGGCGCTATTTCGTGGCTAGCGGTGCTCCACTCGCCTTTAATATTACATGGATCGTAGGGATCATCTGTTTGGCCTCTTGGTCATCATCACAAGCGATGCCCTGGCTTGCGGGAATAGTCACCGTAGCCTGTGTTGGACAATGGCTTGCTACGGTGCCTTCAGTTAAACAGGTTCTCTTTCAAAATAAGTCTTTACCTTCCTGGGTGAGCCTGAATCTGCGATCCGGCGACCTTAAAAAGCTTGTCAAGGCTCTGTCATTAGGGGTTCTAGGGGTATCAGCATCACAGATCTCCAGCGCTGTAGACTCCATATTTGCGCAATATGCCTCTCCTGAAGGTCCTGCGTACCTTTGGTATGCCATTCGCTTGCAGCAGCTCCCCATGAGCCTATTCGCCCTTGCTCTCACCGGAGCGTTGCTCCCTGCTATCTCCAGGGCCATTAAAAGCGGCAATCTATCATTTGGACGGCATTTGCTAGAATTCGCCCTGCGTCAGAATGTGGTTTTCATTACAGCAGCAGCGGTAGGCTTGGTGGTAGCCGGAGGGGTCATCATTAACTTATTGTTTGGTCACGGCGATTTCTCTCAAGAAGCTACCGTACAAACAACCCGATGCCTATGGGCATATGCATTGGGACTGCTGCCAGCAACGCTGATATTACTTCTGGGAACGGGATTTTATGCTCTGGGTGATTTTAAGACGCCTGCTCGCGGGTGTGTCATGGCTGTTTGCTTGAATATCATTTTGAATTTTCTAGCTGTAGGATACTGGGAGATGGGTCCTGTAGCCGTAGCCACCGCTACTAGTGTGTCGTCATGGTTCAATTTGATCTATCTGCATAGCCGTTTAAAGCACAGACTCGGAGGCTATGTTAGCTCATCATTAATCGTGGACACCATTAAAACGATAATTGTTAGCATCATCGCAGGAGGAGTTACCCTGGCTGCAGATGTCCTGTTTTTTGATGGCAACCTGCTTGCTGGAGGCGTGACTTTTACGAGAGACATACCCTCACAAGTTATTTCTTGCGCACTTTCTTGTGGCGTCTTCGGGCTGGTCTGGCTGGCAGGGGCGGTGACATGCCGCCTTGACCTAATGAGTGCCTGGGGCTATAAGGATGGGCCAGCTGCATGCTTAGAAGTTCTTGAAGCGCAAAAATAACTAATTAAGCCCTCACAATCGTCCCTTGGCGCGCAGCGCTTTGGAGTGCGGTCGCTCGCGACCGCTTTGGATTTGGGCGAGCCTACTGCTTCACATACCTTTACATCGCCCCTACAGCCCGCACAATCACCCTTCGGCGTCTACAATAGCACTAGCCTTCTATGTTTTGGCTGATGCAAGCCCTCCAAAGTTCGTGAAATACCTAGCTCACCCAAATACAAAGCGGTCGCGAGCGACGCGCACTCCAAAGCGCTGCGCGCCGAGAAACGATTATGCGGGCTGTAGGGGCGATGTAGAGGTATGTGAGGCGCTGCGCGCCGAGGGATGCTTGTGAGCCCCACGGCAGATCATTTTTTCTGAAATAGCAGTGTATGCAAAATGCTATTATTATATTCTTTACGCTTATCTTCCTTGTATTTGAGAATATGTTCCTCAAATAACCGACGCATACGCTCAGAGCCCTTTTCAGCAATCCAGGCTTTCAGAAGCTTCTGCTCTTCCCTGTTGTAGGAACTCTCACCATTGAAGAACTTCGCTTGAACAATCTGTCGACGCACTTCGGAATCTACAGGGTCTTTAGCCCCACTAACAATGGCGCTACTGTTGCTCTGAACCACTTTTAGAGATAAATGATACAACGTGACCTCAACTTCTCGAGCCTTACCTTCAGAACGTTCCTTGCCCAGCTGCTCATAGAAAAAGCCAAAGTCAGCATTAGAGATCAGACGAACTTGCGTCTTACCCTTAGCCCGATCCTTGCAGATTAGCATGTGCTGAACGAGCAGCTGCTGCCTCTCGAATGGGGTGTTGTGAACCTCAGAAATCCCACTATCGTTCAAGGTATGCCCTTCCATGGGTAAGAAATTGTAACTGGCTTGGATGTCAAAGATATCAGCGAATTCATGCAAGGTAGGCTCTGCAGTCAATGCCTTTTTAAGAGATAAAAAGGGTGCTTGGGAGTTCGCCAAAGGCGTATTCATGCCGTTTAATACTTTAAGTACCGGAAGTTCTTCTCTCTTCAAGTGTTTAGGGGGGACTAACCTATAAAAAGCCCTATCCGAAACTTTGTGCGTCGTATCCCAATTCCAATGAATGGTTCCTGCACGAGTGGTCTTCTCAACGTCGCTCATAAGTTCCTTTTGCACCATCGCCATCTGCTGTTGCTGTTGCTGTACCTCATTTTGAGACTGTTGCTCAATTAACTGGTTGGGAGAACTATTCGGCGCTGACGGCATCGTTTCAGGCAATAGTGTTAAATCCATGCAAGCCTGTAGCTGCTGACGCAATATAGCCTCCGTCAGCCCTACAGGACAAAGCTCTTTATCCCCTAGTAAGGGTCTAAGACTATCGATCGTCTGTTCGACAATCCCCTCAAAGAAAATCTTTGAGCTAATATCCTCCTGATATCGCCCTAGCTGCTGATAGGGGTCATCTGCTTCCATCTCACCAATGAGGTGACGAATGGATTGCGCCTTGTCCTTGATGACTGGCGGTGGGATATCAGGATTATCGAGAAGACTTCTTAGATGATTGGCTGCGACTTCCTTAATCATCCCAAATGTAGCCATCACAATCTGCTCGTCGAGCTGCCGATCCAGGTTAAGCTGTGCGCAACGCAGAATCTCTGCTGTGCCTACAGTAGCATCTGCCGGGAGTTTTTGCTCCTTAATGATAAACTCTCGCGCATCCTTAGATAGCAGAAACTCCACTCGAGGTGCATTCTCAGCTTGACGATCACGCATATACCCCTGATCGAGGTCGCGCATATTGGTGTTTTTATCAAAGGTAATAAGTGACTTATTGGTAATTTTGAAATCTTTTCCGGTGGTGTTCAATTGATCATAGTAGATGTAGAGGTTCCTTGTTGACTGACCCTCCTCAAACGGCACAATGGCGCCTTTACGGTCTATAACAACCGGACGATTGTCCAGGAAGAAGAGAACACCTTCAATTTTGGGAGGCAGAGTTTTCAAGAGTTCTTGCGCAACCGTTTGATTATCAACGCCATTAAAGATGGCTCCCACATCCATTAAAGCGTTGTAGTCCCCCTTGGCATGCAGTACAGCAATTTCATCGATCATCTCCTTAAAACGCGTCGTCTGAAGAGGGTGAACGGCCTGACTATTTTTCCAAATGATCCCCGTTGTCTTACCAGCGGAGTAGAGATCTCGTATCGTTTGTAGAGCTTTGGCGTAGGTCGAACTATTCCAAGGTGTACCCGTAAAGCCTTGTACTTCTAGAAACATATTCACAAGGGTATAAGGAGTGCTCGATAGTTTGCGTCCATGCATCATGACAGCCGGAAGAAGAAATTTTTTGGCGAATGCATAGAGATCAGGTGGGTTATCACGGTATGTCTCTGCAAGCTTAATAATATCGCCATCCTTCAATCCTAGGAATGGGAGGTCTAACTTCCCTCCGAGCAACTCCTGAAAGTCCTTGAAGCCCTGCGTCTCCTGCAGTAACAAACCGCGATCATCAGCTTGTTCCTTTGCTGCACTATTTTGCATTTTTGTAATGATCTTCTTAAGCAATGATGTGGAGACACCCTGGGTCTGAAGAGTTTGTATCGTATAGTCGACCAACGCATAGGGAAAAGCAAACTCGGAGGTTGGACTCGGTGTCCCGCTCGCTACATAGGGGACAGCCAAAATTTGGTCGGGACGATCACTATAACCAAAATGCTCACCACAGCGTTTATCTAAAACAATTGGGAGAAGTTCCAGAATTTCATAACGTACAATGGCAAGCTGCCGGCGCGTTATGTCAGGATATTTATCGACAAATTTTGCCCCAAGCTCCCCGCTAGCCCAATCTCCCTGGAAATAGGCGGTAACTGCTGCAGGATTGCAATGTGGCATTTTTTTCTTTACGACCTTCTCAACAAAGGCTTTGATCAGCTCAGGCTTCAGACGCTCATATTCCGTCCTAGAAAAAGGCACAAGTTGCGCTATAACTGGTGCAATAGCCTCATAGAGATCAGCGACAATCTCGGTATGGGCTGGATTGATGGGTTGCGGATCACCTAAGGAGTAGACCACCTCAAAACGACAGTTTAGCAATAGATCGGCCTCATCAAGCGTTGCACGCCCCTTTTGTTTAAAAAGATTGGTGATCTCACGCATGAGGTTGATACGCTCAACAAGATTTGCTTGGTCTCCTTGTCCGTTAAGATAATCATCCCATAGTTGATCTCTGGCTAAGAAAAGGCTATGCATGGTCTTATCCGTGACAACAAGGAAGTGCCGTTGTTGACGAATGGTATGACATTCCGCAAGGATTTTCTTAAGAGCCGGTGCCGAGGTGTCGCTATCCCTTGAGAATTGGAGCGTATGAGCTACCTGAGCGAAGGTCTGCCCAGCTGTGACCTGCATCGCTGATGCAACGACGGGATACTGCGCAGCATCGACTACGATGATCGAGAGATGGTCTCCATCAGCTTTGTTCAAAGCAAGCAGTGGCAAGTAAACCTTCGTTTTGCCAGACCCCATCACCTTCTCCAGGATAACATTGGAGTTTTCTCCTGGCTTTGGTGTGAGCATGCGTTGGAGGTCGGCCACTTGCCAATCCCTAAGGCCTAATCCCTCTAGTACCTCAAAGACCAAGTTTTCTGGGTTTTGATCGGCAGAATAGGGAAGCACACGCGTCAGCTCTTGGTAACATTGTTCAGAGATGCGTGCATAGGCAGCGCTTTCACTGTCAAGAGGCTCTAGGGACTTGAGCAGCGATAGTGCTCGCGAAACTTGCTGTTGTTGTGCTTTAGCATCTAAGTAGACAAGGCAACGTCCTAAGAGCTCTTTCTCCTTCGCTACCAACGCGGGGTTCTTCTCAATAAAGGAAAGGTGCTGAGAACGAGCTGTAAAGAGGATCAGATCGCGAAGAGTTACCTCTTGACGCACATGGCCACCTTTTTCCATCTCAAAGATGAGAGCATCGCGCTCCTCTATAGGGAGCTCATTCGCCATAGATAGTAGCTCTTGCTCGAGCAAGTTCGCCTTTTTTCCCATCTCAGCATGAGCTACCTGCAATAGAGTCTTCGTCTTAACGACTCTTTCGCCCCCTAAAAGATGCCAAGGAGCCTGATGTTGGGGAAGGGTCCAATAGGTTTCAATGTGCTTACCCAACTCCGCGGCAGTCCCCGACAAGCCTTTTGCTCCTATGACTACTAGAAGCTGCTCAATTTCTTCTTCAGACAGCTTTAAACCACCATTGGGAGTGTCATCGAAGGCCTCTATGAGTTGCTTTGTAGATAGAACAGGTATCCTCGGTGGCAAAGGAGCCGCAGCGATAGCAACAGGCATCTCAGGACGCATGCTAATGGCTTGAGCGCCCATTTTACGCGGATGTTTCATGGGTAGGCTGCCTTTTAAGGCCACGGATGCCGGCGCTACCAATGAGGAATTAATCACCTTGGCTTTAGCTAGCAAGTCATTGAAGGTTTCTTGGTCCTTCTCATAGATGATGGCTTTAACGTCGCTTAGCGTCGGAGGGAAATCATCGGAATCCTGTGAAGCGGATTTTGCAACAGCACGCAATAGCTCGATTAAAGCTAGAGGAACCTTTGGGTCATTCTGGGCTCCGGCAAGATAGACCTCTAGCTTCACAGGATCGCTCAGCGCCATCTCGTATAGCTGAAAAAATTTCTGCACAAATTTACTCCCCGGCCGGGTGATCAAAAATGGGATCTCATCCGGGCGAACGTATTTAGTCAGTGATTCAACAAGTGTGTAAAAGCTGAAATCACTCCTACGCTGCTTAGAAGGAATAGAAAGATCCGGCATTGTGGCTAGGCTTGACTCCTGAGCTGGCCTATCCACCGCCGACAACCAGGAGGCTATGGTAAATATAATAGATAAGTCCTCTGGACCAGCGTACTTTCCTATGGTCTGAAGCAGGTAGGTTAAGGAATTAATCTCCTCTTCCTGGGATAGTATCAGATCAGGAATGGAGCCTCTTTGTTGTTGGTAGCTCTTGAAACGTGTGGCAAGCTCAACTAATTTGGTCTTGATCCGATTTTGCGCATCAGGATCGAGGGGTGGACGATGATCTGGACTAGAAGCCATCAATGCCATAGCGGTACATGCCACCGCAGTGGCCTGTGGAGATTGATCATTAGAAGCTAATGGGAACTGAGTGATCGCTTCTAAGCGCTCAAGTTCTTGATTGCTATAGGGAATAATATGAGAAAAAGAACTTCGGAGTAGAGCCTGAACTTGAACGTATTGCTTTTGCACAAGTAGAATATTCGCTAAATAGAGCTGTTGCTCCCTAGTCGAGGGCGCTGGTTTGGAAACAGCATCAAGATCTATCGCTATCGAACGTTTTGAAGCTTTAGGATCAATCCAAATGCTTAAGGAAGAACTCAAACTTCCCTTCTTGGAAGCGGAGATATCTCCGTAAGGAAGGATAAGCTTACGCTTGCCCACCTCATTCTCCAAGACAACAGCGCCGTGAATTGCCTCAAGACCCCGATAGAATTGATTAGAGGCTAAATGATAGCCCGGATATTTCACACTATCGGCCCGCCAAGCACCACCGTCGTCTCTAACCATTTTGAAGGTTAGCTCAAGGGAGGGCAGCTCAAGCTCAGTAAAATTGTCTTGGTCATCACGCCACAGCATTCCCTCACCAAAGAGATTCTTCAAAGGTGTCTGGGGAGCATGCTTTAGATCGACAAGGGTCCAAGAGGTCTTCTCATCGACTACTCTAACACAAGCCTGAACCAACAGACTACTGGAATATTGCGGAATTTGCTGCAGCAGTTCGACAAGCTCCATTTCAAACTTGGGGGGCGAAGCTTTCATTACCGCTGACTCTTTCGGCAATTCCTCTTCTTCGTCTTCGTCATCCCAAAAGCTCTTCTTGGGCTTAGCGAGACTCTTACTTTGAGTCAATTTTTGAGACTCTTCAGCCGTCAGATCCAAACAGCGGGTAAGAATCCTTATGCTGTTATTCATGGATAGAATTTTCTGGCTGGCAGGGGCATGCTCCTTATCCAATAAAAAGCGGTAAAAACGTTGCTTCTCCTCTGGTGTCAGCATCGGTAGTGAAGGTTCTTTCAAAACAATCTCATGAGTGACGCGGAAATCAGCGTTCTTAACCAAAATATGTAGCTCAGTCCCCTTTTCAATGGGAATCCACACGGACGATTGTTCACATAATTTGATAAAATCCTTGGGTAGATTATCGCCACGAAGACTTTCCAAATTCCAGATCTTGCTCAGTTGGTACCAGCTTCCGTTTAATTTTTGACGAATGGGTCCGGTGCGAGTGATGATCCCTCGCTCATCTATAAATTCATATTGGCTACCGCCAAGAAATTTCGCTGGATAGTTGGTTTTGGTAAATAAGCGTTTAAAATCCTCATTCTGCCTGATTTCAGCAGGCAATCCAGTAAGAGAGTTGTTATCCTTAAGGAATTGCATCGACTCCGTATTAAAGGCATAAATACCGTCAGCGCTAACACACCAGGGATACTTGGAGAAGTCCCACTGCATCTTTCCCACCTGCAGATCAAGCGAACGCAGAATGGAGTTAGCGACCTTAGCGCCTGCCTCGCCACGCATCACCGTCGCTAGGGGTTCTTGCCAACGCCCCTGAGCTTTTCTCATCTCGTCACGCAAACCGTCCGTCGCTTTGGCGTTAACAAGAGGATAAACTCTGTTATGCAACAACCCTGCTGCCAGCATTGCAGCATCATCCGAAGTAAAGACATCGGGTGGATGACTAAAATAGCTGGCCACCAGCTGCTGATGCAATAGTGTACGTTGCTCAGCGGTCCATCCACCACGCTGAAGAATCCCTTTGAGCTGAGATCTAAAATTTGGCAATGGCATTTGAATATTGCGGTGTTTGGCAATACCATCTAAAGCCCGCCCCATCTCGACAAAGAACATGGCTGTTTCGACATCATTTCGTTCAATATAGTGCTCTAAGCCGCGATTAACGAATTGCGACAATACCTTCACGAAGGCCGGATTATCCTGAAGGAGCTTTTCCAAATAGTTGCCTTCAAAGACCAACAAGCGACATAACATGCGCTTGTCATGATCACCAAGCTCTTCGATGTGGTCGGAGAAATAGGCCAAAGTCTTCGTTACCTGCTGTTCAAAATGCGGGTCCTGTTCGTTGAGGTCCCCTTGAGTAAGAATGAGCTGAAGGCCCCTTTGCCATTCATCAAGGGGACGTAACATCACATCTGCCTCAGAGTCATAACCCTTGGCATACGACCCCTCCTCGGATGCACAAAATTTCTTCGATCTATTCTGTCGGGTGCGAATATCAGTCAGTTCTTTAAACCGCTCATTAGACTTAAAGTCGCGTAATTGCGGATCTACCTTAATGGGTGCATGCGTGAACTTCAATTCTGGCGTGTGCTCACTTGACGAGATGATTTCGGATTGAAAGATCTCACCCTCTTTCTTGAGGATTATCTTCCCTCGAAGCAAAGAGCTTGCGATCAAAGCTTGACGCCGTGCAGCGCAAAAAGCTGGGGGAAGGATCTCTCCATACCAGTCGCAAAGAGCAAGAGCGACCTGCCAATGAGTCGACGCGAGCTCAGCCTTATAATGAGGATAACGTGCCTCCAATTTTTCTTTAATGGATGGATCGCGCGCCAATAGTTCATCGATATAGCGAAGCTCATATTCCTGATAGCCATTGGAAGGAGCGGAAATGGGAGTCGAAGAAACACGACCGCGATCGCTCTCAAGGCTAAGGTAGAGGTGCCTCCCTTCACTCGGCTGCTCCATGAAAATCTCCAACGCCCGGTGCCTTAGAACTCTCTCCTCGGCATAATAGAGGTTTTGATCATCAACCAAGCCACCCTTTGCCGGAGTAGCGCTAACCGTAGTAAGAAATGCATAATAAGCCACACCCCCTTGAGATAGGTTCACATCGGGATGATCACCTCCAAGCAACAACATCAGGGCATTAACATAACAAGCATAGGTCGTATAAGAACGTATGTTGGCAGGTCTCATATTCGCGGCATCAAAGAGCGTTTCGCTCAGATCAGCTAGACCAACCATCGTTTGCGCCCTTTGCTCCGCAGGAATCTGTTTCCATAGCTTTTCGTTACCTTCTACAGCTAAAAGGGAAAAAAATTGATCGAGGCATTCTATCCCTTGGCTGCTCGAACCCATTAAAAAGCAATTACGAACGTGCTGCCCTAATCGAGATAGTCCTTCTGAAATTTGACTTGGCTCCTTTACCCATTCAAAGGAAAATGCGATGCGTGGCGGCGATGCTGATGCCGGCAATGCCTTTGGGTCGGACTGATTCTCCACCCCAACCTGTTCCCAAGTACGAAAAAGATAAGGTAAGGGAATGGAGCGCTCCACACACGTAAAGTCCAAAGAATCCTGAGGAATCATATGATGATGAGCCTCACCCCGCGCAGCCTCAAGCAGGAAATCCAGCTCTTTTAACGTAGAATGAATAGACTGCAAATATTCCAGTGAGATAGCCCCATTGCTGTAGGCATCCAACGTGATCTGAGCGCAATGCACAGCGGCGTGTTGTAACAAACGTCTCTTTTCTTCATCGGTTGGTAGCACCGCCCTGACCGATTGTGCATAGGCACATAAGCTATCAAACGTCAGGTCACAGTTCAGCCGATGATAGTCTTTTGGACCAAGAACGCGATGGAGCACCGCGAGTACAGAGGCCCATGCACAAATGCCGCTTGTCTGACCCATTTTGAACTGCTCTCTCTCCCCTTCACAGGTGACAATCTGAGCATCGAGCCCCTCGCGAATGAGCGCATAGAGATCTTTCGGCCCATATTCAGACGCGCCGCCAGCATCGGGGATGCGAGGAATGACCAATAGCTCAAAAAGTGCTTGGGTGAAAATAGGGTCGACCAACCGTTTACTATCAACATTCTTGGCAACAATGAACTGCTGATAATAGACATCTCCCCCCTCAGTTAGCGATGCGTGGTTTTGAAGGCCATCCCCAGAATTATATAAAAAGACGTTTAATCTCCCTTCTTGGTCACGCTCTATCCCAAGTTTCATCGAGTGGCCAGAGGGGGCCCCCGCCCATCCCGAGGGAACAAGAGTGCGTTCTCCTTTCTTCAAATCCTCAACGACTTTGACCAGCGAGTCTTGAAACACCTTAAGTCGGGCTGGAAACTCTTTTTTAAATATATACGGATCGGAACTGATCGGTGAATCAAGCTTGGCAACTCCGACCAGATTGCTTGCATCGCCGAACATCTTAATGAGAGACGGAAGCTCCTTTGCCAAATTTTCGCTCTTGAGATCTTTCACCAAGAAATTTGATTCATAAGCCATTAAAAACTTTTTAAGATAAGCAAGGATTGGCCCATCGGGACTACCCTCTAAAGAAGATCCCCCAATAATCCCCTCGGCATGAATATGTCCAAAAGTCTTATCATCAATCGGAGTTCCTTGATGCGTATTTAGCAAGGAAGGCGTGGTGGAATTTTTTTTTTGACCTTGTAGGCTATCGCGTATCACACCTGCAAGCTTGTCAAGGTGTGATGTCCAGCGAGGTGTTGTCGCTTGGAAAAAACGGCTCGTAACCTTGTCAATCTCCATGACCAATTCTTTGAGTAGCTTCTGGTCTTGTTCGGTAACCCCCTCACCCTGCATCCGATAACTAAGCAGCGATAGGCAACTCGCAAGGTCGCTGAGTTGGCGGCATTGCTGACTAGGAGATTCCATTGAAGACTTGGCTGTATCGAGCACATTGAGAACTCTCTCCGATAGCTCTTGATCATTGTGTAATGCTCTATCGAGTACATTCCAACAAGAGGGCGTGATCGCCTTTAGGTTGATGTGCTCCTGGGGGTTGATTAGGTTAATGGTTCGATCAGCAGCCAATATAAGTTCCTCTAGCCGCTTCTTGACGACCACACCTGCATCAACTTCGGGAATTTCGCACTTGCTTTCATCGTATATATTAAAATTTGAATTATAATTGAATTCAAACATAAAAAATCACTTTCTTGAAGTTTAATATACAAACCACAACAAAAGTAATTATATCATAAAAGTTTATAAATAAAGGAGTGAATGTATGATTTGAAGTAAGAGAAAAAAACCAGGCTCATCCGGTTTTGTATAGCGGGGAGAGGAAGATAGGATTTGCCACAGAGAACGCGGAGACGCCGAGATAGGAGAGAGAGTAAATACGTTTCGTTCAGCTTTTTAGGAGTAACACGGATGCACAAAACCGGATGAGCCAAAAAACATGATAAATGGGATACGCCTGATATGCATGATAAAGGAAAAGAGAACCAATTCTATTTTGAGGCTTCTATGGAGTATCTTGACAGAGTCCGCATATCCTATGAATCATGCTTTTTTGGGCCTTGTTCACCTTTGCGCCCAAATTTTGAAGTGCCCTCACAATGACCTCTGGTGGCTACTGTGTAGCGATCATTCCATACAACATGGTATACAAAACGCTCCTGTTATATTCCTGACGCTTATCTTCTTTGTACTTGAGAATGTGCTCTTCAAATAACCGGCGCATACGCTCAGGGCCCTTTTCATCAATCCAGGCTCTGAGAAGCTTCTGTTCTTCCTTGTTATAAGAGCTCTCTCCATTAAAGAATTTCGCTTGAACGATCTGTCGACGCACTTCTGCATCCACCGGATCTTTAACTTTGTCGAGAATGGCCTTACTATTACTCTGGAGTGTTTTGAGAGTCAAATGATACAATGTTACCTCTACTTCCCGCGCTTTACCATCAGCACGCTCCTTACCTATTTGCTCATAGAAAAAGCCGAAATCGGCCTGGGAAATCATACGGATTTGGCTCTTTCCTGTAGCCCTATCTTTGCATACCAACAGAAACTGAACGCGTAGCTGCTGCTTCTCGAACGGGGTGTTATGGACCTCGGTAAGACCACTATCGCTCAAGGCATGTCCTTCTAGAGGTAAGAAATTATAACTAGCTTGGATATCAAAGATATCCGAGAATTCACTCAGCGTGGGCTCTGCAGCAAATGCCTTTTTAAGAGAGATAAAAGGTGCTTGGTATTTTGCCTCAGATGTCTTCACATTATCTTTTGACACCTCAAATACCGGAAGTTGGTCTGCCTTTAAATGCTTGGGAGGCACTAATCTGTAAAAGGCCCTATCCGAAACGTTGTGCTCCGTGCTCCAGTTCCAATGAATGGTCCCCTTGCGTGTAGCCTTCTCCACGTCACTCAGCAGCTCTTTCTGCACCATGGCCATTTGCTGTTGCTGAACTTCATTCTGCGTCTGTTGCTCCACTAACTGGTTGGGAGAACTATCTGGAGCTGTCGGCATGGTTTTAGGTAATAGTTCTGGATCAATGCAAGCCATCAAGTCCTGACGTAATTTGACCTCTGTCAATCCTTCAGGACAAAGCCCTTGATCTTCCAATAAGGGTCTAAAACTATCGATTATCTGCTCGACGACACCTGTAAAGAACTTTGTTGAATCGATATCCTCCTGGTAACGTCCCAGTTGCTGATAGGGATCATCCGCTACCATCTCGCCAATGAGATGGCAAATGGTCTCAGCCTTTTTCTTGATGACAGGGGGTGGAATAGCAGGATTATCGAGAAGACTTCTTAGATGATTGGCAGCAGTTTCCTTAATCACTCCAAAAGTACCCATGACAATATGTTCCTTAAGCTCACGCTCCAGATTGAGCTGCGCGCTGTACAGAATCTCTGTGGTACGTACAGCTTTATCTGCTGGGAGTTTGAGTTCTTTGGAGATAAAGTCTCCGGCAGCTTTAGACAGCAGAAATTCAACTCTAGGGCCATTCTCAGCTTGACGATCCCGCATATACCCCTGCTCGAGGTCGCGCATATTGGTGTTCTTGTCAATGGTAAGAAGTGACTTACCTGCGATTTTGAAATCTTTACCCGTGCAATTCCACTGGTCGTAGTAGATGTAGAGATTCTTTGTCGATTGCTCCGTCTCAAATGGTACAATAGCGCCTTTACGGTTTAGAACAACTGGACAATTGTTCTCAAAGAAGAGCACTCCTTCAATTCGATCGGGGAGAGTATTCAGAAGCTTTTGTGCGACAGTTTGATTGTCAATACCATTAAAGAGAGAGCTCCCACATCCATTAAAGCATGATAGTCCCCTTTGGCATGAAGTGCGGCTATTTCATTAATCATCGTGTTCATGTCGGAGGTCTGAAGAGCATGAACCGTTTGGCTATTTTTCCAAATGATTCCCGCCGTTTTTCCGGCGGAATAGCGATCTCGCAGTGTTTGTAGCGATTTAGCATAAGTCAAGCTATTCCATGGTGTGCCAGTAAAGCCTTGCACTTCAAAAAACATATTGACAAGCGTATAGGGAGTGCTCGACAGCTTGCGTCCATGCATTATGACTGCTGGAAGAAGAAACTTTTTAGCAAATGAATAAAGGTCGGGTGGGTCGTCGCGGAAAGCTTTTGCAAGCTTAGCAATATCTTCATCATTCAATCCTAGAAATGGAAGGTTTATCTTGCCTCCAAGCAACGCCTGAAAGTCCTTGAAGCCCTCATCCCATGGGGATAAGAGTTCGTTCTCCCGGCTTTAGGCCATTAACGACCTCGGTTAGCGTTGTTTCATAGGCCTTGCATCTCTGGCGGAATATTTTGTAAAATTGCGAGCCGGGGTTATTAAGGCTCGAGTGGGACTTAATAGGCGTATCAAGTGCGGCAACTGTTACAAGATTGCTTGCATCACTGAACATCTTAATCAATGAAGGAAGCTCCTCAACAACCTCTTTGCTCTCGTGGCCATTCCCCAAATAATTTGCCTCATAATCCATCAAAAACTTCTTAACATAAGCAAGTATCGGCCCATCCGCACTCCCCTCCAAAGAAGACCCTTTTATAATCGCTTCGCCATGGATGTGCGCAAAGGTCTTGTCATTAACCGGTATTCCTTGATGCGTCATTAGCATCGAGGGCACTGTCGGAAGCTTCTTTTGACCTTGTATTTCATCGCGTATCACAGCCGTAAGCTTGTCAAGATGGGTTGACCAACGAGGTGCAGTGGCTTGGAAAAAGCAACTCGCAACCTTGTCAATCTCGAGAACAAAGTCCTTAAGTAACTTTTGATCTCCCTCAGCCATTTCCCCCTGCTGCATCCTGTAACTAAGCAGTGACAGGAAGCTAGCGATATCTCTGAGTTCACGGCATTGCTGCCTAGGAGACTCCATCGAAGACTTTGCGCTTTGGAGGACATCAAGGATTCTTCCTGACAGCTCCTCATCGTTATGTAATGCTCTATCGAGTACGTCCCAAGAAGATGGTTTGATTGACTGTGGATTGATATGTTCCTGAGGATTAATTAGGCAGATGGATCGATCTGCTGCCGACATAAGTTCTTCCAGGCGCTTTTTGACGGCCCCACCGGCGTCAGTGTCTGGGATTTCATGCTTGGCTTCAGCAGAGACATTCCAATTTGAACCAAAATCGAGTTCAAACATAAAATCACCTTTGCTAAGTTAAATATATAAATCACAACAAAAGTAATTATATCATAAAAATTTACAATTAAACCAGTGAAGAGGAAGATAGGATTTGCCAAAGAGAACGCAGATAGGAGAGAGAGAGTAAAGACGGTTCGTTCAGCTTTTTAGGAGCAACACGGATGCACACGGATCTAGGAGGATTTAGGAGGATAGGATGGCAAAGACGGTTCGTTCAGCTTTTTAGGAGCAACACGGATGCATCCGTGTTGCTCCTAAAAAGCTAAACGAACCGTATTTACTCTCCCATTTATCATGTTTTTTTGGCTCATCCTATGAATCATGTTTTTGGGCTCACGCCTGCCTGTGCAGTCAAGTCCTACAAAACATGAAAAATATACCGTATTTACTTTTAATTATTTAGCCTGTTACAGTTGACGCGAATTGAGTTATTATAAGATAATTTTAATTAAATTAATATTCGCAGTTAAAAAGGTGTGATATGAGTCCATTAGCTAGAGGATTTAAACCAAATGCCTCCAATTCCCATCTTGCTAAAAAATTCAACGCTACAGCTTTAGAAGATATTATATCACATAAACCGATCGAGCGCGAAGTGTACGATGAAGATGCCAATGGAAGAGCCTCAAATCTTGCTCTGCTGAGTATTGGTCCTAGGTGAAAGCGATCTCCCCCCCTTCCTTCTACCCGATCCAAATTGTTTTGATGGTAATGGTCCAGAATCCCTTTGTACAAGGTTCTTAGAGGGGCCTTGTTCACCTTTACGGTCAGAATTTCGGTCGGACGAAAAAGGTCGGATGTCGTGGTTTGTGACGAGGGCATAGCGCCAGCTATGTCCGAGGAGCAAAACGCGACAGACGATCCTTTTGCAGTCGACCGAAAACTGACCGCAAAGGTGAATAAGGCCTTCCATGACTGCGAGAGCGGTTGAAACAGCTTCCGTTTGCATCACATGGGATGTTGTTTTGCACGCCTCCACAATTGCAACGGATTGGTCCGCAGTCATGGAATGACTGCGCCACATAGGAGGCCTTGTTACTTTCGGATATTGGCGACGCAGTCGGTTGGGGCTCCAAAGCGCTGTGTGCCGAGATACGATTGTGAGCACCCGCAGCCATGAAATGACTGCGACATAGACAAAAAAAGCAGCCTCTTTCGAGACTGCTTCAGTGACAGGAAAGCAACCATATTAGCCGCCTGACATAGTCTTAGGTAGTGTGAGCCAAGAAGTCACAAATATCGGCTACTCGGAGCTCCAATGGCCAAGGAATTTGTTCTTGGAGGGGCTCAGCAAGAAGTTGACCAGAAAATTTATCCTTATCAAGCTTGAGATAATCAGGCACTGTGCGGATAGGGCTATCTACCGCTTCTTGCACAATCTTGATCTTCCGCGATTTTTCGCGAATCGAAACAACCATTCCAGGTTCTACAACGAATGAGCGACGATCGACCTTCTTACCATTGACCAAGACATGGCCATGGGAAATCAGCTGTTGAGCCGAAAAAGGAGTCGGAGCCAACTTCAAACGATAAAGGACGGAATCGAGCCGCCTTTCGAGCAACGAGATCAAAATTTGCGCAGTATTACCCTTGCGCTGCAAAGCCTTTTTATAGGTATTAACCAATTGCTTTTCAGTTAACATACCATATAGAGCTTTAAGCTTTTGCTTTTCCTCAAGCTGAATACCAAAATCTGACTTCTTACGACGACGTGCGCCGTGAACACCAGGAGGATTGGGTTTATGAACTAAGGGATTGCGAACACGACTGAAGATGTTCACACCAAGACGCCTGGCAATCCTGTTGCGAGGACCAGTGTAGCGAACCATTCTAACTCCTAACTTTTTCCACAGAGAGCCTTAACGTTTGTAAGTTGAATGGCAATTATCACACAGACGATGTTTTTTTTCAACCGTCATGTGCTTAAAAAAATACTATTTACGTTTTTTTCGTCTTCATCGAACGCTTCTTGTTGCCTGGAATGCCAAGGAAAAATTATAGCTATGACTTTTCAAACCAAGCTAATAGTGTTGCATAGCCTTAGGATAGGATGCAAAAGCCAAGATTCGTAAAAGACCGAGCTCGCCCAAGTCCAAAGCGGTCGCAAGCGACTCGCTCTCCAAAGTGCTTCGCACCGAGTGACGATTGTGAGAAGAGAAGGTGAAGAAGCTGAACTTGCTGCTTCTAATTTTATTGGTCACGACAACTGGCTGCAGGCCTTGGTGTCGCGCCACGATGTTTGAGGCCCCTTCTGGCGTTTTAGAAGACGCCCTTGAAGAAGCTTCCGAAGACCCCATCTTCGTTTCAACCGACTGGATACCAGAAGAGTGGTGGTGGCTATTTCAAGATTGCCAGCTCGCCGATCTGATCGAAACGGCTCTTATCAAGAGCCCTTCTGTGCAGGCTGCCCGCTCTCGCATTTTAGCTGCTCAGGCTAAAGCCGACCAAATCCGTGTTGTACCCTATCCCTATGTCACCCTCACTGGGGACACCACAAAGTTCTACTTAAGCGAAACGTCGATTATTCCAGTCGGTAACAACAACGGCGTACCATTAGTCAATGGACCCAATATTCCCCAGCAGTTCATTCAATATGAGTCCTCGCTAAATTTCATGTACGAGTTGGACATATGGAGTAAGAGGATCAACACCTGGCGCGCCGCCATGGGACAAGTGCATGCTCGGCTTGCCGATGAGGCCTTTGCTCGGCTTGCTCTGAGCGTTTCCATCGCCCAAACCTATTATCACCTGCAGATGGACTACGCTCGTCGCAGGATTGCTGAGAAATTGGTAGCTATTCAGGTAGAAAACATCAAATTCGCCAAATTACGCATGAGAGAAAACCTGGATTCCGACATTGAAGTCCAAACAGCGCTGAATAACCTGGCTACCACTGAGCGGGCCTTATTACAAATCGACGGAGATATCGCCGTAACAGACCATCAGCTGAAGGCGTTGCTAGCAGGTGATTTCGATGAAACGATCTGTGATATAGAGCTAGCAGAAATGCCCCTCCCCAAAGTCCCCCTGCCCACGGATTTGCCCTTAAATTTAATTGCACATCGACCTGACATCGTTTCTCAGCTGTGGTTACTTGAGTCGGCTGGACGCCAGATCGAGGTCGCCAAAGCAGGCTACTTTCCAAATATTAACCTGACGGCATTCGCTGGCTATCAAACCATCCATCTCGCTCAATTCTTCCTGCCTAAAAGCGGTGATGGCAATTGGGAAACAGCTTTCAGTTTGCCCATTTTCGATGCTGGACGCCTGCAAGCAAATCTAATTGGCGCTCGAGTCGATTACGACCTAGCCATCCAACAGTACAATGACCTGGTCATCACCGCGACTAAAGAGGTGCTCGATGCCCTCAGCATTATTCGCAACTCACATGAGCAGCAAGAACAGTTTGCCCTATCAACAGCCTTTCAAGAAAAAATACAACGCCTCAACCACCTGCGTGAAGTCAACAACCTCAATTCAGCGCCGCAACAGTTAGGGATTGACCAACAGGTTTTGATTGCCCAGGACCAGGAAGTCTTGGCTAAGGCTACCACTATCAATGCTATTTTAACGCTTATTAAAGCTGTCGGCGGAGGTTATGAGGCTTGTGTGATCGATGTGGAAGGTGCCGGAAATAATAACTCTTTAAATCCTATTCATCTTGAGGATGTACGTGACATCGATTTTAGACCCTACCTCACCTACTAAGGTGATTGTTGATCCGCCGCCTGTGCCCAGCAACAACAAGCGTCACAAGACCATTGTTTGGCTAACGCTCGCTTTCTTGCTAGCTGCTCTAGCATGGATTCTGCTCTGGTTCTTCTATTTGCGCTTTTATGAGTCGACAGATGACGCCTATGTCAATGGCAACATGATTAATGTGACATCTGTAATTTCCGGTACCCCCATCGCTTTCTATGCTGATGATACCGACCTTGTCGAAGAAGGTCAGGTTCTGGTGCAACTCGATGACACTGACTACAAAATTAGATACGAAAAGCAGCTGGCGAATTTGGCGTCGACAGTGCTACAGGTCAAACAGATGTATGAAAAGGTCTCTGAGGCTACTGCGAACGTGCAGAGCATGCAAGCAACCTATCAAAAAGCTCGCTACGACTTTGAAAACCGCAAACGGTTGGTGGACTCAAAAGCTATCTCTAACGAGGATTTCGTACATGCCCGTGATGACTTTACCAATGCCGAACAAAACCTATTAGCGGCACAGTCACGCCTACAACAGGCCCTAGCGGCAGTAGGAACTCAGCCTATCGCGCAACACCCCCAGATTGAGTACCAAAAGGCTGCTGTGCGCGACGCCTACTACAAGTTACAACACTGTACCATTCGAGCTCCGGCAACAGGCTACGTGGCACAGAGAGCCGTGGAAGTGGGGCAGTGGGTCACTCCTCAGTCTTTTATGATGGCAATCATTCCCACAGACTATATGTGGGTTGATGCCAACTATAAAGAGACACAGCTTACCGATATGCGTATTGGACAAGAGGCATGGGTCACGGCAGATATTTATGGCACAAGCGTGGTCTATAAGGGCAAGGTGATAGGCATCGCCTCCGGCACTGGCAGTGTTTTTTCCCTCATTCCGCCTCAAAACGCCACTGGCAACTGGATCAAAATTGTTCAGAGACTACCGGTAAGAATTAGCCTCGATCCCGAAATGCTTAAAACACATCCGCTACGGCTTGGCCTTTCGGCATTAGTTGATGTCGGTATCACGCCTACCGACCTTCCCATGTTGGCCTCACAACCTTCAACAAAGACGGTGTCCTCAACAAAAGTCTTCAACCTTGATTTGTCAGAAGTCGATAAAAAAATTGATCGCATTGTTGACGAGAATCTTCAAACCGCACAGGTTACATCGCACACATGACTAAGCCTCTCTACACTCACGGTAAGCTTTTTCTTTTGAATGTTGCTCTGGGGTTGGGAACGTTTATTCAGATTCTTGATAGTTCCATCACCAACGTGGCTATTCCCTACATTGCAGGAAACCTAGCCGTCAGCCCTGACCAGGGTACCTGGGTAATTACCTCTTTTGCTGCCAGCAATGCCATTGTTTTACCGCTGACAGGATGGCTCTCCAACTATTTTGGACGCGTGCGTCTCTTTGTTGTATCGGTGCTGCTGTTCACCTTTGTGTCTCTCTTATGTGGGCTCTCCACAAGCCTCGCTATGTTAGTCTCTTTACGCGTCCTCCAAGGCGCGGTGGCAGGATGCCTCATCCCCCTATCACAAAGCCTCCTCGTAGCTAACAATCCACCCGAAAAACAAGGTGCAGCCCTAGGTTTTTGGGCCGCTATCGTCGTCGTCGCCCCTGTGGTGGGTCCTATCTTGGGGGGTTATCTCACTCAGACCTATTCCTGGCCGTGGATCTTTTATATTAACGTTCCCATAGGTATCTTTTCAGCTACCACGACCTGGTTCATGCTAGGAGACCGCGAAACTGAATTGATCCGAAATCCAATCGATTGGGTCGGACTATTTCTACTAGCTATGGGAGTTGCCTGCCTGCAGGTGATGCTAGACAAAGGAAAGGACCTTGACTGGTTCAACTCACCAGTCATTATCGGGCTTACAGTGGTCTCAGTGGTCTCGTTGGCTTATTTTGCAGCTTGGAATTATTTTGAGGAATACCCCATCGTCGATTTCTCGTTCTTTACCAATCGCAATTTCGTGATAGGAAGCATCATCATCACGCTGGGATTTCTCTTCTTCTTTGGAAGTGCGGTGACCCTGCCGCTATGGCTTCAGACGGAGCAGGGATACACTCCTTTTTGGGCTGGGGTGGCTGTGGCCCCCATAGGCATTTTCCCAGTACTCTTTTGCGCTTTGGTTGGGGCATACATGTCTAAGTTTGATCTGCGCATGATCAGCAGCATTAGCTTTCTCCTGTTTTCGATCACATTCTTCTATCAAACAAACTTTACTACTGAGGTGAGCCTGCAACACATCATGTGGACAAGGCTGTTGCAAGGCTTAGCAGTTACTATCTTTTTCATTCCTCTGGTTCAGCTATCACTCTTTAGTATTCCCCCAAGTAAATACGCCAGTGCCTCGGGGGTTTTTAATTTTATCCGAATCTTAGTAGGAAGTGGATTCGGTACTTCCCTAGCCATAGAACTGTGGTGGCATCGCGCCGTGTCACATCAGGCCTATATCGGCGAAGCACTGACGTCCTATAACCCTATAGTAACGCAGTTCTACCAAGCCTTCGAAAACCAGCCTGGTATCGCGTCTCGCCTTCTCAATCAGATCACCGAAAGAGAAGCCTATATGCTGTCCACTAACGACTTAGCCTGGATAGCAGCCTGGTGCTTTTTCATCATGATCCCTGTGCCTTACCTCTGTAAACCCTTCAAACCCACACGCGGCGCCCCCAAACACGTCGCCTCCGAGTAGGGGAGGAGGAGGAATAAGGGGAAGAAGAGAAAAAAAGTTTGTGAGGGATTTTTTTTACTACAGAGAGCGCCGAGACCCCGAGATAGGACAGAGAGAAAAGAAAGAAAAGATAAAATATTTTTGTGATTTATTAATTATTATTGTAGAAAAACTTCAAAAAAATCCTATAAAACTATTTTATATTCTCTTCCTCTCCTCTCTGTCCTATCTCGGGGTCTCGGCGCTCTCTGTAGTAAAAAAAATTCCCTCACAAACTTTTTTTCTCTTCTTCCCCCCACTCTACTCCCCCCTTACTCCTTCCCCTCCGCCCTCTCCCCTTTACTTTAAGCTCTGGAATGAGCTATTTATTAAGTAGATGACCCCGGGGTGCAAAAATATGTCCAAAGCAAAGCTTAAGGACCTACAAGAAGCCGCACTCGAAGCGGTAACCAGCGAGAAGGCCAGTGAGAAGATCGAAGCGCTCTCGCGGGCGTTCAAGCTATTCTCTGACGAAACGCGGCGCCTCGAAGCGGCCCATGCCCAGCTCACTAAAGACTTCCAAGACGTTAATGTTGAGCTTGATCAGGCGAATACACGGCTCAGTCAAAAGCTTCTTGAGCTCGATACAAGTACGTCCTACTTGAAGAATATTCTGACCAACATGTCCCAGGGACTACTATTTATCAATAAAGCCAGCATCGTAACGACGTATAACAAAAGTGCTGAAACGATTCTGGGGCGTTCCGCTGTAGAGGTTTTGTTTGAACCATTTGAACAGAGCTTTGACGACCAAGCTTTTGGCTTTTCAATTAAAAAAGCCCTCGCCAACAAGATCGCACCGCCGACCACTACAGTGACATTGCGACCGTCCACCGCGCATACCCAAGTGTTGGAAGTCGATGCGCGCTATGTTGTTAAGAAAGATGGTTCGGAGTCATCCAAGCACCTTGATGCCACACTGGATTACACCGAAGGCTTAATTATTTTGGTCCGCGATATCACAGACGTTCGCCGTCTCAAGTTACTGGCGGAACGCAATGACCGGCTGAAAGAACTTGGCGAAATGGCCGCTATGGTAGCGCACGAGATTCGCAACCCCTTAGGAGGGATCAAGGGTTTCGCCTCACTGCTAAAACGGGACCTCTCAGGTCAGCCGGAGCTACAACAAATGGCCTCGTATATCGTGGAAGGAACCGATATTCTTAATCGACTAGTCACCAACGTCCTCAATTATGCGCGCCCCGTGCAGACGGAATTAACAGCGGTCGATCTAGTCAAGCTCATAAAAGAAACCCGTGAGCGCATGGTTATCGACGAAAAGCTCATCAAGGGCGTCCAAATAGCCATCACCAGTGATCAAACAGAGTGCGTGCTGCTTCTGGATGGACCCTTAATTCAGGCCGCTTTGTTTAATCTTATTGTCAACTCCATCGAGGCCATGCCCGAAGGCGGTACGGTGACGCTGTGGTTAACACTAACGGACGGCAATGCAGTCATAAAAATCACTGACACCGGTGTGGGTATTGCGGAGGAAAACCTAAATAAGATCTTCTCGCCATTCTTCACAACCAAACCGCATGGCAATGGTTTTGGGCTATCAGAAGTATATAAGGTGATTCAAGCACATGCCGGCACGATCGATGTAACATCAATCGTTGGTCAGGGCACAACTTTCATCCTCAAATTGCCCATCAGAAGCGCATCTTAACAGAGGTACTACAGCTATGTCGGTAGAAAAAGTCCTTGTTGTTGATGATGAACTCCTGATTCGTAGCTTCCTGAAGGAAACTTTGGTACGTAAGGGGCTGGATGTCACCGTTGCTGAAAATGGTAAGACAGGTATCGCCCTGGCGAAGGAAAATGCCTTCGACCTCATTTTTACAGATATGAAGATGCCCGACATTACTGGTTTAGATGTCTTACGTAAGGTTAAAGAGATCTCTCCCTCAACGATTGTGATCGTTATCACGGCATTTGGCAGTATTGACAATGCCGTTGAGGCCATGCGTCTAGGAGCCTTCAACTATCTCATTAAGCCCTTTTCCCCAGATACCATCGAAGCAGTTATTGAAAAGGCTAAAGAACACTCCGCTCTTCTAGAAGAAAACCGTTACCTGCGCCAGCAGATCTCCGGCTCGAGATTGTCCAGAATGGTGATCGCTAACAGTCCTGCGATGATACAGATTTTGGATGATGCTCAACGGATAGCCAAAAGCAACGCCAGCGTCATGATTACCGGTGAGTCCGGGACTGGTAAGGAAGTCATCGCCCACGCCATTCACTACAATTCCCCGCGAGCCAATAAACCCTTTATCCGCGTCAACTGTGCGGCCATTCCCGAAAGCTTGGTGGAATCGGAGTTCTTCGGTCATGAAAAAGGAGCCTTTACAGGAGCTAACCTCAGGCGCTCGGGTCGCTTTGAGCTCGCTCACGAGGGCACATTGTTATTGGATGAAATTACTGAAGTGCCGATTGGACTCCAGGCTAAACTATTAAGGGCTATTCAAGAACAGGAATTCGAGAGAGTCGGCGGGTCAAAGCCCATTAAGGTCGATGTCAGGCTCATCTCAACCTCCAACCGCAATATCCAAGAGGCTATTAAAGACAAAGTTCTCCGCGAAGACCTTTATTATCGCCTGAATGTGGTGCCCATTCACATTCCTCCGCTACGCCAAAGAAAGGAAGACATCCTTCCACTAGCCGAGTATTTTTTAGCTCAGCTATGTACAGAGAATCATAAGAAAATCAAAAAATTCACACCCGAAGCAAACGAGAAGCTCTTGAACTATCGCTGGCCAGGCAATGTCCGCGAGCTGAGTAACATTATTGAACGTGCCGTCGTTCTAGATCTAGCAGAAGATGTCGGCCCCGAACACCTGCACGTTGAAGTCGTTGCAACGGACGAAGACGAAGACCTCGCCATGAGCCTACCAAGAGGCATCACGCTACGGGAACTAGAAAAGCGCTACATTATTGAAACACTGCAAGCACAGCGTAGCCGCGAAGAAGCGGCAAAGAATTTAGGAATCGACTTAGATACCCTCAAAAGCAAGATGAAAGAATACAAAGTCAAATAGCCCTCGATACCAGAATAAAGCAAGACACAACACACCATGTCACAACCAGTAAAATCTACCGGACAGCACCATGAACCACTTATTCTTGCCATCGGCGGTGGCAAAGGCGGTGTCGGCAAATCCATGATCAGCTCCAACTTGGCCGTACAGTATGCCCAAGGAGGTCTGAAGGTTATCGTCATAGACCTAGATTTCGGAGCCGCCAACCTTCACACGATCTTCGGTTTGCGGCAGCCAGCGCGCAGCCTGGGGGACTACTTTTATTCCCCACGAAGCCAACTCCACGACTATTTTGTTACCACCTCTGTGCCAAATTTGACGCTTGTACCAAGCAGCGGGTTCGTTCCCGAACTCGCCAATCTCAAACATATGCAACGGGTGAAGCTCATCAATCAGATCAAAACGCTTGATACCGATCTTGTTCTATTAGACCTTGGCGCTGGTAGTTCCTTAAACGTGGTAGACTTCTTCTCAATGTGCCATGCGGGTGTTGTCGTCGCCACTCCCGAACCTACAGCCGTCCTCAACGCGTATGAGTTTCTTAAAAACGTCATCTACCGGATCTTCTATCGCATGCTCCGTGATGATAAGGAGCTTGTAGACATCTTAAAAGCCTCTAGTCGCACCAATAATGAATATGGCATTAACAACGTTCATGACTTGTTAAAAGTGATTTCCAAGAAGAATAAATGGGCTGCTGAAACGCTGGTAGAGATCTGCCAAGACCTAAGCTTTCACCTAGTATTCAATCAGGCGCGTAAAACATCTGATGTTCATCTAGGCGGAAAGCTTAACCAGATTTGCTCTAAATATCTGAATATCGATCTTAATTTTTCTGGTGTGGTTTTCTTTAACGAAGAGGTCCCTGCGTGCGTCTACAAAATGTCACCGATCAGCATTGCATCGCCTGAGTCTGTCACCAGCCAAACCCTCAAAAATATTGCCGTCACGACATTTAATCGGGTGGCGCGTTCCCTAGCTGGAGAAGCTTCTAAAGATTCGTTTGAACAACAGATGTCCTCCGTCGGACAGCATGCCAAGGTGGACTTTGAGCACAACCTCCTCACGCAGCGTCGCCTTCAACGTAGCCGAGAACGCAGCTACGATGCCTCTACTCCAAGCGACCTCGTCACCGCCGACCTGTGAGGGGAGGAGGAGGAGGAGGAGAGGAAAGAGGAGAGGAGCTAGGAATTTACCACAGAGAACGCAGAGACGCCGAGATAGGAGAGAGAGGAGGGGAAGAGTATGAAGAGGATTTTTTTTGTTTTTTATTTAATGTCTATTTTGCCCAGATTTTGTGTTTTTAATTTATTTTTGTGTTTTTAATTTAAAAAATGTCCATTAGGTCCAATACGTCCAGTTCGTCCAAAAAGTCCATTTATTCATAGGACAAAAAAAATGGACTTTATGGACTGATTGGACTAAATGGACATTGTTTAAATTAAAAACACAAATCCCCCTTATTTCTCTCCTCTCTTTCCTATCTCGGCGTCTCTGTGTCCTCTGTGGTAAAACTCCTAACTCCTCTTCTCTTCTCTTCTAACTCCTACCCCTCACGTTGCCCTCAGCGTCCCACTCGCGACGTCGGCACACATCTCCCTCATACACGCACTCGAGCTGTAAAACGCCTTTCTCGTTCCACTTACGGATATCGTAATGCTCTGGACTAGTATGATAGACAATTTCTTCAGCTTTAATTCCTGTAGAATACCACCTACGCCAGGTTCCAGTGGGCTGACCCATCTCGTACTGAGCCTCCAATTCAACCTTTTCATTGGGGAACCAGATGACATCTATGCCGTGTCTTTTACCCGTAACATAATTCACAACACGCCTTGGCTGTCCTGTAGCATAGTACAACCTCACCTCACCATGAAGAAGTCCATTCTGGTAGTTGAGTAGACTTTTAAGGGATGTGTTGGGATAGAAATACTCTTGCGGTCCATGCAAAACACCGTTATGGCGACATTCACGGTAGGCCAATGAGCCATCAGCATAGTAGAAGGGCACTGCACCTTTACTAGACTTCACCGGCGAAGGCACCACCTCTTTGTGAGCTGTTTGTGTGTAAGTCACCTGATGATTTTGCAGTGCCTCTTGCATGAGGAAAAGGTTTACTACAGCTGTCTCTTTCAAAAAAGCACAGCGGCGTGTTTCCAGCTGTAGCTGCTGATATTGTTTACGTTGCCAGGATTCATTGCTAGCTTTGAGCTGGCGTATCTCACGGTTTAAGGAACGTATATAAACCTCGTTAAAAATATCCAGAACATGCCTGTAGGCCACTTCATCTTCCAATTCAAGCTCGGTGAGGGCCATCAAGCCCGACTTCAAGTTAACAGGACCTTGTGGGCTTTCCTCGACCTGAATCCAAAGAGCCTTTAGCTCTGCTAAAATTGTTTCAAAATGGTCTACGCAACGCCTTAGACTAGCCTCTAGCTCTATCCAGCCTATGCTAAGGCGTTCCTGGGCATCTGCGGGCAAGCGAGATTTTTGCATTGCCTTCCAAACATCTCCCCTGAGATCAGCGTCTTCTTTTTGCAGGTACTGGTCCACGATCTCATAGAAAGGCTGATTTGGCACACCCGGTATGCCTAGCCCCCCTTCCGTGGCATTGACGAACGTTGTTTCCGGATGTTCAGATGCAAAAGAGCCCAACCATTCCGATTCTGCTATCCACTTCCACAGCGTATAAATGGGCTGACCATAAATATCCTCTCTCACCACCGCTGCTTTGTCGATACCGGTATTGCTCAGAATATGCTTTTCATCAACCTCACTGGTATGCGTGACTCCTGGGGCATAAGCCTTCATGCCTGTGTAGGCCAGGTCGAGACCCACGAAGATGATCGGATTGCATCCTAAGGCTTCAGTGATCGAGGTGCACAGATTGATCACGTTATGACCTTCATCAAGATCTTGTCCCTCCAAACCCAAGCAGGCTTCGAACCAGCTGGCTATATCGTACCCACCACTCCCGCTCAGATAGAGTTTGGGACCATGCACCAGCCCAAATGCAGTATGATTGAGGCGTTGTCGATAAAAGAACGGCACTTCATAGGCAGATTGCAAAACATAACGCTGGTATTGCTGACTGTTGGGATCCACCCCCGCGGCGAAGTGTGGCTGAACAGCGTGAGACGTCAAGGCATTCGTTGCCGACCCTCCGGCAATGATCAAGGCCTTGTTACCTAAACTGCCAAGCTGCTGCAAAACCTTATCAAGAGAGGGCCCTGCACCACAGATCACCGCTGGAACATTTTTGAACTTTCCAAACAGTCCATCGCCAAAATAGGATTCATGCAGACATAGCACATTGGCATAGAAGTTTCTAAAATAGGAAATCCCGTGATCCAAGTACTCGTCAATAGCCTCATTGACGCGATGGTGATCAAAGGGAAGCTTAAGTCGAAGCTCTGCAAGAAGTTGCTTGCGATGCCGGGCATATCCTCCAAAAGCGGTGACAACAATGGGTTTGAGCAGGAAATCCCAGCAGAGCCAATCCGATAGTTCCTTATCATTGAGAAGATCGTTGGAATAGCGCAGCGTCACCTGCGGATCTTTAAGAAGCGTTGCCCCCATGGGCATCTCAAAGAGATGAGAAAGTACGGAGAGGTCATCTTCCAGAAACACCAAATGCCTTTTTGAGTTCTCATGAAGCCACCGTTTGGCCGCTTTGTAAGCATAGCCTAAACCAACTCCAAAGACATATAGAACCTCTACCTGATCAAGTTTCAGATGCGCAAACCATCCCTTGGCCTCGCGTAGAGCCCCTGATGGTGAGTGTAAATAAAAACTGCTGGTCTCAGACTTTTTGCAAAGATTCGGCTCGCCCTGACGTGTCGAACAAACAATCACATCCCGATTGTCATGGTAGGGCAATCGATAAGCAATCTTGGGTTGACTAACGGCAAACCGTTCAATGTTTTTGTCGAAGAAGCTACGCTGCACCATAATCTACATCGGCATCCATTTACCTTTGCCACCAAGACGACGAAACTTGCGCCGACGGGCCTCTCCCTTTTTGGCTCCCGTGGTAGCCTCAGCTTCATTCCTCTCCTTCATAGCGCGCATCAGCATAGAGAGCTGCATATAACGGCTCTTTGCTTGTTGCAGAACTTCTTTACCAAAGCGCATTGTAGCTGCGTCCCTTTCACTCAAAAAGGTATTAGGCTTAGCCATGGCACGGGCCACGTCGTCCGGAGTCACTCCTATACGCTGGAGCAATTTCTGGTTAAGCTCGAGGTACTCCTGAACAATCCTTTCGAGCTGGGCAAGACGCTCAAGTATTCCCTTAGGGAGCTCGCCAGGAGCAATCGGTTTCCCCTCTGTACGCCGCATTAGAGCTTGAGCTTTTTCCAGAAGATATTGATAAGCAGATTTTTCTCTCATAACCTTGCCCCAAACCCCTGTTTGTACTTATTATCATTATACCACAGTCGATCACAAATTTGGAATTTGACATCTCCTTAGAGACTAAAAAGAAGTGAGGTTGCTTCAGTGAAAACTTTGCTCGCAAGCACTAGCGATGTCCCAGAAAGTAAAGGCGTTATCGTTAGAGGCCCTGAAGGTTTGGAAATTGCCCTTTTTAAGATTGATGGCCAGATTTATGCCTTAGATAATCGCTGCCCACATATGGATGGTCCACTGGGAGAAGGTGATGTTGAGAACAGTATAGTCACCTGCCCTTGGCATGGATGGCAATTTCAGGTAGATAGTGGCTCGTGCATCAATATGCCTGGCGTCGATGCCACCACACTTGATGTCGTCGTGGAGGGAGATCAAATCTTCTTATTGGATAACTCACTATAATGCGGTAAGCCCTCCACAAAGCGATATTCGCAAGCGTCAGCATCAAACCACCCTGTCTGCTCCCTTTCCTGATTCGCCAACGCAATGTAACGGGCTTGGACGTAGCGATTATATCCAAGAGTCTGGCGCACCACTCGTGCATTTAAAGCCACCGCCTTGCACTCGATGAGCAGAAGAGCGCACAATCCCTCGCCAGCTTCACTACGCCCATAACATAGAATATCAGCACGCCGCTGCGGGACCCTCGCAAGGCTCTTTGCCTCCAGATGAGGCATCTGTTTAATAGATAGTTCTACCGCGATATGACTCTGGGGGAAGCCCAATTGATCGGTAAGCTTGAGAAGCAGGCGCTGCCTCACCATTTCCTCCGGTGTGGCAGCAACCCACTGACGTCTGATTAGACAAAAAACCTGCAATTTCTGAGCTTAAGCCTCGGGTTCTAGAACGCCAAAGTTACCATCGGCGCGTCGATACATCACTTTGAGCTTTTGGTCATTCTCACAACGGAAGAGGATAAATAAGTCGCCGGAAAGCTCCAGCTTCATAATTGCTTCGTCATTAGACAGAGTCTTCAACGGACGCGTTTCGCGGGCTACGACCTTATGAACACGCATCTGCGACTCTTCCCGGCGACGATTTTCAGACTCGATAGCCTCATTGACTTCGTCAATATCCGATGGTTCAGGACGTTCGATGACGTTAACCGTCATATCGATCACTTTAACACCCTTGGCCTGGTGTTCCTGGATTCTCGTCTTATAACGCTGCAACTGACGCTCAATCCTATGCACAGCCTGGTCAATAGACGCATACATCTGTGTAGTCACCGCGGAACTCTTAATCGTCCAGTGGTTTACCTTCAGAATAATGTCAACCCTGTGGTCGAGCTTTTGGATATCCATGATTACCGTAGCATCGATGATACGCTCGGAAAAGCGCTCGATCTTCTGGATTTTCTCTACGGCGTAGTCCTTCATGGAATCGGTCACCTGGACATTACGACCTGTTACATGAATCTCATAACCCTTAGCTGCATCAAATGTTTTAGTACTGCGGCTCATGGCAACCTCTGTGCTGTTGGTTGGTAACCGTTGACGGTTACATAGATGTTAGGTCTCATATCTCTAACTTGATTTTAGCAAGCTGCGGCATTAAGGACCATCATGGATTTGAAGAAGATGAAGACATGAAGGGTGAAGAAAGATGCACCGAAAGGGATTCGAACCCCTAACCACCTGGTTCGAAGCCAGGTACTCTATCCGGTTGAGCTATCGGTGCATAATGCCAGCATTGTAGCGCATACCTGATTTTTGGGAAAGAATTAGGATTTAGGAGGACTTGGGAGGATTGAGGAAGGAAAAGAGAAATTAGCAATTTATACTGAGAGCTTTGTCCATTTCGTCCAATACGTCCAGTCAGTCCAATTAGTCCATCTACTATTTAACTATCTTATTGTAAATTTCATGGACTATGATTAATATACACGAAATAGACAAATCACGAGACAAATAAATGAACCGTTCGGAATTACACTATCGATTTTTTGAACAGTACAATGAACTCCTACGAAATTCCAGCGAAACGGAAATAAGACAAAAACTGGAGTCCGGCAAAACCTCTATAGCAGCCTTTATGCATGCTCTAGAGGTTGCCGTCGCCTCCGGCCCACAAAAAGGGCTGCTATTCAAAGCAATCCGTTCCTTGCCTGGAGAGACGCCTAACGAAACAAAGTTAAAGCTCCTCACAGTAATGGCTAAGTGCGGACTGTTGAGAAGTGATCCTGTTGCGACATTCAGACTTCTGGAAAGCGCTTGCAGCAGCGGAAATACGGATCTTACCAAGGCATTGGTCTCTCACCTTGCTGGCAAAACGGATGAGAACGGCAACACCGCGCTGCATATTGTGTGTGCCTACGGAACTGAAGAGCTCATAAAAGAAGCCTTGCAGTGGCCCTGCTTTCAGCCTCCTACGACACGCCTTGGCCGGCTGCTATGGACAGATCCGTTCGTGAAAAAAAATCATCTAGACCATAACTGTACTCATAGTGCGTTACTGAATCCGCAAGCGGATAAAATTCTAGAATTGCTTTCACAAGCTACACCAAGAACATTTTTTTTCAGGTCATTGATTTTAAAAGCCTGTAAAATGGGTGACAGCATTCCCAACGATAAAGGCTTGCAGTACGCTCTAGATAGATGCACCGATGGGGATTATGATTCCACGCCATACATACCGCTGCTAGAGATCGCGAGTTTACAAAACACTGTACCAAGAGTGGCATTTCTATTGCTAAAACTTGCATTTGACCGCTTGCCGCAAGATGAGACCTGGGATCCACCGTTGATAGAAGCCTCGCGCCAGGGACACTATCACTTGGTATTGGAGATGCTCAAGACTATTTCTATGGCTCACAAAACTAACAAAAAAACGATCACTACTACTCTAATTGGGGCAATTTGCCTAGGATGGCCAGACGTAGCTAAAGAGCTGATCCAAGTCGGTGCTGATCTTTGTCAAAGGTACACGGAGAATTCAACAGCCCTACATATTGCTTGCATCAATCATCAGGTTGAAATCGGCAAGTTGTTAATATCCAAACAAGAAAATTGCAATGAAGTGGATAGTAACGGATATACACCTCTTCACTATGCCTGCAAGGAAGGGCTGACAAGTTTAGTCAAAGCGCTGATTGACAAGGGTGCCAATATAGACGCAGTTGCCAAAGACGGGGAAACACCACTGACACAAGCCATTCGTTCAAAAGCAAATAATGTAGTTCAACTACTCCTTGATTATGGTGTAAAGATAAATAGTGATAATCCCAAAGCTCTCTCGCCATTGATTGTTGCATTAGAAGCTGGAGCCGAAGACATCGCGTTAACGTTCTTTGATAAGGGTGTTAGCCCACACCACGATCCCGATGAAAATTCACCATTGAGTGTTGCGCTCGTCAGAGGCCATGTGGCAACTATAAAAAAACTTCTCGACCTTGGAGCTGATAAAAGATCGCTTAATGAACTGCAACTACATCTTGCATGCCTCTTGGGGGATTTGTCGACCGTTCAGGAGTTACTAAGCCATGGAGCAAATGTACATTTGGACAAACGGGGCACCCCTCTTCACTATGCCTGTAGTACCGGTCAAGATGAAATTGTGAAAGTGCTGCTCGAGAATGGCGCTGATATTGATGGAATCACTTATGGCCTGAATGCTAGGGCAATGACTGCTGGAGCCACACCCCTGGCCTGCGCAGTCGCCAATAAACAGCACTCTACCATAGACCTACTACTAGCGAGCGGCGCAAAACCCTCTTGCGGAGACATAGATCCCTTGACCATTGCTGTAAGGCTGTCGGAGGAGGATATCGCGCATAAGCTTATTAACGCGGAAGCTAGTGCTGATCTATCCTCACTTCTAGAAGCTGCTATTGCGTTCGATTTGGTGAAACTCGCCGATACGCTCATTTCTAAGGGAGCCAATCTCTACTCTGTTTCCGATGGGGTGACAGCGCTGAATATCATGAAAGGGCGATTAGCTTTTGCAGGATCAGAAGCCCTCGCGCGCGTCTCGAATATGAATGATGGACGTAGCCAAGAGATACTGGCTAGAATTTTGCTCGCGCATCGTTTTGGCCTATCTGGAGAAACTGATATTCTCGATCAGCATGTCGCTTTAGAGGGCTTCCCCATGCAAACGATGTTTTTCCATTTACATAAGGGTCTCAGGGCCTATTATAACAAGCTCGCCTGTGATGGACATCTGAATCCAAGGTTTTGGAATCGTGTTTTAACGAGATTGTCACCCGCAGCTCGAGAAGCCGTGGGAGGACTTGAGCCTAAAAAAATCATTGAGGTCCTAGAAAATACACTTGCTGCAGTTCACTACAGCACTCTATCAACTCTAGATGACGTCATTAAACGCAGCTTAGATGGTCAAATCGTCGCATTAGAAGTTGATTGGCGTGAAGGAGATGATGCCCATATGGCGGGTGTGGCTGGTTTGAATCGCCGAATCGCTCGTTTCGAGAAAGGTGGTGTGATAGGTGGCAAAAGTGGCATAAGAATTCAAACTTTGAATCGGCCCGAAAATCAGGAAGAAGCCTTTCGAAAGTTATCTTCATCGAATCCTAAGCAATTTTTCATGCACGATATCGAGGAAGCACTGGGTCTTAGTGATGAGTTCTATACCTATAAAAAAATACAAAAAGTTGGAAATTGCTCTTCGGCAACTTCTAATCTGGTGGAGGAGGCTCTTTATCAACTGCAGTTCGAGCTGTTGTTAGAAGCTAACATAGCCCAAGAGCTCTCTAGTGCTATTAAAAAAGAACGTGTGCGGGACTCTAAAATTGGCAGTGTGCAGGACTATTTAGACATCCATCGATCAAAAAGACGTTGGCCTCCCGATGTCAAGCTAGTGGCGCGCATCTATGAAAAGAGCTGCAAAAAGCGAAATCTACCTGAGATCACATCGTCAGTTGAAGAATGGGTGGCAGACCGCGGCATGAAGCTAACCCAACTAATGGACACGCTCAAGCCCACGCCAGAACCTATTCCTTGGCCCGATAAGCCCGTGTTTTGGTGAAATTCCTGGTGATGTCAAAACAGGCATTAAAACCCTCACAATCGCACCTCGGCGCGCAGCGCTTTGGAGTGCGCGTCGCTCGCGACCGCTTTGGATTTGGGCGAAGTTGGCATTGCAAGAAACGTAACCCTTCTCTCTAGGGGTAACTGTGTGGGGGGGGGGGCAGCCTCCGTAGAACGGTGCGCGATTCAATAGGCTCGCCCAAACCCAAAGCGGTCGCAAGCGACACGCACTCCAAAGCGCTGCGCGCCGAGAGACGATTGTGAGGGTTTATCAATAGCTCAAGAGACCGTTTATAGCGGCTTACGATCTTGTCCTATCCTAATCCTCCTAGATCCGTGTTACTCCTAATTTCCTACAAGCCGTGGCATCTTTTCTGGTTTTCTGATACACTATCACTCTTAACGTAAGGATCTACCATGATTTCTAAAGCTGCCGTAGGATCGACCAATAAGACCAAAGAAGGTGCCGTCCGTGATGTCCTAACCCCATATAATATTGCCGTTATCGCCTATGCTGCACGTTCAGAGGTCAATCATCAGCCTCTTTCCGAAGCTGAAACGCGCCAAGGAGCCATCAGCAGGGCCAAAGACTGTCTCAAGCAAACCGATGCCGAGCTCGCCTTTGGGTTAGAAGCAGGGGTCTATTTTGTCGACGAAGAAGTCTATCTTTGCCAATGGGGAGCTTTGGTAGATCGCTCTGGCAGTGTCTATGTCTCGAATGCCCCTGTCATTCTGATGCCTAAGGGGTATAAAGCTGAGCTGGAGGCTGGTGAAGAGCTGGAAGATATCATGCATCGATACACAGGCATCCAAGACCTCGGCAAGAGGGAAGGTGCAGTCGGCATCTTCACACAAAACCTAATCACACGTCGTCAAATGATGGCCGATGTCATAAAGGTTCTGTGGGGGCAATATCTCTATTATTCAACCATTCACTCCACCAGCGTCTCTTGACAAAACAATCTAATCGTGCAGAAGGCATCGTCCTTCAAATGGTCAAATATGGCGACTATGACCAGATTGCCACGGTCTTCACGCGGCAGCATGGAGTCATTAAGTTGATGATCAAAGGTGGCTTGTCAACCAAAAGACACCGAGGTGCGCCTGTCTCACCACTAACACGTGCAGAGTTTGTGTATTTTCTAGGACGTGGAGACCTCTACCAATGCACAGAGGTTTCTCCCCTAGAGCGTTATCATCAGGACAACCCCACCTATGCTCACCTGGAAGCCGCTTGTGCCATGTCACAGGCCGTGCGTCAGTCGCAACTGCTGGAAAAGCCAGCCCCCAAGCTCTATGAGCTTCTTCAGATCTTTCTCACAGGCCTACGCTATGCCCAGGATCCTGCCGGCTGGACCGTCAGCTTTCTGCTGAAAGTCCTCCGACACGAAGGGCTCATCAGCAACTTTAGCACCTGTGTTCATTGCGAAACACCCCTGACCAACGTCTATATTGGGCGTGGCGAAGCCTTTTGCTCGCTACATGCACCTGCAGAGCCAATTATTCTCACCGACGAAGAAGCCAAACTTGTTGAATGTTTACTGAAGACTCGTAGTGTCTCCGAACTAGATGCTATAGAGATCTCCAAAGACCTGCACAGTAAGATGACTTCCCTCTTCGCACGGCTCGTGTAACTACGGCTTTAGGAGAGGAATTAGGAATTTTTACCACAGAGGACACGGAGACGCCGAGATAGGAGAGAGAGGATTAGGAAAGGGGACGAGAGAATGTTCATTTTCTTTTCCCCCCTTTTCTAATCCTCTCTCTCCTATCTCGGCGTCTCCGTGTCCTCTGTGGTAAAAATTCCTAATTCCTCTCAACGAATGTCCGTGACCAAAATAAGCGTCCTCGGCGACAATCTACCCCTAAGTCATTAACACTGGGGTGTCAGGTATGTGCCGCTTTATCGCCTATTCGGGGAGAGACATCTTGCTTGCCGATCTCATCGTTCATCCTAAGCATTCCCTGATCAACCAAAGCTATGCTTCCCAAGAGCGTAACGAACGCCTTAATGGAGATGGGTTCGGTGTCGGTTGGTATAATCGAGCCTTATCCAATGAGCCAGGCATCTTCACAGCTACCTCACCAGCTTGGAGCAACCGGAACCTTCGACGTCTTTCAGAGAAAATCGTCTCGCCTTTGGTCTTTGCGCATGTCAGAGCTGCCTCTGCTGAATTCCCCGTTAATGAACTCAACTGTCACCCCTTCTATTATGGTAATCTGATGTGGATGCATAATGGACGTATCGATAACTTCCTTAAGGTCAAGCGTACGTTGCGTCATTCACTAAGGGATGATATTTACAACAACATCCAAGGCTCTACAGACTCGGAGCATGCCTTTGCTCTATTCCTCAACTTTCTTCCGCAAGACCTCACCGCCACCGATCCGCAACAACTTAAGAAGGCTATGCTGTCAACGATTGCCCAGCTTAACCAATGGACACGCGATTCTGGCGCCAAAGATGCTTCTCAGTATAATTTTGCGGTAGCGGATGGCAAGACGATCGTCATCACTAGGTACACCGATGACACGGAAACCATCGCTGAAACCCTCTATTTTTCCCGCGGAGAACGCTTCGAATGCCAAGGAGATGTCTGCCGAGTCGTCGCTCAAAAGGATAAACCCCATGCCATTGTAGTCGCATCAGAAGCCCTGACTCCTGAGGCTCGCTGGGAACCCGTTCCCGTAAATCATCTATTGGTCATTGATAGAGATCTGAAAATCGAGATGGAACCTATCTTAGTCTAACAAAACAAGCTCTGGAGACACTCATGCGTCTTACACTACTCCTCCTGACTTCCCTCATTTGCCATTGTACCATCGAAGCCTCTACTGTTCTTATCACCGGTGCCTCGAGTGGCATTGGCCTAGCATCGGCCCAAGCCTTTGTAAAAGCCGGTTGGTCGGTGTGGGGTGTTTCCAGAACCATATCACAACACTCTCAGACGAATCTAAAAGGCATTCAATTTCGCTATATGGATGTCACCGATGATCAATCCGTCGCTAGTGTAATCGACGAAATCATCGCCACGGACGGCAGACTTGATGTTCTCATTAACAATGCTGGCTATGGACTTATAGGAGGGGTGGAGGGGGTTACCATTGAGGAGGCCAAGGCTCAGTTCGAGGTGAATTTCTTCGGAGCCCTGAGGCTGTGCCAAGCTGTTATGCCGTACATGCGTCAAGCACGCCAGGGGCATATCATCAATATCAGTAGCACCGCTGGAATACGTGCATTGCCCGGCCTTGGGATATACTCAGCATCAAAATTCGCTTTAGAAGGCCTCACCGAGGCTTTGGCTGCTGAAGGTTCTCTTTGGAATATTAAAGTTTCTTTGGCTGAGCCAGGTGGCGTGGCGAACGCTTGGGCAAACAACTGTACCGTAGGAACACGTCAGACAGATACCGTCTACCACAAGCTGCAAGACACTCTAAAAGAACGGTTGATTCTAGGAGCTCCCACCGGACAATCTTGCGATCAAATCGGACAGCTAATCGTCGAGATCGCCCAATGCGAAAACCCTGACTTACGCTATCAAACCAGTTTTCGCGCTTATCAGATAGCCGCAAAAAAATTTACCGATCCCAGCGGTAACATGCTTAGAGATGAACAATTGACCTTTTTGCGCCTTCTCATTCCTGAGCTATAGGAGCTCCTCTAGAATGCATTGCCGTCGACTGTAACATTATTCTCTATTGACGAAAATAGCCATCTAGAGTACATTCTCAGGGCTATAACCATCTAAATTTGTCAGTAAGGCTATACTATGTGGGTATCTGCAGTCCCTTCTGGAAAACCGCGTGAAGCAAACATAGTACCAAACCCTTCCAGCGAGGAAGTTTTGGTTATTCCTTCAACCACGCTTTCAACAGCAATCAAACGTTTTCGAAAAGCCGAGAATACTCCACCGCTCTCTGTTAAAAAACCTCTAGCCATGCCCATGAATCAGTATTGTCAAACAGGACTACGCCCAGTCAATCATCACTCCGCATCACCAACAAAATCGCCAATACAGAATTTCCAATCTCCCTTCTTCTTGGACCTATCTGTAAAGCCTGGTCTATCGGAGGAGAACCTGCATCAACAGCTGAAAGGGAACGGACCAACTCTTACGTGTAGTATCAATCTTAGCGGCTGTTATAATGTCACCGACAAAACTATTGAAATAATAGCGGAAAAATTTTCTGATTTGACGCACCTTAATTTAAGTGATTGTCCAAAGATTACTGACGAGGCTCTGAATCGCATAGGCGAACAGCTTGAAGACCTTCAGACCTTAAATTTGATTAGATGCACGAATTTGTCTGAAGAGGCTATTTTTAAATTAGTCACAGATTGCCGGAGTTTAAACTCTGTTGACCTTGGTAAACCGCTATCAGATCGCATAAGATTCGCACTCGTCGTTCGAAATCTTCTACCCCGCAGGGTTGAAGGTCTCGACCTCGATGACACTTTTCCGGAAGTGGAGGATCTCGAAGAACTTGATCTCTCGGCTCACAAGGCATTTACCGAAGAGCTGCTCTTTGACCTAATCAGTAAGCTACCAAAGCTACGCAGTGTCAATTTATCCACCATGCCGGTTTCTGATCGTATCGTGGAGGTTCTCACTAAGCTAAACACACAGTTAGAAGAAATCCACATCAATGCTGCACAGGTATCTGAAGAGGCCATGACGCAACTTCATTTGGCTTGTAATCCTAAAGTCTTAAGCATCCTCGATTGTCCAAATTTTAGCTCTGCTGGGTTAGCCAAGTTAATCTACGACGATAGTCACTTGGAAATCGTCAATGTCGGAGGGTGCACCCAACTGGCCAACCTCACGGAGAAGGATTACTTTGAACAGTTTCGCCGTTTACCTAGTCTTAGGGAATATAGTGATTACAATTATACTCCATGGCATTTGGCGATAAGCAGCTCAGAAGAGAATGAGGACTCGGCTTTCTTTACAATCGATGACTTCGAGGACACATTCTAAAAAGGGTATATGGAATGACTGCGCCACATAGGAACACAGGGGTCTCAAGAAATTTTTCTAGAAGAAAAAGATAGACACAAAATTGTTAATGCGCAGGATCTTGAGGCAGATATCCTCGCTAGTCTTTCCACAAATAGTCTTGAGTCGTTGATTGCTGCTATTCCAAACATCATGAAAAAAATTCCAAATCTTGATGATGCTACCGACCTAGATACAGCAGTAAAGGCCATTCAGGATACCGTTAACTGGTTAGAGTTACCCGAAGGTACCGAAAATGCTCTTATCAAGGGAGCTATCGAACCCATTATCCGCAAGGTCATGGCAGGCCATGCAGGACAACTGCCCATAAACAATCAGGTTGCACGAGACAAGGATATCGATGCCCATGGTTTAGAGGCCTGGATTAATAAGAAGGCTGATAGTGGCAAGGTAGCGACGGTCTTCAATGGAGGAATTACCGCAGTGGCTGTCGTAGAGGCTCTTACTGCCGCCATGGGATTAACAGAAAGGCTTAGTAAAAGTCTAAATAATGACGAGCGTAAGCAAGCCGCTGTGAGTATTGTTGCACATGCCGCACACTGCGCCGGAGCCTCGGAAAACCAAATCACCTACACTATCGACCCCATTGTCAGGAACACCTTAGAGCTCCTGATTGTTGCATCTAAGAAGCACCAAACGTCTTTGCAAAATGACCCATAGACATCAGCGAAAGGAAAAATATTGACGAATATGTGAATGGAGGAAAACGGATGATCGAAGAGTTTGACTATATCAAAGATACAATTGATGAAATCGAGCGTCGCGACGAGGGCCTTGTTCACCTTTACGGTCAGAATTTCGGTCGGACGAAAAAGGTCGGATGTCGTGGTTTGTGACGAGGGCATAGCGCCAGCTATGTCCGAGGAGCAAAACGCGACAGACGATCCTTTTGCAGTCGACCGAAAACTGACCGCAAAGGTGAATAAGGCCGCGACGAGGATACTTCTAAAAAGTCTAAGAAGGGATGGAGTTTCTGCTGCTGGGGCAAAAATGAAATGGATAAATACTAGCTAAACCAGCCATTTATTTCTCTCGAAGCTTTATCCTCTAGCGATATTTTCTTTCCATTACTTATATATAGGGCTTTGTGCTATGGTTTATTTATATCTAACAAGATAAAGTTATGGAATGCGTAGCCTATTGTACGGCGTCGTCGTACGACATTAAAGCCCTAGTCACTGTCCTCCGCCAGCGGTATGCACCCACTTTGTATCGCGACGTTATCCACGTCGGTGTTCCTAGGGGTGGTGAACCTGCTAGTGTTTTCTATTTCCCGTTTGGTGCCACGGTATGTTGGGGCCTTACGCCTGAAGAAGAACAACACTTCCTTCACCTGGCTACCACTGTGCAAGATGGTGGTCTAGACAAAATCGAGAAAGACTACTTCGCCTTTGCTTATGGTGACAAAGCACAAATTGTTACCGATGAGATCGTCGTGCCAAACAAAGACACCTTATCGTTGTTGGCCATGTCTCATGGCATTGCGCAATCGGTCAAACTTGAAGCCTTTGAAACACAGGTTCAGACGACCTATAACGAATGTAAACACATCCCTCAAGCCCTTGCACGTCGTGGAAAAATCCCCTTATCGCGAAAGGAAATTCGTCGCAAAATGGGACAATTGTTCCTGGAACGCAGCTCGATTAACCTGCAATGGGACGTTCTAGATACACCCGAATTCTTCTGGGAAAATCTGGAACTAGAACCTCTTTACAGCATGGTTTCTAATTTTCTAGATATTGAAAACCGTGTAGCAGTGCTTAATCAACGCCTAGATATCGTCCACGAGCTCTTTGAAATGTTGGGCACAGAACTCAACCACCAGCATTCAAGCCGCCTGGAGTGGACCATTATTTGGTTGATTATCATCGAAGTCACTTTGACGTTGCTCAAAGATGTCTTCAATATTTTGTAAGTGACTCCAATGAAAACGCTCATGATTGGTCTCATTCGCGTCTATCAGTGGTGCATCAGCCCCTTCATAGGCCCTGCATGCCGCTTCTATCCCACCTGCTCACACTATTCCATTGAAGCGTTCCAAGAACATGGCTTCTTCAAAGGCTTCTGGCTTACCATTAAGCGCCTGTTCAAATGCGGCCCATGGCACCCTGGCGGGCATGATCCTGTTCCATGAAGTCTATTACCAACGTTGCAGCTTCACCGAAATTAGGCTTTTGGACCCTATTGTCATATTCAACGTTTTTACTGGAAAGATGTGACGCAGCGGCCAAGGTCTTTTGACGATAGGACTCAGATAATCCGGCTTTCGCCTCAGCGAGTACTTAACATTACGATTGATCCGATCGTCCCGCATCATCGACTGGAGAAACCAGCCTAAAGCGAACATCGCAGATGCTGCCGCTGCGGGATGAAGGCCAATCCCTTCGCGCAAGATATTGTAGTCCCATGTGGAGTCCCCGACCGCTAGGGAACCAACAGCGTAACCAACCTCGGTAAATATCCAATCAATGGAACATGCTTGAAGAAAGTGGCAGTAATTTGTTGATACCTTACGCGAAGCCAGGGCCGCTAATGCGCTCGCGCCTACTCTCATTAACGGACCTGCCGCTATCATCATGTGGTAGCTACCAATCGGACCGAATCGTTCTCCTAAGCTTGTAGGAGTCCCCAAGGCTCCGCGTTGGGTATGCCCACCACCGAACCAGTCGACATGTATAGTAGGCTGACATCCGTTGCACAGAAATGCATAACCCAACACATGCCCTAATTCATGAATGGCCGTGCTGAGCCACGCTTTACTGATGAAGACTCCAAGACAAAACAGGGATATGTTTTTTACACGTTCCCAATCGCGGTTACCGAGCTCCCACGGGCTTCCTGTGGTGGATATGTGCACGTATCGTCGCATGCAAAAATTTCTTAGCTGGCAACCCGCGATGAGTAGAAGCGCTGAAGTGATTGCCGCGATGCTCAGGGGCATGGCTGTCACAGTGACGACAACACCTAGTGTTGCACTATAGGCGAGGCTATAGGGGACGATAGCAACAATTTTGCTATTGTGGTATGCCCTGAAAGCATCATCCACTGGAATAAGCCAGTTTGAAGTTGCATGCCAGCTTACACTAAGGCAAGGAATACGAACGGTTATATCCATGAAACTCCTCCATTTCTCGAAAGAGTATAGCATGGCTGCTTAAAGATTGTGTAAAGCAACATGCGGACGAATTAGACTGATTGGACGAGCTGGACGATTTGAGGTCATTGCAGAAGTATTTGGGCTCTTATAGATCGATTCTTGGGAAAAAAGGTTACCTCTTTTTTGCGAGAGGGCGATTCTCGAGAGCTCAGGCGGCATGGCACTAATCTGGTCTGGAGACACAGGCTTTTATCGCTTTCCAGGCCCGAAGGGTCGATATTGCAACAGGCCATGGCATCGCCACATAGGCCTCAACCTAAGCCTAACAATCGTATCTCGGCGCGCAGCGCTTTGGAGTGCGGTCGCTTGCGACGTAAGCGTCAATTGAGGCCATCTGGCGATTTATTCGGCAGTGGGGGCTGATGAGGTGGATGAGGCCTTTGCTTGTCGCCTGGCGGCAGCCCAAGCGTCGGGCAGAAGCTCGTGAAGTTTTTGAGAATTATGGGCTGGCAGGCGCCTCATCACATCCTCTAGGTATTCGTGGGGGTTGACTCCTATCGCGCGGCAGGTCTGTACCAGGCTTAGCAGTACGGCGGAAGCTTCCCCACCCTCCTCGCTTCCAATAAACATCCAGTTCTTGCGGCCAATAGCTAGAGGGCGTATCGCTCGCTCCGCTACATTGTTGTCGAGACGCGCAAATGCATGTTGGGTGTAGTTTTTCAGATGGGGAATTAAGCTGCAATAATAGCCTAGAGCCTCCCTTAGATTCGATTTGGGAAGAGCCTTGCCATTAACCAGCCGGTCCTTGATGCGTGCAGTCAGCTCATCTATTATTGGAGCTTCTTTCTCTTGTCTTATCCGCAGACGTTCCTCTGGAGAACGTTCCCAAGCAACTCTCTCTAACATAAATAGATATTTTATCTTGCGCAGTACCCAGCTAACAAATTTTTTATCGCCACCTACAGCGTCGAAAAACTTGCGCCGAATGTGACTCCAGCATGGACACCAAGTGAATTGCTTCTTATTAGCCAGTGCTTCATAGGCTCCATATTTATCCGAATGGACAACACCTTTATATCCAGCTAGTATTTCCACAGCATGCTTGTGGCAGCGGTCCGTGCGAAAATGATAGACTCGATAAGGCGGATTTTTTTCCTGCCCTCCAACGATCACCCACATAAAAGCCTGGTGCACCTTTCCCTTACCAGGGACAAGCATGTCCACAGGAGATTCGTCCACAAAAACATTGTTGCTGCTGAGCACGCGAGCAATCATTTCTTCATATAGCGCCTTTAAGGCATATCCACAGCGCATTACCCACTTGCAAAGTATTTGTCGGCTGATGAGAATGCCCTCGCGAGCTAAGATTTCCGATTGACGAAATAAAGGAAGGTGATCGGCGAATTTTTTCACGATCACACTGGCTAAAAGACTTTCATCGGCTTGACAGCGAGGAAAAATGCTATCTGGTAAATCTGCGATAAAAACGCCCTCTTCACTATGTGCTCTACATGCATACTTGGGACGTACTAGCTCCTTGACGTAGTAGCTACCTGGCGTATGCGCTATTTTGTGAGTGACTTCTTCGCCAATTTTGACGAGGGCTTCACCCGTTGTAGGGCAAACTTTTTGATCCTCTGGCAAATCTAAAATACAGCGTTGAACGGGAATATTGTCTGGAAGCGTAATTTTATCTTTGCCATTGCGCCCCTGCTTAACCCGTCGATGAGCAGGCACATTTATTGTCTCTTTTTGCTCTTCGGAACCAAGATTTTCGAAACCTTCCAGGTAGAGTTGTTGACCGCCATCGTCGACTACTTTTTCCGAACGTTTCCCAAAAATCTGACGCCTAAACCATTCAAGCTGCTCCTTGAGAAAGCTATTCTCATTTCGCAGGGAATAAATTTCCGATTGAAGCTGTTCTAGTGATAGTGTTGAGGTTTCCATATGCTCTAAATCATATCACAGACCCCCTCTATTATCAAGTATTTTATCTAATAAAATGCACATTGTTTTTAGGATTTTAGGCTCAATGACTACTCTCCAACAACATTAGAAATTCTCGACGATCGATAGCGGAATCTGGAATGCTTCCATTGCGAAAACTTCCTTTTTCAAGTCGCTTGTACCAGACGGCATGACCATTACCATCCCAGTAAAAGACCTTCACTAGATTTCTACGACGATTTAAAAAAACGAAGTAGGCCCCGCAGGTAAATTCGCCCGAGAACGAACTGTCAACAAGATTGCTCAAGCACTCAAATCCCTTTCGCATATCGATCGGCTCTTGATAGAGAAAAACACCCTTGTTTTTCTGATATGACGACCTCAGAGTTTTGCTCGCAGACTTTAGGGTTAGATAGACGCTCTTCTGATCAAGCGAAAGCTTGAGCTCGGGCAGGGTAATGTCTATCCAACCCGTCGAGGAAATGTGGTCGGGCGGGCTAACTTTAAAGCGTTGGTACCAGTACAAGAGCTGCTGGTAGCTTATATTGTTCTCTAGGCACCACCTGCGGCCACTCTGACCGCTCGCCATCCATTGGTCTATGCGTCGAGCCCAATCAGAACGCTTCCTTTTGAAATCCATTAGTATCTCCATGGTTAGGGTCATGGAGAAAACTTAGAACCTCGCGGAATTACGAAAAAGGTGGCTTCAATTGACGCTTACCTTGCGACCGCTTTGGGTTCCTTGCGACGGTCGTGTGCAACGGCATCACTATAATTCCCTAAGGGTAAAATAGTTAGTACATACAGCCTTCGACGAATCCATACAATGCCGTTTAGCATTGCCGTCCCAAGGAACGAAAAGCGGTCGCAAGCGACCGCACTCCAAAGCGCTGCGCGCCGAGATACGATTGTGAAGTCCTAAGTCATTGAGATATAAGCTCAAAAGACCTGTTAGGTTGAGGCCTATGTGGCATCGCCATGGTGTATGCCAGGAAGTGATTTCGCAGCCTGTAGGGCTGCCACAAGGCGCTTGCATAAATGGAGTGTGAACACTGACGTCTTGTAGCAGTCCTTCAGACTGCTGAATCCCTTCCTGGCATATACCATGGCGATGCCATGGCCTGTTGCAATATCGACCCTTCGGGCCTAGGAAGGGAATGGCTCTCTCTTCACCGGCATCCGATTTTCAGGAAATGAACTTCGGGAAAGCAGACTTCTACAATTACCTCATTTGGACAATAGAGAAACTCCTGTCCAGTTCGTCCAATCCGTCCAGTCAGTCCAATTCGTCCACTTGCATCAGGGAATACGCAGCGTCACTCCTGGCTTCAACACGTCATTTTGAAGGCCATTATGAGCTTTCAAGAGACCGACATCCACCTTGTGCTGTCGGGAAATTTTCCACAAGGAGTCGCCACGCTGTACGACGTAAACACGTGCCACAGGCTGCTTGGCAACTTCCTTCTCTTCAATTTGTTTGACCGCCGCCGCCAAGGCCGTAGAACACAGCCGTTGAGCCTGTTCCAGCACCATATCGCTGCGAGGGCTGCGAACTAATTCCGCCACAAAGCCCTCCACCTCTGGTGTCACAACATCCATACTCTTCAACATCGCCAGTACGGTACTGTCGTCTAGCTTTTTTGCTGCGAATTGTCCATCTGTCTTGAGCATGAGGTAACTGGCATTGCGAACACCAGATAGAATATAGGTCACACAAAGGCGTCGACGCAACGATGGCGAAGACTCACCCACTTCCTGACAGGCTTGATAGAATCCTTCAACCGTAGCCCAGTCACCCTGCAGCAAAACATCCAATAGTTCGTTACGCTCTACAGGCACCTCAGCCCTGCTGAACAGTCGCTGCAGCGTAAGAAACTCTGGTGTAAGGTAAAAAGCTTCCGACAGGGAAACATCCGACCGCAGCTTAGGCTGCTGTAGAGCCAGATACAAACCTTGCGAAGTCAATGGCCATCGCTCCGTATTCACAAAAGCAATGATCTGAGCATATTGGCTATCGCTAAGCCCAGGATACATGTTAACGCGCTGTCCACCCTCATGGGCTCCCAATCCAACATCAACAAAGCGCTCGGCAGGCATTCGGGTGCCTCGTAGAGCTTTGGCAAGGTCGAGGTGATGCAGACTCACCAAACACCCTAACGCAAGATCTCGCTGCGCGTATCCGTCTTCAACCATCTGACGATCATCAAGCTGCGCAACAAGTTGCTCTGGCAGCATATGAACGAGAGATCTTAAAATATCGGCATTGGTACGGTCATCGGCAATCGCAACATCGCGTCCTTGCCACAACCTTCCCGTCACCTGAGGGCGCAAGAGCCCAAAGTGACCACCCAATGTGCTATAGAGAATCACAGCCATGAGAACGATATTCATGGCCCCACTGGCAATGAGAAAAAACGTAAGACGCCGAACCTGTGATAACTGCGATCTATTCGCGTCTGTGGTGTGATGGATTTGCTGTTCTTTACGAAAGATCATTGTTTTCCTAGGCGCTGTCGCAATGCTAATACTTCGTTACTAATACCCTGAGGAAGGCGCTCGCCGAATTTTTTAAAATATTCTTGTAATCCCGTCGCCTCTTTTTCCCATTCGTTACGATCGACCTGAAAGAGCGTTTTAAGGTCTTCCTCTGAGATGTCAAGTCCTGTAACATCCAAGGCTCCTGAGGCTGGTAGTACTCCAATAGGCGTCTCAATGCCATTCTGAACCCCGGCTGTGCGCTCAAAAATCCACTTAAGAACACGGCTGTTTTCTCCAAAACCAGGCCACAGAAACTTGCCGTTGGAACCCTTGCGAAACCAATTGACGTGATAGATACGGGGCAACAGATTTGGCTTGGTATGTTGCTCGATCGAAAGCCAATGAGCGAAATAGTCCCCCATGTTATATCCACAGAAAGGGAGCATGGCAAAAGGATCGTGGCGCAACTTGCCGACTTGGCCAACAGCGGCTGCCGTAGTCTCTGAGGATACCGAGGCTCCAAGGAACACTCCGTGAGCCCAATTCAAGGCTTCAACAACCAACGGGATTGTTGTAGAACGGCGTCCCCCAAAGATAATCGCTGAAATGGGCACCCCTTTAGGATCTTCCCAAGCAGGATCGATGACGGGACACTGTGATGCTGGAGCGGTAAAGCGTGCGTTAGGGTGAGCTGCAAGCTTCCCAGAGGTTGGAGTCCAATCCTCACCAATCCATGAAATCGCATGCTCTGGAGGCTTATCCGTCATTCCTTCCCACCAGACGTCATCGTCATCGGTGAGGGCGACATTAGTGAAGATCGCATTCTTTTCTATGGAACGCATGGCATTAGGATTAGAGTGCATAGAGGTACCCGGAGCCACACCAAAAAAGCCCGCTTCTGGGTTAATGGCATAGAGACGGCCATCCTCACCAAACTTCATCCACGCGATATCATCACCAACCGTCTCGACTTTCCAACCAGGCAAGGTAGGAGTAAGCATAGCCAGATTAGTCTTACCGCAAGCGCTCGGAAATGCTGCGGCAATGTACTTCTTTTCCCCTGCTGGATTAGTGATACCCAAAATAAGCATATGCTCAGCCAACCAACCGTCATCACGCGCCATCACAGAAGCTATCCGCAAAGCCAAGCACTTTTTTCCCAGCAATGCATTGCCACCATAACCACTTCCAAAAGACCAAATTTCTCGGCTTTCAGGGAATTGGACGATGTACTTATTGTCAGCATTGCAAGGCCATGTGGTATCTTTCTGACCAGGCTCCAAGGGAGCTCCAACAGAGTGAAGGCAGGGTACAAAGACATCGTCGCCTAGGATTTTGATAACTTCCTTACCCATGCGCGTCATGATACGCGTGTTGACAACCACATAGGGTGAATCCGTGATTTGCACGCCAATATGTGCTATCGACGACCCAAGAGGTCCCATGCTGAAGGGGATCACATACAAGGTACGCCCACGCATGGATCCTCTAAAAAGATTTGTAAGCATCTCACGCATCTGATTAGGATCGCGCCAGTTATTAGTAGGCCCCGCATCAATCTGTTTTTCGGAACAAATAAATGTACGATCTTCTACCCGCGCAACATCGCCAGGGCTGGAACGGCATAGAAAGCTATTGGGACGTTTAAAACTGTTCAGGGGGATAAAGGTGTCGCTAAAAACCATTTGAAGGCACAGCGCATCATACTCTTGCTGCGAGCCATCGCATAGATGGATAAAGTCTGGCTGACACAGCGTAGCAACCGAATTAATCCAATCCCGAAGCTTTTGATTGGAGGTCCATCTCTCCAGAGAAGTGTTGGTGGGGATCGTATGACTGTTACCCTTGGAACCCATTTTCCCCTCCTTTGCTACTCTATGGAGATATACCACGCGCGTGGTATATCATTACACTTTTTGCCATTACACGCCTGCCAGAGACTTACGCTTTTTAAACCGATCGAGATATTCAAGAGCCTTTCCCGTTCCCAAGCAAACGGCCAAGAGAGGATTCGGGGCTACGATAACGGGAAGCCCTGTCTCCTTCATGAGAGCTTTATCCAGCCCCTTAATGAGAGCGCCACCACCAGCAATGACCATACCTCTTTCGACTAAATCAGCAGCCAATTCAGGAGGACATTTTTCAAGTGTCAATTTGACACTTTCAACGATTTGTTGGATAGGTTCTGCTAAGCACTCGCGGATTTCTACGGAGTTGATGCGTTTGGTAACGGGGAGACCGGCGACCTGATCACGCCCACGCACTTCCATTTCTAGTTCATTAGCGCCCAAGGAATAGGCGGAGCCGATGCTGATCTTAATCTCTTCAGCGGTTCTAGGGCCAATCATCAAGTTATAGGTTCGACGCATGTAATTGATGATGCACTCATCAAACTCATCCCCAGCAATTCGCAAGGAACGCGCTTCGACAATACCACTTAAGGAGATAATAGCTATCTCGGTCGTACCACCACCAATGTCGATGATCATATTTGCAGCTGGTTCATGAACAGGGAGATCAACACCGATTGCTGCTGCCATAGGCTCTTCAATGAGAAAGACTTCCTGAGCTCCGGCATGGAGCGCGGAATCCTCTACAGCGCGCTTTTCAACACCTGTGATACCCGAAGGCACGGCGATGAGGATTTTAGGTCTGAAGAGACTGCGAGATGGCATCACATTTTTAATAATAGCTTTAAGCATGCCTTCAGTGACTTCGAAGTCAGCGATAACACCATCTTTCATTGGGCGAACAGCGTGAATTCGACGCGGGGTCTTACCAAGCATAGCTTTAGCGGTATGACCAACAGCGAGCACTTCATTGGTGCTCGAATCCACTGCAACTACCGAAGGCTCAGCGAAGACAATGCCCTTACCACGCACAAAAACCAAAGTGTTCGCCGTGCCGAGGTCAATACCGATATCATGGGTAAAGACACCTCTAAAGCTGTTAAGCTGCCCAAAGGCTTTACGGTAAAGGGAATTGACAAAGCTGAAAACGCCTTTGCCATTCGTATTGTTATTTTTTCTGCTGCTCATTATCGCTTAGCCTACTCTTGTGTGAAACTACAAAGTCCAGTGTTAATAACACAACCAGTTGATTCTATCAAGAGTTACCGAAGAAAGGGTTACGCCTGCAATAATTCGAGGACCTCCTCCCAGGTTAACTTGGCCACAGCTTCTTCATCGCAACTCACCACCTTCTTAACCAGTCCTCTCTTGCGATTTTGGAGCTCGAGAATTTTCTCCTCGATCGTATTCAATGTTACCAGTTTATAGGAAGATACAGATGCTGTTTGACCAATGCGGTGCACCCGGTCAGTCGCCTGATTTTCCACGGCTGGGTTCCACCACATATCGTAATGGATGACCGTGTCGGCCCCCGTAAGGTTAAGGCCCGATCCGCCGGCCTTCAGTGAAACGAGGAAGACAGGAATGTTTTCGTCTTCATTGAACTGCTTTACGATGCTCATCCGGTTTTTGCTGGAACCATCGAGGTATGAGAAGGCAATGCCCATCTGCTGCAAGTCTTCGCGGATAATCTTCAGCATGCGAGTGTACTGGCTAAAGATGACTACCTTATGCTTACCTTCAATAAGTGTCTGAACGAGTTCTATAAGCATGTCATATTTGGCCGAATCACCACACTCTGCTTTGTCCTTAGCGAAAATTGCTGGATGACAGCAAATCTGCTTTAAACGTGTCAGTGTCGCTAGAACATGTATCTGGACTTTATCAAAGCCTTCTTTTTTAACCAATCGAGACAGCTCTTCTCGCGCCGAAAGAGCATAGGAACGATACAGCTCGCGTTGTGCCTCGGAAAGGTGGCAGTGGTAGACTATCTCCGAAACAGGAGGCAGTTCCTGCAAAATATCCTTTTTCATGCGCCGCAGAATAAACGGTGATACCTTGCGACGTAGATTAAACAGGGAATCGCCTCCAGAGCCATTACGAATGTATTTTTCAACGAAACGGTCATAAGAGCTGAGCAGACCTGGCAGGAGAAAATCAAAGAGACTCCATAGTTCCTCCAAAGAGTTCTCTATCGGAGTGCCTGTAAGAATCAGGCGGTGATGCGCCAAGACCATCTTCACAGACTTAGCATTGCGCGTGCCACGGTTCTTGATGTGCTGAGCTTCGTCTAGGATGGCATAACCAAAATTAATGGTTTTATAGAAGTCAATATCCTTCTGTAGAAGGCTGTATGAAGTGATCACAACATCGAAATCTTTGATACCATCCAGCAGCTTCTTACGCTGAACAGGTGTACCATCGACAGGAAGAACCCTCATGTCAGGATTAAATTTGGTAAACTCCTCCTTCCAATTGTACACCAAGGAGGTAGGACAAACCACGAGGTTAATAGCACCAGGATGCTCCTCCTTGAACTGCGTCATCGCCGTAATGGCCTGGACAGTCTTACCAAGGCCCATATCATCCGCTAAGATTCCGCTAAGGTGCATGCGACGCAGACGCTCCAGCCAGGCCACCCCGTCAACTTGATACGCTCGTAGTGATGTGCGAATATCCGTTGGAATAGCTTTTGTCTCCACTGTACGAACGCCCAAGACCTGCGCCTGGATCTCAGAGAGTTTCTCGCTCATGCTAAATGTGATGGGAACATTATCGAAGAGAGAGGGACTAATGCTTGCCAAACTCCACAGAGGTCGCTCTTCGATGTGGTCGTCCAATTTGTTGATTCCCAGTTCATCGAAAATCTGAACCACAGGAGCCAATTCCGCAAGATTCAGCACCAAAATTTTGTTCGGGGGCGAGCCACGCCCTGCCGCCGCACGACCGGTTTTCTTGCGCTGTAGCTCGATAAAAGGCCTCTTAGAGGAGAGGCAGTCCCACAAAAGGTCTACCGTCACACCTTTAAGATGTCCCGAAACTTTCAGAGCTGCATGGTACCTGTCAATACGATCCGTTTCACTCAGGTGCAATGTAAAGCGCGTATTGTCATAAATAAATTGATCGAGAAGGTTCTCTGGACAGTTAAACGTCACGCGGTGTTGATTGAGAGGGATGACCTCTGTCATGAACTCCACGATCTTCTTTTCCGTTTTCGCAACAAAACAGCCTTGCTTCTCGTCGAAGATGAAGTCTTGGAATAGATCATCGATGATCCTTTGCTCTTCGGTGAGATTCCGTGCCAGGATGCTTTCTTCAGACACAAAGCTATTGACATGTTCATTTGAGAGCTTTCCAAGAGCAGCAGGAATCTTAATCTTGTCATAGACAAAGAATAAGATCGCTTCAAGTTCCCCATCGAGGTAGGAAATGTCACAAATGGCCTGTAGATCGCCAACAAATGGAAGCGTAACGAAATTTTCTAGCACTCTCGCCTGATGCACTTCTGCAAAGCGCGCCAGCTCAGGTAGGGCATTCTCCACGAAAGTTCCAAAGAGGGGCTCAGGGATTGTAATATCTCGAATTGCTGTGAGGTGACGCAAATGCTTCCGACGAATCTGGGGTTGAAAGCGATAGTAGACGTTGTCGAAGATCATCCCAGGCTTGGCACTTTCGAAAAGGCAGACCTCCTCGAACTTCACGACTTTGTTAACTTCTAGTAGTAGTGTGGGATTTAGAAGTATCTTGGCCTCAGGAGCCTGAAGGTATTCAAGGGAAAAGCGCATCGCTACTGGAGTATTGGAATAACAAAGAGGCTGTTCTAAACCGCCACAGTACAAGCAAGGCATCATCGAAGGGCTACTGTCGCCAATCCTGGAGTTCATTCCCTGCCCGCCAGGCCCAGCAAGTTCAAAAGCCTTGGCTAAGATGGTGCCAAAAGCCTCCGCACCCACCTGAGCAATGCGAGGGTTACGCTCGCCCTTGCCCTCCGGAAAGCGTGTGTAGTCCATCAACATCCGTAGAATTTCCACGCTGGTGACATCAAAGGAACCGAGACCGAAGAAATAGCGCTTACTGCCAATATATAGCGTTTCGCAATAGCGGACTCCGTCTAAAAACTCGCGTATGTCCGGAATATGCAGAGGCTTAGAGCGGGAAGGTAAGCGCAAAGCGAGTTGGATTTCAGGGGAATTATCGTGGTCAAAGATACGCTGGGATTGGTTAGAGAAAATGACCGCTAGCTCAGCTTTATCTTCATCGATGTGCTCTTCAGGAAGGAAAAAGGGTGAGCGTCCAAGAACCGCGGCAGCGCTGACATACTCTTGAAGCACTTCAGCACGGCATTTCTTCCCCTGCCGGATGACTTGCTTCGTTTGAGCTTCCTTAAAGGCCTCGCGCAGCTGCTCTTTTTCGTCCTCCTCAATCTGCTCAGCATGGTCTAGATCCGTTTCTTGACTGTACGCCACAACAAGCTCATCAAAATGCTCCTCCAGGTAGAAGAGAACCGCCGAAAGATGCTGGCAGTCATACTTGTAGGGACAGTCACAGTCTGAATCAGTAGCTGACGACTCAAGGCGATCGATCTCTAGTTCGCTCTCGTACGAATTATCGAAATTACCCTGAACCCGACAGCTAAGTCGGATAGTGCTAGCAGTAAGATTGACAATCTTGACCGACAACACCATTTTTTTATCGTGCAGAGCCTTGCCCTCTTTAAGTATACCAGGAGCGAAGTCTTGCTTGAGCTTTCGAAAATTCAGCATATCAATTTATTCCAACGCATCGTTTGTCTGGTCATCGACACATCCTTGAGAATTCTCAAGTATGGCAGCCTGCATACAACAGGCGCTTTAGAACATATAACGCTTTCCAACCCGGTTGCGGAGGGATTGCGGTGGACACTGCACCTCACGGCGGGCGTCCGAGATCGGCTGTCAATTTTTCCTTTATGTTGTAACTATTTCGCTTAGGCAAAGCAATGGAAAAAAAACTATCTTGCTATGCCGCCGTTTCCACCCGGGAAGACACTGAGAGTATGCAAAAATTCCTGGAAAAAATGTTTGGCTTGCGTTACATATGGGACATAATGCGAAAAGCATCACAATTTCCCCACCACTGGTTCTAGGCCAAAGTTTCCTCCATTCTTTGGTCTAGAACTTTTTTATTACCCCCTCTTCAGACTTCAGGAAATATTCTAGACCCTGAGCAGTGAAAAAAACACCTTGCAAATTGGAAGCTTGACTTCCAAATTACAAAGTAAATAACCCCCTTGATCTAAAAGCGCCAAAGAATTAGACTTTTTGGTTTCACGGATCTGGAATAGCGCGGGTGTAGCTCAGTTGGTAGAGCGTCACCTTCCCAAGGTGAATGTCGTGAGTTCGAGCCTCATCACCCGCTATGCTAGGTTAGTGTAAAAGTTCTGCGGGTGTAGCTCAGTGGTAGAGCATCACGTTGCCAACGTGAGGGTCGTGAGTTCAAACCTCATCACCCGCTTTGATCATTCTTTCATGTACCCTGCGGGTGTAGCTCAGTGGTAGAGCATCACGTTGCCAACGTGAGGGTCGTGAGTTCAAATCTCATCACCCGCTATATTTTTCTAGGCCAGGCCACAGATCCTCGTGCCTAGCTAACTTTTAAGCTGAGGATGTCTCGTGTCTACGTCTAATCAAGAAGTCTCTAACGACAACATCAAAGTTGTTGTAACCAAAGCTCCAGGCTGCCGAGTAACCTTCGACATCACTGTAGCGCCCACAGGAACCCAATCGGCATACACCAAAGCTGTGCGGTCAGTCAACAAAGAGGTTTCTTTGCCTGGCTTCCGAAAGGGCAAAGCTCCTGAAAAGCTAGTCATTCAGCATTATGGTAAGCATGTCGATCGTGAATGGCGCAATATGGTCCTCAACTACGCCTTCGAGCAGGCCATCGAGCTGACAAAGCTATCGCCACTGCACCAAGAAGCTGTACAGGCTCCTGAAGTCAAAAAGATCTCTCTAGAGGGTGCTGAGGTTACTTTGAAGTTCGAAAGCCAACCCGAGCTTCCGACCATCGATATCAAGCTGCTGAGCCTGGCTCAGCCGGCTAAAGCCGAAATTAGCCAAGAGAACATTGATCACGCCATCGAAGATCTACGCCTATTTCACGCGAATTGGAAAGATATTACCGACCGCCCCGTGCAAGAAGATGACTACATCGACGTAGATATCGATGCCTTGGAAAGTCCCTCTTACAATATTTGCACCAATGAACGCTTTCAGGTTAATGCCGACCGTATGCCTCACTGGATGCGGAAAATTGTCTTAGGAATGAATGTCGACCAAAGCGCCGAAGGCACCAGCGAACGGGAAGACAAGTTCCTTTCCGGCACCAATGCACCGGACTTCAAACCGACTCCCGTACGTGTGACGATAAAATCCATCAAGCAAGCTGATCTTCCCGCTGTCGATGATGAACTCGCCAAAAAAGCTGGGGTCGATACTGTAGAAGAATTGCAAAAACGCATCGTAAGCTCGCTAGAAAGAACAAATGTTGAGAAGATAGAATGGTCCTTGCGCGACGAACTGCAGAATCAACTTCTAGAAAAATTTGTCTTCGATGTTCCTGATTCCTTTGTTGAAATGGAACGTCAAATCCGCGTTCGAAATCGCATCAGAGGCCTACGAAGCCGACAGGTCAGTGAAGCAGAAATCCAACAGCAGCAACAGCAGATTGAAGAAGCCGCTTTGGTGGATGCTGAAGGCTTTTTGCGTCTCTATTTCTTGTCACAGGTCCTTGTTAAAGAGAAAGGGCTCGTCATCACTCAGGCTGACCTGTTCCAAGAATTTACCAGGCAGATGCAGCAGCTTCCTCCGGAAGAACAGGCCATTGAGCCACAAATGGAGCCCTCTTCCCTTAGAGGTCAGCTCCTGGCAGTGCTCGCCATTAGAAAGGCGGAAGACTGGTTAATGAGCCAATTACTCAGCCAATAATCGCTGAGTCAGCTCCAATATAGGTGAAATACCTTGACCAGACAAGGGCATGCAGCATATATAGAGCCCATGTGATAATACACAGCAAAGAGTATGACTATGCCTGATCATCGCCCACGCAATTCCTTAACGCCCTATGTCATCGAAGACACCGGACGTGGTGAACGCTCCATGGATATTTTTTCGCGTCTGTTAAAGGACCGAATTGTATTCATCGGTAGTGACATCACCGACCACGTTGCCAACTTAGTGGTTGCACAACTGCTATTTTTGCGCATGGAAGACCCCAAAAAAGATGTGAATATCTACATCAACAGCCCTGGCGGCGTGTTGACGGCGGGTCTAGCTATCTATGATACGTTAAAATACTTAGACTGTGACGTCGCAACTTGCTGTATTGGACAGGCCTGTTCGGTAGGAGCTCTTATTTTGACTGCTGGAACAAAAGGTAAACGCTTCGGACTACCTAACAGCCGCATCATGATCCATCAGCCTATTGGTGGTATCGGAGGTTCTTCAGCGGACATCGAGCTACAGGCTAAAGAAATTCTCTTCCTGAAAAAACGCTTGGCTGAGATCTTGGCCGAATGCAGTGGTCAGCCAATAGAAAAGATTCAGGCAGACTCCGAACGCGACTTTTTCATGAGCCCCCAAGAGGCCGTAACGTATGGGCTATTGGATGAGGTATACCAGCCAAGGCATAAGAAAGAAAAAGAAGGTGCTCCTGTTGCACCTCCAGCAGCTTGATCCTTCGGTCTGCCCCCAGAGTGCAAGGTGCTTTGAAAGGGGGAAGAGGGAATATATTGATTCGTCCCCGAAACTATTTGTTAAACGCTTGAGTCGAATATTATGACCAAAAAGGGCTATCCCGCTAAAGAAGTGACGTCTTGTTCCTTTTGCGGCCGTACAGAAGATGCCGTTGAGAAACTCATCTCAGGTCCCAATGTCTTCATTTGTGATAAGTGCGTCCGCTTATGCAATGGCATCTTGGAAAAGCGCACGACGAACTTTGAAATTAAGGTGTTGAAGCCTAAAGAGATCAAGGCACGTCTTGATGAGTACATCATCGGCCAAGAAAAGGCAAAGCGTACGATCTCTGTAGCAGTATATAACCATTACAAGCGCATTAGGAGTCTAGGTAAAGACTCGGGTATCGACCTGACCAAATCTAACGTGTTGCTCTTGGGCCCCACGGGATCTGGTAAGACATTACTTGCTAAAACGCTTGCTACCATTCTAGATGTTCCATTTACCATTGCTGATGCCACAACGTTAACGGAAGCTGGCTACGTTGGGGAAGATGTCGAGAACATCATCCTACGTCTGTTACAAGCCGCCGACTACGATGTTGGCAAAACAGAGATGGGCATCATCTACGTCGATGAAATCGACAAAATCCGCCGCACCACTGGTAATGTTTCGATCACACGCGATGTGTCTGGTGAAGGGGTCCAGCAGGCTCTGTTAAAAATCGTTGAAGGAACGATCGCCAACGTCCCACCGAAGGGTGGCCGCAAGCATCCTAACCAGGAATATATCAAGGTAAACACAGAAAATATTTTGTTTATTGTGGGTGGTGCCTTTGTTGATCTCGATAAGCTTGTTGCGAAACGGCTGGGTCGTTCGACAATAGGGTTCAATATCTCTGGTAAGGAGCTTGTTGACCCAGCACAGAAAAGCTATTTATTGTCTCAGGTAGAACCTGAAGACCTCATCGAATTCGGAATGATTCCTGAATTCGTCGGTCGTTTTAACAGCATTGCCAACTGCAATGAGCTTACGCTAGAAGACATGGTCTGTATTCTCACTGAGCCTAAAAATGCCATCATCAAGCAATATCTAAAAATGTTTGAGATCGAAGGCGTTAAAGTGCATTTCTCCGATGAAGCCCTCCATGCCATCGCCAAAAAGGCCATGGATGTGACAACAGGGGCTCGAGCGCTGAGAATGATTCTGGAAAACTTGATGCGTGATCTTATGTTTGATGTGCCCTCGGATAACACCATCGCGGAGATTCACATCGACAAAGATTGCGTTGTGGACGGCAAGTTGCCTCTCATTAAGCGTACACACGAGAAAATCGCGTAAGTGAGGAAAGCCCTTACAATCGTTTTTCGGCGCGCAGCGCTTTGGAGTGCGGTCGCGGGCGACCGCACTCCAAAGCGCTACGCGCCAAGACACGATTGTGAGGGCTTTAGCTACACCCAGCGCTGGACGATAGGAAAGCGGCGTCCTATTGAAAAGGCTTTCTGGCTTACACGTAGGCCTGGCGCAGCCTGGCGTCGCTTGTACTCGTTAGCATGAATACGTTTGACAAGATCCACCACCAACTCCAATGGATAATGATGATCTTGAGCTATTTCCTGTGGGGATTTGTTATTCTCAATATAATCCTCAAGCACAACATCGACGATCGCATACTCTGGGAGAGAGTCTGTATCCAACTGGTTCGGTCGCAGCTCGGCCGATGGAGGCTTGACAATCGTATTTAATGGTATCAGCTCTTTTTCTCGGTTGATGTACCGAGCTAAGGCATAGACTTGCTGTTTTGTCACATCACTGAGCACTCCCAGCCCACCACACATATCTCCATACAACGTGGAATAGCCCATCGCTAGTTCGCTCTTATTGCCGGTCGCCAACACCAAATAGCCCAACTTATTTGATAAGGCCATGAGGATCATGCCACGAATACGGGCCTGAAAGTTTTCCTCTGTGGCATCGGCCGGACGCCCTTCAAAATAAGGTGTGAGAAGGTCCAGATAGCTCTGGTGTGGTCCTTCAATGGGTATTTCGCGAAAAGCGATACCTAAATTCTTGGCCAAGGCCACAGCATCAGAAACACTGCCTGGAGAAGAAAAGCGTGAAGGCATGCCCACTCCAAGTACATTCTCAGACCCTAGCGCTGATACCGCCAAACATGCCACAACTGCTGAATCAATACCTCCGGACAGCCCCACAAGTCCTTTAGTGAAATTTTGCTTACTAAAGTAGTCGCGCAAGCCCAACACAAGAGCATGGAACAAATCGCGTGTGGGGTCCATGTCAAAGGAGCGAGCTGGTAGTGTAGCAGTGGTGTCAAGCCATAGAGAATCTTCCTGAAAGCCTTTTCCCTGCGCCAAGAGGCTTCCAGAGCTATCCAAATAAAGGCTATTGCCATCAAAAATAAGGCTATCATTGCCGCCAATCTGGTTACACAATACCACAGGACAACGAAGTCGCTTAGCAACGGCTTCGCATAAAGCGACTCGCGTCTTACCACGTCCAACACTATAAGGTGATGCCGAGAGGTTCAGGAGAAGCTCTGGAGCCCCTGATGCTAGCTCTTCAACAGGGTCTCGACGGTATGAGGTAAACGTCACTGCCTTGCTGTGCTGCCAGATATCTTCACAGATAGTTATCGCTACTTTCTTACCAGCAATGTTCCAAATGTGACAGGTCTCGGCAGGCTCAAAATAACGCGATTCATCGAAGATATCATAGGTCGGTAGTAACATCTTGTCCTGGAAACCTATTAGGGTTCCATCCGAAATGATCGCCGCAGTGTTATATAAAAATTTCTGACCTACGCCCGGAGGGGTTCTGCGTACTGTTCCAATCACCACACATAAACCCTTTGAAGCCGCTATAACAGAATCCAACTGCGCTTCCACCGCCTGACAAAAGTGTGGTTTTAAGAGGAAATCCTCTGGCGGATACCCACATATAGCGAGCTCCGAAAACAACACGATATCTGCACCACCATCTCTTCCTACAGCGATTTGCTGCTGAATTTTGGCCATATTACCAGCGAGATCGCCGATGGTCGGATTGGTCTGAGCAACTAATATTCGCATAATCTTTATATTTCCTTTTCGCTCTAGTTTATACCACAATCGGTCATAAATTTGAATTTGGACCGCGCCAAAGCCCATACGCGTTAAGCTAAGAGAATTAGGAATTTTCACCGCCGAGACACAGAGAGAGGAAAAGGAAAGAATATTCAGTTACTGCTCTGAACAGGTTCTCAATTTAACAAAAAAAGTTAGATTGAGCACCTGTGCTGTTTGTGGAGCCTTGGGCAAAACTCTGTCTAAGGGCTTGCCAAAACGGGCCTTGTTCACCTTTACGGTCAGAATTTCGGTCGGACGAAAAAGGTCGGATGTCGTGGTTTGTGACGAGGGCATAGCGCCAGCTATGTCCGAGGAGCAAAACGCGACAGACGATCCTTTTGCAGTCGACCGAAAACTGACCGCAAAGGTGAATAAGGCCCCAAAACGATAACCCTCAAGAGGCCCTTAGACAGAATTTTGCCCAAGGCTCCACAAACAGCACATTCTCTCCTAATCCCTCTCTCCTATCTCTGCGTCTCGGCCCCTCGGCGGTGAAAATTCCTAATTTATGACCGAGTGTGGTATATCTCTGGTTCATAGTGCTCATGGGATAACCTGATATGCAAGATAGCTATCATCACTTCTTTAGTCTTTACCAGCAGGGCAACGTTTCATCCGCTATCGCGTTGATCGTGCCAACTCCCGATATTGCCTATGATAGCCTTGTGTCCAAGGAGCGTTTTTTTTCTATCTTAGTCAATTATGTCGACGCGATGGTCTTTGGAAATTTCAACGAGGCCTACCATACCAACTTAGGAATCTATAGCATCCTAACGCGCCAAACAGACCTTGCAGCGACGTTTGCAGAAGCATTATTCCGTCTAAAAATGGAGCAAAATATGCTTTCCAAGTTAATCTTGGAAAAGCGTCGCCCCCTGACACTAAACTCTCTTCCCCTTACCCTGGGAAACTTTCTGCAAAGTGAATCCACCGAAGAGCTGCTGACGCCTCAAGCTACTGCGGATCTCATCAGACGAGCGCCGGAGAAATATCAGGCCTGGCTTCAGCAGGAACTGGCACTCTCCCAAGGGTGGATAGCCTTCAAACAACGATGCCCCAAATTAGCTTCTCTCTACAATACCACCAGTGATTATTTTACACGTCCTTGGTACCCGCTACGCTATGCATCACCTCTTGTCCCCCGTATCCTTGGGTCTGGCGATGTCCCTATGATCTTCCTGGAGCCTCTAAATGTAGATTTCACTTCCTTTTTGACGCCGTTAAAACAACATCCTGCTGTATTCGTGTTTGAGACACGTTCCAGATTCATCCAGATGCTCCAGTTTCCTGAGGTGTTGGAGTCCTTATGCGAAAAGGAGCATTTCATCTACATTCTGGAGCTCTATCCAAATGATCAGATGGCTGCTCAGCAAGGCATAATACCTCATGGTAGCACCCTGCAACCGATGCTAATCACACCAAATGACCGTGTCGAAGCTACACTTCCAGTCATGACGCAAGCGTTAAGCGCCTGTCTGAATCAATCCGAGGCAACCCTGGCAAGCGACTCAGAGAATGGCAATTGGCTATACCATATTTCCAGACGCTTACGCTTTGCCTCCCAGGGGCATCGCTTGGGGACTAGTAGGATCCCTGCGCTCATCGAACATAATACAGTCAAAGGATGGTATGATCCCCATAAAACTCTGCCATCGAAAGATAAAGATTTGGGTCCGCCTCCTCCCAACTACATAGAAACGAGATTGCGCCAATTCGCCGAGCTCCGCTCCCCCTGGAAAAAGAAGATTCGACTGGCCCATATCGTTCCTCAAATAGTCGACAGTGGGCATGCTCCTTCGCGACTTTTAGAAAACCTCATTGTAAAGCATGATCGGCAGCTGTTTGACCTTTATGTGATTAGCACGGAGAGGTTTCAATTCCACCCCTTTGAATACCCCTTCAGCCTAGCCAACTCCGACTCTTCGGCTGATCGAGCGCAAAGGCGGATAAAATTATTTCGTTCGCTTGGGGTCAAGGTACATCTCTTTGATAGCCTGCTATCCTACGAAAAGGCCGCTCACGATATTGCTCTGATGTTGCAACAACTACGGGTCGATGTGGCCGTATTTCATGGGCCCGATATCATTCACAGTCTATGCACCCAAATGGCTGGGGTGCCCCTGCATATTCTTTTCGAGCATGGCACTCCTCCCCAATACCCTGGTTTTGAACTGGTCATCGCCAGCTCGAGGGATGCGCCTGAAATCTACCGGGAACTCTTCGCGGACCTAAAAACTGAGGTTCATGGCCTTCCTTTTGCTCTCGATGTCAGAGCGCTATGGCCTCCAGAAATCCTCTCCAAAACTGAGCTAGGCCTGCCTCCAGATTGCATTGCGATAACAACGATTTCGAATCAATTGGATAGCCGTCTTGGTAAGGAGATGTGCCTCGCCATTGTCGAAATCCTTAAGCGCATTCCTAACGCCCACTATGCCCCTATTGGGCCTGTTTTTGATGAGGAACGTCTCCGAAAATTTTTCCGACAACATGGAGTCGATCATCGCATCACCTTCCTCGGACGCGTTGCCAATGCCAGCCTTTATGCGCGCTCCATGCAACTGTACCTCAATGAGTTTCCCTTTGGGGGATGCTTAGGAATCCTAGACGCTATGGCTTCAGGTTTGCCTGTCGTGACAATGCATGATCTGCATGGACCGCCTCAAGCGCGATATGGCGGAGACTTCATCGGCATCGACCGTGCCATCACCTCGGGCAAGCGAGAGGACTATGTAAAACACGCTTGTCGCCTGCTCACTGATCCCATGATGTACCAAGAATGGTCAGAACACTCCAAACAGCAATATGAAAAGCATGCCGATGTAGACGCTTACGTCAAAGCCTTTGAAACCATCGTTAAGGATGCTTTCCAGAGGATAGGAGAGAGGAATTGAGCGTAGGAAGGGAGGACATGACGTAAATTCGATGCATGCCCTGAAGATCTATTTAAAACGGCACAACAAAAAAATCTCGTGTGATGCGACTTAGTTAAATATCATCTTCATTACGATAATTTCATCTCAAATCCATGAAATCATAAACACGTGCTTGCCTCATAGAAGATGTTGGTGAAATCTGAGAATCTCCTCGCGGATCCGTCACTTTGTTAACATACTGCATTATCGGCATATTGCAACTCATTATTTTATAAACATCTTGTATTATAATATTTTTGCGTTTATTGTATTAGTCAAGATAAATAACTATTCCGATAAATGCTATAAAATCATTTCACGAACTATTATTTCACAAACCGAGAACATCGCAACGCAAATATTAATTTAATTTTCTCTTTATGATCTAATTTGTTAATATACAGGTGTATGGAACATATATTAAAACCAGATCCATTTTTTAATAATCAGAACAGTCTCTGGCGAGAGCAGGATTTTCATTCTATTATTTTGGATGTTTTGCAAAATTCAACATCTAATGATAATATCGCGCAGCCTGCGAAAGAAGACGAACATAGTTCAGCTCTATTAAACCGCGTGCTTCGGGCAGCCAAGCGCTTTGGCGAAGGGGCGGCACTTTTGAGCAAAGCGTTCCTATGGAGCGCTGCCACTGGACAACCCATCGTTCGCGGCGAGGTCTCTCCCCTTGCCAGCCGACTCCATAAGGAGATCAAAGAGCTGATGACACAGCTGCATTGGCTGGAACAACCCGCCGATACTGCATCCAATGATGTCATTGACACGCCCCAAAGCCTCTGGGCTGCTCAGACACTAGCTACTGCAGTACGATTAAAGATATTGCAACGAGCGGCAAGCTATTGCCGCTTATGTGGTGAGACCGCTGAAAGCAGTCCACGCGTCATACGCATTCAACAGTTGCATCGATACTATCTAGACCTCTTGTCTAAACTTCAGTATCCACCGCAATCTTAACCGTTCCACTCACTATCAAAGGTAGATGCCTCAATCGTCCCCTTGTGCAAGCGACGCCCTATCCACCAATACATACCAACAACTAATGGCTGTGCAAAAAAAGGAAGCGGATCGTTCCACCGAAAAACCACATCGTGCCCAATAACGAGTTTTTGCAGAAATAAGGGAAATTGCTTCTGTCGCCATGCTGATCCCCAGGCAAACCCAAGCATGGCGAGGGTCATCTGTCGTCGCACCGCGAGGTTCGGTGTAATCGGAGGTGATATGTGAGTAAAAAATGCCCGCGGTAGGTGATCTTCTTCCCGAAATAGATGTGCTCCCCCAGTAGAACGAGGATTGCACTCGATCGCAAAGAAGCGCCCAGAGGGATCCTCAATAAAATCAAAGGCGATTTGACCGGTAAATTGTGTTCGGGAAACAAACTCTTCCACCCACGTCCGGATTCCAGGGTGCTCTTCAGGCTCGAAAGCCAAACAAGATCCCATCTCGCCGACATAAAAGATCACTGGATAAACGCTATGAGCAGTCAGCGCACCGTCTCTAGCAATGCTATAGCTGCTGATGCGCCGCCCTTCGATGAATTCCTGAGCAATCCAAGGTTGCTCTTCTGAAATAGCCACACCAGCAGGAATAGGGGCCAAGGGCGATGAGAGGAGATGCACATGGGTAGCAAATCTCCCATAAACCGGCTTTAAAACGATTTCACCGCCTAAGGGAATAGCTCGCAGATCGTCCAAACTCTTCAAAAGCCAGCTGTGCGGATTCGCTAATCCTAATTCGTTCAGCAAACAACTAAACTGCCACTTATGGTGCACTTTCAAGAGTTTCTCTAAGGTGTCACAAAAAATTTCGCATCCTATGGGAAAGGCTTCTCGATGCCCCGCCAAATAGAACACTTCCTCAAGGGTTGGGATGATCATCACAACCTCTTCTTTAGTCACGATGTCTACCAATCCACGAATAAAGCCCGCGGTATCCTCTACCGGTCGAGGCAAGAGATAACTTCGATCGATAAATCTAGAAAATCGACAAAAGTGAAAGGGCACCGTTTCTGCCACCAGCACGCGATAGCCATCAACGGCAAATAGCCGAGCTAACTCCAATGTCACAGGCGCCCTTGCACCCGTTAACAAAACGCATTTTTTGGGCATCGTTCACCTCTACTCAAACTATATAAGGACCGAACTCTGCAATGCACCAAAAAAAATACTGTTTCATAATAAACATAACGATAGAGCGTTATAAACTAAATAAAGTCAAACGTAAAGAAGTTCAAGTAAATAATAATTGGAATTATGCTATTATTTAATAGTAGTGATTTATTTATATTAAAACGAGGGTTCGATTATGGAATTTCCAGCAGCAGTCGGGGTTGGTAAATTTTACGATGTGCAAATGCATGGCATCATTGAACAATCCAAAATAGATATCCCACAAGACAAGCCAGCACAAGCGGGGATGTTCGCCGGTCTATGGAATCGAGCATGGGGGGGTGAAGCTCCCGTAAGCGAATTAGGCAAAAAGCAGACAGAAATCAAGGGTTTGGAAAACAAGCTATCGGATTTGGAAAGACGGGCGGCAGACGCTTCGATAGAAGTGGCATCGGCTCATGGCAAAGACAAGGTCCTGCCCGAACAACGCCTTTTAGCCCTACGAGAATTGATGGTCGATGTGAAGCTCTCTATCGCCAACGCTATTTTAGAGGAATACGCCTTGAAATATCCCTCAAAGGACACTGACGAGTATAAAAAAATGAAAGAAAACGTCGGCGCTCTTGAGGCGCGTGTTAACAAGGATGGTGATGATGTCGTTCATGAAGAATGTAAGTTCGGGGGCGTCCGAGCGTTGTATGATAAGATCCAAGAGGGACGGGGAGAGAACAAGGACAGGAGATATACAGTCGAACGAGATGAGAATGACTTAGAACTTCACGAGATTTTAAGTGGACAGATTGTAGAAGAAGAAATCGTCGTACACATTCCACACTCCGTAGCGGAGGCTAAACAATCACTAGTCAAAGAGCTCGATCTAAAACAAATCAAGCCCTATCGAGAAGGATTAAGCGAATCGGAGCAAGTAGGGCTGAAGCTTGAGGAACTCAAAGAAGAGATTGAGGAAATAAAAAAAACGATCGCTCACGGGGGGCAGTTCTCCGAAGTTGGGATCTCTTTAAACAACAAAGAATTGGCTGACCAGAAGCTGGCCCTAATAGATAAAAAGATCGAACGTGAGAAGCTACATCTCTCAACATATCAGGCTGAGGCAGAGAAGTTACAAACCCCCGAATCACCAGAAAGCCAAGCCGCACGCCAAAACCAGCGTGCCCTGCTTGAACAACAGCTGGCAGAGATGAATAATTTGGAATCGGTTGAAGAGATGGTCGCACAATTCGGTCAGACGCCAGAACAGATGCAACAAGCCATTGCAGCGCTCGACCAACCAAAGGGCGCCGCGAATGCGCAATTGGATAAGTTAAAAGAACAGATCGATGCTTCAGAGAAAAGGATCGCTGTACTCCAGTTTCAGCGTTCCGCACAGGTCGACGTCAACCAGCTCATCAGTGAGGGTAAACCGGTATCGGATTGGATGATGGCCCCTGTAAGCATCGTTGTCGACGCTGCCATAGGTGTTAAGAGATTTTATGGCGGAGACTCCGCAGAAGTAAAATACAAATGGGAAAAAACCCCGTGGGGGCAGCTCGTCGCTAATGAGGGAGACGGTTTATTTACTGATTTCCGAGACAACATGACAAAGCTAAAAAATGACAAGGCCCAGATCAAAGCAAAGGTTGATGTGCTAACGAAAAACCTAGAGCAGCTGTCAGCCCGGCTAGACAGGAAAGATTATCGCGATGCTGACGTTCACAAAGCTGAAAACCTCAAAGAAGGCGAAAATTATATCGTCATTAAGGAGCGATGGGAAGAGCAGAAACTCTCTCTTCAGGCCGCCATTGCCGACGGTCAGGCAGCTCTCGATGACACTAATGTCGCCCTACGTGCAGCCTTTCTACAACGCCTTATCCAGTCTACAGGATCGCGAGAACGCGAGAAAAAATTCCAAGAGGGTAAATTGAAAGTAGTCGAGGAAGAGATCGTAGGCATGCAAGAACGAATTACCGATCTTGAAAGGGACATTGCCAGCTTAGATGGTCTTGAAAAAGAAGTCGCCGAAAGTGCCCTTAACGAGTCCAATAAAGCACTTGCTAAGTTGGAAGATGCGGCCAGAGAGCATCAAGCCAACGTCACTCGACTCACTAAGGAGCTAGACGAACTTAATGCTGGGTTTAAGGGACAACTCGACAAATATTCTCAGTTTCGCCCGGGTGAAAGGGGCTTTCTGAGTACGATATCTCGCTACGCCAAAGATACCATGGTCGAAGTGATGACCGCCGGTTGGATTCGCCAGGAATATAAAACTCCTCAGAATTACAGGTTAGAAATGCAATTGGCTAACCATGGCTACACTTGGCAAGAGGGCCTTAAAGAGTTTGCCAATATACCTCAAGGGGGAGAAGTCGCCTACTTTCAAGCTCAGGTAACGAGCTTTCTAAAATTCTCTGATGCCCATCCTGAACTCGCTCGCACTCTTGTAACAGACGTCGCGATTACGTTAAGCATGCTACAAGACAAAGGCCCCTATGAAGCTTTGCTGACAGGACTTCGTGCACGTGCCTATACAGAAGCTGCCCTAGGCAAGCTTGGACGTAACGTGGAAGTACCTCCCGAGATTACTAAAGACAACTATGCTGAAGTCGCCAAATGGAAAGCCTTGGGCGATCTAGCTCGCTGGGGTCCACTAGCCGCTAAAACCCCCAAAGTCATCGGCGGGGTGCTCGAAGGCGCTAAAGGGGGCTGGTTTGGCGCACTTGTCGGAGGAGTAACGACAGCCGTCAAAGAAGGCACCGAAGCCGTGGTTGTACGAAAGATTGCGCAAGAAATCCCCAGCGAGGCTGTTAACATCTCTGTAGCTGCCCTACGCCTAGCTGTAAGCGGTGACGATCCCATGAAAGTGCTGGATGAACAACGAAACCTCGCGCTATTATCCGTTGCAGGTAACGTACGAAGAGGAATGTCCAGGCCCGGAACAGCCCTGGCAGGTATCCGCCGCATTTTTTCCGACAACTGGCAAGCCTTCAAAATCGCTGGTCCGTTAGAAAAAACCGCACGTATTGGCGCTGTCGTCGTCTTGCCAGCTTTGGGCATTGGTGGTGCCATAGCAGCTGTAGCGCTGGGTGGTCCCTTAGGCATAGCAGCAATTATCACTCTGGCGATCGTGTCGATCTTTACCGGTCTATCACTAGGTGGTTTGGTAGCGGGTATGATCAATCGTATTCCTGGCTTCAGAAACACCATGATTAAAGCGCGCGAAGACCAGGCTCGCAAACATGTTCAAACACCTGAGGTGAAGGCTCAAATAGAAGCCCAAACCACGAAATATATTACCGATCTAGAGGCTAAAGGGCGCATTCTAAAAGTTAAACAACGTGCTGATGAACCAGCTCTGTTAGCAGAATGGCGCGGAGCACAGTCTGGTGTGGAATCAGCTTTAACCCGCTCCCTCATCGACGATCTCGATGCTGCCCTCCTAGTTAAACAAGAAAGTCTCCCGGATAGACAACTTCAGGCCAGTGAGTTCAAAGACATCTTCTTAAGCGTAACTGAAGAAGCCCTTGATCGCATCGTGCAGGAAAAAATCGACGGCGACCCCACCGCCTCATCCTTGCGAGCGCAAGAAAAAAAGGTGCTTAAGCAAGGAATGAAGGAGACAATCATGCAAGAAGCAACCCGAACTTGGCTAAAGCGAAACCTCGATATCGGCTTTGAAAACCAATTGGTCGCCTCGGTCCTAAGTTACGAATCGCCCGAACAGTTTGAAGCAGCTAAAGCCCAGTCAGAAGAACGCATCAAAGAAGGCACAGCACGCGTACGCGACAATATCGAAAAGGAAGTCAACGAAATGATGGCTGGCAAACCCAAAGCACAAAGAAAACAAGTCAAAGACGCTATCCAACGCGAATATGGTTGGCAGCCACAGGAAGCTGCCTAACTACCGAAGTCGTCCAAGACGATATTCTCACGAGGAACACCATAGTCGTCTAGGAGCTTCATGACGCTCTTATTATGCAGGGGCGGACCGCAAACGTAGAAAAGACACTCCTCGGGTTCTTCCATCAGCTTCAGCTGCCCCTGCTCAAAGGCCTTAAAGAGGAAGGCTGTCTTCAGTGGATCCTGCTTAGGCCATCCCTTTTCGAGGTCTTCTGGCAAAGGCTCAGACAAAACGAGGTGATATGTGAAGTTGGGAAACTCTTTAGCCAGCGCTTCATATTCTTCCTGATAAATGTTCTCCTTCAAAGAACGTGCCCCGTACCATATCGTCACCTTGCGTTTCGTGCCTTCGGTACGGAACAAATGCAAGATATGCGAGCGGCCAAACGATGAGCCAGCGCCACCGATCAAAAACACTAATTCCCGTTCATCATTCTTCATGAACGACTCACCGTAGGGTCCTGAGACCGTTAATGTATCGCCAGGCTTCAGACCGAACGTATAGGCAGAACAAACACCCCAAGGCACATTGTTGGCTACCTTGCCATTTTCCAGCGGTGGAGTAGCAATGCGTATATTAAACATGAGCTTGCGCCCTTCAGCAGGATAGGATGCCATCGAATAGGCTCTTATGATCTCTTCACTCATGTGACTAAAGTCGACCTCGCGACCAAACATCTGAAAGCGTTCCCAATCTGGAAAGTAGACAGGATCCATGCCCCCTTTCCAATCCTCGGTATTTGTCTTAAATGGAGGCACATGAAATTGCAAGTAACCGCCTGCGCGATAAGGAATATCGACTGGCGCCTCAACAACAAGCTCTCTAATAAAGGTCGCAACATTGTTGTTGCTAAGGACCTTGCAGGCAAATTTTTCGACGCTGAGGGCATGTGGGTCCACTCGTAGATGAAGATCATGCTTAAGTTTACATTGGCACGATAGCCTCCAGCCATCTTTGATTTCCTTAGTCGTAAAGGTCGCCTTGTCGGTTTCTAGAGCTGGCGGCGCGCCCTCGATAACCTGCACGCGACATTGCTTGCAGGTGGCCTTCCCCCCACACGGAGAGGGTATAGGGATTCCGCAGGACGTCAAAGCGCTTAGCAACGTCTGGCCTCCGCTCGCCGTCTTGGTGAGGGAAGGATCGTCATTAATGCGAATCTTAGCTTCTTCAGTGCTGACCAGCTTGGCTTTTGTGAACAGGATCATCGAAGCCAATCCCACACCAACCACAATGAAAGCGACTACCGAGTAGGCCATGAGTGAAAAATCTACCATTGCTGTGCACCTCGCATAAAACATTGATTATAGACGAAAAGAATTTGGCAGCAAATCGGAAAAGGAGAGGATTTTTACCACAGAGATCGCGGAGACGCCGAGATAGGAAAGAGAAGGAGAGAGGAAATAGTTTTTTTGGGGTTTTAATAGCCCTGTTGTCCATGAGGTCCATGTTGTCCATTAGAGATGATTGCAGAATTGGCTCGAGATGTCAGATGATTAATAAAGCCCTCACAACCGTGTCTCGGCGCGAAGCGCTTTGGAGTGCGCGTCGCTCGCGACCGCTTTGGATTTGGGCGAGTCTATTGAATCGCGCGCCGTTCTTTGGAGGCCTCAGACTCTCAAGGTATCCCCAGAGCGAGAAGTCACGCTTCGTGTCATGCCCACTTCGCCCAAATCCAAAGCGGTCGCGAGCGACGCGCACTCCAAAGCGCTGCGCGCCGAGACGCTATTGTGAGGGCTTTAATGGCTGTTTCGGCGTCGCAAGGAGTTCTGCAATCGTCTCTCATGGACAACAGGGATGATTTGAAACCAAAAAGAGAATTCCCATTCCTCCCTCCTCCTCTTTCCTATCTCTGCGCCTTACTCTGTGGTAAAAATCCTAAATTCTATCACCCTCAAGTCATGGCTAAAACACCCCCCATAAAATAGCCATTTTTCGTGAGCTCTCCTTTGCGCTTTTGCGCCTTTGCGGTAAAAAATTACCCGAACCGTTTATGGCAGTGCTCTACTCCACAGCAACAACCACAGTCTCAGTCGTTGACAACAATACACCCAAAAACTAGACTTAACAATTATTCCACTCGATTTCAACTTATTGACAGATTTACTAACAAGCAACCAACTAAGTCAACAATGAGGCTTTCAATGACTCACGGTCAACTTCAAATTCATAGCGAAAATATTCTTCCCATCATTAAGAAGTGGCTCTATTCTGATAAGGATATCTTTGTTCGCGAGCTTGTTTCAAACGCCTGCGACGCTAGCCACAAACTACAAGTCCTTCGCGAGGAGGGTCAAGCTCCTAACGATGATGAACCACTTCGTGTCGTCATCGCCATCGACAAAGAAGCACGCACACTAACGTTTAGCGACCATGGCCTCGGCATGGACGCCGCCGAAGTCGAAAAATACATCTGTCAACTGGCCTTCTCCGGAGCCGAAGAATTCCTCGCTAAGTATAAATCCAACGAAGAGAGCGACCGCATCATTGGCCACTTCGGCCTGGGATTCTATTCTGCCTATATGGTTGCCAATAAGGTGACCATCAACACACTGTCATATAGGGAGGGTTCTGAACCTGTCCTATGGACTTGTGAAGGGGGTACAGACTACCAAATCGAAAAGGGAACTCGCACGCAACGCGGCACCGATATCATCCTGCATATCGATGCTGAAAATGACGAATATCTCGATTATCAGCGCCTTAAGGGCATCCTAGACCACTATTGTTCCTTCCTACCTTATCCTGTCTATCTCAACGACCAGCATATTAACAGCACAGAACCGCTCTGGATAAAGGCACCATCGGCATGTACCGACCAAGACTACATCGATTTTTATCGTCGTCTATACCCTGGCACCGCTGATCCCCTGTTTTGGATACATCTCAACGTCGACTATCCCTTTCACCTCAAGGGCATCCTTTACTTCCCGAAACTTGAGCGTCAGATCGACTTGCGTAAATCCAGCGTAAAGCTCTACTGCAATCGCGTTTTTGTCTCAGACAACTGCAAAGACCTTATCCCAGAATACCTAATGGTCCTCAGAGGAGCCATCGATAGTCCAGATATCCCCCTGAACGTATCGCGCAGTCATCTTCAAATGGACCGTACCGTCAGACAGCTGGCAGGGCACATCTCCAAAAAGGTCTCCGACACCCTCTCTGTACTGTATCGCACAAACAAAGAACGCTTTTTGGCAGCCTGGAAAGATATCTCCGTCATCGTGAAACTCGGTGCTGTCGAGGACGAAAAGTTCTTCGAACGTGTGCAACCCCTCCTACTATGGCGTACTGTGGGTGGTGAGTGGATGACTGTAGAAGAGTACCTGGAACGCAACAAAGAAAAGACCAAAGACAAGGTTTTGTATACGGCACATGAAAAACACGCCATGCAGATCCTACAAGCCTATCGTGATCGCAATGTGGAAGTCTTATGCGCAGATCACCCCATCGACGCCTATCTCATCCATAGCATCGAAAAAAAGATCTCTCCAGCCAAATTTCAGCGCATCGACGCCGATGTCGATGAGACGCTCATAGACTCCAGCCGCGAACAGAGCATCCTGGATGCTGAAGGCAAGACAGCTGGCGGCAGACTGGCAGACTTCTTCCGTCGCAAGTTAAATGTCGAAGGAGTTGAGATTGAAGCCAAGAGCCTCATGAGCAACACCCTGCCCGCCATCTTAGTGATGGATGAGCAAGCCCGACGCTTTCAGGAATACATGCAGACCATGGACCAGGAGGGCGTCAAAATCGCCGGGCTGATAGGCTCACGCACGCTGGTCCTCAATACTAATAGTTCACTTTTAACAGCCGTTGCCAAATTGGATGAAAAAGATCCGGAGCTGGCTTCTGAGTTAGCGCAAGAGGTCTACGAATTGGCCCTCCTGGGTCAGCATGAGCTAAAACCCGACGCTCTCAGCGAGTTTGTTTCGCGAAGCCACAAAATCCTTGAAGCACTGGCAAAGAAGGCCATACATGAAAATGTCTAGTTTTTTTAAGTCTTGGACCGGATCAGGAGTTGCTTTCGTTCTAGCACTATCCCTTTGTGCTTGCTTTCACGCGATTCCATTCTCGAAAGATCCTGTGGCCGTTTACCTCACCTGGCAGCGAGCCCCCGATACTACGATGACGGTGCAATGGGTAAGCCCCCCTAAACCAGAGGGGGCTAGCCTTCAATATCGTCAGAACGATAGTACCACGTGGCACGAAGCCGTTGGGTTTGAAATTCCACTTCCCCAAGGGCATAGCGAGCAATACATGCACGCCGTTGAACTGACTAATCTTGCGCCTGACACTCTCTACCGATTTCGATTTCCCAATCAAACACAAGAGTATCGCTTTAAGACGATGCCCAGCCATCTAGACAACCCCATACGCTTCGTTGTCGGCGGTGACATGTACCATGAGGGCACGGATCTTCTACAGGCCGCTAACCAACGCGCTGCCAAGACTAATCCACGCTTCGGCATTGCCGGTGGCGACCTCGCCTATGCCTCTCAACGCCTAGTTGATGCACCTGAAGACTATGAGCGATGGATAGAATTTTTGGTGCGTTGGTCCGAGGATATGGTCACCCCGGATGGACTGATGATTCCAATGCTTCCGTTGCTCGGCAACCACGATGTCAATGGTCGCTACGGCAAACCGGAAAATGCTAAATTCTTCTATACCCTTTTTACAATGCCCGGACCACAGGGATATAACGTCCTAGACTTTGGCGATTACATGACTTTTGTTATGCTAGATACAGCGCACACGCATCCCATCGAAGGAGCACAGACCGAATGGCTTCACAAGACCTTACAGCAACACCAAGGATTTCTACACAGTTTTGCCGCCTATCACGTTCCGGCATATCCCTCAGTGCGTAATTTCAATGGCAAGCTCAACCCCACGATACGTGCTAACTGGGTCCCTCTATTTGAGCAATACGGCGTCAACATGGCCTTTGAGCATCATGAGCACGCATATAAAAGGACCTATCCTATCAAGGAAGGCAAGATAGATCCTGATGGGATTGTTTATATAGGCGATGGCGCCTGGGGTGCAACTCCAAGAATACCTCACACTCCTGAAGAACGATGGTACCTCGCCAAAACGCAGGCTGCACAGCATTTTCTTGTCGTGGATATCACTAAAGACGTACGCCGCGTCACCGCTATTGACGTTCCTAGCGGAAAAGCGATTGATCAGTACTCTCAAGTAGTCTCCAAGGTACCCGTTCCGCTTTAATGGACTTAACAGTTTGACTCTGTGGACGAATTGGACCAATTGGACTGATTGGACTGATTGGACGAAAGACATAAAAGTCCATTTTGGTCCAATGGAGACGATTGCGGAATCCCTTGCGACGCCGAAATAGCCATTAAAGCCCTCACAATCGCGTCTCGGCGCGAAGCGCTTTGGAGTGCGCGTCGCTCGCGACCGCTTTGGATTTGGGCGAGCCTATTGAATCGCGCGCCGTTCTTTGCAGGCCTCAGACTCTCACGGTATCCCCAGAGCGGGAAGTCACGTTTCGTGTAATGCCTAGTCCACCCAAATCCAAAGCGGTCGCGAGCGACGCGAACTCCTAAAGCGCACCGCTTTCGCGGTGCAGGGACATCTCATGCAATAACCAGGGGTCGCTAGCGCTTCGTGCTGGATCACCCCTGGCTACCTTTCGGTAACCACTTCGTGGTAACAATGTCACAGTGTGATCATCCTAAACGACGAAGTGCTGGATCACCCCTGGCTACCTTTCGGTAACCACTTCGTGGTAACAATGTCACAGTGTGATCACCCTAAACGACGAAGTGCTGGATCACCCCTGGCTACCTTTCGGTAACCACTTCGTGGTAACAATGTCACAGTGTGATCACCCTAAACGACGAAGTGCTGGATCACCCCTGGCTACCTTTCGGTAACCACTTCGTGGTAACAATGTCACAGTGTGATCATCCTAAACGACGAAGTGCTGGATCACCTCTGGCTACCTTTCGGTAACCACTTCGTGGTAACAATGTCACAGTGTGATCATCCTAAACGATGAAATGCTGATCACCTCTGGTGCAATGTTATCTAGCCACATGATCATCCTAAACCACGAAGTGGTTATCGGTAGGTAGCCAGGGGTGCTCAAGCGCGAAGCGCTAGCAACCCCTGGTTATTGCACGAAATGTCCCTGCACCGCGAAAGCGGTGCGCTTTAGAGGAGTGCGTATCCAAAAAATGTGTAAAGTCCAGCTTAAAGATTAGGTTTAGTTACCGAAAGCTCTCATTAAAACATACTTCACGGGAAAATATGTCAGCAACATCGCTGTGCCAATATGCGTTGATATGGGGCTAGAGGCTGCAAAAGATATGTCTCCGCTTATGATACCCGCTGCTGCTAATGTCGTTACACCAACTAATTCAGCAATTAAGTATTTTCTTTGTGCCGGATTAGCCCAAAGACTTTTAATGGCAAGGATAGAGAATACGACAGCCATCACTTTATAAGCAGGATCGTAGATTGTGTTGGCATCTATCCAAGAGGCTTCTTTTGGCTTGGACCAATCAGCAAACTTGGGTATAGTAGCCTGAATCCCTTCGTAAGCATGATTAAACTTATTAACCTGAGCCTCATGCCACTGAGTCTCAAGCCACTTGTTGCGATGCGTTTCTTCTTCTAGGCGAGCAGTTTCCCTCTCAATCATTTCTGTAAAGGGAGCTGCTAATATTTCGCGTTCAGACCACCCTGGAAAATTAAAGGTGGGTAAATCTTTTTCTGGCCGTAAAATCCTATGACCCACCTCGCTGATCTGGTCTGCCAGCCATGAATATTTATTCGAAAAATAGCGCATTTCATCTAATGCTTGAAAGTTAGATAGTGGCCAATTGCTAGGATGTATAATTTCCCCTACTGTTAAAGGCTGGTAATTTGTTAATTCCATAATGAAAACTCCTTGTTTTGGTTATTTAATAAATACACATTCTATCTATTTCTCATGATTTAAGTACATTAAAAAAGAAATCTTAACAAAATGGTCTGAAGATCTTCAACGATAGCCTTTAGTTCACGGAGCCCCCGCTAGACGCAAGTCCAGGACCACTATCAAAGAATTCAAAAAAATCAAAAAAATGCGTCCGCTTTTTTTCACCGGTTTGCTAGCATCCGAGTGAATTTTATTCTTTATCCAGCGGTGATTGTGCAAGCCTACCTTTCATGGATCCTAGCGGCTACCTTTCTCCTATTTCCCAGCCAATGCCTCAGGGCAGAGCTCTCCGCTAACGCAGGAACCGGGGTCTTAATTGTTGCGTACAATACAGGTCGCTAGCGCTTCGCGCTGGATCACCCCTGGCTACCTTTCGGTAACCACTTCGTGGTAACAATGTCACAGTGTGATCATCCTAAACGACGAAGTGCTGGATCACCCCTGCCTACCTTTCGGTAACCACTTCGTGGTAACAATGTCACAGTGTGATCATCCTAAACGACGAAGTGCTGGATCACCTCTGGCTACCTTTCGGTAACCACTTCGTGGTAACAATGTCACAGTGTGATCATCCTAAACGATGAAATGCTGATCACCTCTGGTGCAATGTTATCTAGCCACATGATCATCCTAAACCACGAAGTGGTTATCGGTAGGTAGCCAGGGGTGCTCAAGCGCGAAGCGCTAGCAACCCCTGGTTATTGCACGAAATGTCCCTGCACCGCGAAAGCGGTGCGCTTTAGAGGAGTGCGTATCCAAAAAATGTGTAAAGTCCAGCTTAAAGATTAGGTTTACTTACCGAAACCTACCATGCCTTACAACATGCATTACAACATACTTCACGGGAAAATACGTCAGCAGCATCGCTGTGCCAATATGCGTTGATATGGGGCTAGAGGCTGCAAAAGATATGTCTCCGCTTATGATACCCGCTGCTGCTAAGGTCGTTATAAGAACTAATTCAGCAATTAAGTACTTTCTTTGTGCCGGATATACAGCCCAAAGACCTCGAATGAAAAGGATAGAGAATACGACAGCCATCACTTTATAAGCGGGATCGTAGATTGAGTTCCAAGAGGGTACTTTTGGCTTCGTCCAGTGAACAAACTCAGTCTCATGCAACGCATTTGCCCTCTCAATCAATTCTGAAAAGGGGGCTGCTAATATTTCGCGTTCAGAGTACCCTTGAAAAAGACGGGTAGGTAAACGTTTTGCTGGCTCTAAAAACTGACCACTAAACTCGCGGATTTCGTCTGCCAGCCATGAATATTTATTCGAAAAATAGCGCATTTCATCTAATAATTGGCAATTAGCTAGTGGCCAATTGCTAGGATTTACAATTTCCCCTACTGTTAAAGGCTGGTAATTTGTTAATTCCATAATGAAAATTCCTTGTTTTGGTTATTTAATAAATGCACATTCTATCTATTTCTCATGATTTAAGTACATTAAAAAAGAAATCTTAACAAAATGGTCTGAAGATCTTCAACGATAGCCTTTGTTCACGGAGCCCCCGCTAGACGCAAGTCCAGGACCACTATCAAAGAATTCAAAAAAATCAAAAAAATGCGTCCGCTTTTTTTCACCGGTTTGCTAGCATCCGAGTGAATTTTATTCTTTACCCAGCGGTGATTGTGCAAGCCTACCTTTCATGGATCCTAGCGGCTACCTTTCTCCTATTTCCCAGCCAATGCCTCAGGGCAGAGCTCTCCGCTAACGCAGGAACCGGGGTCTTAATTGTTGCGTACAATACAGGTCGTAACGCGGAGAGGTTGGAGCGGGTGCGCTTTCGTCTTATTAACGAACAGAAAGAACAAACAATTTACCCACGAGCCAGCACTTTCTATGAAAACGCTGGCCGGCACACGCGCCGCGTCACCATTCCAAACCTCCCAACAGGAAAATATGTCCTCGAATTCATTGTACCCAACAGCGATGGCCTCTTCGCCGAGATTTATCCTCGTCCAATCCTCATTGTAAAAAACGAAATCGTTAAGGTCGACCAGACGTTAAAGCCACGTTACGCAAGAGTAAAAGCAACGGCTTTTTTATCCGAGAACTATATAGGTCCAGGTCCCACTTTACGTCTATGCAACCATCGTGGCGGTGTCTTGGCAACGGCACAAGGCGAGTTAGTTACCAACAATCTACTTCCGGGGCAATACACACTCATTTTTGACCCTTTACCCAACTACCTAACCCCAGATCCAATACACTTCGAGGTGAAGCCAGGGGCCGTCTTGGGTCCTTTTGAGAGACATTATAAGCTTAAGACGGAAGCCCCTGCTGCCGTGGAAGAAACTCCCCATCGCCTTGAAAAATCCAAAGAAACATAGATGTTATAGATACCGCTAAAATGGACTTTAACAATCTAATATTTAATGAGATGCAGAAGCCGTTTTCTAGTTGGGTTGATGCGTATGTAGGAGTCTCAACAATTGCCTATCATGCAATCGCCCTGCTTTAGTCGATTCTTGGGCCTTGTTCACCTTTGCGGTCGGAATTTCGCTCGGACGAAAAAGGTGAACAAGGCCCATTTTTGAGATGTCATTTTTTTAAGTATTTGCTATTGAGGGATAAGATTAATCTGCCACAACAGATGAGAATTATTCATGCATTGGCTGTTACAGTGCCTTCTCCCCATGATGTTGCTATCCCTGGTTGGCTGTAATCTAGTGCATCGTATGAATTGGGCTGTCGAAGGCAGCATCGATGCCATCGAGCGCAATAGAGAAGCTGTCGATATGTCAACATATGCTATTGCACAAAACCGCGAAATTGTCCTGCTTGGCAACTCAACGATTCATAGCAACTCAGCCATTGTAGACAATAGCAGCGAGACCATTGCCCACAATAGCGATATCGTTGCGGCATCCTCACGAGCCATCGCTGACAATTCCACTATCATCCATAGCACCAATCAGGCCATAGCTACCAATCGAGACCTCATCGCTGAAGCATCAGAGGTTGTTCGGGCTAATGGAGAAGCTGTACGTGCAGCCTCGGCCGCCGTCCAAGAGAACTTAGCTGCTGTTAAAACCAGTACAGAGGCCATTCAGGCCAATGCCAAAGCAATCGCTGACTCTACGCAATTGATCGCAGCCTTGAAACCATCCCCTACAGGCCTGGCCATCGATGGTATCGTCTTGCTAGCCATCTTAACAGCACCTCTACTAGCTGCCGTGATCTTGCTGCGTCGAATGGACCGCCATATGACCTCGCTGGTAGCAACACAAACGCCTCCTAAACCCCAAAGCCACATAGGGAAGGAGCAATAACTTTTACCTATGTCAAAACGTCAGGACACCAAAAAACCCCTTGTTCTAGACCGCTCAATCTTTCAGCGAACTTCGCTCATACCTATCCTCGCGCTCGTGGGACTGGGTTCCGATGGTTTGTCCTCCTCGTGCTATGGTCCGGAAGAGGCCTATGTTGCCTTGGGCAACTATCCACATCTCATTATTTTTGTGGCTCTTATATCTGTTCTTACTATCTGGGCACTCTGCACAAGCTACGGTCAGATCATTGAGCTATTCCCTCGCGGCGGGGGTGGTTACCTTGTGGCCAGCAAGCTCCTATCCCCCCATGCTGGCCTGATCTCAGGTTGCGCCCTCCTGGTCGACTATGTCCTCACGGTAACCATTTCTGTGGCGGCGGGCATTGATGCGTTATTCAGTCTCGCCCCGGCCTACCTTTCTTTCAGCCTTGAGGTAAAGGTTCTGGCCATCCTTGCACTAACACTTGTGAATCTTAAGGGCGTCAAAGAATCGGTTTTTCCTTGGATACCTGTTTTTGCACTTTTTTGTGTTACGCACCTGTTTGCGTTTGCCTGGAGCGCATTCAACCATCACGACGCCATTGTCAGGGTCGCTCAAAACACAATGACTGAAGCGAACGAAGCGATCTCTTCAATCGGCTTTGCAGGTTTTCTGATGATTATCATGCGCTCATTTACGATGGGTGCCGGTACATTCACAGGGATTGAAGCCGTTAGTAACGGGATGAGCATCATCCGCGAACCCAAGATCAAAAATGCCAAAAAAACCATGATCTACATCGCGGCATCGCTATCCATCGCCGTCCTCGGCCTCGTCGTATCCTTCCTACTCTATGACGTCCGACCACAGCCTGGCCAAACGATTAATGCTGTTCTTCTTGGAGCCGTAGGAGATGAAATTGGTGGAAGCCTTGGTAGAAACTTTCAGGCCATAGCTCTATTTTCTGAGACAGCCCTCCTGTTTGTTGCGGCGGAAACCGGCTTTTTGGGTGGCCCTCAAGTGCTTAGTAACATGTCTTTAGATCGTTGGTTCCCTCATAAGTTTGCCTCTCTTAGCGACCGCTTTGTCATGCGTCGTGGCATCCTGCTGATGGGCATCGCCGCGAGCATTGTCATGCTTTACACCTCAGGCTCGGTTACCGTCCTGGTAATCCTGTATAGTCTTGCAGTATTTATTACCTTTACACTCTCGCAGTTAGGGATGGTTTTACACTGGTGGAAAGAGCGACATGAGCAACCCCATTGGTTCAAGAAGTTTTTGATCAATGGCTTCGGAGCTCTGGTGGCGGCGGGGATTCTGACCTCAATCATCGTCATTAAGTTCGTCGAAGGAGCCTGGCTGACACTAGTGTGTGTGGCTGTCCTGGTGTTATTCGCCATGGGGATCAAGAAATATTATACCACTTTCTTGTCTGGCTTGGCCAAAATCCATCGCATCATCCCAGCCTGCCCTCCTCATCTCGTAAAACTCACCCCATCGGTTCCGCACCACACTGCCGTCATGATGGTCGGCGGTATCGGAGGATTGGCACAACATTGCATTGCTAATGTGCTCTATTTTTTTGGACCCGCTTTTGATAATTTTGTTTTCCTACATGTAGGTCTGCTCGACGCTGGAAGCTATAAAGGAGAGGCGGAAATCGATGCCCTGCAACGTTTTGCCGATAGAGAATCTAACAAGCTGGTAAAACTGATGCGCGATAAGGGTTATAGCGCTGAATCGATGGTGTCACTAGGAATAGATATCACTGATGAAATCGAAAAGCTTGCCAAACAGGCAATTCAAAAATATCCTGCTTGCGTATTTCTAGGAGGGCAACTCGTCCTCCCAAAAGATACGATTTTGTCCCGCTGGCTGCATAACCAAACTCTATATGCCATTCAAAGACGTCTATATGCCTTGCAATATCCCTGCGTCACAGTACCTATCTATTTCAAGCATCGCGATGAAAAAATGATCAGCTTGAACCCTCTCAAGCACAATCTCAATATCATGCCCGCACAACGCTATCCAAAATACACCGCGTACAAATTCAAGTTCCCTGAAGATAAGTCCACAAGAGATGGTTGAAGCTGATGAGTCCATGACTACCAGGGCGTGTAAACAACGATCTTTCAGTCCTAATAGAAAAGTCTTGCTAATAAATAACGCAATCTGTTATCATCGTTGAAAGAAATATACCGCATTACATTAAAACAAAATAACCTTTCTTTAACTATCTCTTAGGAGTATTTACCATGTTTGACGCGTTACGTAGATTTTCTTCTTATGCAAGTTCTTGGACAGCAACAACTATAGAACAAAACAATGTAGAAACTGTAGAACAAAAAGCTGTAGAGGCAACATTAACCTTGCCTGATTCGTTGTCTAATTTAGATTTTAGACCTGTAGTTACTAGATTAAAACAAGTACCCAACATCCCCTTCTCGAATAGGCAAAAAATTGCTTGGTATAAATTTACATGTGATGATTTTCGGATACAACCAGCTAGCGATTATAAGGACAGAACTTTGGACAATAAAATCGCCATAAAAATAAATGAAAACGGCATCATAAATTCAGTCTCTATAGTCGAAAAAGAAGTCTACGAGATTCCAGATTGGGCAGTTTCAAATATTTTGGAATTACGTCAACATATCGATAACGAGCTCTTAACATCTAAAATCACTCAAACTAAAAACAACACAATACCTGCAAACAATAACAATGACAATAATGTAAGCACAAAATTAAATACATTCAAAAAAGAAAATACTGATTTATTGAATCCTCAGATACAGCATATCGATGAAAAGCTGAAAAGTTTAACACTTAAAGTTATTACAGAAAAAAATAGCACAACATCTGTAAGAAACAACAATAATAATGTAGATACAAAATTAAAGACTGCCAAAGAAGAAAATGCTGAAATATCGAATTCTCAGATACCGATTCAAATGAGATTGTCGAGGCCCATCGCGCCAGAGACAGTTATCGAGATGCGGAATAATTCGAACTCCTCAGAGTCGGCACCAGCTACGATGGATACCAAGTTGCAAATGATTCGGATTGCAAGTAGCAGTCTAGAAGGGGTCGAAAATCCCAGCCAAACTCAACTTGAATGCTTATTCAATGCACAGCTAGAGATCCTCAAAAATCCAATCAATTTAAATAGAGATCTACCTGAAAGTATCATTTCTGTAGGCTTAAACGATAAGCCTTTGTTTAAAATATTAATTGAAGTCTGGGGAAAAAAACAGATAATCGTGGGTGGGAGAGGCTTAAGAGGAGCTGATATCATTCATCTGGTGCGTGAGACCAATTTGCTTGATCTAGTACACTTCACTGATTATAAGCCTTGTGGTTCATTCCCTATAGAACTAATATCCTATGAACAGATTGAACTGGATGACGAAATTCCGAAAAAATTTGATGGAATTAGACTATTCATGGCAGTAAGTGAGAGTTAAAGCCGGTTGGGCTATCCAGCCTCGCTTTTTGTGGTTCTTGGGAAGAATTGGGGCAGCTTTTTGCTTCCACAAACCATCGAATAGATGTGCTACGCTTTGGAATCACAATCGTCACTCGACGCGAAGCGCTTTGGTAACTCAAAAGGTTGGCTAGGCGCAATTTCCTATGTGGCGCAGTCATTCCATGACCGCGAGGACGGTTGAAACAGATTCCGTTTGCATCACCTGGGACGTTTGTTTTGCACGTCTCCACAGTTGTAACGGTTTCCGCAGTCATGGAATGACTGCACCACATAGGAAGCTTTGTTACTTTCGGATATTGGCAACGCAGTCGGTTGGAGCTCCAAAGCGCTGCGCGCCGAGTGACGATTGTGATTCCAAAGCGCCCCCAATTCTTCCCAAGAACCCTTTTTGTTTGGTTCCATCAACTAATTGAAGTCTCGTGCTACATGGCCTTGTTCACCTTTACGGTCAGAATTTCGGTCGGACGAAAAAGGTCGGATGTCGTGGTTTGTGACGAGGGCATAGCGCCAGCTATGTCCGAGGAGCAAAACGCGACAGACGATCCTTTTGCAGTCGACCGAAAACTGACCGCAAAGGTGAATAAGGCCCTTAAGTGGTATGGCATTATCCAGTCTGGAAAGACAGGCTTTTCTCCCTTCCCAGGCCCGAAGGGTCGATATTGCAACAGGCCATGGCATCGCCATGGTATATGCCAGGAAGGGATTTCGCAGTCTGAAGGACTGCTACAAGACGCCAGTTTACAAACACCATTTATGCATGCGCTTTATGGCAGCCCTACAGGCTGCTAAAACCGTTTTGGCATATACCATGGCGATGCCACATAGGCCTCAACCTAAGCCTAACAATCGTATCTCGGCGCGCAGCGCTTTGGAGTGCGGTCGCTTGCGACCGCTTTGGGTTCCTTGCGACGGTCGTGTGCAACGGCATCACTATAATTCCCTAAGGGTAAAATAGTTAGTACATGCAGCCTTCGACGAATCCATACAATGCCGTTTAGCATTGCCGTCCCAAGGAACGAAAAGCGGTCGCAAGCGACCGCACTCCAAAGCGCTGCGCGCCGAGATACGATTGTGAAGTCCTAAGTCATTGAGATATAAGCTCAAAAGACCTGTTAGGTTGAGGCCTATGTGGCGATGCCATGGCCTGTTGCAATATCGACCCTTCGGGCCTGGGAAGGGAATGACTCTCTCTTCACCGGCATCCGATTTTCAGGAAATTGACTTCGGAGAATCGGACTTCTGCAATTACCTCATGCTTGTCCAGTCAGTCTCCTAGCGCCTCACGAGTCTTCTTTTTCGGCCTTAGCGGCTTCCTGCTCGGTTGCAGGGAGTACCTCAGAGATAGCACCTTTTAAGAACTCGATCTTGTTGCCATCCACCATTTTGACGATGATGGTATGTTCTTGCACCTTAGCCACCGTTCCGACGATGCCCATGGCTGTAACACGATCGCCTTTCTTCATCGTATCGCGCTTCTGATCCATTTCCTTACGACGCTTTTGCTCTGGCCGCCACAAGATGAAATAAAAGAATACAAGAGCAATACCCACCATCGCCAGTGTCTGCCACAACCCTTGGTCACGAGGCGGAATGCTTTCCACTGAATCCGCAAATACGCCAGAAGTCACAAAGCAAAACAGAAAAGTCAATAGCCCACCAAGTCGTTGCATGATCACTTGTTCCTTGTTTGGGCCTTGTGCACCTTTGCGGTCAGTGTTCGTCCGACCGAAATTCTGGCCGCAAAGGTGCACAAGACCCTTGTTTTCTTATTCAGGATACATCTCACAGATGCGTCTATAAAAGTCTTCTAACGTATTCTGGAGAATAGCTTGACGCAATTGTCGCATAAAATCCAGATAAAAAGCCAGGTTCTGCAGCGACACGAGTGTCAAGCCAGTCACTTCATCAACATTGAGAAGATGTCTAATATAGGCACGACTAAACTGAGAAGTATAACAATCGAGCTCTGGATCCAGCGGAGCGAAGTCTTGCGAATAACGTGCGGCTTTAATAGAGATCTTCCCCTGCCATGTGAAAGCTGTGCCATTACGGGCGTTTCTGGTTGGCATCACGCAGTCGAACATGTCGATCCCTCGTCGGACAGCCTCAATGATATTCCGCGGCGTGCCCACGCCCATCAAATAGCGGGGTTTATCTACAGGCAGCAATGGCTCGGTACTCTCCAGCACTTCATACATAAGCTCCGCGGGCTCCCCCACTGACAAGCCACCAATGGCAAAGCCTTCGAAATCTAATGCTGTCAGCGCCTGAGCTGATTGTCGTCGTAGATCAGCATACACTCCGCCTTGAACAATGCCAAAGAGGTTTTGGTGTGCCCCCAAGCTATAGTCGCGACAACGCTTTGCCCACCGCGACGTACGCTCCAATGCGCTCTCAACCTCACTACGTTCACAAGGGTACTTTGTGCATTCATCAAAGGCCATCACGATATCCGATCCTAAGACCTTCTGTATGCCCATGCTTTCATCGGGCCCTAAAAAATGACGTGATCCATCGATGTGAGATTGAAAGAAGACGCCATCATCTGTGATCTTGTTGAGATGAGCGAGAGAGAAGACTTGAAATCCGCCCGAATCCGTCAGGATAGGACGAGGCCAGTTCATAAAGCGATGCAATCCCCCGGCCGCCGTGATGATATCCAGACCTGGACGCAACATCAAATGGTAGGTATTCCCCAAAATAATCTGCGCATCGATTTCTTCTAACTGGGCATTGGTGAGTGTTTTTACCGATGCCCTAGTACCGACAGGCATGAATGCTGGAGTCTCGATCACCCCATGAGCCGTGGTGAGTTTGCCAAGGCGCGCTTTAGATGTCGTATCGCGATGTGCTATATCAAAGCAGAGATGGGACATAAGTTAATCAGCGCTCCTCTTGCGTAGTAGGGCAATATTTTCTAGATGGATCGTATGAGGAAATTGGTCCACCGGCTGAAGAGCCAGCAACTCATACCCACCTTGGATTAGTTGTCTAATATCAGCAGCTTGTGAATTCGGATTACACGAAACGTACAACACCTGTTCAGGCTGCAGCGACAACAGCAGCTTGATGGTTTTGTCTCCTAGCCCAACGCGGGGGGGGTCAACGATGACCAATCCGGGTTTCTTCTCTACGCCCTCTTGTGCAAACTGTGTTAAAATTGTCGCGACATCACCATGAAAAAACTCCGCATTGGCGATGCCATTCTGAACTGCATTGCTACGAGCATCCAATACAGCTTCATGAGAGAGTTCGATGCCAATCACCTTGCTAACATACGGCGCAGCGGCCAGCCCTAAGGTGCCAGTACCGCAGTAAAGATCGTACACCACCATATCCAAGGAGAGCTTAGCTAGTTGCATCGCTCGCGAATAAAGCTTCTCAGCCTGCTTAGTATTGGGTTGAAAAAAGGCCGATGGACTCACCTTACACACCAGAGGCTCAGGACGATTGGAGTATAAATGCAAGTGCTCTAAAATGTGGTCAGGACCTCCCAAATGCATCTCGTAAAAACTTGTGCGCATGCCCTTAGCGGCCTGGTGGATACGCATAAATAGCGCTAGCCTCGCATCGGGCTGCTTGGGGGATATGGCCTCAACCATGGCATTCTTCCAAGCATCTATCTGCTGCCGGTTTAGGGCGTACTCAGGATTACCGGATACCGTCAGCATGGCCAAACGATCACCCGTATATATGCCTTCTCGCAGGGTTAATGTGCGCAGGCTACCCTTGTCCTTTGAGGCATGGTAGGCCTCCAAACCCGATCCCTGCCACCAAACCCTGGTCGCTGATAAAGCTTCTATGTACCAATCAGAAACTAAGTGACACTCATTCAAATTGATCACACGGCGGTTTCCACCAATCATCATCAAACCAAGAAACTGTTCTCCGGCGAGATTGGAGGAAAAAGAAAATTCCATCTTATTACGGTACTGCCAAGGCGAATCACAGCTAACCATGGGATGCACCACGGTATCGTCGGTGATTAGGCCCTCGAAAGTAGCATGTACCGTGCGTTCCTTAATCTTAAGCTGCTCAGAATAGGATAGATGCTGCCATCGACACCCCCCGCAAACACCAAAATGCGCACAACGGGGCTCTATGCGATCAGCAGATGGATTGACCAAGGCAGTCATCCGCGCCTGATACCGCCCTTTCCGCTTTTTAAACACACTGGCCTCTGCAAGGTCTCCCGGCATAGTAAAAGGAACCTCTACAAGAAGCTCGTGTCCCTGATCAGTTATGCCATTGCCTAACCCAAAGCCATCTTTGGTATAGTCTGTTATTGATGCCTCGACGACGCGGGGCGGCTTGCGTGTTGCCATGATCACCCTCTCCAACAAAGGCTAGGAGAGTAACGTATCTGACGATATTTGTAATAAAAAAAGGGAGGCCGAGGCCTCCCTAACTTTTGTCCCTATAAGGGTCGAGCTCTAGAAATGTGCTCTTCGCTTTACAGGTAGCTTAGCAGTTGGACGCTTTACCGCCAAAGGACGGGGACGTGCAGCTGTTTTTGCTTTTGCCTTTGGCTTTGCTTTAGCAGGAGCTGCTTTGGCTTTTGGGTGACTCTTCACAACTGCTTTTGTAGCACTTGCTTTTGAAGCACCAGCTTTGGTAACAACTTTCTTCTTACCGGCAGCAGGCTTGCGTGTGCTTTTTGCCTTACCTTTCTCAGTGACGATGGACTCTTTACGGTATCGCTTCGCAATTTTCTCCAGAGATACGGTGCCTGTGCGTACGCGTTGAGAAGCAGCTTTATTACCGCCTACAGCTTTTTCTAAATCTGACTGAATCTGGGTCAGTAGATTTCTCATCTCATTGACAGTTTGTGTTAACGCCATGTCGGGAACTCCTCCAAGTTAGAGTATTCGTGACGGTTTCAGGAATATTTACTTCCGCCATATTTGTGCAAATGTTTTCTTTCGGGCCCGCACCTTTTTCATCTCATCGGATCGTCCAAGGCGCTACCTAAAAACCCGAAATCCTCCCAAATCCCCACAACGACCTTATTATAAAAGAAGCCATAATACCTCACAATATAAAATATCACTCCACAAGCATAAATGAGAAAACTGACCAAGCTGGGAGCTAGTTGTCGACTACTAAAATGTGCCTCAGTATAACATGAAGCATGCAGCAAAAAATGCCATTTTAGTTCTATTGTAAACGTGTTCTATGCCTCGCCAAGACACCCCAAAAAGGTCGCTATAAAGCTTGTTTTTTAACCCCTTTTTTTTTCCGAATACGACCTCTTTACTTTTCGCACCTTCCGACATATGATGCACCGTAATGTCGGTAAAGAAACAGTAATTCAATATAACGCCGAGCCAAATCACTCAGATGAATATGTTCATGCCTTCTTACCAAACGCGCCTCCCTATCACTGCGATATCGATTGGAATCCTACTTTCCTATTTTCCATACGCACTATTGTCCCACGATATCTCTGCAATGATGCAATCTCAATCTGTTACGATATCGCCTCTGATGTCTAAGGCTCAACGTGCTTATGACGCATTGCTCTTTGACGAGGCAATCAAAAGCTACGTAGAAGCTCTCGAAATCATCGAAGATGATTCCTCATTACCGTCGTCTATCACAGAGCACATCAGTAACGACATCCTCTATCGTATTGCCGAAGCGCACTATGCTGCAGGACGTTACGACGAGACCATTCACACATTGGATGGAGTACAAGAGGAGCGCAGTCTTTTACTTCAAGCGCTCGCATATAAAACCTCCTCCAGGCCAGAGCCTGCCATAACCCTGCTGTTACAACTAGCTGAGCGCAATGCTCTTACCGAAGAAACACGTTGGCAGTTGGCCCACGCCCGATATCAGAACGATGAGCTCTCCACCGCAGCAGCTGATTTTTTGCAGCTAGCCGAAGCGGGCGTTCTACCTCGAATCCAATGGCTTGCAAGGTTGTACCTTGCACGTATAGGCCTAAGGCAAGAACAGTTCGATAAAACTCAATATCAGCTAGATATCCTCGATCGAGCTATCCCAGCGGAAAACCCTTTGCGCTATGAGCTCAGCTTTCTAAATGGCGAGGCCCACTTTTTCAAAAACGATTTCGCTACTGCAGCTATTCATTATGAGAAGGCTCTGCCTAAGCGCAATAGCAACAAAGCTGAGTGGAATACGACTAGCTTGCACCGGCTTGTCCGATGTTATCTCCAGCTCGCGGATACACCAGGAATTGCTACGGATAAGTGCTCTGCCTTCCTCATCAAAGCGGATCAAGCTCTACAAACCCTCGAAACCGTAGCCTCCGACGAAGAGACCTTCTTAGCTCGAGGACACTACTGGATAGTCAGAGGGCGTCGTCTCGATGACGAGCAATCCCTAAAAGAAGCTGAACGCCTACTCACTCAGACAAATCTCTTCAAGTCGCACGACGCCCTAGCTCAAGCGCTGCTACTACGCGCTGAAGCTGCCGCATCCCATGTTGCAAGAGATCTTTTATACCGGCAACTTACCGATATTGCACAAAGCAGCACCGAACACTATACCCGTAGCTGGTATCTTCGTGGGCTCAATGATCTCAACGAAGCTGAGAAGCTCGTAGCCTCTCACAATAAAGCCGGCGCAACACTCCTTTTTGAATCGGCCGCCTTCAGCCTGACTAGAGCCTATGAGCTAGCATCCGCCAGCAACCCTACCCTCGCCGCGCACTCACTAAAGCACGCTACCAAAGCTCTCGTTGAAGCAGACACTGACAGAAATACTAGGCTATGTCTTAGCTTATTAAGCAATTTGCCGACCGCACACCCCCATGTGCTGGCAGCTGCTGAGGACCCCGATGAATTCTACTACCTTCAGGCATGGATAGGAACACAGAAACCGGACTATTTTTTTCGCAATGGGATGGTCGACCAAAGTGACGAACATTTGGTGTGGGTGATTAGCACATATCCCACAGGACGATTCGCCGATGCATCCTTATACCTACTAGGGACACGCCAATATCGCCGTGGGGAACATTTAGCCGCCGAGGAAACCTTTGCACACCTTGTTAACGACTACCCTCAGTCACCCTATGCTGGAGATGCTTGCTACTGGCAAGCACGTTGCCTAGAGCGACTAGGAGCAGCCAATACAACCATTCGTCAGCTTTTGATGAAGGCCTTTCAAGAATACCCCCAAGCAACTAGTGCTCCAGAAGCCTACTTCAGTTACTATGCCTCTTCCGATTACCTCTTGGGCAACCCAGAGGCTCTGCAGCACCTGGAAAAAATGCCCCAGCTTTTTCCAGAATCACCATACACCATCAACGCCCTGCTATTGACTGGCCTGGACCATAAGCGCACACGTCATTCCCCAGAAGGCAAGGTGTTGCGCAAACGTAATCTAAACAAAGCCATCGAGGCATTCCAGAATGCCGAAGCAACCTTCGATAGACTCCATGCGCAGAAGGCCATTACGATAGCTGACATCGACCTCTTCGTCGCCGTACGCTATCGTGCAGTCCTGGAGCGCGCTTTAGCTAATCTAGCCATCGCTACGGACTCCGAAGGAGCCAAAAAGCACATCTACCTCGAGTACGCTGTGGAAATGTTTCAGAAGCTATGCCTCGAGCTTCAAGACACGCATCACCCTCTAGCATCCTTGCTAGTGCGTGGAGAGTGCTACGCACCCTTGTTAGAGGAGGGCAGCTATGGGTTGGCCGTAGCACATATGCAGGCTGACCATGATGACCACGCCACTCGTATACTCGACCAAATGTTGGCCCGCTATCAAGCCGCAACGATTACACGAGGCTACTACCTTTCACGCGTCTACTACCAAAAGGCACGTATTGCCATGCGAGGTAATGCGCCTAGCAATGCGATGACCTTCCTGGTACAATCAGAGGAAGCTGCCAAGGGAAAGGTACTGAGCTCGGAAGAAAAACTCGACCTTTGGTTACAGCGTAGCGAATGTTTTCGCAAGCTCGGACAGCTAGACAATGCGATGCTGGAATTGTCACGCGTCATCAATGACGATGCTATTTCAGCCCAGCGTGTGCAGGCGATGTACCTGCGAGCCGAAGTCTATGAGCTGCAAGAACGTCCCGAACTAGCCCAAAAGCAGCTCGAAGCCACCGCCAAAAAAGGAGGTCGGTGGGCGCAAATAGCAAAAGAAAAATTAGATAGAGACTACCGTTATGATTGAAGGACCCGCCATCCTCGCCTCGCTATTTCAATACAGCTCTAACTGGAATGTTCTTTTGATCATTCTTGGAGGCTGTTCCATTCTCAGTTTCGCTATATTTATCGAACGCATGCTACACCTTCGTCGCTCAGAAATTGACACCAACAAGTTCATTATCGATCTTCGAAGAGTCATAAAGGAAGGTGACATCGTTGGAGCTATCCACATCTGCGAGGAAACTGGAGGCTCCGTAGCCAACATCATCCGAGCCGGCCTGCTTAAGCATAATCGTCAGAAGGAAACAATTGAAAGCGCGATGGAAGTCACTGGATTGATTGAGGTGGCACAGCTGGAGAAAAATGCGCGCATTCTCTCCATCATCGCTTACTTAGCTCCTCTCATTGGACTGCTAGGCACCGTATTGGGTTTCATCCAAGCCTTCAGCGAAATGCGCCTCAGCGGCCTTGTAGACATCTCTGCAACGCGTATCGGTGAAGCCATGGAATATGCTCTCGTCTCGACAGCGGCAGGCCTCGTCGTCGCCATTCCATCGGTCATTGCCTACAACTACATTGTCAGTAGGGTCGAAGGCTTCGTCCTGGAAATGCAAACAACCTCAGCGGAAATCGTCGATCTCTTACTTCTGCGAAAAGAGGAAATAGGTTACTAGATCTATGCGCTTTAAGACTAATCTCAAGCCAAGCAGCAGCCTCATCGACCTCACGCCTTTGGTAGACGTGATCTTCCTCATGCTAATCTTCTTCATTATTACCTCCGATGTTTTGCCTTTAAAATCTCTGCACATCGAAAACCCAGAGCTTAAAAGAGATGCGCTGCCACTTACAACGCAATTATTGTTGGTGGTAGATGCCCAAAATGTCATCTACTTGGGTTCCAAGAAGGCTATTGTAGACTTAGTCTCTTTACCAGACGCCCTGAAGCAAGAAGTGGAACTGCTAAAAAAACAGCATACTAACCTTGATCCAACAATCGTTCTCAGCGTAGACCGTCGTGTAGAATATGGAACATTTCTCAGACTCTTCTCCATTGTACAAGACAGCGGTCATCGCATTAGGCTCGTATACAAGCCCGCTGAAGAAGATGCTTCGGAGTATTTTTAAGTGCTAAGAATAGAACGCCATCCCTACAGCCGTGAAATTACCCTCAAGATGCACAAACGTTCTTCAGGTTTTGGATCTAGAGACCTTTGGATCGGTCTAGGCATAGCCCTAGTACTACATCTTGGAGCAATCCTTCTTTTCCGCTTTCCCATCATTAATCTAAAAGATCTAGGTGTACCCGCCCATGTCGTTGTTGAGGCATATACTTCAGGCAACCAAATGCCAGGAACAAGGGCCGACTGGACACCACACCCCAACCTTCGTCTGCTACCGGAGGAACTGCTAGCTCCACGGAGCGCCCTGCCCCCCCTTTCCGCTTGGAAGCCTGCATCCATTTCCAAAGAAGCCTTGGTGCATCAGCTCACTGAAATGCCGCACTTCTGGGGTTTGGAAAGGCTCACAACAATAGCTAAACCTCCAGCCTCGCCACTACCATCAATCCCACCCTCCATGGCAATTAAGGTATCTGGTCCTCTCGCAGAATATCCTTTTGAACTCCTCAACACTCCCGCAATAGAACCTCAGTCAGGAAATCGCTATTCTTTCGATGTACGAGTAGACAACCATACGGGTCGTATCTGTTGCTTCAGTTCGATTTATTCAGATGAAGACCTAGACCCTGCCATCAACTCACTAGCAGAAAAAATCCTCACTCAACTGTATTTTAAGCTTGGAAACAGGCCTACTCTGGTTCCAGGATTCATCGAAGTTTCCTTCTCGGCCAGCCAGGAGAATATGTTATGATAGAGCTAGCCCCAGACACAGCCTTCTTGCTGTATCTAGCTGTTACGCTATTGATTCTATTAGGTCTGTGGACTCAACACCTCATGCGGGCAAAAAAGAAGAAGTTGGTTCTCACCGAATATGACCTGCGTGTGTGCGAATACTGCCACTTTGCCTATCTAGCAACACGAGGGGAAGGCATTAGCCGTTGCCTGCAATGCAAATCGTTAAATAAATAGAGGAGATTAGGATTTTACCACAGAGACGCCGAGATAGGAGAGAGGAGGGGGGGGGAAGAATGGTAACCTTTTTCTTTCTTCCTCCTCCCCCTCCTCTCTCTCCTATCTCGGCGTCTCTGTGTCCTCTGTGGTAAAATCCTAATCTCCTAATCCTCACTTCCATACTCTCTATTCGAAGGTGCGGACGAAATTGCGCTCGGCAATAGAATCCCAGAAGTCCGAAGATCTTTTTAACAGGTCATCAGCGCGCACATCCCAGGTATGTTCTAGAGCCAGGTTTTTTTGTCCACGCTCCACAGCACCCTGACGTTCACTCTCATGATTCAGATAATGGTTTAAACGCTCATTAACGTGGCTCCATTCTCCGTTAAGATAAGGCACCACGCCGCGCTCTTCTCCAAAGTGTATTTCCAGGTACTTATTGGCCCCTGCTAGCACAAGAGCGCCGGCGGCGAGGGCATAAATAACCTCTGCCTGAGCACCATGCTTGAAGCAATGCGTAGCACTGAGACAGATCTTGCTTTGCTTTAGCACATGCCAGACATCTTCGGCAGAAAGCTGTGGATGTAACACAATGTTAGGATGGCCCTGAAGTATACTGGATTTCTCCTCATAACCTACAGAGCCTCCGGTATCCACTCCAAAAACATCTACCTGCCCTTCGACAGCTTTAAGCAACTCTAAGGTTGAAAATGCCCTGGAGTAGCTCTCAACCTCTCGGCATAGCTGAGGAAAATCGTTCCCTACAGGATCTATTCCAGACACCCTCCACGCATAGACTAATGCCTGTGCAAAGGCCGTATGATCATCCGCCAGAGTGAGCTCCACAGCCTTCTCCAATACCTGACGGATGTCCTCGGAATAATTCGCACGCCAACTATCCCGAATGGCTTCAGGATCTACAATGCGTCCGATGAAAACGATGTCATAGGTCTTATCCAGGGGAGGTTCTAAGAGTTGCTCGGCGGTAACAGCATACCCCATATAAAAAACACGCTCGCAATGAGCATTAAAAAATAGCTCACAATCGAAATAGTCTACGCAACTGACTATGATGTAGGGGCTTTTGGCTAAATAAAGGTTGTAGATGGCTGGTTCAACCAACACAGCAAGATGCGGTATCTTTAAGAAGTCGCAAAGCAATACCTTGTCTGCAACTGGGATCATCGGGCTGAACGAACACGTCAGCTCGGGCCGTAAAGACAGAATCTGATCTACATGCTTCTGCTGAACACCTTCCTCAGGAATTTCTACAATCGCCGTTGTAACGCCACGGCGCTCTAGCACCTGCGACAACTGCATCGTCCAGGTTCTCCTAACGCTAGCTCCATCTCTTACTAAAAAACAGATTCGCTGCAGCATTTCCCTATTCCTTCTCCTTTGGAGACGCCTCTATTTGTACCGATCGCGGAATTTACCTCAAGCTTAGAGACGCAATTTCCGCTTATAAATTTTTCTTTTGCCTAACGCCCTACTTGCTGCTAAGGTGAGGAATTAGGACGATCTCCAGACGTATCCTTGTCAACATCACCCTTGTGTTATGTGTTAAAAATCGTTGTCAAGGGAGGACATTATGCGCCCGCTTTGGTCTGGTTCCATCGGCTTTGGCCTAGTAAACATCCCGGTGAAACTCTACTCCGCAACCATCAGTGATCACGGCCTGAACCTCGACATGCTGCACAAAAGCGACCTGTCTCCCATACGCTTTGCACGCATCTGCAAAGCCGATAACAAGGAAATAGCCTGGAAGGACATCGTCAAAGGCTACGAATTACAAGATGGTAAATATGTTGTTCTTACCGACGAAGACTTCCAACGAGCGGACAAGGCTAAGGCGTCTGTTATTGAGATTGAGGAGTTTGTGCAGGAAAAAGAAATTGACTCCATCTACTTCGATAAGCCCTACTACCTGGCACCAAGTAAAGGCGCAGGCCACGCATTTAACCTATTGCGGCAGGTATTGGAAAAAGCCAAAAAGGTTGGTGTAGCCAGATTCGTCTTCAGAAATAGGGAACACCTTGTCATTGTCAAGGCCCATAAGAATGTTCTTGTTCTGAATCAATTACGCTTTGACGAAGAAATTCGCAGCGCCGAGGACCTCGAAGTGCCCAAAGAGGAAAAAGTAACCGCTCGCGAGCTGGAACTGGCTGTCGCCCTGGTAGATCAACTGACGCACAAATTTACCTCAAAGCAATACAAAGACACCTACACGCATCAATTGAAAGAGATCATTCAGAAAAAGGCCAAAGGAAAACTGCCCAAGCAGAGCAAAGCTGCGGTCGCTAAGCCCACCAAGATTGTGGATCTCTTTGCCACTCTCAAGGCTAGTCTAAAACCAACCAAGACAACACGTGGCAAGAGTCGGAAGTCAGCATGAGCACCCTAAAATCTTATCGGGAAAAACGAAAGTTTTCAAGCACTCCAGAACCCTCTGGGAAAAAGAAAACTGGAAAATCGTCTCGACGGTTTGTCATTCAAAAGCATGCTGCTTCACATCTCCATTATGACTTTCGCCTCGAACTGAATGGCGTGCTAAAAAGCTGGGCGGTTCCTAAGGGCCCTTCGCTCAATCCTAACGACAAACGCCTCGCCATTATGGTCGAGGATCATCCATATGAATACCGCACCTTCGAAGGAACAATCCCCACTGGGAATTATGGCGCTGGTACCGTCATGGTATGGGATGAGGGCACCTACCACGCCTTTCCCGATGACAGTCCTCGCGCTGTCGCTGCGGCCCTGAAAGCGGGTAAGTTAGAAATTATCCTAACAGGCCATAAACTTAATGGAGCCTATACATTAGTGCGGCTGAAAACCGATGATCGCTCATGGCTCCTGATCAAGAAAAAGGACGCCTTTGCTCAAAGTGATCTTACCGCGGTTTCGGATCGGTCAGTGATCACCAACCGCACAATGGAGGAAATCACTTCGGGCAGGTCAAAAAGATCTTCAAAACGTCCACAAGAACGCATGCCTCATGATATCAAGCCCATGCTATGCACGCTGGTGGATCAACCATTCAACGATGCGGAATGGCTCTTTGAAATCAAATGGGATGGCTATCGCGCTATCGCTGAAGTAAAAGACTCCGAAGTGAAACTCTACTCACGTAATCTTAAACCCTTCAACGACATGTTCCCATCGATCGTGGAAGCACTAAAGCACATAGATGCTACAGCCATCTTTGATGGTGAAATCGTGCTTCTCGATAAAGCAGGCAAACCTCACTTCCAACTTCTGCAAAATTACCAGAAGACTCGTGAAGGCACTCCAATCTACTACATCTTTGATCTGTTGTATCTTGATGGGCAAGACTTGCGTCGCACACCTCTGATCGACCGTAAAAACCTCCTCAAGGAACTTCTACAGAAATATCCACAGAATGTAATACGTTTCAGCGACCACATCATTCAGGAGGGCACTCGTTTCTTCAAGGCGACAGCAATCAATGGTCTAGAGGGCATCATCGCAAAATACGGGCAGAGCCACTATGAGCACCGCAGAAGCCGTGAGTGGCTCAAAATAAAAACGAGCCTGCGTCAGGAAGCGATCATCTGCGGCTTCACCGCACCACAGAAGAGCCGCAAACACTTTGGGGCACTCATACTAGGAGTCTATCAGGATAAAAAACTCATCCCCATTGGTCGTGTGGGTACTGGCTTCTCCGAACGCATCCTAAAAGACATTCACGAAACTCTGGTCCCTCTGATCGTCAAAAAATGTCCCTTTGTCAATCCACCAGATAAAAGCCTTGCTGATGTCACCTGGGTTAGACCCAAACTGATCTGTGAGATCAACTTCACAGAATGGACCGATGAAGGATCCATGCGCCATCCCTCCTTTGTCGGGCTGAGAACAGATAAGAACGCTAAGAAGGTAGTTCGGGAGCTCCCTTCATGACAAAGACAATCACAAAGGCTCTCCCAGCAGACATAAACCTAACACACCTGGACAAAGTGTTTTGGCCGGAGGAGGGGTATACTAAAGGTGACGTCATTGAATATTACCATAAGATCGCCCCGATTCTATTACCGCATTTAGTGGATAGACCACAGTCTCTGCATAGACATCCCAACGGAATAAATGGCAAATCCTTCTTTCACAAGGATTTAAAGCCACCAATACCCTCCTGGATACATCTTAAGGAAATCGACCACGTTCACTATTTATTGATTCAAGACGAACGCAGCTTACTTTATGCAGCGAATATGGGATGCATCGAACTGAATCCCTTTTTGTCACGCATCGGTTCGATAGATTTTCCCGATTATATGGTGATTGATTTGGATCCACAGGATGTCCCCTTTAGCCTAGTTGTCAAGATAGCCCTGGCGATCCATGACCTCTTAAAACAAGCACACATTCCATGTTATTGTAAGACCTCTGGATCTCGAGGGATGCACGTATGCGTGCCCCTCAAGGCTCAATATTCGTTTGAACAATCCAAAGCATTCGCTGAGCTGATTGCGCACATCATCCACAATCAATTCCCAGAAGAGACATCCATCGAGCGAAAACCCATTAAGCGAAAGAAGAGGCTCTATCTTGATTACCTACAAAATCGCTCGCACCAAACTCTTGCTGCACCCTATTGTATTCGACCGCGTCCTAAAGCCACGGTGTCAACGCCACTTGCGTGGGAGGAAGTCACTGAAGATCTCGATCCCACAACCTTCACCATACGCACCATTTTCAAACGCTTGGAGAAGGTGGGAGATCTCTGGAAACCTGATACAGTCAAGGGCATTAACCTACCCGCCTGCCTGAATAAACTAGAAAGCATTTGGAAAGCCCGTTAAGCCATTTATTTGCGAGAAAGGTTTCTGAAGCACTCAAACTGTTCTCGACCGCAAAGAGGCCAAGATAGATGGACATTGGACCAAAATGAGGTAATTGCAAAATTATTTGAGCCCTTTGAGAATCGATTCTTGGGAAAAAAGGTTATCTTTTTTGGCGAGTAGGCGATTCTAGAGAGCTCAGGCAGCATGGCACTATCTGGTGTGAACACAGGCTTTTATCACTTCCCAGGCCCGAAGGGTCGATATTGCTGCCTTGTTCACCTTTACGGTCAGAATTTCGGTCGGACGAAAAAGGTCGGATGTCGTGGTTTGTGACGAGGGCATAGCGCCAGCTATGTCCGAGGAGCAAAACGCGACAGACGATCCTTTTGCAGTCAACCGAAAACTGACCGCAAAGGTGAATAAGGCCGATATTGCAACAGGCCAGGGCATCGCCACATAGGCATCAACCTAATAGGCCCTTTAGGTTTATCTTTCAATGCCTTAGGGCCTCACAATCGTGTTGAATCACTTTCTTCGTTTTGTAAATGTCCATTTATGTCCATAGCCCAAAGCCATGCGACACCTGTTACATTGACATAAACGGAAATTACATTTATCATCATTCCAAAACACAACAAAACAAAACTATTTAATTATGCTCAATTTACTATCTATCAGCTCAAGACCACATAATCCATTTGCAAGTCCTTATAAAATCGTGCCTATCGCGAACGGTATGGTTGCCACTATCGGTCAAGCAAAAGACCTTGCTTTTAACGCTTACAGCGATAGTTTGAAGGGAGCAACACGGCTGATAACGACTATTATCCCAAGGCTTTTATGGGGATTTCCTGCTATTATTGCTGGGACTCATATATTATATATATTAGAAAAAAATTGTCTTCGAGAATCGATAATAACCTTGGCTGACATATTAACACTTCCGGCCGACTCACTGAGCTCACTAATCCCTAGGTGTTCATCGGGCTTACGTACCTCTTTGTTCCATCCTATTATTGAAGAACTTTGGTGGAGAGGCTGCATACAAACAGCGATTGGAATTGGCCAACAAACACTTATAAAAACACTTCCAAGGCAGCTTAAAAACAACTGCATTGTTGATACCCTCACATCGAAATCATTCCGTATTGTATTCACAAGTATATTATTTGGATTAGCGCATTTTAATCATGACTGGAACGAAATTATGCTAAGTCATGTCATTTCAGCCTCAATATCATCCATCTGGATATATAGTTTTTTGCGGGAAGAAACTCATGGCCTATGGGCGCCTATTGCCGCCCATATCGCAAATAATTCGTTAGCGCAGCTGAAGGCCCATATGCAAAGTTGAAAGCTTTTAAAGTTGGTAGAAGTGCAGCCGCATCTTCGATTTCTTCGATGGCATTCACTCACATTTTCCTTGCCGAGATTGCCATGGAGTCATATAATCATACTCGTTTTTACTTCATTTGCGGAAGTGGCGAAACTGGTAGACGCGCTACCTTGAGGTGGTAGTGGGAGAGATCCTGTGGGGGTTCGAGTCCCCCCTTTCGCATGTCTTTTTTTCATACTCTATATTTCATGTTTACATCCTTTTTTCCTCATCTTTGACTAAAGACCAATAGTGTTTTATAGTCGAGTTTGGGGAATCTATTCACAAGGAGGTCTGTTATGCGACCATTGTTGATCATTTCCGCTATAGCAATCACAGCATCTACATCGGCCTATTCCGCTATCTCGAATTCCTCAAGCAGTGCTCTACAACAGCCATCGAGGCCCCTCAATATCGAACAGCAACATCTCAACATGGATCGATCGCAGATCCAAGAGCACCAGCAATCTCAAAAAGATAGCCAGCACATAGACATTCCGGGCCAGACAACTCTAAAGTCCAATGAACTGAGACAACGGGATCAGATACAACAGAATCAGCGAAACGTTAGAAACCAGGAACGAAACAAATCCACTGCGATGCGACAGGATGAGACATCCCCACTGCAGCAACCGGAGTAAGCTTGTTCCCTGTCGGGTGCAAGGAGAAGGGGCCTATGACTTCCTGGAAGCATGAGTTTATAGAAGCACATGGCATACGCATGCACTATGTCACCGCCGGCAAAGGCCCCTTGGTGATATTGTTGCATGGTTTTCCGCAATTCTGGTACTCATGGCGACATCAGATCCCCGCACTAGCAGAACAATTTCAAGTGGTAGTCCCAGATCTTCGCGGCTATGGCGACACGGATAGACCCGTTGCTGTCGCTGACTATCGTTCTAAACTACTAGCAGAGGATGTCGTAGGTCTAGTTCATGGGTTGGGTCAGAAAAGAGCTCATATCGTAGGACATGATTGGGGTGGGGTGGCTGCCTGGATGACTGCGTTACAATATCCTGAAGTGGTCGATCATTTAGTCGTGCTCAATTGTCCACATCCATATATCTTTGCGAAGGCCTTGCAGTCTAATTGGAAGCAGATAAGGCGAAGTTGGTATATGTTCCTCTTCCAACTCCCCTACCTACCCGAACTGTTGTACAAGACCTTCTCAACAGGCATCCTGGAACGCATCCTACGAGGCTCTGCAATTCGCAAAGAAGCTTTCACCGATGATGACCTTAAGCAATATCATCAAGCATTGGAAAAACCTGGAGCCATCACAGCAGCCCTGAACTATTACAGGGCCGCCTTTCGCTATCGATCGAAGGAAAAACTGCCAAAAATTTCCGCACCAACGCTATTCATTTGGGGAGAAAAAGACGTCGCTCTTGGGAAGGAACTTACTCTTGGCATGGAACCACTATTTGAGGGCTTGCTCAAGATTCAATATGTGCCTAACTGCAGCCATTGGGTGCATGAGGAGCAGCCCGATCTTATCAATCGTTGTGTTGTGGAATTCCTTGCACCGACTGGCATGGACGGAAATGGACAATGATACGCAAACCCTTAAAGCGCACCGCTTTTGCGGTTCGCGTTTAGGGGTTTGCGTCAAATGTTAAATCTTGCCAAATTAGGAAAGGACGTAAAGGACATAAGGAGGTAATTGCAGAAGTCCGATTCTCCGAAGTCAATTTCCTGAAAATCGGATGCCGGTGAAGAGAGAGCCATTCCCTTCCCAGGCCCGAAGGGTCGATATTGCAACAGGCCATGGCATCGCCATGGTATATGCCAAAACGGTTTTAGCAGCCTGTAGGGCTGCCATAAAGCGCATGCATAAATGGTGTTTGTAAACTGGCGTCTTGTAGCAGTCCTTCAGACTGCGAAATCCCTTCCTGGCATATACCATGGCGATGCCATGGCCTGTTGCAATATCGACCCTTCGGGCCTGGGAAGGGAGAAAAGCCTGTCTTTCCAGACTGGATAGTGCCATACCACTTAAGCTCTCCAGAATCGCCTTCTCACAAAAAAAAGTGATTTTTTTTCAAAGAATCGATCCATGAGAGCCCAAATACTTCTGCAATTACCTCTAAGGGACATAAAGGACTCAAGAATAGTCCTACAAGTCCTTTAGAGGTAATTGCAGAAGTCCGGTTTCCGAATTCAATTTCCTGAAAATCGGATGCCGGTGAAGAGAGAGCCATTCCCTTCCCAGGCCCGAAGGGTCGATATTGCAACAGGCCATGGCATCGCCATGGTATATGCCAAAACGGTTTTAGCAGCCTGTAGGGCTGCCATAAAGCGCATGCATAAATGGTGTTTGTAAACTGGCGTCTTGTAGCAGTCCTTCAGACTGCGAAATCCCTTCCTGGCATATACCATGGCGATGCCATGGCCTGTTGCAATATCGACCCTTCGGGCCTGGGAAGGGAGAAAAGCCTGTCTTTCCAGACTGGATAGTGCCATACCACTTAAGCTCTCCAGAATCGCCTTCTCACAAAAAAAAGTGTTTTTTTTTCAAAGAATCGATCCATGAGAGCCCAAATACTTCTGCAATTACCTCTAAGGGACATAAAGGACTCAAGAATAGTCCTACAAGTCCTTTAGAGGTAATTGCAGAAGTCCGATTCTCCGAAGTCAATTTCCTGAAAATCGGATGCCGGTGAAGAGAGAGTCATTCCCTTCCCAGGCCCGAAGGGTCGATATTGCAACAGGCCATGGCATCGCCATGGTATATGCCAAAACGGTTTTGGCAGCCTGTAGGGCTGCCATAAAGCGCATGCATAAATGGTGTTTGTAAACTGGCGTCTTGTAGCAGTCCTTCAGACTGCGAAATCCCTTCCTGGCATATACCATGGCGATGCCATGGCCTGTTGCAATATCGACCCTTCGGGCCTGGGAAGGGAGAAAAGCCTGTCTTTCCAGACTGGATAGTGCCATACCACTTAAGCTCTCCAGAATCGCCTTCTCACAAAAAAAAGTGATTTTTTTTCAAAGAATCGATCCATGAGAGCCCAAATACTTCTGCAATTACCTCTAAGGGACATAAAGGACTCAAGAATAGTCCTACAAGTCCTTTAGAGGTAATTGCAGAAGTCCGATTCTCCGAAGTCAATTTCCTGAAAATCGGATGCCGGTGAAGAGAGAGCCATTCCCTTCCCAGGCCCGAAGGGTCGATATTGCAACAGGCCATGGCATCGCCATGGTATATGCCAAAACGGTTTTAGCAGCCTGTAGGGCTGCCATAAAGCGCATGCATAAATGGTGTTTGTAGACTGGCGTCTTGTAGCAGTCCTTCAGACTGCGAAATCCCTTCCTGGCATATACCATGGCGATGCCATGGCCTGTTGCAATATCGACCCTTCGGGCCTGGGAAGGGAGAAAAGCCTGTCTTTCCAGATTGGATAGTGCCATACTACTTAAGCTCTCCAGAATCGCCTTCTCACAAAAAAAGGTGATTTTTTTCAAAGAATCGATCCATGAGAGCCCAAATACTTCTGCAATTACCTCTAAGGGACATAAAGGACTCAAGAATAGTCCTACAAGTCCTTTAGAGGTAATTGCAGAAGTCCGATTTTCCGAATTCAATTTCCTGAAAATCGGATGCCGGTGAAGAGAGAGCCATTCCCTTCCCAGGCCCGAAGGGTCGATATTGCAACAGGCCATGGCATCGCCATGGTATATGCCAAAACGGTTTTAGCAGCCTGTAGGGCTGCCATAAAGCGCATGCATAAATGGTGTTTGTAAACTGGCGTCTTGTAGCAGTCCTTCAGACTGCGAAATCCCTTCCTGGCATATACCATGGCGATGCCATGGCCTGTTGCAATATCGACCCTTCGGACCTGGGAAGGGAGAAAAGCCTGTCTTTCCAGATTGGATAGTGCCATACTACTTAAGCTCTCCAGAATCGCCTTCTCACAAAAAAAGGTGATTTTTTTCAAAGAATCGATCCATGAGAGCCCAAATACTTCTGCAATTACCTCTAAGGGACATAAAGGACTCAAGAATAGTCCTACAAGTCCTTTAGAGGTAATTGCAGAAGTCCGATTTTCCGAATTCAATTTCCTGAAAATCGGATGCCGGTGAAGAGAGAGCCATTCCCTTCCCAGGCCCGAAGGGTCGATATTGCAACAGGCCATGGCATCGCCATGGTATATGCCAAAACGGTTTTAGCAGCCTGTAGGGCTGCCAAAAAGCGCATGCATAAATGGTGTTTGTAAACTGGCGTCTTGTAGCAGTCCTTCAGACTGCGAAATCCCTTCCTGGCATATACCATGGCGATGCCATGGCCTGTTGCAATATCGACCCTTCGGGCCTGGGAAGGGAGAAAAGCCTGTCTTTCCAGATTGGATAGTGCCATACTACTTAAGCTCTCCAGAATCGCCTTCTCACAAAAAAAGGTGATTTTTTTCAAAGAATCGATCCATGAGAGCCCAAATACTTCTGCAATTACCTCTAAGGGACATAAAGGACTCAAGAATAGTCCTACAAGTCCTTTAGAGGTAATTGCAGAAGTCCGGTTTCCGAAGTCAATTTCCTGAAAATCGGATGCCGGTGAAGAGAGAGTCATTCCCTTCCCAGGCCCGAAGGGTCGATATTGCAACAGGCCATGGCATCGCCATGGTATATGCCAAAACGGTTTTAGCAGCCTGTAGGGCTGCCAAAAAGCGCATGCATAAATGGTGTTTGTAAACTGGCGTCTTGTAGCAGTCCTTCAGACTGCGAAATCCCTTCCTGGCATATACCATGGCGATGCCATGGCCTGTTGCAATATCGACCCTTCGGGCCTGGGAAGGGAGAAAAGCCTGTCTTTCCAGATTGGATAGTGCCATACTACTTAAGCTCTCCAGAATCGCCTTCTCACAAAAAAAGGTGATTTTTTTCAAAGAATCGATCCATGAGAGCCCAAATACTTCTGCAATTACCTCTAAGGGACATAAAGGACTCAAGAATAGTCCTACAAGTCCTTTAGAGGTAATTGCAGAAGTCCGGTTTCCGAAGTCAATTTCCTGAAAATCGGATGCCGGTGAAGAGAGAGTCATTCCCTTCCCAGGCCCGAAGGGTCGATATTGCAACAGGCCATGGCATCGCCATGGTATATGCCAAAACGGTTTTAGCAGCCTGTAGGGCTGCCATAAAGCGCATGCATAAATGGTGTTTGTAGACTGGCGTCTTGTAGCAGTCCTTCAGACTGCGAAATCCCTTCCTGGCATATACCATGGCGATGCCATGGCCTGTTGCAATATCGACCCTTCGGGCCTGGGAAGGGAGAAAAGCCTGTCTTTCCAGACTGGATAGTGCCATACCACTTAAGCTCTCCAGAATCGCCTTCTCACAAAAAAAGGTGATTTTTTTCAAAGAATCGATCCATGAGAGCCCAAATACTTCTGCAATTACCTCTAAGGGACATAAAGGACTCAAGAATAGTCCTACAAGTCCTTTAGAGGTAATTGCAGAAGTCCGATTTTCCGAATTCAATTTCCTGAAAATCGGATGCCGGTGAAGAGAGAGCCATTCCCTTCCCAGGCCCGAAGGGTCGATATTGCAACAGGCCATGGCATCGCCATGGTATATGCCAAAACGGTTTTAGCAGCCTGTAGGGCTGCCATAAAGCGCATGCATAAATGGTGTTTGTAAACTGGCGTCTTGTAGCAGTCCTTCAGACTGCGAAATCCCTTCCTGGCATATACCATGGCGATGCCACATAGGCCTCAACCTAACAGGTCTTTTGAGCTTATATCTCAATGACTTAGGACTTCACAATCGTATCTCGGCGCGCAGCGCTTTGGAGTGCGGTCGCTTGCGACCGCTTTTCGTTCCTTGGGACGGCAATGCTAAACGGCATTGTATGGATTCGTCGAAGGCTGCATGTACTAACTATTTTACCCTTAGGGAATTATAGTAATGCCGTTGCACACGACCGTCGCAAGGAACCCAAAGCGGTCGCAAGGTAAGCGTCAATTGAAGCCATCTTTTTCGTAATTCCGCGAGGTTCTAAGTTTTCTCCATGACCCTAACCATGGAGATACTAATGGATTTCAAAAGGAAGCGTTCTGAGTGGGCTCGACGCATAGACCAATGGATGGCGAGCGGTCAGAGTGGCCGCAGGTGGTGCCTAGAGAACAATATAAGCTACCAGCAGCTCTTGTACTGGTACCAACGCTTTAAAGTTAGCCCGCCCGACCACATTTCCTCGACGGGTTGGATAGACATTACCCTGCCCGAGCTCAAGCTTTCGCTTGATCAGAAGAGCGTCTATCTAACCCTAAAGTCTGCGAGCAAAACTCTGAGGTCGTCATATCAGAAAAACAAGGGTGTCTTTCTCTATCAAGAGCCGATCGATATGCGAAAGGGATTTGAGTGCTTGAGCAATCTTGTTGACAGTTCGTTCTCGGGCGAATTTACCTGCGGGGCCTACTTCGTTTTTTTAAATCGTCGTAGAAATCTAGTGAAGGTCTTTTACTGGGATGGTAATGGTCATGCCGTCTGGTACAAGCGACTTGAAAAAGGAAGTTTTCGCAATGGAAGCATTCCAGATTCCGCTATCGATCGTCGAGAATTTCTAATGTTGTTGGAGAGTAGTCATTGAGCCTAAAATCCTAAAAACAATGTGCATTTTATTAGATAAAATACTTGATAATAGAGGGGGTCTGTGATATGATTTAGAGCATATGGAAACCTCAACACTATCACTAGAACAGCTTCAATCGGAAATTTATTCCCTGCGAAATGAGAATAGCTTTCTCAAGGAGCAGCTTGAATGGTTTAGGCGTCAGATTTTTGGGAAACGTTCGGAAAAAGTAGTCGACGATGGCGGTCAACAACTCTACCTGGAAGGTTTCGAAAATCTTGGTTCCGAAGAGCAAAAAGAGACAATAAATGTGCCTGCTCATCGACGGGTTAAGCAGGGGCGCAATGGCAAAGATAAAATTACGCTTCCAGACAATATTCCCGTTCAACGCTGTATTTTAGATTTGCCAGAGGATCAAAAAGTTTGCCCTACAACGGGTGAAGCCCTCGTCAAAATTGGCGAAGAAGTCACTCACAAAATAGCGCATACGCCAGGTAGCTACTACGTCAAGGAGCTAGTACGTCCCAAGTATGCATGTAGAGCACATAGTGAAGAGGGCGTTTTTATCGCAGATTTACCAGATAGCATTTTTCCTCGCTGTCAAGCCGATGAGAGTCTTTTAGCCAGTGTGATCGTGAAAAAATTCGCCGATCACCTTCCTTTATTTCGTCAATCGAAATCTTAGCTCGCGAGGGCATTCTCATCAGCCGACAAATACTTTGCAAGTGGGTAATGCGCTGTGGATATGCCTTAAAGCTGCTATATGAAGAAATGATTGCTCGCGTGCTCAGCAGCAACAATGTTTTTGTGGACGAATCTCCTGTGGACATGCTTGTCCCTGGTAAGGGAAAGGTGCACCAGGCTTTTATGTGGGTGATCGTTGGAGGGCAGGAAAAAAATCCGCCTTATCGAGTCTATCATTTTCGCACGGACCGCTGCCACAAGCATGCTGTGGAAATACTAGCTGGATATAAAGGTGTTGTCCATTCGGATAAATATGGAGCCTATGAAGCACTGGCTAATAAGAAGCAATTCACTTGGTGTCCATGCTGGAGTCACATTCGGCGCAAGTTTTTCGACGCTGTAGGTGGCGATAAAAAATTTGTTAGCTGGGTACTGCGCAAGATAAAATATCTATTTATGTTAGAGAGAGTTGCTTGGGAACGTTCTCCAGAGGAACGTCTGCGGATAAGACAAGAGAAAGAAGCTCCAATAATAGATGAGCTGACTGCACGCATCAAGGACCGGCTGGTTAATGGCAAGGCTCTTCCCAAATCGAATCTAAGGGAGGCTCTAGGCTATTATTGCAGCTTAATTCCCCATCTGAAAAACTACACCCAACATGCATTTGCGCGTCTCGACAACAATGTAGCGGAGCGAGCGATACGCCCTCTAGCTATTGGCCGCAAGAACTGGATGTTTATTGGAAGCGAGGAGGGTGGGGAAGCTTCCGCCGTACTGCTAAGCCTGGTACAGACCTGCCGCGCGATAGGAGTCAACCCCCACGAATACCTAGAGGATGTGATGAGGCGCCTGCCAGCCCATAATTCTCAAAAACTTCACGAGCTTCTGCCCGACGCTTGGGCTGCCGCCAGGCGACAAGCAAAGGCCTCATCCACCTCATCAGCCCCCACTGCCGAATAAATCGCCAGATGGCCTCAATTGACGCTTACCTTGCGACCGCTTTTCGTTCCTTGGGACGGCAATGCTAAACGGCATTGTATGGATTCGTCGAAGGCTGCATGTACTAACTATTTTACCCTTAGGGAATTATAGTAATGCCGTTGCACACGACCGTCGCAAGGAACCCAAAGCGGTCGCAAGCGACCGCACTCCAAAGCGCTGCGCGCCGAGATACGATTGTTAGGCTTAGGTTGAGGCCTATGTGGCGATGCCATGGCCTGTTGCAATATCGACCCTTCGGGCCTGGGAAGGGAGAAAAGCCTGTCTTTCCAGACTGGATAGTGCCATACCACTTAAGCTCTCCAGAATCGCCTTCTCACAAAAAAAAGTGATTTTTTTTCAAAGAATCGATCCATGAGAGCCCAAATACTTCTGCAATTACCTCTACAAGTCCTTTAGGTCTTTTAGGTCCTTTCCTAACTCCCGTCACCATCACAAAAAAAAAGCTCCACAAACCTTGCGGTTTGCGGAGCGAAAGAAAAAACTGGCAGCAACCTACTCTCCCACACTCTTGTGTGCAGTACCATCGGCGAGTAAGGGCTTGACTTCTGAGTTCGGAATGGGATCAGGTATTTCCCCTTCTCTATAGCCACCAGAAAAAATCAGAGTCAGTTCTAAAACTAACATAAAGGACGCTTGAGTCTTCAATTCTTAGTCTAAGCGGCTCTCAGTTGCTCGCTTGGATCTTTTAAATCTTGTGCCATCTTTCTTCTTTTAGCAGCTCGCGCTGCTTCACTTTTTTGAAAAAGTGAAAAAAAAAGGTGGTCAAGCCTATCGACTTATTAGTATCGGTAAGCTCAACGCATTACTGCGCTTACACCTCCGACCTATCAACCTCGTAGTCTACAAGGAGTCTATTGGGATACCTTATCTTGAGGGAGGCTTGGCGTTTAGATGCTTTCAACGCTTATCCTTTCCGAACTTAGCTACCCGGCTATGCCCTTGGCAGGACAACCGGAACACCATTGGTTCGTTCACTTCGGTCCTCTCGTACTAGAAGCAACTCCTCTCAAGTATCCTACGCCCACGACAGATAGGGACCAAACTGTCTCACGACGTTTTGAACCCAACTCGCGTACCGCTTTAATTGGCGAACAGCCAAACCCTTGGGACCTTCTTCAGCCCCAGGATGCGATGAGTCGACATCGAGGTGCCAAACCGCCACGTCGATATGAACTCTTGGTGGCGATAAGCCTGTTATCCCCAGAGTACCTTTTATCCGTTGAGCGACGGCGATTCCACTTTCAACCGCCGGATCACTAACTCCTACTTTCGTATCTGTTCGACTTGTCAGTCTCACAGTTAACCCACCTTCTACGTTTGCGCTCTTCTCGTGATTACCAACCACGATGAGGTGAGCTTTGAACTCCTCCGTTACCTTTTAGGAGGATACCGCCCCAGTAAAACTGCCCGTCTGACACTGTCCAACCTCCAGTTTCATGGAGTATTGTTAGATTCCCAACTTAACAAGACCGGTATTTCAACGACGACTCCACACCCCCTAACGAGGGCGCTTCCAAGTCTCCCGGCTATCCTACACATGTTAAGTCAGGAGCCAATATCAAAGTACAGTAAAGGTTCATGGGGTCTTTCCGTCTTGTCGCGGGTAAACGGCATCTTCACCGCTACTACAATTTCACCGAGCCTCTCGTTGAGACAGCACCCAGATCGTTATACCATTCGTGCAGGTCGGAACTTACCCGACAAGGAATTTCGCTACCTTAGGACCGTTATAGTTACGGCCGCCATTCACCAGGGCTTAAATTCAATGCTTCGCCCGAGGGCTAACATCTCCTTTTGACCTTTTGGCATTGGGCAGGCATCACACCATATACATGGCCTTAGACGGCTTTGCATAGTGCTGTGTTTTTGGTAAACAGTCGCCTGGGTCGATTCTCTGCGACCGCCTGCGGCTCATACTGTAAAAGTAATCACCACCTGCGGCTCCCCTTCTCCCGAAGTTACGGGGACAATTTGCCGAGTTCCTTAACGAGAGTTCTCTCGCGCGCCTGAGAATATTCTTCCCGCCTACCTGTGTCGGTTTTGGTACGGGCACCATCAACGACTAGAGCTTATTTCTTGGAAGCCTTGCGCTACGCCATCGGTTCCCCCGAGGGTTCCCCTTGGTCACTACCTGGATTTGTAACTGGCGGATTTGCCTACCAGTTGTCCTCATAGTTCCACGGACATTTCCAATCGTCCGCGCGCTTAACGTACTCCGTCAGCCCTTTGTCATAGTTTTAGGTGGCGCAGGAATATTTAACCTGCTTCCCATCATCTACGCCTTTCGGCCTCGACTTAGGGTCCGGCTAACCCAGGGAAGACGAGCTTTACCCTGGAAACCTTAGGCTTTCGGCGAGGGGGATTCTCACCCCCTTTATCGTTTACTCATGCCATGCATCTTCACTAGTATGCGCTCCAATACTCCTCACGGTATATCTTCGACGCACATACTACGCTCTCCTACCGCGAACTGCTTACGCAGTTCACCCGTAACTTCGGCTCTATGCTTTAGCCCCGTATATTATCGGCGCAAAGTCTCTCGATTGGTGAGCTGTTACGCACTCTTTAAATGATGGCTGCCTCTAAGCCAACATCCCAACTGTCTTTGAGACTTCACTTCCTTACTCACTTAGCATAGAATTTGGGGCCTTAGTTGACGGTCTGGGCTGTTCCCCTCTCGACAATGAAGCTTATCCCCCACTGTCTATCTCCCGGAAAATTCAGTAGTATTCGGAGTTTGATTCCCTTTGGTAGGCCGGTAGGCCCCCGCGTGGATTCAGTGCTCTACCCCCACTGAACTAATTTCCGAGGCTAACCCTAAAGTTATTTCGGAGAGAACAAGATATCTCCAAGTTTGATTGGCCTTTCACCCCTATCCACAGCTCATCCAAGCCTTTTTCAACAGGCACTAGTTCGGTCCTCCACAAGGTGTTACCCTTGCTTCAACCTGGCCATGGATAGATCACTTGGTTTCGTGTCTACGCCACATGACTAAAACGCGCTTTTAACACTCGCTTTCGCTTCGGCTCCGGAACGTCAGTCCCTTAACCTTGCCATGTAACGTAAGTCGCTGGCTCATCATGCAAAAGGCACGCCATTAACCATTTCCCTAAAAGGGACATAGGTCTCTGACCGCTTGTAAGCTGCTGGTTTCAGGTTCTATTTCACTCCCCTAACAGGGGTTCTTTTCACCTTTCCTTCACAGTACTGGTTCACTATCGGTCATCAACGAGTATTTAGCCTTGGAGGGTGGTCCCCCCAGATTCAGACCGGGTTTCACGTGTCCGGCCCTACTCAGGTGCCAATCCTGTCAGCTTAACTTTTCGCTTACGGGGCTATCACCCTGTATCGCTTATCTTTCCAGATACTTCAGCTAAGTTTCACTGATCTTTTGACTGGTCCTACAACCCCGAAGTTAAAAACTTCGGTTTGGGCTCTTCCCACTTCGCTCGCCGCTACTATGGGAATCTCATTTTGATTTCTCTTCCACCGCCTACTGAGATGTTTCAGTTCGGCGGGTGTCGCTTCAACTAACCTATGTATTCAGTTAGAGATAACGGGACATTACTCCCGTTGGGTTTCCCCATTCGGAGATCTCCGGGTCAACGCTTTATTCCAGCTCGCCGGAGCTTATCGCAGGTATACGCGTCCTTCATCGCCTGTTGATACCAAGGCATCCACCAGCAGCCCTTAATAGCTTGACCACCATAAAACTTGTTTTTGGTGTCAAGCGAGCTACGATTTCATCTGTGCTGCGTTCATTGCTAAACGTTTCACAGTTGTATGCTTAGCAGTCTTTGACTGCTTACATACGCCGCTTATTTTTGCTAAGAATCTAATTCTCAAGCGTCCATTATGTTTCGCGATTTCTATTGTTTTCGCAGTCACGGAATGACTGCGCTACATTTAGAATCACGCCGTTTTAGAACACTTTTTGACTCTGATTATATGTATAGACTGTAAGATAACGTAACACCCAGCCCTGAAGGGCTAGGGGTGCTGCTGTCAGTTGACAGCATGAGGGAGATAACATCAGCGTAATATGAGCTTCTCAACCAAGGGATGCCTAAGCATCCCTTTTTGTCCTTAAAGGAGGTGATCCAGCCCCACCTTCCGGTAGGGCTACCTTGTTACGACTTCATCCCAGTCATCAGCCTTGCCTTAGACGCCTCTCCCCTTACGGTTGAGTCAGCGGCTTCGGGTAAAACCAACTCCCATGATGTGACGGGCGGTGTGTACAAGACCCGGGAACGTATTCACGGCGCTGTTGCTGACGCGCCATTACTAGCAATTCCAACTTCATGTAGTCGAGTTGCAGACTACAATCTGAACTGGGGCCGGCTTTGGGGATTTGCTCCGCCTTACGGTTTCGCTGCCTTCTGTACCGGCCATTGTAGTACGTGTGTAGCCCCAGACATAAGGGCCATGCTGACTTGACGTCATCCTCACCTTCCTCCTAGTTAACCTAGGCAGTCTCATTAGAGTTCCCACCATTACGTGTTGGCAACTAATGACAAGGGTTGCGCTCGTTGCGGGACTTAACCCAACACCTCACGGCACGAGCTGACGACAGCCATGCAGCACCTGTGCAGAGACCCCGAAGGGAAATATAATCTCTTATATCGTCCTCTGCATGTCAAGTCTGGGTAAGGTTCTTCGCGTTGCATCGAATTAAACCACATACTCCACTGCTTGTGCGGGTCCCCGTCAATTCTTTTGAGTTTCACCCTTGCGAGTGTACTCCTCAGGCGGTATACTTATCGCGTTAGCTACGACACAACTGGGGTTGAGTCCAGTTACATCTAGTATACATCGTTTACGGCAAGGACTACCAGGGTATCTAATCCTGTTTGCTCCCCTTGCTTTCGCGCCTCAGCGTCAGGAGTAAGCTAGAAAACCGCCTTCGCCACTGGTGTTCTTCCACATATCTACGCATTTCACCGCTACACGTGGAATTCCGTTTTCTCCGCCTACCCTCTAGAGATGCAGTTTCAAATGCTGTTCCAAGGTTGAGCCTTGGGCTTTCACATCTGACTAACATCCCCGCCTACGCGCCCTTTACGCCCAATAAATCCGATTAATGCTTGCACCCTCCGTATTACCGCAGCTGCTGGCACGGAGTTAGCCGGTGCTTCTTTACCTGGTACACTCAAATTGAAGGATTATTCGTCCCTCTTTCTTGCTCCCAAGCGAAAGAACTTTACGACCCGAAGGCCTTCTTCGTTCACACGGCGTCGCATCGTCAGGCTTTCGCCCATTGCGAATGATTCTCGACTGCAGCCTCCCGTAGGAGTCTGGGCAGTTCTCAGTCCCAGTGTTGGCGGTCAATCTCTCAATCCGCCTAGACGTCTTAGCCTTGGTGTGCCGTTACCACACCAACTAGCTGATATCCCATGGGCCCCTCTTTAACCGCAAGGTCTTACGATCCCCCACTTTGATGTCTCGAAGAATCCTTCGTGACACCTCATTCGGTATTAGCAGTCGTTTCCAACTGTTATCCCCAGGTTAAAGGCAGGTTACCCATGTATTACTAACCCTTCCGCCACTAAGTAGTGAGCAAGCCCACTACTTCGTTCGACTCGCATGCCTCATCCACGCCGTCAGCATTCAATCTGAACCAAGATCAAATTCTCAAAGAAAATAAATCTCTGACAACTTGAAAAGTTGCTAATTTTTTGTTTGACGTATTTGCTCTGTCCTGTTTGCACAGAACGGCAAACACGCACAAGCTCTATATTTTAACTTGATGTTATCTCTCTCATACTGTCAAAAAGCATTCGGAAGCGCTCGCAGACTCTCCCTACCTTCTCTTGATTTCAGTCTTACGACATCATTTCGTTTGAAGGAAACCAAGACAATAGCAGAAGCCTTGAAATTGCTGCAACACGAAAATTGCTTTTTTTTTACTTTTTTTGATAAGAGCCTGCAGGATGTAGCTTAAAATGGATTTAAAACTAAGGAAGAGGATTAGGAATTAGAATTTTACTCAGAGAACGCCGAGGCGCCGAGGTAGGAGTGAGAGGAAGAGGAAAGAACATTCAGCGACTCAATTTAACAAAAAAGTTAGATTGAGCACCTGTGCCGTTTGTGGAGCCTCAGGCGAAACTCTGTCTAAGGGCATTCACCAAAACAATACCTCTCAAATGGCCCTTAGACAGAGTTTCGCCTGAGGCTCCACAAACGGCACATTCTCTCCTAATCCTCTCTTTCCTACCTCGGCGTCTCTGTGTAAAAATCCTATCCTCCTTCCCTCCTCGCTCTCTGCCTGTGTTGTCAAGTCCTACAAAACCGGATGAGCCAAAAAGCGCCCCCAATTCTTCATGAGAGCCATTTTAATTTATTGACACGACACATATCTTATTGTATAGTTTTGGTCCTGCTGAAATATAAACATTATGTTGTTTTTTTATAATTAATGTGTAAATAATGTGGAAATAAACTCGGATCCCATACATCCAACAGACCGTTCGACTTTTACTGGCCGATGGAGCTCTTCCTGCATTCACAAAGTGGCTGCATATGGCTGTATTCTTGCAGTGGCTTATGTCGCCGCACAGATATTTGAAGAGGATATAGCAGTATCCGGTGGGACCTTTTTATTTACCACAGCCACTATGCTGACCGGTTATTGGTTGACAAAGATCCTCGTTGGACATTCACAGCATTCTGAACAGGTTGGCCAATCTTTAAATTCCCGTTCCGAGAACGCGGAAAGATCCGACGACTTATTCAGACAATCCATCGCCTTAGGATTGAAGCAGATCCCTCTATCTGATCCGTTTCAGCCACTATCGGCTCCAGTGAATCTTGCTAAAGACAGGATCGTTCTAGAGCCAGTTTTGTTAACGGATGAACAAAAACAAGTCCTCTCGGTCTTTGGTGGGATGATCCATATGGCCACCGAGTATTTCGATCCAGCCCTCTCAAATTGGAAAAACGGTGACGCCTTTCGCACTGATGGAGATAAGCAATGGGACTGCAAGCGAGCTAATCTAGCAAGGGCAATTTGTCACCCGCTCATCGGTCAATTAAGGGAGGATCCGACCGATGAAAACATTAAGGCCGTAGACAACTTTATTCAAGCGGTTACCTGTGATACCCTCAAAATGTATCTGCATGCGCATTTTGCCAATGTATTATCTATCCATGGTAGGAAGTCGGAGGCTGCCGTCGCGTGCAACAATTTTGTGAGGCTTGCAAAGAAGCAGCAGCGATTTCGCAAACACGCCGAAATATACGTCTTAGATCGCGCGCAAATCTCTAAGGACATTTGCGAAGGTATTCTGGCCCTACCTGACTGCGCTATCCAAGCGGACATTGATGCGCTCATCGATCTTGTTCTTAATCCGCCTGAACCACAAGGCATGGATAATATGACGTTGCGCATCGTCCAAACGACACTATTTACTCTACAGCATCGAGGCTACAAGTTATCGCAAGTTGGGACGAAATGCCTGGAAAATCTCTATAAAAGCAAAGTTGGCCCCTGTTACTCTTCCTATCTCTTAGCAGGTCAGAGACAATCGGCGATGCTCGTCCTCGATTTGATTGGTCGTCTGCAAAACTCTCATGAACACATGTTGTCCATCGTCGATTTCGTCCAAGCTGGCTCGTATTTCCTGTACGATGCCGAAGTGCGCGAGAGATTCCTTGAAGTCGTGTTTACAAATAGGTTGTTTGTAAACAGTTATCTTGACGTCTCGGGTGCGTTAGCGAAGAATGAACCTTCTAGAATGGATAAGGAAAGAGGGCGATTGATCTTAAAGAGCTCAAAAGGCTGCTTGCCTCTATCCGATGTTATTTTAGATGAACGTACTCTGCAGGTACATTTTTTCATTCTAAAGCTCTTGGGAAATGAAAATATCTATAGCAACAGCCGCAACACTTCCGAATTCATTAAATCTTTCATTGCGAATGAATTAAGATCTCAATTTTCACTAGATTTCACAGCGAGGCTACAACATAGGCTATTTCAGCTAAGATCTGGCGATGAATATCGTGTGCTTACGCCTAACATCCTCCAAGATTACTCTAAAGACCTGCCTCAACCATTTGTTAGGCGTCTAGAAAAACTCTTCCCGTCAGAGGAAATTGTGGGACGATATCGACAGTTTGAAATCATCCATTGGCTGCTGTCTCACCGCGAAGACATCGATGTCCATCACTCCTCCAAGGCTATCTCCGTTCTACTAGAAGCTCTTAATTCACGGCACATACCCACGCAGTTGATGTTGGATATCCTGCAGGTGTTCAGCTTGGAGGAATGCAATGAATACTTTAAAGGTCTGATGGAAGATGATCGGTCTCCCCTTTCTGCTGGCCTACAGGGCTCTTGTAAACTCCTTTCTCAGGCTGGCTTCTCTCCTGAGGTCAATGTAGATTTTTATCTCTTGGCCGCAATGCACACCCTATTTCTATCCAAAAATCTATTGGTGCAACAGCTGAGACTGATCCCTAAAAAATGGCTAAAGAGCTATTTTAAGAGCCTTTTTTTTCATCCTGAACTTCTTAAACCCATCCTGGATAGCCATTTTAAGTTAAACTGGATTGACCTGGCTGATGGGGGAAGCGCAAAGGCTACCTGGTCACCACTGGTAAACGAATTACTGTCTACGATGGGTGCGTCCAATGGCGTAGATGGATTTGAAGAGACTTCTTTTGCCAAAGCGTATCAGGCTGCCATGACAACACCCAACGAGGAACCAAAATCGATCTCTTTTGACCAAATCATCGATGGTTGGACATTTGATCAAGTATTAGGTCGCACGCTTCTCTTTAGACGTGATGGACAGTACCGCGCCATTAAACTCCAGCGTTCGGATGAGGCTATTGACATTCTCTGGCGTGAACTACGTCTGGTGCAGCTTCTAAAATCTGAGATAGCTCCTGAGGGGCTGTTGACCAAATGGCCAAAACCCATCCATGTTTATGATGTGGGTGATCTACCCCAAGAATATCAGGCTCAGCTCAAAATAGAGATCGCGTTAGCGAATGGTCATGTGAATGCTTATGTCTACGAATTCTGTGACAGGAGCTATTTTTGTTATTTGCACCATCGCTCTTTGGATAAAATTCAATTTGCACAGGCACGGGAAGCGATGCTACACGACCTTTTCCTCTTAGCTAGGCACGGCATTGTCTACACAGCGCTGGCGGATCTATTTCATAATCTAGAGCAAATGGAAGAACGAGACGACCAGGGATACTATTTACCGCTAGTCGATCTCTTTAGAAACCTTGTAAGCGAAGGCTCGGGGCGCCTGAGTGGTATGTGGAAGGCCATCAAGTACCTTAACGCGCGAGCCTCGGGGCTAGCAGACCTTGCAGATACCGATCTCATTGCTAACATCATTCAGAACCTCGAGGAGAGCCCTTTTAGGCTAAGAAAGCTGAAGGGTTTGAAGGGTATTGAATTGTTTCTACTTGCACATTTCGCCGCCTCCTACCTGCTTGTCGACCAGCTTACCATCGGACGTCGCGAGCTCAAAAATATGAACTGGAAAGACGAAGAATATGTGACCGAGCTTGGTAAACAACTCGCTGCCGGTTACACCAGCGCTGTAGCAGCCTTTACCAACCTACCTAAAGAGACTGTAAGGCCTTTTTCGGAAAAGGGTGGATTGAACTGGCCAAAGATGGCTCGTCAAATGTGCTTTTGGATGCGCAATGATGATACTGGCTATCTACCCCATGTCAAAAAACGAAGCATCCCTGAACGGATTTTTGAAGATGCATCATGTACTGTTGCATCTACGGATGACCTACGGGGTTGGAATCATGATCATGGGTTTATGCTAAATCCACCACACCCAGACTCCGGTCCAGTGAATGGTCAGCATATGGTTAAAGAAGCGGAGCGCAGCTGGTATGTCACAGCTCTGTTCCTTGCTGTGATGAAGGATGCGCAACGCAAGGCGGAAAAATGGAAGACGCGTGCAGAGCAGTGTGACGAACCTCAGAAAAAGAAGCATTTTTTTAAGAAGTCGCTTCAGCATCAACCTGGTCAAGCTGATTTAATAGCACAGCTGAATTTACTGCTGGGTATCAACTCTTAAGCTCCAGAGCCCATTGTTGCGCGGCGGGTTGTCCGGTGAACGATGACTTTATTGCTGGATCAACCTGGATACGCCAATCGTTTTCTTTATTAATATCAAACCAGATCAAAGCTTCGACACCCCATTCTTTGCATATGTGTATGGCTTTTTTCAACCACGCGTTTTTGGCAATCTCATCGCCCACAGAGGCGGTTTCAAACACAAATAGAGGTTTGGTTGGGGCTATGTCTCTAAGCTCCTTAAATGCCTTGGAGAAGATCTCTTCAAAGCTCCGCCAATGGGACCAGGCGACACTGTCGCCCCAGTTATATCCATCCACTCCTAGGATATCTATGTAGTCATCCCCCGGATAGTAATGCTGCAGCACATTCCAATCGGGTGCATGAGGCACAGAGTCGGCATTTGGACAAAAGGCCCATAAAATATTGGTAGCGCCATGCTTCCGAAACAAATCTACCACGTAACGATACATCTGCACGTATCGACCAGGGGTGTGTTCTCCATACTCGTCTTCACTACCTGTCCAGTGGTACTCCCTCAAATTCATTTCATGAGCGAATCGCAAAATGAGAGGTTTGCCCCATTTCTTTACTGCCAGAGCAAAGGATGCCAAATAGGAATCATAGCGCCCTGAGATGACCTCAGCTATTGTCACCGCCTCTGAGTGGCCATCTGTGATGTGCGTCGGCTCCCAGGTGACACATGGAAGCGCCCCATAATCCCAAATGGCTTTAACGCTATCTGCGTCAAAATCGGAAGTCCATTGCAGATAGATCCCAACAATTTGTGGGCGCATGCCTGTGGCGGATGCGTGGCGAAGTAAAATAGTTTGAGAGGCAGGGCCCTCTATGGCGGAGCCCCAAAATAATGGACGACTAGGCCCTCGGTGTAGCAAGGAGCATCCAACGCATACACTGACCAACAGCGTAAACATCAATGGTTTGAAATGCGTCATGATGCCTCTGCCAGCTTTGCTTGGGAGGTCTGCTGCTCCTCTTGAGGTTGATTGAAATAGAAGACGGTAGACATAATAACGAAGTAGAAGGACAACCAGATCATATTCACAGTAACGGCAAAGGCATGATCCCCTTCAAAAATGAGGCGCAACGCGCCCCAGCATAATGCTGCAAAAAAGGCCATCCCCATGGCTATCTGCGGCCAAAGATCCCGCAACGGCAAGGAGGTGCTTTCGCCTTTAGGCGTGACAACAAATTGTCCACGCATACCTAATAAAGCCATTGCTGACGCGCTCATAAAGACAGGAATAGCTACCATTCCAAGAACCATTCCTGTTAATAAATCTTTGAAGGCATAGCCTCGTTGACATAAGGACCAGTAAAACAAAACATTTGCTAGCAGAATGTAGGGAACCATAAGAGCAGCGTAGATGGTGGTTGGAAACATATACGTGCGGACATCGAAGAAGATATATAGTAAAGGAGCGAGCATCAGGATAAAATACATCCACCCCACCAGATAGTAACTTGAAGAGAGAAAGTATTCCCACCAGAACGAAAAAGAATGTTTAAAGGGATTCCGCAAAAGACTGCCAAGCAGCTTTGGCAACATCCCTACCGTGCCCAGCGCCCAACGATGCTGCTGCTTAAAAAGGGCTCCTAGATCCTCGGGACCCATACCAAAAGCGCAAACCTTGTTGACATATACAGAGCGCCATTTCCTACGATGTAGCTTGAAGGCTGTCGCAAAATCCTCGGTCACCGAGGTGAGATCGATCCCTCCCACCTGATTCAAGGCTTCGATCCTTAAAATCACGTTCGTGCCACAAAAAATCATTAAATTTTGTATCCCCTTGGCCTCGCAAATCCATTCATAGAAGACCACCTGCATCAAGCTAGCGGCCCTGGCAACACGATTATCTTTAAAGTTTGTATAGTATTGTGGTGTTTGCACAAAAGCCACATCGGGTTGGCTTTCCATGATCGCCATCAAGGGCTCAACAAAATTCGGCAATGGGTTCATATCTGCGTCAAAGATGATGATATACTTCTGCTCTTCTTTTGGCGTATCGCCTCCTTCGATCAAAACAAAATCTTCGTTCTTGGAACCTCCTAGAAACTCCAGGAAATCGTTAATCATGCCGGCTTTAGCATGATGCCACTTACGTCGAAATAGATTAATACCGACGAAACGACAAAGACTTTCCACCGCTAGCTTATATTCTTCCACCTTTTGAGGAGTATCCCAAGGCTTGTCGTAGCGGGTGTCATCCAAAAAATAGAGATGCTTATTGGGGTAGGTGAGGTTATGAAAACATACTAAGGTATCCTCTAGAACCGCAAGGGGCTCTTTATAAGATGCCACGACAATAGCCACGGGGGGGTATGAGGTAAGCTTTGGTACTGGGGGTTCACGCTGCGATTTATCCTTATTGGCACGCATCACTGTTTTTACGTACCTGAAGTATCCCACAGCATGCAGCAAAAAAAAGGCTTCTGCCATGAAAAATAAAACGGCAAAACAGCGAAGATACCATGACATCGGAAAATAGAAAAATAAAGCTACTCTACAGATTAAATAAGCGGCAATCACCACATTGATGTAGTTGATCAACCAGGACTGAATCCAATTTTTCCATTTCTCAGACATATACCACACTCGATCCTAAACGCCTCAAAAACGATAACTTAAACTGCTCCAAACGCCCTCAGCATCCCACTGACGCGAGCGAAAGACGGCCCCAGCTACTTGCAGGCTCCAGCAATTGGCCCAATCGCAATGATATTCTAGGTTAAAGGACATCCCTGGGTTATTTTGGGTGTCATCCCCAGCGGTCAACCTGGCGGAATAGTATTTTTTTTGACCGCCACAAAAGGAAAACCGTGTGAGATCGTGATACCACTCGATGCCACCTCTACCAGCCCAATAGCGCTGTGGACACCAATAAGGGTGGATGATGTCCACGAGGGTATCTCCTAGATAGATAAACTGGTCGAGCTGAGCGGTATTGCGATATTCGCCCTGTAGAATAAATCTAAGGATGCATGGGTATTCCGTTAACTGGTAGGTACTCGCAGCTCGTACCACATTCAAGCTGTTGTGGTCATTGTAGCGATAGTACTGATATCCGCTTTCAAGGAATAGCCTACGACAAGGATTAAGAGCACTATTAGCCCAAACAGATGTCGACTGCACTCCCCGTAACACACCAAAGTAGTTGTAATACTCATCCTTTCTCTCACACCCCACAGACATTTGTAGGATATCCGTCGCTCTTGCATCAAGGTGTGCCGAGCCTGTCCATTTGCCATGGATGTGATAGTTGCCACCAAATTTTCCGGTCAGAGTACATGCAGCAGCGAGGCAGGGATTGATGGCCTGCTGATACTCAACAGTGAGTCCCTGAGCCTTGAAAGTATGGTGGTTAATTAAAGTATGATCGACAAAGTAATCATAAAAGCATCTCAGAGTAGTCTGAGGATTTAAGGGATACTCACAACCTATGCGGGGCTTATGACGCCAAATGCCCACGAGCTCGCCATAACCAACTTCGTGCCAATAGTCATAGAGGGCTACGGTAGCAGGGCGATCCAAGATAACTCTTCTATCCAATGCCCTATTGACAATAGAATGTTGAGGATCCATCACGTGAATTTTTTCAAATATGCACTGAGCTTCCTCGATCATTCCTAAGGAACAACAAAGTTCAGCATAACCGAAGAGAGCATCTTCGCTGCCTGGTCGCTCATCTATCCACTCGTTGAAATAGCGTAGAGCGCTAAGATTGCGGTTATTCCACAATGCCCATTGGGTGTTCATCTCTAATTCCACGGATCTCTGAATGCGACAAAGCGCCCAGGATGAGTCGTCAGGAGGAGCGAGCAACTGCTCATAATAATGCTTGGCCAAGCTGCCTTTCTGAGCCCACAACGCTACACGTGCTCTTTCGATTCTCGGGATGGGATTACAGGGATATTGCTCAATGTATTCATTATAGAGGCAAAGAGCTCGGATATACTGCTTATCCCAACTAACCAATCGAGCATATTGCAGTTCAAATCCTGGGCTTTCAGGGAACTCACAAAGGAGCTCCTCATAGATTCGTATGGCTTGTCCATACAACAACTCTGTCGCAAAAAAATCTGCCAGACCAAGACGAGCTGGATCAAAGTCTGCATCTATTTCAAGAGCCTCCTGGTATAGCTCTATGGCTTTAGGAACGCAGCCATCATCAACTAGCAGCGCTCCCCACTCCAAAAGTTCTCCAGGAGAGGTTAACAAAGGTTCTGTATTTAGATAGTACCGTACTGGAATAGCATCAGGTACCAAAGCCTCAGCTTGGTCCAGAAGTTGCTGTGCTAGACAATCCAAGCCCAGATTACGTGCTAGCCTATGCCCATTGATAAAATAGGTCATTGCCTCAAAAGGGTACTCTTCGTTCGTTGCTAATGTCAGGTAGATGTCTAGCGCCTGTTCACGGCAGCCTTTTTTTTCCAATGCCTGGGCCTTTAAAACATCGGCCTCTGGGCTATCGAGTTCTGCCAATAGCTCCAAAACTTCACAGTACTCTCGTTGAATGAATTTCACCTGAGCCAAGCCCAATAAGGCTTCTCGATTTACTGAATGATTCAACATAGTGTAGTAGATTTGCTCGGCCTCAGCAAAGCGTTGCTCTCCCATCATTGCTTCAGCAAGGCGCAATTCAACATCCATTGCATCTGGATTTTGAGAAAGATAGTCTCTGTATATCGCCTGTGCGCAAGGGTATTCACCCCATCGTTGCATAGCACCTGCATAGGACAACAGTAGCGCTTGTGAATCGTCTATGGGTAGAGAGAGGGCTTTCTCAAATAGATCACGGCTAAGCGAAAAATGCCCTAGATCGAGTTCTAGACTAGCAACCTGAGCAATAATGGCACCGTCATCGGGATGTGCTTCCAGTAGTTTTTGAGCTTCCTCAGAAGCCTCCTGATACCTCTGCTGCTGAATAAGTACCCTCACCACTAAAAGCCGAGGGGCAGGATTGTGGGGTTGCTGACTTACCAAAATCTCAAGGTGCTGTTGGGCATCTGCAACCCATGATTTTTTCTCAGAAAGAATTTTTGCTAGGGCTAGCCTGGCATCGAAATTGGATATTCTTTCTGGCTCGGGAACAACACTAGCATGAATGGCGTTGATCCATACAAGCGCAAAAATAAATAAAGTAAGTGGAAACTTCATTCTGAATCAGTTGTAAGGGATTTTTCCAATTGTTCTTTGGCCTTCTGTGTATCTCCCTTCCAGATCAGCACCATGGCATACTTTCGTCTTAATTGGATATCGTCCGGTCGCGCTTTGAGAAGTATTTCAAACTCCTTCACCGCTAGCGTGTACTCCTTCTCCCAGCTTAAAAGTTCGGCATATTTGAAGCGAGCCGGCAGGTCATTGGGATGGTTGGCGAGATAGGTCCTATAGAGGCTTTCTGCTACCTTATAGTTCTTTAAAATCGCATAGATATTGGCTAGTCTCACGCTGGTACTATCGTCGAGATTTTTTTTGGATAAGCTTTCTACAAGCTTGAGGGATTCTTCCTTACGGCCACCATAAGCGAGAACCTCAGCAAGCTCCAGTTGTGCCTCGGTAAGTTGTGGTTGTTGGGCCAATACGAGTTGGTATTCATGGATAGACTCATCATACTTCTTCTGATAGCTCAATACCCTCGCAAGTTCCAGGCGTACCTGCCAATCGGGGACAATCTCACCAAAATCACCTTGTGATGAGCCATTAAGCAAAAGCGTTACCACTAGACAGGAGATCGCAAATATCCAACGTGTCGTTCTACTTAACAGCATTACCTTCTTCCTTTTTATTTATTGCTTTCTCATACATCTCGCTCGAAGCTTCTAACTTGCCCTGATAGGACAGTACTCGAGCAAGTCGTAGCATCGCTTCCCGGTCATTCGGATATCTTTCTAGATATCCTTGATAAGTCTTGGAGGCTTCCTCAAAGCGCTTCTCAGCTGCATAGGCATCACCCAAATGAAATACTACCTTGGTATTATAGAGTCCTTTATTAATGGCTTGCAGATAATGGGGAATAGCCTCGCTGTAACGTCGTTCCTCAAAAAGTCGTTCCCCGGCGGCCATAGCGATTTGTGGCCCTCTCACATTGAAATAAATGACGGTCGTAACGGCTAACGTCAGGCATAGCAAAAGCGCATAGGCTCCCAGCTGACGGTAGATCACTTTCGTTGGCATACTACAAGCCCTCGATTGGTATAGTACGCGCCTGAATCTTGCGCTCTAGCCTCTCCTTAAGATCCTTCGATTGGGCTCTTAGATAATGGTCATAGATCAGTACGATCGTATTGTAATGCCAATAAAGCTTTTCCTCTAGCTCCTTGATGGAAACGATATAAGGGACATGCTCTCCCGTCTTAAAGGCCAGATTCAACAAGTCCAGGTTCACCTCCGATATCACCAGCTGGTGGATCTCCTGAAAACTGTCAGGAATATGAAAAGCCCCACGAAGATCATCCAAATGCAGTCCAGCCTCGATAGCAGCCAATTTTTTAATTTTTTCGTTCAACGTGGCAAAGACATCCTCAAAGAAAATCTGACTTAACTGTGAATAGATCTCAGTGCTGAAGCCCGTTGTTCTGGAAAAATAGGCTGCGAGGTGTTTAAGGTACACACCTACCCCTTTCTTCAGTAAGACACACTCTTTAATGCTAGTTCGAAAAACCTTCTCAAGGTTTCCATTAGACTCAAATTGCGGTCTCTCGCCCTCCTTGATAGAAATCCAAACCGGATATTCCTGGACGACTTCTTTGACAAATGCAAGCCGATAAATTCGCATCTTTTTATCTGGACTGCTGTCAACGGATTCTATAACCCCTCTCGTGAAAAACTGGCCCGCTCGGTATAAAGGGATATGTAAATTAACGAAGTCATATTCATTCAGAAGATAACACTGTGATAGCCATGAAGGACTAGCGAGCTCAACCCCTTTCTCCCAAATGCGTAGTGGAAAATATTGGAACAACTCATAGTCTGGCTGGATTGTTCCGTATAACGGAAGCAGAGTAACCGAGCGCATGGGAGGTGATGAGACGGTGTTTGCTGTCATATGCCTCCCCTCTATAAGCTAGAGACGAGATCACTGTCTATAATAACGTGAACCCCCTGAGCACTTCCTATGTGGCGCAGTTACAGGACGGATTTAGGAGGATTAGGATAAGTTTGGGAAACAAGGTTACCTTGCCCCATAGGCCTTTTGGGATTATTGTTCAATGCCTTAGGACCTCACAATCATCACTCGGCGCGCAGCGCTTTGGAGTGCGTGTCGCTCGCGACCGCTTTGGATTTGGGCGAGCCTATTGAATCGCACACCGTTCTTTGCAGGCCTCAGACTCTCAAGGTACTTCAGAGCGGGAAGTCACGCTTTGTGTCATACCAACTTCGCCCAAATCCAAAGCGGTCGCGAGCGACCGCACTCCAAAGCGCTTCGCGCCGAGACACGGTTGTGAGAGCCGTTTCTTTTGGTCCTTTAGCCCCTGTGACAGCTTACAAGAATCCCGTATTCTTAAGCAATTCGTGCGTTCCTGGTAGCAGGGCTCGCGGCATTAAAACGATTTATGGATAGACCGTGTCTCGGCGGTAAAAGATCCTTATTGAGGGAGCTTGGGCTATTTATCGAAATTGATGGTGAAGACTTACCGAAGTTGCTAGAACAGCTAAAGCTAGAAAAGCGCAACTGAAACCAAGTAGGGTTGATAGCCTTGTTGCTAGTAATGGTATATCGTTCGATGATAATGCCTGGGCCAAAAACTGATATGCTGGAATATTCACGGACTCACACACGTCCAAAACAACCTTAGATGCCTCTAGAGTGCGCATGACAAGCTCAAGTATCTGAACAAAACGCTCCGATGCCATACTCTCAGCGCGTAGAATGCGCGTAGTAGATCTTGCAGCAAGAATAAAGCGTACCAACTTATAAATATTGGTGCTATGTGTTATGCTGCCATTAACAGGTTTCAACAAAATGTCCCATGTGCCCGCGGAAACCTTGGGACACTTCGACCACACACTCGCCGCCGTTTCAGAAACAACCCGTCCAGTTAAAATTATTGCCCCAACTAAGCTGGCTACATCCATTACATTGAGACACTCTTTGCTAATCTTTGATAAGGTGATCTGCGACAGCGTTTGCTTCAAATCTCCAAGAGTTCGTATAGACCTGATGTCTTTCACGTGAAGGTTTACAAATCCCAGTCTGAGACTGTTAACCGCCTGAGCAACGTCAATCCGCATCCCCCGCATGCTCGCTTGCTGAGCTGATTGGAAATCCTGGTTCAAAATGCTACAGTATCTGTCACAACTATTGATATAACGAAACCATTTACAAACAACTGTAAGATCGCCGCTCGTTCTCAAACGCCCCAACTCTAGAGAGGCGTCCGCAGAGGCATCAGCCCGCAAGGGTTGTTGTTCAACCGTATGAACCAAGCCTAAATTACTTTTACGTACTACCATCATGTTAATTATACTCTTATATTTAATACCATAAAGCAATAAACTTATCACAATGTAAACTAAATGTCAATTAGCATAACTAAATAATGGATAGAACAGTCTAGATTGAATTGAGAATTCTAGTGATCGGCAGCGCGACTGAGTCTTTCACGCACAGTCAGCCATAGGCCTTCGCGTGGAACACGCATATCCACCCACGCCTCCTTGACCTCAAGGCGATCCAGTTGACGGAGGGTTTCATAGAGATTCTGCATCACCTGTTGTGGATCCGTTGACAAACCCAAGGAAAGCACAATGTCCGCACCAGCGTAATGACGATCACCATATCCCACAACCACAGGAGCCTGTCCAGCGTAGCCATCCTCTCCCAAACGCAGCCTGGCTTGCGGGGCGTAATGACGATGCAAGCGACCTGGGCAGAAAGGTTGTTCGGAAGGTATCGTTGCTACCTCTTCGGGACAATAACCTAAGACTTCACCTAGCATATCTGCTGACAAGGCACCTAGGCGACCGATCTGCCATCTGCCACTAGAAAAGACCAAAATGGTGGATTCCAACCCTGCAGCACAAGGACCACCATCAACAACCGGAACGCTATCGCCGAAGTCCTCTTCAACATGTTCAGGACAAGTTGCTGAAGGCCGACCAGACAGATTTGCCGAAGGGGCTACCAAAGGTCCAACCTGCCGTATGATAGCCATCGTTGCGGGATGCTTGGGAACCCGAAAAGCCGCGGTTGGCAAACCTGCCCGCACTTCAGAGAATACACGAGCAGAGTTAGCTGGCAGCACTAATGTCAGCGGACCAGGCCAAAAGCAGCGCGTGAGAGCTTCAACTCCCTTGGGCAGCTCTTCTGCATAAATGGCTAGGTGTGCAGGATCCGCCAAATGGATGATTAGAGGATTGTTAGAAGGACGACGCTTCAATGCAAAGACCTTAGCGATGGCTTTAGCTGAACCTAAGGGAGCGGCAAGACCATATACGGTCTCTGTGGGAACTGCCACAACCTCATCTAGAATTAAGCGTCGACAAGCTTCTGCTATAGAAATGCGCACGTCTATTTATACCCCAACCCAGGATTCAACGATCGCAAATGGGTCTTATAAGGTTCTCCGGATTCAATCCTAGGAGGTCTGGCAAAACAAAAGCGCCATCCTTGCGTATCAGGGTACCATCAAAGAAAATTTCGCCGCCGCCCATTTCCGGCGTCTGAACCAAAACGAGATCCCAATGAACGCTAGAACGGTTACCATTCTCGGTTTGCTCATAGCAGTTACCAGGCGTAAGGTGTAGGGAACCTGCCATTTTCTCATCAAACAGAATGTCCTTGAGAGGTTTAGTGCAATAGGGATTAAAGGCGATGGCGAATTCCCCTATAAAGCGCGCTCCAACATCGCTGTCGAGTACCTCATTGAGCTTCGGAGTATTGGAGCTGGTCGCATGGACGATTTTGCCATCCTTGAACTCCAAGCACACATCGTGATGCGTTTCTCCACGATAGATCGTGGCAGTATTGTAGTGGATGACACCATTAACGGAGTCTTTGACTGGGGCTGTAAAGACCTCACCATCGGGAAGATTGCGTTTGCCGCAACTTGTGACTGCAGGTATTCCCTTAGTCGAAAAAGTGATATCGGTCCCGCGTGGCCCTCGAATACGGACTTCATCAGCTTCAGACAACCGCGCCGCCAATGGCAGCATGGCCTTGTGCATCTTGTCGTAATCTAACGTACAAACATTAAAAAAGAAGTCTTCAAAGGCCTCAGTTGACATTTCAGCCTGCTGCGCCATCGAAGGTGTCGGCCATCTAAGCACAACCCAACGGGTCTTCTTCACCCGAATATCCAGATGTACGGGCTTCCAAACAAGCTTCTCATAGAGATCTTGCTGGGCTCTAGGAACATCGGAAAGCTCACTAATGTTCGAGCTTCCACGTGCCCCTATATAGCATTGGGCCTGTGACATAAGCTCCTGCTCAGCCTTAGCCACTATTTCCCACCCTTCAGCATTGCCGAAGTGAAGCAGAGAGCGTTTAACCTCGTTGGAATCGAGCTTTACCAAAGGAATGCCTCCAGCCTGTCGCGTCAGACGAATCAACTCATTGGTAAAAGCATGTGGCACGTCGATGGCCTCTATAACGACCTTATCGCCGGGCTTCACCTCGCAGGAATAGGAAACGATAACTTCTGCAAGTTTGGTGACGCGTGGATCTAACATGTTACTGCCTACCTCGTCACTACCATGTGTACTACCTTAGTCTCTCCGCCAGTACCAGCAAAGGCGATAAACCAGGCTATGACACACAGGATAGGATTGGTATGCCAGTAGAATTGCGTTGCAAAAATGGCCACAGTGATGTGCGGAGCAATCGCCCAACCCAGCCAAGCCAGAATACCAAAAGGCACACTGGTCGCAAATAACATCGCCAATCGCGGAAAGAAGGTGGCGAAGAATAAGAACAGGATCCCATGAACATCCCAAAAGTCCATAATTCTCTCCGGTTAAGATGCCTTAACTATAGCAGCAAAGAGTATTATCCACTAGAGATAACCTAGTTCATTAGAAATTAATCCCTTAGCGCTACCTAAATCTAGCTTTAAGGGTGTAGGCGAAGGGTGTAGGCGCGCATTGCCCTGACAATACAAAGCTCAGAAATATTACCCAATTCCTAAAAATTGCATTCCTCTGATTATCTACTTGATTAATATGTCTTATCTAAATACAATACACATTGGCAATTGATATTTCATAATTAACAAATAAAATAAACTCTGTGGATAGTATGGATGACTTCGATAATGGTATTAGATTTGAGTTCCCGAATAACGCATCAAATCACGAAAAAATGTCGATTGATATTAGCTATTACAGAAGACCAGGAAAAAATAGACCTTTAGAACCATCTCTTGGTATTAATAAAGATCTCCTGAATGGTATTTCAAGCACTTATTTATACTTAAAGATTAAATCTTCAATGGAATGTGAAATCGTATTTGATATAGATATTACAAATAATTCATGGCATTTAATAAGTGGAAACGCGTTTATAAAAAAATCTGATCCTTTAAAAGAGATAACCCAATTTCCATTTCCCATGCAGATCAATGGGAAAAGCTTCATCGGAATAGCCTCAAAGAAGGCGAAAGCAATAAAATTTTGCGGTACAATTGCCGATGCGACACTTACCATTTCAGTAAAATATTTGAATGAGGTACATCAATTACTAAGCGCTCCTTTGGTGGCAACTGGACATAATTTTGCCTCTCGAATACATAATAATCGATTAAATAATTGCTATTCATCTACATTAAAATTAAGATCTGACCTTATTGATAAATTAATTCTTGAATATTTCCCAGCTACAAATAACCGTGACCACATCGATTCCGACTCCGAAATGGAAATTATCCCATTAAAAGCGAAGGGGCAAGATTTGGATTGTGATGCGGAATTATCCGATAGCGAGGTAAAAAGGCTCGAATCACAAATACCCCAATGGCTAATGGACTTTACGCAATTGCAGTCTGGTCAACGCTAACACAACTGTCGTCCACTAGACCTCAGGATAGGACCTCTCAAAGTCCTTTCCTTGTACACTCAGGCGGGTGTCGCATCCTTCCGAGGCTGACAGGAAATATCTCTTGGTCGCTTTTTGGCTGTTCTTCCGGATCTTGGCCACAGATGCAAGTTCCCTACTTTCAGAAGTATGCGAACTTGCATTAATGGCCAATATCCAAAAAAACATCTCAAAAATCGACTGAAGGGATATTTCCTGTCAGCCTCTCCAGACATCTTCAGCCCCCGAAAATTCTCACAAACCGTTCAAAAACATGAAAAGTTAACTCTTGATTTATGTTATCGGAATAGATTATAGCTTTCGCGTGAGCCCAAGTCCAAATTTGTGACCGAGTGTGGTATAAATAGTAGCGCAATTTTACTGGACTCTAACAAAACGAATTATTCCCTCTTTCGCCACACTGTGGATGGGTTGAGGAACAAGGTACACACATGACAACAAGATTGAAGAGAGGAGTTATATGCCACGGTTTTTATATGCGAGCCCCATTCTACCCGGTAAGACCGAGCTCGTCCGGCAAGTTTATGCACAGAAAAGAGAACATCCGGAATTTGAGAAAAACGCCCAGAATTTTAACACACTCATTGGCCTAGACAGGTGGCAATGCTGGCTACAGCACACCCCTACAAGAGACTACTTCATCCACTGCATCGAAACACGCAGCCTGGAAGAGTTGTTCGCTAAATTACAAGAGCAAATCCAGTCCGGTCATCCACAGGCCCAATGGTTGCGCGATTTCTACCTGGACGCTTTCGGCAAAGACTATGCCCATCCTTCTGCAGTACCCGATATTGAACCACTCTTCAACATGGAAATTCCTTCTCAAGATATTGAGCAAGGGGACATCTTCAGTCGCGGTTTCGTCTATCCTCTGCGTCCTAACAAAGTCCAGGAGCACCGTGAATTCTGTCGCCAAGCTCAAGGCGAATACCGTATGCGCATGCATGATGCCTGCCGTCAGTTTCAGATCACCAAGGTCAATCGCTTTTTACACAAGACACCACACCAAGACTATCTTGTATTGTATCAGGAATACATACCATTCACACCTGAGCAAGACGAACAAGCACAAAAGGCTCGTAAAAACAATCCCTCTTGGCAATGGCTATCAGACATTCTGATAGCACATACAGGCCTAACGCTCGAACAACTAGAGCCAAAGATCGAGGCACTCACAAAGCAACCTATCGCAGCTATCAATCAGTGGCGCACCCCGGCTACTGCCACGGTCTAAGAGATCTTCCTTGAAGCAGCAGCCTGTAAAACGGGCTGCTGCTGTACCGTTTGATGCATTCGATTGCGCCAAAGCCCCGGGATTGAACGATCACAAGTGGGTCCATATTATAGAGGTTATACTATGAAGTTATCCAGCTCTGTGGGCAATTACTTACTAGACTGCCTCTTTCAGCATGGTGTGCGCCATATTTTTGGCATTCCTGGCGATTACGTTATTCGTTTTAATAAGCTCATAGAACTACACCCAATTGAATTCATCAATACCACACGCGAAAACACTGCTGGCTATATGGCGAATGCCTATAGCCGTATTCGCGGTTTGGGCGTCGCCTGCATCACCTATGGAGTGGGCATCAATATCGCCAATGCTATGTCCCAGGCCTATGTAGAAAATTCACCCCTAGTCGTTATTTCCGGTGCGGCTGGAACCCGCGAAGGCCTTAAAAATCCTGTCGCACACCACCTCATCAACCAGCCTAAAGGAGCTGGTTTAGACACCACGCAGCTAGAAGTCTTTCAACGCATGACCATTGCTCAAGCAGTGCTGTCAGACCCTGAAACCGCAGCGGCGGAAATTCATCGCGTTCTTACGGCCTGCCTGCGGTATAAGAAACCGGTCTATATCGAAATTCCAAGGGATATCGTCGAGGCCCCCCTACCTGCCCGCATACCGAACGAAATACCTGCCCCTAAAAGTGATCCGGAAGCTTTGGCAGAAGCTCTAAGTGAAGTCACCAACATCTTGCAACATAGCAAACTACCCCTCATCTGGGCCGGACACGACATCCATATGCATGGTCTAGCGGGATCGCTCCTACACCTTGCTGAACGACACCATATTCCTATCGTCTCCTCATTGCTTGGCAAAACAGTCGTTAGTGAGAAACATCCCTTATTCGTCGGCGTCTATCAAGGTGAGATGAGTTTACCGGCTGTCAAAGATTTCGCACATGCCTCTGACAGCGTATTGATTCTAGGAGTCATGCTCAGTGATGTCGATACTGGCATGTTCACCACGCATCTCCATGAAGAGCGAAAGATTATTGCAAACCCCTCTGGTGTCACCATTGGACACCATCACTATCCCGATGTGCTGTTCGCAGACTTCATCAAAGGGCTAGCGTCCCTGCAAACCGATATGACCTTCCATCGTGAGATTCTTGCGGCCTGGCAGCGCCAGCCCGGAGCATTCATTGCCAAGCCCCAAAAGGCGATTACTTCTGCACGATTATTTGAATGCCTCCAGAGCCATCTTACGGCAGATCATTTCATCGTTACAGACTTTGGAGACTGCCTGTTTGGTGCCACTGATCTCATTCTAGAACGCAATTCATTTTTGTCTTCTGCCTACTTCGCGACCCTGGGATTCGGCACACCAGGAGCCGTGGCTGCTCAGCTAGCGGCACCCGATCGGCGAGTCATCGGAATCGTAGGCGATGGAGCGTTCCAAATGACTGCTACCGAACTTTCGACGGCTGTGCGCTATCAGCTGGATCCTATCATCATCGTGCTGAATAATCATGGGTATAGTACAGAACGTCCCTTGTTAGAAGGATCGTTCAATGATATCCAAAACTGGAACTATAGCCGTCTGCCCGAAGTCCTGGGCGGTGGATTGGGAATACGTGTCACCACCGAAGAAGAATGCAATGAGGCACTCTTGCGATCATTTGCGTCACGCGGTTCCTTCACACTCATCGAAGTGGATCTCGCCAAGGATGACTTTTCGCCAGCCATGCAACGTTTCATTGAGCTTGTGCGTAACCGTATCTAGCATTGGACGAAAGGACCAAAAAGACATAAAGGACATAAAGAGGTAATTGCAGAAGTCCGATTCTCCGAAGTCAATTTCCTGAAAATCGGATGCCGGTGAAGAGAGAGTCATTCCCTTCCCAGGCCCGAAGGGTCGATATTGCAACAGGCCATGGCATCGCCACATAGTCCTCAACCTAACAGGTCTTTTGAGCTTATATCTCAATGACTTAGGACTTCACAATCGTATCTCGGCGCGCAGCGCTTTGGAGTGCGGTCGCTTGCGACCGCTTTTCGTTCCTTGGGACGGCAATGCTAAACGGCATTGTATGGATTCGTCGAAGGCTGCATGTACTAACTATTTTACCCTTAGGGAATTATAGTAATGCCGTTGCACACGACCGTCGCAAGGAACCCAAAGCGGTCGCAAGCGACCGCACTCCAAAGCGCTGCGCGCCGAGATACGATTGTTAGGCTTAGGTTGAGGCCTATGTGGCATCGCCATGGTATATGCCAAAACGGTTTTAGCAGCCTGTAGGGCTGCCATAAAGCGCATGCATAAATGGTGTTTGTAAACTGGCGTCTTGTAGCAGTCCTTCGGACTGCGAAATCCCTTCCTGGCATATACCATGGCGATGCCATGGCCTGTTGCAATATCGACCCTTCGGGCCTGGGAAGGGAGAAAAGCCTGTCTTTCCAGACTGGATAGTGCCATACCACTTAAGCTCTCTAGAATCGCCTTCTCACAAAAAAAGGTAACCTTTTTTCCCGAGAATCGATTCTCAAGGGCTCAAATAATTTTGCAATTACCTCTTTTGGTCCTTTAAAAAGCGGCACGAATCGTTGCTACGCCCTAAATCCGTGGCTAAAAAGGAGGTTAATAGCTTAAGATAAGTATATCTAAACAATCTCGCCCAGGACGTCATTCTATGCCAACTAGAGAAGGAATCTTCAAAGGTGCCCTCCGCGTCTGTGTTATGACCTTAGCGGCCTTTATTGGTGTTGCATTGGGTCTATTCGTCTTGCTGCTGTTAGTGCCGGATGGGGACCAGTTGGATCGTCGGACTACCGTTAAAATTCTACCAAATGCCCAAGGCGAGCGAAAAGTCTTAGGAAGTTCTGGACCTGTCATCCTATCGATAGACATTAAGGGCGTGGTGGGTATGGATTCGCTAACGGACGATAAGATGTCTTCTCTTTTAGTAGAGTCGCGAGAAGGAAGCCTCAAAGACCGTGTAAAAGCTATATTGCTCCGCGTGGATAGTCCTGGGGGTACGTCAACAGATTCCAAAGCCATCCACGATCTGATTCAGGAATATAAAGAACGCTACAAGGTACCCGTGATTGCTCATGTCGAGGGATTATGCGCCTCCGGTGCCATGATGATCTCCGCAGCAGCAGACAAAATTGTTGCCTGCGATGGGTCATTGATAGGCAGCGTTGGTGTCATTATGCCCACGGTTTTCAATGTGGCTGAGGTACTGCAAAAGTACGACGTCAAGGCTCTAACCTTAATGGTGGGTAAGGATAAAGATGTTCTTAACCCATTCCGCCCTTGGAAGGCCGATGAAGCCGCGACGATTCAACCTCTTCTCGACTATACCTACGACCTCTTTGTTGATCTCATGGTTAAGGACCGCCCTCGCTTAAATAAAGACAAACTCATCCATGAATATGGTGCTCAGATGTATGCGGCTAACAAAGCTGCTGAATTGGGTTACATCGACGAGGCTGGATATTCGCCATCCAAAGCTCTAGAACTCACCGTGGAAGCTGCAAAGCTAAAAGGCGAGGACTACCATGTGGTCCAGCTCACCACTAAGACATGGGTAACGGAACTCTTCCAAGAACGCACATCATTACTAAGCGGCAAGATCACGCATCAAATTCAGCTCAACCCCGACGTACCTCCTGAATTGATGAACAAGATGCTATACTTATATCTGCCAACAGGAACACTCTAGACTGGCCCATTCACATAACCCTCGGCCTCATCATGGAAAAGCTTTTTTTGCTGGATGCCTCTGGCTATCTGTACCGTTCCTATTTTGCCATCGGACAAATGACCAATGCCAAAGGGGAATCCACTAATGCCCTATACGGTTTCATTCGATCCGTTTTAAAGCTCATCAAAGACTTTCAACCCACTCATCTCGTGGCAGTCTTTGATGGCCCACATGGTGGACAAAAGCGTCAAGCGATCTACCCCGAATACAAAGCTCATCGTGAAGAAACTCCTGAAGACCTGCGCTACCAAATGCAATGGGCGAGAGACTTTTGTCACGCCGCTGGCATTGCACAGCTAGACGTTACAGGTGTCGAAGCTGACGATACCATGGGCAGCGTAGCCACCTGGGCAGCACAGCATGGGGTTACCGTCTATATCTGCTCTACCGATAAAGATATGGCACAACTCGTCTCTGACCGTGTGTTTATGCTCAATAGCTTCAAGGACAACCTCATCAGCGGACCCGAAGAAATCGAAGCTATCTATGGTGTACCTCCAGAGAAGATTGTCGACTGGTTGGCGATCACTGGCGACACATCCGACAATGTGCCAGGCATCAGGGGATTTGGTCCAAAGACAGCCACAGCCCTATTGCAAGAGTTTGGAAGCCTTGAAGCCCTCTTGGACCACCCCGAACGAGTGTCGGCGCCAAAAAAACGTGAAGCAGTCATCGCGCAGGCGGATCTAGCGCGACTAAGCAAAACGTTGGTTACTCTAGATACGACGGTGCCCTTCCCACAGGACGAAGACTTTTTTATCCTTCACGCGCAAGATCGTCCAGAGCTCAAAGAGCTCTACCTGCGTATGAATTTCCATAGTCTCTTGAAGGAGATGACCGGAGAGACACCTCCATCAGCAGTAGCTGCCAAGCCCGAAATCCCTGTTAACTATACCTTGGTCGATGAGGACATCGCTTTTCAAACTTTGTTAGAAAAGCTGTCACACCAGCCAGAAGTATGCTTCGCCACTGTAACGACTAATGCAAGGCCTTTACTGGCTGAACTCGTGGGCATAGGCTTCAGCCATCAAGCCGGAGAAGCTTTCTATGTCCCTACAAATGGACGATTGGGTATCAAAAAAGTTCTCGCCGGACTCAAGTCTCTTTTCGAAAACGCCTACGTCGGTTTCTATTCGCACAATGCAAAATATGACCTTCACGTACTGGCTAATTATGGCATTGCGGTGACCAATCTGTGCTTCGATACTCTGCTAGCCTCCTATCTCCTCAATTCTCACAGTCGCGTGCATACCCTCGACCACTTGACCATGCAATATTTCGGCAAGCGCAAAATGCCCATCGAGGAACTTGTTGGCAAAGGTAAGAAGCTGCTCTCTATGATGGATGTTCCCATCGCGCAGGTTTGTAGCTATTGTTGTGAAGATGTCGACTACACCTTGCGTCTCAATAAGGAGATTTCTAGCCAGCTCGAAGAGCGCGGTCTCATGTCTCTTATGCGTGACCTGGAAATGCCCCTCCTGCGCATCTTGGCAGACATGGAACGCGCAGGCATTTATGTCGACATCCCCTATCTCAAAACAATGTCGAATTCCATTGCCATGGCTTGTCGCGAAATGGAGTTGGAGATTCATGCCCTGGCAGGGGAACCATTTAACATCAACTCACCCAAGCAATTGGCGACGATTCTTTTTACCAAAATGGGCATCACACCACCGCGAAAGACAGCTACTGGTCTCTCTACAGATGCCGATGTCTTGGAAAGTCTGCAAGATCAGTACCCTATCGCCGGCAAGGTTTTGGAATATCGAACTTTGGAAAAATTGCGCTCCACTTACCTGGATGCCCTCCCTCAAGAGGTCAACCCCAATACCCACCGCGTCCATTGCACCTTCAACCAATCCGTAGCCGCTACTGGACGTCTCTCATGCCAAGACCCCAACCTGCAGAATATTCCTGTTCGCTCTGACATCGGCCGTCGCATCAGGGCCGCTTTTCGTCCTCAAAAAAGTGGCTACAGCTTCTTAGCTGCAGACTACTCGCAGATCGAACTGCGCGTTCTAGCGCATCTGTGCGGCGATCCACAGCTAGTCGACGCCTTTCAGCACGGCCGCGATGTTCACACCCATACCGCTTCGATCGTCTTCAACGTACCTCTTGCAGAGGTTACGCGGCAGCAACGCGACCAGGCTAAAGCCGTCAACTTCGGCGTTATTTATGGCCAACAGGCCTTTGGATTGGCTCGAGAGCTTCATATTGATGTCAAAACGGCTGCAGCGTTCATTAAAACATATTTTGAGCGGTATCATGCCATTCAAAAGTATCTGGAAGAGTCCAAGGAAAAAGCCCGTAAAACAGGTAAGGCGACGACAATAACAGGACGCGAACGTTGGATTCCAGAAATCAATAGTAAAAACGGGATCATCCGCGCCACTGCTGAGCGTTTGGCTATTAACACCCCTTTGCAGGGAAGCGCTGCAGACCTCATTAAAATGGCTATGCTCAAGGTCTCCGAGAAACTTCGTGAAAGCGCCATCAAGGCGGTCATGATCCTACAAATTCACGACGAACTGCTCTTTGAGGTTGCCGACGAAGACATTGAAGCACTCAAAGAATTGGTGTCTGAATGCATGGAAAAGGTCTACCCTTTAAAGGTTCCGCTAGTAGCGGATATTAAAGTTGGCAAAAATTGGGAAGAATGTTAAACTGTTGTACAGTAGCGGTAACAGGCACTGTATCCTCCGGCAAGTCCAGTGTTTGTCGTATTCTGCAGGATCTTGGTGCCCATGTCGTCGATGCCGACGCAATCGTTCACCGTTTGTTGTCTCCCGATACAGATATTGGTAATAAAGTTATTTCACTTCTGGGCTCGGGTGTAATTAGCAACGGACGGTTTGATCGAGCGAAGATCGCCGAAAAAGTCTTTGACAACGTTGCATTGTTACGCGCTCTAGAGAATATTTTACATCCAGCGGTACAACAGGAAATCGCTGCTCAATACCAATACGTCAACACCACAACCAGTGTTCCACTCTTTGTTGCAGAAGTCCCCCTCTTATTTGAATCAAACAGCCAAGGATTCTACGACTGGATCGTGGTGGTTTCCGCACCCAAAGAGCTCTGTTGCCAACGGTTTATTCAAAAGACGCCATATGGAGAACAAGAATATCATAAACGAAGTGCAAGGTTAATGCCTCTAGCAGAAAAAGAGCAAAGGGCCGATTTCGTCATCGAAAACAGCGGCAATCTCGCGGTCCTCGAAAATGCTGTCCGAGCCATTTACCCCAAGCTTCTGACCAAAAAGTCCCCGACATAACCAGCCATTCCATTTCGGGGCATCAATTACAACGTCATTTCCAAAAAACTTCAGTTCAACAGGAGTGTAGAAGTTAATGGATTCAGATCAAAGAAACCCAGAAAAGGCGAACACTTCGCTAGAAGCACCCAGTGGTGGTCGCGAAAATGAACGCAGTGAACGTCCCGAGCGTAGTGAACGGTCCGAACGTAGTGAGCGCCCCGAACGCAGCGAACGTAGTAGAGAAGGAGATCGGCGCTATGGGCCCAGACAGCGCGCTTCTCACTCCTCGCAAGAACACCATTCGTCGACTCAGCACCAGCAAGCCCAGCATCACCAACAGGCAAAGGGACAAGCTGAACCGGCCGTCCCTCCCCCACAAGGCGATGCACCGGCCGAAGAAGGTGCTCCCGGCCCACTTTTAGAAACGATCAAGATTGCTGAAATTCAGCGCATGAACATCAGCCAACTCGCCGAATTCGGTAAGCGCATTGGTTTGAAGCATCTAGGATCGCTCACCAAGTCACAGATGGTCTTTGAGATCGTCCGCGCTCTTGCTGAAAATCCTAATGAGGCCTTGGTCGGTGAGGGCGTTTTAGAGGTGCTGCCCGATGGGTTTGGATTCCTCCGATCACCCAACTACAACTATTTGCCATCAGCAGAAGACATCTATGTATCGCCAGCACAGATTCGCCGCTTTGACCTCAAAAAAGGCGATACTGTCTGTGGCACCATCCGTCCTCCGAAGGAAAAAGAAAAGTACTTCGCCCTGCTGAAAGTCGATGCGATCAATTCCGTTTCACCTGACAAGGCACGCGAGCGCATCCTCTTTGAAAACCTGACGCCGCTATTCCCTAACGAGCGTTTGGTGATGGAAACGTCGTCAGACGTCCTGCCTATGCGCGTCCTGGACCTCGCTTCGCCGATAGGAAAAGGTCAGCGTGGTCTGATTGTTGCGCCTCCAAGAACGGGTAAGACAGTTATCCTACAAGGCGTGGCGAATGCGATAGCCAAAAACAATCCTGAGACACTTCTGATGGTTCTGCTCATTGACGAGCGTCCTGAAGAGGTTACGGACATGCAGCGCATGGTGAAGGGCGAAGTCATCGCCTCCACCTTCGATGAGCCACCTGAAAGGCACGTTCAGGTCGCCGAAATGGTCATCGAAAAGGCCCGCAGAATGGTCGAACATGGCCGAGATGTGGTCATTCTTCTCGATTCCATCACGCGTTTGGCTCGAGCCTACAACACCATTCAGCCGCATTCCGGCAAGATCTTGACCGGTGGTATCGATGCCAACGCTCTGCACAAACCCAAACGCTTCTTTGGTGCAGCCCGTAATATCGAGCAGGGTGGATCCCTAACGATCATCGCCACGGCGTTGATCGATACAGGTTCCCGCATGGATGAGGTTATCTTTGAAGAGTTCAAAGGTACCGGTAACATGGAATTGGTGCTCGATCGTCGGCTTGCCGACCGTCGTCTCTGGCCTGCCATTGACCTTGTTAAGAGTGGTACGCGTAAAGAAGAACTTCTTTATCATCCAACTGAACTGGAAAAGGTCTTCTTGTTGCGCCAAGCGCTCGCGGATCTTTCCTGTCTTGATGCCATGAACCTGCTTCTAGGCCGGCTGAAAAAGACCAAGAGTAATGCTGAGTTCTTGTTGTCCATGAAGGACTAGCTCTTTGCATGCAACGAAATGGATCTTCGGGTCCATTTCGTTCCCCTTCCTATCTGAAACATCGTAATCTTGCTAAAAAGCAAAAAAAATCTTGATTTAAGCAGGTGGAATAAGGCATTTATACCTGTCTATCGAAATGTCATTGCAAAAACGAGGGAGTCACGCATGCGTGCCATCTACCTGCTCTTACTACTAGCCTTTATCGGAGTTGGATCTTGGTGGGTATACCAAAACAGCGATACGGTAAGTGGCTTTGTTCAAAACTATACTGAAAAGCCAAATAATCAATTCTTGGCGCTGCAACCTCTCTTCACCGCAGACCAGGTTGTGGATACCCATCGTAGCGAGCTTCCGAGTCACAAAAGCGATACCAAGCTAGCTCCAGCCCTCAAATTTTATCCCTACCTGCTTCTCGATGTCGCCTACAACCAAAGTGGCTCTAAGAAGCGTGAAGGGGTCATTTTGTGGAGCATGGATAATGGTGAAATGGTTCTCGACACCAGCACCTGGAATGTCAGCAAAGGCTTCGGCCCCATGCTGTCAGCCAATGCTGATGAAAATGACTACCGAGTCATCAAAACCATCGCAGCCCGCGGTAGCAGTATCTCAAGGGAACAATTGCGTCGTTTGCTAGCTGTTGACTCTGATGTCCTAGACCAATGGACCGAGTCGGCGCGTCGTAAAGGCCTCATCGTGCAAGATGGCAATGTGATCAGACTGCGCATCCCAGATGCAAATCTTGCCATGCCCCCCTTCACAAACATTAGTCAACGCTTGGTCACCAAAAGCTATAGTGATGTTCAAAAACAACCGACTAAGTTTTCCAAGGATCAGATCGCACAAGCCGCTCAGGCAGCTTTTGGACCTGATATAGCCATCCATGAAGTCAAAGAAGTCTTTGTACCCGTTTATAGCATCTCGATGGCAAATCCTGATGGCTCTGTGGAAACGACTTATTGGAATGCTTTAAATGGTCGACGTTATTCCTTGAAGGACTCCGTGACCAGCAGCAGATAAAATTACACACTCTCCCAAAGAAACCGTTTGGAGGCTCGTCTTCCAAACGGTTTTTTGTGTGCTCTGTGGTCAATTCCTAGTCCTAGAGGTTAGTGGGAAGTTGCCAGCTATGCCCTTCCTGAGCTAACAGCCAGTTAGCTGCCTGAGGCCCCCAGGTTCCTGCCTCATAATTGGGAAAATTGCTGGGTGGTGCAACCGACCACATATCTATCACAGGCATCAGCAGTTTCCAGGCGGCTTCAATCTGATCGGCACGCATAAATAACATCAGGTCATTGCGCATAATATCCCACAGTAAGGTCTCATAGGCATCGGGAGAGCGCACGGCGAAGGCTTTTTCATAATTGAAGCTCATATCAACAGCCCGCAGATGCATATTAGTGCCCGGGTATTTGGCTTGAAAACGCAGGATGATACCCTCGTCAGGCTGGATAGAGATAATCAGGCGAGCTGGCTGCCAATCCAGGGTGGCTTCAGGAGGGAAAGCCTGGTGGGGCACTGAGCGAAATTGAATGGCTATCTCAGACACTTGACGCGTGAGCCTCTTCCCAGTGCGCAGATAGAAGGGAACATCATGCCAACGCCAGTTATCTACAAAGAGCTTAATAGCTACAAAGGTTTCGGTCTGTGAATCAGGCGCTACGCCATCCTCCTGCCGATACCCACACACTTCCTTACCATCAATCCACCCCTGGCTATACTGTCCACGCACGGCGCACCCATGTACCGGTCTGCGGCGTGATCGGCCGCACAGCATGCAGAACATCGACCTTTTTATTGCGGATCTCATCGGCTTCAAAGGAGATCATGGGCTCCATAGCAGTCAGGCAGAGTAGCTGCATCAGGTGATTTTGTACCATATCGCGAAAAGCCCCTGCCCTCTCATAGTAGCCACCGCGATGTTCCACTCCCACTGACTCTGCAACGGTGATCGTCACATAATCGACATAGCGACGGTTCCAGATAGGTTCAAACAAAAGATTGGCGAAGCGCAGAGCCAGAATGTTCTGAACCGTCTCCTTTCCAAGATAATGGTCGATGCGAAAGATCTGCGATTCATTAAAATTTTCGTGCAGTGCAGTATTCAGCTGCTGGGCAGACTGCAAGTCATATCCAATGGGTTTTTCAACAATAAGCTGTGAGCGCGGGTGCCCTTTGCCAAGGCCTACTTTATTTAAGAATTTAGGGATTTCGCCAAATAGGGAAGGAGGCGTTGCCATATAGAAAATTCTGTTTGCTTCAGTGTTCCAGGCTTTTTCGATCTCCCCACACATCTGACTTAGCTTGCGATAGGTCTGCAAGTTGCCGAAATCTCCCTTGAGGTAATGAATATGCTTGGCGAACTCATTCCATTCCGGCGCCGCAATCTTGCCCTTCCCAGAAAACTGGCTGGCACCCTCATGAAAATGCGCACGCAGTTTGGCCTCGGTCCATTCCGTCCGATCAACAACCAACACAACATATTGTGGAGGCATTTCTTGGTTCTTTGACAGGTTGAACAGGGCAGGAACCAGCTTCCGCCAGGTGAGATCGCCGCCGCCGCCAAAGATAACAAAAATATAGGGTGCTGGTTGATCTCGCGTTTTCATCATGTACCTGCCTTGGTGGTCACCCATTCAGTGTGGTATGTACCCTTTTCATCAGTACGTTCATAAGTATGTGCGCCGAAGTAGTCGCGTTGAGCTTGAATGAGGTTGGCGGGAAGCCAGCCGCTGCGCAACGCATCGATGTAGCTTATCACACTCATAAAAGCAGGTGCTGCCACTTCTAGGTCAGCGGCCAAAGCCACAACCTTTCGCAAGGCTTGTTCCTCGCGCATCACCCTTTTGCTCAGGTCCGGATCAAATAGCAGATTTGGCAATCCAGGCTCGCGATGGAATGCCTTGCAGATATCATCCAACAGGACCGAGCGGATAATACATCCACCCCGCCAGATGCGCGCCAAGGTTTCCATATTTAGGCCATAGGAGAGCTTCCCTGACGCAGTGGCCAGCAAAGCCATCCCTTGGGCATAGGTGACTATCAACGCGACATCCAAGCCCTGTTTAAGGGCCTCTATGCTCGCCTTGCGATCTCCATTGAAAGGTCTGTTCGGTCGCGCGAGAACTTGCGCCCCGCGTTTACGCTGATCTTCCAACATCGATAGATCGCGCATCGCCACGGCCATATCGATGGTCGGAATAGGAACTTGTAATTCCATGCCACTCTGCGAGGTCCACATGCCTGTGCCTTTTTGCTTGGCGACATCCCGAATATCATCAACGATAGCCTTGCCTGTCCGGTCATCTAACTTACCAAAGATATTGGCAGTGATCTCTATAAGATAGCTCTGCAACTCTCCCTTGTTCCAATCGTCATAGACATCGTGGAGAGCTTGGTCGTTCAAACCCAAGCCTTTCTTCATCAGATCATAAGTTTCACCAATGAGCTGCATGATGCCATATTCGATGCCATTGTGGACCATTTTAACAAAATGGCCCGAAGACCCAGGCCCCAGATAGGCCACACAGGGGGCGTTGCCCACTTTGGCAGCAGCAGCTTCTAAGATGGGTCGGACGCGCTCATAGGCTTCTTTGGGGCCTCCGGGCATGATGCTCGGACCATGCCGTGCCCCCTCTTCACCACCTGATACGCCTACACCCAAAAACTGTATGCCCTTCTCGGCAAGCCTCTTAGCTCGAATATCTGTGTCCTTAAAATAGGAATTGCCAGCATCGATGAGAATATCGCCCTTCTGCAGTAGGGGCTCCAAAGCCTTAATGACTGCATCAACCGGAGCACCGGCTGGGACAAGCATCATCACTGCCCGGGGGGTCTTAAGCGATTGCACCAAAGCCTCCGCGGTATCCACAGCAACGATAGTTCTCTTCCCTGCCTCTTGCCGCAAAGCTTCTACCTTACTGCGATCGAGGTCATAACCGGCCAAAGCAAAGCCATGGTCTGCCATGTTTAACAGAAGATTGCGGCCCATAACCCCCAGGCCCACCATACCCAAATCGTATTGTTGTTTATCCGCCATAGCCGCCCCCCTGCTTCGCTCGTTTAGGTTCATCCTAATTAAGCATTCCAAGGATATCAAGGTCGAAAACACCATTGACCCTCACTTCCCATTATTGTAGAATGACGAATGAAGCGGCATTACCGCTTTTTTTAATGTCTAAAGGAAGGGGGGTATGTTTATGTACTTTTTCAAACCTTTAGTCGCATTGGTATTGGGGATTGGCCTGTTTATGGCTCCGATGAGCGCTCACGCCTTTGGTTTTCTTTTTGGCGGTAATTCCTGTTATGGCGGTGGGTGCTATGGAGGAGGAAGTTGCTGTAAAAGCTGTTGCTGTAACTCAGGATCTGGCTATGGATCCTGGAATGGGTATCATTCAGGGTCTTATAGTAACTGGTAGCTAAAAGTCCTCAAAGGGAGTCCTTATCTTTAAGGACTCCTTCTCACTCGCCAAATGCCTGTTGGATGCGGTCGACGAGCTTCGGTACACCCTCGCCTAGCACGGCGCAGATCTCGTGAACCTCACCGGCAACAGCAGGAAAACGCTTCTTAAACTCTTGAACATGTTCCTGAGCCTCTGGAGCATCCATCTTATTCAACACAACAATAGAGGGTCGCTCCAATAGCTCTGGGTTGTACTCGCGAAGTTCCTTGCGTAGGATTTCGTAATCTTGCGAAGGATCACGGCCATCAATTCCAGAAGCGTCCAGGACAAAGATCAGCAATTTCGTACGCTCAATATGCCGTAGAAACTCGAAACCCAGACCGCGGTTGCGGTGAGCCCCTTCGATAATCCCCGGAATATCCGCGATGACGATCTTGCGAAAATCGTCGAGAAGCAGCTGTCCAAGATTAGGGTTGAGGGTGGTAAAGGGATAAGCAGCAATCTTGACGCGAGCCTTTGAAATCGCCTCGATAAGTGTCGATTTGCCGGCATTAGGAAATCCCACCAAACCCACATCAGCGATTAGCTTGAGTTCAAGTTCGACGCGGCACAAATCGCCTTCTTTACCGGGGGTGCACTGATTAGGAGCTCGATTCGTAGGACTCTTAAAGCTATCGTTACCGCGTCCACCCTTGCCGCCTTGGCAGGCTAACCATTCTTGACCATCTTCTGTAAGGTCAACCAAGATTTCGCCACTGTTCACATCGCGTACCAATGTCCCGCAGGGAACGGCCAAAATAAGATTCTTGCCGTTCTTGCCTTGGCGATTATTACCACCACCCTGATGACCATTTTCGGCGTGTAACAGGCGACGGTTGCGAAACCAGTCAAGAGAAGCTATCTGTATATCGGCCTTAAGGGTGACATCGCCCCCTTTGCCGCCGTTCCCTCCGCAAGGCCCCCCTTTAGGGATAAATTTCTCGCGACGCCAAGCAACAACGCCGTTGCCACCCTTACCGGCCTTAAGCTCCAGCTTAACCCTATCGATGAACATAAATTACCGCTTTTCCTTCTGGACGATATGCCTACGTGGCGCAGTCACTCCATGCATCGTATTGCACACATCTTTTTCTTGACTCACAATCGTATCTCGGCGCGCAGCGCTTTGGAGTGCGGTCGCTTGCGACCGCTTTGGGTTCCTTGCGACGGCCGTGCTAAACGGCATTGTATGCATTCGATTAGGCTGCATGGACTAACTATTTTACCCTTCGCAAATGATAGTGATGCCGTTTCACACGAGCGTCACAAGGAACGAAAAGCGGTCGCAAGCGACCGCACTCCAAAGCGCTGCGCGCCGACACAAAAAAATATGGGCGATGCGGCTAAAAGCCTATCGCCCAGGAAAGAGTTAGCAAAACCGCTGTCTAACAGCGCTAAGCCTCTACAGGAACCACAGATACAATCGTGCGTCGTGCGCGACGGAATGCTACCGTCCCGTCGATGAGCGCAAAGAGTGTATCGTCGTTACCACGGCCTACGTTTTTGCCTGGATGCCACTTGGTGCCACGCTGGCGAACCAAAATGTTTCCTGCTCTAACAACTTCGCCACCGGACTTCTTAATGCCCAAGCGTTGTGAGTGAGAGTCTCTTCCGTTACGGGTCGAACCCTGACCTTTCTTATGTGCCATGGTTTATTCCTCCGATGACTTCTTGCTGGAAGCGATGTCGGTAATCTTTATGCGCGAATATTGCTGACGGTGACCACGCTTACAGCTTTGGCCTTTGCGTCTCTTATACTTGTAGGCAACAACCTTAGGACCTAATACCGACTCGACAAACTCCGCTTTGACCACGTAGTTCTTCACGGTAGGTAGGCCTACAGAAGCTTTCTCCCCATCGCTAACGAAGAGAACATCTAGGTTTACCTCATTGCCCTGCTCAAGCCCAAGGTGCTCAACGTCGACTAAATCGCCCACGCCGACCTTATATTGCTTACCACCACTCTTGATGATTGCGTACATTGTCAGTTTTCCTCCACTAACAGATAAGAGCCCAAAATGCCTCAAAGCGCCCATGACAACAGCAAAATGCTCAGAAACAGTCACAAATGCTGAGCTAGGAACGTGCCCTTATCGCATCTTTTCATTCATTAGTAAATGGAGTATAGGAGAAAATCCCTTTGAAATCAAAGGAAAAATCCGGTACCTATACAACCCAATGACAACCATTCTAGTTAGAGATCCTCTGATTGCTTCGGCAATCCTTCCATTGTCCAAGGAATTCCCAGGCTGTGACTTTGTGCTAACAGAGCCATTAGCCGATCGTCACTTACCTGACGACCTTTGGGCGAAGGTGGATATTGTCTACAGCCAACACCTCTCGGAGGCCGAATTCGCCAAGACCCAGCGTCTGCATTGGCTACATATTCCTAATGCCTATACCACACATATCTGCTACGAAAATATCAAAGCTGATGGAACAGTCCTGGTTACCACCACCACTTCCGAAGCGACAACGCAGATAGGAAATTTCGTTCTAGGAGCTGTGCTTGCCTTCGCCAAAAATCTGTTTGCATGGCAGGCAGCGACAATCAAGCGAGAAACTTTCGAGGAACCCTTGCTGCAACCTCAGATGTGGGGGCTGCCCGGACGCACTCACCTACAACTTGGCCTCGGGGCTAACGGAACCGCCATTGCCAAGCAACTATTGGATCAGGGCCTAAAAGTCTGGGGTGTTCAAGACCCACCAACCTTCCACCCTTTCTGTCACAGAGTGTTTCCTAGCAGCAACCTCAAGAGCATTCTCCCAACCGCTGATGTTATAAGCTTCTGCCCCTCAACCCAACAACAGTTTCAGGAATGGTTAGCTGATGATCTTCTCGCTCTTATTAAAGAAGATGCCATTGTAATCGTTCTGGGAGGCCCCGTGCCTGTCACCGATAAAGACTTGGCTACCCTCTCATCGTTGCGTAGGTGTCGAGGCATCCTTATCGATGCGCATTTTTCATCCCCACCAGCCCCCTCATCGCAACTTTGGCAAATCCCTAATCTCATCCTAACGCCAAATGTCGCCGAAAGCCCCTCCAAACCTCAGGAGGAGGCTATCCGCCTATTCCGCAAAAACCTGCGGCTATTTCTGCATGGCAGCTTCCATAGCATGCGCCACCTTGTCAGCGGACAAATCTTGCTGGACAGCGGTTCGTAGAGAATTTAACGCGAAGGCACAACAGCATTTCGTGGGGATTTTTTAAACTTGATCATGCGCTCAACGGACTGATCTAGGCGCTCTTGGCTGATGTCGCCAGAAAGAACAGCCTCGCGGAAGCCCCCCATGACCCGTTCCAGCATGCTCGCATTTTGCTCCGGTGTAACAACGGCGTCACCCCACTCCAGGCCTCCCACAACAAGACAGTCACAGCCGGCTTGAAATGCGCGAATCGCTGCCTTTGTGACCCCTTCGACAGCATCTTCAAAGGTCTTTTGGTTTTCGACTAACCCTCGCATGACCAGAGAGTCACTCATAACCACGCCCGAATACCCCCATTCACGTCGTAAAAGGTCGGTGAGGATAGCCGATGAGAACGTGGCCGGCACGGTGGGATCAAGAGCTGGCACGTATAAGTGTCCTGTCATCAGAGCACCGGTAACAGGGGCAAGCTGCCTGAAAGGGACCAAATCTTCCGCCTCCAGCTGAGCGCGCTCTTTCTCAATCACCGGCAGCGCATAGTGCGAATTGATACGCGTGGCTCCATGCCCAGGAAAGTGCTTCAGTATCGTAGCGACCCCAACATCGCGATGAGCCTTGATAAACTGCTCGGCCATCGCCACCACCAACTCGGGTTTAGAACCAAAGGCACGCGATCCAATAAACCCATCCGATTCACTAAGATCTACCACCGGAGCAAGATTCATCGTAACGCCCACCTCAGCCAACTCCTGTGCCATGGCATATGCCGAAGTATAAGCAGCATTCAAATCCATCGTTAAACCAAGAGATGCTGGTGAAGGATGGCTCCCGAACTCCCTATACAAATGACTAACCCTTCCCCCCTCCTGATCTACGGCAAGGAGTGGTGGGACGCCAGTAGTCGCCGTGATCGTTTCACGCAGCTGGAGAGAGAGAGCTTTTACCTGTTGCGGACAGTACAATCCATTAGCCCACTCAAAATAAATGATATTACCCAAATGCGTGCGCTCCAGAAATTCCTGCGTCGGCGTATCAACTTCTTCGGCATAGACAAAACCAAAGAAAATTTGTCCTACCTTGTCCTCTAGGGATAGCTCCCTGCCCCCTAGATGACCGGTCAGAAAAACTGCTATGAGAAAGAGGTATTTGCCCATAAAGAACCTCAAAAAATCCATTTTTAAACGTTTTGTCAGAAAAACCGCTCATTCTAAATGTTTTGCCAGAATTCTAAACGTTTTGCCAGAAAATGGCCCAATTTTAAACGTTTTGCCAGAATTCTAAACGTTTTGCCAGAAAAAAGCCGATTTTTAAACGTTTTGCCAAAAATCTAAACGTTTTGCTACAAGAGAGCCAGTTTTGAACCGTTTTGCCAAAAAAACCTAGGCACACCCATGATCACATCCTTACAACAACCGGTTCCAATGGGATACCGCGCTTTAATCGAACTCTTTGACCTGTCCGTGATGCCTTACTTTAGGGAATCCTACGTGCTCCCCAAAGGAACTCCTTCACGAGAGGTCTATAATGGTCATGAAACCGTCTACTACTCTAAGCGTGCTCTGCCTGATGATGTGCACGATCCCTTTGCACACATCGAGTTTGCCCTAAAGCATGAGGGGCTTAACCTCGAGCTTTTCTCTCTCCTTTTTAGAAAGCTCGAAAAAGGCGATATTGCGCACTACATTCGTCAACACCCCACAGGCAAGACAGCGAGAAAAATCTGGTTTCTCTATGAGTTCTTAACTGACCAAAAGCTCCCTCTTGAAGACGCCCAAAGTGGATCCTATGTCTCTTTGCTGGACCCCATCAAATACTATACAGCTGTGGGTATGCGCAGTCAACGTCACCGTATTTTAAACAATTTATTGGGAAATCGCGATTTTTGTCCTTTCCTGCGCCGTACAGACCGTTTGCAGGCTTATGAAGCCAAAGACCTCTCAGCGCATGCTGACAAACTCATTAACCACTTCGACCTTCATATCATCGGCCGGGCTGTCAATTACATGTATGCCAAAGAAACGATGTCTTCGTTTGGAATTGAAAGAGAAAAACCTAGCCCCACACGCCTAAATCGCTTTGTCGACCTACTGAAGCGTGCTGACCACGTGGGCCCCCTGACGAAAGAGCTACTCATAGACCTTCAAAACAGCATCGTAGACGAAAGATATGCTGACACCGATTACCGGGACTTTCAAGCCTTCATAGGATCTCAGGAACGCCTCGATTCCTATGGAGGGAACGTCGACTATATTGCGCCCAAAAGTGAAGATGTCACCTCTCTAATGAATGGCCTGAAGCACAGTCTGGAATGCATGCTTGAGAGCAATATTCATCCCGTTCTAATTGCAGCAGCATTGGCCTTTGGCTTTGTCTTTATCCATCCCTTCACAGATGGCAATGGCCGACTACACCGTTTCTTAATCCACTACGTTTTCGCCAGGATGCAATTTGTCCCAGAAGGCGCCATTTTTCCTGTCTCAGCAACGATCCTTAAGGATTTGAAGAAGTATGACACTGTTCTTGAAAGCATCTCAAAACCCCTCTTGGGGCTAATCCATTACGCTTTTAATGAAGATGGCAGTATGGTGGTCAAAAATGAAACCCTACAATTTTATCGCTATATTGACTTCACTGCCTTTGCCGAATATCTGTTCGAATGTGTGGAAACGACAATAAACACCGATTTTAAGAATGAGTTGCAATATCTCGTAAACTACGATAAAACAAAAAAGCTCCTTCAAAACCTTGTAGATATGCCTGATCGCAAAATCAATCTGTTCATACAAATCGTTGATCATAACGGAAAATTGTCGAATCAGAAAAAACGAGATCATTTTCCTGAACTCACTGATGAAGAAGTCAATGCTATGGAAACAACTGTTAAAGAGCATATGAAGGTAAAAATGGATACTTCTTTACATAATCTTTAACAGATTTGGATATATTTATGAATTATGCTAATATCTCATTTATTTAATAAACCAGCGATGTGTATGACGTCATTAGTCAGTTCTTTTCTGTTCAGTTGTCTTTTAGCATATACTCCGTTTTTGTCAGCAACCACTGACCCTAAAGCGGAATATGTCACCTACGTCAATCAAGACGGTTGTTATACAGTGCAATTTCCCAGCACCTGGAAGATCGAAACTCCTGAGGGTGGCGAAGATGACGATATCTCCGCCATATCACCTGCCCAGCATAAAGATGATAAGGCGTTTGAGAATGTAGAGATCTGGGTGGAAACCCTGGAAAATCCTATGCCAGGCGAAGAGTACTTTGCACTGAGCCTAAAGAATATGGAGAAGCATTCGGTTGCTTTTGAAATCAAGGAGAAGGGCACACGTATGATCGATGGGGTCAAGGCTCATTGGTTTCATGCATTCGTCAAAAAGACCGGTGCCAGCGGCGAAGTTCTGCAATACCAGATGATTGTCGACGACCGCATCTACATTCTGAACTTCACGGCAGAAGCCTCTGCCTATGCAGGCTTTGAAAAAATCTTCGAGACCATCGTCTCCAGCTTCCGCTTCAAGTGCGACTAGGATTAGGAATTAGGAATAACACGGATGCACACGGATCTAGGAGGATTTAGGAGGATTAGGAACGGAACAAATGACTTTTCTTTACCCGTCCAGTTCGTCCATTTAGTCCAATTCGTCCAATAAGTCCATCCTAGCTAATGCCAAAATGGACTGACTGGACGTATTGGACAATTAAGAAAACCATTCCTTCCTTTCCTAATCCTCCTAAATCCTCCTAGATCCGTGTTCATCCGTGTTACTCCTAAAATCCTTCCAAATCCGGATGTATCCGTGTCTTAATCTCCTCTGCCTCTTTACATTACGGCCACAAATGTTGTGACTATCCCAAGCTCCATGGTATAATAGCTCGCCTTTTGCAAAACATAACTCATGGGGGGAGGAAATGTTAGGAACAGAACAGGTCATAGCCAACAATAATTGGGTATTGGGCGGCCTAGTATCGCTAGGTGTTACATCCTTAATTGTGCAACCCAGGCAAACAATAGCTGGATTAGCCGTAGCAGGTGGATTACTCAAGTCAGCCTACGGTCACCGCGACTGGGTCGTCACCCCACTAACCTGGGTCGTCACCCCAGTAACACTTCTTTGGAAGGCAGGTGTCATCGGCGTTGCAACTGTCAGCGCTGTAGACACTCTCATTGGATGGTTACCGGCTAGTAGCTACTATCAACCCCTCATTAGACTCGGGGCCAGTGCGGCGCTAACCGTCGGTGGGGGTGGCCTCGCATCAATTTATTGGAAATACTTTGGGACACCGACGAAGTGGGTGGCAAATAATGCTGCTATTCCAGCATTTCAGTATCTCGCTGAAGAATTTGGCATCCAGGTCGGAGGAGTGGTCGACGAAAATAAGGATCAGCTACTAACTGCAATTGGCAATTGGTTCAAGAATAAATTTAAAGACATGTCTATTAACGTTATAGCAAAATACGCTATGATGTTTGGAAATTTCATGTCTGAAACGGGTCTCGCTGTGTTCAACACCCTTGTCTACGAAGCCAAATGGGAAGTGTGGGCTCTCATTGGTGTATACGGAACCATCATCTTCTCCATGACCTTCGGCAGACAAATCGTGTCTGAATACATCGATTATTTGTCGTTGGTGGCAAAATCAGCCATCGGACGCCCCACCACCAATATGGCCATCAAGACGCGCCTGCCTATTATTTCTCCGATCGCTGATGGGATTGGCAGCATCAAAAATTTCGTTTTTCCCTCGATGGCACCTCCAAAGCCGCATTTTAAACCCGGCATTCAGGAAAAGCTCGATCGCTATGTCAATGCGATGATAAACATCCGCAATCACGGTGGAGAACTGCAGAATCTCATCCTAGAGGGGCCTCCAGGATGTGGTAAGACCATGGTCGCCAAAGCCATAACCGATGCAACGGGATTCTCTTATATCCGCATGTCGGGGGCAGAGCTCACCGGATTCATAGACAAAAACAGGCATGTCTCTGAGTTTAATGAAGTCATGAACCGTGCCGAACGACACCATCCCTGCTTTATCTTCATCGACGAATGCGACACCATGCTTGGTAACAGGGACCGTCTGAACCATGCCCACACGGAATTGCAAAACGCTTTTCTGGCGCGAACAGGTGATCCCAGCAAGAAAGTTGCCATCATTGTAGCCACGAACCGCATTTCAGAACTTGATCCTGCCGTAGTCAGTCGTATGGACCATCAGATCCACATTGGCACCCCCGACTATATTGGAAGGATTAGGATCCTCACGCAATACATCGATCACGCTTTCGGAGGGGCAGAAGAGCGAACAACAGTCTTGAATGATGACGGCATTGCGGCCATAGCCAGCAAGACGAACCATCTGGCAGGTAGACCACTACAGAAGCTGGTCAACACACTCAAGTGTGCAAAATACGCTAGCAATAACAACCGTCTGACCCAAGCCATCATAGACGAAGCCGTTTATGACTACGTGTGGAAGGACCGCAACATGCCCGGAGCGGAGCGTTCCTGGCGTATTATAGAAATGGCAGGAGATCTGCGGCATTTCACGATTCCGTATGTTCGCAAGTGTTTTACCGAAGCTATTCAGTACCTGTATACGACGTGCATGTTGGTAGTGAGAACGCTCGGTGAATGGACCTGGGAGGCAGTAAAGCCGACGAAAAACTTGGTGGTGAGCGGTGCGGTGCATATGGCCGGAAGGCCCTTGTGGCGGTCTTCAACAGCAGCCTAAAGCCCCACGAACGTTGACTAGGCGCACAATGCTTTGGTGCAGTCGCTCTTGGATGGACTAAAGGACCAAAGGGACGAAAAGGACATAAAGGACTCAGGAATAATTCCACAAGTCCTTTATATCCCCTAGGCTCTTTAGAGGTAATTGCAAAATTATTTGAGCCCTTAAGGATCGATTCTTAGGAAAAAAGGTTACCTTTTTTTTGCGAGAAGGCGATTCTGGATAGCTCAAACGGCATGGCACTGTCTAGTCTGGAGACACAGGCTTTTATCCCTTTCCAGGCCCGAAGGGTCGATATTGCAACAGGCCAGGGCATCGCCCTGGTATATGCCAAAACGGTTTTAGCAGCCTGTAGGGCTGCCATAAAGCGCATGCATAAATGGTGTTTGTAAACTGGCGTCTTGTAGCAGTCCTTCAGACTGCGAAATCCCTTCCTGGCATATACCATGGCGATGCCATGGCCTGTTGCAATATCGACCCTTCGGGCCTGGGAAGGGAGAAAAGCCTGTCTTTCCAGACTGGATAGTGCCATACCACTTAAGCTATCTAGAATCGCCTTCTCACAAAAAAAGGTAATCTTTTTTCCCGAGAATCGATTCTCAAGGGCTCAAATAATTTTGCAATTACCTCCTTTGGTCCTTTAATCCATCCAAGAACGACGGACTTCAAAGCACTACTGCCCTATTGGTTATCTTGCTTTGTAAAATAAAAGTAGCCGCCTAATGCCGCTGTAACCAGAACCGCAATAGCCAAGCCAGCACCAATCGTCACTTTCTTGCCCCTACCCATTCCTGTTCGTCCATCCGTCGCATTAGGAATCACAACTTCGACGAAATCCCGTTTCAGAGGCGTTGTTTCATCATCGTCAGTTTTTTTCGGAACAACCCCACCTACATTATCCAAGGGCTGAGCAGCAGGGTCCGCTGCCTGATACGCATTGCTGTTCCCATCGACATTGCTCAAGGGCTCGTTTGGATTATCTCTATCTGGCTGAACAACAATCTTACCTGAGTGATCACCAAAGGGCTTACCAAACGAGCCACCCTTCTTAGACGAATTGTCGTTCTTATCAACAAGATCATCCTCTTCTTCATCTGAACTACTACTAGACAACTGTTTAGCCACATTGGACAATTTTGAATCGGTAGATTCAGCTATCGATTCATAATAATAATAACTTGAGATCTGACTTCCAGATGGTCGGTATGGACTAGAAGGAGAAACAGCTCTAAAGGAATCAATTGACAACTTACTAAGCGGAGTCTTGGGCAAGGGACTATTGACTCCATTGCCTTGTCGAGATGCCACCACAGGAGATCCATTTTGGGACCCCCTTTCGGAACCATTTTCAGCCTCGTAGCCTGCATTCATCCATAACAAGAATAACGAAGGTTGACCCTCAATGTTCTTACGCAAGTCGTCTAGATCGGCTAAGTGGGCAACGGTGCCCCATGTACTAAAATCACTATAGATCTTTTTCTCGGCTATGGGTTCCCAATCACGGTTAACTTGCTCAATAAATTCCTGGCAATATTTCAATTGAACGACGCTTAAACCTCTGCTATTGGATAGGGCCTTCCCGCATTTTAACAGCTCCTTAAGTTCTTTGTCTTTTTTAGGGCCGACTGGAGAACTAACACGATTAGATGGACTTGAACGATTAGCCTCTGAAGGAGAAAATAGTTTGCTGAGCTTGGCGGCAGGCAATGGGCTGCTGAATACGTTGTCCGATGAATTGAGAGACTCTCTACGGTCGGGAGACTCGAAATTCAAGTCAAGTGAAGGAAGATTCTGAGCTGCATAACCTGCATTCAACCAAAGCATCAGAGCAGCTGGCTTCCCCAAAATCAGTTGTTGCAGCTCCTCTACGTCGCTCAAGTCAGTCACAGTTGCCCACGTACGGAAATCTTGATAGACCTCGTTTTGAACAAATGGCTGCAAATCTATGTTAGCCCGACTTAGAAACAAATCCCAAAACTGTATCTCAGTAGTGGCCAGAGGAGTATTGGTCTCCTGAGCCTGCTTAAAGATGTCATAATGTTCAGCTAGCTCTTCAAGAGATGGGAGTGGTAAAAGTCGCGTGTCCATTATGAGTGTCTCCAAGGAGTTGTATGGGGGAATTAAGATGTTTGCGATCAAAAAAGCGATTAAGCCATGTATTCTAAAGATATCATTGTTTACGTGCAATGAAAAAAGCCTTCCTGTACACTCTTTGCGTTAACATACACAAGGTTGCCGTCCCCCATAAGCATAACGGCAACTACAGCGAAGCTTACAACCTACATAAGGAAGATAGAAATGGGTAACACACCGACAATTCAACAGATCTACTCCATGGGAGCAAAGACCCAAACGACTTTTGACGGCATCCAAAACCTTCTAGGCCAGGGAGGTTTTACTAACCGCCTTTTGGCTGGAGGAAAAGCTGCCATACAGGTACCTCTGAGTTCTGGTTATGACACCATATCTGAGCTAGGACAAGCTGTTTCAGGGATCACACGTTCGATGTTCGCCTCTACAGCGGCACGGAACCATTTCCATCAGGAGGGGACATATGACTTCTGGACCCAGTCTCAACATCTTACTCAGGCTAGTAAGGCTCTCGGTAACACCATTGCCACAACATTGACAGCACCGCTAACCATTCTGTGGCCTGAGGCGTCATTAAAGGTTGGTGGTATCTTGGGTGTTCACGTGGACAAGCAGCAATTCGATCCTAGAACCCTGTGGACTAAGATCCAGGAGTTTTCCAGCCTTCTGTGGCACAAAGCGCTTCCGATTCTTAAGCATCCCACCACAATACTGTCAGCTAAGGTAGCTGCTCCGACGATCGGTACCACGGCCGTTGTCGCCAAACTTGGCAAGCTAGACAAAAAAGTCATTCAGCTTAACAACAACATCAAGAAAATCGATAAGGGTGCAGAAGAGATCGTAGGCAATACAAACAATGTCGTGAATGCAAGCGCCGCAGGTGGTTTGGTAGCCTCCACAGTCACCCCATTTGTAACATTAACAGGGGCGGGTGCTGCAACAGCTGCTTCCGCGGCATTCTTATCCCCTGCCATGTGTGCGGTCGCAGCAGCAGCAGCGGTGGTATTTGTTGGTGGTGGCATATTCTGGTATACACGTTCGTCAGATCGCAATAGTGGAAATCCCGAAGACCCTAATGAGGCCAACAACCAACCAAACTTTAATAATGCCAACGTTGGTGATCAGCCCATTCAACAAGGCCCTAATCTACTCAACAACGGTGATGAACACCCACAAGAGCCTAATCCGCAGGTCCAGCCAGTCGGAGGTCACAACATCGAAAATGAAAATCCACCGAATTTGAATGCTCAGCAAATTAAAGATACTATCGACACAATGCTTGGTATAAACAATGCTAATGTGCAGAACGAATTTCTTCCTCTCATCAATGCTAATTACCAGGATGGGACTGCTCCTTCAGCTGACAAAAAACAAGAGGCCCTAAAGGCTTGCCTCCAAATATGGCGAGAAGACGTTGAAATGAAACTGTTAGCCCATCGACCCGAAGGACTATTGACAGATTGGCTCCGGGCAGATCTAGAGGGCAAAAAACCTACAATCTTGAACTACATCAACGCAATGTATGAAAACGAGCTAGGTGCTGATGCGTTTCCCCTGGACCCCATATTTCCTCAACCGAACCAAGCGGCGAACCTCAACCCACTACAGCAAAATATAAACGAGATCCCGCCGAACAATAATCCTCAAGAGCCCAATCTGAACAAAATCCCTCCCGCACCAAAAAAGCCACTTCCCTCTTTTAAGCCAAACAAGATAGACCGGACTCGTGATGATTCCTATTCCGCCCCTAATAAAGAAACGCATAAGCGCCGTCCTAGTTTTGGGGATGATAAAAAGGCCCCCCCCAAATCACAGGCTGATATAGACAGTGAATATTATTCGAATGCCCAAGATATTGCAAAGACAGCCCATAAAGTTCTAACAGAGGCTGAAGGCGATGTTCTGGATTCTGTATCCGGTCTTTTTGATGACTCACGTGACATTCCAGTCACTATTAAAGAAAGCGACATTGAGCGAAAAGTAACTTCTGATGATGAAGGTAATGAGTTACCCAATCTATCTTCTGAAGTAACGGACGAACTAGAACATAGCGCCGTGAATTCAAATATAGAGAGCACGGACAGGTTCAGTGACTCTGACGAAAAAAAAGCTAATGATAAAACGCTGCAGTCGGCGGATCAAACCAATGATACCTATGTACAAAGTGATTCACTTCTCCATGATTCCGAAATCATAATTACAGAATCCACTGAAAACAATGGCTCAGACGACAATTTCGAGAAACCTCTTAGCGATCAAACGGTAGTAGTAAAAGTCAGCAACCCTAATAATTCAAGCCTCAATATAGTGAACGTTGATACAGACACATTGGTTGATACAGACACATTGAATGATGATCTCATTAAGAATACCATTGATCAGATCTTGACAGACTCAAGCGTAGATGGAAGCGAAGGATCAGATAACGAGGCAGTGTCAAATTCCACCGTCACGACATTGGAACAGAAATCGAATAATAACATAGCTTCCCATTCGCTCAACTCAACACGCATTACAACCCATGAAGATGCTAATGACCAATCAGAGGCCACACATTACATCCTAGATGACGAATATGATTCGAGTATTAGCAACGACGATACCTTAACGGAGAAGATGGTAGATTTAAATAACATTACTACAAACAATGCGAATGACGCCAATATCCCAGCCAAAGCGCAGATATATAATGACTTTCTTCCAAGCCTTGTCAGCGATCAGGATGTGTCAGGAAATACAGTAGTGCCAAACATTTCGCCTACACCAAATTCGGAGGTCTCGGATTTGGTCGAAAAAGATGGCGGAGGTAACAATGCAGTCAGCAATCCTAATAATTCGAACTTCGATATAGGTGACGTTGATACAGACATATTGAATGATGATCTCATTGAGAATACCTTTGATCAGATCTTGCCAGACTCAAGCGTAGATAAAAGCAAAGGACCAGTTGACAAGAACACACTTTTCTATTTAGCGCTTAACTCAAAACGCATTATAACCCCTGAAGATGCGAAGGACCAATCGGACGCCTCTCATTACATCTTAGATCACGAAATTAAGCCTAAAAAATTCTCGTCAGATGCTCATGGGGGTACTTCTCCAAACACATCTGTGACATCCACAAATATATTTGCCAGGGCTCTCCCTCCCCGCAACACTATGACGAACACGAGCGTTACGCGTAAACTTGAGACTCCACAGGTCACCATGAAAGTAGACCCAGAAGCGAAGAAAGAGGAGCTGGCATATAGTGGGGTGCACGTACTGCCGAAAAATTCTAAAAAGCCTGTGGCTCAAACAGAAAATACTGAAACTAAAAAAGCAGACGTAAATAAAGAGGAGCCATTACCAAATACAAATGTAGAATTCAAGCAAGAGAAGCCGGTAAGAATTACAAATGTAATTAAAATGGGTCTGCCGAAGGATAAGCGTAAAAAGCCTGTCGATCAATCAGTATTGTCTGATACTGAAACGAGCAAATAGGTTCTAGGACCCCTGAGCATGGTTTCTAGGCTGCTGTTGCTTTAAGCAATAGCAGCCTAGAATGAATTTTAAGCCCTACAAGCCCTCACAATGGTGTCAAGCAGCGCTTTACGGTCGCTCTTGAATGGACCAAAGGGACATAAAAGACATAAAGGACTATGCCTGTTCCCATTGTCTAGACCAAAATGAGCTTAGCTTTTGTCCATTTCGTCCATAGCCCAAAGCCATTCAATAAAGCTGTTACTTGGAAAAGAACAATGCGGATCCCTTCCCAGGCCCGAAGGGTCGATATTGCAACAGGCCAGGGCATCGCCCCATAGGCCTCAACCTAAGCCTAACAATCGTATCTCGGCGCGCAGCGCTTTGGAGCGGAAGTTCACCCCTAATTTCCCCACTACTTTGATCGTATTGTGATGAATATAAATGCTTTGCATCACTATTTTTCCGAAAAAATGTAGTCACTAAAATAATTATTCAAATATCATCTAAAATATATTGTAGATATATTTATTATGCGTATAATGTAGTCCAGTTATATGATGGAAACTGTATGTACATTGCAAAATCAACGTCCAAGTCTAAGTCTGGAAAGGTTTACGAGTCTATTTTGCTTCGTGAATCATATAGAGAGGGCACAAAGGTTAAAAACCGCACACTGGCTAATCTTTCAGGGTGTTCTAAGAGTGATATTGAGGCTATTAGGCTAGGTCTGAAACATAAGGACAATCCTACAATCTTGTCCAAGGACAGTTTTAGCATTGTTCAGGGCAGATCAGTTGGAGGAGTGTTCGTTCTAAAGCAATTGGCAGACAGTCTTGGGATCACAAAAGCCCTAGGTGATAGTTTCCACGCTAAACTTATCCTTTGGCTTGTCTTCGCAAGGATTCTTGAGCAAGGCTCTCGCCTGTCGGCGGCAAGACTGGTCCTAATCTATGATATTGCCTCCATAATCAACCTCAACCGAGGTTTTGATGAAAATGACTTTTATCAAAGCCTGCATTGGGTAGCCAAAAATCAAAGTTCCATTGAGAATTCGCTTTTCAGGCTTAGGCGTTATTCTGGGCAATTTTACTGGTACGATGTAACAAGCTCATACTTTGAGGGCACGCAAAATGCCTTGGCTGCCTATGGACACAACCGCGACAAGAAGAAAAGAAAGAAGCAGGTCGTTATAGGACTGTTAAGCATCAATAATGGAATGCCAGTCTCCGTCGAGGCCTTTGCAGGCAATACCCAGGACACTCTGACTTTTCAAAATCAGTTAGACAAAATTAAAGCCAGATTTGGCTGCAAGAACGTTGTCCTAGTTGGTGATAGAGGAATGATTCGGAACAAGCAGAAGCTATTGCTAAAGGAATACGGGTTTGGATATGTCACAGCCTTGACTCTTCCTGAGATGAAATCGCTAATAGGCGCAGAGATTCTTTGTCTGGATACATTCACGAAAGATCTTCAATCGATTTGTCTTGAAGGCAAGAGATACATCTATCGGCGCAATCCTGGACGTGCTTTAGAAACCCAATCACAAAGAGAAGAACGCCTATCTACCGCTCAAAGGCGCGTGGATCAAGAAAACAAAAAACTTGAGTCTAAGCCTACAATGTCAGCGGTGCTGGCAAAGAATCGAATACGACAATATCTAAAAAAACTATGCATTGCAGAGTGGGTCAGTGTTTCCGTCGAAAAAAGGCAATTACGTTTAGAGATCGACCAGGAGCGGCTAAAAGAAAAATCTAAGTTTGACGGTTGTTACGTATGGACAACGGAATTAGGTAAGGAAGAAGCTTCTGACCTAGAAATTTTCGAACGATACAAAGACCTAAAATACGTTGAGGATGATTTCAGAACCTTCAAGAGCAATTTTTTGGAAATCAGGCCGATTTATGTAAGAACAGTAGAGAGCACCAAGGGGCACATATTTATCACTATGCTGGCTCATATGATTGTAAGAGAGCTGCGTTCAAGGTTAGCTGAAGTAAATATGACTGCAGAAGAGGCCCTGCGAGTGTTAGGCCTTATATGTCAAAATTCAATAAAGTGCTCAGATGCGGTGACCATTGAAATGATCCCTGCCCCCTCCAAGGAGGCCACTAACATTTTGAGCGCTCTACAAATTACCATGCCAAAGCAAATCCAGGTGGCCACAAGTAATGTAGTCACTAGACACAGGACAAGAAAAGGCCTCTAAAAGTCGAAAAATCAACACTTTAGGTAGGTGTTTTTTTCAAAAACAGGGGTGAACTTCCGTTGGAGTGCGGTCGCTTGCGACACTTGCGACCGCTTTGGGTTCCTTGCGACGGTCGTGTGCAACGGCATCACTATAATTCCCTAAGGGTAAAATAGTTAGTACATGCAGCCTTCGACGAATCCATACAATGCCTTTAGCATTGCCGTCCCAAGGAACGAAAAGCGGTCGCAAGCGACCGCACTCCAAAGCGCTGCGCGCCGAGATACGATTGTGAAGTCCTAAGTCATTGAGATATAAGCTCAAAAGACCTGTTAGGTTGAGGCCTATGTGGCATCGCCATGGTATATACCAGGAAAGGATTTAGCAGTCTGAAAGACTGCGATAAAAAGCATGCATAAATGGTTTATGCAAACCAGCGTCTTGTAGCAGTCCTTCAGACTGCGAAATCCTATCCTGGCGTATACCAGGGCGATGCCCTGGCCTGTTGCAATTTCGACCCTTCGGGCCTGGGAAGGGGTAAAAATCTGTGTCTCCAGACCGAATAGTGCCATACCATCTGAGTCCTCTAGAGTCGTCTTTCCTAGCTTATAGGACTTCTGAAATGCTTTCAAAAGGACATAAAAGTCTCAAAGGACTTTTACAAATTTGTCTCCTAAGTCCTTTAGAGGTAATTGCAGAACTCCGATTTTCCAAATTCAATTCCTTGAATCTCACGCTGGCAAAGGGAAAGAAGCCATTCCCTTCCTAGGCCCGAAGGGTCAATATTGCAACAGGCCATGGCATCGCCATGGTATATACCAGGAAGAGATTCAGCAGTCTGAAAGACTGCGATAAAAGGCATGCATAAATGGTTTATGCAAACCAGCGTCTTGTAGCAGTCCTTCAGACTGCGAAATCCTATCCTGGCGTATACCAGGGCGATGCCCTGGCCTGTTGCAATTTCGACCCTTCTACCATAGGATTTTGCAAACGATTATCGACGGTAATAGGAAAAGACAAAAAACATTTCTCTAAGGTATCATTTTGGCCGACGAAGGTGTGGCCGTGTGCCCTTAGCGAATGTTTGTTCGCCTGGCCCGATATGCCGCCTTCGTCGTTTGCATCATCCAATAATTCCGTTCGGGATGGTGCCAATCTTCTGATTGTGGCTCTGTAAGTAGAAGTGGAATTTGGGTGAAATTTAACGCTCACAAACACTTAACAGGGCATTTATCATGCAAAATCAGTCCGAACTTCGTATTTGTCTAGATATCGGTAGCGTTCGACACTATGTAGCCATAGGCTTGTCCACAGGAGAACGCATCGATGGATTTTATCTAAACCACACTTCTGAAGACATTGAGCAGTTTTTTGAGAAAATTGAGAAGCTTAGAATTTCCTATAACATGCCTGTTGTCATGGCTATGGAGGGGTTTAATGGCTATGCTAGACCCATCGATAGATATGCTCTTGATCACGGATATTCTTTGTATAGTGTCAACAACATGAAATTGGCTAGATTTAAGGAAGTTTTTCCTGGTCCAGCCAAAACAGATCCAATTGACGCTTGGGCTATTTTTAGCTTGTTTCAAGTTCAAGAGACCTTACCGTTGGCAAAAAATATTCTGCAGAAAGTAGAGCCTCCACCGGTATGCAACGAGCAACTTAAACATATTTCAAGGCGTCGTAGAGAGTTGGTAAAAGAAAAGACAAGAATCATAAATCGACTTCAAGGGGATCTACAGGCTGTTTGCCCCGGTCTACTGTCTATTACAAAAAATCCAGCAAATCTTTGGTTTCTACGATTTCTTGCTTCGAAGGAAGACATGACCATGTTGCTTCGAATGCAAAAAAGAAGCCTGTTGCAAATCAAGGGCGTTGGAGAGGTTTATGCAGAGGAAATTCAGAAATGGCAAAAGACGGCTAAGTTCTCTTCAAAGGTTGAGTGGATAGGAAAATTAATAGTACGAGATGTCAGAAGGCTACTCGAGATGCTAGATGAAATAGCGCAGTTGGAGGTATTGATAGAGGGTTTGATCCCACAATCCAAGATAGCATCTCGGATTGAATCTATTCCTGGATATGGTTCCATTTGTGCCGCAGAACTCGCTGGAGAGATTGGTAGTATCGATCGGTTTAAGTCGGAAGCTAGTCTAGCGCTCTACTTGGGAATAGGAATTCTGAACAAGAGTTCTGGCCAATATGAGGGGTCTCGATCGCCTCGAAATATTAACTGGAGGGGAAAGGGAGCTATGATGACCGGAGCTGCTCGACATATACAACTATGTGATGAGGCTGCACAGTACTACAAGAAGAAGAGAGCAGAGGGAAAAAAACATAACCAAGCAGTACGAGCATTTGCCCGTCATATGATAAGAGTAATATGGTCGATACTCATACATGACAGGGATTACCGTCAGAAGGAAGACTGAGTTAGTTTAGCAAACGGGCTTTGTTCTGTTTGGCCTGAATGAACAAGGTCAGCAAATTCGGCGATGTTAGCTGAGCAGAAAAGGAGCACGGCTACTCTGCTTCGGCAACCCCATAGGAGTTGTATACAACCTTCCTAAGTAAATTCACCGTGTCCCTTCGCAGTTGAAAGGAGCACGGCTACTCTACTTCGGCTCTATAAATTTAGCAAAATTAGAAAATAATTAAAAGTTTCAAAACCGAAGGAATTGGCATCGAAAAATCGCCTGAAAGCTACGAAAAATCTTGAAAAATTCTAGCGGGATGTCGGGCCTGGGAAGGGGTAAAAATCTGTGTCTCCAGACCGAATAGTGCCATACCATCTGAGTCCTCTAGAGTCGTCTTTCCTAGCTTATAGGACTTCTGAAATGCTTTCAAAAGGACATAAAAATCTCAAAGGACTTTTACAAATTTGTCTCCTAAGTCCTTTATGTACGTGCGCTATGCCCTATCGCCTCAATGTAGTCTTCAGCAGGCAAGGGTACGCCTTTCCACTGCTGCAAGAGCTCCTGCGTGGGATAATAAAACTGCTGCGCTAACTCAAACTGCCTATCTTCTGAAACAGGCAATCCACTGATCTCAGCATAGGTCCTGCGGTCCATCGCCTGCAAGGCTTTCTGTACCTCCGGCAAACTATCAGGCCCCGACGCATTCTTCAACGCAGCATAACAAAGATCCCGGGGATAGACAATGACCTCCACAGTCTTTGCATAACACAAGGCATCAAAGATAAAGCGCTCACACTTCCACGCTTTCATAGGATGCACCTCGCCATCTTCCATCACCTGCACAGGTTTGTGAGCATAATGCACCGGAAAATTATCCAAATGATTCGAGGCCAATTTTCCGATAAAATCCATCGTAAAGCAAAAGATACTCAGATTCGCACACTTGTGCTTAATAGACCCATCCGCCAACACGGCCTGCTTTTCCTGACGTCGCAGTTCCGTATACTCCACAACCCTCACATAGCCGTCTTCAACCAAAATAACGCCTACGTGTTCGTCCACACGCTGTCGCTGCGTCGCCTTTACCGTCACGTCACAGCCTTTGCGGCTATGGTATCCTATCAGACTGGGGTTAAAGGGAAAGGCCAGGGCATTATCAATCTGGATAAAACAAACCTCTGTGATTCCGGCAGCCTTCCACGTCTCCCAAATGCCGCTACTATGAAAATGATGCAGGGCTCCACCATTTCCATCCGGTCCCACAGCCATCTGTCCACTATCCTGAAGCAGTAGCTGTCCCTGATCGCCCACAAAAGGCAGCATCCCCTGACAAAAGAAGCTTAACTGGCTGGAGCCGAGTCCAAAGTTACCGCACTCCTTGAAGTACTCGCGAGTGGTGGTATCATTCAGCGGTGAGGTCATAATCGCTATGGGAAGGACCTGCCCGGCCTGTTGGCTGGCTGCTAACGTCCGCTCGGCCAAAAGCTGAAATAAGGTCTTGTGTTTCATCGTAGTGACGGGACAGATGCCTTTGGGTCCATTAAGTCCCAAACGCGTCCCCTGTCCACCGGCGACGATGATGCAACCGACCTTGCCCTGTTTGAGCTTTTCCAGGCCTGCTTGATGATCTTCGGGATTCCCAAACAAACCAAAATGATCTAGGGGCTGTGTATCGTGCTGTTCAATTCCATGGGGAGGCCGGATGAGGAAACGCTTCTGGGTTTCATACATCTCTAGGTCGAGATCTTCGATCTGCTGCAATAAACGCGCCTGCTGGGGCGCGGTGAGTGTTGCCCAGTGCTCTAGTAGATGCGCCTGACCAATCGAATCCAGCTTGTGCTGCGCGGCATTGAGATCCATCTTAACTCCGACGGCGTAAGATTAGTAATCGCTTGTACTTTTTCTAGGCAGAGGATAGCCTAAAGCTGGTATACCACAATCGGTCATAAATTTGGAATTTGGACCGATTGGGGTATCAATGAGGGAAAGGACTCTATGATTAAAGCCTTAGATTTTTTTTCGGGTAAGCGCGTTTTTATTACAGGTAGTACGGGATTTAAGGGCAGTTGGCTAAGCTTTGCCCTGGCGCAATCAGGCGCTCAGGTAACCGGTTATGCTCTTCCGCCGCATACGGAACCCAACCTGTTTACCATCTTGGGACTTCAAGATCGCATCAAGCAAATCATCGGTAATGTGGGTGATCTTCCGGGGTTGTCGCATGCTATGGTGCAGGCAAACCCAGACATCGTGATTCACATGGCTGCGCAGCCAATCCTGCGAAAGGGCTATGAGGACCCCGTCGACACCTTTGCCACCAATACCATGGGAACGGTTCACTGCTTAGAGGCTGCCAGACTATGCCCTAAGCTACGCTCGATTGTTGTTGTGACCACCGATAAGGTCTACAAAAATGCTAACTGGCACTGGGCCTATCGAGAAACCGATATCTTGGGTGGTCACGACCCATACAGCACTTCCAAAGCATGCAGCGAGATGATCGTAGAGTGCTACCGCGAGTCTTTCTTCCCACTGCCACGCTTTGGCGAGGACCACTATGTCTTGATGGCTAGTGCCAGAGCCGGCAATGTGATCGGCGGGGGAGACTGGTCTCCTTACCGCATCGTTCCCGACATCGTCCGCGGTGTTTTGGGGGCTGGCGACGAATTGGTGCTACGCAATGCTGAAGCGACACGTCCCTGGGAGCATGTCTTAGAGCCTTTAGCCGGATATCTGCTCCTAGCCAAAGGGCTTTATGAAGGAAATACGACGCTATCGTCGGCATGGAACTTTGCTCCGGCCCCAGCGGCCTGCGTTCCGGTGGAACGTTTAGTGCAACAGGCTCTGCAGCACTTATCTAGTCCGCTGGAGTATCGCGTGCAGGCTAACCCGCAAAAAGAAGACCAGCTGCTACAGTTGGATGCCTCCAAAGCACAACAAGTTTTAGGATGGCGTCCCCTTCTCAACCTGGAAGAGACCATCGCCTGGACATTTCAATGGTATTCGCAATACTACGCGAATAGTGACATGACAAGCTTTACCCATGAACAGATCAAAAATTATTTTGTTCGTCAGGGTGTTGTGACGGGAGAAAAGCATCGCCATCAATCTGAACCTATTAAATCACGGCTTTAGTATACTGTCTCTTCCGACGGATGAACAAGGCTATCGCCATGCAACCAGACAAGCAGAAGACCTGGTGGGGATCAGAACCTCGCAATATCATTGTAAGGATGCCCAACTGGCTGGGTGACTTAGTGATGGCTACACCGGTGCTCGCCGATCTGCGGCAGCGCTTTCCCCATGCTAACATTACAGCGATGTGCGTCGAACCCATAGCGACATTGTTGGAGCAAGATCCGCATATTGACCAATTATTCCGCTTTCGACGCATAAACAATTGGATTCATCATTTTCATAGCTATCAGATTCTTGAGCCCCTGCGTCACAACGAATATGACCTGGGTGTGCTTTTAACGAATTCGTTGTCATCGGCCTGGTGGTTTTGGCGGGGTAAGGTGCAGCATCGCCTCGGCTACATAGGGCACTGGCGTCGGTTGTTATTGAATAAGGCGTTGTCACTGCCGGCAAACCATGAGACACAGCACCTTGTTCTTACCTATAAGCAGCTTCTTGAGCCGCTAGCCATCCCCCTCTCTAACTCAACGCCTGCGCTATACATCAGTGATGAGGAAATGAGCGCCGCTCACGCCCTCCTGGCGAACAATGGTGTGAAGCCTGGAGATGTCATCATCGGTGTCAATCCCGGCGCGGCCTTTGGCTCGGCAAAATGTTGGTTACCAGACCGCTACCGCGAAGTCGCCGCTAGCCTTAGTGCCGATCCCAAACATCGCATGATCTTCTTTGGTGATCCGGCTGGAACGCCTTTGGTTAACGATATCTGTAATGGTATGCCCGATCAAGTCATTAACTTGGCCGGCAAGACAACCATCCGCGAGTTAGCAGCGCTCATCAAATGTTGCCGTGTCCTGCTCACCAATGACAGCGGTCCCATGCACATGGCTGCCGCTTTGGGAGTGCCTCCTTTAGCTCTGTTTGGATCCACGAATGATGTCAAGACAGGGCCCTATGGTCTGGGACGTGTTTTACATAAACACGTGGAATGTTCCCCTTGCTATAAGCGAGTGTGTCCGATCGACTTTCGCTGCATGAAGCGTATCGAAGTTGAAGAAGTCTTGCGCAACCTCCGCGAAATGCTGCAAGAGTAGAGCAGGAGGGCAGGAGAGGAATTTTACCACAGAGGACACCGAGACGCCGAGATAGGAGAGAAAGGAAGGAATTTTTGGTTTTTATTTTGGATTCGTCCACATAGTCCATGATGTCCATTACTGTCCATATGGTCCATTCCTAAATCCATCCTAAGATAGGTCTAGTAGACGATATGGACGAATCCAAAATAAAAACCAAAAATTCCTTCCTTTCTCTCCTATCTCGGTGTCTCTGGTAAAATTCCTAATCTCCTCTTCCCTTTCGTTTCCTCGCCCCCCTTCCTCCTTTCTCTTCTCCATTGAACTTCTAAGGCTAAACGCTTATCTTTTTCCCAAAAAGGGACGTTGCGCCATGAAAATGTTTGGTCACGAGAATGATGAATCGGACTTCCTACAAACGATGTTTGAAGAGGACGATGCGCCTGCGCCAGTTCATAGCGAAGAGACCTCCGCAGAACTCGAGGCTCTTGTTTCGCAGATCACTTCAATGAAAAGCCTCTTAACTAAGAGTCAGGCCGAAAGTCAACGACTGCGAAATGAAGCTGTCTCCTCGCAGCGAGACCGGCAGCGCTTTGGGGCTTTGCAACGCATGGCGCAGGAGAAGGAGCAACGCCTCAAGCAGCTTGAGGACTTCCAGGCCTTGTACCATCGCGCTCAAGATCAGCTGCAGCAGGCGCAGCAGCGCAACGACGAAAGCGCTGAAGAGCTGCAGAGCTTGTATGGACAAATCGAAAGCCTGAAGAGCTCTGTTCGGGAAGGCGAGAAAGCTCGTGCGCAGATAGCCCAGAAGCTGGATCAGCGAACAGAGGCTTTGGAAGCCGCTCAAGAACAGTGCAGAGCCCGCACTACCCAGTTAGAAGAGTTCAAGCAGGAGCTAGAGGCTCTTCATCATGACATTGCGGAAACGGTCCAAGTCATTCGCGATCTTGAGGCCCGTTATCAGGGAGCTATCAGAGAAAAAGCCGACCTGGTTGATCAGGCCGAACGTGCACGCCAACAGCTACTGGGGCTAAAAGAAGAGCTTAAAGCTAGAGATATCATTGTTACAGAGGCGCAGACTAGCAAGCAGCGCTACAAGCAGCAGATTTCCGTGATGGAACAGCAGATCACCGAAACACAGCGTCAACAATGTCAGCTGCAGATGGCTCTCACGGATTTGCGGCGGGACCGAGAAGCCTTGCAGAGGTCTAAGTCCGGCGTAGAGGTCGATCTCAAAAAAGCCCAACAAGAGCGCATAGAGCTAGAGGGACGTCTACAGCAGCTTTCTGAGGAGAAAAACCGCAAGGTTGCAGAGCTGCAGCAACAAAATGACAAGGTCTCGCATGAGCAGCGTCAACGTGAGCAATGTGAGAAGCAGGCTCAGGAGCTAGAAGAACACCTGCGAGCAGCCAATGAAGCCTTGAGCCACGGCACGGCACAGCAGCAAAAGCTGGCCGAGGATTTAGGTAACAAAGAAAGGCAGCTGGAAGAGCTCAACACACAGATTGTCCAACTAAGGCAAGCTAGAGATTTGGCTGAAGAAGAATTGTCCAAGTATCGCCGTACTGCAGAAAGCCGTGACGCCGATCTGCAGCAGGCTCACCAACACCTGGCAAAAAAGGTTAAGGAATCCGCTCGTCTAGCAGAACGCTTGGAAGAAAGCGAAGGCCGCCAGCGTGACCTAGATCAGCTCTGTGAAGACCTTAAGCGACGTCTAATTGCTTCCGAAGCCGAAGTGGATCAGGCGCGCCGTAAAGAGACTGAGGTGGAAAATCGCTGTCAACAACGCATCTTGGAAGCCCAAGGGACCGCTAACCATTGGGAAAGAGAACATGGCAGAGTGTTGCAGCAGCTACAGCACGCTGAAGAGACTAATAAGCGTCTGCGCGAACTTGAGAGCAAATATAACCAGGTATCGGGACTCCTAGCAAACCTAGGACAGCTGTTTGACGGTTCTAAGATACAGGAAAAGGCTCCCGAGAGACCCAAGGTTATGCCCACAGAACAGCCAGCAGCTGAGAAGCCTGCGGTGCGGGCCGAGGAGCAAGATTTATTCTCGTCTCCGCCACCACAACGGCGCCCTAAACGTAACTTATTCGATAGCTAAAATAGCTAAAAAGGCGCATGTGACTCAAAAGCCCTTCAAAGTCCTTGGCATCGATCCAGGAACACGCATCACAGGCTACGGCGTCGTAGAAAGTGCAAACGGCCGCTTAAAGGTCTTGGACTATGGCTGTATTCGTCCACCAGCATCGGCAAGTCTGTCACAGCGCTATAAAATCATCTACGATGGCTTATGTGCGTTGTTGGATAATTTTAAGCCCGATGCTGTAGCTGTGGAATCGCAGTACATGCGTGAAAACTTTCAAAGCTCTGTCAAGCTAGGCATGGCCAAAGGCATGGGCATTTTAGCAGTTTGTCAAAGAAATATTCCCATTTACGAATACTCCCCTAGCAAAGCTAAGCTGGCGGTCGTTGGCAATGGACGCGCTAGCAAGGAACAAGTGCAGGGGATGATTCAGCGTCTCCTTTTGTTGAGTAAACTGCCTGAACCCGCCGATGCCGCCGATGCTCTTGCTTTGGCTATTTGTCATATTCAGAATGCCAATCGTGCCGGCTATGTCGGTCAACCTATATAGGATCATGCTATGTTTGCATATATTAAGGGTCTTCTCGCTCAGGCTAATTCTCACCAGGCGATCATCGAAGCTAATGGTATCGGCTACCTGATCTTTATTCCCATCAGTGCTTTCGGCCAAATGCCCCATGTAGGCTGTGAGACGATCCTGCATACCTCTTTAATCATTCGCGAACAAGCTCACACGCTATATGGCTTTCTGACCGCAGATGAACGAGACCTGTTTGAAGTCCTCGTTAGTATCAGCGGAGTAGGTCCTAAAACGGCCTTAAGCTTAATTGGTCATCTAAACGTCCACGACTTCGCCAAGGCCATCTCCGAAAATGATATCCGCACGATGTGTAAGGTTCCTGGTATCGGAAAAAAAACTGCAGAGCGGCTGCTCCTGGAGGTTCGCGACAAATTGCCGGCGATGTCTAGCCCATCGATAGCGCATGTATCACTAAAAGGGCCACTGGACCCACGCGCACAAACCATTCATGATGCCATGAATGCTCTGATTCACCTAGGCTATAATCAGGGCACCGCCGAAAAGGCCATCAAGAAAAGTCTAGAGGCATTACCGGACCTTCCAGAGCTGCCGCTATTGATCACCACATCGCTTAAAAATGTGTGAGATGAAAGGATCGATTCTTTTCGGAAAAAAGGTTACCCTTTTTGCGAGAAGGCGATTCTAGAGAGCTCAGCTGGCATGCCATTATCTGGTCTGGAGACACAGGTTTTTACCCCCTCCTAGGCCCGATATTGCAACAGGCCAAGATATCGCCCCATAGGCCTCAACCAAAGCCCTCATAATCGTATCTCGGCGCGCAGCGCTTTGGAGCGGAAGTTCACCCCTGTTTTTGAAAAAAACACCTACCTAAAGTGTTGATTTTTCGAGCTTTTAGAGGCCTTTTCTTGTCCTGTGTTTAGTGACTACATTACTTGTGGCCACCTGGATTTGCTTTGGCATGGTAATTTGTAGAGCGCTCAAAATGTTAGTGGCCTCCTTGGAGGGGGCAGGGATCATTTCAATGGTCACCGCATCTGAGCACTTTATTGAATTTTGACATATAAGGCCTAACACTCGCAGGGCCTCTTCTGCAGTCATATTTACTTCAGCTAACCTTGAACGCAGCTCTCTTACAATCATATGAGCCAGCATAGTGATAAATATGTGCCCCTTGGTGCTCTCTACTGTTCTTACATAAATCGGCCTGATTTCCAAAAAATTGCTCTTGAAGGTTCTGAAATCATCCTCAACGTATTTTAGGTCTTTGTATCGTTCGAAAATTTCTAGGTCAGAAGCTTCTTCCTTACCTAATTCCGTTGTCCATACGTAACAACCGTCAAACTTAGATTTTTCTTTTAGCCGCTCCTGGTCGATCTCTAAACGTAATTGCCTTTTTTCGACGGAAACACTGACCCACTCTGCAATGCATAGTTTTTTTAGATATTGTCGTATTCGATTCTTTGCCAACACCGCTGACATTGTAGGCTTAGACTCAAGTTTTTTGTTTTCTTGATCCACGCGCCTTTGAGCGGTAGATAGGCGTTCTTCTCTTTGTGATTGGGTTTCTAAAGCACGTCCAGGATTGCGCCGATAGATGTATCTCTTGCCTTCAAGACAAATCGATTGAAGATCTTTCGTGAATGTATCCAGACAAAGAATCTCTGCGCCTATTAGCGATTTCATCTCAGGAAGAGTCAAGGCTGTGACATATCCAAACCCGTATTCCTTTAGCAATAGCTTCTGCTTGTTCCGAATCATTCCTCTATCACCAACTAGGACAACGTTCTTGCAGCCAAATCTGGCTTTAATTTTGTCTAACTGATTTTGAAAAGCTCAGAGTGTCCTGGGTATTGCCTGCAAAGGCCTCGACGGAGACTGGCATTCCATTATTGATGCTTAACAGCCCTATAACGACCTGCTTCTTTCTTTTCTTCTTGTCGCGGTTGTGTCCATAGGCAGCCAAGGCATTTTGCGTGCCCTCAAAGTATGAGCTTGTTACATCGTACCAGTAAAATTGCCCAGAATAACGCCTAAGCCTGAAAAGCGAATTCTCAATGGAACTTTGATTTTTGGCTACCCAATGCAGGCTTTGATAAAAGTCATTTTCATCAAAACCTGGTTGAGGTTGATTATGGAGGCAATATCATAGATTAGGACCAGTCTTGCCGCCGACAGGCGAGAGCCTTGCTCAAGAATCCTTGCGAAGACAAGCCAAAGGATAAGTTTAGCGTGGAAACTATCACCTAGGGCTTTTGTGATCCCAAGACTGTCTGCCAATTGCTTTAGAACGAACACTCCTCCAACTGATCTGCCCTGAACAATGCTAAAACTGTCCTTGGACAAGATTGTAGGATTGTCCTTATGCATTTTTCAGACCTAGCCTAATAGCCTCAATATCACTCTTAGAACACCCTGAAAGATTAGCCAGTGTGCGGTTTTTAACCTTTGTGCCCTCTCTATATGATTCACGAAGCAAAATAGACTGGTAAACCTTTCCAAGAATTAACATTGGACGTTGATTTTGCAATGTACATACAGTTTCCATCATATAACTGGACTACATTATACGCATAATAAATATATCTACAATATATTTTAGATGATATTTGAATAATTATTTTAGTGACTACATTTTTTCGGAAAAATAGTGATGCAAAGCATTTATATTCATCACAATACGATCAAAGTAGTGGGGAAATTAGGGTGAACTTCCGTTGGAGTGCGGTCGCTCGCGACGTAAGCGTCAATTGAGGCCATCTGGCGATTTATTCGGCAGTGGGGGCTGATGAGGTGGATGAGGCCTTTGCTTGTCGCCTGGCGGCAGCCCAAGCGTCGGGCAGAAGCTCGTGAAGTTTTTGAGAATTATGGGCTGGCAGGCGCCTCATCACATCCTCTAGGTATTCGTGGGGGTTGACTCCTATCGCGCGGCAGGTCTGTACCAGGCTTAGCAGTACGGCGGAAGCTTCCCACCCTCCTCGCTTCCAATAAACATCCAGTTCTTGCGGCCAATAGCTAGAGGGCGTATCGCTCGCTCCGCTACATTGTTGTCGAGACGCGCAAATGCATGTTGGGTGTAGTTTTTCAGATGGGGAATTAAGCTGCAATAATAGCCTAGAGCCTCCCTTAGATTCGATTTGGGAAGAGCCTTGCCATTAACCAGCCGGTCCTTGATGCGTGCAGTCAGCTCATCTATTATTGGAGCTTCTTTCTCTTGTCTTATCCGCAGACGTTCCTCTGGAGAACGTTCCCAAGCAACTCTCTCTAACATAAATAGATATTTTATCTTGCGCAGTACCCAGCTAACAAATTTTTTATCGCCACCTACAGCGTCGAAAAACTTGCGCCGAATGTGACTCCAGCATGGACACCAAGTGAATTGCTTCTTATTAGCCAGTGCTTCATAGGCTCCATATTTATCCGAATGGACAACACCTTTATATCCAGCTAGTATTTCCACAGCATGCTTGTGGCAGCGGTCCGTGCGAAAATGATAGACTCGATAAGGCGGATTTTTTTCCTGCCCTCCAACGATCACCCACATAAAAGCCTGGTGCACCTTTCCCTTACCAGGGACAAGCATGTCCACAGGAGATTCGTCCACAAAAACATTGTTGCTGCTGAGCACGCGAGCAATCATTTCTTCATATAGCGCCTTTAAGGCATATCCACAGCGCATTACCCACTTGCAAAGTATTTGTCGGCTGATGAGAATGCCCTCGCGAGCTAAGATTTCCGATTGACGAAATAAAGGAAGGTGATCGGCGAATTTTTTCACGATCACACTGGCTAAAAGACTCTCATCGGCTTGACAGCGAGGAAAAATGCTATCTGGTAAATCTGCGATAAAAACGCCCTCTTCACTATGTGCTCTACATGCATACTTGGGACGTACTAGCTCCTTGACGTAGTAGCTACCTGGCGTATGCGCTATTTTGTGAGTGACTTCTTCGCCAATTTTGACGAGGGCTTCACCCGTTGTAGGGCAAACTTTTTGATCCTCTGGCAAATCTAAAATACAGCGTTGAACGGGAATATTGTCTGGAAGCGTAATTTTATCTTTGCCATTGCGCCCCTGCTTAACCCGTCGATGAGCAGGCACATTTATTGTCTCTTTTTGCTCTTCGGAACCAAGATTTTCGAAACCTTCCAGGTAGAGTTGTTGACCGCCATCGTCGACTACTTTTTCCGAACGTTTCCCAAAAATCTGACGCCTAAACCATTCAAGCTGCTCCTTGAGAAAGCTATTCTCATTTCGCAGGGAATAAATTTCCGATTGAAGCTGTTCTAGTGATAGTGTTGAGGTTTCCATATGCTCTAAATCATATCACAGACCCCCTCTATTATCAAGTATTTTATCTAATAAAATGCACATTGTTTTTAGGATTTTAGGCTCAATGACTACTCTCCAACAACATTAGAAATTCTCGACGATCGATAGCGGAATCTGGAATGCTTCCATTGCGAAAACTTCCTTTTTCAAGTCGCTTGTACCAGACGGCATGACCATTACCATCCCAGTAAAAGACCTTCACTAGATTTCTACGACGATTTAAAAAAACGAAGTAGGCCCCGCAGGTAAATTCGCCCGAGAACGAACTGTCAACAAGATTGCTCAAGCACTCAAATCCCTTTCGCATATCGATCGGCTCTTGATAGAGAAAGACACCCTTGTTTTTCTGATATGACGACCTCAGAGTTTTGCTCGCAGACTTTAGGGTTAGATAGACGCTCTTCTGATCAAGCGAAAGCTTGAGCTCGGGCAGGGTAATGTCTATCCAACCCGTCGAGGAAATGTGGTCGGGCGGGCTAACTTTAAAGCGTTGGTACCAGTACAAGAGCTGCTGGTAGCTTATATTGTTCTCTAGGCACCACCTGCGGCCACTCTGACCGCTCGCCATCCATTGGTCTATGCGTCGAGCCCACTCAGAACGCTTCCTTTTGAAATCCATTAGTATCTCCATGGTTAGGGTCATGGAGAAAACTTAGAACCTCGCGGAATTACGAAAAAGGTGGCTTCAATTGACGCTTACCTCGCGACCGCTTTGGATTTGGGTGAACTAGGCATTGCAAGAAACGTAACCTTTCGCTCTAGGGGTAACTGTGGGGGTTTAAGCCTCCAAAGAACGGTGCGCGATTCAATAGGCTCGCCCAAATCCAAAGCGGTCGCGAGCGACACGCACTCCAAAGCGCTACGCGCCGAGTGATGTAAGGACAAGCCTAAAGGGCCTACGGGGCGATGCCCTGACCTTTACCTCCTTTGATCCTTTAGTCCATTCGCGTAAACTCTCCTTTTCCGTGATAAAAATATTTCACAGTTGACCCCATGTAAGTATTTGAGGTATAATCGTTCGCAGGTTTAAAACTGTCCCATTGATTCAAGACAAAAGAGAGGCATTATGCAGTTTCCATTATCCTTATCCCCTTGGATAGAAGCATTGAAGCCTGTGGCACAGTGTGGCGCCAACAGCCCCACCTGTTCAAATAGCTTCTGGGACAGCGTAATCACGAACTTTCTCCTTGTTCCTACGATGCCATTTGCTACCTCATCGAATACCACGTGGACGGCGACGCGCATCATGGGTGGGCTATTCTTCCCTCCGATGCTCATTCCTTCGGTGGAAGGCGTTATTCGACACACCTATCGCCTAGTGAATTGTTTCGGGAAATCTGAGGAACCTGTGGCGAAGGCCGCAGGGTTGTTGGATAGTGTCAAAAGCATGGTGGTAGGAGTGGGAACGCCAGCGCAACCAGCCGCCTCTGCCTTTAGATTAGGCAGTACCTTGAGTGCCATAGGCATCAACTTAGCGGGGACAATGCTATCATCGCTCATGGTTCTCGATACCTTAAGTAAACGCATTATGGCAAACTATCCTTCGGCTGATAACTATGCTCAGTCGATCTTTCAACTATCGAAGGGTGCCGCAATAGATCAATGCAATGCGCAAGCTCTAGAAGGTGCTGCATCGATAGGATTTGGATACTCCCTGTTTGCTAAGAGCATGGAGTACCTCGGTGCAGGCGTGTACTTGTGGCCTCTTCTGAAAGGCTATAGAGATGAAGGTATCGATGCTGTGTTGGGAGAACTACCCTACTACCTGACCTTTGCGGCCTATCACGATATGCTTCCAATGGCCGTTACTATGCCGGTAGGCCTTTTTGCTCAATCTATGGGCATGGGCCTGCTGTCGTCACGCAGCTCACATGAAATTGGTAGATATCTTCTGCTTTTGAGTCCATTGCCAATCAAGTATATGCTGAAAGGCAGCTGGAAAATGCTGACGTTCTTCATATCGATGCCGCTCATTTCTATCCCTAAAATGATATGGGAAGAAGCTAAACTTTGCAGTTTCCATGGATTTGCTATCTGGAGGGTTAACTCCCTCAAAGCATCAATGCTTAATGGAGCTGTCTTGGCTGACAGTATCGTTAAACGCGGTTGGTCCTGCGCAATGCTGCCACAGATGGCTTAAATCCAAGAGCAGATGGGGCAATTTTCCGCAATATGCTGCTTCGCGCGGCAATATTCCCGCGCAAAATAGATGATTTGTAGGTGAAGCTTGTTCCATGCATCTTTTGGAAAGACTTGCTTCAAATCAGCCTCCGTCTGTTCAACACTTTTGCCGTCGCTCAAACCCCAACGTTTTGCGCAGCGATGAATATGTGTATCTACTGGAAAGGCCGGCTGACCAAACGCCTGCGCCATGACTACCGAAGCGGTCTTATGACCCACACCTGGCAAGGCTTCCAAGTCGGCGAAATTATCCGGCACCTTGCCTCCATGTTTCTCCAGAAGGATTCTAGATAGATTCCAGATCGCCCTAGACTTTGTCGAAAATAGTCCACAGGTTTGAATGATCTCCTTAATGTCATCTATGGTCAGCTTGACCATATCAGCTGGGTTGTCCGCCCTGGCAAACAAGGCTGGCGTCACCAAATTGACCCGTGCATCCGTACACTGTGCCGACAGTAGCACGGCGATGAGTAGCGTATAGGCGTTATGATGCTGCAGAGGAATGGGTGGAGAGGGGTAGAGTTCGTCTAGAATACCTTGTATCTTTTTTGCTTTCGCCTTTCTGTTCATTATTTACCCACACAGAACTTCGAAAAGATAGCCGACAAGATATCTTCAGTGATATCAGTACCAATGATACGTCCAAGCTCACGTAAACAGTGGCGCATATCAGCGGCAACGAACTCCGGTGACACCCCTTCCTTCAGTCCCTCTATAACAGCATGGCAGGCTTGAATGGCATTTCCAAGGGCTTCATGATGGCGTACGTTAGTGATTAATACCTCTTCGCGCGATGGAGGACCATGCTCCCAGATAACACTGTCGATAATATAGCGCAGAGCATCGAGACCGAGCTTCTCTTTCGCCGATACCGCCACAATATGGGGAAGAGGCAGATCGGGGGGTGGTTCATATCCCAGATCACATTTGTTCAATACGACAATAGTCCGCTCTGGGGGTACAAGCTTAAGCAATACCTCCTCAGCAGCCCCTATGGGAGCTGTGATGTCGAGGACCAGTAGGACTAAATCCGCATCTTTGAGCGCCTGTTTAGACCGACGAATCCCCTCCTGTTCGATCATCTCATCCGACTCGCGAATACCGGCCGTATCGGTGAGTTTGATGTTCAGACCATTCAGGCGTAGATGATCTTCGACAATATCTCGCGTAGTTCCAGGAATCGGCGAGACGATGGCGCGGTCTTTATCTAACAGTGCATTCATCAAAGATGATTTGCCGACGTTAGGGCTGCCTACAAGACATAGGGAGAGCCCATCATGGAGGATACGTCCATCATGAAAGGTATCCAAAAGCTGCTGCATCAACGAAGCGGTATCGTTGAGGTGCGCACTTATTTCGTCTAAAGAAGCAAACTCCAAGCCCTCTTCGGGAAAATCCACCCAGGCTTCAAGGATCGCCGCAGTATCGGTAAGAGCATGCTGGAAGGAACGGATCTTCTGACTTAACGCGCCTCTGAGCTGCTGCTCAGCAGCATCCACGGCTCTCTCATTCTTGGCGGCAATGAGTTCTTGGACAGCTTCAGCCTGAGCTAAATCAAGCTTTCCGTTAACAAAGGCCTTGAAGGTAAACTCTCCAGGAAATGCAGGCCGCGCTCCAGCCTTAAGGATGACCTCGAGAACACGCCTTGATATGAGACTTCCCCCATGGCAGTGAATCTCTACCGTATCTTCACCAGTATAGGAACGCCTTCCTAGCATCACAACAGCCAGGGCATCGTCCACATGGGCGCCTTGATCGTCTACGACATGGCCAAAATGGACCGTATGGCTTTGATACGAATAGATATCTCCGGAAAACGTTTTAGCAGCAACGGCAAGAGCTTCGTTCCCCGAGATACGAATAATCGCCACACCACCCTCTCCGGGAGCTGTTGCAATGGCGGCGACGGTGTCACCAGGCTGATAGGGTCTATCAACAAATGTCATGGATTACAAACTCAACAATCTGAAAACGATAACTATACATCAGCAAGACAAAGGTTTTCAATTCAGTTCGTGTTCGGGTTACCCACAGATCGAGGTGCAAGAAAATCCCCGTTTTAGGTTATTGTAGCGAGCTGTGATAGTCGGGGCAATCGTGCGATTACCGCCTCGACGATATCGCAACCAATGAAAACCACATATTTAGGGATTTCTATGAGCTTAGCACCTATATCTAGTGCATTCCACGCACAAAAAAATGCTGACAACGGCAATGTCAATATTACCGTCAGCAGCGACCTTGCATCGATGGTAGCGACGGCAGCTCCCTTTGCGGGCGCTATCCTAGCCGCTTATTCTGCTCCTTTCTTCTTTGCCGTGGCCACTGCTGGAGGCTTTATCCTAGCCGATCAACTCGCCTTCGCTAACTATCAAATCGATAAGATCTGGCACGCTCAAACTCTGCCTGTACAAATCTTGGCAAGTCTGGCCGCTGTGGTAGCCATTTTCCTAACGCCCATTTTGTCGGCTATCTTCGCAGGTCAACGCGCCGGAGCGTGGCTGCGTGATAATGGCCCATTGGTGACAAATCCCCACCGCTTCGGTTAATGAAATCTAAATCCCATCTTTGCCTTGGCTTGATACGTCAGTGATACCCTAATAGGTATAACTGACGTTATTAACCTTGGAGAGGATGAAATGGACGCTTTAAAGCAATGTAGCGAACGTGCCGCTCAGATGATCAATGCGGGCACAGCACAGATCGCAAACCTTTGGGAAAATCGAGCAGACCCCAAAGCCCAAGGTCTTATCGCCAATGCTACTTGTACTGTTTTAACTACCGGCACAGTGGCGATAGCTATTCTCTTCGCATGGGAATATATCGTGATCGGCGTTGCTGCAGGAACATTCCTCGCTGCTGTCCTAGATGATTTTGAGTGTCTCGCGGGTTATACAGAACAATTCAATACCTTCTTTGATAGCCTACGCACCGGCAGAGCACCTGTCCTACAGGCGGCCCTCGATAGCGCTATTTTGGTAGCGAGCTACTCAATGCCAGCAGTCACTGCAGGTTTAATCGGACTGCGCCTTGGTACCGCTCTCGATAAAATGATGCGTCAGGACGACATTCAGCCAGAGAATGAGGTCCAGTCAGAAATAGAGCCTAACCTCGAGCCTTTTGACAATAATCCAACCGAAAAGTAAAGTTGATCGTTTCGGTATAGCTATGGAACAAAGCAGAGGTTTATCATGAGACACATTTTTAACATATTATTCACTTCCGTAGTAATGGTCTTAGGGATTGCAGAGATGTCGGCAACACCCATCAATGCGACGACAACAGATCTGCCTCCTCTCGCCATGGCGCGTCCCGAAAGCAGCCCTTCTAGACAGCTGGATGATCTAATTATTGTTACGGAAAAGAGTCTGGCAGACCAAAAGCAGCTCAAGCGTCAGGTGACTGACTATTTGAAAGTCAAAGCACGCTACCTTAAGGATCAGCAAAACAAGGATAATATTGTGCAGCTGGTCAAGGCGGCGCATCAGGTGCAGCAGTCCATCGAAACACAGCGCCTATCTTATGTTTTTGATTCTGAATTATTAGAAGAGCTAAAATTCTTCTCCCAAATAGCATCAAAGAAAGGTCTTCCACCCCCTCAATAACGGACGGTATACCACACTCGGTCATAAATTTGGAATTTGGACCGCGCCAAAGCCCCACGATTCAACGATCGCAAATGGGTCCATATTTTCTAATATTGACCCATTTGCGATCGTTGAATCGCGGGAGCTTTCGCGTGGGCCCAAATCCAAATTTATGACCGAGTGTGGTATACATGCCTGAAGAGACTATCTACTATATCGACAGGGTCTCCAGGCAACGATGTGTTGAGACCGTGTTTGGTGAGCGGTTTATCCGTTTACTCTACGGTAAGGGCGTTGCCAGCCAATGGTTGGGGGTTCCGTTGCGGCATCTCGCTTCGCGATCTCCACTTTTTTCGATGCTGATGGGATGGTATCAAGGGTTAGAGATGACGCGACGTAATATCCGGCCCTTCATAAAAACCCACGGAATAGACCCAGGTGAGTTTCTCAAAGAGGTGGATCAATTCACCTCTTTTGCGGATTTTTTTTGTCGCAAGCTTAAGCCTGAGGCCAGGCCCATCACACCAGACTCTGATGTCGCGGTTATCCCGACGGACGGTCGTTTCTATTTCTTCGAAGATGTGAGTCGCATCGGTCCTTTTGATATTAAGGGTCATTCCTTTGATATCGTCAAGTTACTGCAAGATGAGGGGCTGGCCAAGCGCTATGAACAAGCAAGCATGGTACTGGGACGTTTGTGTCCATCAGATTATCACCGCTTTCATTTTGCCGCTGAGGGAGTCCCATCGGCTAGTAAACTTATCGATGGATATCTCTATTCAGTCAACCCCTTAGCGGTGAGGCAGAATGTCTGCACCTTCTGGGAAAATAAACGAACAATCAGTGTTTTAAAATCGCCACAGTTTGGTGAGGTACTCACCATTGAGATTGGGGCCACATCGGTGGGATCTATCAACCAGACCTATGAGGCCGATAGATTCCAAGCTAAAGGCGCTGAGAAGGGATATTTTGCGTTTGGTGGATCGGCTATTGCCCTATTATTTCCGAAAGGTCGTATAGCCTTCGATGCTGACCTCCTAGCTGCCACCAAGCAGAATATCGAAATGCGCTGCCTCTTAGGCCAATCGATGGGCCGAGCCCAACCTATCATACCACGTACAGTATAACCAGTTCATGGATTGTTGCAGGGACAGTGCTTAGGGGATGTGGGAGGCCTCTGAAACCATAGTGTAGCACGTTGACCAAAGTTTTGTGCCGCTAAAGCTACCTCTTCACCAGCCCACCAGCCTACAAATACACCACAGAAGGGCACAAAAAATAGCGGATCATGACGTATGTGAGCCGCGACAAACAATGTCGTCACCACATGTGCAACCCATGGAGAAAAGGCTCTTCCGGACAGAAATTCCATGTAACCTTGACCGCATAAAGGACGCAAAGTACCCCCACTGGTATCACAGCCTTGCGTGTAGATAAAATATCCAATGGATGAGAGGACACCTACAGCAAAGCTAATTTGAAAAAGTAAGGGAAATATCATAGCGCTGAGAATAGCCAAGGCAATACGACAGACCTTATCTAACATCTGCAGGATTTCCTCATGCTCAGATTTCTTGCCACAACAGGTTTTGTCTGATTTGCTAATTTCCCATAACGGCATCCATTCCGGTAAGACACGCATGAGCTCTCCCTCTCTTGACAGCAATTCCCACTAATTCACTCCAACCCTGGGTTGGGGTGTTATGTCACTTTTTAGCGTGAATTGCTGCTCTCTTGATAACATTAAAAATTCATCGACACATCATTTTCGGCTAGCGAGAGTCTTCTATAAGTGGGCCCCATTTTCTAGCAGATATTTGATAACAAGTTCATTGGCCCCTTTGACAGCACCTGAAAGAGGACTCGGCGTTGTTTCAAGCCTCGCTTTGTTATCGATAAATAGCTTGACCACTTCCAAGCGACCGGCCAGCGCAGCCATATACAGGGGCGAGCGACCTAGGTTATCCACAACATCGATCGGGGCTCTACTTGTTACCAAGTCCTGTACCACAGGTAGCTTGCCAGTGCTAGCAGCATAGTGAAGAGCTGTGTCTCCAAGGTTATCAGCGGCAAAGAGATCGGCATTTTTGGATAACAGGTAATCGATCATTTCTACAGTACCACGAGAGCTGCCAGCCGCTAACATCAAGGGCGTAGCTCCCTTACCATTAATCGTATTTATAGCTGCCTGACCCTGTTCGATCAAAAACTTTACGGAATCCAAGTCATTATTCGCGGCAGCTAAGTGTAAGGGAGTATTTAAGTCAGGACCCGCCCTAAGGTTAGTCTGAGCACCACTTTGCACTAACAGAGCGACTACATCGAAGTAGTTGTTTTCGGCCGCCTGATGCAGAGGAGTGACACGAGCGGCATTTCGAGTATTCACAGCAACACCCGCTAGAATTAGCTCCATGGCCATTTCAACCTGATGATTGCTCAAAGCCACGCTCAGAGGTCTATCACCATTATTGTTCGGCACGTCAAGAGCTACCCTTCTGTCCAATAAAAAATTAAAGGCATCGGAATTTCCTGTTAAAATCGTTATCTCTATTGGGGTATTTCCCTCAAAACCTGGTTTAGTGAGGCTAGCTCCCTGAGCTATCAGCAGGGCTGCAACATCCATCTGGCCATTTCTGAAAGCTGTATTGAGAGGTGTTTCCCCTTGAGACGTCATTGCATTGACATCCGCACCATCGCGGATGAGATAGCGCAATATCTCCAGGCCCTTTCCTCCCTTGTAAGAGTTGGTGATAGCCACCTCGATGGCCGTCTCGCCCTCACGAGAACGCTGATTAGGATTGATTCCCAAGCGTAGGGCTCTGATGACTTGATCTAGGCGTCCTTCCTTAACTGCCTCGATCAACAGAGAAGCGCGAAGAATGGGATGAAACTGCGGATGCCTTTGTTGCGGGGTGAAGTGCGGTTGAAGCTGCTCCTTGATCTGCTGTTCGATAAGCTGTTGCAGCTGGTTCACTGCAGGCTTAAGCGGTACTTTTATCGTTTTTGCAGTCTTCTGGGGCGTCTGACCCTTGTTTTTATTAATTGTCTCCTGCAGCTGCTCTAGAGTCGACTGCGTAGCCTCCTGCGTCTCTCCCTCTATGACACCCTCTGGAGGCTGATAGGGAGTGATTAAGCCCCCTTGCGCTTCGCGCAATGTCTCCATTCGATTAGGTGGTGGAAGACGCAACTCGGGCTGTGTGGCATGCACCTTTTGCTGATACTGGTTCTGATAGTAGCTATCCACTGCCGACGGTGTTTGAATCTGATCCTGCGGCTGATCGGCTAAAAGCTCGACGGTGGTGTTTGCCCTTAAGGTTGTGATTGCTGCCAAAAAGATCAAAAAATATCGCATGATCGCCATCATCAAAAAAAACGCAGTCTATGACAAATGACTATTTTTGAGCTCGCATCGAAGCAAAAAAAAAGCTATTTTATCTTAAAACAAAGGACAATACGTCATGCAACGCAAATCTCGCAATGGAGTCCAATGGCTGCAATTCGACAACCTCACCGCAGCTGGTGTCACTCACGGTGTCTTCCTTCGCCATGGAGGTGTGGGGAACGCCCCTTACGATTCTCTAAATGTAGGAACTCTAGTAGGCGATGAAACACAAACAGTTATCAACAATATCGAACGCATCAAAGAAGTTCTTAATCTGCCCTCCCTGCACTCCTTGGCACAGGTACACGGGAAGAACATTGTTGCAGTGGACGGCCCCCTACCATCAGAATGCCAAGGAGATGCTCTATTATGCAAATCTCCAGGACAAGCTCTCATGGTCAAACACGCCGACTGCCAAGTGGCTCTCTTCTATGATCCTGTCCAAAAAGTGATCGCAGGAGCTCATTCAGGGTGGCGTGGCAGTGTTCAAAATATCTATGCCGCTGTGATCGAACGCCTAGTGGAACTAGGATGCCATCCGGAGAACTTGCTAGTAGGCATCACGCCCAGCCTAGGTCCTTGCCACGCTGAATTCCGCAACTACCGCGAAGAACTGCCGGAGAGTTTTTGGCAGCATCAGGTTAGGCCCAATTATTTTGATTTTTGGGCCATTGCAACAGATCAGCTCATCCAGTGCGGCATTATGCCAAACCATATTGAAATCGCTCATCAGTGCACTTATGCCAACAGCGCCGACTTCTTTTCTCACCGTCGCGATAAAATCACTGGAAGACACGCCACGGTTATTATGCTATGAACCTCAAATGTTATCGCCTGGTAGGAATGCCATGCGCCTTAACCAAGGCGTTAAGAACATGATGGTTGAGCGTTGGCCACATCTTTCCTGCACCAACAGAACGCTTGTACTGATGGATAATCTCGGCATGCAACAGCTCTCGAAGCTTGTCCGAAGTGATCTCCTTAGGAACGTTATAACGCGCCGTCAATTCGGATAGACAGCGATCGCGCAAACTTAACGTCTCCTGATACAACACCCTCGCCATACGCACAATGGCTGGATCACTAACAGTCTTGGCCATAGCGACTCTTTCGACACCACGCGAATCTACTCTCAAGGTATCCTCGACGATGCTTTGGAAAAAGTCCATGATAGGATGTTGAGCCAGACCACTTTGACGAAGTAGAGCGCTGAAAACTGCAAGTCGATGGTTAGAAGCTTTGTACGCCAGATTGATGATGCGATCTAATTCATACTTAGAGCCTTCAGCTAAAGGATACTGCAATTTAAGCTCGTGAGACGCATTAAACTTAAAGTCCTTCTCCATAAAAACAGGTGTCTTTGGCTGCTTACCCAAAGCACGCAACAACCCGGCTACCTGTTCAATAACAGGATGATCATCGGAGTCCAATACCGCATCAGTGCTGGCCCAATTCCACTCGTCCACTGAAGTCATCAACCGCTCAATAAGGGCACATTTACCGCTGGACGCGATGACATTAACATGAGCGATGGGGACTGGACTAGTTTGTGTGGCTGCTTCGGCCATCTCTAAGCCCAAAATAGCTGCATTGATTCCCATGACGATAACCTTATCAGAATGCTCGCGAATGGGAAAAATCCAATGCGTGTCAACCCCACGACCATTCTCGATCAAACGGCGCTCTAGCTCAAAGGTTTTGCCGTTAATAGACACCTGTTTATCTCGCTCTCGCTCACGACGCCATCTCAGATAATGAGGATCTGGACCATTAAAAGCTGTTAAGCCACGAGCACGCAAATGATACTCCAACAGAGCCAACTGGGAAGGCTGTCCACCCTTGCTAATAGTAGATAAGCCGATATGCTCCGACATAGCCTTTAGGCCCCGATGAAGCTTATAAATATCTATCCTCCAGCAACCATTGACACGCGCAACCCATTGCTTAAGGGTGTCTGTTTCCTCCACATCGAGTTCAAAATTACGATGACCAAGCTTTTTCAATACACCAATGGGCAAGGGAGCACCCAAATTCTCTTCGAGCTCGATAATATGCTGGCATCTCGCCACTTTTTCGAAAATTCCTTGGTATTGCACCAAACTTTCCGGCGCACTAAACAAAGATTCACGGCCTTTCCCTAGGGTCTTCAGCAAGATCGCATAAGCTTTGTTAGCCTTGTCGATGATCTCTCGAAGCCGAAGGCCTCGAGGCGGATGCATAGCATTATTCCAATCGGTCAACACATGTCGCACCTCGCCAATGCTTTTGTTTTCTCCAGAACCACCTTTCTTTAAGTGATTTAAGTAGTTATGGTACTTCGCATAAGCCTGGGATACATGAACAATTTCACTAACAAAGGCCTCCTTGGTCTTTACCAGAGCCTCGAGTAAAAGCTTCTTGCGAAGGCTATCGCCAGATGCTCTTAAATAAGAATCGATAAAATGGAAGAGAATTTCCCAAACATAATTCACCAAACCGCCAGTGGATAGGCTGTTACCCCTAAAGCCAGGCGTGACCATAGGAATTCCATCTTTATCAAAAGAGGCCTGATGTAATGCAAAAAATGTACTGCTAATATTTCCGATGCCAACGGATGGTGCCGATGCAGCCATGAAAACCTCTGGTCACAAAACCACAAATTGAGTGCGCGGTATAGACATGTAACTCTTTTTATTGAAAAAGTCGATCATTATCCCCTCCCCTCTCTTTCCTAAATCTCTGTGTCCTCTGTGATCTCTGTGGTTAAAATCTAGGGCTTGGCTTAACGCAGTATTTCCCTTGATCTCGCGAGCCCCCGCGCAGTATCATTTCGGTCAATTCACATACTTGGAAAAACGATGCCAGGCTATTCGGTAGTTATTGTTACGCATAACAGCCAACGATACATCCATAAAAACTTAGCGGCACTCAATGCGCAGACAACGCCCGCGGACAGCATCATCGTGATCGATAGTGGATCCTGTGATGCTGCTTACCTACAGCCTTATGTCTCACAGCCCAATATTATCATGGAGCTGCATCCGACAGACATTGGCTTTTGCCGCGGTAACAACCTTGGTATCACCCACGTCTCGCCGCACAGCGAGTACATTCTTTTTCTCAACCCGGATGCCTTTCTGACACCGGCCTTTGCGGCCGATGCCATGGCCTTATTGGAGAAACCTGAACATCGGCCAGTAGGCGCACTATCAGGATATCTACTAGGTTATGACATCGAAGCCGATGCTCCTACGGGACGCTATGACTCCACAGGTGTTTTTCAAACGTGGTATGGCCATTGGTTCGATAGACATAAAGGCAAAGCAATTCAGCAGCCCCCCTCTCCAGCCCCTGAAGAGGTGCCAGCAATCTGTGGTGCACTGATGTTTTGCAGACGAAAGGCCCTCGAAGAAGCAGCCATACGTCATTCTGAGATATGGGACAATAGCTTTTGCATGTATAAAGACGACATCGACCTTTCGTTACGCATACGAAAGCAAGGTTGGAGATTGCTCATCGTTCCTTATTTGCAAGCTTATCACTGCCGTGGATGGAATGTAAACCGCCGCGCCATGCCCAGAACGTTACGTCTCATGTCTGCACGCAACGAGATCAGAGTCAATGCGCGCTATTGCTGGATGGGTCTGCCCTACTCCCTAGCAAAATATAGCGCAGTAAAGGCCTTAGATTGGTAACAACAATGGCCATTCGTGCAACAATTCCAGTAGCGGATGAACAGCGTCTCGCCCTGCATTGGATGGCCTGGCCATTTCTGATGATGCTAGTGGTGAGTTTAGTAACACCCTCCGGAAAATTCCATGGCGCCTTACAACCCAAAGCACTAAGTCTAGCCTTCGCCATCCTGTTCACCACCCTTCACGCAATGACACGCAAACAGTGGACCAGACTACAACTGATCGTCTCCTTAGTCTGCATGGGGTTAGGGATGTTGGTCATTTTCAGCTTCCTAATAGGCAGTACTACCAGCGTCAACAATACCTTTGCTGAAGGAATCGACGAAGGGTTTGTCTTCGTAACCACCATATTAGCTGCTGGAATGACGGTCTATTGGCATATTGATGGAGGCGTACCCTATGGAACGCTATTAAAGACCGTCTTAGGGGCTAATCTTATCTACAACATCCTGAAAATGTGCTTCATCGTTGCTGTATTAGCTGGTTGGCTCACTTTAGATGCCTTTCTAGACCTCGGCTATAGCGTGCAAACGACAACAATTAGCGGCCCTCTGTTCCGATTTCAGTCAGGCTCCGACGTTCCTACTCCTGTCCTACTCCTCTTTGCGCTCATGAGTTCGCGGCTGAAGGTGCCGATGAGTTGGACCTTTAAAGGCGCTTATATCATCATCGCCGCCATCTCCATCTTCTTTAGCTATTCACGCCTACAATGGACTATAGGGATGCTAGCGTATCCCATGTGGTTCTTCAGCGACTATTCTTGGAAGAAGGTTGTGCTCCATGCGACGGGCTGGATGATCGTTCTAATGGCCTTCCTAGCGATTGTTGGAGTCGAAAAACCCATGCAAATCGCCACCCACCGTTTTTTTAGCGGTGAAGTGCAGCAGTCTGATTTAACTCGTCAAGTGCAGAGTGACGGATTGTTGAATCGGTTTCTGCAAGATCCCTATCTTGGCAATGGCATCGGAGGTGCTCCGGTACCTGGAGTGCTTGGACGATACTCATACCATTTCGAAGTCCAATGGTTGGCCTTTCTCATGCAGTTTGGGATCATCGGCATCACTGGGATTTTATTAGCCCTGGGGGCTATTGCCATTACTTACCTTAAGAGTCCTCTAAACTGGACCAAGATAGCCTTTCTGAGCATGTACCTTCTGTGGCTAGTATCGGGATTCACTAATCCCTTCCTCATATCTCTGAATAGCGGTATTCTTTATGGATTGTTCTTGGTAACTGCTCTAAGACTGAATAGCGAAAATGTAAGCCCCTATGCGCATTCTCATCGTCACCTCCTACTTTCCACCGCTGAATAGTATCGCTAGTCTGCGCCCCTATTCCTGGGCACAGTATTGGCCGGCAGCTGGTCATGATGTCACTGTTATCACCCCTTACCGCAGCGAGGAGCCTAGTACAGCTCTGACAATGTCTCTTTCGGGCTTTAAAATACTGAAAACACCTCCCATACCCTGGCTTGAAAAACTTAAAAGCGATTATCGACAGCACGACCCGGACCCCGTAAAGCCCGACAGTCTATTCCATCGTACCTTGCGCAGAGCCTTTGCAACAATACGTCAACGTAAAGGCATCTTGGCAGGTAGTCATATGCCTGACTTCACAGACCTCTGGGTTCCACAAGCGATGAAAACATTGCGCGATGCCCGTCCCTGGGATATCGTCGTTACAACAGCTCCACCCTTTTCTGTTCATCGCTTAGGATACAAAATTAAAAGAGCCGGGTTAGCCAAATATTGGATCGCTGATTTCCGAGACCTCATCGTAGATAGTCCCATCACGCCTGGATTATGGCCCTTTTCAACTCTGGAACGTTGGCTAGAACGGCGCTACATGCGACATATTGACCTCACCACAACGGTGAGCGATGGTCTTGCTACTAGTCTTCTCTCCAATTATCCCAAAGCACAGGTGCGAGTGATTGAAAACGGATACGAACCGGCTGATATGCAACAGCTGTCGACTCGTTCAGCCTTTCCCCAGGACAATCAATTTCGCCTCGTTTACTTGGGTACGATATATCCAGGCAAGCGCGATCCAAGTCTCCTCTTTCAAGCGATTAAAGAGATCAGTCAGGATGATACCCAACGTCATCTGCTTGACCGCCTGGAAGTACTATTTTATGGCCCTGAGATGGGTGATGTCCCTGATCTCATTGCACGCTATCAGGTAGATCAATGGGTAATAGTGAAGGGGTTTGTCAAACGCGAGGAATCCCTGCGCATTCAGAGAGATGCAGATGCTCTTTTGTTTATTTCGTGGTCGGATCCAACCGTTGAAGGTATTCTGACAGGCAAGCTATTTGAATATTTGTCCTGTGGAACACCGATAGTGGCCATTGGCGGACCTCGTCCAGACATTGCTGAAAAGCTCATTATCGACACCGAAGCCGGCGAGGTATTGGGAACGGATATTTCGGCGATACGACAGTATTTGGTGACGAAGCTAGCAAGTAGGGAAAAGACGGACAAAGAACCACGTCACACCAAACTGCAGGCCTATACAAGGCAAGCATTGGCAGAAAAGATGTTAGCAATGTTTCCGCTGGAAGAGTAAGGAGGCGAGGAAAGAGGATTAGGAATTTTAACCAAAGAGAACACAGAGACTGGCGGTTCGTGAAAAATTTTTACGCAAAGGCGCAAAGAAGAGCTCACACTCTTGTTTCACGACATCATTTTAATTAATAAAGAATAAAAATTTCGTTGTAATTAATGACTCTGTGAATCACAAAAGTGACCTCTTCTTTGCGCCTTTGCGTAAAAATTTTTCACGAACCGCTGGCGTGAGAGACGATTTGTCTATTTAGTTTTAAGTTTGACCCGCTACTAGATATGCTGCAACCATCTCCTGAATTTTTTCCCCGAGTTCAGGAAGTCTGCGCACTGTCAGTACCTTTTGGTCTCCTTCTGGATTTCGTATGTAAGAAATCAAGTCAGACTTAAACTCTTCATCTATAGTTTCTGCTTCAAGACTAGTCAATTCTGGAATGCGAGATAGCCAAACGGTCCGCTTAATCGCTCCCTCTAGCACCTTTTTGAAATGAATATTCACCAATAGCCTGATGGCACAAGGAAAGCATGTCCTCAGCAAGTTTAGGGTCGTTTAAGCAATCTTCTATTTGAGTCATCTGCTCTTTGTTCAGCAGTTGATTACGGGGATATTCCGGAAATCGGCGATCGCCGCCAAATAGAGCAAGAAGCTTACTGAGATTTGGGGAAATTGTTTTGGCGAGATCCACTTGCTGCTGCAGAAAACGCCATTTACATCCCCCATTCGCAACATCTTCATATAAGTAAAGTTTACAACGAGCACACCACGACTCAACCGCAGAATTGTCGCCAGTGGCAAGCAGTCGTTCAGAAGCCAGTTGCATGTGTTTCATATCGTTTGGTGTAAAAGACGGCCGTATGATCACAGTAAGATTTCGTTTTGTTTGATCATCGTCTGATTGTTGGATAAGGATTGCCTCTTCGTTCCCTTTTAAGGTCACTTGTCCATAACCTTTTTCTTTCAGATATGCAAGACGTTCGGGGGTAAAAATAATGTTGGAAAAATCACCAACTGATAACCGATCAAATTCGCCACACTGATTTAAAACAATCACAACGTGTTTGTGGCGCTCGTGAATTGCTACACAATCAATGAATTTACCCCAAGATGCAGGGTGGTGCGCATAGCCAGAATTAAACGAATAGCTGTCATAATCAGGCAACGATTTGTCATCGTGACAACTCATCGCACTTAAAATATCTTGGCGAAGTTCAGCATTCTGGATAAGAGAGATATATGAGGGACAACAATATGCCCGCGACAAAGGAGCCTCCATGCGATCTTTATCTAGGAGTACACCAGTTCCTGGTTGAAGACCCATCGGTATTAAACCAGTCATCCAGCTTGATTGTCTGGGGAAAATACGCTCGTGAAGATTTCGATAAATTTTTGCGATACTATCCTCTAGCGTCGCCTTCTTAACCACCTCTACAGGTATGCTATGATAGAAGGAATGAAGCTCTTTAGCAATTTCCATAAAACCAAAAATAGGGCCGGCAATCTCTCTGTTGATAAGGGATTCGCAAGCATCGGCGCTATACGTAAATGTGACGGGTCCTACAATCACCAAATCTGCGGGGTCTTTTTCGGGCGATTGCGATTTGAATTCTCTGATGCAAATTTTGGAAGGATCGTTGTTAGACAAGAGGGATTTGGCAAAAGAAAGATAGTTGCTATCCAAAACCCAGTCAAATAATAGATTTGGGCTCTGCCGCATGATATCAACCGTTTTGGCCGCCGCTGAAACATCTCCTCTTCCTCCCTTAACCTCTGTCATGACAGCTATGTTCTGAATTTCGTCTAGCCAAGGAAGAGACCCGTAAAGAGCTTCGATTTTTCGATGAAGATAGAAAAGTGATTCGTCTAATTTCTTGATCTTCGCCGGAAGCACAACTTCAATCGCTTCGCAGGCAGCATTACCTACTGAAAAGGAATGTGGAACGACTTGATTAATGGATAAGTGCATTTATATATTTCCTACTTGCATTTAAATCAAAGACAACTATATCATCATAAAAATTTAAAAACAAGCTATTATATTTATTCTTTCTACCATCTTTATCCAAAAATATATTGATTAACAATTGTAAAAGCTTTCGTCTACCTGGCTATCTTTGACGCTTACCGTCTTATGGCAATCCTTCAGATCATCACTCGGTGCGTAGCGCTTTGGAGTCATAGGCATCAACTTAAGCAACTAACTGCGCCCTCACAATCGTATCTCGGCGCGCAGCGCTTTGGAGTGCGTGTCGCTCGCGACCGCTTTGGGTTTGGGTGAGCCTATTGAATCGCGCACCGTTCTACGGAGGCTGCCCCCCCACAGTTACCCCTAGAGAGAAGGGTTACGTTCTTGCAATGCCAACTTCGCCCAAATCCAAAGCGGTCGCGAGCGACGCGCACTCCAACGAAAGTTCACCCCTAATTTCCCCACTACTTTGATCGTATTGTGATGAATATAAATGCTTTGCATCACTATTTTTCCGAAAAAATGTAGTCACTAAAATAATTATTCAAATATCATCTAAAATATATTGTAGATATATTTATTATGCGTATAATGTAGTCCAGTTATATGATGGAAACTGTATGTACATTGCAAAATCAACGTCCAAGTCTAAGTCTGGAAAGGTTTACGAGTCTATTTTGCTTCGTGAATCATATAGAGAGGGCACAAAGGTTAAAAACCGCACACTGGCTAATCTTTCAGGGTGTTCTAAGAGTGATATTGAGGCTATTAGGCTAGGTCTGAAACATAAGGACAATCCTACAATCTTGTCCAAGGACAGTTTTAGCATTGTTCAGGGCAGATCAGTTGGAGGAGTGTTCGTTCTAAAGCAATTGGCAGACAGTCTTGGGATCACAAAAGCCCTAGGTGATAGTTTCCACGCTAAACTTATCCTTTGGCTTGTCTTCGCAAGGATTCTTGAGCAAGGCTCTCGCCTGTCGGCGGCAAGACTGGTCCTAATCTATGATATTGCCTCCATAATCAACCTCAACCGAGGTTTTGATGAAAATGACTTTTATCAAAGCCTGCATTGGGTAGCCAAAAATCAAAGTTCCATTGAGAATTCGCTTTTCAGGCTTAGGCGTTATTCTGGGCAATTTTACTGGTACGATGTAACAAGCTCATACTTTGAGGGCACGCAAAATGCCTTGGCTGCCTATGGACACAACCGCGACAAGAAGAAAAGAAAGAAGCAGGTCGTTATAGGACTGTTAAGCATCAATAATGGAATGCCAGTCTCCGTCGAGGCCTTTGCAGGCAATACCCAGGACACTCTGACTTTTCAAAATCAGTTAGACAAAATTAAAGCCAGATTTGGCTGCAAGAACGTTGTCCTAGTTGGTGATAGAGGAATGATTCGGAACAAGCAGAAGCTATTGCTAAAGGAATACGGGTTTGGATATGTCACAGCCTTGACTCTTCCTGAGATGAAATCGCTAATAGGCGCAGAGATTCTTTGTCTGGATACATTCACGAAAGATCTTCAATCGATTTGTCTTGAAGGCAAGAGATACATCTATCGGCGCAATCCTGGACGTGCTTTAGAAACCCAATCACAAAGAGAAGAACGCCTATCTACCGCTCAAAGGCGCGTGGATCAAGAAAACAAAAAACTTGAGTCTAAGCCTACAATGTCAGCGGTGCTGGCAAAGAATCGAATACGACAATATCTAAAAAAACTATGCATTGCAGAGTGGGTCAGTGTTTCCGTCGAAAAAAGGCAATTACGTTTAGAGATCGACCAGGAGCGGCTAAAAGAAAAATCTAAGTTTGACGGTTGTTACGTATGGACAACGGAATTAGGTAAGGAAGAAGCTTCTGACCTAGAAATTTTCGAACGATACAAAGACCTAAAATACGTTGAGGATGATTTCAGAACCTTCAAGAGCAATTTTTTGGAAATCAGGCCGATTTATGTAAGAACAGTAGAGAGCACCAAGGGGCACATATTTATCACTATGCTGGCTCATATGATTGTAAGAGAGCTGCGTTCAAGGTTAGCTGAAGTAAATATGACTGCAGAAGAGGCCCTGCGAGTGTTAGGCCTTATATGTCAAAATTCAATAAAGTGCTCAGATGCGGTGACCATTGAAATGATCCCTGCCCCCTCCAAGGAGGCCACTAACATTTTGAGCGCTCTACAAATTACCATGCCAAAGCAAATCCAGGTGGCCACAAGTAATGTAGTCACTAGACACAGGACAAGAAAAGGCCTCTAAAAGTCGAAAAATCAACACTTTAGGTAGGTGTTTTTTTCAAAAACAGGGGTGAACTTCCGCTCCAAAGCGCTGCGCGCCTATTTACGAAGTTAGTTGCTTAAGTTGATGCCTATGGCTTGACTACTCACGAAGTTATGCTGGATTTCTCAATCGAGCTCTCGTACGATGAACAAGTCGATAAGTTACGTCTGACCTGGGCTAGCTCTCAGCTTGTTAAAGCAAATCGGAATCTGGTTCTATATCGTTTAATCCAATTAAATCTTGGCTTATTTCAAATGCATCTGCCTGTTGCTTCATTAGGGAAAGCGTGTCATGCAGTGCCATAAGGTAACCTAACTTGTAATCTACATCCCAAAAATTTAGACATTCATCTTTCTCAAGCTTTGCCTCTCTGGCCTTTTCTTTTAGCAATATAGCTAAGTCATATATGTAGTTTTTCATTACATTGTCGTTCATTGAATATATTATTCCGTGTGGTCCACAATCTGCTTCAGAATGTCTCTTTGTTCGGTTTGTCTTTTTATATCGGAAGGCCATTTTTTTTCAATAAGAGCCTGTTGTTGACGCGGATCTAGATCAGCCCAATCTTTGATATAACTTGAGGGATTATCAATTTTACTTTGATGTTGAGATATTTGCTTTTCCAATTTTGCAATCCCTTTCCTAAGCTCCTCGATGGATCGTGAAACGTTGTTATTCAAAAATCCAGCATGCCGCCCCCCTTCCTTGGCAATACGAAATGCCTCATTAATGACAGTCGCGTCCATGGAGTCTTTTCCTATAGACGTAGAAGTAAGCTGTTCAATTGGGTTAAAAAGACCTTTCGAATGAGCTATCGTTCTTGCCACAACGCCTTCAAGCTTGGTAGCAAGGGGTTTAATCAGGGTAACATTTTTTATTGCGGCATATCCAGCCCGCATCCCCTTCCACATCAGGTTCTCAGCGGCAGCAAAAGGTATCATGCATGTCGATAATTCTATCACCTCATGTTGTCCATCAGAGCCCAAAGCATTCCATTGCCTGTTAATGGCCTCGTAATCCCTCGATATCACCGCCTCGGCAAATGCACGCCGATCTTCGTCTCTTTTTCGAGCCTCAGCACGTTGAAGTGCTCTATTCTCTCGAAATGATCGCCACGATCTATAAACGTTAGCACACCAACGCCCACAATTCCGAATTCCTTGCCCCATGCTTCGCACATTGTCTCTAGTTGAAAATCGTTCGCGCACGCTCCAAAGCCCCCAAGGATCAATGAGGGTTAATGGGCGGTTATGGACATAGGCATAGAGATTGGGTCCATCAGCGTAGCCCTGAGGGTCGGGAGTCAACCAACGCCCTAGATTACGGTCGTAGTCGCGTCGACCAAACTGAAATAGGTCCGTATGCGCATCTAAACGCTTACTTGCAAAGAGCCAGGGATTGCCTACCAAGGATTGGTCTAAAGAAATGCCTTGATGGTCATAAAGAACGAATTTCACCAAAGGCAGTATAGCAATACCCTTCTACAACGTTGCCGGTTGTGCTGTCTATCAAGCAGCACACGTTGCCGCGATGATCGTGAATGGGTGCATAGATTTGCCCACGGAGTTCTAAAGCGATAGCAGCGCCAAGTTCGGCTCCTCGTCCGTGACCCAATACACGCAATTGATCGATATGCCCCTCACGAAGCATCCCAATCTCTTTTTGCCCTTGATACAAGTAAGAGACCGTTTCAGATTCGTTCCACTCACCATTCCAGGTACAAAGGGTTCGCGTCAGGCGTCTGCCAAACGCATCATAGCTGTAACGAACTTGCCAAGCGTTTGGCTGCTCAGCAACAATCAGGCGATTTAAGGCATCATAGACATACTGGGTTGAGGCTTGCGGCGCATCCTTTCGGATGCGATTACCATTTAAGTCATATGCATAGCTGGTCATTGAATCCGATGTAATCTGGTTTAAGCCATTCACTGCATAGGGTTGCATGTCCTTTTGGAGGCGATTTTGCAGCGAATCATAAGCATACGTATGCGTCAAAGGCCCATCTTCGCCGATTAACTGATAGAGGTCATCGTAGTGATAATTCTCAGTAATCGCCCCAAAAATGTCTTTCTTGTGAATACAACGCAGATTTCCTACGCCGTCGTACCCATCTGGAGGAATTTGTTGAGACCAAGCCTTGGTGATGATTTGAGTGTTACGTCCAAGAGCATCCCACACGCGTTGCTGCTGACCTGCCAGCCCGATCAGCTGCGCAGCAAGTTCACGTCCAGCCAAATCGTAATTCAAGTACTGATGCTGATATGCAACGGGTAGAAATTAGAAAAAGTTAAGTTTTTTAATTTTTTCACGGCCACGTTGTAGTGCGAAAGACTTGTGACTATAACCAGGGTTTGCTAGCGCTTCGCGCTTTAGCAACATTGGCTACCTGCAGGTTGAGGATAGCGCTTTAAAGGTCAGACGTGACTTATTGACTTCTCATCCGAAATTCAGCTCGATCTTTCATTCAAGGTCTCTAGTACAATGAACAAGTCAACAACTCACCTCTGACCCCTAGCAACAACTCACCTCTGACCCCTAGCATCGTCCCTTGCTCAAAGGAGTGCCGATGTGTTTCCTGCGTTTGGTCGATACAATCCCTGATAGCACACTTTTCCTCGGATGGACATTCTGAATCCCATAGTCCTATATCGCAGAAGCAATCGCAGAAGCTATGACAAACGGACAACCCAAAATCTGCTATACCGGCACATATCCCCTTACAAGCACTTGATGCACGGGAGTTTGAATAAGTGGACTCCCTTTGAACGTTATCACCGCGTGATTCCCTGTTCTTTGAAGTGCTGGTCTTTCGCCCACTGTCCGCCGCTTTATTTCGGTCATACAAAGCACTGAGTCCCCAAAGATCCAAGAGGGTCAACGGATTATTGTGCACATAAGTATAGAGGTTAGGTCCGTCTGAAAAGCCCTGCGGATCGGGTGTTAGCCAGCGTCCTATCGAAGTATCGTAGTCGCGCTTGCCAAATTGGAATAACCCTGTATGCGAATCGAGGCGCTTACTAGCGAATAGCCATGGGTTAGCGATTGTTGAATGCGCTTGAGCAACATTGGCGGAATCGTAAATTTTAAGTTCCCCAAATGCACTATAACGATAGCTTTCAACGGCAATGCCTGTTTCACTGTCCACAAGGCAGCAGACGTTTCCTCGATGGTCATGGATAGGCGCATATACTTTCTGATTTAGCTCTAATGCAATGGCAGCGCCGAGCTCGGCTCCCTTCCCACTTCCCAGCCTCTGAGCTGAATAATATGGTCATTTTATGTCATGATTAGCCACGACTTCGTGTAAACAATCTTATACGAGTATTGCTCTGCGTACAAGTTTGGACCGCACCCATTGAAGGTACAAAATTTGACAATGAATACCGGTGCTAATAAGCGGCTCGAATCAACACCCTACGTCTGACCCCTCGCCCCTCGCCCTTTGTAAGGACGAGTTGATGAGTTCCGGTTTATGAGCCATGATAAAACCAAATACTATTTTCTGAGCGAAAGGAATCATTTTTCGAAACTGACTTTCGAAAAACCGATTCAGACCAACAGATATTTCACCTATCGATTCCGCACAATTATCTATTATCAGGTCATCTTCATCAGGATTTGAAGCTACTTTTGTAAGAGCTTCTAAAGCTCGTAAATCCTTATATTCCCTAAGGTCAATAGCAGCATCGCTTCGTTCATCTTCTCTAGCCGATTTATCTAGTAAGATATCTATTAATAATTGAGTTCGATCTTTCATTTTCACCTTGTATAGTCAAGTTCTAGAGGTAAATGAGAGCCAACCCGCCAATTTCCAATCTCTCCAGAAAACGGGTTTATATAACTTTGGCCCAACTTATCAGTTAACAACCTCGCATCAAACCTTGGAATATTGCTTTCTTGATGAAGACCACTGCGAATACTAGCTTCAGGCTTTATGACAAGTCGCCATTCTAGTTTTCCGTCTACACAAACACCCCATTTTTCTGGTGCTCCTTGGGGATTTGGCAGTTTTTCCCATCCTTTGCTCTTGGCCCAGCCGCGTAGTATGCGAATATTGTTTTGGGCGGTGGGGGAAAGCTGGCTGGCATTGAAGTGAAAGCGGTTTAAAGTTACTGGCAACTTTGGTAACGCTGTAGAGACCCCTCTTATAGCGAATTTTCCAACAGACCAACCTAACTTTGCTAAACCCCATCCACCCGATACTAGGGCTGCTGCCTCACAAGCCATTGTAGCACCATAGCGATAATTTTGATAAGTCATATCGGAGGGATCAACACCCAAGAAATTCATCGTCCCTTGCTCAAAGGATTGCCGATGTGTTTCCTGCGTTTGGTCGATACAATCCCTAATAGCACACTTTTCCTCGGATGGACATTCTGAATCCCATAGTCCAACATTGCAGAAACAATCGCAGAAGCTATGACAAACGGACAACCCAAAATCTGCTATACCGGCACATATCCCCTTACAAGCACTTGATGCACGGGAGTTTGAATAAGTGGACTCCCTTTGAACGTTATCACCGCGTGATTCCCTGTTCTTTGAAGTGCTGGTCTTTCGCCCACTGTCCGCCGCTTTATTTCGGTCATACAAAGCACTGAGTCCCCAAAGATCCAAGAGGGTCAATGGATTATTGTGCACATAAGCATAGAGGTTGGGTCCGTCTGAAAAGCCTTGTGGATCGGGTGTTAGCCAGCGTCCTATCGAAGTGTCGTAGTCGCGCTTGCCAAATTGGAACAACCCTGTATGTGAATCGAGACGCTTACTAGCGAATAGCCATGGGTTAGCGATTGTAGAGTACGCTTGAGCAACATTGGCGGAATCGTAAATTTTAAGTTCCCCAAATGCACTATAACGATAGCTTTCAACGGCAATGCCTGTTTCACTGTCCACAAGGCAGCAGACGTTTCCTCTATGGTCATGAATAGGCGCATAGACTTTCTGATTTAGCTCTAATGCAATGGCAGCGCCGAGCTCGGCTCCTTTCCCATTTCCCAGTACTCTGAGCTGAATGATATGGCCATTCTCCATGGCTCCAATTTCCTTCTGGCCCTGATAGAGATAGGAAGTGGTTTGAGGGTCAGACCAGCCATTAATATTCCAGGTCGAAAGAGTGCGCGCTAAACGCCTTCCGAATGTGTCGTAGCTATAAGTTACCCGCCATTTCTGGCGTTGTTCTACGGAGGTCAAGCGGTTCAGTGCGTCATAGATATAGTGGGTCGTCGTGTCAGCTTCAGTTTTTCCTATCCGATTTCCATCCAGGTCATACTCATAGCGAGCTTCTGAACAGGAGAGTGTTTGATTTAATTCATTCACAGAATAGGGTTCAGCATCTTTTTGCCGTCTGTTTTGCAAGGAATCGTAAGCATAGGTGTGTGCTAAAGGTCCCTCTTCTGCAACTAGCTGGTAGAGATCGTCATAGTGATAATGTTCTTCTGCATGACCGAGAGGGTCTTTCTTGTAAATGTGGCTTAGGTTGCCTACAGGGTCAAAGCCATTCTCTGGAATATCTTGAGACCAGAAGGGGGTTTCTATTTTGGTATTGTGTCCTAACGCATCCCACTGCCTTGTCTGGTGACCAGCTTTCCCTATGAGCTGTGAGGCTAGTTCTCGTCCAACCAAATCATAATCCAAGTAGGCATGTTCGTAGAGCAGACGACCTTCAGGGTCGAACCGACTCACTTTGCTAAGCTCTAGACCATGGTAGGAATATTCAATGCTTCCTAAATCGGGCAGAGTCACGTGAGTGAGGCGTTCGAGATTATCATAGCGATATCTAAAACATGTTTCGTTCGCCAATTTTTCAAAAATAAGATGGTTCCAAGCGTCATATTCACGCCTGGTAGATTTCTGTGAGCACAGGTCCGTGGTGGTAATGGGATTATTGTGCAGGTCATAAGTATAGTGATAATCAATCGTTCCATCCGAAGAGGTTAGCGTGGCTAGACGACCTAGTGAGTCGTATTGGTGATGCAGGGTGATGCCATCGGGTTTTGTGAGGGTTTGCAGCCTACCCACGGAGTCGTAAGTATAGTTGGTGACTTTCGATAAAGCTCCTCCTTGCTCAGTCATTTTTAACGGACGCTGCATACTGTCATAACACCAGCTGATGATGTAGTCATGAGAGGGCTGTCCGAAGGTAATGACTTTTTCACGTTGGCGTACTTTCTCTCCAGTGGGGCTGTAGCAGACTTCTTGCAGAGCGGTCGTTAAGCCTTTGGTGATACTGGCTCCTGCAGTCGCGCCAGCACCATTACGGTCGTATAGGGTGGCCTCAAGCCCCCAGGGATCAAAGAGTGTTAAGGGTGAGTTGTGGACATAAGCATAGAGGTTTGGGCCATCCACAAAGCCCATAGGATCGGGGGTTAACCAACGTCCTAGGTTACTGTCATAGTCGCGTTTACCAAACTGAAATAGACCGGTATGTGGGTCTAGCCGTTTGCTAGAAAAATACCACGGGTTGCCAACTTGGTTGGTCTAGCATTTGTCCATATTGGTCATAAAGAGATCGTTCGCCAAAAGCCGTATAGCGGTATCCTTCGGACAGTTGGCCTGTTGCGTTATCCATGAGGCAGCATACATTGCCTCGATGATCGTGAAGGGGTGCAAAGATGCGTCCCTCAAGTTCTATCGCAATAGCAGCTCCTAATTCCGCTCCTTTACCATGCCCCAATACAGTAAGCGTCAATGCTAGCCATATTTCGGTCGTTGATGTAATCAGCTAATGTGCCTTCAAAGTTAGGTAACACTTTGGAGGTAGGTCTGATGAAAGAGAGAGATAAAGTTCGTGCGGAGCAGTGGGCAAAAACAATCCAGGAGTGGACTAAAAGCGGAAAGAGCGCCTCCTCTTGGTGTCGAGAGCAAAGTCTTTCTTATGCCACGTTCAATTATTGGAAAAAACGATTTTTAAGCAATCAGTCGAAAAATCAGCCTGTGCATAAACCATGTAAGGAGTTACCAGAGGGCTGGTCTATACCCGATTGGCTGCAGATGAATTTTCGAGGAGGCAAACTATCTCTGGCAAAAGATTATGACCGCACAGCTCTTCTGATGTGTCTTAGACTGTTTGAGGAGTCTTGATGCTGACTTATCCAGGGAATGCGCGAATCTTCATTTTTCGTGAGACAACCGATTTAAGAAAGGGTTTTGAAGGCCTCTGCGCCTTAGTTGAGAGAGCTTTCGGCAGTGATGAGCTGATTAGTGGCGCCTTCTTTTCCTTTCTTAACCGTCGAAGAGATCGCATTAAAATACTCTATTGGGATAGTGATGGTTTTGCCATCTGGTATAAACGTCTTGAGCGGGGAAGCTTCCCTAAGAGAAAATTGGAAGAGGCCTTAGTTGATCGAAGGACCTTTTTGATGATGTTGGAAGGCGTCGTTCCGAAACGACTGCAAAAGCGTTTCAAGATAGTGTGAAAATGCATTTTTTGCATTCACATAAATTCATATTTTGAGTACAATGATGTGCATATGGCACCTACAACACGTACTCTCCAAGATCTGATTGCCGAAAGCGCTCGTAAGGACAGCATAATCGAGCAGCTACAGAATGAGCTGACTTATCTCAAGGAGCAATTGGATTGGCTAAAAAGGCAGGTTTTTGGACAACGTGCCGAAAAATTTGTAGACCCAGTCAACGAAAGTCAACCCTTCTTACCCGGTTTTGAACCACCTAAGAATGTGAAACCGGAAAAGAAAACAACCATTCCTGCTCATGAGCGCCGACAACTCAAGCGTACTGGTAAAGACAAAATCACACTGCCCCCAGACCTACCCGTAGAACGTCAAATAATCGATCTACCGGAATCTGAAAAGATCTGTCCTGAGACTGGTCAGCAACTGATCAAGATCGGTGAAGAAGTCAGTCAAAAACTGGCTCATAAGCCAGGAAGCTATTTTATCAAAGAAATCATCCGGCCAAAATATGCTCTTCCTCAAGACAGTGAAGGTGGAATCCGAACTGCTCCCCTTCCAGAAGGTTTGCTTACGCGTTGTCAAGCAGATGAGAGCTTTTTAGCAGACATTTTAACAAAGAAATTTGCCGACCATCTACCGCTCTATAGAATTTCAGAAATTCTTGCTAGGGAAGGAATTGGGATCAGCAGGCAAGTCCTTTGTAATTGGGTTGTACGCTGTGGACAGGCATTAAAACCTCTTCATGAGGAACTAACAAAGCAAATTTTGCAAAGCGGAAATGTGTTTATCGATGAAAGTCCTGTGGATATGCTTTCTCCGGGAAAGGGCAAAGTCCATCAAGCTTACATGTGGGTGTTGGTTGGGGGCAAACATACGAACCCAGCCTATAGAGTCTACAATTTTCGGACGAACCGCAAACATGAAAATGCCTCGGAAATACTTGCAGGGTATACCGGAGTGGTACATTCAGATAAATATGGGGCTTATATTGATCTGGCAAATAAGAAGAAAATCATTTTATGTCCCTGCTGGTCGCATATTCGCAGAAAATTCATAGAGGCGGAAACTGGAGATCCCCCATTTCGCAAATGGGTTTTACGAAAGATTCGCTACCTCTTTATGCTAGAAAGAATTGCTTGGGCACGCTCTGAAGAAGAGCGATTACGCATACGGCAGCTGAAAGAGGGGCCGATTATAGACGAGCTAATCAACGCCATCAAAAAACGTCTATCCGAAGGAAAAGTCCTGCCTAAATCCAAATTTCGAGAAGCTCTAGGGTATTTTTTAGGTCTGATTCCTCATCTAAAAAACTACTTAAACCATCCATACGCACGCCTAGATAACAATGTAGCCGAACGTGCAGTTCGTCCATTGGCAATTGGCCGCAAGAATTGGCTATTTATTGGCAATGAAGAAGGGGGCGAAGCCGCAGCGGTAATACTGTCTTTAGTTCAAACCTGCCGGAATCTGGGAATAAACCCTCGAGACTATCTTGAAGATGTCATGCGTAGACTAATGAGTCACAGCTCACAAAAACTTTACGAACTACTACCAGATCAATGGGCTAAATCACAGCAGGACCCTTCTGGCAATTCTTTTGAGAATTTCAAATCGGCTGTATCCCACTAAAAAAACATTCAGGGCCAGCCAAGGGGCATTCATTATAATCGTTTTAATGTTTGAAGGCAGCGTAGAAAGACCTGATCATCAAAGTCCGGGAATAGTCGAATAACGACGTCAGCGCAGGCAACCTCAATGTAGTTTTGCGCAGGTTTTGGCGATTCGACCAGTTCTACAAAGGAAGGAGATTTGCGTTGGCATTTTTTTTGTTTGCGGACTGGCAGTGTTTGTCGCCAATGAGCAAGGGTTGTATAGGAAATTCCCATCTCTTGGCACCATTTTGGAGCACTTTTACCACTAACTCGCCATTCATGTAACAATTGTTTGCGTTGCTTTAAGGTATATTTCTTTTTCATAAGCCTTCCATACTTTTAAAAAAAGTGCTTTTAGGCGTCTCGAAAGATAGATAGGCCTAATACACGCCCACTTTTGACTGTTGACTTGGAAGGCGTGTCCCTCCCGTGAGCGTGCGTGAAATAAAATATTCCGCCATGGCATGATACCCCTCATTAACGTAGGAGGGTATCATGTCCTATCTGGATAAATTGGCTAAAGTCGAGGCACTCCTTCAACGTGCTTCCTCTGAGGGAGAACGCCATGCAGCCGAGCTTGCCAAGCAACGAATCTTAGCCAGAATTTCCGATATACACACCAGTCGGCTCATCGAGTACAAGATCTCTCTGGATAGTCCATGGAAAAGACGGCTCTTTGCAACGCTCTGCTCCAAACATGGTTATAAAACCTATCGATATGCACGCCAAAAGCGCACTACAGCTCATGTGATGATTTCTAAAAATTTGATGGAAGAGGTGCTTTGGCCTGAATTTTTGCGGTATGCAAAAATTCTGGAAGAACTCGTCGAGGAGATCTTAAAGGACTTAACGGCCAAGATCCATCATGTGGAAGAGGAAGAGTTAGAAATTGCTGGCGAGATCGCACATTAAGGAGGAGCAAGATTGTGTGAATAATTCCAGGGCAACCAAGCCTTGGGATCCTCTAAAGCACTTTCAGTATTCTTTTGGATTGCTGTGAGATAGTTATAGGGATTGATCTTATTTAGAGCGCAGGTTTCGATGACACTCATCAGAATATCAGCAATTTTGGCTCCAGTTTCATTTTTGAAAAAATAGGCGTTCTTACGGTTAAGTACGGCCCTTTTGAGTTGACGCTCGTTGTCATTGTTTGAGACTGGAACTCCAGGAATACGTAAGAACAGTGTCAGCCCCTCCCAGTGATTATCAAGATATTGAATAGCCTTCCCAAAACTGCTATTGGGCTCTATTTGCTTGGAGTCTATAAGATCTTTGCAATAGGCTCTCATTTTGTTCATGATCGGAGCACTTTTGTCTTGATGCCACTTTAGTCTATCTTCAGGAGCCAGTCTTTCTTTTTTTGCTATTTTGTCGTTCAGAAACACTAAGTCAAAGGATGAGACTACATTTACGCACTCATTAGGCCAGTGCGATGCAATCTCATAGAAATTACGTCGTGCATGGGCATTACAATAGGCTAGTTGAGTCGAGTAATTCTTTGGAATGTTCCTTGATAGAGCATCGCAAGCTTGTATGGGTACTGGAAGAGCCTCGTCACGCATATCTAAAAGATCTTTTAAATTTTCTCCTGCGTGCTGTCTTCCAGTAAAAAACAAGGCGATCTCTTTGTCGTGTGCTTTTCCAAGAATGCCTGTTGTGAATATTCCCTTCCTTTCTGGATTGGCTACTTCATTTTCCTTCATAAGGCTAAGCACTCTTGCTATCGTATCGTCGTTATGAAGGCATTCACAGTTGGCGGCGAGTTGGCAAAGTTCTATGAAAACGGGCTCCATACACTCTGCAACATCATGGGTCATGCCCCAAATTTCTGTATCTGAAATAGGGTTGCCCAAAATGGTCTGTATTTGCTCTTGACGATAGAAGGGCATGCCACCGCGATATTTAAGAATCGAGACAATAGCCTTAGCTGACTTATCGACTCTTGACTCTTTGTAAAGCTCTTCGGGTAGTCTAGCGGTGAACACCTGTTGACAAATAGGACAGCGAAGTCTTTCAGGTTTGTAAATATGCACATTTAACCAGGGTTGCCCCACAATGCGAAGCACCGTTCCGGCAGCCAGATTGAATAATTTGCCTTTATCACACGCAGGACAGGTAGAGCCCTTTTTAAGGACCTCGTGGGCTACTTTTATGAGCTGCGCTTCTTGATAATCGCTTGCTGGTCGATGCCCGTGCCCTTTTGCCGGACCTGCATCAGAAGGCTTCTCGTTTGAAGTATCCTCAGAAGTGTTCTTCCCTTTCTCGCTTCCATTTTTTTTTGGTCGCAGTAGATTCTTTAACTTCTGTGCGCTTTCCGTCTTTATTCCGAATACAGCTTTGAGCCTTGCAATACTCAAAGACTGCTCTCGAAGAGATCCCTCCATCCATATCATTGCCCTCACAAGATCGGCAAGCAAGGGAAAATCGTCTACATCAAGGGATTGACTCTCGATCCTCTGAATGAGGGATTCAATCTCTTCTGTAGTAAAATCTATGCGTTTAGGTCGCTTTACCATCTTCAACTATCCCCAGGGCATCTATTTGAAAATAAAAAAACAATATTGTCATCCAATTTTTCGCCATGTATCTGAAAAACAGGCAAGACCCGGGTCTCCATTCCACAGAAGTGTTTGGAGCTCACGAGCCTCCAAAATCACTTCAACACCGCCACTTGCTGGTTTAGGCCACCAAGAAAACCTTCCCTTTGAAAGACGTTTAATGCAGAGCCAAAACCCCTGTCCATCGTACACTAAAACCTTTAGAGAGTTGACAGACCGGTTTCGAAAGAGAAAAACCGCACCACCAAAGGGATCTTTGCCTAAGATTTGTTTACAACAGGATGCAAGGCCATCGATTCCTTTACGAAAGTCAACAGGAGCAATAGCAACATAGATAAGCATTTGAGGGGTGATTTGAATCATGAGAACTCCCCTCTAAAGAGTTTACTAATAAGGGCAGGCAGATCCTTAACAGGCCCAGTCCAGCGAAGAGTAAGAGGCCCTGCTTGGTGCTTAAGAGTAATTTCAACAAATGAATGGGATTCACTAGGTAGAGGGCGTACTTGAGCAAAATCTTGGATGGTTTGTTTTCCACGCGCTAAGCGCTTCTTAAAGTACTGGACAGAGACGCCTATGGCAGATGCAATTTCAGCAACAGAGTAAGTCATCGTAAGATTGAACGCAGCTTGCCAGAGCTCCTTGGAGAAGCGTGGATGGCCCTTTTTTTGGGATCTAACGCGATGAAATTCTTGAGCGACTTGTTCGAGCGAAAGTGTAGCAGCTTTCATGAGCAACCTCCTTGGTTGTTTGCTCACGAATTTCGCTCAACCTTGTTTCAAAATCACGCACGCTCACAGGAGGGACACGACTTGGAAGGCACATTAGCCGATTACCTCAATGATAGAAATATGGCTAGCATTGACGCTTACCCAATACACGCAATTGCATCACCTGGTCGCCTCGATAGGCTCCAATCTCTTTTTGCCCTTGGTACAGATAGGAGAGCGATTCTTGAGGCACCCATTGATCGATCCAGGTACACAGATTGCGCGTTAAACGCCTGCCAAAAGAGTCGTAGCTGTAGGTCACTTGCCAATGAGCGGGTTCTTCGACAGCCATCAGCCTGTTCAAGGCATCATAGCGATAGAGTGTTGTTGTTCCGCCATCGCTCTTTTGAATGAGGTTGCCATTCAGGTCGTAGACATAACTCTTTTCCGAATCGGATGTAATTTGGTTTAGTCCATTCACCGCGTAGGGTTGCATATCCTTCTGCAAACGGTTTTGCAGCGAATCATAGGCATAGGTATGAGCCACAGGGCCATCTTCAGCGATGAGTTGATACAAGTCATCTAGAACATCTGTTGTGATTCTATTTATTTTTTTTCATATTTTTACTTGTAGATTCATTTCTATCCATTAACGCTTTTTTATGTCGCAAACTTTCTTCCCCATACGTCAGTACCTCCGAAGCAAATTGATGTGCCAGTAGCTTCATAAGACTCAACTGATTAGAATACACTTCAAAATAAGTAGTATCAAAGGCTCGAATCTCTAAAATTGCCTCTTCCATATCGCGAAAAGGCTCATCCTCAGTAGAAAACTCTCGATTCCAGACCTCCCCTAAGTCATATGGTACAGCAAAAAACACGCCGCATAGAAATTGGTCGGAGTTGTTAGCAATATCAATTACTCGATTAATATCACCAATTCGCTTAGGAATCCTGCCCTGCAATCCCCACCTAAAGGCTCCATAACCGTTCAATTCGACATCAACACCGTACCATATGCATGACTCTACAAATGGTTTTACAACAGTGATAATTTGTAAAAGTTGTTCTCCCAAACAACACACGGGATCAAGAGAAATTCGAGTTAAATATTGCGGTTTATTCATCAGGATTCAATTTCCCCTTTCCTCTTTTTGGCGTTCCACCTGTAGGATTTGGAATCGTGGGATGATCATGGGGATTAGAATGCACTCCAGGCCTCCCATGATCAGTCCAATCTGTTGTCTTAACTTGTTGTCCATCATATCCCCATTCCCGAGTTTGGCGATATGACCCTTTACTACCTTCACGCATCCCCAACTGAGTGTGAGGTGTTTCCGCTGAAGGAATGTTCTGTCCATGTGGGTTTCTTGGTAGGGGCAACGGACGTCCTGTATTTGGACATATTGGAACGTAGAAATCCCCCTCAACGACTGAGACTCCTGGTTGCTGCGTGGCCACTGGACTTGAAGCACTTACTCCTGGTAATTCCGCAGGTATGTCGATCTCTGAGAATTTCTTATCACCTCTTGAAGATGATCCTTTTGACTCTTTGAGAATTCGGTTCGAAACCTGTGATACATCTCCTCTAAGACCTCGTGTTAGATTATGCGCGGTATATAAATATCTGCCAACAATAACTACCTCGCGAAGAAATGGGATTTGAGCAGCTATCGACAAAGTTCCATAAATGGCTATCTCTTGCTGCTCATTACTTAGTAGATTCCATGAATACTTTGTTGCATAATATCCTTTTTTACACCTTTCAAAGAAAGAACTCGGGCCCACCCATGCGGAGCCAGACGCAGAACGATCCCTCTCCTGATTGTTCCCTGAGGATGCTTTCACCACGCGGGAACCACCACAAAGCCGAGAGCCTGCACTCACGCCAGCCCGACTGCGGTCGTATAGGCTGGCCTCAAGCCCCCAGGGATCAAAGAGTGTTAAGGGTGAGTTGTGGACATAAGCATAGAGGTTTGGGCCATCCACAAAGCCCATAGGATCGGGGGTTAACCAACGTCCTAGGTTACGGTCGTAGTCGCGTCGACCAAACTGAAATAGGTCCGTATGCGCATCTAAACGCTTACTAGCGAATAGCCATGGGTTAGCGATTGTAGAGTACGCTTGAGCAACATTGGCGGAATCGTAAATTTTAAGTTCCCCAAATGCACTATAACGATAGCTTTCAACGGCAATGCCTGTTTCACTGTCCACAAGGCAGCAGACGTTTCCTCTATGGTCATGAATAGGCGCATAGACTTTCTGATTTAGCTCTAATGCAATGGCAGCGCCGAGCTCTGCTCCTTTCCCATTTCCCAGTACCCTGAGCTGAATGATATGGCCATTCTCCATGGCTCCAATTTCCTTCTGCCCCTGATAGAGGTAGGAAGTGGTTTGAGGGTCAGACCAGCCATTAATATTCCAGGTCGAAAGAGTGCGCGCTAAACGCCTTCCGAATGTGTCGTAGCTATAAGTTACCCGCCATTTCTGGCGTTGTTCTACGGAGGTCAAGCGGTTCAGTGCGTCATAGATATAGTGGGTCGTCGTGTCAGCTTCAGTTTTTCCTATCCGATTTCCATCCAGGTCATACTCATAGCGAGCTTCTGAACAGGAGAGTGTTTGATTTAATTCATTCACAGAATAGGGTTCAGCATCTTTTTGCCGTCTGTTTTGCAAGGAATCGTAAGCATAGGTGTGTGCTAAAGGTCCCTCTTCTGCAACTAGCTGGTAGAGATCGTCATAGTGATAATGTTCTTCCGCAGAGCCAAGAGGGTCTTTCTTGTAAACGTGGCTTAGGTTGCCTACATGGTCAAAGCCATTCTCTGGAATATCTTGAGACCAGAAGGGGGTTTCTATTTTGGTATTGTGTCCTAACGCATCCCACTGCCTTGTCTGGTGACCAGCTTTCCCTATGAGCTGTGAGGCTAGTTCTCGTCCAACCAAATCATAATCCAAGTAGGCATGTTCGTAGAGCAGACGACCTTGAGGGTCGAACCGACTCACTTTGCTAAGCTCTAGACCATGGTAGGAATATTCAATGCTTCCTAAATCGGGCAGAGTCACTTGAGTGAGGCGTTCGAGATTATCATAGCGATATCTAAAACATGTTTCGTTAGCCAATTTTTCAAAAACAAGATGGTTCCAAGCGTCATATTCACGCCTGGTGGATCTCTGTGAGCATAGGTCGGTGGTGGTAATGGGATTATTGTGCAGGTCATAAGTATAGTGATAGTCAATCGTTCCATCCGAAGAGGTTAGCCTGGCTAGACGACCTAGCGAGTCGTATTGGTGATGCAGGGTGATGCCATCGGGTTTGGTGAGGGTTTGCAGTCTCCCCACGGAGTCGTAAGTATAGTTGGTGACTTTCGATAAAGCTCCTCCTTGCTCAGTCATTTTTAACGGACGTTGCATGCTGTCATAACACCAGCTGATGATGTAGTCATGAGAGGGTTGTCCGAAAGTAATGACTTTTTCACGTTGCCGTACTTTCTCTCCAGCGGGGCTGTAGCAGACTTCTTGCAGAGCGGTCGTTAAGCCTTTGGTATTACGCTTTTCGACGCATACCAAGCGGTACAAAGCATCAAAGGTTTCGACGGTCTGATTGCCAAGTGGATCTGTGGTGGTTTTTTGCAGAACTTTCTGATTGTGGGCATTGCGATATTCATAATTATAGGCAATCTGGGTGATGTTGCCTAAGGCATCAATCTGCTGGATGGGCATGCCATGCGAGTCATAGAGTGTTTGTGTGGTACTGCAAACATTCTCCGATGAATAAACGTGTGTTTGTGTTCGGTTGCCCAATCGATCGTAAGCATAGGTCTCACGTCGCAAAATAGTTCCTGTAGCATCTTCAATGCGTGTCTCAATGACCCTATCGAGAAAATCGTATTCCTGGATTTGCGCGATGTAGTCAGGCTCGGCACTTCCAAAATACTGCCGAGTAGTCCTCAATCTTCCCAGAGAATCATAGGCGAAGGTGGATAGGCTAAATGCTCCCGTGCCCTCCTTGCGTTCATTTATTTTGCGTCCAGCGAAGTCGTACTCAAAGGTGGTGGAATAACCCAGAGCGTCAGTTTCCCTCGTGAGATGGGCTCCCGTATATTCCTTTTCAAGCGAGTATTGCAGAATACCCAGGCTGTCATAGGTATCGGTGCGAATCAGGCGACTAAACCCATCGTAGGTATAGTGATGACACAGTCCCTCTTTCTCCCATTTTTTTGCTAGGACTCCGTTGAGGTGATACTGACAGCGTTCTTGGGTTCCATCGGGATAGGTGATGCAAATGGGCTGCCCCCGTACATTGTAGGAGGTGGTTGTTTTGTGCCCCTTTTGATCAATGACTGCTGTGAGCTGGTCAAGGACATTGTACTCCTTTCGAACCCAAGAGGGCTGGTATCCCTGTCCTAGTGTTGCACAGGGAGGATACTGGACCTCGATTTCTCTTCCAAACTCATCATATTTGAAGTGGGTTGTTGTCCCAGTGCCATCGGCATGTTCTGAACCGATGGAATTGTAGGACTCCACCTGAGCTATCCTGTTGCCCACAAGGTCATAGCAATATTCTGTGATAAAGCAGGGGCCATCATCATGTTTCTCGACCCGCTTAATGAGACGATCCATCAAATCGTATGAGAAGAGCGTATGGAATCCAGAACCCTCTAGCTTTTCACGGATTTTGTTCTTGTTTTCGTCATAGGCCATGGTGGTGGTTTGACCCAGAGCATCGGTCTGACGGATGAGATTGCGTTTGTTGTCATAGTCGAACGCTAGTGTGTAGCAAAACTGGTCGTTGGCATCGTAGAGGTCTTGGCGAATCAAGAGCTCGCTGGCGTTGTAAATGTTTTCAATGCGTCTCAGTTGTTTTTGTTCACCCGTGGTCAAGTCGAGGTAGCTTTCGATGGTTGTTTGCGGAAAACCCACGGCTGGAGCAGTAAGACGGGGCACGATCGTAGTGATTTTACGACAGGTAACATCAGTGAGATCCTCTTGGTGCGTGCCTGAGCCATCATCGGTGATCATTTCAATGAGCAGGTGATTGGAGTCATAAGAGCGAAATTCTCTCTGGTACCATTTTTGATGGTCTCCAAGGAGTTTGGAGGTCAGCAGGTTTGTTTCGGGTAGGTAGGCCATGGCGATGACCTTGCCATCGCTGCATTCTTCACGCACAGGAAGATTGAAGCGATCATTGGAGTAGGACATTATTCGACTGAAGCATTCGACGGGTCGATCAGGACGATGGTCCGCCCTAAGTTCAAAGCTGGCATCGTTATTGCCAGAGAGATTGCCGTAAAAGTCTTCGCTGATGAGGTTGTTGCGATCATCGTATGCTCCTACAGTGATATATAGACAGGGATTTCTAGGAACAGGGATGAATAGGCCTTTGGCGAGTAGATTTCCTAAATTTACCCCCTCCTTGCACCAGTAATAACGCATGGTGGAGTAGTACTGATTGTGCCTCGTGAATTTATCGATCGCCACGATCCGTTTTTCGGGTGATCTAGCGTAGGCGGTACGAATGCCATGGGCATCGTAGACGTCTGTATACGTATCCTTGTACTCAAACCTTGCTAGGGTGATCCGTTTTTTCCTCTTAGGACCCTGGGGATAAGGAATCTGTAGATCGGACACCTTGCCATCTCCGTGGTAATTGATGTAAAGGTGATGATTCTCTGGCTTTTCGAGTTTTCGTAATTTGCAATAATACTCTGCTTCCGAATCGCTCGTCTTGTACTGATAGGTTAACGTCACTGGCGGTCCATTAGAGGGGATGATTTGCCGAATGAATGGGCAAGGTCCTCTTTCCCCCTTCTTCTTGTTCTTGCAGTAGATCGCTTCGATGACATAAGAAGTGGATAGGCCATTACTCGCTGTTACTTTAAAGCCATTGTCAACTTTGTCAACTTTGAGGGTATAGGTCGCCGTTCGCGTTGGTGCTTCGTATCTCAGTCAGGAGATTTCCAGAATCGTACTCGAAATACCGCTGATGACCATTGGGCTGCGATTCATGCTTCAAGTACCACGAGCTATGGTAGTGGGTATCGTGTGATAGCCAAGAGTAGGTTCGGTGGGCTCCTGAGCCAAATGACATCTCACATTGACCGAGATTGCAGCATTTAGACGTGTTGAGGCGTGGGCTGAGTCCTGTGAAATGTAGCTTGATGTTCTTAACGGTATCAGCGCCACAAATACCCCCGCCGGCATAATTGGTTTGACCATGTTTGGTGTAAATGGCTTCATCGACAGTCGCTAAAACCGCATCGCCGCCCAATGACACGCCAAGGTACTTTGTAGCGGACCCTTCTCGCTCTTCTAAGAACACTTCATAAGGTCTATCTTTGATTCCTGAAGCGGATAGTCCACTCAGTTTGAGTGGAAAATCCATGCCGAAGCCATATCCATGAGGACTATGTGTGATATACTTACTCCTAGAAGAGCTGTCATAGCAATGTGAATAAAGCAGTGCGTTAGGACCTTCTGTAGCTACCGTTGTATCGGAGAGAAAAAACTCACCTGTAATGACGTTTACACAGTCGTATACCGTGGCTAGGGGCAGCGCATCAGGGCCTAAGCGCATCTCCAAAGGTGGTTTTTCCTGAGAATATGTCGTTACAGAGCATGCCAAAAGGGCAATAAGTAGTAGACGAAGGATACGAAACATGGCCTTACCTCCAAAATTTTTACTTTGGAGAAGCTAATTTATTTGTTGATTGATGACAAGGGATTTTTTGTGGATGTCAAGGCTAAGTAGAAATAGAGACATTTCTACTTAGCCTTGACAGTTATTTTTTGTGGATCTGTGTGTTATTCGATGGTGTGTGTAGCACAAGACTTCTGCAAAAACCTTATAAACTCCATTCTATTCCTAGGGAATGACTGCTGCGCACACCAATTCCAAGTCACTACCCTCGAGACGATAGCGCTCTCCTGTCACCGGACACTCGGCTTCACGATCATGCCCCTCAGGGAGGCTCGCAGGCAGCTCAAGACGTTCTCCATGACGGCTAACCCATCCTTCTTGACGAGCCGGGTTGCCATAAACCAAGGCATAGGACTTCACATCCTTTGTGACGACCGTACCAGCCCCCACCAAACAATAAGCGCCTAGCTCAACTCCACAAACAATCGTCGCATTCGCCCCAACAGTAGCTCCTTGACGTAAAATCGTAGGAAGAAATTCGTCTTTGCGACTCACCGCACTTCTAGGATTCAAAATATTGGTGAAGACAGCGCTAGGACCGATGAAGACATCATCTTCACAAGATACACCCGTATACAAGCTGACGTTGTTCTGAACCTTTACATTGCGCCCCAAAGAGACTCCAGGAGATATCACAACATTCTGCCCTAAATTACAGCAAGGGCCCACACTAGCGCCCTTCATGATATGACTGAAATGCCACACCTTGGTGCCTGGTCCCACTTGAGCTCCTGCATCCACCACAGCGCTAGGGTGAATGAAAGTCTCCTCAAAGCTAGGAGCATGCTCACGGCGTATAGGAAATTTGGAGGCTCCGTCGTCATCCATGCTTTGCTGCGCGGCCTCAAAAATGCGCTGTTCCACCAAGAGCTCTCTTTCGTCGTAGATGTGCTCGATGCGTTTTAAGGGCATCCTTTGACCTGTAGGGAGATCGATGTATCCCTCAACGATGGTTTGAGGGAATCCTACAGCCCGTCCATCCAGGCGTGGAGTAATGCAGGTAAACTTCTGGCAGGTCACGCCGGTGTAGTCTTCTTTGGCTGCTTCGCAGCCATCATCCGTAAGAATTTCGACAAGAAGATGCTCTTCATTATAAGTGCGAAATTCTCTTTGGTAGATTTTAGAATGGTCTCCAGTAAGCCTAGAGGTTAGTAAGTTGGTTCCAGGTAGGTAAGCGCATTGGATGACCTGACCTCCAGTATGTTCTTCTCGGATGGGAAGATTAAAGCCATCGTTAGAATAGACGATTAACCGCCTGAAACATTCCACGGATTCATTGGGACGATGATCGCTGCCTAGCTGAAAAGGTCCACGTCCAGAACCAGAGAGATCCCCATAAAGATCATCCTGGATGACATTACCGAAGGAGTCGTAGCTGCCTGCATTGCAGCAGTAAAATTCTCCCTGAGAGTTCGTCACCCCTTTTGCCAGCAGGTTCCCAAGATTCTCTCCAGAGGTACCCCAAAAGAACTTTGTGGAGCAGTAGGGATGATAGTTGTTTTGATAAGTCATTCTTCCGCGACGTTGTCTAACAACGGCTCGGCTTGTCTCATACCTATCGATGGCGGTGATGCGCTTCTCTGGAGAGATGCGATAAACTGTGCGATTACTAAGCGCATCATCGACAACCGTGCTGTCATCGCTGTAGTGAAAATCTGCTATCAGCACCTCTTCTTTAGAATTCTCTTTTAGAGGTGCTTTTAAAGCATGTATTCTTCCTTCTTGGTCATTGTGGTAGTAAATAACTAGGTAGCGGTCCTCTGGGCGCGAAATTCTTCGCAGCTTGAGATGGTACTTCTCTTCATTCTTGCCGACTTTATAGTGATAGTCTAAGCGCATCCAGGGTTGGTGAGAAGAGGTTATTTCCTTGACGAAAGATAAATGCCGGCGGAATTCGGGAGCCTTGCAGTGTTCGCCTCCGAGATGATAGCAGGTAAACTGTCCATTGTTAGCGGATATAGTAAAATGACGGTAAGTATCCCTGCTGATGTCTGCTCTACCAAACATTAGCTTTCCCGTGGGACTCGTCAACCGTATCTTTGTTAGGAGGCTCAGGATGAAGTCGTCGTTGTACTCAAATATTCTCTGATTTCCGCCGGGTTGCAGTTCATTGTTCAGGTACCAATAGCAGTGTTCCTGTGATTGATGAGGCAACCACGTATAGATACGCTGCATGCCTGAGCCAAAGAAGACCTGGCAGAGACCCCGATTGCGACATCTCCTCACGTTCGTTTGAGGGTTAAGACCGGAAAATTGCAGTTTTCGATTCTTAACATGATGGGCCCCTTGAATCCCATCGCTGGAGTAATTGGTTTGTCCATATTTGGTATAGATCTCTGGATCCACTGAGCTACTTATTGAAGTATCTGAGGGACTGAAGGGAGCTAGATAGCGCATGGAAGCCATAGGCATCAACTTAAGCAACTAACTTCGTAAATAGGCGCGCAGCGCTTTGGAGCGGAAGTTCACCCCTGTTTTTGAAAAAAACACCTACCTAAAGTGTTGATTTTTCGACTTTTAGAGGCCTTTTCTTGTCCTGTGTTTAGTGACTACATTACTTGTGGCCACCTGGATTTGCTTTGGCATGGTAATTTGTAGAGCGCTCAAAATGTTAGTGGCCTCCTTGGAGGGGGCAGGGATCATTTCAATGGTCACCGCATCTGAGCACTTTATTGAATTTTGACATATAAGGCCTAACACTCGCAGGGCCTCTTCTGCAGTCATATTTACTTCAGCTAACCTTGAACGCAGCTCTCTTACAATCATATGAGCCAGCATAGTGATAAATATGTGCCCCTTGGTGCTCTCTACTGTTCTTACATAAATCGGCCTGATTTCCAAAAAATTGCTCTTGAAGGTTCTGAAATCATCCTCAACGTATTTTAGGTCTTTGTATCGTTCGAAAATTTCTAGGTCAGAAGCTTCTTCCTTACCTAATTCCGTTGTCCATACGTAACAACCGTCAAACTTAGATTTTTCTTTTAGCCGCTCCTGGTCGATCTCTAAACGTAATTGCCTTTTTTCGACGGAAACACTGACCCACTCTGCAATGCATAGTTTTTTTAGATATTGTCGTATTCGATTCTTTGCCAACACCGCTGACATTGTAGGCTTAGACTCAAGTTTTTTGTTTTCTTGATCCACGCGCCTTTGAGCGGTAGATAGGCGTTCTTCTCTTTGTGATTGGGTTTCTAAAGCACGTCCAGGATTGCGCCGATAGATGTATCTCTTGCCTTCAAGACAAATCGATTGAAGATCTTTCGTGAATGTATCCAGACAAAGAATCTCTGCGCCTATTAGCGATTTCATCTCAGGAAGAGTCAAGGCTGTGACATATCCAAACCCGTATTCCTTTAGCAATAGCTTCTGCTTGTTCCGAATCATTCCTCTATCACCAACTAGGACAACGTTCTTGCAGCCAAATCTGGCTTTAATTTTGTCTAACTGATTTTGAAAAGTCAGAGTGTCCTGGGTATTGCCTGCAAAGGCCTCGACGGAGACTGGCATTCCATTATTGATGCTTAACAGCCCTATAACGACCTGCTTCTTTCTTTTCTTCTTGTCGCGGTTGTGTCCATAGGCAGCCAAGGCATTTTGCGTGCCCTCAAAGTATGAGCTTGTTACATCGTACCAGTAAAATTGCCCAGAATAACGCCTAAGCCTGAAAAGCGAATTCTCAATGGAACTTTGATTTTTGGCTACCCAATGCAGGCTTTGATAAAAGTCATTTTCATCAAAACCTCGGTTGAGGTTGATTATGGAGGCAATATCATAGATTAGGACCAGTCTTGCCGCCGACAGGCGAGAGCCTTGCTCAAGAATCCTTGCGAAGACAAGCCAAAGGATAAGTTTAGCGTGGAAACTATCACCTAGGGCTTTTGTGATCCCAAGACTGTCTGCCAATTGCTTTAGAACGAACACTCCTCCAACTGATCTGCCCTGAACAATGCTAAAACTGTCCTTGGACAAGATTGTAGGATTGTCCTTATGTTTCAGACCTAGCCTAATAGCCTCAATATCACTCTTAGAACACCCTGAAAGATTAGCCAGTGTGCGGTTTTTAACCTTTGTGCCCTCTCTATATGATTCACGAAGCAAAATAGACTCGTAAACCTTTCCAGACTTAGACTTGGACGTTGATTTTGCAATGTACATACAGTTTCCATCATATAACTGGACTACATTATACGCATAATAAATATATCTACAATATATTTTAGATGATATTTGAATAATTATTTTAGTGACTACATTTTTTCGGAAAAATAGTGATGCAAAGCATTTATATTCATCACAATACGATCAAAGTAGTGGGGAAATTAGGGGTGAACTTCCGCTCCAAAGCGCTGCGCGCCGAGTGATGATGATTGTGAGGTCCCATTGCATTCTCAATGGCTGGTTGACCCTGAGAAGACGTTACCGAAGATCTAATTTGGTCTAAAACGCCTTTCAATGAGCTGTCGTGCTTGCCACAACGCCTTCAAGCTTGGTAGCAAGGGGTTTTATCAAGGTAACATTTTTTATTGCGGCATATCCAGCCCGCATCCCCTTCCACATCAGGTTCTCAGCAGCAGCTAAAAAGGTATCATGAGGCATAGAGATTGGGTCCATCAGCGTAGCCCGAGGGTCGGGAGTCAACCAACGTCCTAGATTACGGTCGTAGTCGCGTCGACCAAACTGAAACAGGTCCGTATGCGGATCTACACGCTTACTTGCAAAGAGCCAGGGATTGCCTACCAAGGATTGGTCTAAGGAAATGCCTTGATGGTCATAAAGACTGAATTCACCAACGGACTTGCCAGGCGTTTGGCTGCTCAGCAACAACCAGGCGATTTAAGCCATCATAGACACACTGGGTTGAGGCTTGCGGCGCATCCTTTCGGATGCGATTACCATTCAAATCATATGCATAGCTCGTGATTGAATCCGATGTAATCTGGTTTAAGCCATTCACTGCATAGGGTTGCATGTCCTTTTGAAGGCGATTTTGCAGCGAATCATAAGCATACGTATGCGTCAAAGGTCCATCTTCACCGATTAGCTGATAGAGGTCATCGTAGTGATAATTCTCAGTAATCGCCCCAAAAATGTCTTTCTTGTGAATACAACGCAGATTTCCTACGCCGTCGTACCCATCTGGAGGAATTTGTTGAGACCAAGCTTTGGTGATGATTTGAGTGTTACGTCCAAGAGCATCCCACACGCGTTGCTGCTGACCTGCCAACCCGATCAGCTGCGCAGCAAGTTCACGTCCAGCCAAATCGTAATTCAAATAATGATGCTGATATTGAGAGTTCCCCTGAGTATCGTGTCGATCAATGGTACGGATTTCAAGGCCATTCTAGGCATATTCAATGCCCGAATGGTGAGGAAGCGTCACACTTATCACACGCCCTAACGAATCGTAGGCATAGTGAAAGATCATGCCATTCGCCAATTGATCACTCACCATACGGTTCCAGGGATCGTACTGACGCCTGGTGGTGAGTTGGGTTGTTAGATCCGTCGTTTCAATCGGGTTGCCATGCAGGTCATAAACATAGCGATACGCAAGGGTATTGTCTGAGGAGGTTAGGGTCCCTTGACTCCCGGTGCAGTCGCTGGATCAATGCGTAGTCGCTCTAAAAATTTCGCCAAAACCAAACCGTAGGTTCGCTGCTACCTGGGTGAACATTTACATCGAATAGCCCTTTTGATGTCTCTTAGACTTTTGAGAAGTTACTCTGAACCCTTATCTTCGATCATAAAATCAAAAGCATATATTTTAATAACGCTACCGGTGGAATTGGTAATTATTTGGTAGCATTTGATTCCATCAAGATCAATGGTCATTTTTAACCATTTAGCCTTAAGAGCGTCAAGTTCATCAGATGCAGTAATGCACTCAGCTGCTAAAATGCACTCACACGTATGGATACCGAAGTTCATATGCGCGGTTAACCCATAACATTTACCAAATTCGATGAATGAAGAAGGTCCATCGTCAGGCCAATCAATCACAAATCTAACCGTGTCGTTGTCACCTGGCCTTGATCTATCTATAGACAGAGATTTCAGTATGGCATCATGCCAAGGTAAACTATTGAAATCATATTTCATTCGACAAATCCTGGATCTAATTCGCCCATACGAGGACTGTAGTGTACCCGTTTTCCATTTAGATGATAATGAGAATAATTTGGTCCTTTCAGCCCTGGAGCCGTCGCCGGATCGATTCTTAACTTTTCAATAAATATTCCGTCTACTTTTACGCCATAGCACCCCGCTCTAAACTGGTTTTCAATATAGTTTTTAGGGATATCATACTTTCCCCAGGAGGCAATGCAACGCCCTGAGGAGTCACATGAACTACCTAATGGTGATGATAGACAGTTCTGTTCCCGCTTGGTTCAGCAGAGCTGGTGCTGCTGCTGCCACTTCGATCAGAATCTTCTCTGCTTGCGGACCTACAACCGACACTAGCTCTTGCATGCACTCCAGCCCTATCGCGGTCGTATAAGTTAGCCTTCAGCCCCCAAAGGTCCAAAAACATCAGAGGGCTGTTGTGGACATAGGCATAGAGATTAGGCCCATCAGCGTAGCCTTGAGGGTCGGGAGTCAACCAACGCCCTAGATTACGGTCGTAGTCGCGTCGACCAAACTGAAATAGGTCCGTATGCGAATCTAAACGCTTACTTGCAAAGAGCCAGGGATTGCCAACCAAGGATTGGTCTAAAGAAGCGCCTTGATGGTCATAAAGACTGAATTCATCAAAGGCAGTATAGCGATACCCTTCTACAACGTTGCCGGTTGTACTGTCTATCAAACAGCAAACGTTGCCGCGATGGTCGTGGATGGGTGCATAGACACGCCCACCGAGTTCTAAAGCGATAGCAGCTTTTAATTCCATTCCTTCTGGAGCCTGAGCTCTACAAACAATTTCGGAATTTCTAACGCTTCTCCATTACTGAACTCAACTAAATATAGTATGGATTGCATTGGTTGATCAAAAGCTTCGGATACTTGTGCAGATTCAATATTGCGAATACCACAAATACAGCCAATCTGACCGGGTTTGTAACGCTTAGGAGCATTGTGTCTAACCAGTATCGTATCTCCCCAACTAAGAATAGGATCTAGTGATTTATCGAAAGCCATGGTGTGCCATCTGGGTTAATGATTCCTGGAACGTGAGCATGTGGTTGCAGCGAACGCCGGTCAATATGACCCGGAGGACTATGACGACCATCTTTCCGCAAACCTGTTGGATTGCCTATATGGTCCCTGACTTGTACCCATTTACCATCCGGCGAGCCCGTTAAGTGTTCTCCCACTCTTACCGGTATAGTATTTCCGTTAGAATCCACAATCATTACATCTATGGTGACGTTGCCGTTAAAGGGATTGGTGTTAGTTTGTGTTCCATTCCTGATAGGAATACCCGCCACGGATTCTGTTCTTTCGGCAACTTGCCCACATTCTATCGAATTGCGGAAAACAGTTCTAGGAGAGTCAACCTTTGGAGTTTGTTGGATAGTTCTAAGGGCGATCCCCGTGGTTACTCGAACCGGTGCAGCTACAAGGCGAAGAGCCGGAAAAGCCAACGCCGCCGAACACATTATGTTTGAGCTTTCATTCAGGCATTCTAGACAAAATGTCATCCTCTCATACTCATCCCACTGACTCCAACTACTTTTAAAGCCCCGATAGCTCCACACAGCATCGCTGACCCAACTCGTTCCATAGTCTGGCGAGTTGGAATGGTGATGATAGACAGTTCTGTTCCCGCTTGGTCCAGCAGAGCTGGTGCTGCTGCTGCCGCTTCGATCAGAATCTTCTCTGCTTGCGGACCTACAACCGACACTAGCTCTTGCATGCACTCCAGCCCTATTGCGGTCGTATAAGTTAGCCTTAAGCCCCCAGAGGTCCAAAAACATCAGGGGGCTGTTGTGGACATAGGCATAGAGATTAGGCCCATCAGCGTAGCCTTGAGGGTCGGGAGTCAACCAACGCCCTAGATTACGGTCGTAGTCGCGTCGACCAAACTGAAATAGGTCCGTATGCGCATCTAAACGCTTACTTGCAAAGAGCCAGGGATTGCCTACCAAGGATTGGTCTAAAGAAATGCCTTGATGGTCATAAAGAATGAATTCACCAAAGGCAGTATAGCGATACCCTTCTACAACGTTGCCGGTTGTGCTGTCTATCAAGCAGCACACGTTGCCGCGATGATCGTGAATGGGTGCATAGATTTGCCCACGGAGTTCTAAAGCGATAGCGGCGCCTAGTTCCGCTCCTTGTCCGTGACCCAATACACGCAATTGATCGATATGCCCCTCACGAAGCATGCCAATCTCTTTTTGCCCTTGATACAAGTAAGAGACCGTTTCAGATTCGTTCCACTCACCATTCCAGGTACAAAGGGTTCGCGTCAGGCGTCTGCCAAACGCATCATAGCTGTAACGAACTTGCCAAGCGTTTGGCTGCTCAGCAACAACCAGGCGATTTAAGGCATCATAGACATACTGGGTTGAGGCTTGCGGCGCATCCTTTCGGATGCGATTACCATTTAAGTCATATGCATAGCTGGTCATTGAATCCGATGTAATCTGGTTTAAGCCATTCACTGCATAGGGTTGCATGTCCTTTTGAAGGCGATTTTGCAGCGAATCATAAGCATACGTATGCGTCAAAGGTCCATCTTCACCGATTAGCTGATAGAGGTCATCGTAGTGATAATTCTCAGTAATCGCTCCAAAAATGTCTTTCTTGTGAATACAACGCAGATTTCCCACGCCGTCGTATCCATCTGGAGGAATTTGTTGAGACCAAGCCTTGGTGATGATTTGAGTGTTACGTCCAAGAGCATCCCACACGCGTTGCTGCTGACCTGCCGACCCGATCAGCTGCGCAGCAAGTTCACGTCCAGCCAAATCGTAATTCAAATAATGATGCTGATATTGAGAGTTCCCCTGAGTATCGTGTCGATCAATGGTACGGATTTCAAGGCCATTGTAGGTATATTCAATGCTCGAATGGTCAGGCAGAGACATGTTTGTTAGACGGCCTAATGAATCATAGGCATAGTGACAGATCATGCCATTCGCCAATTGATCGCTCACCATACGGTTCCAGGGATCGTACTGACGCCTGGTGGTGAGTTGGGTTGTTAGATCCGTCGTTTCAATCGGGTTGCCATGCAGGTCATAAACATAGCGATACGCAAGAGTATTGTCTGAGGAGGTGAGGGTCGCAAGTCGTCCTAGGGCATCGTAGGTGTGGTGCAAGGTAACCCCATCGGGCTTGGTGAGCTCTGAAAGGCGTCCATAGACATCGTAGGCATAGCTCGTGGCTTTGAAGAGCGCATCGCCCTGCTCAAGCATTGTTAGGGGACGCTGCATGCTGTCGTATTCCCAGCTCACGATGTAGTCTCGGGAGGGCGTACCAAAGGTAATCACTTTCTCGCGCTGGCGGATTTTCTGCCCAACAGAATCATAACAGACTTCTTGTAAGGCTGTGGTAAGGCCTTTGACATTGCGTCTTTCGACACAGGCGACACGATGCAGAGCATCATAGGTCTCCACAGTCATGTTACCCAAAGGATCCGTGGTGGTTTTTTGCAGAACTTTCTGATTGTGTGCATTGCGATATTCATAATTATAGGCAATCTGGGTGATGTTGCCTAAGGCATCAATCTGCTGGATGGGCATGCCATGCGAGTCATAGAGTGTTTGTGTGGTACTGCAAACATTCTCCGAAGAATAAACGTGTGTTTGTGTTCGGTTGCCAAGTCGATCAAAGAGGTGGGTTTCTTTACGAAGGATTTTTCCTGAGGAGTCTTCAATGCGTGTCTCAATGACCCTATCGAGAAAATCGTATTCCTGGATTTGCGCGATGTAGTCAGGCTCGGCACTTCCAAAATACTGCCGAGTAGTCCTCAATCTTCCCAGAGAATCATAGGCGAAGGTGGATAGGCTAAATGCTCCCGTGCCCTCCTTGCGTTCATTTATTTTGCGTCCAGCGAAGTCGTACTCAAAGGTGGTGGAATAACCCAGAGCGTCAGTTTCCCTCGTGGGATGGGCTCCCGTATATTCCTTTTCAAGCGAGTATTGCAGAATACCCAGGCTGTCATAGGTATCGGTGCGAATCAGGCGACTAAACCCATCGTAGGTATAGTGATGACACAGTCCCTCTTTCTCCCATTTTTTTGCTAGGACTCCGTTGAGGTGATACTGACAGCGTTCTTGGGTTCCATCGGGATAGGTGATGCAAACGGGCTGCCCCCGTACATTGTAGGAGGTGGTTGTTTTGTGCCCCTTTTGATCAATGACTGCTGTGAGCTGGTCAAGGACATTGTACTCCTTTCGAACCCAAGAGGGCTGGTATCCCTGTCCTAGTGTTGCACAGGGAGGATACTGGACCTCGATTTCTCTTCCAAACTCATCATATTTGAAGTGGGTTGTTGTCCCAGTGCCATCGGCATGTTCTGAACCGATGGAATTGTAGGACTCCACCTGAGCTATCCTGTTGCCCACAAGGTCATAGCAATATTCTGTGATAAAGCAGGGGCCATCATCATGTTTCTCGACCCGCTTAATGAGACGATCCATCAAATCGTATGAGAAGAGCGTATGGAATCCAGAACCCTCTAGCTTTTCACGGATTTTGTTCTTGTTTTCGTCATAGGCCATGGTGGTGGTTTGACCCAGAGCATCGGTCTGACGGATGAGATTGCGTTTGTTGTCATAGTCGAACGCTAGTGTGTAGCAAAACTGGTCGTTGGCATCGTAGAGGTCTTGGCGAATCAAGAGCTCGCTAGCGTTGTAAATGTTTTCAATGCGTCTCAGTTGTTTTTGTTCACCCGTGGTCAAGTCGAGGTAGCTTTCGATGGTTGTTTGCGGAAAACCCACGGCTGGAGCAGTAAGACGGGGCACGATCGTAGTGATTTTACGACAGGTAACATCAGTGAGATCCTCTTGGTGCGTGCCTGAGCCATCATCGGTGATCATTTCAATGAGCAGGTGATTGGAGTCATAAGAGCGAAATTCTCTCTGGTACCATTTTTGATGGTCTCCAAGGAGTTTGGAGGTCAGCAGGTTTGTTTCGGGTAGGTAGGCCATGGCGATGACCTTGCCATCGCTGCATTCTTCACGCACAGGAAGATTGAAGCGATCATTGGAGTAGGACATTATTCGACTGAAGCATTCGACGGGTCGATCAGGACGATGGTCCGCCCTAAGTTCAAAGCTGGCATCGTTATTGCCAGAGAGATTGCCGTAAAAGTCTTCGCTGATGAGGTTGTTGCGATCATCGTATGCTCCTACAGTGATATATAGACAGGGATTTCTAGGAACAGGGATGAATAGGCCTTTGGCGAGTAGATTTCCTAAATTTACCCCCTCCTTGCACCAGTAATAACGCATGGTGGAGTAGTACTGATTGTGCCTCGTGAATTTATCGATCGCCACGATCCGTTTTTCGGGTGATCTAGCGTAGGCGGTACGAATGCCATGGGCATCGTAGACGTCTGTATACGTATCCTTGTACTCAAACCTTGCTAGGGTGATCCGTTTTTTCCTCTTAGGACCCTGGGGATAAGGAATCTGTAGATCGGACACCTTGCCATCTCCGTGGTAATTGATGTAAAGGTGATGATTCTCTGGCTTTTCGAGTTTTCGTAATTTGCAATAATACTCTGCTTCCGAATCGCTCGTCTTGTACTGATAGGTTAACGTCACTGGCGGTCCATTAGAGGGGATGATTTGCCGAATGAATGGGCAAGGTCCTCTTTCCCCCTTCTTCTTGTTCTTGCAGTAGATCGCTTCGATGACATAAGAAGTGGATAGGCCATTACTCGCTGTTACTTTAAAGCCATTGTCAACTTTGTCAACTTTGAGGGTATTGAAGGTTAGGTCGCCGTTCGCGTTGGTGCTTCGTATCTCAGTCAGGAGATTTCCAGAATCGTACTCGAAATACCGCTGATGACCATTGGGCTGCGATTCATGCTTCAAGTACCACGAGCTATGGTAGTGGGTATCGTGTGATAGCCAAGAGTAGGTTCGGTGGGCTCCTGAGCCAAATGACATCTCACATTGACCGAGATTGCAGCATTTAGACGTGTTGAGGCGTGGGCTGAGTCCTGTGAAATGTAGCTTGATGTTCTTAACGGTATCAGCGCCACAAATACCCCCGCCGGCATAATTGGTTTGACCATGTTTGGTGTAAATGGCTTCATCGACAGTCGCTAAAACCGCATCGCCGCCCAATGACACGCCAAGGTACTTTGTAGCGGACCCTTCTCGCTCTTCTAAGAACACTTCATAAGGTCTATCTTTGATTCCTGAAGCGGATAGTCCACTCAGTTTGAGTGGAAAATCCATGCCGAAGCCATATCCATGAGGACTATGTGTGATATACTTACTCCTAGAAGAGCTGTCATAGCAATGTGAATAAAGCAGTGCGTTAGGACCTTCTGTAGCTACCGTTGTATCGGAGAGAAAAAACTCACCTGTAATGACGTTTACACAGTCGTATACCGTGGCTAGGGGCAGCGCATCAGGGCCTAAGCGCATCTCCAAAGGTGGTTTTTCCTGAGAATATGTCGTTACAGAGCATGCCAAAAGGGCAATAAGTAGTAGACGAAGGATACGAAACATGGCCTTACCTCCAAAATTTTTACTTTGGAGAAGCTAATTTATTTGTTGATTGATGACAAGGGATTTTTTGTGGATGTCAAGGCTAAGTAGAAATAGAGACATTTCTACTTAGCCTTGACAGTTATTTTTTGTGGATCTGTGTGTTATTCGATGGTGTGTGTAGCACAAGACTTCTGCAAAAACCTTATAAACTCCATTCTATTCCTAGGGAATGACTGCTGCGCACACCAATTCCAAGTCACTACCCTCGAGACGATAGCGCTCTCCTGTCACCGGACACTCGGCTTCACGATCATGCCCCTCAGGGAGGCTCGCAGGCAGCTCAAGACGTTCTCCATGACGGCTAACCCATCCTTCTTGACGAGCCGGGTTGCCATAAACCAAGGCATAGGACTTCACATCCTTTGTGACGACCGTACCAGCCCCCACCAAACAATAAGCGCCTAGCTCAACTCCACAAACAATCGTCGCATTCGCCCCAACAGTAGCTCCTTGACGTAAAATCGTAGGAAGAAATTCGTCTTTGCGACTCACCGCACTTCTAGGATTCAAAATATTGGTGAAGACAGCGCTAGGACCGATGAAGACATCATCTTCACAAGATACACCCGTATACAAGCTGACGTTGTTCTGAACCTTTACATTGCGCCCCAAAGAGACTCCAGGAGATATCACAACATTCTGCCCTAAATTACAGCAAGGGCCCACACTAGCGCCCTTCATGATATGACTGAAATGCCACACCTTGGTGCCTGGTCCCACTTGAGCTCCTGCATCCACCACAGCGCTAGGGTGAATGAAACCCTCCTCAAAGCTAGGAGCATGCTCACGGCGTATAGGAAATTTGGAGGCTCCGTCGTCATCCATGCTTTGCTGCGCGGCCTCAAAAATGCGCTGTTCCACCAAGAGCTCTCTTTCGTCGTAGATGTGCTCGATGCGTTTTAAGGGCATCCTTTGACCTGTAGAGAGATCGATGTATCCCTCAACGATGGTTTGAGGGAATCCTACAGCCCGTCCATCCAGGCGTGGAGTAATGCAGGTAAACTTCTGGCAGGTCACGCCGGTGTAGTCTTCTTTGGCTGCTTCGCAGCCATCATCCGTAAGAATTTCGACAAGAAGATGCTCTTCATTATAAGTGCGAAATTCTCTTTGGTAGATTTTAGAATGGTCTCCAGCAAGCCTAGAGGTTAGTAAGTTGGTTCCAGTGTTTGCGGATATAGTAAAATGACGGTAAATATCCCTGCTGATGTCTGCTCTACCAAACGTTAGCTTTCCCGTGGGACTCGTCAACCGTATCTTTGTTAGGAGGCTCAGAATGAAGTCGTCGTTGTACTGAAATATTCTCTGATTTCCGTCGGGTTGCAGTTCATTGTTCAGGTACCAATAGCAGTGTTCCTGTAATTGATGAGGCAACCACGTATAGATACACTGCATGCCTGAGCCAAAGAAGACCTGGCAGAGATCCCGATTGCGACATCTCCGCACGTTCGGTTGAGGGTTAAGACCGGAAAATTACAGTTTTCGATTCTTAACATGATGGGCCCCTTGAATCCCATCGCTGGAGTAATTGGTTTGTCCATATTTGGTATAGATCGCTGGATCCACTGAGCTACTTATTGAAGTATCTGAGGGACTGAAGAGAGCTAGATAGCGCATGGAAGCCATAGGCATCAACTTAAGCAACTAACTGCACCCTCACAATCGTATCTCGGCGCGCAGCGCTTTGGAGTGCGTGTCGCTCGCGACCGCTTTGGATTTGGGCGAAGTTGGCATTGCAAGAAACGTAACCCTTCTCTCTAGGGGTAACTGTGGGGGGGGGGCAGCCTCCGTAGAACGGTGCGCGATTCAATAGGCTCGCCCAAATCCAAAGCGGTCGCGAGCGACACGCACTCCAAAGCGCTGCGCGCCGAGATATGATTGTGAGGGCGAGTTAGTTGCTTAAGTTGATGCCTTTGGCATGGAAGCTCCTTCGCGTTCCTCCAAAAAGGTTTCATAGCGAGCAGTGTTGGAAATAAGCGCACATCGAGTCCAAAGGCGATAATGCTCTGCTCAATGCGTCTGGAATAATCATGTAGAGCCCCATTGATGAGGCTACGTACCGATCAAGACCGCAATGATGCAGATACTCTTGAAGGCCGCGTACTCAGCTAGAGCCGTATTCAATAACGAGTGCTGATGCTGTAACCAATCTCTGAAGATGCTCAGCTCCCGATGGGGTTCTCCCAATGGATCTAAAAGTGCTTTTGAGGAGCTTCGTTGCACTCGCCAAGAACGCATAGTCGAATTGAGGACCTCCAAAATGGCCGAAATTTCTCTATTTGACCTTACAGCGTATGTAGATTGGCAGGGCCGTCGGAAGCCACAACCTTCCTAGAGATAACGGAAAGAGATCGATGAATTTTCTGGCATTAGGGAGTTGCCTTTTGAGATGAAATCGAAGATACGGTGTTCATGGAGTCAATTCTTAAGCCTAAGTCGCGGAAAGCTAAAACTTTAAGCAGTTGGCTCTATTTTTTCTAATAATCTATTGCGTTATGCAACAAGCGCAGCGATTACAACCCGACTTTACCACTCTTCAATAGATAAGAAAATTTGCTGAATCCTAGTCTGACTCAATTTGTGCAACAGCTACAAATTCGATGGGGATACAACATCGCAAAAACCAGTTGACACAAATAACTATAGTGATCTATGTTTATGCATTTAAATAACATAACTTGAGTGGGTAAAACGATATGTTTGCGTTAAGAAGTTTGACAAAAGGACTTGAGAAAGCCGCCGATAAATGTGAGGAATGGTCGGTAAAAGTCGCTCCACCTCAGACTCCTGCTCCTCCTCCCAGCACAAAAAAAATAGAGACTATCGTTAGATCCTCCGAACAGCCTTTGCCTCCAGCTCCTGTCGTTCCGGCAAAAAAAACTCAACCAACTGTCGCCCCTCTTTCGCAACATGCTCAATCTGGCGGTGTGAAGGAGAGTGCTGTTGGATCTCAAGTCATGCAACATCAGCCAAGTTCTGGAAGTCAAGTCACTATAAGTGGTTCTGTAACCAAAAAACCTCTTCCGCCTGTTCCTGGAAAGGTGCCCGTGGTGCAAAGGGGTCCTGCTGTCTCTGCTGTTCCATCATCACAACCGAAGCCTGGCTATACTCCTAGTCCGTCTATAGCCCCAGTTGGTTCCCAATCCTCGGCTCCTTCATCGCGCCCATCCTACTCACCCGCACCTAATACTGCGACGCAAACGACATCTGGATATACCCCTAGCCGATCGATCACTCCTCCAGTTTCGAATGCGACTCCCCGTCCTGCATATCCGCCTGTCCCAAAAAGTTTAGTACAACCAAAACCTAGTGTTACCCCTAACCCATCGATTACTCCTGCGGTTTCACAGAATTCGAATGCGGCTCCTCGGTCTGCACCCATTCCAAAAAGCGTCAGCCCTGTTACACCTTCGGTTCCAAAGATCCCGACGTCACCAGCTAGGCCTCAGACGACCAGCAGTAGCCCTTCTCAAGTTAGCCCTCCCAAGAGCACTCCTGCTCCAATTCCTCGGGCCGTGTCGGGTTCGCCAGCTGCAGAGCAGCCTACTTTTGAATCCCTAAAAACCAATGCCTACGCAAACCTTCTCAACCTCGACGCTGTAAAAGCCTACCATCGTAAATGTGTAGAATTAGGCTTAAAAATAGAAGCTAGACACGTGCTTTGTGAAGCCGCTATAGAGGCTGTGAATCAAAAGAACCCTAAGATGCAACTTACATATGACATATTAATAGGTGATGATTCTATGCGTGGCGATACATGGCTTGACTTCAATTCTGCTTGTCTTTCTTATGCCAGGGTAATAAAGGCAGATCCTAGTCTTCGCTCCAAATACTACCCTGTCATATTAGAAGCCGTTCGACGACGTGATCAACTTACGCCACCACCAGGGGTAGCGGTGTAGTTAAGAAACTATACTTTTAAAGTAATTCAACAATACGCGATACAATACGTCTTTAATTTAAATTATTTCTTATTATATAATTTATGATATGAAATGGTCTTAATTATGGATGACTTATCTTCGTTGCATCAAACTAGGGAAATATATGCATCTAACGAGGTGAATGCTACCTCGCACACTTCAAATATAGCAGTTTTTAGCCTTGAAGAACTGGTTGATGACAAGGGTGAAGTACGCGTCAAGTGTAAAGAGGAAACTGACCCCAAAAAGGCACAAGACCTCATAGAATCAGGTAAGGGAGCTTATTGTGAAAACGGGAAATGGTCAGTTGGTAGAGAAAATCCCGAAAATCTTAAAAAGGCCTTTAAAGAGGGCAGAACAGAGGCTGTTTGGAAAAATGGGAAAGTGACTCGCAACTTTTCAGGCCAGGTTCTCAGCATAAGCCAAGCAAAAAGAATGAGCCAAGCCTATCAAGAACAAATACGGCATCTTCAAAATGACATGTCTAAAGTGGGAGCAGATCAGCCAATCACCTTCACGGCATCTACTACACCCCCAACAAACACGCCTGCAAATATCCCCACACCATTCGCTCAGGTTCAGCAACACCTGCCCAAAACGGTAGGGAAGGCTTCAATGGAAGCAGTAAGGCAGAACGAAAAGGCCTCTGCATCCAAGCTAGAGGCGATACAAGAGAAAGGCGCTAAAAAGAAACAAGAAATCAAAATTAATGAACTAAATCGCGTTCTTAGAAAGACGAAGATCGGTATTGGAACTTCAGCAGGAGTGAATAGCACACCACTCGATTTAGGATGGTTATCAAATTTAAATGCGCAGGATCACCGAAAATTACAAATAAAAGATCGTCAGGCTATTATTCAGAACCATTTAGAAAATATAACAAACAAACATTCAATGATTCCACCAATAACAGAATCAAAAATAATGAAAGTTAAATACACAAAACCACGAAGATCCGTTAATTTTTGCAAGTCGGGAGAAGTTTGGTTTGATCCCTCCATAGATCTATTTATGAATAAGCTGAACAGTGGATATCGTCAAGGCTAATCAGGCATCAAAAGCTCAAAAAATCCTAACTTCCTTTCTCAAATGCAGGAATGGTTTAGGTGTTATTATGGTAAGGATTGGGATTGTCACATTTGGTGATTTTAAGAGATGAAGGTTCATACCTGCAGGACTGTCTCTATGGTCGTTGTGGAAACGGTTGCCTTGCCAACAAAAACGGCTTCAAGGTCAAACCAATGAAAATCCACCATACAATTTCCCACGCAAATTTGGAGCATCCAAACCGACACATCGCTGGCTGGCGAAATAGAAAGCTCGCAAAAAAAATGGTCACAACCCAGGCCTGGGGCAAAAAGACATTTGCAGATGATGCCTTGAAATAGGTATGGGCCATCAGAGAAGTCAATGCATTATCCACCTATTGATTTTCTCAGGCTTATTGATAAGCGTAAAACAATCTTCCACCTCTTAGTACCCGCTTGCCAGCACAATAAAAAATATTGAGTTGTCATCCTTTGCTTTGATAGGTTCGCGGGCAGCTGTGAAAACACAGCCTGAAATTTACGCAAACCAGGAAAAATTACATGAAGAAGGATTTTTTACTCTTTGTCGTACTTGGTATCATTCTTTCTCTTAATTTGGCTGCTCCAATAGAAAGCTCACCGCTTATTCAAGGTCAATCTCTGGACGTTACTTCTGAAAAAGTGTATCTTGATCCCTCACAGATTTTTCTTTCGGACAAAGGGATCTTTATTATGTTGGATCGAGGTCTCGTACAAGTTCAAGGAATTGGAGTGGATGCGAAGGGTCTCTATGCAGATACCTCCTATTGGGTATGTCCTAGATGTAGTCACGAAAATAAATCGGGTTATTGTGACTGCCACAATGACGGCTGTGATTACACACGGCCGGAATACCGATAAGGGTATAAGTAAGTGAAAATCGGCCTTGTCATTCGTATCATCCTAGCTGGCGTCGTATTCGCGTCGACGCCAGCTCTCTGCAGCAAGTTGGAAGCGGCTGATCCGATGCATGATCAGCTCAAGGTACGAGAGCTTTTACGCACACTTCCAGAGGATGACGTTATGGCTCTGGACCTATTTTTCCATCAACTGTTTGCTTCAGATAGTTTCGCCTATACCTTGTTTGGCGATAAACCTATGGCTGTTGTTGATTGCATGCCTCTCATGCAACTGCAGTTTCATCCAAGCAAAAATGGTCTTCGTTACTTGGCGATCATGCATAGGGGGATCAAAGTCTGGAAGAAATATCAGCATCTGTTTCCTCTTAATAGGTTCAGCTTTATTGGGTATGAGAAACCCGATTATAGTGTCTTTGGATTGGCATTGTTTGACAGAGACAAAGTGCACAACTTGTATCAGCAACACTCTGATTTGTTTGACCCCATTTTTGGCGGTGAAGAAGGCATTACAAGAGCCCTGCAAATGTCACTTGAAGAGTGGAACGAGACATGCAAAAATATGCCTGCCTACCATACTTGCATTGGACTGCTTCTAGGATTTGGCGTGAACAATAGCCAAACATTTGGCAGAAAAGTGGAAGTCCATCGCTTGCTACGTGCAGCCCCGTTTCATTTGGAAAATCTGAATACAAAAGATGCTGTAGATTTACTCTCAAGGCATAAAAATCAAATTGGCCCAGTTGAAACTCTTTCCACGTTTGACTTAAGCCACGACGTTATCCAGCATTCGATAGAACATCTCAACGCTCTTCGCCTTAACTACAAATTCCAATTGGCGACTCAGAGGGAAAAAGCCCTCTCCCCTATTGATGTTATAGGATTTGGAGCCGTTCTTAATGACCCTGACATGTTGCATATTCAAGATGCGTTTGACAGTATCCGGCAACGGCTCGTAGAGATCTACTATTCTGAAGACTTTCTAGAGATAATATTAACTCAGCTTACCTCCTAACGGAGCCACCTTGTTATGAAAAAACTCTACCTAATCTCTGCAGCGATCATTGCAGCCTCAACAGTGTTAGGTGGCTACCTAGTTTCGATAAAGTCGCAGACTGTCCACAAATCCTCTATGGCTTCGGACTTACTGACGGAAAAAGAGAGACGTGACTTATCCCAAAGTCTGGCAAATCTATTATGGGCTAATCTAAATCACTACTCACCCTACTATGATTTTGATGTTGTATTAGAAGAACTCCAGGCTCTCTCAAACAAAAGCACGCCGCCACTAGCTGCTCGCGAATATCAGCAGACATTGTTGGACGCGTTGGGAAAAATTGAATTATATGATGCCACTGCCGCTTTAAAGGAAACAGAGCGGTTGTTAGGCAGTTTTCAAGGAAAGCCCGGCATGACGGAACTCGTCGCAGGAAAACTCTACTATGAGCAAATCAAGCCGGGTGCCGGCGCTGTTGTTACGTAAGCGTCAATGCTAGCCATATTTCTATCATTGAGGTAATCGGCTAATGTGCCTTCCAAGTCAACAGTCAAAAGTGGGCGTGTATTAGGCCTATCTATCTTTCGAGACGCCTAAAAGCACTTTTTTTAAAAGTATGGAAGGCTTATGAAAAAGAAATATACCTTAAAGCAACGCAAACAATTGTTACATGAATGGCGAGTTAGTGGTAAAAGTGCTCCAAAATGGTGCCAAGAGATGGGAATTTCCTATACAACCCTTGCTCATTGGCGACAAACACTGCCAGTCCGCAAACAAAAAAAATGCCAACGCAAATCTCCTTCCTTTGTAGAACTGGTCGAATCGCCAAAACCTGCGCAAAACTACATTGAGGTTGCCTGCGCTGACGTCGTTATTCGACTATTCCCGGACTTTGATGATCAGGTCTTTCTACGCTGCCTTCAAACATTAAAACGATTATAATGAATGCCCCTTGGCTGGCCCTGAATGTTTTTTTAGTGGGATACAGCCGATTTGAAATTCTCAAAAGAATTGCCAGAAGGGTCCTGCTGTGATTTAGCCCATTGATCTGGTAGTAGTTCGTAAAGTTTTTGTGAGCTGTGACTCATTAGTCTACGCATGACATCTTCAAGATAGTCTCGAGGGTTTATTCCCAGATTCCGGCAGGTTTGAACTAAAGACAGTATTACCGCTGCGGCTTCGCCCCCTTCTTCATTGCCAATAAATAGCCAATTCTTGCGGCCAATTGCCAATGGACGAACTGCACGTTCGGCTACATTGTTACCTCATTTCCCGTGAAAATTGTAACTAGGTCTGGCCCGGCAACGCAATTTTTAGACCCTGTAAAATTTCCCTCTGTGGTTTTGTAACCTCGGTGAGGATATGGCCGTACTTACCAGAATACTTTATTTTAGTCAGTGTATCCATTTCTTGTAGAAGCTCCCGAACCGTGTATCGTTTAATAAGACCAGACTGTCTCATTTCTTTGCGCAGAGCGCTCATGTAAATAAGGGCAATGAATTGCACAAAAAGCCTGCCATCAACAGTTGCTGAACTATGCATGCGTAAGCGTTTCATATCCAACTGATTTTTCAGGTCATCAAAGCACTTTTCTACCACATCTTTGTCTCGGTAGATTTGCAAGGACTCCACCGGATCCTTAATACTATTGGTCAACAGCGCTTGGAATCCAGCATAGCGGTTGATGTACTGACTCACAGCTTGATCATTGTACGAGACTCGTATGCCTCGCTTGCGGGTGGTCTTTATCACAAAAAATGCGTCGTACGCATCTTGATGCGCGTTAATCAAATCTCCTGATTCCAGTTCCTTCTTATACCCAACCAATTCTTCAGTAAACTGATCGACGGCGGTGGCTCGTGCATGAGCATTGTAGTAGAGGTGTAGATAGCAGCGACGCTTGTCATCCCCCCATGGGTACAGACGAGAGTGAACATATAGGATCTCATTATCAAGCTTTTGGTATCCCTCAGGCCCATGGATCACCCCATAAATGTCATTTATAGCGAGTTGTACCCACTTGTTCTTCAGAGGGATTGATAGAGTAAATCTGTCCCTGGCAGCAAGCAGGTGATCAACATTTTTTTTGCTGTAGAACCCTTTGTCCATCACGTAGTGAAGTTTCTTTATCTCCAGAGCTTTGAAGGTCTTCAAGAGGTTGTGTAATGTAGTCACATCGGTGATGTTGCCCGGAGTCCGTTCGAAATACACTGGCAAACGTCCCTTCTGGCCGAAGAGTATGGCAAGATTCAGCTGTGGTAACTTATCCAGGTCGCGGTTGTGGCCGTATTTGATGTATTCATTGAGCTCAGAATATGAGGAAATAGAAGTGATGTCGTAACAGAGATAATCATCCTCTAACACTTTATTCATCCACTTGGTGAAAAAGGTTTGCTTCTTATCGATGCTAATGGCGCCAAGGATTTCGCTAATCCTCTGGCTGGTTAAGCACTCAACGGAAGGCACATGGTTCTTGCACCATGTCCCGCAATAGCTCAGAGGCCCTCCTTGAATGGCAAGATAATAGGCCATTGCCTGAATCTGTTGGTACTCCTGAGGGAAGCAAGACCTCAACAACTGTTTCAGGCCTAACTGCTCGGTAATAGCATCGAGCACGATCGAAGGTCCCACAACTTCAGCAGATGCAGTGACCGCGGGATCTCGAATGACTGCCTGTTCAGGTTTAAGACGCTTGGAGGGAATGAACTCTCCGGTGACTGGATCGAGCTTACCCACACACACTTGCTTATTACGAGACTGTTTTTTCTCTTTATCCCAGAATGAGGTGTATTCGTATACGTAGGTAACGCCGGTAGTCTTGTTTATATGGTTGACTCTGCATGGCATACACTATTTCCTTCCTTAAATCGTTACAATTGTAACGATGAAAAATGAAAAAATCCAGCATAAAATGTGCGCAACAGGCTTTTTTTTAGTGAATTACGACAGACCTAGTTACAATTTTCGCGGGAAATGAGGTTGTTATCTAGGCGTGCGTATGGATGGTTTAAGTAGTTTTTTAGATGAGGAATCAGACCTAAAAAATACCCTAGAGCTTCTCGAAATTTGGATTTAGGCAGGACTTTTCCTTCGGATAGACGTTTTTTGATGGCGTTGATTAGCTCGTCTATAATCGGCCCCTCTTTCAGCTGCCGTATGCGTAATCGCTCTTCTTCAGAGCGTGCCCAAGCAATTCTTTCTAGCATAAAGAGGTAGCGAATCTTTCGTAAAACCCATTTGCGAAATGGGGGATCTCCAGTTTCCGCCTCTATGAATTTTCTGCGAATATGCGACCAGCAGGGACATAAAATGATTTTCTTCTTATTTGCCAGATCAATATAAGCCCCATATTTATCTGAATGTACCACTCCGGTATACCCTGCAAGTATTTCCGAGGCATTTTCATGTTTGCGGTTCGTCCGAAAATTGTAGACTCTATAGGCTGGGTTCGTATGTTTGCCCCCAACCAACACCCACATGTAAGCTTGATGGACTTTGCCCTTTCCCGGAGAAAGCATATCCACAGGACTTTCATCGATAAACACATTTCCGCTTTGCAAAATTTGCTTTGTTAGTTCCTCATGAAGAGGTTTTAATGCCTGTCCACAGCGTACAACCCAATTACAAAGGACTTGCCTGCTGATCCCAATTCCTTCCCTAGCAAGAATTTCTGAAATTCTATAGAGCGGTAGATGGTCGGCAAATTTCTTTGTTAAAATGTCTGCTAAAAAGCTCTCATCTGCTTGACAACGCGTAAGCAAACCTTCTGGAAGGGGAGCAGTTCGGATTCCACCTTCACTGTCTTGAGGAAGAGCATATTTTGGCCGGATGATTTCTTTGATAAAATAGCTTCCTGGCTTATGAGCCAGTTTTTGACTGACTTCTTCACCGATCTTGATCAGTTGCTGACCAGTCTCAGGACAGATCTTTTCAGATTCCGGTAGATCGATTATTTGACGTTCTACGGGTAGGTCTGGGGGCAGTGTGATTTTGTCTTTACCAGTACGCTTGAGTTGTCGGCGCTCATGAGCAGGAATGGTTGTTTTCTTTTCCGGTTTCACATTCTTAGGTGGTTCAAAACCGGGTAAGAAGGGTTGACTTTCGTTGACTGGGTCTACAAATTTTTCGGCACGTTGTCCAAAAACCTGCCTTTTTAGCCAATCCAATTGCTCCTTGAGATAAGTCAGCTCATTCTGTAGCTGCTCGATTATGCTGTCCTTACGAGCGCTTTCGGCAATCAGATCTTGGAGAGTACGTGTTGTAGGTGCCATATGCACATCATTGTACTCAAAATATGAATTTATGTGAATGCAAAAAATGCATTTTCACACTATCTTGAAACGCTTTTGCAGTCGTTTCGGAACGACGCCTTCCAACATCATCAAAAAGGTCCTTCGATCAACTAAGGCCTCTTCCAATTTTCTCTTAGGGAAGCTTCCCCGCTCAAGACGTTTATACCAGATGGCAAAACCATCACTATCCCAATAGAGTATTTTAATGCGATCTCTTCGACGGTTAAGAAAGGAAAAGAAGGCGCCACTAATCAGCTCATCACTGCCGAAAGCTCTCTCAACTAAGGCGCAGAGGCCTTCAAAACCCTTTCTTAAATCGGTTATCTCACGAAAAATGAAGATTCGCGCATTCCCTGGATAAGTCAGCATCAAGACTCCTCAAACAGTCTAAGACACATCAGAAGAGCTGTGCGGTCATAATCTTTTGCCAGAGATAGTTTGCCTCCTCGAAAATTCATCTGCAGCCAATCGGGTATAGACCAGCCCTCTGGTAACTCCTTACATGGTTTATGCACAGGCTGATTTTTCGACTGATTGCTTAAAAATCGTTTTTTCCAATAATTGAACGTGGCATAAGAAAGACTTTGCTCTCGACACCAAGAGGAGGCGCTCTTTCCGCTTTTAGTCCACTCCTGGATTGTTTTTGCCCACTGCTCCGCACGAACTTTATCTCTCTCTTTCATCAGACCTACCTCCAAAGTGTTACCTAACTTTGAAGGCACATTAGCTGATTACATCAACGACCGAAATATGGCTAGCATTGACGCTTACGTTGTTACTCCGCATTCATCACCAACCCTTTATTATACCGAAAGTTATCTTGATGGCGCAGTACGAAGTAGGCGTTCGCAAGATCAACCCATTAAGCTATCCCTTGGGGATACTCTAAAGGGTTTTTCAATGGGGGTAGAAGGAATGCGTATTGGTGAGCGTAGAAAAATCTATGTGCATCCGGAATTGGCCTATGGCAAACTAATAGGAAACTCACCACAGGAACTTGTCATTTTTGAAGTAGAAGTAATCGCTCTAGAGTAAACCAGTTATTCCCTTCTACGCGAATGGCCAGAAATGTTTGTCTATTGCTAGCACAATACCGCACTTCCTCGTTTTAAAATTGAACTGCTGAGGCGCTAAACCCTTCTTCATTCGTTCTACTTGACCAGGATAAAGCTCAGGGTGAGATTCGGCTCGACTCTTCCAATAGCGCGCTCCAACAGTGCTCCAGCTAGGGAGTTTTCCAGCTTTGGTAAGATTGTTAATGGGTTGTCCAAGTCTCCATCCATTTATACCAGAAGCAACGGTCATAGGAGGTGCTGGAAGCATACCCCGGATAATTGGATTATGCTAGGGATGATTGAGAGATTGGTTTGAGACATCAACCCTCCTAAGACTTTATTTTTTGTACGGTAAACACGATGTCGTCGAAATTCTCATCCAAATGTCCATCGTTGCAATAATAGCGTCTACCATTTTCGATCTCTTCCACAATCATGGCCGCTCCTCCATACCAAGATTCAATACTTCCCATCCCGGGATCCCAAATATTTTTTATTCCTAATAAACCCTTTTCCGGCAAACTTTTTGGTTTCTTGCGTTTAGTGCTATCTCTCCACACCTTAATGATAACCTGCTGTGGTGCTGTATTTTCCCAGAAAACAGTTCTATCTCTAACAATTTCATTGAGATCTTCAATTTCAATAAAACCAAATAGATAAATCTCAAAACCCTGAATCCATTCACTATTTGTTTTTTCAAATTTAAATATAAAACGGTCAAAATCTTCGAAAGGAAGGTCGTCCCCCATCACTAGAGTTTTTCCTTTATATTCGATGGAATGCCCTTCCACAGTGGCAAATTTTGCTACAAAATTACACACTTAATCTCCTATTCGTCTATATCTATCTAGCTTTGCATGTTCTTCCGGCCACAATTCAATAAAATCAAATAAACCACCCTCTCTTTGCGCCGGATTATGATGTAGTTCCTTGCTCTCCCACTTCCTCGTTTTAAAATTGAACTGCTGAGGCGCTAAACCTTTCTTCATTCGCTCTACTTGATCAAGATAAAGCTCAGGGTGAGATTCGGCTCGACTCTTCTAATAGCGCGCTCTAACAGTGCTCCAGCTAGGGGAGTTTTCCGGCCCTGGTAAGATTGTTACTGGTTGTCCAACTCTCCACCCGCTTATACCAGAGGCAACGGTCATAGTAGGCGCTGGAAGCATACCAAGAACAGGTCCATACTCTGCTTGCATCGCTAATGCCTCAGGAGTATAGAGGCCCGCTAGATTTGTTGAAAATACTTTGTCAATGAGCTCATGACCCCTAGCATCAACCTGTTCCTGAACCCCGGCCGTATCATATCCCTCTTGTCGTTCAGTGTGGGTGTCCAGACCTAAAGACCTCTTGGCATTTTCTAGCTGATCCATGCTAGAGCGTATCTCAGCATGCATTCCAGATACTACCGAAAACAAATCGTGCGCTGATCGTGCTATGACCGCTTCTACTTTTTGATCGATCTTATCCCGATTTTCTTGGCTAACGAGCTTGCTACCTAGAAGGCCAAGCCAAGGGCTAAAACTTCTGCTACGATTAGAATCAGTCTTAGTTCTTTCGGATTCTCGGATTCTCGCTAAGCCCCAGAGATCATAATGAATGAGCGGACTGTTACGCACGTAGGCATAGAGATTGGGTCCTTCAGCATAGCCAAGAGGATCTGGTGTAGTCCACCGGCCTGTTTTAGGATCAAAGTAGCGCCGACCAAAGTGTATCAAAGCTGTCTCCGCATCTCGCCTCTTGCTGGCAAAACCCCAAGGATTTCCGATAAGGAATGAATTCCTGACATTCTCGTCATAGATGGGTTTTTTGCTACAAACCTCCTCTCCAAACGCTGTATAGCGATAGGTTTCTGCCGGTTTACCAGTATCTGCGTTGACTAGACCCACTACATTTCCGTTGTGATCGTGGATAGGCGCGAACAGCTCACCATCCAATTCAATGGCTACGGCAGCGCCTATCTCAGCCCCTAAACCTTTACCCAACATCCTAAACTGTACTAGAGTCCCTTGCTCATCAATCATGCCTATTTCCGTCTGCTCGCTATATAAATAGCGCTCATACCGGATCAACTGACCCAATGGATCATAAGAGGCTTTGCTTAGGCGTCTGTTGAAGGAGTCATACTGATATATCCAAAAAGAACCTGCTCTTTGAACACGCTTCAGGCGTCCTAATGCATCGTAGCTATACTGAGTGTCCTCATCGGATATTCGATTGCCTCGCAGATCATACTCATAGCGCGCATCCCCTTGCTTTAGCAGCTGATTAATGCGAGGGGTCAGTCGTGACTTATTGACTCTTTGCCTGATTCAGCCACACCCAATGCTTAAACAGTCTTCTGCAACGACATGTCAATAGGTCACGACTGCCCCCTCGCTGTCATATGATGAGGAACAGAAAGGTTTGCATGCTTTGAGATTGCTTTCAAAACATGGACAATTTTGCGACAACCTATTGTCGCATGGCCATGGAGGTCAAGGGTTAATTTAATAAGCTTTGCTGAAAACTGATGCCGATATGGAACTTCACCATCACCTAACAGGCTGTTTTTTTAGACTCAAGTTCGTGCGTGAGCTTTTCGTTTTCCTCCCTGCGAAGCGTTGCTTTCATTTTCCAATCATCCCTTCCTGTTTCAGCGCGCTTTATTCTCTTATGGCCGGGCGTTCTATCTGTAGCCATGTCATCAATCTTTACAACGGAGTTTGGGGGAGGCACATGATATGAAAAGTTAAAATATACGGACAAGATTTTCTTAACAGATTTTCTTAAAATCATTGAGTCAAAAAAGCCTCGAATCAACACCCTGCGTATGACCCCTTCCATTCCCCTTCATCCACAGAAGAATTTGTCTATCAAGGCTTCAAGTATCTTCCCTTCTTCCGTTAAGCCATATTTTTCATCGAAGCCAATAATCTGAAGTTGTTCGCCACATAGATCACGCAATTCATCCGCTTCTTCGTCTGTTATCGAGATATGGTATCCAACGCCTACTTTTTTTGCGTTTACAAAGTCAAATTTCGAACGTAATAAATTGTCTTTGTATAAAAAATTAAATTCTTTTGTGGATAGCCTTATTTTTTTCATTCGCTTGCCAATTCTTGTAGAAGTTTAGATGCCTTTGTAGTAGATGTTGGATTGACAGAAACAACCCTTTTGGTAGAGGGGTTAATTACTACTTCAGCTTTAGCTCCAATGTACCTCTGACTTGGGCGACCTAAGGAGTCGATTTTTGTGGGATTGACCCTTATAGGATTGTTCAAAGCCTCATGAATAGATTTAGGCGAAACTCCGCGGTTGATAGCTTGATTAATCCCGTGCGATGTAAATCCCCTGCAACCAGCAACATTCTTATCTCCCTTCGGAACAAAGTCAATAATTTTTACATCGAGGCCAGGTGAATTAACATTCGTTAGGGAAGATTCAGTCTGCGGACTACGTCGAAGAGTTTTGATAGCGAGCCCCGTGGTCACTCGAACTGGAGCGGCTGCGAGGCGAAGGACAGGCACAACAATAGCCGCGGCGCACATTTTTTCGGCGCTTTCATTCACACATTCTAGGCAAAATATCATCCTTTCCCGTTCATCCCACTGGCTCCAACTGCTCTTAAAACCTCGATAGCCCCACACAATATCGTTGACTAAACTATTGCTATCGCTTTGCGAATAGGAATAGTTATGAGATCTCTGTCTATTTTCGTTTGCTCTATAAGAGCTAGTGTCACCACAGTAATTCCTGTCTAAACTTCCTGCTGATCTCGAACCTAAACTAGCACTCACACTCACGCCTGCCTTGTTACGGTCATATAATGAAGCTTCTAGCCCCCAAAGGTCCATGAGGGTTAGGGGGCTGTTATGAACGTAAGCATAGAGGTTGGGTCCGTCTGAAAAGCCTTGTGGATCGGGTGTTAGCCAGCGTCCTATCGAAGTATCGTAGTCGCGCTTGCCAAATTGGAACAACCCTGTATGCGAATCGAGACGCTTACTAGCGAATAGCCATGGGTTAGCGACTGTAGAGTACGCTTGAGCAACATTGGCGGAATCGTAAATTTTAAGTTCCCCAAATGCACTATAACGATAGCTTTCAACGGCAATGCCTGTTTCACTGTCCACAAGGCAGCAGACGTTTCCTCGATAGTCATGAATAGGCGCATACACTTTCTGATTTAGCTCTAATGCAATGGCAGCGCCAAGCTCGGCTCCTTTCCCGTTTCCCAGCACTCTGAGCTGAATGATATGGCCGTTCTCCATGGCTCCAATTTCCCTCTGGCCCTGATAGAGGTAGGAAGTGGTTTGAGGGTCAGACCAGCCATTAATATTCCAGGTCGAAAGAGTGCGCGCTAAACGCCTTCCGAATGTGTCGTAGCTATAAGTTACCCGCCATTTCTGGCGTTGTTCTACGGAGGTCAAGCGGTTCAGTGCGTCATAGATATAGTGGGTCGTCGTGTCAGCTTCAGTTTTTCCTATCCGATTTCCATCCAGGTCATACTCATAGCGAGCTTCTGAACAGGAGAGTGTTTGATTTAATTCATTCACAGAATAGGGTTCAGCATCTTTTTGCCGTCTGTTTTGCAAGGAATCGTAAGCATAGGTGTGTGCTAAAGGTCCCTCTTCTGCAACTAGCTGGTAGAGATCGTCATAGTGATAATGTTCTTCCGCAGAGCCAAGAGGGTCTCTCTTGTAAACGTGGCTTAGGTTACCCACAGGGTCAAAGCCATTCTCTGGAATATCTTGAGACCAGAAGGGGGTTTCTATTTTGGTATTGTGTCCTAACGCATCCCACAGCTTTGTCTGCTGCCCAGCATTCCCAATAAGCTGTGAGGCTAGCTCTCGTCCAACCAAGTCATAATCTAAGTAGGCATGTTCGTAGAGCTGTTTACCTTGAGGGTCGAACCGACTAACCTTGCTGAGCTCTAGACCGTGATAGGAATATTCAATGCTTCCTAAATCGGGCAGAGTCACGTGAGTGAGGCGTCTGAGGGCATCATAGCGATATCTAAAATATGTTTCGTTCGCCAATTGTTCAAAAACAAGATGGCCCCAAGCATCTACCCACCTGCAGGGATTTCTTGAGACCAAGCCTTAGTGGTGATTTGAGTGTTACGTCCAAGAGCATCCCACACGCGTTGCTACTGACCTGCCGACCCGATCAGCTGCGCAGCAAGTTCACGTCCAGCCAAATCGTAATTCAAGCAACGATGCTGATATTGAGAGTTCCCCTGAGCATCGCGTCGATCAATGGTATTGATTTCAAGGCCATTGTAGACATATTCAATGCCCGAATGGTCAGGAATAGTCACACTTGTCAAAGTGCTCAAAATGTACCTATCAATCCCATCAGCCGGGTGCCGAGCGAGGAGGGTGAACATCTCCTTCTCTTGTCGTGGAAAAAAAATCGTTGATCTTTGCCATTGTTACTCCTTCAACGAGCACAACGCAGCACTAGCTATAATCTCGAAACAAGGCTCATTTTTTTGATTCAAAAATTGATAGTGCTTGTAGGGATGCTCTGCCGGCAATTCCATGTATTGCCTACGAACAACGGTGAGGAATTTTTCACTCTTAGCACTTTCGTGCCACAATTTGACAATCTCATCCGAAAATTTGTCGACTAAATAAATTGGATCTGTAAACTCTACTTCCAATATATTGTTGTCCATATTTGCAATATGAAATATCAGAATGCTGCTTGTTCCGAAATAGTCAAGCACAGTACCACAGACCAGGTCCTTATTTAATTCTTTTGCCATAAATGTGCCTTACACTTATTTGCTTCCTATAGTATTTCAATATTAACTTGTCTTGCTATAACCTCAAAACTTGCGGCATCATCAGCATCCCAAAAACGGTACAATTTATAGGGATGTTCCTTTGGTACTCTCCCGTAACATCTGATCAGTGCTTGGTTTAAAAATTCAGATGTTGGCTCAATTTCAGACAACATCACAGTCCAATATGTTCCATAATTTATAAAGTGTATCACATCGTAAAATTCTACAGTTATTAATTTAGAGCTCCATGAATTAATTTTAAATAGTATTTTATTTTCGTCATATACACGAGAATATGAAACAAAATGCGAATCCGCTAAATCAATTCCTTTTTGACCAGCCAAATCTTGGATACTATCCATTTAGATCTCTCTTTTAAATAGTAATACCGAAAAAAGTTTCTCCCGGCAACCATCCAGTTCCAGAACCATTCTCATAACCCGGAGGTTTGATATGCTCAATATTTTTTTCATTATTCCATCCACCTTTGGTTCTATGTTCAATGTGGTAATGTTGCTCATGGTGTCGGGGATTATAGCTATCAGTTGACCTAAGTTGATGTTTACCGGGAGTTATACGAAGGCTGTCATTTAAATAGACTCGCCCCTTTCCATCACGTGGTAATACGCCTTCCAAAACCTCAGGATTTTTTGGTAATTGTATACCAGGCTTACCATCTTTAACAACGAATAATCCCGCAGCACTCTCAGTTTGGTCGGTGATCTGTTTCGTGATGTTAGCAGCAGGCCTGGGCGTCTCAACTTTTGGAGCTTGTCGAATAGCCTTAAGGGCAAGTCCATGTCAAGGTGATCGGTCAACTGGTCAACTGTTTTATATGATCGATTATGCGAAAGTCCTTTGAAAGAATTTCAATTTGGCTCGCGGTTGAATTAGTAACAATTCGATAACACTTGACCTCTGAAAAATCAGCACCTATCTTGGACCATGTTTGCTTAAGTCTATCTAGGGCAGGTGCATTTTGAACGCATTCCGCACTTAGAATAGAGTCCGGTGGCAATACATCAAAATACATATCTCCGCAAAAGCCATAGCAATTAATAAACTCGATATATGTAAAAATAGAGTCATCATCTTCTGGCCAGCACACCACTACTTGTACAAGATCTCTACGTCTATCTATAACAACCTGCACAAGTTCAGCATCGTGCCAGGGCAACTCGTTAAATTTGTCTATCATGGATTGAACCCCGGATTTGGATCTCCTACACGAGGACTGTAGTGTACTTTCTTTTGATTAAGATGGTAATGGGAATAATTGGGTCCCTTAACTCCCGGAGCAGTCGCCGGATCAATGCGTAGCCGTTCTAAAAATTTTCCGTTAATCCATTCGCCGTAGCTTCCGGGACGTTTTGAATTTTCGATATAATGCTTGGGAATCTCATATTTTACCCCAGGAGGCTGCGGCGTCCCTTCCTCAACTTTCATCAACGGGCGATTTGTCGTTAGAGTCCCAGGAGAACTAGGCGGACGAGCTTCTGTCCGAGGAGCTTGTCGAATAGCCTTAAGGGCAAGCCCTGTGGTTACTCGAACGGGTGCAGCCACAAGGCGAAGGACCGGAAAAGCAAGGGCCGCCGTACACATCATGTTAGAGCTTTCATTCAGGGTTTCTAGACAAAATGTCATCCTCTCGTACTCATTCCACCCATTACAACTATTCTTAAAGTCCCGGAGCCCCATACAGCATCGAAAAAGAAGGCAGAATGGAAAAAACGACTTGTTGCCTAGAAGAGACCGAAAGGTGAACCACTCTGCCTTGCTGTGGCGGTCATTTGTTGGTTTCGTTCCTCGAACATAGCTGACGCTATGCTCTCGTTGCGATCCCAACAACCTGACTCGCCTGGCTAAGTGCATGATCTGCCATAACTTTGATCATGAATGGGTGCAAACACGCGTTCTCCAGTTCTATTGCAACATAGCTCCCAACTCAGCTCCCTTGCCACGCCTCAATACACGTAATTGTTTGAGGTGATCGTCTTAAAATATTGATCTGATCTTATTTTTCTCTCTTAGCTTAAAACCTTTAAGGAAAAGCTCTTGGCATATATATCAATTTTACTATTAGTTGAGTTAGTCTTGATCCGATAGCAATATACAGATGAAAAATCAATAATACCCATCCACCTACTTCGTAGATCATCAAGATCGGGAGTAGTCAGAAGACATTCAGCTCCTAAAATTTGATCAGGAGGTGCAACAACAAAATTCATAACACTTTTTAGGCCATAGCAATCTAGAAACTCAATAAGCACTAGCTCTGAATTAGCATAATCAGGCCAACGTATTTCAATCCGAATAGAATCTTTCTGACGATCAATTATGATGTGGTTGATTTCTGCGTCATGCCAAGGCAAATCGTTAAATTTATCGATCATGGATCAAACCCCGGGTTTGGATCTTCTGGACGAGGACTATAATGCTTACTTTTTGCATTTCTATGGTAGTGAGAATAATTAGGACCCTTGGCTCCAGGTGGTGTAGCGGGATCGATTCGTAGGCGTTCCTGAAATTTGCCATTGACTATTTCACCATAGCTACCAAATCTATCTTTGTTTTCAATATAGTTTTTAGGAATCTCATATTTTACCCCAGCAGGCAATGCAACACCCTGAGGAGTCACATGAACTACCTCTTGAGATTTTACAGAGACCCCAGGAGGCTGCGGTGTCCCTTCCTCAACTTTCATCAACGGGCGATTTGTCGTTAGAGTCCCAGGAGAACTAGGCGGACGAGCTTCTGTCCGAGGAGCTTGTCGAAGGGCCTTAAGGGCAAGTCCTGTGGTTACTCGAACGGGTGCAGCCACAAGGCGAAGGACCGGAAAAGCAAGGGCCGCCGTACACATCATGTTAGAGCTTTCATTCAGGCACTCTAGACAAAATGTCATCCTCTCGTACTCATTCCACTGGCTCCAGCTGCTCTTAAAGCCCCGATAGCTCCATACAGCATCGTTGACCCTACTCATTCCATAGTCTGGCGAATTGGAATAATTATGATAGACAGTCCTGTTCCCGCTTGGCTCAGCAGAGCTGGTGCTGCGGTCACCGCAACTTCGATCGGAGTCATCTCTTCTTGCCGACCTACAACCGATACTGGCTCCTGCAGTCGCGCCAGCACGATTACGGTCGTATAGGGTGGCCTCAAGCCCCCAGGGATCAAAGAGTGTTAAGGGTGAGTTGTGGACATAAGCATAGAGGTTTGGGCCATCCACAAAGCCCATAGGATCGGGGGTTAACCAACGTCCTAGGTTACTGTCATAGTCGCGTTTACCAAACTGAAATAGACCGGTATGTGGGTCTAGCCGTTTGCTAGCAAAATACCACGGGTTGCCAATACTTGGTTGGTCTAGCATTTGTCCATATTGGTCATAAAGAGATCGTTCGCCAAAAGCCGTATAGCGGTATCCTTCGGACACTTGGCCTGTTGCGTTATCCATGAGGCAGCATACATTGCCTCGATGATCGTGAAGGGGTGCAAAGATGCGTCCCTCAAGTTCTATCGCAATAGCAGCTCCTAATTCCGCTCCTTTACCATGCCCCAATACACGCAATTGCGTCACCTGGTCGCCTCGATAGGCTCCAATCTCTTTTTGCCCTTGGTACAGATAGGAGAGCGATTCCTGAGGCACCCATTGATCGATCCAGGTACACAGATTGCGCGTTAAACGCCTGCCAAAAGAGTCGTAGCTGTAGGTCACTTGCCAATGCGAGGGTTCTTCGACAACCATCAGCCTGTTCAAGGCGTCATAACGATAGAGCGTTGTTGTTCCGCCATCGCTCTTTTGAATGAGGTTGCCATTCAGGTCGTAGACATAACTCTTTTCCGAATCGGATGTAATTTGGTTTAGTCCATTCACCGCGTAGGGTTGCATATCCTTCTGCAAACGGTTTTGCAGCGAATCATAAGCATACGTGTATGCGTCAAAGGTCCATCTTCACCGATTAGCTGATAGAGGTCATCCTAGTGATAATTCTCAGTAATCGCTCCAAAAATGTCTTTCTTGTGAATACAACGCAGATTTCCCAAGCCGTCGTACCCATCTGGAGGAATTTGTTGAGACCAAGCCTTGGTGATGATTTCAGTGTTATGTCCAAGAGCATCCCACACGCGTTGCTGCTGACCTGCCGACCCGATCAGCTGCGCAGCAAGTTCACGTCCAGCCAAATCGTAATTCAAGTACTGATGCTGATATGCAACGGGTAGAAATTAGAAAAAGTTAAGTTTTTTAATTTTTTCACGGCCACGTTGTAGTGCGAAAGACTTGTGACTATAACCAGGGTTTGCTAGCGCTTCGCGCTTTAGCAACATTGGCTACCTGCAGGTTGAGGATAGCGCTTTAAAGGTCAGACGTGACTTATTGACTTCTCATCCGAAATTCAGCTCGATTTTTCATTCAAGGTCTCTAGTACAATGAACAAGTCAACAACTCACCTCTGACCCCTAGCACTACCAAGCTTGAAGACGTTGTGGCCAAGGCTATTGCAACAACGAAGGGTACTGTGACTTCAAACCATCATTTTTTTTCAATTTGGTCGATACGTAGAAAAGTACTATTGATTTCATCCAGTAATCTGTCATCGCCAAAATAGGACGAATCCTCTTCACGAAGAGTTGCGTCTTGTTGATAGAAATCTAAATCATAAGCAAGATCACTTAAAGCATCTAATTCATCACCTGATTCTTTTATGCCCCATACAGCATCCTGAAAATTTCGAATTAAATTCATTCTATCTTTTTCGTCTTCACAAATTTTTACAAGCATGTGTAGTAATTTTTCAACACTCTTCTTCATTTTATTTTACTCATAAAGCTGAAACCTCGGCCTAAGGAGTTTTTCACCTCTAATTACAGTTGTGAGCTGGCCTGTTACGGAACTTTGTCCAACCAGTAGTGACTTTCCGCTTGCAAAGCCATTGTCTATGATATAATTGATAGTATCATTCTTCGGGTCATAATATTTGCTACCTTTTTTAAGAGCAACATCGATCATTTTCTTTGAAATCCCTCTCTCCTGCATTCGCCTTAACGCATGTGTGGTAAATTTAAGACCTGACAAAGTTAGGTTTGCATTGATACTTGGCTCAGCTACAACGTTTGTAAAAGCTAAATTTCGCGCATTTTGATTTAGCATTGCTAGCGAATTATAAGCAAGAGATGGTGCTCTGGCAAGTTTAGTGAATGTCATGACCCCTTTCACCACTCCGTAACTACCCATCGCTAGGGAACCCACCTGTAATCCGGTAGACATGTAAGCCCTGGCTTGTTGGTAAGCAGGGTCTGAAGGGTCTATGCCAAGCCACGATTGTACTTTTGCATCAATTGCAGCTGACCGGTCTGATTGAGCAAGTTCCACTGCATCATTCATTCGACATCTGTCATGGAAGTCGCAATCCATTTCGCTATAGCCAACATAGACAACGCCAGTTTGAAGACTGTGACAAGTGTCTACGAAAAAATCACATAACGAATGACCACAACCCCTTAAGGCATTCGTAACAGGCGTATAGGTGCCAACATAGGCTTCATGCCGTCCTCCCCAACATCCTCCCCGACTTCCAGCGCTGGATGAATGTTGGCTTTCTGCGGATGCTCCTGGGCTACTTTGGCGTCGGCCCGCACTGACACCAGCCCGATTGCGGTCGTATAAGTTAGCCTTCAGCCCCCAGAGGTCCAAAAACATCAGGGGGCTGTTGTGGACATAGGCATAGAGATTAGGCCCATCAGCGTAGCCTTGAGGGTCGGGAGTCAACCAACGTCCTAGATTACGGTCGTAGTCGCGTCGACCAAACTGAAATAGGTCCGTATGCGCATCTAAACGCTTACTCGCAAAGAGCCAGGGATTGCCTACCAAGGATTGGTCTAAAGAAATGCCTTGATGGTCATAAAGAATGAATTCACCAAAGGCAGTATAGCGATACCCTTCTACAACGTTGCCGGTTGTGCTGTCTATCAAGCAGCACACGTTGCCGCGATGATCGTGAATGGGTGTATAGATTTGCCCACGGAGTTCTAAAGCGATAGCGGCGCCTAGTTCCGCTCCTTTTCCGTGACCCAATACACGCAATTGATCGATATGCCCCTCACGAAGCATCCCAATCTCTTTTTGCCCTTGATATAAGTAAGAGACCGTTTCAGATTCGTTCCACTCACCATTCCAGGTACAAAGGGTTCGCGTCAGGCGTCTGCCAAACGCATCATAGCTGTAACGGACTTGCCAAGCGTTTGGCTGCTCAGCAACAACCAGGCGATTTAAGGCATCATAGACATACTGGGTTGAGGCTTGCGGCGCATCCTTTCGGATGCGATTACCATTTAAATCATATGCATAGCTGGTGATTGAATCCGATGTAATCTGGTTTAAGCCATTCACTGCATAGGGTTGCATGTCCTTTTGAAGGCGATTTTGCAGCGAATCATAAGCATACGTATGCGTCAAAGGTCCATCTTCACCGATTAGCTGATAGAGGTCATCGTAGTGATAATTCTCAGTAATCGCCCCAAAAATGTCTTTCTTGTGAATACAACGCAGATTTCCCACACCGTCGTACCCATCTGGAGGAATTTGTTGAGACCAAGCCTTGGTGATGATTTGAGTGTTACGTCCAAGAGCATCCCACACGCTTTGCTGCTGACCTGCCAACCCGATCAGCTGCGCAGCAAGTTCACGTCCAGCCAAATCGTAATTCAAATAATGATGCTGATATTGAGAGTTCCCCTGAGTATCGCGTCGATCAATGGTACGGATTTCAAGGCCATTGTAGGTATATTCAATGCTCGAATGGTCAGGCAGAGACATGTTTGTTAGACGGCCTAATGAATCATAGGCATAGTGACAGATCATGCCATTCGCCAATTGATCGCTCACCATACGGTTCCAGGGATCGTACTGGCGCCTGGTGGTGAGTTGGGTTGTTAGATCCGTCGTTTCAATCGGGTTGCCATGCAGGTCATAAACATAGCGATACGCAAGAGTATTGTCTGAGGAGGTGAGGGTCGCAAGTCGTCCTAGGGCATCGTAGGTGTGGTGCAAGGTAACCCCATCGGGCTTGGTGAGCTCTGAAAGGCGTCCATAAGCATCATAGGCATAGCTCGTGGCTTTGAAGAGCGCATCGCCCTGCTCAAGCATTGTTAGGGGACGCTGCATGCTGTCGTATTCCCAGCTCACGATATAGTCTCGGGAGGGCGTACCAAAGGTAATCACTTTCTCGCGCTGGCGGATTTTCTGCCCAACAGAATCATAACAGACTTCTTGTAAGGCTGTGGTAAGGCCTTTGACATTGCGCCTTTCCACACAGACGACACGATGCAGAGCATCATAGGTCTCCACAGTCATGTTACCCAAAGGATCCGTGGTGGTTTTTTGCAGAACTTTCTGATTGTGTGCATTGCGATATTCATAATTATAGGCAATCTGGGTGATGTTGACTAAGGCATCAATCTGCTGGATGGGCATGCCATGCGAGTCATAGAGTGTTTGTGTGGTACTGCAAACATTCTCCGATGAATAAACGTGTGTTTGTGTTCGGTTGCCCAATCGATCGTAAGATAGGTCTCACGTCGCAAAACAGTTCCTGTAGCATCTTCGGTGCGTGTCTCAATGACCCTATCGAGAAAATCGTATTCCTGGATTTGCGCGATGTAGTCAGGCTCGGCACTTCCAAAATACTGCCGAGTAGTCCTCAATCTTCCCAGAGAATCATAGGCGAAGGTGGATAGGCTAAATGCTCCCGTGCCCTCCTTGCGTTCATTTATTTTGCGTCCAGCGAAGTCGTACTCAAAGGTGGTGGAATAACCCAGAGCGTCAGTTTCCCTCGTGGGATGGGCTCCCGTATATTCCTTTTCAAGCGAGTATTGCAGAATACCCAGGCTGTCATAGGTATCGGTGCGAATCAGGCGACTAAACCCATCGTAGGTATAGTGATGACACAGTCCCTCTTTCTCCCATTTTTTTGCTAGGACTCCGTTGAGGTGATACTGACAGCGTTCTTGGGTTCCATCGGGATAGGTGATGCAAACGGGCTGCCCCCGTACATTGTAGGAGGTGGTGGTTTTGTGCCCCTTTTGATCAATGACTGCTGTGAGCTGGTCAAGGACATTGTACTCCTTTCGAACCCAAGAGGGCTGGTATCCCTGTCCTAGTGTTGCACAGGGAGGATACTGGACCTCGATTTCTCTTCCAAACTCATCATATTTGAAGTGGGTTGTTGTCCCAGTGCCATCGGCATGTTCTGAACCGATGGAATTGTAGGACTCCACCTGAGCTATCCTGTTGCCCACAAGGTCATAGCAATATTCTGTGATAAAGCAGGGGCCATCATCATGTTTCTCGACCCGCTTAATGAGACGATCCATCAAATCGTATGAGAAGAGCGTATGGAATCCAGAACCCTCTAGCTTTTCACGGATTTTGTTCTTGTTTTCGTCATAGGCCATGGTGGTGGTTTGACCCAGAGCATCGGTCTGACGGATGAGATTGCGTTTGTTGTCATAGTCGAACGCTAGTGTGTAGCAAAACTGGTCGTTGGCATCGTAGAGGTCTTGGCGAATCAAGAGCTCGCTGGCGTTGTAAATGTTTTCAATGCGTCTCAGTTGTTTTTGTTCACCCGTGGTCAAGTCGAGGTAGCTTTCGATGGTTGTTTGCGGAAAACCCACGGCTGGAGCAGTAAGACGGGGCACGATCGTAGTGATTTTACGACAGGTAACATCAGTGAGATCCTCTTGGTGCGTGCCTGAGCCATCATCGGTGATCATTTCAATGAGCAGGTGATTGGAGTCATAAGAGCGAAATTCTCTCTGGTACCATTTTTGATGGTCTCCAAGGAGTTTGGAGGTCAGCAGGTTTGTTTCGGGTAGGTAGGCCATGGCGATGACCTTGCCATCGCTGCATTCTTCACGCACAGGAAGATTGAAGCGATCATTGGAGTAGGACATTATTCGACTGAAGCATTCGACGGGTCGATCAGGACGATGGTCCGCCCTAAGTTCAAAGCTGGCATCGTTATTGCCAGAGAGATTGCCGTAAAAGTCTTCGCTGATGAGGTTGTTGCGATCATCGTATGCTCCTACAGTGATATATAGACAGGGATTTCTAGGAACAGGGATGAATAGGCCTTTGGCGAGTAGATTTCCTAAATTTACCCCCTCCTTGCACCAGTAATAACGCATGGTGGAGTAGTACTGATTGTGCCTCGTGAATTTATCGATCGCCACGATCCGTTTTTCGGGTGATCTAGCGTAGGCGGTACGAATGCCATGGGCATCGTAGACGTCTGTATACGTATCCTTGTACTCAAACCTTGCTAGGGTGATCCGTTTTTTCCTCTTAGGACCCTGGGGATAAGGAATCTGTAGATCGGACACCTTGCCATCTCCGTGGTAATTGATGTAAAGGTGATGATTCTCTGGCTTTTCGAGTTTTCGTAATTTGCAATAATACTCTGCTTCCGAATCGCTCGTCTTGTACTGATAGGTTAACGTCACTGGCGGTCCATTAGAGGGGATGATTTGCCGAATGAATGGGCAAGGTCCTCTTTCCCCCTTCTTCTTGTTCTTGCAGTAGATCGCTTCGATGACATAAGAAGTGGATAGGCCATTACTCGCTGTTACTTTAAAGCCATTGTCAACTTTGTCAACTTTGAGGGTATTGAAGGTTAGGTCGCCGTTCGCGTTGGTGCTTCGTATCTCAGTCAGGAGATTTCCAGAATCGTACTCGAAATACCGCTGATGACCATTGGGCTGCGATTCATGCTTCAAGTACCACGAGCTATGGTAGTGGGTATCGTGTGATAGCCAAGAGTAGGTTCGGTGGGCTCCTGAGCCAAATGACATCTCACATTGACCGAGATTGCAGCATTTAGACGTGTTGAGGCGTGGGCTGAGTCCTGTGAAATGTAGCTTGATGTTCTTAACGGTATCAGCGCCACAAATACCCCCGCCGGCATAATTGGTTTGACCATGTTTGGTGTAAATGGCTTCATCGACAGTCGCTAAAACCGCATCGCCGCCCAATGACACGCCAAGGTACTTTGTAGCGGACCCTTCTCGCTCTTCTAAGAACACTTCATAAGGTCTATCTTTGATTCCTGAAGCGGATAGTCCACTCAGTTTGAGTGGAAAATCCATGCCGAAGCCATATCCATGAGGACTATGTGTGATATACTTACTCCTAGAAGAGCTGTCATAGCAATGTGAATAAAGCAGTGCGTTAGGACCTTCTGTAGCTACCGTTGTATCGGAGAGAAAAAACTCACCTGTAATGACGTTTACACAGTCGTATACCGTGGCTAGGGGCAGCGCATCAGGGCCTAAGCGCATCTCCAAAGGTGGTTTTTCCTGAGAATATGTCGTTGAAGAGCATGCCAAAAGGGCAATAAGCAGTAGACGAAGGATACGAAACATGGCCTTACCTCCAAAATTTTTACTTTGGAGAAGCTAATTTATTTGTTGATTGATGACAAGGGATTTTTTGTGGATGTCAAGGCTAAGTAGAAATAGAGACATTTCTACTTAGCCTTGACAGTTATTTTTTGTGGATCTGTGTGTTATTCGATGGTGTGTGTAGCACAAGACTTCTGCAAAAACCTTATAAACTCCATTCTATTCCTAGGGAATGACTGCTGCGCACACCAATTCCAAGTCACTACCCTCGAGACGATAGCGCTCTCCTGTCACCGGACACTCGGCTTCACGATCATGCCCCTCAGGGAGGCTCGCAGGCAGCTCAAGACGTTCTCCATGACGGCTAACCCATCCTTCTTGACGAGCCGGGTTGCCATAAACCAAGGCATAGGACTTCACATCCTTTGTGACGACCGTACCAGCCCCCACCAAACAATAAGCGCCTAGCTCAACTCCACAAATAATCGTCGCATTCGCCCCAACAGTAGCTCCTTGACGTAAAATCGTAGGAAGAAATTCGTCTTTGCGACTCACCGCACTTCTAGGATTCAAAATATTGGTGAAGACAGCGCTAGGACCGATGAAGACATCATCTTCACAAGATACACCCGTATACAAGCTGACGTTGTTCTGAACCTTTACATTGCGCCCCAAAGAGACTCCAGGAGATATCACAACATTCTGCCCTAAATTACAGCAAGGGCCCACACTAGCGCCCTTCATGATATGACTGAAATGCCACACCTTGGTGCCTGGTCCCACTTGAGCTCCTGCATCCACCACAGCGCTAGGGTGAATGAAAGTCTCCTCAAAGCTAGGAGCATGCTCACGGCGTATAGGAAATTTGGAGGCTCCGTCGTCATCCATGCTTTGCTGCGCGGCCTCAAAAATGCGCTGTTCCACCAAGAGCTCTCTTTCGTCGTAGATGTGCTCGATGCGTTTTAAGGGCATCCTTTGACCTGTAGAGAGATCGATGTATCCCTCAACGATGGTTTGAGGGAATCCTACAGCCCGTCCATCCAGGCGTGGAGTAATGCAGGTAAACTTCTGGCAGGTCACGCCGGTGTAGTCTTCTTTTTTGGACATATTGGAACGTAGAAATCCCCCCTCAACGACTGAGACTCCTGGTTGCTGCATGGCCACTGGACTTGAAGCACTTACTCCTGGTAATTCCGCAGGTATGTCGATCTCAGAGAATTTTTTGTCACCTCTTGAAGATGATCCTTTTGGCTCTTTGAGAATTCGGTTCGAAACCTGTGATACATCTCCTTTAAGACCTCGCTTCTGGATCGACGCGATAATAGTTTATACCACTTGCCACAATATCCATCCCAACATTACCGGTGTCTGTCAGGAACGAATAGTGTTTAAAAGAAAGCTGCGACGGTGGTCTTTCATATCTTTCCATTAGAGCCCGTCTAACAAGATCTGTTTCCGCGTTATGAAGGTACAGCGCACCTATATTCTTGATACCCGAGTCGACGATGAGAATAGAGTGGGAAAAGACTATGTCAAGAGCAGTATGAGAATCCTGGCTCATCAACCGAACTATTACAGATTCGCCGCGCCTTTGATAAGACAGTAAGTTGAATTCCTTTAGATTCGGGGCCGACAATTCTACTTTATAGGCGGATTGCATTTCAGCGTAGGTATGCACTAATAGGTCACAATCTGTTTCGTATTCTTGACCTATCACATCTTCAGCTATGATGTCATATGTACGATCCTCAATTTCAAAACCATCTTCGGAGGAGTAGGCGTTAAATTGAAATAGAACTTGGAGGCCTGATTTAGATATCGATTCAGGCCAGGATCGAATGAGTTGTTCGTCAAGCTGTTTATAGTCGTTTGATTTCCATAGTGATCGCGTATATCCTCCACTTCCATATTCTACAAAATAAGACACATTTAAAAAATAAATAATAATTAATCTCGCGTCCCAGGATTCAATTCGAAAGGTCAGCGTGCAATCCAGTCTGTCAAAAAAATATGAGATAAACGTTGAATCCGCTAAATCGGGTAGCGTATCGACTTTAGTTCTACAATCATTCATCGCCATCAATCTCGTTATCTACACTCACTTAAAGTAAAATATTTCACCAGGAAGAAATCCAGTACCATCCCCCGGTTGATATCCTGGGGGCTTGGCCACCGTTACGTCTGCGTTTTCACGCCATTTGCCAGTTTGTTCCTTCCATTCGATATGATAATGTTGCTGATCATGCCTGGGATTGGGGCGAACTCCAGGTGGATGTCTTTCAGGTCGAATACGCATATTACTATTAAGATAAAAAAAGTCTCTAGAACCACGTGGTAATACGCCTTCCAAAACCTTAGGATTTTTTGGTAATTGTATACCAGGCTTACCATCTTTAACAACGAATAATCCCGCAGCACTCTCAGTTTGGTCGGCGATCTGTTTCGTGATGTTAGCAGCAGGCCTGGGCGTCTCAACTTTTGGAGCTTGTCGAATAGCCTTAAGGGCAAGCCCTGTGGTTACTCGAACGGGTGCAGCCACGAGGCGAAGGACCGGAAAAGCAAGGGCCGCCGTACACATCATGTTAGAGCTTTCATTCAGGCGCTCTAGACAAAATGTCATCCTCTCGTACTCATTCCACTGACTCCAGCTGCTCTTGAAGCCCCGATAGCTCCACACAGCATCGTTGACCCAACTCATTCCATAGTCTGGCGAATTGGAATAATTATGATAGACAGTTCTGTTCCCGCTTGGCTCAGCAGAGCTGGTGCTGCGGTCACCGCAACTTCGATCGGAGTCATCTCTTCTTGCCGACCTACAACCGATACTGGCTCTTGCACTCACTCCAGAACGATTGCGGTCGTACAAGTTAGCCTCGAGTCCCCAAAGATCCACGAGGGTCAACGGATTATTGTGCACATAAGCATAGAGGTTGGGTCCGTCTGAAAAGCCTTGTGGATCGGGTGTTAGCCAGCGTCCTATCGAAGTATCGTAGTCGCGCTTGCCAAATTGGAATAACCCTGTATGCGAATCGAGACGCTTACTAGCGAATAGCCATGGGTTAGCGATTGTAGAGTACGCTTGAGCAACATTGGTCGCATCGTAAATTTTAAGTTCCCCAAATGCACTATAACGATAGCTTTCAACGGCAATGCCTGTTTCACTGTCCACAAGGCAGCAGACGTTTCCTCGATAGTCATGAATAGGCGCATAGACTTTCTGATTTAGCTCTAATGCAATGGCAGCGCCGAGCTCGGCTCCTTTCCCATTTCCCAGTACTCTGAGCTGAATGATATGGCCATTCTCCATGGCTCCAATTTCCTTCTGCCCCTGATAGAGGTAGGAAGTGGTTTGAGGGTCAGACCAGCCATTAATATTCCAGGTCGAAAGAGTGCGCGCTAAACGCCTTCCGAATGTGTCGTAGCTATAAGTTACCCGCCATTTCTGGCGTTGTTCTACGGAGGTCAAGCGGTTCAGTGCGTCATAGATATAGTGGGTCGTCGTGTCAGCTTCAGTTTTTCCTATCCGATTTCCATCCAGGTCATACTCATAGCGAGCTTCTGAACAGGAGAGTGTTTGATTTAATTCATTCACAGAATAGGGGTGAGCATCTTTTTGCCGTCTGTTTTGCAAGGAATCGTAAGCATAGGTGTGTGCTAAAGGTCCCTCTTCTGCAACTAGCTGGTAGAGATCGTCATAGTGATAATGTTCTTCCGCAGAGCCAAGAGGGTCTCTCTTGTAAACGTGGCTTAGGTTACCCACAGGGTCAAAGCCATCCTCTGGAATATCTTGAGACCAAAAGGGGGTTTCTATTTTAGTATTGTGTCCTAACGCATCCCACTGCCTTGTCTGGTGACCAGCTTTCCCTATGAGCTGTGAGGCTAGTTCTCGTCCAACCAAATCATAATCCAAGTAGGCATGTTCGTAGAGCAGACGACCTTGAGGGTCGAACCGACTCACTTTGCTAAGCTCTAGACCATGGTAGGAATATTCAATGCTTCCTAAATCGGGCAGAGTCACGTGAGTGAGGCGTTCGAGATTATCATAGCGATATCTAAAACATGTTTCGTTAGCCAATTTTTCAAAAACAAGATGGTTCCAAGCGTCATATTCACGCCTGGTGGATCTCTGTGAGCATAGGTCGGTGGTGGTAATGGGATTATTGTGCAGGTCATAAGTATAGTGATAGTCAATCGTTCCATCCGAAGAGGTTAGCCTGGCTAGACGACCTAGCGAGTCGTATTGGTGATGCAGGGTGATGCCATCGGGTTTGGTGAGGGTTTGCAGTCTCCCCACGGAGTCGTAAGTATAGTTGGTGACTTTCGATAAAGCTCCTCCTTGCTCAGTCATTTTTAACGGACGCTGCATACTGTCATAACACCAGCTGATGATGTAGTCATGAGAGGGCTGTCCGAAGGTAATGACTTTTTCACGTTGGCGTACTTTCTCTCCAGTGGGGCTGTAGCAGACTTCTTGCAGAGCGGTCGTTAAGCCTTTGGTGTTACGCTTTTCGACGCATACCAAGCGGTACAAAGCATCAAAGGTTTCGACGGTCTGATTGCCAAGTGGATCTGTGGTGGTTTTCTGCAAAACCTTTTGTCCATGAGCATTCTGGTGGTGGTGACTATAGGCGATCAGGGTGGTGTTCCCCAGAGCATCGATGTGATGTGTGGGAAGCCCTTGCGTGTTGTATTGTGTTCGGGTCGTTGAATAGGTGTCCTCGGTGCTGTACAAGTCTGTCTGGATGCAATTGCCAAGTCGATCAAAGAGGTGGGTTTCTTTACGAAGGATTTTTCCTGAGGAGTCCTCAATGCGTGTCTCAATGACCCTATCGAGAAAATCGTATTCCTGGATTTGCGCGATGTAGTCAGGCTCGGCACTTCCAAAATACTGCCGAGTAGTCCTCAATCTTCCCAGAGAATCATAGGCGAAGGTGGATAGGCTAAATGCTCCCGTGCCCTCCTTGCGTTCATTTATTTTGCGTCCAGCGAAGTCGTACTCAAAGGTGGTGGAATAACCCAGAGCGTCAGTTTCCCTCGTGAGATGGGCTCCTGTATATTCCTTTTCAAGCGAGTATTGCAGAATACCCAGGCTGTCATAGGTATCGGTGCGAATCAGGCGACTAAACCCATCGTAGGTATAGTGATGACACAGTCCCTCTTTCTCCCATTTTTTTGCTAGGACTCCGTTGAGGTGATACTGACAGCGTTCTTGGGTTCCATCGGGATAGGTGATGCAAACGGGCTGCCCCCGTACATTGTAGGAGGTGGTTGTTTTGTGCCCCTTTTGATCAATGACTGCTGTGAGCTGGTCAAGGACATTGTACTCCTTTCGAACCCAAGAGGGCTGGTATCCCTGTCCTAGTGTTGCACAGGGAGGATACTGGACCTCGATTTCTCTTCCAAACTCATCATATTTGAAGTGGGTTGTTGTCCCAGTGCCATCGGCATGTTCTGAACCGATGGAATTGTAGGACTCCACCTGAGCTATCCTGTTGCCCACAAGGTCATAGCAATATTCTGTGATAAAGCAGGGGCCATCATCATGTTTCTCGACCCGCTTAATGAGACGATCCATCAAATCGTATGAGAAGAGCGTATGGAATCCAGAACCCTCTAGCTTTTCACGGATTTTGTTCTTGTTTTCGTCATAGGCCATGGTGGTGGTTTGACCCAGAGCATCGGTCTGACGGATGAGATTGCGTTTGTTGTCATAGTCGAACGCTAGTGTGTAGCAAAACTGGTCGTTGGCATCGTAGAGGTCTTGGCGAATCAAGAGCTCGCTGGCGTTGTAAATGTTTTCAATGCGTCTCAGTTGTTTTTGTTCACCCGTGGTCAAGTCGAGGTAGCTTTCGATGGTTGTTTGCGGAAAACCCACGGCTGGAGCAGTAAGACGGGGCACGATCGTAGTGATTTTACGACAGGTAACATCAGTGAGATCCTCTTGGTGCGTGCCTGAGCCATCATCGGTGATCATTTCAATGAGCAGGTGATTGGAGTCATAAGAGCGAAATTCTCTCTGGTACCATTTTTGATGGTCTCCAAGGAGTTTGGAGGTCAGCAGGTTTGTTTCGGGTAGGTAGGCCATGGCGATGACCTTGCCATCGCTGCATTCTTCACGCACAGGAAGATTGAAGCGATCATTGGAGTAGGACATTATTCGACTGAAGCATTCGACGGGTCGATCAGGACGATGGTCCGCCCTAAGTTCAAAGCTGGCATCGTTATTGCCAGAGAGATTGCCGTAAAAGTCTTCGATGATGAGGTTGTTGCGATCATCGTATGCTCCTACAGTGATATATAGACAGGGATTTCTAGGAACAGGGATGAATAGGCCTTTGGCGAGTAGATTTCCTAAATTTACCCCCTCCTTGCACCAGTAATAACGCATGGTGGAGTAGTACTGATTGTGCCTCGTGAATTTATCGATCGCCACGATCCGTTTTTCGGGTGATCTAGCGTAGGCGGTACGAATGCCATGGGCATCGTAGACGTCTGTATACGTATCCTTGTACTCAAACCTTGCTAGGGTGATCCGTTTTTTCCTCTTAGGACCCTGGGGATAAGGAATCTGTAGATCGGACACCTTGCCATCTCCGTGGTAATTGATGTAAAGGTGATGATTCTCTGGCTTTTCGAGTTTTCGTAATTTGCAATAATACTCTGCTTCCGAATCGCTCGTCTTGTACTGATAGGTTAACGTCACTGGCGGTCCATTAGAGGGGATGATTTGCCGAATGAATGGGCAAGGTCCTCTTTCCCCCTTCTTCTTGTTCTTGCAGTAGATCGCTTCGATGACATAAGAAGTGGATAGGCCATTACTCGCTGTTACTTTAAAGCCATTGTCAACTTTGTCAACTTTGAGGGTATTGAAGGTTAGGTCGCCGTTCGCGTTGGTGCTTCGTATCTCAGTCAGGAGATTTCCAGAATCGTACTCGAAATACCGCTGAACACCATTGGGCTGCGATTCATGCTTCAAGTACCACGAGCTATGGTAGTGGGTATCGTGTGATAGCCAAGAGTAGGTTCGGTGGGCTCCTGAGCCAAATGACATCTCACATTGACCGAGATTGCAGCATTTAGACGTGTTGAGGCGTGGGCTGAGTCCTGTGAAATGTAGCTTGATGTTCTTAACGGTATCAGCGCCACAAATACCCCCGCCGGCATAATTGGTTTGACCATGTTTGGTGTAAATGGCTTCATCGACAGTCGCTAAAACCGCATCGCCGCCCAATGACACGCCAAGGTACTTTGTAGCGGACCCTTCTCGCTCTTCTAAGAACACTTCATAAGGTCTATCTTTGATTCCTGAGGCGGATAGTCCACTCAGTTTGATTGGAAAATCCATGCCGAAGCCATATCCATGAGGACTATGTGTGATATACTTACTCCTAGAAGAGCTGTCATAGCAATGTGAATAAAGCAGTGCGTTAGGACCTTCTGTAGCTACCGTTGTATCCTCATTTCCCGCGAAAATTGTAACTAGGTCTGTCGTAATTCACTAAAAAAAAGCCTGTTGCGCACATTTTATGCTGGATTTTTTCATTTTTCATCGTTACAATTGTAACGATTTAAGGAAGGAAATAGTGTATGCCATGCAGAGTCAACCATATAAACAAGACTACCGGCGTTACCTACGTATACGAATACACCTCATTCTGGGATAAAGAGAAAAAACAGTCTCGTAATAAGCAAGTGTGTGTGGGTAAGCTCGATCCAGTCACCGGAGAGTTCATTCCCTCCAAGCGTCTTAAACCTGAACAGGCAGTCATTCGAGATCCCGCGGTCACTGCATCTGCTGAAGTTGTGGGACCTTCGATCGTGCTCGATGCTATTACCGAGCAGTTAGGCCTGAAACAGTTGTTGAGGTCTTGCTTCCCTCAGGAGTACCAACAGATTCAGGCAATGGCCTATTATCTTGCCATTCAAGGAGGGCCTCTGAGCTATTGCGGGACATGGTGCAAGAACCATGTGCCTTCCGTTGAGTGCTTAACCAGCCAGAGGATTAGCGAAATCCTTGGCGCCATTAGCATCGATAAGAAGCAAACCTTTTTCACCAAGTGGATGAATAAAGTGTTAGAGGATGATTATCTCTGTTACGACATCACTTCTATTTCCTCATATTCTGAGCTCAATGAATACATCAAATACGGCCACAACCGCGACCTGGATAAGTTACCACAGCTGAATCTTGCCATACTCTTCGGCCAGAAGGGACGTTTGCCAGTGTATTTCGAACGGACTCCGGGCAACATCACCGATGTGACTACATTACACAACCTCTTGAAGACCTTCAAAGCTCTGGAGATAAAGAAACTTCACTACGTGATGGACAAAGGGTTCTACAGCAAAAAAAATGTTGATCACCTGCTTGCTGCCAGGGACAGATTTACTCTATCAATCCCTCTGAAGAACAAGTGGGTACAACTCGCTATAAATGACATTTATGGGGTGATCCATGGGCCTGAGGGATACCAAAAGCTTGATAATGAGATCCTATATGTTCACTCTCGTCTGTACCCATGGGGGGATGACAAGCGTCGCTGCTATCTACACCTCTACTACAATGCTCATGCACGAGCCACCGCCGTCGATCAGTTTACTGAAGAATTGGTTGGGTATAAGAAGGAACTGGAATCAGGAGATTTGATTAACGCGCATCAAGATGCGTACGACGCATTTTTTGTGATAAAGACCACCCGCAAGCGAGGCATACGAGTCTCGTACAATGATCAAGCTGTGAGTCAGTACATCAACCGCTATGCTGGATTCCAAGCGCTGTTGACCAATAGTATTAAGGATCCGGTGGAGTCCTTGCAAATCTACCGAGACAAAGATGTGGTAGAAAAGTGCTTTGATGACCTGAAAAATCAGTTGGATATGAAACGCTTACGCATGCATAGTTCAGCAACTGTTGATGGCAGGCTTTTTGTGCAATTCATTGCCCTTATTTACATGAGCGCTCTGCGCAAAGAAATGAGACAGTCTGGTCTTATTAAACGATACACGGTTCGGGAGCTTCTACAAGAAATGGATACACTGACTAAAATAAAGTATTCTGGTAAGTACGGCCATATCCTCACCGAGGTTACAAAACCACAGAGGGAAATTTTACAGGGTCTAAAAATTGCGTTGCCGGGCCAGACCTAGTTACAATTTTCACGGGAAATGAGGTTGTATCGGAGAGAAAAAACTCACCTGTAATGACGTTTACACAGTCGTATACCGTGGCTAGGGGCAGCGCATCAGGGCCTAAGCGCATCTCCAAAGGTGGTTTTTCCTGAGAATATGTCGTTGAAGAGCATGCCAAAAGGGCAATAAGCAGTAGACGAAGGATACGAAACATGGCCTTACCTCCAAAATTTTTACTTTGGAGAAGCTAATTTATTTGTTGATTGATGACAAGGGATTTTTTGTGGATGTCAAGGCTAAGTAGAAATAGAGACATTTCTACTTAGCCTTGACAGTTATTTTTTGTGGATCTGTGTGTTATTCGATGGTGTGTGTAGCACAAGACTTCTGCAAAAACCTTATAAACTCCATTCTATTCCTAGGGAATGACTGCTGCGCACACCAATTCCAAGTCACTACCCTCGAGACGATAGCGCTCTCCTGTCACCGGACACTCGGCTTCACGATCATGCCCCTCAGGGAGGCTCGCAGGCAGCTCAAGACGTTCTCCATGACGGCTAACCCATCCTTCTTGACGAGCCGGGTTGCCATAAACCAAGGCATAGGACTTCACATCCTTTGTGACGACCGTACCAGCCCCCACCAAACAATAAGCGCCTAGCTCAACTCCACAAACAATCGTCGCATTCGCCCCAACAGTAGCTCCTTGACGTAAAATCGTAGGAAGAAATTCGTCTTTGCGACTCACCGCACTTCTAGGATTCAAAATATTGGTGAAGACAGCGCTAGGACCGATGAAGACATCATCTTCACAAGATACACCCGTATACAAGCTGACGTTGTTCTGAACCTTTACATTGCGCCCCAAAGAGACTCCAGGAGATATCACAACATTCTGCCCTAAATTACAGCAAGGGCCCACACTAGCGCCCTTCATGATATGACTGAAATGCCACACCTTGGTGCCTGGTCCCACTTGAGCTCCTGCATCCACCACAGCGCTAGGGTGAATGAAAGTCTCCTCAAAGCTAGGAGCATGCTCACGGCGTATAGGAAATTTGGAGGCTCCGTCGTCATCCATGCTTTGCTGCGCGGCCTCAAGAATGCGCATGACACGAAGGCCTTCCTGTCCATCAGTGATGGGCTCCGTGCGGTCGCGACAGCACTGCAAGAAATGCAGGCACTCCTCACGCAAGGGCTCTTTCTCCACCACCTCAACATGCTGCATCTCATCAGGATTGATGATCGGCTTGCTACCCTGAGTCCAATGCACATGGTTACGGTACACCAAAAGCTTATCTTTCCAGGGCTTGGTATCATCAAAAACTGCCAGGCCCCCAGATCCCACAACGACTAATCGCTGTTCCTTAAATGGATTTAGCCAACTCACATAAATGTGAGCACGCAGGTCACCGTCAAAACGTAGGGTTGTCAAGCTGACATCGGCGACACCTTTAGATACACAGTCGGAGCCTACACAACGCACTTCTTCAGGCATTCTCTCGCCACACAGAGATAGGATAACCGAAACATCATGCGGTGCGAAGTTCCAGAGGGCATTTTCTTCCGTGCGAATACTGCCCAAGGCGAGGCGATTCGACACGATATACTGAACCTTGCCCAACTCACCACGGCCTACCATTTCCTGTAGCTTTTGCACGCAGGGATGGTAGTGCAAAATGTGCCCCACCATCAGGATACAGGCGTTTTTTGCGGCTAAAGCTACAAGCTCTTCCGCTTCTCTAACAGTCAAGCAGATGGGTTTTTCAACAAACACATCCTTGCCAGCCAAGAGTGCTTTCCGCGCCAATTCGTAGTGTTGTATCGCCGGCGCAGCGATGGCTAGGCTAGAGATCGCATCGTTTGTAAGAAGGGAATCAAGATCTGTCGTGAGGGCAACATCAGGGTATTTTTCCTTGTTGGCCTGCAGCAGTTCAATGTTCGTATCGCAAATGGTATGTAAAACACCAAGAGCGTGAAAATTTCGCGCTAGGTTCTTGCCCCAATAGCCTATTCCCACTAACGCGAGTGAACGCTCAAACGGCTGCATCGACATCCTTGATTTCCCCTCTTTCAATTATTTTTAGGCCACCGGCTGTGCCGCAAAGTCCATGATTTTCTCACAAATTTTATCCTGAACATCTTCCGTCAGCCAAGGGTGGAAGGGCAGGCTAATGGCTTCCTGCGCTGCCTTTTCGCAAACTGGGAAGCTCCCTTTGCCTTGTCCAAGATAGGCAAAACAAGGCTGCTCATGGACACACTTAGGATAGAATATCGCTGTTGGAATGCCCTCATCCTGCAAGTGCTTAGCCAACGCATCACGCTGCTCAACACGCACAGTATATTGTGCCCAGGAATGTGTATTGAATTCTGCAGTAACAGGCACAACACAGCATTCTGCAAGCTTCTGGTTGTAGCGAGCAGCAATCTTTTCGCGAAGCCTGAGTTCCTCTTCAAAGTATTTAAACTTGGCTAAGAGTACTGCCGCCTGAATGGTATCAAAACGTCCATTCAACCCCACATAGGTGTGGTGATGGCGTACTTCACCCCCATGAGTGCGCAGAGCACGCATCTTAGAAGCTAATGCATCATCATTGGTGAACAGCGCGCCACCGTCACCGTAACAGCCTAACTGCTTAGCAGGGTAGAAGCTGGCAGCACCAATCTCACTAACAGCGCAGCTTCTTTTGCCACGTTGGGTGGATCCAAAGCTCTGAGCGGCGTCTTCAATAACAGGAATGCCATACTTGGCAGCGATGGCATTGATCACATCATAGTCTGGCATCTGACCATAGAGGTTGACTGGCATGATCGCTTTCGTGCGTGATGTAATCGCCGCTTCGATCTTGGTGACATCGATATTGTAGGTATCAGGTTCGATGTCCACAAAAACCGGCGTAGCACCTAATAGGGCGATAACCTCGGCAGTAGAGATCCAAGTGAATGGCACTGTAATGACTTCATCGCCCGGTCCAATGTCGTAGGCCATCAGGGCAATAAGCAATGCATCTGTACCACTAGCGACGGTAATTCCGTGTTTAACACCGACATAGCGGGCTAATTGCTCCTCAAGCTCCCGGACTTCTGGCCCTAGAATATAGGCACCGTGATCCAATACCTTGTGGATAGCTGCGTCGATTTCCTGCTTGTAAAGGCGATATTGGGTTTTAAGATCAATGAATTCCACGGTGAACCTCTCGGTAAATGGTTAGGCTGCGTAAACTAATGAATGCCTCGGCATAAGGTTTCGGGTGTCAACAATTGGCACACCATATGACAACAGATTTGGGGCGTCAAAACAACTGTGCCGTGTGCATACAACAAAACAATCAAAATCTGCGGAAATGGGCACTGAGCGACGTCCCTTGAGATCTGCGTATTCGCGCGTCGGGCCCACTTCTGAAATATAAGGATCATGGTACTCTGCGATGGCTCCCTTTTTCTCTAAGAGATGCATCAACTCTAAGCTGGGGCTCTCACGCATATCGTCAAGATCAGGCTTGTAGGATAGCCCCAAGAGCAAAATCTTTGATCCTTTAAGCGGTTTTCCGTGTTCATTTAAGCAGTCTTGGATTTTTCCCACCACCCATTTGGGCATGGAGCGATTGATCTCTCCGGCGAGTTCGATGAAGCGTGTGTGCATGCCAAATTCCTTGGCCTTCCAGGTCATATAGAAAGGATCGATGGGAATGCAATGCCCACCCAACCCAGGGCCAGGCCAAAAAGGCATAAAGCCAAAGGGCTTGGTACCAGCTGCTTTAATGACTTCCCAAACATCGATTCCCATGGCATCGAGAATGACTTTCAGCTCGTTCACCAAGGCGATGTTTACACTGCGGAAGATATTTTCAAAGAGTTTGGCTGCCTCAGCTACCTTGGCATTCGAGACTGGCACTACGGTTTCTATAGCCAAAGAATAGAGTGCGACGGCTAATTCTTGGGTTTTAGGATCCGATGCCCCAACCAACTTCGGAATATTTCGTGTTGTGAAGGTTGTATTGCCTGGATCCTCGCGCTCAGGGCTGTAGCAGACATAGAGGTCTTTGCCTGAGCGAAATGGACTAGCCTCTTCCAGCAAGGAGATCATCACTTCTTCGGTTGTCCCAGGCCATGTCGAGCTTTCCAACGATACCAATGTGTATGGCCGTAGGTGCTGGCCAATGGAGCGGCAGGTGTTCTCTATATAATGAAGGTCGGGTTCCAAGTTCTTGTTTAACGGAGTAGGCACACAGATAATCAACGCATCGCACTCGCGTACACGGCCATATTCGGCCGTAGCTTCGAGGCGCCCCTGCGATAACAATGCCGTAAGACGCTTAGGGTCAATGTGTTGTATGTAGCTTTTACCAGCGTTTAACAGCGCAATCTTCTGCGCATCGACATCAAAGCCGAGCACCTTGACCCCAGCTTCCCCAAAAAGTAGCGCTAACGGATAGCCGACATATCCGAGACCGATGACACCTACGGTCACGGCTCTGGATTGAATGCGATCCAATGAAATTGGCATACCCTCTCCCCAACAACAGGCGACGAATCTAACACGGCCTCCCGAAAAAAACAAGGAGTCCGATGCATGAGGGTGCGATCCAAATTTGTTACGCAGAGCAATACTTGTGTAAGATTGTTTACACGAAAATCATGGCTACCATGACATAAAAAATTGAACAGATGAAGGGCATTGTAGGTAGGGCTGAAATGGACCTTAACAAGATATGCAGGATCGCTTCGCGGCATGATAGGCAGGATACTGCCATCACCTTCAAATTCATAGAGTTAACTCTATTTTAAAATTAATGAGATAGAATTAAACCAGGTTTGCCTCAAATCCTCTCCACTCCCACCTCACTCCAGTCTGAATATAGAGAGATGAGTTAGGCTGCCGGCAGCAACAAGCGCAGCAGCAGAGTAGGGTAAAATTGCCCTAAAATATTTTCTAGCTTTTGGGTACAACTGAGAGGGTGGAGGTGCTATTGGAGGAGGTATTATGAAAGATTTAACATAACCGAAGTAGTCGCCGACTGCATCAACAATCCGATTAGCTGTTTCCATAACTTCCCTCACAATTTGATTGTTCGCAGATGTTCTAACAGCCTCTTATTAAAAATTCATAAAGATTGCCAAAAAAATGTGCTGCTCTTGGATGGACAAAAAGGACCTAAGGGACATAAAGGACTCAGGAGGCATAATTCTACAAGTCCTTTATGTCTTTTATGTCCCTTAGGTCCTTTTCGTCCATCCAAGAACCATAACAGATCCTCAGAAGATTCGGCGGATACTATCTTATGGTCATGGCAGAGATATACTGTCCAATAGCAAGGGATGCTGTGGCTGCTGGGGAGGGGGCATTCAGCACATGAATAGCCCTTTCACGCTGAATGAGCAGAAAGTCATCACATAACGAACCATCAGGCATCACAACCTGAGCTCGCACGCCTGCTCCGCCGGGATGGAGATCTTCTGCTGTTAGGCTTGGTACAAGCCGTTGAAGCTCACGGGTAAATGCCTGTTTACTACAGGAACGATAGGCTTCCATCAGGCCTGTTTTCCAGTAGCGCCCTACCATTCTCCAGAAACCGGCATATTTCAGACATTGCCAGCAATCGACGGCATTAAAGTTAGTCTGTGTATAGCCTTCGCGAGAAGTCGCTAAGATGGCGTTTGGACCAGCCTCTATGCTTCCATCAATTTTTAGGGTGAGGTGCACGCCTAAAAAGGGAAAGCGCGGATCCGGTACCGGATAGATCAGATGGTGTAAACGCTGACCCCATCGCGGCGACAGGTTGTAGTATTCGCCGCGAAAAGGAAGTATTTGGGGAAGATCCTCCCCGACACCTGCGAGACGTGCCATGCGATCGGCATATAGCCCTGCACAATTGATCAAAAAGCGACAGGTGAAGGTTTTGCCTCCGGCATCAACGGAGTAACCAAAGGCTTCTTTTGTAATAGCAGTGACAGGACGAGATAGCTGGATTTCGCCGCCTAAGCTTCGAAATACTTTGGCATAGCCCTCAGCGACACTTGCGAAACTCACAACGGAGGTCGTGGGAGAGAGAAGGGCTGCCACACCCACTACATCAGGCTCCAGTTCCTTCAATTCAGCCGGATTGACACGTCGTAAGCCCTCGACACCATTGGCGTGTCCGCGCCGCTCCAGCTCATCGAGTCCCGCTAGTTCATCACTGTTGCGAGCGATAACGAGCTTGCCACAAGTGTTAACTGCGATTTCATTTTCTCGACAAAAAGCTAGAAGCTGTTTAGCTCCCGAAATGCACAAAGAGGCTTTAAGTGATCCTGGACAATAATAGAGACCCGAATGAATGACGCCACTATTGTGACTGCTCTGGTGTTGCGCAATGTTCGATTCCTTATCCAAGATAAGAACCTTGGCGCTAGGATGCTTCTGCAGCAGGCGCAAACCTGTCGCCAGCCCTATAATGCCTGCACCGATAATGAGATAGTCTGCGTCGAATTGCATTACAACAAATCACTTAAAGCTGGGATGCTGCTTTTCGATGAACCATTGGTACCAGAGTTCAAAATTCGCAAAATACAATAGGCGTCGCATCGATTTGGTTGTTCTGGACCTATCTTCTAGGACTTCTCGCAATGCCACTGCCTTAAAAATCCCACGATGACGCAATTGAGCCACTCTATCTTTCAGTTGCTGCTCCAATACGCCATCGATAAACTGTGCCTCTGGAATAGCAAGGCCTCTTCTCTGAATTGGAAAGCAGGAAGGGTGAATATGCTTCTCAGCCAGGCGTCGGAGTAAATATTTCGGCTGGTCCTTACGCCACTTTAAGTGAGCTGGAAGTCTAAAACAAAATTCTACCAGATCGCGGTCTAAATAAGGAAAACGCCCCTCTACATGAAAGCGCATCAGAAATCGATCGGCTGTGTGATTATGATGCGTGCCGATGTAGAACTTCATGTCTGCGTAGGATAGCGCTTGGAAGTCATCAGAGAAGGCTTTAGCGCTGGGACAAGCGCGATGCACCGTGGCGCAGGGATCGGGCTCTCCATCAAGCACTCCCTTCTCAAATAAGGCTGCAGGATCTTCATAGAGGTAGGAAGCGAAGAAACGCCGAAAAATATCAAACGGGCCACGCACATCCATTAAGCGCGTTGCGGTAGCAAATCTTCCACGTTTGGGAATAACAGACGTCAGAAAAGAGATACGTCGAAGCCAAGGAAAGCGCTCCTGGAGGTGTTTATAGTAACCGTACCCCCCCATAAGCTCGTTGGGTCCTTGACTGTGTAAAATAGCCTTAATGCCATGCTCCGACAAACGTTTTGCGATAGGAAAATAGGGTGAGAGCACACCAATAGGTTCCTCGAAGGCCAAAACCATATCATCGATGGCCGCAGTGATCTCTTCGCGGCTGAAGCGAGTGACCACATGAGAAAGCTGATACATATGCGCTGTGGAATAGGCCGGTGTAGCCCTTGAGAGTCGTCGAGAGCGTAATCGTGCGCCACTGTAAACGCCCGAATGCGTGGGCGCTCTTCAGCAGCGAAAGCGGTCATTGTAGTAGAATCGATGCCACCGCTCATCAAAGTACCAACTTCGACATCGGAAACCAAACAGCGTTTCACCGCCTGCCTCAGTAGCTCTTCGTAAAGAGATAAGGCTTTATCCTCCGTGAGATCTAACGTCTGGCCTACCGGTAAATCCCAATATTTGACCATCTGTTTGGACCACGCTGCCGGGCCGGAAAGGTGATGTCCGGGCTGTAATGCGACAACATCAAGATAGGCTGTACGTGGGCGTGGAGCACCCTGAAAAGCAATTCCTAAGCATAGACTATTCCAATCAGGCTTTGGATGATAAAAACCTGAAGCGATCAAGGTGGAGACATCAGAGGCAAAGACAAAACCTTCTCCCCACTGGTGATAGTAAAAGGGTTTGATCCCAATGGCATCACGAGCACAGCAAAGAGTACGCTCGGTGGCGTCATAGACGGCCAAACTAAACATACCCCTAAATTTATCAAAAGCGTGTGTACCCCACTGTAGATAGGCCTTCAAGACCACCTCTGTGTCTGACGTGCTGGTAAACTCCCAGCCCAGCCCCTCTAGATCACGTCGAATTTCACGAAAATTGTACACCTCACCATTATAAACAAGCCAATAACGGCCTGAGGAAGCTGTCATGGGCTGATGTGCTCGTTCGGATAGATCGATGATCTTAAGGCGTGTGTGAACTAAGCCTCCAAACACCTTAGCTTCCGAAGGCATTCCTTGCTCAGCAAAAGATTGAGATGTGAGAGGTCCACTATCCGTAAAGAGGACCCATCCCTGCCCCTCAGGTCCACGATGGTGTAAGGTTCTAAAGCAACGCTGCGTGGCTTCCAGCGCCTTTTCTAGAGAAATGGGGTCGGCAAAGAAAAAACCTGCAATACCGGACATGGTTTACCTTTTCCTTTTATGGCGTTCCCCGCTTAGGTCCCCTTCAACAATCTCGATACGCATCGGAACTTTGTATTTAGGCATGCGTGCTAGGCAGTGCTTTCGAATTCTAGTGATGGCCTGATCGGTAGAGTCCCGCTTTACAAGCACCACACGGGCGCAGACAATCTGCCCTAAAATAGCATTCGGTTCGCCAAATACTAACACATCACCCACTTCTTCCAGCTCACGAATCATGTCTTCGACTTCTAACGGATTCACTTTTTCTCCGCCCACATTAATCGTATCGCTAACTCGTCCTCTGACACGAAGATACTGTCCTGATGTCTCCACAATATCACCCGTAATGAACCATCCATCATCAGTCATTGCTGTGGGGGCATTGAGATAACCGAGCATCATCTTGGATGAGCGCACCTGCAAGATATTGTCGACAATGCGAGTCGCAAAGTCTTCTCCGCCTAGACGCATCCACAACGAGTCGGAAGCTTCCGAAGCGGACCGCAGAACACCCAATTCAGACAAGGCATAAGTCTGTACCATTTTGATATGCGGGAAGAGCTGATGAAATCTATCCAAAAGCTTCGCAGGCATTGCCTCAGCCCCATAGGATATTTTTTCGAGGGACTTGAGACTATGCCTTTCGTAAGCTCCACTTAGAAGAACCAGGCTCAAAAATGATGGAGACGTAGGCAAAAGCTGAACCCGATGTTTTTCGATAGTCGCCAGGATGCCATCTGGAGTGCGCTCATCTGGCACCACAAGACATCCCATGTTTGCTAGGCTATAGATGAGGGTGTCTAGCCCTCCCAGATGATCCAGGATCAAAAAGGCCAGAGTTCGTTGAAACCGTGGAGTCATTCGACTGACTTTGTCAAAAAGACTGTAAGCATCATGCACGATTCCCTTGATTGGCCCTGAGGTACCAGACGAAAATAATACCAATCCAGGATGATGCATCGACCGCAAAGTGTCATATAGAGCATTAGCCGCTTGTTTTGTCAACCCGATGAAAACTGGCTGTTGTCTATCTTTGATGACAAGGATCCCTCCGGCTTGGGAAATGCGCACATAATCCTCTTTAAGGGCCGAAGAGCTTTGTGCAAAAGGAACAACAATGGTTTGTCTGTGCAAAAGAGCCAACAACATAGCTATAGTAGAAGGACTGTAGTCAGCCTCCAGTAGAACGACCATGCCACTGTCAATAGAATGATCCGCTATCCATTGGTTGCATTTTTCTATTTCTTGGAGCAACCAGAGGTAGGTATATGGCTGGTCATGCCAAATAATAGCCTCCCTTTCGCCATGAGCAGCCATGCGAGCCGTGAGGATATCCAAAGGGGATTCAGACATCAAAGACCCCCTTCGTTCTATGCACCACCGAGGTAGACCGTTTGCCCTGTCACAAAATCGCTCTCACGCTGAATAAAGAAATCTATGACATTGGAAACATCACGAAATTCACCAAAGCGCTTAATGGCTTGTCGCTCTATCAATGCCTGTAGTTTATCCTGCGGCACACCACCGATTAAATCTGTTTTGATGGGAGTGGCTCCCACGGCATTAACGGTAATCCCAAAGGAGGCAAGCTCGCGAGCTAAGACCTCAGTCAAGCTAACGACAGCTGCTTTAGATGCGGCATAAATGGCTTCACCTTCAAGTCTATATGGTGTCGCGACGGATGCAAAGTTGACAATGCGGCCAAAATGAGCTCCCTTCATGAGCTTTGCTGCTTCTCGACAGCAAACCACCGTGCCTACAACATTGGTTTCCAAAATCGAGCGTACGGAGGCTGTTGGAGTCAATAAAATATGATTCATCGACCCAATCCCGGCATTATTGAGAAGATAGTCTAGACGACCAAAAGTCTTACGAATCGTGCTAAACAGGTTGAGAATAGCTTCTTCATCGGTGATGTCCGCCAGCAGATGCGTATAGCCCTCCAGATGCCCCTCAAAAGGTTGACGACTAAAACCCACTACCTGGATGCCCTTGCCCACGTAATATTCAGCGAGGTAGCGACCAATACCTTTGCGAGTACCTGAGATCAACATCACTGGAGCAGTCATTGCTTTTCCTCCAGAAGGCTAACAGCATAGTCGCGCAGTGTCTGAACAGTGCGAAAGGGACTCTTACGCATCGACAATGCTGTCTCATTGGCCAGTATGATTCGAATACCGATTTTATCTTCGATTTTCTGTTCGGTTGACACGATAAGGGTGACCAAGTCCAACGAATCAAGATGGGAATCCATACCATACAGGGGCGTAGACAGATCAGCCGAAATATGCTTGTTGGGATCCAGCTGAAGGTTGAGGTCGTCGATAGCTTCGGAGATTGCTGAAGTCACCTGCTGCTCAAACATTGGGCATCTCCCCCATGTAAGGGTGATCGGCATAGGCTAACAATTCCCGGTCCCCCTTGCTATCTCCATAGGCATAAAGTTCATAATTCTTGTTTGGACCCAATAGCTCCTCCAAGCGCACAACTTTCTCTTGACCTCGACAGTTCTTGCCGGCTAGATGACCAGCAAAGAATCCTTGCGCATCTATCAGCACTCGTGAAGTAATGATGTCATGAAACCCAACTGCGCGTGCCCAAGGCTCCAGGTAGAGGTCAATGGAGGCGCTAACCAAAATGCAGCGATGCCCCTGTCCTTGATGCCAGCGTAGACGTTCCATGGCTTCCGGCCTGCAATGAGATGGTAAGGACTCACTAGCAAACCGCTTGCCCCATTGGCGTAAGAGATCTACGGACTCACCACCAAAGAAGCGAGTGAGAACCCGTTCTTTCATGACTTGTCGGTCAGCACCTCTTAGGACATCCATAGCCAGATAAGGCGCTAAGGTAGATAGGCGCCACGCTGTCGTATAGGAGCCTTTGCAGAAAAAAAGGAACGGCAGAAGGGAATCACGATAAGTGATGGTTCCATCGAAATCAAAAGCAGCCACTGTAGTCGTCATGAGCCAAAAAAAATGGGTTAAATGATGGTTTACCATATTGACTAGGATTTTTACCATAGACACAGATGCATGACGATCTAGGAGGATAGGATGGTTGGTCACGGCCTACTTGTCGCAAGAATTTAGGAGTAACACGGATGCACACGGATCTAGGAGGATTTAGGAGGATAGGATGGCAAATACGGTTCGTTCAGCTTTTTAGGAGCAACATGATGCACACAGATCTAGTTCAATTTCCATTCCACCCATATCCTCCTACATCCGTGTTGCTCCTAAATCCTTGCGAAAGGTAGACCGTGACCAACCATCCTATCCTCCTAAATCCTCCTAGATCCATGTGCATCCGTGTTACTCCTAAACCCTCCTACATCCGTATTATTCCTAGCTCCCCAAAGACGCTGATAAAGCTCACATTCTTCTAATAACTGAGCGTGCGTTCCACTAGCCACGATGCGTCCTGCATCCATTACGTAAATAACATCGAATCTCTCTATAGTGGAAATGCGATGAGCAATGGCAACAATTGTCTTCTTACCGGCCATGTCACGAATTGCTTGGGCAATGACAGATTCTGATACGCTATCGAGGGAAGATGTTGCTTCGTCAAATACCAAAATCTCAGGCTGTTGATAGAGTGCACGGGCGATGCCAACACGCTGCTTCTGCCCTCCAGAAAGCCTCACGCCACGCTCTCCGATTGGAGTATCAACTCCCAGTTCTAAGGCATCTACAAAATCCTGCAAGTGTGTCATCCGCAAAACCTGTTCGAGGCGTTGGTGATCCAGGTTAACTTCTCCAAACGCAATATTTTCCGCCAATGTGCCATCTAACAGGCAGATATCTTGCGGGACATACCCGAACAGACCTCTTAGCTCGCTCAGATTATGTACAGGAACATCGTCAACGAGAACCTGTCCAGAGGATGGGGTCAACAAGGAGATAAAGACATCGACCAAGGTGCTTTTACCAGCGCCAGAGGGACCCACGAAAGCCACTGACGTGTTTTTGTGTATGCAAAAACTGACATTTCGCAGCACTGGTGAATTTTCTTGGTAGGCAAAACAGACTTCGCTAAAGGCTAAAGTTTGGTTAAAAGTCTTTGGTAACAGACAAGCATGTCTTGGTGTTTTTTTCTCTGCTAACTCACGTTGCAGGCACTGCAAAGACGCGGTATAATGGTCTAGCTGTATGCGGTGGGATACAACCTGATTGACCGCTGGAAGCAAGCGTCTTGCGACAGCCCCAAAGAATAGCAGAGGAGCAACAAGTGCTGAGACTGGCGCAGACGAAACAACCCAAAATATGGCTATGCCGAGAATGATAAGCATCCCCACATATTCGATGATGATCACTGGCAGGTTAGGATAGAAAACACGAGATTGATTTGCTTTGGCCAGGATTCCAGCGCAGTGGTCAAACACATTTAAGAAATAGGGCTGCTTTTGGTACAGCTTCACCTCTTTGAAGGCAAATAGTGCATCGCTAATTGTCTGAATGAGCCTGGGATACGTGGCTTCTCTTTGCTGTCCTGCTTGCTGCTGAGATACACTTAACCAGCGATGAATGATGAACGCTAGAGACGAAAAAAGGAGTAGCATCGCCAAGGAGAGCCAGAAAAATTCACACAATAACAGCGTCACCAGGAATACGGTGATGATAGCTGCTGCAAGGTAGTGAAGATAGTGTACGATAGCCGTGGCGCTATGATCAACGGTTTGTGTGCAGGTTTTGACAAAACTGCCAGTATTACGTCTCACAAATAAAAGATAGTCTTGGTTGAGATAGATACCAAACAGCTGCTTAGCCTTGTCATGGTAGAACTCATAGGGAAAGCGGGCCATAGCGCGGTTCATCACTACTTGTAATAGGGATTTGATCGTGATCGATAGCGCCAACAGTGCTGTCGCCCAAATCACAATTTGAGTCCCACGAAACTCCAGGCCTAGGTGCTGCTGCATAAAACTTTGTGCCCAATCTGGGTTGTGTAAGATCTCTACGAATGGAACGATCAAAGCAAGGCCCAACGACTCAAAGAATGAGTAGGCTAGCATCAGACTAAGAACTACGGCGAAGCGTCGCTTTTCTGTGGGGTTGAGAATGGATCTGATCAGCTGACCACCGGTCATGAAAGCTACCTATTCGTGCTGTGCCTTGTTGCTTCGCATAAAATAGCGTATCGCACTGTTTGCTCCAAGCTGATAAATCAAAAGAGCCATTCCCGCTGTGCTTCTTCGACGATACTCCGGATCTTTTTTCCGAAATAGCGTCTATCCGAATGAACGTAAGGATTTAAATGTTAGCTAAATAACATGAGTGAAGCTGTGCGCATCGACCTAAGCCCTCACAATCGTTACTCGGCGCGCAGCGCTTTGGAGTGCGGTCGCTTGCGACCGCACTCCGCGCGAGTCGCGGGTATGTTAGAACTAAGTGGCCTTGTTCGGCTTTCCGGGCAGAATTTCGGTCAGGCGAGAGGTCCCAGATGCAGCAGTTTACTGAGGAGAAGATCAATCACAAAGGGCAAGGGCATAGTTAGCACGGTTGTGTTCCCTAATGGGCAACCAGTGGGGCATCGCCCGGTGCGAGAAAGATGCATACCGGTAAATATAGGGAATTGACCCTATTGCGATAACAGGGAGGGGCTGGGGAAACCCTGCCCCTTACCTACTAAAGCGCTGCGCGCCGAGATACGATTGTGAGTCAAGAAAAAGATGTGTGCAACACTATGCATGGAATGACTGCGCCACATAGGAAACCTTGTTATTTTCGGATATTGGTGACGCACTCGGTTGAGGTTCCAAAACACAACGCGCCGATGGACTATTTTAAGGGGCTTTATCAAGAACATTTTTCCGACCATTTTCGCATCTGTCGTAGATTAGTCTTGACCAATTTACGATAGCACGTAAAATGGTCAATGAAAGATGGAGCTGTATGCGAGACTTAAAAAGGATATACGAAGGGGTTATTGAAGAGCATCTAGGGGAGAATCGGCAGATGCTCTTTTTGGTAGGACCACGGCAGGTGGGGAAAACGACGACTAGCTTAGACGCCTCTGAGCCATATAAACATCATTTCTATTTTAATTGGGACATACAGAGTGATCGAACAAAAATCATTGAAGGTCCTGATGCGATAGCTGAGGTGATGCAACTGGATACATTAAAGAAGGTTTTCCCGGTAGTGGTCTTTGATGAATTGCACAAATATGGAAAGTGGAAAACCTTTTTAAAGGGCTTTTTCGACAAGTATTCCAAACACATGCATATTATTGTTACCGGCAGCGCTCGTTTAGATGTTTATAAAGCTGGTGGCGATAGCCTTATGGGCAGATATTTTCCCTATAGGCTCCACCCTCTTTCGGTCGCTGAAATTCTCGACCCAACATTAAAAAAAAACGAGATTTCCGAACCAAAAAAAATCAGCCATGAACAGTTTACTAATCTGATTACTTTCGGCGGTTTCCCTGAACCATTTCTCAAACAATCCCCCCGGTTTTATACACGCTGGAAAAGAACACGTGCTCAGCAGCTGTTTGAAGAGGATTTGCGTGATTTAACAAAGATTCAAGAATTGGGTCAAATTCAGGTACTGGCAGAGATTTTAAGGCAGCAAATAGGACAGCTAACGAGTTATACAGAGCTAGCCAAGAAGGTCAATGTGTCTATTGATACGATTCGGCGTTGGCTGGAAGTCTTGAAGTCGTTCTATTACTGCTATACTTTACAGCCATGGTCGAAGAATGTCGTTCGTTCTCTGTTGAAAGAACCCAAGATTTATTTGTGGGATTGGTCTTGTACGGCCGATGTAGGAGCACGCTCCGAAAATTTTATAGCTTCGCATTTGTTGAAAGCAGTGCATTTTTGGACTGATCGAGGGTGGGGAGATTATGGACTTCATTACCTCCGCGACAAAGAAAAACGAGAAGTTGACTTTCTTGTCGTGAAGAATGGTAAGCCGTGGTTCCTCGTCGAGGTAAAAAATTCAAGTAATGGAAGTCCTTCTAAATCACTATTTTATTTTCAAGAGATGCTGGAGGTTGAGTTTGCAGTTCAGGTGGCCTTGGACATGGACTACGTGGGTCGCAGTTGTTTCGAGTCTTCAAGACCTCTCATCGTGCCGGCGAAAACTTTTTTGTCTCAACTAGTATAAAGGTAATGAGCCATTCCCGCTGTGAATTCTTCGAGGAGACTTGAGATATTTTTGGATGAGTTTACCCCATTGCCTCCGAAATTCATATCCCCTGTGATATGTATGAGGAGGCTATGGGGTAAAATCACCAAAAAGATCCCGAGTATCGTCGAAGAAGCACTGCGGGAATGGCTCATCTCAAAAATCATCTCGAGGCTTTCTCGCTGTTCGCTCTTTCGAGAGAATTTTTGTCTTTAAGAATTGGGTTTACCCCAAAAATCATTGAATGAGGCCTCTTTGATAGGCTTTTGAGGTGTTCAAAAATTGTTTATCATAAAATCACCACAAAGTGCCCGCTAGAGTATTTCTGAGAGATTTCTATTAAAAAAAATGAGCAGATTCCGTATAAAAGACACTTCATTCGGGGTTCAGCAAAGATGAAGATTCGTTGCCGCCTAGCTCTCTGCGTAATGCTAGCAATGGCCTTAGGTAGAGCTAAGGCAAATAAACAGCAATTAATACGAAGCCTAGTTCGAGCGGCCTAAGCTATACCTAGCATAGGACTAAAAGGGAAGTCTGATTTCCCGAAACTCGAATGCCGGCGACGAATAGAGAGCAGTCATTCCCTCCCTAGGCCCTCGATATTGCAACAGGCCTTTTGGGCTTAATGTCCATTTCTGTCCATAGTTTCCATGCTGTCCATTAGAGGTAATTGCAAAATTATTTGAGCCCTTGAGAATCGATTCTTGGGAAAAAAGGTCACCTTTTTTGGCGAGTAGGCGATTCTAGAGAGCTTAAGTAGCACGGCACTATCTGGTGTGGATACACAGGCTTATATCACTTCCCAGGCCCGAAGGGTCGATGTTGCAACAGGCCAGGGCATCGCCCTGGTATATGCCAAGGGGGATTTCGCAGTCTGAAAGACTGCCACAAGACGTCTGTATTCACACGCTATTTATACAAGCGCCTTATGGCAGTCTTTCAGACTGCGAAATCCCTTCCTGGAATATACCAGGGCGATGCCCCATAGGCCTCAACCTAAGCCTAACAATCGTATCTCGGCGCGCAGCGCTTTGGAGTGCGGTCGCTTGCGACCGCTTTGGGTTCCTTGCGACGGTCGTGTGCAACGGCATTACTATAATTCCCTAAGGGTAAAATAGTTAGTACATGCAGCCTTCGACGAATCCATACAATGCCGTTTAGCATTGCCGTCCCAAGGAACGAAAAGCGGTCGCAAGCGACCGCACTCCAAAGCGCTGCGCGCCGAGATACGATTGTGAAGTCCTAAGTCATTGAGATATAAGCTCAAAAGACCTGTTAGGTTGAGGCCTATGGGGCGATGCCCTGGCCTGTTGCAATATCGACCCTTCGGGCCTGGTAAGGGAATGGCTCTCTCTTCACCAGCATCCGATTTTCAGGAAATTGACTTCGGGAAATCGGACTTCTGAAATTACCTCATTATGTCCATTCTCGTAAGGGTATAAATGGACTTTATGGACAGAAATGGACATTTACAAAACGAAGAAAATGATTCAACACGATTATGAAGCCTTAAAGCCAGGCCAGATAGTGTCAAGCCATCTGAACCCTCCAGAGTCGTCTTCTCTCAAAAAAAGAGAACTCTTTTTCCCAAGAATCGATTCTCGAAAGATTAAATAATTTTGCAATCACCTCTTTAACGAGTTAAACAAGCAATAGTTTCATTAAAGCTCTAGGGGGGTACAGGCGTCTTTAAGTGGAGCTCTGTAAAAGTTCTCAAAATTCCCGCACAGCGGGAAAGCCTCATCGCAAAAACCAATTGACACAAATAACTATAGTGATCTATGTTTATGCATTTAAATAACATAACTTGAGTGGGTAAAACGATATGTTTGCGTTAAGAAGTTTGACAAAAGGACTTGAGAAAGCCGCCGATAAATGTGAGGAATGGTCGGTAAAAGTCGCTCCACCTCAGACTCCTGCTCCTCCTTCCAGCGCAACAAAAACAGAGACTGTCGTTAGATCCCCTGAACAGACTTTACCTTCGCCTCCTGTCAATCCGATAAAAAAAACTCAACCAACTGTCGCCCCTCTTTCGCAACATGCTCAATCTGGCGGTGTGAAGGATAGTGCTGTTAGATCCCAAGTCATGCAACATCAGCCAAGTTCTGGAAGTCAAGTCACTATAAGTGGTTCTGTAACCAAAAAACCTCTTCCGCCTGTTCCTGGAAAGGTGCCTTCTGTGCCATCAAAAGGTCCTGCTGTCTCTTCTGTTCCATCATCACAACCGAAGCCTGGCTATACTCCTAGTCCGTCTATAGCCCCAGTTGGTTCCCAATCCTCGGCTCCTTCATCGCGCCCATCCTACTCACCCGCACCTAATACTGCGACGCAAACGACATCTGGATATACCCCTAGCCCATCGATCACTCCTCCAGTTTCGAATGCGACTCCCCGTCCTGCATATCCGCCTGTCCCAAAAAGTTTAGTACAACCAAAACCTAGTGTTACCCCCAGCCCATCGATTGCTCCTGCGGTAGGTTCACAGAATTCAAATGCGACTCCCCGCCCTGGTTATCCACCTATCCCAAAGAGCACCAGTCCCGTCACACCTCTAGTGACGACTCCAACACAAAAAAACGAGTCAATTCCTAATAGGAATAATCAACACAACGCTTCTTCTACTCATTCACAGAATTCCGTTTCAAAGGCACAACCTCAGGTCAATGCTCCCCCAGCAGTAAGCAATGTTCCACCGAACCAAAATAATTCAAACCGTCCCACCCATAACAACAACAATAATAACATTTCTCAGGTCTCTTCAACGCCAATTGCAAAAACAGTCCCCAATCAGCAACTTTCAATGACCTCTATTTCGAAGAGGTGGGTTAAAGCGGATGGTTCACGAGACCATATCACAGAGGTAAAAATCCTTATTGACCTTCTTACAGCAATGAACCAACCGGATAAACTAAAGTACGCACTCATCTATCTTAATGAGTTCATTTCTGACTATGAAGGAATACGGATAACACCTAAAGATGATGAAGCGATCGTTCTTCGCTTGGTCGGTAAGGGTGTTATTGACATTCCCCTCTATAAAAGAATTATTATAAATCTCGAGTCTGTGGATAGCCCCCATTACGCAGCACAAGCTAAGGAATTAGCTGCAAGGCTTACTCTCAAAGTACTCGAAATAAGATGCATGACAGCCCCTTTGCATACGAATTCTACGATACCTGTAGGGGCTACCGAGTTAGCGAAAACGATTCGCGATGGACAGGAACAAGGTTGGGTGGACGATAGGTTCATGCTAGATGCGCAAAACGAAGTTCCATTTTTGACAAATGCCATTTGTAAATTTAATGCCGAGTTAGATGATAAAGAATCACGTGAATATTTGTCAGACATGGAAGCTAAGTACCCGGTTATATACAAACAGTATAAAAAGGCGAGTCTTTGTGATCATGCTTGTTATGACAAGAACACTGGCGGCGGCTTTGTAAGAACCGAAAGACCTATAGTGACACGGCATTATGCGTGGTACTTAGAGAACAAACCCGGTGGTGGTTATCAACGTATTGTTAAGAGCGATCGGCGTGCGGAGTGCGAAATCATGTAACCCCTGGGGTTAGGCGTGCGCGTTGAAGAGCCATTCCCGCTGTGAATTCTTCGAGGAGACTTTAGATATTTTTGGATGAGTTTACCCCATTGCCTCCGAAATTCATATCCCCTGTGATATATATGAGGAGGCTATGGGGTAAAATCACCAAAAAGATCCCGAGTATCGTCGAAGAAGCACTGCGGGAATGACTCCTTGAGAGACGGTATTGACAAAAGCGAGCGCATGGCTTATGTTTCTGCAACTACCTTAGCCTTCAACGTAAGTGTCTTATGTCAAAAACAGTTTTGGTTACCGGCGCCGCAGGCTTCATTGGTTTTCACCTGTGTCAAACCCTGCATCAACGCGGGGACAAAGTTATCGGTTACGATAGTTTTAATGCCTACTATGACCCTATGCTAAAGCGTGCCAGAGCTTCACACCTCAAGGCTCAAGGAATCGATGTTATCGAAGGAGAAGTCTGCGATAGCCTCCAGCTTAAACTGGTCATGAACTCCTCCAAACCTACACATCTTGCTCATCTAGCTGCACAGGCAGGGGTCCGCTACTCCATCGAAAACCCCGAAGCCTATGTGCAAGCTAATTTGGTGGGCTTCGTGAATATCCTCGAAGCATGTCGGCAGCGTCCTGAAACATCTCTCATCTATGCCTCCTCCTCATCTGTCTATGGCGCAAATACCAAACTACCCTTTTCAGTCAACGATCCTACCGATCAGCCTGTCAGCCTCTATGGGGCTACTAAGAAAGCCAATGAAGTCCTAGCGGCATCTTACCATCATCTCTACAATATTCCGGTTACAGGCCTGCGCTTTTTTACGGTCTATGGCCCTTGGGGACGCCCCGATATGGCGTATTATTCCTTTACCAAGGCAATTGCTGAAGGCAAGCCGATCAAGGTTTTCAACCACGGTAAGCTGCAACGCGATTTCACCTATATCGATGACATTATTCAAGGAACCTGCGCTGCCATTGATCTAGGAGCTGCTCACGAAATTTTCAACCTGGGCAACCACCGCGCTGTCTCGCTGGAGCATTTTATCAATGTTGTCGAGGAAGCTGTCGGACGTAAGGCCATCCGACAAGATGTCCCTATGCAACCTGGTGATGTACTGGCTACTTTCGCAGATATCGAACACAGTAAACGCCTTTTGAACTTTGAACCTAAGACGCCTCTCGAAGAAGGCATCCCCCGGTTTGTTGCATGGTACAAGGAACATGCCACTGCTGAGGTGGGCAACTTCTCCTGAGCCATAAAGGGTGCTTCCCAAATAAGGGACAAAACACATACCATGTCTGTCTACAATGTAACGCGGTCCTGGAGGGCGTCATTATGCGCGGCTTTGCTTTAATTCTTCTGTTCCTGACCCTAACAAGCTGCAGTCCTGATCCCTGCTATCGCGAAGATTACCCCGATATCCCCGCTCTGGAGCAGGTTGTAGTCAGTTATAGTGACGAGATGGAGCGTTACGACCGTCTCTTTCTTTCGGACTCACGAACCTTCTATGATCATTACATCGAATATGTCTGGATGAAGTTTCGTACCCAAGCGAACCTGGACGTCTATGCTGGACGAGACCTCATGGTCCATGTGGTAGAGGGGTTCTTAGCACGGGTCAACGAAGACCCATCAGTATCAGAAGACCTGTTTAATTTTCCATTTACAGCAGACAATCTGATTATCGAAATCGAGTTCGATAGCTTTCACAGTAAGTATGTCGATTCGCGCTACCTAGGAAAATTACACTTGCAGGATGGAGCACTCCATTACTATGCGTGGGACACCTACGATCCCGATGAGATCCTATTCCACCAACGAGTCGAACCCTATGAAAAAGCCTATCGCTTCAGTAAATTCAAACACTACCGTCCATGGGTTAAAAGGCCTGTAAAACCCGATTACCGCATCCAAGATGCTACTGAGGATCCCAATGCTCATCATGGCAAAGCAGCCTATTCAAATGTTCCGCGTCCTGCGCCCAAAGCGCAATCCACTCCAAGTGCAACACAGAATTTGTTGCAAGGTGCGACTAAAGCCTCTGGTCCTTCAACGACTGGAGGCTCTTCAACCGGGGGGTCTTCAACTGGGGGTTCGAGTGGATTTACTTCTAGCGGGGGATTGTCGAGCTCAAATCAGTTCTCGGGTTCTAGTTCTGTTGGGAAGGCTAGTGTAGGACCATTTTGAGCTATACCACGCGCATTAGATTTGAGATATTCGACTGCGGGAGCTTACGCGTAGACGAATGTGTCAAATCTAACCGCGCGTGGTATTCGTTGTAGCGATAGAAATGCCCATAGCTGCGGCGTAGGCGGCAGGGAAACCTGCCATGATGTCCGAGGCTATTATGCAATGGGATGTCTTTTGCTTGGCGGCCCATTCTCCGGCCTTAGCATGCAGGTACACACCAAGGAGTGCTGCGGCCTGCGTCGATAGTCCTTGCGCTAATAAAGCTGCTATTAATCCCGTTAAGACATCGCCACTACCCGCAGTAGCCATTCCGGGATCTCCAAATACGTTAACGAAGATGGGTACGCGAGGATGAAAAATAAAGCCTGGACCGCCCTTAAGCACCAGCGTGACGTGTCGAGACTCTGCATACTCCTGGCAACACTTCAGAAAGTCGAGAGTTACCCTTGGGTACCCCTCCATATGAAGTAGACGAGCCATCTCGCCACGGTGTGGTGTGAGCACTGTGCGCTCGGGTAACTCAACGTGCGTATGAGAAAGCAAATACAAGGCATCGGCGTCAATAACGCAAGGCTTGTTTATCTGAGGTAGCACCAACTCCATGAGTACTTGAGCAATGGGAGACCGCCCCATACCGGGACCTACATAAGACGCTGACGCCGCATTAAGAGCTTCTACAACAGCACTGACGTTTTGAACGCTATAGGGTAGACGAATGATCTCTGGAGGACAGGAAGACATCTCTGCCTGCATTCCATCAGGATGCAGCAAGCGCACGATGCCAGCTCCACCACGCAGGGCAGCACAGATAGATAGAATAGCGGCTCCTGGCATGCCCGGGGAACCTGCCAACCCAACTACCAGGCCTGTCTGGTACTTATGGCGATCACGGCTAATCTCGGGAAGCAATCCACAGAGTTGCGCGGGGGTCGGCAACCAAAGGGTTGAGGTAGCTTGTTCGATAAACCGATCAGGCAAGCCAAAATCTACATAGGATAACTGCCCGACGTGATTCCATCCCTCGCCTAAGAAGAACCCGTTTTTGGGAAGACCCAGGTAGATCGTCTCGCTAGCTTTGATGACAGGCCCTCCGGCCAAACCAGATTCGCCATCCAAACCCGAGGGAATATCAATGGCTATGATGGGTACATGGCTACTGTTTGCAGCATGCACTAAAGAAGCAAAGGGCTCTCGCAGGCTCCCATAGAAGCCTGTGCCAAATAGTCCATCGAGAATGACCCCATGTTCAGGAACTGGCATTGGCGTACCAGGCTCATAGGGAAAGACTTGACCGCCATTTTCTAAAAAGCGGTCATGATTTTGTCGGCAAAGAGGGCGGCTCTGTTCAATAGGTTTACCTAACACCGCCTTAACCTGATATCCTACAGCAAGCAGATAATGGCCCGCGACATAAGCGTCGCCGGCATTATTGCCATGACCGCAAAGCAGAAGAACTTCTTTGGAGCGTTGGTGAGCCTCAACGAATACCTGCACTCGCTCAGCAATCCCCTTGCCTGCAGCCTCCATAAAATCAACTTCGGAGGAACCAGCAGCATAGGCCAGGCCCTCTATGCGAGCCATTTCCTTTGGTGTGACAATCTTCATAGTCTTACAGATGCTCTTCCTTTACTGTCCGTTGCATCAGTGATTTGACACTGTCGGCTGGGGTCATCTCCCCTTGGATGATGCGAGCAACATTTTCAGTGATGGGCATAGGAATTTCGTGTTCGCGGCACAGCTGCAAAGCAGCGAAGCAGGTATAGGCCCCTTCAACAACCATACCAATTTCTCGATGAGCGTCTTCCGGCGAATAACCGCGGGCTAGTAGGTAGCCAAAACGGAAGTTACGGCTCATCAGCGAGGAGCAGGTTAAGAAGACATCCCCCATACCAGACAAACCATAGAAGGTCTCGGCTTTACAGCCAAGTGCTACACCAAGCTTGCGCATCTCGTGCAAGCCACGTGTCATCACGGCTGCCTTGGAACTATTCCCCAATCCCAAGCCCTCTGACACTCCGCAAGCTATTGCTACGCAGTTCTTAAGAGCCCCACCAAAGGCAATACCACGCACATCACTATTAGGATAGACGCGGAAGGTCTTGCTACCAAAGGTATCGCAAATAAACATCATGACCTCAGCATCGTAGGCGGCAGCAACTAAAGAAGCGGGAAGACCTTCAATCACCTCTTGAGCATAGCTCGGGCCGCTGATGGCCCCGACCATGCCATGCCATTCAGGTCCAAGGACTTCAATAGCAACATCGGCTAAGATTAGCCCACTGTTCTGTTCAATCCCCTTAGATGTAATGACTAAGGGACAGATGGGTATTTTGAGTTCCTTCAGATTGGCAAGGGTGGGCCGAATGCCCTTAGAGGTGACAGACTCAACGATCATTTCAGCGCCGGTGACTGCCTGGGCCAAGTCGGTGGTGAACAGCAGTTTGCCTTTGAGTTTCTTCTTAGGAAGTTTGGGATGCTCCCCCGTCTCATTGAGCAGGTCAATATGAGACTGCTGCCTGCCCCAAACGACGACTTCATAGCCCTTGGAAGCTAAGAGGGCTGCTAAGCAAAAACCCCAAGTACCAGAACCTAAAACTGCAATCTTCATATGCACCTCAGGAAAGAAGGCTCTTAGCTTACCGGCTTCCTACCCTTTTTGCAATCTAGAATCTAGGAGTAACAGGGATTTAGGTGCAGCAACGATTCGTGCCATTTTTGGGAGTAACACGGATACACACGGATCTAGGAGGATAGGATTAGGAAATGAAAGTCATTTAATCAATTCCATCCTAAAACCATTTTTTACCGTTTTAAAATGGCGATTTAGTTTTTTTCCATCCTATCCTCCTAAATCCTCCTAGATCCGTATGCATCCGTGTTACTCCTAAATCCTAATCCGTGTTCACCCGTGTTTCCCATCTAGGGAATGACGGTTTCTAACGGAACAGATGTAGATGCTGGGGTAGGCTCAGGCGGCTCGATGGCTTTCTTTTCAAACAGCTTATCGAAGGCTTGGACAGCTCCAATCCACAAAAAGGTAAAGGAAAGAGCTAGGCCACCGGCAACCGGTGCGGCAGCGATAAAGCTACCTGTAGAGGCAACAAGACCCATGTTCAAGATTGAAGAAGCCGCTCGCGCGACTCTGGAACCCATTCCATCGATGACAAGCTTGCCCTGCATCTGTATCTCTTTGCTTAAAGGAACATAGGCCAACTCTCTGGTTGCATCAAACAACGTAAACTTTGCAGCTCGACACAAACAATGCTTCACGCTGCCAACCGCGACCGCTAGAGCAAGGGGAGAAATGCCAAATAGTTGCATCCAAGGCTCATTGCGGAAACAAACGACAAAGAAAAACAGAGAAGTCGTACATAGGAAAATAACCGGTAGTGCCAAAGCAGCAATACGCCACCTAAAGTGTTCAAGCAATTGAGGTGCTATCCAAAAGGCGCTAATACCTGTCAAGACACCACTCCATAGGGTGAGCTGCCCAAGATAATTACAATAGGCGATGGGATCAGGCCAATACTCCTTGAGGACACTCAAAAAAACAACCTCGGCTAATGTATAAGCTAGGTAATCTAAGCATACGATAGCTAATAGCCAGCCCAGATAAGGTGTGCGAGCAACGGTACGAACACTTTCCGCCAAAGAACTCGTCGGGCGCTTAGAAACGATATTTTTATTGATAAGCTGTGAAAGGCGCCTAAAGACGCCTAAGGTACACAGCCCTACCAAGACCACAATGCCAAGCAATAGATGCATGGATTGCTGCCAAGAGCTGGCATACGTGGTGCAAGAGATCGTAATAGGTCCGGCAATTAGCGCTCCTGCACTGGCACCTAACAAAAGCGGTGCATAAAAACGTTTTGCTTGCTCAAGAGGCAAATGACGGTTGGCAAAACCCCAAAAGAGCACTGACAATAAGCCCACCTTCCAGAGTTCACAACTCGAGTAGAAGATCGCTGCAATCCAGTCGTCGGCGACAATCCCAGGACCCCATTGAGATAGATTTGGGACTGGCAGAGTCTGTGAGTAGGGATATAACACCAGGCCATAGAAAACAAAAAAGGCTAGAAAGGCCGTAGTAGTCATATAAAAGACTTTTTCCAGCGAAAAACTGCGCAACAAGCGCGCCAACGCCCACGCCATCAAGACTGTCGCTGGCAAAGTCGCCCATAATTCGAAGTAAGGGACAAGCTCAGCCGCTCCACCACGGTCAGCGACAACCAAGGTATTGCGAACATTGCGCAGGATCCAAAAATTGAGATGGACCAGGCATACCAGGGTAAACATCATGGCAAATAACGACCATTCCCCTTTACGAACTGGTAACAGCTTTCTTTTTCGATTCACAATAACCTAGCCTTACGTTTCGAAATGATCGAGCACGTCAGACATATTAATACGTTCAAAGCCAATACGGAAGTAATTTCCGCCCATTCAGCCCAAAAAACATTGCGCGCAAACCGGCCAACTGCAGATCTCTCTGGTTAAGGATTTTGATTTAAAGGCCCTACATGAACCATAAAAGTCGCCGTCTTCTTTAACTTTGGCCAAAAACCGCTATCACTTTTTTCGTAACAAGAGTCCGTGTCATTATTTATTTTAAAATCCACCTTGCTAACTCCCATACCAGCCATAAATGCACAATTTCTTTGTATAGCTTCTAATTGGTGAGGTTGAGCTCCTAACATAACTGATTTATCTATTTTCATCTAACATTCCTTTATTTTAAATATAAAACGATCACACACCAACAAAATATGTACTGCTTCGCGATATTTGTCAATCATTACTAATTAAAAAAATAGATAGTTAAAAAAAGAGAACAATAAATGGAGAAGCCGTGGAGATTAGTGGGGGCTGGGAATATGACCAAATGAGGTATACCGCATGTGGTATAGTTGCGGACCGTTTTTTGGTGCTTTTGTCAATCTATGTATAAGGAAAAAGAAGTGGCCAGAGCCGGAATTGAACCGGCGACACAAGGATTTTCAGTCCTCTGCTCTACCAACTGAGCTATCTGGCCTCAGTTACCCTAGAACGATAGGATAACTGAGGTCATTTTTGCAACGTTAAAATAATTAATTGGGAAAGTTTACTGTTTCAGTGACAGAACTTTTGCCTGCTAGAGGCTCTCTGAGCTGGATCATGTCTTCAACAATCTTACTAGCTTCTTTGACTTGATAGGCCTCCACATCAAAATGTGCTTGACGGGCGCCTTCTTCAGCGTCCTGTTTACTGTTTGGCGCATAATCTGCGAGATGCTTCAGGAAATTCTGATATGAAAAGTCACTGCTAGTACGGTTTTGGCTTCTTTTTTTGAGTTCAGGAAGCATGCTTTGCCACATCGTTTCTTGTTTTTGTATTGTTGGAAGGTAATTAGATACATACCATTGCTTAGCTCTAGGCTCAACATCGGCTAATGTATCCTTGAAAGCAGGCTCTACAACATCGGTTATGATATTACTGTTCAGGTAGCTTTCACCAATTTGCAACTGGCTGTACTCTCCAGGGAGGACAACATCGGCCTGAACACCACGAAGCTGTGTTGTACGACCCGATACAGTGTAAAATTCCCCTACAGTGACTTTAAAGTAAGAATCACTCTTGTCATCGGTGACTGTCTGTGCTTGGATGGTTCCTTTACCATACGTATGGGGGTCACCAACCACCAGTGCCACGCCATAGTCTTGTAGGGCCTGTGCGACGATCTCTGCAGCGGATGCTGTCAAACGCGATGTAAGCACCACTAGGGGGCCATTATATGCCTGATTACCATAGAGGTCACGGTAGTAGTGGATATCTCCATCTGAGTACTTGGAAATAACGACCACTCCATTTGTGATGAATAATCCGGCAACTTTAACGGCCTCTGTCAAGTAACCTCCGCTATTGTCACGAAGGTCTAAAACTAATCCAACGATCTTTCCCTGCTTCTGAAGCTTGGCTATGCCATCGGCGACATCCTGAGAAGCACTCACATTCTTAGGGCCTTGATAGAAGGAATGAAGAGTAATTGTCCCAACAATGCCATCTCCATATTTCTCAAAACTTGTCTCTACTCGGCCCTGGTTGACTACAATGGTCTCTGCCGTCAAGGTCACATCAATCATAGCGCCGCTCGAGGGACGCTGCACTGTCAAAGCTATGGTGTCACCGGCTTTTGCCTTATGCAAAAGGTGGGTGAGTTCATTGAGATTAAGCCCTAGAACCGATTTGCCATTGACTTTTACTAAACGGTCATTGATTTTGATCTTTCCACTGCGAATAGCAGGGGCGTCGGCGAGGAGATCTGTGATCACAAAGCCATCGATAACTTCGTTGGTGACGATACCGATGCCGTCAAAACCCTTTTCGAGGCGTAGCTTCATATCCATCGCTTCCCCTTCATCAAAGAAGGAAGTATGGGGATCTAAACTCTTGGCTAACGCCTTCAAGATATGAAGAGAAAACTGATTTTCACTTTCTGCATTCGTCCTAGGATCAGCATATTCATCCTCGGTGCCCTTTAGGTGATGCATGTACTTGGCCACGATGACATCTTTATTGGCCATCACCTCATCGACACCAAAACGCTCCATCTGCATAGCTACAAACTCAACAAAATCCTCGCGAAGCCGCAGAGCTAGTTCCGTATCATTTGTTGCAAAGGCTGCCGGATCATAAGTGTAAGTAGCTGTACCTTGATTGATCTCCTTGCGCGCTTCTTGAAATATGGACAAAATTGTCACATCGTCAAAATGACGTAACTTGGCAGCACGAGCAATACCTTGGTCAAGCCCTTCATTCAACCCTAGAAATAGTGAGTAATTATCTTGGTCATACTGCTTGATGGCTGTTTCCAAAATCTGTTGATCTAGATTCTGAAAAGCTTTCGATTCTCCATCTAAGAGATAGATGTGAGATGGGTCTGCATGCTCCATGTAAAGGCGTATGCCATTTTGCAAGATCGCAGGAGTGATCGCCTGCCCACCAAAATGCTGCTCGAGTAGCTCGGTCATTGATGTCTTAATATCGCTTTGCTTTAATTGATGCACCTCGGCTTGACCTTGCCAGGGCGCCATCATCATCAAAATGGCAGCTATCCCTACTACTGCTATGTGCCTAAAATTCATACTGCACTCCTTCCTCGGCAGGGTTCAAGCTTTTTGCATGTAGGAACACTAGCGAATGCCGTGCCAAGGCGCTAAATTGCTGAATTGTCATAAAATATTAACCGACTAACACACAATTTATTTTATTATATCATATTTTTATTAATTAATAACATATTGAAACGATAGTATATTAATTATGACCTTCTAAATAGAGATGATTCAGGTTCATTCGATAATTGCCTAAAGATTACTTGGACCCATGGGACAAGCTGGACTCCCCTTTGAGCATGAAGACGCTTATTTGGGTGGTCTAAAGCTAGGAGAAGAGCTTCAATATGTATTCACCCATGACGAAAATGTGGCCGAGGTACAGGATTTAATCAATAACATTGGTCTTAGGGATTCTGTTAAGGTCGAATCGATACGGATTCTTGAAAAAGCTGGTTCAATCGAAAATGCTTACGTGAGTTCAACCACCTCCCCTGGTAGCTCCCGCTAGATTGCACAAATTGTGCCTTCCATTCTCTGTTGTCCAGCAGCCTGTCCTAAGGTTGCTGGTCTCTGCTGAAAGATGCTTGCTACCTTTCCCCCATTACTTGCAACCGGCGTTCAACGAAACATCGGTTGAAAAATCTGAACGATAACCACACGCTGTATGGAGTAGCGGCATTGATGAGGTACCTCTTATCAACAAAGCGCGTTCGTGGTATCAATATCAGCCATGCTTGTGACGACATTGCGCCAGATTCACTGTTCGCTAGAGAACTATCAGGGTCCTTTGGAGTGCCTGTACCAACTGGTATTGCGTCGAGAAATTGACATACGCGATGTGACACTGCGTCAAGTGATTCAGCAGTTTGCGCTTTTTTTGGTCGAACCCCTGCCTCAAACTCTTGAGGTCGGCGCAGAATTTGTTGGTACGCTAGCGGCCATGATGCTTTTGAAGAGTCGCAGCCTATTGCCACGAATTCCTGGTCTGGAAGACATCGAAGAAGAGGAAGAGCAGGCAACCCTGGAAATTCTGCAACATCTCGTCGAATATTGCCGAATCAAGACTTTCACCAAACAACTCCGCGAGTTGGAAGACAATCAAGGCATCCACCACCCCCGAGGTTTACTTCCTGCACCGTCCCACACCGCACCTGGATCTGGAATTGAGCACCTGACTCTCGATGATCTATCTTCTTTATTCGACAAGGTCCTGAAAGCTGCCGCCCTGATGAAGACGCAGATCATCCAGGATGAGGAATGGAAAGTTTCTGATGCACTGATCCTTCTACGCAAAGAGCTGCAACTCAGGGAAAGGTTGTCATTAGAAGAACTTTTTCCACCCGAGCGCTGCCGTCTCGGTTTAATTGTTAACTTTTTAGCTCTCCTTGAAATGATGAAAGGAGGAGAGGCGCTACTCGTTCGTGAGGTCGAAGGCGGCCAGGTTTGGATCAACCGCGTACAACCGGATGTAACAGATGAGCGTTGAAGCCAAAACAGTCTTCGTGGAACGCCATGGCGCCTTATTTTCCAACAAGTTAGAAGCTAAACGCGTCATTGAAGCTCTTCTATTTGCGAGCAATGTTCCCTTAGCCTTTGGCAAGATTCGCCAAATTGTCGAAACAGTACATCCATTTACTCCTCGAGAGGTTCTAGTACTGATCCATGAACTTAAACTCGAGTATGAACATCAGCAACGTGCCTTCGAATTAGTCGAAATCGCCGAAGGCTATGCCCTGCGTACCCGCGGTGACTATGGTGTCTACGTGGATCAACTGATGGGTCATAAAAAACCTGAACGTCTATCCCAGGCCGCCACCGAAGTATTAGCTATCATCGCCTATCGCCAGCCGATCACTCGCCCACAAATGGAAGCCCTGCGTGGAGTCGATTGTTCCGGGGTTCTTACTAGCCTTTTAGAACGCCAACTGATCGAACCTGTCGGTAAACTAGAGTCTCCCGGCCGCCCTACCCTTTATGCGGTCACTAAACAGTTTCTGCATCATTTTGGCTTACGCCATATTGATGATCTCAAGGCCTCTCAGTAAAAAACTTCGCTCCTCACAAAATCCTTCTTTTTCTGTGCAGCTATTATTAATATCTTTAACTTTAAAACCCACCTGAATTTAAATTAGATATATATAATCAATGCTAAATTATTAATAATAAAAATATCTCGTTTTTGAAACTACATAAATAACATATTCTATATTACTGATGTTTTATTTACTAAAATAAACAATCATCTATTTCACTTTTAAATTAAATAAATGCTTTATGTAACTATATAAAATGTTATAATTCAATATGATTTGACATGCAATCGTAGTTTAAATGGAGAAAAGACATATGGAAGGGTTACATGATCATGCTGATGATATGGAGACACATGAGAATCTAGCCTCATTTGGAAAAGTTGTTAAACAGGCGGGTAAGAGTGGTCAGCATGTTAATCTCCAGGGTCATTCGGTTACACCGAACCCCGGGGAAGCGATGTCCACTCATCAACTGTGCGAAAAGGTGATGAAGTTCACATCAAGCCATTATGAAGATTCCCAACCAGGACAACTAGCCACAAGATGCGATGCACTCGAAGATATGCAGACAGGCCTGAAAGCAATGTCGGCCAAAGCCGATTCCTCATTTAAAGCGAAAATTTATGGCCGGGTCGGAAAACAAACTAGCACTCAGAAAGAGTTGAAAAAGGCTATAAATCACGTCAAAGGTGCCTTGCAAGACGTCGGCGCCAAGATCAAACTCGAAGTCAAAGCAGACAATCTTGAGGGAGCGCCGAACGATGCCCTGTCAATACTTATGCAACGGAGTCTGACCGACCCAAAAGTTGTCCGTAAGTTGATGTTTCATCGTTGCATGGACCACACTCAAAGCCCAGAAGTAAGAGCGAATCAACAGGAGCTAGACGGTTATAACTTCGCCGCAATGCAAAAAGGCATGAAGGAAGACATTCAGGGAGTCTTAAAAGATCCCAATTTTGCAAGTCATTACAGTCCAGCGGATATAGAGAAGCTTAACAATATTTGCGAGCAGCTTGACTGGGCTGCCGAAACCGTAAGTCTAATCGACAGTTATACCCCTCCTATTACCGAAGAAGAAAAAAACGCGCTAGAAGAGGCTAAAACTAATTTGGAGGAATCCACTTCTAATTTAGAACTGACACAGACCGCACTAAACGAACTCAAAGCAATCACAAGTGATCCTAATAATGACGTCCGAACAATAGTGGATCATATATGCAATCATGAAACCTCTAAAGCGAACTTAATAAATAACTTATACTCTCTGCGAGTCGAGCAACGTGACGATAAAAAGTCTCACGCTCAACAAGAAAAAAATCCGCTACTACAAGAACGGCTTTCTGCTGAAGTCGAGGTTCTGAACAAGACGATTATTGACCTTGACGATCAGATTACAAATGCTGTTTCCTCGCCTAAACCCTACGATTCGTTAACACATTTGTTTACAGATGAAGAACTAAGCAAAACTATTGAAAGTACACAAAACTCTCTCAAAAGAAGCGTGAACATGTGGAAATGGACCGTGGCGAACGACCAAAAGCCATTCGAAGCGCTTGATGTAGCAAAACTAGCCCTAGAAAAAACTACGGATAGAATCGTCGACCATATTAAAGAACATGCCAACGATGAGCTCGGTGTGATGTTTTCTGGTGGTTTGAGGAACCATGCCATGATGTATAAGGTAAATAAGGCTGCCAATGGGACATATACCTTTTCGATTCTAAACACAGGAGAAGGCCTTAACCATCACCACCGTAAAGGACCGCGTTTCCAAACCCATGCCCATTGGAGTGGCCTCACAATGGAACAAATTGCTGATCCTACGTTTATTCGAGAACTCATGCGCATTAGGCAACAAGAGCCCGGGGGAAACTCGGATAAAAATATAGACAATATCTACTCTACGGCCAATGAACAATTTGGAACTATGGATCCTCCGAGCAAAAAGCGATCCGACTACCACAAGCCACAAGTATCTGGAACCTGTACTCAAAAAGTCACTAACACCTGGCTTCACATGCTCCCGGGTCCAACGTATCATCGCCTCAAAAGCGACATGACCGACCGGGCAGTAGAGCAATTTGAAAAACATCTAGAAATCTCAAATACACAAACTCAGCTCGAAGACGCCATGTTAGATGAGATGAAAGCTGCGCAGAAAAGGCGAGCACAAAAGACTAAGGGAGCATAGCAGGCAAACCGCTCACTCCCCTCGAAAACGCCATGCTTGCTGAGATGAGGGGCGTTCAGGCCAAGCGAAATCGAAAAGCACAACCCTGACCCTTCATCCCAAGAACCCCAAGGGCCAGGGGACGTCTAATCAAACATTTTGCAAATAATCACCCTATTGTCCTATAATCGCCTCGAGTTCCCAGCAAAGTTTCCCTCTGCTGGGATTCGTATTTTCACATCACTATTACGGAGATGGCATCTATGCCGACAATTAACCAGTTGGTCCGCACGCCACGAGAGAGGAAGAAGAAGCGCAGCAAATCTCCCGCTCTGCAGAAGTGCCCCCAACGCCGTGGTGTATGCGTCCAGGTGAAGACCAAAACGCCTAAGAAGCCAAACTCGGCTTTGCGTAAGGTGGCCTGGGTACGCCTATCGAACCGTCAAGAAATCATTGCCTATATTGGTGGTGAAGGTCACAACCTCCAGGAACACAGCATCGTGTTGGTTCGTGGTGGCCGTGTGAAAGACTTGCCCGGTGTGCGTTATCACATTGTACGTGGTGCGCTAGACTGTGCGGCCGTTAAGGACCGCAAACAAGGAAGATCGAAATATGGAGCCAAGCGGCCCAAGTAACGCTAGGACATTCGTTTAGTGAATGTCCTGGCCCGTGATTGGCGTTTTCCGGTGAAAACTCTAATCACGCGCAGGCAGTGGAGTAGCCCTCCACAGTCGGGTGAAGAGCCTAGAGCTTCCTAACATCATTAGAATCGTTACCCCATACGTGAGGAAGAGATGTCGAGAAGACGTCGTGCTGAGAAACGCGAAATAGACCCAGATCCCGTCTATAAGAGTACCGTTCTCTCTAAGTTCATCAATGCCATTATGCTAAGTGGTAAAAAGTCTACAGCCCGTAATATCGTTTATGGTGCAATAGACAAATTTGCCAAACGCGTCAACGCCCAAAATCCATTGGAAGCCTTCGAGCAAGCTCTCGAAAACGCTAAGCCCTCTTTGGAGGTTAAGTCCCGCCGTATCGGAGGTGCCACTTACCAAGTACCCATAGAGATCCCTTCAAATCGTCGTACTTCGTTGGCCATGCGTTGGATCATCAAGCATTCACGGGCAAAACCTGGTCGCTCGATGCAAGATGGCCTAGCCGGTGAATTGGCTGATTGCTTTAATAATCAAGGCACCACTATTAAGAAGAAAGACGACACCCACCGCATGGCCGAGGCCAATAAAGCCTTCGCTCATTACAAGTGGTAATAAGGAGAGTGCGCAATGCCTAGACCAAAAGAAGAAGAGCTTTCAAGAGTTCGTAATATCGGCATCATGGCTCACATCGATGCTGGTAAGACAACCACTACAGAGCGTATTCTCTATTATTCCGGCCGTCTCCATAAGATGGGCGAAGTGCACGAAGGTGCCGCAACGATGGACTGGATGCCGCAGGAACAAGAGCGCGGTATCACCATCACATCCGCGGCTACCACCGTCTTCTGGGATGGCGCCAAGATCAACATCATCGACACCCCTGGACACGTCGACTTCACCGTCGAGGTAGAGCGCTCCCTGCGCGTCCTCGATGGCGCTGTAGCCGTCTTTGATGCGGTATCGGGTGTTGAACCCCAGTCAGAAACGGTATGGAAACAAGCTGACCGCTATGGCGTACCGCGTATTGCTTTCGTCAACAAGATGGACCGCATGGGCGCGGATTTCTTTGGTGCCGTAGAAAGCATGCGTGAGAAACTCCATGCCAATGCAATACCTGTCCACTGTCCTATCGGAGCAGAGTCCGAGTTCAAAGGCATGGTAGACCTCATCGAGATGAAGGCCAAGATTTTCCTCGACGAAACATTGGGCGCTGAGTGGGAAGAGCATGAAATTCCTGCGGATTTGCTAGAGAAATGTCAGGAAATGAGAGCTGAGTTGTTGGAAGAGTTAGCTACAGCTGACGACACTAACGACGCCTTTATGGGCAAAGTTCTGGAAAACCCTGAATCGCTCACCGTTGAAGAAATTCATGCAGCGATTCGTAAGGCTACTTGTGCTGGAAAGATCAATCCGGTCCTATGTGGTAGTGCCTTTAAGAATAAAGGTGTTCAGCAGCTTCTTAACGCTATTGTTAACTGGTTGCCTTCCCCTCTGGACCGTGGTGTTGTTAAAGCTCATGAAGTTGATGGCGATGCAGAACTCACCATTACCCCATCTGATGACGCACCGTTTTCCGCTTTGGCCTTTAAGATTGTCACAGACCCTTATGTCGGTCGTTTGACTTACATTCGTCTGTATAGCGGCACCCTGACCAAAGGCAGCACAATCCTCAACACCACCAAGGGCACCAAAGAGCGTATCAGCCGATTACTCGAGATGCATGCCAACCAACGTAAAGAGCGTGATGAGTTCCATACTGGAGACATTGCGGCTTTGGTCGGTGTTAAGAACGTGACGACTGGGGACACCCTGTGTTCTCAGGAATATCCTTTGATCCTCGAGAAAATGGAGTTCCCAGAACCCGTTATCTCGATGGCTATCGAACCAGCATCTAAGGCAGACCGCGAGAAGCTCGCTAAGGCATTAGGTTCTCTGTCTGAAGAAGATCCAACTTTCCGCGTGACGACTAACCACGAAACGGGACAGACGATCATCGCTGGGATGGGTGAGTTGCACCTCGACATCATTCGAGACCGCATGGTGCGCGAATTTAAGGTTGAGGCCAATGTGGGAGCTCCTGAGGTTGCCTATAAGGAAACCATCACACGCCCCGCCACATCGAAGACCAAATTCGTCAAGCAGTCCGGTGGTCGTGGTCAGTATGCCCACGTCGAACTTGCGATCGAGCCGAATGAACGCGGCAAGGGCATTGAGATCGTCAGTAAGATCGTTGGGGGTTCCATTCCGAAGGAATACATCCAACCAACGATCAAGGGGATTGAGGAAGGCCTAGCATCTGGTGTTCTCGCTGGTTGCAGCATGGTCGACCTTAAAGTTGCCATCGTCTTCGGGTCCTACCATGAGGTAGACTCCAGTGAAATGGCCTTTAAGATCTGTGGTTCCATGTCGATCAGGGAAGCCTGCCAGGCAGGTAGCCCGATCATCTTAGAGCCTATCATGAAGGTCGACGTCAATACGCCTGAAGCGCATGTTGGCGATGTCATCGGTGACCTTAACCGTCGCCGTGGAAAAATTTTGGGTCAAGAATCTTTCAAGGGTAACGTCATCATTAGTGCCGAAGTTCCCCTCAGCGAGATGTTTGGCTACTCGACGCAGTTGCGTTCCCTGAGCTCTGGCCGTGCCACCTATACGATGGAGCCTAGCTACTTCGAGAAAGTGCCAGCTAAGATCCAAGACCAAATCACTAAAAAGTAAGTAGGAAACCATGTCGAAGCAACAGAAAACCAGTGATGGAACGACGAAGCGGCAACGCCCAAAAATTCGTATCCGAATCAAAGGCTACGACCAGCGTCTACTTGACCGTTCGACCGCTGATATCGTGGAAACCGCTAAGCGTACAGGCGCTGGCGTCGCTGGACCGATCCCTCTGCCCACTCGCCGAGAGATCTATACAGTCCTCCGTTCGCCACACGTCGACCGTAAGTCCCGTGAGCAGTTTGAGATCCGTACGCACAAGCGTCTTGTGGATATCCTTAATCCCACTGGCAAAACGATCGATGCCCTTAAGACCCTCACCCTCCCAGCGGGTGTGGACATTAAGATTAAGGCCTAAGTCTATCCTAAATCGTTAGTGTAAACTTAGTCCATTAGAGCCACCGAGATGAATCATCTCGGTGGCTTTTTTTTGCCCCACAATCGTTACTCGGCACGCAGCGTTTTGGTGTGGTCGCTCGTGGATGGACAAAAGGAGGTAATTGCAGAAGTCCGATTTCCCGAATTCCATTTCCTGAAAATCGGATGCCGGTGAAGAGAGAGCCATTCCCTTCCCAGGCCCGAAGGGTCGATATTGCAATAGGCCAGGGCATAGCCCCATAGGCCTCAACCTAACAAGCCCTTTGGGCTTATATTTCAATGCTTTAAGGCTTTCTAGGCAACTCAAAAGGTTGGCTGGCGCAATTTCCTATGTGGCGCAGTCATTCCATGACTGCGGAGCAATCCGTTGCAATTGTGGAGACGTGCAAAACAAACGTCCCATGTGATGCAAACAGAAGCTGTTTCAACCGTCCTCGCAGTCATGGAATGACTGCGCCACAGAGAATTCAAGAGCTAAAAATCTAATCCTCAGGACTTTAGTAGTGCATTTGCCACAAATCAAGCAATCCTTGAATATGGTGTTAATGGGGCAAAGGAGGTCAGGAGTGCAGTATGGTTATGCCCTATTAGGCTGTTTTACAAATGTGCTGAACCGGGAGAGTAGATATGAAATCCACTCAAATTCCTGTGCTATCATCGCTAGTAATAGCCCTAGTTTGCTCGCTGAATGCGGGAGAGCCAATCACTAATTCCAATAGTCCGCCTAATGACAACACAAGCCAAATGGAAAACTTGCAAAATGGCGCTCAGGCCCCCAAGCTTGACGACAATTCCGTAACAAAGCTCCTACACCATTTAAGCAAACGGCATCCTGAAGCGTTCAAAGACCTCGTGATGAAAGCGCACGATCCCTCCTATAAGCTCACAGGCAGAGAGATCAAAAAATTCTCTCGCATTGGCTTGATGACCCCAGATGGTAACTTCGCACCTTTTGTCCAGGACATCATCACCTCTCATACCCAAATACAAAATAACGAAGTTCAATTTATTGGCCCCAAATAGATTAGAAATTTTTACTACCGAGATAGGAGAGAGGGGAAAGAATTTTTGGTTTTTTATTGGATTCGTCCATATCGGCCACTAAACCTATCCTAGGATGGACTTAGGAATGGACCATATGGACAGTAATGGACATCATGGACGATATGAGGTAATTGCAGAAGTCCGATTCTCCGAAGTCAATTTCCTGAAAATCGGATGCCGGTGAAGAGAGAGTCATTCCCTTCCCAGGCCCGAAGGGTCGATATTGCAACAGACCATGGCATCGCCATGGTATATGCCAAAACGGTTTTAGCAGCCTGTAGGGCTGCCATAAAGCGCATGCATAAATGGTGTTTGTAAACTGGCGTCTTGTAGCAGTCCTTCAGACTTTCTCAAGGGCTCAAATAATTTTGCAATTACCTCATATGGACGAATCCAATAAAAAACCAAAAATTCTTTCCTCTCTCTCCTATCTCGGTGTCTCGGCGCCCTCTGTGGTAAAATTCCTAATTCCTCTTCCCTTTCCTTCTCCCCTCTCTCTTCTCCCTCTCACCTCAAGAATCCGCCTTGCGCCAGATTCGTCCATTGATGATGGTTCGAAATTGGTCCGGAGAGGCGAACTCAGCATGAACGGTATAGTCCCCATTATCCTTAAGACGATAGACTTCAAAACCTTCGAAGTTTGGGTGGCCACGAAATTCCCAAGCAATTTCGTTAGCCGCGAGAACGCCCTTACCCTTGACGATGCCAACCAAATCATTCTCTAAGGTTACGGCAAAGGATTTCGGTTTTACATTAAAGAACTTAAAGCGGTTGACGACTTTGTCATCAACACCCTGCATTTCCACCTGCTGTACACACTGTAACTCGCCTTCCTTATCACCGGGCTTGGTCTCCCATCGGGTAAAGAAGTTCAGCACCTCTGGTGAGGCGGTGAAGGTGATCTTGCCTTCGCCAATCCACAGACCGGGCGAAAAGATAAAGCCTTGATTCTCCATTAAAACATGAACCTCCGACTATAAATGCTCTGCAAGATACCTAGTGCGGTCATCGTAGCCAAGAAAGAGGATCCACCCGCAGTCACGATAATCAGAGGCACGCCGGTGATTGGCAAAAAACCGCACATCATCCCTATGTTAACCAATACGTGAACAGCGAGGTAAACGGCCACTCCTGCGGATAACAATCTGCCGAAGTGGTCTTTAGCCACTGCCGTCACCTGAAAGCTAAGGTAGATTAATGCATAAAAAAGTGCCAACAGTATCATGAGTCCTATCAACCCAAACTCTTCCGCAAAGGTGGAAAATACCGAGTCTGTAGATGCAGCTGGCAGCCACCCTCCCTGGACGTAGTCTCCATGTCGCCAGCCCTTGCCGGTAAGCCCTCCGACGGCGATCGTAGTTGCTGAAGCTCTATGGTGGTGATTGTCCGGCTTCAAGCGGTTGTACTGATACTCGCGTATGACTTTGGTTGCATAAGGCCGGAGCTGCTCATGAGGTAGGATATTGAGAAAAAAAAGAGCTACAAAAGCCAAGCCAAGTCCCATAGCCCAAGCGCCTAATTTGACCAAACGCGGGTGCAGATCTCCAACATAAAACATTCCGAGGGTTACCGGAATAAGGACTAAGGCTGTCCCAAGGTCAGGCTGCTTAAGAATTAAGATAAAGGGAATACCTGCGATAGCAGCGGCAGTAACGACGCTGCTGAGGCGATGGCTATAGGCACGACAACGTTCTAGATACCACGCCATGGCGATAACGACAACAAGCTTAGCGTATTCAGATGGTTGAAGGCTCATATTGATGATGGGAACCCGGTACCATCGATGCACATTCTGGATGGTTGTCGTAAAAAACAGGCCAATGAGTAATAGCAGCATAACGCCATACAAAAGCCATGTCCATTCGCGTAGCTTGTTGTAATCGAATCCGGCGGTGAAGACATAGATCACCGTACCCATCACAAACCACTGAAGCTGGCTCTTCACCAAGGGAGTCACGAAAGGCTCATCGCTGGGATCAGACATAGCGTTCATCGATGATGATGACAACACCAGCAAACTAATGACCATCAAAGCAACGATAACGGGAATGATGCGAAAGTCACATCGACCCAAATAGCGATAGTCCCACAAACGATTCATACTTCTGTTCGCCATTCCTTAAGAATGGCGTCGATGTCCAGATGCAATCGATGCAGATCGCCTCTGGATGCCAACGTAGCAAAAGCTGCCCGCTCAGCAGGGCCCTTCAACCCTTCACAGCATAATACCAAATAGGCAGCAAGATTCTCATGATGCGCCACCTCAGGATCTTGAAGCTGCTGAAGAGCCATCTCCGAAACCTTTGGATCCATGGCAAAATGCGTTAAAGCCCTTGCCGCACGCTCATTATCTAGCGTCATAGGCCTTAAGACCATCAAACGAATAAGAAAATCTCGTGCTGCAGGTCCAATTTCGTACAGAGCATGGAAGATATCTTCTTCATCAAAAAAATCACCTGTGTCGATTGCTTCAAAAAGCGGAGCAATGGCCGATGGATCCTTGATCATTCCCAAGCATCTTGCCGCTAGCCCCGGTGCAAAGCCATATCCGGGATATAAGGGATCATAGAATTCCCGCGCATGTAGAAGCTGTAACAGGGAGGGAATGATGGATGACCCTTGGGCCGCCACGGCAGCAATTTCTCCATCGGCATCTTCCTCTTCACTCAAAACAAGATCTGCAACTAGCCTTGGATGAATATTTGTGCTCGCGTCCATCTCACAGATGTCTCGTAGGCCCTGATAAGCTCTACGCACACGAGCAATCTTCTCCGCCTCTGCACCTGTGAGAAGCAGGGCCGCAAGGTCTTGGCCGGCGAGCTGCTCAGCCTCCTGTAGGCGCTCGATGCGCTCCACGTCGATGTTATCACAAACGCCCTTGCCTCCCGCTCGGTAGTAGTCCAGCATAACGTCAAATCTACCACCGAAATGGGCGTCGCGATGCATGAGGATCTCTGTGTCCTCTTCATCAGTGAGTCCGAAGACTTCATCAGAGAGGTCTGCACGCTCTAGCTCGATGTCCTCTTGTGGAGCGGGTCCAAAGACTTCACGCATTAACTCTTCAAAAGTTTTTTTCTCTTCCATCTTAGGTACTTTCTATTGTGGTGGTTTGACCATTGGCTCGCTCAATAACCAGGCCGGCGTTATAACTAGAACGCACAAAAGGCCCGCAATACATCGTTTTGATGCCTATTGAGTTACCATAATGTTCATAATGCTTAAATTGATCAGGAGTAACGAAAGCTTGCACGCGAAGTTTATGACGGTTAGCCTGCAGGTATTGTCCAATTGTTACGATGTCACAGCCCGCGGCATAGAGATCATTTAATGCTGTGTAAACTTGCTGTTCGGTCTCTCCCAAGCCTACCATCATGCCTGACTTAACATACAGCTTGGTGCCGGAACTTTTAACATACCGCAATAAGGATAAGGTGCGGTCATAGGTGGCCTTGTGACGCACTCGCGGAGTCAGTTCACGCACCGTTTCTAGGTTGTGATTAAATATTTCGGGTTTGGATTCCAGCACACGATCCCAAGCCGCTGGGTTTCCATCGAAGTCCGAAGTAAGAATTTCAATCGTCACGCTTGGAATCTGGCGGCGTATGGCTTCAACAACCTTGACGAGATGATCGGCTCCCCCATCTGAAAGGTCATCACGAGCAACCATGGTAATCACGACATGCTTGAGACCCAGTTCTAGGACAGACTCAGCGACACGTTGCGGCTCATCATCGGCGAGGGCAGCAGGAACTTTTGTAAAGTCGATGTCACAGAATCCACAAGCCCGTGTGCAAGCGCTACCCATAATGAGGAAGGTGGCGGTCTTTTTAGAATAACATTCTAGGAGATTCGGGCACTTAGCCTCTTCACAGACCGTATTGAGGCGCTTATTTTTCAATAGGGCATTAGTATTGAAAAGTTCGCCGCCTTTTGGCAGTGAGCGGTGTAGCCATGAGGGAAAGCGTCCTGGCCCTACAGCCTTTTCGGAATCCATTATCTCGGGATTCTGAGGCAAAACATTGAGGCGACGTGGCTTTGTCACCGGAAAGGTTTCAAACTGATCTTTGCTGTGCATGTTTAGACCTTAGCGCTCTTTCTCTTTGGCAGATGCAGCGGACTGTCGTCGGCCACGAGGGCCGCTTCAAGCCAGGCTTCGGCGATGGTGGGATGGGCGTGAATGGTGTCTGTCAGTGATTCAATGGTTAGTTCGTTAGCAATGGCAACGCCCAGTTCAGCCACCAAAGTGGCAGCTTCGTAACCAACCACTTGGGCACCTAAAATTTGCCCCGTGGTGCGATCAGTGACTATCTGAGCGAACCCTTCAACCTCATCGATAGCTAAAGATTTGCCTAAGAACGCGAAGGGAAAGGCCCCTACGGTGGCTTTATAACCCGCTTTTAATGCATGCTCCAGGGTCATTCCGACCGTGCCAATTTCAGGTTGGGTAAAAATCACTGCCGGAACAGCGTTGTAATGCATCCTAGCAGGCTTGCCAATCGCGTTACTAGCCGCTACCAGACCCTGATGCGACGCCACATGTGCCAGCCACCAGTTTCCTGTAATATCACCTATTGCATAGATGCCTGGAACGTTAGTGCGCATTTCCTCATCGGTGGGAATTTCCCCATTCTCTTTCACTATCACACCAGCCTTGTCGAGGCCTATATCATTGGTGTTGCGAATGCGACCAATAGCCACCAAAGCCATTTCCGCTTCAAAGGCTATGCCTCCACTCCCATGCACACGTACACCGTCCTTAAGCATATCGATCTTTTGGACTGCCACATTAGTGGTTACTTTGATGCCTTTGCGCTCGAAAGCTTTGCGCAACGTGTGGCTGATCGATTCGCTCTCCAGCGGTAGAATTTCATGCAGAGCTTCTAATACCGTCACCTCAACCCCTAACACCTGATAAAGCGAGGCAAACTCGCAGCCGATGACTCCACCACCTACGATGACGATATTCTTGGGCAGATGTGTCAGATTCAAAATGGATGTAGAGCTATGAATCCGTTGATAGTCAAACGGAAAGGCTGGCATGTTGCGTGGTTCTGACCCCGTGGCAATGATGATGGAATCGGCAGAGACTAAGCAGGCATCGTGGCCGGTGACCTTCAGCTGATGCGGCGAAATAAACCGTCCATAACCACGGATAAGCTGAATTTTGTTAGAAGCAATCAACCCTTCTAGGTTTTTGCGTACCTGGGTGACGATGCGGTCCTTGCGATCACTCATCTTACCAAAGTCGAATGATATGTTCCCGACGACAATACCGAACTCTTCTGCGTTGCGAATTTTATGAAGAGCTTCGCCATTGGCAATAAGAACTTTGGTAGGGATGCATCCTCGGTTAAGGCAAGTTCCCCCCAGCTCAGCCGCTTCGATGAGAGCCACGGATTTACCACTTTGTGCGGCACGAATAGCTGCAGGATAGCCTCCAGGGCCACCACCAAGCACTGCAATATCGAATTTCCTGTTATCTAAACCCATGACACACCATGACTCCGTTACTAGTCCACATCATAGCGCCCTCTCCCTATTTTGTGTAGCTAAAGGGAGGAGTCCTTTCCTCTATCTTGCGATGGGCGAAGGGATTAAAGCGAATTCCGAAATTGCCTTTTTCGCGCCAGCCGATATAAAAACGCCCTTCACGAGTTTGAGACCATACCACTCGGCTGGAAATAAAGGGTTTACCCCCATGCAAGCCGATATACAGCGATGGCCCCTTGCCAGCAAAGACGGTAGCGGCTTGTGGTCGATAGACAAAAGCTTCCTTATAGCAAGGAGTCAAGCGTAACAAAGTAAATTCGTCGTTGACGCAATGGGCCGAACCCAAGGCATAGAAACAAAGATTGTGGGTCGGGTTACGCCAGGCCCACGCCAAAGCCTTAGGTAACGATGGTGGAGAGCCTTTACAAAAATAGGCGGTAGGTTCTTCGCCGAAGATACCGTCGTCATCATTGCCAAAGAGAGCCCAGCTTGTCCAATGTCCCAGATCATACCAGCGTATTTGGCTACGATGCCGCGGGACAACCTTGTATAGCCAATGGCTTCGCGATAGTTCGATGTTTTCTTCGGTAACAGGATCGCAGGGTTCACAGATACCTGTAAAGTGGCAAGTATCATAGTGGTAGGGAACACAGCCGGAAAGCAGGGTAAGCATGCAACAGAAAATCAGTAACTGCGGAAAATAGGTAGGCTTTGGAGTGCGGTCGCTCTTGCATGACCTAAGCCTAACAATCGTATCTCGGTGCGCAGCGCTTTGGAGTGCGGTCGCTTGCGACCGCTTTGGGTTCCTTGCGACGGTCGTGTGCAACAGCATCACTATAATTCCCTAAGGGTAAAATAGTTAGTACATGCAGCCTTCGACGAATCCATACAATGCCGTTTAGCATTGCCGTCGCAAGGAACGAAAAGCGGTCGCAAGCGACCGCACTCCAAAGCGCTGCGCGCCGAGATACGATTGTGAGGTCCTAAGGCATTGAGATATAAGCTCAAAAGACCTGCTAGGTTGAGGCCTATGGGGCATCGCCCTGGTATATGCAAAAACGTGTTTGGCAGTCTGAAGGACTGCCACAAGACGTCAGTTTTCACACGCCATTTATGCAAGCGCCTTATGGCAGCCCTACAGGCTGCGAAATTCCATTCTGGCATATACCAGGGCGATGCCCTGGCCTGTTGCAATATCGACCCTTCGGGCCTGGGAAGAGGTAGAAGCCTGTGTCTCCAGAATTGCCTTCTCACAAAAAAAGTGCAAAGTCCAACTAAAGGACTTGGGAGGCATAATCCTAACAAGTCCATTATGTCCCTTTCGTCCCTTAGGTCCTTTTTGTCCACCCATCTGGTCATTTTTTCTTTCAAATAGTTGTTTTATGACATCCACTCCAAAGGGCAGCCTGAGGACTAGACATCATCTGGGCCCCCTTTTCCGTATAACATGACCCTTGAAAGAAATGAGAGGTTTAGGACATAGATGTATACCTACTCGGTATATCAGGCGGCTACGATGAGTGCAACACCCAAGAGAAAACTTTGCTGGAACTGCGACGGAGCCATATCTTTGGCCGTCGATCAGTGTACCTACTGTGGCGCTAGCCTTAAGGAAGGCGCTGCCCCTAAGCGTCAGGCCAAAAAAGCTGCCGATCCCCTAGCTCCTCCCTATGCTCTGCGCTCGGAAAGCCAGTCTGAGGCTCCACAGTCTCCCTTTGATTTTACACATAAAGCCACCTCTGAGACAGAGCGCCTACCCACTGCTGATGCAGAAGAAGGTACTGACGAGTCACATGCATCGTTCTCAGAATCCAAAGCAGTGCTTTCGTCTCTGATGCTGTTGCTGGCTGGATCAGTCTTTTTCCTCTTCGGCCTCGTCTTGTGGCTATTCTCACAAGACGGCGTATTTACTCTTCATTGGAACGGCGTCTATTGGTACGTCTACCTCCTTGGCGGCGTTGCCTTGCTCTTGTTTGGATGGCGAGCCCTAGGTCATATTGACGATGCCGTGGCCTCCGACGAGCCTTAAAGGCCTATATTCTACATGCATACTGTTATCAAGCTAGAGCAACTGACCAAGAAGTTTGTCATACGTCAAACTTACCCAGGCGTTTTGGGTGCCTTAAAAGGCCTTTTTTGCGCGCAAACGCATGAGGTTGCTGCCATTAGTGATCTCTCGTTTGAAATCGCTAAAGGTGAACGCGTCGCTTTCATCGGTCCTAATGGTGCCGGTAAATCGACAACCATAAAAATGCTCACAGGCATTCTTCACCCTACCTCAGGTGCTCTGGAAGTCTTGGGGCTTATACCCAGCAAAGATCGTCATATTTTAGGATATAAAATAGGTACTGTCTTTGGCCAACGCACTCAGCTCTGGTACCATCTACCGCCCTCAGACACCTTTAACCTGCTATCAAAGATCTATGAAATCGATGAAACGGTCTATCAGCAGCGCCTAAATGAACTAACAGATCTATTTGAAATTCGCTACCTGCTCCACAAACCTGTCCGCCAGCTTTCTCTAGGAGAAAGGATGCGCTGCGAAATTGTCGCTAGCCTCTTGCATCGTCCAGAGATCCTATTTCTTGATGAACCCACCATAGGCCTGGACATCAATGCCAAACTGATGATTCGGGGGCTCCTCAATCATCTTTCGAAGGAATATAGCACGACATTGTTTCTGACTTCTCATGATACTGCCGATATTGAACAGGTATGCGATCGCGTGATTGTCTTGGACAAGGGTTCTTTGATCATGGATAGCTCCTTACGTGATCTAAAAAAGACCTATATGAAGAAGAAGATTCTTACATTAGTCACAGACGAAGAAAAACTCATTCTTGATCTTCCTGGGCTCATGGTGAAGGAGAATTCACATTATCATTTCATCTGTGAAGTAGACCTGGAAGTCACTCCGATCGACATAGTCATCCACGAAGCGATGCAGAAGGCAAGCCTTAAAGATGTCACCATCGAAGATCCGTCCATGGAAGAGGTCATCCGCCTGGTATATGCTCAGGGTTCTCCATGAACAAGTATTTTACGATCTTCATGCTCTCTGTAAAGCATTCTCTTAGAAATGTGAAAGGTTTAGTAGGCTTGAGTATCTTCTTGATCACTTGCTTGTTGATCTTTGCTCATCTATGGAAATTTGCTGCTGCTAAATCAGGTGTCGTGGGTCTGGATCCCGATCAACTTCTCTGGTACATCGCTTTTAATGAATGGGTCTTAGTGTCTATACCAGACGTCCAAGATGACATGGCGCAGGATCTGCATAGTGGTCGCTTGGCCTATCTGCTACCGCGCCCAATGTCCTATCTAGGAGGTACTTTTTGCGAGGCGCTGGGCACAGCGTGCGTCAATCTCACCATGTTGGGAGCTGTGACTTTTCTCTTCACGTGGGCCAATGTAGGAGGTCTCCCTTTTCATCCTTCTGGCTTACCTCTGATCTTTATTCTTGGGGTGATGGCCTGCAGTGTTGCCATCATTTTTCAGATGCTAGTGGGCCTATCAGCGCTATGGTTAAGCGATGCCACGCCTCTTTTCTGGATATGGGAAAAGTCTCTTTTTATGCTTGGAGGCTTGATTTTACCCTTAACAGTCTATCCACAATGGTTGCAAACCGTGGCTTCTCTCACGCCCTTCCCAGGGATATTAGGACAACGCAGTGCTCTCGCATTAGACTATAGTGTCCAAAATGTTGTGTCGGTGGCCAGTTTACTGATCATATGGGCTGCAATAGGTCTTGTGGCCCTAATGATGCTCTACCGCCGTGGTCTGCGCATCCTAAATATTGAGGGCGGCTAACAATGCTCTTCTATTTCTACCTGCTAAAGACCAGCATGAGAACATCCATGAGTAAGCGAGGAGCCTTCCTCATCGAAGCCTCGTTGTCCATTGTCAATAACCTCATTTTCTTTTCGCTATGGTGGATTTTCTTTCGCCAGTTTAACGATATCGGAGGCTGGAAAATTGAAGATTTGATGGCTCTTATTGCTGTGGGAATGGGAGCTTATGGGTTGATGCAAATCTGTTTTGGAGGCATTAAGAACCTCTCACGCATTATTGTCGATGGTGACTTAGATCCCTTCATGACACAGCCTAAGAACCCGCTACTGCATATTTTGGGATCGCGTTCCTTCGCCAAGGGATGGGGACACGTCATGACCTCGGTGATCATGGTCTGTTTGGGCGGTCTGACCTCACCTCAATCAATCGCTATTGTCGCTATCAGTGCTGTGAGTGGATGCCTGGTGTTTACATCCATCAATGTGATTGCACATAGTTTGCCTTTTTGGTTAGGATCAGTCGAGGGACTATCCAGGAAGTATGCTGATGCTGTGTTTCTCTTTGCCCTGTACCCTACGAATATCTATTCGGGTGTCTTGCAGCTTGTCATGTTCACGGTAATTCCAGCAGGAGTCATTGGGTATTTACCCGTAGAGCTCATCCGCGATTTTGGTTGGACTAAGCTACTGATCCTGCTAGTAAGCGCTGCTTGCTTTGTCGCTGTCGCCTCTTTTGTCTTCAGTCAAGGTCTGAAACGCTACGAATCAGGAAGCAAATTCGGCTTGCGAGCGTAGTCATAGTCACTACCGAATTTTTTATGGTTTACCCGAAGAAACGTAACCTTTCGCTCTAGGGATAACTGTGGGGGTTTAAGCCTCCAAAGAACGGTGCGCAATTCAATAGGCTCGCCCAAATCCAAAGCGGTCGCGAGCGACACGCACTCCAAAGCGCTGCGCGCCGAGATACGATTGTGAGGGGTTCAGTAGTTGTTTTCGACATCACGAGGAATGCAGCAATTACCTCTCAAGGTCCTTTTTCACTAGTCTAATAGAGACCAAACAGTTGTCGCTGGATGAGGTTGTTAAGGCTATTGTTGAAAATATGCATGACCACAGGAATCCGCAGATCGCTATTTGAAGATTCATAGGCCATTCCCCTCATTAGACCATCCGTCAGCTGCGGCAAACTCAGAGGAAGATTATTGTGGGCCAAACCATAGAGCAAGGCAGTTATTGAGACGCGAAGAGTCCTGGCAGGCAGGCTGTCAACATATCGAACATAGGAAGGACGTACCTTTTCTAAAACCACGCGAGGAAGTTCTTTCAGAATAATCGTTTGCAATAAACCGCAATAAAGCAATTCGTCTATGACAGGAACTAGCAGACAGCTTGTCCAAAGTCCTTCTTGGTTAGCTGCGAGACTTTGGCCAGTCAACTTCTCTGTTAAGACATGACGTATTTTGTTATACTGACTGGCCATGTTTTCAGCCAAATAGTATGGAGAATGCCAGGACTTGCCAAATATTCCGTAGTCGGGGGTATAAGCAAAGCACGCCAATACGCCCGCCCTACTTACCACACTTGAAGCAGAGCCAAGAAAACTCCAAGCCATTGCTTGTCCACACCAATTATTTATGGGTAATACCATATCTACCTACCATCGTTACAATGTTTGCTTAACAAGGCTTTCAAATTTGTCCCTCATTATCCTAGAACCCTTATAATAGCCGACCTTTAACGTCAGCGGAAATTGGGGTGAGATATGTGAGCTCTGGTTCAAAAGCTAAGAGAGATTTAATAGTTGGAATATGCTGAAGGAAGTGTGTGGATGTAAAATGGGCCTCTAATGCTTCCTTCGACATCCAGCCTTCAATCAATACAAATACGGCAGGATCGTTAGCATCTCGGTGCAAAGCATAAAACAAACACCCGGGTTCCGTGTGGGTTTCGGTAGACAGTGCCTGCAAAGTTTCTTCTAATAATGCTTCGCAATCGGGCTTGGCCTTCATCCTTCCGATTAAGACAAACTTATCCACCATGTCCCCTTGGCTATAGCTGGCGATAGTTCCTTCAACACTATCCCAAAAAATCCAAAAAAAACTCAGCAAAGAAAAAAAGACCGTTTTCACCCTTCACTCCAACCGGTTACTAATTCCCTTCTTTCTCCAACGGTTCTTCTTTACCACGTCCATGGCACTTCTTGTATTTCAAGCCACTACCACAGGGACATAGATCATTTCGACCAATGCGCTGCTCTACAGTTACCGGCTCTGGCTTGCTCTCAGGCATCTCTGGCATCGGCTGCGGACTTCCATTAGCTGACGCTTGAGGCATCGGAGATATCCCTTCTAGCTCTGTCAAAAATGAGCGATTGGTCTCCAAATGCAACCTGCTGAGAAGCTGCTGCAAGCTAGCTTGCTGACGTGTAACGATCTCGAACCGGAACAGGTCATGGGCGATGTCAGTACGTAAATTTTGTGATAGCGTATTAAACAGGTGGAAAGCTTCATGTTTGAACTCCATCAAAGGATCCCGCTGCCCTACAGTACGCAAACTGACATCGGCCCGCAGGTGGTCCATCATCAAGAGGTGTTCTTGCCATCGTGCATCTATCTTGCGGATCATCAGATCACGAATGGCTCGTGAAGCGATATTGGGACCAGGTGTGCCATCGCTAGCTGGAGGCACCTTGGCATTTTCGCGGTTTAACTTATCCTTAAAGGCATGGACGACTTTTTCGGCAGCCCTCTGTGCTAACTCCTCGGCTTGGGAATACTCATCGTCGAATTCACCTTCTTCGAAAGACACAGGGAAATGCTCCAAGAGCCATAAACGATACCCTTCTGGATCCCAACCGCCTTCTACGCTGCGACTACTGAAGTGGGTCTCAGCGGACGATTGGCAGACTTCATGCAATAAGTCGACTGCGATAGACTCGACATCATCGGCAAAGAGGACTTCATTTCGAAATTCATAAATGGCCTGACGCTGCTTGTTCATGACATCGTCATATTCTAGCGTATGCTTACGAATCGTGTAATTACGCTGCTCAACACGCTTTTGGGCTGTCTCGATAGACTTGTCCAACATACGCGCCGAGATCGGCTCTCCTTCCGGCGGGCGAAGCTTTTGCAAAATGCCCGTTAGGGTAGGAGATGCAAACAAACGCAGAAGCTGATCCTCAAAAGAAACATAAAACTTCGAGGAACCGGGATCTCCCTGACGAGCGCAACGACCTCGCAGCTGCCGATCAATACGTCTCGACTGGTGTCTTGTGGTACCCATGACGTAAAGGCCACCAACGTCAGCTATCCCTTGTCCTAGCTTGATGTCTGTACCACGTCCCGCCATGTTCGTGGCAATCGTGATAGCCGCACGTTGCCCTGCCAAAGCGATGATTTCCGCTTCTCGCGCATGATACTTAGCATTCAGAACGGTGTGTTCGAGATCGTTCTGACGGAAGATCCTCGATAGCTTTTCAGAGACCTCAACAGATTCCGTACCGATAAGGATAGGACGTCCCTGTCCATTGATTTCTCGTACATCCTTGAGGATGGCGTTGTACTTTTCCCTTTCCGTCATGTAGATTTCATCGTGGAAATCCGCACGAACGCATGTCCTGTGTGTGGGAATTTCAAGGACTTCTAACTTGTAGATTTCCTTAAACTCACCAGCCTCGGTAGCAGCCGTACCGGTCATCCCAGACAGCTTCTCATACATACGGAAGTAGTTTTGTAGCGTAATGGTCGCATAGGTCTGCGTTTCACGCTGAATCGGAACGCCCTCTTTGGCTTCGATCGCTTGGTGAAGACCGTCCGAAAAGCGGCGTCCTGGTTGGGGTCGGCCAGTGTTTTCATCAACGATGATCACTTTGCCTTCTTGAACCATGTAGTCGACGTCTCGCTCCATCAGAAGGTGAGCACGTAATAGCTGACGCAGATTATGAGCGCGTTCCTTACGCTTGGTGTCTTCTTCCTGGATGGCCAAGCGCTCGCGCATTTTGGCTTCATCGTCAAGGTCAGGGTTTTGGTCGATCTGGTGATATTCATGGCCTAGATCGAGCATCACAAAGTCACTGCTAGAGACCTCGCCACGGCTGGATTCTTCCCAGGCCGCGATTCCTTTGTCGGTAAGCTCAAATTCGCTGGCTTTTTCGTCGACAGTGATATAGAGCTGAGAGATCGCTTCGTGCTTCTCAGGCTTATTCTGATCGGAATAGTAGTAAAGGTCCCATTCATCAATACCGGCACGAACGTCGGGATCTTCTTTCAAACGCTTTAGAAGCTTGTTACGTGGCGTACCCTTGTTGACCAACCACAGCTTATGCAGGCCCTCACGTTCCCTCTCGGCCATTTTTTTGTCGAAACGGTTTTCATCGCGAGCCTTCTTGACTTCATCAAGAATCTTACGAGCATCGGTTGCAAGCGCATTGCATAGGTCTCTTTGAACTTTAACCAGAGCGGCAACACCACCTTCAAGCTGATCATACATTTGCCGGCTAACAGGCGAGGGGCCTGAGATAATCAACGGAGTGCGTGCCTCGTCGATGAGGATAGAGTCCACTTCGTCGATGATCGCAAAATAATAGCCGCGTTGGACCTGCTCGTCCTTATTCATGGCCATGCTGTTATCACGCAGATAATCAAAGCCAAACTCTGAGGCAGTCCCATAGACCACGTCATAATTGTAGACTTGCTTGCGTAACTCGGTAGGGGTAGCATTGGTAAGAGCGCCAGTGGTAAGCCCCAGCCAACGCAATACAGTACCTACCCATTGACAGTCACGCTCAGCAAGGTAGTCGTTAACAGTCACGAGGTGCACCGGCTTACCGGTGAGGGCATTCAAGTAGAGCGGTAGCACAGCTGTCAGCGTCTTACCTTCACCAGTCATCATCTCAGAGATTGTTCCTGAGTGCATCGCGATAGCACCGATGAGCTGTACGTCGTAAGGGACCATGTCCCATTTCTGATCATAGCCCGATACATGGACATCGGTACCGCAGAGTCGACGGCAGACAACCTTGACGACAGCATAGGCTTCGGGAAGCAGTTCATCGAGGGTGCTACCATTTTTATAGCGATCTCGGAATTCCTGCGTCTTGCCTTTTAGCTCCTCTTCGGAAAGGGATAGAAACTTTTGTTCCCATTGGTTGATCTGTTCAACGAGCTTGCGAAATTTTCGCACGCGACGGTCTTGAGCCGTTCCGAAGATCCATCTAAGCACTGAAAGCATGTTTCGCCACTGGGGTTAATTACACTTTATGAGCCGAACTTATTACCGCGCGTGGTATATATAAGACGCGCTCATTTCCAATTAATTAGATATTTTACCTCTAGACAGGATTAAGTTCAATCCAGGAGTGGTGCATGCTTCAGGAAGATCACACCTCTTTCATCATCAATGACACTTGGAACCTTGATGAGATAGTCCAGCCAATAGCTTGGAGTAGGTCCATACTTCAAAAACTCGTGCAACTGAGCTTCACCCTTCTTGCCCTTATGCATGGATGCTTTTGCAAGCAATTTTTCGCATTCAGGTAGGCATTCGGCACCTAAAATATAAGGGGTGGTGACGATGACATGGCCCTCAAGGTTAGGTAGCGGAGGCAGCACCCTTACAAACCAAATCTCACCCGCTGTCCCTTGATAGTCGTCGCTCCAAGGCGTAAAAACGCTGATGGGCTCGCCCTCAAAGCCGAGCTCTTGTAATGTGATGCTACCATCTTCGTTCACACCTCGATGGACAAAATAGCCCATACGAGAATGAATACCGATGTCTAGGAAGTTGATCGAATGAACATCAGCCTTTTCGAGTTCCGCAACCGTTTCCTTGACAGCGATTCCCAAGGTCTCATCAGTATCGCCAATGCGGCAGTCGAAGATACTCCAAAAGTTAAAAAAAGATTCTGAAATCGTGCTTTGGGGATTTCCTGGACTGCAATCAAGGACAGCGCCATGCAAGAACATCCGATGCTGACGCAAAAGAGGGTGGCTTTCTAAAAGTTCTTGTTGGCTAAGTAGAAATCCCCCCATATAGACAACGTAGTCATAGACTTCCATATACACATCATAGACGCTGGGCAGCCCCTCATCCTCCTCTTCGTCTTCCTCACTCTCTTGGATGTCGGGGCTATGCTCATCTGTTTCGGCCAAGAGCAGTTCTTCGCCTCCTTGTTGCATACCAAAGATATGCTCAAGGGCTTCAGCGAGTTCCTCATTGAGTTCTTCATCATCAAATTCCTCATCATCCCCATTAGGATTCCCATTAGGAAGAAGCTCGGGACCTTCATCTTCTTTTAGAGATTCCTGATGTGCACGTGCGATGTCTTTGGCGATAGCCTTAGATAATTTTCCCATGGTCTGACTGCTCCTACGCAAAACTTAACCTAATAGCTTAGTCTGCATGAGCTTTTTGTGCTCTCATTTTTTCCATTTCTTCTGTTGCCTTGAGGAAAATGGTTCTCGAGGGATACAATGGAAAACAAAACCATTCAAGTGGAGGATGATCATGCGAACCGCGAACCCAGCTCTTTCGCCAGAAGTTTTTTCTGGTACGCCTTCTGTGGGCAATCGCTCTGAAGCGATGACCATTTCAGGTGTCATCAACAAGACAGCAATTCTTCTTCTGCTTTTGTTACTTGCTGCGGGATATACCTGGAGCCTGTATTTCAAAGCAGGTAACCCAGCTGCTGTAGCTCCTTATACAATGGTAGGGGCCATCGGCGGATTCATCGTCGCCATGGTTACCGTATTTAAAAAGGAATGGGCGCCATTCACAGCGCCTATTTATGCACTCCTGGAAGGATTGTTCATCGGGGGTATTTCCTCGGTCATTGATGCCAGCTATCCAGGCATTGTCATTCAAGCCACAGCCCTAACCTTTGGAACACTGGCAGCCATGTTGTTTCTGTATAAGACAGGAATCATCAAAGTCACTCAGCAGCTGCGCATGGGCATCATGGCGGCAACCGGTGGCATAGCGCTCTTCTATTTGGTGACCATTGTCATGAGTCTCTTCGGTATCCATGTACCGCTCATGTATGGAAATAGCTTATGGAGCATTGGCTTCAGCATCTTTGTCGTAGCCATCGCCGCTCTGAATCTTGTTCTTGATTTTGACTTCATCGAACGCGGAGCTGCCAGTCGTGCGTTACCTAAGTACATGGACTGGTATGCAGCCTTCGGACTCATGGTGACTCTGGTGTGGTTATATATTGAGATCCTACGCCTACTCAGCAAGCTACGCGAAAGGTAAACACATTCAATCGCGCGTAGCGCTCTGGAGTGCGGTGGCAAGCCACCGCACTTCCAAGTAACTCAAAAGGTTGGCTGACGCAATTTCCTATGTGGCACAGTCATTCCATGACTGCGAGAATGGTTGAAACAGATTCCGTTTGCATCACATGGGACGTTGTTTTGCATGTCTCCACAATTGCAACGGATTGTCCGCAGTCATGGAGTGACTGCGCCACATAGGAAACCTTGTTACTTTCGGATATTGGCGGTGCAGTCGGTTGGGGCTCCAGAGCGCTACGCGCGTGTTATTCGATGATGTATGTGACATTGACACCTAGTTACAAAATTTCAGAGACTCCTGCAATTTCCTCTCAAGGTCCTTTCCTAGGCTTTCAACCTCTAATTCTTCCCCTAAAAATCCATTATTTACAGATTTAATCTCTTCTTAACATGTCGCCAACGTTTGGATGGCATAATCGTCTGCAGATCAGCAATGCTAGCTGTAAACTAAGGAACAATGTGACAATTATTTTTACAGAATTAGCACAACACATAGATAAATGAAATCTTGATAAACTAAAAGGAGAAAAAAAAATGGTTTTAGAGAATCTTAATTTAAGCCAGTTTAATTCATACCTACCTTCCATAGCTGACGTCTCAGCATACGGTTCCTCACTATTCGGTAGTGCTCAGTCTCTCTTTGTAGAGCATCCGGTAGTCGCTACTTCCGGATTGGCTACGGGGCTAGCCGCATTATCTGGGGTTGTATTAGCAGCTAAAAACTATCCAAAAACCACCTTAGTATTGGCTGGAACGCTTGCTGCTACTGCTGGGGGTGTTTTCGGAGCTGCTCAATATGGATACATTAATCCAAACATGATTGATGATCTGCAGCTGCCTGCATTACGCGACAACTTAGTACACGCTTATAATTCGTGGAAAAACAGCGCACCGATGTGCGAGTCTTGCGTGGTGCAAGAATGTCCAAGTATGTATTCCCTCATCACCAACAAATTTAGTGGGCTGCTTGGAAAATAACTTTAAGATCCCTAGCATAGTCAAGAAGCAGGCTGTTCCGTAAGGAGCAGTCTGCTTCTTTTTTTTAAGGAACTGTATCCCTTCTGCTATTTTTTTTTTACATTGTGTTAAAAATATACCCAGGCTAGAATACTACACTCGTTTAGAGCTAGATAATGCTCTAGATTAAGTATTGCTGTGTTTCACAAGGATTTTTAGCCTAAAAAGGAGAAACTCATGAGTATGTCAATGGATGAGCTAAAGGTGACTCTGTCGATAGGATCTCTCTGTCTAGCAACAGGGGTATTAATGGAACACGGCTACCAATTAGGATCCGCGCTTGTAGAATATCCCTTAGAAGCTTCTAGTGGCATCGCATTGATAGGCGGACTTGTGATCGCTGGTATAAACTATCCAAAAAAGACTTTAGCGGTAGCTGGAACCGTTGCCGCTGCTGGGCTAGGGGTTTTTGCCATGCAGTATTGGTACAATTCTTCTGACTATGTGACTAATCTTCAAGTTCCAGCATTACGCGACAATTTAGCACATGCTTACAACTCATGGAAAAACGATGCACCGATGTGCGAGCCTTGCGTGGTGCAAACATGTCCGACTATGTTTGCCACTGTCCGCAATGTCTTTAGGGGCTGGTTTTAAACTGGTCTGAAGAAATTGTAGCACAATCGTATATCGGCGCGCAGCGCTTTGGAGTGCGTGTCGCTCGCGACCGCTTTGGATTTGGGTGAACTAGGCATTGCAAGAAACGTAACCTTTCGCTCTAGGGGTAACTGTGGGGGTTTGAGCCTCCAAAGAACGGTGCGCGATTCAATAGGCTCGCCCAAATCCAAAGCGGTCGCGAGCGACACGCACTCCAAAGCGCTGCGCGCCAAGATACGATTGTGAGGGCTTGGGTTGAGGCCTAGGGGGCGATGTGGCATGCCAGCTGAGCTCTCTAGAATCGCCTTCTCGCAAAAAAAGCCTCCTTGCTTGCGACCCGCTTTTCGTTCGGCCCTCTTAAGCCATTAAACGGATCACTTTCCACAGTTTTTCCCCAACAACGTTCGCATCATGGTGTTGTAAAACCTGTTCCCGGCCAGCCATGCCTAATAGGGTTGCGGTCTTATGGTCAGAGGCTAGCCGCTCCAAAGCGCCAGCCCATTCATCCATACCCACAACGGGTATTCCATTAGTCAGATTGCAGATTTCCGTCGTAGCACCCCACACATTACCCACCACTGGAACACCACAGGCAAGGTACTGTATGGCTTTGATGGGAGACTTCCCACGTGCAAATTCCTCATCAGGTAACGGCAATAGCCCCACATGCAGCCTTTGAATAAAGTCCACCTCTCCACCCGGCACAAAGGGAACATATTCAAAAGGACATGATAGATTTGGCTTCTTTCCACTGAAGACAGCTAAACGGGCCTGCGGAAGCCTTCGCAACACACCGCTAAGGACAGCATCGAGGCGTTCGAGATGAATCAAATTTACCGGTGCTCCGGCCCACCCGATGTGAAACTCATCCAACGATCTTTTCTGTACCGGCTTCCAAACCTCGGTATTGATGGCCATGGGGACAATTTTCACGTCCTTGGCAGTCTGTTGCGCCACTTGTGCAAGATAGTCATTTGGCACCGTTACAACATCTGCTGCACCTAACCAATAGCGAAAACGAGACTCTACACGATGCCGCGTTAGCCATCCGAAGGATCGCCCTGGACGAGTGTAGATGGCATCATCGAAATCAAAAATGAGTTTTCGACTAGCTGCAACCAATTTTTTGGATAGAGAACGCCGCAAGAGGCACTTCTGATTAATGACCACATCAGCATGACGAGCCTTTTCTACCGTGCTATCGTCACAGTTAGTATGCTCAACCACGTCAAGTGACACACCATAGCGTTCAAACAAAGGCTGATATTGCATTAAACGAAATCTAGTAGAGCCTGTATCAGGCCCTCCTATTGTGATTGCTAAGATTTTCACTTCTTTGCCAGAAAGTCTTTAAGACGCTTTCGATCATCCAGCCAAGCGGTGTGAGTTCGCTGACCGTAATCCACTATATTAGCTTTAAGCTCTGCTGGTGATGGCCAACGAGCACTTAGTCTCTTGCGCCCTTCAAAGAGATGTCCATTCACACCATCTTCAATGTATTCATTCATGGTGGCGTCATTATGCCCTATGACGATCTTTCCTAGGGCCATAGCCTCTAGGAAGCTAAAACCAATACCCTCCTGAAGCCTAGGAGCCAGATAATAATCTGCTTCTTGAATCTTACTAATTAACGTCTCTTTTGGCAACCATCCCTCAAGCTGCTCTACCTTAAATGGAAGCTTTCTTGACATGCTCACGCACAGATCACTCTTATAGATCACCCTGTCAACAGTCCCTGGCTCAAACAGGTCCGCAATAAGATCCAAACCAATCACAAGATCTCGTTGCCACAAAAAGACCGTATATGGGGGACCTTGCTTGCTTGATGCACACTGTAGATCAACTTCAGGAAAGTAGCGCACAGGTAACGAGGGCAGCCTGATCCTTGTGAAGTACTCATGGACTCTCTGAGAAAACGCAATCCCCTCCATACCCCCTAACCAGTAGTAGAGGCGATGCTTTAGGTTAAGAGGTGCGAAGCCATCATACATAGGCACCCACACCTTCCGAGGCCCTTTCAGCGCCCGAGTATGGTGCTTCCAACAAGGCCTAAGCTGATAGAATATCACTAAGTCCGGAGATTGTTCTTGGATAGCTTCTAGGGTCTCTTTAGCATCAAAAGATTCTCGACGAATAATGGTCACATCGCCAATCTCTTGAAGGATTTCCTGAAAGAACACATCACTCTGAGTTCTTATATGAACTTCGCGCCCTACAAAGACAATTTTCTTCGTCATTAGTCTCTCGCTGTTACGTGCATGCGGGCAAAATAGCATATTTACAGCAATTCTCTCAATTATTTATATCAGATATAAGGCCCAGGGCTGTGTGCCTGGACAACCTCCAAATAGATTTTTTTCCTTAGATCATATAGACTTTCAAAATACAAATTTAAAATGTTGAGGGACATAACAGAAGATGACACACACTCAATCGACACAATTTCTGGTCATTTCCCACACCATGACTACCGAAGGGGGGCACCCCTTCGCCTACTACAAAGCCGTAAACCAGGCAGCAAACAGCCTAGGCTGGCATTTTACGGTGGCGGCACCGGCGCATCACTCAATCCCCTCATGGCCAGCACACTGGCATAATTGCCTTGAAATTGTAGAGCCTACTGGCAGACCACGTTTTCTCGGTCAGCTACAAGCCAAGCGTCTTTTTAAACACTCTTTGACTCAATTTCTCAACCAGCAAGTTGTCCCTGATAAGCATTCCATCATCTTCGTTGATCAGTTCATGTCGACTCGTCATCTCAAAATGTTAATCAGGAGCCTTCCCTGGAGGCGACGCGGCAGCTTATCCGTTTGGCTCATGCTGCGCTATGATCCTTCTAAGCTTGCTAAACAAGGGCGAGGACACCGTCAGTGGATCAAAGTCCTTGGCTGGTTTATTAGGGTACATCTTTTTGCCGACTCAGAGCTTATGGCTAATAAGTGGCGCACCTTTCTAAGTATGCCCGTGCATGTTTTGCCTATCCCGTTAACTTCCGATCCCCTGCCAGTTGCCACTCATAAAGACACCGAAAGCATCCTGTGCTGGTGGCCTGGTCGTCCGCATATCAGTAAGGGCTCTGCGGTGCTTCAGTCTCTCCTTAGTTCCAAAGACCCTCTCGCCAAAAAAATGAAGTTTATTTTTGCTGAGACAATGCCCTTTCAGTTACCTGACGACGAGAACAGGTATCTGCGTCTACCCGGAATCCTGCCCCGCAACGAATATATGCACTGGATGGCCGCTGCGGACATTATCTTGCTGCCATATGAGCCTGACACCTATGCTAGCAACTCATCGGGAATCTTTGTTGAAGCAATAGCGCATGGCAAGATCCCCTTGGCAACTTCGGGTACTTGGATGGCTCATGAACTGCGTAAGCATGACCTTGAAGAGCTCATTCTCGATTGGACCGCACCGGATATCATGGCAAGGATATTAAACCGAACGCAGGATGAGTCAATCAAAGCCAAGCTGAAAAAAATGCAAGCACACTATCTGCAATACCATTCGATATCTGGCTTCGCTCAGGCCATGCAACAAATGAATCCACAGGGAGCCTAGACATCGTGCCACTGCTCTTGGATCATTATCATTTTCCCTCTATAGACTCGACCAATACATGGGCGAAGGCCAATGCACGTCATTTGAAGCCTGAACGACTAACCATCGTCACAGCATCGGAACAAACGGCTGGACGAGGCCGGCATGAGCGCAAATGGATGTCGCCGCTCGGTGTTAACCTATATGTTAGCTACTGCCTGTTTGTTCCGCAGGTACGCAAGGACATCACCAACATCCCCCAGATTATCGCACTAGCAACGTCTCAAGTGATCCGTGGATATGACCTTACAGCGGAGCTAAAGTGGCCTAATGACATCCTCATAGAAGGCAAAAAAGCGGGTGGGATCTTATGTGAAACTACCCCCATCAATGACAAGATCTGTGTCATTGTGGGTTTAGGACTTAATGTAAACATGCCTCCATCAGCCCTACGAGAAATAGATAAAAAAGCTACTTCATTGGCCGTCGAAGCAGGGCATACCTTCGATCTCGATAAGGTAGCAGAAGATCTGCAAGCAGCTATCAGTCATGCCTTGGAAATCTTTCTAAAGCAGGGATTCAAACCCTTCCTACATCCCTTCCGAGAACATCTCATCCATCATCTCGGTGATACCATGAGCTTTCACATAGGCTCCAACCTCATGCAGGGATCGTTCCATAGCATCAATGATGATGGCACCCTCAACCTTATTGTCAATGACAACCTACAGGCATTTGGTACTGGCGAAATTGTTTAAGCCACGGATCTAGGAGTAACACGGATGCACACGGATCTAGGAGGATTGAGGAGGATTAGGATTTTAGATATCTGTAATGAAATTTTTCCCACGAAATTAAAACAATTAAAATGGGTTTAGGATGGGTTTCAAAATCTTCATTCCTAATCCATCCTATCCTCCTAAATCCTCCTAGATCCGTGTGCATCCGTGTTACTCCTAAAAAATGATACGAACCACATCCTCATCCTAGCTTAGCCGAAGCCTGGAGGGGGGCCTGTAGGGGCTTCGTCGAAGTCGGGGATAACAACAATCTCAGCATGCACCTTCGCTCGCAAGATCTGTTGAATCGCTGACAATGTAGCTCCGACACTAGAATAGCACGAAGTACAAGATCCCTTATAAGCCACAGTGAGCTCACGCTTATCGCTGAGGCTAACGACATCAACCCCACCAGCATCTAAGGCTATATAGGGGCGGATATGGTCATTCATAACCTGCTCAATCACGGCCACCTTTTGTTCGTGGGGGAGGTCATCCCATCCAGGATACCCATTACCCTCGAACAAACCCGCCTGATCCGCAGGCATCGGGGGTGCTACATAACCCTCCGCCACTGGGATATCTTGGCATTGCTCAGCGGCGTCGATGATGGCTGAAATCACGAGATTAAGGTGTGAAAAGGTCTCAGGAGGAAAAGCAGGCTGCTCGGGCTTGTCTCGTACCTGCTTGTCAATGAGGTCTGCAGTGATTCGCTGCGCCTGGTCGTAGTTTTTGCCAATAATGATGTCACAGGCCACTTCGGCAGCACCTATCAGAGCCGTCTGACCCAATACCTGAAACTTGGCATCAACGATGATCCCATCTTCGAGGTCTACAAGCCAATAGAAGTGCACTTCATTGCCATCTTCGATGCTGCCATCAACACCTTCTACAAGCCTAACACCGCGGGAAGCTGTGGTTTCGGGATCGAAGGTACCGGTATTACGCGGCCTGTCGATCTCCGCTTTCAGCTTGCGGCTATAGCGAGACCAGGGCGAAGACATGATCAAAGCATTCAAACTCATATTTACGTCAGGGTGATGTGTTCAGAAAGCTTGCGCAACCGCGTCGCCGTGGCGACAATGATCTCCACAGCTCGGTCAATTTCTTCCTCGTAGGTGGCCCTAGAAAGGCTAAAGCTCAGGGTCGAATGCGCTAGGGTAGGGTTTATGCCGGAAGCCTCTAACACTAACCCAATCTGCTGGAAATTGCCGCCACCCATGCTGGCAAATAGCTGCTGACGGTCTAAGGCATACAAAAATGCCTCATTGGATATACCTGGAAAGGCAATAGCCGTGCAGGCTGGCAGGCGCTGCTCATCGCGGAAGAAAACCACGGCATCAGGATAACCCGCCAAAATGCCCGCCTCTAGCCGTCCACGCAACCGGGAAACCTCCGTACACATAAGATCTCGACTATCCAAAGCCTCCTGACACGCTACTCCCAAGCCTACCAAAGCGGGCATGTTGACATCGCCAGCCCGCAGACCTGCCTGCTGAGAACCACCCAACAACAGCGGAGAAAGACGTACCCCTTCCTTAATCCACAAAGCACCACTGCCTTTTGGACCATGAAGATTATCGCCATTGAAGGTGATAAAATCCGCTCCTACATCCGCTAAATCAAAGTACAGCTTGCCTAAAACATGCGACGCCTCTAGATGAAACAAAATTCCGCGCTCCTGACATAGCGAGGCTATCTCACCCACGGGATTGATCACGCCCGTCAAGCCATTAGCCCAGGATAAAGATAGCAAGGCTGTACGGGGAGTGATGACGTCGGCGATCGCTTGTGCCGTCACGTAGCCACCCGTGGTAACAGTAGCCATCTTGCCAACGCAACCCATCTGCTCCAGGCGTCCCACTGCCAAAATGGCTGGAGCTTCATCAATCCCTGCAGTCACAAAATGATTCTTGCCGGTCGGACGCGTCACATCGAAATAAACTGACTGGATAACCTGGTTGACCGCTTCGGTCCCTGAAGAGGTAAAAACAATCGTATCTTTCTCATGAGCTCCAAGAAGAGCATAAAGAGACCGGTAGGCTTCTTCAAGCGCTGGATAGAGCCGCTGCCCCATCTGGTGAGGCTGAGATGGCGCCCCCCAATACTCCGAGAGGTAGGAGACCATTTTGCCCACTGTCTGCTGAGAGGGACGTGTTGTTGCTGCATTGTCCAGGTAGATGGACTGAGACATCGTTTACCGTTTCGCTATTTTTTTGAAGCTTCGCGCTTGACAAAGCCATTGTTGTCATAATCATACAAGATTGGCAGGCCGGTAGGAAGCTCCAAATTGACGACTTCTTCGTGGCTAAGACCATCTAGATACATGATGATCGCTCTAAGAGAATTGCCATGCGCTGACACTAACACATTCTGATTCGCCTGTAACAATGGTACAATGTTCTCGGTGAAGTAGGGAATCGCTCGGTCAGCTGTCATTGCTAAGCTTTCCCCGTTGGGAGGGCACGTATCGTAGCTGCGTCGCCATTTCTTTACCTGGTCAGCACCAAAGCGCTCAGCTGTTTCAGCCTTATTAAGCCCTTGTAGCTCGCCATACATTCTTTCGTTGAGCTCCCAAGCACGCAGAACAGGGATGCATTCCTCTTGAGCCGCCTCGCTGTAGATCTTCGCCCACTCCTCTAGTTTGCCTTCTTCGGGATGCATGATCACAGGAATTTTACCCGATGAATGGTTCACCATCGCCAGCATCGCAGTCATTTGAGCCCGCATTAGTGTGGTGGTGACAATAACGTCAATGGGGATGTTCCTGATGATCATGCCAGCAGCCAAGGCCTCATCAATCCCTTTCTTGGAGAGTGGAACATCCACCCAACCCGTAAAGAGATTAAGCTTATTCCATTCCGATTGCCCGTGACGCAGTAGAATTAGTGTAGTCATAAGATTGGCTCTCTTTGTTAGCGTTAAAGAATATCCCATGACGTCATATTTGACGATAGGAAACATCGCGGTACGCTCATTTTCGGAGAGAGAAAGAAAATTTGGTTTTTCGCTCACTGGACCTTTTGACGGTTACAATTGAGCTCAACAGGGGTCGTGAATAGGTACCAATTTTCCTGATTTTCGGAAACCAAAGAAGAAATGTTGAGTAGCTACTAAGCATAAGAACGAGCATAGCAGCATTACCCCTGTAGCGCCTACTATGGTGTAAAGAATAGCACCGAGAGCCGGAGCAAAGCACCCTCTAATTCCAACCATTAAAACATTCGTTCCGCTAAAAACGACACTCTCTTCCTTTTGAGCAAAAACGGGTCCAGACATGTGCCAACCCAACTCGCTTCCAGCTTGCATAATTCCATATAGCAAATAGGCAGCATACAGAAATCCGATGTGGTATTGAGCTATTAACAACAGAAAAGGAAAAATTGCGGTAATGGCAGTCACGAGTCCACAAAAATGATAGATATTTATGTTTCGAAACAGCCCCACCCAAAACGGCGAGGTGATAGCAAATGCGATTCCCTTGCAGGCTGCCAAAGCAAACAACATTTTAGTATAAGATAGATTGAGGGTATCTACAAAAAATATAGGAAGAGCAGGCTGCATGACCATAATGCCCGAAGCGGCTAACATAAACCCCATTTGAAAATGCGCAAACCCTATGTTCTTTCGAATCAAACGCCAGCTATCTATCCAAGGCTTCACGACTCGTTCTCGGAGGGGCATAGTGTCATTTACTTCAGGAACAACGTATCCACATATAGAGGGTGTTGGAATCCAGTAAAGCAATATTGTCGAAAATAATCCCAAAAGCGCCGTCAGCGGGAATAGCCAACACCAAGAACATTCATACTCATCTAGTATCATTCCTAATATGAAAGGCAATAAACCAGCTCCACAATAGTCGATGGTTGAGCCGTGAGATACTAAGCGCTCACGCCCCAATGTGGGAATGTTACATTTGATCGTTTCCATCCATGCGGGAATGACTCCCCGATAAAGAGCCATATAAAGGCCAAAAATGCCTACTATAATTTCTGGGATATCTATCCATGGAACAAACAAAAACGGTAAGTAGCGCCAAATATTCGCCCAGATTAGGTTAGGAATGATACGATTTGGGCGATTATGTATAGCTTGACTCCAATAAGGAGCAAAAAGAGCCGACATTGGCTTAAGAGCTATCATGATAGCAATCGTCCAAGGGCTAACATTCATCTCCTTATAAAAAATCACGGGCAGTAAGTTGACCAAGCCCCAAAAAGGAACCCCTAGTATCCGTGTCCACAAGAATGCGAACCGTGTGCGATGTGCTATTTGATTAGCAGAATAACTCACTACAATACCCCAGTATTTTTAAATACACGTGACTGCAAGTATTCAAGTAAAGAATGCGAGAAAGCATGGACTTTGTGGCCAGGTGGGGTATAAGTTAACAAAATAGCTTTTTTTTAATCTTAGGCTTCCTTCTCCTTCTTTTTGCGCTCCTCGTCTTCGCGAGCCTTATGGATATAGTAATAGTCATTCGTATGATCGTCGGTCATCGGATTACACACCTGATAGCAAATACACGGCTGTCCGATTTTCGTTGTAAACGACTGTTTCAAACCCACAGTATCTTCAAGTAAAGCACATGAAGCGATCAGGGGCACTATTGCACTACTCAAACAAACTAACATATTGATCCCTCCTTTTTCTGCTATTCAAGGTTAAAACTATTTAACCTCAACTCATTCACAACCAATGAGAATAAGATACTACGCAAAAGTCAAATTTCGGCTACTTTGCCTATTTTGTCAAGTTCAAATATCGGCCTTGTTCACCTTTACGGTCAGAATTTCGGTCGGACGAAAAAGGTCGGATGTCGTGGTTTGTGACGAGGGCATAGCGCCAGCTATGTCCGAGGAGCAAAACGCGACAGACGATCCTTTTGCAGTCGACCGAAAACTGACCGCAAAGGTGAATAAGGCCCAAATATCGGCCTCATCCGGTTTTGTAGGATTGGACTACACTGGCAGGCGTGAGCCCAAGAAATTCATGGATATGCATGATATTTAGGACACTCCAGAGAAGCCTCCAAACAGAACAGGTTCTCTTTTCCTTTTCTCCATTAATCATGTTCTTGGCTTACGTCTACCTGTGTAGTCAAGTCCTACAAAACCGGATAAACTAAATATCGATTTTAAATAAACTGCTTGCAAAAAAAGTGCCGCATGGTTACAATGTGGATTGATCAGACAAATAGTCTGGCTTGGAGGCCCTAAATGCAATCATGCAAAATCAACAGTCTTGGTTCCTTCGTTCGCACGACCCTCCAGTCTTGCAGTCATCTCCATCATCACCATCATTGCTAATTTTTTTTGAGAAGTAAGCCGTTTGGCTTAACTTGTCACATGGCCGTCAAGTACAAATTTTGCTGACTAGTTAGGCCTATGGGACATCACTTCTCGACCCATTTTTGCGTAACTACGTATTCAACTTTTTATTATCAAGGAATTGCCATGAAAAAGGCATTGCTTTCCACATCTAACAAGAACGGTCTTGCTGATTTAGCAGGAGGACTACTAAAACTGGGTTACGAGCTCCTAGCCACACGCGGAACCGCGCAATTTCTACAAGAACAAGGTTTCACAACAACCGAAGTTGCAGAATATACAGACTACCCAGAATTACTTGGCGGCAAGGTAAAGACTCTACATCCCAAGATCTTTGGCGGTCTCCTCGCTACGCCAGAACAATATACAGAAATGCAATCCTATGGCATTTCCCCCATTGACGTCGTTGTCGTTAACCTTTACCCCGACGAGATCGATATCGGCGGTGTGGCGTTGCTACGTGCAGCAGCCAAAAATTACCGCTATGTCCTCTCCTTGTGCGAGGAAGCCGATTACCAACCGGCTTTAAACTTCTTAGCAACTCAACAGCCGGATGTGCCATTCCGAAAAAGGCTTGCCGCCAAAGCCTTTGCCTACACTGCACGTTATGATGCTAAGCTAGCTCAAAGCTTAAGTGATGAGGAATTCCCCCAGACTTTTGTGCAGGCATTCTCTAAGGCTGGTGATCTTCGCTACGGCGAAAACCCTGACCAACGCGCTGCCTTCTATATACGCGAAGGGGGTTCCCGCCCCCTTTTGCTTAAGGGTGAGGAACTCTCCTACAATAACCTGCTCGATAGCGACGCTGCCATACGCCTCGTCAGTGGCTTCAACGAACCTACTTGCGCAGTCATCAAGCACACAAATCCCTGTGGAACGTCGTCAGCGCCTTCTTTACGCACTGCTTTCCAACAGGCCTACGATGCTGATTCCTTGTCAGCCTACGGTGGGATCATAGCCTTTAACAAACCTGTTGATGCACAAACTGCTGCAGAACTTAAGGATAAATTCGTCGAGGTTCTGATTGCCCCAGACTACGAAGAGGGGGTCTTGGCTATGCTTCAAAACAAAAAGAAGCTGAGAATCCTCAAAGCATCTTTAGACGCCAACCCCTACACTTTCAGCGCTGTCACCAATGGTATGCTTTACCAAAGTGCATCCACCGCGGACTTCGCCACACTATCCGTGACCTGTCCAACAGACGTTAAACCAACATCGGAACAACTTGCGGATCTGATCTTTGCCGCCAAGGTAAACCGATGCGTAAAGAGTAATGGTATTGTCTTAGCTAAAAACCAAACGACTGTTGGCATTGGAGCAGGACAGATGAGCCGTCTCGATGCCACTACACTAGCTATCCTAAAGGCTCAGGATAGGGCTCAAGGGGCGGTACTTTCCAGCGATGGCTTCTTTCCCTTCAGTGATTCCATCGAACAGGCTGCTAAAGCCGGTGTGGTGGCAATCATTCAACCGGGAGGCTCCATCCGCGATGACGATGTCATTAAGGCCTGCAACACCTATGAAATCGCCATGGTCATGACGGGCATAAGAACCTTTAAGCATTGAGGAGAACTACATGGATATTGATTTTGAAAAAGGTGGAGGCCTGGTTCCGGCTATCATCCAGGACTGCCACACCAAAACGGTTTTGATGCTCGGCTACATGAACGCCGAAGCCCTAGCCAAAACGCAGCAAGAAGATCGAGTGTGGTTCTTTAGCCGCTCGAAAAATCGGTTGTGGTTGAAAGGAGAGACCTCAGGGAACTTCCTAATATTAAAGCGCATTTGCGTAGATTGCGACAGAGATACCTTGCTTATCGAAGCAGAGCCTGTCGGAAATGTTTGTCACTTAGATAAGGAGTCGTGTTTCTCATGATAAAAATAGGATTACCAAATAAGGGAAGACTCAGTGAGCAGACGCTCGAGCTTCTCAATAAGGCAGGCTTCAAGGTCCTAGCTAAGGAGCGCAAGCTCTCCGCCCGATGTCAAAACTTCGACCTGGAAGTCATCTTCGTGCGCGCCAACAATATTCCCTCTTTTATTGCCGAAGGAATAATCGATCTCGGTATCACGGGCTTAGATCTCGTTAAGGAACAGAACGTCGATATCGAAATGCTTCTTCCCCTAGACTTCGGCACTGCAGAACTCGTGCTAGCTGCGCCTAGAGGTTTCTCCATTGAAGACTTGTATAAGCGCAAGATTAGGATTGCCACTTCATTCCCAAATCTAACACGAGCCTTTTGCCAAGCGCAAGGGATCGAAGCTGACATCATAGAAATGTCTGGAGCCGTTGAGCTCGCCCCTAAACTTGATGTTGCCGATGCGATCGTTGACCTCACCACGTCGGGAGAAACGCTGCGCATGAATGATCTGGTACAGTTAATTAGTCTACTAGAGAGCCGAGCATGCCTGTTTGCCAGTAAGTCAAGAACCTGCAACGGTGCTGTAGACAAAATTGTTACGGCGTTTCAGTCTGTTCTGCTAGCCCACGAGAAGAAATTTCTCATCGCCAATGCCCCTAAGGCCTGCTTGCCAGAGCTGGTAAACATCGCCCCCGGATTGAGTGGGCCGACCTTCACCTCTATTCTAGGTAGAGACGATCTGTGTGCTATTCAGGTGGTCATTGATGAACGCCAAACGGCTGAGATCATCGACAAACTCAAAAAGCTAGGCGCTACCGGTATTCTCGTCACTAACGTCGAACAGGTGGTGCCTTGATGTTTGAAGATTTAGAACAACTCATTAGTCAAAGACAAGCAGAAGGCGACTCTAAATCTTACACCCAACGCCTGCTTACGGAGGGCAACCTGGTAGAACGCAAGGTTAACGAAGAGGCCTATGAGGTCATCGAAGCCGCGTTAACAGGCAATCGAGAGCAGATTATCTATGAGACAGGGGATCTCCTGTATCACCTGTTTGTTTTGTTGAGAAAAAATAATATTACACTCGCTGAAATAGACCAGGAACTAAAAGGACGAAGAAAATCATGAAGATTGTCAAAGCAAACGAAGTGTCGCGAAGGTCAATAGATCTTCTAGAAGCTACCAAAGTAGTGATTCCTATTATCCAAGAAGTTAGGGACCAAGGCGATGCTGCTCTACGTAAGTATGCGCAGCAATTTGATCGCCAGCAATTGGAACAGATCGTTGTCTCCAAAGCCCGCATAGAAGAGGCCAAACGCAACATTGATAGCAAACTCCTACAGGCCCTTAACACTGCCAAAACAAATATTGCGGCCTATCACAAAGCTCAACTGCCAAAAGACTGGATGATGTCAATTGCTCCTGGGATCACTGCTGGACAGCTGATACGCCCTATTTCGAAGGTGGGGTGCTATGTCCCTGGAGGACGCTATCCTCTTGTTTCTACTATTCTCATGACAACTATAGTGGCACGAATAGCCGGTGTGGAACAGGTCATCGTGTGTACCCCGCGAGCAGTACCAGAGATCTTGGTCGCGTGCGATCTCGCCGGTGTCGACCTCATTTGCGAAGTGGGCGGAGCCCAAGCTATCGCTGCTATGGCATACGGCACGGAAAGTGTTCCAAAGGTTGATAAGATCGTCGGTCCGGGAAATCGCTATGTCACTGCCGCAAAAAAAGCCGTGTATGGCGATGTAGGCATTGATTTTCTGGCCGGACCCAGCGAAGTATTAGTCATCGCTGACGACAGCAGCAACCCAACCTATATAGCCGCAGACCTCATCGCCCAAGCCGAACACGACGACGATGCTATGGCGATTCTCGTGACTCCCTCACGCGCGCTAGCAGAGAAAGTCCTGGAGGCCCTCGAAGTACAGCTTGCTTCACTCCCAACAGCACAGACAGCTAGACGTTCCTTAGAACAAAATGGCATGATTGTACTAACAGATACACTAGATGAGGCTTTTGATGTCAGTAATCGTCTGGCTCCTGAACACTTAGAAATTCTTCTGGAGAACGTCGATGTATTGGATAAGATCAAAAGCGCCGCATCAGTATTTCTCGGAATGTATTCCGCTGAGGCCCTCGGTGACTACGCCACAGGTCCAAACCACGTGCTGCCAACGGGCGGAGTAGCTGCCTGGCAGTCGGGCCTAAACATTTATGATTTTATTAAGCAAATTACCGTGCAACAAGTGACTCCTGAAGGAATCCTTTCAGTGGGTGGTACAGTCTCAACATTGGCGCGCCTCGAAGGTCTCGAAGGTCACGCCCGCGCAGTACAAGTGAGGATGCAATCATGTTGAAGCCAAAAAATGCTGTGGTCAATCTGCCTATATATGCAGCGCCACCAGAAGGACGCATGGGCTCTCTTCGGCTAGACTTTAACGAAAACACGCAAGGCGCCAGCCCCAAGGTCCTTGCGGCCTTAAGAGCCGTAACGGCTGCCGAATGCGGTTGCTATCCGGAGTATGACGAACTCAAAAAAGCTCTAGCGCGCTATCTAGGACTAGATACTGCCATGGTTCTACCCACCAATGGTAGTGATGAAGCCATCAAAATCGTCTTCGAGACTTTCGTTAGCAAGAACGACAAGGTCATTTTACTTACTCCAACTTTTTCAATGTATGAAGTCTATGCAACCCTAGCGGAAGCTAATCAGGTGGTTATCCCATTTGCAGAATGTGACGATTTCGCCTACCCGGTCGAGGCCATCCTCAATGCCATTGACGGTGAAACGAAACTGGTTGTCCTGGCCACTCCGAACAACCCTACAGGCTCAACGATCGCACGCGAAGACCTTATTCGCATCATCGAAAAAAATCCCAATACGGCGATTCTCATCGATGAGGCCTATGCAGCCTTTGCCAACTCAAGCTCCACTGACCTAGCCGCTAAATATAGCAATGTGCTTGTGACACAAACGTTTTCCAAAGACTTTGGTTTAGCAGGTTTGCGCATCGCCTATTTGGTCTCACAAGCCGCCAATGTTCATTGGCTGAAACGTGTCATCAATCCCTATAGCGTCAATAGGTTCGCCGTTGTCGCCGCCATGGCAGCTCTTGAAGACCAGGCCTTTCTTAAACAGCATGTAGAAGAGGCCATCATGGCCCGAAACTTCTTTGCTTCTAAGATGGCAGAGCTGGGCTACAAAACATATCCCTCGCAAGCAAACTTTCTGCTGGTCAATTTTGGCAAAGATGCAGAGGCTATCCTCGATCGTCTACGTAAGAGCAATATCCTCGTTCGCAATAAAAGCGGTCTCGTCAGGATCTCTTTTGGGAGTATCCAAGAGGCGCAACAGGTTCTGGAAGCCATCTCCGCACCGAAGACGGCCCTAATCTTCGATATGGATGGCGTCTTGGTCGATGATAGCCTGTCTTACTTAGAGTGTATCAAGAAAACAGTGGAACAACTGCTAGGCCAAAGCATAGACAACGCCGTAGTCAAAGCCGCCAAAGCTGGCGGAGGCTGTAACGACGACTATGACTGCGTCGCCAAAATATTGGCCGAAAACGGTAAGGTAGTCCCTCCAGAAACCATTGCTGAACTCTTTGACGCCTACTACGAAACCTTCAAGTTTCAAGAAACATGGCTGATCGATGAAGCGATTCTAGCTAACCTACGCACAAAATATAGCTTAGGTATATGCACAGGACGTCCTAAACGCGATGCGGTGGATGCCCTGCAACGGTTCAGCAAAACGCATGTCTTCGACATCGTGATTACCCGAGATGACGTTGACAAAGGAAAACCTGATCCCGAGGGTTTAAATAAAATCCGCTCAACTCTAAACGCCACCAAAGCAATCTTCATTGGGGACAACCCCGATGACGCTTTGGCAGCCGAGAGGGCGGGCTATGCCTTCATCAAAGCAACTCCCTCAACACCTACTGCATGGCTGCTGGGAGAGATCAATCGTCTCATGAACCCCACTAAACGTGAAGCTTATATAGAAAGGCGGACCAAAGAAACAGACATCATCGCCAATCTAAACATCGACGGAATGGGCCAAGCATGCATCCAGACAGGTATTGGCTTCTTTGATCACATGCTCGACGCCTTTACAAAACACGGTGGCTTTGACCTCAAAATTACCTGTCAGGGCGACCTACACATCGATCAGCACCACACCGTCGAGGATGTCGGTATCGTCCTGGGTGAAGCTTTTGCCAAAGCCCTGGGAGATAAGCGAGGCATTGCCCGCAGTGGATATTTTGTGTTTCCGATGGATGAAAGCCTAGCTATCTGTGCCCTCGATCTATCCAATCGTCCGCACCTCACCTGCAATATAGAGGTTGGCGCACTGCGTATTGGAGACTTTGACACGTTGAATCTGTCCAATTTTTTCTCGGGGTTCGTGAAAGGTGCGCAAGTGAACTTGCACGTTCAGGTGCCCTATGGCATGGATCCACACCACAAGGTGGAGGCTCTCTTTAAGGCCTTTGGCAAAGCCCTAAGCATGGCCTGCACCCTAGATGCAACACGCACTGGCGTAATTCCTAGTACAAAAGGACTATTATGAAAACTGTAATCATAGACTGCGGCGGAGGAAATCTCCGCTCTGTAAAAAATGCCCTATACTACCTAGGAATCGCCAGCGAGATCACTGGTGACAGGAACAAGATTGAAAATGCCGACCGCGTGATCTTTCCCGGCCAGGGCAACTTTGGTACGGTCATGCAGCAGCTGGATCAGGCTAACCTGAAAGAGACCTTGCGCTTTTGCGCCCTAAATAGGCCATTTTTGGGAATATGCGTAGGCATGCAGCTGCTTCTAGAAGCGAGTGAAGAAGCTCCAGGTATTCCTGGTCTAGGCATTTTCTCCGGCAAGGTAAAGAAGTTCCCTAGTACATTCAAAACCCCACAAATGGGATGGAATAAAGTAGAGTTTGCCCAATCATCAGCCTACTTCTACTTTGCTAATTCCTACTATTGCAACGTCGAAGACTCCTCAGTGGTATGCGCGACAACGCACTATGGAGTAAATTTTCCCAGTGCATTAAGGCGAGGACAGCTACTTGCCGCGCAGTTTCACCCTGAAAAATCTGGAGAAGCTGGTTTGCGGTTTCTGGAAAGCTTTGTGAGGAACACATGATAACAAAACGCATCATCCCCTGCCTAGACGTGGATAAGGGCAGGGTCGTCAAAGGCAAGCAATTCATAGAAATCCAGGATGCCGGCGATCCCGTCCAGCTGGCTAAGCTATATGCCAATCAAGGCGCCGATGAAGTCGTCATCTTGGACATCACAGCATCCCTGGAAGCGCGTGGCACATTCCTACATACTGTTGAGGCAGTATGCAAAAAACTGTTCGTCCCCCTCACAGTTGGTGGTGGTGTGCGAACCGTAGCTGATATGCGCAAGCTACTCATGGCTGGAGCAGACAAGATCGCTATTAACAGCGCCGCGATTGCAGACCCAAAAATCATCAGTGAAGCGGCTGACATGTTCGGCTCACAATGCATCGTTATTGCTATGGATGTGAAAAGAACCTCCTCGGGCTGGACAGTCTACTCCCATGGTGGCACACGCCCCACAGACCTTGACGCACTAGAATGGGCTCTGCGCACTCAGGAACTCGGTGCGGGTGAAATTCTCCTCACCTCAATCGACCGCGATGGCACCAGAAGTGGTTATGACATTGAGCTCTTGCAGTGTGCAGTGAGTAGACTAAAAATCCCCGTCATCGCCTCTGGAGGCGTGGGGAAATGGGAAGACATCCGCGATGCCTTTCTACTTGGCAATGCTGACGCGGCCCTCATGGCCTCTATTGTACACTTTGGAGAGATGACTATCCCTCAAATAAAAACACTATTAAAAGACTCTGGAGTATCGGTAAGGTGATATCATGATCTATCCTAGTATTGACCTCATGAATGGAAAGGCTGTGCAGCTTGTCCAGGGAAAAAAGGAAAATAAGAAGCTTGAAATCGATGATGTCTTCGGCCTCGCAGATAAATTTTCGCAGCTTGGCCACATCAACGTGATCGATCTCGATGCAGCTTTTGGCAATGGTGACAACAGACAATTAATCCAAAGGTTAGCAGCCAAATACCCCATACGTGTTGGGGGAGGCATTCGCTCGGTTGACATTGCTAAAGCATATATCGAGGCGGGTACTGAGAAGATTATCATCGGCAGTGCTGCTTTTCAGAAGAATCGTGTCAATAGCGAATTTTTGAGTGCATTACGTGATCGTATTAAGCGTGAGCAGATTATTATTGCTCTAGACTCCTATCAGAAGGCCGTGGTCACAAAGGGCTGGACGGAGACGACAACACTGGATGCCGCGGAGATTATCAAGAGTCTCGAAGAGTATTGTGGAGAGTACCTGTACACACAAGTAGACAAAGAAGGAATGATGCAAGGCACGAACGTGGAACGCATCGTCGCATTGAAGGCTCTAACGAGTAATCAGCTTACCGCAGCTGGTGGCATTTCCACAGTAGAAGAGATCCAGGAACTATGGTCTCATGGCATCTACAGCGTACTTGGTATGGCCCTGTATACCGAGAAGCTCCCTTTTGAAACGTTGATGAAAATAAAGCATTCCAAGTAACAGATATATCGCATGGCTTTGGGCTATGGACAAACTGAGGTAATTGCAGAAGTCCGATTTTCCGAAGTCAATTTCCTGAAAATCGGATGCCGGTGAAGAGAGAGTCATTCCCTTCCCAGGCCCGAAGGGTCGATATTGCAACAGGCCATGGCATCGCCATGGTATATGCCAAAACGGTTTTAGCAGCCTGTAGGGCTGCCATAAAGCGCATGCATAAATGGTGTTTGTAAACTGGCGTCTTGTAGCACCCCTACAGGGTGCGAAATCCCTTCCTGGCATATACCATGGCGATGCCATGGCCTGTTGCAATATCGACCCTTCGGGCCTGGGAAGGGAGAAAAGCCTGTCTTTCCAGACCGGATAGTGCCATACCACTTAAGCTCTCCAGAATCGCCTTCTCACAAAAAAAAGTGATTTTTTTTTCAAAGAATCGATCCATGAGAGCCCAAATACTTCTGCAATTACCTCAACTGGACTATTTGAGACGATTTCATTAGCTTTTGAGTTCTTATAGATCGAGAAACAGGCTTTTAATGTGTCTCTCTTAACTGGTTAACAACCGACACAAAAGTGCTAGGGATTGTTTCCGCTAAGGTGAGAATTGTCACACCGATTAGAAGGCGCATACGATCCGGAGGGCTTAAATTTTTCTCGCGACACGCATTGGCAACAACGTCTCGGCACCGAAATAACGCCTGCGTTAAGGCCAACAGATCAACAGGTGTAAAGCCTGCAAGAAGCTGCACAAACCAGGCCGCTGGTTGTTGCACGTTTAACCTCGTCCATTGCACTAGTAGCGTATCGGACACTTTTTGCCGACACTCATCATCTAACCATCTAATGATGTGTTTTTTGCAATCGTCAGTCACCTGAGCTAAGTCATCCATGGAAAGAGCTGACTCACTGAGTGTCAAATAGGATTCCAGTATCGGTAGTATATGCCTAGAATCAGCCAAGGAGGCAAAGTGAGCCAATATTCCCACCACACGGAAGAATAGACCTGCAAAACTTTCAGCGGATATCTTATCGCCTAAATATGTTTCCTTAAACTGCGCATTGACGGTATCACCTATCGACATCACGTTCGTCTGAAACTCATCATTAAGAAGTCCGCACGCAAGCATGCTGCTGTCGAGATGTATGGTTCCCTCTTCCGGGATTTCAAACGCTTGAGCCAGCTGCTGTCTTAAGGCCATCAAGGGTCCATGTTCTGCTAAAAGCCTAGGGACAGGAGGGGCTCGAAATAGAAACCAATGGTTTTGCACAACCGCCTCTAATCCCAGGAGTAGCATCTGCCGAGCCTGGGATTGTACCTTCCTCTGAACCTCTTTATCTTGCTCATTCCAGGGGGTGAGTATTTCAGCCCACTCTTTTGTCTTTCGTTTGTCAGCTTCGATATGGGAAGACTGCATGCGAAACACGTGAGCCGACAGACGGCGTTGCATTTCCAAGCTTATCTGCGGACAGGCTAGCATACTAATCCCATCTAATGGAGGGAGATCTCCGCGATTGAGAAGACGATTAACACCTTCATCCGTTACTTGACTATCGATAAGCTCGATCACACGTAGCTTCGGGAGTGTAGCCAAGAGTCCCACCTCAGCGTCATTCACTCCGCCTGCGTCCTTCAAGTGAACCTCCTGCAGCTCTTTACAGTAGTAGACGAGTCTTTCCATACCAACATGAGTCAGCCCCTGACACCTTCTAAGGTCTAGACTGGTAAGTCTTTGACAACCCTTTGCAAGCTTTGAAAGATCCTGGTCCGGACCAAAACGACATTCTGCACGGAGACGCACCAGGCCAGGACAGTGCTTAGCAAGTGCGACAACGTCATCTGTAAATAGACTGGTGAAATTGTCCGTCATACCTGTACTCCATAGAGCCGTCATGCTTGGGCATGCTTCAGCAATAGGTTTTATCTTGAATCTGCCCGCTAAAGTTAGGCGCACCTGTAAGCCTACAGGACAGTTAGACAGGAAGAGAAGTTCACGAGCCGTCGGTTTAAAAGCCCGCCAAGCATATCCTGTCCTCTCTAAGCGCACATCTACAGCCTCAAAGTCAGGCCATGAAGGACGGAGCTCACTGACATCAAGGCTTGCAAAAGGAGCTTCTGTATGATGCTCCGAGAGCTTTAGGGTAACCGCCAACCGTTGCAATTTGTGCAATTTGGCGAGATACTTCCATCCTTGTCCATCCACCAGAGGGCACTCTCCGTCTAATGTCAACTCAGTGAGTTGTGGATAACTGGTTACCAGACGGCAAATTTCCTCATTAGTGAGGGCACGACAGGCCGTCGTATCTAGGCGCAGAGCTGGCAATTGAACAGGCAGGGCATGCGGAAGCAATCCCAAGGAGGGATTATCCGCCGGGACCACCATCTGTGCTAACTCATGCGGATCCACTACGAATGGTTGTGGAGGAGGGACAAGGTTCTTGAGTACGACGGGCCTAATTTTCTGCGCAGCTCGTCTACAACAGGCAGCACCAACACCAGCCCCTAGGACTGTAGCAGACAATAGGGTTATCCCGACCGCTGAGGTGTCCACTACTCTGGACATTGTTGGTATAACCGAAATCACTGCATTAAGAGCTTCTCCCGTGTAACCACCAGCGGTTTCAATAGCAGCTATGGTTTGCTGATATAGCAACCCATTAGATCCAGTCATAAAATACACGACTCTCTCCAAAGCCGTCGAGGCAGTGGCTCGCGTCACACTGAAAACACTGTTAATATCGATTGATCCGATCGCACCAGCCAGCCTCTCATAGGCAACTGACCCATAGGGCACGTAAGAGAATGCCGTTGAGGCAGCTAATACTGCGACGTCTTTCATCATGGATAAGCCACTTCTAGTTGTATCACGATAGAGATACGCCGACGTAGCTCCAATCGCACCAAACAAGGTTAGCCCCGTCCCACGGGCAATTCTAATGGCTCGATCCTTACTTATCTGATCAAACAACGCCTTACGCCAGGTGCGAGGGGGTAGAGGAGGCTGCTCAGCCCAGTATTTGAGTGTAGCTTCTTTCCATTGACCTCTTAGCTCATGCAAAATACCTTGCAACTCTGGGTGTGCAGCAACCTTAGCATGGTCCAATTCAATGATCTTTAGGCGTCCGTCTGAAAGTATATTGATCCTGATGATTCCAGCGTATTGCTTAGACAATGTTTTCACGGAGGCTCGAAGCAGGTGGGGCATATCCCGTTCTCTTGCGATCTGAAGAAGAATGAGCATATTGTCAGCTTGATCTGCCTGACCGATCAAATAGTTCTCAAAACGCTTTTGAAAGTGTCTACAACCAAAATAGTCAACCGATGCCAAAAGATGTCCCACCTGCTCGACTGTCAAACCCTCCAAGCTCACCGATTCGGTTCGCATCCACTCTTGCGCGGCTTGCAGTTTTTCAACTGAAATATCTCTTAGCACAATGGCCTCATCAGGAATTTTACCCTTATCTGCCTCTACGAATCTCCCCTCTAGCATGCGGTGTAGCATAGTGGATCTCGCCATGCAGATAAAACGACTACAGGCGATTATAGGGTAAATGCGCATCGTTTTAAGATTAATTTCGCCACCTTCATCATCGATTGTGGCCACGGCAAACTGATTACACCAAGTAACTAAGGCCTTTTGCCAAGGAGCTGCCTCTTCTGAAAGCGCCTCGCAGCTGGTTTTTAGGCCTTGAAAACATGCTAACAACCTCTTGTCTTCTAAAGTCTTCGCTTTGATTAATAAGCTTTGCAACAGCAAAATTTGCTGTTCAAGACTAAGAGTTGCAACATGTTGCTCAAAAGTCTCGTCGTCTGAGTCTTCATCTATCTCTGGAAGATCGGCCAACTCGAGTTCGTTGGATAGTCTTCCCACAGTCTCGTCAAAGCTCTTACAAAAATCACCTGGAGTCACCTCTGAATCTGGTAGAGCAAAATAGACCTTTTCCTCTTCAAGAATCTGCAGTAATGTTTGGTCCCTGCCCGCAATGCGAAGGACCCATTCGGCATCTTCCTCGCCTAGATCCCCGTTAAGATAGCTTCGTTGCAATGCTCTCAGGATAGGAGGAAGGAGCGTTCGGTACTCTTGGTTCGGGCTGGACACAATATAGAGGAAAAAACTGAAGAGATTCAGGGACCGTTTTGTCAAATCTTTTTGAAAGTCCTGCTCAAGCATCCAGTGCCAGTTGTCATCTAAGTCAGCGCGTTGGCCGACTAAATAAGCCGCTAGCTGTTCACAGTTGTCAAGTTCAGCACGCTTCTGATCATCGGTTTTTTGGCCCCAACGCCTAGCCAACAGCTCAGGATCTAAGGTTTGAGGACTCTCAGTACTCCTTTCTTCCAGCAGTACCTTGTCGAAAAACGTTCTCTGGGACGCATCAAAAACACAAGGAAATGGCATCGGTGGCATCTTTTGAATAGCCATTCCCCCTAAGATCTGTTGCGTCTTTTCAAGACCAGGTAAGCTAAAGAGCCGAAGTAATAAGTCTTTGCGATTTCGCAGTTCAGTAGAGAGTGGTATTTTTTGTATCTTTGCCTTAGCGCCTCTTAATAAATTCCAACCCTTTGCAACACTAAGAGCAGCTTCCGGGAGCTGCAACATCTCGCAGAAGGCTGCATCACATGCTTTCAAAATGCTCGGCATCTCTTGCTGCTTGGACAGCTCAGCAAGCTGTAACAGCGCCTCTACCTCAGCTAATGTAATGGGAGCTGGTAGGGCTTCGCCGTGCAAGAATGCGCTAATGCGCTCCATCTGTGCGTAAGAAATATCGGAAAGAGAAATAGGTTCTTCAGAGGGCTCTTCAGCATATTTGCTGGCTGCGACAAGCGCAGAAAATTTAGGCGATAGACAGGCCAGCATAAAGCTGTTAACCTGAAGCTCCTTCCCTTCTACGATTATTGTGAGATCTTTTTCGCACTGACCAAGATTCCGATGGCAAACTCGCGTTGCTTGTAGGATAGCCTCCATATCAACCGGAGACAGCTCACGCCCTTGTAACAGAGTCTGTACTTCCTGTTTGATCTCACTAAGTTCCTGAAAAAGGCCTGCAACAACTGACTGTTGTGAAAGCTCTTCTATGCGCGTTACAATCGGATTTTGTTGATATATATCATTAACACCAAAATCAATAATATTTATATTATTAAAATTATCCATCGTTTCTATCTCATGTTGTTAATTTAAAGTGACGATGTTATATTTCAGGTTATATTTAAGCAAGCATAAACAAATGATAAAGTTATTGTTAAGATGTGAAAATGAGAATGACGCCTATTGAGGGAAGTGCAAACGATTGTCGATGCTTATGCATTCGGGGTCATCGACTTAATTGGCAATTTCGGTTATCTTGGTGGGTCAAATCTTCAGGGAATAATGAATGAGCAAAGAACGTGACGAAAAAAGATTGAGCAAAGTCCTAGCGGCCGCAGGCATAGCGTCTCGTCGTGCCTGCGAAGAACTCATTTTTGCTGGTCGAGTGACCGTAAATGGTAAACCCGAAAAAACACCGCAAACACTGGTAGACCTCAAAACAGACAAAATTGCTGTTGACGGCGAGCCAATCCTCCGTGAGGAGCCTCTGGCCTACTACCTGCTCAATAAGCCCGCGGGTTATGTTTGTACACAGGCACGTCGAGCCAGCGAAAGGTTAGTATTGGACCTTATCGAAGACAAAAGCGAACGCCTTTTCACAGTTGGTCGTCTCGATAAGGCTACTGGTGGACTCATTATCGTTACCAATGACGGCGATTTTGCCAATCAAGTGATCCATCCCTCTTCCAATATCTCCAAAGAATATCTTGCCAAGGTAGACCTGAACGTCACTCACGAACATCTCGTGTCTATCTCCGGAGGAACATTGGTCGATGGGGCACATGTAAAACCGATTGCAGTCACCAAGGTACGTCGTAATACCCTGAAAATCGTTGTTGGCGAAGGTAAGAAACATGAGGTGCGCCTGCTGTTACAGGCCGCCGGACTAAAAGTCCACGAACTCACACGCATCCGTATTGGCAGTTTGATCCTCGGGAAGCTAGCTGTAGGTTCCTACCGTCGAATGACGGAACGTGAACGTAAAGGTTTTTTTGCATAAGCGAATATACCACGCGCGGTTAGCTTTGGCGTAGTCGAATGCGCCAAAGCCAACCGCGCATGGTATAATCCAAAAGAATTTTGCCGCTCTTTACATAGTATTTACAGACCTTTGATATCCTACGCGAGCGGCACATGTTACACGATGGATAATTTCTATGGCTGAACCCTATTCTGATCATCATGACGAGGTCTCTCAAGACCTACATACTGCTATCAGCAACCTCGAGCAATTTGCGTTGCTCAACGCATTTGAGCCTATTCCGCACTTCTATCACCTTGAGCTTAAAGATGGCCACATTATACCCAATGCCGTGGACCCCTACCAAAAGCTCGTTGGCCTAGCGCGTTGTTTTGTCACTGCGCTGCTATCAGACACTGTTCGGCGCGATCATGAGCAACGCCGCGACCGCCTACAGCAAGAGATCTTGAGGGCTATCGATATTGTAAAAAACAGTTACCCGCTGCTTGATAAGCTCAAAAATGGCGATGCTGCAGAGCGTAAACTCGCCGATGCTGCGATGGCCACCATCGATCATTTCAATTCTGTTATCGAAGGAGCCCGTGATCGCCCTCCCTCTTGGGGACAACGTTTCGCACGCTTTCTCTTTCGACGCAGCGGTCTTTCCGTAGATGAACATTTAGCTCGTCAAACCATCGAACTTCCTTTGCCAGCTAGTCAACACTGTGAGTCGCCTCAGGACGTGGGTCAGGCTTGCTACAAGGTTAGTACCATGGTCCCTGGAATAGCCAGTAACGTATCCTCAAAGGTATCTTCCCTAGCTGCCCCTCAGCAAGGTCCCTTATATGTATCCCTAATACCCTCTCATCGTGAAGTAGATGCATTTCGTGTTAAGGCAATTACTATGATTCGAAATTACGGATTCCCTTCGACCTCGCTCAGTGAAGCCTTGAAGGCTGTACGGCAGACGCCTGTGCAGAGCGCTGACACCAAAATAACTAAAGGCCTGCAAGGCGAGGCCACTATTGTGACGTTTAAGCAAACGATAGAACCCTTTCCAGGTGAAGTACTCCTATTGGAAGGTTCATTCCGACGCGATGCACACAGCAAGGTTCCCAGCATCCCAATACCCGATAGCTTCCGACTGTTTTCGCGTTCCTCACAAAGCGGCTTTCCGCACCCGATCCAACATGCGGGCTGGGGTCTCTGTGACAAACTGTTACCTCCCTGTCCCGACTACCCTGAAAAGCTCCCCTTATACCGCATGTTATGCGATCAGAAGAGGAAAATGGCGCAGGCCCTCCTGCCCAGTGGGGTATTGTTGTTTCAGGCAAAACGCTTGTTGGAAACGCAGAAGGAACTTTTTGAAGCCTATCACGACGAATTTTTAACGCTTCATCGACGTTTAGCATCAGCTATTGCCAGGGCAACGAACGCTAACACTAACAATGGTATCATCAAAAATCTGTTCCATTTCCTAAAAGGCCAGTCAGCAGCATTGGAGCAGTTAGCACAAGCTTATTCCTGCATCTGCGATACAGCGATTGTAAAACCATTAGAGTATCTCCAAAATAGTTGGTTGAGTGCTCGCGCATCAGGCTCGTGGACGGCCTTGACGTCCGAAAGGCGTCTGGAACTATCGCGCAGCATGTTTCTCGAAGGCGCCCAGGAGGCCCTAGAGAGGTTAAAAGCGGAAAAGCTGTTGCAGGTTCCTGAACCATTGGCGACATATATGGTCTTTTTGGGACAACTTCTGCAGAAACCAGCTTGTGAATTAGTCTTGCAGTATATGTCTGAGAAAATTGGTTTCGAGCCTCCCAAATTAAGTCCCTTTGCTCAAAGACTGCAAACCGCTACCTTCAGACAACTCATGGCCTTTATGGTTAACCTTGAGGTCGACTTAGGCGATGATCCAGAAGAACAGCGCCTATTAGTTAAGAATCGCCTGGTCATGACATTGGAAGCTGATATCACTTGCTTTGAGGAACCCCTCGCCATGAATGCGAATAAAAGCGTGACCTCGCTACGCAAGGAGCTAGCCGACTATTACCATCAGCGAGCCCTAAACCCAAACAGGCGCGCCTTCGCGTAGCTCTTCTAACGAAGCCTCTATGTGGCGCAGTCATTCCATGACTGCGAGGACGCTTGCAATACACACCGTTACCATCATTTCACGCCTCCAAAATGGCATTAGGTGTGCGCCAACCGCAGTCATGGAATAACTGTGCCACATAGGAACGCAAAGATTCTGCTTCATGTTCTTCAATCGCGGCAACATTCCCGCTTGGATGGAACTTTTAAGACTTAATGTGCCGGATCCTAAGCGAAGTCGTATTTTCTCCATTGGATCGACCTTCTGCCATCTTGGCGGTGGAGGCTTTCCATTCCTAATCGGATGGTTACTAGATGATTTCACAGAAGGCTGGAGATGGATCTTCCCCGCAACAGCGCTAATGGGAATCACCGGCATCTTTTGGTACAGAGACATCAATCCAACCCTAGAAGACTACGAGAATATCCCTACCACTCCTCCCTGGACCCTGGACCAGCTAACTTCCCCCTGGAAACAAGCCTGGCAAATCATCATCCAAAGGCCAGACTTTGCCCGTTTTCAACTCGGTTTTCTCTTGGGGGGTGCAGGGCTGATGGTGATGCAACCAGCGCTGCCAGCCTTCTTTGTGGATAGTCTTGGACTATCCCACACAGATCTAGCAGTAGCTCTGACATTATGTAAGGGCATCGGGTTTGCCCTGACATCGCCTGTATGGGCCTCTTGGATGCATCAGGTCAACATCTATCGCTTTAGTGCCTGGGTAACCATATTGGCAGCCCTCTTTCCTGTCGGGCTCGCAGTGGACAATATGGACAGTAATGGACATCATGGACAAAAATGGACAGATGGCCAAAGCGGGCAATCATAGGAAAAAACAATAAATACATTTATAAGGACTTGGAAATAAAAATATTTTTTTCTTTCCCCTCTCTGTCCGATCTCGGCGTCTCTGTGTTCTCTGTGTTAAAATTTCTCTAGCCGAATCCTTCTCGCCTTGCAACGATCCTTAAGGACTCGTATGAAACCCTATATATCCACAATGGTGAGCTCTTCTTTGCGCCTTTGCGTTAAAAAACGTTACACGAACCGTCGCCGGATAGGAGCTAGCTTCAGAAATGCCTCTCGGGAGAGACCCCGCTCCAGAGCGAATCCTAGAATAGCTCTTCGAAGCTCTTGCTCTTCAAGTGTCTTTCCACTTTTGAGGTGATAAATCCGGGCAAGTAAAGGATAATCAGGCTGACGTGTATTCCTCAGATAGGCCTTCAGACTTCCCAAGCGTCCCTGACCACAGCGAGCGTACTGGATTGCTTTGGCACAATCTTGAGCGCCTTGATGACCTAGCTTTGATAGTAATAGTAAATAGAGAATACCGACTTCCATTGCATTAGCATTGCCCACAAGATAAGCCCCAGTGCGCTGCTCTGGTAAAGGAATGTAAATCTCCTGGACAAGCCCTAACCCATCGGTGACGCGATTATAGAAGGTTTCCGATTTTTTGAGGTTGCATAATGCTGTCACTCCAAGGTGTAGGCGCTTTGGCATGGCTATGGTATGGCAAAGAATGCCAGATCGTCCTCCAGGCATCGCACCTACATCACATCTACATAGCTTGGTCCCATAGAATACTGCTCCTACAGCGTGTCCTGGCCATCCGGTAAACATCGCCACGATGTCACCCTTAGATACGTGAACTATCATTTGCTGAACTGTTTGATCGAGATAATCCCTCGAATGAACGATGCCATGCAGAGCTACAGATAGCACATTAACAAACCATTCTTGATTATCTTTGAGCTTTATAGTGGTTTCCGGTAGCAGTTTAGAGGCTATGTCAGGTGCTAGACCACTCCTCTGAACCTCATAATATTCCGACAGTACACATTCCATGAGTGCTAAGGTCTCGTCTTCAGTCCACGGCTTCAGTGAAATGACATCTCCATCCATATCGGAAAAGCCGTCTAAACCATAGCGATGCGCTAGCATTTTGCGTTGCAGAGCCTCGATGCCGACGCCTTGATCGTTTTGCTTAAGTTTTTCAAGTAGTGCAGCCGCCTGTGCTTGGTCAACATGGTTCCGAATGTGCTTGTTGCGCAGCGCCAGCGTGTATGGCGTTGCACCCGCATGGTTGATCTGATTCTGAAGAAAGTCCCATGCTTCAAAGGTGCTAACAACCTCAAAAAGGCCTTCCCTACAAGCACAGTGAACAGCAGTATCGCCTTTTTGATCTTTGGCTAAAGGATCTGCACCCTGAGCTATGAGCGTTTTGGCAAGCATAGCATCACCATGACAACAGGCAACATGCAGAGGTGTCACTCCGAGGCGATTCTGCACCCTCACGTTTGCTCCATCTAATAGGATCTGTTGTGCAGCGGAAGTCTTTCCGCCCTCACAGGCATAATGAAGAGCTGTATTGCCCAAGATATCGGGTACTTCCGTATGTGCACCTGCTTTCACAAGAGCCTTTACAAACGACGTATGTCCCTCCCGGCAGGCCAATTGCAGAGGTACAATTCCTTGTTTATTGGGTTCATCGACATTCACGCCCATGCGCTGAACTTCGCGAACTACACCCAGAAGGTCCTTGGAGCCAATCGAAGGGTTCCCCAAAGCAATACCATGCAAAAGCGTTGCTCCAGTAAGTCTATCTTTCTGTAGAGCATTGGCACCTGCCTCGATGAGGAGCTTAACAACCTCCAGGTGTCCCGATAAGCACGCCAGGAATAGTGGAGTTCGGTCTGTAGCATCCACAGCATCAGGACGTGCTCCTCTATCCAACAAGACTCGCATGGTAGCAGCGACTTTATCTAGCGGGATATGCCTAGATCCTTCGACAATGATATGTAAGGGGGTGGATCCCGGTTTTGGAACGCCTGTGACACGATTGGGGTCTCCGCCAGCATCAAGCAGCGCTTCGACGGCATCGCTCAAACAAACACGCGCTGCGCGATGCAGTGATGAATCCCCATCAATGTTTACCTGATTGATGTCTGCACCGTGCGAAGTCAGCAGGTCAATTAGCTGCTTCACATCATCGCCCAATACATAATGTAAGGGCGTATTACCACGAGAGTCCACAGCCTGAACTTTGGCGCCTGCATCGAGAAGTTCCTGCACTATTGCTATACAGCCGGTAGCACAGGCTAAATGTAGCGCCGTCCAGCCAGCTCTTCTTTCCTTCAACACATCCAGACCAGCCCTTAGCCACGCACGCGCCCTGTCTAGTTCACCGTTTGTGCAAGCTCTCATGAATGCACGGAAAGCATCGCCTGTCCACCCGCTTAAAGCATTGGAATCTCGCATAGCTTGGATAAAGTCCCGGCCTTCTTCAGTAACGAATAGTTCAGACGGAAAGATTCGTATCACTTTAAGGCATGCATCGCTGTGCGCACTTATCCAAGCACGATCTGTTATTCCCTCAAGACACTCGAATAAATAGTCACCGTGTGATACTACCCATTCATGGATAACATCCTCATTTCTTGTCTCTAGAAGTGACCGAAATTGACTGCTAACTGGGCTCATAATTAAATTATATCATATTATGCGGTAGGCCGGAAACTTCGATTTGGCCTGACGGCTGTAGGGGATGACAAGTCAAGCGCATGTACTTTCAGACAGACGCCGCAAAAAAGGGACATCGATATGTCAGACGAAGCGCAGTACAAACAAAACATAGAACGCTGGGCTATCTTTCAACCACAGCCAGCTCGCGAATTGGATAAGCCCTATCAGAGAGTATTTCCTTATACAAATGCCAATGGGACGGCAAACCTCCAGACAGTCATCAATGGGGAAACGCAGTACTTTCATTCTTTGGATAGTCCAGAGGAGGAAGCTAAAGCCTGGTTTTCGCAACTCAACCTCAGTGATATTCAAGCATTGTTCGTGTTTGGAGTTGGGCTAGGATACTACTATGATGCCGCCAAAGAATGGCTTGCCTTGGGACCAGATCAGTACCTTATCTTCGTCGAAACGGATCTAGAAGTTCTTCAGCATTTATTTCGAACGGATCGAGGTACCGAAATGCTTGCCAATCGGCAAGTCTGGATAGCTTTCAGTGACGAGCAGGGTAGCATCATGGAAGCGTTGGCAGCCTTCTTTCTCCTCAAGCATGATATCTGCTCAGCTCTAAAATTATACGAACAGACCTATCCCTCTGAATTGCATAGGATGAAGTCTCGCCTGGCTTTTCATCTACAGCGAAAAAAAGGAATAGCGTCTGAGTATCGCATCGGTGGTAAGATATTTTTCAGTAACTTCTTTAGAAACTTACTGCTCTTACCCACCTCCTACCCCGCTAGTAGTCTATTTGACAAGTTTACAGGCATACCGGCCATAATTTGTGGTGCTGGGCCGTCGCTAGCAAAAAACTTGGAAGTTCTTAAAACTCTACGTGATCGCGCCCTAATATTTGCTGGGGGCACGGCAATGAACGCTCTCAATACGATCGGCTTGTTGCCACACTTCGGCGTTGGAATTGATCCCAATACAGCACAATATACACGTCTCATCATGAATATCGCCTACGAGTTGCCATTTTTCTATCGCAATCGCATGAATTATACAGCCTTAAATCTTGTGCAAGGCGAGCGCCTCTTTAGTACAGGTAGTGGTGGACACGAAACAGCTCATTGGTTTGAAGAAAAACTGGGTATCGCAGGCAAGGAGCTGAACGAAGGCTATAATGTCATTGGATTTAGCTTGGCAATCGCTGAGGCGTTGGGATGCTACCCCATCATCCTTGTTGGCCTTGACCTCGCCTATAGCAATGACCTGCCTTACTGTCCAGGTATTGTCAACCATCCCTTGCATCAAAGAAAGGACTTTTTTCGCACCAAGACCATTGAAGACGAGTTAGTTTCACATACAGACATCAATGGCAAGCCCGTCTCCACACTTTGGAAATGGATTGCTGAGGCTACTTGGTTTTCACAGTTCTCCAAACGGCATCGCGAAGCTGTTATCATTAATTCAACCGAGGGGGGGTTGGGCTTCGATGGCGTTCCCAATAAGCCTCTTCAAGATGTCTTCGATAGTATTTTAAAGAAGCAGTACGATTTTGGCGCCATGATACACGGCGAAATTCACAATTCCCCAATGCCTCCATATGTTACCTACGAGGCTATCGTCGAGCTAATGGAAGAGCTTACGAATAGTCTTATTCGCTGTATCGGTTTTTGCAATAGTGTCGTTAACGATATCCAGGCAACTCTGGATGGTTTAGATGCAGGTCAGTTGCCTGAGAAGTACCTTTTAACTCCACAAGGTCAACAGGCCTTAGAGGACCTAGAGACCGAAGATGGCTATAAGCATGTTTTAAAAGACTTTTTAACAATGCAGGTTGAGATACAGTCTCGCGAACTCAAACGTATAGAGATGGATAAAGGGATTCTCACTGAAATCGAAATAGCCCTAAGACGGGGCGTGCTTACCAAGGCGCGCTACAGCGCTTTAGTGGGCGTCTCAGAAGACAATATCCGCCTGATTCAAACAGTTCTAGCAGAACATGCCCTTTTGCTAATCTCAATGGATACCACACATCATAGTCCCGCAAAACCCTCCCAATGCCCGACGGAACACTCCTTACCCGACTCAATTCTCGAGGAAGACTACTATCCCAATGGCCACGTCAAGATGCGAAAGTATCGAAAGGAGGGCAAGCTTAACGGCTCCTCAACTTTCTTTTCGCCGGAGGGCAGAATTCTGGTCTCTAATTTCTTTTTGGATGGACTACAACAAGGCAAGACCTTCACGTACTATCTAGATGGATCTTTAGCCAGCGAACAAAGCTTTCAGGATGGTCAGTGGCATGACCAACAGAAATATTACTATAATAATGGTGTTCTAAAGACGCTCTTGCACTACGACAAGGGATTGTTAAACGGAGAGGTCGCGCTATTTTATCCCAATGGAAGCACCAAACGCACCCTAAACTTTGTGCAAGGCAAACGCAAGGGCCTTGATCGCATCTGGAACGAGGAAGGAGTACTGATAATCGAAGCGGAGTTCGACAACGACAAAGCCTTTGGTGTCGCAAAACAATGGTACAAATACGGCATGCTCGCCAAACAGATAACCTTCGATAAGGACTCACCGAGCGTTTGGATACAACAATGGACCCCTGACGGACGTACATTGGATTCAGAGGGAATCGAAGAAAGTGACTACTTTAATGAAATAGCTAAAGGTACAGGTCGATTGACGACCGACTTGGAGAAACTATTACATGAGGTCTCCCTACCCGCCACTCATCTTCCAGAGGAGATCACCAGGTTAAACCAAGAACTCGAACATTTAAAAGAGTTGCAACGACAGCTGATGTCGCAAAGTGGGCTAGACCCATCCAACCAAGAAGAATCGCTTTGGAAAAGCCGCTCACATCAGAAAGAAGCGCAAAGGCAGGTCATGCATATGACATCACGCCTTCAAGAGCAAATGCGGGTCTTGTCGCATACGTTGACACGAACATTGGAAAAACTGTCGAAACGTAACAGAGACGCTGAGAAAGAGAAAGAAGATACTCAGAATGAATCTAAAGAAATTTAGGCCGCTTTTGGTATAGACGTCAGTTGCTCTATGTCACTATCAAACAGATGCCATTCGACAATTTGCATCTGGTCTACCGCATCATTCGAAAAGCGATAAGTAGAACTGTGGTTCTCATAACTTTCCTGCTCTCCGATAGCCCCTGCCAGAGAGATGAAACGTTCCTTCATCTTCATATAGAGGTATACCGTTAGACTCTCAATATTTCGAAAGGCAGCATCAAATTCCGCTTGCTCGTCACCACTAAAAATCAAAAAAGACCAACGCAGTCTTAAAAAAACGTAATTGATGAGGAGCCTGGTTGTTCTCCCATGGTCATCAATAAAAGGATCCAATTGGTGATAGGCATAGATTTTACTACAGATATTTTTTAAATTTGACACGCTAAAATAGTGATAATTATCAGAATCGATGATTGCCTGAATTTTTTTTAATATTTCATTCAATCTTAATGGCAAAGCAGAGCGTTGTCCGAGTTCCTGTTGTTCTTCTGCGGTTGCCTTACGAAATCCTTGACTTTGTCTTCTCTTTCCCTTTAATAGATAGTACCAATCTTGTAACCGGTTTAAATTGATTTCAGATTGTTCGTTTGCCGATCCAAGCATCTCAATAAAGGCAAGAAAATGTCCTTGTTTTTTTGCAGATTTCCCTTTTTTGACGATTTCATAAATCACAGCAGGTGCATTTGCCAACGCATCGCTTCCATTCAAAAATTTAAGTACAATTTCTTCACCTATTTTAATATACATATCCAATCACCATTTTTAGGATGGGGGCATTAGACCTAGTAATCTATAGGAGTTTTCAACGCCTTCCATGATGTGAATAACTAGGTCGTTGGGATTACTCCCCCTTCTATCGTTTAGGCTTGGAGAGAGTCCTCCAAAAACAGCTGGTTGAACATGACTCGCATGGGTACATGGCAGAAGCCCCCCTTTCACCAAGGCATAGTCCATGACTAATCTCGCTGTCCGGCCATTGCCATCACAAAATGGATGTATGCTCACAGCCCACGAATAGGCTTTTGCAGCTATTTCAACCGTTGCACCCCTATCTCCCTGATTTTCATTGGTAGCTGCGTCTAACCAAGTCAGTAATTCCGTTAATTCCGCTGTGACATGGCTACCCGACAGGTATTCCATTCCCGGACCTGCACTGACATTGATGCCCTGCCCACGCAGTTCCCCTGGCCTTTTTTTGGGTTCAGAGACCATAACCTGATGCATTTCCTTTAAGAGATCAATTGTAAGAGGAAGACCTGCCTTAACACTTCCCACCAACATGACATCAGCCTTTTTGAAATGCTGGCCCTCTACCCTTCCCTTGAGTCCTCCTTGCTTTACGCTTGTCGATAGACCGCTTCTTTGCGTCAAGAAATCAATAAATTCATCACTGTAACGATTGATAGAAGTATAATCGGCAGGAGGTAATTTTTCTGCTCTGTCACAAACATCCTTTCTCACAGCCTCGGTCGGAGCTCGTTGGATTAAATTTTGAAAATTGGCTAACCTCTCCTCATCTCGAACCACCATTAAAGCCATGGTCTCGACGTGTTCCTGCAGCTCATCTGCATCGCCCGTATCAATGTATTTTTGAGCGTGCAGTACCAAAAGGCTAACAAATTTCTGCTCTAGGGGCGCATAACTATCGTGCAACTGACTCATGTCCCTTGTGAATTCAGTATTAAGATGTAAATAATTAACCAACGTATCAACTTTAACTAAAATCGTCTTCGTTCTCCCAGATGGTGTTTTCACCTTTATCGGAACACTCTTTTTTAAGATGTTTCGTGCATCTTCTTCAGAATATGGGTCATCTTTCTTTGTTAGGGAGATAAATAGGCTTTTTACTAGGCCTTGTTTTTTCTCCATTTTGGGAGGAGATTGTTGATACAGCTTTGAAATGTAATCTAAGTCAGACGAATGTGATTTATTAGCACCATCCAACATAAAACCTCAAACAATCAATAAAACAACATAATTTATTATACGCATTAAACTAATTATTTTAAAACGTATAATATTCAATTTGTTTAATATTTACTCATCGGAGTTTTCACCGCCGAGGCGCCGAGACACCAATAGGAGAGAGAGGAAGAGGAAAGAATGTTCAGTTACTACCGACTCTGGACAAAATCCAGTCTAAGGGCTTTACCAAAACGCTAACCCCTCAAGAGGCCCTTGGGCAGAATTTTGCCCAAGGACACACAAACGGCACATTCTCTCCTAATCCTCTCTCTTCTATCTCGGCGTCTCGGCGGTAAAAATCCTAAAAAAGCCCCACGAACTTCCACACGCCTCGGCGGTGAACATTCCTAATTCTCTTAGTTTAACGCATGTGGGCTAGGACACGGACACGTGGGGAAGGGGAGCAGAGTGGGGAGAATTATGTCACAAAATACAGTCATAATAGTGATCTGGAGATGGCCGCTGCCGAGGTGGTGGAAGGCTACAGACTGGCTGCGCGTAGGGACAGCGTGTTCTGAATGGACATCCACTTGGTGGATTAATTGGAGATGGGATTTCTCCCTTAAGAATAGCCCTCTGAGTCTTTTGCGCCGGATGATTTTTGGGAACGGCTGATAGCAAAGCCTGCGTGTATGGATGACGTGGATTGGCAAAAAGCTGATCTGCCGGAGCGCTCTCCATCACCTTGCCCAAATACATCACCACGACATGGTCGCAGATATGCCTAACAACGGATAGATCGTGCGCGATGAACAAGTAGCTCAGACCTAGCCTTCGTTGGAGATTCACCAAGAGATTTAAGATTTGCCCCTGCACCGATATATCTAGAGCAGATACAGCCTCATCACAAATAACCAGTTTGGGTTCCAAGGAGATAGCCCGACCTATACAAATACGCTGTAGCTGTCCCCCCGAAAATTCATGTGGGTAGCGCACCATAGCGTCAGGAGATAACCCAACCTGATCAAGGATATAAGCTACCCGATCACGCAATTCCGTAGAGTTAGTGATCCCACCGTGATAAACCAACCCCTCGCCGATGCTTGTTCCTATGCTTTTACGAGGATTAAGCGATACCTGTGGATCCTGAAAAATCATCTGCATCTGCCGCCGAAGGGGCTTCAGCTGCTTAACTGGCATAGTACTGATATCCTGGCCCTCAAAAATGATCTGACCGGCGGTGGGTTCTAACAGACGAATACATGTTCGAGCCACCGTGCTCTTGCCGCAACCGGATTCTCCGACCAATCCGACTATCTGACCAGAAGGCACCTCAAAGTTGATGTCATCGACCGCCTTAACCCATCCTACGGTGTGACGAATCACCCCTGATATAATAGGGAAGTGTTTTTTTAAACCTCGCACTTCCAGCAACGGCGTTTGGTCAACCATGGCTAGGCTCCTTGGCCATTGCAGGATCCAAGAGCCAGCAATTTGCCACATGATTTATGCCAGGGCCTGCAAAGGTTGGGACAGACCCATGACGGCACATATCCATGACATAGGGACAGCGGGGATGAAAGCGACACCCCTCGGGATAATGCTTAAGCTGCGGCACAGTGCCTTTAATAGGTTTTAGAGATCCTTTAGCCGTTTCTAGAGTAGGTCGCGAAGCAAACAATCCTTGAGTGTAGGGATGTGAACAAGCATCAAACAACGTCATTACGTCGGCACGTTCGATGGCCTGTGAAGCATACATGACAATGACTTCATCGGCCATTTCAGCTACCACACCCATATCATGGGTGATCAGTAACAGCGCCATCCCCCGTTCCCTCTGCAGGTTCCTAATTAGATCCAGCACCTGAGCTTGAACGGTGACGTCGAGAGCCGTGGTGGGCTCATCAGCAATCAGAATATCTGGCTGACACATTAAGGCCATAGCTATCATGACTCGCTGTCGCATTCCACCAGATAGCTGATGCGGGTAGTCGTTGACACGGTCTGCTGGCGAAGAAATACCTACGGAAGCAAGAGCCTCGATGGCTCTGGCTAGGGCATCATCACCAAAAAGGCCAAGGTGAAGTTCAGCGACTTCCATGAGTTGATAGCCAATGGTATAAACTGGGTTTAGTGCGCTAGTGGGATCCTGGAAGATCATCGCTATACGCATACCGCGAATGTGGCGCATGTGTCGTTCGGAAAGGCTTAGAAGGTTTTGGCCTCGATAAAGCACTTCGCCCTCCGAAGGTAAAGCTGGAGGATGAGGAAGGATACGCATGATCGAGAGAGCACTCATGGATTTGCCACAGCCCGATTCTCCAACAACGGCCAAGGTCTTACCAGCATAGAGATCAAAGGAAAGCCCATCGACAACTTTGTAAGTGGAGTCTCCGATCTGCAGACGTGTGGTCAGTCCGCGAACCTGTAGAATTGGCTGTGCATCCGACTTATTCATAGGCTGCTCACCATAGGATTTTTAGCACAAAGACGCAACCGTTCGTGTCGTTTTTAGGATTAAAGGGACGAAAAGGACATAAAGAGGTAATTGCAAAAGTCCGATTTTCCGAAGTCAATTTCCTGAAACTCGACGGCCGGCGAAGAGAGAGTCATTCCCTTCCCAGGCCCGAAGGGTCGATATTGCAACAGGCCATGGCATCGCCACATAGGCCTCAACCTAAGCCTAACAATCGTATCTCGGCGCGCAGCGCTTTGGAGTGCGGTCGCTTGCGACCGCTTTGGGTTCCTTGCGACGGTCGTGTGCAACGGCATCACTATAATTCCCTAAGGGTAAAATAGTTAGTACATGCAGCCTTCGACGAATCCATACAATGCCGTTTAGCATTGCCGTCGCAACGAAAAGTGGTCGCAAGCGACCGCTCTCCAAAGCGCTGCGCGCCGAGATACGATTGTGAAGTCCTAAGTCATTGAGATATAAGCTCAAAAGACCTGTTAGGTTGAGGCCTATGTGGCATCGCCATGGTATAAGCCAAAACGGTTTTAGCAGCCTGTAGGGCTGCCATAAAGCGCATGCATAAATGGTGTTTGTAAACTGGCGTCTTGCAGCAGTCCTTCAGACTGCGAAATCCCTTCCTGGCATATACCATGGCGATGCCATGGCCTGTTGCAATATCGACCCTTCGGGCCTGGGAAGGGAGAAAAGCCTGTCTTTCCAGACTGGATAGTGCCATACCACTTAAGCTCTCTAGAACTCTAGAATCGCCTTCTCACAAAAAAAGGTAACCTTTTTTCCCGAGAATCGATTCTCAAGGGCTCAAATAATTTTGCAATCACCTCCTTATGTCCTTTTCGTCCCTTTGGTCCCTTCGTCCATTTACTCCTGAAAGTTAAACGAACCGTTGCCATAATGGGTGAGGTTGTCATACTCTTAGGCTTAGTAATGCATATGGTGTTGACATGTTGACGATCCTCAATCTCTTTGGACGCTCTCCCTTCACTCTTTTGAAAACTCACATGGAAAAGGTTTCTTTCTGTGTGCATCAAGTGGTGCTGCTATTTCAGGCACTGCAAGAGCAAGACTATGAAAGAGTGGAGAAGATCGCGCATCACATTTCCGAGGCCGAGCATCTTGCTGATATCACCAAAAATGATATTAGAGACCATTTGCCCAAAAGCTTGTTTATGCCTATTGACCGAAATCAAATTCTGGAGATTCTGCGGATCCAGGATAAAATCGCCGATCAGGCAGAGGACATTGCTGTATTAGCGACGTTGAAACCCCTCGAGCTGCCCAGTTCATTAAAGGAACTTTTCGATGCTTTCCTTAAAAAGAATGTTGAAGCTTTTGAGGGCGTCCACAACATCATCAAGGAGCTTCATGAGCTCCTGGAATCTTCCTTTGGGGGCATCGAAGCCGACAAGGTCCGTGGCATGGTTAATGCTGTGGCCTATAAGGAGCATGAGGTTGATGTGCTGCAAAGAAAGCTCTTAAAAGGGCTATTTTCGCTGGAGGATGAGTTGCCATACAGCTCATTCCACCTATGGCTGCGACTTTTTGAGGCTACAGCGGCTCTCTCCAATCTTTCGGAGACTCTCGCCAATCGCATGCGTATGACCCTAGAAATGAAATAACTCACCGACATTGGAGAATAGAAGCAACACATGCCAAGCGAAGTGATCCTTCTTGCAGCCGTGCTGTTAGCCGGCTTGTACATGGCCTGGAATATTGGCGCCAACGATGTAGCTAATGCTATAGGTACTTCCGTGGGTTCGGGGGCTTTAACATTGCGTCAAGCAGTCGTCCTTGCAGCGATCATGGAGTTCGCCGGAGCATTCCTATTTGGTTCGCACGTCTCCGAGACCATTCAAACAGGTATCATTCAGGTTGAGGACTTCGCCCACAATCCCTACCTACTTGTCTATGGGATGCTGTCGGCACTGATTGCCGCGGGGGTTTGGCTGCAGATCGCCTCCTACTATGGCTGGCCGGTATCAACCACTCACTCTATCGTAGGTGCTATTGTCGGTTTTGGCCTTGTCGCCGGTGGTGTGGAGATGGTCCAATGGAACCATGTAGTGTCGATTGTCAGCAGTTGGGTCATCAGTCCTCTATTAGGCGGCTTACTCTCCTACACCATATTCACTTTTATACGCCGCAAGATCTTCTATGATCGCCATCCGCTAGAAGCTGCTAAAAGAATTACACCGTTCCTGGTGTTTTTCTCTATGTCTATCATGTCCATGTTGATTCTTTTTCATGGCCTAGAAGGCCGCGATATGGGCTTTTGGGAGGCTTTTGGACTTAGCTTGGCCATTGGAGCGGTCACCGGCGAGGCTAGTCGCTGGCTTACCAAGCGTATAAAATCGGCCACATCACATCACAAAACCTCTCCAGCCTATGGTCCTGAAGTCGCTTTGGAACTAGACAAGGCAAAAAAACATCTCACACGTGTTCAAGATACCTCAAGCGGTGAGTTGCAGTATTATGTATCCTTGATGGTTGAAGAGGTTGAAAATATCTCCACAAGCCTAAAGCAAGATGCTCAGGTTGAGTCAGACAATTCGGAATACACAGCCATAGAGAAGATCTTTACCTATCTGCAAATGGTCACCGCTGCTTTGATGGCTTTTGCACATGGGGCTAACGATGTCGCTAATGCGATTGGCCCAGTGGCGGCGTCTTTGGCTATCTTAGCTGAAGGAAATGTCGGTTTTGGAACCACCCTGCCTACTTGGCTGTTGTGCTTGGGCGGTCTTGGTATTGTTGCAGGCTTAGCCACATGGGGATGGCGTGTCATCGAAACAATTGGCAAAAAAATCACAGAGTTGACACCTACGCGAGGATTCTGCGCTGAACTAGCTGCTGCAACAACGGTAGTCGTGGCTTCTCGTCTGGGTATGCCCATTTCGACGACACATACTCTCGTAGGTGCTGTATTGGGAATTGCCTTAGCGCGTGGTATTGGCGCCCTGAACCTCGCAACCACCCGCGATATTGTCCTATCATGGCTCGTTACTGTCCCAGCCGGAGCTGCTATCGCCGCGTCAGTATTCGCTACTCTACGTTTCTTCTTCGCTTAAGCATCGCCATGGATCAGATTCGGATTTAGAGCGTAGCAGCGGTTCGTGTCGTTTTTAGGAGTAACACGGATGCACACGGATTTAGGAGGATAGGACTTGAAAAAAAGATTGAATAGCAAAGATCGCTCATCTCTTACCTAAAACCATTTTTATTGTTTTTAACGTAACGAACCACACTCCCATCCTATCCTCCTAAATCCGTGTGCATCCGTGTTACTCCTAAATCCTAAACGGTGGCTCTAGGTGTGTCGGTGGAGGCGGGGATCGATAGAATCGCGTAATGCATCCCCCACAAGGGCTATAGCGACTAGCAATGCTGTCAGCAGGATTGCTGGCGGCCAAAGAAGATAGCTTTCGCCGGGAAAGGCTCTGCGTCCTTCGTCCATGAGCACACCCCATGAGCAAGACCCCTCCTCTCCTAAACCTAGAAAGGATAGGCCTGCCTCGGTGCTTATAGCGCCCATCACTGCAAATGGCAAAAGGGTAAGTAACGGTGGAATAGCGTTGGGCAAAATATGCCGGTAGATGATGTAGGAGTCATCAAACCCTTGAGCCAAGCATGCCTCAACATAGGGAAGATTGCGCTGTTTAAAGAATTCCCCTCTGATGTAACGACTAAAACCCGTCCAACCAAAAAAGCCTATAATCGCAATGACCAAGAAGATAGATTTGCTTTGAGTCACCGCTACAACGAGCAAGAGCATAAAAAAGGTTGGCATAGCCTCCCAAATCTCTAATAATCGACATACGACGATGTCCAAGGTGCCTGCATAATAGCCTGCTAGACAGCCCACCGGAATCCCTATTAAGAGCCCCAACGCCACCGCACAGATGCCCACTACGATAGAGATCCGCACGCCAAAGACCAGAGCCGCGGAGAGGTCCTTGCGATCAGTACGCGTCAATTCCCACCATGGAACAAACTGATTGAGTGCTTGTGCACCGCCGGCATCGTCCTCCCAATGAAAGGGCCGAAATAATGGCATCACCATGACAGAGATCTTGGCGTTCTGATCTACCAACCAACGGTCGCGATCACGAAGATATTGAAGTTCCTCGTTAGCATGGTGGTCGTTGGGATCCGCCTTAAGGGCCGTGGTAAGACGCTCAATTTTATCGGCTTGGTTGTCCTTTTCAGCCTCCCACAGAGTCGGTAAAGCCGTTAAACGTCTGAGCACCTCTGGGCTAGTATCGGCCAGAATGGCTTTTTCCAGAGCTTTGTCGGATGGAATCTCTGAGGATGGGGTTCCGCTAACAAGAAGTTGATTTTTCTTATCACGCAGGGCCTCTTCAAGGTAACTATGGAGCGCCTGCTTGGCGTAGGCTTGCTGATAGGGCATCAGGCGTTGATTCTCTTCCTTTTCTAGTCGATAGCGAAGGAGCAGATTAAGCTTAGCATAGGCATTCATGTGATCAAGCTCAAATTGCCAAGAGTGGCCTGATGTCGAAAGATCGTGCAAGCGAGCTTTGAGAAGGTCGGTATCAGCCGCCGGATCATGAGGTTCTCGAAAGGCAATGAAGAGAAATAGGACAGTATGAAGAACCAAGACCGCAGGGAGGGCTATACGACGCCAATAAGGACGAAGGTAGAGACAGGCAATGAAAAGGGGTAGAGTGAACATCAGAAGATTAAAAAATAGGTCCAGGCGTGTGGTAAAAAAGCCTCTATAGAATAGATAGCGGAACAGTGGAAAGAAAATTTGTCCATCACAAACAACACACAATGGCTTACTCGACGCAATAAACGGAGCGTAAATTCCAACGATAACAAAACAGGCCAAGACGAATAAGGCGGCCATTCCCAAATGCCGACGGCCAAATTGCCTTGCAGTGGTACGCCAGAAGGAGTCATCGTTATCATTCATTAAACACTACTCCAAGGTCACGCGAGGATCTAAAAGGGTATAAGCCAAATCCGCCATGAGATACCCGACTAATGTCAGCAAAGACCCCGCCAAAGCTGAAAACATGATGACGTTATAGTCCCAATTCACAACGGCATCATAGAAGAATTTGCCAAAGCCGTTGATTTCGAAAAGTGTTTCGACAATCAAGGAGCCTCCTAGGATAACCCCCAGCGATCCCGCGATCGATGTCACGATGGTGACAGCAGCATTGCGCCCCACGTGTTTCTCCATGACTGCCAGCGGAGGAACGCCTTTAGCGCGGGCTGTCCTGACATAGTCTTGGCGTAGCACCTCTAGCACAGCAGTGCGTGACAGCCGAGTCTGCGCGGCCAATCCACCATAGGTAATAGCTACAACGGGCAGAAAAATATGTTGCAGGACATCCCAAAAGCGTTGCCAAGAGGTCATCTGGTTATAAATGACGTCCTTACTAGTAAAGCCGCTATAGGGGATGGGAATATCTGTGAAGGGAAAATGACCATTCAAAGCGACTTTTTCAATAAGAAAAGGGGCGACAACGAATACTGGCGTGGCGTAAAGAATGAGAAACACCACGTTAAAGCCGTAATCAGGCCACCTATTTTGCTGGCTCGCCATCAGGAAGCCGAACAGCAAGCACAAAACAAATGTGATTAACATGGGCAGGACGGAGAGAGTCAGAGAATATTTGAAACGCCGCGTGACCTCGCTAATAACCGTTTTGTTGTCATCATTACGCAGAGTGCCGAAATCGAGAGTCAATACTCTGGTCATGTAACGACAGAAACGCGTATCAACGATCAGCATACACCATTTTTGTAAGGTCGTTGGGTTAAATTCATAGATCACCTTATTGGCATCGTACCATTTGTGCATGGCAGTAACTTTCTCTTTCACTTGTGCCGAAGAATCTTCAGGCGCCAGCACCAATGAGCGTAATAAACCATTGTCCTTGTCAATTTTCTGGTTCATGACACGTTGCTCAGAAGTAATGGAGGGGCCGACAACAGCCTGCCGCGTGCCACCGCGTGAGAAGAAGTGCGAGGCCATTTGTCTGATGGCGATGTCTTCGTGACTATCTTCCATGATGAATAAAAGGTGCTGCATGACAAAGCGCGCTTGGTCGCCCATGTACAGCCTGAGGGCATCGTAGTCTTTAACGCGCATCTCCTCGGTATCTGAAGGGTTGTAGCGATGGTGAACTAGCTCCCATAGTGTTTGATGCACTTCTTGCCGGGTCGTCCAGGGCCAGGTGTTAAGGATAATGGGTAAGGTCAGACCAAAATGCTCACGCATTTGCAGATAGCGTTCATCAGAACCAAAAGCCATGCTACGGTCAGCTCGACGAGCCGCTTCCCCCCGGCGGAAACTTCAGTAATCGTCGTGGGCTCACCTGGCGCAAGATTGATGATTACAAAGTTTACCAAGACAATACCAAACAACGTCAAAGGCAGTAGTAGCAGACGTCGGATGATATAGTTCAGCATGGTACCCTAATGTTTCAGCCAAAAGACATTTGCCTGCGGCTGAGCGACATCAGCTCCAGGAACAAGATCTTTGCGATCGGTAGGAAGAAAAACATTCTGAACATAGTCTCGGTAGATGAATATGGCTTTGGGTGTATACATGAACGTATAAGGCGCTTCCTGGTGCATGATAGCATCAAAACGATGGTAGAGATCGATGCGTTTCTCTGGGCCGTATTCGTACTGAAGGGTGTCAATAATCTTGTCTACTTCGCGATTAGCAAATCCAATGGAATTCGATGATCCTTTTTCATGAGCTCCAGAAGAGTACCACAGCTGCTTGGGTTCTTCTGGGGGTGATCCCTGCTCCCACGCCAGAAAGATAGCATCAAAGCTTTTGTCATCAAAGGCAGCGCTGAGGTCTGCGACATCGACACCATGAAGGTCGCAAACAATTCCCACCTCTTTTACCGCCTGAGCGATGTATTCACTAATGGCCTTCGCTGTGGGGCTCTTGACATAGTAGGTCAGAGTGAAACGAAAAGGCACAGACTTTCCATCAACAGTTTTATCGATAACACCAGTACCTTTGGTGTCATTCCAGCCCTCCTCGCTTAGCAGGCGACGCGCCTCCTCAGGGTCATAGGGCCATGGAGTGATGCTTGCATCGTAGTCCTTGGAATACCTGTAGAAGGGTCCATTGATTTCAACACCTTGCCCATTCAGATACTGCTTAATGATACGGTTGCGGTCGATGGCCATGGTGAGGGCTCTGCGCACCTTGGCGCTCTGAAACTGTACCTTAGCTTCATTCCAACCAATATAGGAAAAACTCCGGTCGACAAAGTCCAATCTCTTAACAGCCATCCCTTGTTGGGCCGCTTGCTGTTTGTAGGTGGGCGATTCTAAAAACTGTTGATATTCTAGAAGTTCGTCAGGTCTTAAATCATAGGAATCTAATTTGCCAGCCTTGAACTCTTGCCAAACAGCCTCTGGCGTTTCCTTAAACTGCACTTCCATGCCTTCTGATAAGGCTGCATAAGGTAAATAGTATTCAGGGTTGCGTCTGAAGGAGATCTCCCGTTCCGTCATGCCAGTAAAAATCCAAGGACCGCAGCTTACGATGATGTTGCGAGCCCAGTGATCGTTGAAATTCTGCGCCCAGGCCGAATTCTTCCTGTATGTTTCAGGGTCTTTATCGTCTGTGACAATTTTTGTGCCGTCAGCAAAATATTGGTAGACAAAAGAGGCCAAGGGAGTGAGGTTGCCGGTCCAGGACTTGGCGATGTACTTGATTTTGTTCTCTACCTTGCCGCCGGCTGATGTGACCTTATCCGTTTTCCAACGCACAACGAAGGTCAGTTTATCGATTACACGGAATTCCTCGATGTCGCCAAGGTAGTTGCGTAAAGATACAGCTCCGGGTTGCTGTACCCAAGGGTTCATCACCGCGTCGAAGTAGAACTTGAAGTCATCAGCGATCACCTGATGTTTCTTTTGAAAATGTGGTGCTAGCTTGATGTCTGGGGGGAGGAGGGCTGGGTCGAGAGGTTGCCAAAAGACGTTATCCCGCAAATGCACCCAAAGCTCTGATCGACCTTGACTATCTTTACGTTCCTCAAGCTTTAAGGCCATGTCAGGAGCCATCGTTTCATAAATACCAAAGTGCATCGTGGAAACCGCAACACTGCACTGACCTACCCACGTGGCGACATTGCTCCAATTACTGAATGGATGCAGATTATTGGGAACACCAACGGTGGCGGCACGACGAATACCAGTGGGTTTAAAATTAGGACCCAACATCTTAGGTAAAGTGACTTGGTAGAAGGGATCGGACGTTAGCAAGTTCGGATAGGCGTCTTCAGTCTGTGCTGCTATATCCTTAGGCTGTGTTTGAAGTGCTTGGCCATTGTTGACCTGATGAGACTGCTGCTGCACAAGGGTGCTCAGAACATCATCGCGAATCTTCTCTGTGTCAGCACGCAGTTGAGTGATGTCATTGTGCAATTCTGTCAGAGATGAGCGTACTTCCTGGATATCTTCTTCGATCAGGACAGATGACCAGTAAAGCATAGCCATAAAAGCGAATAAACCTAAGGCAAGAACGTAGCGAAGAATGTATAAGCCGATGGGCTCCTTGTTCATGAAAACCTCGTCATACTTAAATTTTCAATGTAAGGAAATGCCCCTCTTTTGGAAAGAAAAATGGACGAGCCCAGATTGAGACGAAAATGGGATCTGGGGGCGCTCATACCGCAATGCACACAGGGGCTAATACGGCGCGCTAAAATGGACCTTAACAGGAGATGCAGACGTACACATCAACCTAACAAGAAAACAGATTTTGCATCCCATTAATTTTTTTAAAATAGGGTTAACCCTATGATTCTGAAGATGATAAGGAATGATCCTACCTATCCTGCCGCGCAGCGATCCTGTATATCCTGTAAAAGTCCATTTTGGCACAGCATATTAGCCCGGCGTGCATCCCGGTATGAGCCCCCATCACCACCCCCAGTTCTTCACGGCTTTAGGCTGCATCTAGCTTCTCAAAGGACACGCTCATTGCGCTTTTTTAGGATTTTTACCGCCGAGACACCGAGATAGGAGAGAGAGAGGATTAGAAGAGAATGTGCCGTTTGTGTGTCTTTGGGCAAAATTCTGCCCAAGGACACACAAACCGCACAGGTACTCAATCTAACTTTTTTGAGGACCTGTTCATTTACTACCGACTGTGGACAAAGTCCTGTCTAAGGGCACTACAGAATCGTATTCCTGCGGGAACCCTTAGACTGGATTTTGTCCAGAGTCGGTAGTAAATGAACATTCTCTCCTCTCTTTCCTATCTCGGCGGTGAAAATCCTAAAAAAGCCCCACGAACTTCTACGCGTGAGTGGTATAACTCAGGCCTTGTTCACCTTTACGGTCAGAATTTCGGTCGGACGAAAAAGGTCGGATGTCGTGGTTTGTGACGAGGGCATAGCGCCAGCTATGTCCGAGGAGCAAAACGCGACAGACGATCCTTTTGCAGTCGACCGAAAACTGACCGCAAAGGTGAATAAGGCCATAACTCAAAAAAGAGCAATATGGTAACGGGGATCGGCGGTGGGATTAAAGACAAGATGCGAGATGATTTGGAGCTCGGCCATGCCTCGACAAAGGGCTACTATACCTACGATAATGCCTGCAACACCCAATAATGTGTTGTAATAAGGCCGAAGCCTTATCAACCACTGCGTCGCATGCATTGCTAGGATGAGCGAAGGCGATGTTAGCAACGCAAAAGCGGCTCCATTGAATAGGCCTACCCATGGATCGCCCTCTAGAGCACATGCCGAGTATACGATTACAGTCTGACCACAAGGCAACAAAATGGTAGCCAGCCCGAAGAGGAATGTGGGCCAAGCTTTGTCCTTCAACATCAGCAAAGCGATGGTGTTGTTAAAACGCGACATCAGCCTAGACAGCCAGGGCAATTGCAATCGACGCCATCCCAAAAGGCTGGATAATCCTACAAACAAAATGATGGCGCCGAAGATAAAACTCGTCATAGCAGCAACATGAAAGCGATTCAGGACAGCGTGCAAGACGGCTCCAAAAAAGCCGGCTACGCCCCCTGCAATAGCGAAAGATAGCAACCGCCCACCAAAATACCACCAGCGGAAGCGATGATGAGCAATCATGGCGACTAGAGGGCCACACATGCCAAGGCAGTGCAGATTTCCGAATAGATAGAGTGGTAGCATGGTTAGAAATAAGGACATAGGGTCAATGCCCGCCTTGTACTTGTATTGAGTTACGTAAGTGGTGAATTTGGGCAGCATCGATTCCTGAAGAACCGCTGTTGTGTGTCTTTGCAATGTAAATGAGCGCTACACCAAAGAGACACCCACAAACGACCACAACCACCAACAGGTAGGGCGAAGCAGTCACTCGCAATAACCAATCAAACATAGGCAGACCTCCAGCAGTAATAAGCACTGTAACGTAATACTGCAAATTTTAGGAACCTATTTAATGCAATATGAAAGCAGTGACAAAAATCGATGAATTGCCTTATAAGTTATAAATTATAACTAATTTTGGTACGATATGCAAAGTTCACAAAGCATACAAAAAGAAGTCTTAACTAATTATTTGAATGTTGCAGGTTTTGACGTAAAAGTTACAACCACGCATTTCAATGGCCTTCCCAAAGATAGCGTCTATCTAGATAAAATTCTTAACATCATTGCCCGTCTGACTAATCAATTCGGAGATGGTATTGCCAAAATAAATTTTAATGGGGACGTGATCAGTTATTTTAATAAAAATTCACACGACAACTACGTGAACAACGGTTTATATGAACTGAGTGATGTTTATCCATTTTCCTGTGATTTTTTATTTTCTACCTATACCGATCTAGACAGTTTATCTAATAGTCAAATTTCAGATTGCCCGCTATTAGCTGATGTCTTTGAGATACTGCGATGTGATGAACACTCCTCAAAAGTCACCCTAGAAACTTTACATTATTTTATTGCATCCTTTAAAAAACAGAGTGATAATTTAAAATTAAAACTAATTAACGTATTGAAAATCCTAGCCGAACGGGATGCTCTTGAGTGGATGGCTTGTCTATCTCTTATGCTTGATCTGGGAATCCTGCACGAAAATGATCGTTGGAATCTCCGCAGTTGGTCAATGCTAGCTGATTTGCAAGACATAAGCCAACTCATCGACAATCTATCGAGGATTGACGTTAATGCAAAAGATTGCCAGGGCTACACTCTGCTAATGAGTTCGATTGCTAAAGAAAATACTCAACTTGCTCTGCGTCTATTAGATATTTCGAATATTCATGCTAGACATGGTAACCTGTTTGCTTTGCATATAGCTTGCCTTGTGGAGAACATCGAAATCGTCGAGGCACTTCTAGCAAAAGGAGGTATAGGGGTTAATGATCTTAAACAATGCCTGGTGACAGCCATATTGAACGGAAGGGTGGATATTGTAAAAAAGATCCTAGCAACGGATCAAATTGAAGATCTCAGCCAACCCATAGATGGCGAAACGCCAATTAAATTAGCTGTTGATTGTGGATATGTGGAGATAATTAGGGTGCTGGTCGCCAATCCATCAGTAAGAAACAAAATAGATGAAAAATTCATTCGCCATTCTATTAGCAAAAAAAACGCCCTTATTCTCAAAGAAATACATTCAGTTTTCCCTATAGAAAAAGATCTCTTCGTTGAGAGTCTTTTGAATAATCCCACTCTAATAGCCTCTCCACTTATAGGGTTTTTAAAATCTTTTTTCCCAAATGTCTATAAAAACTGGAATCGTGATTACCCAAACTCACCTTTGGATCTTGGATTACTCTTCAGCGAGATTCTGACCAATCCACGTCTCATCGCAAGCGACTACACAACCAATTTAAAAGACTTTTTTTACGAAGACTATGACAGATGGATTGTCGACCACCCGCAACTACAGATTGCACGCCTGATTTACGAAGAGGAAATGATTAAAGCTAATGAAGTATTTAATAGTTACCTAGCAAGCAGCAATGTTAAACTAGATTTTTTGATTCGAACCGATATCAGACCTTTGATTATTAAAAATTCACAGGCGATTATTAAATGGTTGTCATCTCAAGACTTTGACAGCTTATCTGTTACACAACTTCAAATCCTATTAGGGGTCTTGCATCCCGCCTATCATCAATATCTATCGTCTACTGGTGGCCTTGCTCCAAAGGGGCTTAACATCATCACTTCCTATTTGAGCGCTAAGCCAGAGCCCTCCCTCCCAGAAGAGAGCGTCTCAGTTTGCCCGGATCAGTTGTCTTTTGGAGCAAAACTGCAGGAACTATCTGAAAATCCGCATATCAAGACTGGGTATAGCCATTATTTTTACGTAGCCGATATTGAGAAACATCAACCAGGTGTAGCTTGGAATTTCACCACGCATTTCACTCCGCTCTATTTTCACAAGCTGGACGACGGCTGGCATATTGTGATCACAGACAGCAAAGGCGTAAATGAGCATACCGACAATTTAATGGCTACAATCGACATCGCTAAGAAAACGCTTAAAAATTTTGATGTGAGTCATTGTTATCTGAGCACACTAAAACGACAGCGGGCTAAGGTTAGTGCAGGTTGTGACACATTTTGCACAATTGACCTGTCCTATTTTTACCGACATGGCGTTAGTTTTTTGAATAAATTAAAGGATTTAAATCAATATAATCAAACTAAGTTTAATTTTACATATCTGCCGCCTGAATTGATGAAGACGACTCAGAGCATTAGTGAAATCAATAAGTATTTACTAAAGTATCCTGACTCCTCTATGGAAAGAAGGAAAGAAAAAGGTAGGGAAACTCTGGCAGCTAACCTTGAGCGTCATTCCGTGAAAAATGAAGAGGGAAAACTCCAGAATGCTCTAGTGGAACAACGTTTAGTCAAATTCCATAGGATGATCCTTAAGGTCCTCTTGGATGAGTTGAGTGTAGGCCCTAGCCCTTCGTAGGAGACGTATGCGTGTAGGATTTTCGACCACACAAGAAGTGACTTAGCGACGGTTGTGGCGCTCCGATAGAATGCTCTCCATCAGCGTTAGGTAGGATACAAAACGCATGGGTGAGATACCCCCTTCATCCACTGCTGCTTTTACAGCACAGTTCTCTTCATGGGTATGCGTGCAGTCAGTAAAACCACAGCCCTGTCCCAGCGCATGAATCTCCTCAAAATACTGCTCTACCTCGTCAACATCTAAATCCCAGATACCAAAACTTTTAATACCCGGAGTATCCACGCACCATCCCCCAAAGCTTAGTGGGATCAGCGTCGTTGAGGTTGTGGTGTGCGATCCCTTTCGTGTGCGCGCCACCGTTTCACCAATGCGCAGATCAAGCCCCGTCATGGCATTAATCAGAGAGGATTTTCCAACTCCCGACTGACCCGAAAATACCGATGATCTGTCACGCATGTGGTCGCGCAGTTGGTCAAGGCCTTCTCCGGTGGTCGCGCTAACAGAGACGATGGGAATACCCGCTTGGGCATAAGCCTTTAGGCATTCTTCATAAAGCCATTTCTGGTCCTCTACTGTAGTATCAGCCCCCTCTAAGAGTTCGATTTTGTTAATGACAATCACAGGATTCATGCCGCCTTTGCAGGTAGCAATAATGTATCTATCGATAAGGGCAGCCTTGAGGGGAGGATCGACCACCGATACGGTAATCAGCACTTGATCGATGTTTGTAGCAATCACCTGTTCCTTACGCCGCGATAGATTATCGGCACGGGAAAGAATGGTCTCACGCGGCTCCACAGCAGCAATAGCTCCCTCACCAGGTGTGATTTCTTCAAACCAGACATAGTCTCCGACAGCAACAAGATTTTTCTGCATGGTCTTTTCTTTTTTGAGAACCCCACGTAGCTCACAAATCCATTGTTGATCTTTATCGAAGATGACAATCCCTTGTGACATGATGGAGATCACTCTAGCACGTCGTAGGCCCTGCTGAGCTAATGCTGCTGCATCAAATAGCTCTTGGTGTTTACCTTGATCTGTTTTTTTGTATTTGGAACGATCGCGAGCTTCTACGCGTTTGCGCTCCTGGCGTCCTTCCTTACGCCTTTCACCGAGATAGTGCTCCTCGATGGGACAACCCGCCCAGCGCTTGCCTTTGTATCCCTTTTCCTTAGTCATCACTTCCACCTACTGGCATAGTCGTGAACAAACTGTTCAAAAGTATGTGGGCGTCTTCCAAGTAATTTCTCTACGTCGTCCGAGATATGAGCGGCCTGACCATTGCGCATTTCACGAAAGAGCTGGACCATCTCCCCGATAGATTTCTCCGACCATTGCAACTTCTGTAGCGTTTCAATATAACTTTCTTCAGAAACGGGCCTGTAGATCACCTTACGACCTGCCTTATGTGTGATGACTTCGGCAACTTCATGATGATTGAGATCTTCACTGCCAGTAAGTACCAAGCCCTTCGCTTCATAACCCTCATTGGACAGAAGGACTGTAGCTGCCACGTCGGCAATATCTCGAACATCGATAAAACTGATTCTGGAATCTGCGGCGGGAAAGAAGATCTCTCCGCGAGACATAATATCATCATGATAATAAGTGAGGAAATTCTGCATAAACCAATTGGGTCTAAGCAAGGTCCAGGGGATATCTTGCTCCCGAACATAGATATCAGTTCTCGCACTGACAAACGAATCTCCTCGAGTAGCAGCCCCTAAGCCTGTGACCGCCACAACATGCTCTATACCTGACTTGCGAGCGGCGTGGAGTAGTTGCTTCACGGCTTCGACCGGTTGTGGTGAGGGCGGGGCTATGATAAACAGTTTTTGATGTCCTTGGAGAGTACTTTCAAAGAGATCGGCATGCTGATAGTCAAAGGGTATCGCAACCCCTGCCATCCACCCCTGGAGTGCCTTGGGCTGACGTACTCCTAAACTGATATCTGCCCCACGGTTATGCAACAGCTGGGCAACCTGGCTCCCAACCGTTCCTGTCGCTCCGATCAAAAAAATGCGTTTTTGTTTAGACATGATCCGTCCTACCTAATACATAGATTAATATTGCACCAGCAATGCTTACGTTTAGAGAATCCATCGCTCCAGACATGGGTATTGTCACTGCTTTACAGTGTGCTCTAGAAGTATCTGAGGGGCCTTTGGCTTCGTTGCCTAGCACCAGCAGCACTCCCTCCTCCCAGGATACATGTTCGACAGGCAAGCCATCCAGATCCGCGACAAAAGGCACCCAATGTCTTTGAGAAATCAGACTCTGCAGTGTAGTCCAGTTTCCTTTTGCTAAAGGAATACGAAAAGTGGCTCCCATGGCAGCTCGAAGAGCTTTATCATTGTATGGATCGCAGCAGCCATCCAGAAAATAAACGCCTTGCCATCCTAAGGCCAAGGCAGTGCGTATCAGCGTACCGACATTTCCAGGATCGCTAACGCCATCCAAAGCTACCACACGGGTAGCACCCTCAAGAGTAGACCAAGCAGGTTTTTCGACCTCTGCGACAATACCATCAGGAGTAACGACACCGGCGATTTTTTGTAGAATAGCCTCATTTGCCACGATGACTTCAGCGGCCCTGATACCTGGGGGCACCAGCGACTGGTCGGCAGCGACCACTAAGCGTAGCTCTCTGGTAGCACTTAGCTCAAGAAGCATCTTGCGCCCCTGTACCAAGACACTATTGTTCAGCTCGCGATAGGCAGAGTCGTCTCGCAGGCTAACAAGATGCTTCACAACAGGGTGTGTGAGGCTAGAGATGACACGATCCATCAGCCCCCCTCCCTAGCCCACAAAATCGACCGTTTCAACAAAAGCATGACAGCATCAGGATCGCTAATTTGTTCGCTTATGGCAATGCGTTCAGCCTCTTTGAGAAGCAGACCCATCTGTTTTCCTGGTTGGATGCCATTACGTTCAAGGTGATGGGCAGTGACGACAGGACGCCGTTCGCGCAAACGTGTGATATCCCCCGCCATGTCATTCTGCGCACTTTGATGTAAGTCCAGGCACCCTTGACGTAGATCTCGGGGAAGAGTTGCTGCAAAGGTGCGCAGACATAAGTCTGTACGATCATCAGCATATAAGTATACCCACTCAGGACTCGGCTTAATGCTGCTATTAAGAACACCACGAAACATCTGGTAGGCATGCAGACACCACCCGGCTAGCTGGACATCTTTATTAGGGCCGCGAAGGTCTTGGCAAATGGCTTCGAAGTCTTTAGCAGTACCCTCGGGAAATAGTTGCATCAGACATAGGATGGCAGGACACGGGTGTGGAAAATCTTTGAGGGCACGCGTACGCGTGACAATTTCTTCCAGGGGCAATCCAACCAGTTGTGGAAAAATGACTTGAAGCAAACCCAGTTCATGCATCGTCACTAAGGCACGCCCCACACCAGGATGATTGGCTATCTTGTTGAATTCTTGCCACACTCGCTCTTTAGCAACCGGAGGAAACAGCGCTGTTGCATGTACGGCGATGGCATCGCGAGTGCTTCTTTCCAGTGAAAAATGAAAGCGCGCCATGATACGTATGCCGCGGACCATACGGAGACGATCCTCTTTGAAGCGCTCATGCGGATCGCCAATGGCGCGGACAAGGTTGCGTTTGAGGTCTTCATGACCACCGACGTAATCAAGAATCTGCTGGGTCAAGGGATCGTAAAACATGCCATTGATGGTAAAATCCCGACGTTGAGCATCTTCTTCTGGACTGGAGAATTCGATCGCTTCAGGCCGACGACCATAAAGGTATAGGCCATCTTTTCGAAAGGTGGCTACTTCGAAGGGAGTGTCGTCAACGATCACCATGATGACACCAAAAGAAGCGCCTACCTGAACAGTATGTGGGAAGAGGCTCGTGACAACTTCTGGCGCGGCTGACGTAGCAATATCGATATCTGGCGAGAGCTCCTGCAGAAGATAGTCGCGCACCCATCCACCTGCAAAGTAGGCCACATGCCCTGCATCGCGCAGAGTACGTACAATCTGAACTGCTTTATCATATGTTGTTCCCATAATAACAGACATTGTACTCGAACAGTGAAATAGGAGGAAGAAGAGCAGTGACCCATGGGCATAGTGTTACTTTCGGATATTGGCGACGCAGTCGGTTGGGGCTCCAAAGCGCGTTATTTATACGGCACTATGAGGTCAGATACAATCACAAAACCGCGATCGGCCATCCATTCAACTGAGTTAAAAAAATCAACGTTACACCCCACAATATCAATCCATTCCAATGTAGATTGATATTTCGTTAAACTGGTGTGGTCACCCCACTTGGAACAGTTACGTAGATTCAGATGTGTCAATTGAAGTCCGTTTCCGGAAGAAAATTCTTTCAAACGCCAACTATCACTAAAATCAATGCGACGCAAACTTGGCAAATTGCGTGCACCCCCAGTAAAGGTAGAATCTAAGCGACATCGCGCCATCGTCAGTTCCTCCAACAATGGAAACTCACGAGACCAAAGAAGAAGGTCGGTTTCCTCTGCAAAACCAGAAAGGTTAAGGTGTGTGACGTAAGGGGCAATCAGATCCAATAGCCAGCATAACTGATATGGCGTCAAGCCCGCGATATCCAAGTGATCATAGTGCGTGATCCGATGGGCAGCGATTGCAAAAAAGGTCTTCAGCCATGTTTGAGACCTTTGAACGGCCGCCGGATCAATATTGCTATTCAGTTTTGATTTTAATCCTTTGAAACCATTCTTTAAGATTTTTCCTATGCTACGCTTGGGCTGCTTTTTTGGATTGGAATTAACTAGGGGTGGTAAATTCTTCAGATGCTGTGGCAACTGCGCAACCAATAGATCACAACAGATCTCTGGCGTTAAATCCGATGACGTCGGGTGACCAGACAACACGCCAAAAAGCTCTTCACTAGAAGTCATGGCATAGTGAAGCATCTCCTGAGTCCGCTTTAGTCCCCGTGCTAACAGGTCATCAATACATTCCTCAGGAACACTAGCAAGGACTTGCGCACACTGCTCTAGGCTCGAAATATTTTGAGTGAACAGTTTGACGCAGCAGTTTTTGAAATATGACATCTGAGGTAATTGATCTGTTGGATCATACTTCATGGCAGAGATGTAGTGATCCAACGCTGTAGTCGCATCTAAATTAGAAAACAGTTCGGCCAAGTAAGTCTTGTGAACCAACTCTCTCACCACAGATTCCTGGCTGGGTCTTAGTTGCAACATCTGGTACGGCATGATCATGGCCAATTTGGAAGGACTGTTTTCTAATAGCAAAGATACAGCGATTAGGGAAACTTGAACTGATACGCGGACCAAAGGTCTTGATAAGGCAATATCCCAGTTTTCAGTAATCTGTGAGCCACTCCATGCCTGATGCAGAACCTGGCCTTCACCCACAGAAGATTCAAAAACAGCTTTAAAATGTTCACTCATTTTTGATAGTTCTAGGGAATTCGCTAAAATTGTCTGATCCTCATCTTGACCTTCAATCTCGACATCTTTTGGTCTATAGTTCTTGAAAACATCTGATAAAACAACTTGTTCAATCGCTAAGCGTTCCGATGGCATGATATGCCAGGCTCGCTGCGCTGCTATAAGCATCTTTCGAGTGTAATTGCCGTCAATGATATTTTCATCATTGAGGGCTTTGAGAGCCTCGAGCACGACGTTTACTTGCTCGTATGTTAATATTTCCTGCGTCAAACAGGCCTGTGCAGCAGCCTCAACAACTTCAGATGTCAGCAACTTGGGTTCTTGAACGTAAATAATGTTATCCATTGACATCTACCATTTTTCAATATTTTTCATTCTAAACATGAATTAAAAACAGAATATAATAATATTGAATTAACAACAATAGAAAAAAATCAATAAAACGTTTATAACATTTTTTTTTAACACAAACCATGTCAGCCCACTTTTAGTACATTGTCGCTGGAGTGATATACAATCACTAAACTGGAATTAACCATCCAATTAACACTCTTAAGAAAATCAGGGTTACACCCCACAACATCAAGCCATTGCAATGTCGATCTATTCGCCTCTAAACTGGCGTGGTCACCCCAATTGGCACAGTTGCGTACATTCAGGTGCGTAAGTTGAAGTCCCTTTCCTATAACAAATGCTTTCAAACGGGGACTATCACTAAAATCAATACGACGCAGACTTGGCAATGGCTTTGAGTTGCCAATAAATGTTAAATCTAAGGAACATCCCGCCATCGTCAGCTCCTCTAACTTGGGAAAATCACGTGACCACAGAGGGATATCGTCCTCCTCTGCAAAACCGGAAAGGTTAAGATGTGTGACATAAGGGGCAATAGTATCCAACAGCCAAATTAGCTGATATAGCTCCAAACCTCTGATATCCAAGTGATCATAGCGCGTGATTTGACTAGCGACAAGGTCGAAGTTCAGTAGCCAGATTTGAGCCCTGTTAACTGCCGCGGGATCCACGGGGTTGTTATTCACCTTATGGTCCTTAAATACCTTCGTAACACCCTTCTTTAACAACTTGAATAGGCCAGCCTTTTTCTTCCCTTCCCTAGCTCCTGGGGAATTAATCGGAGCCTCAAAATACTTCAGATTACCTGGCAAGCGCTCAATTAATAAGTCACCACAAATCTGATGTGTTAAAACCGACGATGTTTTATCACCTCTCAAGATAGCAAAAAGCTCCTCGCTGGGCATCATGGCATACCTAAGCATGTCCTGAGTCCGCTTTAGCCCACGCGCTAACAGGTTTTTGATACAGTCCTCAGGAACATCATCGAGAATTTGTGTACACTCCTCTAGGCTCGAAATCTTTTGAGTTAATAGTTTAACACAGCGGTCTTTGAAATGAGACATGTAAGGTGATCGATCTGTCGGATCATATTTCATCGCCCTGATGTAGTGGTCCAAGGCTGTCGTCTCATTCAAATTAGAAGACAGTTCGGCTAAGAACATCTTGTCAATAGAATCTCTAACTGCTGATTCCTGACTGGGCCTTAAATGCAATAGTTCGTAAGTGATCTTTTTGTCCACGCTAGAAGCCTTATTTTCTAATAGGACCTCTACAGCGACTAGAGAAGCCTGAACTGTCACATGGACAAAAGGTTTTGATAAGACAATATTCCAGTCTTCAGCTATGCTTGAGCCACTCCATGCATGATGCAGTGTCTGGCCTTCATCCATGGATGATGTAAAAACATTTTGAAAATAATCACTCATTTTTGAAAGCTCTAGGGAATTCGCTAAAATTGTCTCATTCCCACCTTGACTTGCAATTTCGACATCTTTTGGTCTATAGTCCCTGAAGGCATCCGATAACACAACTTGTTCAATCGCCAGGCGTTCGATTGGCATGATATGCCAAGCTCGCTGCGCCGCTACAAGCATCCTTTGAGTGTAATTACGATCAACGATATTTTCAGAGCTGTGCACTTTGAGAGCCTCAAGCACCACGGTTACTTGCTCGGGCGTTAATGCTTCTTGCGTCAGGCATGCCTGTATGGCAGCTTCAACAACTTCACGATTCAGCAGCTTTGATTCTTGAACACAAATTATTTGATCCACTGTATATACCGCCTATCAATAGATGTTTTTCTATAAGATGAATTAAAGACACTCTAACATAACAATAAATTAAGTTCAATAAAAAATTGTCAATAAATGGTTTTTGTCAACTTTTTAACGCAAAGGCGCAAAGGAGAGCTCACGTTAGTATTTCACAACACTTATGATTTATAAGTGCCTCCTATTTTTTAAAAAATTAAATAGAAAATTGAGAGCAAGCGTTCCAGCTGGAAAGCTTGATGAATCGCGAGCGTGAGCTCTTCTTTGCGCCTTTGCGTTAAAAATTGACACAATCGCCATTGCAGAAGTCGGCAGGGAAGGCATTCTCTTCCCATAACTCGCAGCAAAAAATGTCAAAGTCTGGTAACATTGGCGCCATGGTTGCAAAAATACGCGTATTGACAGATGAGACGATCAATAAAATCGCTGCTGGCGAGGTCATCGAAAACTCGGCTTCGGTGGTAAAAGAGTTGGTCGAAAACAGTCTCGATGCTGGTTCCACCGAAATTCACATCGAAATCAAGGGCGGGGGCAGGCAATTGATTCGTGTTACGGATAATGGGTGTGGGATGGGCAACGACGATGCCCTGCTATGCTTAGAGCGCCATGCTACCTCAAAGATTCGCGAAGCCGAAGACATCGAAGAGGCGGGCACGTTAGGCTTCCGTGGTGAAGCAATTCCTTCTATTGCTTCCATCTCGAAGTTTACTTTGCTTACCTGTCCTCATGACGAGGGGGCTTTGGGGACCATGGTCATTATCGAAGGTGGCCGCATCTTAAAATGTTGTCCTGCCGCACGATCTCCAGGAACCACGATCGAAGTCAAAGGTCTGTTTTATAATGTACCTGTGCGTCGCAAATTTCAGAGATCGCCAGCACACGATACCAATGAAGTTCTCAAAACCATTGGAAACCTGGCGCTAGCACACCCTGGCATTTCCTTTGAGTTGATCACTGAGCAAGAATCCCTTCTCCGAGCCCATGCGTCCCAGGAACAATCTCCTTTAGCGCAGCTGAGTGATCGCATCGTGAGCGTTTTAGGGCGTGAATTTGTTAACCAATGCACTCGTGTGGAATTCAGCCAAGATGGGTTGTCGCTTGTAGGTTTCATTGGATTACCTACTTCGTCCCGTCCCAATCGAACTGGTCAATATCTTTTCATCAATGGCCGCGCTGTAGTGGCTCCTTTGATTTCTTTTATTGTTCGCGATGCCTATGGCACGGCATTGCCGGCGAATAGGCATCCCTTGTTCGTTTTGCATCTGACGATTCCTGGAGAGCTTGTAGACGTCAATGTGCATCCGCAAAAACGCGAGGTACGGCTACGCCAGAATGAGCAGCTAAAGCAACTCATTCTTGGAGGTATAGGCAAAGCCTTGCAGGAGGCTAGTGGCTTTGCAGCACCTCTACCACCTGTAGGATCATCTGCGCCGCGGCCTTTTTTACATGCATATGAGTCGACTCCGCTGCCTTGGGAGGCACCAACGCATACTTTAGAGCCATTAATTCGCGAAACTCTAGCTACAGCCCCTGTATTTGAGTTGCCTTCAGAGCCAGCACAGCCAACTCTTTTTCAGCCTAAGATGTCACCTCCCAAGATTTTGGCTACCATTCGAGGTTTCGTCCTTTTGGATCCTCTCACATGCCCACAGGTATCCAGCGACATAGCGACATTGGTCATCCTTGATCAACGCGCCGCTCATCAACGAATCCTATTTGAACGCCTACGCAATGCCCGTACAATGGGTCCAGAAGCCCCCGTTCAGCAATTGCTGATTCCAGAGACGCTGGAGCTGACAACTATTGAAGCAGCGTGCTTGCGTGAGATGCTCCCGCACCTGCGTTTCTTAGGCTTGGATATCGACGAATTCGGCCAGAACACGTTCTTGGTACGTGCCGTGCCAGCAGAGTTCGATGCCTCTGATGTTCCCAGCGTGCTGAGCGATCTTGTGGAACAGTTAAGAGAATTTAATAGCGATGCCATTAAGCATCAGGCAGGCGACCGTAAGCTCTCGATGGCAGCGAATCGCTTAGCAATCAATCGCAATCGCCATCTTAACGCTATTGAAGCACAGCATCTGGTAGAACAGCTCTTTCAGTGTGAGATGCCTCTCCAATGCCCTCAAGGACGCCCCACCATTATTGGGATTGGAGAAAAAGAACTTTCTAAGCAGTTTCAATCCTGAGAAGGTGTTTACCAAGTTGGAGTCAGCACAATTCGAATTCTTTTCACCCTCGGAGGCCCTATGTCCCTATCAGTACGCCTGAAAAACCTTCAGAACATACTCCAAAAAGCCCCCAACGATGCTATCCTATTCGAAGACCCCATCAGCCTACTCTACCTAACCGGCTTACATCTTTCGTCGGGAAAGCTGCTGGTGACACGTCGCCAGGCATGCTTGATCGTAGACGGTCGCTATATCGAAGGGGCTCAACAGCAATCACTCTATCCGGTTCAACTACATAGCGACGACGCATTTGCCACTGTGCTTAAAGAGTTTAACGTATCCGAACTGGGCTTCGCCCAGGAAAATACTAGCTACAAACGCTACCTGGAGCTAGTCGAAGCTGGCCCAAAAGCCGGAATCAGCTTAAAAGGCGTGGAGAACCCACTCAAGCAGCTTAGGATGATCAAAGACTCCGAAGAGCTCGACCTGCTACGCGAGGCCGCTCACCTGGGTTCACGCGGATACGACCTGCTCTGCGACCTGCTAGAAGAGGGTGTAAGGGAGCAAGACCTCGCCCAAGATCTGCAGCTTTTTTGGATCCGTCAAGGAGGCCAACAATTGGCCTTTGAACCGATTATCGCTTTTGGAGCCTCTACATCGCGTCCGCATTACCGCGCTGGTAAGCAACGCCTCGTCAAGGGACAACCCGTCCTGATCGACATCGGCGTAACGCTAAACTCCTACCATTCCGATATGACCCGTGTGGTCTTCTTTGGCGAGCCGGCGCCGAAAATGCTCGAAATTTACAACATTGTTTTGGAAGCTCAACAAGCAGCTCTGGACCTATGTCGTCCAGGAACACGCGTCGGAGCCCTGGATGATGCTGCCCGCAGCCTCATTACCAAAGAGGGCTATGGGGAAATCTTTTCGCATAGCCTGGGACATGGCATCGGCCTGGAAGTCCATGAAATCCCAACCCTTCGCAACAAACCTCCCCATGAAAGCCAAGAGTTATTACCCGGCATGGTCATCACCATTGAGCCAGGTATCTACCTACCCGGTGTCGGCGGGGTGCGCATTGAAGATACGATTATCATCACAGATAGCGGCTTTGAGGACTTGACGCAGCGCTCTAAAGAAATCAGAATTATTGAATAATTACCGATAATACGTTATTATAGTTGCATGTTAAGCTTCCGTCAAAAGATATTTATTAGCCACCTGGTTCTTTTCTTAGTTTTTATCGCATTGATGTTTCCCTTTGCGGCTAAGACGGTCAAAAACCTGGTCTATCGCTCCATGCAGATGCGCTCACAGGAGCTTATCACGAAAATTCAGTCAGCGCCTAACAACGCTGAGTTGGTACGTCGAGTAAAGGATCAGAAGGGACAGACCTTCTTTCGCGTAGGGATCATCACTGATGAGCAAAAAAACCTCTACGACACTGCGGCTAAGCGACTGCTGGGACCACGCTTCACCCAGGAGTATGTTGTAGACTATCCAGAAGTCCTGCAAGCCTTTCAGACAGGCACAGGATACAACGAAGATTACTCGGATATTCTGAGTCAAAAGTACATCTATTTGGCGACAGCTTTTGATTTCCACGGCAAAACATATGTGCTTCGCAGTGCCTTTCCCTACAAATATGTCACGGACCTTACGCGTGATTTTGAGCTAGGCTTTCTGATTCTGTCCAGTGTTGTGCTACTAGCCTTCAGCACCATGATGTGGCTGATCATCCATCGCCTGAGTATGCCAATCCAGCAGATCATCACCGACATCACGCCTTACCAGGAAGGCAAGACACCGACTATTCCCGAAATCAAAGTTCGCAACCCACGTTCTGCCGATGACTTCGCACGTCTCGCCATGACTCTCAATAGCCTTTCAGCGCGTATTCAGAGTCACATCGATACGATCACCTACGAGCGTGATGAAAAAGAAGCCATTCTAGAATCCCTGATCGAAGGGGTTATCGCCATTGATGGGGATATGACGATTACTTATGCCAATGACATGGCGTTGCGACTACTGAACCATCCAGATGTTGACGTATTGGGTGCGGACTTTGCCATTCTAGAGCATCCACACTTCCTAGAGCTCTTGATTAAGTGCCAACAGGTACGTCAAGTCATCACTGAAATGTTCACCACCAAGCTTAATGGACGTAAAGTCTTCCTGCATGTTGTAGCAGCGCCTAATCGCCGAGATGGTGCTGTATTAGTCCTTCAGGACCATTCCAGCCACTACCGCATGTTGGAGATGCGCAAGGACTTCGTGGCTAATGCATCCCATGAATTGAAAACGCCGATTACTGTTATCCGTGGTTTTGCCGAAACATTGCATGATCATCCCGAGCTTCCTAAAGATACTGTCGTCGAGGTGACTGGCAAAATCGTCAATAGCTGTCTCAAAATGACGCGTTTGATCAAAGACTTGCTGACGCTTGCTGACATCGAGAACATGCCTGAGAGCAACCTAATGGAATGTGATCTCGAAGATCTAGCTGATCACTGCCGTACACTAGTATTAGACGCCCACCCCACTGCGGAAATAACCATCACGAATATTAACAACAAACCCATGACGATCACAGCGGATCCTCATCTGATGGAGATGGCGCTGACAAATTTGATGGAAAATGCCGCGAAGTACTCCAATCCTCCGGCCATCATTGCAGTCACCCTGACGCATCTTGGCGATTCGATCAAAGTCGCTGTAAAGGATAAAGGCATTGGCATTCCTCCCGCTGACGTTGAACACATCTTTGTACGCTTTTATACTGTCGATAAAGCGCGTTCACGCAAGATGGGCGGCTCAGGGCTGGGGCTTTCCATTGTTCAGAACATCATTGAAAAGCATTTTGGCCGCATTACCGTCGAGTCTGTGGTTAATGAAGGCTCTATCTTCACCATTGTCCTACCTACGCGAATGGAAAAAATGCTTTAAGCTATGGTTTAAACAGGGAAAAAAATCTCTGTCTGGTTTGGCTCATGGACAATCTTAAATTTCCCTTCAATCGTACCGCCACTACAGGTTTTTTTTCCTGTAAAACGGAAGCCCATCAGGAAACGACCTTCAAAGATAGATCCATCGCTTAATGTTGCTCGTCCTTCTCCATGGGGTAGAATCAATCCAAGGTGCGAGGTAAAAGGCCCCTCATAAACAAACGCCCCATCCTCACGCTCGAGCTTTCCATTTGACAGAATTCCGTTCTTCCATGTCCCTTCGAATTTCCAACCGGTGTAAGTCCATGTGCCCTCACCATCAAGTTCAAAATCGGTGTTGAAATCTCCCTTATAAAGGGATAGGTGCTCCCTAAAAGGTACTTCTCTTTCCAACAGCTTCCCCTCACACCATTTACCGGTAACTCTTGTTTGATCCTCTATATTACCTTTTTTCCATAGAGTACTGACCACTTGGTTCTGCCCATTTTCTTTGACCAGGGTACCCATTCCATCAAAATGCCCCAGCTTAAAGGATCCAGTATAAACATAGTCGGCTCCGGTCAATACCCCTTCACCATGAGGTAATAAGTCTACATCGAATTCTCCCTCATATTTTTCGATAAAGTCTGGAAAATCTATTTTTCTCGTACCTTTTGCCAAATCACCCTCGCACCATTCTCCGTGCCAGGTGATGGAACCCTTGGTCAGAGTCCCTCGGCCATGATATTGGCCCTCTTTCCTGTCTCCAAGATAGCAAACGCTAGGGGATGACTGTTCTAATGGCTTTGACTTTGTTGTTATTGGCCTTGCTATGACTTGATTAGAGCTGACCATGCATGAAATGCCTTGCTGATTAAGCCCGGAACCGGCCAACTTCAGAGTTTTTACTGGCAACTTAAAGCCCTCAGCCTCCGTCTGAGCCATGCGTTTTGAGGGTAGCAATCTAGGTGGCACTGACGGCGTCAGGTCGGGGGCGTATTGATTGTTATTGTTGTTATTTTCTCTAGTATAAAGTCCGATGTTCTCAACATAGCTAGACACTTGTTTGTGAACCGTGCTTCGCGTCAAATCGATCAAAACCGTCTCTGTATGGGTCGAACGGACCCTATCTATGATCGGGGGAAGGTGACTGCTAGCAATTTGAACAGTCTGTGTTGCTGCTGGTGTTACTTTGTTAAGTTGGTTTGAAACAAATTGGATCGATTTTTGCAGTTCATTTAAATATTCATTAATATTTACTGGCTTATCCATTAACCATTTCCTATTTTATAATTAATTATCAACTCACTATAAATCCTAACCCAGCATATAGCATTATACTTAATAAATCAACAGAGTATTTTTTTGTAACTACTAGATAAGAAATTAATAGCTTGTATGACTTTTGTCCATAGAAAAACTAGATCTGTGGATCTGTGGCGCAGTCATTCCATGACTGGGCCTTGTTCACCTTTACGGTCAGAATTTCGGTCGGACGAAAAAGGTCGGATGTCGTGGTTTGTGACGAGGGCATAGCGCCAGCTATGTCCGAGGAGCAAAACGCGACAGACGATCCTTTTGCAGTCGACCGAAAACTGACCGCAAAGGTGAATAAGGCCCATGACTGCGAGGAGGGTTGAAACAGATGCCGTTTGTATCACATGGGAGGTTGTTTTGCACGTCTTCACGGGGGATTGTTCCTCGAGGGTTGTGGGGGTAAAGGTCCGTCCGCAGTCATGGAATGACTGCGCCACAGGGGATTGTTCCTCGAAGGTGGTGGGGGTAAAGCTCCATCCACAGTCATGGAATGTGTGCGCCACAAAAACGCCCCCAATTCTTCACAAAAATCGAATAGAATCACGCGCAGTCAGCTAGATGCAGATCACTCTTGCTCCATCTGGTATTCAGGGTTATTATCATAATTTTTAATTTCAATTATTCGCTTAACGTCTGTACCGATAAATGTTAATCGTCCATACATATATGTCTCGGACAGTACTGTTGTTTGAATGGACTTTATTGTATGAATTAAATGTCCACTAATATTGTAAATTTTTCGTTCCAAGACACATTCAAACGTACGCACCCTTTTTACTGAAGGCGCTTGCATAGGTATATTATGATTTTGTATTGACGCCAAAATATTATTGTCATTTAAAGTGTGAACGATGTTTTGTACACGAGGTAACATTAAGTTAGGCTCCGCAACGATCGAACCATTAAACTCATGGCGTATGATATTTGCATGATCTGTATCTATCGAAGTTTCCACATTAACAGTCCGATTGCCTGGCAAAGCGACACCCTCCCGATCTGATGGTTCGGAAGGTATTTGGTGTCTCTGAGCCTCTGTCGGGGAGTTATTGTTTTCAGCAAAGCTGACTTGGGATGGACTTGTGTGAACAGGCCCACTCATGAGAGACCCATGGATATTATTGCTGCTCTCCAAAATGTAGACATCCTCCTGAAGGACTCCACTGTCATAGGTGACTTGGGAGACTTGGCCCGTCACGTCCACACGCAGTCCGGAGCCGTGAGGCAGCCCCTGGCGTGAGAAAGGCCCCTGATACAAGGTGTAATCTTTCAAAATATGCCATGTGTTGCCTGTAGGATATGTATGGTTAGGTAGGACGCTAAATGTTCCACCATTGCAAGTCCATTTACCTGGGCCACAGGGGATCCCATCCCTAAAGACACCATCATATTTAGGTCCGGCGAACAAGTGCATCGAGCCGTAGCCGTTAAGAGAAGGATCTCCTTTATAAGCTCCCAGGCCTGGAAAAAATCTCATTATTGGTTCATAGATAGGACTCGGGGTCAAATTCATCGTAGTAGATGCTGCAAACAAGGGACTTGTAGAGTTTGAATTTGCACTCAGCGTAGTATTAGCAAGCTGAATCACGCGCTCATCATCATATCTGGGTTGCGGCTGCGAATTAGAAGGTGGGTTAACTACGTTCTTCTGACCCAGTCCATTTAAACCAGTAAAATCCATCACTTAGTCCTTAAACTTAAAAATTAATTCGCACGCTTAAATTTCTCAGGAATACTTTACATAGAGATAACAATATATTCAAGGTGAACGTTCTATTGAGCCTCTTTTACTTCGTTGCCAATTACTTCATGTGTTTAATGATATCACGATCGGTCACAAGAGACTGCATTACCAATATTGGCGAATAGTCCTGCACACGCAAATGGAAAAAATGTTATAGATTAAGGCGTTTTGCGATCGTTGAATCCCGGGCGCTTTCACTTAGGCCCAAATTCAAATTTATGACCGAGTGTGGTATAGCATCATGGCAGTGGATGTCCGAGAGATCACCGAGCAGGTTAAGCGCAACAATCAAGGGTTATTGAAAGCTAAGGCTGCGATGGCACAGGTCATCGTCGGGCAAGAAATTCTTTTAGATCGTATGATGATGTCCCTTCTTACCGATGGTCATCTGCTTCTAGAAGGCCTTCCAGGCTTAGCCAAAACGTTAGCCATTACAACCTTGGCAAAGGTGATTAGCTGCGACCATAAGCGTATCCAATTTACTCCGGATTTACTGCCTGCAGACCTCATCGGCACCTCCATCTATAATCCAAAAGATGGCTCCTTTAGCATCAAAAAGGGCCCTATCTTCACCAATATTGTATTGGCTGATGAAATCAATAGAGCCCCCGGAAAGGTGCAGTCAGCATTGCTAGAGGTGATGCAGGAGCGGCAGGTAACCATCGGCGGCGAGACCTTCCGCACGGGTAAAATCTACCTTGTTATCGCCACTCAGAACCCCATCGAACAGGAAGGCACCTACCCTTTACCAGAAGCGCAAACAGATCGCTTTATGATGAAGGTGAAGCTCGATTATCCCAGCATCGACGAGGAAAAAGAAATTCTGCGCCGTTGGGCACACATCGGCGTCATTCCAGAAGCTTCGCCGGTACTATCACCTCAGGAAATCCTTAAGGCTCGCGAAATAGTCAATCAGGTTTATGTCGACGACAAAGTGATCGACTACATCCTTAGCATTGTCTTCTGCACTCGTGAGCCAAGCCAGTTCGGCGCTAATATTGAGGGGTTGTTGGAGTTTGGAGCCTCACCGCGCGCCAGTATGGCTCTCAAAATGTGTGGTCAAGCCCGTGCATTTCTTTCAAATCGTGGCTTTGTGACACCACACGATGTGAAAAGCATCTGCCATGATGTCCTCCGTCATCGTGTAAGGCTATCTTATGAAGCCGAGGCCGAAGAGCTGAGTGCAGATGATGTCATCGATCGCGTCTTAGATGCCATTCCTGTTCCCTAACCCCAACGGAAGGCAATCGCGACGATGGCAAAGCCCTCCACGTTATCTAAAGAGGCTCTGAAGGACATTCGGCGCGTGCAGATACGCACGAAGCACCTCGTCAATACTCTCATGGCTGGAGCCTATCGCTCAGCCTTCCGTGGGCAAGGCATGGAGTTTGCTGAAGTACGTGCCTATCAGCCTGGGGACGATGTTCGCAACATCGATTGGAACGTCACGGCGCGTATGAATGTTCCCTACATTAAACGATTCGAGGAGGAACGTCAGCTAACGGTGATGCTGATGGTTGATGTCTCAGCATCGTCAGCTTTTGGAAGTGGCAGAAGGGCCAAAGAAGCTCTCATGGCCGAAATTGGCTCTATTTTGGCTTTCAGTGCTATTGAAAACAATGACCGCATAGGCTTAATCCTGTTTTCATCAGAAGCCGAGCTCTATCTGCGACCACAGCGAGGCCCTCGACATGCCCTGCGCATCGTCCGAGAATTAATGGCCTATGAGCCCAAAAAGCGTGGTACAGATATTAGGGCTGCGTTGTCTTTCTTAGGGCGCGTGCAAAAACGATCCTGCATTGTTTTTTTGCTCGGCGACTTTCTCAGCAGCAACTTTCAGCATGCCCTTAGGGTAGCTTCTAAACGCTACGACCTCATCGCCATACGTGTTCGGGACCCACGTGAAATCAAACTGCCATCACTACGACTGCTCAAACTGAGAGATCTTGAAACGCAGACGGATTTGCTCGTCGACACCTCGGACAAGAAAGTACAAAGTTATTTTAAGAAGCAGGTCGAAGAGCGTGCGACGAGGCAATCACGCATGATGCAGGGTTTAGGTGTTGGTTTCATCGATATCAAGAGCGATGAACCCTATACTACGGCAATTAAAAAGTTCTTCGAATCACGCCAGAGGCACAGGTAATCCATGCGGCACTTGTTTCTCGGCATCCTGTTGCTACATGCATCTCTGCTTTCAGCAGCATGGGAACGGCACAATGGCCAAGGATTTGCTGCCAAGGCTACAGCTTCTGCAGCTACCCTGTTATTAACCGAGACTCTAAATGTAGCAGTCACCTTGAAATCGCCTACTGGCTATACTGTAGATCCACAAAATCTTACCAGCAACCTCTTAAATTACGGCGAAAGCCCTCTTGACTCCTTCAAATTGATAAGCCAAGATAGTCAAACAACGACATTGGATGGCATCACAACCACAACACTTACCTTTAAACTAGACCCTCTTATTGCGGGCCCAGCATACTTGACCTTTCGTGACATCACCTTTAAACCTACCTCGGCCAGTCTGGTGCCGATCACGCTTACTTCAGGAACCCTTAAGGTTAATGTCACAACCACTGATGAAGGAGATGCATTACAAGTTGCTGATGTATTGCCGCTAGAAAACAAACCTATTCTGGCAATCGACCCTGAAAACGAGGAGGAATTGGCACAGCAAGATGCTGAGCAACCGAGCCATAATAGGCAGATCTTTCTGGAGCGAGCTTTTCCTTGGCACTATCTTGTGCTGTTTCCTTTAGCAATCGTACTGATAGTAGGTGCGGCGAGACTAGTATTGCGTTTAGCCCGCGAGCTAAGGACAGTCCAAAAACCACCCACTCCACAGGCAACAGCGAGCAAGAAGCTTCGTACACTAGCCAAGAGTGATCTGATAGCCAAAACAGACTTTGCGGAATTCTATGTACAGCTCACCCAGATTCTAAGGGACTTCATCGCTGCGCAGTATGAGCTGGCCGCGCCAGAGATGACTACCGAGGAGTTCATGCAGGCAATGATCACTACTGATCCGTTTGATCCGCAGACACGTCAGGCATTGGTAGACCTACTAGAGTATGCAGACAAAGTCAAATTTGCCAAGGAACATGCCACACCAGAAAACTGCAAAACAGCTTTAGCCTATGCTCAAAAGTTTGTCAGTAGGCAAAGGGACATAAGGGACTAAAAGGACGTAAGGAGGTAACTACAGAAGTATTTGGGCTCTCATGGATCGATTCTTTGAAAAAAAAATCACTTTTTTTTGTGAGAAGGCGATTCTGGAGAGCTTAAGTGGTATGGCACTATCCAGTCTGGAAAGACAGGCGTTTCTCCCTTCCCAGGCCCGAAGGGTCGATATTGCAACAGGCCATGGTATATGCCAGGAAGGGATTTCGCAGTCTGAAGGACTGCTACAAGACGCCAGTTTACAAACGCCATTTATGCATGCGCTTTATGGCAGCCCTACAGGCTGCTAAAACCGTTTTGGCATATACCATGGCGATGCCATGGCCTGTTGCAATATCGACCCTTCGGGCCTGGGAAGGGAATGACTCTCTCTTCACCGGCATCCGATTTTCAGGAAATTGACTTCGGAAAATCGGACTTCTGCAATTACCTCTAAGGGACTTGTAAGAAGTTGCCTCTTAAGTCCTTTTTTTAACCATTCCGCTAATTTTAAGGAGAAGTTATGCCCAAGGAATTAAAGCCCACAGTAGCCATGGAGGACTCCTTCGATCTCCTAGACATTCGTGTTGGACGAGTCCTAGAAGTCGAGTTGGAGCCTTCGGCGCCTAAACGTTCCTATCGTCTTAAAATCGATTTTGGGGGCTATGGCATCAAGACAAGTGTTGCGCGCCTGACACAGCATCCTCCCGAGGAACTTAAGGGGAAGCTGGTATTGGCTGTTCTCAATTTTCCGCCGCGAAAGGTGGGAGAAGTGATATCCGAAGTGCTTACTCTAGGAGTTCAGCTGCCAAAGGTCGATAGTGGAGAAGCCACGTACATCACCATAGTGCGTGATGTACGTCTTGGTAGCAAGCTATCTTAAATTCAATTTCTATTGCGGAGGGTAGTAGGGCTCTTGAAAGTTCGGATCTCCCTGGTTTTGTGGCACTACGATCACATCACCACCACTGCTCTGAGATTCCCCAGAATTGACCCCTCGTTGGTATGCGGCATCTGGGTGGTAGTAATCATTATCAGGTACACGACGATTCTGTCCCTGCTCTTGATGCTGGTAACTACCCTGCGAATGAAATTGACCTTCCCGTTCTCCACCACCTTCTCGGTAGGCTAATAAGGAAGGGTCCGAGGCCATCATATTGGCAGAATAGATGCCAGATGCCAAGGACATGATCATTAGAGCTTTCAGTGATTTATTCATAAATCCCCCTTAAAAACTACTAGGCATTACAGCCCAATTATAACATATACTACTAATTTGGATAGCCTGAGTTATTCTTGTTCGTCAGCATCATCCCATTGATAATAAGGGTCTGTCTGCGCTGATGGCTCGTATTGATTATTCGGTGCATTATAAGGGTCATATTGGAATGTTTGGGTGGGCCTAGCATAATCTTCGGCTTCATTCTGCATAATCAAACCTGGATCGTTGTAAACACCCTCTCCATTGCGCCAGTTGTTGTCGTAGTAGCCTCGGCCTCGATCGTAGCCCCCTTCTCTCTCAAAGCCTCCATCTCGGTAAGCCAACAGAGAAGAGTCGGCATAGGACAGGAATGAGAGCAGGCCCACTAGCACTAGGGATTTTTTTAAATTTATTTTCATGACAACTCCCATCATTTAATTGCTCATTGGTCCTTATCTTTCTGATAGACCATCGGATGATTTCCATAAATGTTTTGTTCTACAACTAACCCATGGTGAGCTCAAGCTGCTCATATTTCCGCAGTAGGTCGCGATAATGTGCGGCATCCTCAAACCTCAACTCCTTGGATGCCGCCTTCATGAGCGCAGCATACTCCGCTATCTTGGACCTAATCTCTTCCGGAGTGATGTATGTGTGATGATGTTCCGCTGCAAACTTAACACCTCGTTCAGAAGTGTCGTATGACACTGCCTCGTCAAATTCAGCGATCAGCGGGGAAATATCACGCATTACACTCATCGGAGTGATGCCATGAACTTCATTGTAAGTCTGCTGTGCAGCACGTCGGCTATCGGTGATTTTGATGGTTTTGGCGATGGAATTGGTGATCTTGTCGGCATACATGATCACGCGCCCCTGAGCATTTCGAGCTGCGCGACCGCATGTCTGTACCAACGCAGTCTCACTACGCAGAAAGCCTTCTTTATCAGCATCTAAGATAGCTACCAACGAAACCTCGGGGATGTCGAGGCCTTCTCGTAGAAGGTTGATGCCCACAAGGACGTCGAATTCGCCTTTGCGGAGGTCTAGAATAATCTGCATGCGCTCTACGGTATCGATGTCCGAGTGCAGGTACTTGGCCTTGATATGTAACTCCGTTAGGTAATTGGTCAAATCCTCAGCCAAACGCTTGGTCAGTGTGGTGACCAATACCCGCCCCCCTTTGCTGGTGTGGCGATGGATCTCATCGAGGCAATCATCCACCTGTCCGGAAGCGGGCCGAATCTCTATCGTCGGATCTAGTAAGCCTGTAGGACGCACAACCTGCTCAATGATTTCACCGCCAGCCTCCAAAATCTCCCAAGGGGCCGGGGTTGCTGATACATAGATCACCTGACGAATCTTGGCATGCCACTCCTCAAACTTGAGCGGTCGGTTATCGAAAGCCGAAGGCAACCGCCACCCAAACTCCACTAGCGTTTGCTTACGAGCTCGATCACCATTGTACATCGCCCGCACCTGCGGAACGGTTTGGTGCGACTCGTCCACAAACAGGAGAAAATCCTCCGGAAAATAGTCGAATAGGCACGGAGGCGCAGAGCCAGGAGCCCGACGGCTAAAGTGGCGTGAGTAGTTCTCAATACCTTTGCAAAAACCAATTTCGCGCATCATTTCGAGGTCATACATGGTCCGTTGATGGATGCGTTCACGTTCTAAAATTTTCTGATTGTCTTCATAAAACTTAAGGCGCTCGGCGAGTTCCTCCTTGATGGTGATCTGAGCATGTTCCCGAACTTCTTCGGGGGTGACGTGGTGCGATCCGGGATAAATCGTGACCTCTTGGACGCGTTTGATGACCTTTCCGGTCAGGGGGTCGATCTCACTGATACGCTCAACCTCATCGCCAAAGAATTCAATACGCAGAGCCATGTCATCTTCATAAGCTGGAAAGATGTCCAAAACATCGCCTCGAACCCGAAAGGTACCGCGATGGAAGTCGATATCATTGCGCTTGTATTGCAGTTCTACAAGATGCAACAGCAGCTCATCTCGACGATATTCCTGACCCATCACAAGGTTGAAGCGCATCTGTCGCCAATATTCCGGCATGCCCAAACCGTATATGCAGGACACCGAAGCAACGATGATAACGTCTGAGCGCTCCAGAAGAGATCGGGTGGCGCTAAGGCGCATCTTGTCGATCTTTTCATTGATCGCCATATCTTTTTCAATGAACGTGTCGGTACGTGGGATATAGGCTTCAGGCTGATAGTAGTCGTAGTAGGAGACAAAGTACTCCACAGCGTTGTCAGGAAAGAAACCTTTGAATTCTTGATAAAGCTGTGCGGCCAAGGTTTTATTGTGGGCCATGACGAGGGTTGGACGCTGCACTTTGGAGATGATATTGGCCATGGTAAAGGTTTTACCAGAGCCAGTAACCCCCAAGAGAACCTGAGCTTTGCGGTTATCTAGAAGGCCCTGGGAGAGCTTCTCGATAGCCTGTGGCTGATCACCTGCTGGTGCATAGTCTGACCGCAATAAAAACATAAATCTATCCATTGTAAAACAAAAAGTTCATGGACTAATTGGACAAAAAGAAAAAGTCCATTTTGTCCAGTTCGTCCAATCAGTCCAATTAGTCCATAAACACCTGTTTCATCATCCATCTTTTCTAACGCCAATCCGCTCGGCCCGCTCGCGGGCCATGCGAGAGATCTTATTCCATGCACCGCGCAATCCCATGGCAGAGCGCATCTCATTGATCGTATCGTTGCCGATATCAATCATTTTGAGGGTACCTTCATAGAGGATCTGCTCAACGAGACCCTTATCCTGAGCGTATTCAACGCGCCGTTTGCGCAGGGGTTCCAAGAAGGCGTTTAGCGCGATTGCAAGCTTCTTCTTGACCTCCACATCCCCAACAGTACCCGCTTGATAACGTTCCTTGAGGTCAGCCACTTCATCTTTGAGTGGATTGAAGATATCGTGGTAAACGAATACGGGGTTCCCCTCGATAGTTCCTGGTATATGTGCATGCACACGATTGGGATCCGTATACATCGCCCCAACCTTCTTATTGACGGATTTTTCATCGTCCGACAGAAAGATGGAATTACCGGCCGATTTGCTCATTTTACCCTTGCCGTCGGTACCAATTAAAGAGGGTACTTCAGTAGGAAGGAAGCCGGGAAGAGGAAAAACCTCGCCATAGCTCTGGTTAAAGCGTCGGGCAATATCGCGAGCCAGTTCTATGTGCGCTTCGTTGTCGCGTCCCACAGGTACCAAAGTGGCCTTTGGCAGAAGGATATCGGCAGACATCAGAACCGGATAACCGATCAGCCCAAAGGGAACACTGTCGGGGTCCATGTGTGCATTACGCGCCATTTCCTTAATGCTGGGAAGTCCAGTTAAACGATTGATGGAGATGAGCATTTCAAAGATCAAATTCATCTCATAGATAGCTGGCAGGGCGGACTGTATGTAGAGAGTGCATTTAGAAGGATCGATGCCGCAAGCGAGATAATCGAGGACCATCTCTCGAGTGTGTTCGCGAATCTGCAAGATGGCTTCTTTGTCAGGCTTGGTGGTCAACATATGTAGATCAGCCACAAAGAAGTAGCAGTCATACTTCTCCTGCAAAGCGATGCGGTTGACAATAGACCCTACATAATGCCCTAGATGGAGAAGCCCTGTGGGTCTGTCCCCTGTAACGACGATATTCTTCTTTTCTTCAGTCATAGCACACCCCTAAAAGACAAACTGGTGGAGAAGACCAGTCTTATTTACTGTCTCAACAATAATAATTACCAGTGATACCACCATCACGGCCACAAGTGCAAGCTTGCCGCCAGGTACCTGATAGTGCTCGCTAGAACTTAGTTTTAAACGATAACGTCCCCACCAGACCATCAGAGCTGGAAGCAATGCCAACAAGATGACAACTCCATAGGCTCCGGCATATTCCAATGCTGTAAAGAAGGCTCTTGGGCTCGTAAGGGCAAAGAGCAGTGGGGGTACGAAGGTCAAAGCATAGAGCAACACGCGCCCACGCGCATCGTTGCCAATTTTGAATCCATCGGCCAAGCAATCCCAAAGGCTTAACGATACGCCTAAAAAGGAGGTCGTCACGGCTAGAATGAGAAAACAACGCGCCAGCACATGAATCGTCGCACTACCCAGCAGATGAGTGAGTAACACCGGACCACTTGTACCATCAAAAAAGCCTTGGCGAATTCCAAAAGGCCCTTCAATAGGGATCACTCCCAACGCTACTGCTTGCCAGACGGTGTAGATGACCATCGGTGCAATAGAACCGATCAGCAAGACGCGTTTCAATTTTGCCACATCGCGTTCCAAGTAGGTCGTCAATGTTGGAATGATGATGTGATAACCAAAGGAGGTTAGCACCACCGATGCTCCCACCAGCGTATATTTCCAGTTGGCATGAGCCAACAAGCTTGGATCAATGTCGGGGACCAATACAAAAGTCATGATCACAAAGACAACCACCATGGCAACCATTAGCCAACGGTTGAAATGATCCACAGCGTGCGCACCGCGATAGACGAAAAAGCTGAAGAGAGCGAGTAGCGGCAAAGGACCAATCCAAGAAGGTAGGTCGAACCCAAAACCCACATCGACAACCTCCTTGAAGAGCTGTCCGCTAACGGCCACATAGGCTGTGGTGAGGGCATATAGGAGGAAAAGGTAGCTAGCCCAAGCAAAAAGTCGTCCTGTTTTACCCAAGGTGCGCTTTGCCATCGTGATCATATTGGCGTTGCTGGTCATCCACAGGTTCACTTCGAGAATGAGAAATGCTGTATAGGTCAGGAACAGCCAAGCAAAGATAAAGACCACTTGAGCCGGAAAAAAACCCGCCAGGCCGGTAGCAACCGGTAGGGCTAACATAGCCGCTCCAATGGCTGTTCCCGCAACGAGGAGAACACCCCCTGTGACCTTACTACTGCGATGTATCATGATATATCCTCGTGTATGATTATGCTGGAATCCATCCCAGCTCCCGAGCAAGCTGCAACACCACCACCGCACTGGCAAAGAGTATGACGATAATAAGTGTCACCTTTCCTCCTGGCACCAGTGGCTTACTGACGTAATCACGCCGGTAACGGCATACCCACACCATTAAGGCAGGAATAATACCAAATAGGATGACAGCACCAAAGGCCCCAGCATAGTTGAGGGCGGTAAGGAATACTCCCGGATAGGTAATACCGATAAGATAGGGGGGACCTAGTGTCAACAAACATAGCAAAGCACGGCCCTTACTGTCGCGACGGATGTTGAGACCATCGGAAAGGAAGTCAACAAAGCTCAAGGCTACGCTAAGAAGGGAAGTAATGATAGCAAAAAAACCAAAATACTCGGCCAACGTCACGACCCAGGCAGACCCTACAGCATTCCTTAGGGCGGAAGTAGCCATGTTACCTTGCTGAAGAGCCTGACGAAAACCGGCCTCTCCTTCTACCGGAACGATCCCCAGAATAATCCATTCCCAGACAAGGTAGATCACCAATGGGATACCGCTACCTAATAAAATAGCCGTTTTAAGACGACGCGGATGAGCGGTCCCAAGATAATAAGTAATACTAGGGACTAGGTTGTGATAGCCGAATGAAATAATCATCGGAGGCACGACAAACCAGGCGGCATTCCAATCCACGTGCTTGAGGTAGTCGGTATGCACATGACTGGAGCCCATTGTTACTAGCCCCACATAGGTGATGATGAGTCCACACATAAGAACGCGATTGAAATAATCGACGCGCGAGGTCCCTGAGTAGATGAGGATGCCGAACAGTAGAACACAGATCAAACTACCCGTCCAAGGGGCCATGGTAAAGCCAAGCACCTCATGAGCCATGGTAGAGATAAGACTGCCACTTCCCACCACATAAGCAAGCATCACGGAATAGAACAAAAAGAGAAAGAGAAGCCAGCTCAACACCTTGCCATAAATGCCTAGGGTGCGATCAGCCATGGTGACAATTCCGGCGATGTCACCGAAGATGATATTCACCTCGAGGAGTAACAGTCCTGTAGTCACCATAAATAGCCAGGAAAGCACAAACATCAGCACAGATGGCTGAAAACCCGCCAACGCTGTAAGCACGGGCAGACCAAGCATTGCGGCGCCAATACAACATCCGGAAATGAGTAGGGCACTACCAAGGACGCTGCCTTGAAGGGGAGGCTGAGGGGTTAAAGTTTCCATATGGGTTAACTCCTGGCATGCTGCCGAAAAAACTCAGGCGGCAGGGTTTCAATTTGGCTAAGGTCTGTTGAAAAAAAACAAGGTGGCAGAGGGCTGCAAGATTAGGCGTAACAACGCCAACCCCAACCCAAACTAAATCGGACATGGGCAAGTGGAATAATAACGAATGATGATGTACTTAAGCGCTGTGTCATTGAACTACCTTAAAGAAAAAGGATATCTCATAGACTCGCTTTTGGTCAAATACTGCTTGATGAAGATCAGAGGAATTTTGAGCCGTGACATATATATATGGTTCTTGTGAAGAATTGGGCTTTGGAATCACAATAGTGTCTCGGCGCGTAGCGCTTTGGAGTGCGCGTCGCTCGCGACCGCTTTGGGTTTGGGCGAGCCTCTTGAATCACGCATCGTTCTATGGAGCCTCAAACCCCCACAATTACCCCTAGAGCGGAAGGTCATGTTTCGTGTAATGCCTAGTTCACCCAAATCCAAAGCGGTCGCGAGCGACACGCACTCCAAAGCACTACGCGCCGAGAAACGATTGTGAGGGCTTTATTAATTCATCTGACATCTCAAAAGAATTCTGCAATCGTCACAGCTGGACAAAAAAAAAGTGAAGTCCATTTGTCCATACTGTCCATACATGTTCTGGCTAACAAACCGCAGTTTACCCCTGACCTTGGCGCTGCTGCTTTTCGACTTGGCGCTGCTCTTGGCCGAGTCGGCCAAGCTCATAGCCATCGTAATCCACAAATTTGAAGAAGCGTTCAAACGCTGGCACAGCTGCGCACACCTGCTTAGCCATTTCCTGAGCGATCTGACGGTAAGTCGGATGCCCAGCAGCCGACGACCGCAGCTCACAGAGCCACTGTAACCCGCGCAAGTTCACGTGGAAGTACCAACGCATGTTGTAAGCCATCGGTACAAGGTATTGTGCTTCTTCCGGAAGATCTGACGCTATGGCATCGTAAACTCCCTTAGCACGAGTTAATGCTTCACAGTAGTCAGACTCAATCTCTGTGCCAACGATCTCTGGAGGTATCCAGAAGCCATAGGAACAAGTAATGCGCTGACGTTCTTGTGTGAGCATGCGATGACGATGTAGGTCGCGGTAGACACCAAAGTCAGCTAGGATTTCGAAGGTGAATTCAGCGTGCTCCAGAGCTCTGGGGGACTTGTGACGACGGTTTTCGCGCGAACTACAAGCGGCATCAAGAATGGTGGCCAGTTCTTCTTCCGTAAGCCCTTTGCAGTAGTTGCGAAGATCTTCGAGACTCTTGTCTGAATAGGCAAATAGCAATGCGGCCGCTACCTTGCTGACAGCATCTTTGTCATAACCGATGAGCTTCACACCAACTTCTGTAGGACCTGGAGTGAAATCTGTATTCTGCTCTGTAAGCAGCTTAAGCTGTGCTGCCATGGCCTCAGCATACTGAGCGAAGGCCTGATGGGTACGATGCTCACAATCCGAACGACGCACGAAAGAAGGGATAACAATGCTGAGTTCCTCAAAAGAGCGTTTTCCAATCTCTTGGAGTTCCGCAAGATTGTTGCAGTGTAGCTTATGGATAAGTGACTCGAAAAAGCGCCCATTGCCATACATGCCCATGTTCGTCAGGGCTGAGGCTGGCAAGAGCCCCCTTAAGCAGTCGAGAACCTTTGCCCGTAAGGCCGCATTGTAGGCCACTTTGGAGACTTCCGACTCTTTGGGAAATCTCGCTTCCATAATCGCTGTCATCGGAGGAATCAACTTGCTGTAGGTGTCGAACAGCATGTTGCAGGTGTCTAAGTAGACATCGCGGAAGGCTGATGTCATCAGAATCGGTTCGCGATAGAACAGATACTCGCCCTTGACCTTCTGGTCGAAATAGATGTATCGCGTCGATTTTTCCAATGGCGAACCACCCACACGGCTGTCCTCAATGAGGTTAGCAGCCAACATGGAGATGTTTTCAATCGCCAAATGTGCGCCGCCCAATTCGCCAATGGAGTCGTCGCCATAGCCATCCAAAATGCGGTCGTAGAAGTTCTGTGCGCGCTGTATGGCTAAGACCTGCGCTTCAGGATTCTCCTCGTCACCTTCGGAAACATGCCCAGTGATAGCCTGAAAGGCCGTTTCCTCATTATTCGTGATAAATTCCTTAAGGAGCAAAGATCGCAGACCCAAAGTGGAGCGGGAATAGCGCGAAAAAAGGGCTCCCTTGATGACTTCGGGAAGGTTACGCAAGGCAAAGACATGACTACGCGTATTGGTCACATATCGTTCGAGGGTTTTAAGCTGACCCTCTGAAAATTCTTCATAATCGTCTAGCATGGGCCGTCCGATTCCTAAGCTATAGCTGTTTTTTGATGAGCAGAAACGTCAAGCGTGCCACAGAGTCGCCACTGTTTCAAGCAAAAACCGCTGCTGATGGATAATGGGGATCCTAATGAACGAGATTGGACAAACAACATTCAAAATGTTAAATTGTCCACTATTCTATGATGAGGCCCAGATGTTCAAACGCTCACTCACTCCAAAGCTCAAGAACGTTGCTGCACATTTTCCAGTGGTCACGTTACTAGGACCTCGTCAAGCAGGCAAGACTACACTTGTGCGCTCGACTTTCCCTCAACATACTTACATTTCGCTTGAGAAACTGGATGTGCGGGATTTTGCCCTTTCAGATGCGAGGGGCTTTCTAGAGACTTATGCGGGTAAGGAAGGGGTTATCATTGACGAAGTGCAACATGCACCCGGTCTACTCTCTTACATTCAAACCAAGGTAGATGAGCATCGTCAGCCGGGCTGCTTCATACTCACGGGATCCCAAAACCTCTTGGTTAATCAATCGGTGGCTCAAACACTGGCCGGCAGAACCTCATTGCAAACCTTGCTGCCATTCACTCTTGAAGAGCTCAGACAAGCACAGGCTCTCCCTGACAAGATGGAGAATGCGCTCTTTAATGGCTTCTATCCAAGTATATACGCACAGAAAGTACCACCAGCTGATTGGTATTCCAGCTACATTCGTACTTATGTCGAACGTGATGTACGGCAGATCAAAAACATTACAGACCTTCGTCTCTTTCAAACGTTCCTGAAACTGTGTGCAGGAAGGATCGGACAACTGCTAAATATATCTTCGTTAGCAAACGATTGTGGCATAGGAGTGAGTACGGCCAAAGGTTGGCTTTCATTGTTAGAAGCGAGCTATCTGATTTTTCTTCTACAACCTCACTATAAAAACTTCAGTAAGCGCCTTGTCAAGTCTCCTAAGCTCTACTTCTATGACACAGGCCTAGCCTGCTCACTCCTAGGCCTAGAGACGTCTCAAAGCATCGCCACGCACTACCTAAGAGGCGGATTATTCGAATCCATGATCATTTCTGACCTGATCAAACAACGCTACAACGTGGGCCTTCCTCCAAACATCTACTTTTGGAGAGACAAGCTTGGGCATGAGGTCGATTGTATCATCGATAAAGATGGTAAGCTGATACCTATAGAAATTAAGGCTGGAATGACTATCTCTTCCGATTACTTTCAGAGTTTAGGGAAATGGTGTGCTCTTGCAGAAACTAATCCAGCCAATGGCATTGTCATCTATGCCGGAGATGCCGCTCAAAAACGGCAAAATGGCCAGGTCATCGGGTGGCAGAATATTTCAGACATTGGTTAACACCATGCGTGATATAGCCTATGCGAACTTGTAGGCCAACCGAAGGAGTCTCCATCGCAGGGTCTGGCCCGCTTGATCACGTGCATATTCCACGGTTTCCTGCCTTGACTGAGTTCCAATAAGACGAATTTCAGCGTCGGTCAGGCGATACATAACGCTATCAACGACATGATGATCATGGAAAATATCCATGAGGTGCTTACGGCAGCGGTCAAATACGCGATGCCGCCACCAAAGACGACCCATGAGAAAGACTAGATAGGCTAGTGGTAGAAGCTTCCATGCCTGAGTAGCGACAAAGGAGTGTGGCCCCCCTTGAAACATAGCGACGACATCGACCACTATGGATAGAAGCAGGAGTCCAAGCAAAATTAAAGCCTCATAGGATGACTGAAGCAATGGACCAATCCATCGTCGCACGGGTGAAGTCGCCGTGCGGTAACTGAGCATCTCTTCAAATTTTGGCTCTTCGAACGCCATGCGCCCCACATGTGAGAGCTCATGAGCCATCAATTCATCGCGGTGATAAATACCTAGAAAGGTCTCCTGAGAAGCAAATTCGCGACGCAATTGCAGCAAAGCCATGGGAGGGCTCTCCTTCTCCAGCTGAAATATCCAGGCACAGCCTCCATGCCAAGGCATCAGGCGGTGGTTGCTGAAAAAAAGAGGGATCCAAGTGGGAGATATGTCATAGAGACGCTTACTCGTCTCCAAGGCTTTATGTAGGGGCATCGTCGTACTTAGCTCATCGTGCACGAAGGGAACGTGTTCCTTTAACTCATTGACAATGGACTCTTTGAGTTTTAGGCAACGCTCGGTACGATCGAGAAATTGCGCTTCAGTCTCGCCTGGTCCTGGAATAAACCCCTGTTCATTGAGTTCGATAAGGCGTGCATCGGAGAGTGTCATTAGCGTTCGTTTCCTTTTTAACAATCGTGTCTCGGCGCGCAGCGCTTTGGAGTGCGGTGGCTTGCGACCGCTTTGGGTTCCTTGCGACGGTTGTGTTAAGCGTACTAAATTATGACACCCTTAACGAACGACTGTGACGCTGTTTAACACGACCATCGCAAGGAACGAAAAGCGGTCGCAAGCCACCGCACTCCAAAGCGCTACGCGCCGAGTGACGATTGTGAGGGTTCTAAATGTTTCCGTAGAACACTGGAGCTGACAGCTTACAAGAATCCCGTATTCTTAAGCAATTCGTGCATCTTACAGTAGGTAGGTGCGCCGTTGCTGGGCATTGCCGTAGCCCAGCTCCCCACGGTATTTTGCGATGGTACGCCGCGCGCACTTGATGCCATGTTTGGTCATGAGATGGGAGATTGTCTCATCCGAAAGAGGCTTGCGTTTGTCTTCTTGTTCTACAATCCTACGCAATAGATCACGCGCTGTAGTGGATGAGACGTCATCTCCCTTCTCTGTTTCCAAAGCGCTCGTAAAAAACGAGCGCAATGGCAGCAAGCCTCGCGGGCTATTGAGATATTTGTTCGAAACGGCTCGTGCAATTGTACTCTCATGTAGCTCAAGTTCATCGGCTATGGTCCTCATCGTCAGAGGCACCAAATTGCCTTCGGCATGTAAAAAGAAGTCGGCTTGTCGACGTGCGAGGCTTTGAGCTATCCGTAAAACCGTGTCGTTACGTTGACCGATCGTACGCATCAGCCATCTGGCTGAAGTAATTTTCTGCTTGATAAAGTCGGCTGTCTCGGAAGGTAATGTGGGATCCTCCAACATACGCATGTAGCGTCTATTCAGCCTAAATTGTGGGATCGGCTCATCATTGGTTTCAACGACTAACAAATCTCCCTCTTTCTTGATAGTGACGTCCGGAACGATGTGTTGCACAGGGACTTGAGAATAGTATGCGCCAGGATGCAGGTCTAGCTTAACAACGTCCTGCTGAATCGTGCGAGAGACCTCATCCGAAGAATACCCTAGGTTTTTGGCAATGCTCGGAATGCGATTGTGCAGAAGATCATCGTAACACCGATTCACAATAGCGTAAGCTAACCCTCCTTGCTTTCCTTTTGTTGCTAGCTGGATTAGCAGCGATTCCTGTAGATTTACTGCAGCAACTCCCGGAGGATCAAATGTCTGAATCACTTTGAGGATGCCAGTTAACGCCTCCTCATCATAACTGTAGAGAACCGCTAATTCCGAGAGATCTGAGCCCAAATAGCCATTTTCATCTAGCGAGCCTATCAACGTTTCAGCCATCTGCAGGTCTGTAGGTTTCGCAAGACTTTCTCGTGCCTGACTCATAAGATGATCGAACAGAGTCTCCTGTTCACAGATAATGGTTTCCAAAAAGGTCTGACGCTTTTCATCTTCTGCTGTACGCCGCATGCCATAGTTCTCTGTTTCGGCAAAGTGATCGCGAAAGTCGTCATCTAGTTGCTTGAGAACTTCAAAATTTTGCTGTTCAAAGTCCATCTCTTTGTCTTCATTAGCTCCCCGGTCGTCATCGATCTCGCGGTTAAATGGAGAGTCTTCTTCATGATCCTCGGAGTACTCGAGGACAGGATTTTGCTCCATTTCAAGCGCTACGAGGGTAGCCAGTTCCATGATGGGAACCTGCAGAAGCTGAATAGCTTGCTGCATCTGAGGTAACATGATAAGACGCTGCGTCTGCTTCTGACTTTGGAGGGTTCTAGGATCCATTTTCATTGCCACTTGGTCAGCCATGGTATGCCTCCCTAGAATAGCGGATCTCTGTCTTCAGTATAGTCTTTACCGTCCACAATCACAAAAAAAATATTTTTTAGTTTCTTTTTCATTGAAGGCTAGGCAGTCCTGGCATACAGTAAAATTTAGGGGGCGGCCACTAAATTGGCCTAGGTAATTATGTCTACCATCACAGCAATTACAGATTCCCAAGCTCTAGCGGGGATAAAGTCCGGCCAGGCAAAACCAGCGGTTCTGCTCGTCGATGACGAACCATTGGTTTTAAAAGCACTGGAGAAGACGTTATTGGATCCACGCTTTGACCTCGTTATGGCTGAAGATGGTGCAGAGGCCTTAAAACTCATGCGCCAGAGGATGTTTGCGGTCATTATCTGTGATCAGCGCATGCCCGGGATAACCGGTGCCGAAGTTTTGCGTGAAGCCGTTAACATTCAAAGCCATGCCATCCGAATCCTGCTGACTGGCAGTGGAGACCTCAACACTGTCGTCCAAGCCATCAACGTGGGTCAGGCATCACAGTTCGTCCTAAAACCCTGGGATGAAGCCTCATTGCGACAAACAGTAACGGGATGCGTCGAAAAGCACCTATTGCTGAAAGAAAACGACCGACTCCAGCAGCTGACCACGGCACAGCATGAGCAACTAGCCAAGGCCCACGATACCCTAAAACGTGAGCTAAAGCTGGGTGGGCGCATTCATGAGGTGATGCTGCTTGGACGCGTTCCTGACAACATTCCCGGCCTTTCCATAGCAGCAGCGACGGTACCATCGCGAGATATCGATGGAGATTTCTTCGACTTCTTCCGGCCACTCCCTCAAATCTTTGATGTTGTCATCGGGGATGTGATGGGTAAGGGGATTCCTGCCGCGCTAGTAGGTACCGCTGTAAAAACCCAGCTAACCCGATTTGCCGTGCCGTTTAATCGTCTCCAAGTTTTCGATAAACACGGTATTTGGCGGGATGACGTCTTCAGTCCCCAAGAGATTTTGACGCGTGTTCAGAAGGAAGTGTCGCCTGCATTGATTGATTTAGAGTACTTTGCAAGCTTGTTTTATGGCCGCTTTGACTTGAAGCAAACGACCTTTACCTATGTAGACTGCGGCTCATCAAAACCCCTACATTACCGAGCAGCCCTCAAGCAAGCTACAGAGCTGCGAGGCGATAACTTCCCGGTCGGCGTATTGCCCTCGGAAACATTGACGTCGATCACAACGCGCTTTGACAGAGGAGACCTCTTCGTCTTTTACTCTGATGGAGTAACGGAAGCGCGTACCCCTACTGGTGAGCTCTTTGGCAGTGCTCGCCTCAAGGCTTTGGTGGAGCAAAATCATGACCTGACCGCTAATGAGCTCCTAGCTACCATTAAACGCACTGTCGTCACCTTCGCTGGTAAAGCGCAGTTTGACGACGATGTGACCATCATCGTCGTACGGGTCGATAATACGTTGGTGCCTGAGTTCGCTAAACAAGCAACGGCCAAATTCAGTAGCGATCTTTCCCAAGCTAAGGCTGTGCGCGAATTTGTTCGAAGACTCTGTCTGCAAGCACCTGGAGATCGTGAACGTCTCGACCAAGAGCTCCAACTTGCAATCAACGAAGCCTTTTGTAATATTGTGATTCATGGCTACAAGCGAACAAAAGGCGAAATCATCCTCCGTGGCGAGCTTGGGGAAGAAGGGATTGTTTTGGAGCTTAGTGATCAAGGACCCGTATTCGACCCTTCCGCAGTGGCTGACCCCAGCTTCACGGGTGACCGAGATGATGGCTTTGGTTGGTATATAGTCAAAGAGATCGCCGACCGGGTTATCTACGCGCGCAAAGAGTCGGAGAAAGGGTGGAACCATCTAAAAATCTTTAAGAAATATCATTTAGAAGAGGGTAAGATGGAGATTTCGCATGATACCAAAGAAGGCATCCTAATAGTGACACTAGAAGGCGAACACTTAGATGCCCGCGAGACGCCCTTCTTCAAACAGAAGGTCAACGACCTGTTGGAAGGCGAAAGCTGTAGCAGAGCGGTCTTTGATTTGCATAGACTTCAGTTCATAGACAGTTCGGGCTTAGGAGCCTTCCTGTCTATCCTCAAGACATTGCACAGCAAAGGTGGTGACCTTAAGCTATCTGGCATGAACAGAACCATCCGCACAATGTTTGAACTGGTATGCATGCATAAGATTTTCGAAATCTTTAATTCCCCAGAGGAAGCGTTACGTTCCTTCGAAATCTCCAGGCAGTAGCCGCAGCTTATAGACTGGTTTGTATCTTTGCTCGCGCAGTGACGGGAGAATAATGGGATGACGACGCGCACACCATTAACGGGAGCAGCCCGGCAGCGACTCATCGCCGCACTTCATCGCCAGTATGTCGAAGGTCCCACAAAGCGGCACCGCTGGAAATACCTTGCGAAGGTATATGGGTGGGTGTTTGTCGTCACGGGCGCCAAAGCTATCAAGAGATGCAGCGATGTGATCGTATCAGTCATCCTATTAGTCATTCTTAGCCCCGCATTTCTGCTGATTGCTGGACTCATCAAAGCCACTGACAATGGACCGATCCTATACGTTTCACGCCGTATCGGCCGATGGGGCAAAGAGTTTCTATGTCCCAAATTCCGATCCATGCATGTCGATGCCGAGAAGCGTAAAGCGGCCCTAGAAAGTAGTGAAGCATTTAAGGGTTCTGTCAGGTTCAAAATGAAGAGCGATCCCAGAATCACGTGGATAGGAAATATCTTACGTAAAACGAGTATGGATGAACTCCCGCAGCTATGGTGCGTACTAAAAGGAGAGATGTCTTTGGTAGGACCGCGCCCCCCGCTACCTGAAGAAGTTGCCAAGTACACATTAGAAGAGCGTCGACGCCTCGATATCATCCCCGGACTCACTTGCTTCTGGCAAGTCAGTGGTCGATCGGATATCCCCTTTGACGAACAAGTGAAACTCGATTTACAGTACATTCAAAGTCAGAGCATCTGGGTGGACCTCAAAATCCTACTTAAAACCATTCCAGCAGTGATTTTTGGGCGAGGAGCATACTAACATTAGGGGAAAATGACGTGAAAGCTGTACTTAATGCCACAGGCTACTGCTCCTCACTCACGCCACTCGTTCTGCGGCGTCCTACGCCTCTATTTCGCGTCGTCGATAAACCCATCATCGTGCATGTCATTGAATTTCTCGTTAGCAATGGGTTTTCTAAAATTGAACTCGTGCTAAGCCACTTGCCAGAAATGATCGAAGATGTCCTAGAGGAAGGCTCGCGTTGGGGTGTCAAAATCACCTATCACCTCACTAGAGACCCTAATAAACCTTTCGCTGTCCTCAGCCCCGTCTCCAGGGGTTGGAAGGATCATATCCTCCTCCTAGGACGCGCCGATGTGTTGCCCAACTTTGATCTACAAAAGCTCAAGAGTCCCAGCCACTTAAAGGCTACGCTATTGTATACAGCCAACGGCTGCTGGACCGGTTGGGGCCTACTTCCCGCCAGTGCATTGGGCAATATGCATATCGACGCCCCCTTCGATGCCTTGCCAGAGTCTATTGGAGAGCATAATCGGTTGACCACGAAGAGTTCTGAAATGGAAGCTCTTTCTTTTGCCGGATGGCAGCAGTCGAACAATGAGCTGATTCAACGACGTACCTCCACAGCAGCCTTTCCCTCCACATCGCGGATGGTAGAACCGGGCATCTGGCTGTCGAGAGCGACGACCATTCATCCCACCGCCATTATTACCCCTCCAGTCTTTATTGGGGATAACTGTCAGATCTTGGAAGGGGCAAGCATTGGCCCTAATACCGTTGTAGAGAATCACTGCATCATCGACCGACAAAGTTTGGTTGAAAACTCCATCGTATGCCAAGAAAGCTACGTGGGACGTTCTTTAGAAATTCGCGACAGTGTGGTAGATCGCAATACACTGGTAAATCTGTCCCTGCAGACCTCGGTGATCATCCGAGATGATTTCATCTTGGCCCACCTGGCTCCACCGCCTCTAAGTCAGCAGATTTTTAATGGCGTGGAGCGCGTGACCGCCTTGCTGATTGTATTGGTACTAGCACCATTTTTACTGTTCTTCACGCTATTGTGGGGCTTAAAGTTCTCAAAAATGTTGCAGCTGCCCATCGAGCGAGAAAATGACCCATGGCCAACATTTCATTTTTATACCTTTGAAAGACCTGAAGGCAGAATCTCATCACGTATATGGAGACTGTTCCAACACCTTCCGTCCCTCATCAATATTGTTCGTGGGGAGTTACATTTTGTAGGAGTCCACCCTATGACAGCCCTACAGCTAGAACGCATGCTCCCGGATTGGCAAAAGCTCTATCGCAAAACCAAAGTAGGCCTCATCACCCTCGCCGATGTGGACTATATGGGCTACCCATCGGACTCTGAACGCTTTGCATCCGAAACCTATTATGCCGCCCACCAAAAAGTACGCTTTGATATTCATGTGCTCACTCGTTGGTTTGGACGCAAACTCTTCGGCGTCTTCAAAGCAGACTCAGAGTAGGAGAGAGGAATTAAGATTAGAATCTTTTACCGCCGATAGTCTCACACCTTGTGAAAAAAAAGCTCTTTCAGCTAAAAGCCTGTAGAACATCATCAATAAGTTGCTATCATTATTTGAGCGAACTTTCGGGGTAGGCTATGCACAAACTCATTCTGATCACTGCTTGGCTCACAGTTATCTGTGCGGCCATTGGCGGCACAGTCTGTTATCTGGCATATGAGGCCCAGAACAGACAGGAAAATGTCGATTATCGCGAGGTTGTAGCCCTACTCTCCGCGAAAAAGACCGATGAAGCACTGGACATCCTAAAACCTTACTCCAAAGACCTCTCAGTAACTCCTCCACAGGGTTTGGATTGGTTGCCGTTATTTATCGAAGCCTATCAACAAGCTGACAATGCTACTGAGCTCGTAGCCCTCTATCTATCCTATCCGCGCGGCTTCGATAGCAATGAAGAAGCTACTCTCAAAGTAGCTGCAGCACTGCTGTCACAAAAAAAAGTTGACGACTTCTACCGTCTCGCCAGCAGCTGGCAGAACCGGCTGACAAAAGAGGCTGACTGGTTTGTCCTAGATGCCGATGCTCTATTGGTGGAAGGAAGAATTAATGAAGCCCTGAAACTCTTGCAGTCCCGGGTGTTTGACGGCACTGAGGACAGTGGAAGGCTGATCCGTCTAGCCCTCATTCATGCTAAAGACAATCTTGCTGAATCCTGGAATATCCTCGGCGAAGCCTTGGAAAAAGATCCCACCAATGCCGATGTAACCACTTACCGCGCCCAAATCCTCGAAGCCATCCAAAAACCTACTCTCGCACGTATCGAATATCTTAGCGCTATCCAGAAGGATCCTAGAAATCCTAGTCTCATCTACCAGCTCGGCGAGTTTTATCGTCGCAATGGCCACTATGAATTAGCATTAAACGCCTGGAGTCAGGGTCTCGATCTCCCTCACAGTGAGGAACTATGGCTAGCGACTCTCTTCTGGTCGAAGATGACATCGCCAATGAAATCTCAGCCTGCCGCAACACCACCCAAAAACAGTGCATTGTCACCACTCATTACTTACCTACATCAGTTGCCAGCAGATCATTTTTGGAATGATGTCGCGTTTGATGCTCTTCCTGAAGCCGCTACGTACCTCAAGACGCGTCAAGAAACTTTCTGGCTACGGCTCGCTAACGCACTGGCCCAGAGCGATGAAGCACACGCTGCTGAGTTGCTGGATTTCAATACATTCCATAACACCAGCTGGTCTCCACAGCTACAGCTAGCATTACAACAAATTTTGGCATACCGCCGCTATGGGATCCTACACATTGATGAGGTCAGTCCACCTAATCAAGATAATTCCTTAGCCGAGGAAGACTCTGCAACTCGCTCCTGGCCTCCGCATCAGCTATTCAGAACATTACAGACTTTGGCACAGAAAACGCCCGCTGGCCTGCCCGCCCAAGATGTCCCCTTGGATATCCAAGCGCTCCTTAATAGCAGACTAGCTTTTCCAGCCGCCTTCCTCGCCAGCGGCTGGTTAGAGGCGGCTCTGACCTTTCCCGTTCCGCGCGTAGTCCCCGAAGACTTTCCAGGATGGGTCTCGTTTGCCTATACACAGGCCATCCGCTACGGCCGTAGCCCTCTAGAAGCGCTTAATTTCGCTACTCGGCAAACACCTAATCAACCCCTGACGTTATTGACCGGCGAACTCATGATCAGCACAGGTAGCCCAGATGCTGGCATCGAACAACTGAAACCCCTCACAGGCAACTATAATGAGATCGGCGTCCGTGCCGCTTGGCTCATCAGCCAGGTCAATTTAGATCGTAAGGACTTCCAAGCTGCCCAAGACACCGTAATGCAACATCCTATGCTATCTCGACATGTCGTAGGCAAGGAGACCCTAGCGCGTATCGCCCTTCAGCAAGGAGATATCGCCCAGGCTGATACCCTCTACGGTAAGATCGAAAAAGAGTCTTTAGAAGCGAGATTCTATCTGGCCCGCCGAGCCCTATCAGAGAAAAAATGGGACTTGGCTAGAAGACTCACTGAACAACTCGTGATTGAATACCCCGATAACCAACAACTACATAGAGACCTACAACGTCTGCGGGTCTTAACTGAAGAAGGATCATAAACATTCATGAAGCTCAAGACTCTATTGATCAGCCCATTATTCCTATCACTCGCTACCTGTCTGAACGCGACAGAACTCGCTTCGGATACCCCAAGTCCAGGTCATCATGGACAGCTCCTGCTGGCTCGCCGCGAAGCGATTGCTAATAACCTAAACCTACTCTATGACCGTAATACTCGCGCAGATAGACAACGACAAGACCGTCGAGAGTACTACCGCTCCCGTCTGCAGACACGAAACTCTTGTTCCAAATGTCAACCTACTGAGGACCAAGCAATTGACGATACCGTAAGCGAACAACCCCCTACCCAAAGCGATACCACGCACGTGGTATAGAGGGTCCGATCATTTAAATGTAAGAAAGCAGGAGACTAAAAAAAGGCAAAAAGATCTATAAGGGGGATAAGGAAGACATCAACCCGAGGAGCGACTATGTCTATGAATTATTTGGCTTCCCTAGTCCTTCGGCTACCCTTTGCCACCGCGGTGGCTGCAGGATGCCTCCTCGCCACCTCAGGTATCGCTGATGACGATGCGATACAAAATCCCCTGATGGATGATGCCCAATCGTACGATTTTTCGCTCAAAGATTATGACCTAACAACACCCGGGGAAAGTCTTGGTCTGAATCCAGGAGAAACTCTGGCGGATAGGGGTCAAAGTTTCTATGACCGCAATCAACACCAGAGATCTTCAAATAACCCCAGTAGCAGCAACTGGCAAAGAAGCCAGAATAGTCAAAGTTCGGATTCCCGCGACCGAAGAAGTTCATACGACAGCTATTACCAAAGAAACGGCAATAGTACCTACCGAGACAACGATTACCGCAACAGGAACAACAACACCAACCAGAACAACAGCGACAGCGGTGGTGGATACAACCAGTACCAGTACTATCCATATGAATATGAGCGCGGAATATCACGTCAATACCAGGACGGACGCATACCCTACTACCGATCCCGCGAGTACCCGAGTACTTATGGGTCCAGGAGTGTGGAACAAGCCACGTCTCCGAATGCTAAATACTACTGGGGAGGACGATAAACCTCTCTTTCTAAAGTAATTGCAAAATAGGGAATTCTTATGAAAAAGCATATAGCAAGCTTTCTTTGTGTCCTTTTTTGTGCTCCGGCCATCTATCTCCTGGCCCACGATGACGATTTTCATAACCAGGATCTGCTGTATGACCGCCAACAGCGGGAATGGCAACAGAACGAGTATGAATCGGGACGGAATCAACCCCAATTTGATGCCTATTACCACCACAATGACTACCCCGGTTCGCGCGGAAGTAACTACTACAACGACTCCAATTACAACTACGACGGGGACCCATATAACGGGTACTAACAGAAAAAGAACGGTTCTTGTGAAGCATTGGGGGGCGCTTTGGAATCACAAATCGTCACTCGGCGCGAAGCGCTTTGGAGTGCGGTCGCTAGCGATCGCTTTTCGTTCCTTACGATGGTCATGTGAAACGGCATCACTATCATTCGATGCAGAATAGGGAGGATTACATCGGACAGGGGCAAGGGCACGCACACGGGCACGAAGAAGCCTCTTTAGCGTTACTTTTGGATATTGGCGACGCAGTCGGTTGGGGCTCCAAAGCGCGCCGAGATACGATTGTGAGTCAAGAAAAAGATGTGTGCAACACTATGACATAGGACGTTGATTAGGGCTCCAAAGGCTACGCGCCAATTGATTATTTTGAGGTCCTAAAGCATTAGGTCTGTTTATGCATTCCAATAAATTTGGGTTTGTGTCAAAAAAGACTTGTACCACAATCAGCTCCCGCGATTCAACGATCGCAAACGAGTCAATATTGGAAATATGGACCCGATTGGGATCGTTGAATCCCGGGGCTTTGGCGCGGTCCAAATTCGATGTTCAGGCGGACTGTGGTATGGGCGTCGCGTTCAATGTTGACTGAGGGAGAGAGTATTCATGCGCAAATTTATTATTATCGCCGTATTTTTGATCGTCATCGTCGGCGGAGCTACAGGCCTTTTTTTTCGTCACCAAATCTACAACTATCTCACAAGTGAACGCTACTCGCCAGAACAAGAGAAGAAAGATATCGCCACAGCAGAAGGCCTACTGAAAGATAGCAAGCCTCAGGAAGCTCTGGATATCATACAGAAATATCAGGAACGCTTTGTTCAAAAAGGCCCTATTCCCCGTAAATGGGTAGACCTCTTCATTAAGGGATCCCTAGCCGCTGGAGAGCCCGAGAATATTTACTTCTTATATGAACAATATCCTCATGCAATCAATGGCAATGAAGAAGCCGCGCTGATCGTCGCTGATATTCTCATCAAAAGTGGTAAGGCAAACGACTACCTTCAGCTACGTGAACAATGGAAAAATAAAGAAGGCAAGCCAGCCAATTGGTTCGTTCTTGATGCTGACAAAGCTCTCGTCGATGGAGATCGCGCTGCTGCCCTCAAACTATTGAATTCCCGATCCTTCGAAGGTGCCGACGACGTTCCTCGCCTAGTACGTCTCGCCTTCCTCAGTGTGGACGAAAATCCGCGGCTGACCTGGGAATACCTGACAGAGGCATATCAGAAAGATCCCAAGAACGCTGAAGTGCGTTCCTACCGAGCACGACTTCTAGAAGCCGTGGACAGGACAGCTCTAGCACTCTCTGAATATGTGGCGGCAGCGAGCCTAGATCCTAAAAATCCCGCTATGAGGGACCAACTCGCAGAGTTTTACCGCCGTCATGGACGCTACAACCTAGCGCTCAAAGTTTGGGAAGATGCCCTGGAATTCCCCAACGCCGATTCTATATGGATCAAGGCATGGTTTTGGAGCAAGGTAGCTACGCCAGTCGATTTCAAGTGGAGCGATAAGAAAATCCCACCCGGTGAACTACAGCCCTTCGTGGAATACCTGGTAAGCCTGAAATCTGATCAATTCTGGGATACGGCAAAATTTGAAGCCATACCCAACTCCAACCGTTATCTGCAAACCGAGCAGGCAACCTTTTGGTTGCGCCTCATCCAGCAGCTTAAGGATGGCCAGCAAGATAAGGCCTGGGAACTCATCTTATACAATAGCTTCAGCCCCGTCAGTTGGAATCCTGAGCTTGAAGAGATGCTCAAGCGTGTCTTAGCCTATCGCAGAACAGGCTCTCTAGCTTTCAATGAAGACACCACTAAGCCAAACGCCACCAATAACCCCTCCAAGTCAGCCAGTGATATCGCCAATCAAGCGACCAAAGATGCCTCTACAAGCGTTGTAAACAGCGCTTCTACACCACCTGACGACACAACCCAGAAACCTGCTGGGCTGGCATCAATCAAAAATCAGCATCCCTTTTACCTACAGATTCAGGAATTAGGAGCCAAGGCTGATCAACCCGGAGCCAAGGTGGATATTCCACCAGACCTTCAGAAGCTCATGACCGGCAAAGACGCCTTCTCGGCGTGTTTCTTAGCCGGAGGCTGGCTAGAAGCAGCCCTAGACCTGAATACAAGCAAAGTTCTTCCTGAGGATGCCCCTGAGTGGCTAGCCTATGGCCTCACGCAAGCTATTCGATATAACCGTGGTACGTTGCCAGCCTTGGAGTTTGCCACACAGCAAAAACCTTCGCCTTCTCTGACGATGCTTACTGGAGAACTTCTGATCTCTAGTGGGAGCCCTGACGCCGGCCTCGAGAAGCTCATCACACTGGTGAGTAGAAACGACGATGTTGGCTTCCGCTCGGCTTGGCTTGTTACCCTTCTCTATATCGAACGAAAGCAATATGAGGATGCTAAGAAGATCATTGAAAGTCATCCTCGTTTGGCCAACGATATCGTGGGAAAAGAAGCCCTTGCCCGCATTGCACTACTCGAAGGCAAAACGGAGGAAGCTGATAAGCAGTACAGCGATCTCGAAAATGACTCTTGGGAGGCGAAGTCCTACCTAGCCCGCAAGGCCTTCGATAATAAAGACTGGCAACGCGCCAAGGAGCTAACTGAGATGCTGTTACAAGAGTTCCCGAACAACACTCTGATTCAGCAAAACTATGAGAAAATTATTGAACAACAGGCCAAAGAAAATGGCCCACAAGGTTCCACCAGCCCAGAGCAGAAGCCAGTACAAGCACAGCCTCTAAACACCAAGGGATCACAGTAAATCGATGAAGGTTAAAGATTACGCCTTCCTAGGCGCTTTAGGCCTATTGGCTATCTTTGTCTGGCTGCGAGACCGACTATGGATGTCCTCAGCAGAGGACACCCTGCCTATATTGGTAGCATTGCCGGTTTTCTTTTGGTTAGGAAGACCTTGGCATATTCTAGAAGCGCCTTTTCATTTATCCACTAAGGCAGTGGCTGCTAGCGTTATTTTGTTTCTTTTCGGCATCGTCGCTGAAAGCACCCTTCTAATGGCTATAGGGTGGACCTTGCTTCTGTGGTCGTGGCTTAAGGTGCGTACACCTCCTGCAGACCAGAGTGACCTTAAAAAGTTATTGATACTTCCGTTGATGTCCTTCCCTTGGATTACGCTGGATATGCAAACCGTGGGATGGTACTTCAGACTTTCAGGAGCTTGGGTAACAGCACATTTTTTCTCTCTCTTAGGCTTCCCAGTCAAGTGGGAAGGTACCACTATCCTGATTGATAAGATGCCCATCTCCGTAGAAGCCGCCTGTGCAGGGCTCAATACTCTCCAGAGTATGCTAATAGCAGGAACCGTGGTGGCCTTTGTGATCCTAGGACGCACAAATCGCTACTGGCCCAACCTATTAGTTCTAATTTTGATGGCATGGCTTGCCAATACCTTCCGCATTGTGGTCATTAGCGCTGTTGCGTTGACATTTGGTCGAGATTTCGCTCTTGGAGCCTTCCACCAATGGGGCGGCTGGTTCATCTTGGTATTAATGTTTGTAATGTGTTGGCTATTGTTTGAACTACAGGCTCCTAAAGTAGCACCTAAGCCGAAAACATGATCAAAAAAGCAAGTTTACCAAAACCTATTGAAATTGCGGTCCTAGGCTACTGCCTTTGGCAAGCTACCGATCTGGTACGCTCTTGGCTTACAGCTCCAGCGGAAAGATGGGCTTGGATCGCTTTTTTTATCTGGTGCATTCCTGTCATTTGGTACCTAGCTATCACCATCCAAGAGCAGCAAATCAAACAATCAACGCCTATTCTTCTTGGTGCAGCGATTGTCGTTGCCCTCGTCGGTGGCTTAGGGTCTCTGAATATCTTGGGACACATCGGATTAGCTCTGGCGTTGGCGGGCATGCTTCCATTTCGCTGGGAAATCCTTGTCTGGTTAGCCACGGCGCTGTCTTGGTTGCCCAGTTTTGGGTGGATGATTAAAAGTCTTCCCTTTGCAATTATTCCCATCATCCAAATAGGGTTAGCCTTATTCGGAAGCGCCTTTTTGTTGTACTGTTGGCGGAGGTCCTAATATGCAACAGACCGGTCGTACAATAGCACTATGGATAGGGCTAGCTGTGGCGGTAGTCCTGGGGCTTCTATGGCAATTCGCACCTTTAACAGACGCCAAGAGCAGGCTGCAGGCCCTTCCCTTGAATGGCCCTAGTTTTATTGGTCAAGATATCGCTCTTTCCGATTGGGAAAAAGGCTATTTTAAAAATGTCAATGTTCTCAAACGCGTCTACACCATCGGTAAGAAGACGTTGTTTGTCACAGCGTTAGATGGAACGCTAAATCGCCACGTGGTTCACGATCCCCTATATTGCTTCCGAGGCAGTGGCTATGAGGTCGCTAGCGAAAAAACTATCGATCTGCCAGATGGTGGCTCCGTCGCTTTCTTAAAGTTGATTAAGAACAATTCAGAACAAGATGCCATGTATTGGTTCACAAATGGCCAGACAACGTACGATAGCCCCTTACGCTATTGGTGGCAGGCAACTCTGCGACGCCTCACGCTAGGCATGTCTGGGAAAGAGCCCATTTTGATCGTCGTTCAGCCCATTGACGACCACCCTCTCGACTGGAAAGAGGTCGTGCACTACTTCCCTCAGCTTCTCACGCTATAAAAAGCTTCACAAACGCTCTAGGCTTATCTTTCAATGCTTTAAGATCTCACAATCGTGTTGAATCGTTTTCTTCGTTTTGTAAATGTCCATAATTTCCATAAAGTCCATTTATACTGTGGCGAGAATGCACAACATGGACACTATGAGGTAATTGCAAAATTATTTGAGCCCTTAAGGATCGATTCTTAGGAAAAAAGGTTACCCTCTTTTGCGAGAAGGCGACGCTATAAAGCTCAGATGGCATGCCACCATCTAGTCTGGAAAGACAGGCTTTTCTCCCCTCCCAGGCCCGAAGGGTCGATATTGCAACAGGCCATGGCATCGCCATGGTATATGCCAAAACTGTTTTAGCAGCCTGTAGGGCTGCCATAAAGCGCATGCATAAATGGTGTGTGTAAGCCGACGCCTTATGGCATCCCTACGAGGCTGCTAAATCCATTTCTGACATATACCGTGGCGATGCATGGCCAAATGTTTCAATCCACGCCCCTGCGTGAGGGGCGACGCCTTAAAGGCGAGCAAAAGGCGAACGCTATCATGTTTCAATCCACGCCCCTGCGTGAGGGGCGACGGCATGGTCAACTTGCGAGAAGACCAATCGTTAGTTTCAATCCACGCCCCTGCGTGAGGGGCGACCATGACTCCAGAGCAAATTATTAGTGAAGTGGCTGTTTCAATCCACGCCCCTGCGTGAGGGGCGACATAGCAGCCGAACAACTAGGTCGCAAATGCACCGGTTTCAATCCACGCCCCTGCGTGAGGGGCGACGGTAGCACCTTGGACCTGTGCGTTTCTAAAGGCTGTTTCAATCCACGCCCCTGCGTGAGGGGCGACCAGCTAGTAACTGGCTCTGGACAGGGACAAACACGTTTCAATCCACGCCCCTGCGTGAGGGGCGACCTTGTGTGCTAAGAATCCCGAAGTTGGGTTGGGGGTTTCAATCCACGCCCCTGCGTGAGGGGCGACTTTGTGTTAACCTACCGGCTTTGCGAATCCATAGTTTCAATCCACGCCCCTGCGTGAGGGGCGACTTTGAGCCGTTGGTAAATGCGTATACCTATCGTGGTTTCAATCCACGCCCCTGCGTGAGGGGCGACGTAACTAAGTAACAAGCAAGCAAGGAATAAGTAGTTTCAATCCACGCCCCTGCGTGAGGGGCGACAAACGAGCACGGTGAAGCGTGCAATATTGGTCAACGTTTCAATCCACGCCCCTGCGTGAGGGGCGACCCAGCGTTTCGCGCAATTCATCGTCCATGTAATGTTTCAATCCACGCCCCTGCGTGAGGGGCGACGTGTGAAGCGAATTTGTTGCGCAAAGTGTCCACTTGTTTCAATCCACGCCCCTGCGTGAGGGGCGACGTAAATACTGGTTGACCACATTACCCTTCCTATGTTTCAATCCACGCCCCTGCGTGAGGGGCGACGTGACGGCTTCTGGGGACCTGTCCACAGCAGCGAGTTTCAATCCACGCCCCTGCGTGAGGGGCGACAACGATGTTAGCCTATACATCAGTGCAATAACAGGGCGAGTTTCAATCCACGCCCCTGCGTGAGGGGCGACGCGGCGTGCTTTGCCGCTTGCCTGGATATCGTGGTTTCAATCCACGCCCCTGCGTGAGGGGCGACGTCCCGATGCTTATTCCCGCTTGGTTGTTACTGGTTTCAATCCACGCCCCTGCGTGAGGGGCGACACACCGCAGCCACCGCAGCAACTAGCTGCATAGTTTCAATCCACGCCCCTGCGTGAGGGGCGACGCCTTTAGCCTTGGCCTTTTTGCCAGCGTTTCAAGTGTTTCAATCCACGCCCCTGCGTGAGGGGCGACAAACCAGATAGAGTTTGCCTTTAGCGGGAATGATGTTTCAATCCACGCCCCTGCGTGAGGGGCGACCCGCCGCCCCCGCCGCCCCAATTGTGACTGCTTGAGTTTCAATCCACGCCCCTGCGTGAGGGGCGACATGACGGAAGAGTAGCCGTAAGGCCATTATTGATGTTTCAATCCACGCCCCTGCGTGAGGGGCGACCTACCATTTGTTTTTGCAGGTATGGCCCCATTCCTGTTTCAATCCACGCCCCTGCGTGAGGGGCGACGATGTTAGCCTATACATCAGTGCAATAACAGGGTTTCAATCCACGCCCCTGCGTGAGGGGCGACGGAAAAGCCGTCGGTTCATCTTCGATCCACGAAGTTTCAATCCACGCCCCTGCGTGAGGGGCGACCGTAGCCGCTTGGCCCGCGGGAGCCACTGTCGGGTTTCAATCCACGCCCCTGCGTGAGGGGCGACTGGGAGCCGATTTTGATCTGTTCCAAACCCTATGGTTTCAATCCACGCCCCTGCGTGAGGGGCGACGCTGCTTTGACGCTCACCTTACCAAATGGACCGGTGTTTCAATCCACGCCCCTGCGTGAGGGGCGACCTATGCAGTTGAACTTATGGACGACGACATACGGGTTTCAATCCACGCCCCTGCGTGAGGGGCGACTCAACATTGAATTCAAAGCGCTCAGTGTCCACGTGGTTTCAATCCACGCCCCTGCGTGAGGGGCGACCGCGAACAGTATAACATACTGAAGTTTAGCTCGGTAGAATTAATCCAGCGCGGATCTGACTTGCCGAAACAACTTAAAGATATTTATTACACCTATGAAAACGGAAATAGTTCATTCACAAGGAATAGTGATTTGCGCGAATCTCTCGCGTTTGCTATGGGCAATGTGGGTCCGCGCTCCAGATTCTATACTCTAAAAAAATGGATGCCGCAAGATTAGACGATTAATACACCCTCAGGGTCGTAGGAAGGCTTAGCACCTGTATGCTCAACTCTGCGATGCCAATTGTCCCCAAGAAAATAAAACCTCAGACTATCCGTTTCTGGGTCTATGGCTTTATATAAGCTATTGGAAACTTTCACCCAAAGTGTAGAATCGATCGAACATTCAAAAACCGAATGTTGCACTCTTTGGCCATAGTTCACGCAGATTCGAGCTACGCGCCGCAACCTACGCCGACCCGCAGCAGTTTCTGTATTAACATCATAGGTAATCAGGATAAGCATATCATTCCCTAGTATTACTTCCACAGAAATGGAGGATATGCCTCCAAGTCACCTCTAATATAACGAGCCAATAACATAGCCTGAACATGAGGTATTAGGCCGATTGCAATTTTCTCGCCTAAAAACGGATGCTCGACTTCTTCTTTCTTTCGGTTTTGATAGGCGACTAAGACTTCCTTTCGTGTTTCATCATTCATGATTACAGCACCACTTTCGGACATCTTAAAGCCCCTTCCTTTGATTTGCTGACGATTGACTAATGTTAACGCTACACGATCTGCGAAATGGGGGCGTAGCTCTTCCATTAAATCCAAGGCTAGACTGGGCCTTCCTGGACGATCGCGATGTAAAAAACCAACAGCAGGATCCAAACCAACAGTTTCTAATGCAGATGAAACATCATGAGCAAGCAATGTATAGTAAAAGGAAAGTAGCGCATTCATATTGTCTAGAGGTGGACGTCGCGTCCTTTGTCGAAAGTAAAAGTCCTGTTTCTGCGCTAATATGAGATGATCGAAAGCCGAAAAATAGAGCTGCGCAGCTTCTCCCTCCACACCACGCCAAGAATCAACCGTCTGTTCTTCCTTCATTTGCTTTAAGCGATACCCCATTGAATCTGCTACCTTCGTAAGTACTTTTGCGGCATCGCTATCATTATGCTCACGCGCAGCTCTCATTAACACCGTACGGCAATTTGCCACCTTACCATAAACGATAAGTCTAGCAATTTTAGCACTCGTGACACCACAGTCTGCAAATCTATACTGTTGACGTCGAAGTAGGACATTGCCTGAAACAGGACCTTGCACCTTCGCTATGAACCGTCCATACTGACTTAGAAAAGATAACGATACTTTGCTCTCAACACATAACTGCATTAACGGCGGACTACACATAACCTGGCCAATGCAGACAATTCCCCCTAGAAGATGTATTGGAAATCGACCCTTTGTTTCATCCTTCACACGAATAAGAACTGTTTCCCCGTCTCTACAAAGATATGAACCCTCTGTTGTCACGAATAGTGTGTTCAATAATTTTTTCATGGTGCCCTCCAATCGCCTTCTGCCGCTTTCTCTAAGACGTCCATGTACCTTCCCATAGAGGCTTCCGCTTGGGTGAATCGAGGCATACAGAGCTCAATGAGCGAACAGCGTTTGCATGCTGATTTCCAAACTGCCGGTGGCGTTTTTCGGTTTCGATCAAGTTCATGTAATCGCAACGCAGCAGCCTCAGTAGTTGCCCTCAAGCAAGCGTTGAGTTCGATTTCTAAGCGTTTACGCGGTTCTCCATAAAATATAGCTCCTACTGACAGGCTTGTCTGAAGCATTTCTTCAAGACAGAGAGCCTGAGCACATACCTGTACGCGATCGCAGTCGCTAACCTTGTCTCGGCCTCTTTTATACTCAACCGGGACTGGCCGCCAGAGTCCTTCTAGATCCGCCAGTCTTACAGCACCTGCTGCCATGCAGATGTTAGGATCTGAGCCATCAATTCGAATAAACTCCACTACATCGGCTTGACCGGTAAGTCCTAAACGCAGACTTCTCAGCCGTAAACCACGGGTGATACGAAGACCATCACGAACTTCCGTAGATGGATCATGTGCCTTTGCATGTAGCAAATTGCCTTCTGCAGTTAGCTTATTGTCAAGCCACTGCTGTTCCAAATGGATTAAGGCCCATTGACGTTCACAAAACATCAGGTGCTGCAAAGCGGAGATCGGTAAAAGTTCATCCTCCTGAAACATAGCTATATGCCTTGTATGGATATTGACCAAAACGAGATCGACCATTGGATCTCGTTTTGGTCACGTTGACGTTGATGTCTGCGGATTCTCTACATACGTAAAAGTTCTACACCTAAAGGAAGTTCGGTATCGTTAATTTGAATATTATAGTCCTCAAATTGACGTACGGACTGAACCTCATTTTTTTGCGCAATGGATATTCTATCGAATAATTTGTGAGCAGGGGCATTACCCAGCTGACTGCCATGTTTGAACACATATAATCCCCTGGTCGACATATGCCCTCTAGCAGCGGAATGATCATGTTCAAACATCTGCAAAAGTGCTTCCCAAAACAAATCAAGATCTTCTTCAGAAAAGCCTGTTTGTTTTGCTAAAGCTGCAGAAATAAAGCCGTGTGCCCTGTACAGGCCATAGGAAACAGTATGTTTCCTTCCCATAGTACGGTTGTCCCCGTCCTGTTCTTTGGCCTCTTTTTCTGTGGTAACTGCCATTCTCGTAATGGAATGTTCGATGGGAAATATTGGACTAATAGACCTAGCAAAAGTCAACTGCACAGGTCCACGAACCTGACCACAGCGTTTATCTTTGTCTCCTGTGCTCATGACAGCGCCAAAAGTTCGGATGTCATAGAAATTTTGACACATCCAATCTCTCGCTTTGTCCACCTTATTTCTCGGCCCTTCATCTGCTTCTGAGAAAAGCCCTTCGTCCAATGCCTTATGGGCTCGTTCATGTTGATGATTTAAGATGGCTTTTTCCTTAACGTAAATCTCATAAGGAGGTTTGGGGTTACCCTCCATTTTTAGCCCTATATAATTTCTCACCTTTCGCTTAAGACATACATCTGTTATCAAACCACAACCGGTTTCGGAATCTACTCGAGGAGTATTACCTCCATCAGGATCACCATTCGGATTGCCATCTTTAACATCGAATAAAAGTACAAAATCATAACGATTGTTTATAGACATGAATCTATTCTCCTTTATCTTGTATCTTAGCACTTGAGAAAAACTGTTGGCGCTGATGGTAATATCCCAGGGCAAAGCGAGCCTGTTCTTCTAATCCTAGTTGTGTCGGAAAATCGGTAAGGCCTCCCAGAACACTCCCTAATTGCCTTTCAAATGATATCGCCAAACCCTTATCTAGCTTTGGAAGATGATGATTTTTCAGATTTAGCAATGTTGGAAAAACGATAGTGGGTCTTGTTGCGGCAGTGCCATAATACCGCTGACGAATGGTTGCATTAATTCCTGGCAATGCCTTTTCCTGAATACGTTCCAGAACAGCAAACAGTCGCCCTAGTCGATAGCCTGGGTCGTTATTTGTTTCGTCTAGTGACACTTGAATCTCCTTATGTTGAGTTCCTTGAGAACGAACCTGTCGGTTCAAATAGGCTTTTAGCATAGCTGCACGAGGGTACGAGATAGTATGATCATCCCCTCGCTCAGCGCGAATACGCGCAAGCACACTCAATAACATTATTCGCGGATAGGCCCCCCCGTCCAATATTGCTTTGATGAGAGCACTCGTTATTGATGGGTGCAGATTGTCTAGTTTTCCTTGCAACGCGGTTGCTCGAAGCAATGTCATTAAGGAAAGATGATCTGGTTCACGCGTGCCATGAACTATGAAGAGATCATCAAAATGCCTTCTGATATTGCTAGTGAGCTCCTCTACGGGTAACACCCGCCAAAAACGAATAGCTAACCTGGAAGCATTTGGCGAAAGGCCCAAGATGTAAAAAAGGGTTTTGTCTTTATTGTTAGCAAGAACTCCTGCATATGGAGCAGCATAAATACTTCTAACAGCAGACGCATTGCGATCAGGATTATCCTTTTCAGGCTCTGCGAATAAGTCAGCAAAACTTTCCTCCAAATCATGCTTTTGGCCAGCCCAAAATACTACTGAAGTATCTCCATTAATAATGAGCCGTTGACGACTTTCTTTGTCGAGCAAATGATTTAACGCAGTCGTGTAGGAAAATGCGGCTTCTTTTCCTACGGGTGCATTATGTCCCTGATTCTTTCTAAAAGATCTGAAGGACTCTTGCTGAAAACTAACGATGTTGGTCCCGCTCGGCTGTCCACCTCTCACTCCTTTGATCGATGGATGAACCCTTTCAATAGGCCCTAGGTTACCTGTCACTAAACATAGCCCTAGGGGTTCATCCTCTTTATCATCTATTTTTTTTAGAGCATTCCTTACGCATGGAGCTTCACAAACCGGTCTGTTGTAGCCTTGAACGAAAAATGAAGTATTGGCTTTTTTTAGAGTTAAATCATCCCATAATGAATGAGTTTCTAATTCCGAAAGATTACCCTTCTCCAAAAAAGAAAGAACAGCTGCTATCTCATCATCATTGCCTATAAACTCTGCCAGACGTTGAATTCCCTTTATAAAAGCCGTTTGCTTCTTCTTTCCATCGTCTGGCTTGTCAGAAGCAATGCCCAACACCCACTGCGCATTATCCCACAGAAGGTTTGGCAGTAATTGGGTGGAAGTACGCTTTACTCCTTTGGGAACCAGAAAACGCTTTGGAATAGACTTCTGTCCTTTCTTCTCACGAGTATCATGAATGTCAACGAAGTAACCATCTCTACTCAGAACTATAAGAAAAGGAATTTCCTTCCATTCCAAACCTGGAGGGGCAATGCCACTATCCGGATCAGCAGCCTTGCGATTATAGTAGTCGTAGAGTGCCTGCAAAATCATCCTCTTACCTCTGGGCTGTTGGGTGATGGAACCAACAATACTCCCTTGTCTAACGTAGCTCTAAAAAACAAGGGTCGAATATTGTCTGGATCCGAGTAGTTTAGATCATAGAGCATCCATCCAAGATCACGTGACTCGTCAATAGGTTCAGGAAGGTCATTGCGATGGTCAAGCAACTCAAAAGAAGCCGCGAATTCACGGCAACCGAGATAAGGTTGATTGAAGCATTGACCATTGTTAGCCCTACGACGAAACATTTCCGAGAACTTTTGTGTGGTGTTTTCAGGCTTAGCTTGTGAATCAATGTCAAACCTTCCATGAATCAGATAGGCGACATCCCTCAGTAGCAGGGAGGCTCGCTGTTGTCTGTCTTCTTCAATGTATTGTCCTAGAGACCCTACCCCTCGAGTCATGGCAGTACGTACAGTTCCTCTGGGAATAACACTCCCGACTTCATTGCGAAGCACTGACAACCACTTAATGGGATTTAAAATCTCAATCTTGGTAATTCGCCATCGAATTGCGGGTTTCCACAAAACTGCCTCAAAGATACTCCTGGCCGCAGAAGGGGTCATTATGTCATATGACACCCGTTCTGCCTTCATCTCCGGTCGGGTGAAGCAGGCAAGATCTCCCCATACCTTTAAACAAAATTCATTCACTGATTTCCCTCCTAACAGATAAAAACTTCTGGCTCTTGGTAATGTTCGTCACCTCCCAAAAAGCCCAACTCGTGGTGATAAAGCCCCTCAACCTGTGCAAAGTACCCAGGACTCGCAGGTCGAAGTTCTTGAATCTTCTTCTCAGATAAAAGTTGTAGAAACAAACCACGCGGAATATTTACGGAATATCGTTGTAGTCGGCGCAACACATCTCTGCTTGGACCACCGTCGAAAAGGGCCTTAATCCGCTCCTGAGCATCACCATAATGCACAAAAACCGAAGCCTGGCTGGAGTCGTCGATGAGTTTGAATTTCTCAGCAGCAGTTCGAAATTGAAACTCTAGATCTCTCGACTCAAGGTCATCCAAGATTCTCTCGGAATCAAAGTCATTTATGGATGAATAAAACTGTTGAAAGTAGCTGCTTATAGACTCTGGATGAAGAGGGTCTGCCTTGTTCGTTTGGAGCATTTGCCGGGCTATGGTTTCTCCCTTTCTAAGGATCCCCTGTGAAGCTGGCTTGGGAGGAATAAAAACTACGACCTTTCCCAAATCAAGGCGACCCTCACGATTGCATCGACCTGCAGCCTGAGTGATGGAATCAATGCCTGCCAAGGCTCGGTATACAACTGGAAAGTCGAGATCAACGCCTGCTTCCACTAGTTGGGTGCTAATCACCCTAATAGGCTCACCAGCCTTTAATTTTTGCTTGATTTCACTAATGACATCGGAACGATGCTGCCCACACATGAGCGCTGAAAGATGGTACGTGCCTACTGGCATGAGTCTGAATAGTTCTCTACAATCATCTCGGCGATTAACAATGCACAATACCGAAGGATAAATTTGCAGCTCCTGTGCAATGTCCTCCCATGAACGTTTTTCGGATAGGGAGTCGGGTACCTGCACCCGAACTCTTTTCAGCTTGTCATACAGCAAATGCGGTTCATCAATAATTTCCCGTACATTCCTGAGTCCTTGGAACCGTCTCCCATGTTGAATACGCTCCACAAATTCTGGCTGGGTGGCGGTACAGAGAACCGCTGTCATGTTGTAGTAATCACTCAGAGCCTGTAGCATTTTATTGATGGGTCCCAAAAATTTTGTTTCCAGGAGTTGGACTTCATCCAGAATCACTACGCTATTAACGATGTTATGTAACTTACGAGTGCGACTCGAACGTGCTGCAAACAGGGATTCAAAAAATTGAACATTCGTAGTTACTATGATAGGAGCATCCCAGTTTTCACTAGCAAGACGACTCTGCGTTGTTTCCTTTTCTGAATCGAAATTGCTATGATGTTCTACAACGGCATCTCCAAAAATAGATCTAAACTCGTTAGCTGTCTGTTCAATGATGCTTGTGTAAGGAATCACATAAATAATGCGCCGCTTGCCATGCATAAGGGCATGGTTTAAGGCAAAGGCCATACTAGATAGTGTTTTACCACCTCCTGTCGGTACGGACAGAGAAAATATTCCCGACTCCCACTCCGCAGCCTGCTTGCAACGTTTTAAGACTGCTGCTCGAAGCTGATTCAATGGGTTTGACTCAACTTTTTGCAGCTTATTGGCCATAAAGGTTGAGAATTTCACCTCAAGCTCACTTAGAGATGGATACCCCCCACGCAGAGCATTCCTTTCAGCGTTCATGAAAGATTCAGTATCCAGAAAGTCCGCATCAACTAAGCAGGAGAACAACATACGAATCCACAGAGCATGCGCATCGCACCCTGGTGGCTTCGAAACAGGAACAGGTAAGTCGTCGGACAATCGAACTTGATCTAAGCAACAAACCCTATCATACAAAGATGTGTTGGAGATTCGCGTAGAGAGTGAACTTGCACCCGCTTTTTCTGAATTCCAGTCCGGTAAACCTGCGTGGTGCCCTGCTATTAAATAGGCAATAATCTGACCACGTTTTTTGAGCTTCTCTATAGAGTGAATTGCTCCTGCTGTAGAATGATCCACGCGCCCCTTTTGTTGTTCAAGGTGCGCCTCGGAATCATACCCACTCTTACTCTTGATGTAATTTTGAAATTCAGATGAATATTTGCCCAAGTCATGCCATAGGCCAGCTAAAAAGGCCCAATCACCGCAACCAAATTCATCGGCAAAGTTCTTGGCGAGGTGTGCTACACTGCGTAGGTGATCGCCTAATTCATGCGTTTGCCAAGCTCCGTTTTTTCCTAAACAAACATGGGCCAAGTAACATTGGGATTTTTTGTTATCATCTAGCGCTCTCCTATCCATCCTTATCTCCTCATCATCCAACGATTTGGATCAAACGTCCATGGAATTTACCAACATTACCCTTATTTATCAAGACTAAAGATAATGAATTAATTATTCTACATACAGTCTATAGTTAATCTTATATTTTTTAGTTATGCTTGTTGAGCTGTTGTGTCAGAGACTATCAACAAACGCAAAATACTCTCACGTCTGACCAAACTTGAGATTATGGGCCTTGTTCACCTTTACGGTCAGAATTTCGGTCGGACGAAAAAGGTCGGATGTCGTGGTTTGTGACGAGGGCATAGCGCCAGCTATGTCCGAGGAGCAAAACGCGACAGACGATCCTTTTGCAGTCGACCGAAAACTGACCGCAAAGGTGAATAAGGCCAGATTATGCATCGAAGAGATAAGATAGAGAACGGGCAACAGATACCCAGGCTAGCCTAAGGTAAACAGAACTTTTATACATTCGTTGCAGCGGACTGCTCAGGGTTAAAATAGATTTTCCAATGAATTTGATTCACCAAGTCTTGTTCGTCATAAGTCAATGGGGATTTGACCACACCAGTCACATGGTAAGAACGAAGGTGATTCTCTATTAAGGATAGATTTAATTTGTCACACTTTCTCAAATAGCGAGCAATGTCTACAGCGCGTTCAACAATCGCCTTTCTGTAATTATCCTCTATTTTTTTTAAATAATCATTACTTTTAACATAACCCAAATCCAGTTGATTTATTTTTAAATCAAATTCACTATTGTTTTTAATATCGATCAATCCGACAATTGCCCTCAAATAAATACACTTATCTAAGGAGGTCTCGAATCCGTAAGCCAAAGTGGGATGGATAAGGATTTCTCTTGTCTCCCCTAATTGCATCCCTTTAACTCCTAAAGCCAGTCCAGGAATTGTATTTTTTAAATTAATAACAACGTTAGCCTCTGTGGCTAGACAATGACCCATCGGTGAAAAGATGCTATAACTTAGTGAAACATGGCATCCTTTGCATTTGACGTCTCCATTTCCACTTTTAATCATTCGATAGCTAAGTTTCGCAGGAATAACTGTACGGTAATTTGAATCTAGCTTCAATCTTTCAAAAAGTTCGTCTGCCTCTTGCAGGTTAGCCTTGGCTTCCAAAAATGTTCTTCTATATGCAGGAAATCGAGCCAGTCGGTCTCCACTACCTTGGCTTTCTGTCGCTTTTAATCCTTCAAAAAAGTAAGGCAAATAGTCGGAATCATATGTCTGTATTGCTTCCCAAACAGCCTTTGCCATTACCTCATTGATATCGTGTTGTGTGATGAAAGAATCGGAGTTATTTTTTCGAAACGTATGGTTTTTTTTTCCAAACTTTTGAAGGATTTCCTCTAATGAGAGGGATGACAAAAGGGATTTATTAATTAAATCTTGAGTGTTTTCCAGTTCAGAGATAATTTTTCGAGAATTGTCTGAACTCTTTACCCAGCCAAAGACAAATTGAGGGGTTTGTGTGATCAATTTGGTCGAAGATGTCGTCGTTTGACTCTGAAGCGTATTTATTTCATCGCCAATGGACTTAAAGCTAAAGCTAGGAGAAAATGGCAAAAACTCTTCGTTGTAGTCCTGTCGTATTAACGAGGCTGACTGGAAAGGAGGAACATCTTCATCCATAGCCTCTTGAATATTTTCCTTACGAGCAATGTACAATGAATTCTGTTCACCATAACCCAGAAGCTTTCCGATTAGAACTTTGTCTCCCTTAAGCAGGGAATAAAACGTTTGCCGATTAGATAGTAAGGCATCTAAAAGAGCTTGAGAGGTCACTGCAGGACCCAAGACGTATTGAAATAGTGGTAGGCTTTCGTTGACAACTTGGTGAAAAAGTGGAATGTTGATCACAAGAACATGGATATAGCCCGGTATGCGGGGATCTTCCCTATTGCAAATGTGAATGATCACGTCGGAAGGTGAATCTACTAGATCCTTCCATATACCAGCCCCAGCTCTCAAAGCGGTTGATTGCCTGTGAGTGGTGGAATTAACAGGTAGAGGGTCTTTGGAGAAGTATCCTTCAACACATACAGGTTTTTTGTTTAAAACTGCATAACCCGACTCGGAATGTTCTAGAAGGGTTTCAACAAAGACCTTTAAAACAGCTTGCTGTGTTAAAGAAAGATCATATGTTTCCCCGATACAAATTGTCCTTGCCAATATGAAAAATATCATTAAGAAACGAAACATAGTTTAAAAAATCAAAGTCCATTTAGCATTACATTCATTTTTTGTTTAAAACGGCACAAAACTTCGCCGTAACCTAAGACAAAGCCTTTAAGGCCAAGCTACACAATTACAATGATAAGGACAGTCCCTCACAACGCAACCCCAGCAGCGTGTGCACCACACTCGATGCCCCATGCGACATCGATCGGTAATTGAGTCTATCATTAAATCTTCAATGAGACAATATATCCCATTTCTATCCCAGGCGATTTTTTCCGCAAAAACTCGCGCTCCATCAACAAAAAAATAGAGACCTTCATCGGTGATCCATAGTTGAGTGGGATCAAGATAGATCTTTTTATCAATAATTTTATATTCCTCTGCAAATCGAGCAAGAGGAATTTTGTCGATAGTCGGTGTACCAAAAATAGGGCAGAACAGCACGTTAAGCAGGCAGAGGAGAATATTTTTTTTCACAACAAACCCTCGCTAGTCCAATAAAAACATATATATATATAAAACACTTTCTTTAAGAGCACGCAAAAAGTCGGATTTGGTCACAGTTACCGATCCGGTATGCTCTTGGCTTACGGCTCCAGCGGAAAGATGGGCTTGGATCGCTTTTTTTATCTGGTGCATTCCTGTCATTTGGTACCTAGCTATCACCATCCAAGAGCAGCAAATCAAACAATCAACGCCTATTCTTCTTGGTGCAGCGATTGTCGTTGCCCTCGTCGGTGGCTTAGGGTCTCTGAATATCTTGGGACACATCGGATTAGCTCTGGCGTTGGCGGGCATGCTTCCATTTCGCTGGGAAATCCTTGTCTGGTTAGCCACGGCGCTGTCTTGGTTGCCCAGTTTTGGGTGGATGATTAAGAGTCTTCCCTTTGCAATTATTCCCATAATCCAAATAGGGTTAGCCTTATTCGGAAGCGCCTTTTTGTTGTACTGTTGGCGGAGGTCCTAATATGCAACAGACCGGTCGTACAATAGCACTATGGATAGGGCTAGCTGTGGCGGTAGTCCTGGGGCTTCTATGGCAATTCGCACCTTTAACAGACGCCAAGAGCAGGCTGCAGGCCCTTCCCTTGAATGGCCCTAGTTTTATTGGTCAAGATATCGCTCTCTCCGATTGGGAAAAAGGCTATTTTAAAAATGTCAATGTTCTCAAACGCGTCTACACCATCGGTAAGAAGACGTTGTTTGTCACAGCGTTAGATGGAACGCTAAATCGCCACGTGGTTCACGATCCCCTATATTGCTTCCGAGGCAGTGGCTATGAGGTCGCTAGCGAAAAAACTATCGATCTGCCAGATGGTGGCTCCGTCGCTTTCTTAAAGTTGATTAAGAACAATTCAGAACAAGATGCCATGTATTGGTTCACAAATGGCCAGACAACGTACGATAGCCCCTTACGCTATTGGTGGCAGGCAACTCTGCGACGCCTCACGCTAGGCATGTCTGGGGAAGAGCCCATTTTGATCGTCGTTCAGCCCATTGACGACCACCCTCTCGACTGGAAAGAGGTCGTGCACTACTTCCCTCAGCTTCTCACGCTATAAAAAGCTTCACAAACGCTCTAGGCCTATTTTTCAATGCTTAAGGACCTCACAATCGTGTTGAATCGTTTTCTTTGTTTTGTAAATGTCCCTAGGAGGTAATTGCAAAATTATTTGAGCCTTTAAGGATAGATTCTTAGGAAAAAAGGTTACCTTTTTTTGTGAGAAGGCGATTCTGGAAAGCTCAAATGGCATGGCACTATCTAGTCTGGAAAGACAGGCTTTTCTCCCCTCCCAGGCCCGAAGGGTCGATATTGCAACAGGCCATGGCATCGCCATGGTATATGCCAAAACGGTTTTAGCAGCCTGTAGGGCTGCCATAAAACGTCAGTATTCACACGCTATTTATACAAGCGCCTTATGGCAGCCCTACAGGCTGCGAAATCCCTTCCTGGCATATACCATGGCGATGCCATGGCCTGTTGCAATATCGACCCTTCGGGCCTGCGAAGGGAATGGCTCTCTCTTCACCGGCATCCGATTTTCAGGAAATTGACTTCGGAAAATCGGACTTCTGCAATTACCTCCTATGGACAACATGAACACTATGAGGTAATTGCAAAATTATTTGAGCCCTTAAGGATCGATTCTTAGGAAAAAAAGGTTACCTTTTTTTTGCGAGAAGGCGGTTCTGGAGAGCTCAGATGGCATGCCACTATCTCGTCTGGAAAGACAGGCTTTTCTCCCCTCCCAGGCCCGAAGGGTCGATATTGCAACAGGCCATGGCATCGCCATGGTATATGCCAAAACGGTTTTAGCAGCCTGTAGGGCTGCCATAAAACGTCAGTATTCACACGCTATTTATACAAGCGCCTTATGGCAGCCCTACAGGCTGCGAAATCCCTTCCTGGCATATACCATGGCGATGCCATGGCCTGTTGCAATATCGACCCTTCGGGCCTGGGAAGGGAATGGCTCTCTCTTCACCGGCATCCGATTTTCAGGAAATTGACTTCGGAAAATCGGACTTCTGCAATTACCTCCTATGGACAACATCAACACTATGAGGTAATTGCAAAATTATTTGAGCCCTTAAGGATCGATTCTTAGGAAAAAAAGGTTACCTTTTTTTGTGAGAAGGCGACGCTATAAAGCTCAGATGGCATGCCACCATCTAGTCTGGAAAGACAGGCTTTTCTCCCCTCCCAGGCCCGAAGGGTCGATATTGCAACAGGCCATGGCATCGCCATGGTATATGCCAAAACGGTTTTAGCAGCCTGTAGGGCTGCCATAAAACGTCAGTATTCACACGCTATTTATACAAGCGCCTTATGGCAGCCCTACAGGCTGCGAAATCCCTTCCTGGCATATACCATGGCGATGCCATGGCCTGTTGCAATATCGACCCTTCGGGCCTGGGAAGGGAATGGCTCTCTCTTCACCGGCATCCGATTTTCAGGAAATTGACTTCGGAAAATCGGACTTCTGCAATTACCTCCTATGGACAACATGGACACTATGAGGTAATTGCAAAATTATTTGAGCCCTTAAGGATCGATTCTTAGGAAAAAAAGGTTACCTTTTTTTGTGAGAAGGCGACGCTATAAAGCTCAGATGGCATGCCACCATCTAGTCTGGAAAGACAGGCTTTTCTCCCCTCCCAGGCCCGAAGGGTCGATATTGCAACAGGCCATGGCATCGCCATGGTATATGCCAAAACGGTTTTAGCAGCCTGTAGGGCTGCCATAAAACGTCAGTATTCACACGCTATTTATACAAGCGCCTTATGGCAGCCCTACAGGCTGCGAAATCCCTTCCGGCCTGGGAAGGGAATGGCTCTCTCTTCACCGGCATCCGATTTTCAGGAAATTGACTTCGGAAAATCGGACTTCTGCAATTACCTCCTATGGACAACATGGACACTATGAGGTAATTGCAAAATTATTTGAGCCCTTAAGGATCGATTCTTAGGAAAAAAAGGTTACCCTCTTTTGTGAGAAGGCGACGCTATAAAGCTCAGATGGCATGCCACCATCTAGTCTGGAAAGACAGGCTTTTCTCCCCTCCCAGGCCCGAAGGGTCGATATTGCAACAGGCCATGGCATCGCCATGGTATATGCCAAAACGGTTTTAGCAGCCTGTAGGGCTGCCATAAAACGTCAGTATTCACACGCTATTTATACAAGCGCCTTATGGCAGCCCTACAGGCTGCGAAATCCCTTCCTGGCATATACCATGGCGATGCCATGGCCTGTTGCAATATCGACCCTTCGGGCCTGGGAAGGGAATGGCTCTCTCTTCACCGGCATCCGATTTTCAGGAAATTGACTTCGGAAAATCGGACTTCTGCAATTACCTCCTATGGACAACATGGACACTATGAGGTAATTGCAAAATTATTTGAGCCCTTAAGGATCGATTCTTAGGAAAAAAGGTTACCCTCTTTTGCGAGAAGGCGACGCTATAAAGCTCAGATGGCATGCCACCATCTAGTCTGGAAAGACAGGCTTTTCTCCCCTCCCAGGCCCGAAGGGTCGATATTGCAACAAGCCATGGCATCGCCATGGTATATGCCAAGACGGTTTTAGCAGCCTGTAGGGCTGCCATAAAACGTCAGTATTCACACGCTATTTATACAAGCGCCTTATGGCAGCCCTACAGGCTGCGAAACCCCTTCCTGGCATATACCATGGCGATGCCACATAGGCCTCAACCTAACAAGCCCTTTGGGCTTATGTTTCAATGCTTTAAGGCTTTCTAGGCAACTCAAAAGGTTGGCTGGCGCAATTTCCTATGTGGCGCAGTCATTCCATGACTGCGAACAATCCGTTGCAATTGAGTTACTTGGAAGCCCTCGGTGGTGGAGAAGATCGCAAACCCTCAGATTATTCTCTTACCTTGCGCTCAAAGAAGGCCACTGTGGTGTAATCAGAGATATGCTGAACCGCCAGGGTCCATGAACCTTCTACAGGGATTTGTTCCCAGTTCCTACTTCGCTCCTCAAAGAAGGAACTCTCTGCCATAACATATAAATCTGCACCCTCAGAAGTCTCCACTCCAGCATAAATTAAATAGTTACCCGCAAAACACTGGAGGGCTATGGTCGCTACAGGACCACATGCATGAGTTGGCTTTGGTGGCCAAGCGAGAAGCAAAACGTCTTTCGAATCAGCTCTTTGCAAATGCTCGACAAAGTCGTCTTCTGTAGTATGATCAAAAAAGCTCTCTTCTTTGCTATATGCCCCTGCCTTCTCATAGCCCTGCACGTTAATTCCATTTTGCTCAAGAAAACAAGCCACATATCCACGTCCACAACCAACATCATGAACAACATTAGCGGAATCTTTGCTAACCTGAGGAAAAGTACTCAAAATTGCAACAGGAAGTCCTCTGCCAGGCTTAAACCAGGAATTTCCACCATAGCTACCAACCAACCTAGGAAGCTGCCCGCGTTGCTCTGCAGTAGGCTCGACTTCCGGATTTTTATTGATGTTTGGAAATAATAATCCTGCCATCAAGTCTTTATAATATGCAACCCGTTCGGTTTCTGGATTGGGCTTCATCCCTGGATGTTCTATGTTATATGGATAGATAGCATCCTTAAAAACCATATTGAGAACTTCATAGTTTAACGAATTCAATTTTCCATAAGTGTATAGTTCAAAAACCTGCTTTATTGCATTATTATAACAAATTTTTTCGCTGTCATTTAAAACGGTTTCGAGAATTTTTGCATAAAAAACCATTGCGTTCATAACGGATTTACGATTATGTTGTAAATCTCCAGTTCTTACATTTCCCGGAACAATTTCTATGTTATTAAAACCAAGTTCCATCACAATCCCTTTTTAAACAGATTTATTGTTGTTTTTTGATGTTTATCATTATATAAAGTAGTAAATATGCATCAATTTAATTATAAAAGCAATAGAAACATGCCAACAAAAGAAGGTTACCTTCTGCGTAAATCAAGTGGCGCAATCATGGAATGACTGCGCCACAAGGGATCTCTATTCCTAACTCCTGTTGCATGATTTGAAAGATGTGATGAATGATTGTCACATCCGTGGGCAAGGCTCGATTGCTGAGCATTGCTGCATAGGAATCCAGATCTTTGGGATGGTATCCGTGCATTCCTGGAATGCGCCTTTGTCCCATATAACTAGGAACGATCAGCCAACCCGACCTCATTAAGAATATCGTCTCTCCATAGCGGTGGTCTTCAAAGTAGACTCCAAAGCTTCTTAATTCATCGTCGCTAACCACAGCGCCAACATCTAGCTCATCTAATAGCGCCTGAATTTTCTTGCGCGCATCATCGTTTAAAAACCAAAAGCGCGCCATGGTAGAATCAAACATGGCGGCATAGTCCTCGCCATATTTGAGGCCAAGTTTATCGATGTCACGCTGAAGATCATAACTCCCCGTCACCTCATGCATGCCATGGTCAGCAAAGATATACAAAGCCACTTCATCATAAGCATTCTCAGCGGTAGCTACGATGGACTGAATCTGCTGTTCATACCATTGAAGGAGCTCACCGACCTGTACGTGATAGGGTCCTACGCGATGCATGAGGGCATCAAGCTGCCCTAGGGTGACATAGGCTAGCTCAATATCCCCTTTTTTTAAGTCCGCAACTAAAGCTTTGATCTTGGTAACATCATCGACACCGGCGGCAGCCATATGGTAGGAGATATTCCTTTCTACCAGCAAATCAAAAATGCTCTTTTCCTTTGGAAGCCCTCCAGGAGCATAGATACGCTTTTTCTCAGCATAGTCAAAGTAGGGTAGGTGTGCGAAAGGAACATTATAGAGCTGAACATAGCCCGAGTATCCCAACTGTTGTGCTACTAAGCGACTGAGGCGGCTACGTACGCGGTGATTATTCATAATAAAGCCAGGAAGGATGCTTAGCCATCGGTAGGATGCAAAAGGAGATGTCTCTGGAGAATAGTAAAACGATGACCAGAGTGTATGTTGGTTGGGGAGCTTACCGGAAATAATCGAGGGATCACAAGCGCTAGAGTACCCAAAAATTGTTTCTAGAGGCTTTCTGGCGGGAGCTATGTCGCTTAGAAAGTTGGGAAAACGCTGTATCACCTCCCAGCCCATAGCATCGATGAATAAAAATAGTGCAACTTTCCGTTTCATGCCAATCTTGCCCGTAAGTAATAGAATTGTTTGATCAACTTATTATAATCGCGCTCACCATACAGGAGCTGCTGGATAAGGCCGAGATCTAGGGCAATGCTACTTTCGAAACTCAGTAACAGCCAAAGGGCGGGATAGAGACGATTCCTAGGGTGCAGCGTGGACCATCGCCATGTGGGACTGAACATGCCTAGCTGAAGTAAACGGGCATTGCGAAGAAAATTTTTGCACTGTTGGGATAAGGCTTCTTGATGTCGCGGTAACATATTGCAGTACGTTTGTAGGCTAGGTAAAGCAGTTCCAAGGCGTCTTCCCTCATACCACAACAGGAATCCCAGATAATAACGTACGGTTTCGCTATAAGTGCGAAAGAGATCGTCCACCTCCAATAATTCAACGTTTCCCTTAAATTTAAACTCTATGGCTTTGACATAGTGATCAACCATCCAACTAGCATCTGGAATGTCTGTGTAATTGCGATATGCTGTAATACGATTAAGCTTTGTCTTGTAGCTGATATCGTAGTCTCCATGAGCAAGAAGGATGCAGTCACCAAAGGCTAGGTGGTTTTTCCATAGAAATTTCTGGAATTTTTGCACCTGCTGTCTTTCTAGAGGGATCTCTCCTCCTAAGCCCATCTTGACATCCAGCAAGAGTTTGCCGCGATTTAGCAATAACCTCGTTCCTTCGTCGAGGCGAGGATATTCCATACACTGCACAGGCATCAGAGAAAGGATATTCTCCTCACCATACAAAACCTGATGACCATAACGCATTTCGTAGTTCATTAAAGACGGTTCAGCGTATTTCAGAGTCTCAGTGGTATGCAAATAGAGGTCTACCGGCAGGTCCAAGCTTTCGCTAAGCTGCCTTTCAAGCTTGTGAAGACGTTCCTGAAAGTCTTGACGACGTCCCCAAGACAGGGGTTCACTGATCACTAAAAGGTCATAGTCATTAAAGGGTTTTTGCACGCCCTCGTCTTGAAACGGCGTGCCTTCGCCGCGTCCATAGCCTCCTAAGAGCACGATGCCTTCGATTTTGGGCGCATCAGGTAAAGCACAAACGGCCTTGACAATCTGCTGCAGATCCTTTTCAAGGTGTTCTTCGAATTGCGGAGTTCCGTATAAAGTATATTTTCCCATCTTCAGGATCGGCCGTAACGCTTGATTCCTTCTTTGTGCCCCTGATGGTAAGCCAGGTGAATTACCGATCGATAGAGCAGGTTATAGGGAATCGTAAAGGGTCTACCATTTTTCAATGCACAATAGGTGTCTCTAGCAAGTTCCTTGCCAACTTGGTAAAGACGTTCAAGGCCAGGAGTTTTCGATCCATAAATATATCCAAAGGCAACGCCTTGGCGATAACGCTTTTGGTATAGACCCTTAATCGAGTAGTTGTGAGAGTGCTCAACAACGGAATCGCACACCATCTTAAATCGAGCTCCCTTGGCCTGACACTCTCTACACCAAGCGAGATCTTCAGCATACCCCGTCGTATAAAACTTTGTACCTTGCCATAAACAACGCTTAAATGCACAAGCTACCGCGGAGAAGAAATTGGTCAAATCCCCGTTGGGGAAACGCTCGGGCGCATAGGCGCGAAGATAGTCCTGCTGAACAATAAAATGCGCATCGTTGCGCGCAATCTGTCGACTCATGGTCGCATCGGCAACATCTTCAAGAATGGGCTCTAACAATCTCTCTAGCCAATAAGCACTTTGGGGAATGGCATCAGCGTTTAAAAATACGGTGATACATTGCGGGGCTTGCTCAATCATCATGTTGAGCACCTTGCCAGGGACGTAATCGCCGGGTGGAATGCGAATGATCTTCGAGGCATCAGGATTATTCTTTTCGATACACTCCAGCGTCCCATCAGTTGAGCCGGAATCCACATTGTAGAGAACGAAATTCCTATAGGTTTGCCTTTCCAAGGCCTTAAAAACCTCAGGGGTATAGGGCATCTCGTTCTTGGAACGCATAATAACTGCGACCTGTGGTCCAGTAATAGCCATTATCTCACCGCTTTGGCTAATTCCTAACACACAGCGCTGTACACTTTCAACACTTGCTGTGCTGCTGCTGCCCAACTAAACGTCGCCGAATAGGCCATGCCTTTCTCAATGCGACTCTGACGATCTGAATAACCTGCTGCTACCACCATAGCACGGCAGATTTCCTCGGGCTGAGAAGGATCGAAAGTATCAGCATAGCCAGTTGCTAACTCCCCTAACGATGTTGTGTTGGAACAAATCACTGGCGCACCACAAGCCATGGCTTCCAACAATGGAAAACCAAATCCTTCAAACAACGAAGGAAAGACCATAAAGTCACATGTGGAATACAACCTGACAATGTCCTCACGTGGAATAGACCCCAAGAAATGAATGCTCTCCTTGACACGACTAGCATTTGCGTACTGCTTGACAACCTCTGCCCCAGACCAATCAGGCCCTGCTAAAACCAGTTGGTGGGTGGAGGGATGTCGGGCCTTGAACAGCTCGAAGGCCTTGATAAGATTGAGGTGATTCTTGGCCGGATGTTCCACGCGGGACACGTACACAATGAATGGACGTGCAATGCCATATCTCTCTTGGAGAACTTCTAGAGCCTCATCTTTAGGCAAGGGCTTGTATGTTTCGCGGTCTATACCGGAGTAAATGACGGTGATTTTTTCTGCAGGGTATCCTGTGAAACGAATCAGATCACTTTTGGTGTAATGACTGACTGTGATGACATGATCGCAGCGATGGACAAGCTTAGCGAGGATGTGCCTGTGATAAAAAGTGCGTGCTTGGTCGTACTTACCAGCGAGAGCAAGAGGGGCCATGTCATGAACCGTAGCGACGACCGGGCATCCTTTGATGAGGGGAACACGGCGAATACTTGGGATATGCACCACGTCGTAGTTCTTCGCGCTGGAATACCAAGGCAGTAGGCTATTATGCCAGAGAATATTGACCAGGGGTTGTTCCACAAAAGAAGGGGAAAGAGCAAAGCTAAAATTGCTGGGAAGGGGTGGAAATAACTCTTCACAGCCGCTCGGAGTATAGATTTGGAATGTGTCGACCTGGTCAAGTTTGCCCAAGGCGTTTAGCATGCTGAAGATATACGTCGCGATGCCGCTGCGACCTCTATCCAAAACGAACGCTGTCCAGGCTATTTTCATCCCACCCTCTGCTTTGGAGTCACAATCGTATCTCGGCGCGCAGCGCTTTGGAGTGCGTGTCGCTCGCGACCGCTTTGGATTTGGGCGAGCCTATTGAATCGCGCACCGTTCTTTGGAGGCTTAAACCCCCACAGCTACCCCTAGAGCGAAAGGTTACGTTTCTTGCAATGCCTAGTTCACCCAAATCCAAAGCGGTCGCGAGCGACGCGCACTCCAAAGCGCTTCGCGCCGAGTGACGATTGTGACTCCAAAGCGCCCCCAATTCTAAGCCAATTATGCAGGTTCATAACCTTTAGGTCCAGCTCCCCTCCTATGAATGTCCCTTCTTAATGCCTTGGCGTTAAGATTTGACATGCATCCTCGGCTAGTTCATTTCGTCCATCATAGTATTTTCGTTTTTTGGGTAAAATACGTACTAAATAATTATTTTTTTGAGCAGAGTTCATCCTACTGTATTCCAATAGATTGATAATTTTCATCCCATAGTTCCTTGATCTCAAAAATCTCATCTTTAATTTGTCCTTTCCAGGGAAATCTCTATGCGAAGGACCATCAACCTCTATCAACAAATTATGTTTGGGAATATGGATATCGACGGAATAGGATTCGATTTTACTTTCAGAAACCGGCTCATAACCTAGCACTTCAATGGCATCAAAGATTTCTTGCTGTAATAGAGATACGCAGGTCGTCGATGGGATATCCAACATTTCAATGGCTTCCACTAGCTCCTTTGGCCAGAGGTCTTGTGACCATTTTAACACTTCACAACACTCTAAATACACCTGCTTCAGCTGTGCCAGATATTCATCGCTTAGAACATCAGGATTCACTTCTTTCAGACATTCAGTCAGAAATGTTTCATTCAAAAGCCCCAAGGATGCAAAGGAATGAAGTAACAACGACATCTCCTCTGACCCATATTGGGCAGCCAAATTTGTCTTCTCCGCAAATTTTACCATGCTTGGACACTGCACAGTATTTACCCCTCTTCGCGCACAGGCATTTGCAACAACAGCGAGTTCCGGTAATTGAAAAGCATTAGGGTTACTAAAAGCGCGCTCGGCCAATTTTGATACAAAATTTTGCGCAATGACTACATTGTCACCAAATACCTCAAGCGATGACAGGCCGCTTGCCATCGCGCTAATCGAGGAGGGGTCAAATGTATCGATCCGCCGACTTGCTAGCTCTAGCAACGAGGCCACATGGAGCTTTACTTCCCTTCTCGCCATTTTGACATAATGTAAAGACGACAGTCCCTTTAAAATCATACCGATGTTCAATGGAGTAAGTTCATCAGCCCTCGTTGCAGCCTCCTGAGCAATTGCTACCATAAGAGACCGTATCGTAGCAGTGTCGGCTTCATCGAATTGGAACTTAGCAAAGGCATTTGCTGCTACCGCCAATCCCAGGTGATCGACATCTTTCAGCTTTTCTTTTAATTCTTTTGCAATGAGTACCATTAGTGAGGTTATCTCTTGCAGACCATCTTGGGCTTCAAAATCAATTTTGGAGAACCCGCCGGTCATCATAGTGAGCTCACGGGCCTTGAACGTTGTTATGCAGTCTTTAGACCGTCCGGCAAACTTCATCACAATCTCGTGAGCCACAGCCCTTTGCGCTACTGTAAACCCACATTTTACCAAAGTACTGCAAAGAATTGCTAAACTACGATTACTAAATGTAAATGAATTCGAATTTAAGAGGATAAGAATACCACTTATACATTGATGAACACTAATTTCTTGTTCTGGATTGAATTTATAATTCGAAAATACACTTACCAACATCGCCAATCCACGCTCATCCAGAGTCTTCATATCCGTATCCCCACGCTTGGCTACATTAGCCAGAAACTCCTGTATCGTCCCGAGATTGTCGTCACAGAATTGAGGCCTTGAAAGTGCTGATGCAATCACAACCGCTTGAGAAAACTCCATATTCCCCAGCGAATATGTGGCACGCTTGGCCAAAGCCAAGGCAAAGGGCTGAATTGCGAGAAGCTCTTCTTCGCTAAAGGTGAATTTAGACATACTATTAGCAAACATCAGAAGTACTTTGGCGGAAAACTCATTGACATTAACAATGCTCTGAGTCGCTATAGACTCGAAAAGGCGGCGCACCAATTTGCATTCATCTAAACTAAGCTCCTGTTTTGATAGAAAACTAATTAAAGTAGCAAGTTCAGCTATTTTAATCTCCCCAACCAAATTCTCGGAAATTATTTTTTTAGAAATATTTATTCCAGCATTAATTAAAACCGGCAATTCGTTTTCACTACAGTCCTTTTTAAAAAGCGGTCTAATCGCTTTATCTAAATCAAGATTATTACATTTTCCTATATTATCAGATATTATTTTAGCCGTTGTTACTATAAGATTCCGAATAGGAACAGCATCTGCCCCTTCATATTCGAAATTTGACATTCCTTTTGCGAACAAAATAAGATGGCTTAATTCAAAAGTTTCGATCATTGTTAAGGCTTTGTTCGTTAAATCTAATAAACGTGTCTGAATAATTAGCAATTCCTCAGGACCGTAGTCAAATTTGGCTATTCCGTTAACGATCATCCCTATGTCAAACGAGTTTAAAGAATCGTTATTTAAAATTTTTAGCAGATTGAGCACTGTTATTTTAAAACCCTGCTTCTCGGGTAACATTCCAAGGTTATTAACCATGTTCGAAATATTTTTAGGACGAAAATCGTCATATCCTCTCGTAATGAATCGATTCTCTAGCCTACGCGTGATTCTCAAATCAAGTTGATCGGTGAACTTGCGTAGTGTCTCTTGATCGGCCCTTTCACCTTCGTTTGAGAGTTTGCAAATAGCCATAGCAATAGCACCTGAACAAAGCAGATTCATTCTCTTGCTATTCTTAGACACTTTCTGAAGGTCTTGCAAGGTGCAATTACCATTAAGACGTTCATAGGCTTGATTCGTATCTACCACGTCCTGCTCGCCTATGTTTCTGTTGTCCCCTCTTGACGATTGAAAAGGCTTGGGAAAGGTACCTCTCGTGATATTAGAGACCCGTCTGTCTGAATGGCTACCTCCTCTACCTATGTCACGACCACCATAGTGAGGGCTTGGGGAATCTTGTGGAGCGGGAAATCGATTTGAATTCCCATAGTCCATTCTGTTAAAATTAGAACTACTTGAATTAGAATTTGTGTTGCGGTTCCCACGATAGGTATGCCCATCACCGCCCCCCCGGCTAAAGCCACGACCACGATAAGTAGAGCGTGGAGGATGGTCTCGTCTGTCATTTTGAGGGGAATATTCTCTGTCGGTGGATCGATTAAAATTCCCTCGGTTTGATCTACTGCTGTCCTGAAAATCTGAATTAGAATTCAGGCGTTGATTTCTGTTTGTATTGAGACGATTACTATTATATAAATCATTAACATTATCCATGAATTAACCTAAGGCAAAGTTTACTTATTATTTTTTGCTTTTGTTTACTTTACGTTTTTCTACTATTACTGTCAATAGCACAATTAAGTGCATAGAAAATTCTAATTTGTGCGGTTCGATTCTTCGTAGTTAAGTGTCAATATCTTACACATCAGCGAATAACACGCGCGCAGCGCTCTGTAGCCTGGAGTGCGGTGGCTTGCCACCGCACTCCATGTGGCGCAGTCATTCCATGACTGCGAGAACGGTTGAAATTACCTCATGAGCTGGACTATGTCCTCATCGTCTCAACCACCAGTTTCGAGTTGTCGAGACCTGGAGGGCCGATCCATCATATAGAGCTCTAGAAGTGCGAAGGCTCCCAGAACGACAAAAACCACAAAGACATAGGGTGGGATTGCATAATGAAAGGTAAGTGCCATAAGCACAAAAAACTGAAAAGAGGTGACGACTTTACCGCTCCAAATGGCCCTAACAAAATACTTGCCCCATTCTCCAGCAAAGTAAAGGTAGGTAGCAAAGATAACGACAGCAAAGTCTCGTCCAAGCATAGCGGCCATCTGAAGAGGTGTCAAATTCCCCTCCAAGATGAAGACAATGAATAGAAAAACGACGAAAAATTTGTCCATCAGAGGGTCAAGGACAGCCCCTAGCTGACTGGTGTTGCGAAAGCGTCGTGCAAAATACCCATCCATGCAATCGGTAAGCATGGCCAAAATGATGGCAACGCATCTGAGCGTTTGATTTTCGCTCAAGAAGGCAAACGCCAAGGGCGCGCGAAGAAGAGATAAGAGATTGGAAACATTGATCATTATAAGGCTTTGATTGCTCCTATACACCCATGCGTGGTCTATTAGAAACAGCTCCTTGCCCACCTCCTATAGCTGACAACTCCGATGATAGTAATCACTAGCAATACCACAAGGCTAAGGATCACCTCTTCATAAGTTCGAAAATAGTGAAATAGTACATGATAGTTTTCCCCAAACGAATACCCAATCTGATAAAGCACAGAGATCGCACATAAGGCTCCGAGGCCATCCCGAAAAATAAAGCGAGGGAATGGCATGCGCCATAAGCCACACGTCATAAATAAGCAATTGCGCAACCCTAGCGGCATAAAACGTCCGATTAAAAAAGTAAAAATCCCATATCTTTCCACCCAATCACCCGCTTTATGAACACGAACAGGAGTAACAACACGACGAAATAAGGCCATGTCATAGAGCTTGGGTCCCAGTATTCGACCCAACCAGTAAGCCTCATACGCCGATAAAATTGCGGCTAGGTAGAGCCATCCCCACATCAGCCAGTAATGCTGTGGGACACAAGTGCTCACCAAAACACCACCTAGCATGACCAAAATATCCTCACTGAAAGGCAAATTCAACCCTGCCAGCAGGATTAGACCAAAGATCACATAGTGAGCTTGGCCTGCGTTATTACATAAAAATGTGGCTATTGACTCCATGCGTCCGGCGTAAAAAAAAAATTCCTGGATCTTTCCCAACTCCTATGATAAGAGGAGGTTTTTCATTGTAACCCGCTAGGGGTGAAAAACTCAAGGTCCCCCCGCTATCATGAATTCCAACCTGCTATCATCTCCTCGCACCAGTGATCCCGCAGTGCACGGTTGGGCTATCGCCACGCGTGGCAGTCAAGATCACCCGTTGTGTCTAACCGAAGCCGCTCGGTCTCCATTAGTTCTCCAGTTGGAGCCGTACATAGGCGACTACTTGTTACCGATAGACCTGCGTTTGAAGAAGCCTTTTCGAGCTGTCTGTCATCATATCTACTCCAAAGAAGATTCCTACACGACGCCTCGCTTTATTTCACGATTACCTGAGATCTCTCCACATAGTTTTTTATTACTGGCTGAAGATGCTACTGGATATACATGCCTTTGGTGCCTCTCTCATGCCGATCAAGTTGTGGAACTATTGCCCCTCGATGACGATACCATTTTATGTAAAGCGACCAGCGGTACCAGTCGCCGTGCAAACCAGCCCCGTCCGGCATTGGTGTGTGTCAAAGGGTCCGATCCCTACGCTACTCTTGAGCAGGCGATCTCGATCGCTTTACAACTGACTAGTGGGCATGGAAAACTCTATGCCGATAAACCTGCCCCTCCGCCATGGTTGCGCTGTCTGGGTTGGAACTCACGCCTTTACTGTGGATGTTCACCAACACACGATAAAATTATCGCGGCGGTACGAAGTCTTCGCGATGAGGGACAATCTCCCACCTATGTGATGATCGAGGAAGGTTGGCAGCAGCTGGCTGTGAACTCTAAAGATCGTCTATTACGTCCCTGCCTCTCTAGCTTTGATGCCGATAATAAACGTTTCCCCTATGGTCTTAGGGGATTAGTTGAAGCGCTACACCAGCTCGGTGTTACTCAGGTAGGTGTGTGGCATGCCATCATGGGCGCACGTCATGGCATTCATCCCGACATCGCACGTCGCTATAATTTACCGCCTGATGACCAGGGCCGGTTTCTGCTAGGATACCACCTCGGACAGACGTTTGAATTTTTTAGCGATTACTATGGCCATCTACGCGAACAAGGCATTACCTTTGTAAAAGTCGGCGACCAAATTAGCACCCGCACCTACCATCGTCCTGGAATGGATCTGACCCTTCTTCACCAAAACCTGCAGATTGCCCTCCAAGGAGCCACGGGAATTCACTTCAATATAGGCCATTTAAATACCGATTGTTTAAATAGTGAAAACCTTCTCTATTGGACAACCTCAGCGATAGCGCGTGCCGCCGAAGATATCGATCGAGCTAACCCTGTGGGCATCGCGCGGTCTATCCGCAATAATTTGTCCAACGCGCTCTGGTTGCATTCACTGATGCTTCCCGATTTCGATACGTGGCGCACTGATGCCGATCCGCATGATATTTTGGCGACCTTTCATGCACTTAGTGGCTCCTTGGTTGCGGTAGGAGATGCCCCAGGGCATTGCCTTAAGACAACTCTCAATAAAATGGTCTTGCCCTCTGGCAAAATCATGAGTGCTGACGCTCCCTTAACGCTGTGCCGCGACTCAATCTTCTGTAATCCCCTGGAGGAAAAACAAGCTTACAAAGCCTTTACGCACAAGGGAAGCGCTGGTGTGATTGCCGCCTTTAATTTATGCGCTGGTAGGCATACCTTGCATGGTCGTGTGGCGAGTAGCGACATCGAAAAATTACCGGGTGAACGCTTTGCCGTTTTTAGCCATCTTCATGGCTTCGTTGCCGTGGTAGATGCTGGCGAAGCCATTGAGATAACCCTCAAACCTAAGCAGTCTGATATCTTCATATTCGCTCCAGTCAATCATGGTGTGGCAATCCTTGGGTGTCATCAACTGTTTCTACCGCCTGGACCTATCAACGAGGTGGTCATAGAAGATGAAAGTGTACACATCAGTTCACTCATCGCTGCACCCCTGCTTCTCTATTGCGAAAGACAGGTCCTAGAAGTGCGCTGCAATGGACAAGTCGTCCCTTGGGCACATGATGCTAGAAGACACCTCCTTAGCCTTGATGAACGCACACACATCGAGGAAACCTCCTCCATGTACTCTATTCTGTTCGAAGCGTAGACATTTTCTAACACTATTCTTCCTCTATTTTTTAAATCTTAACATTCCGCTTAAGAAATAAAAATATCTATCATCAATACTTTACCATTAAAGTTATTAATTTTTTACATTAATTAAAGATCTGTATTATCGCTCAACAGACAAACTTACTTTTAAACAAAGACAATCAAATTTAGGAGTTATTGAATGGATATCATTAGATCGCTTGTTCCCTGGTCAATCGCGGCGCCACCTCCCGCACCAACTTTTGGAGAGAAGGCAGTAAAAGTTGCCATTTTCACTGGAAAGATTGTCGTACGTGGACTCGCTGCAGCAGCGGTTTTGTATGTCACTGGACTAGCATTATCACAACTGGGTCATGCGTTAGCAGGAGCTGCCACTTCAGGCTCATTTACAGCGTCTTCTCTAGAACTTGCTTCAAAGGCTCTAGTCAGCACTGCTGATGTCGTCAGCTGGCTAGGAGGCGTGGTATTTAAGTGCATCGCCGTCCCTATTTACGCTGTGGGTTATGTGTTGCCGCGGTGGATTATCACCGAAGGACTGCCACAACTGGCTACAGATCTTCGAACCATTGCTGTCATGGCTACCGATATCGCTTGGCAAAGTCTTCAGTGGCTTGCTCGCGAGGTGATTGCGCCTGCCGCCGAATTCGTGATTACGGTACTCAAGGAACTTCCAAGCTTCCTCAAATCGGTCGCTGAGACCATTTTTGCGCATGTTCTCCAACCTGTCTATACCTATCTTGTCCAACCGGCATACCAGTTTGCCGTACAAACTTTGCAAACAATTGGCACTATCTTGGCGGACTCGTTAGCTTGGTCCTTTGATAAGATAGTGACGTGCCTGTACATGGCTAAAGATGCCATAACCTATGTTTTCTCCCAGGCCGTTGATACGTTAATCTATATGTCTGATCTGGCCTGCCGAGCGTGGAGTAATATCCGTCCAATGGCTGAGTGGGTCGTGCAAGAAGTCATCCATCCTGCAATACAGGGTCTTGTGGACGGCTGCACATGGATAGGCAACAATGTTCTGCAACCCCTCGCAGAGGCTGCAAAAACAGCAGTTGTGTGGATGGCCACGACAATGCTTGAATGCGCCAAAACGGCGTGGGGATATCTAACATTGGCCATGGAAACAGCTGCTCTGTGGGCAAAAACACTCCTAGAGGGTGCAGAGATGTTGGCTCGTTGGACTTTTACCAATGTGATTTCGCCTGCTTTGGAGACTGGTATCTGGGCCTTAAAACAAGCGTGGCAAGCGACTTCCTATCTTGTTGAGCAAATATTTCACACCATCTCCAAGCTGTGGAACACCACCGCTGCGGCGATTGAATGGCTAAGAGACCGCATTGTTATTCCTGCGATCACGGCAGCGATCGAAGCTGTTGTTTGGGTAGCAAAAAACGCTATCTGGCCAGTCATTAGTGGTGCATACAGCATTTTGAGCTGGATTGCCATGAAAATTGTTGTACCAGCAGCTATGAACCTGTGGTATTTGGCTCAGCATGCTCTCAATGGGATGATCAGCATTGGATCAGTTATTGCTAATACCGCCGGAAACCTTTGTCAGTGGGTAGTAGATACTCTACCACCGATATTGCAAACGGTAGCAGATGCTGCAAGCAGTGTGTGGATGACCGCTAGTGTTGTCTTTGAGCAGACAGTACAGCCAGTATTAACCTCTCTTCAAGAGGGATTGTGGACCGCCCTAAACGTAACGCAGACATCACTTGTTTCGCTACACGAATGGATCGTGGAAACGCTACAAGAGCTTGGTAATAGCATTGTAGCAACCTTCAACTCTCTTCCTAAGCCGGTGTAAACAAGTTTTGAATTTGTCTCTATGGACTAATTGGACGAACTGGACTGAATGGACAAATTGGACAAAAGTCCATTTTTGTCCAATTCGTCCATTCGGTCCAGTTCGTCCACAGCCCCAGGCCATGCGTGCTATTTGGCTTCTAGGTTAGCTTCCTGATCCTCTTCGACTAGGCAGAAGGTGCAGTCGCCAATATCATAGCCCTTCTTGAGCATATCGAGCTTCTTCCTAGAAATACCACCGACAAACTCAATAGTCTTTAAAAAGCGCGCGCGCGCTGTGAACTTACCCAATATGCCTACAGAATCAAACAATGGAGGCCCGAAACGCTTGCCCATGATACTCGCAAACAACAATGGCATCACAACCTTTTTGTGGTTTACGCTGAAGAGCTTTGCCACTTCCTTGGATGCTTCAAATAATGCTGTAGAGCCCCAATCCTCTGCGACATCTAACTTCCATATGATTGTCTGGAAGATATAAGCCACCTGAGGTAGGGTGAGAGCATCTACTTTGAAAAGCTCAGGCGTATACTTGAGGTCATTGATAAAAAAGAAATCGCATAAATCAAAGAAGTCACCGAAATTCTTGATGCGCGTATGAATCAAAGGCATCAATTTGGAAATTCGATCATCTCTAAAACTCCATTCTTGGAGGCGTCCCCACAACTGATCTACAGGAATGTTATTGATGATATAGTGCTGATTAAGCCAATCAAGCTTTTTAAGGTCAAATACTGCCCCAGAAACACCCACGCGAGAGACATCAAATTCTTTGATGAATTCCTCAAGACCATAAATTTCTTTATCTCCAGGCATGCTATAGCCCATCAAAGACAAGAAATTCAGAAAGGCCTCTGGCAGATATCCAGAATCGCGGTAATAAAAAATTGAGGTTGGGTTTTTACGCTTCGAGAGCTTCTTGCCGTCAATACCCAAGAGCAAGGGCATGTGCATAAAGACTGGCGGAGTCCATCCAAATGCCTCATAAAGGTACACGTGCTTTGGTGTGGAACTCATCCATTCATCACCACGAATGACATGCGTAATCTGCATGAGGAAGTCATCGACAACATTGGCCAGATGATATGTCGGAAAGCCATCAGATTTCATCAATACTTGATCATCCACGTCGGCCCAAGGCACCGATATGCGTCCCTTGATGGCGTCTTGATAAACACACTCACCGCTTAATGGTACCTTCAGACGTATCGTATAAGACTGACCAGCATCCTGCCGCAGCTGGATCTCTGCCGGGCTTAGATTGCGGTAACGACGGTCATAGCCGCTACGCTCACCTTGTGCAGCCATCACCTCACGCATTTCCTGCAGTTCCTCGGGTGTGGCAAAGCACTTATAGGCTTTTCCCTGATCCAAAAGTTTCTGACAATGCTTGCGGTAAATTTCCGTTCGTTCCGACTGACGATAAGGTCCATAGGGTCCGCCAACATCAGGTCCCTCATCCCAGTGAATCTGGCACCAATTCAAGCTATCAAAAATGCTCTGCTCGTACTCTGGCCGGCTACGGGTGCGGTCGGTATCTTCAATTCGTAAAATAAACTTCCCGCCATGATGTTTAGCAAAAACCATGTTAAAAAGAGCCATGTAAGCTGTGCCTACGTGGGGATCGCCAGTAGGCGAAGGAGCAATACGCACGCGAACGGTCATAGGAACTAACCTTTATTAAAATTCATGAACCACAGGAGGTCTCTCATGATGTTGTAAGTTTCGTTTAATTGAAAATCATTTTGGACAAGCTTGTCAGCGGCATCATCTTCGTCGATGTCTTTGTCCTTGTCTTTGTTCATTACCTCTTTCATGAATGCTGTATAACCCTTGTCTTCTTTGATGCGCAGCTCAGAATTCTTCTTTAGCCGCTCGAGATAGGGTTGATACATATCCATGCGAGGTTGGAGGTCGTACCGATATAGCTTCGCAACACGCGCTCGTTGGATAAAGGGGATGTCGAGGAGCTTGTCGTCATAGCTTGGATCGATGTGATCCGGTGGAAGGGGGTACTTCGACGTCTTTTCGCCTATATCAGAAGCTGCCAAGCTACCGGGAACGACAATATCCGATGCGACACCAACCATCTGAGGTGTTTTACCTGAAACGGTGTAGTAGCGACCACGTGTAACTTTGTATTCGCCTTCCGGGTTAACAGCGCTTTCCTGTGTTCCATTCAAGGTAAAGGTCTGAAAGGATCCCTTACCATAGGAATGATCGTCACCCGCAATAAGCGCCCTTCCATAATCTTGAAGAGCTTGTGCAACGATTTCAGCGGCGGAGGCACTGGCTTTGTTAATTAGCACGATCATAGGGCCTTGCCAGATGGGCTGTCCCTCTAGATTACGTAAATGCTGCACCTTGCCGGTTTCATCCTTGATAGAAACGACAACGCCTTTTTTGATAAATAAACCAGTCACGGTCACGGCTTGTGCTAATAAGCCTCCGGAATTGGAGCGTAGATCAAGAACAACGCCCTTAACATTATAGTTCTGTTTCATGCGTTTGAGCTCTTTGTCCAAGTCAGCAGTCGAAGAGGTCTCTGGGTCTTGATAGAAGGTATGCAAGCGGAGGTAGGCGATGACACCATCGCCATAGGGCTCAATAGACGATTCATAGCGCGCATCAGTAATAACCACTTCGCCACGCTCAATAGGGATCTCAATATGCTTTTCCTTGACACCATTTTCGCCGTTGTCTTCTTCACGCACAACTGTCAAACGCACAGTGGTTCCATTTTCACCGCGAATAAGTTCAACGGCATCGGAGATGTCCATGCCTACAATAGGCTCACCATTTACGGCAATAATGCGATCCTTAGTCTTAAGCTTACCATTACGTGCTGCAGGACCTCCTTCTACAATCTTGACGACTGTGAGGCCCGTGATATCATCGCGGAGTTGCGCTCCAATGCCAAACAAACGCTGTTGGACGCCAATGAGAAATTGCTTGGCTTCATCAGGCGTGAAGTAGTTGGTGTGCGTGTCGAAGGCTGACGCTGTCGCTTTCAAAACGTTCGAATAAATTTCGAGCTTCTTCTTCGTAACATCTGTCGTCAACACTTCGTCTTCGGATTTGGCTTGATACTTGTCAATACGCTGCAAAGCTTTTTCTTTCAGCTCAGGAGTCATTTTTTCCGTTACATCGCGCTGCAGAGCTTTAATTTTTTTCAAACGGTCAATCAAATCTGCTTCAGTAGCCACCCAGTCAGGGTCCTTGAACTCCTTACGATCTACCTTAAGCGGTAGTTGCTCGGGTGTGATCTGCTTCATCAGCAGGCGTCGGCGCAGAATAGCTTTGCCCATAGCATCCTGAATGGCTGCGAATACTTCATAGTTAGCCGTGTCGTAATCCTTCAATACCTCTTGAATCATCTGATCATTGGGATCAACCCACTGCTGAATATCACTCTTGATAAAGTAGGTCTTGGATGGATCTAAAAGCTCCAAATAATTATTAAGAGCTCTTTTGACAATAGTGGGATCAAGCTGCTTGACCATAGCATGAGCTTGCATAATCTCATTTAGCTTCCTCTTCACCCCCTGGGAATCGATCTCTGGAAGCTTGGCAGCAAAGGCCAGCGGCATCAAAACTGTAATCAAGACGAAAAGGAATCTTCGAAGCATTTTTATCTCCACTAGCCGCATCATTGGGGGGCCGGTTATAATAGCCTATTGTTTATCATAACCCAGGGGTTCTTTTCATTCCAGATTAAGCGCCCGAGAGCAATGAAGGAAAAAAGGTAAAGAAGTGAGGAGGAGAGGAAGGCCAAAAAATCCTAATCTAGTCTTAATCCCTAATTCCCCTCTGCTTTTCTATTCTCCTACCCATTTTTCTTTCTCTTATGCCTCTTCTTTATCCTCCTCCTAGGACAACAAATAAAAATTTTCGATCTCGCTACACTTTTTTGCAAAAAAGCTTGCCTTCAATTCATTAATATGTAAAATAGATGTTTCGATATTATGAATCAGTTAACTGTTTGAAGAGTTTTAAAGATTATTTAAAGGAATGGCAATAAGGAACAATCATGGCAAATAAAACAAAATCAAAAGGATCCGGTCAGGGCTCCAAAAAAGCGATCATTGGCAAGGAAATCCTGTCTATTACGGAAGCAGCGAAGCTTAATAATGTTACGCGGCAAGCGATCTATGTTGCTATTAAGCTAAACAAGCTAAAGGCTAAGAAAGAAGAAGCGCGTTGGGCGATCCATATTAATGACTTGGAAGAATATCGCAACAACAAATATTCACGTACTAAGTCGGTGTTCGATGGCCAGCTATTATTTGACAATAAGAAGGGCTATTTCTCGGTCAATCAAGTAGCGCGAATGCTGGGTGTACCACCACAAAAGATTTACTATGCCACTCGCGTTGGTAAGCTTAAAGCGCACCGTAAGGGAGCTGCTTGGGTGATTCATGTCGAAGATGTGAAGGAATATCAGAAAAGCGCAGAAGGTAAGAGTACCAAACTCGTGGCCTGCTAATTCACGAAGTTTATAACATGCGGTCAAGGGGTAGAAGAATCCGAGCCCGTGTGCATGTCCGAGCCCGAAAAACCGTAACTTAAATACGCGTTTCCAATTCGTCGAGTTCATTCAGCCGATGGAAGCACCGATTTTTCAGGCTCGGGCACGCACACGGGCTCGGGCTCGGATTCCTACCGTGAACGTTTACCTCGTAAACGTGTTTTTAGAGTAAATCGTTTTCATCATCTTCAGCATCCTTTCCTTCTCCAATAACCTGAAAATCACGAATGAGAAGTTGGATACTAGCTTTATTTTGAAAGATATTGATCTGAGGGGTAAAGGCAACACGAAGGGTAAGATTCTTGCGTCTTAGGTTGCGATAATGGTCCGCTTTTCCGAAGGCTACTCCCTCGAGGATACGATCACCCTGCTGCAAGTACATGCGGAGATGTGTCTTGCCAATGACCTTTGGGGGCCATGCCTGCAAGGCATCGCAATAGAGTACGGGAGGGGAATTTTCATTACCAAACGGCTCTAGGAGTTTGATAGACTCCATAAAATCGAAAGTAAGCTCTTCAAAGCTAACTTCTGCATCCAAGTAAAGCTTGCTGATGATGTCTTCATCGCCCAGCTTTTCCTCTACAGCCTTGATAAAGCGCGCCTTAAATTCATCAATATTCCGCAATTGAATAGTCAACCCTGCGGCGTAATCGTGACCGCCGAAATTAAGCAGAAGATCTGCACTGTCTTTAAGGGTGTTGAGCAGGGGGAATTCGCGAATAGAGCGCAAAGAACCTTTACCGATCTTCCCATCAATAGCGATCATAATGGTTGGTCGATTGTATAACTTACAGAGGCGTGTACAAACGATTGCAATAACGCCTGGATGCCACTTATCTGAGGCCATCACAATGCCTTTTCTAGACAAAATTTCTTTGTCAGTAACAAGGCTCTGTTCAACATCGGTAGACATCGTGCGTTCAATACGCTGACGTTCGATATTGTTTAGATCTAGCTCGCGCGCCAAATTTTCGGCATCTTGTTCATTCTTAAGAAGGAGTAGTTCAACCCCTTTTTGAGGATCGTCGATGCGGCCTAAACTGTTAAGCCGAGGGGCTATCTTAGAAGCGATATCAAAAGTCGTCAGATCAGCGCACTGAATCTCGCAAACCTCCATGAGCTTAGCCAAGCCCATACGCTGCCCAGCGCGCAATTGGCGAAGTCCATAGTGGACGAGGATACGATTTTCACCCAACAAGCTACCCATATCAGAAACGGTACCGAGGGCTACAAGATCGAGGCAACGTTTGAGGTCTATAGCATCCGAACTAAGCTTGCCTTGAGCTACGCGTACATTAGTAATCGCATGCGCGAGCTTGAATGCCACTCCAACACCGGTTAGATCTCGATTAGGATAAACATTGCCCACGAGCTTGGGGTTCAGTGTCGCCACACAATGGGGAATTTTATCCGTCGGCTCATGGTGATCGGTGATAATGACGTCGAGATTTTTTTCGATGACCTTAGCGATCTCCACGGCAGCAGTGATGCCGCAGTCTACCGTAATCATCAGCTTACATTCGTGCTGAAGAGCATACTCCAGAGCGTCTACAAATAAACTTTCCCTGAGAAGCGTGCGGCTAGAAATGAAAAAATGGGCGTTAGCACCGATATCGCGTAGAAATTCGGTCAGCAAAGCTGTCCCAGTCATCCCATCGACATCATTATCTCCGTAAATTAAAATGGCTTCACCGGTATCAATAGCATGGCAGATACGTGCGACCGCCTGGTCCATTCCGGCAAGTAGGAATGGATCGAACAAATCGGGAAGCTTAGCATAGAGATAGGCGTGAATATCTGTCAGAGAGGTAAAGCCGCGAGAAACGAGAATTTGGGCTATAACAGGATGGAGCCCAAACTCCTTGATGATCTCATCCTTGAGGGCAGGGTTTGGTGGTGGAAATACCCAGATAGGCTCTTCGTGTGCTGGGCCATTAGATTGCATGCGTCATCTCCCTATTACTCCGCTTGTCCATATGCATGCATCCTGGTCTCAAATTACTTAATAAAATAATCTGGTGCACTCGGATTAGCCTTGCTTGAAGGTGCTCCATGTTAGACTCATGCACTAACAAGAGTGGCCACAAGGATCTGTCCACCAAAACTCCTAGACGTACCTCCGAGGATAGGCGACCTAAGGAACTATCTTTTCCGATGTGCTATCCCTGTGTATACAGGGTTGTAGGGCTCCTGTCAAGTATCAACAAGGAGCACCTACACCTTCCGAAGCTTGTAGTCTGCTTCTTGTTGCCGAACCTCTCTCTCGTGAAAGTACAGCATAATCGGAGAAGCTACGAAGAGGGATGAAAGCGTTCCCACTATCACACCTACAGTCATCACCAATGAGAAACCGAATATCGAACTACCGCCGAAAACCAACATACACATTAGCACCATTAGTGTTGTGCCAGAGGTGATTAGGGTTCGGCTAAGGGTAATGTTCAAGGCATGGTTGACCATATCTCGGAATTCCATCTTACGTAGAATTCGGACATCCTCACGAATTCTATCGAACACGATGATCGTATCATTCAGCGAGTAACCTAGGATAGCCATTACAGCGCCCATGATTTCAAGGTCGATTTGTACTGAGAAGCCCAGTAAATGCATGAGTGCCAAGACTCCCAACGAAATGATGACGTCATTAGCAAGACCTACAACTGCACCAATTGCATATTTAAACTCAAAGCGGAAGGTGATGTACAAGAGAATAGCTGCTAAGGCCAAGGTCAACGCCCACAGAGCATTATCGCGCATAGTGTCAGAGAACTGACCACTCATGACAGTCCAACGATTATATAACTGATCTAAGTCCGCTTGACGAATTTCTAGACCAGAAGAGTGCAACGCGTTGACGACCCAAACGATACGTGGATTACGTTCATACTGATATTCGTATTTTCCTTCAGCAGGTAATTCCTCAGGCAATCCGTGGAAAACACCTTTAGGCTCTTCAATACCCATTCCAAGCTGAATTTTGATCTGATTAGGTCGGCTTAATTGCTTAACCTGAACATCTTTCGGGGCAATACCTTGTTTTTCAAGGGCCTCCTTGGCAGCTAAACGATAGCTTGAGGTACCGGGCTTTTCCTGCAATTCGAGCGTCAGAGAATAGCCCCCTGTGAAATCCATGCCCATGATGGTGTTTCTCTGGCTATACACAAGATAAATACTCAACAAGCAAACAAACCCGGAAATAACAAAGGCCATCTTTGCATATTTCAAGAAGTCTATCTTGGTATTGCTGATCCACCGAGACATCGTCAGGTGGCGATGTTTAGGATTCTGTACCCATCCAGCAAAGAAAAAGCGGGTCATGAACAAACCGGTAAACATCGAAGACGCTATACCGATGATGATGACAATCGCAAAACCTTTGATAGGGCCTGAATCAAACTGGGTCAGGATCAAGGCCGCAATAATCGTTGTTAAGTTGGAGTCGACGATGGCGCTAAAAGCCTTGCGATAACCAGCCTGAAGAGCAGAGCCAAGCCGACCAGATATCAAAAACTCCTCACGGAAACGCTCAAAGACCAAAACGTTAGCGTCCACAGCCATACCAATGGTCAGAACTAGACCAGCGATACCTGGTAGAGTGAGAGCAGCCCCAATATTCTGCAGCACACCCCACATAATAAGAAGATTCAACAACACCGCAACGCAAGCGACAAGACCCGCAAAGCGGTAGTAGCCTATCATGGCGACGATAACGCTTAAAATGGCTGCACCAAAAGCAATCATGCCTTTGACACGATCTTCAAGACCTAGGTCGGGGCTAATATTCTCTTCAGATAGGATCCGTGGAGTAAAACTGAGCGACCCCGCTTTAAGGTCAGCAGCAAGTTGGTTAACTTCACGCTGCGAGAAACGCCCGGTGATACGTGCACGATCGCGCAGAGCAGCTTGTAGCGTTGGGGAGCTAATGATGTGATCATTTAGGATAACAGCCATGCGCCATCCGTCGCCGCCAGTATATTTTTCTTTTGGCGTGCCAGCAATCTCTTCTTTGGAAAACTGCGAAGTCCATGCATAGAAGTCGTCGCGAGGATCACCCTGGCGATTGCCTTCATAAGAACTCTTAACCTCGAAGCTCAACATGTTCCCTTCGGAAGGGTCATACCCAACCCCCACGTTAGTCAAGCTAGAGCCTTCCAAGGCATAGTTGCGGAAGACGAATATCAATGGATGCGTATGTCCTTGCCAATCCGTATAGTCATCGCCTTTACGCACGGCTATAGATGAAACGGCATCGTCAAAAGCTCCACTAACGGATTTTTCCGCCGGGTTACCTAGTCGAAGGTTATTCTCATAAAGAAGGCGGGCTTGTTCGGAACGCGGTCTCACCTGCCCACCCAAGCTGTCACCACCTAGATGTTTCCAAGCGATGCCATTGATACTGTCGATGTCCTTACGGTTAGTAACAACCGCTTCATTCCATACATCCTGCAAGAAACGTTCGGCCGCAGCAAACAAATCGCGGTTAGCAGAACCTACTGAACCTCTAGCTGGAGGACCAAATTTTTCATTGACGATGTGAAAAGTCATCGTGGAGGCTTTAACCAAGTCAGCGGCGGAAAGGCCCTGTGATCCTGGGAAATCGAGAATGATGTTATTTCCTTCAATACGGATAGAACGCTCCGCCACACCCATTTTGTTGATACGGGTATAGAGCTCATTAACCGCTTGATTGAGGTCCTCAGGCTTAGTCACTGGACGGCCATTTTGGTCCGTCAGACCAATGCGCACTGTCTTACCGCCCGAAAGGTCCAAGCCCCATTTGAGAACTTTAGCATCATCGCCACGGAAATATTTGCGTGCGCTGAGTTCAAAATTGTCGACATAGACATTCTTAGTCGGAGCGGGAACAAACAACCTGTTAGCAGGATCAAGGTCGACCTGTGCCGAATGATACTCATCGCGCCATTTTAGAAGGTCTTCGTGAATCTGATCTTCAATGCGGTTGGTAGCAAGGATGCGCTGCTCAACATCAGTGTAGTCTAATACTGCAAATTGCTTGCTACCTTTGACTATGAAGTCTTCACGTGTGGCCTTCAGCAAACTGTCATAGTAGTTGGGTAGGCGGAAGATATAGTCATGCTTGAACTCAGGTGCTACACCCCAAGATGACCCAGGATAATGCATAAAGCCACGTTGTTCCAACAAAGCGACCAAGCCATTGAAATCTCCAACCAGCGCTTGGCCACCTTCAGCGGTAGGAATATCGCGATATTTCTGTACGATATCTTCCAAACCACGAGCGATGACATAGATGCCGTCCGTTTCAAAGCCATCTGGAGGCGCGGTTGAAGAGAGCGCTGGAGCAAAAACGACTAGACCAAGACGTTGATCCTGTAAGGGAAGCTTCAAATAATCTGCATAGCTATGAATGGGATATACGGAACGCTCAAGATCGCCGTGTTGGGGATGCCACGTGGAGGTCAGTAGCTCCTGAACCTGTTGAGCTTCCTTCTTAGCTAAAAAGGCGAGGTTGAAGGCCATGAGGCTATGGCTATCTGTCAATGTGCTGAGATTAACGCCATAGCCATCTGGTCGTGGTGATAACGCTTCATCAGATATCTGCGAGATATGAGCAATATCATTGATCAGCAGCTGCGTGACTTTGTCCTTTAAGAATGCCTGCTCATCGGAATTTGGAACCGCATTGACGATCTTGTTAATATCGTCATACAGGCTCAATACGAATTGGTTGCCATCCCAGTCGACTAAAATCGATTTGATGAAGGGATTACGCCCTTTTAAGTCGATCACTTGCTGACGAGAAGCTGCATCATAGGGAATCACGCCGCTGGCAAGCTGTTTTCGCAAGCCTTCCGCAGTAATGGGTTCCTGCACAGTGTCAAAGTCTGCTTGATACTTCTGGAGAACCTGAGCGGCCTGCGATAAATAGGCCAGTTGCTGGTCCAGTAGGCCAATGCGTTCACGAGTCTCTGGGTCTAGGCTGGGCTTTGCTTCCCCGGGCTTACCTACAAGAGTCTGACGTTGAGCGGTTAATTTAGTCGTCAAGGCTTGCATCTGAGCACTCAAGGCCTTAGCAACACCGCCGTCAGGAAGATTTTTTGATTGGGAGTAGGAGTGTGCAATACGTTTGAAAATGGCTGTATTGGATGTTGCAAGGGCTTTGCTAGAATCCACGACATCCTGCGCAAGCGTCAAGAGAAGGTCTTGTTGTTCTGCTGAAAGCTCACCTTTAGCTACTAGCTGAGCGTCATGGGCCTTGTCACTGGTACCTGCTACAGCCGCGGTCAGATGTGACAGACGATCATACACCAAGTTCTTGAAAAGAGGTGCTGGCAACCCTTGGTCATCAAAGCGCGTAGTAAATTGGAATAGCTCAGGGATCTCTTCTGGTGCCAGATGCACGCCGATACGGCGTTCTACAACGATCGTCGTCGTCTGGTCATTGCTAACTTCCTGTCCCAGTTGCAATTGTGCAGGCACAAAAGGAATCATGGATCCTGCTCGTGGCAGAATCGTTTTGAAACGTTGTGCATCGGAGCTATTAGGGAACACAACATCCACAAAACGGGGATCTGACTGCCGCAACTCAATCTTGCTCGGATTTACATGGATGAGCTTGACAAAGGAATGCAGCCAAGCGATGGCATCCTCCTCCATCACGTCAACTCGAGCAACGATCTGCTCAGCAACTTCCTGGGACCTCTCGGGCCCTATCGGCTGCTTAAGCGGCTTCGAATAGAAGAAGATTGTAGGGAGAATGTTGTATAAAGTGATTAACAGGACAGCGACGATGAGAATAAGCTGCCAGCGCTTTTGCCTTTCCATTGCAGAAACTTCCTTAGCCGTTTAATTTCAGAAGGATGTTTTTCGCAGAACATAGCGATCATAAACGTATAGCCTACCACGCAAAAGATCATTATGTCTACGGAAAACTTCATAAAAAAAGACAGGCTTCGTCGAAGCCTGTCTTTATAGTCTGAAGGTAAAACCCTGCTTACGCTGGGGCTACAGCTCCAGCATGCTGTTCCGCTGCCTTATCGGTACGGTCTTCATCCTCTTTTTTCTTGCATCGGTCCAGGAACATCTTGTTCAAGGCCACGACCGCAACAAGCCAAGCCACAACGATAACAATTAAGATAACGGCGACATAAGGCGTAATGGCTGCTATTCCACCGATGAAGGTAAAGAGTAGAATCTGGATGAGAGATCCGCCAGATTTACCCAGGCGAGCGCCAACAACGTCAACAGCGGCTTTCCCCTTCACCTTAGATTCTGGATCCAAGGGGATATAGCTCATTTCCTTTGTCGGATCGAACAAGGAGTACTTGCTCGACTTACTCATGATGTTCTGAGCAGCACCAAAGACAACGGCTAACATCAATGGTGTTGTGGAGAACATCGCTGCTAAGCCCGTTAGTTTGTCTCCAAACATCATGAATGCAAAGAAGCCCAAACCTGTAATAATGAGTACCACAGGAGTGAAGAGGGCCCCAAAGCGCCAGCCGAGGTGACGAATCACGTTTCCACCAACCAACAGCATCATGAGAACGGTAATCACACCAGTCCAGAAGGAAAATCCGCCCATAAATCCGACATAGGAAGTATGATCGGTATACTGCAACTTCACCTGCGACTTCCAGGTCACCTCGATCAGGTTAATGGCAATGCCATAACTCATCACGATGATTGTCAAACAAAGCAAGTATGGGGAACGTGCGATGAAGAGGAAACTCTCCCATACGCCCATTTTGAGCTTACTTTTCTCTTTTTTACGTTCGGTCGGATCGTAGAAGCGAGGATCGGGCAGAACATTACGATCCATCCAGTAGTATGCTGAGATGATGATCAAGCCACCAATAACGACTAAGGCCATCAGATAATTCAGGGTCATCCCCCATTTATCAACGCCTGCGGGAAGAGATTCTTGCCATTTTGCGATATACTGAATGAGTGGCCCAGAAACAACCAATGCCGCGTTAAAGCCTAATCCAAACAGAACGTAGAAACGCTTGGATTCGGATACGCGTGTAATCTGGTTGGCAAAACCCCAGAAGCATAGCGACAAAACAGCGCTGCCCCAGAGTTCCGACATGATATAAAAGAGGGAGCTGGTCCAATTTTGTAGAGCTTTCGTCAACCCAAGCCATCCGTTAGGCAGCCATGCTTGCATCGCTGCTGCAGTCTCATTGGAGAGATGTAGCTGTTCTCTAAAGGGATGGAATAAAAGGGGAAATGTACCAAAAAACACTAGGAAGGCCGCTACCGTAACATAAAATAGCTGCGCACGCCCTAGCATATTGCTCAACTGGGAGTAGATGATCATAAAGACGATAGCACCTGGAACGGTGCCGCACACTTTAAGAAAAGGTAGCGCCTCAGCACCGGCGTCAGTAATGATCAATGCGTCTTTGGCGTCGCGCAGGATTGTATAAATAAATGAAATAAAGAATGCCATGATGAGCATCGGAATGAGCTTCTTGAGCTCAAAGTTGTGAACGGGCCAAATGAAGGCGCGCCACTTACCGAACTCTTGTTCAACAGTTTGGGCCATGTTAATCCTCAATAAGCAGTTAGCAGCTTGGTGTCTAAATTTCTCTAGTAAAGACTTGCTGCGAATGATTTCAGTCTTTCAAGAGTTTGATTATAGAGATATGTCGTCTAAAATACAAGGAAAACCTGTACTGAATGCAGGAGTTCATCCGAATCCTCATAAATAGACTAAATATTAATACCTAGCAGGTGATTTGAAGCAAACGGCAAAAGAACCGGATAAATGGGATATGCATGATATACATGATAAAAGAAAAAAGAATCATTTACCCTATTTCGAACTCAACAGAGCTCTTTTAGGGTGCTCTTTTGAGGCTTCTATTGCAACGACTCAAGGGTGGGTGTGTTCTCAACGCTAACCCAAATCCTAGCCTGCGAATGCCCGATTGGAGTGCATTGAATGCCGTTTAGGTTAATGATGGCGGGTTCTATAGCGACTTGTTTCAAGGTTTCTTTGATGTCGTCTAGCAACGAATCATCAACTTTGCCAATGGGAAAGAGGGACAGGATAAAATTCTCTTCCGGTTCCCACTGAGCGTGGGGAATTCCATAGCAAAGAGATGCCAAACGACGGCAAACAGGTGCGGGAAGGCGTAAGGCACAGAGATATGAAAGCATAAGAATCCATAAAAAACCCTTCAAGAACTCTCTTGAAGGGTTTGCTTATTAGCAAAGCGTAACCAAAGCTTATACGCGAGTCAATTCAGCTTGGCTGAGTAAAGACGCGAAGTTGTTTTGGTGTGTGATTGCTTCAACATAAGAGTTCCAAAGCTCAGGCTCTACACGACCATGTCGAATAGACGCGATGAGTTCGCGCTTAACAGTGCGTAGATCTTTCTTTGGAGTAAGCTTGCGAACCATATCTTTATCACCGGCAAGGCGGGCCATGTTCAACATGCGCTCTAGATCTTGCTTAGTAAAGGAGATCTGGTCACGGCGCTTACGAGAACCACGAGCTGCACGAGGCTTTGGTGGAACTGTGTGTGGCTTATCGGAGTTGGTGACGTATTGTTTAATCAGCGTAGCGAGTTGCTTAGGATTTTCCCCTTTCATTTTACGCATTGTAAAATGGTGCATATATCCACCTGTGGAAACAGGCAAATAACGACAGAGATCATTCTCTTTTCTAGCGCCAATTTTCTTGATAGCCTGAGCAATAAGGGTCTCGAGATCCTTAATGTCCGCCTTGGTAAACTTCTCACCTTTTACTTCGATTTGGTTTGCAGTCATTTTTCCTACCTTTGTTGTTTTTGTGATGAATAATTGCTATTCGCGTATGCCAAGCCACCTAGCTGGATTAAACAGCATACCACGGTGCAACCCGTTAACGAATCCTTTCGCCTGCACCGTTTTCTTCTCACGCACCGTTCAAACATCACTAGCAATGTCCCGCCTATTAGCCTATTCCTAATGGAAAAGACGTCATAAATAAGCTCTAAAGGATAATGCCAGCAATTCTCCACTGTTTGTTCGGTTTTCAAACCACTAAAAAATCAATTTCGTTTTAAGAGCTAAGCTGTAAAGTCGATGCCAGTGAACAAAGGCCTTTGGGCCTCGACCCAATGAAGCTTGCGACCGCGCACAGCTCTTAATTTACTATCTCGGCAGATTATAGAATTATGAGTTTCGGTGCAACATAAAATCAACAGCATCGACTGTCGACAGCGCATATTTCTAAATTTTCTAGCCACGTAAAATGACGAACGCCTCTAGGAGAAAAGCAATATACTCATGACATATCGTTTTTATTATACCATGCGCGCTTAGATTGACGCATTTCGACTGCGCCACATCTAATCGCGCATGGTAAAACCAATATCAACATTGCAAAGATTGCTGGGAAAGCTGCAATGGTCTAAAATTATAACCTAATTTAAGGTTATACCGCGCATATACAATTTGAACGCTTACAACCCCTGGCCTTACAATGTCATTGCCGCTACATTCATCCCCTAGTTCATCGACAGGTGGTCCTTCGGCTGTGATCGCTGTAGCCGCCGGAAAGGGCGGCGTAGGAAAGTCGACGGTTACCGTAAACCTCGCTCTAGCTCTAAACCAAGCTGGCTTTAAAGTGGGCATCCTCGATGCCGACCTCTATGGGCCCTCTTTGAGGCGGATGTTGCCAGAGGATAACCTTCCCATGCAAAAAGGTCCGACATTAATTCCGGCGATCTGTCGAGGGATCCGGGTGATGTCCATGGCTTTTTTCCGGCAGGATAATCTCGCCACTGCCGTCCGAGCTCCCATCGCGAATAGCTTGATAGGCCAATTTTTAGATCAGGTGGAATGGGGGCCTCTAGATTATTTATTGATTGATTTCCCTCCAGGCACGGGTGACATTCAGCTAACATTGTCACAAAAAGCAAAGTTAACAGGTGCATTAATGGTCACCACGCCACAACAAGTAGCGGTTATGGATGTACGCAAAGCGATGCATCTCTTCGCACAGGTTCAAGTCCCGATTATTGGCATTATCGAAAACATGAGCTATTTTGTACATGCAGGGGAAACAATTCGTATCTTCGGCGAAGGAGGCGGTCGGGCTCTAGCTGATGAGACAGGCGTCCCGTTTTTAGGACAAATCCCCGTAGACCCGCTGGTAAGCCTAAGTGGCGATCGAGGAAGTTCTATCATAGGATCGCACAGCCCGGCGGCCGAAGCCTTTGAAGCATTGGCAAAAGCTACAGTAGCGCAGGTAGAAATACTCAACGCCGGCAGCAAGGGTTGTTTGGAAAGTTTTGAACTTGTTTGGAAGGAAATGGCATTACAATGATCCGCACAGCACCTATACTGATACGACGCATTGCTCAGCTAGACAACCACCGGTTTGTTGTTGAATGGAACGATGGTAAGGTCGGCACCTACAGCCTCAGTGAACTGCAAAGGCACTGTCCTTGTGCAGGCTGCGTCGACGAAAAGAGCGGACGCCGAGTGGTCGATCCAGCGGCAGTAGAAGATACGGTACGCTGTAAAACGATTCGCAATGTAGGGCGCTATGCCCTGCGCATTCAATTCACCAGTGGCTGCAGTAATGGGATTTATGGATTTGATATGTTGCGTCAACTTGAAACAACTTCTGTTTGAGATGGAGTAGACCTTATGAGTAGATGGCTTTTTGCATTACCGGCGTTTTGTCTTCTTCTTCTGGCATGTACACAGTGTACCTCCGAAGGGCTCACCGCACGCCATGCCTATCTTAAAGAATGGCACAAAGATAATGGCAAGATCAAAACCCTATCCACAACCTGCATTGTGGGCGATATTGTTAGCAAGGTGGGTGGAGAATATGTCGACAACCTATGCCTAATCGCTGCTGACCTAGATCCACATAGTTATCAACTCGTAAAGGGTGACGATGAGAAAATGGCCTTTGCGAATATCGTCTTCGCCAGTGGCCTTGGCCTCGAGCATGGTCCTAGCTTACATCAATACCTTTCCAAAAGTGATAAGACAGTTTCCATTGGCGACGAAATCGCCAAAACAGCACCTGGCGCCATCTTAACTTATCAAGGGCAAACTGATCCGCACATCTGGACGGATATCTCGCTATGGATGCGTTCACTACCCATCGTGGTGAAGGCCTTGAGCGACCATGATCCTGCTCACGCAGAAGTTTTTCGAGCAAATGCCGAACACCTTTACCACGCTATGGAGAAAACACACCGCGAAACGCGCAGCAAGCTGCTTGCCGTGCCTGATGATAAGCGCTTCTTGGTAACCAGCCATGATGCTTTTAACTACTTTGCACGCGCCTATCTAGCAACTGATCAGGAATTGGCTAACAACACCTGGGGTAAACGATTCCAAGCGCCTGAAGGTCTAGCGCCCGATAGTCAGCTCAGCAGCAAGCATATTCAGGAAATTCTGGATCATCTCACGGAATATCACATTCATGTGATCTTTCCTGAATCAAACCTCAGCAAAGATTCCATTCGCAAACTTGTCCAGGCCGGAGAAGAAAACGGGTTAGTGCTTACCATTGCCGACACACCATTGTATGGCGATGCCATGGGGCCTGAAGGCTCCGACGGGGAAACCTATCTAAAGATGATCGAGCACAACGCCCGAACACTGGTTCAATACTTAAATGAGCAACCTGACCACCAAGAATGACCAATCCAAATAAAGAGACCAGTCCCGCCGTAGCAGCTTATCAGCTAACGGTCAACTACGATAAAACGCCTGTTCTATGGGACATCTCTTTAGCAATCGCACCCGGGCAGCTTGTGGGGATCATAGGGCCCAACGGAGCTGGCAAAAGTACCTTTGTGAAAACGGCCATGGGATTATTGAAGCCCATGTCCGGCAAGGTAGAGTTCTTCGGAGAACCCCTAAAGCAAGTACGTCAGCGTGTAGCCTATGTACCTCAACGTGAATCAGTCGACTGGGACTTCCCCATCACCGTGCACGAACTCGTCCTTATGGGTCGGTATGGCCGCTTAGGCCTTCTGAATAGACCCCGGCGCGCCGACCGTGACGCTGCAGACTACTACCTCGATCGAGTTGGCATGGCGGAATACCGCAATCGACAGATCAGTCAACTTTCTGGTGGACAGCAGCAACGCGCCTTTATTGCGCGGGCGCTCATCCAAGAGGCCGACGTGTATTTCATGGATGAGCCCTTTGCAGGAATAGACCACGCCTCCGAAGCTGTCATTATGAACTTGCTGAGACTACTACGTGATCAGGGCAAGGCCGTCTTTGTTGTTCACCACGATCTAAATACTGTGGATAGCTACTTCAACTCGGTCATCATGCTAAATATTAGTTTAGTGGCTTGTGGAAAGGTCTCTGAGGTATTCACTCCTGACAACCTAAACAAAGCCTATGGCAAGAGCTATGCGCTGCTAGATGAAGCACTACGCCTCTCTAAGCATCACAATAGTGGAATGGCATAAAAAGGTTGCGATGCTAAGGTCTCCGTTTCTATATTTCATCGACCCAGTCCTTAGAGCGCCTACGATCGGTTGCATGTTGATGTGTCTGGCGGCTTCGTTAGTGGGTGTTGTCGTGTTTCTGCGGAAGGAATCTCTTCTGGGCGAATCGCTCTCTCATGCTGCCTATCCAGGGATTGTTGCCGGGGCTTTGGTTACAGGAATGATTGCCGGTGAGAGCGCTCCTGAGCCTTTATTAGCCCTTTGTGTCCTTGTAGGGGCATATTTGACAGCCTTCGCCGGTCTAAAAACAATCACTTGGTTGGAAGAGCGCTATCATATGCGCAGCGACTCCGCCCTTACCTTCGTTTTGGCTTCTTTCATGGGTATTGGCATCACTCTAGCCAGCAATGTACAATTCACACATACAGGTCTTTATCGTCAGGCGCAGAACTACCTCTTTGGTCAAGCAGCGACAATGACGGATCGGCATGTGCTGATGTATGGCATTTTAGCAAGCATCACTCTTCTTGTGATCGCGTTGCTCTATAAAGAACTTCAGGCCATCACCTTCGACCGCGATTTTGCCAGAACAACGGGTCTCAATGTACGCCTGGTCGATTTTTTTGTGTTTTCGCTCATCGTCTTGGCTGTGGTGCTTGGATTACGCTCCGTCGGCGTAGTACTTATGTCTGCCATGTTTATTGCCCCTCCGGTAACTGCCCGCCAATACACCTATCGCTTCAGCAAAATGCTTGTACTGGCAGGTGCAGTGGGTGTTGTAAGCGGTTTTCTCGGTAATTACCTTTCCGTTGAGCTATCCGATGTGATCGAAGGCTACTATCCTAATGTGCGCCTGGCCATACCCACAGGACCCATGATCATCTTAATCGCTTCTTCGCTATGTGTTATCTCGCTCCTCGTAGCTCCTGAGAGGGGTTTGCTAAGACGGCTGCTGCGCATCGCCAGTTTTCGGTACCGTTGTACCTTGGAAAACGTTCTCAAAAGCATCTGGCGCATAGGCCCACGGACGCCGGTATCATTCAATCAGATCGCTCAATATCAGAGCGTATCACGTCTTTATCTACGCTTTGTACTCACGCGCCTAATTATTGGAGGGTGGGTGGTCAGGCTCAAAAATGGCCTTTACCGGCTATCTCGCGACGGACGTCATCGCGCTGAACATATTGTGCGCCTACATCGCCTTTGGGAGCTATATCTGGCAAATCAATTAGGCCTTGGTGTAGAACGCGTCCACCGCAATGCTGAGGAAATGGAGCATATTCTCACTCCAGAGATAGAGGAGCAATTGACTCATCTACTGCAGGATCCTCAGCAGGACCCGCATGACCAGCCCATTCCTCCGCGAAAAACGTTGTAGTAGGAGCGATACTGATGACCAATCCCTATTATGACCAAGACTTACCGGGTTTTTTTTGGGTATTGCTACAACGACTATTTCTGTTTGCTCAGGGTAAAATTGGTCTAGCGGATTTAGCCTCTGATGAAGTGCAGATGACAGTGTTGGCGCTGATTGCTATCTCTTCAGGGTTGATTGGCAGTTTTCTGATGTTAAGGCGCATGACGATGCTCGCCAATGCGCTATCGCACACCATTCTCTTGGGAATTGTGCTGGCATTTCTGCTAACAAATCATCACGCAGAAGCGGGACATTTGGGACATCTAAACATCGAAGCCATGCTTTTCGCTGCGGTCATCACTGGCTTAGTCACGGCTTTTTTGACGCAGTTTCTTACCTCCACGATTGGTCTTCAGGAGGATGCCAGTACAGGCATTGTCTACAACACCTTATTTGCATTGGGTATCGTTCTGGTGACTCTTTTTACGCGTAACGCACATGTCGGAATCGAAGCTGTAATGGGTAATGTCGACGCATTGCTAATCGAAGATATTCAATTGGTCTTCATTATTTTGATCCTTAACGTTGTCATCGTAGGGTTATTTTATAAGGAGTTTAAGGCAACGACCTTCGACCCTCTCTTAGCGCGTGCATTGGGAATGTCGGCAGCGCTCTTCAACTATCTCCTGATGCTCCAGGTATCGGTAACTTGCATCGGAGCCTTTAGAGCCGTAGGAGTCATCATGGTGTTGGCACTTATGACTGGCCCTGCGCTGACGGCACGTCTACTGACACATCGTCTAGGGACCTTGCTGTGGTTAGCGGCAGGCTTGGGAGTTGTCGCGTCAGTGCTCGGTGTGGCTATTGCACGGCATGTGCTGACGGTTCATGGACTGCCGCTATCTACGGCTGGCTTGGTTGTCTGCATCATCGTAGGGATCTTTGCCATGACGCTAGGATGGGATGCCTTGCGCCAACGTAAGGCACGAAAGCTCATCGTAGCAGGGCACTAGTGGAATTTTGCAAGCGTCTAGCGTGTTCAAGAACTAGCTCTGCTGAGAATAGATGTGGATGCCTATTCTGCCACGCTTGTAGTGCTCGAAAACCTGTATGACAAGGTGGTTCCTGGAGGCTTCATCATCTTTGATGACTCTGGGTTATATGAAACTGTAGCTGCTAAAGCTTCTTGCGAAGCAACCTCAGGACCTGGCTTCAAAGTATCAAGTTTTGTAGCTCGCCCCCCAATGAGCATGATGGCCGTTGCACCCCCCATAGAAAATCCCGCTATACCCACTTTGCTTTGGTCAGCATATTTGCTCACGGGATCGGCAAAGAACTTAATCAAGGATGACATGCACGTCCCGGGCTCGCCCCCAACTGTTCGCTTGAGGCTCGCCATCCACTATATCCCGGTGTTTGATAGCAATAACGATGAATCCCTCGCGAACAAGCCCCTGAATTAACCAAGAGAGCTGGTTGGGATTACCTGAATGACCGTGAGACAACACAATCACCGGCCTTTTTTGTTCTGAGGTATCCGGAGGGGCATCTGCCGCAACGTTAAATAGATCCCACAGGCTTTTAGAAGGAAGGCCGGTGACCGCTGAGGCTACAGGATACCACACTTGTATCTCCCGATTCACTTCCTCATACTTGTCATAATAAGAAATAGTATGCGTTCCTAAGACCGGGTTGGACGTAACCGGTTTGGGTGAAAATGCCATCAAAACGCATGGAACAAAAACTATCAGCAACAACCATTTCATAAAAAAACACTTACTTTAATACTATATACTAATAAATAGTAGCATATAAATAACCATAAATCAATAATATAGTTTAAGCGAATTCGAAAAAAGAATCTATGGAAGAAGCACAGGGGAAATGGCCGATGTGTTTTCTGCCTTGAGAATAATGTTGAGTTGAGGCACCATTACCGTCTCACTCGCACCGGTAGCTCAGTTGGATAGAGTACGTGGCTACGAACCACGGGGTCAGAGGTTCAAATCCTCTCCGGTGCAAATTTCACCCCATTTCAACCGATGATTATTGAATCCTTCTGCTGTGGTCCTTTTGGTACAAATTCTTACATCGTTGGCTGCACCGAAACGCAGCAAGCAGCTATCATTGATCCTTCGCCGCAAAGCTCTCAGCTCCTTAAGGACTACATTACCAAGCATCGCTTGACCCCTACCAAAATCCTTTTAACACATAGTCACTGGGATCATATCGCTGATGTCGCAACAATGAAGCGGCTCTATCCGGTACCGGTGCAAATTCATCCTGAGGATGCGCCGAACCTGATCCAACCCGGAAGCGATGGCCTGCCGGCATTCTTGACGTGTGAAGCCGTTCAACCTGACGCTTACTTAAAAGATGGCGATATTGTCGCAATTGGAAACCTGCGTTTTCAGGTCATTCACACTCCTGGACATTCTCCAGGGGGGATCTGTCTCTATGAGCCTAAACAGGGCGTGCTTATCTCTGGGGATACCCTCTTTCATCAGAGCATCGGCAATCTATCCTTGCCCACAGCTGAGCCAGAACGCATGTGGACATCCCTGGATAAGCTTGCCAAATTACCCCCTCAGACACGCGTCTTCCCAGGACACGGTCCTAGCACGACCATCGGGGCTGAAGATTGGCTCTCGAATGCCCGCAACATTTTTGGCTAATAAAAAAATATCTCTCCTTGCTGGACAGGAATGATTAGGTGTGCATAATCGACGCCGATGGCGCGGGGTGCCAAATTTCTTGGCTGAGATGATACCCGTATTACCTGATCTGGATTATACCAGCGTAGGGACACCGTTATGAGCTTCCTTCTATTTTCCCCTTCTCACTATCCCGTCGTCATCACACTATCCACATTTTTTTGGAGTGATGACTATGTCTACAAAATCACGTACAACTCTGCTTCTCAATTGGTATGCTAATCCCTACCACACGCCTATCTTCGTGGCTAAAGTCCTCGGTTTTTACGAACAGGAAGGCATTAACTTGGCCATTCTAGAGCCTTCTGACCCTGGTGATGTAACGGAAATTGTCGGTTTGGGCACTGTTGACATTGGTGTGAAGGCAATGATTCATACCATTGCCGCAAGGGTAAAAGGCTTCCCTGTGGTATCTATAGGAACCTTACTCGACGAACCACCAACGGGCTTAATTACAGCCAAGACGAGTGGCATTACAACCTTTCAGGATATCGTAGGGAAACGTATTGGTTACATCGGTGAATTTGGCAAAGTGATCATCGAGGACTTGGCAACACATGCAGGTATTGATCCAAAGTCATTCAAAATGGTGCGTGTAGGCATGAATGTCGTCGATGCCATACGCAGGGATGTCATCGACGCCGGGATAGGATTTATCAACTTTCAACAAGTGGAGCTGGAGGCATTATATGGTGAAACAACAATGCTCAGAATTGACCAGCTGGCTGGTCTGGGCTGTTGTTGCTTTTGCTCGATTCAATTTATCGTTCATGAAAGCGTTCTCAAGCAACAACCAGAGATGATAGAGGGCTTTATGCGTGCTACGCAGCGTGGGGCCCAAATGACTACGGAAAACCCCGAAGAGGCATACAGACAGATGTGTATCGCTAAACCACACCTTGGATCTGAATTATACCGTAAAATTTTTGGGAGAACACTGCCGTTCTTCTCACGCAATCTTCTGAATGTGGAACGCGACTGGGATAAAGTCGGCAAATATTGTAAGCACCTCAAAATTGTATCGGAGACATTTGATTCCTTGGAATGTTATACGAACGTATATGTACCCAATAGGCCCTATGCTGAGGGAAAACCCATTGTGCAGTGTGTCTGAGCAATATATTCGCGTTCTAAGCATCGCCGGATCCGATGGTAGCGGTGGAGCAGGTATCCAGGGTGATTTAAAAACACTTGGTGCTTTGGACTGTTTTGGCATGTCTGTATTGACGGCTGTCATAGCGCAAAATACCTGCGGTATTATTAGGATGTTACCTGTCTCCGCTGCGATGGTTACGCTGCAGCTTGAAGCTGTTTTGAATGATATTGGCGTGGATGCCATCAAAATTGGTGCGCTTATCAATCCAGGGATTGTGAATGCCGTTACGAAGGTATTGATGCACTATCGTAGTGTGCCATTGGTATTGGATCCGGTTTTATTTTCGACGTCAAACCATTGCTTGCTGAAAGCGAATGCTCTTAAGAAGCTAAAACGTTTGTTTCCGTTTGTGAAGGTACTCACACCGAACCTAGGAGAAGCTAGTGCATTGTTACAATGGCCGGTAAGGACATGTCAGGATATGGAATCAGCTGGAGAAGAGCTGCTGAGCATGGGATGTGAGGCTATCTTGGTGAAAGGAGGTCACCTCAAAGAGAACCCTGGATGGGATTGCCTCGTGGTAAAAAATCAGAAGCCGATATGGTTGAAGGGGGACTATGTAAGGACAAGAAACACCCATGGAACTGGCTGCACCTATTCATCGGCCATTGCAGCCTACTTAGCGAAGGGAAAGACGGTGGAGGAGGCCGTATACATGGCAAAAAAATATGTTCAAGGCGCTATTGCTGCGGGTGCTAGATATATCGTTGGCAAAGGACATGGACCCGTGAATCATTACTGGCGCTGGAAATAGCACGCGCAAAATGCTTTGGAATGCGGTCGTTCTTGGATGGACAAAAAGGACCAATGGGACGAAAAGGACATAAAAGACTCAGGAGGCACTCTCTACAAGTCCTTTATGTCTTTTATGTCCCTTAGAGGTAATTGCAGAAGTCCGATTTTCCGAAATCAATTTCCTGAAAATCGGATGCCGGTGAAGAGAGAGCCATTCCCTTCCCAGGCCCGAAGGGTCGATATTGCAACAGGCCATGGCATCGCCATGGTATATGCCAGGAAGGGATTTCGCAGCCTGTAGGGCTGCCATAAGGCGCTTGTATAAATAGCGTGTGAATACTGACGTCTTATGGCAAGTCATGGAATGACTGCGCCACAGAGGACGCCCCACTCCGTATCATGGTAAGCTTGATAAAGAATATTACCCTCCAATGCCCCCTGACAACGATGAAGATTAGCTTGTTTTGTCATTACACCACCTTTCTAAAAATGGGTATCATAGGTGCGCGCGGAATTTTGTTGCAACATGGTGCCAAAGACGTCTGGTTTTGTGATTACTTTAATATAAACTTTTTTAACAATAGTTTCGGAAGCTATCTATATGCTTTTGATATTTTTCTGATTGACGTTAACAAACCCGTGTTATATCGTTGCTTCAACACAACATAAATCTTCATGAACAACAATAAAGATAGGATTTACAATGATTAAATTTCTAGTTTCACGTACCCTTGACCTTTACTTTTCAGAGTATCCGCTCGCAAGGGCGGGAGCGGGAGCTCTAGTAGCCAATTGCGTAGCTCGCCAGCTGAATTTAGGTCAGAAAACAGTATTGGCGATTACAGCAGCTTCGTTCATCACGACTTACACATTAGTCAACACTGTACCGTTATATCTTGCAGGATCCTGTCATGATGCAACGACACAAATGATGCTGGAAAGTAGGGACCGTTTCGACCATTACGACCATTACCCATCAGAGCACGCAGCACCAGGCATCATAGAGTGTGTCGAAATACCGCTTGCCACCAAGTGCTGTTCCAACGGAGGAATAGAGCTCTGCTGTGACCTGTTTAAACGTTTATTCACTTGCTATGACACCGCCAATACCATGCCTACGATATACTCGGCGGCCCGTGTAAATGTATGTGTGATAAAAGGTCTACTCGACTTCATTCCTACAGGCATGGCAAACGCATGGGCTAATTTGAATGCATGTTTCGCGAGTGGAAATCTCGAGTGTTACGTACTAAACAATCATATCTTCGAGTGCTTTGCAACTAATCAGTCAATAGAGCCTGTTGGTTATGCCATTAAAGGTTCTCTAGAGTGTTTAGACAGCATCAACTAAGCCTCCCCATCTGGATATAAACCGACCACAAACAAGAACATCATTTTGTGGTCGGTTTAGGTTTTTTTAGAAAGAATTGAGCATGAGATAGCTTAAGACCAATAAGGCTAGCTTGTTTTGTCAGTGCATCACCATAAATGGGGAATGCGCTAAATTTTGTTGCAACATGGTCTGCAAAAAAAATGTTCAAAGCACTATCGCTAGGGGTGCTAGTTATATCTTTGGCAAAGGACATGGACCCCTGAATCATTACTGGCGTTGGAAATAAGACGCGGAAAGCCCTCACCAAAGCATCTCACCTCGAAGCGCTTTAGAGTCACTCAAGAATTGACTGAGACGATTTCCTATATCGATACACCTTCGGATGCAAGCACCTCCGTAAAGAGCTTTCTATATGCCTCTATCTTGTCAGGAACGTCCAGAGCCGGAGTGACTCGTGTTTTTATGATATGACTAGTAAGATACCCTTCAATCACTGGAGCACGACGATCATGAGTGTTAATGATCACAAGAGTAAAATCCAAATTAGGAAAACGCTTTCGTAAGGCATCATGAAGCTTGAGGGCCGCTTCGTCAGTGATCTCAAGATTTTCTACAATTCGATAGCAACGATGCGGATCGGAAACAGAACCCCAATAGGCGGATCTTAGAAAAAAGACTTTTCCCTTATAATTGGCAAGGCTCCTGAACCTGTCAATCCGTCTTTGATATTTAGCTAAGAACTTCTCCATAGTGCCAGAGTAATGTCTAACATCCCAGTGCCCCTCATGAAGAAATTCGCAAAGACATGGCCGATATTCCGCTAGAGTCCAAACTCAAAGCACAGGGAAAAGCCGCTGTTGATGGGCTAGGGCCTCGCATGGGTAGAACCTGCGCCTCGGTGGTCAATCAAGGGCTGTTGTTGGTCTTTATGACCGTTGGAGGGGGCATTTCGATTTTTGCGGTTCTGATGATGGTAAGTATTCTGGGGTGGCTATGGGCCACCAAAATGGCTTGGAGCAACATGTAACACTTGTTCGCACCACATCTGAAGATGCTAACCTCATCTATGACATCGACATACTACATATCGACGGCAATCATTCCGAAAAATCCTCACTCTTCGACGTGATGAAATGGGCACCTTTGGTAAACGAGGAAGGGATTATCGTGTTTGATGACATCACTTGGGGAACCACTGTGCCCGCTGTAGATTGGCTTCATGAGAATTGCATTAAGATATTGCAACAGGCCATGGCATCGCCATGGTATATGCCAAAACGGTTTTAGCAGCCTGTAGGGCTGCCATAAAGCGCATGCATAAATGGTGTTTGTAAACTGGCGTCTTGTAGCAGTCCTTCAGACTGCGAAATCCCTTCCTGGCATATACCATGGCGATGCCACATAGGCCTCAACCTAAGCCTAACAATCGTATCTCGGCGCGCAGCGCTTTGGAGTGCGGTCGCTTGCGACCGCTTTGGGTTCCTTGCGACGGTCGTGTGCAACGGCATTACTATAATTCCCTAAGGGTAAAATAGTTAGTACATGCAGCCTTCGACGAATCCATACAATGCCGTTTAGCATTGCCGTCCCAAGGAACGAAAAGCGGTCGCAAGCGACCGCACTCCAAAGCGCTGCGCGCCGAGATACGATTGTGAAGTCCTAAGTCATTAAGATATAAGCTCAAAAGACCTGTTAGGTTGAGGCCTATGTGGCGATGCCATGGCCTGTTGCAATATCGACCCTTCGGGCCTGGGAAGGGAGAAAAGCCTGTCTTTCCAGACTGGATAGTGCCATACCACTTAAGCTCTCTAGAATCGCCTTCTCACAAAAAAAGGTAACCTTTTTCCCGAGAATCGATTCTCAAGGGCTCAAATAATTTTGCAATTACCTCAACAGGACATAGCCCAGATAGGATAAATTAAGCTGCTTGGGATCAGGAAGGAGTCTAAACGTATACAATAGGCCATGCTCAGTCTTGAAAACAGATGGATTAAAAGCGCCTTCACAACCTTGAATGTCGATTTTTTTGTCGACAGAATACATTCAGAGAATTCAAAGTCTGCCTTTCTAGAGTGGGCCGTTGCGGGCAAACTAAAAAAAAACAAGCAAGAAGTAAAAAAAGTACATAAGTTGTTTCATGTAAACCTCATCCGAAAGTGTTATGCGCGCGAATTCGTATGTACTTGTGAATGTCGAAAGCAGTCTACAGTATGGTCATTAACAAGGCCAGTGGCCTGCATGTGTGCGTACATCACAACAGGGCCGACAAACTTAAATCCTCGTTTGCGCAAGTCTTTACTAAGTGTTCGCGATTCGTCTGTCTCCGCTGGTAGCTCCTGGATGGTCCTCCACCGATTTTGAATAGTCTTACCCTGCACAAACTGCCAGATATAGGTGTCAAAAGAGCCAAACTCCTTCTGAATTTCCAGAAATAATCGTGCATTTGTTACCGCAGAATTTACCTTCAGACGATTGCGAACGATATCAGCAGTGGCCAGGATATCGGCGATTTTGCTTTCATCGTATGCCGCAACTTTCTTCGGATCGAAATCAGCAAATGCCTGTCGATATCCCTCTCGTTTGCGAAGAATTGTCAGCCAGCTTAAACCTGCTTGAGCACCTTCTAAGATCAAAAATTCGAAATGCTTACGGTCATCGTGCACCGGCACACCCCACTCCGTATCATGGTAGGCTTGATAAAGAGTATCACCTTCCCCAGCCCAATGGCAGCGCTGAAGGTTAGCTTGTTTTGTCATTGCATCACCTTTCTCAAAGACGGACATCATATGGCCATGCTAAATTTTGTTGCAACATGGTCTGCAAAAGAAATATCGTTTTTGTGACTAACCTGTAGCAAAGGAGCTCAATCATGATTGCATCGCCCGAAGAACAGAAACTTATTTCCCAAGTTCCTATTGGATCCGTCGTTCGTCACTACAAAGGCAAAGAGATGAAGGTTCTCGCTGTCGCTAGGCATACTGAAGATGGCACTCTCTACGTTGTCTATCAAAAGCTGTATAATTGCGAACGTTTCGGTGATCAAGCCGTTGTCATTCGTCCTCTAAAGATGTTCGTCGAAAATGTAGCTGTTGATGGCAAACAAGTTCCACGCTTTGCACTAGTGTAAAACTGGATCACCAGGTGCTACAAGTACATGCAATTGATTTCGAAATCATTTGTTGTCACCTACCCCATCACCATATGTAGTTATTTTAAAAAAATAAACTCTTTGACTCAATCATTCACAATATGTATATTTCATATAACAAAATAGTTGTTGTTCAATAACAATAGAAAAATGGATTTACAATGTTCGCATCTCTAATTTCACATTCATTAAATCCTATCAGTCCACTCTCTCCCATTGTGCCTCTAGCACAATCCGCTACCTTCTATTTCGTTGCTCGGCAACTGAATTTTAGCCAGAAGTCAGCATTGGCAGTTGCTGCTGGTGCGTTCGTCCTGACTTACCCATTTAGCACCCTTGTTTCGTATCTTAACGGATCCCCGAACCTGGCAACGACGCTAATGCTAGCCGAGATGATTCTTAAGAAACACCATGAAAAAGCCAGTATTCTGGACTATAACGAAGTAGCGCTTACCGTCAAGTGTTGTACTAAAGGGGTAGAGCTATGCTGTGATGTCGCTAAACGTATGCTTCAGTGCTCTCTTCTAGTCGATGACATGCCCAATCTGTTCCCCTACACCAATGTACAGGCATGCGTTCTTCACAACCTAGGCGAATTCATTCCCACAGGTATGGCAAGCGCATGGGCTAACTTGAATGCATGTTTCACGAGTGGAAATTTCGAGTGTTACGTACTAAACAATCGCATCTTCGAGTGCTTCGCGAATAATCAGTTCATAGAGCCTGTTGCTTCTGCAGTTGAAGGCTCTCTAGAATGTCTCGCTAACGTGCGTTAGACTCTTTCTGACGGCGACAACCGGCCACAACCAAGAATATGGCTTTGTGGTCGGTTTTAGATTTGTTTTTACTGGAATCAACTTGGGGATAGCTTAAGGCCAATTATGCCGCACAGGATTAGTCCGAGGCAAATAATTCTTAAGGGATCTGCCGATTCTCCAAGATAAAGAATGCCAATAGCTGCGACCCCTACAGTACCAATGCCTACCCAGACGGCATAGGCAGTGCCCATGGGAATGTCTTTTAGAGCTGCTGAGAGGAAGAAAAATCCCACCGCCATAGCTGCAATGGTCATCAGGCTGGGGTAGAGCCTGGTAAAGCCTTCCGTGTATTTGAGGCCAACAGCCCACACGATTTCTAAAAGGCCAGCGATGAGCAAAAATATCCAAGCCATGATTTGTCCCTGCGGTTAAGGATTTGTTTATACAAATTAGCGACAATTTGCGGAATAAGCAAGCCGTTCACCTAAACCAAAAAACGGGCTATGGACGAGCTGAGGTAATTGCAAAAGTCTTTTGGGATGTCAGATGGGCAATAAAGCCCTCACAATCGTATCTCGGCGCGCAGCGCTTTGGAGTGCGTGTCGCTCGCGACCGCTTTGGATTTGGGCGAGCCTCTTGTGCCACGTACCGTTCTTTGAATGCTCAACCTCTCCCAGCATACCCGGAAAGGGCTTCACCTTTCGCAAATACCTCGTTCGCCCAAATCCAAAGCGGTCGCGAGCGACACGCACTCCAAAGCGCTGAGCGCCGAGATACGATTGTGAGGGCTTTATTAGCTCAAAGACTTCTGCAATTACCTCAATTAGTCCAGCGCGTCCATCTAGTCTAAAAATACAGCGTTACCGTTGACAGAACGGAACCCAGGCGATATAGTCTTACCTAGCACAACATGAATTAAGAACAGGAGTTTTTATGGCTACACTAGTAGGAAAGAAGGCACCGGATTTTGAATCAAAGGCTGTCGTCAAGGGTCGTGTCGTAGAGAACTTTTCGCTTAAGTCCTATCGTGGACAAAACGTCCTGTTCTTTTTCTATCCCCTGGACTTTACCTTCGTATGCCCTACAGAGCTTCACGCCTTTCAGGAACGTGCCGCAGACTTCGAAAAACGCAATACACAAGTGGTAGGGTGCTCCGTAGATAGCGTCTACTCCCACTTTGCATGGCTGAATGTGTCAAAGCATGAGGGGGGCATCCAAGGGATTGAATACCCTCTCGTGTCAGACCTAAACAAAACCATCTCAGAAGCCTATGACGTACTCGTCCCAGGTGAAGGCATTGCCTATCGCGCATTGTTCCTCATCGATAGGCATGGAACAATTCGTCACTCCTTGATCAACGATCTGCCCCTAGGCCGTTCCGTTGAAGAAGCGTTGCGTATCGTCGATGCCCTCAACTACTTCGAACAACATGGTGAAGTATGCCCAGCCAACTGGAAAAGTGGCAAAAAGTCACTGCAGGCATCTAATGAAGGGGTTAAGCAGTATTTTGCTATGACCGATAAGGGGCAAGACCATGCTCCAAAGGTACCAATTGGTGATTTCGCAAAGACCTTGCGATAACTAGGCGGCTCGCGACCAACAAGTCAGATAATCGTACAGATCCTCTTCATTGGTGATCAGGATACTGTCATAGATTGCGCATATCGCAGTGGTGGCTTCCAATAAGGCGGAATCGCCTACTCCAGGGATTGCCAACGCTGCGAGGTTGTGCACTGTTCCATCGTTTGTTAACAAACGCAATCCTTTATAATAGTCTTGAAAGCTGAAGCCTTCCTCTCGCACTCTAATGAATATTAGGTCTCGCTGATAAAGAAGAGCTTGAATGGCTAGAAAGATCCCCCGTGTCAGGGGTGGTGGATGCCCGAGATAATCAACCAATTGTTCCAGACTGCTACAATGATATGCGGTCTGAAAATTGCCCTTTTCCGCCTCTCCAAATAGGGCTACTGTTCGCTTTTCCATAGTCTTCCTCTGTTGCAAACCAATTAACTCTTATAAAATATCTCAGTCGTCAATCGTCTGGTTATACGATTATATTTTATCACAAATAATTTATTACAATCAATACAATGACAAATACTATCTTAGCTAATAAATGTTTATGAGGTAGGAATCCGAGCCCGTGAACGGTGACTATCTCTGCGTCTCAGCGCTTGCTGTGGCAAGAAATCCTGAGCTTCTTTTGCAGCTATCGCTATAGACACCAAGTTTGTCCAGTCCTGCCTCTATGCTAAGCAACCGGTTGTACTTGGCGATGCGATCTGTGCGAGAGAGTGAGCCGGTCTTAATTTGTCCGCAATTTGTGGCTACGGCGATATCGGCGATAAAGCTATCCTCGGTCTCCCCAGATCGATGAGAAATAATCGCTGAATACCCTGCCTGATTAGCCATTTGGACGGCGTCTAGGGTTTCAGTCAATGTTCCAATTTGATTGACCTTGATAAGAATCGCGTTGGCGACACCTTGGTCGATGCCTTTTTTTAGAAATTGGGTGTTGGTGACGAAGATATCATCTCCCACAATTTGTATATTACTACCGAGTCGTGCGGTGAGATCTTTCCAACCTTTCCAGTCGTTTTCATCTAATCCATCTTCGATGGAGTCGATGGGATACTTCTGTACCAAAGCGGCGAGATAGTCAATTTGTTCACTGGAGGTACGTTCTTGGTAGGCTTCTTGACGTTTTTTCTTCTTTTTATCGATATAGCGGGAGTTGGTTCGGTCGTAGAACTCGGATGCTGCACAATCGAGAGCTAGGCTAACGTCATGTCCAGGGCGATATCCTGCTTTTTCAATGGCCGCTAGGATGAGCTCGATTGCTTGTTCGTTGGAGGTGAGATTGGGAGCAAAGCCTCCTTCGTCGCCTACAGCAGTAATATGCCCCTGCTGCTTTAGAATGCTCTTGAGGGTATGGAAGATCTCGGCACCCCAGCGCACGGCCTCTTTAAAGGTTGGTGCATGGTGAGGTCGAATCATAAACTCTTGAAATTCTAGGGAGTTATCAGCATGTGCGCCGCCATTGATAATATTAATCATCGGACAAGGTAGCCGATAAGCATTGCACCCACCAATATAACGATAAAGGGGTAAACCAGCTGTCAGGGCCCCTACACGCGCCAGCGCCAGGGAAGCTCCTACGATAGCATTGGCACCAAAGCGTCCCTTATTTGAAGTTCCGTCAGCAGCAATCATGGCTAGGTCCAAGCCACGCTGGTCAAAGACGTGTTCGCCCACCAAAATTTGGGCAATGGGGCCATTGACATGCGCCACAGCGAGTTCGACGCCTTTCCCAAAATAGCAGTGGGCATCGCCATCGCGAAGTTCAAGGGCTTCATGCTCACCTGTGGAGGCTCCTGATGGTACGGAAGCCTTGGCTATGACATTGCGATCCGTGGTCATGACCACCTCGATGGTGGGATAGCCACGAGAATCCAGAATTTGCGTTGCTTTAACCGAGCGGATGTATGACATAATCAAATTTCCTTTTTGTGCTTGACCATACTCAATTTGCGGATTTTTGGTAAGAAGAGGGAAGAGAGAGAGAGAGAGAGAGAGAGAGAGAGAGAGAGGGAGGAGGAGGAGGAGGGAGGATTTGGGAAGGGAGAGGATTAGGAATTAGGAGTTTTACCACAGAGAACGCCGAGACGCCGAGATAGGAGAGAGAGGAAAGAAGAAATGGGAATTTTTTTAAATTTGTTCGAACCGCTTTTCTTCAAGAGTTTACACAGGATTTTGTACAAAAGCTCTTGTACACAACCATCTTCCTATTCCTCTCTCTCCTATCTCGGCGTCTCTGTGTCCTCTGTGGTAAAAATTCCTAATTCCTAATTCCTAATTCCTCTCCTCATCCCTCCTCTTTCTCCTCCTTCCCTCTCCTATCCTGTGCTCTTGACGAAAATGGGAACTATTGGTTATTATTTTCTCAAAAAAGAAAATCAAAACTACTAAAGATAGAAATTACTCTTGAAGCTACAATTACGGTATTACGGAGATAAGCTCTTACGCACCAAGACAACGCCGGTGAGCGAAGTAACGCCGGAGGTTCGTCAGCTTGCGCACGATATGATCGAAAGCATGCACGCCTTCAACGCTGTTGGCTTAGCGGCCAACCAGGTGGGAGAGCTAATCAGCATGTTTGTGACTGGAATCCAGCCAGATGGCAGTTGGGACGAAAAGGTCAATCGCATCTATATCAATCCAAAACTTCTGTGGTATTCGTCAGAAAAGCAATATGAACCCGAAGGATGTATGTCTATCCCTAAGACATATGTCTACGTTGAGCGTCCGATGGAAGTAGGGATTGAGGCCATGGACCTTGATGGGAATATCTTCCAGCTCACTTTAAGAGAATTAGCGGCTGCCAATTTTTGCCATGAGAATGACCATCTGAATGGTGTATTGCATATCGACCGTATCGATGCCAAGCAACGCAAGGCGATCGAGGCGCGTCTAAAAGCCATCAAGCAAACCTACAATCCGTAGGAACTACACACAATCTAAATAATCGTCTGCTAGCATTGTAGTTTATTTACAGTCTATTGGCAGCGTTACTATGTCTTTAACTCAAGTCATGTTAAAATCGGCCAGCTCTGGAGCCGTTGTCTTGTTGGCAGGATGGCAGAATTCAGCCGTTCGATCCTGTGTGACAGGTCAAGCATCACAGAAAGTAGCCGAAATGATGCGAGAGCATGGTTTGGGGTGTTTGCGCACGGCCTTTCGCATTGGCAGCATCGTAGAACCCCTTGGCATCTTAACTGTCATGGTCACCAGCGGCATGGCCTGTATAACCAAGGGTTGTGAAAAATTCCTCAATGGGAATTTTCGGCTTGGAGGAACCTATCTGTTCAGTGGGTTAGCCTTGATCTATGCATCCTGGCAGCAAGTCGCACCCAGTGGAATTCATAGCAACTTGCAAATTCAGCTCACGCAGACAGTGGCTTTTGGTGTCGTCACGAACTATTGCCTAGGGCGATGTCTAGGTGAGCTGAATGCTCATCGCATAAAAGCGGCGGGATGGGGCATAGCAACGGCGATTTTTTGGTTTACCCTAGGCTCGCAAGGAGCATGGCACAGCCTTCCTAATGGGTGATTCATATGACTCTGTGCTAAAAAATCCTTTAAGTGCATGATGCCAGTTATGGGCCATATTCGCCCTTTTCGGCCAGAATTTCGGTCGGACGAAAAAGGTCGGATGTCGTAGTTTGTGACGAGGGCATAGCGCCAGCTATGTCCGAGGAGCAAAACACGACAGACGATCCTTTTGCAGTCGACCGAAAACTGACCGAAAGGGTGAATATGGCCCAATTATGGCAAGCATTGAGAGGGTGTTATGGTTGGAGATCTCGAATACCGGGCTGATATGCTCGTGGGAAAGATTCTACATTACCTCATCACAACGATGGGTCGCACGTCCGATGAAGCAAATGCCGACGAATTTTACTGTGCGCTTTCCTATGCTTTGCGCGAAGAGGTAATGATCAACTGGACGGCAACGTCTCAGACACTACAGCATCGCGACGCGCGAACAATCTACTATTTGTCCATGGAATACCTACCGGGTAGACTGCTGGCCAATAACATTACCAATATCGATTCCATGGATCTGGTCAAGCTGGTTCTGCAGAAGATGAACCGAAGCTTAACGGAGATTCTTGCGCGCGATTGCGACCTCGGTTTGGGTAATGGAGGCCTGGGGCGTCTCGCTTCATGCTTTCTTGATTCCTTGGCCACCCATCATTACCCGGCCCGCGGCTATGGCCTTCGTTATCATTATGGGACTTTTGAACAGCAAATCTGGGATGGAGTTCAAATCGAAGCTCCCGACTGCTGGCTCATTCGCGAAAATCCTTGGGAATTTCGCCGAGATCTTCGCAAGGTCAGTGTAAGATTCGGTGGATTGGTGACACCTGCAACAAACATTCATGGAGATCCAATTGATTTCCTGCATGATTTTGAGGAGGTCTGGGCGGTCCCTTATGACCATCCGATCATTGGTTATTCGAGTAACCAGAAGTTCTCTGTGGTTACAATGCGGTTATGGACAACCAAGGAGTCCCCGCACAATTTTCAGCTGCAACGTTATAATGCGGGCCGTTTGGACCAAGCGGCGGAAAATAGTGCACTGACCGATGTTCTGTATCCTTCAGACCATCACCAAACTGGCAAGCGCGTGCGGTTGAAGCAGGAGTTTCTGCTTGTTTCGGCATCGCTTCAAGATATCATTTCCCACTACCTGGAAACTCACGACAATTTCCGCGCATTCCACGATAAGGTACGCATTCAGATCAATGATACGCACCCTGCCATGGTCATTCCGGAACTGATTCGTTTGTTGACGAAGAAATATGATCTGCCCTGGAAAACTGCCGTAGATATTACGCAACAGGTCACCAGCTTCACCAACCATACTATTCTAGCCGAAGCATTGGAGGAGTGGGATCAAAACCTCTTTTATTATCTTCTCCCCAGGCAGGGAAAGGTCATTGAACGGCTCAACTTCGATTTCCTCAACAAGGTACGCTCCAGCTATCCCAACGATGAAGACCGAGTGCGTCGCATGTCGATTATCGAAAATGGCAAGCTACGTATGGCTAATATGGCGGTAGTAGGATCACATAAGGTTAATGGGGTGGCGGAGTTGCATTCAAATATCCTCAAAGCTAAGACCTTCAAGGACTTCTACGAATTATGGCCAGACAGGTTTGTGAATATCACGAACGGAGTCACACAAAGGCGTTGGCTGCTACTTTGCAATCCTAAATTGGCCCACTTCATCACCAAACGTATCGGTGATAAGTGGATCACGGATTTCTCGGTCATCAAGCAACTGGCGAGTTTTGCTTCTGATCCCGAAAGTCAACGCGAGTTTAATGAAATCAAAAAATTAAATAAGCAACGCTTCATTCAGTTCCTAAAGAACAGGCACCGGTTAAGAAACGCCTCTGGTGAGCCCACCGACGAGACCATTATTATCCATCAAGACTCTCTCTTTGACGTCCAAGTCAAGCGGATTCACGAATACAAAAGACAGCTGCTCAATGCATTGCACATATTGATGTTATATGACGAAGTACTGGCAAATCGTGAGCATAAGCGAATCAGGCGCACCTGGATCATCGGTGGAAAGGCTGCACCAGGCTACGAAGTCGCTAAAAATATCATTAGGCTGATTCATTGTATCGCGAGAAAAGTCAATAATGATCCCGCCATTAACGACGACCTAAAGGTTGTCTTTGTAGAAAACTACAATGTGTCTAGAGCTGAGATCATCCTCCCCGCAGCCGAACTATCCGAGCAGATCTCCACGGCAGGCATGGAAGCTTCGGGCACTGGTAACATGAAGATGTCGATGAATGGGGCTCTTACCATTGGCACTGAAGATGGGGCCAATGTCGAGATGAAACAATCCGTCACTCCACTGTGGTGGCCGTTTACGTTTGGTTTGACCAGCGACGAAATCGACACCTTACGCCGCTCACACACCTATAATGCATGGGACATCTGTGTCGCCAACCCGCAAATTAAGAAGGCTGTAGATCGATTGAGGGACGGTTCGCTGGTTAAAAACGACCAGGAGCATTTGGTTCTTACAAGCATCTACCATAGCTTGCTGGAGGGCGATTATGGGCAAGCTGCTGACCGCTATTTTGTGCTAAAAGATCTGGATAGCTACTACCAGACCAATCTGAAGGTTGAACAGCTCTATGCCAAGCCGGAACAGTGGGCTGAATATGCCATCCACAATATAGCGGGTATGGGACCCTTTTCCTCCGATGTATCCATCAAAAACTATTCGGAAAAAATCTGGGACATTACCCCCTGTCCTCTCGATGATGCCATTTTAGCTCGGATCCAGAACGAGTATAGTGAACATGACCGATGCCGGATATTGCCACGACAAGGGACCTAAACGGGGAAAGTGAGCTTACAGCCCTAGTGTTAGCTGCAAGCAGTGGTTGAATATTTCTGGTTCTCCTGCGATAACAGAGCGACGTTCGATAACCCAGCCATATTTCCATTGAAACGTCTTCGGACGTCCCATACGGTAACAAGCAAGCCTATTTAGAGTATTGCTGACCGGCTGCTGATATGGTCTTGGGACATGGTGTGCTAAACAACAAGAACCTTTTGTAAGCAAGGGTTGCGACAGTGGCTGTGTAGGTACCGATGGCTCAGTAATGCGCCAATCCACGAACATCGAATTTTCCTCTCCAAAAATATCTATCTTTGACTGCACACAAGCCTATTACATCGAAGTTTCAAGTCGATTGTGGCATAAAACGGCTGTATTTTTACCAGTCCCGATCCATTTTCGACAATGAATAAAATAAATATTAGTTAATTACGCCATTCAGAGTTTGCCCAGAAGGCGCTGCTACTTTTTGCGAATCGGGAAGATCCCAATGTTTCAAGAAGGCATCATATGACCCATTCTGGTGCATTTCTGCCAAAGACTTGTTGAAAGCATCAATGAGAGCCTGACCCGCTGGAGAACGGACAACAACCATACGGACACCCAGCGAGATAAGGGGAGTCGTGGCAATGCGTACCTGTCCATTGTAAAGCCCCTGACTAAGCTCATAGGCCCGCATAAAGGGTATGAGAACACCGTCGACAGTACGATTGATTAGACGGTCAAAGGCCGTAAGAGCTGAATCATAAGTTACCACCAATACAGCTGGATCAACTCCGAGGCCTGTAGGCAATAGCGCTCTACGAACGACTCCAATCACCTTACCCTTCAAACCTTGCAAATCCGTCACCTTAGAATTGGCACGCACAACTAACACGGTACCGAAATCATAGTAGTTATCTGAGTAAAGGAATTGCTGTGATGGAAGGGATGGAGGAGGTGCAGCTGCGGAAATAATGGCATTAAATCCTCTACGCCACAATGTAGGGTAGAGTCCGGCAGGGGAATCTTCCAGAACCTGAAGATGTATCTGCGCATCTTCAGCGAATTTACTCAGAATTTCATCGGTAAAAGCAGCAAATTGCTGCATCTTGTCGGCAAGCTCAAGAGGCGACCAGGTAGGATCTCGTGCAATCTTAACCAATCCGCTTCCCGCAGGTTTCGAGCCTCCACCTCCGAACAAGAAGTAGAGCAGCAAAAGCGCTACAAGAAGCGACGCGGCGATGAACAGGTAAAGTGGCTTAAAAATGGCCTTCATAATACCGCATAGTAGCACTAAAGAATGAATTTACCTAGTTCTAAATAGCCCAAATAGCTCAAGGTGATGGTAGACCACCCGCGCTTAGGGTTTACACATTTCCACTGCGCCAAAGCCCCGGGGTTGAACAATCACAAATGGGTCCATATTAGCTAAATTTGACCCACTTATGATCGTTCAACGGCGGGAGCTTTCGCGCTAATCGAATGTGCAAAACCTAAGCGTGCGTGGGGTATAGGCAGCTCCATTGGATTGCCGTACTAAAATCTCCCTTCTTGCTGGCAATAGAGCATTTTTCTATACTGCGGCAATAGGGTCAATGTGGCCTTAGAAAGAGGTATGGGCTATTATGTTTACGACAACAAAAGGACCAGGCCTTGCTCATTCTATTCCCAATCGGCTAATCGAAGCTTCGCGCCACATCGATATGCATCGCGTCGCATGTCTGGTGTTAGGTGGAGGACAGGGCACACGCTTATTTCCTTTGACTCAGTCGCGGAGTAAGCCGGCAATTCCGTTTGGTGGTCGCTATCGTTTGGTCGATGTTCCACTCTCTAATGCTAAACACTCAGGGTGTGGCAAAATCTTTGTCATTACGCAGTTTCTATCGACTTCTTTACACCGGCATATCTGCAGCACCTACCTGGCCCCGTCCCTGGGGATGCCTGGCATTGAAATCCTGTCTGCGGAACAAAAACCCTCTACTGATGAGTGGTTTTTAGGAACAGCAGATGCCATTCGTAAGAGCCTTGACTATCTCGAAGAAACACCAGCGGACTACTTTCTAATCCTCTCCGGCGACCAACTTTACCAGATGAATTTTCGACCCATGGTGGCTTTTGCAGAGAAAAGCGATGCAGATCTGGTCGTGGCATCACTGCCAGTGGATGCTGGACACGCGAATCGAATGGGTGTGCTCAAGGTAGATGCGCACAGCAACATTACAGATTTTTACGAAAAGCCACAGAGCGATGCTATCTTAAATAACTTTCGATGTCCTAATACTCTGCTTGAAGAACTGGGCCACACCCAAACGGATCAACCCTTCTTTCTGGCGTCGATGGGCATTTATCTCTTTAAGAGACAAGCTCTCTTCGATCTACTAAAAAATGACCCTCGTGAAGATTTTGGTAAACATTTAATCCCCACTAAGGTGGCCCAAGGCAAAGCTTCAGCGTTTCTTTTCGACGGCTACTGGGAAGACATTGGTACCATCGAGGCGTACTACAATGCTAACATTGCCTTGACACGTCCAGAACCTTTTTACAACTTCTATGACGAGAATTTCCCCCTTTTCGCCGCCCCTCACAACCTCCCTGCGCCCAGGATCTTTGATACGCGATTGACACATTCCGTTGTATGCGAAGGGTGCATTATCGAAGCTAAAGAGGTCAGAAATAGCATCTTAGGCCCCCGCACAGTCGTCAAACCCGGAACCATTATTCAGGACTCCTATCTCATCGGCAATGAATACTATGTTGCACCGGTACCGCGAAGTGCTGTGCCGGATCGGCTACAGATCGGCCGCAATTGCATGATTCAGCGCGCAATCATTGATTCAGATGTCTGCATCGGTGATAATGTGCAGCTTATCAACAAACGCAAATTGGTCGATTACGATAGTGATCATGTTTACATTCGCGATGGTATCATCGTCGTTACTCGCGGCACCCATCTTCCAGATGGTTTTATCCTATAATCGTTTTGTAGAGGACTTGAGATGTCAATATGGGCCATAGCGGACCTACACCTTTCCTTTGGCGTGCCTGACAAGGCCATGGATGTCTTTGGTGAACGTTGGTATCACCATACAGACCGTGTCAAAGAACATTGGGTTGCCAAGGTAAAACCTGATGATCTTGTACTTATTGCTGGTGATATCTCATGGGCCAAAAAATCCGATGAGGCTGTCAAGGACCTCTCATGGATCGACGCTTTACCTGGAACTAAGGTGATCATTCGCGGCAATCACGATTACTGGTGGGATTCGCTGAAAAAGCTAAGGGCTATTATGCCACCCACCATTCATGCGATTCAGAATAATGCTTTTGACTGGAATGACATTAGCATAGCTGGCTGCCGCCTGTGGGATACAGCTGAATTTACCTTCGACACTCACGTGGAATATGTGGAGACAACAATCACTCAGCGTCCGTTTACCGAAAGTGACTTTACCGAGGCGGAGAAGATCTTTAACCGCGAATTACTACGTCTTGAGATGAGTCTGAAATGCCTGAATCCAAATGCGAGATTGCGGATAGCCATGGTGCACTATCCGCCAATAGGGCCGGATCTGAAAGCATCTAGGGCATCGGAGCTTTTGTCCAAATACAAAGTGGATATTTGTGTCTTTGGCCACGTTCACAATGTCAAAGAGGGCTCTCTGCCTTTTGGCACTCTTGACGGTGTGCATTACTACATGACAGCTTGCGACTACCTCAATTGCGATCCCATTCAAGTGGCTTAAAAGCTCTTCTAGAATGGTAAATGGACAGTAATGGACTCACAATCGTATCTCGGCGCGCAGCGCTTTGGAGTGCGTGTCGCTCGCGACCGCTTTGGATTTGGGTGAGCCTATTGAATCGCGCACCGTTCTTTGGAGGCTGCCCCCCCCCCCACAGTTACCCCTAGAGAGAAGGGTTACGTTTCTTGCAATGCCAACTTCGCCCAAATCCAAAGCGGTCGCGAGCGACGCGCACTCCAAAGCGCTGCGCGCCTATTTACGAAGTTAGTTGCTTAAGTTGATGCCTATGACTCCAAAGCGCTTCACTCCGAGACACGATTGTGAAGGCTTTAATGGCTCTTTCGGCGTCGCAAGGAATTCTACAATCGTCTCATATCGTCCAGTTAGTCCAGACCTATCTAACAGGGCAGGCACCAGTAGCACAGGATTGATCTTCAAGAACTTCATCTCGCGCTTCAATGCCTTCGTAATTGATCGGTCTTAGACGCGACACATACTCCTCGTAGGCATCCTTAGTCACCACTTCTTGCGGTAGGAAGGCGTATCCCAAGTCTTCGGCATTCTTTGTTGGGTCATTACGGAATAGGAATGATACGCCAACATAATTATCCCAGTGCTCTTCAAACCAATCGATAATGTCAGGAATTTCCGAAGGATCATAGGAGATGGTAACCGAAACGTTCTGTTCACACCAGGTTTCCATAAACATGCGGTAGCGGTCTAGCTGAGTCACAGCTGACTCTAGGTTAACCTCAACTTCTTCAACCTTGCCGTCCTTACGAGTGACAGTCGTTCTTGAGAAAGGCACGCTATCATACTTAACAGGAAACTTAACGAGGACAGACTCAGACTCGTAGGGCTTCTCGAAGACGATATATCCCGCTTCCTCGAAACGCTTAACAAGAGGATCGTGTTTGGAGAAATTGATGTTGTTAAAGATGTATTTGCCAAGTGGAACGTGGATACCTTCAGAAACTTCACCCCATGCGTCGGTACCCATGATTTTGCTGATGGTACCGCTAGGCTTGATGCAGGTGACGTTTTTGGGTAGTGGGGAGTCTAATTCATGTGCCATGCTGTATGCCGCGCTAACGGTGATATTACGCATGCGCTTTAAGTCATAGCGCGTGATGTCTTGACGCGCAGCCAACCCTGTAAGGCCAACGCCACAGAGGTGTAAGAACTCGTTATTGAGGTGCCAAGCTTCCTGAAGGATCTCATCGCGCAGGCGCACCATTGTCTGGCGATAGTTCATACGTCCAGCAAGATATAAGGCTCGCTCGAGACCGACTTTATCACCACGGAAGGCGAGAACGTTCACCTCGGTGAGGTTACAAAAACTCTTGTTACCCAACAAAATTTCTACACAAGGGTTGCAACCCTTAAACCAAGGAGCGCGCCGCTCTGCTTCGTTTGCATTGATGAATCCCGGTTCAGAACCTCCAGAATCAAGCATCAGTTGAAATAACTTCTCTAGCTCTGCGCGAGAGGGTTTATGACGGAAGAGCAGGCTGTTATTGGACTGCTGTCGATGAGCATTGTCGTGCAGCCACCATTCTTTCTTGCCGACAGCAAATTCATCCCATTCGGGTTGGCCATATTCGAAAAGAGCTATCTGAGCTGAACGGCGGGACGACAAAACCGTACCGAGCCAGTTAACGATATCGAGGATGTCCATACGGGTAAGCAACTGGTCAGCACGGTCAGAGAGCACTTGAGCGATTGCCTTGAATGCTATGGCGATTTGTTCATCGCCACTCGAAATCCAACCATAACCTTTAAGACGGGAACCTGCGGGTCGAATTTCGGAAAAGTCTAGGATCAGGGTTTTGGCGGGAAACTTACCAGCCACCAGCTTACCAACGGCCTTGGCCCAGGCGACGGCAGAGTCACCAACTTTGATGGTCCATACTTTTGTTTCCGTATCATAGGTTTCAATATTGTGTTCATATCCACCATTGCCAGTACGGTTGGAGCGGATAACTTTAATCTCGGATAATGGACGGCGAAATCCGTTAAGCGTTCCGGTAACAGGTTTGAAGCCAACGCCGCATCCTTGGAGGAGCAGCCAAAGGGTATCCACGACATCGTAAACAGTTTCGACATGAGTAAAGGCGCAGTTAAACATGCACGATTCACGCTTGCGACTTAGCTCTGTCCCGCCTAACCATAGGGTTCTACCAGCAGGCGCGATACGACGATTGAGCACAAGTTGACGTACTTCTTCGAGCTCATGGATCTCTCGTTCATTGAGCTCTCGGTTTAAAGCGCGCTCCCACAGCCAACGCTGGTGGACAACGATGCGCTCGACTACCTGCTCCCAACTTTCGAGGAGATTCTCGCCCTCTTTCGTTGGGCGGTGGTATGTGCGTAATGAAGTTGCATTTGCTCGTGAAGTAGGTCTGGTCATCGGAATCATCCCATTGGTGAAATTATTATGGAACTCTATTGTTTTTCGCCGTCTAAACACAACAGGTTGTAGTGATCCACCCTGACAACTACAACCTGTTGTGCTTAGCTCGCACAACGATATCCCATTTTTTGGGGATAAAGTCAATCTAAACTACAAAAAAAAATGCCCTAGCACTAAGTTTCAGGGGGTTAATGGAAAAGCATAGAACAAGCAATCGCCCCTAGAGGGCCATATGAGCATATCTTAGGCTTACAAGGGGTTTTGATTAAACCTGAATGGCGATTAAACCGCACGCTTTTCTAACACTCGAAGGAGTTCTTTACGATGCGCATCATCATCGGCAACATCATCATCGCTTAGCAGGTGACTTCTACTATCCAAAATAGCCTGTAAGGCCTGTTCTTCCCATTCGTAGTCTAGACGGCGATAGAAATCCACACAGATCGACAAGAGTTCCTGAAAATCTTCTTCGCGTCCGATCCAAGGTAAGACCTGGCTAATCAAGGAGACAAAAAGAGTTCTCTCGCCTCCTTGAACCATATAGGCTAATATTTCCAAGCAAAACTCTAAGTTAGGGTCATCTTCGATATCGGAAATCAGCTTAGCGAATAGGGAATTTGCTGCTGTGGGATCGGTATCAACAAGAATACGAGCTCTTAAAAAGTCAAACCATTGTGTATCATGGATGTAATTGTAAAAGCCATCGACAAGTTCTGCTGCGTAGGAGACGTTACCTTCGTCGAGTTGGTCGGAAATGAAGTCATAGAGAAAAGCCTCGAGACCATTAGCACAAGCATCACAGATTGCTTTAAAGGCTTCTATGGGTTCCACACCCTGATCTGCATTTTCATCGAGTACTTCCTGCAGGTTAGCTAGCTCATCCTGGATAGATTCAGGACGCTCTAATTCACCACGATCATAAAGGTTAATTTGGTGATCCAGCTCATCACAAAAAACAGATAAGCATAGACGTTCAGGCAGCAGTCGGCGCCACAGTTCAAAAATGAGTAGATAGAGTTGGTCTTGTCCGGCGCCATCAAGATCATCTCGATCCAAAAGGAATTGGTCTGTCAAATCTTCGGGGGAGTCATATTCATCGGCAAAAGCGACGAAACTATGACGATCAAGCGGAAGGCCCAATTCCGTCAAGCGACGGAGAAGGACCTCAACGGGGAGTCCCCGATAGTCTTCTATCTGCCAATCGGCCACATCAATTTCGGGATCTAGTAGCCAATTTTGGCGAAGTGAATTGTAAAGCGCTCTACGTTGGATGTGCATACTTATCTTCACTTGCCCACTGCTGAATTAAGGAATCAACTCTTACTCTGAGACTCGTCAAACCCTCTAATATTTGCGTATGGCGAGAGCGAATATTTAGAAACAAAGGGGCCACCTCAGCCCATTCACTGGTTATTTCTTCGGTGGAATGCCTGTCAGACGCCTCTTCTATTCGCATAGCATTAGTATAGCAGATCTTCTCTAGAGACACAACGGAACTAAATGATCCTGATCACATCGCTAGGAACGTAGCCAACTTTACCATTGGGGGCGATAACCTTTAGCCATGTACCGTCATCGACGACATTCTGGATGCGGACCTGAGTACCAGGTATGAAGGGTTCGTCGCTCACTAAGGCATAGTCTTCCCGAGGTCCATGATATAAGCCAAAGGCCTTGACGATGACACCATCAACAGGGGCAAGGTAAAAGAAATATAGCAAGCTAAGCAGCACTGCCGTCCAAGCTACCATAACCACCATTGTAATCCTTTTTAGAAGCTTGGTGGCATACCACAGGGTTAGCGATAAGACCAGAAAGACAAGAAGTGTGAGAGCTGCAAAGATTTGTATGCGCTCCGCCTGATTGAGTCTATAGTGCCAAAACAACAAGCGCTGCTTCCAAACCTGTGGCGCTCCAATCGACAAGCCCTGCTGAGCCTGCGCTAGAGCGAGGTGGAAGCTAACGCGATCATCGCGAGGAAGGAGGTTTTGTGCACGCAGATAATAGAGAATTGCCCAACCATATTGTTCCAGCTGGAAATAAGTATTTCCGATGTTGTAATAGAGCTTGCCATTGCCAGGTTCACCCTCAAGCTGTGTATAAAGCCGTAATGCACGATTAAAGGCCTGTTCCTTGCCTTCAATAGTCACTGCAGATTCTCCGGCACGATAGCTATCATAGGCTCTCTGTAAATGTTCCGTCAGCGCATCTGAGGGTCCAACAACATCGGCAACCAAAGAAAGTGAAGACATCAACAGCACAAGAAAAGCCATCAACAAAACCTTTGTCATCGGCTACCCCCGTCCATAACGTATCGTGCGATAGAGTTGCTTGGCTGATCGGAGGATTTCTCTGGGCACAAAGGCCTCCAGACCGCCAAATCGCTTGCTATCCATATCGAAAAGGAAACTACGGACTTGGCCGATAGACCCATCCTCCACAAGGTATTCTGGAGACCTGACCTTTTTGGTATACCAGCCTTTCTCTACCAACAACAGCAGAAAGGCCTCTTCGATAAATGAAGACATCTTAGCGGGATCGTGTTTGTTTTGCGCAGCCAAAGCTAGGTAGTCTTCACTGTGCAGCACTCGCGGTGGCAGTGGGCGTGCCCTTCGAAAGCGCTTAGCCACGATTTCCAACAGCAATAGGGACACCAGAATTCCAATAGCCATCCACACCTGATTAAATGTCCAAGGAGATGAAACGAGGTCTTTAGCCGTCAAAGGGTAAACTTCAGCAAGTTTCACTTCCCCGGGTTTTCCTAACCAAATGCGCCAATCCACACCGGTGACGCCCTTATTATGCTGTAACAGGCCGGGACTTTGATCTTCCTTCGGTCCATATTTTTCCACCAAATCCTCAGGACGTCCTGACCTCGATTCTGGTTTCACAGATACTAAGGGACGTACCTCTAGCGGAATTGATTCAGAGTGCACTTTGATGTATTCACGCTTTTTAGGGTCAAAGTATGCGTATTCCATTTGAGGAATTTCGGTGATATGGGTTGAAAGGGGCCTTAGAGTGATAATAAATTCCTTGGATAAGTTATCACGCTGCTCATAGTAGGGGTAATCACCAATTTGGAAAAAGCCTGAAAAGCCCGGCTGGCATGAAATATCTGGCATCGTAAGATCAGCCAAATCGGAGGAACCCGTGATTCTAACGCCCACCTCGACCTTTTCCCCCATATTGATTTTATTGGGAGTGATCAAGCGAGCCTTGATCGCATATTTTCCTACGGCACCTGTGAAGGATGCGGGTTTGCCCTCTATGGGAAAACCATCTACCTTCACCGAGATTGCTAGAGCTGTGGCGCGTAGGTGCTGTTTGTCATAGCGGCGTTTACCCTGAGCATCCTCTTCATATGCGGCACCCTCGATAACAGAGGGGCCATAGGTCCAGGAACCGGGATCTATCGCTCGCACCTGCTGAGAGATCTCTTGAACGGTGTAGGCGTCTGTCTGGCTATCTTTAATTTCTTTCTGCCCAACCTTTTGGAAACCCTCGGCATCTAGAAGAGGAAGATATTCTTCGGTGAGCTCAATATCTCGATTGTAGAAAATTTTATAGGTAAAAGTAGTGTGCTGTCCCGGATAGAAGGGGGCTTCGCCCTCAATACTCGCCTCAAGTTCCAGCGAACTGCTAGCCTGCGCGGTGGTCACTTCATAGGTGGTCGCCATAGACTTATATTTTTGACCATCGATGACTGCAGTGATTGGGGAAAGAATGTACAGTCCCCTAGGCTTCCCGGGCAGCTGAAAACGGTAGATGGAAATCACTGTGTCTGGATCCACATCCGGATCGGCGCGTATTTCCTCGGTGTCGAGGGGACGATCCTTTACAAATTCCACCACTAGAGGCTTTTTTTCCAATTCAAAGCCCTTGGGATCGACCTTTATCTGAGGCAAACGCCAGACATAAATACGCCCCTCGATACGACGGAGCTCGCTGGTACGTGCGGCATCGATCTCGGCAACTACCTTGGGTTTGAAAGCATGGATGCCCGTGGGCATACATACGATCAGCAGAAGAAGTAGTGTCAAGCGCCAGCTCACCACGGCTTGCCACCTCCGGCTTGAACGGGTTGCTGCCCGCGCTGTTCTGTACTGTCTTGCCTGTCCATCTGTTGTAATTGCCTCAAGATTTCGTCGATCGAAGTGCTGAGCATTTGGGTTCCTGAGACCGTTTCCGGTTGCTCGAGTGTTTGTTTTTTTGTTGCAGCAGCTTTAGAGTTTCCTTGCTGTAGCATTTCTAAAGCTTTAAGCCATTTTCTGTAAGCTACTTTTTGATCGCTCAATACACTTGATAGCGATGTTACCGCTCCAGCGAGGCTATCGGAGGCCTTATCTGCTGCGGCCTCACCAAGAAAATAGAGGGGCAACACTTCCTCCCATGGGTAACGCTGACATGAGCTATCTCCTTTGCCATCGGCCTCAAAAACCTCACGTTGATGAGCGAGTACAACTCCGACAAATGGAGCCGCCCACGCTAAAGCTTGCTTTTGCGCTAGTCGCATCGCTTCATGCAATGGCACAGCATATGGCGAGGCCGGCTGCCGCTGATCCTCGGGAAGCTCCATCACCGCAGATACAACTTGCATAGCATGCTGTTCTTCTCCCACAGCAACGCGCAACAACGGCTCGGGCGTATTAGAAACAACACCCAAGCTGCGACGCTCCGCAGACCCCAGCCAGTAGGTTACCTCACCAAAAAAGATACGCGCTACTGCAACCTGGTGGCCTTGGAGGGCCTGTATACCCAAAACATGATCAGCCATGGCATTACCGATGTTCTCAGCTATGATAGGCCCTGCTGCCCCTGCCATCTTACCCACTTCGGGCAATTCCATAAAATGCTTTAATTGCTCCAGCCGCGCACCCAGTCTTTGAAGTCCCTCGACAACTAGCTCGCGGCGAGCAATTCGAAGCAAATAATCTTCAAAAAGCTGACCAATTAGTTCCTGAAGAAATCCATTTAAATCCCAAGTAATGGCGAGGGTTTGCAAAATTTGGCGTACATCATCATCCGAGGTCCCTCGAGATACCACCTCCAAGGCATTTTGAAGCGTCTTCCTCTGGTCAGCTGTTGATCCCTGCATGCCATACTGCTGAATGGTTTCAAGTTGCTCACTAACTCGTGGCAAATTCAAAGGCTGCGTTTGCAGCAGGTCAGCGATGATAGCTCCAAAATTGCGCGTGACAATGCGATATAACAAAAGAGCGCGAGCTGGCTGAGTTTTTAAGGCTGCTGTCATTTCATCAGCCAACTTGGGATCTACTGCAGGCAAAAGTCTCAAGCTATTTTTCAGCCAGCTTTGTGTCAATGCATCAAGAGCCTGAGTGAAATCGGCTGAATTATTGCCAATGACATTAGCCATCGTCTGAATTTTGAGTAGTGCTTCTATTTCATCACCAATTTCTAGCTCAAGAACACCCCTAAGCCAATATCCCGCTGCTTTGATGTGATCACGGCCGCGTACTAGCCCTCCCTGATCGAGAGCCACTACTCCTTCTTGATACTGCGTAAATGCACTGTCGAGGAATATACGTCGACTTTGTAAGTACTGATCAGAAAGGTGCTCGGTAATCATATCTGACTTAGCGATGGTCCACAAGGGGGCTAACTGAGCCAATGTTTGAGCATCCGCCAGGGCGTCATCATTGCTTGTCACATGCTCCAGCCAGCGTTCATTAGCCCCTAAAATGATCAATAAACGACTAATCTTGAAGGCAAAAGAAAGCTCAACAAAGCGATTCTGCCTCTGAAGTTCATATAGGTTGCTTTGCAACTGCTTGGTCCTTTGACGAGCTACAGCGATATCAAAGGGTACTTGGCAGGTGGTACCTCCCTCAATCTGCCTTAGCTCGCATGCGGCCTTGTCTGCTTTGTCAAGAACGGACCAAGCACGCTGAAGGATCTCCCCAAAGGCTCGTGATCTATCGAGAAATGAGGGATCATCAATGGCGTATAGGTACATCTGGCTCTTGGCCAGACCAAGAAGAGCCACGGCTAGATTATAGTAGCCTCGACGTCTTAATAGTGGAGAACTGTCATCCGACATCGGCACCTGTTCCAATGTCTGTATCGCCGCATCCCATCGCTGCTGAGCCACCAAAATGGTACCGATGTTATAGAGCACAGTGGCGCGCTGCCACTCATTCAGTTGCTCTTGGGGCAGATCGTGATAGATCTCGAGCGCACGATCATATTGGCGAGCAGCTACATAGACAGCCGCATGGCGTGCCTGTTCCTGCAGACTATCGCTAGCACGGATTTCTACAGAACTCAGTAATAAAAGGAAGAGGAAATGGCGCCGAATCATCTCATGCCATCTCCTTTTGTTCCGCTTCGGGCAATGCCAGAGCAAGCATCAAAAGAGCGATGGCTAATACCAAAGGCACCTCATGGAGATTCATTGGCGGCGAACTAGCAGTGGTCAAAGCAGCTGCAGATTGCGAACTCGTCGCTTCAAGCGATGAGGGCCCTCCTTCGCTAGTGAGTGTTGAGAGCTCCTCGCTTAAGCCGGGACCTTCAAAATCACTTGCTTGTAAAAAAGCACCATTGTTAGCACTGGATATATCCTGAAGAAGATCCACCATTAATCCTGAATGCACGGCATGCCCTTGGTAGTCCAGGCTGGGAATGTCTTGACCCTGCACAGAGCCCACTCCAACAGTAAAGATGCGGCGTCGATCTCGATTGATATCGCTCAATTGATGAAGAATCACGCGAATATATCCTGCTCTATCCTCTACCGGTAATCCCTCCAGAGTGGTATCGCCTCCGTCGCTGAGGATAATCAATGTGGTAAACTTATCCGAAGGCTGTGACCATAGTTCCTGGCTCAGATCTCCAAGAACCTTTCTAAAATCTGTACCCGAGGTACCAGTGCCATTGATAGTCACCTTTTGTAACTCCATGCGTAGGTATAGATGGTCCAGAGTGGGAGGTACGGCATCCTTAAGCGTCGAGGTAAAAATGTATAGACCTATATTATCGGCAGAAAGTCGCATAATGGTGTCATTGATGACATCCCTAGCAAATTCGAATCGAGTCTGACCAGTCGCAGTATCTGCTACTGTCATGGACGCAGAAACATCCAGCAAAAAAATAACATCGTGCGGCTTGCGCTGGATAGGACCTGAGTGAGCTTGTTGCGATGACAAGGCTCCAGTGGCGCTAGGAAGCATTGTTACGGCACTACGCCCTGTAGACTCCCACACTGGCTGCATGAGGGAAATCGCCGCCAGCATCCAACTTAAGGCAAGAAAAATCGTGCGCCAGGTGGCGTTGATAGCACCGCGCATAACGCTTAAATTGTGGCCCAGGTGTTCTCCGAGGAAAGCTCTGACGACTGCCTCACGATGCTTGGCTAATCGCCAGTAGAGCCAGATAATCACGGGTGCTACTAGAAGAAGAATGGCCCCGCCGGAAAAGCGATAGGTGATGGCATCAGCAAGCAGCCAGCTCATGGTGCCACCCGCAAATAAATGGTTTCTAGCAACACAGCTCCGGCTAAGCACAGCAAACCGCATGCAACAAAAAGGGCTGCAAAAGAGATCTCACGATGAGGCCCAACAGGCTGACCATCCTTGATCTGCAGACTAGTCTCCACAGGAAGCGTGCTTTTCTCAAGTTGATCTATCTGACGGTAGATATCCGGAATGGAATCGAAGGAATCGGCGAGAAAGAACTTTCCTCCTGTTGTCTCAGCCACACGGGTCAACAAATGGCGATGTGGCTCAAACTCTGGCTGAGCTAATGAGGGTTCGATAACGACGATATAAAGCTTAATGCCCTGTTGTTTGGCAAAGCGCGCTCCATCTTCCATACCCAGGGAGCGCATCCAGTTGTTCTTGTCGAGCTCATTGGGGCTCTGAAAGCCATCTGTGACTAAGATCATAGCGGTACTTTTGATATCGTAGGCGGGCTTTTGACTCTTGGGCAGCTGTTCGGCGAAATGACGAGTGGCAGCTATGACGCTGGCGGTTTTGTAGATCGCATACCCTATTCCAGTGCCATCTAAAGATTCATCTTTGACAACTGAAAGCTTGTGCAATCGATTTAAAATGGCTTGATGATCAAGTGTCAAGGGGGACAGGATGTTTGCCTGACGTGCAAATGCGACTAGACCAATTAGATCATTGGGGCGTCCCTCAAACCCAAGTTGAGAATCACCGACGATGAATTTTTCGATGATCTCCTTGACAAGGTCTACCTTTGGAATAACTTGTGGTCCATTTGGTCCATTAAACGGCACCTGTGCCGCCATGGAACCCGAGATATCCACCATAAAGTAGAGCGCTATACCTTCGGTAGGAGTCATAATTGTTTGCGGAGGTGCAAAGGAATCTGCTCCGGGCGATATTGCAGGGGGCAACAACAGACGCATGTTCGTTAGTGCCAGAGCGAAAAGGATGAGTGTTGCGACGAAAAGCTTATCGGGCAACGTATACCAACGCTGATAGCGTGTGGTGGTGGACGGAGGGGGCAAATCCGCTACCTGGGAATAGTAGACAAATGGTGTCCGTGAGCGCCTGCGCAAGCGCTGAAAAAAAGGCAAACAGAAGATCAACGCCAGGGCAGCTAGGACACCCAGACCGCTGTATGTGACATAATAGCCGCTCATTCGCCCTAAACCTTTGAGCCTGATTTATGGACGGCATAGTACTAAAAACTCTCAATTTCGCAAAGTTACGTGTTGCTCACCGGCAAGGAAAAGACCTCAACCCCCCTAACAGCTAGCTTCCCAAGGAATGCTAACTAATTAGCAAAAATAAAAGCAGGTGAACGATTATATTTGTCATTTATAATGCAAATTAGGTATACATTACTTATATCAGAAAAATCAGTGATTATATAGAACAAGGATTAATAATGGGTCCACTTGCTCGTGATAATATTATAGTTTTAAATTCTGGTAACCCAGAACAGAAGGCGGGTCCGAATGCTTACTGCGTTGACGCGTGGCAATGTAGTCTTACAGAGCTTTTGCCTAATTATCGTATCACATCCCTCTGCATTGCGGCACTGGAAGAACAAGTGAATGGCAATCAGCTAGTTGGAGAGACCGTTGCAGCAGTCATTTTCCCTGGTGGTAACGCAATGCAATATTTCTACCTTTGCAGAGATAGCGTTGAAAGTAAGCGGGGCTATACAGTTCTGCAAAACTGGTGCGTGAACCATGGTGTGGCTCTGATCTGTTCTTGTGCTGTGGCCATTTTTGTGGGGGAAGGTTACTTTCACCCTGTTTTTCCACAGGTTAGTTTTACGCTGCCCTTCAATCACATCTTCTTCAAAAAATTGGGGCAGGTTGGCATGTATGTGGATGTGAAAGAGGGATTGAAGAAGGTCTACGATTTAGAAGAAAAAGTTGTGAAATTGCGGGATGCAGCTACAGAAAATCGGATCAAAGCGCTATTTATAGCAGGTCCGGGATGGTGTGAAAAACCTGGGGACACAGTCCACGCTTGGTATGACGAAACGAAAAATGGCGAAAATTTAGCGGCTATCCTAAGTCGAAAACTTGGAAAAGGTATTGTGGTTTTTATGGGTCCCCACCTTGAACATCACAATGCATCCACATGGAAGATGCCGGAGGACATAGAAGACGAGTTGCTACCGGACCACAATGCACGCCAAGAGCTGCTGCGATTAGTTCTTCGCGTGAGTGGTTTGCAGATACCCTGATCTGGACCCTTAGCAATGAAAAAAGCCCCCCTTTATGCAAGGGGGGCATTAGGTGCTATTTCACAACGACCCTTTCTGTTCTTCATCATGCGACTGTTGGCCAGTGGATTTTACGTTATGGATGTTATCGCCTAAAAACTAATCTAGAACATGCTGAAGACTGGATTTCCATTAGCATAGGAAAGCTGAAATGTTTAGCGACTATTTATGGCGAAAATCAGCATCGTTTTATAAATGTCCATACGAAGTAATTGCAAAAGTCTTTTGGGATCTCAGATGGGCAATAAAGCCCACACAATCGTATCTCGGCGCGCAGCGCTTTGGAGTGCGTGTCGCTCGCGACCGCTTTGGATTTGGGCGAGCCTCTTGTGCCACGTACCGTTCTTTGAATGCTCAAGCTCTCCCAGCATACCCAGAAAGGGCTTCACCTTTCGTAAATACCTAGTTCGCCCAAATCCAAAGCGGTCGCGAGCGACGCGCACTCCAAAGCGCTGCGCGCCGAAAAACGATTGTGAGGGCTTTATTAGCTCAAAGACTTCTGTAATTACCTCACAAAGTCCATATTATCGTGGGTTGTCGTTGCAATCACTCTCTTAACATGCAGATACTCGAATGCATAGGTAGCCATTGCTTGCGCGGCCTCGGTTCCAAAACCCTTTCCTTGATACGTTGGTGAAATCGCATAGAAGAGACCAAATTCCGTTGTAGCCATACTGGCGGCAGAGGCTGACACGGTAGGCTGCTGGAAGTCACATAATTGCTCGAAACGGTCCAAGCATGGGACGAAGCCGCAAACTCCTATGACTTCCTCGGTACGCTTGTGCACCAAAGCGCGCTCCCCATACGGTGGCTGATTAAGTCTGGCTAGCTGTTCATAGTTAAGGATATTCCATCGTAAAACGACGCTTGATCATACGTCTAAAGTTGAATCTACCATATTTGGGGGCGATTGCCATTCTAAACCAATTCCTGGTGTGGCTGGTGTAGCACGGCTAATCAGTGAAGCAGATGGAGGAATGATTCCTGTGGTTACGGTTGATAATGGCGTAGCTGTAAAGGACAAACGAAAGACCAGAAAAGTGGCGTGGAAGGAAGCTAGACTATGCTTTAGCCGAGATGCGAAAGGGGTCAAGGCATACTTTAGAGCTACGTTAAAGTCAACTGAAACGACAGGGGATATTTGGTATTCAAGCGCTGTGTCAGCGGGACTATCTGGTGTGGATACACAGGCTTATATCACTTCCCAGGCCCGAAGGGTCGATGTTGCAACAGGCCAGGGCATCGCCCTGGTATATGCCAAGGGGGATTTCGCAGTCTGAAAGACTGCCACAAGACGTCTGTATTCACACGCTATTTATACAAGCGCCTTATGGCAGTCTTTCAGACTGCGAAATCCCTTCCTGGAATATACCAGGGCGATGCCCTGGCCTGTTGCAATATCGACCCTTCGGGCCTGGTAAGTATGCCAAAATGGCAATGAAGAGTAGACGAAGAATACGAAACATGGCATTACCTCCAAAATTTTTACTTTGGTGAAGCTAATTTATTTGTTGATTAATGACAAATTATTTGTTGGAGTTTTTGTTGGAGTTGTCAAGCACAAGACGATTCACTTCTCCAACCATGTAGAGGGGTACAGAGAGAATTGGAGAGTTCCATGAAAGGGGGACTTGGCTTACACGCACTCCACACGTCAGACCCTTTTCTTCTAGAAAAATCTTCAAAGACTTCAGACGACCCGTAGCCCCAGCCTTAACCTCGACTGGGACAATCTGATTGTGGTGGGTAGTGATAAAATCCACCTCTGCTGAGCTTCCTGAAACTTCCCGCACCCATGCAAACAGGCGCTGTTCCTCGTCGCTCTTGCCATAGGCTAGAAGCTCTTGACCAACCAGCTGCTCTACAAATGCTCCCTGATTGACTAACATTAGATCGCTTTCCTGAGCAAAAGATATGTCCACTGATGAGGCACGTCTTAACAGCCCTATGTCTAAAAAAAGCAATTTGAATTTTTTTGTATTAGCCAACGCAATCAGCGGTAAACCGGATGCGGTCGAAGCCAGTACCTCATAAATAAGGCCAGCTTCACTTAAGCGATCAATAGCATCTCTTATCGCTCTAGGATGTATATCTGGACTGATTTTGACATATTTGAACCACTGCGCAATAAAATAGGGTACTCGTTGAAATAATAGCTGCAGATATTTGTGGTTCGTACCACTGGAGTACTTTCCAAAGTCATTTTGATAAGTAGCTAAAAGCGACGACTGAATTTCCTGACATCTCAGACGATTCTGATTTTTCGTGTACTCCAATATAACGTCTGGCAAACCTCCGATGTCCATGTAATCTTTGACAAGATCCAAAGCTTGTTCGTGCATCGCATCTGTAAGAGGATTCGCCAGTGTTGCACTTGCTATCCGTTCTTTAAGCCGATGAAATCCTGTGGCCTCGAGAAACTCTCTAAATGACATCGGTTTCAAATAGAGAAATTCTACCCGTCCCACCGGCATTTTAAAATTAGGATCATTAAGTGCAAATTCAAGTAGAGAACCCGCTCCAATCACATGCAGATCAGGGCACTCCTCTTTAAAATATCTTAAGGACATGATTGCCTGAGGACATTCCTGAATCTCATCGAAGAACAGTAGTGTTTCTCCAGGCAGAATGGGGATTTTGAGTCGCGATTCGAGCTCTATTAGGATTCTCTGAGGGTTGAGATCGGTGAAAAGGCTCTTAAAAACTGGATCACGCTCAAAGTTAATCGCAGCAAGATATTTAAATTGCTCACGCCCAAATTGCTGCACGGCAAATGTTTTACCGACTTGCCTTGCACCGCGCAGAAGAAGTGGTTTTCGCGCAGATTTATTTTTCCAGGACTGAAGATGTTGCTCAATGTCTCGTTTCATACCCCCATGATATCAAATTTGTCATTTTTTAAGGGTTTTTTCTGACACAAAATGTAAAAAATAAGGGGTTATTTTTTACATAGACTGTCAGAAATAGGGGGTTATTTTTGAAATTCCTCTGGAGAAGCAGGGGGGAGGGGTACTTGCTCGACGGTCCACCCACTCATGTCGCCCTTAAAGTGATCGTTGCGTAAATAATTGAGGACATCGTTATCGGTATGGTTAACCAAGTGACCAAGGCCTACAACAAAAACGTCTTCCTCGTCCTTCCCAGCATCCTTTACGACATTAGCAATACGCTGAGCGATATTGATATCCCTAGTTTGCATCACATTCCTGATGGCAGCGGGCATCAAGTAGCTCCACCCGTCTTTACCCATCAGCTCTTTTAATGCCTTCGTATCACCCTTGCGCCAGGCTTCATAGATTTGCGCCTCTACTTTTTTTTGTTCTACTGGGTCGATATTGTCGAGTAAAGCCCTTTCTTCAGGTTTTACTTTAGCTTCGGCCTCTTTTAGGACTTGTCCTAAGTCAATGTCCTCGAGGGGTACCATTTTTTCCTTTGCACCCGGAAGCTTTGCCAACACTGTTTCAAGATTGACCTGATTTAGAGGTTCGATGCTCTCCTGGATTTTTTTGCAGAAGGCTAGCTTACTTGCTGGCGAGCCTATCGTCCTCAAGGCTTGCTCAACCCTTGCAAAATTCCCCGGTGTGGTTTTTGTCCGAATGTCCGCTAAAACCGCCTGAGTTTCTCGTTCTATGTTGGCGTGACTTTCAAAACTTTTTACACGTTCCTTTACGGACGGTGGGTTAGCAGCAGCAATGTTCTCAATATGCCTAACAGCCCCTTCAATAACCCGTTCCGCAGGTTTTTTGGCTAGCAATGCGTGACCTGGAGGCAGTTCCATCCAGATTTTATGGGCCGTCTCAACGGCCTTTTTAATGCCAGAATTTAAGCCTGAATCCGCGCGATCAATAGAGTGCGACGATCCAATGATTCTCCCGCGCACTTTCTTCGTTTCATCCTTAATAACAAAATGCAAATAATCACGTTCCGCTTCTGCAGGTTTTGCATATTCAGCATGGTATTCCACATTTCCACCTAAATTTATTTTTATAAATTTTAATTATACAACACGCTACGTATTTAATTGTACAACATGACACGTAAAAGTTAGATCTTATATTGTCTAACAGGAAGAAGATAGAGGAGCTTAACTGCATTACATTCGACCTTTTTCGTCCGACCGAAATTCTGACCGAAAAGGTGAACAGGGCCCACGTTTTTCGTTTGAAAAACGTGGTCGATCACCACGTTTTTTCAACGAAAAACGTGAGAATAGTCACGTTTTCCTAAGGAATGTATTGCTTTTTAGATAAAAAACACTTACTTTTAAGATATGAAAAGAGATATCTACCAACGACTTGAAGAGTGGAAGCTTTCGGATCGACGCAAACCATTAGTAGTAAATGGTGCTAGACAGGTAGGAAAAACCTATTCTCTAAAGCACTTTGGTAAAACATCCTACAAAAATCTAGCCTATCTAAATTTTGAAAAGGATGAAAAACTCAGTCAGTATTTCGATGATACGCTAGATCCTAAGCAACTTATACGAGTGTTAAGTATTCACTGCGAAATGGATATTGAACCCCTCCACACTCTTATGGTCCTAGATGAAGTTCAAGAGTGTCCCAAAGCTCTGAATAGCCTGAAGTACTTTTGCGAGGATGCAAATGAATATCATGTTGTTGCTGCAGGATCCCTGCTAGGTGTGAAAAATTAAATGTTGTCAGAGAAATTCAACTGGAAATCTTGAATGCCTATGAAAGGGATTTTGCAAAACATGCACCGCCCCATGAAATAATGAAAATCACCACAGTCTGGACACAAGTTCATCGCCAGCTCGCAAAGGAAAATAAAAAATTCATTTTTGCTGCCATCCGAAAAAGTGCCAGAGGCAGAGACTATGAAGAAGCCATCCAATGGCTTTCAGATGCAGGTCTTATCCATAAAAGTCATCTTGTCGAATCCCCCAAGTTTCCTCTTAGCGCCTACGCCGACAATGACACATTCAAAATATTTTTGGCGGATGTGGGGTTACTTGGCGCACAGAGCAATCTTTCTCCTCATACGATCATAGATGGTGATATTTTGTTCACAGAGTTCAAAGGAGCTCTTACAGAGAACTATGTAGCACAAGAATTGATTGCCACGACTCATAGACAACCCTATTATTGGACGAGCCAAGGTACAGCGGAAATTGATTTTTTGATCGAAGCTGACCATGAAATCTACCCATTAGAAGTGAAGGCAGGATCCAGTCAGAAAAAAAAGAGCCTTCTTGTCTACGATCAAAAATACACCCCTTCCAAACTCATCCGTGCCAGCACCATGAATCTAAAGCATGATGGTAATATTTTTAACTATCCCCTTTATCTTATATCACGCACGGCTAGATTTGACGCATTCGACAAGCGCGAAAGCTCCCGCAATTGAACGATCGCAAGGAGGCCCATATTTCTAAAACTGATAGCCAACACCAGCCCCGATATTAGTCCCACCAACCTTCATACCGGTAGCCTCTACGGAAGGATTAGAAATCGCAGGCGCACCGAAAGACTTAAACGAATAGGCTACAAATAAATCAAGAAGGAGATGATCAACGATTGGTGTGATAAAGCCCGCCTCTATAACACCGCCCATGCCGTTCCTATCCACCACCTTTTGGACGGAGTCTAAACTATTATGGGTATGCACAAAGTAATACTTCATCCCACCGGCTGCATAGAAATTGCCAGGAGTCTGTTCAAGACACGGGAAAAAATACTTTAGACCTAAAGTCAAAGGAACGATTCGTATATGCGTTTTGTCGCCCAGTCCCATGGAATTCCCTGCCTTGGAAAAATAATCCACAGCGGTCCATAGATGAATTCCATCAAGCCAAAAATTTTGTCCCGAACAAATTGGCAGCGTGCTAGTCAGCTGATAGTTGACCCCACCATCATGAAAGATCTCACGAAATTCAGAGGAGGCCGGATAGAAATAGCTCAGGCGCAACTCTAAGATGATGCCATCTGAGGGACAAGATATTTGCGGGTCTGCATATAGACATCCGTTCATCACAAGCACAAAAAAACTTAAAATCGAGGAGATCTTCTTTTTCATAGGCTCAGCTTCCGAGACTCCACTACAGGTTTTCTATTGGACAAAGACATTTATTGCACCACTTTCGCCACCACCGATATTCACAGCTGTCACACTATAGGTATACCCTTGATTTCTATTGATTGAATAATCGATGTATTTCAGCAGTCCAAATGCGGAAACGGAGCCAATCAAGACACCATCCCTGTAGATGTTATAGGATGTGATACCGTCGCTTTGGCTTGGTGTCCACATAAGGACGTTTACAAACTGTTTTTGAAATGGGAAGATATTGGTATCCTGCCTTCCGCTTAAGTTCGTCGGGGGAATAGGTAGGGTTGGGGTGATCGCAATTCCTTGAGGGCTGCTTCCCACAGGAACCATAGCTATGACTACGTTTGAAGCAACATCAATAACAGAGACCGTGTTGTCAGCGCTATTAGTCACATAAGTAACAGCACTGTTCGGGGTAATCGCCACTCCGTATGGGCCGTTGCCAACGGGAATCGTCGCAATAACTAGATTATTCACGACATCGATCACCGAAACGGTGCTATCACTACTATTTGCCACATAGGCATACGTTCCGTCGGAAGTGACGGCAAGATACCGGGGGTTTATACCCACTGAAACAGTATTCGTGACGATGTTGGCTCCCGTGTTAATGACGGAGACATCGTTGCCGAAGAAATTCGTAACATACGCAAAGGTTCCACTGGGGTTAACAGCAGCTCCAAACGGGGCATTCTCGACTGTAATAGTGTCGATTACTGTATTGCTCAAGGTATCGATTACCGAAACGGTGCCGTCAAAGTTATTAGCCACATAGGCATATCTTCCGTTTGGCGTAATCACGATTCCAACTGGCCAGGTGCCAACGGTAACAGTCGTGATGACAACATCACTTTCCGTATCGATCACGGAGACGGTATTAGTTCCATTATTGCCCACATAGGCAAACCGACCATCGGGAGTAAATGTAATTCCAAGAGGCCCATTGAAATCCCCAGAAATGGTTGTGACAACAGCTAGGGTGGTCGTATCAATGACAGAGACAGTAGCATCGGCATAATTGGTGACATAGGCATATTTTCCATTCGGAGTGATTGCAACTCCTTGAGGATTATTACCGACCAAGATCACGGCACTCACAGTATTGCTGGTGGTATCGATGACGGAGACGGTATTATCGTTGGTATTTACGACGTAGGCAAAATTGGCAAATCCCTGCTCAGCACAGGTGATTAGTGCTACAAACAGTAATGAAATCCAAAAACGAAACCGTTCTTTCATGCAGTCTCCAAAATAAACTTTTGCAAACATTTCTTATAGCGTTGATTTCAGCATCTTGTCAAACATAAGTGTCCATGGTGTCTAGTCGAGGTAATTGCAAAAGTCTTTTGGGATGTCAGATGGGCAATAAAGCCCACACAATCGTATCTCGGCGCGCAGCGCTTTGGAGTGCGTGTCGCTCGCGACCGCTTTGGATTTGGGCGAATCTCTTGTACCACACGCCATTCTTTGAATGCTCAAGCTCTCCCAGCATACCCGGAAAGGGCTTCACCTTTCGTAAATACCTCGTTCGCCCAAATCCAAAGCGGTCGCGAGCGACGCGCACTCCAAAGCGCTTCGCGCCGAGACACGATTGTGAGGGCTCTAATGGCTATTTCGGCGTCACAAGGAATTCTGCAATCGTCTCAGTCAGTCCATGGTTTTCCATTTTGTCCATAACCCACTGCCCATTTAGCCGATGACAACCAGGAAACTTGATTTTATCGCCGAGATAAATTATCATTAACGTCATTCTCCTAGACAAATCATGAAAAGCAAGACGAAATCTCATGGATGAACGGGAAGCTTTAGTAGCTCTCACCCACATTCCACATCTGGGATCGGTGAAAATCCGGTTGCTTCTGCGCCATTTCGGCTCGGCACAGACAGCGCTTGCGTGCGATCCTGAGTCATTATCCGAGCTCACAGGTTTTGGCAATGCTCTCATCGCCACTTTCCGAATAGCACAACACACCAAACCCTGGCAAAAAACCCTCGAGCTAGCTCACAATCACAAGGCGCAAGTCGTCACATTCACCGATCCCACCTATCCGAAAGGTCTATTCGACCTCGTTGACCACCCTGTTGTTTTGTATGCCAAAGGACAACTTCTCCCTCAGGATCACCAAAGCCTTGCTGTCGTTGGCACGCGTCAAGCGTCTCTCTATGGTAAAGAAATAGCCTACAAGCTTTCGCGAGATCTGGCTGCTTCAGGTTTTACCATCGTCAGCGGCCTTGCCCGAGGGATCGACACCCATGCTCACCAAGCCACTCTTGCCGCTCGCGGGCGCACCATTGGTGTCATTGGGTCGGGCCTTGCCAATGTCTACCCTCAAGAAAATGCTGGTCTAGCTGAACAAATTGCTTCCCAAGGTGCACTCTTAAGCGAATTTCCGATGTCCACCCCTCCGGATCGTCAGAATTTCCCCCAACGCAACCGCCTTGTCGCTGCGATGACTCGAGCTACTGTACTCATTGAAGCTCCTGTCAAAAGCGGTGCGATGATCACTGTGCAAAGAGCGCTCGCACATGACCGTCCCGTATTTGCCATCCCTGGCCGGATAGACATCGATAGTTTTCATGGAAATCATGCCCTAATTAAGCAAGGTCTGGCACGGTTAGTCGAAACAGCGGAAGATATCAGTTCCACATTCCTGGATTTCTTTGCCTCACAGCTTCCTTCTCTGCAACCGGCCAAATTTCAGGTTCCTTTGGAGCCTGAAGAAAAAAAATTACTGGATTGTCTTCCGCCTGAAGAGACCTCGATCGAGGAGCTAATCCAAAAAACGCAACTCCCTATCATGAAATTGAATGTTCTGTTAATGAGTCTAATATTAAAGAAGGTAATCAGGGAGTTCCCAGGAAAGCTCTATAAGAGAGCCACTTAAGGAACCACTGTCAGGAGTCCAAGATACAATGGGTAAAACGCTAATCATCGTAGAATCCCCCTCGAAAATCAAAACGTTGCGGAAATTTCTTGGTCCCGAGTTTCTCATTGAATCCAGCGTCGGGCATATTCGTGATCTGCCGGAGCGTGGTTTTGGGATTGACCTTGAAAACAATTTTGAGCCGGACTACCAGACACTGCCAGACAAAAAAGAAGTGATTGAGAAGCTGCGCAAAGCAGCGGCCCAAGTGGACACTGTTTTTCTCTCTCCCGACCCTGACCGTGAAGGGGAAGCGATCGCTTGGCATATCACCCAAGTGCTCCCACCCGATACAGTTTACAAACGTGTCTCTTTCAATTCGATTACCAAAGAAGCTGTGCTCCTGGCAATGCAACATCCTCGAGATATCGACACCGCTTTGGTCAATGCCCAGCAGGCTCGACGCTTATTAGACCGTATCGTCGGCTACAAAATTTCTCCAATCCTCAACAGACGCATTCAACGTGGCCGCGAAGGCGGTGTGTCAGCTGGAAGGGTACAGTCTGTTGCCCTCAAACTGGTCGTCGATCGCGAAAGGGAAATTGAAGCATTCAAGCCTGTGGAATACTGGACTCTGGGGGCTATGTTGAATAGCTTTACCGATCCAACGGGCTTTACAGCCTATCTGTTCTCCATCAACGGTAAGAAAATCGAGAAGGAACCTATTCCTGGCAAAGATGTCGCGATGATTCCCAACAAGGCTACCGCGGATGCCCTGTTTGCTAAGCTACAGAAGGCAAGCTATAAAGTCGCTAGTCTCGAACGTAAAGAAAAGAAGCGTCATCCTGTTCCTCCATTTATTACGTCTACGCTTCAACAAGAAGCCAGCAGGCACTTTGGGTTTAGTTCTGCGCGCACGATGAGTATCGCCCAAGGGCTGTATGAAGGTATCGACCTCGGTAACGAGGGTGCTGAGGGCCTTATCACCTATATGCGTACTGACTCGGTCCGTGTGGCTCCAGAAGCTTTGTCCGCTGCGCGTGCCCTCATCGCTAAGGAATTTGGCCCAGACTATCTTCCCGATCAGCCCAAAATATATAGTTCAAAAAAGAGCGCTCAAGACGCTCACGAAGCCATACGTCCTACGAATTTGGACCACCCGCCTGAGCGAATAAAGTCTTACCTCAATCGCGAGCAATACCTACTCTATAGCTTAGTATGGAAACGTTTTATCGCCTCGCAAATGAATTCTGCGATCTATGACACCGTTTCTGCCGATATTGCAGCAGGCCCGGACCTCGTTCTCCGAGCTACGGGTTCGGTGTTGAAATTTCAGGGATTTCTGGCGGCTTATGAAGAAAAGAGCGACGAAGATGAGCTGGATGAAACAAAGCGTCCTCTTCCCAATCTAGCCGAAGGGCAAGAGCTGAAGCTACAGGAAGTCACCGCAGAGCAGTCGTTTACCAAACCGCCTCCACGTTTCAGTGAAGCTTCACTGGTCAAAGAGCTTGAGCGTTTAGGCATCGGACGCCCATCAACCTATGCCAGCATTATGGGTAAGATCCAGAGCCGCGATTATACCGTGAAAGAGAACAAACGACTAAAGCCCACCGAACTGGGTTGCGTGATCGCACAGTTGCTGGAAGCTAATTTTACCCAAATCATGAACATCGGCTTTACGGCCCAGATGGAAGACGATTTGGAGCATGTAGCGGAAAACCGCAAAGATTGGCGAGAGCTGCTTGCGCAGTTCTGGGATACGTTCCGGCCCACCCTGGAGACTGCTGAAAAAGGCGCCTTCGTCCCTAAGCTGGAAACGACGATTCCTTGCCCCAAGTGTAGTGCCAACCTACAGAAAGTTTGGTACCGCGATCGCTATTTCTTTGGATGTTCACGCTATCCCGATTGCGACTTTTCGGCAACGGCTGAGGAAATGACTTTTTCCAAGGACAACTACGCCCCAGATTTCGATTGGAATCAGGTATGCCCGGTATGCGGGTCGCCTATGAAAGTTCGGCATGGCCGCTTTGGTGCCTTTCTGGGGTGTACCAAGTATCCCGATTGTCGCGGTATCGTGAGTATTCCCAAGAAGGGAGAAAGCTATATTCCACCGGGAGAACTCCCTCCCTGTCCAGCCATTGGATGCGACGGGCATATGGTCGCCCGAAAATCGCGTTTTGGCAAAACGTTCTACTCCTGTTCCAATTTCCCAGACTGCGATGTCATCTGCAATGATTTGTCGGAGTTAGAAAATAAATATCCTGACCACCCCAAAACGGCTTACGTTAAGAAGATCAAGGCTAAGAAGGGCAAGGCCGCAGTGACAAAGAAAGAAACCAAGGCCAAAGCGACCAAAGCTGGCAAGACCACCAAGGCAGCCGCTACTAAAACAGCCACACCGCGCAAGATGCCTCAATTAAAGCTCTCTGCTGATTTGGCAGAACTGGTCGGCACTAAGGAAATGGGTCGCGGTGAAGTCATGAAAAAAGTATGGGAATATATCAAAGCCAATGATCTTCAGGATTCCAAGAATAAACGCCAGATTAACCCTGATGCCAAGCTCGCAAAGGTTTTTGGTAGTAGTGAACCTATTGACATGTTCGCTATGACAAAGGTGCTATCCAAGCACCTCACCAAGTGATCTCAGGCAGGGCGATTCTGGAGAGCAACACGCGCGCTGCGCTTTGAAGCGTGGTCGCAAATCGCAAGCGACCGCTCTTCCAAGTCACTCAAAAGGTTGGCTGGCGCAATTTCCTATGTGGCGCAGTCATTCCATGACATGGAATGACTGCGCCACATAGGAAGCCTTGCTGCTTTCGGATATTGGCGACGCAGTCAGTTAGGGCTCCGAAGCACTACGCGCCGAGTGATGATTGTGAGGGCTTAGTAGATTGAGGCCTATCTTGCGATTATCTCTTTAAGTCTTTTTCTCGATTCTTCCTCAGGCCCAATCTTCATCTATTTTCTTCCTCGTTTCTTCATCTATCTCCTCCTCTTCTATTAGATGCTTCTTCTGTTCTATCACATCCGCAATGCCTTTCCCCATTTTATTTAGGCCTGGTGCGCTTTTATCATTCTTCTCCTCGTCTTTTACGTGCCTTAAGACAGGCGCCCGCAATTGATCAGCATTTGGAAGCCCGCCAGCTGCCTGTTGGTTTTGTGCAACCGAGGGACCTTTCCCGATTGGGGGTGGTGGGGGTGGGGGTGGCGGCCCATTTTGTGGAGCAGCAGGATGCTGGACTACGTTTGGGATTGGTGCAGCTGGAGGAGGAGGTGGTGGCCCAGATCCCGCATTCAAAGCCGGTTGCGCAGGTGAATTAGGCTGCTTAAGAGCTTGAGGTGCTTTTGCTTGTACACCTGCGACTGGTGGCTCATTGTCGTCATTTTCAATCTGCTTATCGTCGTCGTCATTTTCAATCTGCTTATCGTCGGTACTTCCGTCTATGTCTTTCCGCCGTTTAAGTATTCTGCTCCTGAAATCATCCCCCAAGCCACCTGCTAATGGGGAGGGGAGGGGGCCACCCAGAGGCTCATCCTTGACCTCTTTTTGTACGGGCCTTAACTTCGCGGCACCCTGCAGTAATTGACTAGCATCCGGCTTGACAAGTCCGCCTGGTACCCCTTGGGTTTGTGCAGCATTCGGGAGAGGGGGTGGAGCCAGAGGAGGAGGAGGGGAAGCCTTCGATCCAGGACCCGCTGCGACCGGTGGAGGGGGCGGAGCAGGGGGAGGCCCCTGCGATACCTGCTCATTTGGAGGTCCTATAACCTCAGGTGGCCTCGGTGGAAGAGGAGGTCCTTGCACGTTAGCAACAACGGGTTCTTCCCTAGGAGGAACGGGCGGGGCCTCTGTTGACTCAGCCCTAACAGGTGGTTTGGGCATCTCTTTGCCCTGCTGAGGCCCAAAAACATCGCCCACTGCAGGAGCTCCTGAAAGATTTGGTGGTGGAAATGACGGCATTTGAGGCGCTACCGGCAGGGCTGGAGGTGGTCTACGAGGAGTAGAATCCCTTTGAACAGGAGGCCTGGGCATCTCTTTTTGCCGCTGAGGCCCAAAAACATCGCCCGCTGCAGCTTGCTGCTGGGGTTGAGCAGGAGGCCTGGGCATCTCTTTTTGCCGCTGAGGCCCAAAAACATCGCCCGCCGCGGCATCGCCCGCTGCCGCTTGCTGCTGGGGTTGAGCAGGAGGCCTGGGCATCTCTTTTTGCCGCTGAGGCCCAAAAACATCGCCCGCCGCGGCATCGCCCGCTGCCGCTTGCTGCTGGGGCTGAGCCTGCCCGCCTTGATCCCTAACTGGTCTTCGCGCTAATCTTGCCTCGGCACCCGCTGGATCAATCTTATTAGCTAATCGGTCTATGTGATCGGCTGTTTTGTCCAGTAATTTCCCCGTCTTTACAGCAACTTTGTAACCACCTGATGCTACAGCCTCTTTGCCCCTACTCATGCCACTAGATAGGGCCGAGCCAAGAAACTTGCCCCAAGATTTTGGGCTTCCAATTGATGGTTGAATATGGCTTATAAATCTATTCTTGACGTCGCCGATGAGAGTTGACGCTGCTTTTCCCAAAGCGCTTACTGCTACGCGTAGATCTGCCAGTTCAGCCTTCAATGATGGGGCTGGATGTGGTTCCGGATCGACATGATTCTCCTGATGCTCTTCTTCAATGTTTTCGTTATGTGCTTCGTTTATATTATCTGCGCCGCCAACATTGCCTGCGTTGTGTATAGGTACGTCGTTGTTTAGCATCGTAATTCCTCCCGCGTGGATAATAGGGCTATTGCTTGCGTTGAAGCTCTGAGATATGTCGCTTCATCTTACGAACATCCTTAATGAGTTTTGCCAGCTGCTCATTTTCTGGGTGTTCTTTGGCAAGCTCGAGGGCCACATCGCAAATTCTTTGACCCTCAGCATAGTCTTTTAGTTGCATGCAACAACGTGCAGCATAAAGATAACCGTCTAGTCTCTCCGGATCCTTGGTAATCGCTATTTTATACGCAGCTAGTGCCTCATCAAACCGTTGGTCCATTTGTAAGGCGCTGCCTAATCCTAGCCAAAAAGAGGACAAATTCGGGTTGATGGTGGTCAGAAAAATAAAGGCATCAATACACTCGGAATAGCGCTTTTGTTCAAAAAGCCCAAAAGCCACCTCATACATATCCAATAGGATATCGTCGGCAAAGCCCAGAACCGCCTGCAAGGTTTGATGATGAGCTAGATATTCCAGCATGTTATCTCCGTCCTGGATTTCTCTGCGCTTATCGTCAGAAATCAGGTAGTCGGTGAGCGGTCTCATATTCTTGACTCCTTAAGATTGTTCGGATTCCTCCGAAGGCTTGGTCTGCCAGACCTGAGGTTCTCCCCCCTGTGCTCGCTTAAGTGCTAACTCAGCGAGAATCACCGCGTAACCACGGCTAAAACTAGCGCGAAAATCCTCAAGTTCGTGCATCACTTCGAGTTTTCTGCGCTGGCGCTGCTGATCGATACTTTCCAAAGCTGGTGGTTTAACTTCGGTCATCAAGCTATCGACGATGCCGTCCGCTAATTCGTCAACCACACCCTTATCCCGATGTCTTTCCGCCTTTTGCCGCTTTGCTTTTGCCGCCTGGTCTGCCATTATTCGCCTCCAGGTTTCATTTAGTATTTCATGATGTCCCACCACTATTATAAAATAAAAACAATTATTTGATAAACAAAATGAAAAAAATTAATTATCGCAATAATTTAAAGTCAAACATAACTTTATGTGGACAAATAAATACTTTTGGTTTTTGGGAAGAGGTTGGTTGGCGTAATTTCCTCTGTGGCGCAGTCATTCCATGACTGTTCCCCGTTTAAGCATAGCCTTAGCTGCATAGGGGTGGTTGGTGATGATACCAGAGGCACCCATAGCTATCAGGTCCTGACCTCGACGAATATCATCCACGGTCCAGACCCAGACCCGGACATCAGCATCGCTGAGGGCCTGTAAACGCTCTTGAATTGCCAAGCCATCGTGTAGACCTACAATGGCTGGCTTTAAAGCCATTAATGACGCCATCTGACTTGAAAACTCCGCAAGACCAACAATTCTTTCTGCAGGCCAACGTTGAATGACTTCGCGCAAAATACCCAAAGAAAAGCTTCCTAAAAACGGCGCGGGACCAGTGAATTGACCGATCAAAGCAATAACCGTTTCAACAAGGCGTTTAGGACATCGACATCCTTCACCCTTGAGTTCCACAAACAGCTCAATATCGCCTCGGTCCAGTTCCAACAGTTGTTTTAAGGTTGGAAGATCGCGTCCTCCGCAGCGCCCTCGAATTTCCTTGAGATAAAGATCAGCCAACAGAGTACAGTCGGGTCCAAAGGCAGCATCATGCCGGCAGATAGGGATTCCATCGCGAGAAAGATGGACATCCACTTCCAGGCACTGAGCGCCCACTCCAATAGCGCGTTGGAAGGCAGCCAGAGTATTTTCAGGGCATTCTGCAGAGGCACCTCGATGTGCGATGATCCACGGATTCAATGACCTTGGATCGTCGGATTTTTTTTTGATACCATTCTTGGTCTCCGACATCATCGAGGAATCTCGTCAGCTTCCAACAACACCAATGTTTCAACGTGTGTTGTTTGAGGAAACATATCATAGGCGCGGCACAACTTTACCCGATACCCCTTCTGGCATAGGATGGCCAAATCACGAGCTAACGTCGGAGGCATACATGAGACATAAATAATATGTTTGGGTCTGGCATGCGCGATAGCCTCTAGGGTAAACACATCCGATCCGGTGCGAGGAGGATTCAAAATAACGAAATCAAAACCCTCCTTGACCATCTTACGGATGACCTTAGTGACATCAACACCAACAAAGACAGCCGTTGAGCAGTGATTGGCCTCGGCATTTTGCCGTGCGAGTACGACAGCTTCGGGATTAGCCTCGATTCCTACTGTCTGAATTCCCTGTCGCGTTAGCAGCAGGCTGGTTATACCAATTCCACAATAGAGATCTAGTACACGTTTGCCTTTATGTTCTTTTACAAGCGATTCAATAGAATGGTAGATGTGTGCGCTTTGTTCCGGATGGCTCTGCACAAAAGCCATGGGAGAGTACGTGATTGTCAAACCACCTATAGTAAGGTGACAGTCAGTCTTTCCATAACTACCACTGCGGTCGCCGCCTTTCCATACAGCCCCTATAACAGGATTTTCTTCCGACACTGCATGCTGAAGCACCTGATCCACATTCACCGGCACAACACCAGGAAAATCCAAAAATAACACATAGTGTCCAGTTTCATCCTTGATGATGCTTAAATGAGCTCTGAGCTCACCCACATAGGTCAGCTTGGTGACCAATTCACTCACATAGCTGACAATAGGGTGCTTTGTATCGGAGAAAATTGGGCATTGGTTGATGGCAACGAGTTCTTTGTCATCAACACCAACATAGCCCACCCGATAGGACTCATGATGGGAAAAGAGTGTCAAGCGAATATGCCTACGATAGGCCCATGGCTTATCCGTGCCGATGATGGTAATGGGATCTTCTAGATGGATTTTACCAATACGTTGGAGGGCATCTTCGACAAAATGACGCTTTTGATCAACCTGGACGCTGTAATCAAGATGCTGAAATTGGCACCCCCCACAACGCCCATAGTAGGGACAAGGAGGTTTGCGACGCATCTCGCTGGGTACAAGAACCTCTAACAACTCGGCTTCGGCAAAGTTCTTTTTATGTTTACGAATTTTGACTCGTACCCTATCGCCAGGGGCGGCAAAAGGAATAAAGATCACCAAACCTTCATAACGCATAATACCCGTGCCACCAAAAGCTAACCGGATAATATCGCCCTCGAGCTCTCGCCCACTTAAATCTGTCTTCATGAATTATCGCTTTACATATTCGGGCGTGTTTAATTTTTGATAGAAATCGACCAAACGTCCCTCAGCACCATAACGCGTGCGTAGGTCATTATAGCGGTCTTGCGGATATACATTCCAAAAGGTCTCTTCGCTGTAGAAGTTGAAGCTATATAAAACCTTGCGTCCTCCTAAGTCGTTGGCATATTGCTCGAGCTCCTGCACCACTTGTGGCACAGGCCTGTCACCTGCTGGAATCCCATAGACACCCACATTGACAAAATCAGGCTGTGGGAAGCGCGAGGGATCACTGAGATGATGAGGACAGAAAAACTGCCCCTGGTTCATACCTCGAATAGGACATAGCCATAATGGATAAATGCCTACCTTCCTGCGGAGGTAGTGCAAAAATTCAGCCACCCGCTGAGTGGGGATATAAAAATCTTGCACCAGGTACAGGTTAGCTCTAGTGACTTCAGGAAGATGATGAAACACGCGATAGAGGCTACGCGTCGAGAGCTTCCAGCCCATAAGGGCTCGCCACATCAGGCTCGGATTCAAGGTAGGAGGATCCTTGCGATAGATTTCGTGTAGATGCTGAGCAAGATTAGGCTGTGAAAGATGCCACCGGCTCAAATGTCGCAGTAAAGCCCCTGGACTAGTCACAAACTGCCCCATCCAAAAGCCGCCACGGTCATATCTAAATTGATAATCATAGACAGTGAGGTAATCGGCATCTGGAGCCACCTTCTCAACCTTCGACAACACATGTTGGGCAAACCAAGTGGCCCACCAGTGGTTCTGGGGTAGTAGACGAACACCCTCAGGAGCCTGATGCCGATCTATGCGGTTTCCGCGCATGATGACGATACGCCCATCGGCCAAGGCCATAGCATCGAGATAATCAGGTCGTTCCAGACATAATCGCTCTAGTTGTGTGATAAAGTCTTCAGCATGCTTCGTGACGATGTAATCGAGTCGTACATAATCCCTAGATGGTTCTAAAGCAATCTTTACAGCGGTCAAATGCGCTAAAGTACCATAAGAACCTGCTAGACCATAAAACAAATCGGCATCGGCCTGAGGGGAAATACGCTTCAGCGTTCCATCAGCCAACAAAACCTCATACTCGAAGCAAATATCGTTGAACTGTCCATGCGCAAATGAACCACTCTCCAGACCAGCTCCCATGATCGCGCCGCCAACGGTGATCCCTTTACATTCGGGCAAAACACTTGGTATTAGATGTTCTGTGAGACAGGCAGTTGCCAAAGCATCCATTGTCACACCAGGCTCGACCCAGGCGTAGGCAGCAGTATGGTATACCTCAAGGACGCTATTGAGAGCGCGAAAGGAAATAGGCTTCTTGCCGGGAACTCGACCACGCGTCACATGGGAAACTTCGGAAGGATCACGCCCACGCACAACAGTCTTACCAGCAGCAGCTGCCCCTTTAAGCTGCTCGCTCAACAAAGCAACCTGTTTATTATGCGTCTGCCAAAGCGATGTTGTCATGCCTTAGCCTCAGCAGCAAGTCGTGTATGGCTATGTGTCTTTTCGTAGAAATCCTCCCATAGCCCTTCGCCAGCATATTCCCTACGCAAGGCTAGATAGCGAACGCGATCGTATGTTCTCCAAAACTCCGCTTCAGGAATGTAGTTAAGAGCATAGAGCATCTTACGACCACCAAGGTGATGAGCCAATGACTCCAAGGCTCGGGTTGTCTCCGGAGCCTCACGACCATGATGTGGGACCCCATAGACTCCCACATTCACAAAATCCGGTAACGTTGACTGTGAAGCATTTTCATGAAAATGTGGCGATAAAAATTGACCATTTTGCGTGCCACGCACTGGGCACAACCAAAGCGGATAGATACCCACTTCGCGCCGCACATGTTCTAAAAACGCCCGGAGAGATACCATCGGAATATAAAAGTCTTGAATGACATATTTACGCGCGAGCACGTCAGTCGGCAGTGCATGCAGCCCTTTGTACAGGGAGCCGCTAGACATTTTCCAACCGCATAGCAAACGAAAGAGCAAACTGGGGGATAACGTGGTGGATCCCCTTTCTTCTGCACTACGAAGCGATTGAATCATCTCTGGCGAAGAAACATTCCAACGCGTCATGTAACGAACAAAAAGCCTCCAGTCAGTACAAAACTGGCCCATCCAAAAAGCCGAACGGTCAAAGCGGAAAATATAATCCCATAAGGGGAAGAAGTCCTCGATAGTCTCCCCAAGGGATTTAGACTTTATCCTATCAAGGATATGTTGAATGAACCAAGGTCGCCAAAAACCCTCTAGACGCTCCAAGCGCGCCCCAGCAGGAAGTTTATCAGCAGCAACCTGGTAACCCGCCATCAATACCGCGCGTTTGCTGTCTAAGACTATGCCATCTAAAAAATCGGGACGCAGATCATTCTGGCATAGCCTCTCTATCTCATCTTTAAGGCGCTCGAGGTCTTCTACGATGTGATAGCATAAACGTACCATGCCCTTAGCAGGCACCAAGCGTACTCGAGCAGCTGTTAAACTTGCCAAAGAGCCATATGACCCCGATACGCCATAAAAGAGATCCTGATTTTGCTCGGATGAGGCATGGAGAATTCTGCCGTCGCCTAATAACAACTCGTAAGCATCGCATGTATCGCTAAACTGTCCCTCGCGAAACGATGAGCTTTCCAAAGCAGCACCCATGACCGCTCCGCCAACGGTAATACCCTTAAATTCGCAGACGACCTCAGGAATAAGCTTACGTTTCAACGTCCAGCGGCATAGCCGCTCCATGGTAACCCCAGGCTCTACCCAAACGCTGTTACCTTCCAAGCCTAAAATACTATCCAAGGACGAAACAGAAACCACGCGCTTACTTTCATTAGGTACGGGACGTCGGGTGACATGAGGTAGTTTTCCTGACCCTCTACCACGTGAAACCAAGGTGTTCTCGCCGTGTGTGTTTTGTAGCAGCAGCTGTAGCTGCACCACTTGTTGTTCATGTCGCTGCCAATCAACGTTCATTGTATCACAGACTGCTGAAGGGATTGTGCGCAAAGGCTGTTGTCTTCTTAGCTCCACTTACTGGCTTTGCAACAGCCTTTTCCTCCAGACGAGCCGTCAAAGAAATACGCTTACGGGGAATATCGATTTCCATGACCTTTACTTTTAGACGGTCACCTGCTTTGACAACCTCACTGGGATCTTTTACGTACCGATCCGACAGCTGCGAAATATGAATAAGACCGTCTTGGTGAACACCAATATCTATAAAGGCCCCAAAGGCAGTCACGTTAGTAACAATGCCCTCTAGGATCATCCCTAGCTTGAGGTCTTCCAAGCCTCTGACATCTTCGCGAAATCGTGGAGGTTCAAAGCTTTCGCGAGGATCACGACCTGGCTTCTTAAGTTCATCCAAGATATCTCTAAGAGTCGGTTCGCCCACTTCAGCACTAATATAGCGTCTAATATCTATGCGTCCCACCAGGTCGGATCTACCGATAAGATTTTCTAGTGAAACTCCCAGGTCATTAGCCATTGCTTCTACAAGCTTGTAGCGTTCTGGGTGCACCGCCGATGAATCCAAGGGATGCTTTCCACCACAAATGCGTAAGAAACCAGCAGCTTGCTCGAAGGTGCGAGCACCCAATCCGGATACCTGTGTGAGTTCATTGCGACTAGTAAACCGACCATGCTGATCGCGGTAGGAGACAATCTTCTTGGCTATTGACGGGCCAATCCCCGCCACATAAGATAATAACGGGGCGCTAGCGGTATTGAGCTCTACCCCAACACGGTTAACACAGCTCTCTACAACTTCATTTAGCTTAGAATCAAGTAGGGGCTGATAGACATCATGTTGATACTGTCCAACACCAATGGCCTTGGGTTCTACTTTGACCAATTCCGCTAGAGGATCTTGAAAACGCCTGGCGATGGAGATGGCTCCACGAATAGTCAAATCCAGCTCGGGAAATTCTTCACGAGCGATATCGGAGGCGGAGTAAACGCTGGCTCCAGCCTCGCTAACTTGTACAACAACAATATCACTCTTGCCAGAAGCAGAGAACAGCTGCCGAATAAAAGCCTCTGTTTCACGACCTGCCGTACCATTGCCGACAGCAATCGCCCAAGGTTTGTACTTTTCCACAAAAGCTATAAAAGCTACTTTAGCTTTAGCCAACGATTGCTCTCCTTGAGATAGATAGATGGTGATGGTATCCAAAAATTTACCAGTCTCCGCAATAGCCGCACATTTGCAACCTGTACGCAAACCAGGGTCCACGCCAATCACTGCCCTACTGCCTGCTGGGGCAGACAGCAATAAAGTTCTTAGATTTTGAGCAAAGACATCCACAGCAGCGCGATCGGACTGCATTTTTAGATCTACATGGATGTCTGTTTCCACTCCAGGAGCTATCAAGCGCTTATAGCTATCTTCCACAGCCATGCATAACTGGGATCCAAAAGGGGAAGAAGGTGAATAGCCCATGCGTCGCTGAATCTCAGCGACAATCGGAGGACTATCCAGATCGAGAGACATCGACAAAATCCCCTCTTTTTCTCCACGACGAATGGCGAGATAGCGATGTGAAGGAATCTTAGACACGGGTTCCTTAAAATCGTAGTAACGATCGAATTTAGTCACTGCCTGAGCATGCTCAGAGCGCACTTTCGAAATCAATAACCCTTGCGTGGCAAACGCTTGACGAACCAAACTACGCACTTCAATACGTTCCGAGGTCATTTCAGCGACAATGTGACGAGCGCCCTCCAATGCTTCTTCAACGGTCGTGACGCCCTTCTCTGCATCGATGAAAACGGCAGCCTCATCAATAGGATTGCCCGCTTTAGGTTGCTCCGCAATACGTAATGCAAGAGGTTCTAGCCCCTTCTCCCGAGCGATCATGGCCTTAGTGCGACGCTTCGGTTTGTAAGGTAAATACAAATCCTCCAACGAATTCTTACATTTACACTGCAAAATCTTCTTCTTCAGATCCTCGGTGAGCTTGCCTTGAGATTCAATCGAGCTAAGAATGGTATGACGCCGCTCTTCCATCTCCGTGAGATAGTCCAGACGTTCTTGAATAGCTCTAATAGCCACTTCATCAAGATTACCAGTTGCCTCCTTGCGATAGCGAGCTATGAAGGGAACGGTATTTCCAGCCTGCAGTAATTCGACAACGGCGATGACTTGGCTGATAGGTATATTCACATCATTGGCAAGGATCGGTACGAGCAGGTTCCATTCTTTTGTCATAAATAGCAGGACTCACAGCATAAGGTTAGGGTAATAATGAAAGAGATAGGCTATACGGTCGGCCTAAAAAAATACAATACGAAATAATGTGCAGCGCCATTCGATGGCTGCAAAATTATCTTTCATGCTACAAATGAGAAATTTACAATTTCGGTATATATGGCTAATTCACCAAGCTGCTTTCGCCTGCCTTCTAAAGCCATTATTGGCATGGTTCACGTTGCCGCCCTTCCAGGAACTCCCCACGGAATGTTGCCTGTACGAGAAATTGCGCGTTTGGCTGTCGAAGAAGCCGAGGTTCTTGCAACTGCTGGTTGCGATGCAATCATGATTGAAAATATGCACGACCGTCCCCATCTTTTTGGCGATGTCGGACCCGAAATCGTGGCTGCAATGACAGCTGTGGGAATAGCAGTTCGCCAGAAAATAACCATTCCATTGGGTATCCAAATTCTTGTAGGGGCTAACGAAGAAGCCTTGGCCGTAGCACAAGGGTGCCAGGCACAGTTTATCCGTGCTGATGCTTTTGTTTTTGCACACATTTCAAATACAGGCTTTACACAGAAGGCCGATGCAGGCCCCTTATTGCGCTACCGTAAGCAAATTGAAGCCACGGACATCGCTATTTTTGCCGATATTAAAAAGAAGCATAGTAGTCACGCCATCACCGCTGATCTGTCTATCAGCGATGTCGCCCGTGAAGCTGAATATTATGGAGCTGATGGCTTGGTCGTCACCGGTCTCGCTACAGGCCTACCGACAAGCCCCCAGGACGTTCAAAACGTAAAAAATTCAGTCTCCTGCCCTGTCCTCGTAGGCAGCGGTGTCACTCCACGAGATATCGGTGCTCTCTGGGAACATGCCGATGCCTTCATCGTCGGGTCCTACTTCAAGCAAGAAGGGCTTTGGTATAAGAAAATTGATCCTCGACGACTTGAAGCTTTCATGGGCTCCGTCAATGAGCTGCGTGTGGTATAACATCAATAGGGACGCAAGCCTACATCACCCAAAACGATAACCCACGATGAAGTTCGATCAAACACAAAGCGAATACCGGCAAGTTTGGTAGGATCAAAGGCCGGTGTGACTTTCACAAAGTCCTTTAGGGGGAAAACAAAACTCTGATAGACGATATCCGTGGACTCATCACTTTCTAAAAAGTCAGCCTTCCAAAGTTTAGCCCCTAAGGAGGGTTGCAAGGCACAGCAGTGACTCAAGGGCAGTCGCGCTTGATGGCCATCGCGGTCGATCACTTCAACCGTTAAGTCCACAGGTTCATCACTTCCCTCATAAGGCAATCCCATATTTGGGATGGGATGCTCTTCTGCATCGGCCATAACAAAAATCAGAGAGCTTTCAGGATTAATCACAACATCACTTTTCTCAGGAAGCTCAATCGTGTAACTAGGAGTGCCATGCCCTGCGGAATGGTCCCATCCCAGAAAAACGGCTCTGGTATCCATGCAACCATACTTAAGGCACACTTCATGTTGCCGCCAGAGTGTCAGATTTTTGCCATACTGATGCCCCCCGGGGAGGCTCGTTTGGCTAACATCCAAGCCATTGTCAAAAGTGCTAATATAGCGATAGGTGGGATCAGCATATTGGGTAATATAGACTGTTTTGGGCAGCCAATGCCCTCCCCAGCGATGATCGCGAAATAACTCTCGGTAGCCAATTTGTTTTTTTAATGTGGAATCAAGAAAGGCGCTAACATAGACCTGTGCAATGCGTCGTTGCTCTTCAGGGGGTAAGATGGGGCGTACATTTAACAGGTAGGCTTCGAGGGGCCATTGATCATACCTGCCCCACTTAGTATTGAACTGGCCGTGATTAGCTCCATAAATATATAGACTCGCCTTAAACCAATCTCCGCCATCATCAAGAACCACACGTTCATATTGCGAAGCCCCTTGAAAGGCGCGCACATCACCGTCATAGACGCCGTGCATGACTAAGTAGTTAATGTTTGATAAGGGCGTATGACGTCCAGTAGGTTGATATTGTGCGTCCACAGGTGCAATGGCTATAACCGAGCGGATTCCAAAGTTGAAATCAAAGGAGATCATGCAGTCATCGGGATAGTAGGGTAAACGGTTAAATGCGGCAGCCAACGCAACCGCCTCACCGCCTCTGGAATGCCCGATGAGGGCAACGTTGTTCATATCCACTTGTTCAAACAAGGGATTGTCGGAGCTTTTGTTCCAGTCGCGCCAGAGCTTCAGGTGCTGAAGGATGATCCAGGCCCGCGCATTATTGCGGCTAATGCCTTGCCAAAGACTATGCCAGGAACTGTTAAGGAAATTTTCGTCTATGGAAGCAACGATATAGCCACGACTAGCGAGAAGTTTTCCGAGGTATTCATAGCCTGCGTCAGAGCTCATCTCCATCAATGAATTGCCATGCACAATAACGACAAGAGGGAATGGTCCCTTTCCCTCAGGCATATAGACTCGTCCATTTAACGGCAGGGCATCTGGGCCGAAACCCCAGTAGTAAGTGCGCAACCATCCAGCCCACCCATACCAATCGTCAACGAAAGCAGTTCCATCGATTGGGGAAGTTATGATGGTTGCATGAGAATTAAACTCGGGTCGACGGATATCCTTACCAGAGCCATAGTACAAGGTACGTATCGCATACGGCCCCACCTCATCAGGACTTTCAAGAGTTGATGCCACTACCGAGTGAGTCGCTGAAGCATCGGTAGGAATCTGAATGTCTTCCCCTTCACTAAACGTCCAGATGCCAATGCCGACCAAAGCTACAGTACTCGCCAGAAAGGCAATGCCTACCAAAATATTCCTGAAAAATCCGGTAAAGCGCCAGCGACCCTTGATGTAAAAGGCCAATCCTGCGCCGAACAAAGCTACTGGTGGAAGAAGGTAGGCAGCTAGGATGAGGACAGTAGTGTTGTCTAATGTATCGAAAGCGACACACATCAGCAATACAGCAACCACCACCGACCAGCTAAAATAGGCGGGAAGCGCATAAATGATTGCCCAAAGCAGCAAGCCAAAAAAAACGGTTATGCCAGCTAGAGCGAACCCTCCAAAAGTGGCCAACCAAGGCACCAACCAGCGTGGAGGCGTGAGAAAATAACCGTGCACAAAGATAGCCCATAACAATATCCCAATACATAAAATAGCCAGGGTGGCGCCTTTCCAAAATAAAGACGTCCTAACACCCAATCGATGTAACCACTCCGTGCTGTTTCGGTACCAATTCGAGCCCATTGGCAAAATGCTCCTGTTTCTTTCTGTGATACCATAGCTGCGTACAAGATCAAGAAACTTTTTATGATGAGAGGTAGGAAGAGAGGAAGGGGAGGAGGAGAAGAGGAAAATAGGATTTTTACCACAGAGAACGCCGAGATAGAAGAGAGAAGAAAGGAAAGAAAAGGACAAATGGTTCATCCGGTTTTGTAGGACTTGACTACACAGGCAGGCGTGAGCCCAAAAACATGATTCATAGGATATGAGGTAATTGCAGAAGTCCGATTTTCCGAAGTCAATTTCCTGAAAATCGGATGCCGGTGAAGAGAGAGTCATTCCCTTCCGAGGCCCGAAGGGTCGATATTGCAACAGGCCATGGCATCGCCACATAGGCCTCAACCTAAGCCTAACAATCGTATCTCGGCGCGCAGCGCTTTGGAGTGCGGTCGCTTGCGACCGCTTTGGGTTCCTTGCGACGGTCGTGTGCAACGGCATCACTATAATTCCCTAAGGGTAAAATAGTTAGTACATGCAGCCTTCGACGAATCCATACAATGCCGTTTAGCATTGCCGTCCCAAGGAACGAAAAGCGGTCGCAAGCGACCGCACTCCAAAGCGCTGCGCGCCGAGATACGATTGTGAAGTCCTAAGTCATTGAGATATAAGCTCAAAAGACCTGTTAGGTTGAGGCCTATGTGGCATCGCCATGGTATATGCCAAAACGGTTTTAGCAGCCTGTAGGGCTGCCATAAAGCGCATGCATAAATGGTGTTTGTAAACTGGCGTCTTGTAGCAGTCCTTCAGACTGCGAAATCCCTTCCTGGCATATACCATGGCCTGTTGCAATATCGACCCTTCGGGCCTGGGAAGGGAGTTTCCAGACTGGATAATGCCATACCACTTAAGCTCTCCAGAATCGCCTTCTCACAAAAAAAAGTGATTTTTTTTCAAAGAATCGATCCATGAGAGCCCAAATACTTCTGCAATTACCTCATATGGACATCTATTAAACAATAAACAAAAACCATTCGATTTTTCTTCTCCTTCCTCTTCCCTTTCCTCTTTCTCTCCTATCTCGGCGTTCTCTGTAGTAAAATCCTATTCCTCACAAACCTTGACAAAAAATAACTGCATAGGTAAAATTGTGGCTATGAAAGCAAAAACTCAGGTTCACATCCTCGCACCCTCGGTAGTCTTCGGCTCCATGTCCTGCTTGATGCGCGGCTAGCGCATATCATTTTTTCCTCTTAGCCTCATTTTGTCCCAACTTAGTGGTTTTGAAAAAGCAGGAACCCATATGAAAAAAGCATATCAAAATATTTCGGTTTTTAGCGTAATGCACTCGATCATGCGCACTTAGCGCATATAATCAATACCACTCCAGCGTTATTACATTTCGAATATTTTATTAGAGGTTTATAATTATATCATGCACATTCGTACACTTAGTATCATTCTTGCTTGGGCCACTTCAGCACTTTGTGCCGATTGGCGGCCAGACATCTACATCTATTCCGACTTTGGAGGAGGGCAAAACCATGCCCATGAGCCAATTGCTGACTGGCAGACAGCCATTGAATTAGCAGAAGAGGGCTGGAAGCTGACTCATCATCCAAAAATTTTCATCAACGACGCAGCAACCCCGCTTCATCCTCAAAGAGCTGCAGGTCAAGTCGCGGCAACCTTTCCTTATTTGGGCCCAAAGGAGACCTCGACGATTGAACGCATTGTCGTTCACGTGGTGGATCCTTCGGTCGGCAATGCAAGTCAGCATCGACGGGCATTAGTTTTGCGCCGCGATGGAACTCTGTTCATCGGTCCCGATAATGGAACTTTGAGCGCAGCATGCCCACCCGGTTCGCTAGCGATGATCTGGGAGATCGATATCCCACGTCTCAGCGCTTCGACGGGTCTAGATGTAGCGGCAGGAGGAACCTTTCATGGACGCGACGTCTTCGCAGCAGCAGGATACCTTTTATCCGCTGGACGTTTATCACCTGAAGACATTGGCAAGCCCTATCAAACGGCTGAGTTGGCCGTCCGTGTTTCTCCAATAGGGGAGAGTTCTAAATGCATCACTTTTCAAGAGCTTCCCACAACACGATGGATGTTAGAGGTGGGTTCGGACTCGTTATTCTCCGACGCCTATTTCTTAGCTATCGTACAGTCACCCCTCTATGTTGATGCTTCGCATGCACAGCTATTTATCGTAGATGACCGCACGTTGACCGAACGTGTAGCCATACTGAACCGCAAAACCCAGAATCTTTATATCGGGCCCAACAATGGCTTGGGAACAGGTTTCTTTATGGGATTTGATAAAGAGGATATTTGGATGGCTGAAGTATCCCAGGCCGTTTATGAGATAATCAAGGCTACTTCAAATGTCGCTCTGGTACGTGACCTCATTTTTAGACAGCCCAGGTTTAAGGAGGAGCTGGTTGTGGTGGACCTGCTAGCCAGAGAAAATGAGAGTAAACATATCTCAGGACACGTGTGGGCAGATGCCTATGGCAATCTCAAAACAACTCTTGATAGTGAGTTATATCAAAGCTTAATCGATGAAGGTTACACCAATTTAACCGTTGCACTGAATGGAGTATCCAAACAGGTGCGTATAGCAGACTCTTTTGCTGATGTCCCTGCAGGGACTCCGTTCGCCTATGTGGGCAGCTCTGGAGCTGTAGGACCAAATCCGCACCGTTCTCGTCGTTATGTCGAATTGACTACCAATGGCATCAACGGGCAATTCGGGGTTGATCTATTTGATAATCCCCAATCTGGACAAGTCATCGAATTTTATTTTACAAAAAACATTTAAGTTTAGGAGCTCATAACCATGAAACGTGAATCATGGCGTAACCATGCAGGTTTCGCGCTGGCAGCAATGGGATCAGCAATTGGCCTGGCGAGCATCGTCCGCTTTCCCTATATGGTAGCCGATCACGGCGGTGCAGCTTTTATCGTCGTGTATCTATTAAGTTTACTGATCATTGGCATCCCCATCTTACTCGGTGAAGTAACTATGGGGAGGGCGACGCAAAAAAATCCTTACGGGGCCTTCTCTAAACTAGGTAAGGCACCTTTTTGGAAAGCAGGTGGTGCCTGGGTGCTCATGACAGCCTTCCTTGTCAGCGCCTTTTACAGCGCCTTGTCAGGGTGGATCTGTGGGTATCTCGTGGAGGCAGTCATGAATAATCTGTCAGGTCTCCACACTTCCGAATTAGCCACAAGCCATTTTAAGGGCCTTCTAGCAAGTCCCCTATGGGCTCTTGGATATCACTTTGTATTTCTGACTGTGAGCGTAATGGTCGTCTACGCAGGTCTGCGGGATGGCATCGAGCGCGGTTGTAAAGTCATGATGCCCTTGCTTCTAGTGACATTGCTATTGCTCGTCCTTAAGGGAATAACGCTGAATAACTCTAGCGAAGCGTTGCATTACTTATTCACGCCTGACTGGAGTCAAATTACCCCCAGTGTCGTTCTACTTGCCTTGGGACAATCCTTCTTTAGCCTAAGCCTTGGCCAGGGAACGATGATTACTTACGGTAGCTATCTACCTAAGGGCACTCCCTTCGCATGGAACTGCATCGCTGTCGCCTTATCGGTAGCGTTGATTTCTATCATGGCCTCTATAGCGGTCTTTACGATTGTTTTTTCCGCGGGAATGGAAGCTCAGGGTGGATTAGGACTCATGTTTCAAACGCTCCCTGTTGTTTTTAGCAACATGGCCGGTGGATATATCCTGGGTTCCGTCTTTTTCGTATTAGTAGCTTTGGCTGCATTGACGTCAGAGATCTCAGCTCTGGAACCTGCCATAGCCTTTCTAGTGGATGAGCGGGGCTGGACGCGAAAGAATGCTGCAATAGGCGTAGGAACCGTAGCCTTTCTGATTGGAGTGCCCTGTGCCTTGTCTACAAACATTCTCGCTAATTGGACTGTGTGGGGTAGCAACATCTTAGAACTCTTCGATCTGGTTGCAACCACCATCCTAGTGCCCATCGGTGGACTTCTCGGAGTCTTGCTAGTAGCATGGCGTTGGGGCTTTGGATATGCCTTTGAGGAACTGACTGGTGGATCACCGCAAGGGTATGAAGCGGGCCGCCTCTATTGGAAGACATGCTTAAAGTACTTGGCACCTGCTTTGATTTTGGTCATCTTCTTCAGCAACCTAGGTTTTTTTGGAGCATAACAACGAATACACACGCAAAACGGTTTTAGCAGCCTGTAGGGCTGCCATAAAGCGCATGCATAAATGGTGTTTGTAAACTGGCATCTTGTAGAAGTCCTTCAGACTGCGAAATCCCTTCCTGGCATATACCATGGCGATGCCATGGCCTGTTGCAATATCGACCCTTCTACCATAGGATTTTGCAAACGATTATCGACGGTAATAGGAAAAGACAAAAAACATTTCTCTAAGGTATCATTTTGGCCGACGAAGGTGTGGCCGTGTGCCCTTAGCGAATGTTTGTTCGCCTGGCCCGATATGCCGCCTTCGTCGTTTGCATCATCCAATAATTCCGTTCGGGATGGTGCCAATCTTCTGATTGTGGCTCTGTAAGTAGAAGTGGAATTTGGGTGAAATTTAACGCTCACAAACACTTAACAGGGCATTTATCATGCAAAATCAGTCCGAACTTCGTATTTGTCTAGATATCGGTAGCGTTCGACACTATGTAGCCATAGGCTTGTCCACAGGAGAACGCATCGATGGATTTTATCTAAACCACACTTCTGAAGACATTGAGCAGTTTTTTGAGAAAATTGAGAAGCTTAGAATTTCCTATAACATGCCTGTTGTCATGGCTATGGAGGGGTTTAATGGCTATGCTAGACCCATCGATAGATATGCTCTTGATCACGGATATTCTTTGTATAGTGTCAACAACATGAAATTGGCTAGATTTAAGGAAGTTTTTCCTGGTCCAGCCAAAACAGATCCAATTGACGCTTGGGCTATTTTTAGCTTGTTTCAAGTTCAAGAGACCTTACCGTTGGCAAAAAATATTCTGCAGAAAGTAGAGCCTCCACCGGTATGCAACGAGCAACTTAAACATATTTCAAGGCGTCGTAGAGAGTTGGTAAAAGAAAAGACAAGAATCATAAATCGACTTCAAGGGGATCTACAGGCTGTTTGCCCCGGTCTACTGTCTATTACAAAAAATCCAGCAAATCTTTGGTTTCTACGATTTCTTGCTTCGAAGGAAGACATGACCATGTTGCTTCGAATGCAAAAAAGAAGCCTGTTGCAAATCAAGGGCGTTGGAGAGGTTTATGCAGAGGAAATTCAGAAATGGCAAAAGACGGCTAAGTTCTCTTCAAAGGTTGAGTGGATAGGAAAATTAATAGTACGAGATGTCAGAAGGCTACTCGAGATGCTAGATGAAATAGCGCAGTTGGAGGTATTGATAGAGGGTTTGATCCCACAATCCAAGATAGCATCTCGGATTGAATCTATTCCTGGATATGGTTCCATTTGTGCCGCAGAACTCGCTGGAGAGATTGGTAGTATCGATCGGTTTAAGTCGGAGGCTAGTCTAGCGCTCTACTTGGGAATAGGAATTCTGAACAAGAGTTCTGGCCAATATGAGGGGTCTCGATCGCCTCGAAATATTAACTGGAGGGGAAAGGGAGCTATGATGACCGGAGCTGCTCGACATATACAACTATGTGATGAGGCTGCACAGTACTACAAGAAGAAGAGAGCAGAGGGAAAAAAACATAACCAAGCAGTACGAGCATTTGCCCGTCATATGATAAGAGTAATATGGTCGATACTCATACATGACAGGGATTACCGTCAGAAGGAAGACTGAGTTAGTTTAGCAAACGGGCTTTGTTCTGTTTGGCCTGAATGAACAAGGTCAGCAAATTCGGCGATGTTAGCTGAGCAGAAAAGGAGCACGGCTACTCTGCTTCGGCAACCCCATAGGAGTTGTATACAACCTTCCTAAGTAAATTCACCGTGTCCCTTCGCAGTTGAAAGGAGCACGGCTACTCTACTTCGGCTCTATAAATTTAGCAAAATTAGAAAATAATTAAAAGTTTCAAAACCGAAGGAATTGGCATCGAAAAATCGCCTGAAAGCTACGAAAAATCTTGAAAAATTCTAGCGGGATGTCGGGCCTGGGAAGGGAGAAAAGCCTGTCTTTCCAGACTGGATAGTGCCATACCACTTAAGCTCTCTAGAATCGCCTTCTCACAAAAAAAGGTAACCTTTTTTCCCGAGAATCGATTCTCAAGGGCTCAAATAATTTTGCAATTACCTCAAAGGGACAAAAAGGACTCAGGAGGCATACTCTACAAGTCCTTTATGTCTTTTATGTTCCTTTGGTCCTTTAGTCCAGTCCATCCAAGAGCGACACGCACTTCTGAGGGCCTTGTGCATGCTATTCGCCCGGCACACTATAAATTTGAATAGGATCGAATAATCTCCGCCAAGATGCCATCAGCATCTATATCACTGTTGTGCGCTTTTATTTGTAGGGCTTCTTGATCGCTGATAACTCTATCGTGGAGAAGCAGCTCTCGTATTTGGATCAAGGCGATGAGGGGGTCAAAATGAACCTTTGTTTGCGCAATGCGTCTGTACCAAACTCCATCAAAAGGAATGCCCATGTGCTTCATGGCATGTTCTACGGATTCCACTTGCTCCAATTTGTCATCCACAAAAATGACCTTTGTCGGCTCATAACCGGTATCCTTTAAAATATCGGCCAAAAAAGGCCCCTTGGTAAAGGAACCACAATAAATAACACCGGCCTCAAAATATGGCATTGGCTTTGCTGCAAGCTGCAGAGGTACCTTCGATGCGGCAAAATTCAATCCAATACTACACAATTGACTTGTGGTCAAAGTGTCAATGCCAGGGATGTCTGTCGTGTACCACTTAGATTCACCTCGTGCGGTGAAGACAAAAACCGGTTGCCCATCTGTCTGAAGAGCATGCACAACTTGTGGTATGGCTTGCTCTACCAATTCGACCGGAACCCTCTTGGCGATTTGGTAGGAGATGAGATCATAGAGGTTTCCTTGCCAGGTCTTTCCATGTTTCTTTTCATAGGATGCAATCGCTTTCTTGAGGTATGCGCGCGAAGACGCCGTGCCTGCGCTGATCGAGCTATCCGTCAAAGTATCATCCATATCGAAAAGGACCAAGGTATTGGGCCTTTCGACTAGTTTTAGAACCTCTGATATATCATTTGTTTCAAAGATCTCTGCTGAACAAATTCCAGCAATGTATATAAAAATTGTAACAAAAAATAGTCGTATGCTTTGCCTTACCATCTTTTAGACTCCAATTGGGCCCTATTCCAAAGATAATTAATCTTATTGTAATTCGATGATATCATACCATATCAATGGCCGCCAAGCCCATTAAATTATACTGACTTGAAATATGCAAACTCGATCGCATGAATTGAAAGTCCGATAATGAACGGTCGAATTTGGCCGTATTTATAAATACGGCCAAAACGACGTTAATTTTTTCCGTATTAGGAAGGATCATCGATGAGGACGAGAGACCTGAAACTAGTTGTATTGCATGCATTAGGTCAAGAGTCCGATTTTGGCCTTATTCACCTTTGCGGTCAGTTTTCGGTCGACTGCAAAAGGATCGTCTGTCGCGTTTTGCTCCTCGGACATAGCTGGCGCTATGCCCTCGTCACAAACCACGACATCCGACCTTTTTCGTCCGACCGAAATTCTGACCGTAAAGGTGAACAAGGCCCCGATTTTATTACCCAATCCTTAGAGTAAAAGCTGAAAAGGTCCCTCTCCTCTTTGCGCTAGTCATTGGGCGGGGCGGTTTTTGTGATACTGAAGTCTAGCATGCTCAGGTCAACCTCGGCATTAGTCTGGTCTTGAAAGCGTTGCGCGAATTCACTGCTGGCGTCTTGAGCGGTCACGGCACCTTGGTCAAGCTGCTGATAGAGTTCCTTACGCCGATCTATAATAGGCTGAGGGTCACGAAAAAGAGACTGCAACAGAGCCTTGCGAGCCAAAAACACACGAATCTTGGTCGGTTGTTGGCTCAGCATGACATAGTCCAATAGCGATGGATAACCATTATTTGTTTTGACTTCCTTGCCATGTTTGTCGACCGTGTAACTGGCCTTCTGCCCATTCAGCATGTTGTAGTACACCTCTCGAAGGTCTTCATCGATCAATGGAATGTTGGCGAGGTCTTTTTTGTTGGTAAATTTCAGTGGACAGGGCGCTTTAGTGATCGATTCGATCATTTGCCTGACAATGTCTTCAGATAGCTGTGGATGCGTTTTTAGGGCTTCTTTGTAAAAGCGCTTGTCACTATAAAGGTTTTCCATTATGCGCTGGAACACCTTTACCGTATCCCCCGCATTTGAAATAATAGACTGTGCATCCACGTTTTGCATATTTGGCGTCACTTTACCTACAAGAGGATAGAGATTAAGCAGCGCAAAGGTGTTTTTGGGAGGAGGAGGGGGGGTAGGCGTTTGTCCTTGCGTGCTGGAAGAATCCGTCTTCTGTTGATTCGTCGACTGCTTAGCCCTTGTTGTTTTGTATTTGCGTTCCTCAATAGAGTTCAAGGCATCGCGCTCTGAGTGGGCCATATACTTTTCGTACTCAATGCGGACCCCGGCATTATCTAGATATGTCTGTAAACGCGTGTACGTGGTTATCGTCAGCAGGGTGAGGATAGTGAACACTAAAAGCAGGATATTCATGCTCTCCTCACGGAATGATAATCGGTTTTTTTGAGTTGGGAAGGGGATAAGCTAGGACAATGGGTTCTGAAGGAGGCACCAGCCCGGTTTGTACGCTGCGTTTGAGGCTGATCTTGACTACTACAGGTAGTTCTCCATAAGCCATCTTCCAATTGTCTACCCACTGATCCCGAGGAGGCGTTTCCTTAGGCGTTGTAGGGGTCGTATTCTGCTGTTGCTGCTGATTGTCTATGTTATTTTGGTTAGACTGACCATTTGCATTGCTTTGGTTAGACTGATTGTCTTGCTGATTCTCTTGCACTGTAGGACTAAAAAATTGATAACTTATGTCAGTAACTTTGCTGATGAGTATTTCCTTCTTCATCGGAGGTGGAAAGGTCCCTTTTGTGCAGCGAGGAACAGGCCATGTCAGAAGAACCAGACTACTTTCACCGTTTCTACTTTCGACCAAAAGCCTGCCCAAAACATGATTACAGAAGGCTGGGTCAATATCGATTCCATTGTCGTAGGTAAATACAAGACTGGGCCCTTCTACACCTGACTCTAGATTGGTACTGGTATAAAAATAGAAATCATTTTTCTTTTCCGTTTCTTTGGTAGGTGGCTTAGCAGATATGGCAGAGGGGATGACCTGAGCTAATCGCGCTTCGAGATAACGCAGCTCAAAGCTCTCGTCGCGGGCTCGATCAATCTGTCCATGCAGAAACTCGATCTGGCTGTAATAGCCCATTAGCACTGTCATGAGGATAGAGATAAGCCCCATGGCGATCATCACTTCGATGAGAGTGACATACTGGCGGCGGTTAACCATTCTCCTCATCCTCTTTTTCCTCTACATTGGGTGTGCGCTGGATAAACAGATCGTAATTGTAGACTATCGGCGTACCGCCGAGAGATGAGTTGAAGGTAAAGGTTATTTTGAGCAAATCCAGAGGGCTATCCGCCTGTTCTTCTTGCTTTTTGGGAAGTCGTACCGCCGTCATGTAAGAGCCCGTATACCCTAGCCTGGTCAATTCCGGGCTATCCAGAGGATTAGGTCGTCCTGAAGTGATATCCTCCCAAGTAATAGGAGGAGAGCGATAAAAGCGATTGACAAGCAGGTCACAGTAGAGCACATTGGCTACCCTGTCTAGCTCAACTTCACGGATGAAACGCTTCTCCTCCATCAGCATCGCAAGGTGAGGCTGCAGCATCGGCACGATGCAGACCAAGACGATACCAAGGGCTATGAGTACTTCAAGGAGTAGGAAGTGGCGTTTACGTACTCTGCTGATTTCCCTGCTCATTTCTCTTTAGCTCTTCTTCACGTACTTCACGGGGATATAGTTGCGAAAGGTCCTCCGGGAACTCTCCGCCCTTCTGGATCTGTTGGTTGCTGGGCTCTCCTATTTCTATGGGACTTGGATAACCCGATAAAAAGATCTGCCTACGAGCAGCGCTGGCGTTGCTCAATTTGTCCTCGCTGATCAAAAGGCTTCCCGATGTCATTTTGCCCCCACCGGAAAGAAAGTCCAAGGTCACGTTGTTCGTAGACGTTTTCCCTTGAAGATCGGTAAACTGAAAATCCTTGATTCCAACGACAATAATGGGCTGACCACTAGCAGCAGCAAGAGCTGGGGTAAGCCCTCCCTCCGCCAGGAGGGTAACTTGCAACCCCTTATCTTGCTGCTCTAACTTGACTCGAACGCTAGTGCGGAGGATGAGCATGATGTCCTGCGCCAAGCGTAATTTATCGACCAACAACGTACCACTCGCGCGAAAGCGCTCAGTCTGTACAGCGGTGCCAATTCCAACGCCGACAATCCCCAAAATCATCATCAACATACCCATGACGATCAGAAGTTCAATCAGTGTCAGGTATACCACGCGCGCTCTAAATTGGCGATTTTGTGGCACGCCAAAGCCCCGGGGTTGGACGATCTCAAGTCGCCCAATATTAGAAATATGGGGTGACTTGCGATCGTCCAACCGCGGAAGCTTTCGCGCACCACAAAATCGCAAATTTAAAGCGCGCGTGGTATCACGTCGGACCGGAGCTCTTTCTGTACTACTTCGTCTTTTCGTATGCATCTAAACGATCCGACCGCACCACAATGAGATTATTGCCGTCAGCAGATTGCTCCACAGTTACCTTAAATTCATTGCCCCAGCCGTCATTGACCATTTTGTCAGGGTTGACAACGAGAGGTGAAGACTTAATATAGTCCTTCCACTTAGAGGGAAGATCATCGATCGCTGAAGGATCGTTGGCTATTTTGAGAGTAAGGATGGTACGGATTTTCTCAATGTTCGCTTTAGTCTCAAAGGCACGACCTTCTTCAAGGGCTCCTTGGTAGTTATAGGCAACGACACCGAGGATCATGGCAATGAGTGTCATAACAATCATGATCTCGATCAGTGTTATATAGTGGCGAGTCGACTTCCAAACGGTTTTCATATTATCCTCCTAAAGAGCTTGTCACTGGTGAGCCAAAGACGCCACATTGGCGACAGGCAGCAGGATTGCAATCATAACAGTACCTATTATAGCACCCATAGCCATCAAAATTACAGGCTGAGCAAAGGAGAGCAAGCGTTCAAGCGTTTGCTCCAACTCCCCCTCATACATACTGGCAATCCGATTAAGCATTTTTACCGAAGTTCCGGCCTCTTCACCAACGAGAAGCATCCGCGAAGCCATAGAAGGGATGAGGTCAGACTTAACGAGTTCCTTGGCAAGAGTGCTACCAGCGCAGATAGCTTCTTCGGCATTAGTAATCACCTTCTCAATAACGACATTGCCAACCGTATTTCGCGCAATGCGAAGGGATTCAATCATTGGCAAGCCGCCTTCCTGAAGCGTGCTCATGGTGCGGCAAAAGCGCGCAGTAGAGGCCTGAATGACCAAGTTCCTAAAGTAAGGAAGCCGAATAAAGGTGCGTTGTCGCCAGAGCTTTCCTTTTTCGGACCTCATGCGAACGATGATAAAAACGATCAATCCAATGGTGATTGGAAAGTAATACATCCAATAGCCACGGGCAAAGTGGCTTAGGTCAATGATCGTAGTGGTGAAAGCATTCAGCTCTCGTCCCTGAAAAATCCCCTCCATGCTGGGTACAACAAAACCGAGTAGCATGCTGATGATCAGCAGGCAAAAGCAGGCCAGGATGCTAGGATATATCATTGCGGTGACGATCTGACTTCGCAGCTCCATCTGCTTCGTGAGCAGCTCTCCCAAGCGCTCCAGGACGTTACCGAGAGAACCCACAGCTTCTCCGGCTGCAACCATGGCACAATAAAGACGGTCGAAGCTATGTGGAAAGGTCCCCATAGCGACAGAAATTGGAGTACCCGCCTTGATCTGGTTTCCTAAGCTCATGACAATGCGGTGGGCAGACTGCCCACGATACTGGTGTTCCATAGCCGTTAGGCTTTCATATAGAGGTAAGCCTGCGTTCAATAGCTGTGATAGCTGCAGTGTAAAGGATACGAGCTCCTCACCTCGAAGATTCTCGCGAGATGCAACACCTTTACGCTCACTGATCTGGGTAACCATCAGATCCTGAGATCTTAGACGGTCCTTTGCCTCATTAGCACTAAACCCTTCAATGGTACCTGTACGTCTGGCGCCTTTGCTATCAATAGCTTGATATCGGTATGTAGGCATATTATCGCTCAGCCTCCACAGTACGGGTTACTCTCACAATTTCAGCAATTGTCGTAATTCCTTGCTTAACCAGATCTGCGCCATGGTGTCTCAAACTGGTCATGCCTTGGTCTAGCGCAATCTGACGCAAAACGACAGCGTCGGGGCTTTTGACGACTTGCTTACGGATTTCGTTATTAACAGTCATCAGCTCATAAGCACCATGACGACCCTTGTAGCCTGTGCCAAGGCAGACCTCGCAGCCTGCACCCTGGTGAACACGGCCTCCTGGGACTTCCTCGAGGGTAAGTCCAATGCTTGCTAACTCCGCCGGTGTGGCCTCAACGACTTTTTTGCACTGTAAACAGATTGTTCGCACCAGACGCTGTGCAAGTACTCCAATCACGCTAGAAGAGAGCAAATAGGGTTCCACTCCCATATCAACAAGACGCGTAATAGCCGATGGGGCATCATTGGTATGTAGGGTGCTTAAGACCAAGTGACCTGTCAAGGCCGCCTGAATGGCAATCTCAGCCGTCTCAAAGTCTCTAATCTCTCCCACCATGACAACATCAGGGTCTTGACGTAGGATGTGACGCAATCCTCTGGCAAAATCCAGCTTGATTTTTGGCTGCACACCGATCTGTGCAATGCCCTTAAGGTTATATTCAACAGGGTCTTCGATGGTCATGATATTGATTTCATCGTTGTAAAGGTCGGTGACAGCGCTGTATAGCGTTGTCGTCTTACCACTACCTGTAGGTCCTGTAACCAATACAATACCCTCTGGCATCTTGATGAGCCGGCGAAATTCGTCGAAGTCCTTGGTAAGCATTCCTAAACGTGTTAGGCCCAGGGCGACACTGCCTTTATCCAGAATACGTAATACGATGCGCTCACCACCCGCTACTGGCACGGTGCTTACCCGGAAGTCGATCTCACGTCGTCCCATCTTCAGTTTGATACGACCATCCTGGGGTAGACGTCGCTCCGCAATATCCAATCGCGACATCACCTTAACCCGACTCATTAACGGCCCTTGGTATTCCTGAGCGGGTGAATGGCGCAGCTGCAATACACCGTCAATGCGATAGCGCACGCGCAGACCATTTTCATAGGGCTCAAAGTGAATATCTGAAGCTCGCTGCTGAATGGCTTCAGTAAGGATCAGGTTTAGGAGCTTGATGACAGGTGCTTGGTCGCGGCGCTCTTCTAGAAGGTCATGGACAGCAACATCTTCGTCTTCGGCACCTTCAACACTTTTCTTAGAAGCTATCTCAGCAATAAGTTTAGAAGCCGCTCCTGTCTCGGTATTGTAGCACTCATTAATGGCCGAGAGAATGACTTCCTTAGGAGAATAAACAGCCTTGATCTCCTGATTCAGCATGTACCGCAGATCCTGCAGCGAGTCAAGGTTGAGCGGGTCGGCAATGGCTACCACGATACGGCCATCTTCTTGGTCAAATGGCAGCACGGTGTGTCGCTTTACAAACGAATAGGGAACTTTGTCGTAGATTTCCTTGGATAAGTTGAAACTGGTGATCTGCCGAACCACAGCCATACCAAACTGTTGAGCCAGCGATATGTTGATATCGTCACTGCTAATAATGCCCTGGCGAATGAGCTCTTCGCTTACATCGCGCTTCGGAGGTTGGGTGGTAGGCTCAGCCATCAATATCCCGTACTTTTCAAGTTATACTCATCATGCCGTGCGAGGCTTTTTTAGTCCCGCCCATTTATAGTGCACCTGTTTAGGTTATACCGCACCTGCTTAGGCGCAGGGATCGCATTTAAAATTATACACACACTTCAACACTATAAACAGATTGACAAACCCTCAAATTAAAGTTAAAATTAACATGGGGTTAGTTATATTATATGTATAATATAATTTATTGGAAAAGCAAAAGGAAGAGAAAATGAACAACATCCAACTAGAAGTTGAGGAAGCGTTGGCAAAGTTGCAGAATGGCCCCGATGGAGATGCTTTGTATCAGTTTTTCGGCAGATTGATAGGAAATTGTGGCAATACTGGGCTGCCACCTCTTGGGGCCATGGGTTTTACGGCAGCTTCTCTGGAGTGCTATTACGATGAAGCCTTCAGAATGTACAACTCAGGTCAATATGAGAATGCGACAAAAATCTTTTTAGTCATGACAATACTAGCCCCAACCGAACACAAATTTACCTTTGCCTTGGCGGCTTGTCACCACCGCATGGCCGACTACAAGCAAGCGCTAGCTTGCTATTATGCTTCAACAATCTCTGATCCCACAGATCCTCTACCCTATTACCACGCAGCGGATTGCCTATTAAAGCTGGGCCTGGTTCCTGCAGCCTGCGAATCACTCCGCACAGCTATGGAACTCTGCGGAAAACAAGAACAATATCGCGTGATTCGCGACCGCAGTGAAATAGAACTTAAAAATGTGCAGACAGGAGGGACTACTAGCAAGGAGACCACACACGGTTAGAATTGGCGCTAGTCGAATGCCCCAAAGCTAACCACGCATGGTATTAACGAGTCCTCAAGGAGGTTATTCATGACCGGACCAATCAGTGGAGGCAGTGACCTTAGCTATCTCTATCAAGCTCTTGCCGCACAACAAACGGATGCAACAACAGCCACCGCTGACGTCACTTCTGTGCTCCAGAATACGCCCGATACCATTACGCAATCACCTCAAACTGTGTCTGTTGCAGGACAGAACTCAACTGAACCTAGTTCTCCACAGCTCTTTCCGGTGAATGCCAATGCAGCAGCGGCCTCAGCCCAACAAGTGCAACAGCTACACGCTAATGTTCAGCAGCAAACCACACAAATTATTCAATCAAGGATTAATGGACTGTCTCCGGCACTACAGCTCCAGATTGCTAAGGGCTCCTCCGATCCTGCAGTACAGAATCTTGTCGGTCAAATCACTGGACATGCCCAGATTCAGGCAGCTGCCACGACTGCTTTACAAGCGACTACATCAGTAAAGCCCGCTAATTTAGATAATACGCAGGGACCCCTCCCACCCGGGCCGATTCAATCGACTACCTCTTCCACGCAACAGACAATTCAGCTGTTTACGAATTCGATTACTTCGACAGCGAAAGCGACGACCATCGCCCAGTCACAGGTAGCAGCGACTGGAGGAGCAAATTCGGTTACTTTGATGGCCTTCCTGGCAGCCATTGGTAACGCTATTAATAGTTTACAAGCATGCGTTACAAAGATGGATAACACTAAGGTAGACCAGAGACCCTGGGGGCATGATATTACCAGTTTAATGGACTGGAATTGGCAGGCTGCTGAACAGCTGCAACAGATAACTGCAGCGCAGCAAGCGGCATCATCAGGTGGATTATTTGGTGGACTACTGCACGATCTTGGCCCAATCGGAGATGTCATTGGTGGCATTATCAGCTTAGCCTCATCATTGTTTAACGGACTGCCTTTCATGGTGAATCTGTTTAGAGGGCTTTTCGGAAATAATGTGGCTAGTGGCGAGGCTTTTGCCGATTTGATGAAAACAGAAGTTGCTGGCGCAAGCGCCATTTTACAGACGTGTGCAACGGTCCTGGCATCGATCCCAATTGCAGGCCCTATACTGAGTGAAATGGCTGACAATGCTCTACTCGTGGTACTTGGATTGGGGGCATCAGCCATCTGTATGGCAACGGGATCTCTAGGACCTGTCATTGCTGCCACAATCATGAGCGCCTTTGGTGGCGGTATGCAGCTAGCGGGAGCTGGCAACAATACTCCCTCTACGGGAAGCACGCCAGGCTCCAACTCCAGCTCAACAACGACAAGTTCCACTCCAGCAACGACAAGTTCCAGCCCAGGAACAACAGGGACCGCTCAAAGCGCCGGTGAGACTCAAGCTCCTCTCCTCACGCCGCTTTTTCAATCTATTAGCAACATTACAAAAAACCTACCTATTGTTGGACCTATGGCTCAAATGGCAGCTAAAAACCCAACAGTAGCAGCAGGTGCAGTAGGGATGGCAGGAGCCGCAGCGCTGATACCAGGCCCCGGAATCCTTATGGCTACGGCAGCTATGGCCCTATTTGCTACAAATACGATTATGCAGGGGAAGGGTTCATCGATTCCAATCATCGGTAGTCTGTTTACCCAAGATAACGGCACTAGCCCGACCACAAGCACAAGCCCATCTACAAGCACAAGTCCATCTACGAACGCACAACAGGAGGGACAGGTTGCTGCAAGCATTCAGGCGATGAGCTATGCTGCTGAACAGGTAGCCAAAAAAAATGTTGGTACCAGCGCTGACAAAGCCAAGATGATAGCGTTATTTGTTCAACTCATAGCAGTACTCATGCGCATTAAAGCAACTGCTGGCAAAGGTGGTAGTGGAGCTGCCATGGGCTCCGTTGCACCAGGCTCTGCGAACGCAAGCCAACTTCTCGATACTGTCAAACAACTCAATAGTACTGGCATAAGTAACCTGCCAGGAAATCTAGCTAAATTTGCCACTCAATGTCAAATAGCACAACAAAAGGGTCAGCAGGGTAATGACATGGCCATGCTAGATGCCGTCATGAATGGAGTCGGTCACCTTGCCACTGATCCCAAAAAGTTGGCTGAAGCCTTTACTATGATTCAGGAAACAGTCGGCCTTCCGGATCCAAGACCGGAGACTGATCCTCTTGGAGCTAAACAACCCGCCTAACAAATCTAATCGCGCGTGGTATAGCTTTTTCAACCTCACAATCCCATGCAACTATAAACCCACCAGTGATATTTATTAAAATAAACTTCTATAATAAAACAGTTGATTAATATCGCTTAAATATTTATAATTAAAATTTAAAACACGAAAAAAACAAACAGGTGTAATATAATGGATTATAATATGAACGCAATCGCGCCATTTGTTGGCGATAGTTACAATTCTATGCAAACAGATGAAAAACAAGACGCTATACTAAATATCGCCAGTGATATTTATGACAACATAAAGTCGATTCGCAAAATAGTATTCAAGTGCTACAATAAACAAGTAAAAAGTGATGTGCTACCAGAAATAACGCCAAAAATAGAATTAAAATTAAACGACATCGCCAAAAGCATCTATGATTCGATAGAAATATTTAACGATAGAAGTAGCCAAAACCCAGAATCAATAGACAAAAAGCGCATTAAACAAATCACACTTTCTCTATTTGACAAGAAATTAAAAAAAGAACGTAAATGGTTAAAAGAATCCATAAACGAATTCGTGTCACAACACATGGATGAAGTAAAAAAAATGGCTTCAAATTACGTTGAGTCTCTATACAAAAATGGAAAATACAGAATTATCTTTAATTCTTGTAGAACTAAAATCGATCTCGCTGTAAAAGAAGCACTAGAGGAATTGCATGGTATCTATGGACCAGAAACCATAATCGCTTCATGCGACCCCAACCTTATACAACTAGATAGTAACTTTCAGAAAGTACATGATCGCTTTAAAAGAGCACTTGATGGACGATTTGAGGTTCATTTTAAGGATGAAGGTTTAAATCGGCCTGATCAACACTCTCAAATCTTGAAAAATGAAGTACTCCGTATGGTGATCATAGCCTCTGCATTTGCTCTGGCTATAATTGGCTCGAATAAACTCGAAGAGGCGTTTGCTGCACCGTCTACCGCTCTTACTATTCCCGAACGGGCTGTTTCTTTCGTCCGAGACAAAGAAGTCCCAGCAGAGGCTATCATCTCTGTTTTTACAGCAATTATCTACGGTGTTTCCTTCGTAATGTTCCATTCAATCACCTCCATAGTTCAGGACGTACTGAGTGTGAGCAGTCAGAAGACTATGTACAGCGCGTCAGTCAAGGCTTCGCTGGCGATTACTGCGGCAATTTCTTTGAGATTTCTATGGGAGACAAGCCAATTTCCCCTGTGCTCTTTTGCCCTCGGGGTGATAGCCTACGCGGGATTGAGTTACGGCATTCTGCGAAATACAGGCACTGCTGTTGCTTAGCTAGGTTCCATAATGGACTGATTGAGGAAGGCTTTTAGGGATTATCTTTCAATGCTTTAAGGCCTTTCAAGTAACTCAAAAAACTGGCTGGCGCAATTTCCTATGTGGCGCAGTCATTCCATGACCGCGAACAATCCGTTGCTATTGTGGAGACTTGCAAAACAAACGTCCCATGTGATGCAAACGGAATCTGTTTCAACCGTTCTCGCAGTCATGGAATGACTGCGCCACATGGGAAGCCTCGTTACTTTCGGATATTGGCGACGCAATCGGCTGGGGCTCCAAAAGCGCTGCGCGCGTGTTACTTTAACGGCACTGGTTCCAAGTACAGCCACGATCATAGTCTCCAGGGTTGCCCATGCAATCGCTCTCTATGAACCAAGGCGACCCACCAGGAATAAACTCTGAATGCATTCTACGACAAGAATCCTCGCCATAGGGGACTGCTCTGGTGCGCTCACGACCAAACAGCATTTGCATCCCTAAATGGAACAAAGCCTCTCGTTCAGCCCGACGGGCATCATCCAATGCGGCCATGAAATCTGGAATATCTCCAGGTCGATGAGAAAGTTGAAAGCGGCGCACCTTCTCCATGCTTTCGCAATGATCATAAATAATCGTCGGGGTGATAAAAATAAACGTCTCCTGACTATTATCTGCTAGATTCGTCATGCTGAAGACCTTGCCAACGCCTGGTAGCTCTCCGAGGAAGGGAATCCCCTGCCAAGAATCGGAAATGGCTGACCTTCTTAATCCACCAATGATCACTGTTTGCCCATCAGCGACGCTGACTTTATTCTTAACCTGTCGACGCAATACATCCGGCCTACTAGCCGAATCAGTACCGGGAACAACATCGTCAAACAGGATGTAGTTTTCCAAAGTCACATAGTCCGGTCCCGCATCCCAGAAATCCTCGGGATCATCCCCACGCGTATGAATAGAAGGTGTGATATCTATTTGTGTACCATACTGAGCACGTGTGAAAGCATCCTTAGGACCAACGTTTTGGTTGGTACCCACGACTTCCACGATACCCGTACTGATTGAGGTTTCTGTTTTAATCTGGATGGAAGCTTTCTCTTCGTTTTCCGTCATCACCGATGGGTTAGAATTAATCGTGCTATCACCTTGCGTCATCAACCATCGATAAGAAAGATCGAAAGCTGGGAAGGCGGACGTCTTAGGGCGAGTGATCAGAAACTCCAAAACCCCCGACATTAGCGATGGTACACCATTGGCGGCAGCGGCAGTGGAACCTACAACCTGCCCAACGTCATCAAAACGCAGGCAAGTATGTCGTGCATTGCTGGCACAACCTCCGATAGACAAAAGATTCAAGCCATAATTGGTAACGTGTTGGTTGGTGAATTCCAACAACAAGACATCGAGTTGAACCTGTTTCTTAGGTACGTCAATGCGCTTAAGAAGTGCTTTCAGACGAGGCAAGAGAACTGGATCAACGACCATGACCAGGATCGAAGTACGAGGATCAACCAAGAAGTTATCCCTCCCTTTGTTAATCTCCTCAGGTTTGGTAGGTGCATAACGAATGGGAGTGGGGTTAATGCTCACTTGACCATTCTGGAAGAAGCCCGGTGTGTCGTCAACAACAGTCGGAAAGGCAGCGTGGTACATTCCTGGATGCTGTGCAGGAGGTTGAACTAAATTGATTACAGGAGATGCTGTCTGTACTTCCGTATTGGTGGTTTTCTGGTTCTGATTCTGATTCTGAGCCAGAATACCACCGGGCAGTATCGGTCCAACTATAACCTGATTTCCAATACCCTCAGAGACTAATAAGCCATAAATCTGATTAATGAGCTTACCAATGGCTTCAGGATCGGAATGTTTGATCTTATAAGTATACACAACCTTATCGCGTGCATTACCTACAGCATTTTCTACCTCGGCAATAATTGTCTCAGCACGCTCAATCTCGTCCCGAGTGCCAACTAAAAAAACGGCTCTTGCGACATCTTTAAGAGGAATAACCTTGAGTCCGTGACCCTCATTTTTAGCCAGTGGAGGAGGAGCTTTGCCTCCTTTTGCATCACTAGCAAAAACCTGCTCCTCTTGCGAAAACTGCTCAAACATGGCCTGAAGGACTTTAGCCATTTCATCGGTGTCTGTTTTTAACAGCGGCACCAACTTGTACTCCGTTTGCCCACGCGTCGCACTGACGAAGTCATAAAGTTTCAAAAGCTCCTTGACCTCGCTAACCGTGCTGACAATCAGCATATCACGGCCAACCATCTGCAAACTGGTTGTCTTGGGATTCATAAAGCGTTCTAAGAAAAAGCCAACCCGACGCACCTCTGAAGGGTCCGGAGATACCAGATAACCTACACGTGCATTAATAGGCATATATTCCAAGTCTTCACGCCTATTAGTGATCAGTGCTAAACCGGACTGATTCTTCTCCAATGTATAGAGCAAACGTACATAAGGGTTAAGCTGACGGATTCCTACGCCATTTTGGGCCAAAATCATCTCTAACATCTCGCCCCAGAGCGCTCTAGGAACAGGAATTGTTGAGGCAACACCTATCTTTGCGGCGCCGATATCAGGAGGAATAATATAGACATATTCTTGCGAACCAAAGTCGATAACAAGTTGTCCAAGAGTCGTCTGAGGCTGGTTCCACAGCGCATATCCCTCGCCGTGCTGACTTTTATCAATCGTGGTACGCCAGCGGTCAGCAATGTCGCCTATCTGAGCGCGAGTAGCATTAATTTCCTGTAAAAGGGCCTGAAAGTCAGCAGGAGAGGCATTGTTGGCATATAATACCTGAACCTGTTGATAGAGATTGTTAAGCTCATGTTCCTTACCAACAAGATCGGTGTTTACGCTCTGAAGAACTCCAAGGGTTTCTTTGTCGAATTCAGTGCCTCCACCAGTGATTCCAGCTTTCTTTTCAGCAATGGTTTGTGCAGCTAGAAACGAACTGGTGCAAAGCACTGCTATCGCCAGCCATGATGTTGCTCTGCGAAAGAACATGTTAGCTTCGCCCCCTGTTAACCTAGTCGAGTTATTGGAAATCACTATTCTTAAGCGAATAACGATTATCTTGCAGCAACAATTTATATCATACCTGGTGGTGCCGATGACGGTAAGGCATCATCCTGGAATAAATAGCGTACATCCTTACGTAGTCTTGCAGGCTCTTCCTTGGTCTTAGGTATGATGACGAGATCGGCAACCTGCCCATGACTACTATGATCCAATCCCTGCGGATGTAACGGCATCCTTCTTTCTGAATTCTCGTGGCTCTTCTCATCACGATCTTCGTCGTCTTCATCTTCGTCTTCATCCTCTTCAAACTCATCTTCATCATCCGCTACATCGCCATCAATATAGCCATGAAAACGCGAAGCAGCTGATAAGTCGGGGCGGACGCCCCGCGGCGAAATGCCCTCCTGACCTTCATGAACATCGGTGGGAGGCTCCTCATCCTCAGAGGGTACAGGTGGAGTGTGAATTTCCCCTTCTCGCGATTGATGGTGTTTCGGTTGATCAAGCTTGAGATCCTTATCGACCGGTTTCTCTTCCTCAGGCTTCTTGGCGTTAGCACCTGAGCCTTCGGCGTGGAAGGGACTGCCCAGGACAGGTTGGTCGAGTGCATACTCCACCACATCCATCTCTGTGCGGGCCGGGCTATAAATTATCGCTTGCAAAACCTGCTTATCCTCTTTCTGTACCGGACCCACAAACACATACAATGGACCCTGCGTCTTACGGTCAACATAGTCGTCAATTTGTTCTGGAGTTGTCAGCGGTACCCAAGCCTTATCGACCAGCAATAACCAGTCATAGGGGCGCAGAACCATACGTTCCTTTTTAACTTCAAAGACATACTGAGACAACGTACGGGTGGAGATGAACTTAAAATCTTGCTCTAGAGTCTTAGGAGTCCAAGCCTCTTTGGATTTGATTAGGTTGAGTGTGACGTGTCCCTGCCCACCAACATCCCACAAATCAAGCGTCATCACTCTGTCATCAATTTTGGAAATGCAAAGCAGTGGAAACCCGCGCGAGCCGTCCCCTAAACGAACATTTTGCCAGCGCTGACCATCCCAAATAAGGCAATCGCCAGACTTCACGTACACAGAATAGCGGTCATTGCCCTCGCCAAATTCGATACGTTCTTTGTCTTTAAAGTCGGCGTATTCCTCGCCCCCATGAGTGTTTAAAAATTGGTCCTGTCCCAACCAACGAGCTCTCTGCCGAGCCAACAACGTGCCATCAACTTTCCACTTGCCGATTTCCCATGTGCCCCCTCCCAGACGTGCGAAGGTGCTTGCAGTCAGAACGATATTCGCGCGCTGGGATGGCTCTGAAACGACTTCCCCATTATCATTGACCATGCGTACTTTGACATTGGCCTTGTTAGCATCCTTTTCAGCCTCTATCCAAAGGCGTGTCTGCTGGTTATCCGCGCTAAAAACATAGGCTCCGGGTCTTTTGGAGTTATCATACTTCAAATATAGACGCGCACCGGGTGCAGCACTAGCCACAGTGTCGCTGCCTTTAAGACCGAAGTGCAGCACGGTAGCGGTTGCTGAGATATCTGGACGATCGTTGATACCATAATAAACGAGGTAGGGACGAAGGTCAGGAAGCTCAATTTTTGGCGGAACCAAAAGAACAGTCAGGATCGGGCCTCCAATCGCATTGTAAGCCTCAGGACTTTGTGCAAAGGCGTTCTTTGGCAACTGATCAAACTTCTCAGCTTCTTCTTGTAGGGCGACCTCAGGAACCGTGCCACCCCTGTGAAAAAGCTTAAGAAACACCAATAGTGCTAAGAGAAGGACGCACACTAGCAAAAAATAGTTGACCCAACGCAGGATCTTTCTGATCATTCCAAGCCCGCCATTCACGTCAAATAAGGAAGCGGGATCTTATCCGATGCCCCATAAAATTAGGGAGAGAATTTTGTTCGTTTCCTCTTTTTTTTTTGGACGCTCCGTAATCGTTCAAGGGGTAAAAGAATCCGAGCCCGTGTGCGTGCCCATATGCGTTAAGCTAAGTGAATTAGGAATTTTTACCGCCGAGACGCAGAGATAGGAGAGAGAGGATTAGGAGAGAATCGTATTCCTGCGGGAACCCTTAGACTGGATTTTGTCCAGAGTCGGTGGTAACTGAACATTCTTCCCTCTTCCCCCTCCTCTCTTTCCTATCTCGGCGCCTCGGCGGTAAAAATCCTAAAAAAGCCCCACGAACTTCTATGCGTCTCGGCGGTGAAAATTTCTAATTCTCTTAGCTTAAAGTGTATGGGCACGCACACGGGCTCGGATTCTTTTATCCCTTGAACGGTTACCCGAATTCTTCAGAAAAACCATTAAAATTGAGTTTATAATGAATAATTTGCTTTTGTGAAGGCTATTTTTGTATAATTTAATTGTACAGCGCAGGATATGTAAAATCATAAGGAGCAACGGTATGGCCAACCCACCGTCCGAAGATCCAAGAACCCCCAACTCCGAAGAACCCGATGGCCAGAAAAACAAGGCCTCCAATCAAACAGATGCAAAAAATCCAGCAAAAGAGGTCGTACAGAATATCTACCTCATAGCGAGGAGTGTGCAACGCGATACTATAGCTTATGCTGTGTTAGTCATCGGCCTTTTGCTGACACCCTGGATACCACTATGGGGAGGAGCTCTGGTGGGAATTGTTTTTGGAATCTATTTCTGTGACGAGATGTTAAGCCGCGTCAAGGGCTTCCGTAAGTATTTGGAAGAAGAAGGTACAGCCAAGTCGATCGTCTTTGCCGGCGCCATCGTGGCGATTCTCATTTGGTTACCCACACTCGTTCTAGGAGCTATTGCTGCTGTAGGCATTATGGCCTTGGTGCGTCGTTCCTCTGGGGCCTAGTTCTAATATGGACCCACTTGCGATCGTTCAACCCCGGGGCTTTGGCGCAGTCGAAATGTGCAAAATCTGCCCGCGTGTAGTATAACCGAGCAATTGTGCTGCTGGCAAAACAATCAGCGTTGCTACCATCGCTAGCGGATGTATCCCGGTATGATAGTGCAAACGGCTGAAATCGTTACTCGAGAGTCCTGGCCTTTCAGCTAAAGACATCAAACCATAAAGGATATGGTCGAGAAGCTGAACATAAGCAAAAAGCTCAAGAATTCGGCTTATCGTTGGATGTGATTCTCTCAAAGCATTCGAACCCGCAAGCGCTGCCATAGCGACTAACATGGCGGCTACTATTCCACCTGCAATCACCAAAGATGTTGAAGCTTCTATCCCTATAAGTCTTCCAAAAAAGGTAAGAGACCTCATCGGGGCCAATTGAGTGCTTCCCCCTCGGAAGGGATAGATGTGAATGCAAGGATTAGCTCCCTTATAGCAACTTAATGCTGCGAGAGCATGACCAGACTCATGCACCAACGCTGTAGCGCCCGCCTGCCCCGCGACATTTACCAGGGAAAGCTCCGAAAGAAATCTCGACTGAGAAACCGTTTGAGCGCTCAGGCCTTTTTCGTTCGAACACGTGGGTATCCACCCCATTCTTTGCGCGGCATAGGCAGACAGTTGACAGACAAGTTCACCAACCAAACCCACCAAAGCAGTCGAAATAATCACCATCCCAAGAGGTGCGGCCACGAACGACATAATGATGCAATTAACCGACAATGAAGCCACCAATGCTCCCAAAGCACGGGCAGCAACCTGGATAACCTGGGCATCGTTGGCGGTGTCGCGGCTCTGACGCTTGAGTTCACCCATCCATGGAATTGTCGGAAACCATGGGACATTTCTGATCCCTTCCATACTCGACCTCCTGGCCAAATATGCTACCTGAGCCTCATTAAGTTTGGTTAAACGCTGTAAATATGAACGGCTTTGGCGCGGTCCAAATTCCAAATTTATGACCGAGTATGGTATAGGTTTTCCTCTATACAAAATTAGGCCTTGTTCACCTTTGCGGTCAGAATTTCGGTCGGACGAAAAAAGTCGGATGTCGTGGTTTGTGACGAGGGCATAGCGCCAGCTATGTCCGAGGAGCAAAACGCGACAGACGATCCTTATTGCAGCCGACCGAAAACTGACCGAAAAGGCGAACAAGGCCTAAAATTAAAGGAGTACCATGGTACACATCAAAATCACTAAAGGCCTGGATATTCCTATCAAAGGTCAGCCGAAGGGAGCCGTCCAAGATCTTGCTCGCCCCGATACCGTATCGCTCAGCCTACGTGCGTTTGAACAGGTGAAATTTAAGGTACTGGTCAAGACTGGTGATGTTGTTAAAATCGGTCAACCACTCGCCCTGGATAAGGACCACCCCGATCGTGTCTTTGTAGCGCCAGCTTCGGGAATGATCATCGATGTCCTGCGCGGACACAAGCGCCACCCCACAAACATCACGATCCGCATGAATCGTGCTGATGAATATATCGAGGGAACTCCTCACCCGATTCAGAGCGCAAACCGCGATGAACTTATGAAAGCGCTACTAGCAGGAGGATTATTCTGTCATATTCGCCAGCGCCCTTTTAACACTTTAGCGGATCCGACAAAAATGCCTCGTAGCATTTTTGTGAAGGCTTTGGAGTCGGCTCCCTTCGCCCCTCCCGCTGAATTGCAAGTTGCCGGTAACGAAAAGGAATTTGCCGCTGGGCTACAGGCCCTTTCCAAGCTTACGCCCGGAGCCGTTCATCTGGTCTATCGCCAAGATACACCCTGCAAGGCCTTCACGGAGGCCACCCATGTTCAACACCATACCACCGAGGGGCCTCACCCCATCGCTAACCATTCGCTCCATATTCAGACCATTGACCCCATCACAGCTCCTGAAGATGTTATTTGGACTGTTTCAGCTCTAGACGTCGTCGCTATCGGCCATTACCTACTTACCGGTAAGCCTTATATCTATCGCGTTGTCAGCGTCGCTGGGCCAGGAATCGTCGAAGAACGGGCTGGTTATTTCAAAGCTCGCGCTGGGCATCCCGTCTCAGGACTAATCGCCAACAAAATCCCTAGAGGCTACTTTCGATTCATCTCCGGAGACCCTCTTACCGGTGAGAAAGTTGATGCCGAAGACTACTTAAATTTCTACGACACCACATTCTCAGTGATCCCTGAAGCTGTAACTAGGGAATTCCTGCACTTCTTCCGACCAGGACTCGAAAAATATACAGCTAGCAAATGCTACGTTTCGGGACATCTTCACGGATCACACCGTCAATACGATTTCACTACCAGCTTGCATGGGGAACACCGAGCTTTTGTCACCAACACTCCCTATGACAAAGTCATGCCCCTACGGATATCCACAATGTTGCTGTGTAAGGCCGTCATGGCAGAAGATTACGAACTCGCCGACCAAATGGGCCTGTTGGAAGTCGCCCCAGAAGATTTTGCCTTGCCAACGTTCGTTTGCCCATCAAAAATTGAGATCATGGACATCATCAAACACGGCTTGATCACCTACAAACAGGAAGTTCTACCTTAAGGATAGTTTAGCCACATCGTCGTATACAGGTTGTACAGGAGCCAAATCATGATCGTGCCGACAACTCCATCGAAGACTCGTGCACCAATAGGATTGAGGATAACCTTGCGGAGCGCACGTGCGCAATATCCTAACGCGATAAACCAGACGATAGAGGCGATTATTGCTCCAATAGCAAAGGAAATACGGTCATCAGCCTCTTCATAGCGCAGCGCCATTCCTCCAATAACGACTACAGTGTCCAAGATAGCATGCGGATTCAAGATGCTAAAGCCAATGGCAGTTAGAATAACCTTACCCCTAGACGCAATATCTGAACCTCCCGTCGCGAAGGCTTGAAAGTAACCGCCCATGATCGCGCGACGCCACGATTTGATGGCATATCCTCCGATGAATGCAATACCACCCCAGAGCAGCAAGCTGCGAAGCCACCAAACTCCGGCAATAAAATGCGATAACCCAATGGCGCCCATGGCAATAAGAAATGAATCACATAAGCTGCAAACGATAATGACTGTAGGAACGTGAAGGCCTAAGGCTCCCTGACGCAAAACGTAGGTGTTTTGCGGTCCGATTGCCAAAATCATGCTGATGGACAGGGCAAAACCTTGCCCAAATGGCCCATATAAAAACTCATACATGATCATACCGATTGTGGATCCAGGGACCCTAAGGGAATCAGACTAGGTTTCAGAGTACGCCAAAAATGATTTTTTGACAAATGAGGACCCTCAGGGAAAACACAGTGCTAAACCTTCATTTTCAGTTAGATAACATAAAAAAAGAGGAAGAAAAACCCGCTAATTCCCTGAAGGATTCATGCCCGAACAGCATAGTATAACATCGCTACCGCAGACATTCCAGCTGCTAGGACGAGAATAAGTTTAGATGACAGCAGCAGCAGAACACCCCCGAGCAGGCAAATAACGGCATCTCCCAAGACGCGTAGGGATATTTGGACACCCATAACTTCGCCTTGAACCACGTCCGAAACAGAATCCGAAATTCTTACGGTAATAAATGTTACCCCAAGTCCGATTGCTAAACCACTAACGGCGAATAACACTATCATCAAATAGATGGAGTCAGTCAGTACCATGCCTATTAAAAAAAGGGCCAAACCACCAGTGGCACAAATGATCGTGAGTCGGCTGGAAATCCTTGAAAACAGAAATGTGGACATCCATCCATTTCCTACAGCAAGAGCGACACACAGCACACTATTGTAGAGAATGAGCTGCACCGGATCAAGAATCCACTTTGCCGTAAGATAAACTGGCCCAAACTCATAAAAAATATCGACTGCCAGAGTAAAACAGGTAGAGGCTATCATGAGAAACTGGAGCTGCTTATTGAAAAACAAGACGCGCATCCTCTTGACAAGGTTAATGCGGTGCCAGAAATTCCGAATCTCACCTGATGGACTATTGACAGGTCGTTTTTGCAGCACTACAGCGGACAGCCCAGCGAGGCAGAAAAAGAGAATACAAATGAAATAGAACGGTGTTGAAGTCGTCAAGCCTTCCACGAGTTTACCATCGGTCATCAAACCACCCAAAAGAGGTCCAAGAAGATAGGCTATGGAGGCAACAGCATTGATTTTGCCAAATGTCTCGTGTTTGGAGATGGTTTTGATATCGGCAGCCATGGCACGCGCAATGGCAATGTTCCCTTCCATCAGACCTGCGGCAAAGCGACTTGCAATCAGCAGCCAGAGCTGCTGCCATTCCAGCGATAACCCAGTTAATAGGTTGCAAACTGCTGTAATCACTAAACTTCCTGAAAGCAGCCGCTTGCGACCAAAATCATCTGATAAAGCTCCCAGAATCGGCGATCCTATAAACTGCCCTAGCGGATAAGCAGCCAGGGTGATTCCAAGAAATAGGGCATGACTGGATTCGCTCCAACTTGCAGGTAGAATCGAGTAGGCAGGGTTCAAGAATAGTGCAGGAAAAATCAGGTAAGGCATTGAAATGCCGATAAAACCTAAAAAGACGATGATCAGAATGACCCAAAGCTGGCGTCTGTGAGTTATTTCGAGATTCACCATTTTTCCTCAATGTAGTGCATCAAGTATGCACCACGTGGACTTAAAAGGTAAGCGCAATAGGAAAGGACCTTGAGAGGTAATTGCAGAAGTCCGATTTCCGAAGTCAATTCCTGAAACTCGAATACAATCGAAGAGAGAGAGAAGCGATTCCCTTCCTAGGCCCGAAGGGTCGATATTGCAACAGGCCAGGGCATCGCCCCATAGGCCTCAACCTAAGCCTAACAATCGTATCTCGGCGCGCAGCGCTTTGGAGTGCGGTCGCTTGCGACCGCTTTGGGTTCCTTGCGACGGTCGTGTGCAACGGCATTACTATAATTCCCTAAGGGTAAAATAGTTAGTACATGCAGCCTTCGACGAATCCATACAATGCCGTTTAGCATTGCCGTCCCAAGGAACGAAAAGCGGTCGCAAGCGACCGCACTCCAAAGCGCTGCGCGCCGAGATACGATTGTGAAGTCCTAAGTCATTGAGATATAAGCTCAAAAGACCTGTTAGGTTGAGGCCTATGGGGCATCGCCCTGGTATACGCCAGGATAGGGTTTCGCAGTCTGAAAGACTGCCACAAGATGCCGGTTTGCACACACCATTTATGCATGCTTTCTATGGCAGTCCTTCGAGGCTGACAGGAAATATCCCTTGGCCTGTTGCAATATCGACCCTTCGGGCCTAGGAGGGAGTAAGGGCCTGTGTCTCCAGGCCAGATAGTGCCATGCCATCTGAGTTCTCTAGAATTGCCTTCTCGCAAAAAAAGGTAACATTTTTTACTCAAGGTCCTTTCTTAATACGCTTGGGGGCTTCAGCGAGGCATAGATAGCGCTTAGCTTTTGCACGGTAGCTTCCCAGCTGTATTGTTTAACAGCCTTTTGACCTGCAGCAACCAATCGCTTCCCAAGGGCTTTATCTGTAGCTAATTTAACCATTTGTGCAAGAAGCCCCTCTTGGTCATTGTCTTCGAAAAACAAAACGTCCTCATCCGAGTGTGTAAATCCCGGAATTCCGCCGACTCGGCTGGCAATCACAGGAACTCCGGCAGCCCAAGCCTCAAGAATGACGATGCCAAACGGCTCCATGCGCGAGGGCAATACAAACATATCGGTAGCTCGGTAAGCACTCGGTAACAAGGGATCATCGGGTTGTAATCCGGGAATCAACAGCACTCGGTCGGAAATGTTTAGCCGCGCGGCCGTAGAACGAATCTCCTCGGCATAGCTTTCCACATTAATAGGCCCAATAAGAACAAGTTTGTATCCGGGAAAACGCTGGGCAAATTCAGCAAAAGCCTTAACCAATAGAACTTGATTCTTTTGAAAATCGATTCGGGATACGCACAAAATCAGGCGTTCGTCATCCTCAATGCCATATTGCCGACGAAATTGACCTGGGTCCGCCGTGCAAAATTTGTCTTCATGTACGCCATTGGGAACATAGCAGACTTTTTTACTAGGAAAACGTTTTTTCATCTCCTCATATTCATCCTGTCCCACACAGATGATTGCGTCAGCATCTTGCAATGTACGTCGGGCCCCTAGCAACCATCCAAAAACCTTTCCCCACTCCCAATTGTTTTTGAATGGTTCTTGCATCTTGGCAGCATGCTCTGCTGGCATCGTGAATACCCCGCCATGAACACTGACAACATATGGGATACGCCTGAGACGCGCTACAGTGCGAGCTATACCCCCTAAACGGTGCTGCACATGGGTGTGGATAAGGGACAGATTGGGTTCACGTAGAAGAGAAAGAAACAGTGAAAATGAAAGTGGACTTCCACCCTTGAGACGCATCTTAGCTTGCGCATCATCGCTAAGTCCAATCCAAGGAAAAGTATAGCTAAAGCGTCTTACTGGAACTCCTTCAATGACTTCTTGGCCTGATTGACTGAACATGTCTGTACAAAAGATAACGTTGGAAACGCCTTTTTTAGACAGCTCTTGGCATGTATTAAAAACCACAGTCTCTGTTCCACCCCACTTAGCGGGGGTAAAGCGGCGCATGACATGTGCAATCTTCATCTCTTGCCTGTCCCTACGCTAACCCCAGTCATGAAGTCTAACGCTTTGTTAAGACCCCTTATATTGATCGATTTGAAGTGCCTAATGTCACTAGGCCGAATGACCTTGAAGAACCTGATCATGGCGATCCATAGCACAGCATAAATCCCTGCCAAGGCAAACAGTCCCAATAGATTGGGTGAAGGGATGAGCAGGAATAGCATCGCACCAAGAACCACCGAAGGAATCAAAACTCGTATAAAAAAAGACAGAGGGAAGAAGATGCCACCCAATAGACCGCGAATGACCCATAGCTTCAGCGGACTTACCAGAAGAAAAGTAATCACTATCGCCGCTAAAGCACCGGCCAACCCAAAATGTTTGATGAGAATGTAATCGAGGCTAAGGTTAATCCCCAGATGCACTACGTTTAACCACATCGTATTGGCTACCTTTTCTGTGGCTGTCAGGGCCATGGAAAGAGGTATCCAAATCATTGGCAGAAGACGAAAAATACAAAAAAACGAAGCGATTAGTCCTGCAGGGGCCATTGCACTTCCATACACGACCTCCACGCCTCTGTGGGCGAAAAAGGCACCGAAGCAGGCTAGGGGGACCGTTATAATGATAAGAGCCTGGAAAACACCTGCTGTCAAGTCTCCCAAGCTAGCTTTGTGTCTTGAATAAGCCTCTGACAATGCCGTCGTAAACAGCGTTTGTAAGGCCATAGGGACAAAGGTAAGCAGCTGGTTCGCCAGCATCAGTCCTAGCGAATAGTAGCCTAAAATAGCATGTGATGCAAAGTAGCCTAGAAAAAATATCTCAGAGTATTGCGAAAGCAACTTGTTGGTAATGGCCATGAAGGTCATTGGCAAGGTCAATTTCAGCACCCGACGCCGTCCAATACCTGGGCGAACGACATGATCTTTCCAAGCTTTGAAGAAACGCTGTAGCTTCGACAGGCTCAGAAGAGCCATGAGGGCTATGGAACCACTAAAAGCAATCAAGACAGCCTTCACAGAAAAGCTACCAGTGAAATAGAGCACCACAAGCCATATGATGAAGATAATAGCCTGCCCTACACTGGTGACGGCCAAGAAGCGCGCCATAAATAGAGAGGTAAATAGATTATTCAAAAACTCTTTGGTTACAAGCATAGCAGTGAACAGCACGACAACAAGAACGTAGGGGCCAAATGCGATATGAAAAAGCTGCGATATCCAAGGTACCAAGGCATATAGAAGTGTTCCTGTCAAAAGAAGAGCTGCTCCTTGCATCAAGACAGAATTAAGCAAAAAACGTCTCAGCCCGGCCCGATTGGCCGAGGTCGTTAACTCAGGAACAAAGCGCAGTAAACTCTGATTAAGCCCCATCGTACAAAATACCATGAGATAATCAGCCATACTCCCTAACAGCGAATAGACACCATAATCCGTGGGACCAAGGCTGCGTACGATAATGATGGATATGGCGAAGTAGAGGAAAAATGTAAGGATCTTGCCAATCAGTAACCAAGGTACTGATGACAAAGCCTCACGCGAGAAGAACGCTCCCGGCGGCGCATCGCCACCGGGTTGGCTGGAATTCACGTCCAACTGCTTATGGACTCGTTATGGGTGCTGGCGGCTGAACTATCCCGTTTACATTGATGTTTGGTATCACGTTAACAGGTGTATTAGTGACGGCTTCACCGGTGATATTGGACCAGGCTATTGAACCAAAATCTGATGCCGCCGTCGATACATATATCCTTATGGCATACTGCACCAACTCGCGGAATGATGTAAATGTCCTAGGTGGAACATAAACAATATCGCCTGGTCTCAGCAAAAAGTCCGGTTCGCAGCCTCTGAGAATGAGGTTGAGGTCAATATAGAAGGTATAGGGCTCATTGAGAGACCCGCGCACAACTAAGACCCTCGAGCTGGCATTAAAGGTCATGCCACCAGCTAATGCTATCGACTCAGCCAATGTGACTTTATTGAGGTATCCTAGTGAGGAAGGCAGTGCTACCTCGCCCATCACATAGATCTCCTTCTCCAGAGCGCTAGGGACGTAGATGTAGTCGCCGGGTTCTATCACAACATCATGCTGAGTATCTCCCTCAACTACCAACTTCTTAAAGTCGACCGAAACATACTGCCCTTTACGCAATAGAAAAGCGCGGCTAAGGTCCGCTAAGTCAACCGTCATCGTGCGAAAACTACCCGATGGAAAACCACCAGCTCGACAAAGCGCTGATAGAATCGTCTCTCTACCTAAAAGTGACTTGCGACCAGGCACATTGACCCATCCTAGGATAGTATAGGATTGGCCTCCAAATTCAACCGGGCTCAAACTCACAAAAGTATAGCGATAGACCTTGCGGATGCGCGCGTTCATTTCCTTGCGAACTTCATCGATATTCTTACCAACAACATCCAAAGTGCCAATAATAGGATACGTGACTGTACCTGCCGCATCGACAGTGACGTCACGCTCCGTATTAGGTTCGCCATAAATGGCAACGGATAGGCGATCGCCAATTTGAAGTTTATATAAGGCACTGGTGGGATCGGTGTGTCGCGGATCTTTAGAGGGTTCCTTGATGGCAACTTTATCTGGCGAGATATGCTTCAAAGGCCTGATGACAGGACTATTGGTAGCAGGTGCTTCCACAAAGCGAAAATTATCGTCACCCCCATCAGACTGTGACTGCGCCATTAGGGCCCTATCGACCCAATAAGGCCTAGCATCCGCAGCCAACGATTGTTGACCTACTATAAGCAGCGCAAGGGACAAGAGAGCACGCCGAACCCAATTGATACCAACTATACCAACGCCTGTTTTTATCACGTCGAGCATCGCCCAAGGTCTCCGTTACTTAGTTTACAATCTTGTTCACGTGGTATAGCGCCGCCGAACCCATGAAGGCCGAGACGAAGGACTCGATAGCAAGTTTTACCAGTGCCTTGCCAAATCGCAGTTCTTGAGCTGGTATATATACAATGTCTCCAGCCTGCAAATAGACGTCCTTGGCTTCACCAGTCAGAATAGCCATAAAGTTTGCCCTGATCACACAGGGACAATCCAAGGAGCCTCTAAGGATCAATATCTCGCGCCAGTTTCCGTTAATATAGGGATCCCAACTCCTAGGCCCATATACCGGTGACAAAGCGCTAATGAGCGTTAGGTCATCCCGGAAGGGCACTACGCGCCCACCAACCACACCGATAAGATAAACTTCTTCATCCAATGCCGATGCGATATATACATAGTCACCGGGCTTGAGGTAAATATTCTGCGAGTCATCGCCTCTTTGAATCAAGCCTTCGAAGTCGACGTTGAGGAGCACACCTTTACGAGCAACAAAAGACTTTGTCAGGTTGGCGATATGCATGGTGGATCCGCGATAACCGCCGTCATTAAGGCCACCAGCCTCACCGATGGCACTACGGAGGTCAACAGCGGTGTTCAAGGGGTAGACACCAGGCCTCATGACCTTACCCAAAACCATGAAGTAATCAGCAGCCTTGACTTTTGGTACTACAGCGACATTTGGCGACGTCAGCATCACCCCCAAGCCCTTTTCGATATCAGCTGCTAGCTCTTCGGGTGTGCGTCCCTCAGCTTTAATGCCGTCCAGGTACATGAAGTAGATATAGCCATCGGGAGCGACAACGACCTCACCCAGGCCATTTTCGTCGTTTGTGAAGATAGAGACTTCTAACACATCACCTTTGTTAATACGGTAGGGTTCCTTTCTGAGTTGTAACTTCTCCAAGTACTCAGGAGGCACCTTTCCCTTATTCGCATCAGGTGCGTGACCGCAGGGATCGAAATCTACAATCACCTCAGGGTAATGAACCATGACAGGAGGACGACGCCCACAGCAGGTAAGTGCGCATGTCTCGGGGACAACACGCACAGTACAACCCCGCTTATAGATTGTGCAGCTGGTAAAGGATGATAAACAGCTCGCGGTCATGATGACCAGCAACAAACAGGATCTCAGCCAACAGCTTCTTTGTGACATTTCTATGGTCATCCCTTGTCTCCCTACCAGCTCATCGCTACGCATGTACTGTGTTACTTATTGCTAAACCAGGATTTAAGCCCTGACGCGTGGTCACTATCTGACTGTCTTCCTTCTACCTGAACTCTAACATCATCGATAAAGATCTTGAGAGCACGGTTAAGCACTAGCCCAATAGGCCGGATGTCTACCAGTTCACATTCATGTAAGCTCGCATCCACATATTCTCGTTTTACCTTGTTCGAACCAATGATGAAGACAAAGTCCTTTACATGGTCTAAGATATTTAAAGCGTAGTCTCGCTCAATGATACCAGGGCAGTCCATCAAAACAACATCGAACTGACGCTGAAGCTCCTCCACGAGCTGAGCCATCTTACCCCTTCTGATGATATCCTTAAGGTCGCTTTCAGCCCCAACAGTCACACGGCAAGGTTCACCTCGGTAAATAATCTCATCAAGATTAGCCTGTCCGCGAAGATAGTCCACTGCCGTCTTGCTAGCAACCTGATGTGGCTCAAAGAGTGAAGCACTAGAAGGATCCCATTCCACAACGACAACTTTTTTTCCTAAGCGCTGCCATAAACATGCTAAGCAATAGGTTAAAGTACTCTTACCCTCGCCCCCTATAGAACTCGTAATGGCAAGAGTGAACTTTTCACGACCGTGCAATAGTCTATGAAGGCTTTCTTCAAGGTAGCTTACATAGGGCTTTAAGCGCTCTTCGGCATTTCTGGGCGTCGTGCGGGCCAATTCAGGAATGGTCAGCAGGCAAGGCACTGTATAGAAACCGTCCAGTTCTTTAGAAGTACGAATCTTCGGATCGAGAACCTCAAGCATAGCCGCCAGGCACAATCCAAAACCGATACCAACCAAGAAACCTATCAGGGGTAATAGGTCGACAAGAATGTTATCCTGTGCCTGAGCTTTACCAGCTGGAAGGTAGAGATCGATGTCACCCTTACCCAGCTTCAGCATCATGTCAGTAGCTTTCATGACGGCTTCGGTGTCTTTAAGATCTTGCTCATAGCGAGTCTTCTCATCGAGCATGCGGGAGAACTGCATTTCCTCGGCTGGAAGGTTATCCATGTTTTTCTTCTGGGCGTCGTAGGCTGCAGTCAGATCATCTTTAAGCATCTGAGCGGAACGCACTTTTCCTCGAAGACCAACCAGGTTAAGGTTGAGCTGTTCTTTAACGGGGTTTTTCTCCCATTGTTGAAACGGCCTGTTGGCAGGGTTCTGATCCTGCGGCTTGGCAAGCATCGCATGCAATTCTGTAAGCTCAGCTTCCAAAACTTTTATTTTGGGGTTTTCAGGAGCATAACGCGTTTTGGCTTCTAATAATGCTAGCTCTGTCTGCAAAAGCCTACGTTGCATAGGATTGTCTTCAACGGTGCTCCTGACGACGGTATCAGGCATCCGCGCTGTTTCACGTCGTAGATTCTCATATTCGATGAGCATGCCATTGTATGTCATAATAGCATCTTGCAAACGCTTTTCCGAATCGACCATCCCTTTCACTGCTATCAACCCTTCAGGGGTAACATCGATGAAAGAATGCGCTCTGCGGAAGTCGGCAATCTCTTGAATTTTCTCACTAATTTTCTGCTCAAACGTTGTAGCCTGACTCGCAAGGTAGTCATACGCCGACTTCAATTGGCGCTTGGCATACTCCTGACCATCCTTTACAACCACAGAAGCAAGGGTATTGGCAATGTCAGTTGCTAGGTTTGGATTGCTTGCCGATACAGTAATGTCGATCAGGTTAGAGTCTCCTAAAGGTGGTTTGACGTCGATCAGTTTACCAAGCTCCTGTTCAGACATATCCAAACCAAGAATCGAACGAACCGCATTTAGGTGCGCTGGTAACGTGACCATTTCCGTAGCCGACGTCATCGTAAAGTGACCTAAGGGCAAATTCTCGGGAAGAAACTTAGAAGTTTGAACCTCAAACATCAAATAAGCATCTGCCACATAGATATTTTGCAGATGTAGCGCCAAGGCGCCAAAAACGAGCGCGAAGGCAATCGAGCTGGCAACAACCAACCATAAACGCCTTAGAATACCTCGGAATATTTTGACGAGGTCAAAGCGGCGAGCGATGTCTTCAATTCCGCCCCTACGGACTATGGAACGCCCTGGGCGAGCTTCTTCAGGTCCTAACTCCACAGTCTGATCAGACATGGTCTTTCTCCCATTCGTAGATACTCAGATGTTACGCCTTTACTGTGTACCCGACCACGGCAACTCATGCTACCGCGGCGAGTTTGAACGTAAGACAATCCAGATCTCATTTTTTCCCATTTGTATGCAAACAATAAACTTCAAATCATTTAAATTCTTGTTCCGCCAGGTCAATGGAACCGCGATGACATGAACTCCCAATTGCGTTCCAAAGAAATGTGTTTGTGGTACACATTCCTATAGGATTCACTGTGCACTTGTCAATGTCAAACTCAAAATTTAGAAATTTAATGCAAGATCTCTCGTAAAGGACCCCTAGCCCCTCTTGGGAACAATGGCAGGCTTTAGAGAAGGATCAATTGTCGGACCAAAAACCTGATTTGGTGATGCTGTCAGGTGATAAATCTGTATGCGGCGCTGATGGTCATCTTTGGTTTGAAAGACCAATTTCATCCCTGGCAACCCCACCTCCAAGGCAGGTAGAAGCTCTGGGTTGACCTTGAGGAGGAAGGGTTCATATAGAATGAGCCAGTGGCTGTTATGTTCTCTCACGAAGTTTACGATACGTCTTGGATCGTAATGGATCAAGCGATTGATTGTGGGGTGCTGGGCGAGGAATCCTGTTGTAGATATAAAACCATAACCACAACCAACCAACGTGTCACCAGGTGGTACATGGTTGTCGATCCAATCGGCCAATACTCTGTTATATGCATAACCCTGCTCAATCTGCTGACCCCGCCAAAAAATTAGAACCAGACACAAGGCCAGAACAAAACTAGCCACCCAAAAATAAGCGTTTTCCATGTATTGATTTCGAGCCAAGAAGCAGCTGAGCGCAAGCAAACCAGCGGCTCCGAAAAGGTGCACTGGAAGAAGGCTAGCAAATAATAGACGCGGCTCCACGTATAGAAGGGGATAGGCGATGATGGGAAAGAATAACATCACCAACCAAGGCCATTCTGGCATCAACGTACGATTAATGCCTCGGGTAAACAAAGGCAAGCAAAAAGCAAAGAACCAAAGCGGTGTGAGCAATACTCCTGGAGTACTTTTTAAAGTATGCAGGAGGTTGGCAGGAAACCTATATAGCCAGATTAATATATGTTGCTCTATCCCTGTTTCGGGCCACTTACCCGTCGTCATTCTGCCCGCGAAACCATAAACCTCTCGGGCAGAACTCTGCGGATCAAGCTGTTCAGAGTATTGTTGTGAAAACACCGATACCTTTTTGAATAGTCCAATATCTCCTAAAAGGACCTTTGACGTGGTCGAGTACATAATCACGACTGCAAAAAAGCCTGCCAGAACTAGGCCCAAACAACGCCAAGGATCGGTATACCATGGGGATCTGCTAGGAATTTCCTTACTACGGGCACGCTGGGCCAGTATGAGCAAGCCGATGAGAGAGCCAAGAAAGAGGATGAAGCCTTCATTCCGAACGCAGAAATGAACACCAAAACCGACACCGGCGATCAAAAGGGTAATTTTGGAACATTCCTTCCAACTACTTCGCGCTAACAATGCTGTGCCAACAGCCAGAGCAAGTAGATAAAAGGTTTCAGAGTACCCGTTGCACGAGTAGATGACCAAACGTGGATGCAGCACTGTCAACCACCCCGCCAACCATGCTACTCTCTCACCATAGTAACATCGAGCTATCCAGGCTACGGGCAGGGCCAACAAAACACCAGGAATAAAGGATGCGCTGATGGCGCTTTGAATCGGACTCATTCCAATATAAAAGAAAATAGCTTCCCAGAAGCAGAAAGGATTTGTCCATCCCGATTGCGCCTTATCCCATTGCCCTTTAGCAATAGCTTCCGCTGTCCAACCATAGTTGACGGCATCGCCATAGACAGCGGTTGTGACTCCCAGGTAGAGCAAACGCACCACCATCGCCCCGACCGCTAAAGTGGTCAACTGTGCTGCCAGCGAAAAACCCAAACTTTGTGCCTCGAAACGGAAGTTCCTTCGAAAGGCCTCAACAACAATGGGACGAAAAACACTAATCCTATAGCCAAGGAATGCGAAAATGCTGGCAGTGGCTACACCTACGAGCTTAGCCATGTTTATACCGGCCAATCGCGAGACATCAAATTCATCTTGCAGAAATTGATAGACAAACAAGAAGACCGAGGTGTTGACCATCATAGCCAAAAAGGCAACGCCAAAGTACTTCATCATGGTGGAATGAGGCAAAGGCTTATCGCTAAATCCAAACGTCCAGGTTTTATTGATGCGATAGCTATTCAGTGTTGCTACGAAGCAAGCACTCAAAGAGATGACGAATAGAGCAGCGGAACTACTGGCTCCGGTGATAATCACCAACGTATTCGTAAGAGTAAAGTCGATGAGGGTATTAAGCAAACCGACGAGCCCATACCGAGCGAGCTGTCGCAAGCCATGCTGCACGCTTTCAACGTTTTTGTTTTCCTGCAATGGCTCGTACACTCTGCCTCCTGCATGTCAGCACTATCACAGTTATTGCAGAATCGCCAACCATTTTATAGGATTTTCTTCGTTGAATCCGAGCCCGAGCCCGTATGCATGCCCATATACGTTAAGCTAAGAGAATTAGGAATTTTCACCGCCGAGGCGCCGAGACACCGAGATAGGAGAGAGAGGATTAGGAGAGAATGTGCCGTTTGTGTGTCCTTGGACAGCATTTTGCCCAAGGACACACAAACGGCACAGGTGCTCAATCTAACTTTTTTTGTTAAATTGAGAACCTGTTCAGTTACTGCTCTGGACAAAACCCAGTCTAAGGGCTCTACAGAATCTTATTCTTGCGGGAACCCTTAGACTGGGTTTTGTCCAGAGCAGTAACTGAAAATTCTCTCCTCTCTTTCCTAATCTCGGTGTCTCGGCGGTGAAAATTCCTAATTCTCTTGGCTTAACGCATATGGGCTCGAGCTCCTACCCAGAACGGTTACCAAAAAGCATCTGAATATTAGCTCTTGATGCAAATCATTTTTTTCGCTAAGCCAATATGCTAGGCGACAAGGTAGGTTGGTTTTATGGTCTATAAAATAATAGTCTTCTGGTTAGGCTCGATTTTCTTCATCCCGTTCGGCTATTTTGCATGCCGTGTTTTTAAGCCAGCCGTCTATGCCATTTTTGCCCTGATGCTGCTCTCACTGGGCGATGTCGATGACCTTAGTATTACCTTCTTTGGTCACCAAGAATACAAGATGGCTACCCGGGGTCTGGAGATCGCTCTAGCTGACCTGTGCGCAATCGTCCTATTGCTCTATATCCTTTTTACCACTCCGCGACAGGAGTTGATTAAGTTTCCACCTCTAACCCTTCCGCAGTTCTTTTTTATCTTTGTCGCCGTCCTGTCGTGGCTAGCCACTAAGAGTGTAGCTCCTAACCCCTTAGCCGCTGAAATTGCATCGTTTAACCCAAATAGCCAAGAATATTCTCACGCATTGGAACCCACATTCCGCCTAGGACTATACCCCCTCTTTGAGATTGCCAAACTATTTAGAGGTTTTCTTTTCTTTTGGATTGCGGTAAACCTTTCTAAGGACCCGAACATTATTCGGGTGATGTACGTCGTTTTCTCAGTACTGATTGTATACTTCACCGCCAAATCATTAATCTTGCGCTACGTGTATGGCGTTAACCGCGTGACAGCAGGCATTGGTCACTACAATAACTTCAATACTTTCGTAGGGCTAATGGGAGCATTTATGCTACCCCTGGCATTTTCGTCGAAACGTTTTTTAATCAGTGCATTCATATGGATTTTGATGCTTTCCACTGTGGTGTGTATTATTCTGACCATCAGCCGTTCAGCGCTGGCAGCCTTTGGAATAGCTCTTTTTTTCGGCGTTCCCGTGCTATTGTTAAAGTTCTTCAATGCCAAGAATCTCCTTTTTATGATGCTGGGTATTCTCACTATGATCGGACTTCTCGCTAAGGCTGAGAAGACTCTGACGGAGCGTTTTGTCTACAAAAACCCAACCGAAAAGGCCTGGGCGGAACGCACCGCACTCAACAACGAAGCCAAAATGATGGCTCATGACTTCCCTCTTGGCGTAGGACTTGGCAATTTCTCCGCATGGTCTATCTTACGTTATTCGCAGCTAACGGGCGCTGAAATTGGAAACTTTGCTCACAATTCTTTCTACCTGACAATGGGTGAGATGGGTTATCTGGGCCTATTCGCCTTTATGGTCTTCTGGGGCCGATTTGCGCAACTTGGCTTTATCGCTTTTATATACCGACTTTTAGGTAACGATCGCTTTGCGTTTGGGGCCATTATGGGCGCTGACTTGGCAATACTATTTCTTTTGCCGCAATTATGGTTCCAATTTACTTATCGAGTATCAGCCGTGTATCTCTTAGTGCACATCATCCTCGGTGTTGGTATACGACAATATCTGATGGTGATGCAGGAGAAAAAAGTGTCACTCCTTGAATCATTAACTGGAAAACGTGCTGCGGTATAAGCATGAGCAAAATGCGCATGCTCTACCTTCACGAAAAGCTTGGCCGCATGGCCGGTGCAGAGCAGCATATCGTCGTTACAGCCCCTTTTCTCAAAGAAGCTTTTGATCTCTATATGGCCTACTGGACCCGCAGTGGCAAGGATGAGGAACTGGTAGAGCAATGGTTTAGTGGCACCTACCAACTCAATTTCGATGCTCCGGAGGAGACCATTCGCAGCTCGCTAAATGCCATTCTGGATCAGGTTAAACCCGACATCGTCTATATGCACAAATGTTTGTCAGCGCCCATGATTGAAACATTATTAGCAACAAAGATTCCTATCGTACGCATGGTCCACGACCATGAAGTCTATTGCATGCGGACATACAAGTACTTTCCTTGGTCACGTAAGATATGTCACAAAAAAGCTGGCCCCTGTTGCCTCTTCCCTTGCCTAGCTTTCATTCAGCGCGATCGCACCAAGGGGGAATATGGCATTAAGTATGTAAGCTATGACAAACAACAACGGCTGATCCGTGCCGATCAACAGATCGCCGCCTCATTTGTAGTAACCGAATACATGCGTCAGGAACTGTTACTTCAAGGATACCCTCCGGAACGCGTATTTATCTTTCCTCCTACCCCACATAACCTCACAGGCAACATCCCCCAACCAACTTTTAGCGATAAGAACATCTTAGTGTTTGCCGGCCAGATCATTCGTGGAAAGGGTCTTGATTGCCTGATTAAAGCCCTAGCACTAGTAAAAACGCCATTTAAGCTCATTGTGCTGGGCGATGGTTCTCATAAGGTCTACTGCCAGAGACTTACTGAATCATTAGGATTGCAGAACAAGATAGAGTTTCGTGGATTTGTCCCACATGAAGAATTGCAAGAGTTCTATCGCCAGGCAACAGCAGCCATTGTGCCCTCCGTATGGCCTGAGCCCATAGCCACGTGGGGTCTAGAGGTCATGCGCTATGGACTTCCTGTAATTGGTTTTAACTCCGGGGGAATCCCAGATTGGCTTAAGGATAACCTCACAGGCTACCTGATTCCTTGGATGGACCTCCCCAATATGGCAGAAAAAATCGATTATCTCCTCACACATAAAGAAGAAGCCAGACGATTGGGTCAAAATGCCCGTCAGTTTATCCTGGAGCATTATAATTTCAATGATTACATCGTGAATCTACGTTCTAAGTTAGTAGAAATAGCGGAACGTTAATTATGTTTTTACCCCCAGGGAACACAAAAACCTCTGCAGTTATCTCTATGAATAAGCTGGGACTGCCACTTTGACACTTATTATAAATCAATTGTTAAAATATCTATAAAATGCCATTATCAACTTTAAATGCTATAAATTAAATAAGGATAATGGACATGCATTTGGATAATCTACTTAATTTTGCTATGGTAAATTTCGCCAAAGTGCATGAGGTGAACGCCCCCATTGAGCCGACAACAGAAACGCGCAATTTCATTTGGTCCTTGGCTACTATCATTCATTCGCTATGTACGATAGTCATATTAAAGTCCGGCTCCAACAACGACTCCATACCGAAAGCCGTTCTAGGCGCCTCTATTCTTCTTACAGGCTGCATACTAAATGGGTTCGTTAACCCAGGTGATCTGTGCGCTCCGATGCCCTTCCTCTTTGAATCAGTTGCAGTGCATGTCCTTCTTGCTTACGTCACTCAAACCTTTGATGGTTAGATGCTCAAGTAATGGTATATCGCATGGCTTTGGGCTATGAACGAACTTGACGAGCTGGACAAAAATGGACTTCACTTTTGTTGTCCAATTGCGAAAGTCTCGCGCTACATATGCTATTTCTTAATACGCTGATAAACTTCGACATCGCCGCTCTCGGGGTCAATAGCTGAGTGCGGCACACCAAATAGGAAGCGATAGTTTTTCTTAAACTCCTCCGAGTCCAATACTCCAGGAGCAAATAGCTTTTTCTGGAAAATGATGTAATCGGGAAATGTCTTCTCTATTAGCTGCGCGGTTGCACGGCCGTAGGGCAATCCTGGAGTCGATTTAGAAACGACTCCAAGATGCGCTAGTGACGGGTTGATGAGCCCTACAGCATCAACAATATGCGACTTGGAAAAATAGCCAATCGCCCCGATCTCATGGGTCAGAATAGACTGCTGAGGCGTTAAGGAAGTCTCGGTCTTCAATTTAGCGATAATATCATGGTATTTGCTTACACGATGTGTGTAGGTATCCAGCAGCGTGCCTTTGGTGAAATAGACCCAACGCACCTCCAAACCTACTAGAACAAGCAAAGCTACAATCACCACCACAGTTCTACCCGCAACAAGTTGATAGAGACCATAGTAGAAAATCACGCCAAGCAGAGTCACCATCGGTGCTGGATACCAGAACCACATCGGAGGATTGGCTATGGAATAGAGAAGAAAGTTTAGTAAGCATACCCCCAAAATAAAAATCTGGGCAAAGTCCCTTCTTGGCCATCGGAGAAGACCATAGACCACTCCAGCACATACCACCAATGAGCGTACGGGCCAGGGAATACTGCCTAAGGGAATAAGCAGTGCAGGTGCTTTCAAGAAGTATAGGAATGCATGCAAGGGATCTTCTGGGCGAATTAAATGCTTGATCTCGACAGAGGAAGGATAGAGAGTGCCATAACCCACTACATAGAAAGACAAATAGGTTAATACAAAGCCAAAGAGAAGCGTGTAGATGGGCAGGTTGCGGGAAAGATCAATGGAAAAGCGTCCTTCACGAAATAGGGTCAACAAGCCTACCATTCCCATGATGATAGAACCCTCAGGTCTTGTGAGGAGAGCCATACCAGCGAATGCTGCCGCAAGCATCATAGACTTGTCGACAAAAGCCATTGTCAGCAGTATCCAGAGTACAAACAGAGGCGTTTCCATTCCACCCTGTGAGCTGGACAGCAATAAGGGATGCCATACAACAACCAATGCCAATCCGCTGGAGATGAGTAATGAAATGTCAAGCCTGCGAAAAAACCAAACTAAAACAACCACACAAGCATATTCCAAAAAAATGTTGAGACCCATATCGATAACGACGAGGTCAACCGGAGCCCCAACGTGAGGTAGGAACATTTTCAGCAGGGCAAGTACACAAGGATAAAGCATTGTTGAGATGCCGAAGATGCGATCATTGGCATGATAGCTGAACGAACCGGTATCGGTGAAATTGTCGACATAACGCAAGGTGATGTAGGCATCATCAATCAGATAACCCGGACCAAAATAGGCAAGAAGCGTCCGCACGGCGGCAAAGATGACAAAACCGAGCAAAACCCACAGAAAGTTGCGATTCATAGCAGGCCCCTTTTTGGGGCCTTATTCACCTTTGCGGTCAGTTTTCGGTCGACTGCAAAAGGATCGTCTGTCGCGTTTTGCTCCTCGGACATAGCTGGCGCTATGCCCTCGCCACAAACCACGACATCCGACCTTTTTCGTCCGACCGAAATTCTGACCGCAAAGGTGAACAAGGCCCTTTTTGGACCTGTCTATCACATCACCGCAATTAATTACCTCTTGAGATGCACACACCACCTATGCAGTGTCCCGTAGATCAGCTAATAGCTCCTTGAAATCTAAAAGATGTTGTAGACATTACCAAATGGACCTTAACAGGTTAATATTTCACCTCATACGGGTCGATTTTAGGGCGGGCTATTTTAAATTCATTAATTGTTCGATTCGTCTAAACAAACCTTATTAAAGGCTCCCCCCTGGGAAGATTACCGATCTCTACAAAGCCTAGCTGTGTGAGAGCCGAGAGTGCACTCTCATGTGTTAGAATTGATGCGAGTAGAGTGTCTCTGGTGGCACAATTGTAAGCAATTTCGCTGAGACGTTTATATAGCGAAACACAAGTCTTGTTCCGCTTGAGAACATTGCATAGGATTACGAAATTATTAGGATCGAAGGATTCAACTTTTTGAAAATATCTAGTTTCGACCGCTTGACACAGAGCCTCTTGCCAGCTATCAATGTGATGCTTTCTTCCCTTATCTTGGTGACTCACCGCGGCGATACTTTCACAAAGCTCGATCCAATCAAGCAGATCCTTCATCGTGGCATTGCTTAAGTCTATTTCTGTCTTAAAAGAATCTGGATGAGTTCGCACATACCAACGGCATAACCCAAGCAGTATTTCGTCATTCGCATCAAAAGCTTCTTGTGAAATGGCCAATAGACTCTCTGTGTTCAAAGCGATGTTCAAGTGATAACGACACACTTCGAGTAACGCTGGCGTCTGGGTGAACGAAGCCAGACAATAGAGGGATAACCATCCCCCTAGATCGCTAGGTTCCTGAGATAGCTGTCCTGTATAGATAAATTGCAAAAGATTCCTAAATTCATAAACGTTATCGGTAAATTTAAATTCACCCTCGTTTTTATTGGGCAGAGCGACTTCGCCTAGAAACAGTTTTTCGAAAAATCCAGAATCATAAACCAGACGCTCCTTGTGGACGTGAACCTTAATGTTCTCCCCATTTGCTTCCTTCGGCGGGAAGATAAAGGTGTAATTTGTGAGTCTGCCCGCTTGAGCAAGCTCCCATGAAGATGACCCATTTAGCTTGAGCGCCGGTACGAAAGCAGTGATGGGACGAGGTTGCAAATTCAAATCGTCAGCACTCCAAGACAAATTCGCTGATTTGAGAGCTACCCTCACCATACCGCCGAAATTAACTTGTGGACCATATAGAACATCGTACTTGTGGCCGGTTAATTTCCAATGTAAAGTCCCAGGAACAGATTGAAAAGCCCTATTTATGGGGATTACCATGCCCGCAGGGATTTGACAGGCGAGCGTGGTGCTTAAATCGACATTATTTTTATTGTGAGGACTATGCGCAGCTTGCTGTGCTTCTTGAAATATTTTATTGAACAACTCGAATAAATAAATTCGAGCTTCATTTGTACCGGACTCTTGAATGGGCGGAAGATCTGCAGCTTGGGAAACTTGAATCGAAAGAATAGTAGAATCGACTCGCTTACAATTTATTAATGAATCCATAATTATGCCATCTACTTTATAGTTATAGTTTTTATAAACACAAATAATATTTCAGATCTTACATTTTTCTCAAACTAAAAAACACTTAAATTTATTTATGATCGCAAAATGCAACCCATCCCGATAATTTGAGTCTCAAATTGCAAGTAAGACCAGCATTCAGCCAGAAGAAATAGGAGGCGCAGCACTTGAGAGCCTTGTCGCACAGCATATTAGAGCATGGATCGACTTTCAAACTGCACAATTCAATTTGAGCTTTTGGCGTACGCGATCGGGTCTAGAAGTGGATTTTATCGTCTATGCCGCACTCCTAGCAGGGGAAGTCAAGTTTCGTATAATGCCTAGTTCGCCCAAATCCAAAAGCGGTCGCAAGCGACCGCACTCCAAAGCGCGCCGAGTGACGATTGTGATTCCAAAGCGCCCCCAATTCTTCACAAGAACCCAAATTGAGTCCTCAGAATCCCTTTCCTGAGGCGCCAGAGTGAGCCGAGAAAACAATTTTATGCATGGTGCAAATCAGGGGAATAAATAGCCACATTATTGGATCAGAATCACTTTTTTTGACAGATTTTTTTTTCACAGGTTGATTAGAGACTCGGTGTTAGAGGAGAGAAAAAAAATAGGTCCATTGGAAATAATTGCAGAGGCTCTTTAAAATCTAGAAGATGTTGTAGATAAGGTAAAAATGGACTTTATGCAGGATCGCTTCGCGGCATGATATGCAGGATCACTCCCACCTTCTAAATGCAAATAGAGTCTGACAATGAGCTTATACCCCACTCGGTCATAAATTTGGATTTGGGCCCACGCGAATCTATTCCAACTCCATACCATAAATTTTTTAAAATAGCGTTAACCCTATGAATCTGAAGAAGATGGGAGTGATCCTGCATATCATGCCGCGAAGCGATCCTGCATATCCGTTACAGTCGATTTTAGACGTATCTAAAACATCTTTTAGATTTCAACAAGCTACTGTTTTCTTGTTAGCCAAGTGGTGACAGGGATGCTAATCGCGCAACCAAACTTCGGGTTTGTCCATCTTTGCTGAAATGTACTTTGTAGGTTAGCCCTGCGCTTCCCTCATACACCTCCATAATCGTCCCGATGCCAAATTCGCGGTGAAAAACGACATCGCCAGCTGCAAAGGTGCGCTCGGCAGGCTTGGGATTCTTCGAGAAGACGCTAGGAACGTCATACACCACGCGTGGTTCATGCTCGACCTCATTCTCCTCATCATCCTTGACCCTATCGCCTGGAGAGGGAGCGGCTCTCATCAGCTGAATATGCTGACGCGGAATATCCTTCAAAAAGCGGCTGCCACGCATCGCACGACGCACACCCCAGAGGTTTCTCGAGCCCACATGCGAGATATATAGGTACCTTTCGGCGCGTGTCATGCCCACGTAGCATAGCCGACGCTCCTCCTCAAGAGCCCTGTTATCGTCCTTACTGTTGATATGCGGAAAGAGGTCTTCTTCCATCCCTACCAAAAAGGTGACGGGAAATTCAAGCCCTTTGCCGCTATGAATTGTCATCAGGCTAACGCGGGGGGTAAACTCATCAACCTCATCGATGCTAGCTTTTAGAGAGAGTTCTTCTAAAAAGTCCCTCAATGTGCCATCGGGTCTTTGCTCACTCCATTCACTGGCTTTGCTAACCAATTCCTGCAAGTTTGAACTTCGGTCTTCGAAGGTTTCTTGATCGGCTTGTAGATACTCTAGATAACCGGTGAGGTTGATGGCCGCTTTAACCATATCCATGAGCGGCACTTGCCCCTCAAGGCGTCTTAAACCCTCTATCAATTCCACATACTTGACAAGGGCCGCTTTCTGCTTTGCAGGTAGGTTTGGAGAGGTATGTTCTCCGCGTATAAGGCCTTGGCAAAACTCAAAGATGGGCAACTCATGCGCTTCGGCGGTATTACGAATTTTATCGATTGTAGAATCGCCAATTCCTCTCTTGGGAACGGTCAAAGTGCGTTCCCATGCAACCATATCGGTGCTGGATTGCACCATGCGTAGGTAGGCCATGATGTCTTTGATTTCTCGTCTTTGATAGAAAGAAACACCGCCCACAATAACATAGGGGATTCCCATCGACATAAAGCGGTCTTCAAATGCTCGCGACTGAAAGTTGGTGCGATAAAAAATGGCTATTCGATTCAGTGGAACATCGTTGTGTGTGCGATGGTATCGAATGCAATCAACGACAAAGCGTGTTTCATCGTTTTCATTAGGACCATAGAAAACGCCGATCTTCTCACCAGGCCCAAGATTGCTCCAAAGGTTCTTTTCATATCTCGATTCATTTTTCTTGATGACAGCGTTAGCGGCATCCAAGATGTGCGTGGTGCTGCGGTAGTTCTGCTCCAGACGTATTACCTTGGCGCCGGGATAGTCCTTCTCGAAATCCAGGATATTGCGCACATCTGCGCCACGCCATGAATAGATTGACTGATCTGGATCGCCCACAACACACAAGTTGCCTCTTTTTTCCACGAGGGTTCTGATGAGCTCATATTGTGCAACATTAGTATCTTGGTATTCATCGATCAGCAAATAGTGCCAACGACTCTGGTAATAGTCCAAAACTTCAGGAAACTCGCGAAGCAAACGCACAGGCAGATAAAGAAGGTCATCGAAATCCACCGCGTTGTACTGGAACAATAATTCCGTATAACGCCTATAGATTTTTTGAAAGAGATCGACATTTTGTGCGTTGCGAAGATTTTCAGTACAGTTGTCGGGACTTCTAAGGGCATTTTTTGCGTGTGAAATGCTATGACGCACATTTTTGAGGATATCGCGATCACGACCTACGCCGACTTCGTCAAGACATGTTTTGAGAACCTTAGTGACGTCATCTTCATCATAAATGGTGAAATGGCTGCGATATCCCAAATGCTGAATCGACTCCCTTAAGATGCGAGCGCCCAGGCTATGAAAGGTCGAGATCAGCACATCGGCATTAGTAGCGGCATTGACACGATTGCGCATTTCACCTGCAGCTTTATTCGTAAAGGTAACCCCAAGAATGCGATGGGGATCCACGCCTCGCTCTAATAGGCGAATAATGCGCATGGTCACCACGCGTGTTTTGCCCGAGCCAGCGCCCGCCAGAACTAAAAGCTGGCCTTCGCCAAAGCCTATGGCTTCTTGTTGCTCTGAATTAAGAATATCTGGGGAATCCATAACGCCTGTTTGGGTAAACGTTTGCACAAAACACTCGGGGTTAGGGTGAGACGGTTCGCAACGGACTGCGTTTTTCATTTTCTCGGTCACCAAGATTACCATAACGGTGGTAGTCAATACTAATCGAAAGTTCGCGCAAGTGATGTAATAACTCCAAACGCCCTGAAGAAAAGACGGGGGCGATCGCTATACGGGCTCCCATTTCAGCAAGTCCAACTCGAAGTTTCTCGGATGGAGGCTGAAGTAACCTAACCCGCACGTGGGGAATGGCAGCCATGCGCTGAAGAAAGGCTTCGTCAGTTTCAAGAGTAGCCTCGATCGAGAGCGTAACATCGGAACTGATTTCCAATTTCGCTCCACAAATCCTTGCTGCGGCACAAACACGCAAGTAACCGATCGCTTGATCATTGGCTTGTACGCGTAAGATGACGTGGCGTGGTCTATAGGTAAATAAGTTATCTTCACCTTGGATGCGGCTGAAGTCGCAAGCTTTAGAAAATAGCTGCTTCCAGAAGTGTGCATAGCTGCTTAAGCTGGCACTCCAAACGGCTATATCGTCAGGCGATAGATGCTTTTGTAGGTCGGGCAGAGAAAAAAAATCTTTCTCTTCGGGTAGGCCAGACTGCTCTGCTTTCATAAAGTTGATGAGATAATTGGGTCCACCGGCTTTGGCTCCTGGACCAAAACTACTGTCTTTACAGCCACCAAAAGGCTGGCGCTGAACGATAGCACCCGTGATGCCACGGTTGACATAGAGATTTCCTGCATCAGCACGCTCGATCCAATACTGCTGTTCGCGTTCATCTAGGCTGTGTAAACCAGAGGTTAGGCCATAGGGGGTTCCGTTAGCCAATCTGATCGCTTCATCGAGTGAATCTGCCCTCATTAAGGCTAGAACGGGACCAAAAAACTCGGTTTGATGAGTAAAGCTGCCAGGTTTCACACCCATTTTAATGCCTGGTGACCACAACTGTGGATTCTGTGAGTCTTGACGGGGTTGAAGAAGCCACTCTTCGCCTTCTTCAAGTGTTGTGAGCGCGCGTAACAGCGCACCACTTGCAGGGCGAATCAAGGGGCTCAGTCGCGTCTGAAAATTCCATGAAGAGCCAGCAGCCCAGCTAGCAGCAGCATCGCGCAGTTGTCGTCGGAATTGTGGGTCGTCGTATACCTCGGCTTCGCAAATCAATAAGCTACATGCACTGCATTTCTGACCTGCATGTCCAAAGGCTGATTGAATGACATCCCGAATGGCTAGATCACGATCGGCCATGCAACTGACAATCATGGCATTCTTACCGCCGGTTTCAGCAAGCAGGTCAAGGCCAGGCCGTAAGCGTAGCAGATGACGCGCAGTCTCCGTAGCGCCTGTGAGCACCACGACAGCAACTCGCGAGTCTTGAATAAGGCGGCTACCAACAGGATCATCCTCACAAGGAATAAAATGCAGCACATCACGACTAATGCCACCTTCCCAAAAGGCATCAGCAACAATATTGCCTACGACAATAGCTTCTGGAGCTGGCTTAAATAAGACTGCATTACCCGTTGCTAAAGCCGCTGCTATGCCCCCAACAGGAATAGAACAGGGGAAATTCCAAGGTGGAGCTATGACAACGATCCCCTTTGCGGACCACTGAACGTTGCTTATTTCGTCTAATGAGATCATCTCGCGACGATAGTATTCCACAAAATCTATCGCTTCTTGAATTTCGATGTCAGCTTCAGCAGCGACTTTGTTGCACGTGAAAATCATGGCTTCCATGAGTTGTGCACGATGACAACGTAGGGCTTGAGCAACATTCCAGAGGACTTCCGACCTCTCATGAGTCGCGAGCGCTGACCAATTGAGTTGAGATCGTGATGCTGTATTCAGGGCAGCATCGACATCCTGCCAGGTAGCCATTTCTACAGGGGTCGTTGGTTTGGGCTTATGTTCAGCAACAATAGTCTCTAGCCACTTTCGATTTGCGGGAAGAGCCCAATCGGTATCTGGTTCATTTGCAAAAGGCGATTGGAGCGAAGGTTTCAGAGGGCTCCTCTGCCGATTCTGCTGCCGACGGACATCACTCGAGACGCTATCTGCCTCAGTGCATGAGTTACGAAATAGCGTTGCCTGATCTTGCCATGCATGAGATCCAGGATTAAGCCCAAAGGCATGCCTGAGGAAGTTTTGTGGGGCGGTATTTTCGTCTAATCGCCTGATGAGATAGGCGATGGCATTTTGAAATTCAGCCTCACTGGCAGCCGGGCAGTACAGCAACATATCGCCGGAAACGTTTTGCACAGCGCGTCGGATATGATCGGCCATACCTTCAAGCATTTCAAAACAAACTTCTTTTTCGAGACCATTCTCTTGTCTAAGCAATAAGGCGAATGCAATATCAAAGAGATTGTGACTTCCAATGCCCAGATGCACCGCACGAGCATGCTCAGGCTTCATACCGTAAAGAATCATGCGTTTGAAATTGGCATCCACCTCACCTTTGTCACTGTAGGGAGCTTGCTGCCAGCCATGCATAGCCGCTGTAACCTGCTCCATAGCGAGATTAGCTCCCTTAACAATGCGTATTTTAATAGGCGCGCTCTTAGCTGCCATTCGTTGAATTGCCCATTGCGTGAGTTTTTGCTGCACTGCAAACGAATCAGGAATATAAGCCTGCAGCACTATGCCTGCTGATAGATCAAGAAATTCTTCTTCACCGAGTACTCTACAAAATAATTCTACGGTCAATAGCAGGTCGGAGTATTCCTCCATGTCGAGATTGACGAACTTCGGCACTTCGGTGCCATCGGGACGACGATATAGATGCTTACGAGAGGCTCGATAGAGCTTTCGCAAAGGCTTTGAAAGTCTGTCTAGGGTATGCTCCCACCCGATAAGATTAATCTGACTGTAGATCGTTGAGACCTTTACGGAGATATACTCCACTTCAGGCTTAGCAAGATCGTCGAGGTACAGTTGAAGACGGTGCTGCGCTTCTTCTTCACCCAGCACGGCTTCACCAAGATGGTTAAGATTTACGCGTACGCCCTGCTGACGTCGCTGACGCATGTGTTGGGCCAATAACGCTGGTTCAGCGGGAAGGATGACTCGAGACATTTCCTGACGCAGCAGCCTTTTGACGAGCGGCACAAAGAGACCAGGCAAAAATCGGCCAAACCGGCGAAAGAGGTGAATGCCGGTTCGTTCTAGTAGAGGCAAAAAATGCGGCACACCAAATTTATCAATAAGATAGGTCAATTGATCTGCAATGCGATGTGGGTCATCACTTCGGAAGCATTGATCCGTCATGCTAGTAGTGAAGGCCTTGCCCAACGGGTCCTCCATCATGCGCGCCAATTGCCCCTGAACTCGCCGCTCATCGGCTGTCTGGATCTTATTGGCCTCCTGCAAAAGAGAAGCGGCTAAAGTTATCGCCTCGTCGCATCGCTGAGTCATGGTTCGCGAGGATCTCTGAGCATGAGAGAACAAACGCATGGCAGCGCTCTGATTTTCTTGCTGATTCATAACCTCTTCTGGGGTTTGTTTCCTTAATACGGCAGTGTAACAGGAGGATTAGGATTTTTACCACAGAGGACACAGAGTGCTCTGAGATAGGAGAGAGAGGAGGGATTTATTTTTTTTTATTTAATAGATGCCCATGGGGTCCATTAGTGTCCATGCTGTCCATTAAGAGGTAATTGCAGAAGTCCGATTCTCCGAATTCAATTTCCTGAAAATCGGATGCCGGTGAAGAGAGAGTCATTCCCTTCCCAGGCCCGAAGGGTCGATATTGCAACAGGCCATGGCATCGCCACATAGGCCTCAACCTAACAGGTCTTTTGAGCTTATATCTCAATGACTTAGGACTTCACAATCGTATCTCGGCGCGCAGCGCTTTGGAGTGCGGTCGCTTGCGACCGCTTTTCGTTCCTTGGGACGGCAATGCTAAACGGCATTGTATGGATTCGTCGAAGGCTGCATGTACTAACTATTTTACCCTTAGGGAATTATAGTGATGCCGTTGCACACGACCGTCGCAAGGAACCCAAAGCGGTCGCAAGCGACCGCACTCCAAAGCGCTGCGCGCCGAGATACGATTGTTAGGCTTAGGTTGAGGCCTATGTGGCATCGCCATGGTATATGCCAAAACGGTTTTAGCAGCCTGTAGGGCTGCCATAAAGCGCATGCATAAATGGTGTTTGTAAACTGGCGTCTTGTAGCAGTCCTTCAGACTGCGAAATCCCTTCCTGGCATATACCATGGCGATGCCATGGCCTGTTGCAATATCGACCCTTCGGGCCTGGGAAGGGAGAAAAGCCTGTCTTTCCAGACTGGATAGTGCCATACCACTTAAGCTCTCTAGAATCGCCTTCTCACAAAAAAAGGTAACCTTTTTTCCCGAGAATCGATTCTCAAGGGCTCAAATAATTTTGCAATTACCTCATTAATGTCCATTTTTTCTGAAGCAAAAATGGACTTTATAGACAGTAATTGACCTTATAAACATTTATTAAACAAAAAAAATAAAAAACCTATCCAATGTTTCCTTCTTTTCTCCTATCTCTGTGCACTCTGTGTCCTCTGCGGTAAAAATCTTATTTCTCTCTCCTTTACAAAAAGCGACGCCTCTAGGTACCGTAGACGCATCTAAGAACGAGGACCTGATGTTATTACGTATTTTACCGTTTCGTTTGCTATGTATTCTTCTGATGGCCTTTGGCAGTGCATGTGCTACTCCAGTACAAGTGGGTATTGACGTCCTCCTGAACGGCGAATACGACACCTTACTAAAGGGCAAGCGTCTGGGTCTCATCACCAACCAAACAGCTCTCAACAGTCAGCGAATCCATACGATCGATTTATTGAAGTCAAACGCAAAAAAAAAGGGTTACCAACTCGTTGCATTGTTTGCGCCGGAACATGGGATTACAGGCGCAGCGTATGCATCTGCTAAGATTGCCGATGAAACAGATCCTGATGGTATTCCCATCTTTAGTCTTCATGGATCTTCCCACAGGCCTACTCCTGAAATGCTTCAAAAGATCGATCTGCTACTGTACGACATCCAGGATATAGGCTCTCGTTCCTATACCTTTGTATCGACGTTATTTTACGCGATGGAGGAAGCCGCGAAGCATTCCGTTCCTGTCATGGTTCTGGACCGTCCTAACCCTCTGAACGGCATCCTCGTAGACGGTCCAATTCTGGAGGAGCAATGGCGTTCCATTGTCGGCTATATCAATGTACCCTATTGTCATGGAATGACGGTTGGAGAATTGGCTTCCTATTTCAACAAAGAATACAACGTAGGGTGCCAGCTTACTGTTGTCCCAATGCGTGGATGGCGACGCGCCATGACCTTTCGTGACACAGGCCTTACATGGATCCCAACAAGTCCTAACATCCCTGAAGCGACTACTCCTTGGTTCTATCCTGCTACGGGAATTTTAGGAGAACTGCAGATCGTCAGCATTGGCATCGGCTACACACTGCCTTTTAAAGTCGTGGGAGCTCCTTGGATCGACGCAGAGAGCTTTGCCGCCAAACTGAATGCCCAGAAGTTCCCTGGGGTTGCTTTTATTCCATTTCACTTTCGACCGTTTAGTGGTCGCTTTGCTCAAGAAGATTGTCACGGTGTGCTTTTGACCATCACAGACCCCCTACGATACAAGCCGGTGGAAACGCAGTACTTGCTAATTGGTATCCTTAAAAGTCTTTATCCCGGGCCATTCGCGCATGCCCTAGAAGCCTCTAAGGGACGACGCGACATGTTCGCCAAAGTCAATGGCACCGACGAAGTGTATCGTATTATTAGCGAAGGTCAATATGTCGTTTGGCAACTCAAGGGTTTACATCAAAAAGAGCGCCAGGCCTTCTTGCAGAAGAGAAAACGATTCTTAATTCCCACCTACTCAGCTACCTAAGAATAAAAGGAATTGCCAATGGCTACGAGGTTTGTGGATCTTTCGATACCTATCGATAACAACCCTGCTAGCGATCCTACGTGGATGCCTGTACAAGTCCGCTATTCTAGCCACAAAGAAACTGTGAATCAGCTTCAGCGAGCCTTTCCTGGCCTTACAGCAGACCAGCTCCCCGACAAAGAGGGTTGGGCCATTGAGCACATAAACCTTTGCACCCACAATGGCACCCACTTAGATGCTCCATATCACTATGCCTCCACTATGGATAAAGGCCAGCGCGCGATTACTATCGATGAGGTCCCGCTTGATTGGTGCTTTCGGCCAGGGATCAAACTAGATTTTCGTCATTTTCCAGATGGTTATGTCGCCGCAGCCAACGATGTTGCGGAAGAACTTGACCGCATTCAATATCAGATTCAGCCCTTCGACATTGTCCTGGTCAACACGCGTGCCGGATCGGTCTTCGGAACACAGGAATATCTGTCCGCAGGTTGTGGCATGGGGCGTGAGGCCACTCTTTTTTTAACTGAGCAAGGGGTGAAAGTCGCTGGAACCGATGCATGGAGCTGGGATGCGCCGTTTTCTCATACAGCCAAGCGCTTTGCTGCTACTGGAGATGCCAGTATGATATGGGAAGGTCATAAGGCTGGCAGGGAAATCGGTTACTGTCACCTCGAGAAATTGCACAATCTCGAAGTGTTGCCTTCGAAAGACTTTACCGTGGCATGCTTCCCTGTAAAGATAAGGGGCGCCTCAGCGGGGTGGACTCGGGCCGTTGCTATGCTGCCTGAATATACCGGCATTTAGTTGAATTTCGAATTCGAAAACACAACTCTTAGATTTTCAATGCTTCACAAAAAACGCTTTCACTCAATCACAAGACACTACTCCCCAATCACTAAACAAACAGCTAATTAACATTTACAATTAAACATACTTAATATATAGTGATGTTTTAAATTAACATTCCTAAATAAATATAGAAGGAAGATCATGCAAAATACTCCCTCACTTAATCCATCCATGTCAAAGTCATACACAAGTGACTATTTCTCTATCCTTCAAGTAAAAGACATTTATACTACTCAAACAAGTAATGCTCTACGTTTAGGACTGCAAGAAACTAAGGATTATAGCAATCTCTATCTAATCCACTCAACGTGCTACTTTCCTGAGAATGGTACGATCAAAACTAGGCTAGGCTACGAACTTCCGGACGAAATTGCAGGATTGAAAGATGTTATAGAACCGATATTTAGCATCTTAAGACCCACAGTACACTTTACGGTCAACCATGTGGTAGAAGCTCATTCAGATTATCGAAAGAAGCATGATAATAGCTATATCATCATTGAACCGTTTAACCAAGTTGCTGACCAAGTAGTAGGTGGATATCTTGAAGATGTCTTCAGCATTGGCACCTATGAACTTACAGATCAGGCTACCATTTTAGTGCCCGAGGCGTTGCAACATGAGCCTAGAACAAAAGAAAACCTTGCGAATCTCTCCAATAATATTAAAGTTATTTTCTATTCCGGAAATGCAGCAAAAGCAACAAACCTGTGGCTTCAAGAAAACCATGCAAGCAAAATCACATCTTTTATTGATGATCCTAATATGCCTCAATTCATTCAAAAGATCGATAGTGACAAATACATTTCAAGTAAATCGCTTATGGATTCCTTAGGGAAAAATTTTGTATCGCACGATTTGACACCTACCGCTCAAATCGAAAATTCTATTGCGGGTAGGATTTGCACTAATAAACCTCCATTTATTGAATTGATTAAACAATCTGGATACCGATCCGCATGCAATTTAATCAAAGAATACACTCAAGCTACTAGATCTGTTTATAAACTTACAAGCAGTCAGGTTGAGTTTATTAATTTATATGAAGAATCAATTTTACGAGCTCTGACGATCTTTAATAATTCAGTGTCCTTTGATGACCTGAGCTTGAATTTTTCCTTTGATAGTGAATTGATTATGCAATTTGATTCGAAAATCGCATTAGACAGACAAATTGATAATCATCAAACAGCTCACGAACTCTCTGAAATATCAAAGCTACCCTTCGTAGCCTATTATAGAGCTAATTGCAACACCGTCGTTGACGCGGCGTTTCGCCTTGAACCGCACCACGCAAACCATAGCCAGATCGCTCAGATACTAAGTTTGATGCTCAACCTTAACTTCACAATAAGTAAACAAACAAAACACACGTATGTCGTTTTGAGGGAAGTAAATAACCCTGTAATAGCAAGATCGATTTATAATGTGGCTCATCAGCCCATAAAACCAAATTGATGAAGCTCTTGTAACGGCGTGCGATTCAATAGGGCCTTGTTCACCTTTACGGTCAGAATTTCGGTCGGACGAAAAAGGTCGGATGTCGTGGTTTGTGACGAGGGCATAGCGCCAGCTATGTCCGAGGAGCAAAACGCGACAGACGATCCTTTTGCAGTCGACCGAAAACTGACCGCAAAGGTGAATAAGGCCTTCAATAGGCTCGCCCAAATCCAAAGCGGTCGCGAGCACGCACTTCCAAGTAGCAAGGCGTTAGTGGGGTTACAAATTCGTAACAAAGGAAGGAAGAGAGCAGAATAGGGAGGATTACATCGGGCAGGGGCAAGGGCACGCACACGGGCACGAAGAAGCCTCTTTAGCGTTACTTTTGGATATTGGCGACGCAGTCGGTTGGGGCCTATGCTGCTAATGGAAGAACGGCTTTTTCGTTTGGCACAACCGTCAGTTCTGACATGCTACGACCAAGAACCTTGGCAGCACCAAGCCAACTAGCAATGGCCAGGATAATGATTACAGCGAGAAGTGGTACTCCGCCACCAATGGTTGCGAAGATCATCACTAGACCTTGGTGTACCACTGAGGCCATCGATCTGCCCAAACGAGACCCCAGACCATCCACAGCGGCTTTACCCTGAGCCTTGATGTGAGATTCAAGAGGAATAAAGGCCAAGTCTTTACTGACGTCTAACAGAGAGTGCTTGCTGGCCCTGCCAGCACTGAATTGTACCGCTCCAACCATCACCGCAACAGTCATCAGAGTCGTGGTTTCAAATGGCAAGTATTCTCGCATTAATAAAAGCCCAAAGAAAACAACGCTACATCCCAGTAGGAAGATGGGGCTTATCATGGCTGTCTTGGTCCATCCAAAACGATCTAATAACGTGGGGGCAACCATTGCTAACAGGACTGTTAGTATTCCACATACCGTCGAAGTATGGCCTAAAAAGGTATTGTATTGATTGAAATCCGCATAGACCTCTTTGACTTCCGCCTTCCACACGAGTTCAAATAAGTTCATTACCAAATTGTAAGCAATAACCATCACAGCGAGACATAGAAGATGGCGATTCTGAAGGAGTTGATGCAGCTGTTGTAGGGCTCCCACGTTCATCTGATGCTTCGACGGTGATTTTCCAGCTTTGCCTAGTCCTACAACATAGGAACTCAATAGCCAGCGAAAGAGAAAAATTGTAGTCAAACATCCCGCGATGATAATTGTAGAAAGCCCATACACAGAGAAGTTGGGCATGACATTACCAACGAGGACAGAGACTTGCCCACCCACAGCAGCCCCTAAAGCACCTCCAATACGTACCCATGAATAGGATTTCTGCGCTTCGTCTAGAGGTGTAATTTCGTTTGCCAAGCTCCAAAAGATGACTGAAGTGACCATGCATGCCCATAGCTCACCGACGACAAAAAACAGAGAAAGTGTCCAATTGCGCATCATTGCTACAAAGCCCTTTAAACCCGTTGGAAGCAAGGAACTGGCTGCCTCAGCGTAGCTCCGCGGTTCAATGATGTCGCGATAAGGGTAAAGAACGCAGGCGAAGAGAATAAAGAAGGCTAAGAAGCCTATGAGCAGCTTATAAATAACAGTGACTAGTCCTTGACGCTTTAGGGATGTACTAAACCACAGCGTTACTACACAGGTCAAAGGAAGCAACAACCACAGTTGAATAAATGGGATGACTTCAGCACCAGATCCTTCTGCTGTTATCACCAAAGCGTCTTTCATGGCGTGCAGTATGTTGTGAACGACACAAATGATGAAGAATATGATACTCATTAGTACCACTCTCTGACCGGATTTTTCTGCTGCTCCTTCAAAATTGGGCACTTATTTGTCTTCCTCCCTCTACACTATATTATGCGGCTGCTCTGACAGCGTCAGAAATGTTCTTCTCATTATCTCCATCTGCCTGATCACTAAACTTTCCAAATTGAATCCCTAGGTACTTAACAGCACCAATCCACACCACCAGGGATGTCAGCAGAACTAGCCCAACCATCGGAATGCTATTTGAGATCGTGGTAAACATAATAATGAAGACCTGATGGAATCCTGCGGAAGCACACCGTCCAAGGCGAGAAAGACCACCATCTATCGCTGCTTTGCTTTTGAGCTTGATAGCTGGATCAACAGGAATAAAGGCCATGTCCTTAGTACCATCAAGGACCGAATGCTTGGTTACGCGTGCTACAATTTCCATTAGGCCCCCTAGGAGCACACCAATTGTCAGTAGAATACTGGCGTGCGTCGGGAAGAAGTCAGTAAGGTATAGAGCGGTAAGAAATGCAAATCCGGTAACAAGCAACGAAATTGGGCAGATCATGGCTGTCTTTGTCCATCCCAAACGTGCCAATATGCGGGGAAACATCGACGCTACAACAATGGAGCCAATGCCAATCACAATGGTGATGTATCCCAAGTAGCGATTATAACTGCTGAAATCGGAGAAAACGTGTTTTAGTTGATCCTTCCACACCAATTCTCCTACATTCAAAACAAGATTATATCCCAGAACAATGATACCAATGCTCAGGAGATAAGGAGATCTAAAAATGGATGCCAAAGCTTCGATGAGCCCGTCTTTCTTCGATCTATCGCGCGCATTAGCTTCATGACGAATAACATCGTACTCGGAGCCTACAAGGATCTGGGTTGTCATCCGGTGAAAAAGCACCAACATGCCCAGTCCCATTGCTAAAACGACTGCCATCAATCCATAAACGGACATTTCCACCGAAAGATCACCCGCAGCCAAGGGCACAAGACCTGCTAGAGTAGCTCCTAGGTTACCCCCCATCATGTACACCCCATAGGAACGTCTGGCCGATGAGAGGCTGGAAATCGTGTTAGCAAAGCCCCAAAATAAAACCGCTGTAACCGTTGAGGCCCACAGTTCACCAACCGTATAAAAAGCACTAAAGGTCCAATTGCGAATCATACCCACCATGCCGTGCAAACCAGAGGGCATCCAGATCAAGGTATCGTTCGCAAATGCCTGTGGATGTAAAACATCGCGTAGTGGGTAAAGAACCAAGGCAAAAAGAGCGAAAAAACCGAGAAAACTGCCAACGACCACATAGAAAAGTGTAATTTGATTGTAACGACTCGCTAGACGAGTAAAGGCCCATGTAACAAACAATGTTGCTGGAAGCATCATCCAAATTTGAATGAAGGGTATCACCTCGGTAGCCGATCCCTCAGCCGTGATCACTAAGGCATCTTTCATGTTGCGGATGATGGAATGGATAAAGCAGATGAGGAAAAATATGAGAGTCATGAACAAAGTAATCCTACAACCAAGGCCTAACCTGTTGCGGATCCGAATCATACACCCTCGTACGTTCTATTTAATTAACAAGCCTAACAATTCTCCACCAATTTTAATACAATATACAATTAAAGTAAAGACAAACGAATTAAATCAAGAAGCGCATTGTAAATAACCAAACAACGTATAGACTACTAGTGACTATTGCATTAAGCTGCTTGTGCAAGGTTTTTGCAGGCTGAACTATTCTTAACAGACTGTTGGGTAAGATCCGCAAACTGATATCCCAGAGAACACGCAGAGACAACCCACACAAAAATACAACCCGTTATAATGACGAAGATCATAGGCATACTTTGACCAAGGCTGCTAAAGACTATAATACATAGTTGTTGAACGATGGCAGAGCCCGAAATAGCTATACGAGATAACGCCCCATCAATGACAGCCTTGCTTTTGAGTTTCAACTCGGTCTCCAGGGGAATAAAAGCCAAATCCTTGGTTCCATCAAATACCGAATACTTCGTCATGCGCCCCAGAACTTCCATTAAACCACCGGTAAGAACAACAATACCTAGTATGGTGACCGACTCAAAAGGCAAGTAGCTGCCAAAGCAGAGTATACCGAAGAAACAGACACTTGCCACACCTGTCGACGCTGGACATAACATAGCGGTTGCAGTCCATCCCAAAGTATTTAGGATGCGGGGTAGAAAACCAGCCAAAATCATGGCTCCTACCCCAATGGCTGTGGTGGTATAGCCCAAATAGTTGTTGTAAGCATTAAAGTCCCCACATACTCGTTTGAGCTGATCTTTCCAAACTACCCCGCCAATACTATTCACAAAGTTAAAGGCAAAAACAATGACCGCTAGGCACAGAAGGTAACGATTGCAGATGAGCATACGAAGAGATACTAAAAGAGAAATTTTCTCAGGTTTTTCACTTGGATCTATCACCTGGTGAATACAATCATACTCCGATCCTATGAGAACATAACGGGTCAGCCATTGAAACACCGCTAACGAGACTAATCCGGAGACTATAATCACGACTAACAGGATATAGATCGATAGTTCGGGGGAAATTCCACCTACAAGAGGAGGGATCAGGCCCGCCATCGTAGCCCCCAGATTGCCACCCATCGCATAAAGACCATAGGATCGTTTAGCTTGTTGCAAGTTACTAATTGCATTGGCAAAGCTCCAAAAGAGAACGGATGTTACCATACTTCCCCACAACTCACTCATTGTAAAAAAAGCACTGAATGACCAATTACGTAACATGCCTACCAGGCCGCGCAACCCATTCGGCAATTGAGCTGATGCACCCAAAGCAAACTCATGCAGATGTATGAAATCGCGTAGAGGATATAAAACGCACGTGAATACGACAAAGAAAGCTAAGAATCCACCCAACACCAACTGAAACAACGTCCTTTGACTATAGCGAGATGCCAAGTAGGTAAAGACCCAAGTAGCCAATAATGTTGCCGGTAGCAGCATCCAAAGTTGAATAAAAGGAATGACCTCAACATCAGCCCCCTCAGCTGTTATAACTAGGGAGTCCTTCATAATTCGCAAAAGTGAACGAACAATGCAAAGCAAGAAGCAGATTAGAGTCATCGCAAGGGTGATTTGACATTCGAGACCTAACCTCTGACGAATCCAGTTCAATAGGTTCCCGAAATTGGTTCCAATAAATCTAGCCACAACCACCAAAGGCTAATTAATTTAGTTTTATAAGTTACAATTTTATATAATTAAAATCAATGCATTTTAACACTCATAAGTTAAATTAAATAATAAATACTTTCAAAACTAGGCTCTTGGAAGGAATTGGGGTGCTTTGGAATCACAATCGTCAATCGTGGCGAAGCGCTTTGGAGCCCCAACCGACTGCGTCGCCAATATCCGAAAGTAACGCTAAAAAAGCCCCACGAGCTTCTATGCGCTCGCGCTGCGCGCCGAGTGACGATTGTGACTCCAAAGCGTAGCACATCTATTCGATGGTTTGTGGCAGCAAAAAGCTCCCCCAATTCTTCCCAAGAACCTTATAAAATCCTGTTTTTCATCCGCTGCTAGGTAACAGCGGGAGCTTGAGTTTGCGACTCGGGTTGCACTGGATGTTCTAGGGCAAGAGCAGCAGCCACAGCCTCTGCTTCATGTTCCTCTCCGATCTGTTCACCCTTCTTCGCTACGAGAGCATGAAGCTGACGTCCCAAGGACTTGGTAGCAATGATCCAGGCCACAATAACAATTAATAGAATCGCGGCAACATAGGGGGCGCTGGCGCTGAGCGTGGTGAAGATCAATAATAGCCCTTGATGCAGGAGAGACCCTCCAGACTTGCCAAAACGTGAACCAACACCATCAATAGCCGCTTTACCTTTCAACTTATATTCGTGAGGCAAGGGAATAAAGGCCATCTCTTTGGTACCATCAAAAACGGAATACTTACAGCCTTTGCTTAAGGAATTCTGAGCTCCCCCAATAAAAACGATAAGGGCCAAGGGAGTAGCACCAAAAATCCAGGCGCCTTCGATCGAGATAAGATCTTTAAAAAACAGGAGGGTAAAAAAGCCGATACCTGTAATCAAAATAGTCATCGGAGTGATCAGAGCAGTAAAGGTCCAACCCATCTTTTTGATCAAGAAAGGCAGGAAAAAGCAAAGAAACAAAGAAATCAAGCCTACACCCGTGGTAACATTACCCAGGTAATTATTATAATCAGCGAAGTTTGGATAGAGTTGCTTAAGCTGATCCTTCCAAACAACCTCAACGAGATTAATCACCAGGTTATATCCCACCACCAAAGCGGCAATACAGAGTAGGTATTTGCTTTGGCTGAGCTGTGACATGCTCTCACGCATCGATAGTTTCTGCCGCTGCTCACCTTCGAGAAGACGACGACGACCATGAAGCGCATCATAGTTGCGATTATTGAGAACATAGATGTTCATCCAACGAAAAATAACCATCGTAGCAAAGCCACTGACCAGAATAAGAGTCATCAGAATGACTACAGAATCTCCAATTCCAGCATCTGCAACCATTGAAGGAACCTGACCAGCCAGAACAGCTGCAAGATTACCGCCAGCACTAAGAACTGCGTAAAAGCGTCTTGCATCACCGATGCGGGTCACCTCATTAGCAAACCCCCAGAATAGCACCGTTAGGACGATACATCCCCAAAGTTCCGATACCACATATAAGCTGGTAAAAGTCCAATTTCGCAGCATGGAAACGACCCATCGAAAGCCACTCGGAAGGATGTTCTCTAAAGCTTCGGCCGTTTCATGGGGATGAAGGGCATCCTGATTGGGATATAGCACGAAGACAAAGAGAGCAAAGAAGACCAAAAAGCCACTGATAATCATGTAAAAAACGTTTTCTTGACTATAACGGCTGGCAAGCTTGGTATAGAGCAAGGTGAGTAGTACGGCCATAGGAAGCATTGCCCAGACCTTAATGAAGGGAATAACCTCTGCGCCTGAAGACTTTGCAGTGACTACCAGAGCATCCTTCATGTTGCGTAGGACGCTATAGTTAAAACAAATGCAGAGCAGCATCAGGAACATCGGCAATACCATGCGATTTTCCTCCCTGCGAATGGGCCAGAAAATTCCTCTTAAAGTTCCGAACTGAGGCTGCTGAGTTTGTTCCATAAATCCTCGAGAAAAACATTCTACACCAAGTATACCGCGTCAAACACATTTGACGAAGAAACAAGAAAAAAGCCCTTGTCGAATCGCCAGCCTATATAACCGCGCGTGGTATAGCTGGGGCCAACAACAGTAAATATTGTGTCATCACACTACAGCCTCTTGCCCCTCTATTGCATCTTTACTGCTAGGGGCCAGAGCCGGTCTAGCTGGCGCTGCAGCAGCAACGCCTTTTTCAGTAAGTTCATTAAAACGTTTGCCCAGGGCATACACAGCAATAATCCACAAAACAATAACACCCAAAAGCCAAGCAGCAACATAAGGGGCACTGGCAACAATCGTAGAGCAGCAAAGCAGAAGCCCTTGATGAATCACCGAACCACCCGATTTACCCAAGCGAGAACATACACCATCAATAGCTGCCTTTCCCTTGAGCTTGCATTCACTGCTGAGAGGAATAAAAGCGAGCTCCTTGGTTGCATCGAATACCGTGTATTTTGCACCTCGGCTAACACAATTCTGCATCGACCCTAAAAACACCACCAATGCCGGTGTGCTAATTCCAGTCAACATGGGTAGCACAGCACACATTCCCTCTTTACAAAAGAAGAAATAGAAGAAAAGGATGCTTGTGAATAGCAATGCTACAGGAGTGATCAAGGCCGTGAAGGTCCAGCCAAAACGTCGAATAAAATTCCCGGTCCCTACCAACGCAGTTAAAGTTGCTAGGACACCGATGATCGCCATGACCCCGTTCATGTAGAAAGTGTAATCGTGGGCACTGGGATAGAGATCGCGCACCTGATGCTTCCAGACGACCTCGACAAGATTGATCACGATATTGTAGCCCACGACAATGATAGCAAGGCACAAGAGATAAGGCGAACGCACCAAATAGGCAAAACTGTCACGCATGGACAGCTTACCGCGAATCCCTTGATCCTCAATAGCCTTGTCAGCGTCGTAATACAAAGGATCGGTCAAGACACTGCAATGCATCCAACGAAATAGGCCCGCCACAACGATACCACTCATCAAGATAAGACCAATCTGCAAAAACAACCAGCGATCCCCTTCAGGGATGAACGGCAATGGAATCTGCGAACCGTAACTAATGAGTGCCATAGAAGTCAGACCGGCCACGGTACCAGATAGGTTAGCTCCGAGGCCAAAGAGACCATAAAAGCGTTTAGCTTCCTCAATACGTGTAATCTGGTTAGCAAAGCCCCAAAAGAGCGTAAATACAATGATAGCGCTCCACAACTCCGCCATGACATAGAAGCTGGTAAAGGTCCAATAGCGACACATGGAGATGAACCCACCCAATCCCAAAGGCAGCCGCTCCTGCAACCAGTCGGCGAGAACATGAGCATGAAAGTGCTCACGGAAGGGATATAGAATGGTGACAAACAACAAGAAAAAGCCTAGGAAGAGTGCCATCATGATGTAAAAGACGATCTCGCGTGACCAACGATTGGCTAAGCGAGTGTAGACGAAGGTCAAGACGACAGCCATGGGAAACATGACCCATACCTTGATGAAGGGAATCACTTCCGCTCCCGACGACTTCGCCGTAACGATGAGGGAATCCTTCATGGTACGTAGAACATTATAATTGAAAGATATGAAGAAAAAGATAAGAAGCATTGGTACTAGCTTCTTAAGCTCAAAGCGATGGATTGGCCATAAGAACCCTCTCCATCTTCCAAATTCTGGGTGAACAGGCTGTGACATCTATCTCCTAGCCTTTCAGCATAGCCATCCTGGCCTGCCATGTGGCTTGTTTAGAGACAATTACCCATGCTCGTTAACTAACTCGCGTGTTGCCCGCGAGTTGTACCCATGAAATTCAACTAAGTGCAACACAAAGCGCGTTGAGGCACGTATTGTACCACGAAGTTTAGATGAAGTCAAGCAACGGAAGATCAATGCCTCCTTGTGTTATGACGATTTTTTGACGCTAGGCTTGGAGCCTATCTACCGAGAGAAACCTTCTTAGGGGCATCTGAAAGGGCATCAATACCTGGTAATGTTCCATACTCTATGTATTCCAGTGTAGCTCCCCCACCGGTCGACAGATGTGAGAACTTGCTGCCTAATCCTAACCCTTGCACTGCAGCTATCGAATCCCCACCACCCACTATTGTAGTGGCCTTTAACTCAGCTAACACTTGCGCTATGGCCTCGGTGCCACGCGCAAACTGAGGCAGTTCAAAGACTCCCATAGGCCCATTCCACAATACACTGTGCGCAGCCTTAAGCTCGCGCGCATAGAGGTCGATGGTCTGTGGTCCAATATCTACCCCCATCAAGCCTTCTGGAATCCCCTCTTGCAGGCTTACCACACGATTAGCAGAGGCTCCTTCATCCAGTGTGGCTACCACTACAACATCTAAAGGCAGCCAGATCTTAACCCCGGCTTTTTGAGCTTCGGCTAAAACTACCTTAGCTTTGGGTATGAGATCTTCTTCGAAGAGCGAGCTTCCGATAGATTTGCCTTGCGCCTTAAAAAACGTAAAAGCCATGGCTCCGCCCAAGAAAATGGCGTCAGCCTTTTTAATAAGACTTTTTAGAACCCCAAGCTTCGTGGAAATCTTCTTGCCCCCCACGATAGCAAAGAAAGGGCGCTGGGGAGTTTCCATATGCTCGCCGAGGTATTGCATCTCTTTCTGCAACAAAAAGCCCGCAGCGGCGCGACCAGGAAAATACCGCGTCACCCCGACGATGGAGCTATGAGCTCGATGAGCTGTTCCAAAGGCATCGTCGACGTAAAAATCACCTAACCGCGCCAGCTTTTCAGCAAAGGAAGGATCCTTTTCCGGTTCCTCCTCGGCAGCGTGAAAGCGTAGATTTTCTAATAAAAGCACCTCACCAGGCTTCAGGCCTTTGGCCAGATTCTCCACCTCTGGACCTATACAGTCTGATGCTAGTAAAACAGGTTTTTTAAGAAGGTCAGAGAGTCTTTTTCCACAAGGAACCAGCGAAAACTCCTTCTGACGCTTCCCTTTAGGACGTCCCAGATGACTCATAAGAATGACCGAGCCTCCTTGATCCAATACATAACGTATTGATGGCAAGGAAGCCTCAATGCGAGTGTCATCGGTGATATTTGCGTTATTATCCAGTGGAACGTTAAAGTCGACTCGCATGAGAACCTTCTTCCCCGTGAGAGGAAGATCTTGCAGGGAGAGCTTGTTCACCATAAAAACCTCATCAAAAAGGCCTTGGAGACGATGCCTCGAAGAATATCGAATCATAGGATTGACTGTTTGCAAAGTCAAGGAAAAGCGCAATGAATAAATCAGCTTCGACCTTACGCAGAGACGAACTATCCTCAAATCCGTTCGACCAGCTGTCTATTTGGCTGCAGGAGGCCCTGGATGCATATAGTGCCGAGCCCACGGCGATGGTGTTAGCGACCGCCACGAAAACCGGTATGCCTTCAACGCGTACGGTGTTGCTGAAGCGATTGGATACGGGCTTGGTTTTTTTCACCCATTACACCAGTCGCAAAAGCCGTGAATTGGAGGCAAATCCGCACGCCTCCGTCGTATTTTTATGGAAGGAACTAGACCGGCAGGTCATCGTCGAAGGCGTAGCCACAAAAGTATCGGAAGAAGAGTCCGATACCTATTTTGCTTTACGAGCGCGTGGCAGTCAGATTGGATGCTGGACATCAAAACAAGGCAGCGTAGTGGAGTCACGACAGGCTCTCGATGACGCCTATGATAAGACAGAAAAGCGCTTTGAAGGACAAGACATACCCCGACCTCCTCACTGGGGAGGATGGCGTCTGACGCCTACGCGTTTTGAGTTTTGGCAGGGACGTCAGTACCGCTTACATGATCGCTTTCAATATTTGCCTGAAGGTGAAGGCTGGTTGATCGAGCGACTATCGCCATAAAAAAAATCACTTGAGGTTAGATAATATCTCACCTGCCCGAGCAAAATTTACGAGTTATTTGAAAGAGATTCTCTCCAGCACACCTCATCGCAAAAAATTGGCCCAGGATCGCACTCTGGAAAATATTGTAGAAGGTGTAAATCCTGCGGCGTTTTTACTACCTGACGTAGACACTAGCGTAGAAGAGGTGATCGACAGCTGCGGAAAGATCTATTACCTTGGAGTTTCTAAGATAAACTCTTATCTCACCGATAGGCTAGCGGCCTATGTTAAGACTCCCACAGAATGGCTACAGCTAAAATCACAAATTTTAGATCAGCCTGAAGGGATATTATTTCAAGGACAAAACGTTCTTACATTTGACCTGCTGACTATTTTTGATTTCATTCGTCGTAAAATTCAGTTCAAAAAGGAATTTTATCCTAAAACTGATGCTCAACAAGCATATCTGTAGAAGGATTGGCGTGGCTGCTTAGACGAATCAACCCTCAAAGTACGATTCTCAATTTATCAGGTAGTGCCCTCTCCGATATCAATCTTTTAGGGCCTTTTCAGGATTTAGAGGTTCTTATCTTGAATCGATGCGACCGCCTCTCTCACTTAAACAACCTTCTAGACATGTTCCCAAGGCTACGCGTAATAGACCTGTCTGACAGTCGAAGTGTTTCATGGAATTGTTGGGAAGTCGGGATTAGCAAACATCTAACGCATCTTAACCTCAAAAATACAGCCTGGCAGTCTCAAATGAATCTATTGCAACAATTTACTCGCCTCGTATGGCTTAATGTTGAGGGCTGCCCTCTTTGTCAAACTTTGAAGCTGGAAGGGGTAACAATCGTTAAATAGACGCTCCTACACCATTCCAAACAACTCTTCATAGATCAGCAAAAGGGTTCGCTGCTTGCGTGAAGGTATTGCCTTTTCTGCGACGTTTGATCTCTGAACGTATTGAGAAGAGCAAATCTTGATCAAAATTCTTATTGGCCATCCACAGGAGATACTCCAACGGAATTTCCTTCATGAAGCGTCCCTTATGCTTGCCAAGAGGCATGGTCTTCATAAGAATTGGCTTCGAGAGCACTTCCAAGAGGTGCTTGGTGCTATGATAGTTACGGGCCAGGTATTGAAAAACTTCGATGTTGACTAAAGCATCACTCATAGCCCGATGTGTCCCCTGCTCGGGAATATGAAAGTGCTGCCTAAGCTGATCTAGGGAATTAATCGGGCTTTCTCCATAGAGACGAGCCATCCTCAATGTATCAATGGCTATATTATTCTCTAACGTACAGGGAATGCCTGCCCGCTTAGCGTCTCGAACTACTAAAGCAATGTCAAAAGGCACGCCATGACCGATGATGATATGTTTTCCGATGCGCTTAAGAAGCTCTGGAAGCACAGCTGCAATTTTGGGTTTCCCTTGAACCATATCCTGAGTGATCTTATGAAAAGCTATACTCGATTCCGGGATCTCACACTCTGGGTCGATTAATGTTTCAAAAGTCTCTAGGATTTCTTTGCCCCTAAAACGAACGAAGGAAATCTCTATAATCTGATCTTTCTCAAACTCTAGACCAGTCATCTCACAGTCGATGCACACAAACTCGTCTTGATCAATTCGTCCCATTGTGATCACTGCTCCTGTGAGAGTTCTAGGTTTAATGAACGCGCGTGCTGAATGGCTCCGATGAGCTCGCGGCGTCCTACATTTTTTGTGACCGAATAGGCCACGGTACCATGGATGGCATCCGGTGGAAACTGCGTGATGATTTTGCGAATACTCGCTTGACATTCGTTATTGGTTACTTTGTCGACTTTAGTGAGTACCAGAACAAGCCTTTTCTGTGCGGCATACACCCAGTCTACAAACTGCTTATCCTCGTCATTAGGCTCTCGCCGAATATCGATAAGAAATAAAATAAGCTCTAGTGAGGGTCGCGATTCAAGATACCCCTGAACCATTGGCCCCCATTCTGCACGTGTTTTTGGGGGTACCTTAGCATAGCCATAGCCTGGAAGGTCGGCAAAAACAAGTTGTTCATCAACGGAAAAGAAATTCAAAAGCTGAGTTTTGCCAGGTGTGGAGGAGGTTTTTGCTAGTCCCTTAGTACCGAACAAATGATTGATTAAGCTCGATTTACCAACATTAGAACGTCCCGCCACAGCAATTTCTGGCAGCAGCTTCCCTCGAGGATCTTTTAGGATAGGATATTGTTCGGGTCGCACGGCGCTTTTGATGAAGCGGCAATGGGCAAATACAAGTTTTGACTTAGACATCTGTTACTCCCGGCAAGACAAGCCCTCGGCTATCGATAGTGATTAGGCGCTGGGTTTCACCACAGGCCTCCAGCGAGATACGAATTGCCTCTTCTGGGATCAGGGCACCTATACGTTCAGGCCATTCCATACAGCAGATGCCTCCAGCGGTAAAATATTCGTCAAAACCCATACTTAGAAATTCGTCGATATCGCGCAGACGATAGAGATCGAAATGATAAATGACTTTGGGGCCCTGGTAAATATTTAGATAAACAAATGTTGGGCTGCTTACCTCATGGTGTGCAAGGCCTGTGGCCCCTGCGACAATACCTTTTACAAGCTGTGTTTTTCCCGCGCCCAAGTGCCCGGCAAGGCTTACAATGCTGTTGGTCGGGAGGGCAATGCCCAAACGCTTGCCAAGGGCTAGCGTTTGATCCAGGCTGTATGCTGTATATCTCATGGTGAAGGGAGGCCGGCGTTAATCGGCCTCTACCCACTGCTCGACGTAGGGCAAGAATTCTTCATATTCAGCCATAGCTTCCACAAAAGCAGTGATCTTATCTTCGTTCAACTGCTGCTTGAGGAAAGCCAAGAAGTGCTCTTCAATGCCATAACGGTTTTGGTTCTGCACCTCGTCAAGTGTCATCTTTTTGAGGTAATTCTTTTTAAAATCCTGAACAACGCTCTCTTTGCTGTTGAAAAGCTTGCCACTCATAACCGATGAATAAACAACCTTACTGACAGGTGTCTTAGGAGGCTTTTTCATCATGTAGTTTCTAATGACCTCGGGATCTTCCGACACAAAAAAGCGCTTCACGCGAAGACCTCCGACCCGCTCGGTATTCTCAGGGCAGGTCGATACCCAGTCGTAGATGGCATCTTGTGGATTGGGATGGGTATTATCGCCAAAGACTTTCCCAGTCCAAGGACAAATGTAGATCTTTTTGGTCTGCTCGTTGACGCTACGGGTATCGGTACCAATCTTGATTTCGGTCTCGTGCCATAGCTTGCCTTCTTTTTCTAATAGACGAGCTGCATCTTCAACGCTTTGATAGATGGTTTTCCCCTTAGAATAGAGCACAGGCTCCATGCCAAAGCGGTGTTGGACAAAGAAAAGGTAAGTACTGGCCAGTTCCGCCGGACGATTGTCGTCCAGAAACTCTAAGATGGCCTTTCTTTCATCCTCAGAAAAGACAAACTTTGACATTGTTACCTCACTGGTAGGCCAAGAAGCGGTTAACATTGCTTTTTCAACCTTACCGACCATCGTTCAACAGATTATAATTTAAACAGATACGCGATTTTACCTTAAAATCAACTTTGGAATCAAGTCTTTTTTCAGGCAGATGAGAGAGGGAGGGGAGGGGGCGATTGAGAGAAAGAGGATTAGGATTAGGATTGGGATTTTACCACAGAGGACACAGAGACGCCGAGATAGGAGAGAGAGGATTAGGAAAGAATGTTCAGTTACTGTTGGCTCTGGACAAAATCTGTCTAAGGACTTTACCAAAACGACAACCTCTCAAGAAGCCCTTAGGCAGATTTTGTCTAAGGCCCCACAGACGACACATTCTCTCCTAAATCCTCTCTCTCCTATCTCGGCGTCTCTGTGTCCTCCTAAATAACATTTTTGAGGGGCCAGCGTCAGAAAGGAGACATGAGGGAACATCACGCAAAGTTGGCAAAGTTTTTTCTGCTGTTTGCGTCTATAGAGCAGTCAGAAGTTTTTTTTAATTCATGATCGGGATCCCTAAATTTATATGAGCATCTTCTAACCGTAATCAAATATGCAAGTGTCATATTTTGCCCTTCCAACTTAAAGGAATGGGACCACTCTCCTAAACGGGATAGCTAAAGCTTCACCAATGATAATGTCGACGACTTGCTGGACCAAACTCTGTGACGGGCAATAATGCACCAACGTTTTAACGGCCTCTAGGATTGATTCGGTTGATTGCTCGCTTCTTGTATTCATCACTATGCTAGATATCTAAAAGTTCAACATTATCCATTGGCGACAAGCTTATAACCCATCTCCCTTGCTTGTTTTTGTATACGGTTGAGGTTTTTTTGCCGCTGCTCTTTTTCGAACTGCTCTGCTCCAAGTTCGTGATACTCTTTTTGATATTTCAGCATATGATAAATGATTCTGGCTAGTTTGTGAGCCGTTGCTGTAATGGCTTTTGGTGCTCCAAGTTTAGCCCTCATACGACGGTAATAGGCTCCTAGATAACTATCCGAAAAGGTAAGCGAATAAGCTGCCATACGTAATGCTTCCTTAACCCGATTTTTACTTGCCTTTGTCCTTCCACTGAGTACCTTTCCGCCAGATACCTTATTACCAGGACAAATCGCCATCCACGAGCTAAAGTGTTTTTTGGTTTGCCATTTACTCATGTCAGTACCTATCTCTGACAATACCTTGGCAACAGTGTTTTCATTGAGACCTGGGACTTGACAAAGATCAACTCCCGCCCAAGAATGCAGCTGTTTTTGCATATCAAAGGAAAAAGGGCTTCGATTGTATGATCTTTTTATGCTCTTTTTTAATTTTGGCTTTTTTTCATCAGGCTTTATTCTATCCACCTTTTCAAAACTATTAATTACTTGCTTAATCTTTTCCTCACATCTGATTGCTTGCTCATGAAAGAACTTATAAGCTTCCCAGGCCTGTCCTAAAGCAAATAAATGTTCCTCGCGCCAGTTTCCTTCCAGAGCTTTAGCAATCTTTTCTTCACTTGATTTGCACCTTTCATCCCTTAGACGTGCCAACTGTGCAGGGTTGCGTTCTCCACCAAGAATTGCTTCGATTATAAGAGACCCTGTAAGACCAGAAATATCGCTCACAACCTGAGCGAGTTTAATATTGAGTTGTTGCAGCGCCTTGTGGGCATAGTTGAGTTGGTCCGCCGCTCGTTCAAAAAGAGCCTTTCGGTGACGCATATATGCCCTCAGCCTGACAACGTGATCCGCTGGCCTGAAAGATCCATTCAAAAGTCCGAAGGCATGCAAACGTTGAATCCACTTGGAGTCACAGACATCTGTTTTTCGGCCTGTTACATTTTTCATGTGATGCGCATTGACAAGATGAACACTAAAGCCTTCTTGTTCGAGCACCTCGAAGACGGGAATCCAATAGACGCCTGTAGACTCCATGGCAACAGTGTCTACACCGCATTTTTTTAACCAATGCGCCATCTGATGTAAGTCAGCGGTGAAGGCGACAAATTCGCGAACCTGCTCTGGGTCTCGACCGGCAGGAACACAGACAAACACACCTTCTGCTCCTACATCAATACCGCAAGCATTTGGATTGATGATTCTTAATCCTTCAGTATCGTTTTCTTTTGCTTTGGGGGCTTTTTTTGTGTAGACTTAGGCATGACGAAACCTTAATTTAAGACGTTTGGGTATTCCCCTGGCAGCTCTCAAAGGTCTGCCAGGGGACGTCATTTTGCCAAATCAGTCCCTTCGATGTAAGTTATTTGTAGATATAGCTCGCCATCCTACACCACTCCGATCCCCAACGGGCGCAGCGAGTGGGGTACTCTGTGGTAAAATCCTAATCCTTACTCCTCTCCTACCCCTCTTCCTCTCCTAACTCTCCGCTCTGAATTCGGTGATCCACTCTTTGGATCGAGCGTGCGTACCAGCGACAATCTGGGCAAACTTCTCACGCAGCAGACAACAGACAGGACCTGGACCTAGCAGCTTATCGCCGCATACATCTTGAATCTTGCCGATGCGTCGTCCATCAACAGAGGCCACAAAAGAAACTTGCACTGCGGTACCGACCATCATGAGTTCCTGGCAGGTATAGAGGGTTGAGCGATCGATGGGTTCATGGGCGATCTCGTAACCGTCATCCTTAAGCAATTGTAAGACTGAGCGCAGGGTTATCCCTTCGAGCAACGCCTCTCCTAGGGGTGGTGTAACAATTCTATCACGGTAGACCATGACGATATTGGAGACACTACCTTCCACAATATGGCCATTATGGTCTTGCATTAGGGCATCGTCATATCCGGCTCTTAAGGCATCCGTGGTAGCCATGGAAGAGTTGACATAACAACCGCCCGCTTTTGCTTTCGTGGACATGGCATTATCGGAAAATTTATGCCAGCTGGAAATGCCGAGATTAAGACCTTTAGCGGGGTCAAAATAGCTACCCATTTCAACCATATAGATCGCCAATTCGAAGGAAAGTCCGGGCATCCGTGGAGCCAATCGTTCTGTAGACGAAAAAATAAAAGGACGAAAATAAACATCACCCTGACATTTATTCATCGCAATCATTTTTGCAATAATTCCATGAAACTCTTCATAGGGAAGGTAGAAGCCCATGCCTAAAATCCGCGAGGCATTCATCAGGCGTTCATAGTGATCCGCTAGGCGAAACACGCGCATGACGCCATCGCGAAAATAGCCTCTGATACCGCCAAAACAGGTCATTCCATACTGGAGACTGTGTGAAGCGATACTAATTTTAGCTTGGTCTGCAGGAACAACATTGCCCTGAAAATAGACGAATGGAAGTGTACCTTTCATAAACATAATCCTTGTAACGTGGAGAGGTTATTTTAGACAAATGATGATTAATTTTGAAGTTTTTACACACCTATATCAGTCAATTTGGTCCATACCCATGTGATTAAGGTATCTTTTATTGCAGAGATATGTTATAAATGTGTTTTTAAATCGCAAAAAAGCACGGTAAGATGTCTTTCAAACATTTAAATTTACATCCTGGCATTCTAAAAGCTCTCGAAGAAACCGGATATGAGAAACCGACCCTTATTCAGGAACAGGCAATTCCCCAGATTCTGAGTGGGGTAGACCTGCGCGCATCGGCTCAAACTGGGACCGGAAAGACAGCAGCCTTTATCCTGCCAGCCTTGCACAAGTTGACAACACCATCGGAGCTTAAAGGACGGGGGCCACGAGTCCTGGTACTAGTCCCCACACGCGAATTAGCCCAGCAGGTCAGTGAAAAGGCCATAGCCTATAGTAAGCACCTTCCACGCATGAGGACAGTATGCATCTACGGCGGTGCACCCTATCCAGTACAAAATCGAGAACTTTCCCAGCATTACGAGATCCTCGTAGCGACGCCTGGTCGATTAATTGACCACATGGAGCGCGGTAGGATTGACTTTTCGCGACTTGAGCTGCTCATTTTGGATGAGGCGGATCGCATGCTAGACATGGGTTTTATTGGTCCTGTAGAACAAATTGCTGAAGCGACTCCTTCAACACGACAGACCCTGCTATTCTCTGCTACTCTTAAGGGTAGTGTGATGAGTTTATCACAGCGTCTGATGAATCATCCTATTGAGATTTGTGTGCATGCCGAACGGACCAAGCACGAAGATATCGAACAACGTCTGCTGCATGTTGATAATCTCAACCACAAGATCCGACTGCTTGATCACTTGCTTAAGGACACTGAAATCGACCAAGCCATCGTATTCACTGCTACAAAACGACATGCTGATGAGCTGGTTAATATTCTACTCGAAAAAGGCCATCAAGCTGCTGCCCTGCATGGCGACATGAATCAACGCCAAAGAACCCGCACGATGAGCCGCATGCGTGAAGGTAAGTTTTCTGTTTTGGTAGCTACTGACGTAGCTGCTCGAGGGATCGACGTCCAAACGATCAGCCATGTCATTAATTTTGACTTACCAGGCAACGCCGAAGATTATGTTCACCGTATTGGCCGGACTGGACGCGCTGGCACAAAAGGAATCGCATGGTCATTTGCTTCAGGAAAAGACTTTGGTTTACTGCGCGATATTGAACAATTCACGGGGCAAAAGCTGATCGCCCAGGTCATTGAAGGGTTTGAACCCACGACTCGACGTCCTGATAGAGCCCCTCCTGGCGGAGGCGGAGGCTCGCGTTTTCGTCCTCGGTTCCAGGGTAACGACAGCGGAAGACCACCACAATCCGGACGATCAAATGGCTTTCAGGGAAGACCTAGATCGAGCCCTCAAGATGAGCCTAGACGGCCCAGTGGTGGCTACCAAGCAAGACCCATCCGATCAGCGGATTCCTATGAGGAACCTCGCCGCTCCACAGGTTTTCAGGCTAAACCAAGCCGGGCTGCGGCCTACGATGAGCCAAGACGTCCTTCTGGAGGCTACCAAGGAAGGCCTAGCCGTTCCACAGATTCGCAAGATGAGCCAAAACGAGCTAGTGGCAACTTTACTAAGGCAAGGCCAAGCCGTACAGTAAGTTCTGGTGAGGAACCAAGGCGCACACCTGGTTTTCAAATAAAGCCAAAACGCAGAGCTCCTAGCGGCGGCGCTCCAGTAAGAGCCAAGCCCAGATCGCGGGTGTAAGTCCGGCGGAGTCGCTCGCGACCGCACCGAATTTCCTATGTGGCGCAGTCATTCCATGCATAGTGTTGCACACATCTTTTTCTTGACTCACAATGGTATCTCGGCGCGCTGCGCTTTGGGTTCCTTGCGACGGTAATGCTAAACGGCGTTGTACGGATTCGGCACCAAACACACTGTAACGCCAAGAAGAGTCAATGCCTCATTAGTTAATTCCTAGCTTTAAATAGCTCTACAATACTCATTAGCCACGTGCTCACGGCGTCGTGGCTATTTTTTTTCTCTGATGTTAAGCTGTGTCTATCATAATCGGTCATAAATTGACAAAGATCTCTTTAGGAACTCATGAAAAGCCTTATTAGCCTATTATTTGACAAATTTTCGCAAGCCATTCAGGCGGCGTATCCCGAACTTGAGCAAATTTGTGTTGAAGTAACGCCAAGTACGCAGGAAGATTTTGGGCATTATCAATGCAATACAGCCATGAAGCTTGCTAAATCGCTACGTCAGAACCCGCGGCAAGTAGCCGAAAGGATCGTTGCAAATCTTAATGCCACTAACTTACCCGTTCTGTCTAAAGTTGATGTGGCAGGACCTGGCTTCATTAACGTCACTATTGACACAGCCTACCTAAACCAGGGGGTTAATATACTAAGCAATGATCCACGCCTAGGGATTGAAAAGCCCAGCCATCCTCAGAAAATTATCGTTGAATTTTCATCTCCCAATACAGCTAAAGAACTTCATGTGGGGCATCTGCGCTCCACAATCATTGGAGACTGCCTTGCAAGGCTATTCGAATTCCTGGGTCATGATGTTCTTCGTCTCAATCATATTGGAGACTGGGGAACAGCCTTCGGGATGCTCATTGCTTACATGAAAGAGGAAGTCCCTGCAGTCTTGACAGGGCAACAGCGCACAGACCTCACACATCTTGTGGAATGGTACAAGGCATCCAAGCACCGTTTTGACAGCGATGAAGCCTTTAAACAACGTGCACGCCAGGAAGTTGTCAAATTGCAAGGGGGTGACTCAGGCAGCCTTCACGCTTGGCAGATTATCTGTGGCATCTCCCGTCAGGCCTATCAGGAAATTTATGACCTTCTAGATGTTGCTCTGCAGGAAAGGGGAGAATCTTTCTATAATCCCATGTTAGCAAGTGTTGTGACAGACTTAGAAGCTAAGGGACTTATCGAAGTCTCTGACGGAGCCAAATGCATCTTTTTAGAAGGCTTTCAAAATCGCGAAGGGGAACGTCTGCCCCTCATGGTCCAGAAGAGCGATGGTGGTTACAATTATGACACCACTGATATGGCAGCTATACGCCAGCGCTGCGAGGTCGAGAAGGCTGACAGAATCATTTATGTCACCGATGCGGGTCAGGCACAACACTTCGCTATGATTTTCAAGGCTGCAGAAAAGGCGGGATATTATAATCCAGCCAAGCAACATATCGATCATGTAACCTTTGGCCTAGTCTTAGGATCTGATGGCAAAAAGTTCAAAACGCGTTCGGGTGACACCGAAAGACTCATTGATCTTCTCACCGCTGCGGTCGATAAAGCCGAGGAAATTCTCAAAGAGCGCAACCCTGAGATGGATCCTTCGGAACGCCATGCTCTCGCCAAGGCGCTGGGGATTGGTGCTGTTAAATATGCGGATCTATCAACACATCGTCAAGGTGACTACACCTTTAGCTACGACCGCATGCTCCGTTTTGAAGGCAACACCGCGGCATTCTTGATGTATGCTTATGTACGTGTCAATGGCATCAAACGCAAAGTTGGCATCGATATTGATGATCTCTACGGCAAAGCTCAAATCGAATTAAAACATCCTTCTGAAATCAGCCTCGGCCTGCACCTCATGCGCTTCCAAGAAATCCTCGATTGGATGGGTAAAGAGCTTCTGCCTAACCGTTTGACGGAGTACCTGTTTGTGCTTGCTGAAAAGTTTAATGCATTTTTCCGAGACTGCCGTGTCGAAGGTAGCCCGGAAGTGCATTCGCGCCTTCTTCTCTGCGAACTAGTCGCCCACACCATCAAGCAAGGCCTTAGCATTCTCGGCATTCAAACAGTCGAACGCATGTAAAGGATGCCTTTCGTCGTTCAAAGGAATTTGGGAACATTTCTCCAGAAATTGTGAAAAATGCTATCGCAAATTGCATTTTACATTGTAAAATGCAATCGAGGTTGGCAAATATGCATTATGTTACCCGAAAAATTTCAGCTCCAAGAAGCAGCTATTTCCTGCTTGGCCCACGTGGGACGGGGAAGTCTACTTGGCTGATTCATAATTACCCTGAAGCAACGCGCATCGATCTTCTATTAGGCGATGAAGAGCGACGATTAAGTGCCTTTCCTGAGCGCATTCGGGATATTGTGCACAATATGCCCGAGGGATCGACTCTGATTTTGGATAAAATCCAGCGCGTCCCGCATCTATTACCGGAAATTCACGCCTTGATTGAAGACCAACGTGACATCCAGTATATTATGACTGGCAGCAGCACCCGAAAACTGCGTCGGTCGGTCAGTGATCTTCTGGGTGGTAGAGCGCTAATGCGTCAAATGGGTCCTTTTCTGGCTTCTGAGCTGGGAAATGAGTTTTCTCTTGATAAAGCGCTAAAGATTGGACTGATCCCTTTGATTTGGCAATCGACAAATCCTGAGGAACGCCTGAATCATTATCTCAGTCTCTATTTGAAAGAGGAAATTCGGGCAGAGGGACTCGTTCGCCAGATAGGCGATTTTGCACGGTTCTTGGAGGTCGCGAGCTTTTCCTATGCATCGGTATGGACGACTACAGATATCAGTCGAGAAGCTAGTGTGAAGCGGGCAACAGTCGATAACTACTTTCAAATCCTTGAGGACCTCTTCTTAGCCTTTTCCATCCCAGTGTTTACACGCAGAGCCAAGCGACGTCTCGTTGCGCATCCCAAATTCTACTTCTTCGATGTGGGAGTATTCCGAGCGTTGCGCCCCAGAGGAATTCTGGATAGCGATCGCGAAATAGAGGGAGTTGCTTTAGAGGGTTTAGTCGCACAACATTTACGCGCTTGGGTATTGGGGCAGCCTGAGCCCCATTCACTCTCTTTTTGGCGCACCCAGACTAAATTGGAAGTCGACTTTGTTATTTACGGCCCCCGTGGTTTTTGGGCTATCGAAGTCAAACGTTCGCCTAATTTGGGCCCTGATGATGTAAGAGGTCTTTCGGCCTTTAAAGAAGAATACCCGGAAGCTCAATGCTTCTTTGTCACAAGAGGAAAAAGAGCAGAAAGTTATCGCGGATTCCCTATCGTTCCTATTGAAGATTTTCTGTTGAGTATCACTCCTGAGGCGCCACTTCAGCTGCCAGAATAAATATGGTTCTTGGGAAGAATTGGGGGCGGAACGCATCACTTTAGAAGTTAATGGATTAAAAAGTTTAACGCAGAGGCGCTGAGACGCGGTGACGCATAGACAGTAGCTTCGGTTAAACGCAACGATCTATTATGGAGCATAGAATTTGCGAACTAGAGTTGGCAGATCGGTTTTTGAAGATTCACCTGCCTCTATTTTCGTAATCAACTCTATAGGTGCAAGCCACAAACCTTCAGTAAAATCATCACGATTAAATTGAGGAGTTGTATTGGCGGATATCTCATAAACCTTCATAAAGGCTGACACACCATCTTGCGGTGTCAAATACCCAAGCAATTTCCAGAGAATCTCATCAGCCTTAAGATTCAACTCTTCCGCTAGTTCTCTTTTGAATGCTTGTTCATAGGTTTCACCGCTCTCAACATGGCCGCCCATGCTCATGTCCAAGCATCCTGGAAATAGCCGTTTATTGAATGACCGTCTGGGAATCCAGAGTTGCGCCTGCGAATTTACTAGGAAGGCATTAACGACACGAAAATTAGTAAGTCTTTCGGCATACACCATCGAACGCAGTTTTTTGCCGATGATTTCATCCCGATTATTGACCAAGTCGAGATACTCATCCATGATCATAGACAAGACTCTCTCAATTCTTTAGCAAAAGAAACCAATTCTCCATGTGGCGAATCAGCCCTACTTCCTGGCCGATAGAGAAAAACACGTGGTTCATATTCGACTATGCCGGCATCACCTGTTTTTCTTGGAACGATGTGTAAATGAAAATGTGCGACCGTTTGCCCTGCAGCACTACCTTCATTCCAGGCAAAATTAAACCCTTCAACTTTCAGCGATTGTTGTAGACCTTTGCACACCGTTATTTTCAATGAGAAAATGTCTCTCCACTCTTCATCTAAAAGTTCATGACTAAAAGGAATTGAACGTTTTGGGCAGACGAGGGTATGTCCTGGAACAATTGGCATCTTATTAAGAAACGCAAACGCATATTTATTTTCAGCAATCATCCTATCGCCAATATCGAAACTATTAAAATCAAAACCAATCATGGATTATCCTTTACTCATACTCAGCAAATACTTAGTGGTATCATACAGTTTTCATGAATTCCTATTCACGACTTTTCAGCCCTTCACATGGTAGCCACCACCAACTTCCCTCACCCTATTCTGACGTGATTTTTGAGTTGCTCTTGGCAGCGGAATAGAGTACGCTCTAACTTGACAATAAAAAATTTTATGCTCTGTCGCATTAGATGACATCTTCATGGAACTCCCCCTAAAACCTATGAGCTTAACGAAAGGGTGGTATTTGTCTTCCTCGATGTTAATGAGGATGATGCTCTTGATAGGATTTGGATTGGGTTAGCCCTTCCATCCACTTTCATTTCTGTAACAAGAACTTTTCCACCAACCTTAAAACAAGGATATCAAGTAAAATGTCCAGATTAACGTTATTGTTCGCTTTCATGTTTACCGCGATGGCGAATGTTGCATTTGGGTTTATGGGTTATGTATCGAATATCAATGATGTAACAGTTAGCGTTATTGATTCAACCAACGAAACAGTTGTTTCAACAATAACAGTGGGTGGAGCTGGAGGCGCTTATGGAGGCCCAGGAATCGTAGCAATCACTCCAGATGGAACGACCGCTTATGTTCCGACCAGTACAAATTTAGTTGTAGTTGTCGATACATTTACCAATAGTGTCACCACAACATTAACAGTTGACAGCACTCCCACCCAAGTCGCAGTAACACCCGATGGGACAAAAGTCTACACCTGTAACTTCAGCACTAATGATGTCAGTGTCATAGACACTGCATCTAACTCCGTCATTGCAACAATTCCAGTAGACGCAAGCCCGAATCTTCTTGCTATTACTCCAGATAGTACGCAAGTCTATATCGCAAACTTCGGCAGCGGGACTGTAAGTGCCATTGATACAGCAACAGATACAGTCATTGCGACCATTACTGTTTTCGTTGGGAATTCTGGACCTAATTTTATCGTAATTACCCCTGATGGTTCAAAGGCTTATGTCACAGATTTTGCTGTTCCCCAAGTGAGTGTTATTGATACAGCGTCTAATACAATCATTTCTACAGTCTCAACAGGGTCGACTCCAGCTTGGGCCGCGGTCACCCCGGACGGTACAACAGTTTATGTTGTCAATCAAGGGGATAACACTGTCAGTGTGATTGATACGTCATCTAACACTGTTATCGCAACCATTCCTGTCGGGGCTTCTCCAAACTTTGTTGAAGTAACTCCAGATGGTACAAAAGCCTATGTGGCAAACAATGGAGAAACAAGTGTCAGCGTCATTGATACAGCAAGCAATACGGTGATTGCGACGGTCCCTGTAGGGAGCCAACCTTCCTGGATTGAGATCACTCCTGATAGCGCACAAGCTTTTGTAGCAAACTATGGCACCAATAATGTGACAGTCATTGATATTGCTTCAAATACTGTCATCACAACAATTCCTGTTGGTGCTGGGCCTTTTTCTATAGTTTTTGATTCCATACCTCAAGTAACAAATGCGAACCCAACTTCCGGCTCAGTAACAGGAGGAAATTCGGTCGCGATCACTGGTATTAATTTTACTGGGACCACATCTGTGTTATTCGGCTCTACACCTGCAACAAGTTTTGTTATTAACTCAGACAGTTCTATTACAGCTATTGCTCCACCTGGGACCGGAACAGTCGATATCACAATAATAACAACCTATGGAACATCGACTATAACAGTTGCAGACAGTTATACTTATACTACACCAGCAGATCCACTTCCGCCTTCAAATTTTATAGGAGTTCTAAAAAAGAACATCTATTTAAATGTGACCGAGTGTTTGCTTGGGGCAAAATGGGATGCGAGTCTTTCAGCCAATGTAGTCCTGTATCGAATTTATAAAAACGGAGTAGTGGTTGAGGAAATTTCAGCAACATCCCCATTGGTTTTTGTCACATGTCTTTGGCATTGCTCAGCTACAGGATACGAAATTACCGCTGTCAATTCAAATAACTTTGAGAGTAACCCGGTCGACCTAAGAATAGTGCATTAATAAAGCTCTATTTAGGATATGTCGTAACCGTTTACGGGGTAGGAATCCGAGCCCGTGAACGGTTACAAAATAGAAGGTTTAAAGTCGTTTTTGAGTTAAAGAAGGATTTTGTTGGCTTCACCGGCGACTTCACGCACATACTTGGGAACAGCAAAACCAGGCAAACGAGCTGCTAGAGCCTTGATGAGCTGCTTACCCTTCTCCTCACTCACCTTAAAGTGGGTGGTCCCTCGAGCTTGATCCAACTGATGCAAGTAATAGGGAACTACACCATTGTTCACCAAGCGTTCACAAAGAGCCGCAAGGACTTCCACATCATCGTTTACGCCGCGCAACAAAACCGATTGATTGAGCAGTCCAATACCTTGTTTATGCAAACGTCTTAGCGCTTCGACAACATCATCGTCCAGTTCGGCAGGGTGGTTCGCGTGGATGACAATCCAGATCATCAGCCGGGAGTGGTCAAACACCTTCAAAAAATGATCGTCGATGCGCTCTGGAATGCCAATCGGAAAACGCGTATGAAAGCGCACGCGTTGAACATGCGGAATGGCGGCAATCTCACGCATCAAAGAGGTGAGATGTGTATCTGACAGTGACAGAGGGTCACCCCCACTCAAAATGACCTCATGAATGGTCGGATCGGATTGAATAACCTCCAGTTCTTCATGAAAGAGCTTATCCTTTACCGCATAATCGAAGTGTTGCCTAAAGCAATAGCGGCAATGCATCGCACAGGCGCTCGTGCATAGCAGTAAGGCTCGACCTCGATACTTATGTAGTAGCTTGGGAGCTTTGCGGCTGGCTACATCTCCAACTGGATCACAGCCAAAGCCCGGCTGCGTGACCGCTTCAGCGGCCGTGGGAACAAATTGGAGCAGGATCGGATCGTCGAGAGTTCCCTTAGCGATCTTTTCCGCCAACCGACGTGGCAGGTTTAGCGGAAAATGCTTCGAGGGAATAATCTCAAGCCGTTGCTTTGAGTCGAGTTCCAAAAAATCGGCAAGCTTAATCCAATCGGTAAAATTGAGGCGGAGGATATCCCTCCATGGAGCACGGTACATGTGTCTAGCCGTTATTCCCACGAGAGGAATTGCAGAAACCAGATAGACCAAAAGGCCCTTCCGATTCTTCTTCGCCTAGACCCAAAGGGGCTTGAACCCGCTCAATATCAGCGCCGAGAGCCTGCAGTTTAGGAACCAGCTTTTCGTAACCACGATCGAGGTATTGAACCCCAGAGATCATGCTCTCACCAGTCGCTAGCATGGCAGCCATCACATAGGCAAAGCCTGCGCGCAAGTCTGGTATCGTAATATTGCGGCTGGCCAGGGGCGTAGGACCCTTGACGACGATGCTATGTAAGTGCCCTTGCGACGCAAAACGACAGGCTTTACCGCCCAGGCACTGCCGAAACAGCGAAATATCTGCCCCCATCTCCACCAATGTCTGGCAATAACCAAAACGATTTTCGTACACTGTCTCATGAACGACAGAGGCTCCAGAAGCTTGAGTCAATAAGACAACAAAGGGTTGCTGCCAATCGGTCATAAACCCTGGATGCACGTCTGTCTCTATGTGCGATCCACCCTGCGTAGGACCATCGTAGAAAAATTCGATGCCATTGCCCTTTACATTGTAGCCACCGCCAACTTCTCTGACCCTATTCAAAAAGGTGATCATGTTGGGATGCTGAGCACCTTCGACAAAAACGCGTCCTTTAGAAGCTATAGCCGCCATACCGAAAGAAGCTGCAACTAGCCTGTCAGGGACTACAGTATGCTCGACCTCATAAAAACGCCTTGTGCCCTGAATGTGGATGGTCCGATCAACATCCAAAGTAATGACAGCACCTAGCTTTTGTAGGAAGAGGATCAAATCCACAATCTCAGGCTCGATAGCAGCATTCTTGATGACCGTTGTTCCACGCGCTGTGATGCTGGCTAAGATCGTGTTTTCAGTAGCGCCTACAGAAGGATACGGCAGTTCAATGACAGCGCCTCTCAGACCATGGTGCGCGCTAGCAAAATAGGCACCTTCCCGACGCATATCGCGATATTCTATCTTGGCCCCTAATAGCTCCAATGCATGAATATGGAAATCTACAGCACGCCGCCCGATGCGGCATCCTCCGACGGTGGGAACGATAATATCGTCTCCAGTGCGTCCTAAGAGAGCTCCGATCATTAGGATCGGGATGCGATTAGAACCTGAAAAGCTCTGTGGGATATAGGAGGTCTTGATTTCGCGAGTAATGATCTCTATGACACCAGCTTCACGGTCCCACTGCACTTCTGCGCCGATCTCTTTGCAAAGCGCGACAGTGATCTCTACATCACGAATATCAGGAACGTTATCGAACACACAACGCTTGTCAGATAGCAAGGATGCTACGAGGAGTTTGGTGACCGCGTTCTTGGCACCTGGCGTGCAGACAGACCCCTTCAGCTGTGCCCCACCGCATACTTTAAGAACCTCACGAGTCGTCTTGCGTGGTGTAGATAGATTGTCGATACGATTTTTGTCTTGTGTGAGCACTTAATTTCCTCCACTCGGCTAAGCACGCATACTAGCATAGGGTCTGTGAAAAAAACAGAAAAATTCTAAGGAAGAGCGAGCTGAGAAAGAAGAGAAGGAGCTGGAGGGGAAAGGAGAGGAGAGGACTAAGAATTTTACCAACGAGATCCCGAGACACAGAGGTAGGAAAGAGAAAGCAACGTTTGGCTTTTATCTCACATGTACAACCTGCGAAGTCGGGCAATCGTCGTTCCTAGACCGTGACACTCCCTGAACTATTCAGTAGGTTGAAATAATTGTACCCGTAGGGATAACGATAATATTTTATGACCTCATTTATATTGTTATAATTTAAACTAATATTTATACTTAAAATATATAACAAACGGAGTCACTATTTTGAGTAAAATAATAAGTTTTATAGCTCTATCGCTTCTCCTCGTTTTTAGCAATAATCTCTGTGCATTTTCCTTCCCTTCATTTATCCCTCATGAATGGAGACATCAGGAAAGAATGAAAAAAATTGACCAGTGCAACGGATCTCATCAATGTCTCGTCGACATGTATAAGGTTGTTGCTCTAAGCGGAGATGTCGTAGCCTTGCGTGAATTAGTCGCTAAGGGTTTGGATCTCAACCAACGTTTTTTTGCAGGCTACAGTGAATGGAGCGAGACCCCAAGCGTAGCATATCCGCCTCTTTATTACTATCTCGATGGATATGGGTACTTTGGTAAAGATCACGCTCAAGAAGCAGCTAAGGCATTTTCTCCAAAGTTTCTTGAAGAGCTAATTATTCTTGGAGCTGATGTTCAGGAACGTCCGACATTGTCTCATATATCTTATATGACCAAGGACATTCCAAATGATTCGCCTCTTATGATAGCAATTAAATCTGGCAATATTGAGGCAATTAATATACTTCTCGCGCATGGTGGTCTTTTTGAAAAAAACGGTTCTGAAGCAGATAATGACGGTCGTACTGCCCTTATGAAGACTCTTGAGGATTTACGCATCAACGAAAACAAATTCTGGAATAAAGGCAAATTTAATGAAAAACTTGTTGAACAAATAGTTGAACTTCTTGTTAATGCAGGGGCCAATGTGAATCATGTGAGTATATCTGGAGAGACTCCCCTGATGATGGCAGCAAGACAGCACTTAATTGGGGTGATAAACTTCTTATTTGAAAATGGTGCCATACAAAGCATCAACCAAAACTCCTTGCAGGGAACAGCTCTTATTCAGGCAATTCAAACCGTGAACCGACCGATCAGCGCTATTAGAACTTTACCTGTAGTCCAATTGTTAATTGAGAAAGGAGCTGATATTAATATTCCCAATCCATATTCAAATCAAACACCCCTAGATTATGCGAGGCATTTCCATGATTACCCAGAGGATCAGCGCTTGATCAACTTTTTAACGGAACTTGGAGCAAAGAGTTCAAAAGACAAAGACTTTCACTACGAACACGAAAAAGGTTACTGGGAATATTTCAAAGACGACAACAAAGACAATTATTCTGACGACAACAGCTATTCTGACAATAATAGACAGTCAAGCAACAATAACCCATCAAACAATGAAAAACCAGACATGACACAGTGTCCAGTTTTCGAAACGGCAGGATTGACTTCGGCACAAAAACTGTGGTTTATTGACTGCATCATAAATCACAATAACCCTTCTGAACGTTTCCCAGGATCGTCGGAACCTGGGCAATGGATTACGACCAAAGAGTTCTATCGTCTCGCACGTCTTTTTCATCCCGATAAGGGAGGGAAGGGTTGTGAATCTCTTATGAAGTGTCTCAACGAAGCAAGGGATCTATCGAAAAAAGGATCCTAGGCACATGTATATACCCGGCAACAGAAAATCCGAGAGGAAGAGAGAGGACGGATAAAGATTGCTCACGAAATGAGACTCGCAATAGAATGTCGCAATTTGCTCCAAAATGTTGCGGGCTCATAACGCAGAAAGACGAGCTGATCCCTATTTGGTATGCGCTTAGAATACCTTAAACGTTGATATCGAAGCTCTACCAGCATATCCTTAGTGGGTTCCCAAGCCTTGACGTCATCAGCAGCTTTCTCCAACAAACCACTTAAGAGGGCTTTTTCTTCAGCCTTAATGGGGCCATGAAAGAAAAATCTGAGTTGGATTTTGGTATTAGTCTGCATAATGGCAACGGCGCGCAGAGCTGGCGGTACCCGCTCAACAAGCGCATCCTGAGTAATCAGCCTTACACCTAAGAGTATGTCTTCAGAGGTAAGCTCTTTTAATGATTTTAGAAGGTATTGGTGAGAAGCAACAATCTCCCTAGGAAACTGATCAGGATCGTCCAAAGAAGCCCAATATTTAGCTTCCTCTTCATCGCGAGGAACAGAGGATTCGTACCGCATGTACACACACGCTCCTAAATGAGGCGGTGAATACGGAACATCGACCCTAATAGCATCATAGATGACTTCAATATGCTCACCATCATCGTGTTTTATGTCATTCAAGAGAGATGCCATCGCTTCTTCATACAAACTGCGATCTAATCCTTCAAGAATTCCGTGATGATAAAAATATACCAACGCAACACGCTCGAACACTTGAACAAACACGGCACGAAGATCAGGCCAAATACGCCCTATCAATGCGGTCTGAACGGAAAGCCTGAGCTTAGCTAGAGACAGCGTCATTCTGGCTACCCCCTGAAAGTGTTTCAGGATTGGGCTCATAGCGAAAATAGACCGCTCGGTAAGTTTTGGGCAACCACTCAGGATAGTCTAGCCTGATTAACGTCGGTACAATGGCTAGTCCCTTGGAAGGAGACCACGATGCCATCTCGATCGTCAATTCGGCGATTGTTTTATCTACAAGCGATTGTTCATTGCGCTGAATAAGGCCATCGAAATAAAAGTATACAGTAAGCGTACCATTTGCTACCTCAAAGGCTACCCTGCGAAGGTTTGGGGGTACATGGCCTTGCAACGCAAAACCGATGAGCATGTCAAGGTCTGCTTCCAAATATTTCCCTTTGGGATCTAGTTCTAAACACCTTTTAAGGTATTCACGGTCCAGAGTCTTGGAATAGGCTATGGGTTCATGCCTAAAGAAGACACAACACCCCAACTGCGGAGGCCTCTTGGGGAAAGTCTACGCGAACAGTGACAGAACTACAAATATTCCACCTTCCCCGGTCAAAACCGCAATCCGCGAGGATTTCAGTGAGGATGTCGGCTGCAAGTTCCTTACCAAGCTCATCGATAGGTCCGTGATAGTAATATCCCACGTCGAAGGAGTTTTCAATACAATCAACATAGACAGCACGTAATGCAGGCCAAACATGTCCTAAGAGCGCTGTTTGAGCGGATAGACTGAGGTATCGTACAGATAAGGCCATTATTTTCTGAACTCAAAAAGAATAGGCACGATGTGTACTCCCTTTTTTGAATAGTGTATCTCGCCGATAGTTGTTGCGGTTTTTGCTTTTGTCTCGCGGTCCACAGCATAGCCAATCATCTCTCCAAAGTCTACAGCCTCTCGATAACCTGGCTCACCAAATTTATTTTTGTTTCTTGTTGGCACTCCTTTGCCCCCATACTTGTCTACTAGCCCTTGTGCATCTGGATGTGTTAAGATGCTCCGCTTAGCGTCATAGTTATGAGCGCTTGGGACATGCTTATTTTGTTTGTCCCACTCAATTTTGAAGCGGCTAATTGTCTGCTCTCGAGATGCAAGATGCTTGGCTGATTCGGCGATGATTTTTTCGGCATTAGCTTCAGAGACCCTCATGGTGTCAAGGAGAACTTCACGGTTAGCATTGCGCAGCTTGCTTAGATAGGTTCCCCCCTTGATGCTAACCTCTGCCGCTAGTAAATCAATGCCATATTTGCCCAGGGCATATCCAAAAAGCTCAGCACGCTCGCTATCTGAAAGAGTTTCGTAGTGGTCAGCCAGCATGCGTAGTTCTACGATACAATCATCCAGCATGGCTTCGTCTACAGACTGCATGAACAGAACGGTTTGCACCATAGCATCGTGGCTACAGTTGATAAAATTATTCAGTGAGGCGCCAGGATCTTGGGCACAAGTCCACAATGCAGTGCCAATACCTCTTAGGGTATTCCACAGGCAAGGAATGATCTCCTTAACTGAATCAACGGCACCTGAAGTCAAACTACTAAGAAATGTATCGGCAAATTCGGTCGAGGTTTTGAGCTTTACTGTAGCTAGTTGTTTTCGAATCCCTGAGCTGTCATAGTCGCTCAAAGCCGCTTCATAATCTCCTGATTCAAAATGGGCTACTGCCCTTTGGAAATAGGCCTGCTTATTTTGGGGATTTTTTTGAATGAGATCGGAAAGAACGTCAATAGCCACGTCATACTTCAAAACCTGAATGAGAGCCTCTCCTTGTGCACATTGCATGTCCGGTGTGAAAGCCTTAGGTGATCCACCATGACCTATAAAGGACTCAAGGTTAGCGACGCATCCTTCATAGTTTCCCTTATCAAAGCAGATGCGTCCTCTTTCATAGTAAGCGCTGAGATGACCATGTTTAGCCGCACAATCGGTGTAAATTTCAGAAAAAATTTGGGAGGTCTCCTGCCATCCACTGAGGAGGATATTGACACCTGGGGGATCGCATCTGTCCAAGCATTCTCTAAAGACATTGGATAGATCGGTATAGGTGTTTTTATAGAGCACCTGCTTTTCTGCTAACTCCCAGACTGAGCTGACATAAGTGGTTCTAAAGAGACGTCCACCAGCGCAGTGTGCATCATAAATACTACAGGCTGCACAACTCTGAGCTTTGCGGATGTCGTTGCCATGCTGGGTACAAAAACGAGTCGTAGCAGCATAACCCAGTCCAAAACAACACGTTGCAAAAAAGAATGCTAATAGAACAATCCGTTTCATCTTGCTTCTCATGTTATTCCTCTCAGATCGCAATCTGGTTCTAACATTTGCCATAGACTGTAAACTCTTTTCTGAGATTCGTGCAAAGATAAAATTGGATTTTATTCGTAAGAGACTTCCCCTTCCCCGTTTATGAGCTTCTTTCTCACACGATCCCACATAATCTCACATAGGCCTGATGTGAGAAAAAGGTTTTGTACGGCAAGCACTACATTCTCTCCCCTCTCCTCCTTCTCATCAGGGCGATCGCATCTAAATTTTTGACTAGGTATTATATCTCCTCGCCATCCATACTATAGAGGAGATAACAATGTCAGCAGCAGAGCGTCTTAAGATTGTTTTTCAGGTTCATCCGGTTTTGTAGGCCTTAGGTGAGAGGAAAGAAATAGGATTTACCACAGAGAGCACCGAGACGCAGAGATCGGAGAGAGAGGAAGGGAAGAACATGACCTATTAAGATCAAAAAAACGATCTCTTCTTTCCTCTCTCTCCGATCTCTGCGTCTCGGCGCTCTCTGTGGTAAAATCCTAAATCCTCTCCCTGCTAACTTCTGCCTTTGTAGTCAAGTCCTACAAAACCAAATGATCCGTTTTTCAGCAAGCAGAACAAGATGAAAATGTCGGCTGAGTTCCTGTTTCGACTCGTTAGTCAAGGAAATTAAGATGCGATCGCCCTGTCCTTCTCATCCCCCTCTGTGGTAAAAATTCCGCGCTTATGACACAATCATCAAGCAAAAATGAATTCGCGAGGAACAGGTCATGTCAAAAGTCCGAACTGGAATGGGTCAGGATAGTCATCGTTTTCTACCACCTGAAAGCTCAAAGCCTTGCGTGATCGCGGGTTTGATTTTCGAAGATGTGCCTGGCTTCAACGCAAATTCCGATGGCGATGTGGTCTTTCACGCTATCTGCAATGCGATTACGTCCTTGACGCATGTTCTTATCCTAGGCGGCATCGCGGACGATCTGTGCCTTAAGGATGGCATCACCGATAGTGAAGTCTATCTCCGTAAGGCCGCAGAGACCCTCGGCAGACAACAAATTACTCATATAGCGGTTTCAATAGAAGCCAAGAAGCCAGCGTTCAAGAAACGTCTGACGCAGATGCGTGAAAACATCGCGCGTGTTCTTAATCTGCAAGTTGAGCAGGTGGGTATCACCGCAACGACAGGCGAAGGCCTGACAGACTTTGGGTGCGGCGATGGGGTGCAGTGCTTTGCTATCGTGACAACGGTAGAGAACTAATAAACATCACGCAGATAACGACCGGCCTCACGCAGGGCTTTAACGTAGGCTTTAGCCCCTTCAGCATCTCTAGCGCCTTGTTCAGCTACGATTTGATGAAGAGCTTGATCGACATCCTTGGCCATATTCTCAGCATCACCGCAGACGTAAAAATAGGCCCCTTCTTCAAGCCATGTGTACACCTCTTTAGCATGCTCTAGAAGGCGATGTTGTACGTATTCTTTCTGCGCCTGATCGCGAGAAAAGGCAGTATCAAGCCGCAGATGCCCTGACATGACCAGATGGTGCCAGTAGTCCTCGTATAAAAAGTCATGGGCACGATTCCATTCACCAAAGAAAAGCCAATTTTTACCCAAAGCTCCCTGAGCCATGCGTTGCTGCATAAAACCGCGATAGGGCGCCACTCCAGTGCCAGGTCCTACCATGATCAGTGGGGCGTTCGAGTCGGCTGGAAGAGTAAATTCCTTGGACGGCTGCAGATAGGTGGGGATAACAGGCTTTAACAGGGGTGCTAAGTCACAGAGATAGTGAGAACAAATTCCCCTCCGCAAGTGGTTGTTGGAGGTGTATTGCGTCATGGCGACGGTTAAATGCACCTCTTGCCCCACCGCAACCATCGCCGATGCAATCGAATAGAAACGCGGGAGCATGGGACCTTGTAAATCTGCAATATCTTGAGGAGTCACCAAAGCCTCAGAATGTTCCTCGAGAAAATCCCAAAGTTCTCGACATTCCAGGTATTCTTTTAATTCGGCTTGCTGTTCAGGAGCCAAAAGGCCGAGAAGTCTGGCTTTCTTGTCAGCATTATCCTGTCTTTCTGCCAGTAGGGTAAGCAACTTCTTGCTACAGCGGCTGATATTAGCTCGAGATGAGAGATACTCACTGAATGGCAGGGTCTCACCTTTCTTAGTGATGATAGGTTCCTCACCATCGGATCCTATGCGCTTCAAAATGCGCTGAACAGTAGTAGGATCGTTTAGAGGATAAATCCCTACACTATCGCCAACTTTGTAACTCAAATCTGAGCCTCGAAGATCCAATACCATGTGATAGGTACTTTTTTTGGATTCGGGCTTAGTCAATGGATAACGCTCTAGAAGCGCTGCCATAAAAGGATTAGCACGTGTGAATTCTGGTGTTCCATCTGCCATAGGCTCACCAGCATACCTTACTTATCCCATACGCAGCAACCCATTCTATGGACTAAATGCTTTTGGCACTCCTCTTTCAAAAGTCATTGCGCTTGACCCTAAGGCGCACCGCTTTCGCGGTGCAGGAACATGTTGTGCGATACCAGGGGTTGCTAGCGCTTCGCGCTTAAGCACCCCTGGCTACCTATCGGTAACCACTTCGTGGTTTAGGATGATCATGCGGCTAGGCACAATACACCAGAGGTTATCAGCGCTTCGTGGTTTAGGATAATCACACTGTGACATTGTTACCACGAAAGTGGTTACAAATTCGTGGTTTAGGATGATCACACTGTGACATTGTTATCACGAAAGTGGTTACAACTTCGTAATTTAGGATAATCACACTGTGACATTGTTACCACGAAGTGGTTGCCAGTAGGTAGCCAGGGGTGCTCAAGCGCGAAGCGCTAGCAACCCCTGGTATTGCACGAAATGTCCCTGCACCGCGAAGCGGTGCGCTTTAGGGAATTTGCGTATCCAAAAAATGTGCAAAGTCCTGCTAAATTTCAAGATCCTTGCCTAAATTTTGCTTTATCTTAGGTGCGATGCCGACTATGGTGAGGGAATACCCTCATAGCCAGGAGGCTAGCAATGGCCGCCATTGATATCAACCCGCAGCAAAGCGCCTCGATAGTCTATGTGTTCCCTTTTGGCAAAGGCATCAGTCTGCCATCACCAGATCGCAACCTATTGGGAGGTAAAGGGCAGAATCTTATCAAAATGGCTTCCATAGGCCTTCCCGTCCCGCCGGGTTTCATCATCACCACAGAGACATGTCTTCATTTCCTCCGCAAGGGAAAGCATCTACCCGAAAAGCTTGAAGAACAGATTCAAGCGGCTATCAAGATCCTTGAGAACTTGATTGGCGCACAATTTGGAGGAGACACGAATCCTCTAATGGTGTCCGTACGGTCGGGGGCTCCGGTTTCAATGCCTGGGATGATGGATACCATTTTGGACTTAGGCCTAAACGACCGCACCGTCGTGGCGTTTGCAAAGACGACAAATAACGAACGTCTAGCCTATGATTGCTACCGTCGTTTTATCAGCATGTATAGTTGTATTGTCCATGGCATGTCTCGGGATCTCTTTGCCAGCGAACTGGAAGCGCTTAAGAAAAGCAAAGGTGTCGAGCGTGATACAGAATTGGATGTAACTGCCTTAAAGCAGCTTTGCCAAAGATACCAAGAACTGTTTAATCATAAAATGGGTCATCAATTTCCACAGGACACCTATCAACAGCTGATAGAGGCCATCCGAGCGGTTTTCTCAAGCTGGGAAAGCGAACGCGCCACTCTCTATCGACACGTCAACCATATTCCAGATAACCTAGGAACTGGGGTTACCGTCGAAGCAATGGTCTTCGGCAACCGCAACGACCGATCAGCTACTGGCGTCGCGTTCACACGTAATCCATCCACTGGCGAGAACATCTTCTATGGAGAATTCTTACCGAATGCCCAAGGTGAAGATGTCGTCGCAGGCACCCGTACTCCACATCCTATCAACGAGCATCAAAAATCTATTACTGGATCGACTAAGGCTAGCCTTGAAGAGATGATGCCAGACGTCTACGAAGAGCTGAGAGGTGTCGTAGGTGTTCTGGAAAAACACTACCGCGACATGCAGGATATCGAGTTTACAATCGATGATGGGCATCTCTATATGTTGCAGACACGTACTGGCAAGCGGACAGGGTTTGCATCGGCGCGCATGGCCATAGAGATGCTTGATGAAGGTCTGATTGATGAGGTCACCGCCCTCAAAAGAATCGAACCCGAGCAACTGGAGCAGCTTCTAGCGCCCGTTTTTCATCCCAAGGACAAAGAAATGGCTCGTCGCGTCATGGTAGCTAAGGGGATCAATGCTGGTCCAGGGGCCGCCTCGGGAGTGTGTGCCCTTACGTCCGCGAAGGCACAAGAATATCAGCTGATGAATAAGCCCTGTATCTTGGTACGTCATGAGACCAACCCTGATGACTTCGCGGGCATCGTCGCTGCCGAGGGTATCCTGACGGCCCGTGGAGGAAGCACCAGCCATGCAGCTGTTGTCGCTCGTGGTATGGGAAAACCATGCATTTGCGGCTGTGGAGAACTACAGATCGATTTAGATCGAGGGACAGTAACAGCTAACGGACAGACCATCAAGGAAGGTGATTCCATATCAATAGACGGAAGCTCCGGCGAGGTATTTTTCTGCAAATTATCAACCAGCCCATCAGAAATCTTACAAGTTCTGTTAACCAAAGAAATTTCTCCTGAAGCGAGTAAAGTCTTTCAGAATTATACTAGAATCATGGCTCTAGCTGACAAGTACCGCAAACTAAAGGTACGAGCCAACGCAGATACATGCCACGACAGTGTGGTAGCCCGTTGCTTTGGATCAGAGGGCGTAGGTCTTTGCCGCACAGAGCACATGTTTTTGGAAGAGCAAAGGCTTTTTGATGTGCGACGCATGCTTTTTAGTACCAGCCGAGAAGAGCGCGAGGCAGCCACTCATCAGCTCCTACCCTCACAAAGAGAAGATTTTAAGCGCCTCTTCCGCAGTATGAATGGAATGCCGGTAACGATCCGCTTGCTAGATCCGCCGCTTCATGAATTCCTTATGGTCGCTCCTGAAGCCATCAAAGACCTAGCGGAGCGTCTTCAGATCCCTTTAGACAAGTTAAAAGAAACCGCTAACGCGCTCCGTGAACATAATCCAATGCTCGGATTTCGCGGATGCCGTTTAGGTATTCTCAATCCAGCTCTTACGCGTATGCAAGCACGAGCTATTTTTGAAGCTGCTGTGGAAGTCACCTTAGAAGGGTGTGCGATCTATCTTGAAATCATGATCCCTCTGGTCGCCTACGAGCAGGAATTCATACATCAGAAGATGATTGTCGACGCAGTAGCTGAGGAGGTCTTTAATGCCAGAGGTCTGTGTATTAACTATAGCCTTGGAACCATGATCGAATTACCACGGGCAGCACTACTGGCCGACCGCATAGCAAAAGAAGCCTGTTTCTTTAGTTTTGGCACCAATGACCTAACCCAAACAACGCTAGGCATGAGCCGAGACGATGCGAATCACTTCTTACCTCTGTACATTCAGGGGATACCAAATCCTTCTGCCCCCAACGATAAAATGTACATGATTCCCAATGACCCCTTTCAAACCATTGATCAGGATGGCGTTGGGGAGCTCATGAAAATAGCTGTGGAGCGGGGACGCAAAACACGTCCAGGACTCAAATGCGGCATTTGCGGTGAGCATGGTGGAGACCCACAAACAGTGATGTTTTGCCACCGCATCGGCCTCGACTACGTTTCCTGTAGTCCCTATCGCGTGCCCATCGCTCGTTTAGCCGCCGCCAGAGCTACTCTTATCTGATTGATCGTCAACCTGTATGGGGAGCTCCTTACCGAGCAATACCTGTGTCGTATATAGACTGATGGCTCGTGCAAAAATGACTGCAATAAACATGATACCAATAAACACCTCTAGGAGGGCGAAGGAGCGAGCGTGCTGAGTAAAAGGAATAATGTCGCCATAGCCCAAAGTCGTAATCGTACAAAAAGAAAGCCAAAAAAGCTCCGACCATCCTACGTGAGGATTCATCCCAGCAGCAACGATGCGGAAGGAGCCTGGACGCACGATTTCCAATACATGAAATAGCGAGGCAAAGGCCAAAGACACCAGGAAGAACAGTGAAGCTACCTGATAGAGCTCGTTAGCTGTAATTTTAAAAGTATTTACATGGTCCCATGCGAGAAGCCAGACGGCATACAGATAGAGAAAAAAGGAAAACAGCGCCGTTAGGACCTGTACTATAACACTGCATTCTACCCCTTCACAACGCAACCAGGAGAAGATAATCATAGGGACGCCGAGGAGCATGGTGATGATCAACTGGCGTCGACGAAAACTAACTGCCCAAATAATGGTAGCTACGGTGGTGAGATTTAAGAGCTTAAGAACCCAAGAGGGATCATGAGTCACGGGATCTTCTAGGAACGGATATAAGAGGAGAAGTGCCATCAGAGTAGCGAACACATACATCCAACGGCGCCGACGCAGTAGTGGCCTGTTGTGTCGCAGCTTTTTAAAATGCCCTTTGAGCATATTTCAAATCCATTTCAATATTTTCACTCACCCTTTGTTTTTCACAGTACAACACAGCCCGAAAAGTTCATAAACCTTTTGAAGAAACTTTCATGAATACTTAGGATAGACCCCGATAGTAAGATGCCATAGGAGGCTATCCATGGAAGCAATCGGGGTGGTCACCCATTTTGAATCCTTTGTTAATCAGCTTGTGATGGATAGGCGCCATGGCGGGAAGATTAGCGAGGATCTCATACAAGTGAGCCGAATACTACAAGAGATTTAGCCCTCACAATCGTATCTCGGCGCGAAGCGCTTTGGAGTGCGGTCGCTCGCGACCGCTTTGGATTTGGGCGAAGTTGGCATTGCAAGAAACGTAACCCTTCTCTCTAGGGGTAACTGTGGGGGGGGGGGGCAGCCTCCAAAGAACGGCGCGCGATTCAATAGGCTCGCCCAAATCCAAAGCGGTCGCGAGCGACCGCACTCCAAAGCGCTTCGCGCCGAGATACGATTGTGAGGGCTTCTTCCCATCAGATGTGGCTGCCTTCTTCTTCGACCATCAGGTGAAGTTCGTTAAGCTGCGCTTCTGCTACAGGACAGGGGCTTTCCATCATCACATCAGCAGCCTTCTGCGTTTTGGGGAACGCCACAACATCTCTAATGTTCTCAGTATTAGTCAAAATCATGTTAAGGCGATCTAGGCCCAAAGCGACTCCAAGATGTGGTGGTGTGCCATAACCTAACGCTCGCACAAAGAAGCCAAACTTGCTTTCAATCTGCGCTGGCGTCAGTTGCAAGATCTCGAAAATCTTCTGCTGCAATTCACTGTCATGAATCCTTTGCGAACCTGACGCAATCTCATAACCGTTCAACACCAAGTCATAACTGAGCGATCGTACCTTCAGCGGCTCAGTACCTACTAGGTGGAAGTCATCGAAATTCGGCGAAGTGAACGGATGATGCTCCGAAACAACACGACCCTCTTCGACATCCCAAGCAAATAGCGGAAATTCCGTGGCCCACAAAAACTCAAAACGGCCAGGCTCGATAAGGTTTCTATCACGCGCTAGCTTACGTCTCAGATGATCGAGAGATTGATTCGTGCGCTCTTTGCTATCTGCCACGAAGAAGACTAAATCATTCGGCTCGATGCCCATACGAGTAATGAGCTCTTGCTGCAATTCTTCCGTAAAAAACTTCGCTATGCCACCACTGAGCTGCCCTTCAGAGTGTTTCATGTAGGCGAGGCCTTTCACACCTAGCTGTCCAACAAACGCCGTATACTCGTCGATGCCTTTACGAGATATGTCAGCACCGCCCTTAACACAGAGGCCTTTGACGCAATTACCTACTTTAATCTGCTCTTGGAATACGCCAAAAGCGCATTTATCAGCAATATCGTCGACGCGAATGAGCTCCATGCCAAAACGTAGATCGGGCTTGTCAGTACCATAACGTTCCACACACTCATGGTAAGGCACTCGACGGAAAGGTGTAGGGAGATCTACACCGATGGTCTCTTTAAAAACATGCTTGCAAAGGCCTTCAACAATTTCAAAGAGCTCTTCTGTGGTACAAAAACTCAACTCGATATCGATCTGATGAAACTCGGGCTGGCGCTCCGCGCGCAAATCTTCGTCACGAAAACAGGGAGCGATCTGAAAATAGCGGTCCATGCCACCAACCATCAACAACTGCTTAAATAGCTGTGGGGACTGTGGCAAGGCATAAAAGCTCCCTGGATAGATCCTTGACGGCACTAGATAATCTCTGGCACCCTCGGGAGTGGACTTTCCTAAAATCGGCGTGGCGATCTCCAAGAAGCCATGTTTGTCGAGGTAGTTACGCGTCGCCATCATGGCTTTATGACGAATAACAAGCTTTTGGGCCACATCACCACGACGTAGGTCTAGGTAACGATAGCGTAGGCGCAAATCTTCATTCACCTCGACATTTTCATCACAGATAGAAAATGGTGGTGTCTTTGCCTTCGACAATACCGACAGCTGGTGGACAGTGACCTCTATCTCACCTGTGGGAAGGTTTGGGTTAGCCATTCCCGTGTGTCGAGCCAACACCTTACCTTCAACGCTGATCACCCATTCCGAACGCAATGTTTGTGCGATAGCATGAACTTCAGGGTTCTTCACCGGATCAAAAACTAACTGTGTGATGCCAAAGCGATCGCGAAGATCGATGAAGATCAGGCCTCCATGGTCGCGAAAGCGATTGACCCATCCCGACAGGCGAATTGTGCAATCGATATCTTTTTTGCGTAAAGCGCCACAATCATGAGTGCGACGAAATTCTACCATGATTTCCAAGCCTGGGTTAATTAGCGTTAGCGGACAGGTAATTTGACAGCTCTTCTAGGATAATGGATACTTTATTACCAGTAGCCATTTCTTTTAATTCAGCTTGTCCAGAGGTGAGTTCGTTCTCTCCAATGACAGCAACGAACTGTGTTTTGAGCGAATCGGCATAAGACATCACCTTACCGAGTTTCTTGCCTGTGAAGTCCATCTGAGCATTAATTCCATTTCGATGAAGTCTTCCCAAGAGGGCAAAACATGCCTTGCGAGCGGCATCGCCCAAAGGAATAATAAAAATCTGTGGCCGTGGCTGCTCTGGAATGGCAATGTTCTGCCGCAGCATAGTTTGGATAATTCGCTCAATGCCAGTACCAAATCCAAAGCTGGGAAGGTCAGGACCTCCTAAAGCCTTCAACAGGCCATCGTAGCGTCCACCACCGCCTATACTATTCTGTGCCCCAAGGTCCTGCGAGACTATCTCAAATACGGTCTGATTGTAGTAGTCGAGGCCGCGTACAAGGGAACTATTGACCTCGTAGGGAATTCCAATGATGTCTAAACAGTCTTTGACCTCTGTGAAATACTGCTGACTGGCTGGGCTTAAGAAGTCTAAGATGGATGGTGCCTGACGGCAGAGCTCTTGATCGGCAGGATCTTTTGAATCGAGGATTCGCAACGGATTTGTCTCAAAACGTACTTTGCTGTCGTCTGACAGACGTTCAAGATGGGGGCGCAGATAATCCCGCAAAGCGTTGCGAAAGTTATCGCGCGAGGTATCATCACCAATTGAATTTAAATAAACCTTAAGATTGCGAAGACCTAGGCGCGTGTACACGGCGTAAAGAAGGTCGATCATTTCTACGTCTTGCTCCGGGACGGAACACCCGATGGCTTCAGCACCAAACTGGTGATGCTGCCGGTAACGACCTGCCTGAGGCCGGTCATAACGGAACATGGGGCCAATATAAAAGAGCTTGTGAATCGGTGCAGTCGTCTGTAGTTGTGCATTGAGAAAGGCACGCATGACAGGAGCGGTTCCTTCTGGCCGAAGCGAGAGGGATCTGCCACCTCGATCTTCGAAGGTATACATTTCTTTAGAAACGATATCCGAAGATTCCCCTACACTGCGTTGAAACAGTTCGGTACGCTCGATAATTGGTGTGCGTATTTCCTGATAGCCATATTGCTGGGCGAGCGAACGCATTACCCCTTCTACATATTGCCATAAGAAGGAATTGCGCCACGGCTCGCGCTCTTCGCCGGGGATGATATCGAAAACACCTGGGGGCAATTGATATTTCATTTGATGGTAAACGCCTTATAATGAACTAAAATTATTGTAATTCTGCGACGACTATCCGTAAAGCAAGAAGTGAGGTGACGGTTCGTGCGAATTAGGAGTAACACGGATGCACTCGGATCTAGGAGGATTTAGGAGGATTAGGATGGCAAAACGGTCGTTCAGGTTTTTCTCATTTTTTTCAAATTCCATATTCCAACTCCTAAATCCTAATCCTCCTAGATCCGATTGCATCCGTGTTGCTCCTAAAAAGCTGAACGAACCGTATTTTCGCGCCTTTGCGTTAAAATTTCGCACGAACCGTTATTCTTCTTCGGAAGGCGTTTTTTGCCTGATAAGCAAATCAAACTCATGAAGGTAGTAGTCTCGCTGTTCCGGGTCTTCGACTCCTGCGGTCAGCAAGATATTCTGCACACGTACACGATTGTGAGGGTTAAAAGCACTAGCCGTCAGGGGAGTGGTTGCGCCCAGGATGAGTTGCTCGAGCCTATGAAGAACATTGACCTGAAGTTTGTTATGCAATGTGCGGAGCCGTTCACTACCGGTAAGCGCAGGCTCCTCAGCCAAAGCTTTGTTAGCGCCAGCAACGGCCGCTTCTAGGGCCGCGAGATCAGGGGCTTGCTGAATTTCCTGTAGATGTGCAGCAAAGGCATTAGGGCGATCTCCAGGGGGGTCTTCTTGAGCTACAGGCGGAGGCGGCTCAGTCTGTAAGAACTCAACAGGCAGAAAGGCGCCCAATCCAGCCTTTTGAACTTGTATGATAAACTCATCATGGGACAATAACTTGTCTTCCATGACATTAACTCGATAGGCATCGACAATAGCATGACGGATGTCAACCTGCTGCCCTAGATCTACGTCTTCGAGTTCCTGTAAAATGCGATTTGCTACCACAACGAGGTCTGGATTTGGAGTGTTGATATGTTCATCCACAAGCTGTAGCAACTGTTGTTTAAAGGGTAGCAGAACCTGTTGTCGATGTTCAGCAATAGCTTTCAAAGACACATTAAGAGACGCTACAAGCGAGGTGGGTTGTTCGATGGATTCAATGGGCACAGTCTCTTTCGCGGGCTCGACAGGAGTTTCATTGTTCTTGAACTCCGCTTCAACAACGGTAGGCAAGGTCACAGGTGGTGTATCTTTTGCCGCTTCTGGAACCTCCTTTTCAAGGGCTACAGCGCTCACGACACGTCCATCATGTTCCAGGGTTAACTGAGCGAACGTAATAGGCTCATTAGGTATCCACGTTTGCATTAGCTTGATGACCTTATGCGTTGTGGATTGCTCCAGGGATGAATAGAACACAAAATGTGATAGCTTGGCCATATCCGTAACGTTTTTCTGGAGCTCCTGAATTTTTTCTTCGCTAAGTGGTGTAGGGCCTGGATTGACAATCTGTGCCATCCCCTCTGTTAGGGGTGTGCTAAACTGATAGTATCTGGGGGCGTTATAGACGCGAGTCTCAGCGCCAGGTCTAATTTTATTGAGCCCTTTAGGGGGCAAAAATTCGCGATGCTCAGTATCTGTAGCAAGTGTCGTCAAACGGATCAGTGAAGCCTGATTCACAAGGTGCGAAACCTCCAAAGCATTGGAGCCTTCCAGGGGCTTGGGATTTGCCAATAAACGGTTGAGTGAACGTAAATCCGTCGTTTTGTGCAGTTCCATCGTCCTTGAATCGAGCAAAATAGTCTCTCGAGAAAGAAGCCACTGCCATAGGCTTGGTGCAGGCTGTGCTAGTAGAAGAAACTGTGACAAGTCTCCGCTGGTATAGACACGAAGCATGTAAGGACAATTGGTGAAAGACCCTTGTTTATCTACTGAAATCAATGACGGATAATGCGCTGGCAAAACATTGCCTAAGGCTTCTTGTAAAAAGTCGGGGTCCCCCCAATTCTGATTAGGCGGCTTTATTTGATGAATCTGCGCATATGTCAGAGCCATGGACATGTCGGCAAGACCTTGAGCAGCTATGAATTCTTGCTCATCACTCTTCTCATTAAAGGTAAAGTAGATACCCGATCCCGTAGCGGCGAGAATGGCGAATAGGACAATAAGAATAGCGAGAAAGGGGCGCCAAAAGGCCCTTCGGGAGACCTCTGCACTAGACATACCACTATCGAAGGTGTTTTCATTGAAAGCCGCGCGCCGAATGCGTCCTGACTGACGCTCATTCAAAGATCGTGGGGTCCAATGCCGCTGAGTCTTTGTTACTGGTTCGGAGGAGGTCTCATTTCTCGGCTGAATAGGCATAGAAACGAGGGGTCGTTTGAATGAATTGCCTTTGACAGGGTTTGTTTGTTTGGCCTTCGGCTCTTTATCAAAACCTTCAACCTCACGAATTAAGGCTTCGACATCGACATCATCACCACTAGACAATTGACTTGTGGAAAGTGATGTTTTCTTCTTGATAGCGTTAGACAAAGCATCCTGAACACTCTCCAAGGGCTGCCCACTAGAAGTGGTTTCGGAATTCCCTTCGAACGTGATCTCTGCCTCAGCAACAGCTAACCTATCACCACTGGCGATTTTCTTCTTTCCAAAGGGACGACCATTTAATGTGACAAAAGGGTCATTTGCAATATTTTGAACAAAAAAAACCCCTTCCTTTTCGAAGATACGAATGTGCTCCGTTCGCAGGGAACTCGTATCAAACGGCAAACCAATCAGGTCCGCAGAGCCCGCTCCAAGCAAAACGGAATCTTTATTGAAGACCTTCTCGGACTGCTGCGCACCAATCTGAAGGGTCAATTTTATCATCGATTGTGCCACAAACAAGCTCTAGACTTTAGATTACTAATACGTAATTATATCAGGACTCAGAATATCCTACCACTCCTTAGAAGTAGCATGGATACGAACGGTTCGTGTCCCTTTTAGGAGTGACACGGATGCACACGGATCGAGGAGGATAGGATTTAAATTAGGATTTAGGAGTAAACCAATTCTAATTCTTCTTCCTAAACCCATGCTTATTGTTTTAGTTTTGAGGAAGTGTTCTTCTATCCTAAATCCTATCCTTCTAAATCCTCCTAGATCCGTGTGCATCCGTGTTACTCCTAAATCCTATCCTAAATCCGTGGCTACTTGAATTGCAGGCGATAGAGCTTCTCATAGATGCCGCGCTGTCGCAACAGCTGCTCATGCGTGCCTTCTTCAGCCACTTTCCCTTGAGACATGACCATGATGCGGTGAGCGTGCTGAATGGTAGACAAGCGGTGCGCGATAACGACGGCAGTCTTTTCCTCTAAGATTTTATTCATCGCCGTCTGAATCTTGCGTTCGCTAGCAGTGTCGATGTTGGCCGTTGCTTCATCGAGGATGTAAACACTTCCATTGTGAGCGACGGCCCGCGCCAAGGTGATCAGCTGGCCTTCGCCAGCCGAAAGACCACTTCCTCCACCCGAAATGATTTGTTGCATGCGCATGGGACTTTTTTCAACGACTGGCTGAAGGTTGACGTACGTCGCGGCACGATCGATCATTTCCTGGGTTACTGAGGGACTATCCATGGCGATATTCTCAGCCAGTGTGCCGCTGAATAGAATGGGGTCTTGTGGAACAACACTGAACTGACGCCGTAAGGACTGAAGGGAATAGTCTTTGATGTCTCGGCCATTGATTTTTATAGAACCTTTTTTGATATCGTATAGCCGAAGCAGAAGACCGATTACCGTCGTCTTGCCTGCTCCTGTGGTTCCTACAATCGCTAAGGATTCGCCTTTTTGTACTGTGAACGACAATCCATGCAAAATCCAGTTGTCAGCTTGATAGGCAAACCAGACATCTTCAAAAGAAATCGTATGGATATCACCAAGCTCTTCACCGACTCCATAGGGCTCTCGTTCTCGATCTAAGATATCAAAAATCCGCTCTCCGGCAGCGACAGCGGATTGCAGAACATTGTAACGTTCGGCAAGGTCTGAGATCGGCCTGAAGACCATCAGCGCATAGAGACTGAAGGTAAAGAACAGCCCGGCATCGAAAATTCCCGGATTTATCGCTAAGGCCATCAAAGTAGCGAAAATCATGACCAGAACGAGGTTATGCAAAAATTCGATCCCGGCGATAAACACAGCAAGGTTTTCGATACTCTCCAAGTTGGCTGTGCAGTAGTCGCTATTAATTTCTTCAAATTCCACCCTCTCACGTTTATGAGAACCAAAGACCCATATGGTGGATACGCCCATAAGACGCTCTTGAACAAAACCGTTTAGAGCCGAGACAATAGCACGAAGTAATTCAAAGCAACGCCGCTGATTACGCCGAAACTGATGCGTCAGCCACCAAAGAAGGGGGACAACGGTCAAAGTGATGAGAGATACCTGCCAGCTGAGATAGGTCACGGCTCCCATAATACCCGCCAACAAAAGCACGTTTCCCATGATCGGTACGATACTCTCGGAATAGAGTTGATTGATTTGTTCTACATCATGGATTGTCCTGCTCATCAATCGTCCCACCGACTGTCCATCGAAAAATGAGATGGGCATTCTTTGAATAGCATCATAGATCTCTGATCGCAAAGAAAGCAGAGCTCGCTGACCCACCCAGTTTTTCACTAAGACATTTACAGCATCGAAGACATATCCTAGAGCCAAAAGGGCCGCTAAACCTATACCCCAATGAACTAATTCCATCGGAAATACTTTCTCAGACATCAGCTGCACAGGTCCAAGGATTTCCTGAGCAAGCTTACCGATAAGTATTGGCACGACAGCTTCAACTGTCTTCGCCAGCACCAGCAACACCACGGACAAACCAATCAGGATGCGATAGTCCGATAGATAGCCTAGCAGGCGTCGGAAGATGGTGAAGTCTACTCCTTTAAAACTCACCTTCTCACGGTCATAGGAGCGTCGATAGGGAGGCAGTTTCATGAAACTTCATCTCCCGTTTCTAGAGACTGTAGTTCAACTAAGGCTGCGTAGCGCCCACCTAAAGCCATGAGCTCACTGTGTGACCCATCCTCGGCAATCAAACCATCGTTCATATACAAAATGCGGTCCATTTGTTGCAGCAAAGGCGCGCGATGGGTTACTAAAATGACGGTCCTGCCCGCGAAGCTTTCACGCATATGTCCGAAAATTCTCTGCTCTGTGGCAGCATCAACGGCGGAGAAGATATCATCCAATAACAAAATAGCTCGCCCTGCTAAAAAGGCCCTGGCAATGGCGACACGCTGCTTTTGGCCCCCAGAGAGACGCACACCGCGCTCACCTACCACGGTGTTATATTGCATGGGGAAGCCCAGCACACTCTCATGTAGGTCAGCCAAGCGGGCAACCTGTTCAATTTCCGCTAGATTGGGAGCTTCAAGAGCCATCCCAACATTGTCAGCAACAGATTTGGAAAAGAGGAAGGGGGCCTGCTCAACAACAGCCATCGAACGATGAAGAGCTTCTCGGTGATATTCGTGAATGTCCCGACCGCCGATAGATATCATCTCGTCAGGAATTTCGTATTCGCGATTGAGCAGACGTAGGAGGGTCGTTTTACCTGAAGCTACGGGTCCCGTAATACCGATAAAGGAACCTGAGCGAATAGTCAAAGAAACATTTTGTAAAGCGGGACGGTTTGCCGTGGGATAGGTAAAGGAGAGGTTATGAAAGCTAATATCGGCATTCGGGGGAACTTCAGGACCATTGGGGGGCCCTTCGGATACTTCAATAGGCTCTTCATAGATGTGTACCATACGAGCGTAGGCAGCACTACCACGTTGATACATAGGTAGTACCCACCCGAGCATAAGAACTGGGCCAAAAATCGTCGATTGAATCCACATAAATGAAACAAAGTCTGCACTTCCGAGTTCAGTCCATCCGTAGAATAGGCTATAGCCTGCGAAGAGAACCAATGCAACCGTGATGGCTTTGGTGAACAAGGTAAGAAAGGGAAAGAATAGCCCTCGCAAGCCAGCTAACCAGATGTTAAGCCTAAAGTAGCGCATTCCCAAGGCCTCGAAATGTGCTTTTGAAACCTCTTCCTGAGCCATGCTCTTTACCACGCGTGCTGCTGAAAAATGTTCCTGCGCAAAGGTGCTCATCTCACCCAGCACATCTTGGACCTCTTTTGAGCTTTGATACACCTTCCTCTGCGTGGTGAGAACAAAGAATGGCAAAACGAGTATGGGCAAAAGAGATAGCAAAGTCATCGGAGGTGAAATGCTCGCCAAGGCCGCTAAGGCAGGAATCACTAAAGTGGCAAAATAGAGGGGATACATAATACCCGGACCTAATACATCGCGATAGGCCGCAATGTCATTGGTCAGAACGCTCATCAGATCACCCACATGATGCCGATCATAGAAAGCCCGAGACTGCACCTGCAAGCGATCGAATAACTGCGAACGCACCTCTCGCTCCACGTCGCGACTGACTGCTACAAACTCTACGCGCATGCGGTATTGAAAATAGGCCGCAATGAGAGAGATAACGATCAGGATGATTACCCACACAGGCATGTGTTGGGCATAGGCTCCTAATCCAGAAGCTAACAATGCTGGCAAGCCTTTCCCCTGCTCTCCGTTTTGCGGGCTGATAGATAGGATAGCTTGGCGAAAGACCAAAGGATTGAAAACGAGCAATCCATTGGAAATCATGACCATCGCCAACGCAACACCTAAGCGTCGCCAGTAGCGTCTAGTGATGGCTAATAGATTGTTTAAGAGGCTTTTTTCCATGCACCTTGGCTAACAAGCTCTTTAGCAATACGATCGGGAATGACGCGGTCGAAGAGAACTTGTTGAAGTTTGGCGACATCACGATCAAGGGATGTCTCACTAGCCTCAACTGCTCGGTACCAAACCCCCACATAGGGCTTGTTTAAGGCCTTCGCCGCCTTAATCATTCCCTCAACATTTTTCTTTTTATCATCGATGAATAAGATCTTGTCGTAGTTAACGCTATTTTGCTGCAAGAATTGGAATAACACAATAGCCTTATCGTTCTGCAACCCTGCAAAAACGACCCCGTTGAGATACTTGGCTGGATAAGGCGTAAGGAGTGTGAAGTCAGCTTTAGCAATAGAATTCTTGCCAAAATCAATCCAAAGAGATTGCAGCGCATCAAGAGTAGGGTAAGCCATTTCGATATAGCGCGCTGTCAACCCCATCATCTTGCATCCACGCAGCTGTAGCGCATGCACTACCTTAGCGGTATCCAGTTCCACGGGCCGCACAGAAGTACGCATGAGCACCTGATGCCAAAAAGGCACAAGGCGATCCAGCGCTTCTTCCTTGCTCATTCCTGCCTCCATAGCTTGCTTGCACACATGGTCCGCCCAAACGTCACCACCAAGCGATGAATCCGTGCGTATAAGAGTATCATTAAGATCGAAAACCACCAACGTGTTCTCGTCGGCCAAGTCCAATAAGTCAGCGATACGCTTGCTTTCACGTATCTCTACCGAAACATCATGGCTAGGCAATGATGGAACAGAATGACTATTTTGTGTCTTAGTAAACACTAGTGTCTGATCTGCACGAGCACAACCTGTAATGGGGTCCTTGTACAAGGCAAGCAGCTTTTGTGCCTCTGGCATCGCCAAAATACGCTTGGCTAGATCGTCAGGAATAACAGTGCCCGCATAATGTTGCTGGAAATCGGCTACCTCAGGATCGAATGCAGCAGCTTTGTCATCCTGTCCACTGTAACGCAGACCAACGAATTCGATGTTTTTCTGCTGGCAAGCTGTCTGCATCGACGAAATATTGCCCTGACGATCATCTACAAAGACGACTCGGCGAATGGAAGAATCGGCGATTTGCTCCAAAAATTGTTTAAAGATTTCACCTTTGGGATTGCAGTCGTGAGCAAAGATAACGCCTTCATGGAAGCTTGCGGGATAAGTAGCATCAAACCTAATGTCATTGTTTACCCAAGGATGAACAGAAAAATCTACGTCGATGCTATGTAAATGCTCGATGGTAGGTGGAAGTATCTTCGGTTGACGTGCTGTCAAGGCTATGACGGAATGAGCAGTCTGCTGCCAGTTTTTGATGCGATGCGCTAGACCTGCCTCACACGGCTCCACAGTGACATAACGCTGCATAGGCGAGAAGTGCACATAGGAAAGAGTCATTGCCGCTGGCTTGTCAAGGCCATTGGCCAAACCGCGATGAACAAGATGATGAAACCATTCGGCTCCGCCAATTAACGTTGAAGAGCAAAAAACCGTGTTGTCTAGGTCTAGAACAACAAGCGTATCGGCTGTGATATATCTGTCTAGCACTGCAAAATCAGGCCCATCCAATACAAGTGAGTTTGGTGTTTCGCTTGCTAGGGTACGTGTCTGAAATGATAGTCCAATAGTCAGTGCTAAAAGGGCACACAGAAGAAATGCAGAGACTTTTCGCATGGCTAGCTCCTACAGACTCTTGAACGAATTTTCAGGAGATTATGACGCAGGTAAGACCTTTTTGCAAGACACAAACACAGTGAACAACTCTTTAGGAGTCCTTTTGCATTATTGACTTAGAAGCGTTACAAAGACGTCATTGATGTAATATTTTTCGCGACCGACCTTAACGCCTCTTAATACTCCAATTTGTTCTAGCTTTTGAAGATAGCGTGATGCCGTTTGTCTTTGAGCGATACCTGCGTTTTCCAAAAAAATAATTTTGCAATAGGGATGCTGGAAAATAACCTCCAAGAGATCCTTAGAGTAAATCTCTGGGGCGGTGTCCTTTACCTTCTTTATGGTATCACGAAACAGATCATGAATTTTTAATAGCCGAACTCTAGTCTGATTAGCGGTATCATGAATAGCATCCAAAAAATAGACTATCCAGTCTTCCCATTTAGCCTGTTCCGTAATACTTCTGAGCCCGGAATAGTATTTTGATCGTTGCTCCATAAAGTAACGAGAGAGGTAGAGAACCGGGGTGTCTAGGAGTTCCTTTTCAACCAAGTATAGAATGTTAAGGATACGTCCAGTTCGGCCATTCCCGTCGTGAAAAGGATGTATCGCCTCAAATTGATAATGAATGACTGCCAACTTGATCAAAGGGTCTACCGAATCTCGAGCATAAATATAGTGTTCCAGATTAGCTAACTTGTCACGAATGACGGCTTCTCCCTCAGGAGGTGTATAGATGATTTCACCTGAAGGCGTAGCCAGTTTGGTTCCCGAAGTCCTTCGAACAACCGTTTCACTACCTATAAGTATGGTGCAAAGTTCCTCAAATAGTGTCGTAGTCAGTAAACGTTTCTTACTCTTGAGCGCAAAATATCCGTGCCAGAGAGCATCGTGGTAGTGCAAGACTTCTTTCGTGTCCAAAGAAACCTGGTGGTCACGAGATGTGAAAGCTCTATACAGTTCATCGTTTGTGGTAACGATATTTTCGATTTCCGATGATAGCTTAGCTTCCTGCAACCCAATTGTCTGGATCAGAACAGACTGATTTGGAATCAATGGACCGGTTCCTTTTAACTCGGCCAGTGCTCTATGGGCAGCAATAGCCTTCTTTAGAACAATCGCAGTTTCAAGCTCTTGATCTGGAGGCAGAAGAGGTAGATCATTGTAACTTTTTTCACGATGATAAGACACCCAAACTCCTGATATGTCGATTTGATCAACATATTAGCATAATATGTCGATTTTTTAACGAAAAATCAACATATCAGGAAACTCATCCAGCAATTTAGCGGTAAAAAGGGGTGAATACGTCGATTTTTTTCCGAAAAATCGACATGTCAAGAACCTTGAGGACGATCAATCGTATCTCGGCGCGCAGCGCTTTGGAGTGCGTGTCGCTCGCGACCGCTTTGGATTTGGGTGAGCCTATTGAATCACACACCGTTCTTTGGAGGCTGCCCCCCCTCACAGTTACCCCTAGAGAGAAGGGTTACGTTTCTTGCAATGCCAACTTCGCCCAAATCCAAAGCGGTCGCAAGCGACCGCACTCCAAAGCGCTGCGCGCCGAGATACGATTGTGAGGGCTTAGATTAAGGCCCATGAGGCTTGTACATGGTCGTCACTTCGTGACTAGAAGACAGGCGCTCCCTAGTCACCACCCAAAAAGGTTGGTAAGGATTCGGCTAACGTCGTTGTAGGTAAGAAAGACAAAAAAGACAATTAGCAGCAATGCAAAGGGCACAATCATCTTTTCCAATGTCTTGATCTTAATACGGCGTCGGCTGATCAACTCAAACAAAGAAAAGCATACAGTTCCGCCATCCAATACAGGTATAGGCAGGAGGTTTAGGATCCCTAAGTTGAGACTTACAGCACCCAACCAAAAGAGCCCTTCCTTGGCACTCACAGCCCAATTTTGCTGAATGACCTGCACCAATCCTATGGGTCCAGCAATCCACTTGGGGCTCAAGGTCCCAGTCGCAAAGGCTTTTAATGTTCGCCAAATCTCGCTACAGACGCCCTCAAACAAGGCGATTGGTCCTGGATTATAGACGACTGTACGGTCGTGGAAGTAAGGAGGGCCCAGGTGTAGCTGCCGTTCATCCTTATCGATCACTTCTAAGGCATAGGCTCGACGCTCAGGATCATCGATGGCTTCAAACTGCCGACGTGTATCGCGAATCTTAGCGGCGTACAGCGACTGAGCCTCTGAGGTGGTGGCAAACTCTCGGTGCGTCTTTGGCGTAATCGCATTAAGCCGATAGAGGTTGCCTATCGATGTTGCGGTATCAGGAATCCCGATTCCTGCGATAAGATGCTGAAGCTGATCCCAATTGATTTCTTTATCAAATTCTTTGTTTGCCTGCGTCCAAAGGACCTTCTCATTGTTTTCGCCTGGTGCGCTGCGCGAAACAATCATCACAACTTTAGGCTCTTGTATATGCAGAAGAAGATCATGCGCAAACTTGATAGGCTCGCCATTGACAGCGATGATCTTATCCCCAGCCTTCAGGGGCTCCTCAACAATGGAAAAAGGATGTGCAGGAAATGCTGCCTTTTGCGCTTCGGGGTCAATATAGGGAATCATCTCTTCAACAACGGCTTCATGCGTAAGAGCATAAGGGATCATATTGAGCTTAGAAACCCGCAGCTTTTGAAGTCCTGCCTCATATTGCCAATCAGCAAGTTCGTCCCGGAATGAAGATGAAAGCTTTAGCTCTTGAATAGCACCTCTTGGTACTCTTTTAAGCAACTTTTTACCTTGTCGATCAATCGTCAACAACGTCTTAGGCTCATTCAGAAGATAGGAGAGCTCTGGCTGAGAAAAAATTAATTCTCCATTGGCCCAAATAACACGATCGTTCGCTTGTATACCGCTCATATTAAGAGGAGACCCACTAGCCAACATTTGTGTTAACTCATCCATAGAACTCACGGATGGGTCATAGATGAGATAGCTAGCGGAATCGAGGATGCCGGCGGTCTTTAACGTTTTGTCGGGAGACCGAGGGTGCGGATAGACATTAACTTGCACGTCAAACGGCTCTTCAGTGCCTTTGAAATAGTTGAAATGCTCACCATGAATATGTATGGGCCCGTCCGCTGTCAGAGCTTCGTAAAGGTGGTCTTTATTGCTGGTATAAGCACGATCACCATAGGCAACGATCTCATCGCCAGGTCGCACTCCATCTTGAAATAAATCGGATTTAGGATCGACCCAACCAATTTTGGAAGAGAATTCGGAAAAACTCTTGTCTCGTCCACCAACCATCCACAACAGGCCAAAAGCGACAAAGGCGAGAACAATGTTTGCTAAAGGACCAGCTAAAGAAACTTTTATACGGTCAATGGGTGGCCGGCCAAAAAAGCCATCCGGAATCTGGTAGGGATCGATGGTTTCATCCTCGGCATCCTGCCCTTTGATCTTTACGTATCCGCCAAAAGGAATCCAATTCAGTCTCCATTCGGTGCCATTACGCATCCAGCGGTAAATAGGCCTGCCAAAACCAATGCCGAAGGCTTCCACAGACATGCCCACTTTGCGGGCCATGAAGTAATGTCCCAACTCGTGAATGAAGATAAGAAAACCCAACACAAGGAGGGCGATAAATAAATACATGAGACTTCCTAACATAATACGATTACCCTGTTATCCTATACATAACTAGCCTCGTGTCGCGCTGTTCCATCGACTGCGAGAATAGAATCTAAAGTAGCGCCCGCCTGCACGATATGACAGGACATCAGGTCCGCCAGTTTAGTACCGATTCCCTTCCAGCTTATCTCGCCCTTGACAAATCTCTCTACTAGAACTTCGTTGGCGGCATTCATAAAGACTGGCAGGGTACCTCCGGTATGTCCAGCTTGATAGGCTAAAGACAGACAACGAAAACGATCGGTGTCCGGCGCGGCAAATTCAAGCTTACTGCACTTGGAAAAATTAAATGGCTCCAAAATGCCTTTACATCGATGAGGATAAGTCAAAGCATATTGTATTGGAGTGATCATATCCGGAACACTCATCTGCGCCAGCATAGACCCATCGACGAACTCAACCATGCTGTGAATAATGCTCTGAGGATGAATGACCACCTCGATTTTATCCAAGGGGATGCCATATAGCCAATGAGCTTCTAAAACTTCCAAACCCTTATTCATCAGCGTGGAGCAATCAATCGTTATCTTGGGGCCCATATCCCAGTTGGGGTGACGCAGGGCCATCTCCACTGTGATGCTCTCGAGCTGTTCGGGATTCCAATGGCGGAAGGGCCCTCCAGAGGCTGTAAGAATGAGGCGACGCACAGTAGCAGAATCCTCACCCTCGAGACATTGAAATAGGGCGCTGTGTTCACTGTCGACTGGAATAATTTTGACATTGTTTTCTCGAGCCTTAGCCATGACCAAGGCTCCGGCAGACACGAGGACCTCTTTGTTAGCGAGGGCTATCTCTTTGTGGGCCTCGATAGCTGCCAAAGTAGGAAGAATGCCCGCAGTACCGACCATCGCAGCAACGACCATATCGACATGATCGCTTGCAACGATTTCGCAAAGACCAGCCATACCCGCCAAGACTTTTATCTTGGGCAGCCGATGTTGTAACTCTTCAGCTCGCACCTCATCCCAAACAGCGATGACCTTAGGATGAAATTCCAGTGCCTGTTCGTACAAGGCATCAATATTGGACTTGGCTGCCAGTGCTGTTACTTGAAATTGGTCTGAGAGATGCCGGACGACCTTTAAGGCACTTTTGCCTATCGAACCGGTACTTCCTAGAATGGCGAGACGTTTCATAGCTACAGCATTTGTTTACAGGGATATATGCCTTATAAATGATATAAAGCATTATAGCAGCCTAGAAGTGAATGTCAATAAGTACCTTGTGAGGATTTATGCCACTTGCTCAGGCGGGGGGGGCAAAGAAGGCTCACGAAGCCAGCCATCTAGCTGATTTCTACGCGCATCGTTTGTTGGCGAACTGCCATACCAAAGACTTTTCTGTCCGCTTATGAAACTAGGATCATGCTTGTGTCCGCCTGGAACTTCTGTAAGATTGGCGAATTTTTGTGGCTTTTCTTCGACCCACCCTTCAATTTTTTTCCAGTAAGCTTGTGGCGTAATCGCATCTTCCTCTGCCCTGACAAAAAGCGCTCGTCCTTTAAGACTCTGGATGCGGGATTCTGTGTCAAAAGTTGTGACGTTATTGAAGACTTTTTTGGCTACGTTTCGTAATTTTTTGGGGAACCCACGCTCCTTCAAATCATTTTCCACCGGTGTGGTCATCTTATCAAAAGTTCGTTCCAATACAACATCTACATCTCGGACGGTTCCAAGATACCCTACAGCAGCTCCTCCTAAGGAATAGCCGATCGCCTTAGCAGAATTATTGGGATCTATACCCTTTTCGGCAGCTATATCCTGCATTTTATCATATGCGGCGACGGAATCTTCATAGATATGCTTTTCTGTAGCCTTGCCTTCACTTTTTCCAAATCCTGAATAATTAAAAACCATGACGTTGTGGCCAAGTTTGGTAAGAGATTGTACCATTGGAACGACATAGTTTTCATTAGACTCATGACTTCCACTGCAAATCAAAATTGTCTGATTAGTGGCCTTCCATTGAGCTTGATCCACCCCGGGGGGCGCTGTCGCCGTACTCGTAAAAAACAACCCTTCTAATCTGCGCTCTTTCCCCTCTGAACCAGAGACGATTTCAACCTTCTCTGTGGTATACTTCAACCAATGACCCGGTGGATCAACAGCTTGGGGTGATTCAAGCCACTCACGTAGGTGTTCGTTCGTCCTTTTTACGTCTTTACCAAAACCAGAAACTGAAGCACGGGCTGTTACTGGCTGTAGGATCTTGCCAACGATACTACTGGGGTTTCCCGGAGCCTTTATAGGCATCACGGGACCCTTAATTGCTTGATGTTCAGCTGGATTTTGATGTGCTATGTTTTGTTTAGCCACTTGGTCGATTTCATTCTGGTGTAATTCCGCAACAGGTTCAGCTTGATGAACCTCATTATCACCACCCACCCCAACCTGTGGATTCTCGTGATGTATATCCCCTTGCACATCCATAAACACACCTCGCTAATAAATTAAGCATCTCATACAATAATTATAGTTATAAACTTATTTATTGTTCAAATAATCATTTTGCAACTACTTAATAAATGCATCTACCCGTGTATGGTTACATCTCGGCGTTCTCTGCTATGGTAAAAAAACGTCACAATCCTATAGTCTTTATGCTCAAAACCTGAACCGTGGAGATGACAATGAAATATGACTGGGAGATCGAGGAAATTCGGGAAATCCATGATAGCCCCTTAATGCCGCTCATTCTACGAGCCAGCGAGGTACATGGTAAGAATCATCCAGCGGGAGAGGTTCAGTGTTGTCAAATTTTAAACATCAAATTTGGAGGGTGCACAGAAGATTGTTCTTACTGTGCTCAGGCAGCGCGCTATCACACAGGAGTTCAGGCAGAGCCTCTATTAGAAGTTGAGGAGGTGCGTCGCCAAGCGGAAGAATGTAAACGTCAGGGTGTAACCCGCATGTGCTTGAGTGCAGCATGGCGCGAAGTGCGTAATGGCAAAGCCTTTGATCAGATCCTCGATATGGTTCGTGTTGTCAAAAGTATGGGTTTGGAGGTTTGCTGCACCCTGGGAATGCTCAAGGAAGAGCACGTGGAACGCTTAAAGGATGCTGGAGTCTATGCAATCAACCACAATATCGATACTTCGGAAGATTACTACTCCAAAATCATTACCACTCGTAAATATTCCGATCGGCTACAAACGATCGCTCGCGTTCAGGCGGCTGGTATCTCCGTATGCTGTGGCGGTATCATTGGCATGGGAGAGACTCTAGAGGATAGGCTTTCCATGCTTCAAACGCTCTCCTCAATGACTCCACACCCTGACTCGGTTCCTATCAACCTACTATCACCGGTTCCAGGAACACCCCTAGGGCAACGCGCAAAGACGACGGGTTGGGAACTTCTACGAATGGTGGCGACAGCACGCATTCTGATGCCCAAGTCAATGGTGCGTCTTTCTAGCGGTCGCCTGGATTTGTCACTGGCTCAGCAAGCTCTCTGCTTTGTCGCAGGAGCGAACTCCATCCATGTGGGGCCTCGTTTATTGCTCACACCTAATCCCAGACATGATGTGGATTGGGAGATGTTCCGCACCCTTGGTTTAACTAAACGCAGCGCATACCAGGCGGAAAATATCGCCACGAAAAAGACGGAAGTGGTTGACGTTAACACATTCATGAACGAGGAGTTAGAAAAGCGAAAGACGCAAGGGATTCATAGAACCTTAGCCGTTACAGGTGAACTAATCGACTTCACCTCCAACGACTATCTGGGTCTGGCACGTTCTGACGAGCTTCTCCGAAATATCAACACCGAATTTCATTCGCTTGTCCTCGAAGGAGGCATTCGTCCCTATGTGGGCGCCACCGGCTCGCGGCTACTGACCGGTAATAGCACCTATGTAGAAGCTTTAGAAAAACATCTAGCGGTTATCCATGGCGCAGAGGCCGGTTTGCTCTTTAACTCCGGATACACGGCTAATCTTGGTCTACTATCCGCAGTCATTGGTAAGGACGATACGATTATTCTCGATACTCAAGTGCATGCCTCAACCTGGGAAGGAGCCAAAGTCTCAGGGGCGCGTCTTTTACTCTTTAGACATAACAATATGACGCATCTGGAATCTCAACTCAAAAAGGCCCAGGGACGCATTTTCGTGTGCGTGGAGTCACTCTATTCCATGGGAGGAGACGTAGCGCCGCTGGATGCATTGTGCGATCTATGTGATCGCTATGGAGCCAATGTGATTGTTGATGAAGCACATGCTATTGGGGTGTTTGGTCCTAAAGGTCGAGGAGTGGTCAATGCACATAGCCTTGAAAAACGCGTTTTTGCACGCATCCATGCCTTTGGTAAAGCTCTAGGGACACATGGAGCCATCGTCTTAGGCAGCAAAACATTGCGCGATTACTTGATCAACTTTTCGCGTCCTCTGATCTATTCCACCGCCTTTCCCCTGCACACTCTGGTGTCTATCCGCTGCGCCTATGACATGATGCTGTCAGCAGACGACAAACGTCAGCATCTGCAGAAACTCATTGTAGCTCTCAAGACTAAGGGTGTGGCGACCACAGACTCTCCCATACAGCCCATCACTATCCATGGAGCTGAGCACGCAAAAAAAATGGCTGCCAGGCTAGCAGAGGTGGGCTATGACGTACGTCCTATCCTCTCACCAACGGTGCGTAAAGGGTCTGAATGCCTACGTCTCTGCTTGCATGCGTTCAATACAATGGAGGATCTCCATGGTCTTTGCGCTGCCCTATCCCATGAAGCTGAGCTTTCGGTGACAGCATGAGTGCGATTATCGTCGCAGGAATTGGCACCGATGTCGGCAAAACGGTGGTCTCGGCAATATTAGTTCAAGCCCTGGGTTGCGACTACTGGAAGCCTATCCAAACCGGAGGTGCTGATACTGATGTGATTACGAACCTGGTGTCGCGGACCGATCTAACCATTCATCCTGCCTGCTATACCCTCGAGGCATCTGTCTCACCACACCAAGCGGCTCGCATGGCGGATTGCAAGATAGATGCAACGAAGATTCAACCACCAATAACCAATCGCCCCTTGCTTATTGAAATGGCTGGGGGAGTCCTCGTCCCCTTTAATGAAGAGAGGCTTCTATTGGACCTGATGACCTCATGGACAGCGCGTTGGATAATCGTCTCTAAAAACTACCTTGGAAGCATCAACCATACCCTGTTAACAATCGAAGCCCTGCAACGTCGACAGATAGCTCCTTGGGGGATCATCTTCAATGGAGTGGAGAATCCCGATAGCGAACGCTTTATTCTAAACTATACGGGTCTGCCATGTCTGGGGCGACTCGCTCCTGAGCCAAACATCAACCCTGAAACGATTCGGAGATACGCCACTTTATGGCAGGACAATCTACAGCAACACACCTCCATGACCTCGTAGCCACAGATCTACGGCATATCTGGCACCCGTTTGTTCAAGCGCAGACGGATGGCAATCCCATCCCTATTGAACGCGGGGAGGGAACGCTTCTTTTCGACATCGAGGGAACGCCTTACATCGATGCGATGAGTTCGTGGTGGGTTAACCTGCACGGACACGCACATCCTCACATCGCAGGACGCATCGCTGAGCAGGCTCATCGCTTGGAACATGCCCAATTTGCTGATTTGACGCATCAGCCTGCATGTGAATTAGCTGTAAGACTTTTGAAACACCTCCCTAGCAACCTCACGCGCGTGTTTTATTCCGACAACGGGTCCACGGCCGTCGAAGCCGCTTTGAAGATCGCCATGCAATATTGGTACAACCTAAACCCTGATAGCCCCCGCACAAAAGTGGTCTCATTTAAGCACGGGTATCATGGCGACACCGTAGGCGCTATGTCCGTATCCGAGCGAAGCCTCTTTTCCAAGCCTTTTGCACCACTCATGTTCAATACTACCTTTGTCGATCCCCCTGAACCTGGAAACGAACAAACTTCTCTGCTACAACTTGCCAAAGCCTTGGAAGCAGATGACGTCGCCTGTTTCATCTATGAGCCTCTGCTGCAAGGCACAGGAGGCTTCCGTAGACACACTGCTGAAGGCCTTAATGCCCTTCTATCCCTGTGCAAACAAAACAATGTGATCACCATAGCCGATGAGGTTCTCACGGGATTTGGTCGTTTAGGCCCACTCTTTGTAAGTTCTACGATGGAACAGCAACCAGATATCATTTGCCTTGCCAAGGGAATGGCCGGGGGCTTTCTACCCTTGGCAGCGACGATCTGCAGCGAAAAAATCTATGAAGCCTTTCTGGCGCCAGAAAGACATAAAGCACTGCTGCATGGGCATACCTACTGCGCCAATCCCTTAGGGTGTGTCGCTGCACTGGCAAGCATGGACCTCATCGAAAATCCCCTATGCGAAAAACAACGCGAAGGTATTCATCAGCAACATCTCGCCTTTGTAGAGGTCGCAAAAAACCATCCTAAGCTCCAACGTTGCGAAGCAATAGGAACCCTGCTTGTGTTGGAATATGCAACAAACGCATCGTATTCTTATTATGGTGAACATCGCAACAAACTAGCGAAATACTTTTTGGATAATCGTATTCTTACCAGACCCTTTGGGAATTTGGTCCACATTCTGCCCCCCTACTGCATCACCAAGCAGGAGTTGGCCACAGTTTATGAAGTATTGCTACGCAGTCTGGAGGAAGTTGTATGAGATCATTATTGAGCAGCATCATCGCAGAGCCCTCACTCCATGCGCGTTGGTTGAACGCGTTATCCTATATGGAAAATGAAGGGGCCAGGCTGATGGCAGCCTGTGAACATCCGACCCTTGTCAAAGAGCAAATGCTCAAGCATGCTGCTGAAGAATTTCGACACGCTTACTATCTGAAAAATCAAATTGGTAAGGTGTGGAAGGATGGTCTTAGCGGCTATCGCGTTGATGAGCTCTTTGGAGGGTACCACGCCTTACATTACATGAAAAAGCTAAACGTGGGAGTCAGCCGACTGCTCAAAAGACATGGCTACCTTGCAGCAGGGTTGCGGGGAGCTGCCTATACCTTGGTATCGTATGCTATCGAGGTGAGAGCTCATGACGTCTATCCGGAATATCAAGAGGAGCTGGTGAGACAACGGTCGAGAGTGAGCGTGAGAAATATCATTATCGAAGAAGCTGAACATCTCGAAGAGATGACGGCAGCGCTCGCTGAGCTAGACGATGGTGAGGTATTATCCGCTGAGGCCTGTGCAATTGAACGGACCTTGTGGAATAGCTTTTCAGAAGCTGTGCAGCTAACCCTGGAGAATACCGGGTCGATGACTTTGTTACTGCATTCTTAACTTCTTTGTGGATTCTTAATCCCCTGTCAGGCATACCATAAGCTGGTTCGAGGATCGGCAGGAGGTAGGCCATGGTACTGGCCGCATTATTTTCTTCAGGGCATGCGCCGCAACATTTCGATTTGCAACCCCCATCGGTACCCAAAAAGCGTGAGCTGTGGTCACGAGCTGGTGAGATGATCACTCTTGTGGCCTATCTGGGCATTTCCATCTTAGCGTGTATGGCCTCACCGGTAGCTTTTAGCGTTGGTCTGGGCGGAGCAATCATTAGCGCCATGGTGATTAACACAACGATTGGCTTGCTGGCAAAAAACCCAGCTCTGCTAGAGGGATATCTCGGTCCGTTAGTAGGCGACATGATTTCTGCAGCATGTTTGGCCATTACCCTATTTGGAGGAACCACCCTGGCATTCCGAGCAACACGTACCGCATTATTACCCACATTAGTAAGCACTTTGGTAGGCTATTGCGTGCCCCTAGCACTCTATCACGAAGTCAAAGCCCTAGTTTCGAGTGGTTAGAACAAAGGCGGATAAAAGGGGGTCTTGGGAAGAATTGAATGAAGCGTTGAATCTCTTTAATCCCGCAAGAAATTTATTACAATCCATTATCGTAACCCCAACCGCACCAACCCACTCCAAACCCTAACGAGAACATGCTTATCCCTCTGACTCCGTAGTTTCATCGGGTTGAGCTTCAAAAGCAAGTACGGTATCATCGTCTTTGTTAAAAACAAACCATTGACACCAATCAGAGCTGGTAAAGGTCTTCAAAATATAGTGATCACCGATGATCAAACGCATGGTCCGGTTGATATTGCCTTTGTTGTCATAACCATAGGCAACTTGTAGCAGTCCTTCAGACTGCGAAATCCCTTCCTGGCATATACCATGGCGATGCCATGGCCTGTTGCAATATCGACCCTTCGGGCCTGGGAAGGGAGAAAAGCCTGTCTTTCTAGACTGGATAGTGCCATACCACTTAAGCTCTCCAGAATCGCCTTCTCACAAAAAAAAAGTGATTTTTTTTCCAAAGAATCGATCCATGAGAGCCCAAATACTTCTGCAATTACCTCATATGGACAGTCATGGACGATATGGACGAATCCAAAATGAAAAATAAAATACAGATATGGTTCCCCGTGGAGCCTTTTGGTAACAGCCTAAGGTGAGGGCAAATTTACCGCTTTACTCAACAAGAGCGTCTTTGTCGGTGGTGATCTTCCAGGGATAGGTAGTCTTGGCAGCGCGTTGCAGCTGTGTCCATGCCCCTCGATCGAAGATGCCATCAGCTCCGCCACTACCGTTCCAGAAGAAACACCACATGGCTATTCCAACGAGTGGCACCACAACATAGACAGCCATCAACCATCGTGGCACAGGGGTGTCTAGCTGTGCTGGTGCCCCTTCCGAATCAACGAAATCTTCACTTTCTGAAGTCTTGCGAGGTACCATGGCTACCCTCCTTCTCGGGTTGTTCATCACTCATTTGCATCATGCGCTGTGCGGGTTCATCATCCATATCGAGTCGATCTTTACTCCAGAGATAGAGAAAGAGCATCAAAGCGCTGCCCACGAAAAAGATAACGATTGCATGATGCATCACGTTGCCATAGATACCTATGGAGTCAAAAATCCGCGCAGCTAACATTTTATGGTTCTACCTTTTTTATTCCCTCAATGATCTCAGTAGTATTCAAGGGATCAAGCCCCAACCACCACGCTTGCGTTGGGGGCGTGATACGGGTACCTTTGGTCATCAAATACTGGAAAACAGCTTCAAAGCGATAGTTTGGTATTCCTACCGAACTCGAGGCCTGCCCTCTTGGATCATCATCAAAGAAATGGCGGAATGAGGGCATAATGCTACCGGGACTAGGTGTGCGTGGTTGCCAAAAGTGACCTTTATGCCAATCGCGGCTAGGGCGTTTAACTCCCACTCGCGCTAGGTCAGGTCCGATGCGCCGCGTTCCAGGAAAGGTAATCTTCTGATAGATGTACTCATTGCCCGATGAGGGTGGCGCTGCAAAGGCTGCACTGCCATTCAACACACTGTCTTGGATCAGCGTACGACTTTGGTCAGTATGACAGTACCAGCAGCCTTCAATAGCAAAAATATGTTCACCCATAGCGATGAGTTCCTTGCGCGATATGAAGCCTAGATCTTTGCCCGTGAGCTGCGCTAGGTCCTTGACATATTCGCCATTAGGATCATACCGGTAACCCATGGTATGACCGATGCCAAAGCGCCTGAAACGATAGGCCTCGGGATTCAGTACATAGGTCACACCGGGGTCCTTATGATAGTCCTGGGTAGGTCCATCGATAATTTTGAAATGTTTATCTACATAGTCTTCGGTGGTCCCGTCGGTCTGCGAATGCGCAAAGGCTTCCTTCCTTCCCGGATCATATAATTCCATGATCGAGCGATCGACACGCGCCAGACCGCGCTCCTTCCAGTCAGGATGTTGCTGTTCCCATTCTTTCTGAAGACTGGTGCGCAACTTGTCGGCCTCATCAACAGCATCTCCTATGGGCTTGCGCAGAAGAAGAATGTGCGATGTAAGTCTGAGCTCTTTGTCTCCAAAGCGAGTGACAAAGCGTTCAAGGTTTTGTGGTGCCAGAATGCGCATCTGCTCCGTTTCGCGAAAGGCCATTAGCGTAAAGCCATCCTTCAGATGGTGTACATAGTCTAGACCAGGAGCCCCAGGTACCGCTCTAGCCGCGTAGAAATTGGGGTCGGCGACTTCATACATCTGTACTTGAAAATGGCTGGAAGGCTGTACCCAGCTTGGATCTACCAGGTTAGGGGCTAAAACCGTCGCAAGGATAGAGGTCAGGAACAGCAGAAAGATCCCTATGATGGTAAGAACCGCTGACTTCTCAATTCGACTAGTATGGGGCTTGTTTGATTCTGTCATGGTTATGCCTGAGCCTCAGCTATAACGCGTTCAATTTTTTGAGGTCTCGTTTGTGGCTTCAGCAATATCGTGTTAAAGACATTCACAAGAAAGATGCTATTGGCAGAAAAAATGATAATTCCTGCGATGGTACGCGTAAGCCACCAATAGTGCATGCTTGCTATGGTATCTAAAAACTGTAGCTTGCTGAGATTGCTTTGGAAGACGCGATAGCTATCACCATCTGCCCATGTAGACCACTGAAGCCCCTGCAAGAAACCTCCAACATGCAGCGCAATAAACATGAGAGAGGCTCCCAGCATATTCAGAGTAAAATGCCAATCGGCCATACGCTTCGAGTAGAGAGGCTTGCCCGTTAGCGCAGGCAAAGCCCCATAGACGCCTGCCATGGCGAAAAATGTAAAGGTTCCATACAGCGACATATGGGCGTGTCCGATGATCCAATCCGTTTTCGACGTTATTTCATTGACGTTACGTACCGCCATGAAAGAGCCTTGCGTGCTGACCATCAAATAAAACAACACACCCATAATAATAAAACGGACGGCGGCAATCTCGTTGTACTTATGCCAACGGCCCTTGAGCGTGTAGAAAAGGTTGTATACTACGGTCCAGACAGGAATGAATAACCAGATAGAGAAAATGATGGCGACAGTTTGAATCCATTGAGACATAGGGCCATGGATGATGTGGTGAGAACCCACCCAAGCGTAAACGAAGGCAATGGACCAAAAGCCCACCATGGAGAGTTTGTGGCTATAGATTGGTGCGTTGGCCATCTTGGGCAGGAAATAATAGGCAATGGCCAGGCCCATCGGTGTAAAGACCAGTCCTACCAGGTTATGGACGTAGTAAAAGCTCATGTTGACTCTGGAGATTCCCTCAGGAATCCAGTTGATCGCAAAGTTACCCGCGAAATAGGAGATGCCTCCCCACAACAGTGTGGCCATGATATACCACAGCGACACATACATTTTTTCATATTTGCGATTGGCGATAGTCATGTAGATATTGACCGAGACCAATGTCCAGGCGACCAAACCAATGAATTTGATCGGCAAATAGGATAACCAGGTGGGAAACTCGGCATACTCCCATCCAAAGTTCGTTCCCCAAGGAAACGAGTAGGTGCCCGGAACAAAAGCCAGCCAATAGAGGGCTGCAGACCACATACCAAGTTTACGGCTCCAAAGGGGAACACCGCAGAGGCGCTGTGTAATGTAGTAGAGAAGCCCAAAGTTGGCAGGCAATAGCCAAAGTAACAGGACATGCCCAACATGAACGGGCCGAACTTTTCCGAAGTGAATATACTCACCGGCCCAATAGTCGGGCATCACCATTCCATTAAAGGAAATAAACACTCCGAAAAACATCCCAATGACCATAAAAACAATGGCGGGATAGAGGAAGAGTTTTACCGGCAGATCCTCAAACTGAGGTTGGGCGGGCTGAGCTTGTGCGACACTTTCCATATAATGTTTACAACCAACTAATGCTATGTGTGGGACTTTAACGGTTTAGCAGCCTCTATGAATTCATTGACCTGCTCAACAAGCTTCGTCTGGTTCTGACGAGACCGAGCGGCATCCTCAAGCGTTGTCATGAGCAATATTTCTAGTTGCTGAAAACTCTTTAGCCGCTGCTCTAGCTCGGTAAGATGCTCTCGACCTGCGGCAGAGGGAATTTGCCCTTCGAGCAGCTTCTTTTCTTTCTGAATAGCCGCTATTTGCTGATTAATGAGAACGATGACATTTTTGCCACCAGCTACAATCTTTTGAGCATCGGGAGAGTAAGGATCCAAACTCAACTTACCATCGTTGTAGTCATAGTGAGTGGCGTTGAGTCCGACTAAATCAACGATTTGATCGGAAATATCACCCTGTCCAGCATTCGTCAATGCTGAGGTACCGAGGATATTGTAGATATCCTTAGACTGTTTAATTTCCTCGATCAGCTTCTGGAAGACATCATCAATGGCTTGTTGCTTCTTAACTTGCTCAGCAAGCGAGAGCTCATTTTGGTAGGCTTTGACAAGTGCCGGCACAGCTGTCTGATCTAATGCCAGCTTAGCTTCCTGATCTTCTTTGAAGCTATGTGCCGCTTGATAGGCGTCTTGCAGTTTTTGTAATATTCCATATTGAACAATCTGTTGCTGCCTGACAGTATCAACGGCTCTATCGAACGAATGATATAAGACCTCAGCTAAGTGCTCTCTCAGGGCATGCTCCTCACTTAGACTGCGGATGTACATGACCAGCTGCAAACGCTGTAGGGAGTTAGTAAAGTCTCCCCAAGGAATCATGGCTGTGCCAGGCACGCCATATTTGATCGACTGGATCAGCCGTAAATCATCGCGCGTGTTAATCCAATCGAGGTTTGTTAGCATACGTGGTTTGGATTCAGTCATCGTACCGGCGCGAAGACCATTACCAGCGCCCTCTTTACCGTGGCAGATGGCACAGTTTTCAATAAATGACTTCTCTCCTGCCGCCAGATTTTCTGGTGTATAGTACTTTTGCTTGATGTAGTACGCCTTACGATCCACGCCAGATACGGGATAGGGTTTGATGTCAAACACATCCGATACATGTTGGGCATTGGGATCAGGCGTCGTCATTGGCTTGAGAGCTGCTAAAAACTTAGCAGCGCCTTCGGCATCATAAAGCGCGGAACCTCTCAGAACATCGCCCTCTTGATGTAATTCACGTAGCACATCTTCAGGTTGATAATGCCACTTGAGAGGCTGTGTTTGACTGTTATCTTCTTCTGGGATGCCTATGAATAACCAGTCAGCTAGACGTTTAATCTCCTGAGACGTAAAAACCGGCGTTGTGTTCCCATGGATTTTGTCTTTGGCCAGCTCGCCCCAAGGAGGCATGGGTGTCCCCTTCACTCCATGTGTGATGGACTCTATGACGCGTTCTTTTGTAAGGTTTTGCAAAAAGTTGGCGTTGCGTAGATTTTTTGGAATGGGATAGAGCCACTGCGCTACAGGTCCATCACCCTGACGGTAGTCGCCGTGACATTGTGCACAATTAATATGGTAGGCCACTTCGGGGTTGAAGCCGCGATTGTCCCACAACTCTCGTTCCACCGCCGCATTGCGAGGTGCTAGAGTATCTAACATGTAGGTCAAGGTATAGAATTTCGTCTCATCAAACGGAAAGACGGGCATGATGGAACGAGCGACATGTGTCACAGGGTTATAGAAGTGTTCCATAAGCCACTCGTCGGAACGATAAATGCCCGACCAATTGGGTCTAGGGCCTACAAGGCGTCCCAGACCATACTCTTGAATATACATCTTCAATACGCGTTCTACACGCTCTTTCCACTGATTCAGCTGTGCCAGGGCTGCCGCTTTTTCTTGGGCAGAAGCCGCCTTAGCAGCTGCTTGCTGATAGTATGCATTTTTGGCGCGTGAGGCAAACTTGAAATCGGAATACAGGGCCTCGATAATACCCGGATGCTTTTCCTCAATTTCCTCAATAATCGATCCCTGACGCACACCATCGGCGATTCTATGATCGATCTCGTCAGCATGATCGTCTATAGCCTGAACGATTTGTGATCCAAGAGCTTCTTCTGGAAAAAGACCGCTAAACCATTCATGTTGCTTATACATCTCGGCAAAAGTCGGTTCATGGCCTTTTTCGATGGCAAAGCCCACATTGGATTCGAATCCCTTAAGACGATGGCATGCGGAACACCCCTGAGTGGCGAATATCGTCATCCCAAAGCGCAAATCGTGAATTTTTGCCGCAGGAACGGGCAATTCAAAAGACTGCTTCTTCTTGCCCTCTTCCCATTGTTTTACAATGACATCGTAGTCAACCTGCGAGATAGCATGCGGCCGCCCTCTCTGTCCTAGTAGAAAGCAGGTAATAGCTTCGAGCTCTTCGTGATCAAGTTTATAGTTTGGCATGGTAGAAGTTGGTAGATCGGCCTGAGGCCATACGACGGACTCCTTGACAAACCAAGGATATTTGAAGCCTTCAGCGGTTAGTTCAGGGCCCACTCCCCCTCTCGCCAGGCCAGCAATGCGGTGGCAGGCATAGCATGCCTGAGAAATGTAAAGCTGCTCGCCACGTTCATAGCATTGGATCATGCGATCAACATCGCCAGTGACAGCTTGCTTGACCTGATCCTGCGCAAGAGAGATCGAAAGACCACTTTCGGCCTTTCCAATATGATGTAAGAAAATTTGTTGTCTTTCTGCCGCCGCGGCCTTAGCAAATAGGTGGCCTTGTGTGTCCTTGTGTGCCTCTACAAATTTGTCAATGGTCGCATCAGCTGCCGTGGGTTGTGCCCAAACACTCTTATCCAGTTCGTCGGCAATTTTTTGCGTACCCAGCGATGCCAATATCTGTCCCTCGATGTACTTTAGGGCAGCTGTCTGGCGGGCTAAGTTATCCACTGCGGGAATATTCCCCACGGCGACACGCAAAAATGCTGCCTGTGCTGCAGCCTCTCCACGCTCTGTTTGTGGCAAGCTATATTCCGTTTCTCGTGCTGTAACAGCCTTCAACGTGGCGTCATAACCCTGGGAATTAATAGCTTTGCGAAGGGTCAACAAGGTGATCAGAGCTTTCTTTTCAGTGTTGTAAGCCTTCTGAACGTCCTGCGCCTGCTGGGCAGTCTGGTTCTTTAGGTTAGTGACAGTGCTGATGGCCCCTTGGAGCTGCGACGATGACGACAGGTGACACTGCACGCAATTGGCTTGAATTAGTTCTCCAGGAAATATCGGAGTTGTCTGAAAAAGCAGTTTATGCCCCGGTTTATGGTTAAATATTTTTGAGAAGATAGGATCATTGTCAGGATCAACTTCAAGAAACTGCGGTTCAGGCCCTTCAAATGACTCTGGGTATTGCCCATCAAACACGGGTCCATGAGCCTTTTCAATGGTTAAGGCGCGACCATTTCCGCTGTGGCATACAGTACAGCCATATTCTTCCACGGGGTGAAACTCGAAGGGACGTGATTCCTTTCCGATCAAAGGATGCATCGCTATGGCTTTGGTCATATCGACTTGGCGGTCTCCCACCCAAGCCGATTTTAAAGCCTTCAGCTTGTCAGCTTCGGCTATTCGCTCTTTAACCTGGGCCTCATCGCTATGCTCTTTTAAAGCCTCCAGAGCTTTCTCGTCGGATAGGGCAGCAACCCTGTCATCAAGCAGCTGCCAGACATAATTTTCGTTGGCCACCTTAACGGGGTAGCCTTCTTTGTCCAGAACGACTTGTCCATTGACATCCGTGGCGATTTTTGTGGGCGAAAAATGCGCTAGCTGGAGTGCAACATGACAGCTTGTGCAGCGGTCTACGATCTCAGGACCATTGTGCTCCTGAGGTAAGACTATCTGCCTGATACCTATATCAAACGGTGCCGGATTTTCATGGGTTATCGTGGATCGAAATTCCTCTAAGGCGATATATGTCTGCTGAAATTGCTTGTATTGGGGATAAACTTCGCGCGACAAGAAGATGCCAAAGAGGATCGTGGTGACCACGAGTAAGAAGATCAGGCTCAGTTGATAGAGTTCAGATCGCACTAGTTATGCCCTCTCGCTCAATGTCGGGAAAAGGTTTCGGTCCATGGCCAGATCCAGCCCCAATTAGCCCCTCGAAAAAATGTTCCTATCACAATCAGAATTGCCTGGCTCGTCATGAACAATGTCCACAGAAAAATCGCCAAATAACGGCTGCGATGGAACCAGTATCCGGTACCATAAGGATTACGATCGAGGTATGGCACAGCCATCAAGCCCACGACGATCAGACCTGGAATACCTACTCCTCCCCAGAAAGCGCTGTAGGAAACCATTTCCTGCAAACCCAAAAAGTACCAAGGAGCCTTGGAGGGATTCGGTGGTGCTGTAGCGTTCGCTGGTTCCTCTAACGGAGCATCGATAAATGAAAGTCCCAGAGTCAACACCAATGTAAAGAGAAAGGCAACTGTCTCAGCTCGCAAAAGATTCGGCCAGGTAAAGATGAAGTTATAGGGCCCCTTGTCAACGGTTGGACACGTCCCACGCACTAGCTCCATCAGTCCATAGGTGCGCTTGACCCCTGGAGCGAATGTCTCCTTGGTGTCGGATCGTTGCACCACACGAAGAGGGTCTGGTCGAATCTTATCGGGTGGACGCGATAGTCCCCCATCCTTGCGGATGCGCCAAAAATGCACGCCAATGAGAGTACCGGCGATCAGGGGCAACACGACGACGTGAAGAACATAAAAGCGGATCAAAGCGTCTTGTCCTACGCTTGTAGAAGCCAGCAGCATGACGCGGTTAACGTTGTACTGAAAACCAGGCAGATTAGGGGCATAGCCAGCAATCTCCGTTCCTACGGTAATAGCCCAGAAGGCCAGTTGGTCCCACGGTAAAAGGTAACCTGTAAAAGACAATACCAAGGTGAGCACGAGCAACGTGACGCCGATGACCCAATTGAACCGTCGTTCTCCTTTATAGGAGCCCGTATAAAAGACCCGGGACATGTGAAGCATGACGAACATCACCATCAGGTGAGCGCTCCAACGATGCATGTTGCGGTACATCTGTGCAAAAGGGGTGGTGTCCTGCCAATCCTTCATGATGTCGTAGGCACGGTCAACCGTAGGGATGTAGAAAAACATCAAGACGACACCCGTCCAGGTCAGAATTAAGAACAAACTCGTAGAGATAGCACCCAGCCCTAACGTATAGAAGGGGTCGACACTGTTCTTATGGCACTTCACAGGGTGAAAGTGCAGGAAAAAATTCTTAAAGACGATTTCGGACCGATCGACATCATTGTTGGGATAGTTATGCCGAAAAATTGAACGCAAAAAGGTTCTAGGAAGATTGGCTAAGTATTCAGCCCAGGATTCACGTGGTGTGCCCTTAAAGACAGCCATAGTTAAAAAGTTACTCCCATCGCATTGTGGTTAGACCATCGGCGCAAACCACGCTTCGATGTCATTTAATGTTGTTTGTGACTTATCACACATAATTTCGCCCGAAGCTCCCAGAAAGCACTTAAAGTAAACTAAAGGGCGCGGAGCCGGGCCTCCAGTGTTATGCCCTAATAGGTCATAGGTAGAACCGTGGCAGGGACATTGATAGCCTGTCTCTACCATATGTACCGTGCATCCTAAATGTGTACATACCGCCGTTTGAACACGCACTTTGCCATTTTCCGAATCTACAAAGACCTTCTGCTTGGGCACAAAAACTTTTCCTTGGTGAGCGAGAACTTCATCTGGCCGTCCCAAAGAAAAAATGCTCGGAGGAATCTTCATCGCATTAGGCCAGAGAAAACCCAGCATTGAGGCACCCATCAGATTCAGGGCTCCGAAGCCTACCCCAACGCCTAATAGAGCTAAAAAAGAGCGCCGAGAAATGCGAGGATCCCTGTCATCTGCATCAACATTTAAAGAGTTCCGTAGCTTAGGCATGTAAAAATCCGTTTTTTATAAATGATATATGCGTAAAGCTCTTTCTTGACAATACACTCGTAGAGCCTAGGATTCGGATTAACACGGATTTAGGATGGGATTAGGAGTAACACGGATGCACACGGATCTAGGAGGATTTAGGATGGGATTAGGAGTAACACGGATGCACACGGATCTAGGAGGATTTAGGAGGATAGGATTAGGATTTAGGATAGGACTAATGGTGGATTTTAAAGAAGTAAAAATGGGGTCTAGGAAAACTCCTAAACAATTTTTTACTCTTAATTCTATCCTCCTAAATCCTCCTAGATCCGTGTGCATCCGTGTTACTCCTAATCCTATCCTCCTAGATCCGTGTGCATCCGTGTTACTCCTAATCCTATCCTCCTAGATCCGTGTGCATCCGTGTTACTCCTAATCCCATCCTAAATCCTCCTAGATCCGTGTGCATCCGTGTTACTCCTAGTCCCATCCTAATCGTCCTTATCCTCGCTCTCATCGCGGAACATCTGGTATTTGACATCTTCCACATCATCAAACTGCCCTTTGTACCAATAGTAGAGGAAGATCAGGAGGGCCGATAGACCTGCAGCTAAACTCAGCACCAGGTCTACAAACATCTCAACCTATCCACCTAAAGCTATAGTTCATCGCATCCATCGTTACTGCTTGGGTTGGGCACTTTTCAGCACACAATCCACAGCGAATGCACAAGTCCTCATCTTTCATCATGATGGTACCCATGAGGGCTAGGTCATGCTCCGACATTTCCACTGAATCCACTCCGTAGAAGTTATCCACAGCACGGCGCACATTGCCCTCTCCAGCATCCAAGTTTACTTTGCTGACAGGCACCTGCATTAAGCAATTGGTAGGGCATACATCAACACATCCATTACATTTGATGCAGAGCGTCCCATCGAAAACCGGAGAGACATGACACTGCAAACAGCGGTTGGCCTGCTGATGCACAGCTTCGTCGGTATAGTTGTTCTCAACATACTCCAGGTTCTTAACACGACTGTGCGCCGGCTGCGAGGTAGGCAATGCCCACTTGGTCCTCAGATATCCCTTGTCACGCATAGGAATAATTTCTGTAAATTCAGCCACGAACTCACGATAGGGTTTTGTGCCACGTAGATCGCTGTCTATCGTCCTGGCAGTTTCTTGACCATGCCTGATAGCCGTGATAAACAACGCCGGACCGAATCCCACATCGCCGCCCGAATAGACTCTTGGAACACTCGTACGCCCAGTGCCTCTCTCTGTTTTGATGAGACCTCGGTCAATCACTAGCTGGTCACGCTTATCCCAGCCGTCGAGGAAGGCGGTATCCATTGCCTGACCAATGGCCAGCGCTACCGTGTCACAAGGAATCACATACTGGCTGTCTGGAACATACTTAGGGGCAAAACGTCCCTGAGAATCAAACAGGCTGTAGATAGGCTGTACCTTAAGCCCAATCACTCTGCCCTGTTCATCGCGCTCAACAGAAATTGGCCCGACACGGTTGATCAGCTCCACACCTTCTTCATGCCCATCTTCGATTTCGAATTCATCAGCTGTTTGTTCATCGCGGGATTCCAAGCAGACCATGGTGATCTTTTCCGCACCATTTCGTACTGAGGAGCGCGCCACATCAAAAGCCACGTTGCCCCCACCAACAACGACGATGCGCTTACCAATAGCCCAGCGCTCATCAGCGCATAACACTCGCAAATACTCAACACCACGAATAATATCGGGACCATCAGCTCCCGGGATGGGCAGCTCGCGAGATTTCCATAGGCCAATGCCTATGAAAATGGCATCATATTTTTCCTGAAGCTGGTTCATTGTGATGTCGCGACCAATCTTAGTATTGTAGTACACCTGAGCACCCAGATGTTCGATCGCACGACATTCAGTAATGGCTAATTTATTCTTTAGACGATAGGTGGGCACGCCATGGGTCAACATACCGCCAGGCATAGACATCATCTCAAAGACATCCACAGCATAGCCCAAGCGTAGCAAGTCGTGAGCTGTTGTCAGTGAGGCTACTCCAGCACCAATACAAGCAACTTTCAGTCCATTTGGTGTAGGCTTGGTAGAACCGCGGGCAAAGCTAAACTCCAAGGATCGATTGAGGGCCGCCTGATCTTCTCCAAACCATTCATCAAGATAACGCTTTTGAGCACGAATGGTGAGCGTCTTATCCACACGATCACGACGACAGGCTATTTCGCAGGGAGCTCCACAGATCATGCCACAGATCGATGCAAAAGGATTCGGACCACGGGCTATTTTGTAGCCTTCTAGAAGATTGCCCGCATGAATCGCCAGCATATAGCCACGTCCATCCGTATTCACTGGACAACCATCACGGCAGTCAATCTGACGCAAGTAGTAATCGACATCTGGAATGGTAACGTCGTACAGTTGGCGGTAGGCGTCGTCAAGCTCTTCGGTCACAATTTGCTCCTTAGTAGCGCGTACTGTAGCAAACCAAACCTATTTTTGACGAAATCTTTACTTGCATGCGACAGAGACCACAATCGATCGCAAACCTGGAAGTTGGACATTTTTTGGCTCAGTGCGATATAAAGACCTCTTACCAAAAACAACCATTCATTACCTCGCCAACAAAAAATAACCTTGCATATTTATTCATCAATAATGTAAGCTTATTACGGAATAATAAAAATCTAACTTATTAACAGTTGTTATAACCAGTTAAAAACAACAAAAAAACAAGGCTTATAAAATGGAAAACTTTAAACCCTCTCTGGGCGCGCTTGATTTACTTCTAACAGTAAACAAGTATGTTCAAACAAAGACTCTAGATAAATTAATCGAGACGCAAAGCAATTCACAAAAAAAAACAACACTGGAATGCTTAAAGATACTTACATCAGAAGAAACTCTTAAAAACAAAAAAGGTATTTTAGACAAAAAAGAATACATCCAATCCGTCATACACCTCTTGAACGCACATTTAGAAAATTCAGCAGCTATCGTAGGGCAACAAACGCTTATTACTACCACAACAACACAACAAACCCAACATAATAATAATAATAATAACATCGCAAATTCATTACAAAATAACATAGAAAACACAAAAACACCAACAAAACTAAATACAATTGAAAAAGAAATTTTTGACCACATTACAATTACATGCAAATACCAACCGGCAATAGATCACATTGCATTTAAGCGAATTTTAATTAAATACACAGAAGATGAAATACTAAAAGCAATAAATAGTCTATCGGAAAATAAACTAGCAAGTGCAATTGATCTAGAAATGTTAAAATTTACGGCAAAAGACTATTTTGAACGAAAACCTAAAATATCCCAAGCCTTCGAAGCGTTTGCAAGAGGCACAATGCCAACCATTAACTACATATTGGAAAAGCAATACCAGAACATAGGCAGTAAAAGAATTGATTATTGTGAAACCGATTCTTGGAAAGAGGAACTGAGGGCCCAAGGACAAAACGTGGAAGCTAACATCTTTGAGCGTCTAGTTGGTGATGTTATCACGCACATCGAATCCGAAAGATGCCGCTATCGTAAGAACCCAGGCAATTTCACAAGAACGGATTTTCGCCCCTCCCAATTAAGGATGCAAGTCGGTCTTCTACAGGCCTGCAGAGTCCAGGATAGAGAATCCCTAGAATTGCTAAAGGAGTCCTCATTCCTTGGTGCTCAGTTTAACGTTCTCGCTAACAAGATCCTAAACAGATCTGATATTTCCGAAGAAAGTCGCCATGTGTTGATCGAAGTAATGAACAGTCAACGCTAAGTAAAGGACCAAGCGACGAAAGTCTTTTCATTTAAAATGCTCGCAAACCCTCTTGACAAACAACCCTATTGACGGTATAGTTATTAAATAATTCACACACATTTAATATAAAGAAATGAGTTCTTTTAACATCAACAGACAAGGACGTTCATTGGAACCCAATTTCAACGAACTCTTTAATAGATACGATGATGGGAATATAGTACAAAACCCAAAAAATCCTATGCCAATTCTCCACTGAGGGATATTCTGTAAAATCCATCAGTACTTCAAAAGGCATTGTGAGGCAATATGCGCGAAACGGTAAATCTTTTGCATGAAATCGGTCAGCTATCTAAAACACCACGCACAGGGTTCGTTTTTTTGGGTACTGGTCAGCAGTCTGTAGCCGATCATAGTTATAGTGTAGCCATGATCTGCTTCATCCTGGCCGATCTTTGCGACGAAGAAATCAACAGGGAGCGTCTGTTGCTATTAGCTCTCTGTCATGACTTGGTTGAGGCACGCACCGGCGACCTCAACTACGTCTATCAGCGCTACATGAAGTCTGACGACGATAAAGCAATGGCGGACCTAGCTCAGGATGTTACCTGTGGCGATGAGATCGTTGAGTACATTCGAGAATTCGATAACGCAGACTCTATTGAATCCAAACTTGCCCATGACGCTGATCAGATAGAGATGCTTCTGACTTTGAAACGAGAATCCGACACCGGTAACCCACGCGCTATGGTATGGTACGATATTGTGATTCAGCGCGTCAAAACACCTATAGGAAAGAAGCTGGCGGAAGAAATTCGCCATACGCCCTCCGATGAGTGGTGGATTGCCGACCGCACGGACAGTCACTGGGTCCATGGCAACAAACACAAGAAGCCGCATGTTTAATTGTCGACCGCGAAGCGATGATTAACGCATCGACCTAAGCCCTCAAAGGCAGCGCTTCGCGCCGAGATACGATTGTGAATCAAGAAAAAGATGTGTGTAACACTATGCATGGAATGACTGCGCCACAGATCTTGCATCACCAATAGGCGATTTGAAAGCCTTCAAAATGATGTAACGGCTGACTATAAGTCGATTCAATGCGATCGATGTGAGCAAAGCCTGGTTCAGACTTCAGCCGCTCCAGCAGCTCTTCGAGCTGTTCTGCTGTTCCCTGCGCAATCAGTTCCACAGTGCTATCTTCACAGTTGCGGACCTTGCCAACTAATCCTAGATTTCGAGCATGTGTTTGTATCGTCGCTCTAAATGCCACTCCCTGAACACGACCACGCACTATAGCATGTAACTCAATCGTGTCCTCCTTCACGCTCCGACAGCCTCTTCCTTTAGATCCCCATCCATTTCAAGAGGAAATTCCATGATCAGAGTACGTGCCTCTTCAATGCTCTGTACACGACTCATTCTATGTCTAAATTCTCGCGTCCCCTTGGAGCTTTTAATGTACCAACACCCCACACGTCGCATACTCACCAAAGCCCTCTCTGGGGCTTCATAGTCGATCTGATGATAGAAGTGTTCCAGAAGTGCCTGACGGTAGTCCTCCACGCCACGCTCTGGCACAGCTTCCCCCATACCAGCGGTGACGATATCTTGAGCTATCCATGGCTGTCCCATCGTCCCTCGAGAGGCTAGGATGGCATCACATCCAGTATGCTTAAACATGCGTAGTCCTGCCTCGGCACCGAAAACATCGCCATTACCGAAAACCATGATCTCTTTGGCAACGTCTTTGCAAGCTTTGATGTGATCCCAATTCGCTGCACCTTTATAGGCTTGCTCGCGTGTTCTTCCATGGATAGCGATGGCCTTAGCACCAGCTGCTTCAGCAATGCGCGTTATCGTCGCCGCATTGATATTATTGTCATCCCACCCAGAACGAATCTTGACCGTCACCGGTATATTCACAGCAGCCACCATATTAGCGATGACCTCGCCAATGCGTTCTGGGGTACGCAGCATGCCCGACCCGCTGCCATCTTTCGTAACCTTATCCACAGGACAGCCGCAGTTGAGGTCGATGATGTCAAAACCCAAATCTTCAAGAATCCTGGCAGCCTGCCCAGCAAACTGGGGTTTACTACCACACAACTGTGCCCCGATAGGGTGCATACTGCTTTCATAATCGAGCAGATGGAATGTGTTTGGCTCTCCACGTATCAAAGGCTCGAGCTTAACCATCTCGCAGTACATCAGGCCAGGACGATATTTCGCAGCCATACGACGGAAGGGCAAGTCGGAACAACCCGCCAAAGGCGAAAAAATGACTCGGTTAGGGAGGACTAACTGTCCAATCTGAAGAGGAGCTTGCGGTTGATGTGTCACAGAAATAATCTCGCTACGATCCACTTCACCACACCTTCAATGAGCCCAAGACTCATAAACGCAAAAATGGGACTAATGTCTAACATACCTAAAGGCGGTATAATACGACGAAATAGGTTCAAGTAAGGATCTGTGTAAAAAGCGACGAATTGCATAATGCGATAATTCGCCAACTCAGGAGCCCACGACACCATGATGCGTGCAAAAAGCATCAGAGCATAGATAAGAAACAAGCGGTCTATAACTTCTATAACCATACTAGTAGCGTCTAATGACTTATACCACGCGTGGTATACGGTTGATATATCTTACTTCCAGCTGCTTAGATTACCTGATATTCGATTTTTTGTCTGTCACAATATTGGTTCTTGTGAGGAATTGGGGGCTTTGGAATCCTAGTCGACTGCATCGCCAATATCCGAAAGTAACGCTAAAAAGGCTTCTTCAATTTTCACCGTCGAGGCGCCGAGATAGGAGAGAGAGGATTAGGAGAGAATGTGCCGTTTGTGTGTCCTTGGACAAAATGCTAACCCCTCAAGAGGTCCTTGGGCAGCGTTTTTGCCCAAGAACACACAAACGGCACAGGTACTCAATCTAACTTTTTTGAGGACCTGTTCAGTTACTACCGACTCTGGACAAAGTCCTGTCTAAGGGCACTACAGAATCGTATTCCTGCGGGAACCCTTAGACTGGATTTTGTCCAGAGTTGGTAGTAACTGAACATTCTCTCCTCTCTTTCCTATCTCGGCGGTGAAAATCCTAAAAAAGTCCCACGAACTTCTACGCGCTTCGGCGGTGAAGATTCCTAATTCTTAGCTTAGCGTATATATGCCCCTGCCCGATGCACCCAATTCCACTCCCTCCTCTCCTTCCTTTGTTACGAATTTGTACCCCACTAACGCCTTGTTATTTGGAAGTCCCAACAGACTACTTTGAGGTCATGGTCTATAAATCGACTTTTGCATTTACCTCAAATGTGCCAAAAGCTTGATAAATGTAGCACTAATGGTGTATACCACAATAGGTCATAAAGGGCTGTTTTACGTAGGCGATCACCCAAGAGAACACTTGCACATGTTTGAAAAACCTACCGCCCAATATCCGCTAGGTCTCGAGCAAGCCGATGATGAGCTGAAAGGCGCTCTTTTGACCCGCAAAGGGGGCAAAGCCAAGATCCTGCGTCTCTTTACAGTGGCCATCGAGCAGCGTGAAGCTGCATTGCACCATCTCAATATCCTGCACTCGGTTAACCCAGCGCTACCTAGGGAACCCCTTCGACGTGCCCTCTATGTTACAGGTCTCTCCACACAGCAAACACTCATACGCACTCTTGATATCAAGCTCACCAAAGCAAGCGATATCGATGCCGTATTACCCTTTCAGTCAGAACCGCTAATCCCCTATCCCGTTGATCAGGCTGTTTTAGATAGAGTTGTACTCAGTCAGGACGAAAATGGATCACAACTAACCGTCTTTGCGGTACGCAAAGACCATCTACAACAGCACTTAGATTTTTTTACCGATCTGAATATTGAGCCGGAATCGGTGAGTTGCTATCCAGCTGCCCTGGCAGCCTTCTCTAAAGAATATACGCAACTTCAAGAACCTCTATTTGTCGTGCATCTGGCAGCTAAAGAAATCACTATTTTATTGGTCGACGATGGTAAAGTTCTAGCAGGTCACTCCGCAAATCAAGGAGTAGGTCAGCTAATTGATGCCGCAAACGCTTCAGCCATCAGCCTCGATGCTATCGATTTTAATGCTGTCATAGCAGATCCGCAGAATCCTATGACTCCCTTTGTTGAGGCTCTTCGCATAGAGCTGCAAAGAGCAATCTTCGCTCTTACCAAACAAGCTCGTGGACAGGAAATTGGTTCTATCTTGCTAACAGGAGACGGTGCCCCTATTGGCAATATAGGTGAATACCTCTGCTCTCATCTTCAAAAAACACTAGTTTTGCCTACAGCACCCTTTGACCCTGACATTCCAACCTCAGCATTACAACGTTTTGCAGTACCCATAGGATTAGCTCTTGGCTGCCTACTTGATAGTAAAAATTGTATCAACTTCCGCCAAGGGGAACTCGCCTATCCACATCCATGGAAACGTCTCAAACGCCCCCTAGCCGCTTATGTTGTCTGCTGTGTTCTTATTGCCATTCTCATCTTTGTCCAGGGACACGAATCCCAAAACAGCTCCATACAAGATGCGCGCGCCCGCTACAAAGTTCTCTTGACCACATTGCGAGTGGACCACTCAACCTTCGAAGAAAAGGCCTTCGGAACAAAAGAAGCGGATGTGCGGCCTATTGATTCTTTAGACATTGAAGACCTGACTCAACGCATCGACTGGATAGAACAGGACATCCAAAATACTTCCTATCTATTTCCTTTAAATCCCAATATCGCCAGAGTTGGCGATGTCTTAGCCTGGATATGTGATAGCCCTAAGGTGTACGCTATAGACCCAAAAACCAATGAACGCATCGCGCATATTCAAATCGAAAACTTCAACTATAGCATGGTAAAACGGCCTGAGAAGACAAAGCAAAAAGAGCGCTATCAAGTGAGAATAGACCTGGAATTCTCTAGTAAAGAACCTAACTGGGCGCGCGAATTTAATGATATGTTGGTGGCCCCAAATGCCTTTGTAGACCCGCGAGGAGAGCTCAAGTGGAGCGCTGCGCAAGGTCGATATCGTGTCTCCTTCTTTTTGAAAGACAAGACCTTTTATCCATAGGAGTAAATCAATGAGTGAAAGCATTACTCCGAATCGCATGATCCTTTACATAGCCATTCTATTTCTGCTGCCTATCTTCTATGCCATCTATAGCACTAGGGCTTCTCAGACACGTGTAGACCGCTTGATATCGCGCATTGACAATACTCAACAAACGGCCTATTTACATGAAAAAAAATTAGCACCTAACCGCGCTATCCTAGCGACTTATAGAGATGCCGATCGCTCGTACTTGGATAAATATGTCGAGAGTATCTCTCTCCTTCAGGCTGAAACCACAATGCTCCAGCAAGCCTTGAACAATCCTGTTGTGGCCCCTGACCCCTTCCTCATCAGTCGCATGGAAGCTATTAAGAAAAACACGATACAGTTTTCCGAAGGAACCGCAGAACCCTATCCATTCTTTAAGGAAACCCCCGAAACGCTTGCACGTCCTGTAGAAGTCGATCTCAGCGATATTCGAAAAATTTTGAGTGAGGTGGAAGGTATCACCATCGGTTCCGATGAGCCTGGACCACACCGTCCCCAACTAATCATCACAGACTATAAGCTAGAACGCAAAACAACTCCGCGGCAGGGTCAGTTGTACTCACTAACACTAAAGCTGATCAAGCGCGAATATTTCTAAGGTACCTCCTATGATTCGCTTCTCTCATGCACTCTTATCTCTCAGTTTATTTCTATTGTCCTTTCTGGGATGTTCTCGATGTCCCCAAACCTGCGAATATGAACCGCCATTAGCTTGTCTCACCTTCATTGACCGAGATGGCAGTACGATCACTATCCAAGCTAACGAGCGCCTAAAACAGTACGAGAATGTGGATTTTCTAGGGCCCCAGCCCTACGACAAGGTCATGCGTATCTACAAACGCGATAGCGACGGTAATATCTGTACCTTTATCACAAGCTATCACCCCAACGGACAGCTTAAACAGTACCTAGAAGTGCTTAACGGCGGAGCCTATGGAGCCTACCGAGAATGGCATGAGAATGGTACTCTTAAACTTGAAACCTACGTCATGGCTGGCACTGCAGATATCACTCCTGAAGCCCAAAAAAATTGGCAATTCGATGGCAAAAGCCATATTTGGGATGACTGTGGTAATGTCCTTGCCTGCTTTAATTATTGCAAGGGAGCCCTTGAAGGCGAATCCTTTCATTATTATCCCGACGGACAAATCAAACTTCACACTTTTTATGTTCGAAACCTGAAGCAAGGCAAGGAAGAAATGTTCTTTGCAGATGGCCAGCCAATGGCCTGTGCAAACTGGTCGGAGGGTGAATTAAGAGGCAAAGCAATGCGCTACTGGCCCTCTGGTAGTCTAGCATCAGAGGAAAATCATGACGGCCCCTACCTGCTCGATGCTGAATACTTCACCCCAGAAGGTACCCTCCTTAGCAGCATCACTGACGGTAAGGGAACGCGCGCTATTTGGAATAAGCATTTTCTTAAAGAGCTTCAGGAGTTTAGTGACGGCGTTCAAGACGGTAAAGTCAAAGTCTTTGCTGACCGTGGCTATGTCAAAAATGTTTATCATGTGAAAAATGGAATGAAACATGGGGATGATTACCGCTATTATCCTCCTCCAACTGGCAACCCAGGAAAAGACCCGGATACCCTGCAGCCCCAGTTACTGATTACATGGCATGAGGGACAGATCCATGGATTCACCAAAACGTGGTATCCCGATGGTACATTGGAAAGCCAGCGAGAGATGTCCAGTAACCACAAAAGTGGTATTGCTACAGCTTGGTATAACGATGGCAACATCATGCTGATGGAAGAATATAATAAAGACAAGTTGATCCGAGGCGAGTACTTTAAGAAAGGCAACCGCAGAGCAGAAACGCGTATCGTCGACGGCGACGGCATCGCAAGCCTGTATGATAGTCATGGGCAGCTGCTGCGCAAAGTCAATTATTACCATGGTAATGTCCTGGACTAAGCAAAATAGTGCACAAACACGACCTACGTCTGCAATTCACAAAAATTCGACACCAACTGCCAATACAAAGAAGGTTGGAAGCTGTCACATTCATCTACAAGGAAATACTTCAATTTGCAGAACACCATCACTGGGTCATGTCGTACGCTTCCTTCGGGGATGAACTAGACACCACCCAGCTAAATGACTCCTTGGCACAGATGGGAAAGCTCATTCTTCCAAAAGTAAATGAGAAACACAAACTCACGATATTCCACGTGGAACACACCCAAACACAACTGGTCCGCTCCAAATGGGGCATTCTAGAACCCAACCCAACCCTATGCAAAAAAATACCCACTACAGAACTTACATTAATCCTAGTGCCTGGTCTGGCTTTCGATGCGAATCATCATCGTCTTGGCTATGGCAAAGGAATCTATGACCGGTTTCTTTCAACTTTGCCAAAAATAGTCCATCGTCTTGGAATTGGTTTCAAAGAGCAACAACTCTCCTCTCCCTTACACAGCCTAGACCACGATATTGCTGTAGACGATCTATTGCTTGGATGACCTAGTGTCGTATAAAGCCACAACCTTCGCAGCGAGGTCCGATGCCATCATAAAGACCACGAGGAGCTCCGCAGCTTGAACAAGTCTCAGGGACTTCTTCAGTGACCTGCCCTACTTGATCTTTAGACAACCCGACTTGTTTTGTAGTCTGCCCGACTTGTTCTTTAGTCTGGCTTACTCGTTCTGCAGGGGGCTCTGCTTTCTTCGGTTTTTTGGGCGTAAGTAAGAACGCTCTAAAATGCCCTTTATGCTGACCAACACCAGTGATCTCACCACGATTGTTGATGGATGAGGCTATAAATAAATGCCATCCACTATCGCTATCAATCAGCTTATTCAAGTCCCACATGCCATTTCTTTCATCCCATGTAAAAGCTCGCGGAAAATTGGGACCCTTAGCGACGCCGACGACCTGACCGACCTCATTGATATCATTAGCAATACTAACATCATCTCCGAGAGTTCCGAGGTCCTGCATGCCACCATCTTCTTTCCAAAGAAAGGCGTGGGTGTGCCCCTCTTCATTATGTGCATGGCCCACCACCCAGCCTTTATTGTTAATGGCACGGGCTCCTGAAAGATCCCCACCCAAAGTTCCTAGGTCTCGCATGCCTTTGTCATCATCCCACAAAAAAGCGTGGCTACGGCCATCGCTTCTTCCTGAGCGTCCGACCACCTGATTGCTGCCGTTGACGGCTACTGCGGTGCTGCAATGGCCACCCAAGGTTCCGAGATCGCGAACAGGCTCTTTAGGTTTCCAGATGACAGCATGATGAGTCTCTTCATTCATGCTAGAGACCCCGACGATGACTCCTTCATCATTGATCCCTGAAGCAGCAGAAAAGGAACCATGAATCGCTGGCAACATGGTCATTCCATGAACCGGTGTCCAAAAGAAGGCGTGGATTGGTCTATCGCCAAGACGCGCTCGCCCAACCACAACCCCTTTTTGGTTTAAACTTTTTGCAGCACTAAAAACAGCATCAGCGACGGAGAGATCCTTCATTCCATCTTGCGGACTCCAAAGCATTGCTCGCGTTTGTTTTTCTGCGGGGAGCATCGAAAAGCCTACGATTTGCGTTTGGTCATTGATAGCTTTACCTGACGAAACGGTATCGGATCCGATGGTCCCTAAGTCGGTAATTTCATAGTGAATTTCAGCCGATAACGCGCAGAAGAGGCTCAAGGCCCCAGCTAAAAGCCAGCGATGAAACATTGTAGCCAACCGCAAACAACTCATAATGATTCCTTGTCAAGAAGCTATTTAGCATAGCCAACCGCAGCTTTTTCAACAACACAGCTAGAACCAAATTGGACCAATCGCTATTCTAGACGCCATACCACAATTCAGATCTCATCAATGTTAACCAGGTAAGGAGAAGGGGCTATGGCCGAATCAGAGCGCAAGGGCGATGCAGAACGTAAAAAGGCGTTAGAACTCGCCGTTAGTCACATTAAGAAGCAGTTCGGTGACGGGGCGATTATGTCCTTAGGTGCCAAGTCAGCAAATCGAATAGTGGACGTAATCAAAACAGGGGCTCTCTCCTTAGACATCGCTTTGGGCATCGGTGGATTGCCCCGAGGACGTGTTGTAGAGATCTATGGTCCAGAATCATCAGGTAAATCGACTTTAGCCTTACATGTCGTGGCTAACGCTCAAAAAAATGGTGGTTTGGCAGCATATATCGACGCTGAGCATGCCCTTGATCCCGCCTACGCCGCCAAAATCGGAGTTAATCTCGATGACCTTTTGATCTCCCAGCCTGATTGTGGTGAGGAAGCCCTTAATATCGCCGAGATGCTAGCACGCTCCAATGCCGTCGATGTGATCGTCATCGACTCCGTCGCAGCATTAGTTCCAAAATCCGAACTTGAAGGTGAAATCGGTGATTCTTTTGTTGGCTTGCAAGCGCGTATGATGTCTCAGGCTTTGCGAAAACTAACCGCCACTCTATCCAAGAGTAATACCTGTGCTATCTTCATTAACCAAATCCGCGAAAAAATTGGCGTCATGTACGGCAGCCCAGAAACAACAACGGGTGGACGGGCGCTAAAATTCTACGCCTCTATTCGCTTGGACATTCGACGCATCGGCGGCATCAAAGTTAATGACAGCGCCGACATTGGAAACCGAGTAAAGGTTAAAGTTGTCAAAAACAAAATGGCCGCTCCTTTCCAGGTCGCTGAATTTGACATTCTGTTTGATGAAGGTATTTCGCGTGCTGGTTCAGTCATTGACATGGGAACAACGCTTGCTGTCATCGACAAGAAGGGCGCTTGGTTTAGCTTCAATGGACAGCGACTCGGGCAAGGCCGTGAAGCCGTGCGTGAAGAGCTCAAGAAGAATCCCAAGCTGTTTGAAGAGATTGAAGGCAAGGTATTGGACCTCTGCCGCAAAACACCCCTCTCTAAAGCGGAACCCGAGCCACAACTTGCAGGGGCAACAGCCGGAGCTGACTAACAACGTCGAGAGGGGGCTCCTAGCCCCCTCCATCCTTATAGGGATTCGGTGAAGGCTGTACGAGTGTAACCAACTCACCCTTAACGAATTACAGTGAAACCGTTTCACACGACCGTCGCAAGGAACCCAAAGCGGTCGCAAGCGCCCGCACTCCAAAGCCATAGGCATCAACTTAAGCAACTAACTGCGCCCTCACAATCGTATCTCGGCGCGCAGCGCTTTGGAGTGCGTGTCGCTCGCGACCGCTTTGGATTTGGGCGAGCCTATTGAATCGCGCACCGTTCTAAAGAGGCTGCACCCCCCACACACAGTTACCCCTAGAGAGAAGGGTTACGTTTCTTGCAATGCCAACTTCGCCCAAATCCAAAGCGGTCGCGAGCGACGCGCACTCCAAAGCGCTGCGCGCCTATTTACGAAGTTAGTTGCTTAAGTTGATGCCTATGACTCCAAAGCGCTGCGCGCCGAGAAACGATAGTGAAGACTTAGGTCTATGCATGTTTGTGCTCCAAAACATCAGCTAAGGCCAATAGCGCCGCTGAGTCTATTCCTAAAGCCCTAAGACAGCTTCGATAGCCATCCAATTCCTCTTGAAATTGACCATGTGCAGCCTCAACACCCATAGCGAGTGCCAAATTAACCCGGCACTCGTTGGCTATGTCCTGCTCTTTATCATCAAAGTCATCGGCAATCTGAAAGGCCATCCCATAATGCTTTGCTGCTGCTTTTACCCCAGTCAATTGCTCTGGATCCCCACCGCCATAGACCCACCCCAAAACAAACGCGATCTCGAAAAGAGAAACCGTCTTTTTGCAAATCACCTCTTGCAAAGCTTCGGCTGTTATCTCCTTTGGAAAGAGGTCCAAGTATTGTCCACCAGAAGCTCCCTGGATCCCGGTATTCCAGGCCACGTTTTCAATAGCCATTAAACGCGCTTTGGCGTCGATAGAAGCATCCGCCTGGGTTAGGCAATGGTATCCTTCAGCAATCAAAGCATAAGTCACCAGCAGGGCCACAGCTTCGCCATAGACCTTATGAACCGATGACTGTCCGCGACGTTCATTGTCATCGTCCATGCATGGCAAATCGTCAGCAACTAGTGACGCCGTGTGAAAATATTCTATCGCTAAAGCTGCCGAAGAAACGTCGCAACCAAACCCAAGAGCTTCAGCGACTAGAAAGACCAATGCCGGACGAAAGCGTTTGCCTCCACGGAGTGAGTAAGCACAAGCCTCAGTTAACGCCCCCTTGTCGCCCCGCTCCGCTAATGATGCTTCTATCCTGCCATCGATGATTTCTTGGTAACGAGCGAGAAGGCTCAAATAGCTGTACTGTGGTGTCGTTGTCATGGCCAATTTCCCTACCGTTTTTTTATTAAAAAGGCATCTACACCATCGTAAGGCTCTATTGCAAGTGTGTACGGATTCATGATGCGATGCTTAGACGCCACCACTCCACTAACTCCGACGCAAGGGACGCAACAAACCTCACGGCCCAACAAGGTCCCGGGATTCAAGACGGTGTTGCATCCAATCTGGCAGCAATCCCCGATCACAGCGCCAAATTTCTTGAGCCCGGTCGGTATTCGCTGCTGTTCATGGCGTACGATAACCTGCTGCCTATCGAGACGCACGTTTGCACACTTTACGCCAGCACCAAGGTTCACATCGTTACCCAAAATGGAATCTCCAACATAGGCAAAATGGGCCGCATGAGCCCCATCGAGAAAAACCGCATGCTTGACCTCCGTCGTGTGACCAATCACACAGGCTCGTCCAGCAATGAAATTACCGCGAATATATGCCCCCTGACGTATCTCACAGTTCTCTCCGATGATGCAAGGACCATGAATGTAACTGCCAGGTTCTATGCGGCAGCCCTTGCCGATGGAAACCGTTTCTGGTTCGACAATTGTGACGCCTTCTGGAATTTCAGCCTCTATGCAACCGAGAGATTGTTGCTTTAAATAGTCCTTAAGGCGTAAAAGGGCTTCCCAAACGTGCTCACAATCGCTAAAAAGCGCTGCATGAGCAAAGGTCTCTAGATCGAAAAAGGTTGAGGGAGAAAAGTTCATTGAATCACCACCTGCTTTTGCTTTTGGCAAGGTTGTACCGCGCCCACACAAATGTTTCAACACCTTTCTTCCTAAGAGATTATCTTCTTATAGATAGTATTCTTCGTACTCTTAGGCGGTGGAAATGTTCGCAGTCTAGGCGTCTATGCTAGAGATTTCCAATGTCTATAGCCTGTTGACTGACGCATCATAAGTCGAGAGTTATCAACAGAAGGTTGCCATTTGGATTTTTTGCGAACCGATATCGACAATCTGCTGACAGTGATCAATCGGACCAGTGAACACTCAACCAAAGCTTGAATTGTGTACCACCTCGGCAGATAAAGCCTCTTGCTCTTTATTTTCATTTTTGTTATAATTTTTTTAAATAATTGTGATTAAGTTAACTAACGGATGGTTTTATATATGAAAAAGTTTTACATTCATTTTGTTGCTCTTTTTGTTGGTCTTTTCCTCCCAGCCCTCGTTTTGGCTGCTCCGCTACAAGCAGGGGTAAAATCCGGTTTTCCGCTGTCGCAAAAGGATTTTCTTTTAAAAAACTATCATGAAATCGCAATTTCAACTGACCTAGAACCAGATGATGTGTTTGCTTTAGCTATCCTCTTTGAAGAGGCAAACCATATCTACCAAGAGTCTTTCGGCGAAAAATATCCAATAGATCTGATTATTGTAGGAGAGGGCAACACGACAATCAAGCGGATGAGATTGGAAAAATTGCTCCAAGAACATTTCAATATTCCCCCCGGTGTAAGCATCGAGATCGTGGAAAGCAGAGCCACCGCAGACAATATTTTTACTTATGATGGTCTGGAACTTTTCAAAAAAGAAGAGTTAGAAGGCATCCCTTTCCCTGATGATGATAACAATCAAGCCGTAGAGGCTCTTCAGGCGTGGATGGACCGAGCGGAAAAACCGCTAATCATTCAGCTTCAGCCAGCCTATGAGCTTGTTCATCTTGATGCTGATCTCGCAAGCAAGACCTCTGTTCTATTTTACGGAAGCTTCAACCTTCGCAAAACCGCTCTGGATAGAGAGCTTCAAAACCACCCTGAACTTCCTTTTGGAGCCTTTCCCACGATCTCGGCTAAACTCGAGGCTTTAATGTCTCATTTTTCAAAGCGATTTTCCAAAATCGCTATTTTGGAGTCTTTTGGGGTCCTTGGAGAACAATCTAACGTATCTCAGGATTTTGAGTGGACACATCAGATTGGACAAATGATTGTGATGACAGAGAATAAATTTCTTAAAACCTTCGCAAATCTAACATATAACTGGAATATCTACATGTTTAGTGAGGAGCTGATGGAATGCGAAAAAATCACGCTCAAATTGATCCAGGAAGAGACTGTTATCCAGGAAGAATCAGGTCTTAGAGCTCTTTTTGTAGACCTTCATGCTGATTTCGTTAAGGTTCGGAATGCGTTGTCCCAGGATCTTTTTCAATCGATGCATCGGCACGTCTTAGAGCACACATCTGAAATTGAGGCTAAGCTGAGTGAAGATTTGTTACCGCATTGGAAAACACTCATTCGCAACCTCGATTTTGCTAAGAAGGTGAGTAGTGGACTCACCAGGAACGGCATTTCAGGAGTTCAGTTTACTCTTGCTGACGTCTTGGTAGCATTAGCAACAACCGATCATGCGGATCTTTTCCAGGCTGTGCCGATTAGGACTTCTTATAATGCTAGTGGATTTCTCGTGCCAACCATGGATTTAGAATCCAATATCGTCCACTATCAACGAGTTGGTCAGAAAGAGGCAGCGTATGCGATCGAACGGTTTCTAAGCGGTAAAACTTATTATTGAGATCGTGTCGGTGTGTACGGGAGCCTGTCATCTATAAAGATCGACAGGCTCTCATCTTCAGCTTATTATGGTGCACTTTAATCAGTGCAAATCAGCGGTACCATGATTGCCAACAAAAGCTATATTGGATGCAGCCATTTCAAATTCTGCTCTGGATGTCTCTTAAATGAATCTGTAGATGCTCCGCCCATTTTACATGAGGTGGGCGAATTCTTTGATTTTCATGGCTTTAGTGGGCTTAAAGTCGTCGCGGGTTTAGCGCGTGGCTGGCGATGTCGTGCTAAGTTGGCCGTTCGAGGAACCATCAAAAGGCCATTGGTTGGCTTATTCGAAGAAAACAGCCACAAGGTCTTAAATATACCAAGCTGTCAGGTGCATCATCCTAGCATTAACAGAGCGGCTGATTTAATACGTTCATGGGTGCGGCAGGAACGCATAGAACCCTATGTAGAGGCTTCTGGAAGTGGCGAATTACGCTATATTCAGTTGGTCGCCCAGCGCACAACCGGTCGTATTCAACTGGCGCTTGTTGTTAATACCGCGACTCTTGACGTCTCGATAAAGGAGTTGTGGGGTGAACGTTTACAGCGGTTGATGGACACGGCGCCAGACCTGTGGCATTCGCTATGGATTAACACCAACACCAGACGAGACAACGTAATCTTTGGGGAAACTTGGTGGAGACAGCAAGGGGAAGAGTGGTTGTGGGAAACACTTGGTTCAGTGAATATAGCTTTTGCTCCGGCAACGTTTGGTCAGGCTAACCCGACCCTCTTTGAGGAGCTCCTACAAGAGCTTCGTTGTTTAGTGCCTATTAACGCGCACATAGCTGAGTTTTACGCTGGTGTAGGGGTGATAGGTATGAACGTAGTGGACAAAGCCCAAAGCGCGCTCTGTTGCGAAATAAACAGGCATGGCGAAGCTTGTTTTAAAGCGGCATTAGATCGGCTTCCCGCTCACTTAGCCAAAAAAATAGCTTTTCATTATGGCCAGGCTGGGGAGTTTACCGATTGGGTGGATAAGGCTGATGTTATCATTGTGGATCCGCCTCGGAAGGGGTTGGATGAACCTTTGCTTAAAGCGCTTACAGCACCGCATCTAAAGGCCAAAAGGCTCATTTATGTAAGTTGCGGTTGGAAGTCTTTCCAGCGTCATGCTGAAACGCTATTAACCTCTGGATGGCGGCTTAGCAGCGCAACAGCCTACATCCTATTCCCCGGAACGAACCAAGTTGAGCTGTTGGTTGCATTTGACCTGTAATGGCAGAAGAGTCGTGCCTACGGAGTAATGGTCCGAAGGTGTATTAATATTTGGTAGTGCAATTGTAAGATCTGGTTTTGTTTGTTTAAACCCAACCGTTGGATTTGTCATTTGATAAAGACCTCCAGTTTCAGGTTTTAATATAATCAGGTAGTCCTCTTCATCGACAGCAAATCTTCCAGCCTTTGAATGTTGAACGGTTACCATACGTCTTTTGATGGTGGTAGGGCCAACGCGTGTGGCAATAAGCCCGAGCGATTGCAATTGATTACGTAAAAGCTCTACGTCTTCATCTGATTTGGTATTTGCATCTATCCCAATCACGAGTTGAAGATCTTTATTTTCAGGTCTCTCGGTGAGTTGATGAAATTTTTCTACCACCTTAGTGATTTGTAGGCGTCCGTCGTCTGATTGGGTTGAATTTCCATGACCTGATGCTAAGAGGAATTTCTCTCCTGTATCCTTTTTTGTCGCTAAAATAACGTTTAAACGTCCCCGCTCATATTCTTCGTAATCGTCAACGGCTATAACTTGATAGGTGGGCTCCCAAGCATCTCCTCGTAGGAGAACTAACGTGCCATCTGCAGCATTTTGAAGGCCCACGGAATGAAAGAGCCCATCTCCTGTGAGTAGTTGAGGGACTATGGTGTCACTTTCTTGGATAAAGACGATGCTAGCATCGGAAGCTATGAGATTGTCTCTAAACATCCTAGCTCTTTCGGTAGGATTTCCTAAGGTGTTTGTAAATATTTTCTTCACCTTATTGATTTGAGAAATCATTGCGTCGTTTTGACAGGTCAAGTGAAGATTCATAGATTGATAAAGCCAATAAAGGAATACCTGACCTGCTGGAGTGGTAAAAACAGCTAAATCAGTATTGTCCGCATTTTCCCCTAAATACTTCTTTAAAAAGAGAGGGTCTATTTTTTTTACGGTATGTAGCAGTTTTTCTTTTGATTTTACACAGCTGATGATGTCCTTTGTAAAGAGAGAGTGCAATAGATCGATCTTTAGCTCAACGGAGTTTTTGCCTCGCAATGATTCGGTTGAACTGAGGATAGGCAGATCAAAAACTCGCCCTTCTCTTGTCGCTTTATCACGCAGAATCTTATCCAAACTCAATAGATCTTTTGGATTATGTCGAAGGAAGGAAAAGATTTTTTGATCACGGTACCGTTGCAAGAAATTGAGAAGGTCGGTGAGATCAACTTTAGAAAAACCATCAATTTCAAGTTCTTGCTGCTTTTTTGTAAGCTGTTTGATTAGCTCGGGAGGAATGAGTTCATGTAAAGTAGGGCCATGCTGGAAATCTTTTTGAACAGCCTTCGCGATCGACTGTTGACGGTATTGTTCAATCTCTTCGGTAGATGGGTTGTCTTTTTTCATCTGACAAATGATTTGTAAATCAGGTGTGTTGCTTGCTAAGGCTTCTCTGGAAACGACTTGTTCAAAAACATATTCGCGAATAGGATTGACCTGATCTCCATAATTCCCGTCAAATTCAAAAGGATCATTAAATGACCCTAAAATATTTGAAGTAAAAACAACGAGGGAATTCGCTTTATGATTTGCATAATCAGCCACGCAATCCTGCGCACATAAACCCTTCGTGAACCCAATGGCACAAAGTCCTAGGCAAGTTATAGCTAGGGGCATCCAGGTGAATCGAAAACATTTAAACATGATAAAGTCGTCGTAAAAATTTGTTCTGTCGTGTTTAAACAGCTGGTTGTTTTATATGTTTATGTTGTTGTAATTTTACTATTTTTAAATTACTTTGAAAACAACAAAAAAATGGGAGAAAGAGGGGCTGTGTCACCACTATACCTACGATGGGTTTAGTCGCCTGATTCGCACCGATACCTATGACAGCCTGGGTACTCTGCAATACTCGCTTGACAAGGAATATACGGGAGCCATCTCGCGAGGGAAACTGACGCTCTGGGTTATTCCACCACCTTTGAGTACGACTTCGCTGGACGCAAAATAAGTGAACGCAAGCGGGGCGCGGGAGCATTTAGCCTATCCACCTGCGGCTATGATTCTCTGGGAAGATTGAGGACTACTCGGCAGTATTTTGGAAGTGCCGAGCCTGACTACATCGCGCAAATCCAGGAATACGATTTTCTCGATAGACAGATTTCATCTTTTATTACTGATAGAGGGTATTGAAGGGATTAAAAAACCTGAAGCTTGGATGGAAGTAGCCTTAAAAGAAAACTTTTCCACTCAAAATAACAATCTCAAAGAGAATCGACTCTTTACAGAGGACTTTGTGAGAAGAAATAACTGGAAGGATATCAAAATAACTCAATCCTACTGTACTCATTCGCTCTCCAGCAAAGATTACCCCTTTAAATTGCCTCCAGAAGATTTTCGGAGAATGCTCGTTGACTGCTACAAACAGTACTGCCAAAGCGAGGAAGTGGCTGATGAAAACAGAGATTGAATCTCCTGAAAATTCAGGAAAAATACAGGCTAAGGGAAAATATAAGAAAGGGTATTCGGGTAATCCAAGAGGAAAACCTAAAGGCGCTCGAAATAAATCCACTTTGGCAGCAGAGGCCCTTTTGGAAGGTTCTTTAGAAAAAATCTGCAGAAAAGTCGAGGGAGAGGCCTTAAATGGCAATATGCAGGCTGCAAAAATGATCATAGAGAGATTTTTACCACTGAGAAAAGATAGATGTATCGAAATCGACCTTCCCTCGATAGACACATTCGAGGATGCTCTCAATGCTGTTGGATTCATTGTCAATGCAGTAGGAAAAGGCAAGATCACCCCTTCTGAAGGAGAAATGCTTGCCAGAATGGTGGAAAGCCACTCGAAGGCTTTGGAAGTTTACCAATTCGAATCTAGGCTAAAAAACTTAGAAGAAAATCTAAACAATAGGAGTAAAAATGAAACTTGCAAATAGAAAACGAGTAGAGGAGCTGGAAAAGGCTTGTAATTTTGAGAAGGGCAAGCCCTCTTATGCTCTGGTTATATACAGCGCAGAAATGGCAGATAAAATTTCTGCACTCGAGGTAGATGCTGATTTTGTGGTAGCTTTGCCTGATAATGGAAGAGGCGATCTTGGTGAAGAAATACCCAAAAGGAGGGTATAAGGCAGGGAAATTGCATGAAGAATTTAGTTTACGCCAAGCAACCCCAATAAGTAGCCACGGTTCCACCCTGCTTTCGAACGGCGATTTTTAATCCCTGCCTTTGTCTTTTTATCTGCCTTTAAAATATTTAGCGTGGCCCGTCGAAGCACGGAAAAATTTTCCGCCCCATTATCTTTTCTTACTTTGCATCCATCCTCTGCATAGGATACATCTAGCTGCCAGTGCAACTGGTTCTCAATTGTCCAATGAGAGCGTATCGCATGGGCCATTTTCCTCGCATCGGACGAGAGGCTGGATATGTAAAACCGTGTTTCTGTTGAAGTTACACCCTTAATTGTTCTTGTACTCCTAACTGCGGCAAGACTCCTTAAACCTGTCCATTCTGTTTTTTGTGGTAGCCACTCAAGATCTTCACATACCCAAACTTCTCGTTTCTCAACTCGTCCTCGCGACTTTTCTTCGCTCACAAAAAAGTCACAACCACTGGCTTCCGGTAGACCTTCAACCACTTGCTCAAAAAAGTTTTGAGCCTCAGCATGTAGATGTCCTTGATTCCCTTTTAGACCTATCACGTAGTCTCCTCCTTGCTCCACGATCTGCTTAACAAGTGGCCTATGACATCCTCCGGCATCCACTGTAATTGTAGCACCCCTAATATCGAGCATGGCAAGAAGCAAGGGAAAAGCAGTGATTTCATTGGATTTTAGCTCTGTTGCAAGCTGCCCTAGAACAAGTTGATTTTCCGCTGAAAATGCACTCACGATATGAATGGCTCTTACATCATTTGTCGTATCGGAAGAGTTGCATAAGGTTTTGCCGTCCAAAGCGATGATGCCACCTATCGTTTTGGCAATATGCTGAGTCCAGTTAATAAAACACCGCTCAAACGCCTGTGGGTTGACAAAGCGGAAAAAGCGCGAGAAAGTGTCATGCGAAGGGACACCATCAGAACACATTTGAAGCTCGTGTAACCATTCAAGATTAGACTCAGACCATAAGCTAACCTCTACCCAATCATCAGCCCCGCAAAGTATAGCGAGGATGGCGATCGATACGATCTCGGAGACACTGTAGGCCTGGTTTCTTGCCTTACGAGGATCTGGTAGGATTGAAAACGCGAGCATGATAGAAGTTTCTCTGACTGCATGTTGTTGTGACATTATACATCTCCCTGATGAAAAGGAGAAGTAGTCGCAACAATTTGAAAAATAGTCAAATCATTTCTTCATGCAATTTCCCTGGGGTATAAGGTGTTTTTTGATTAAAGATTTATAATTTCCTTCGGTGATAGCAGCTAAATTTTTTTCAAAATTATTGGGCTATATAGGCTTGATTTGGTGAGTTCCCTCTTTCTGGATACACATATTTTAATAAACCATCTTTGACTAAAGGTGTTAGATACTGCCTGACCAAGTGTTTTTTATCTTTTCTATCGAGAAGCTCGGCAATTTGCTGAGCCGTGAGGGGGTGCCAACTACAAAGAGCATAGATCATGGACTTAAGCTCTTCTTTTTTAGGATGTTTCTTCAGCTTCTCGAGTTTTAATTTTAATTCTATTGGGAGACTCTCTTCTTTAGTAATCGCTTCCAACTGGTGTGTTTTCGGCTCAAGCTGGTGTGTTTCTTCTTTTAACTGGTGTGTTTTCTGCTCAAGCTGGTGTGTTTTGTCTTCTATTGGTGGTGATTTTTCATCTACAAAGGCGATTTTTCTATATGTTTCGGGGTGAATAGGCAGTGTAACCAAAAAGAAACTATGGTGTTCATCTGTTTTAAATATCGGCGGGGGTGACCCATTAGCTTCCATTGCATTACGGATTTTTGGTACACCTGTACAGCGTCCTTCCGTTAAATGGAGTTCCTTGAGAAAATCTCCTATTCGTCTGTTTCTGTATGTCCTAACTCGGACTGACCCCTTGTTTAAGTCTTCAATTTTGAGTGGGGGTAATGGTCCAGGAAATGATAAAATCTCAATCCGGTCGTTATGGATGCTGATTTCAATCGGCTCTCTTTGAGCGTAGTCTTTATGATAAATAGCATTTGCCAAAACTTCCTCTAAAGCAACATAAGGGTAGTTGTAGAATCGATCGGCTTCCGCGCGATCGGGGCGTTTGCGTACTTCCTCTTTAATCAACATCGACTGAAGATACCGCAAGGCTTCTTTCAATTGGATATGGATAGGCCCTTTAAAAATCTTTTCCGAGAATCTATCCCCGATTTCATCATGAAAATCGACAACGTCTATTTGAGCATAGGGGAAGAATTTTTCAGGATGATTATTGAACATCATTAAGCCAATATTCAATGGTCTTAAAAACTCTTCAGGACCTTGGACAATTTGCATTTGGCGACAAAGGTGCGTAAAAGGGATCTTATCAACTTCAGTAAGAAGGTCGCTCTTAATTTCGCGAAGAAAATCTTTGATTATCCCAACATTAAGATCCGATAATTGAGCCTGATGACAAATGCGGTCGTCAAAAGGTACCTGATTTGCCATTTCGTGAAGTTTTTGAATATCTGCAGGTTGTGCTTTTATCGTTGAGGAATTGCGTCTAATAAAATGTGAATATGTGGCGTTTTTTCCAAGTGTTTCAGGGGCTTGATAAGGTCTCGTCTGGCCGCCTGGACACCAAATGACAAGAATCATTTTGTCTTGAAAATTGACGGGCGCCACAACAGGGTTATACTGCGGGCGAATCCTATAACCCAATTCCAATATTTCCTTTTGAATTGCATCGATTTTGTTTGGAGCTAAACCGATAGGAGGGAAAATTGGTTGACCATCTTTTTCTTCGACACCTATTATTAAGTAACCTCCACCCCAATTGTTAATATCATTTGCAAAGGCAGAAACTGTACGAATGAAGGCTTCGGGATTCCACCCCGCCTTAAATTCAAGGCGTTCCCATTCAACAATCTGTCCTTTAAGTAATTCATCGATATTTATGGGAAGAGCAGTCATTTCAAAGTCTGTGGTACAAATAAGTAAACATAATTTTTAAAGCACACCTATGAGTTGGCCTTTTTCTTTTATATTATTTTGTTTAAGGCGATCTTTTCTTTTGTAATTCGAGAAAAGCTTCTGCAATTTTTGAATTGCCAAAGGTGAGGGCTTTGCTTTTTGGTTTTCCCAACGATTAACAGTGGGAAATGAAACGCCGAGCTTGGCAGCAAACTGTTCTTGGGTTAAACCCATTTCAAGTCTGATTTCACGAATTTTTGAGGGAATAATTTTTTCAGAATCTAGCATGTCGGTACCGTGGATCTTTGACTTGCATTTTAATGCTTTTTAGATATATCATTCCTTATAAATTATGATATATTTGCACACAAGAAGAATATGCGAATTGCAGGCATGTACGGCGACAGCGATGATGGCACCTCGGCGACACGCAGTTGGCACCTTCCATCACCGCCCGGCGTCAGCGAGTTGGCACCTTCCATCACCGACTGACGACAACCTCCTGGCACCTCCTCCATCACCGACCCGCGACACGCGGTTGGCACCTCCCATCACCGCCCGACGACAGTCGGTTGGCACCTAAAAACAGGCCAGAATCACCCGGGCCCAGATCCTTCTCGTCTGAAGTCCTTCCAGCCCGGTCCATACCCGCAGGGCGAGTATGGACCATCTGTTCTAACTTCTTCTCAGATCACTGGATCGTCTCCGATAGTCTTTCTAGTGCTACCCTCCAGAGCCTCCAAGTCTTCCTCCAATTTTGCATGAAAGGCATAGATCTGTTCCAGATATTCTGCAACAAGTTCTCTAAAACGTCTACGTAGATCTTCCTCCAAGCCAGCTACTAGGGCCAATAGCTGAAAAATCCCTTCTCGCACCTCTAAAGATGGGGCCACATAAGTCCTGTCTCCACTTAGGGCGTTTTCTATTGAGCTATCGGCTCTACGCTCAAGCTCAGCCACCGCATTTCGTAAATCCTCAACCAAAGCCCTACTGAGAAGTATTTCTGAATGATGTTTCATGTTTACCTCGAATCTTGTATTTCTTGATTCATGCAAGTACTCAATGTTTTCGCCCGATCCTGGTCGGTCACACTGGCTCTTGCTTTAGCTGACAAGCTGTTCCTGCGATAACTTTCGCCGTTGATCTGGATAATTTGAGCGTCATGTACCAGCCTGTCTATTGCGGCCACCGCCATAGCTTTATCTTGAAATATGTTGGTCCATTCACTGAATGGCTGATTACATGTTATGATCAGGCTCTTTCGCTCATATCGCTCTGAGATCAGCTCAAAGAGAACATTTGTTTCCATGAGATCCTTGTTGGCATAGCCAAAATCGTCTAAAATCAAACAATCATATTTATCCAGCTTTGCTAGCGTTGTCGGTAGCGTCAGGGCCTGTTTTGAGGCTTGAAGCCTTTGAATGAGCTCGGTGGTACGCATGAACAAAACACGGAACTTGTGCTCTAAGAGTCCCGCTCCAATTGCAGCTGCCAGATGTGTTTTACCAACTCCTGAGGGGCCAAAAATCAGAATGTTTCTGCCCTCGCGTAGCCAGTTCCCACCTGAGGCTAATGTACAAATCAACGTCTTATTGAGCGATGTCACTTTGAAGTCGAAGTCTGTAAGTGTTTTACCTAGGGGCAGGCAGGATTCCTTCAGGTGCCTGATCATACGACGATCCGTTCTTCCTGTTAATTCGTGTTCACACAAGACTTTCAGGCATTTGGCGCTTCCCCACCCTTCAAGGTCCGCTTGATGACTCATTTCTTCCCACAAAGCGGCCATTGTTGGCAGGCGAAGCTGCTTGAGTAGTATCGGTAGTACTGCTTCTTCTTTTGTAACCATGAATCTTCTCCTAAATTTATAATGTGGCGTGCTTTAACAGCTCGTCGTATGAGCCAAGATCGTGTTGTTCAATCTCTACCAGAGGGACAACGTGCTTCGCTTCCTTAAAGTGTTGCTGTAGCTCTTCAAAGCTTGGTATGCGTTGCTCGTTTAGTGCCTTTCGAAGCTCGGCTGCAATTTGTTGCTGGTGACCGTCTGCAGCCAGCTTTAAGATCCTCACCATTTCCTTACATGCCATACGCTCATCAAGCCGCGCATCCAGTAACACCCAAGCCTGGCGAAATTCATCGCTGGGAAATAAATCATCTCTAAAGATGTAGTGTCGAAACGCTTGAGGCTTGCGGACAAGCTCAGGAATGACATGGCGATAGTCGATGTTTCTTGGGCGAGGACCCGTCTTGCTCCAACGTAATCGCGGAAAAGTAATGATATGAGAGGCTGCATGAAAACACTCTAATCGGTCGTCATGAACGTGTACCGTTAACGTATGACCTATCAAGCGCGAAGGCACTGCATAATATGCCTGTCGTACGGTTATGATGCCCGTGGTAGGAACACCGACGTTTTCTATATCGTGACTGCCTACCTTATGTTTTGGGAGAGGCTTTAGGTGCTTTCGTTCTTCAGCTACTTCAGCCTGACGTCGCGAATTGTCACTTTTAACAATTTCATCGACAAAGTTTCGATACTCTTGCAGTGAGGAAAAGTCTCTAGAACCCCTCAGGCGCAGCTTTTGATCGATTTTATTTTTAAGATGTCTGTGCGAACTTTCAATACTGCCATTTTCATGCTTTACTCCTTTATTGTTTCGCGTGGGCTTTACATCATAGTGTGCGCACATTTCATTGTACGCGTTTGTAAGGTCCTCTCTTGCTGATTCATTTAGATTTTTATATGCCGCTGAAAGACTATCGGTACGATGGGTTTCAGGTACCCCACCTAGCTCCCATAACGCATTTTGAAAACCTGCAGAGAGAGCTACATGGGACTCTCCTCCCAGAATGACAAAGGCATATGCCCAGCCGCTGAATGGAACCCTGAAATGATACAGCAAATGAGGAAGCGAAGTACCCTCTATTGTTACATGCAGTTCATCGCAGTTGGTAAAGTCAGAAATGCCCTGAAAACCGGGAGGGTGGTTTTGCCGAAAGATCCGTTCCTTCTCCCTTCCATGGAGTGCTTTCCATTGCCGAACCCTTCTTTGTAGGGTTCTAAGTAGGCTGTCGGGATATTCCTGTGGATAGCGTTCCTGGAGATCCCGCATTAAGGTAATGGGCGTTAGGAACGGATCTCTTTCCAACAGGGGAACGAACTCGGTCCTCCAGACTTTCGCGAAGGGGTCTGATGAAGATCCAGATTTGGAGCGATACTCCTTGATATGAGTGCCTTTCTCGAAGCGCTTAGCGCTTCGCGTACTAATACCCGCTTTGGCAGCGGCAGTGGCCTGCATGCTGCCACCGTTTCTAATTTGCATATACAACCTCAATTGTTCTTTCGTAATTCTATTTGACATCCTAACTCTCGCTTAAGTTTGGGGACGTCAGCATTCTAAATGCTCTCTTGCAAGCTCCCAAGAAAGGACTGAAAGATTTGAGGGATTGGGCCGTTGATTCTGGCCTGTTTTTAGGTGCCAACCGACTGTCGTCGGGCGGTGATGGGAGGTGCCAACCGCGTGTCGCGGGTCGGTGATGGAGGAGGTGCCAGGAGGTTGTCGTCAGTCGGTGATGGAAGGTGCCAACTCGCTGACGCCGGGCGGTGATGGAAGGTGCCAACTGCGTGTCGCCGAGGTGCCATCATCACTGTCGCCGTACATTGTAGTTTGGAGGAGAGCAAATCTTCTTATGCTCTCGTCGTCTACAGCCCAGAAATCCACGACCAAATCGACTCGCTCGAAATAGATGCCGATTTTGTAGTCGCCTTGCCCGATAATGGAAGAGGCGATCTTATCGAAGAAGTACCCAAAGGAGGCTACAAAGTGTTTTACGGTTAAGTTTTTTAAAATCTTTTTTCTCAGTCAGCATGGAATTGAGTATCAGGGTTGCCGCATGAAAATAGCGCCAAAAATCTAACTTGCGCAGGAAGAAGAAAGTCTCTTCGAAAAAACAGGTGCTTCGAGGTACAATCGAAGGGCTTGAGGTTTTGAACATGAACGTATTTAATAGTTCCGTGCGTTTCCGTCCGGTGCGAATTGGCTGGTGCCTGCATCAAGATGACTGGGTAGCCTATCGAGAAACCCTGGGTCTTAATTTCATTCTTGCAGGCGGGCAGTTCAACCCCTTGATTCCGATAGACGATGAAAATTATGCCCAAGCTTTGATTCGAGCATTTCGAGTCGACATCCTCTTATCGATTTCTGAAGATGCCAAAATACGAGCTTTCATCGAGAAATTTCCACACTTAAAACCCCCATCTTTGAATCCAAGATTTTGGGACTCATTTCAAAGCGGCAAAATTCCACATTTTGTTGACATTTCTCACTCCATCAAAAAGCATTTCGGTCAACTGGACAAAAATAGTCCTGACTATCAATTCCTATGTTATGATTGGCAACCAGACGATCCTTTAGCTAATGTTTTTCTCGCTACGTACGGCAAATTACCACCACCGTCTCCAAAAGAAATAGATTATGCCGCTCTACTCGGTAAGGGAGTCTCTGCAAATTCCCAAACGCTGACACTGCAAGACGCATTTCCTATCATTATGAGAGACCCTTCTACATTCGTTCCACGCTGCTTTTGCCGTTTAGGAGTAAAACAACACTACCGACATAGCAATCATTGGGAGTGTAACGGCTTTTATGTCGGGCACGCCGATGATTTCCAAGACATGGTCAACTTTTGGAATCTGCAAGCGACAGATCTTTCATTAGTATTTTACGATCCAACTCATGCAGACCGACTGCAAAAAAGACGGCAAGATTGGTTATCTTTTTTCCCGCCCCTTGGTAAAGAGACCGTTCCCAAGATTCCGCCACTTGCACTATGGGGGAGAACCCTTGATATTTTGAACGAACCGATTAAATGGGCGACTCCCACTAGGCTTTGTAAAATAGATATTACTTCTTGGAATGGTTCCAATATCAAAGTGCCTTATATGTACTTCACCGAACATCATGTGATGGGCATTCAATCGGCTAGTCCTTTTGGAAAACAGACATTTTCGATACAGTCTCCAGCGCATCCATTTGATGATGATGTATTTTTACAGAGCCAGCAGATGGTAATTGCTATTCAGCCACAGATTGCCTATTCATCAGATCATGCATCTACCTTGCAGCTCCCCTTCGTGCCTGAGCTTAACGATTACTACGATAGAGCTATCCATGCCGGAGTAGGTCTTGCCTGCACACGAGTAGAGCCGGACGGGGTTGGATTTATTAAAAACATTCACTACCATGATCTTTCAATTCACCCTGTAAATATAGCCGACCTAATAAGTCAGTTGTTCGCACTATCTGACGTTAAAGCAACTCTCAGCGATGCTGGACTAACTACACAAAGATTGATCCACCAGATGGGCGGATTACAGCAATGCCGACTTTTCAAAATCCCAGGAGTTCGGAAACTGATTAGGCAGCTAGCTCCAACTAAGGCATTTTCTTGGAAAACAGCTGTGGACTATATCCGAGGGGAAGACCAGCAGACAAAAAAATGTTCTTTCGACAATTACTCCCACGTGTACCTCAACGGAAAGAAACTAACTCCTGATGCCGTCATGGAAACTTTTCTCGAAAGAAAACTTTTCTCCGCAGGGCTTCAGCTGTCTTGTCCCAATTGCCCATTCGATTTTTGGGCCTCTAACAATTTGCCTAGCCCTCAAACTTGCGAATACTGTCAACACACTTTCAATATTTTGCCCTATTTGAAAGATCATGGGATATGGCATTTTCGTCCTTCAGGATTATTTGCTACAGGAGGAGATCCAAAGAAAGGAGGAGATCAAAAAGGAGCTATTCCGACGATACTCACTCTTCAGCAACTGGAACACGCATTGGAGTGGGGAAAAATGCCATACTGTGCCTCAATCAATTTCCGCAGAACGGGGGTAAAAAAGTTTGCCTGTGAATCTGATTTTGTTGTTGTCCTTCCAGAACCTAATGCCGAAGGCAAAATAGAAATTGTCTTGGCTGAGTGTAAAGCAGAAGGCGGAGAAATTACCGCCGAAGACGTTGAAAAATTAAGCTTTCTAGCCGACGCTCTCCCCAAAGAGCAATTTCGTATCTACATCCTTTTTTCCAAGCTCACTAGATTTTCCCCTGAAGAACTCGACAGGATTGCTTTGATTAATACCAATAATATAAGAGCAATTATCTTCTCTACTCCCGACCTTGAAACCTTACGTCCCTATGAAACACTGTTACAAAAAAACAAGAGCATGAGATTCGCGGGAAAGCTAAAAGACATGGCCGAAATCACTCACTCTCTGATTTTATCGGATCGCCAATGGGGCTATCCTGAACAAAAGGAGAAGGACAATGCCTTGACATTGCCCCCTTTATTACCTCAATCTCAGTTAGGAGCCACAACCTCATAACGAGGCACAAGAGCAACTTATGCTTTCGATTTCTGAAAGAATAGCGCCTGTTTTTCAAGATAATTATCTATTTTATCGTTGATCAAAAAGGCTGCTCTGTCGAACTCTAACTGGAGTTCCTTGCTCATTCTGCCAGAAGACAACTCGACTAGGAGATTAGATAAAATAATGATGCGTAAATCATTTCGAGACAGTTTCCTATCGGATTCCCAAAAACGCTCTATTTGAGAATCGGTTCTCTCTGAAGCTGCCATAACCGCCTGTTGCTGAGAAAGTCTAGAGCGAGAGTCCTGCGAAGCCTTACGACATACGAGAATGATGTCCAAATCAATGGGGTCTTTCGCTTGTTGCTTAGGCACAGCTACTGACATCTCAGATTTAACTGGCTGTGCGGAGACAAAATTAAATCCAGCGGAAGCAACTGCATGGGAAACAGCTGACCATCCTTCCTCTTTTGAATGGTGGTATGTAAAAACTAGCATCCCTGTATCCTTTAAAACACGGTGACACTCGGAAAATACAGCAGCCAACTTTTCGGAAAATTTCTGTGAATCAGCATCTTGGACTTCGCTAGGATGGCGAGTAGTATTAGAAGCCGCTGCCATATCACCTAGTAGTGGGTGTTGCCATGCATAAAAGAAATCGGCTAATTCGGAATAGTGTACGTTGTCAAAAAAAGGTGGATCGGTGACAACTAAGTCCACGGATTGATCGTGAAGATCTGTTTTTGAAGAATCTCCACAAGAAAGGTATATGGAATATGGTCGTAATTCATCCGATCTATTAACAAAATTTAAATCACGACCAATTGGCTTGTTGCATTTAAAATTCTTTGTCCCAACTTTTTTGTTTTCACCTACCTCAATTTCGAATGGATTTTCACGATATTCTAAGCAGCGCAATAATCTTGATTTGAATAAGCTGGAAAATGCCCCTGAACTTTTTGAAGTGCCCCAAACATTTGCTTCTATTGGATGTCTCTCCGGTTTAAGAATATGATGCGAAAACATATGACGGACTGCACCAGTGCCTTCACCCTTGAAAGAACAGAACATATTGTTGAATTCCAAAGTGCCAGAAAACAGAATGGAAAAGATTAGCCTTAAGTTTTGGTTCTCAATTTTCTGTATTTCTTTTCCGAGCCATGAAAGTGCTAAAAGTTGGCGGGAATTGAAGAATTGCTCCCACTGTGTGTAGCAATAATTCATTGCCTGAGTAGTATTTTTACCCGGTTTTAGCTCAGTTTTGTTAATAAGAGGGGGCTCATGTCTAAGAAGATCGTTTACTTGTGAAAATTTGAGCAAATCTTCGCTTGTTATTTTACGGTATTCCTTTTCATTTTCAGGGGTTAGTACCATTTTAGCGTACATACGGTGTTCAGGTGGCTTTCCGCTTTTCTTTACAATTGGTGCAATTGCAAATTGACAATGACAGTTTGAGCACTTTGCTTTAGCTTTTTCTGCTGGACCAATTTGAGGATCAAATGCGAAAGAACATGCCGGACATTGCTCAGAATTTGAGTCGAATCTGGCAGAAAAGACTTCTCCACATTTTGGGCAAAGACATTTTGACTGCGGGAAACGAGAAGAATAAGCATGTTTGGAAAAAATGTAGTTATTGAAAAGATCAACAGGTGCTTTACAATCAGGACAATTAACGTATTTTACCCAAAAATAATAGAGCACTTCGCCGCCATCCGAGAGTTGGTAAAGGGATCTAATTTTTTTTCCAACGTTCTCTTCTAAAATATTGAATGTACTTTCCACATCTTCGGTATTTACGTTAGAAAATGCTGCTCGAACTCCGTTGTAAGCGACAGGGTTAATATCTCTTCCTATAACCGTACACCCAAGTTTAATTGCTTCTCCTATCGTAGTTCCGCTGCCCATGAAAGGATCAAAAACAACCAACCCACCTAAATCTGTTTCGGAATAAAAATGATGAAGGACGGAGGTTTTATTGGGGAGAGAAGAACCAAGAATAATTGAACGAAAGACACTTCCTAAACGTTGTGCCCACCACTTGTGAAGATGGTAGATAGGTCTGTAAACTTCTTTACGCCAACTTTCTATCTCAGCTATTTCGCTAATTTCAGCAAACGGAAAATCATTCTCAATGGATGACAATATAGTCTCCCATTGATTATCAGGTGAACAAATTCCTGGTAATTTAAGATCTGTCATCTCAAATCCTGAGAAATAGGCAACAGATTGTTCTGAGCTAACAATAGATTTTGGGCAATTTACTAGATGAGGTGGAATCAATGGCATCATTCCTCTTCTTCTTCTGGAAAAATTTCGTTTATTTGACCTTTCACAATAGCTACTTCTTTATCAGAATCTGAATTAATTCTGTAAGCTGAAAAGGCATGTTTTTCTCCAGCATTTTGATTTGGAATAGTTTTAGGTGCGATTGTATTTTGAATAAGATCGAACTCGTAACCTATGACTATACTTGCCGATTCAAAACGGATGAGATCCCCAACTTTCTTGAAATTACTTGGGGGTATCATTGTAGACGGAACAATAAGAGTCCTTGTTCCTGTAAGCCCTTGAGCGATCGCAAACGGTGTAGGAGCTACGTACATCTTCCTATCTCGAATCATAATGTCTCCGTAACTGCCAAAACCTTTTACGCTTCTGTTTTTATGGATGTATTCATGATCCGCATTAAGAAAGTCTCCATGACAAATCACAAGATCGATGACAGGATATTCATTGCCAGACCCCTCCGCACTAGGATACCGACCGAATACGTAATAGATATCTCGGCCGTTATGAAATCCCGTTGGAACTTGACTGTTACAATCATAAGTCGACTCGCGCCCAGGCCATGCAAGTCCTTTTACTTCATACCCTTCAGTAGTTTCAACTAATGAAAAATCAGGGTAGGAATTACGTCCAGGTTTGTCGTAATGGGTGCCCATAGCGTCAAGTCGAGCTTGAAACCAATGTTGAAAGTGAAACTCTTTATCTGTTTTGCTAACTCGAGAAATAAGGGCTCCCTGAAGGATAGCCTCAACACACTTGGAAAATATTTCGAATATCTTTGTTTGTCTCATCAATAACGCCTATTAAAATCCAAAATTTTCTTATCTCCCGCTTCGAATAGCTAAAGCTCTTTCTTTTGATTAAAAGAACCCTTCATGCTTTTTGCCAGCGGTTATTAAAATAAAGAGGCAAGCATGGGTCGTTGGAAGAATGGTACCTGAAAATACGAGAAAAATACAGATGAAAGGTCGTTCAAAAAAAGGAAATCAGGAAATTTTGCGGGGAAATTAAAAGACACATCGCAACCAGTCTAGCTTTCTGACTAAGCGGCTGTTCATGGATGAAATCCAGGAGATTTGCGGGACGATTATTGCAGGGCGACGTTAAAGATTCCTGCTACGAAGATAACTCAAGCTACGTCTTCTGGGAAGTTGTGAGTTCTTCGCTTCGCTTTTGAAGTAAGTCCTTCAAAAGTTTGCTGCCGCTTTTGACTCTAGTAGCAATCAGTGCTGCATGGGATGTTCTGGCTATGCTGGCTTCTGCAATTAGTTGTTTGAGTGAATTTATAAGATCCTCGTCAAGAAGAGTACTTTCTTCAGAATACACCAAGCGTTCCAGTGCATCAGTTTTGCAGGGACAAATAGGTCCGCCTATATATTTTGCATTGAGATCGAGTTCGTTTATGCAATGTCGAATTTTCTCAATGCAGTTTTTACGCAGATTCACCGGCCCTTTTTTAGCCTCTTTTTGACGAGCCCAAAACTCCTCGATCCGATTAAGGACAAGACCAGCGACTATAAAAAGTAGGAACTGCCATAAGTAATCCATTTTAATGAGATGACACAGCGTTGTACGTTTTCATTTGTTTTTTTGTTTAATACAAGAGCGGCATGAATCTACTGCTCTTCCGAAAAAATGCTTGCTGATAGATTGTTGGATTTCTTCAAGAAGCGGAAAGTCTTGGGAGATGTGCTTATCGTTATTCCAGAGCATCGTTATCCGAACCGCGGTTTGAGTTATATGGAAGGCGGGGTTCTCGTTGCTCGGGTCCATTTTGCGCATGATTGCCAAACTTTCGGTGAGCAAGGGCGTCAAATTGAGAGGACGGAAAAGCAGGCCAGTTTGGCAGACGTTTAGATCTTCAAAAAGGATTTTTGCTTGTTTAAGATGATCATAATACTGTTGTTCGCTTGTGCGGTTTTTCATGTGTTTTGCGAGGTCTTCTAGAACCCTTTTTAATTCATTCAGCTTGTTAAGGCATTTTTCTCTCGCCTCGCCATCTTTTGAGAGTGGTAGGGTGAATAAGCCGAGGACCCAGCCGAACAAGACTAGTGAAACGTCTTTTATCAAGTCGGACTCCGTGTTCAATGCCATTTGTGCATTACCTGCCACATACCTGGCACATTTGAGATTTTAGAGGATTGATTGGCAAGATTGTCTTGATCGTAACTCATTGATAATAAAAGAATCTGGGTGAGAGGATTTGAACCTCCGACCTCTTGCACCCCATGCAAGTGCGCTAGCCAAGCTGCGCTACACCCAGACAAGAAAATTAGATATTGGCGAGGCCTTCGAATTGGAACTCAGAACGCTTTAATTCTTTGACAGCCATGCCTAGCGCATTCTTCGATGATCTTCTCTAAAGCGTCACCGGGATCGACTTCTGCTGCTGTGATATCGACAGAAATCGAGGCCGAAAAAACGACGCCACCCTTGATCCCTTTCACTTTGAAGTTGGCAAAGATGCCTTCTTTCTTCCGGGTGATGTTGATGAATCGTATAACGTTATTTTCAGCCAAGTCTTTCATATACAGCCTTAAGATAAAGGATGTAGTATAGGCCTTAAGGCCATTGCCGTCAATGCTTAAACGTTTTTTATCTCTCGCAAAGGACAAAAAGGACCAAAGGGACATAAAGGACTCAGGAGTAATTCTACAAGTCCTTTATGTCCCTTTAGCCCATCCAAGAGCGACATGCGCAAGTGACCGTACTTTCAAGTAACTCAAAAGGTTAGCTGGCGAATTTCCTATGTGGCGCAGTCATTCCATGCATATTGTTGCACACATCTTTTTCTTGACTCACAATCGTATCTCGGCGCGCAGCGCTTTGGAGTGCGTGTCGCTCGCGACCGCTTTGGATTTGGGCGAGCCTATTGAATCGCGCACCGTTCTTTGGAGGCTTAAACCCCCACAGTTACCCCTAGAGCGAAAGGTTACGTTTCTTGCAATGCCAACTTCGCCCAAATCCAAAGCGGTCGCGAGGTAAGCGTCAATTGAGGCCATCTGGCGATTTATTCGGCAGTGGGGGCTGATGAGGTGGATGAGGCCTTTGCTTGTCGCCTGGCGGCAGCCCAAGCGTCGGGCAGAAGCTCGTGAAGTTTTTGAGAATTATGGGCTGGCAGGCGCCTCATCACATCCTCTAGGTATTCGTGGGGGTTGACTCCTATCGCGCGGCAGGTCTGTACCAGGCTTAGCAGTACGGCGGAAGCTTCCCCACCCTCCTCGCTTCCAATAAACATCCAGTTCTTGCGGCCAATAGCTAGAGGGCGTATCGCTCGCTCCGCTACATTGTTGTCGAGACGCGCAAATGCATGTTGGGTGTAGTTTTTCAGATGGGGAATTAAGCTGCAATAATAGCCTAGAGCCTCCCTTAGATTCGATTTGGGAAGAGCCTTGCCATTAACCAGCCGGTCCTTGATGCGTGCAGTCAGCTCATCTATTATTGGAGCTTCTTTCTCTTGTCTTATCCGCAGGCGTTCCTCTGGAGAACGTTCCCAAGCAACTCTCTCTAACATAAATAGATATTTTATCTTGCGCAGTACCCAGCTAACAAATTTTTTATCGCCACCTACAGCGTCGAAAAACTTGCGCCGAATGTGACTCCAGCATGGACACCAAGTGAATTGCTTCTTATTAGCCAGTGCTTCATAGGCTCCATATTTATCCGAATGGACAACACCTTTATATCCAGCTAGTATTTCCACAGCATGCTTGTGGCAGCGGTCCGTGCGAAAATGATAGACTCGATAAGGCGGATTTTTTTCCTGCCCTCCAACGATCACCCACATAAAAGCCTGGTGCACCTTTCCCTTACCAGGGACAAGCATGTCCACAGGAGATTCGTCCACAAAAACATTGTTGCTGCTGAGCACGCGAGCAATCATTTCTTCATATAGCGCCTTTAAGGCATATCCACAGCGCATTACCCACTTGCAAAGTATTTGTCGGCTGATGAGAATGCCCTCGCGAGCTAAGATTTCCGATTGACGAAATAAAGGAAGGTGATCGGCGAATTTTTTCACGATCACACTGGCTAAAAGACTCTCATCGGCTTGACAGCGAGGAAAAATGCTATCTGGTAAATCTGCGATAAAAACGCCCTCTTCACTATGTGCTCTACATGCATACTTGGGACGTACTAGCTCCTTGACGTAGTAGCTACCTGGCGTATGCGCTATTTTGTGAGTGACTTCTTCGCCAATTTTGACGAGGGCTTCACCCGTTGTAGGGCAAACTTTTTGATCCTCTGGCAAATCTAAAATACAGCGTTGAACGGGAATATTGTCTGGAAGCGTAATTTTATCTTTGCCATTGCGCCCCTGCTTAACCCGTCGATGAGCAGGCACATTTATTGTCTCTTTTTGCTCTTCGGAACCAAGATTTTCGAAACCTTCCAGGTAGAGTTGTTGACCGCCATCGTCGACTACTTTTTCCGAACGTTTCCCAAAAATCTGACGCCTAAACCATTCAAGCTGCTCCTTGAGAAAGCTATTCTCATTTCGCAGGGAATAAATTTCCGATTGAAGCTGTTCTAGTGATAGTGTTGAGGTTTCCATATGCTCTAAATCATATCACAGACCCCCTCTATTATCAAGTATTTTATCTAATAAAATGCACATTGTTTTTAGGATTTTAGGCTCAATGACTACTCTCCAACAACATTAGAAATTCTCGACGATCGATAGCGGAATCTGGAATGCTTCCATTGCGAAAACTTCCTTTTTCAAGTCGCTTGTACCAGACGGCATGACCATTACCATCCCAGTAAAAGACCTTCACTAGATTTCTACGACGATTTAAAAAAACGAAGTAGGCCCCGCAGGTAAATTCGCCCGAGAACGAACTGTCAACAAGATTGCTCAAGCACTCAAATCCCTTTCGCATATCGATCGGCTCTTGATAGAGAAAGACACCCTTGTTTTTCTGATATGACGACCTCAGAGTTTTGCTCGCAGACTTTAGGGTTAGATAGACGCTCTTCTGATCAAGCGAAAGCTTGAGCTCGGGCAGGGTAATGTCTATCCAACCCGTCGAGGAAATGTGGTCGGGCGGGCTAACTTTAAAGCGTTGGTACCAGTACAAGAGCTGCTGGTAGCTTATATTGTTCTCTAGGCACCACCTGCGGCCACTCTGACCGCTCGCCATCCATTGGTCTATGCGTCGAGCCCACTCAGAACGCTTCCTTTTGAAATCCATTAGTATCTCCATGGTTAGGGTCATGGAGAAAACTTAGAACCTCGCGGAATTACGAAAAAGGTGGCTTCAATTGACGCTTACGTCGCGAGCGACACGCACTCCAAAGCGCTTTGCGCCGAGCCACGATTGTGAGCGTTTTAATGATAAAAAAAAGGGACCTCCGAAGAGGTCCCTTTTTAAACTAAGCTCTGATCCGTGAGGACTAGAACGCGTAGATTGCCGCTAGTTTAAAGCGGTTGTAGTTCAGCTTGCCACCAATAGCCTTGTTGGTAGCAACTGCCATTTGGAAGGATGCGTCGAGGGACAGATCGTCCGTCACAGCATACAGACCTTCAATCTTCCAACCTTTGTAGTTAGCGTTACCACGGGAGTTGGCTGCGATGCCACCAGGCTGAGTCGTACCGCCATCAAGAAGTTGAGTCAGTTGTTGCTTCAAGACGTTGCCACGGCCAATGCCTGACACATCAGGATCAGGTACGCACTGTGCTTGTACGTATTGGTAGTTAATATCTACGGACCAGTCACCTTCGCGGCTGACTTCACCGAAAGTTGCACCAACATACCAACCGAAGTTCTGTCTTTGATTGTTGGTGAACTGTTGCCCTTTTGCTGCACTATTGTACAAGAACGCACCATAGAGCTTCGAAGGCATGCACAAAATTTCTGGGTCGAAATGGTAGTAACCTAAGAACTGGCTAACTTGGAACTGCCATGCTTCTGGATGACCAATAAATGCACGGTTGGTGCCTTTTTTCTGCCAGTCGATGAAGGAGTATTTAAAGTCCAAGCCCGTGTCACAAATGTTCAACAAGCCAGCTTCAACAGCCCAACCAAAATGGTTACCTCTTTCGTCGATTACGAAGCCAGCAAGGCTAAGATAAGCGTCTGAGCAGCAATCCATTTGTGTGCCATAACGGAACAAAAGACCGTCAAATTGGCAGTTGAATTCAACGCGGCTGTCGAACACGTCGTAGAAACGGCGACGACCACATTCAACGTCTAAGCGAGTGCAGCCATCTGTACAGATGTTATATCCGATATAAGCTTTTCTCAAGCAAATATCGCTGCAGGAACCACTACCGAATGGGCCATGGTTGTTGAACGGTTGGCAATTAAAGCCAGTCAAAGGGTTTTGCTGAATTAATTGGTCGCCTTCAACAACTTTGCCAGATTCTTGCACGCCCATTGAGTTGTCGAACTGTAACGAAGCAACAGCCCAGGTACGGTCGCATTTGTAGTCAAAATTTAAATTAAATTCGACGTCAAAATCACACCGGGTAATGCGATCACCGGTGTTTGTACCACCGATGTTCTCACCTGTCGTCGGATCAAGAATAGGCAGGTTACCGGAGCAATCTCTTGCATGGCCGCCACGCAGCTTATAGCCGTTGATTTTTTCATTGATATTGGCATACTCAACGCGCACGTCGCCGCTGATTGCCAAATTGCAGGCTTTTTCTTGTAGTTGAATGGTACGCTTGCTCTGAATGAACTCTACGACAGCGTCGAAGTCATTCTCATCAAGGTCATCCTTTATGCTATTCACACAGCCGCATGCGCCAAAGACCGCGGAAGCAGAGAAGCTCACCGCCGCCAATACTGCAGGCAACACAAACCTGAAAAGCTTCATTGCACTCTCCATTTTTTGCTTATGGTTTAATTTTTCGATAATGTCTTAGCTAACTCAGCTAGTCCCACCTTACTGCGTCCTAGACGTTATCTCGAGGTGATTTTGTGATCCCGTTCCTCATATTGCGTGTACCTCAATGAAGCACTAAACTATATATATAGGAATAGTAACACTTTTTGTAAACACCTTTTGTATTCCTTTCTTTCGTCATCATTACCGTTTTCGGATAGGCTTACCAGAATCTATACACTTAAACTACAACTTATTGCTGCTGTTTTAGTGCTACGTTCTGGGCCGTCCTTAAACAAGGTTTTCTTCCGCTTGCAAGAAACTACGCAAAGTTGACACAAGTATTTAAAGTTTTTCCCTGATTTAGTCAAGGTTCTTCGTTAAAAAGACCAAAATTCTTTGTTTTTTGCTTTACCACATCCTGTAGCCTAACTTCGATATTCACTGGGATTGGTAAAAATACCCCATGTTAGGTCATGCCGGCTGCCGTCTAACCAGTGCTTCCAAGAGCTCATGGGTGAACCCACCGTGCCAGTATCGTCAACGCGCCATAGTTCAAAATTGCCCGTACCGGGATTAACTGCAAAGGCAAAGAAGTCTGTGACCCAGTTGGTATCGGCAAAAATTAATGGCGCCGGCATGGCATAACCGAGCTCTTGAGCTGCTTGGGCGACTTCTCGATGGTAGTTCGCTGCTGTCTGAGGTCCCTTGACAATACATAGGAGAGCTTTGATGATGTTCTGCAATTCAAGCGCCGTGACGGCATTGGGAGTTGGCGCCTCCCGTGCTATCTGGCTGTAGAGGTCGCTTACTTGCTGTCGCTCTTTTGAGGTTAGGCTTACAATGCGTTCAACAATTTCGGTAAGGCGTCTTTCTAGATCGTATCCACGAGTTAGTGGGAGTGATTTGAATAAAAAACTATCCATTTCTTCATAGCTGATCATTGGTCTGCCAAAGGGCCTTAGCTTTGATGAGCGACCGATTTCTTTCACTACATATTCTCGGAATTCCATAGCCGTTAACTTTCCCGGAAGGCTATAGAAAACATCGCGGTAGGCTGCTCGATATTCTAAAGGCACGGCTTCTTGCTCTAAGACTTCCACTAAGTGGCTGATGAAGTCGCGGTCGAGGTATTGCTCTACAGCAAAACGTTTTGCCGGTAGAAAAATTTGGTCCCTTACCCATGTATAGGTGAATGTTTTATCGGGAACTGCTCGCTTGAAGAGGTCAAAGCCTGGTTTGAATAGGAATGCATGAGTGGGTGAATGCATCAGCATAGATTTGTGGGAATCTTTAAGATAAACATCGGCTACGTTAGCCGGCATTTTCTTGACGAGATCCAGAAAAAACACAGCTAGTTCCATTTCGTTTTCCACCCAGCGCTCGGAGGATGTATGCTGATCACTGCGAAAATAGCAGCTGACCAGTGTTTCCATATTTCCACCAGAGGTGTAGGCCCAGGGTTTTTTCTCTATCTTATCGAGGTGCTGCAGGGGATTTTTGACCATGTGTCCGCCCTGTGCAGCAGCCATGCGGTAGAGAGCACTTTCTATGAACTGAACCGTTCTTACGTGGCTGACGACAGCGGTGATGATGTAGCCCAAATCCTCTTCAATTCCCTCAAGCTCAGCGCTGTCACGTAGAATGCTTTCGGTTGAAGTGAAAAAGGCAGACAGGGCTTCAGAGTATTGAACATGATTATAAATGCGCGTCCATAATGCCGTATTGGAGCGTCCATGCTTATAAAGTAAACGAAATCCGGCAGGGCTGTCATCATATGGACCCACATCGACATCATGAAGATCAGCGTCGTACACTTCTTGGAAGTAGGTAGGAAACAGTTCTAAATAAAGATTATGCAGGACCGCATAAAGATTAGAATAACGATTAGCCTTTTGTTGCGCCTTATTGCGCAGGGTTTCCAGAGTATAAAATTCGTTTCTCTTGGTTTGGTACTCGATATTGAGCCACTTCGCTTCCTGTTCTGTGTGAGCTCGTCTAATACGCCCTTCAAGATATTTCAGCTGAATGTATTCCGTTTCGTACTCATCTTGGTGTTTTTGTACTGAACGATTCGCTTCTTCAAGCCTCTGTTGGATGATCTGGTTTAAACAGGAGGCAATTCCTCCGGGTTCATTAGCGCCGAGGCCTAGACTGGAGTAAAGATTCCATTTAGTAAAATTTGCCTTGGTTTCAGCAAAGGAAGCCACGGTAAATTCCCAAACACGTAGTAGTGCATTGTCAGTAATGCCCTTAAAAGCATTACATGCTATTTCGAAATCAGCCAGACAATGGGCACAGCGTTCACTTTTAGATGAGCTATCTATATGGCTGCGAGTGACCTGCATCATCAAGTTACTTTGAAGCATGGGTTTTGGACGATTTTCGTAGTCGATCAGGTCCTGGCGGGTAAGGTTATAATGAATCATTAGAACGCGTTTCAGAAGTTCTTCAGCGCTAGCGACAACGTAGGGCTGTTCACCTTCCCAAACCCCCAATGTACTAGCCACAAGTTTCTTTATTTCCTCCGTTGCGGCATCTACCTCAACGTCAGGCTTAATAAGCTCTACAGCCCTTAAAGCTGCCAGGATACCTGGCGATTTCCACATGTTATTACCTGAATGACCAATCTCACGCCAGATGCCAAAGCGTTTACGAAGATCGCCTGCTCCCCATGTGGAACTAATCGGCGCGTTATACTGTGTACCCCCATAGGTTCGTCTGAGTCGCCCAGTGCTTAATAGATCATCGATATCCTGAAGAAATTGCCTCGGTTGTTCGTCATGGACAATGATGGAAGGGGCTGTAGCAAAGCATGACCCAACGTTTTGGCGCAGATAGCATAGCCAAGCGGCCAGGGCAGCTTGCCGGGCATGAGTATCTGTTGTAATGGTTCCTTCAGGAATCTGAAGTGTATCGCGAATGACATGGTCCGCTATGCGGTTGTTTGCAGGCTTGCCAATCTTAAGAAGAAGCAGACGTAAGTCTTTCTGGCTTCGAAGTTCTCGTATAACATTTAAAATATGTTCTTGTCGTCGAGCGTCGTGTTGACGCTCGGGTCCGAGCGAGTATAGTCGTTTCTGGAGCGCCATTTCGACCTGTTGGAGCCTTTTATCGACCAGTTCGCCCTTTTCATTGATTAAATATATTGCCAATGCTCGTGTTCTTAGCACATTACGCACAGAACACGATTCCTGAATTCCCGTTACCTTAAGGCGCTCTGTTAAGTCGAGGTATTCTCTTCCCAGAATATCGCCCAGCAGCGGATCTTCCGCCTTCCAGACTTCATGGTTTTGTCGAGCCGTGGTCTGGAAAATGCGAGCATAGAATTCCGGATGGGTGATCGGAACCTCAATGGTGGTCAGCAGAGACTTTAGTTGTGCAGGGTCCACAGGAAACCTAAACCTATTTTTTGTGATACTACCATATTTTGGCTTGTCAGTGCATCCTTTCCCTATCGAAGTCTTGGCGAATGTAATCTGCTCTAGGAATTTTCACCGTCGAGGCGCATAGAAGCTCGTGGGGCTTTTTTAGGATTTTTACCGCCGAGGCGCCGAGACAGGAGAGAGAGGATTAGGAAAGACTGTGCCGTTTGTGTGTCCTTGGGCAAAATTCTGCCCAAGGACACACAAACAGCACAGGTGCTCAATCTAACTTTTTTGAGGACCTGTTCAGTTACTACCGACTCTGGACAAAGTCCTGTCTAAGGGCACTACGGAATCGTATTTTTGCGAGAACCCTTAGACTGGATTTTGTCCAGAGTCGGTAGTAACTGAACAGTCTTTCCTAATCCTCTCTCTCCTATCTCGGCGCCTCGGCGGTGAAAATTCCTAATTCTCCTAGGGGCACACAAGGGACTTTTCTTTTGACGAGAGATAGATTACAATTTGCATATCGAGACCGTAAAACCCGATTAGGAATTATGTTTATCAAATTAAAAGATGGTGCTTTGGTAGAAATTGCCGAAGGCAGCACGGCACAGGATTTAGCAAAAAAATTGAATCTCAATGGGCCCGCCCAAGCCTTGGCTGCTAGCGTCAATGGCGTTACACGAGACTTGAGCCATGCTCTGCAGGATGGCGATACAGTTATCTTGTGGAATTTTGATGATCCTCAAGGCAAGGAAGTTTTCTGGCACACGTCAGCGCACGTATTGGCTCAGGCAATCTTGCGTCTTTGGCCCGATGCCAAACCTACCATAGGCCCCCCTATCGATAATGGCTTCTACTATGATTTTGCTAATCTAACGATTTCCGACGAGGATTTCGGCAAGATTGAAGAAACCATGAAAGCCATTATAGCCGAAAACTACAAAAGCCAACGCGAAGTCTTTGCCTCCAAAAATGATGCTTTAGCAGCCTTCAGCAACAATCCCTATAAAGTCGAATTAATAAATAGTTTCGATACTTCCGAACCTTTAACAGGTTATCGTCAGGGTGAATTCTTCGACTTATGCCGCGGACCCCACCTTCCTGCCTTAGGAAAAATAAAAGCCTTGAAGGTGATGAAAACCTCTGGAGCCTACTGGCGGGGTGATTCGAAAAACGAGATGTTAACGCGTATTTACGCAACAACTTTCCCCGACCGCAAGTTGCTCAATGACTACCTTACATGGATTGAGGAAGCAAAAAAGCGCGATCACAAGGTCCTAGGGCCTAGATTGGACCTTTTTTCGTTGAAGGAAGAGGCTCCTGGCATGCCTTTCATTCATCCAGCAGGCATGATCATCTGGAATCACCTGAACGACTACTGTCGCGAAACATGGCGCAACAACGACTATGTTGAGATCAAAACACCTTGCATGATGAGCCGTGAATTATGGGAGCGGTCGGGTCATTGGCAAAACTATCTCCACAATATGTTTGCAATTAAAATTGAAGACCGTGACGTCGCTGTAAAACCGATGAATTGCCCCGGTGGCATGCTTTTCTACCGCAGTCATGTTCATAGCTATCGTGATCTGCCTTACCGAGTGGGTGAGATCGGTAACGTACACCGCTACGAGCCCTCAGGAGCCCTATCAGGCCTCATGCGTGTCAGAAGCTTCCATCAGGATGATGCTCACATTTTTATGCGTCCTAGCGATATAGAGAATGAAATTCTCAACGTACTAAAGTTGGCTGATGAAATTTACACCACCTTCGGTCTACACTATCACCTAGAGCTATCAACCAAGCCTGAAAAAAATACCATAGGGTCTGACGAAGATTGGGAACACGCTACCACATGTCTCCAGAAGGCTCTAGAACGTGCAGGACGTCCCTTTAGAATTAATGTAGGTGATGGCGCTTTCTATGGTCCTAAAATAGATTTTCATATTCGCGATGCCCTCAACCGCACCTGGCAATGTGGAACGATTCAATTAGACATGGCGCTCCCAGAAAAATTTGACTTGGAATACACAGAAGAAGATGGCACGCGTCAGCGTCCTGTGATGATTCATAGGGCCTTGTTAGGCTCTATAGAACGTTTCTTCGGTATCCTCATCGAACACTTTGCTGGTCGCTTTCCTTTGTGGCTAAGCCCTCGTCAAGTACGCGTCCTCACCGTAGCGGATCGACACCTTCCCTTTGCTGAAGATCTTTGCGCCAAAATCAAAAAGCAAGGTTTCTACGTTACCGTCGATCACTCTGGTGAATCGATGAGTAAGAAGGTGCGCAATGCACAGCTCGATCAGGTCAACTACATCTTCACCATTGGAGATCGTGAGCAGGAGAACGGCACAGCGACGCTTAGAACTCGCGATAATGTTGTACATGGTGAGGTTCACATAGATGAATTCCTGCAAAAGATCGATGAGGAACGACGTCAGCGCAGCTTAGTATCTGCCTATGGGTCACAAGAAGGCATGAAGGAGTAATAAAAATGGCCAAATGTACAATAGCCATTAGTAGTTTCAAAGGTGGCACAGCCAAAACCTCAACAGCTCTACATGTGGGAGCTGCATTGGCCAAATTTCACAAAAAGAAGGTCTTGCTGATCGATTTCGATGCTCAAGCCAATCTTACATCTGGTCTCGGTTTTGATCCTGATACCGCGGATAGCCTGGCTCCCGTCTTGCAAGGCACAAAACAGATACAAGACGTCATCCTCAAAACCAAAGTTAAGAATCTTGACCTCGTACCTGGCGACACATGGCTGGAAAGGGTAGAGGTTACCGGACCGCTAGCTGCCGATCGCTATTCTCATGAACGTCTTCGCGAGATCATTAGTCCGTTAAAATATGATTTTGTCATTATCGATACCCCTCCATCACTATGTTGGTTGACAGAATCAGCCATGATCGCTGCCAAGTACTCCCTCGTATGTGCTACACCTGAATTTTACAGTGTCAAAGGCTTGGAACGGCTGGGGCAGTTTATTGAAAGCATTGGACAACGTCATCCCATGGATGTTTTAGCCGTGATCCTTTCCTTCTGGAATGAGCGTGGCAAGAGCAATATAGCATTCCTGGACGTCATCGAGAAGGTCTTTCCTGGAAAAACCCTAGAAGCACGTGTGCGTCGAGATATTAAGGTTTCCGAAGCCTGTATTTATGGACAACCACTTTTCGAAACGGCTCCAACCAGCCGTGCGGCTGAAGATTACCGCATGGTCACAAAAGAACTTTTGCAGAGAGTATAGGGAGAACGAAATGGCCGGTGTTAACGCCATGCTTAGCGCGCGCTTAAGCAATAAGAATAAAAGTACTAAGGTTGCAGATCTTGCTCGAAAGACGGCCAAAGGGGAACTGTCGGGCTTTTCAAATCTCTTCGGAAATGCTGAATTAAGCATCCGTGAGACAGAGATGCTTAATACCATCCTGAGCGACTATGTCACTGATGAAGCAGACGTGCAGAAGGATCTAGCTGCGTTGATGACCATTACCAGTGAGGTAAAGGCCATCAATAATCAGGCTGCCCTGCTTCATGGTGAACGTATTAAAAGAGCTCAAGAGATATTGATTAAATATCAAGAAGGTGCTTTTTCAGCCTGGCTTATAGCTACCTATGGAAACCGTCAAACACCCTACAACCTCTTGCAGTATTACGAGTTCTATCACGCTGTTCCCAAAAAACTGCAACCACAGCTTGAGACAATGCCCCGCCAGGCCGTTTATACCCTTGCCAGTCGTGATGGCGATTTCGACCAAAAGATCAAAGTGGTAGAAGATTACGATGGCGAAACGAAGCATGAGCTGTTATCCCTCATTCGTCAGCACTTTCCGCTTTCGTCTACAGATCGACGCCGACAAAACATCGCTGAGTCCACTATCGCAAGCCTAGAACGCATCTCCGCAACACTACGCAGCAATAGGATTGCTTTAAGTAAAGTACAGAAGGAAATGCTAATGTCCTTGCTACAGTCCATCGAGGGATTGGTCAAAGCAGCACCCAAGGGTTAGGGTGTAAATTTTGATGACATTTTGGCAAAGAAAAATCACACGGGATTCAACGATCGAAAGCGACCCAGTATTATAATACGGGGTCGCTTTCGATCGTTGAATCCCGTGGATTTTTCAAAGCCAAAATGTCATCAAAATTTACACCCTAACCCAAGGGATAGCCAATGACCGACTCTTACAACAGTCCGTGGAATAGTCGATATTCTAGTCCGGAGATGTTACATATCTTCTCAGACCGCTATAAATATGGCTTGTGGCGTAGGCTTTGGGTGGCTTTAGCGGAGTCGCAGCAAGCCCTGGGTTTGCCGATTACTGCCTCTCAGATAGCTCAAATGCGCGCTCACCTCGATGATATTGATTTTATGGAAGTACAGCGTCAGGAAAAACGCTGTGGTCATGATGTCATGGCTCATGTTTATGCCTTTGGTAAGCAATGTCCGGAAGCCCAGGGAATTATTCACCTAGGAGCTACATCTTGCTATGTCACGGATAATGGTGATGTGATCCAATATCGCGAAGCCATGCGCCTCGTTAAAGAGAAGCTTTTAAAGGCTATTTCTCAGCTAGCATCCTTCGCGCATGCTCATTGTACCACTCCCTGTTTAGGTCTTACCCATTTACAGCCTGCCCAAGTGACTACAGTGGGAAAGCGGGCATGCTTGTGGCTTCAGGATTTTGTTACAGACCACAATAACCTTGATGTATGTGTGAAGGAGATTCGCTTGCTCGGAGTTAAAGGTGCTGTAGGAACGCAAGCATCTTTTCTAGCTCTCTTTGAGGGGTCTCATGAGAAAGTACAGGCTCTAGAAGCTGATGTGGCCAACCGCATGGGATTTTCTCAGTTGTTTACCATTAGCGGACAGACCTATCCTCGCAAACAGGATGTCGCTATTGCTCAGGTTCTATCCGGAATTGCTGTCAGCGCTCACAAGTTTGCCACCGATTTGCGACTGCTAGCGTCGCGCGGCGAATTGATGGAACCCTTCGCAGAGGAACAAATAGGGTCATCAGCAATGCCCTATAAACGCAATCCTGTGCTATCAGAACGCGTTTGTGCTTTGGCTCGTTATGCTATAAACCTGTCGCATAATGCCGAGTTTACAGCCGCCTTGCAGTGGCTTGAGCGTTCCTTGGATGATTCGGCAAATAGGCGTTTAACAATGCCCGAATTATTCCTTTGTCTAGATGCTATTCTAAACCTCTTATTGCATATCACCGATGATCTAAAGGTCGGTGAATCTGCCATCAATCGAGAATTAGCGGAGAATCTTCCTTTTATCGCCACTGAGAACATTTTGATGGAATCTGTACGTCGTGGTGGCGATCGGCAGCAGCTTCATGAGAGGTTGAGACAGCACAGCTTTGCTGCCTCTGAAGCCGTGCAACAGGGCAAGGGTAATGATCTCTTAATGCGTATCGTTAGTGATACGGCCTTTGGCATAAAGGAAGAGGATATTGCTCAATATGCCGATCCAACACATTTCGTGGGGCGTGCCCCTGAGCAGGTACGTGAATTTCTAGCTATAGAAGTGCGTCCGTTGTTGACTCAACCATCCCATATGTAAAGCTGCGTTACAAACACGAACCACAATAACACGCGCGCAGCGCTCGGGAGAGCGGTGGCTCGCCATCGCTCTGTGTTCCTTACTAACGTTGTGCACAACGTCTCTCCAATATCTCCTATACCTCTACCTAGACGAGCCATCATCTCATTAGGCCGAACGCTTCATCATTTGCTAAAGAATTTGGCTGGGAACTTCGAGCATGGGCAGTTTTTAGTAACCATTATCATTTTATTGGAGGGTTTCGCCCACAGATCCAAAAAGCCTAATGCCATTTATAAGAAAGCTTCATGCACGACAGCCAAAGCCATCAATGAACAAGATGGTCAAATGGGCCGACAAGTATGGTATCAGCACTGGGACAGCAAGTTATCTCATCAAACATCTTATCTTGCCCGTTTGAAATATGTACATCGCAATGCTGTACATCATGGCCTTGTAGATAATCCTCAGGATTATGCTTGGTGCTCTGCAAATTGGTTCGAAAGATCTGCTACACCTTCGTTTGTAAAGTCGGTAAACCGATTTAAGATAGATTCCTTAGGAATTTATGATGAATATTAATGATGCGAGATTTTTGAACGAGTTCTTGTAATGCAGCGTAACATAACGTTCGCAAGGAACACAGAGCGGTGGCGAGCCACCGCACTCCCGAGCGCTGCGCGCGTGTTATTGGGTAGTTTATGAGACTCTAGAATTCTCTAGAGAGGTGCGAGGGCTATTTGAGTGATCTGATGGCTAGTGTCTGTAAAGCTGCTTTACAGACACTAGCGCAACCTTCCTATTACCCATCGGCGTGTGCTCGGAAGGATCCCTATGCACTTGCTTAGCCTCTTTGATAGAAACGCTTCATTACACCACTGGCTGCCTGGATCATCGTGAATGTTTGTTTACAAACCGTCTGGCATTGTCTCTGCCTTTGCCTTTGGGCCTGTTTCTTTCCAGTTTTCTGCCATTCGTTTTCAGCTGCAATAGGCTCTTGCAAAAGACATTTTATGAAGAAGTCACTATTTTTAGAGCCCGCTCCACGCTTGGTCTGCGCATTCAGGAGGTTACTAAATGTATTGGTATGCAACGTTTCACCTAAATAACGGATTGCATTGTTTAATTTAGAGCTAGCCCACATAAAATCCTGCTCCGATGCAGTGAAGGGTTTTGACGTTAGTTTGCACTTCTCCGCGTAGTCCCATAAGCTATGTGATAGTTCCTTCGGTGGTGTCTTATCCAAATCAATAAAGCCGTTTTTATTAGCAACTCCTATAGCGACTTGTAGACTTGCATGAGTCAGATACCGGTGGAGACCAAGAAAGAAACCCGAGGGATTGTTTGAATAGTTAGCTCTTTCAATACGAGCCAGCGCAAGCTCAAGGTAGCGCGTTGCGTTTAACATGTAACTTTCCCATACAACGCTCGTGTTAAATGGTTTTTTTGAGAGTCCTCGGATACCTTTCAACATCTCCTTGATTTGCTTAACGGCTGTCTGTACTTCCTTAATCGTGCCGAGATTCACTTTTGCAGCTTCCATAGGCCGATTTAACGCTAGTATGGGCAAGTCTTGATTACAAGAAGGTCCATCTGTCCAATCCGATACAATATTGGAAAGCTGTTTCAAATGGTCTCCAACAAATTCATACACAGCTGTGCGTAGTTCTAGCGTTGGTCGATTGCTGTTGGTGATGCGAACCTCTTCAACCTGCTGTAATAATAACTCAATCGGGTTTTGATTGTATTTGAGAACAGCATCGTACGTGTTTCTGTCATGAATCTCCGCCCATTCGATTGCTTCTGTTAGCTTCAATAGTCTTTGCTTTAGCTCCAATGGTAGATGCAGGCGTCTAACCATCTTTGATTGATTATGACTGGCAAGCCTGTATACATTATGTGTATGTGTTGGGTTAGCTTGCTCTAGACGCATGGTTGTCACGACTTGCTCGCTGATCAAACTCAGGTGGATGAGTAAACTGGACAGGTGTTCTGCGATCTGTTTTTTTGATATCGCAGATGACTGATCATCAATCTCCCGCCTGAGGACTTGTATTAGTCGGTTGACGCGATTGGCGGCCTCTTGTGCGAAAACATTTTCAATTCCCCTTGCCAGGTGTTGAAATACTCGCGATAGGGAATCCATGAATTCCTGTCCACTTTGAAGAGTTTCGGAGTCTTCCGATTTTGCTTCTATCTCTATGTCTACACTATCGATGACTTCTTCAATGGTGATTGAACTGATTGGCGGTTGTTGTTTCAAGGAGTGAATAGTGACGGTCATTAGATCATTACTATTAGCTTGGGATTTCAGCTCTCTTAAGATTGGTCCCGTTGCTAAATTAAAAATCTGAAGTTCAGTGTCTTGTTGTTTGATTAGATTTTTAATTTCATTAGTTGTTTTGACAATGCGTTTAAAAAATTCAAATTCGATTGCTTTGCCAGGGTCTGAAATGTAGCTTCTCGCGTTGTCATTTCTAATGTCTTCGATTGTTTTACTTTCGCAAAAACTACTGAATGCAATATCTAGTTCCGTTGTTTCATCTTTTATTGTATTTGCATAGCAGGAAAGATAAGTTATTTTATTAGTCGCTTGTTCTATACTTAACTGGATGTCAGAAAGAAATTGTGATGTTGCTGTAATGCAAATAGCAAGATCACAAATCATTGGGTTCAGTTTTTCTATAGACCTTTCCTTTGCCTTTTGATTTCGTTCGTATTGGACGTTTTCAATTATATAATTTGATGGGATTTCGTTGTGTAGAGGACGCAATTCGTCTTCAACAAAATCAAAGTAATTTTCAATTAAACCTCTACAATCATTTTCTAGATTGTCTAAAATGACATTGAGGCTGACTTGTGAATGTTTTGGCGCGCTATTTATTAAGTGCCTTGCCGCAAATACGAGTTCTGTAAAATTAGTCGCATAAGATTCTTTAAATTCCGCATATTCTGTATAGAACAATTTAATGGCATTTAGTAGATAAATGGCCTGAGTTTCAGTAGCTTTTAACAGCTCGATTTTAGTGCGCAAATCTCCCTGATTACTAAAATGATGATAGTTAAGATTGTATAGAGGTAGGTGCCACCCATCGTTAAAAGCATCGGGCGCTCGCTTTTTGCGCTCATCTGCTGATAGAAGTCCAAGCTCCTCCGCAACAGTATTAAACAAAAGCCTAGTCGATTCACCACTTCTGCCAAACATAGGCTCAATTTCCAATAGGATTTTCTTATATTGGACTAAAGAGGCGTTGGGATTTTTTAAGTCATTAAAGAAGAGTAGTAGTTTGTTTCTTGTGTCTATGCGTTCGCTTTTTTTTAGGGCGATCACTGAGATGGCGCATGTAAATAGAAGCTCCTTAAGGTTATAGCCATGAAGTGCGGGGTTAATGCGATCGGAGAAGGCCCCTACTATCTTACGACCAACGGCTCTAGCTGCAGCAAGTTTGCGCGTGGAACCGTCGTCTACTTCCACTAACGTGATCGAACCAGTATCATTGACGGTAGTGGGGTCAAAAGTCTGCGAGACGGTATTGGGGTCAAAAGTTTGCAAGATTGTACTTAAGAGATTTTCCATTTTATTCCTAGAATGCTGAAATTTTAATTTTCTTGGTCCCATTAAGGTTATATAGTAATTGAGTTTATAAAGTCAATGTAAATAGTGTTTTTAAAGATACAGTTGGACTGTTTGTTGTGTCTTCAATTGCTAGTTAACTCTGAATAACTTGCAGTTGGTGGATTCTCTTTTTGTTGATAAAAATAGTTGATTTGTTTTATTGACATATAAATATGTATTATATAGAGTTTACCTCGTTATGGGTTTTTGTATAACTGTGAAAAGGTGTAAAGATATGGAACAATTAATAGTAAAAAATAATGGAATGGTAAAAGCGATAGGGGCGGAAGTTGAGAGTCGCTGCGACCCTTATCAAAGCATAACGGATGGGTTTGCCGCCTTGGGAAACTGTTTCCGCTGTTTCTGGACAACCACAAGCTCTCTCTGCAACATATCTAAGGTTACAGGGGCCTATAAGGACACTCAGAGCTACATTAAAACGGGAAAGGTCTATAGGGATCTTTCAGATAGCATTCCTGCAGAGGCCGCGATTGTGGATGGGTATGGAGACTTTATCCTTTTTAGGACCGTCAACGGCAAGAGAGAGAATATCGATCTGGATACTTACCAGGTCGCACTTGAGATTTTTAAAGAGTGCCATCCGGCAAATCTTGATACCAACATAGCCGATAGAAGGGCTCATATCGTAAGAAGTCTAAGTGATTACGATGTTGAAGTTTGTTTTGTGCCTCGTACGCTTTACGAACTGACGTACGTCAAGGAGCTACTATCGCGGGACTGTCAGGACTATGCTAACGACCCTAGCTACTACAAGAATTTCAATGAAGATGAACTATCAAATGCCGCTGCAAAAATTGATTTTTGTTTTGTTGATGGGGTATGGAACGGCTCTTACCTAACAGGCACAAGCAATGCAGGAATAAAACTGACTAATGAACAGTTTGATGAATGGACTAAGGACCGCATCCTACACATTGGTCATCGCGTCAATGAGGTCTTTTGTGAGCTATTAGATCGAGAAGGAATCGAAGGTGAGGTTCTTACGTATGGACAAATCAAAGAATTGGTAGCCAAGCAATCAGAAGCCATATTGAAAAGTCCACTTGAATCATATACTTATCATGTACGTTCAAATATTCAAAATGGCGTGTTTTCCAATGCCATCGCTCTCGAATGTTCAGTAGATAGTATAGGCAAGGTTATTTTGGTTCGTGGGGGGAACCTTAAGGCTGATCCGGTTTGTCTAAAGGGAGAATGTGTCAGCTTATCTTTTGGTACCAGCTTTTTAGCCGGTGTGGTTAATGACAGAGGAGCTACGGTTTCTGCATATATGGATCGAACAGGGTATGCCCTTGTGCTCGACTATAAGGAGACCTCCCAATTGTTTTATGTGCCGATGCTAAGCACGATTGCAAGTCTCCTTGGGAAGGGAGAGTTCTTTCACGCGCGTTCTAATGCCTGGATAATGGACGAAGACAGGAAAGTTTTGGGGATGGCTGGAGCCAGTGTTAGGCTGATGAAGGATATACCACAATTGAAATCCAACCTGCAGCAGGCCGATTTTATCCGGTCCTTTAATGAGGTTAGGCAAAAAGCAGTGCTATTAAAAATCTAGCATGGTGAAGGAAGTAAGGAATACAGCGTATTCCTTACTGTGCGACCGGTATGTCGTTAAAACTAGAAGGTGAAAGTCCTTTACGGGCTCTAGCAAGGAGAACCGTTAGAGAAGGCAAGGGTGTCCATCGCGAGATGGAATCTGAAGAAAGCCGTATACAAAATGCTGACCTGACGAACAGGAAGTGCATAAGAGGCAGAGGGCTCCTAGGATGAGGGTGCGGTATAACCACCGGAGAGATCGCAATGGTGATGCAGATAACATGGCCTAAAATCAACCATGACATTCTGATGTCAAAGGTAGCAAGACGAGTAAAGGACAAGAAAATCCTCCTACTGATCAGAAGATATCTGCAAGCAGGAGTGATGGAAAATGGCCTTATAAGCCCGACTGAGGAGGGAACTCCGCAAGGGGGACCCCTATCTCCGCTACTTTCGAATATTATGTTAGACGACTTTGATAAGGAATTGGAAAGAAGAGGACTACGGTTTTCCAGATACGCGGACAGGGAAATTGCATGAAGAATTTAGTTTACGCCAAGCAACCCCAATAAGTAGCCACGGTTCCACCCTGCTTTCGAACGGCGATTTTTAATCCCTGCCTTTGTCTTTTTATCTGCCTTTAAAATATTTAGCGTGGCCCGTCGAAGCACGGAAAAATTTTCCGCCCCATTATCTTTTCTTACTTTGCATCCATCCTCTGCATAGGATACATCTAGCTGCCAGTGCAACTGGTTCTCAATTGTCCAATGAGAGCGTATCGCATGGGCCATTTTCCTCGCATCGGACGAGAGGCTGGATATGTAAAACCGTGTTTCTGTTGAAGTTACACCCTTAATTGTTCTTGTACTCCTAACTGCGGCAAGACTCCTTAAACCTGTCCATTCTGTTTTTTGTGGTAGCCACTCAAGATCTTCACATACCCAAACTTCTCGTTTCTCAACTCGTCCTCGCGACTTTTCTTCGCTCACAAAAAAGTCACAACCACTGGCTTCCGGTAGACCTTCAACCACTTGCTCAAAAAAGTTTTGAGCCTCAGCATGTAGATGTCCTTGATTCCCTTTTAGACCTATCACGTAGTCTCCTCCTTGCTCCACGATCTGCTTAACAAGTGGCCTATGACATCCTCCGGCATCCACTGTAATTGTAGCACCCCTAATATCGAGCATGGCAAGAAGCAAGGGAAAAGCAGTGATTTCATTGGATTTTAGCTCTGTTGCAAGCTGCCCTAGAACAAGTTGATTTTCCGCTGAAAATGCACTCACGATATGAATGGCTCTTACATCATTTGTCGTATCGGAAGAGTTGCATAAGGTTTTGCCGTCCAAAGCGATGATGCCACCTATCGTTTTGGCAATATGCTGAGTCCAGTTAATAAAACACCGCTCAAACGCCTGTGGGTTGACAAAGCGGAAAAAGCGCGAGAAAGTGTCATGCGAAGGGACACCATCAGAACACATTTGAAGCTCGTGTAACCATTCAAGATTAGACTCAGACCATAAGCTAACCTCTACCCAATCATCAGCCCCGCAAAGTATAGCGAGGATGGCGATCGATACGATCTCGGAGACACTGTAGGCCTGGTTTCTTGCCTTACGAGGATCTGGTAGGATTGAAAACGCGAGCATGATAGAAGTTTCTCTGACTGCATGTTGTTGTGACATTATACATCTCCCTGATGAAAAGGAGAAGTAGTCGCAACAATTTGAAAAATAGTCAAATCATTTCTTCATGCAATTTCCCTGGATACGCGGATGACTGCAATGTCTATGTTAAATCAGAGAAGGCAGGAAAACGAGTGATGGAATCTGTAGTGAAATTTCTAACCAGCAAACTATAGTAAACGAGCAGAAGAGTGCCGTTGCCCATCCATGGGAACGGAAATTCTTGGGGTTTACCTTTACCACAGGAAGGCAACCGGGAAGAATTACCGTTCACCCAAGCAGAGTGAAACGTTTAAAAGATAAGGTGAGGAGTTTGACCAGGAAAATGAGAGGCATGAATATATCGGAAAGCATCCGAAAACTAATCATGCCAATCACGAGAGGCTGGGCAAACTACTTTAGCATATCAGAAGAGCGAAGCGTATTTCAGAGTTTGGATGGATGGATCAGACGGAAAATCAGAGATATCCAATGGAGACAATGGAAAACCCCTCGAACCCGACATAAACGTCTGGTTGCTTTGGGGGGAGCAGTGGGCAAAAACAATCCAGGAGTGGACTAAAAGCGGAAAGAGCGCCTCCTCTTGGTGTCGAGAGCAAAGTCTTTCTTATGCCACGTTCAATTATTGGAAAAAACGATTTTTAAGCAATCAGTCGAAAAATCAGCCTGTGCATAAACCATGTAAGGAGTTACCAGAGGGCTGGTCTATACCCGATTGGCTGCAGATGAATTTTCGAGGAGGCAAACTATCTCTGGCAAAAGATTATGACCGCACAGCTCTTCTGATGTGTCTTAGACTGTTTGAGGAGTCTTGATGCTGACTTATCCAGGGAATGCGCGAATCTTCATTTTTCGTGAGACAACCGATTTAAGAAAGGGTTTTGAAGGCCTCTGCGCCTTAGTTGAGAGAGCTTTCGGCAGTGATGAGCTGATTAGTGGCGCCTTCTTTTCCTTTCTTAACCGTCGAAGAGATCGCATTAAAATACTCTATTGGGATAGTGATGGTTTTGCCATCTGGTATAAACGTCTTGAGCGGGGAAGCTTCCCTAAGAGAAAATTGGAAGAGGCCTTAGTTGATCGAAGGACCTTTTTGATGATGTTGGAAGGCGTCGTTCCGAAACGACTGCAAAAGCGTTTCAAGATAGTGTGAAAATGCATTTTTTGCATTCACATAAATTCATATTTTGAGTACAATGATGTGCATATGGCACCTACAACACGTACTCTCCAAGATCTGATTGCCGAAAGCGCTCGTAAGGACAGCATAATCGAGCAGCTACAGAATGAGCTGACTTATCTCAAGGAGCAATTGGATTGGCTAAAAAGGCAGGTTTTTGGACAACGTGCCGAAAAATTTGTAGACCCAGTCAACGAAAGTCAACCCTTCTTACCCGGTTTTGAACCACCTAAGAATGTGAAACCGGAAAAGAAAACAACCATTCCTGCTCATGAGCGCCGACAACTCAAGCGTACTGGTAAAGACAAAATCACACTGCCCCCAGACCTACCCGTAGAACGTCAAATAATCGATCTACCGGAATCTGAAAAGATCTGTCCTGAGACTGGTCAGCAACTGATCAAGATCGGTGAAGAAGTCAGTCAAAAACTGGCTCATAAGCCAGGAAGCTATTTTATCAAAGAAATCATCCGGCCAAAATATGCTCTTCCTCAAGACAGTGAAGGTGGAATCCGAACTGCTCCCCTTCCAGAAGGTTTGCTTACGCGTTGTCAAGCAGATGAGAGCTTTTTAGCAGACATTTTAACAAAGAAATTTGCCGACCATCTACCGCTCTATAGAATTTCAGAAATTCTTGCTAGGGAAGGAATTGGGATCAGCAGGCAAGTCCTTTGTAATTGGGTTGTACGCTGTGGACAGGCATTAAAACCTCTTCATGAGGAACTAACAAAGCAAATTTTGCAAAGCGGAAATGTGTTTATCGATGAAAGTCCTGTGGATATGCTTTCTCCGGGAAAGGGCAAAGTCCATCAAGCTTACATGTGGGTGTTGGTTGGGGGCAAACATACGAACCCAGCCTATAGAGTCTACAATTTTCGGACGAACCGCAAACATGAAAATGCCTCGGAAATACTTGCAGGGTATACCGGAGTGGTACATTCAGATAAATATGGGGCTTATATTGATCTGGCAAATAAGAAGAAAATCATTTTATGTCCCTGCTGGTCGCATATTCGCAGAAAATTCATAGAGGCGGAAACTGGAGATCCCCCATTTCGCAAATGGGTTTTACGAAAGATTCGCTACCTCTTTATGCTAGAAAGAATTGCTTGGGCACGCTCTGAAGAAGAGCGATTACGCATACGGCAGCTGAAAGAGGGGCCGATTATAGACGAGCTAATCAACGCCATCAAAAAACGTCTATCCGAAGGAAAAGTCCTGCCTAAATCCAAATTTCGAGAAGCTCTAGGGTATTTTTTAGGTCTGATTCCTCATCTAAAAAACTACTTAAACCATCCATACGCACGCCTAGATAACAATGTAGCCGAACGTGCAGTTCGTCCATTGGCAATTGGCCGCAAGAATTGGCTATTTATTGGCAATGAAGAAGGGGGCGAAGCCGCAGCGGTAATACTGTCTTTAGTTCAAACCTGCCGGAATCTGGGAATAAACCCTCGAGACTATCTTGAAGATGTCATGCGTAGACTAATGAGTCACAGCTCACAAAAACTTTACGAACTACTACCAGATCAATGTAAGCGTCAATGCTAGCCATATTTCTATCATTGAGGTAATCGGCTAATGTGCCTTCCAAGTCAACAGTCAAAAGTGGGCGTGTATTAGGCCTATCTATCTTTCGAGACGCCTAAAAGCACTTTTTTTAAAAGTATGGAAGGCTTATGAAAAAGAAATATACCTTAAAGCAACGCAAACAATTGTTACATGAATGGCGAGTTAGTGGTAAAAGTGCTCCAAAATGGTGCCAAGAGATGGGAATTTCCTATACAACCCTTGCTCATTGGCGACAAACACTGCCAGTCCGCAAACAAAAAAAATGCCAACGCAAATCTCCTTCCTTTGTAGAACTGGTCGAATCGCCAAAACCTGCGCAAAACTACATTGAGGTTGCCTGCGCTGACGTCGTTATTCGACTATTCCCGGACTTTGATGATCAGGTCTTTCTACGCTGCCTTCAAACATTAAAACGATTATAATGAATGCCCCTTGGCTGGCCCTGAATGTTTTTTTAGTGGGATACAGCCGATTTGAAATTCTCAAAAGAATTGCCAGAAGGGTCCTGCTGTGATTTAGCCCATTGATCTGGTAGTAGTTCGTAAAGTTTTTGTGAGCTGTGACTCATTAGTCTACGCATGACATCTTCAAGATAGTCTCGAGGGTTTATTCCCAGATTCCGGCAGGTTTGAACTAAAGACAGTATTACCGCTGCGGCTTCGCCCCCTTCTTCATTGCCAATAAATAGCCAATTCTTGCGGCCAATTGCCAATGGACGAACTGCACGTTCGGCTACATTGTTATCTAGGCGTGCGTATGGATGGTTTAAGTAGTTTTTTAGATGAGGAATCAGACCTAAAAAATACCCTAGAGCTTCTCGAAATTTGGATTTAGGCAGGACTTTTCCTTCGGATAGACGTTTTTTGATGGCGTTGATTAGCTCGTCTATAATCGGCCCCTCTTTCAGCTGCCGTATGCGTAATCGCTCTTCTTCAGAGCGTGCCCAAGCAATTCTTTCTAGCATAAAGAGGTAGCGAATCTTTCGTAAAACCCATTTGCGAAATGGGGGATCTCCAGTTTCCGCCTCTATGAATTTTCTGCGAATATGCGACCAGCAGGGACATAAAATGATTTTCTTCTTATTTGCCAGATCAATATAAGCCCCATATTTATCTGAATGTACCACTCCGGTATACCCTGCAAGTATTTCCGAGGCATTTTCATGTTTGCGGTTCGTCCGAAAATTGTAGACTCTATAGGCTGGGTTCGTATGTTTGCCCCCAACCAACACCCACATGTAAGCTTGATGGACTTTGCCCTTTCCCGGAGAAAGCATATCCACAGGACTTTCATCGATAAACACATTTCCGCTTTGCAAAATTTGCTTTGTTAGTTCCTCATGAAGAGGTTTTAATGCCTGTCCACAGCGTACAACCCAATTACAAAGGACTTGCCTGCTGATCCCAATTCCTTCCCTAGCAAGAATTTCTGAAATTCTATAGAGCGGTAGATGGTCGGCAAATTTCTTTGTTAAAATGTCTGCTAAAAAGCTCTCATCTGCTTGACAACGCGTAAGCAAACCTTCTGGAAGGGGAGCAGTTCGGATTCCACCTTCACTGTCTTGAGGAAGAGCATATTTTGGCCGGATGATTTCTTTGATAAAATAGCTTCCTGGCTTATGAGCCAGTTTTTGACTGACTTCTTCACCGATCTTGATCAGTTGCTGACCAGTCTCAGGACAGATCTTTTCAGATTCCGGTAGATCGATTATTTGACGTTCTACGGGTAGGTCTGGGGGCAGTGTGATTTTGTCTTTACCAGTACGCTTGAGTTGTCGGCGCTCATGAGCAGGAATGGTTGTTTTCTTTTCCGGTTTCACATTCTTAGGTGGTTCAAAACCGGGTAAGAAGGGTTGACTTTCGTTGACTGGGTCTACAAATTTTTCGGCACGTTGTCCAAAAACCTGCCTTTTTAGCCAATCCAATTGCTCCTTGAGATAAGTCAGCTCATTCTGTAGCTGCTCGATTATGCTGTCCTTACGAGCGCTTTCGGCAATCAGATCTTGGAGAGTACGTGTTGTAGGTGCCATATGCACATCATTGTACTCAAAATATGAATTTATGTGAATGCAAAAAATGCATTTTCACACTATCTTGAAACGCTTTTGCAGTCGTTTCGGAACGACGCCTTCCAACATCATCAAAAAGGTCCTTCGATCAACTAAGGCCTCTTCCAATTTTCTCTTAGGGAAGCTTCCCCGCTCAAGACGTTTATACCAGATGGCAAAACCATCACTATCCCAATAGAGTATTTTAATGCGATCTCTTCGACGGTTAAGAAAGGAAAAGAAGGCGCCACTAATCAGCTCATCACTGCCGAAAGCTCTCTCAACTAAGGCGCAGAGGCCTTCAAAACCCTTTCTTAAATCGGTTGTCTCACGAAAAATGAAGATTCGCGCATTCCCTGGATAAGTCAGCATCAAGACTCCTCAAACAGTCTAAGACACATCAGAAGAGCTGTGCGGTCATAATCTTTTGCCAGAGATAGTTTGCCTCCTCGAAAATTCATCTGCAGCCAATCGGGTATAGACCAGCCCTCTGGTAACTCCTTACATGGTTTATGCACAGGCTGATTTTTCGACTGATTGCTTAAAAATCGTTTTTTCCAATAATTGAACGTGGCATAAGAAAGACTTTGCTCTCGACACCAAGAGGAGGCGCTCTTTCCGCTTTTAGTCCACTCCTGGATTGTTTTTGCCCACTGCTCCGCACGAACTTTATCTCTCTCTTTCATCAGACCTACCTCCAAAGTGTTACCTAACTTTGAAGGCACATTAGCTGATTACATCAACGACCGAAATATGGCTAGCATTGACGCTTACAGATCAATGGGCTAAATCACAGCAGGACCCTTCTGGCAATTCTTTTGAGAATTTCAAATCGGCTGTATCCCACTAAAAAAACATTCAGGGCCAGCCAAGGGGCATTCATTATAATCGTTTTAATGTTTGAAGGCAGCGTAGAAAGACCTGATCATCAAAGTCCGGGAATAGTCGAATAACGACGTCAGCGCAGGCAACCTCAATGTAGTTTTGCGCAGGTTTTGGCGATTCGACCAGTTCTACAAAGGAAGGAGATTTGCGTTGGCATTTTTTTTGTTTGCGGACTGGCAGTGTTTGTCGCCAATGAGCAAGGGTTGTATAGGAAATTCCCATCTCTTGGCACCATTTTGGAGCACTTTTACCACTAACTCGCCATTCATGTAACAATTGTTTGCGTTGCTTTAAGGTATATTTCTTTTTCATAAGCCTTCCATACTTTTAAAAAAAGTGCTTTTAGGCGTCTCGAAAGATAGATAGGCCTAATACACGCCCACTTTTGACTGTTGACTTGGAAGGCACATTAGCCGATTACCTCAATGATAGAAATATGGCTAGCATTGACGCTTACCCATCTCTTGGCACCATTTTGGAGCACTTTTACCACTAACTCGCCATTCATGTAACAATTGTTTGCGTTGCTTTAAGGTATATTTCTTTTTCATAAGCCTTCCATACTTTTAAAAAAAGTGCTTTTAGGCGTCTCGAAAGATAGATAGGCCTAATACACGCCCACTTTTGACTGTTGACTTGGAAGGCACATTAGCCGATTACCTCAATGATAGAAATATGGCTAGCATTGACGCTTACCATGAACCGCCGTATACGGTTCCGTACGTACGGTGGTGTGAGAGGGCGGGAGCCGGGAGGCTCCCCCCTACTCGATTCTCATTTGTAAAGCTGCTTTACAACCTTGGAACAAATTGATACAGGCTTTCATCTGGCCTGTCGAGTGCCATTTCCGGGGTCATCCAACGGCCAGTATCACTATCCAGATATTTTGCACCAAACTGAATCAAGCCAGTCTCCGCATCATGCCTTTGCCCTGCAAAGCCCCATGGGTTAATTGCAGGACTTGTGTTTGCAATCCACCCTCTCCACCAGCTTTTGACATAGTGTGTTTGTTCTCCAAAAGCAGTGTAACGATAGGCTTCGACGACGTCACCAGAATCGGTTGTCAATAGTGCAGTGACATTTCCCGAACGGTCATGTAGCGGTGCATAGACATGTTCTCCAATCTCTATGGCCACAGCTGTGCTAACTTGACCGTTGTGGCTTTCACCAAGGACTCTTAGTTGTCGTAAGTTGCCCCTGGCATCAGTCATACCGATCTCAATGTCTCCTTGATACAGATATTGCTCGATGTCTATGACGTTGTTGGAATTATCATAGGCCGTTTTGCTTGATCTGCGGTTAAAGGCGTCATAGGCATAGGTCCATCGCTTTCCAAGCGATGTAACTTGTGTCAAACGGCCTAGTGCATCATAGGATAGCTGATAGTCACCGAGCTTGGTCCTATTTCCGCATGCGTCATAGGTGTAGCTTTGCGCTCCCTGCCTTGTTAACTGTTGCAGAGCATTGATGTCGCAGTCTGAGTTATCCTTTATAGATCGATTATTTGATAGATCATAGTTATAGATATGGTGTGAAGATCCTTCTTCTGTAATTAGACGAGAGAGTCCATCGTAGGTATAATGACAATTTAATTTACCGACAATATCATGCTGAGTTTTTGAGACGAGGTTACCGATTGCATCAATTCCATCAACTGAGACTTCTTCTTCAAAATGCGTGGAATACTGCTTTCTAAGGCGCCCTACAATATCCCAGGAATAGGTAGCAGCACCGGCCTTGCCAATCATACGAACCGCTGTTACATGGCCAGCATGGTCTCGAGACAAGTATTTGTGATTATAAAGCTCCGTTCCCGACGCATCAACCCTACAGATTTCAAGAAGGTGTGCGGTGTCATAGTTGTAATGGATTCCTGAGCCGTTAGACAGGCCTATGGTGGTGATACGATTCAAGCCATCATATTGATAGAATATGGACAAACCTGTAGCTAGCTGCTCTTCAATCAAGCGATTAGCATGATCATATTTTCGTATTAGTGTAGACCCTTGTTGATCGGCAATAGAAACGACATTGCCACAGGCATCATAGGCATAGTGATAGGCGAAAGAGCCATCAGATGCACCACGGTAGGATAGTCGCCCTATTGCATCATACTGATGGCTGATCGTTACCCCGTTGGGTAGTGTCTCAGCCTCTTTCTGGCCATTTGTATCGTAGGTAAAATGAGTCTGACGTGCCAGTGGTGAGCCAGCGGCTTCATAGATTGCTACGATGTTCCCCGCGGAGTCATATCTCCATTCGGTTGCAACATCTTGGCATCCCTCTTTTGTTGTGATTGTCTTGGCGATTTTTACAAGCTGATTGTTGCCTTTATAGCTCTTTCGAACTTCACTGAGCTCCTTACCCTTAGGGTCTAGTTGAATGATGCTGACAACCTGTCCAAGGGGGTTATGTGTCGTAACAGTACGATTTCCTAGAGCATCAACGGAGGTAACTTGCAAAACACGTTGGTCCTGATCATTCAGGTAGGCATAGTCATAATGAATGATGTTTTCATTACCCAATGCATCGATAAGCTTGCAGGGTTTGCCACGGGCATTGAATAGAGTTTTCTTTGTCGCTGACTCAGAGCCTGAAAAGGTTGTTACAGCGCTACAGTTTCCTGCGTCATCATATTGTGTTTGAATGCAGCTGATTGTGTTACCTAGTGCATCTTGCACTTGCTCTTCAATAAGGCGGTCAAGGACGTCGTATGCATTTATCGTGCTGCGAACGTCGGTATTTGCTGGGCCTACCCATTGAATGGATTTAACTTTTCGGTTGCGGTTATCATATTCAAAGCGAGACCAGCCTTCAGGAGTATGCACCAAGGTGCAACGTCCTGCTCCATCATATTCGTATGAGGTTGTATTACCATTGGCATCTGTTTCTGAGATGAGTTGCTTTCCTCTGTATTTCGCTGAAGTAGTAGCTAAAATTTCACCTGTTTGTGAAGAGGTCTCCTCCTTAACTTTATTTCCTAATAGATCGTAGTGGAGTGCTACTGAATTTCCGTTTTTGAGGATCTTTCTGCTCATGGAACCATCTAAGTTGTATTCAAAACGCTCCGTTGTACCGTTGGGATAGTTGACGACGGTTTGTTGGCCACGAGCATTGTAGGTTTTTGTCGTTACATTTCCTTCGGAGTCTGTTTCTGCGATGATATTACTCGCTACATCATACTCTAGACTAACTTGAGGTTGCTTAAGACTTCCCTGAGCGTCAGGGGATGCGGGTAGTACAGTGCTTATGAGGCGACCTAGATCATCATATTTGTAGGTAGTTTCATGTCCGAAGGGATCAATAGAGGCTATGCGATTACCCAAATAGTCATAGCGATAGCTGTTTTTAAGGTGTTGTCCATCATCGCAGACTCGTTCTTCCGCAACTATTCGATTTGAGTAGTCATAGACATACTCGTAGTGGTAGGGCAAACGATCATTCTTTTCATACACCTTATTGCCATTGGCATCAAAGCGCCTTCGAATGATCTGGCCGAGGGCATTTTGCTCAAGAATTGCATTGCCCAGTGCATCATATTCCCATCGCAGGGTATGGCTTACGATATCGTTGGAGATATAATGCTTCTGTTCGGTGAGTAGGCCCTCTGGCGAATAGGAGTTCATTACATATCCGAGACTAATCTCTGAACCTTTGGAGATATCATAGTAGGCATTGGCTACGACTGCTGGCAAGCCCATGCAAGGAGCCTCTTTGCGTGGAGTGAGATAGGTTATTTTGCGGAAGGTTATTCCATTAAGATCCTTGCTCAATTTTCCGCAGCCATCGTCCTCGATGATCTGGACTAAGGTTGCATTGGCATCATATTCGCGAAACTCACGTTGCACAATCCGATTGCCCTCGCAAGTAAGTTTAGCCTTTAGGAGATCGCTGTTGGGTTTGTATTTGAAAACGATGGTGAGACCATTTGCATAGGTTTCAGAAGTCTTGAGGTGAAACTTATCATCCGTGTAGGTGTATCGAACTGTATAGCGATCACAGCCATTATCTTGTGGAAGACCATCCATATCTAAGACTGGTGGCTGCAAGTTGCTGCCGGAGAGGTTACCAAGCAGGTGTTCTGCAATGGTGTTGTGATGTTTATCGTATTCGTAATAACGGCATGAGCAGATGGTCTCATTGGCATCCAGCAAGGCGCGGCAGATGAGATTGCCATGTTGTTTTTGTAATGATTTACCCCAGAAGAGCTTCTCTGAGCTATATTTGGTGTAGGTGCTATCTGATGTTCCTACATAGCGTATGATATTTGTTAGCCGATCTCCTGTAGTGTACCCATAGACGGTGCGGTTGTTGTAAGCATTTCGCACGTCGGTGGTCTGATCTTGGCGGTAGAAAAAGCGATAAGTAATCACAGGGGTATCATCCCAGCCTACCGGAGCGCTAAGTAGGCTAACGCGTCCGCTTGTCCGGTCATTCTGCTGGTAGGGTCTAACATGCACCAATTGATCTCCCACCCAGTTATCCCCCACCCCATAGTAGTCGATATTAAGAAAGCGATTTTCAGGAAGTTCTCTACGCTTTATTCTAAGCCCTGCAGTACCTGTTGTTTGACCATAGGTATAGATTTCCGTAGGGCCATTGGATGGTTTAACTTTAGATAGGTAGTAGCGTGGCTGCTTTTCGTCCGGAGCCAAGCGTGCTTCGTTTTCATAGGCTATTTTACGGCCATCGTTGCTTGTTATTAGTGATCCTAGATGTGCCGAATTTTCTGACAGAGTTTTCATCTGCAGCTCTCCAAACATGCAAGAGTTGCTTGCGTCGGTTCCCTTAATCTTGCTAAGACCAAATCCTGTAGTGGCATACTCGTGCATAATGTGGTTGCCATCAGGGAGATACTCTGCATTCAATCTAAAAAAAACGGGCATTCCTGCTTTTCTATTGTCTTGAATACGTTTATAAATCCTTTCACCCCCTGTAGCTAAGTGAAGACGGATAGTTTCCTCAGGCTGACGATAGCTAACTGTTTGGTTCTGAAAGTTCGAACGACCACTGATGGTTCCTTGATGGGTATTCGTAAGGCCATCTTCGTAATCGGGATTATGGATGTGAAAGCTTGTATGATTGCTGGGAGTCAATATGAGGGAATTTTTTTTGCGCGTTTGAAATTCGAGACGACGATCACTCAAGTAGACCAAAGATGTTCCCGAGGGTTCAGGAGCTATCACGGTATAGACATAATCAAGGTGTGTCAGCTCCAGATCGGTGGGGTGATTACTACTCCAACCATTTCCAAGGGACTTCATCGATGATGCTGCTAATGAGCTGTAGGACCTTTGAAATGTTAAGGGAACAGGACCAGGCACCACGAGATCTATGGTCTTAAACTTGTATGCTCCACTGATGACATTTACGCATCCAGCAACAAGGCTGGAGGGATCACCTGCTACTTCGGAAAGAGGAATGCGGTCTATAGGCTCTTTCGCATCGAGTGTGGTGGTAAGGGATTGGAATAGACAAAGCATTAACAGCCAATAGCGCATAGACGGTCTCCTTAAAAATGTTCGTTGGATGGAAAGTGAAAATGCGGCATTGTTCAGTAAATTAAATATTTTAGCAATAACTACGTTTGATTTCAGGGTGCGACGATTGTTGCTTTGAAACATCAGCGGCGCCAGTTATACTGAGGCAAACCCCTAAGCATGGAGAATTGATATGTTGCAAAAAAGACATGTGGATCGGTTTCGTTTTCACCTACAACGGCTTTTTTCTCTTAAGATTGGCCGTACAACTTTTAGAGAGATGCAGAACGCTATTTTGAACACCGTTGAAGGCGACAGGGAACAAGCAAGTCAGTTGTTTGAGGCGCTTCTTCGCGGTGAGGTGTCCGACGATCTAGCGGAGACGGATTCCCTACCTGCAATACGAGCCCTAGTGGATGCTTATAGTGTGCCCGCACGTCTCGCGCGTGATATTTATGAGCGTGGCGATTTTCTGCAGGTCATCACTTCGGACGCCATTCGTCAAAATGATGCTTCGCTGTTTGTCAATCGCATCAGACGTATTGATGGAGAAGAGATACAGTTTATCACCGATATTGAAAGCACTGTGCACTTACTTCAACATTTTGTTGGCAGGTTAACGGATCTTGAAGGGCAAGCTAACGAAGGAGCCGCTATTGATGCTGTTCGCAAACCTTTGGAGCAGGTCAAGCATAGCTTACAGCAGCTGCTTAACAAATCCTCATCCTCTAAGAAATAAGCGTTAATGGTCACATGACAAAATCCTTGGCAATCTACGCTGCTATGGGGCTAGGAGATGCTCTCCTAGCCGCACAGCTAGCACATCAACTGACGTTAAAAGGACATCGCGCCACACTCTATAGTTCCGTTTTGGGGGCGATGGCTAATTGGTTTCCTTCTCTAGTGATCAAGCCGTTTCCCGCGATGGACCATATCAAAAACGAGCTATCTGAATATGATCATGTTATTGCTGCCGACCATACGGTGATTTCGGATCGCTTTCGGGGTATTGAAAAGATCACGATCTTGTTCCACGAGGAACTAGATAAGAAGCAGACAATGTTGCGTAATCTGCTTGCATATGGTCGTCGTGTATGGGATGCACCCGAAGAACCTGGGCAAGCATACCGGTTGCCTCATTCATTGCAGCACCGCCATGACCATAAGCGTGTGATCATGCATCCTACTAGCGGAGCAGAGAAGAAGAATTGGCATGGGGAAAAGTTTGTCCGTGTAGGCCAGAAGCTTCGTGGACAGGGCTATGACCCGGTGATGGTTATAAGTGTCCAAGAAGCTCCTGCTTGGCGTTGGGTAGAAGAGGCGGGCATCCGGTTAGAGGTTACACAGACTTTAGATCATCTAGCTACCTTGGTTTACGAATCGGGTTATTTTATTGGGAACGATTCTGGTATTGGGCATATGGCGTCGTTATTTCATGTGCCGACGGTTACGGTAGGGGCAAGGGCTAGTATTCTGCGTCTATGGCGTCCGGGATGGGGGCCTGGCACTGTTATCACGCCATGGTTAGTGTTTCCTGGATCGAGGTTGCAAGAGCGTTATTGGAAGCAATTTCTCAGTGTAGGGCAAGTTTGTAGGGCTTTTAGAAGCCTGGAGCGATCGCTTCCGCAATTAACAGGTCCAATGGAATGATTTTGCTTGAGGCATTCACAATCGTGTCTCGGCGCGCAGCGCTTTGTCTGAAAGGCACATGGTTTACACTTTAGCCAACCCACATGGTTTACACATCTGATATAATCAATCCCTTTATATACAAGGGGTTAAAAGATGACATGGAAGGCAATCAAAGTGGAAGATCAAAGAGCTGAATTTGTAAAATTATGTTTAGACGGCACATTAGACATGACGGAAATCTGCAGGCAGTTTGAAATAAGCAGACCGACTGGGTACAAGTGGCTACATAGGCATAGAGAATATGGAGACGCTGGGCTAGTGGATCAAAGTAGGGCACGCAAGACACAAAGTGGTAAAACATGCTCTAAGCTAATGAACACGGTACTAGAGGTTAAGACCATCTAGTCGAACCTGGAATGGAAAACTACGATCTCCGGAGTATTCAAACGCTACAAGAGTGTGCAAGGTACATGAGTGTGGAAAATTGAGATGGAAGGGGGAACATATTTATATAGGCCGAGCGCTCTCCGGAGAACCGGTCGGTTTAGTAGAAAGCGATCAAGAGGGACTATCAGTATACTATGGGCCCATATTTTTAGGAATCCTCATAGATGGAAAACTAGGCGTAGAACGACGAAAAGGCAGAAAACCGAAGAACTCTAAGCCAAGAGACTGTTCATAGTATTCATAAGTTCACATTGAGGTATGTTTAATTTTAAATTCATAGGGGCATATGAACTTACAAACACTACGAATAGTGGCTCAGAAGAAGAAGAGTATTATTTTCCTCTTTTTTTCTGGAATTTAGAACCAAGAGAGGGTAAAAGTGTAAACCATGTGGGTTGGCTAAAGTGTAAACCATGTGCCTTTCAGACAAAAGCGCAGCGCGCCGAGTGACGATTGTGAGGGCTTAGATCGATGCAGCCAGCCTTTTGAGTTACTTGGAAGTACGGTCGGTGACCGCACTGCAAAACGTTACGCGCCCCTAAAGAAAGTCTATTTGATGGTTTCTTAAGGCTCAAAAAAGGTAAACTACTGGCACCATACTAAAGGGGTGTTTCATGTTAGGTACCGGAGAACTCGTTGTTATTTTTTGTGTCATCCTTCTTCTCTTTGGAGGTAAACGTCTACCAGAGTTGGCGCGTAGCCTCGGAACGGCTATCCGAGAATTCAAAAGTGCTTTTCATAGTTATGACACGGATCCTATTATGCCGAAGCCACCGACACCCAAGAACGAAGAGATAGAGAGTAAGGAGGATCAGCCGTAACATGCCGGTTGATGCAGCTCGTGGCACCGTTTGGGATCATCTTGAAGATCTTCGTAAGACATTTTTAAGAGCTTTTGGCGTCATCTTTGCAGCGACTTTTCTGTCTTTCGCCTTTTATCAACCTATTTTGTCCTTTCTTACCCTGCCTCTATCAGACGTTGCTCAGGGCCATACAAAAGGCTCGCTAATGATCACTCCCTACCAGATTGTTCGTCAGACAGTTTCCAATGTCACTACCATGTCGGCCGAATATGAGCTGAGTTCCGAGGAACACTTATTGGCATCAACGAAGGCAACACAAATCGGCACGAATCGTTATTTGATCGATCCGACAGGTTCTCTTGAGATAGAGAAAAAACAACAGGCCGATCGTCTTGTTGTTCTGGGACCGATAGAGGGCTTTAGAACTGCTTTAAAAGCTTGTTTTTGGTTTGGACTAGTATCTTCATCGCCACTGTGGTTGCTTTTTGTTTTTCAGTTTGTAGCGCCAGGGCTTTATGAGAGTGAACAACGGCTGGCATTGCCGATCATTGCTTTTTGTTTGGCTTTCCTGGCGGTTGGGTTGCTGTTTGGTTTTTATATTGCCATTCCCATCGCTAATGAGGCTCTCTATGCCTTTAATGGCTCTGTAGGGCTTAATCTTTGGAGTTTAGCCCTATATCTCGACTACACGGTTGTTTTGCTTATGGCTAATGCCCTAGCCTTTGAATTGTCAGCCCTTCTCTTGCTCTTAGTACATCATCGAGTTGTAGCGGAGGAATGGCTGCGAAACAAGCGGCGCATGATGTATGTTGTCATCTTTCTCATCAGTGCTTTTTTGACCCCTCCGGATGTTCTTACACAACTATTGATGGCCTTCCCATTATTGGGAATGTATGAGCTCATCGTCCTGTATGCCCGGTGGCGTCAAACATGGCGAGTGCCTGTGCAGATGCGTTAGTTTTTATATTTTGGCGCGTATGTGAACCAAATCGCGCTTGTCATGGTCATCGAAAACTTGGCGCCATTCCTCCGCTAACCAACCAAATTCCTCGAGTAGCGACATCAGGAGATCATGCGTCAGGTGAGGAATCGTATCACTGAAGTGCAGCGAAACTGAATAGGTCTCTTTGTGCAATTCTAGTGACGTAAGAAGGCTGCTGGCAGGACCTCGGAAGGATGGGCTTAGGCAGAGTCTTACGCTGGGGGGGACATAATCCTGCCCCTGGTAGACAGTAGATTGAAACGATAAAAGTTCGGTTCGGGCGGAAAATTCCACAAGAATGCGCGATCCATGTGCAGGTACTTCTACCTTGCCACGGTGAATGAGGTAGTCTACGAGGTCCTTGATTGGCGCTTTCTGTGTCATAGCTTATCCTTATCTAAATCCCGCACTATTATTATATGATAGTTTTCAATTATAATTCAATTAATGTGATGATTATCTATTGTGAATGTTCGGTGTTTTAACACAATAAGTGCTTTTTATTTCTCTGTCTTCATCAACTCTAATTCTCGATAGGCTTGGACTAAAAGCTCCTGAATCTGTACGAGAGTTTCTCGGGAGGACTTCCATTGTTTAATGGATTGTTGAACTTCTCCCCACTTTTCCTCCACCGAGTCGCTGACTTTTGTTTCATCGGCCATAGTCTGCAATCTCTGAAAGAGTGCCTTATTTGGACGATTACAAGCTTTATCTGTTTTATGCATAGAGGTGGGGGCTTTTGATTGACTTGCCATTACAAACCTGTTCCCTGATCCCTTTTTAGCCGTTATCCTATTTTGATGCCAAAGATCATATATCACATGCGGTTAGATTTGGCGTATTCGACTGCGCGTGGTATAGCCGCCAGTCTACAGGTTCTCGGCCAGCCTTTTCCAGAAAGTTATTTGCTTTGCTGAAATGGCGACATCCAAAAAAACCTTGATGTGCTGAAAAAGGGGAAGGGTGAGCTGCTGTTAGGGTGAGGTGGTGAGTATTGGCGGCCTGACGAACCTTTTCCTTCGCTGATGCTCCCCAAAGCAAAAAGACCACTGGGTCTTTCTTAGCAACGACAGCTCCGATGAGGGCATCGGTAAATCGTTCCCATCCTTGGCCATAGTGGGATTTTGGCTGCCCTTCACGTACGGATAGGGTAGCATTCAATAGCAGAACTCCCTGATGTGCCCAAGATAGCAAACAACCATGGTTTGCTTCTGCGATGCCGAGGTCGGTTTTAAGTTCCTTGTACATATTGCGAAGCGATGGCGGCGCTGAAACTCCCATAGGAACGCTAAAGCTTAGGCCGTGTGCTTGTCCGAAGCCGTGGTAAGGGTCTTGTCCCATGATGACGACTTTGACGTTCTCAAAGGGTGTTTGTTTAAGAGCGTTGAATGTCAGCTCGGCTGGGGGATAGATGGGTGCATGAAATCGACGTTCGGTTTCAACGAAACTTGCCAAATGGAGAAGATAGGGTTGTTCTAGTTCCGCTGCGAGAACGCTTCGCCATGAGGGTGGGATTTCGAAGGGTAAGGGGTGGGCATCCATAGAGTTCTTATCGTGTTGTTATATTTGGAATAACTTTACTAGACTCGGGCTATATTCCACCAGCTTTCACAAAGATTACCTAAGTAGCGGGTTCCAGGGCTTCTTCCTTTGAAGTTTCCAAAGAGAGGTTGTTTTTTTCCCGGCAGCTGACTGGAGGGCCGAAGGTGACTAGCGTGGGCACGCGTATCGCATTACGTATGCGGACAAATATACGGGGGAGCTGCTCTTTTTCTCCTTTGTCGATGTAAACGGGTAGTACTTGTGTATCGGTACCTTCGAGTACTTCGTGAAGAGATTGGCCTAAGCGAGCGATTTCATCGGCAACGTTATCACTTTCTACAAATAGGCACACGCTGATGCCCTTTTTAAGAACCTTCCTGAGCATCTGCAAACAAGGAGGATTGTGTTCAAAGGTCTCAACCGGTGGGATTAAAACCACTCGCATCATGCGGTAGAGTCGTCGGATTAAGCGGTTATGGTGCTGCTCATTTTCGATGAAAAAGCGCATTCTTCGTCTCTGGGAACCCATGATGATCAGTGAGTCATTCCAAGCCGTATGGGTACAAACATAGATTGCTGGTGCATCGGGAAGATGTTCCCTGCCGGCAAAGGTCATCTGAAAGCGTATGCGTGAACATAACATGCCTACAAAACGTGTCACATAATCAAAAAATTGATAACCGATGATTGAAACCATCAGCAGTGTTAGGGCGCCGACGACAATGTAACCTTGGTCAGGCGGCAAACCTAACACCTGTGAAATAACATCTAGAGTTGCACACGCAAATAATACTCCCATGAAACTCAGGACATTGCCTGTTGCAACGATTTGACCTCGATATTCCTTTGGACTAGCCATTTGGATATAGGAATCTAGTGGGATGGCATAAATACCGCCAAAAACACCCAGCAAGGTTACCAATGGAATGATGTAGGTAATATCTGAGGAGTATAAGCTGATCAGGAAGCAGCCTATGGTGATGCCAATGCCTCCCAGAGGGACCAATGCTAGCTCGGCTTCTTTGCCGGAAATTTTGCCGGCCAAAATGGAACCTGCTCCGATGCCGAGAGCTATCAGGCAGAAGAGATAACCTCCCTGGATGTCTGTCAGACCTAGCGATGAGACGGCGAAAGGAATCATGTTAAGTTGGAAGAAAGCTGCACAAAACATGAAGTATGCCGAAGCGAACACAGCCATGAGCAACGAAGGCTCTGCTTTGGCGAGCTTTAATGTTTGGTAAACATCCTTCAGAATGCGCGGATTCACCTTTTTACTAGAGCCCCCAGGTGGCGTCTCTTCGATGCAAAAACTCGTTAGCAATCCAACAAAAGCAATAGCAGTGCAGAATAGCGATGCCAGGATGAAGTTACGACCTGTGTGATCGAGCATGAATGATGGCAGAAATGTGCCGACAATGATGGCTAGAAAAGTGAAGGAGGTGAGTAGGCCATTGGCTTTGGTAATGCGATCTGATGAAACCAGCTCAGGGATAATACCATACTTCGACGGACCAAAAATAGCACTCGAAGTAGCCATAAAAAACAGGATGATCAAAGACCAGATTTTACTGGCAAAGAGAAAGGCGAGTACACCGCCTGCCATGATGACAAATTCGAGTATTTTGGTGAAAACAATGATGTTTCGCTTGCTTAAACGGTCGGCTAGTGTTCCCGACGTGGAAGAAAACAGCAGAAAAGGCGCAACAAAAACAGCGCCTGTGACAGCCAAAATTCTTGGGCTATTCTCAAATCCCTCAAGCTGGATCAGGAAGTAAACCAGCAAGAATTTGTAGACGTTGTCATTGAGAGCTCCTAGGAATTGAGTGACATTAAGATAAGTAAACGATGACGATTGACGCGTTACGAACGTCATGATGACCTGTAGCGGGCTACGTCGAGGTGCCACTTCAAAGGTTGTATCTGTCATAAACCTCTTACTTTCGGATTATTTTTAATTGGAATACCAGCTTTAATAATGACTAATGTTGTCTTTCAAGACAAGAGAAATACTAACCTGTTATACCACGCGTGGTACAGAGCTCGCACTCCATATTTAGCGGCATCCTCTGTCAGATGGACTTTGCACATTTTTTGGACACATGTTCCGCGAATAGCTTCCTCCAGCTATGCGACTTTTGAAAGAGGGGTGCTCCAACCCTATCTTTCAAAAGTCGTATAGCTGGAGATTGCTTCTTTCAAGAGGCTGTATCCAAAAAATGTGCAAAGTCCAGCTGTCTGAGAGATTCTTCTGGCAAGACGGTTAGGTCAGCGGGTATAATCTTCACCCATCGCGATCATGCGTTGGGTATGGGAGGAAAAACGCCATGGACCATGGCTTTCAAATCTTTTTGTCCAACCGCTTAGAAGTTCTTTTCGACCATTTCAAAAAGTGGTTGCTGGCGTTGCGTGGCAATCCCTTTGGAACTCGTCTAATCATTGTACCTCATCCCCAGGCAAAAAATTGGTTGCAACTCCAGCTAGCGCTTTCGCCAGATATCGGCATTGCGGCCGGCCTGCAAATTGTTACAATGGATCGAGCTATCAAGAGGCTAGCGGCTATCTATCCTTCCAAGGTTGCGGGATGCATACCCTCTAGGCTAGATCTGGCGATTGCTCTCTACCTTCAGCTCATGAAATCAAATACCGACATCTCAGTAAAAAAAAGACGTCAAGCATTAGCCCTGGCTGATGAACTTGCCAGCCTTTTCGCATCCTATGGGCTGGCTGGCCCAAAGCTTACGGCTGAGTGGCGGCATGGGTTGACTTCCGGATGGCAGCAGCAATTATGGCGTGAGCTCTATGCTCAATATCATCCAGACTGGTGTTTGGACTCCGACTTTGCTCAAGGGATGAATTTTTCGCCAAGCTCACATCCTCCGGTGGTGGCTGTTTTTGGCGTGCCATACCTTGTTCCTCTCCATCAAGAGCTGTTGATGCGTCTATCTACCGTTGCCCCTGTGAGCTACTATCTGCCCTCACCCTGCCAGCACTATTGGAGCGATGTCCTCTCTGAGCGTGAGGGACGTCGACTGAAGAGGCGTCTAAATGGTTTGCCGCTTGCACAGAAGCAGACCCTCGACGGCCTATTGCAAGACACCAACCCATTGCTGGCAAACTTAGGTACGGTTGGGCGTATGATGGCTCGGCAATTAGATGAGATTGATACAGAGTTGCAAGGGGCCTATCTACTACCGAAGGCTATTCAAGACATTCCTGCTTACCAGGAGCTTATTACGGAGGAGACCCTTTTTGATTCTGAAAAGAAGAGATTAACGCTTTTAGCGGCCCTGCAGGCTGATCTCGTGCTTCTTCGCAACCCTGCCCAGCAGCAGCCTCAAGAACTAGCAGCTTATGATGACTCTCTACAGGTACATGTTGCTCCGTCACATATTCGAGAAGTAGAAATTCTCTATGATGTTCTATTAGGCATTATTCAGCATTGCAACGAAATGGGCAATCCGCTGACACCCTGCGACATCCTGGTAATGACGCCGGATATTGATGCTTATCAGGCAAGCATTCAGGCTGTATTTGGATCAAGCCACAGCAAGCTACCTTTCCGAATCGTGGATGCTTCCTGGTCGTTACAGTGTTCTTTTCTGAACGCCTTCACTAACCTTATCGATCTGGCTGGCAGCCGCTGGGATGTTGCTACGGTTTTGCAGGTTTGGGAAAATCCACACATCCAAGAAAAACACCAAATTTCTGCTGAAGAATTAGAGCGCATTCAAAAGTCTGTGGAAAAGGTAGGAATCACCTGGGGAAAAAACCTCACGCATCGCAACCAGATTCTGCAAAGCTCACACTGCCGCAAAGGTATGCTGGAGGATGGATTTATTGGCACCTGGGATCATGGTATAGGGCTGCTTCTAGAATCATTGGCATCTGGCAGTTCCACCATCGATTATGGCGATGCAGATGTTCTCGGAAAGTGGCTAAAGCTTTTTGGAAGCCTGTGGAGTGATCTATCGCTTTTAATTGAGGGGACCCATTTGACTCTTAAGGAGTGGGTCGGCTATCTCGAATGTCTCTGTGACAGCTATCTTCAGCCAACGGATGCCAAATCAGTCAATGATCGCGAACGGCTTCTATACCAGCTGAAGGAGCTAACAAGAGCCTCGGAGGCTTGTCCAGAGGCTCTTTTCGATTTCGCATCTGTAAATTTCTACCTAAAGCAATTGTTAGATTCTCCTAAGGCCTCACAGCAGGAAGGCTCCCTTCAGGCGGTGCCTTTTGGTAGTGTGGCAGGCATTAGCGGTTTGCCAGCTCGTGTGATAGTCCTATTGGGATTGGAAGATGGCGCTATGCCACGACCCAAACGCACACAAGCACTAGATTTGCTTACCGTTAGTAGCCTAAGGGATCATATCCCTAGTCCCCCACAAGAAGATCGCTATCATTTTCTCCAAGCAATCCTATCGGCCCGAGACCACCTGGTCATGAGCTATCGTGGACTGAACCCTGCGGATGGGAAAGCGCAGGGTCCTGCTCTAGTCCTCGGAGAATTACTCACCTATTTGGATCGTCACTATCGCATAGACGGAGAAAGTGCAGCTAAAGCAGTCACAAGGCAACATCCTCATTTTGCATTTGCCCCTGCCTACTTTATGGGTACAAGTAAGATACAAGGCTTTGTGAATAGTAACTATCGCGCCTCCTTAGCTTACGCAAAGGTGGAGAAATGCGTTCCTGAGCTATTTCTGCCGCAGCTCTTTTCCGATCGCCCTGATGTCATGTGTGAGAGGGATAGCACGCATCTACTTACCGTAAGAAACCTTTGTCATGCCGCCAAGGATCCCCTTAAGCTTTATCTACAAAAGGTTCTGGGTATCTATCTCCATGAAGATAAACTCCTGCAAACCGAAGAGCCTTTCACTCTTGATGCGCTAAATCGGCACTCTATTTTTTCCGATGCCTTGGAAAGCTCAATGGAAGTAGCTCTTGAGATGGCTCGTCAACATGGCAGGTTACCACTGGGGACCTTTGGAACCGTGACCAAACGCAGGTTGGAAGAGGACCTTTGTGATATCCAGAGGGTGCTTAAGGAATTTGGCACTGAAGCAAGCGAATTGTTTGATGTACATCTTTCACAAGACTGTGCAGCTCCTCGCCGCGTTAGTAGCAAATTGTTGCATCTGCCTCCGCTAAAAATAACCCTTCCCAATGGAATAGAGGTGACCGTTGTAGGTAGAATTCCGAACATATCGCCTGTGGGCTTGGTATGCACGACTAAAGCTGAAGTAAAACATCAGGTACGCGCCTGGCCCCTGCAACTGTTACTTAGCTTTCTGGCTCCTCAATTGCACAATGCATTCGGGATGACTATTCCTTATCGAACAGCATATTTAAGGGCTACTGGCAAGTCAGTGATTGAAGGTAAGTCGGTGGAGGGATGGACAGAGTTTCCAAGATTTTTGGAATATGCTGTGCAATGTGTGCAAAGTCCCTCGCTTCTTATCGAAGAATGGGTCAAGGACTTTATACAGAAGTCCCCCGAAGCTATCTTAAAGAAGATTAACGATGATATAGAGAAGTCGGAGACGTTTCACAATACCTATGCCCGTTGGTTGTTAAAAGAACATCGTGGCGTAATAGAGCCCCAAATGCTTGCGCCATGGCAAAAACGCGCTAGAGAATTGTATGGCCCGTTAATTGAAAAAGGTGGGGTGTCGACTGATGATTGAAGCAGTTACCAAAAGTTTTGATGTCCTTAGCAGAGAGTTAAAAGTCCATCAACATCACATCCTTGAGGCATCCGCCGGTACAGGTAAGACCTTTTCCATTGAAAATCTGGTCGTACGTTTATTGATCGAATCCGACGAACCTTTAGAACTATCACAAATCTTAGTGATGACTTTTACCCGAGCGGCCACCAGAGAGCTTCGTCAACGGGTTAGGGAAAATATCCAAAACGCGATTGAGTTCCTTACCTCTTCTGAAGGCTCCTGTCCAGATTTTATCTGCGCTATTAAGGAACAGCCGCAAGATGTTATAGACAAAGCCAAGCGGCGTCTGGAGGTTGCGCTGGGGACTTACGATGAAGCCCAAATTTTTACCATTCACGGCTTCTGCGCACGTGTCTTACGCGAATGCCAGGAGGGCACGTTATTGCCCATTGATGGACGAGAAGAGCAAGGCTTGTCCGATTCGCTAGTACGCCAGCTTGTCAGAGACGTTTTTCGTACGGAGGTCTTGCCGAATGAGTGCAGTCCCGGTCAGCTCGAACGCTTACTTAATGACTTCAAAGGTGATGACGAGAAGTTGCAGAAATCTCTAGCGTCATTTGCGCTAAAGGCGCCAATTGCGTCTGTACCGAGTTTTTGCGAACATTATCGATCCTTTCAGGCGGCAATACAATTACTGCAAGACAAGTATGCGTGCGATATTGTAGGCCTTTACCAGCGCTTGGGAGCGGCCTACAAAAAATATGATGACGCGGCTACTGAGAAGATCGAACGATTCGCCCAGATATTCGAAAAGGATCTCACAGATGAAAGGGATCTAGATCAACTAATTAGAGACGATTGCATTTTACCTAAGGCTCTTGAAGCATCTCAACGAAAGAAGAGCGGTGCTAAAAATGCTCCATGGCCCACCCCCGAAGAAGAGGACTTCCTTGAGGCCCTACGAAAACATCTTCTTCCAATTGTAGGCCTGGCTAGCGATGTGAAGCGTATTTTTGCATGGATGGCTAGGAAATGTCAGGATTTTATTCGTCGTTATGTTGAGGAAGAGGGTATTGCTGGCGCTGATCAAATTTTGGAACAAATGGCCGAGGCTGTTGACGATGAGTCCTTCCGAAGCCGCGTCGCTCTGCGCTATCGCTTTGCTATTGTCGATGAGTTTCAGGACACGGATCCTATTCAATGGGGCATTCTGCAGAAGCTTTTTTTGCAGGATTCTCGTGTTCATATGGCGCTAGTTGGGGATCCCAAGCAGGCAATTTATTCGTTTCGTCGTGCCGATGTTTACACCTATATGCAGGCGGTTTCTAGTTTTGCTTCAGAGTATCATGCTTCTCTTGATACAAACTTTCGCTCCTGCACGCCATTGGTCGAGGCAGTCAATTATCTCTTTAATGAGGAAGATAATCCAAATCTACTCATTATGCCCGCGTTAGATAGATGTTTATCGTTCCGCCCAGCACTGCCTGCGCCAAGGGCTCAGAAGTCCTCCATAGATGATGGACGCGGTGCTATTCATATGTTCATAGCTCGTGGTAAACGGAGCCGCTCCAATGTCAACTGGCCCACAGGTGACATGAAGGAAGCCTTTGTACTGCCTTTTCTGGTACAAGAAATTACCCGATTAGCAGAGTTTGGCCGTTCTTATCGCGATATTGCCATTCTCATCCGAGACCGCTATGAGGCATCGGATACGCTGGAATTCTTGCGCCACCATCAGATTCCAGCCATTCTTGAACGTAGTGGTAGTATTACACAATCATCGGCCCTAGATGCTTTCTTGGAGCTTCTTCATGCTGTGCTGCGCCCCTGGGACAATGCTGCATTGTTCCAGCTCTTGGGTGGAGGTTTGCTGGCTTTTAGCCAATCAACAGCGAGTGAGTGGAGTCTTCAGTCCCGTAACATCAGTCTTGTTTATAGCCTGCGTGATATTTTGCATCATCAGGGTGTGTCTAGCTTTATGCAGGCATTCTTGCTAAGCCGTTGGACTTCGGATAGTATGACGGTCATGGAGACCTTGTTGTCTCGTGATGGCGGTGTAGAGGTATATCGTGACCTGAGACATCTCACAGAGATCCTCACCGAACAGCATCTGCCTGCTAGTGGTCTGATTATCGCCCTACAAGAGCTGCGGCTGGCCGATGATGATGAACGTTATTACATACGCTCCGATGCTTCACAAGATGCTGTGCGTATCCTAACTATCCACGCTAGTAAAGGACTGGAATATCCCATTGTATTTGCTACGGGGCTTAAAGAACGCTCAAAGACCAAGGATAGCCTTGTTCCAGATCATTCCGGAACCGGAACTTTGGTGATTGCTGAGGAGAATGGATCTGCCATAGAGAGCTTCTTATGTGAACAGGATGCTGAGAAAATCCGCCTCGCTTATGTAGCCATGACTAGGGCCAAGGAGCGCTTGTATCTTCCTTTGCTCATCGAAGAGGACTCCAAGATTACCCAAGGGCAGGCTTCTCCGCTAGAACTGATTGTAGGAGGCCTAGGACGGGCCAAGATGAGTCGCGTCGCCTTATATGAATGCATCAAAAATCTTTCAGACCAGTCTTTGATTGATTTCCTGAACACTAAAGTCCCTCAGTGCTGCATCAGCTATGAAGTCTTGCGGAATTCACCGAGCATCTGCAGGAATCCTATCCTGAAGATACCACCAGTCCTAGTAGCGCCCCCATCAGTACAGGTCCCTGGTATTCCCTCTTGGATGCACTCATTCACATCCCTTTCAAGTCACAATCAGGTAGAGCATGAAGCAATATCCTTAGATGGTTGTCCTAGGGAGTTTAATGCTCGTATCAAAAATGCCCACACTCTTCCAGCTGGTAGTGAGGTAGGTGTTTTAGTACATGAAATCATGGAAAAAATGCCCTTGGAGTATATAAAAGCTACTCATTCTCCGGAAGAGTTGCTTCCCTTTATTCAGGAGTATGCTGCGTCTACGCCCTTTTCCGCTTGGAGTAGTGCCATCGCAAACGTTGTTTTCGCCGGCTTCAAAACCCCGATCACCTTGGGAAGTTGCCATATTCCCCTCTGTGAAATCAGTACCGACTCCTCATTTAGGGAAATGGAATTTTTGTTCGCTCAGGCGCCGGACAGCTTTTCATCTGGAGAAGGTTTTTTGAAAGGTTTTGTGGATTTCGTATTTTCCCATGAAGGTAGTTATTACATAGTTGATTGGAAGACTAACTGGTTGGGTCCTGACCAAGATCACTATAATATTGAAGCCTTAGAGGCTGCTATGCGCCGAGGTAGCTATGCCTTGCAGGCTAATATCTATGCCGAGGCCATGGAGCGGTATCTACGTTGCTTTGAGGAAAGGCCATTCGAGGAGTGTTTTGGGGGCATTTATTACCTGTTTCTGAGAGGTATGAATCCAGAAATTCCCAATAGCGGTGTTGTCAATATTAACCCTGTGGGGGTAGCACTATGTCAGGAATAGCTCAGCGGCTCTTTGCCGAAAGATATGATACTGCAATAGGTTCGAGGACTAGTCTCCCCGCTTCTAATGATGTCCTGCGGCGCTTGATTCAGGCGGGTTACCCCTTGACTCTGGAACAAGCATTGGCGAAACAGCTTCTCGGAGCTACTTCAAGCGTGCCTGCCGCCATAGCATTTGTGACCTATCTATGCCTAGCGGTTAGACAAGGACATTTATGTGTTCTCCATAGCCCTGATGGCCTTAAACCAGATCCCGTCTTGGTATTGGCGTATTCTTTGCCTGATAAGAAGGGGATTTTAACGGATCAATCGCTTGTTAGGCAGTTCGAGAGCCTAATTCGCGAAGGAGCGACGTTATTGCCTTCGCTCATCGACTTTGATGATGCACGCAATTCCTTGGTTTCGTGTGATGGAAGGTACTATCTAAGGCGATTTTGGAATTATGAATCTATTATCGTCAGGAATATCCAAAGGCTACTGAAGCAACCTCCTAGGCTTGCCGTGCCTGCCACTTGGGCTGAACATCAGCTTCAGCTTCTTCAACAAGCTGGTGTTCTTAAGGAAGCGCAAGCCAAGGCTATCAGGCTCTCTTGCGGGCAATGCCTCACATTTGTAGCAGGTGGTCCAGGCACTGGCAAAACCTATACCGCAGCTCAGACAATAGCCCTCATCGTACGCGCCACGCATGAAGCTGGGCGCCAGCTGAACATCGCCCTAGCTGCTCCCACTGGTAAAGCGGCGGCTAATCTATCAGCAACCCTAGGACGATCTCTAGAGGACTTTAACGTCATTGTGCGTGCGCAAACGCTACATGCACTGCTCGGCATTGGCAAGCGCAGTGATGACGATGAGTGGGAGGCTGCAACGCTTGGAGCGGATTTGATTGTTGTCGATGAGGGCTCCATGGTAGATGCCTATCTCATGGCACGGCTACTAAATGCTACCAAGGAAGGTGCACGCCTGATCATTTTAGGCGACCCCGAGCAATTACCCTCTGTGCAAGCTGGCGGAGTCTTTTCCGATATGGTCGCGAGTTTCGCCTCCTGTAGCGGACCCGTTGTCTATTTGCAGGAGTGTGTGAGAACAGATGCTCCTCTCGTTTTAAAAATGGCAGCGGCAGTGCAAAATGGGGATATTGGTTGTTTGCAGAGCATGGTACGAACATGGGATTCCGGTGATGATCATAGAGTCTGGCGAGCGATTGTAGATCACTGCACCCCACTGTTGACTTTGTCTGCAAGGCTACCAAATGACACCCTGTGTCGTAGCGCTAACGAGGTGCGACTCCTCACTCCTTTGCGCGATGGCCCCTGGGGGGTGGATCAGCTTAATAGAAAGCTCCTCGAACTCGCCTGGCAAGCACAGGATACCGCGCCGCGCGCCGTTCCCATCATCATCACCACCAATGACTACCGATTGGGACTATTTAACGGAGACGTAGGCATTCTGATTTGCCATGGCAGAGAGGTCAGCGAATTTCGTTCCAGTGAAGCTGACTATGCACTATTTAGTACTGCTACAGGAGAGGTGCAGCGCATAGATGCCATTCGTCTACCAAAGTATGAATATGCCTACTGCTTGTCTGTACACCGCAGTCAGGGTAGCGAATACGATAGGGTTCTCTTGCTGCTCCCACCACGCTCGGAAGTCTTTGGTCGCGAAATCGTCTATACCGGTGTCACGCGAGCTCGACATGCGGTTGATATATGGTCCTCACGGCAGGTTCTAGAGATAATGCTAGCACGGCGTATGCAACGCTATTCTGGACTACGCGAAAGGCTCGGCGCTATACCTAAAGATGGTTGTGAGAGCTTTAATGGCTCCTAAAACCTCAACTGGGCTAATTGAGCTAACCGTCGTGTCGTTGTAGGTTTCAATGTAAAGCGGTTTTACAAGCAAAGTGTCAGATGTGTGATCATGCCGAAGCGCTTCGTGTGTGTCATTCATCAGCTATACAGGAGCTTGGAATTGGACATAAAAACATGATTCATAGGATATGCATGATATGTAGGATAAACAAGAGAAGCCTCAAAACAGCACCCTCTGGTGAGTTCGAAATACGGTAAATGATTCTCTTTTAAGTTTGGAAAAGCTCCAGGCAGCGTAATTCCTGCCGAGACAGTCCAGTTACTTCCATTAAAAACATTTGCGTTGAAGAGTTAGAAGGGCTTAACGGAAGCTGCGAAGGGGTTTCTAAAAAGGTGATCCGCATCAAAGCGATGCCTAAGTTTCTGTTGCTGATTAACGTCCAAAGCACAAGGACTCATCAGTTGTCCCGATTGAAAGAGGTCGGGATGAGCCATGTAGGGGTTATTTATGTAATACTCTTCCGCATAGTAATAGTCCATGAATTCGGTTGCATTACTAAGGGTTGCAAAGTGTCCATTTTCATCTACATAATAGTAAGTGAAATAAGGAATGCCTAGATATTGCGTGAGTGGCTTGCAGATTTTCTTTATCTTAGCATCATAACGCACGGAATAGCGTGTGATAATTTCATGCATATTCATGTAAGATATTTTGTTTTATAAAATAATAAACTGTTCGAAATATTTATTTAAATTTTAAGTGTCTAGCCTATTAAAGTCAAGAAGCCTTCAGCTTCTTATGTGAGGCGTTCGTATGATTAAACTGGGGTGTACATTTAGCGGAGACGTTGTAAAGCCGCTTTACAAGCTAGGAACTTTGCAGAGCCTCAATTCTTCCCCTAATCACGTCGACCATAGGTTTGCCAGAGCCGGTCTCCTCAATCGTAGGGCTTGCTGAATCTATCCAGAGCAATATCATCCCAATTAGAGACAGAATAGTGGCTTGTTGCAACTCCTCATCAGGCTTAAGGAACGTATACCGAAAGAACACTTGCCCTGCGCCTTCATCCAAGATAAATCCAGGAGTTGGAAGTGCACTGTTGAAGAAATTAGTAGCTCGAAGAACTTCCCAAGCACTACCCTCACTAATCTTAAAGGGAAGGACCGAAAGCAGTTGCACGAAGGTCTCAGTATGCTTATTTTCGCTTTCCAATGGCGTCGACAAGCTCTGTTCTTCTGTTTTTACGGTAAGGTAGCGAGAGCGGTCTTTTTCATCAGGTGGAAGCAACACACTTAGATATTGTAGGGATGATGCTTCCGTTTCGTCGCTCTTCATGATCATATACCCACTGCTTTCCAGTATTTTCTCAATTTTCTGAAGCATAGTGTTCTTCATAGTGCACCTTACTGGGTTAGATATTTTAGAATATATTTGCGGGGGTTGCTGTCAAATTCGGTAATGTCAATCCCGGTGGCTTCAATAATAGATTTGAGAAGATCTTTCTTTTCTGGCAGCTGGAGATCCTGTTCAATAGCAGCGAAATTTTCTTCAACTTGACGTCGCGACATGTTGAGTGCCTTCGCAGTCGAGTACTGATCTAAAACAAGGGGTATCTCAGCTTGTCTTTGTTCTATCTCAGCGGCTCTGTTCATCAAGTTGTTATATTCTGGAGAGCCTTTCTGGGGCTTGTCGAAGACGGCAAAGGCAATTTCATGCCCTACTTCTAACTCTTCCTGAATGTTGTCATACTCTATCTGGAGCTGCGAAGCCTCATTAGTTAACCCTTTTTCCGCTTCTGCATCCAGTTTAATTTCCTTTTCAAAATCCGTTTCCGTTTTGCCACGGAACGTGGTTAGTCCCTTGTTCCAAAGCCAGCTAGCACCTGTGGCTAGGGAGGGCCCGATGACTGGAAGCAGGCCTGAAACCAGCCGTATATGCCCCGCGCTATCCACTAATGCATTAATATTTGGACTTTTATCTCCCTCCCCTTGCAACTTGTCCCAATAGGTGGCAGTTCCATAGGCGAGTAGCCCACAGGCTACTGTGGTACCGATTATGCTTGCTTTTACAGCAATCCCCTGTTTTGAAAAGTTAGCCGTTTGCTTATCGATGAAGGCTATTTTGTTTTCAATATTTCCCATTTTCATTTGTATTAGACGAGCTTCCATTGTATTAGGATCCATTTGTGAATGAACTGTTCTTAATGCCTGATGAGCTGAGTTTAGTGAGACTTTAACCCCTTCAAGGTGGCTCATTTTTGTCTCTATATCACTAATGGTATTCCAAGTTTGAAAAATAGACAGAGCAGATGCTAATGATGCCCCAGCAGCTGTGATCATTTTGTCGGCCATCAGGGTCGAGCCTGAGAAATTTCCCACAAGCCCTACAATACCCGTTCTGAAGGCCTGTTGTAAGTCTACTCCTCGCTTGATCACTTCCACTTCGGCGGAACGCTGTTGATGTCTTCCTAGTTGTTCTAAGTCGGCAACTTCTTTCTTCAGATTCCGTTGTTCAGCGATGAGGTTTTTCTTATGCGATTCTTTGGCTGTAAGAATCTCGTCGCCTAGGGAATTCAAGCGGTCGTTTAGTTGTTCTATTTTTTCTTCTAGATTCTCATTTTTGGTTGTGGCCATACTATATTCTGAAGAAAGATGAGCTCCCTTTAACATAGGAAGAGCCATGTGGATTGCGCCAACACCTTCGGTGGCCTCTTTTCCAAGAGCCATTGTCGCGATGCCGGGAGCTTGAGTGATGACTTGGGGCATCACAGTTCCTAACAGCAGCCCAAAACCGCCTTTTCTAGGCGGGGTAAATAGAATTGATTCGTTAGCCTTCGCGAGGTTTGATGTAACATCCTTTAGCACTTGCTTGTGTAGATACTTGACCATGTCCGGTTTAAGGTCAGGGATAGACAAAAGATGACTATTGAGATCAATTGTTGCTCCACCACGTACAAGAGCCTTGACAGCGGCAAGGTTATCGCCCCTTGCGGCCAACATTAAGGGACTTTCTCCTTGCGAGTTTGGTCTATTAGGAGGAACCCCGTGCTCAATCAACCTGCTGATTACCACAGGAGGAAAGTTTCCTTTCAACGCATGATGTAAAAGGGTTCCATCGGAAGCGCCTTTGGAGATGTCAATATTGCACATAAGAAGCGTCTCACTGATCAGCTTGTTGTCGCCGTGTTGCATGAGAAGCAAGAGATTCGTCGGATTTTCCAGCACTTTATTTAAATGCGTGGCCACCTCTTTGATGCTATCGCCTTTAGGGGGAAGTGTAAAAGCTTCCATAGCCTGAAATTGATTGGCTTGGGCCAGTTTATCACAAAAGGAGGTCATTCCGACCGTGAAATCCTTCATTTGAGGCGAAATCACCTTCTCGAATAAATTCTCCATTTTCTCTCGGGTTTCTGGAGAAGCTTCTGTGTCGCAGATGTTTTTTATTCGGCAGAGTAGATGTGTGAATTGAGCATTTTGTAGCATACATAATGATGCATTTTTTTCGACTGTCGCTGTAAACTTGGAGACTAACTCACCTACTTTTGCTTCCGAGTTCTTTCCCTTTACCGAGACATGCTCGATTTCATTAGCTAATTTTTCATAGGACTCAATCTGACTAGTAAATGATTTTGCATCTATTGATTCCATAAAACCAATTAATTAGTTTGTTTTTTATAGAAACAGATCATGCCTTATCTTTAAATAATAATATAAAATTATTTATTGTACAATGATTGTCGGGTTCTATAGTTAATAGATGTGCATGGTATTAAAAAATAATGTAATGATTTAACGGCTAAGGAATAACACGCGTGAAGGCTGCATGCCCTCACTATTTTACCCCTAACCAATGATCGTAATGCCGTTTCACACGACCTTCCCAAGGAACGGAAAGCGGTTACAAGCGACCGCTTTCAAAGCGCAGCGCGCCGAGTGCTTATTGTGACTTCTGAGTAATTTAAAAGGTTGGCTGGCGCAATTTCCTATGTGGCTCAGTCATTCCATGACTGCGAAAACGGTTGAAACAGATGCCGTTTGCATCAGATGGGACGTTTGTTTTACACTACGTCTCCACAATTGCAACGGATTGGTCCGCAGCCATGGAATGACTGCGCCACAGAGAACGCTCTCCTTGCTCACGCCTGCCTGTGTAGTCAAGTCCTACCAACCAAAAAATTCAGCATTAATGGGCAAGACCATTAAAGTTTTTTACTAGATCGGTGATTACCATAGCGTGCACGATACTCACTGCAAAGGTGAAGGCCGGCGGAACACCAAGGATGTTAGAAATTTCACAAACTGTATCAAGCAGAGCAAAACCTGTAAGAAGGAAGGACCCTATTTGGAGGAGCTTTGCCGCTGATTCATGTTGTCTAGCATTGTTGAGACCACCTACCATGATAGCCGTGGATACAGCATGAATGATGACTGCTAGACATTGAAGGGCCGGGATTGCGTCCGAAGCTTGTTCAAACGCACCATTTTTATGTATTGTTCCAAAATTTACGGAATTAACTGAATTCATTATTTTTTCCTTATTTTATATTAACTCAAAGTTGTATTTTTAACAGATGTTTTACTATTTGTCAACTATAGTCTATTAAAAAGTTCGTTCTTTGCTTGTTGGGGGTGTTACAAACGACTTGCATATCTAATTAACAATGACTTTCATGCATAGCGCCTAGGAAAGGACTTTGAGAGGTCTACGCGCGTGTTATTTGATGATGTGTAAGACATGGACGCTTATCTACAAAAGCTCAGAGGATTTCTACAATGACCCCTCATCGTCCTCAAAGTCCCTTTTCTAGGCACAATGCATGGAAGGCATTGTTACCTTCTTCCTCTACTTGGTTAGGACCTGTAAAATGCATTCGCGAGGGCTGAGATATTCTCGATTTCATTAGCTGATTTTTTATAGGATTCAAGTATAAAAAAGATAAAGTTAGACCAGGGTAACCAAGCTCCGATGTCACAGAAAGATCCAACACAGTCTGAATCCGGCTGGAAGCTGAAGCGTCTCGCTCCTAGCTTGGAAGAGAGCTTTCAATCTATTCCGGTCCCAAAAAGGTGGCCGTGGTGGCGCAAGATGTTGGCTTTTACCGGTCCGGGATATTTAGTAGCCGTAGGTTACATGGATCCTGGTAACTGGGCTACCGATCTCGCTGGCGGTTCCGGATTTGGTTACACATTGCTAAGCATTGTGATGCTTTCGAGCCTAATGGCGGTACTGTTACAGTTTTTATCAGCGAAGTTAGGCATTGTGTCAGGGCGTGACCTCGCACAAGCGTGCAAGGACCACTACTCGTATTCTACGACGATTTGCTTGTGGGTACTTTGTGAAATAGCAATTTGTGCATGTGATCTGGCTGAGATTATTGGTTCAGCAATTGCTCTCAATCTTCTTTTTGGCCTGCCGCTGATGCTTGGGGTGCTTTTGACTGCCGCCGATGTATTTCTGATTATCTACCTTCAAAAGATCAACTTCAGGTATCTAGAATCGTTGGTCATCACCTTGATAGTGGTAATTGCAGCGTGTTTTTGGTATGAGATAGCCCTTTCAAACCCTAGTGTGGGGGCTATATTGGAAGGGTTGATTCCGAAGACTGAAATTTTGACCAATCCCGAGATGCTCTACGTCGCTATAGGCATCATAGGGGCTACAGTCATGCCTCATAACCTCTACCTACATTCCTCTCTTGTACAAACCAGAAAGTACAAGGATGATGTAGAGGGAAAGAAGGAAGCCTTACGATTTGTGACATTGGATTCGACGATAGCGCTTACCTTTGCCTTTTTTATCAATGCCGCCATTCTCATCTTGGCGGCTAGTGTCTTTCATGCCAATGGACACACGGAGGTGACGGATATCCAACAAGCCTATCAGCTGCTTACCCCAATCCTGAATGCACCTGTCGCTAGCACATTATTTGCTTTGGCGTTACTGGCATCTGGGCAAAATTCTACGCTTACGGGCACTTTGGCAGGTCAGATTGTCATGGAAGGCTTTTTAAACATACGCCTGAGACCCTGGCTGCGGCGACTCATCACAAGAAGTTTGGCATTAATTCCTGCGGTAGTCTGTATTCTGGTCTATGGCGAAGGACAACTAGGAAAGCTACTCATCTTGAGTCAGGTTATACTGAGTCTTCAACTGGGTTTTGCTGTGATCCCTCTGGTGCTATTTACAAGTGATTCAGTGAAGATGAAAACATTTTCCAATGCGACCTGGCTAAAGGTTTTGGCTTGGGCCTGTGCAGGCTTGATTGTCGCGTTAAACATCAAATACTTATGGGACTACATTAGGTTATCGTTTTTTTGAGAGCTTGGGGAGGGATGCGTGTACACGAAAATTTTAGTAGCGTTGGAAAATAGCCCAGCAGACCAGAGCCTGTTGCCTCATATCACGGAGTTGGCACGGATTCATCATTCGTATCTTTTGCTACTGCACGTAGCGGATGGCTGGGTAGCGCGCAATTATGACACCCTCTTGCTTAAAGATTCCGAGGAGATGAAAGTGGATCGCCGCTATTTGGAAGGAACAGCTGAGGAATTAAGAAAAAAGGACCTCACGGTAAGCACTTATTTAGCGCTAGGAAATCCGCCGGAGGAGATACTTAGAGCTTCTGAACGAGAGCATTGCGATCTGATTGCCATGACATCGCATGGTCACCGTTTTTTTGCTGATTTCCTTTATGGAAGCACTATAGAGGAGGTGCGGCATGAGTCACGCATTCCCATTCTTATTGTGAGATGGATCAAAGAGTGACGATGCCTTTTAGTCATATGGCTAAGGCATTCGCACGCGCGCAGCGCTGGACACACATATCATCCAATCACACACGCATATATTATTGGATGGTGCGTGTATGGACAGCTTAAAGGTATTTATTAGTCTACATCACTTCTAAAAAACAGCTCGTACCCGTATCATCATAAAATTTCTAAAATCATCACCTGAAGGATGTTGACATGCTTACAAAGTCACTAGTTACCTTGGCCCTTTTGCTGTCCTTTCTACCCAGCCATGCGGGAGAACTGCAGGGCTTAAACGCTATAGTAACAGGAGGCTCTAGAGGTATTGGCGAAGCATGTTGCTATGCCCTCGCACGTGAAGGCGCCAATGTAGCCATTGCTGCTGCCCAGAGCCTAGGGGATGCTCAGGTCGTGGCTGCAAAGGTCAGAGAATGTGGTGTCGAAGCTCTCGTTTGCCAATGTGACGTTGCCGATCCAAAGGACGTGCAAGCCCTGATTGATTCCACGATTGAACGTTGGGGTAGCGTAGATATCATCGTAAACAATGCGGGCATTGCTCAGATGGTACCTGCAGAAGACTTATCCCTTATGGATTGGCAGCGCATGATTGACGTTAATTTGACAGGCGTCTTTCTTTGTTTACAAGCTGCGGGGAAGGCTATGATTAAGCAGGGAAAGGGCGGCGCAATTGTTAACATTTCGTCAATTTGCGGGCATATTGTTGTGATACCGCAGGAACAATGCCACTATAATGCTGCTAAAGGTGGGGTAGGCATGCTTACCAAGAGCTTAGCGGTAGAATGGGCCAAGCATGGGATTCGTGTAAACGCTGTTTCACCTGGGTACATCAATACAAAAATGTTGAGTGGCGCAGCATCTTTACATGCTGATTGGATTGAAAGAACACCACTGAAGACCTTGGGTGAGCCTATGGATATTGCTGAAGCCGTTTTATTTTTGGCTTCACCTAAGGCTAAATTCGTTACTGGAGCTGACTGGATTGTGGATGGCGGCTATGTGTGCCCATGATAAAATCTAGATGGAAAAAATGGCCTCATCTACAATAGAGTGACGAATAGACCATTTAGCCTAAATAGCTCAGTTGGTAGAGCAGCGCATTCGTAATGCGAAGGTCGTCAGTTCGATTCTGGCTTTAGGCATTCCCTATAAGCACTTGTGAGCATCATTTAACTTGATTCAATCATGGATTAAAATTAAAATGTTGCGCAGCGGTGCAAAGACGGTGCAGTGAAAAACTAATTCGCTAACACTAGCCAGCCGCTTAAACCACAACTAAGAAGGGGTTTAAGATGGCATCTATCTACAAAAGAAAAGACGGCAAAGGTTGGCGCGCCGTTATCCGAATCAAAAACCACCCAACCGTTTGTGATCATTTTGACCGAAAAGAAGAGGCCGAAGATTGGGCTAGAGATACCGAACGAAAGATCAAGCTTGGTCAATACTCTCCAAATAGAGCTAAAGAAAAAACTGTCACTGATTTGATCGATCTCTACATCAAAAATGCAGTCGTCGATCACCATAAAGCGTTCAAAGACTCTGTAAGACAACTCAACTATTTCCGAGATACTCTTGGAAAGTATGCTCTTGCTTACATTACTCCCGAGCTATTGCTCAAAGAACGCAGAAAGCTCGCAGAGATACCCTCTCCAAGTAATAAGACACTCAATCCTGCCACCATAAATCGCTATTTTTCCACCTTAAGCGGAGCATTTCGCTTTGCCTGTAAAAACTTGCGATGGATTGAGGAGAACCCTTGCATGAACCTCTTAAAGCTAAGGTCAAAGCCGAAGCAAAGGCGCGTGCTTTCCGAAGGTGAAGATATTCGGCTGCTTCAAGCCTGCCGACAAAGCCAGAGCCCCTATCTTTACTGCATCGTTTTAATAGCCTTAACGACCGGAGCTCGAAAAAGTGAGATCCTTAATTTAACTTGGGATGCAATTGATTTTGATCACCGCATCGCCCACATCAAGGATTCAAAAAATGGACAGCCGCGAAGAGTTGGATTGGTCGATAGCGCTATTCAAGAGCTAAGAACGCTGTGCCAAAACCGCGATATGAGAAAGCCGCTTGTGTTTGCAAGCAAAACAGCCTTTGGAAAGATCGACATTAAAAAAGCGTGGCATTCGGCTTTAAAGCGCGCAAAAATTGAAAATTTTGTTTTCCATGGACTCAGGCATCACTTCTGTTCTGTTGGAGGCGAGCTAGGAGCTTCGGGAACGCAGCTACGTGCTCAACTTGGGCATTCTTCTTCCCGTATGACTGATCACTATTCCCATCTGGATGCCAATTCTACTCGCTTCATCGGTGAATCGATTGAGAAAAGAATCGCGAACCTCCAGCCTAATGAACAAATACTCAATGGAGTTTCTGCATGAAAAAACAACCCAGTCTAACAAAGACAAAAACCTCTAAGCCATCCGCTACAAAAGGCAATTTACTTGAAGACCTTCGTAGCATGATTGATCAAGCCAAACGCTCTGTGGCTTTGGTCGTTAATACTCATCTTACGGCTCTCAATTGGCGCATGGGTTGTCGTATAAGCTCCGAAATTTTACGAGAAAAGAGAGCCGATTATGGAAAGGAGATTATCGCGACAATGTCGCGAGAATTGACGAGGGAGTATGGTGCCGGTTTTAGAGAGACAAGCCTTTGGAGAATGGTGCAATTTGCTGAATTATTCCCCGATGAGCAAATTGTCGCGACGCTGTCGCGAGAATTGAGTTGGAGTCATTTTATTGAGTTAATCCCACTCAAAGAACCACTAAAACGCGATTTTTATGCCGAGATGTGCCGGATCGAAAAGTGGAATGTACGTACTTTGCGAAAGAAAATTGATTCTATGCTCTATGAGCGTACGGTCATTTCCAGAAAGCCAGAATTGGTCGCGCAGGCCGAGTTAGAAATGTTACGCAAAGAAGATCAGTTAACTCCAAATCTCGTCTTTCGAGATCCTTATGTATTGGAATTTTTGAATCTTAATGATCGTTATCTTGAAAAAGACCTTGAAGATGCGATTATACGTGAGTTGGAACAGTTTTTACTTGAGCTAGGAGTGGGCTTTTGCTTTGTTGAGAGGCAAAAACGCGTTATTGTCGATGACGAAGACTTTCATATCGATCTCTTATTTTTTCATCGAAAGCTTAAAAGACTGGTCGCAATCGAGCTCAAAATTGGCGATTTTAAAGCTGAATATAAAGGTCAGATGGAGCTGTATTTACGCTGGCTTGATAAGCATGAGCGGAATCCAGGTGAAGAACAGCCCATTGGTCTTATTCTCTGCGCCGGAAAGAAGAGTGAGCGAGTCGAATTATTGGAGTTAGATAAATCGGGGATACATGTCGCTGAATATCTGACAGCATTCCCTTCGAAGAAAATACTGCAAGAGAAGTTGCATAAAGCTGTCGCTAGCGCGCGCGACAGATTGGAGATTCAACCTGAGAAGGGAAAGAAAAATGCGTAAATTTCTCGATGAAATTCATGAGATTCTCGATGATTTTGAAACAAAATTGTCAAAGACAAGAGCTATTTGGAGACAAGTTGAAATTGACAATCCAGGTTTTGAGCAGGTCTCTGAAGAGAATTGGAAAGAAAAACATGCTAGGGTGTGGCTTCATGGAGGAACTTCTGTCCAAGACTCTAACAGGTTGGAGCAATGGTTAGTTGATTCTCGTCCTTTAACTAAAACGGCTCAAATCCCAGCTATAAAAGCGCATCGCGATTGGAGAAAGTGGCTCCAAACAAAAGGACCTCTTGGAGCCTACTACGTCGATTTCAATGAATTTCAAATTCCCAGACCACAAAAAGATGAGTTGCTTATTTATTTTGTGATCCGATTGGCACGATGGGTTGAAGATGGTGGTAAGGGGCATAGACTTGAGTGGCGTGCTCTCAGAAGTTTTTTGGGCTTTATAAGAGAATCCTATCAGATTGAAGAGGTAGCTTTTATCGAGCAGATTTTCCCCCAAAAAATGGATATGCATTTTGGAAAAATCATTAGAATTATCCCAGCAGAGGCCTATCCCATCCCTGAAAAAACAGCATCAGACATTTTAATCGAACTCGCGCAAAGGTGTCGTAATCATCGACGACTAGATGCCCGTCTAACTGCAGCTGAGTGCTTGGGGTTATGCTGGCTCTGTATTACAACTTCTCGTCTCCGGCTTCCTACCCATGTAGAGATGATACAAAAGATTGAGCCGGCAGCAATTCAAACAGGTCTTGATCTTCCCATATTGCAAGTGCCGACATGGTTTGGTAACAGGCCAGTAGAAATATCTCATTTAGTATCGAGATTTCTAAATGTCTTGTCAGAGATTCCCTCAAAGCAGTCCAGAAAGACCATCCTGCAGCGTCCTCTCAGAAGTTTAACGCGTATGTTTGAAGAAGCTCTGGAGTCTGTGTCTCCAAATCCTGAATATGGTAACATCACCTACTTATCTCTTCTCAACCAACCTCATATTTTTGGGGACTGTCGATATCAACCTGATTGAACTGATATACAAATAGTTAGGTATATCTTTCACCCGTCTTTTGCAAGTGTCCACCACTGTGCCGACATGTAATTAGCCTCTTCCATCAAAATTGGGCGTAAATAGACAAAAACCCAATTTAAGGAGGTCTCATGAACGATTACGAGTATCGATCACCACAGCAGATTGTAAATAGTACTAAATATCCTTTCACTATGGGGCAGCTAAGGCACTATCTACTTAAACGTCATAGGAACGGTCTAGATAAGGCTGTCAGGCGTATAGGTAAGCGCCTTTATCTCAGGGAGGATCTATTTGATCAATGGATTGAAGAACAGGCTAGTCATGGAGGTAAGCGATGAGGACAAAGCACCTCCATTACGATGCGGCATCGATCAAATCGAGAATTGCTCCCCACGATTTCTATCTTAGAGAGCAAGTCCTAGACCGCTTTAAAAGCAATTCACGCCGATGGGCAGAGGCCGGTCTCTGCCCTTTTCATGACGATAGTTCGGCTGGGTCTTTTTGGATTCATCTGGAAGATGGGGCTTACAAGTGTTTTTCTTGTAACGCCAAGGGTTACGATATCATTACATTCACAATGACGAAATATGGCTTATCATTTTATGAGGCTTTGACGCAACTTGCTAACGAATGGGGGGTGTGCTAATGCCTCACATGGACGATTTATTAAAGGTCCAAAGCTACCGATCTGGATATAAACATCACTGGATCTATTTAGACAACGGTTTGCCTGTCATGATTGTAGCGCGATATGATGAAGGCAAGGACAAAACGTATAGACAGTTTTGCTTACAAGAAAGCGAATGGGTAGAAGGGATGCCCCCATTCCCCTATCCACTCTTTGGACTTCATTCGTTAAAACACCCATCCGCATTGAATTCCCTAATCGTAACAGAAGGTGAAAAGTGTGCGAGTGTAGTGCACCACCTGGGTTGGCCAGCGGTCTCTCCTGCCTTAGGCGCTCAAAACCCTGGCAAGAGCGATTGGAATCCTTGTCGTTACTATAAACATTTCATTATTTTACGTGATAACGATAAAGCGGGCATTTCGTTTGCCCAGAAAGTATCAGCAGAGATTAGACGCGTCCATCCAAGTAGTACGTTGTTTGTTGTGAACCTTACTCCACATATTCAAGGGGGCGATCTTGTCGATTGGTTGCAAAGTACAATTTTTAGGGGGCAGAATTGGAATGGGTTTGATCCAATTCCTCAAGATAAAATTAAATCAATAAAAACTGCCCTTGTCCATGAAATAGAAGAGCTAAAGGTTACATGTGAAGAGTGCCTTCATGTTTCCTTTAAAAGCATCGAAGCGCTATTTGAGGGAGATCCCAGACCTTTTCAAATCAAACTATCTTCAGTGCCGTCATTTCCGTTAGAAATTTTCCCTGAAAAGGTGGAGAAGTACATTTCCATTATTGCATCACAATATTCTCAAGATCCAGATTTTGCAGCGACAGCGTTCATCACCTCTATCTGTGGTTTGATTGGTCGCTCTGTCCATCTGCGGATGCGGGCATCGGATTCTTGGGAGGAGACGGCTAACTGTTGGAGCATTCTTGTTGGAGCCCCGTCAGCAAAAAAAAGCCCAATATTGCGTAGGATTTTCAGCCTCTTTAAGCCATTGGATAAGCATGCTGGAGAAGCTTTCGCTATGGCAGCTAAAGCTCACAATGCAAGAAAAAAAGCCGCTGAAAATGCCAAAGAAGATTTTGAGAAATTACCTCCTATTCGTCGTCGATATGTAACAGATGATGTTACAACTCCTAAGTTATGACAGTTAATGGCCGGAAATCCAAGAGGGATCATCCTGCGCAACGATGAACTAAAAGGCCAGTTAGAGCGCTTAGATAAGCAGGGAAATGAAGGGGACAGATCTTTTATTATGAGCTGTTGGTCCGGCCTCGAGGACTATTCTGAAGATAGAATGTGTCGGGAATCATTGCTTAATATTCCTTTGGCACTTACATGGATTGGATGCATCCCTCCTGCTCCGCTTCAACGTTACCTTTGCGAGGCAATGGGGAGAAGTGGGGGCGCTGATGGTTTCATGCAACGGTTTCAGTTTGTTTGTTATCCTGATCAAAGGAAAGCATTTACGCTGTCGGATGAGGCTGTGCCTGCCTCTCTTGAAAGTCAAATTCAAAGAGTCATGGAACTATTAGGTACAGAGACTTCAAGCCAGACACGCTGTCTCACCTTTAGTGAAGAGGCACAGGTTCATTTTGATGAATGGCTGGTCAAGCATGAAAATGATGCGCGTTTCGGTGGTCATCCTCTCTACTGGGAAAGTCATCTTGGAAAGCAAGCTAAAGCAGTGGCAGTGCTGACAATTATTCTTCATAGACTTAATGAAGTTTTATCTGGGGTCTTAAAAGATCAAATTTCTCTCGAGACATTGAAAGCGGCTCTGCAAGCACAAGTATACTATCTCGCGCATGCACGTCGCTGCTATGACAGCATTGCCGGAGGAGCTGTAAGTGATGCCGAATTGATTTTGAGCCTGATCCGGCAGAAGCGCCTTCCACGCCGATTCAAAGCACAGGACATATATCATCAAGGTTTGGGAGGGCTGTCAGATTCTGTGCGGGTGCGATCCGCACTGGAACTTCTTCAAGATTATGGGTGGGTAGTTTCTGAAAAGGTAGGCGGAGCCGCTGGCCGACGTAACGAGTTTTGGGTTGTTCATCCCAGAGCAGTATTTTGAACCAGTAATCTTAATCACCCACATAAACCGCGTAAATCAATTTCTGCGGTTTATGTGGGTCAACTAGACACAGGAGAAAACATTATGAGCACAGAAAAACAACTACTAGCAAATCAGCAAAACGCAGAGTTTTCCACGGGGCCAACAACCGCTTCTGGGAAGGCTATCGTTGCCACAAATGCCATCAAGCATGGCATTTTCACCAAAGATTTGATTCTGACATCCGGTCTAGAGCACGAAAGTGAAGATGAATATCGTGAAACTTTGCAGAATCTCACCGATTGCCTATGTCCTGCCAATCAGTTGGAGAGCCTGTTGGTTGAGAAGATAGCGGTAGATTTCTGGAGGCTAAGGCGAACGATCCGGTTCGAGACAGGCAGTATCGTAAAGAACATTCAATCCTTACTGAATAAATTTTATTCCTGTGGGCGTAAACATGACGACGAAATCGATGAAGAAATTCGTCATAAAGAAGACCTTCTTGAATGGAATTTGGCTTACATCGAATGTTTGTCAAAGGGGGAGGTAATTTTTGATCAACCTGACTGGAAAGGAGAAAACACCACTAGCGATATCATTGATGACTTCTATATGATTGCCAAGGAAATACCATCACTGACCAAAGATTGCCGAGAAAGGTTGTATTACAGTGGCGATTTTACTTTTGATGAGCTTCGAATTTTACTACAGAAAAATGGTTATTCTAAATCGGAAACCATAACAGAAAAGCTTTTGGAGCTATATTCGAAACAGAACCAACATCTTGAAAAAGAAATTCAGCAGCTAATTAAAAAGAAAGCAGCTAATGAGGAACCAAACAAACTTCTCAGCATGCTTGGAATGATTCCTCAGATAGAAAACACCGATAAGGTTTTGAAGTATGAACGTAGTCTGCAAAAATCCATCTTTCAGAACCTCATTATGCTGAAAAAACTCCAAGAATTATTTTGAAAATGGCTTTGTTTTGGAAAAAAACTTATAAGAAATGGAGGTTAGATGTGGCTGTCCTTCGCGCGCTTGGAATTTTTGTCATTCTGGTGCAGACTGTTGCTATTCCAACATTCGGAACGGTATTAATGGCTGCCAATCAGACTCCAGCTAGCTTAGAGAATTTTGATGACCTTTTTGTCGGCAATCAACCCGGTCGATATTGAACAAAACTTACAAGCGCTTCTTCCTGAAGCGGTTAAGTTGAAAGATCATATCTACTTGTAGATAATGTCTCAGATCGCTTTGGCTCAAGCTATGCAAAAAAAGTTTGATGAAGCCACTGCCACTCTGGATGCCGCAGAGGCACTCCTTAAACCGAACGACTATTTAGCCCGTTCTCGCATTCTCCTTGAGCGAGGGCGTGTTCTCATGCAACAGGGCGATATGGAGACTTCCAAGCCATTTTTCTTGCAGTCCTATGAACTTGCGCAGGCACATCATCTCGATTTCCATACAGCGAATGCGGCTCACATGATCGCCATGGTAGCCAAGACGCCTGAAGAGAAAATTAAATGGAATCTACTTGCCATAGAAATAGCTGAGCATTCAGACTTTTCCCGTGTTCATGCGTGGCTAGGGGCTCTTTACAACAACCTCGGCCACGCTTACATCGAAGCAAAGGAGTACACTAAGGCACAAAATGCCCTACAAAACGCTCTGAAGATTCGGGAGCAAGAAGATTATGCTCCGAATATTCGCGTGGCGAAATGGGCTGTTGCACGCACGTTACGTTTTCAGCAGAGGTACCAAGAAGCCCTAGACATTCTTCTACCGCCCCTACAACAATACGAAGACATGGTTGAATCAAACTCGTTGGATATTCCAGAAGAAATGCTTCCTTCAATCAGAGGCCTCGTCTATGAGGAGCTCGCGGAGGTTTACTCAGCTCTATCATCGATTTATGCTCGAATGGCGTACAACGATCTCTCTCATGATGAATGGTTTAGGAAACTAGAACACCAACGACTTGAACGTATGAAGCAACTCGGCCAATGAAACAGCGACCTAAAATTTCTATTTGCATCGCTACAAGCATTGATGGCTACATTGCCCCACAAGACAATAGTCTGGATTGGTTGGATCGAGTGGGTGGCTTTGATGAAGACTATGGGTTTCAGAAACACCTCCATGATGTCGATGCGCTTATTATTGGTCGCAAAACTTATGAAGTGGCCGCGTCTGTCACCGACCCCTATCCAGGAAAGAAAGTTGTCGTTCTGAGTAATAGCTTAAGTTCCGTTAAACAAGGTATGCAGCTTTACCGAGGAGACTTAGCTACATTGGTTTCCATGCTGTATGGAGAAGGGGTTAAGCACATCTGGATCGATGGAGGAGTGACCATTTCTCAATTTCTTTTGTTACAAATGGTTGATACGATGATCCTCTCCGTTATCCCCATTATCTTAGGGAAAGGATTCCCTCTTTTTCATCTGATTGATAAAGAAATTTCGTGCCGATTACTTTCTTGTCAGTCCTATTCGAGTGGATTGGTTCAATTGCATTACGAAATCATAAAACAATTCACTGATGAGAAGGATAAACTCCATTTTAGAATCATCGACCACGGTAGTGATGAATATAAAAAATCGGTGACTCTTAGAGAGGGAGTTCTACGCAAACCTCTAGGCCTATTTTTTACACGAGAAGAGCTTGAGCTTGAAAAAGATCATATTCATATAGCGGGATTCTTAGGGCAAGAGTTATGCGCCACAGCCGTTTTAGTACCCGAGCAGAGCAAGCTTAAAATGCAAAGAGTCGCCATTAAAAGCTCTTTCCAAAACAAGGGAGTTGGTTCAGCCCTAATGGCTTTTTGTGAAGCGTATGCCAAAAAGCAGGGCTACAAAGCGATCTATTGTCATGCCAGAGAAACAGCGATTCCATTTTATCTGAAAAACAAATACTTCTTGGAGGGCGAGCCTTTTTACGAGGATGGGATACTACATCATAAGATGAAGAAAAGATTGAGCAAGAAGAAAGGGCCGAAGATAGAGCCACTATGCTGAATAAAATTATCCAGTGGGGTCACGAGGAAGAGCCTGTCAAAGCGATCATTTTAGTGGGATCGCGAGCAAGGTCCCACAAGAGCGATCGCTTTGCCGACTATGACCTATCCATATTCTGTGATGACCACACTCGATACACCGGCTCTGAAGCATGGCTGTCTCGATTTGGCAAGCTTTGGATTTGTGTCAAAGAAAAGGTAGCCTACAAGCAGAACTCTTTCCCTTCACGCCTAGTAATCTTTGAGGGTGGGACCAAGATTGATTTTGTCTTTTTCCCTGTGTCATTATGCCAGGAAATCACCCACACGCTGCCACTGGAGTACACAGAGGGCTACAAAATTCTGCTCGATAAAGAAGGCCTTGCAAAGAACTGGCCAGTACCTCAGACGGAAGCCAAAGCCATCAAACCTTCAGAAGAAGAGTTTAGTCGCATAGTTCAGGAATTTTGGTTTGAAGTGTACCATGTTGCGGTTTCTTTAAAGCGGGGCGATCTGTGGACTACCAAGCTTCGTTCCTGGAGTGCTCAAAACTTTCTTCTTCAAATGATTAAATGGCACACAGAGGCAAAAAATAATTGGACTCATACAGTGCCATCCGCAGGCCAACGAATGGATCAATGGGTTGAAAGTGGTATTTGGAATGAGTTGCGTGGGGTTTTTGGTCAATTCAGTCCTGAAGATAGCTGGAAGTCATTGTTTAACATGATGAAACTTTTTGACAGGCTTGTTCTTGAGACAGATGTCCATCTTGGATTCGAAAGTCACCAGCAATTGGCAAGCACTATGAACAAATTCGTTTCAAGCCTGCTGGATAGTCCTCTGGAAAAAGAAGCAACAGGTGGTTTGAGATTCCGACAAGCCAAACTAGAGGATCTTGAGGCTATTATTCACCTTCTACTTGACGACCAATTAGGTAAGGAACGTGAAACGATTTCTAGCCTTAAACATTACCAGGAGATATTTTTTAAAATCACCTGTCTATCAGATAGTGAGCTAATTGTCGCTGAATTAAATCAAAAGATTATCGGATTTTTGCAGATAACATATCTTCATCACCTGACCTATCAGGGAAGCAAGGTAGCACACATTGAAAGTGTGCGAATTGATGCGTCACAGCGCAATAAGGGTTTTGGCAAGCAACTCTTCCAATGGGTCATAGAGAGAGCCAAACGCCTTGGATGTCAAAGGGTGCAGTTGATGACGGATAAAAAGCGTACAGATGCATATAGGTTTTATGAATCCGTTGGCTTCTCGGCGACACATGAAGGCATGAAGCTTTCTCTTAAAACACCGACATAAACCCTACCAATTTGGTAGGGTTTATGTACTACTTGATAAGATGAGATTCCATTGGTTCTGCTAAGTCATTAGAAATGCGTTACGTCCAACATTTTTCAAAAACTCCATTGCTTGACAATAAGGTCCAGGACCGTAACTAATACGCGCAACACCCAATTCCGCAAGTTGTTTTGGCAAAGGAGTATCAGTCATGACCATGATATTAACTGGTATAGGTGAACGATCGCTCAAGTTTTTAATGTACTTAGCATTTCTTAGGCCTGGAACAAAAAATCCACTTGCTCCTGCTTCTGCATAGGCAAGAGCTCGATCAATGGCTTCGTCTACATGTATGTCGCTATGGGTAGTCGCATCGGCCTTGAGAAAAATGTCCGTCCTGGCGTTGATGAAAAGAGGAATCGAGGCATAGACCGATGCGTCACGGATGGCCTTAATGCGCGCACATTGATCTTTGATTGAATACAACTCTCTTCCACCAACAATTTGGTCCTCAAAATTTATCCCCACTGCTCCCGATTCCATGATTTTGATTGCGTTCTCTCGTATCTCTAAAGGGCTTTGTCCATACCCGCCCTCCAGATCGACGGTAACGGGGATATCAACGCTTGCGATAATTCTCTGTACATTTGCAAGCACGAGATGGAAGGGCAATTTTTCACCATCATCATAACCATGCGCAGCTGCTACAGACCAGCTTCCTGTTCCAATGGCTTTGGCTCCAATCTCCTGTATAGCCCGGGCGCTTCCCGCGTCCCAGATATTAAATATAATTAGAGGATCCCCCTTGATATGTAAATTTTTGAATAGATCTGCACATTCCATTTTAGTTATCACGGTACATTCCTTGTTCATGATTGATTAACCATTTTTTACGTGTTAGTCCACCGCCATAACCAGTCAATTTTCCATCTGAGCCTATTACTCGGTGACAGGGAATAACAATGGCGAGTTGATTTGCTCCATTAGCCCGCGCTACGGCACGATGAGCTTTTGGTTTTCCTATGGCGATAGCTATGTCGAGGTACGTCCGCGTTTCACCACAGGGAATTTTCCTTAACTCTTCCCAAACATGCCTTTGAAAGGGGGTGCCAAGAAAGAATAGGGGTGTTTGAAACTCTTTGAGTGTGCCCTTGAAATACTGCTGGAGTTCACGCTCAATGAAACTAATCGGTTGTGTCATACCGGGAATAATCGCCGATTTTATCTTCTTTCGCAGAAGCTGCACCTCACGCTCCAGACCCCTGCGATCCACGAATTCTAGAAGATAAAGCGCTCTCTCATCAGCGATGGCGATCATCGGACCGAGGGGCGTATCCAACCAATGGGTTTTTAAAACATTATCTTTTCCCAGCTTAGTAGGCGCAGCGCCCATAATGCGGGAAAATGCATCTCTGAAGCCACTGTTGGACTCATATCCAGTGGAAAGCTGCGCATCTATGACGGCTTCGCCAGCTCTAATTTGTTTCATTGCAAGCCCCATGCGTCGTGCCCTTGCATATAGGACGAAGGTCATACCAAACCGTTTCTTGAACTGGCGCCGTGCCGTTGAAGCATCCACGGATAACGCTTGAAAATCCTTATCCTTCCATCGCCTTTCGGGGTCTTCTTCCACCGCGTTTATTAGTGTCTGGACGAGCTTTGACACTTGATTAGGATGAGAAAGCGGACGACAGCGTTTACAGGGTCGAAAAGAGGCTAAAAGTGCTTGTTGAGCAGTCTCAAAAAATTCGCAATGTTCAAATTTCGGTTTTCTTGCCGGACACGTCGGACGACAGAAGACACCTGTCGTTTTGACTCCAACGAAAAAAACACCCTCGTATTCCGCGTTTTTGCCGATCAATGCTCGATAGTATTCGTTTTTTGTTTCGACGGTTATCATCGCTCGCTCCACCTGTTTTATCCCATTATAGCGAGTCGATGTAAAGCTGCCGCCGAAATTCAGGCGTTGATTTTTTTAGCTAAGTGACTGCAAAGTTAACGCCTATTGCTTTCACCTGCTGGAGCCCTAAATATGAAACCTATCGATTTACGCAGTGATACAGTAACGAAGCCGCCTCTGCCTATGCGTCAGGCAATTTTCAATGCAGAGGTTGGTGATGATGTGATGGGGGAAGATCCTACCGTCAATTGTCTGGAGGCGTATGCCGCTGATCTCCTTGGCAAGGAAGCAGCATTGTTTGTGGCAACAGGAACGCAGGGCAATCTACTTTCAGTTCTCTCTCATTGTCAGAGGGGAGATGAGTATATTGCCGGTCAGCTATCTCACCTGTATCGCTGGGAAGCTGGAGGAAGCTGCGTATTGGGGGGTGTCTATCCTCAGCCTCTCGATTTTGAAGAAGATGGGTCATTAGATCTTGAAAAAGTTAGAAAAGCAATCAAGCCAGATGACTCTCATTTCGCGATAACAAAACTGCTTGCCTTGGAGAACACTCACTGGGGAAAAGCTCTTTCAATGGAATATATAAAAACGGCCTCTATGTTTGCAAAAACCCATGGCTTAAAATTTCATTTAGACGGAGCGCGCCTGTTTAATGCCGCGGTAGCTTCGAATGTTTCAGCAAAAGAAATAGCCCTGCACTTTGACTCTGTAACCTTCTGCCTGTCTAAAGGGCTTGGAGCCCCTGTTGGTTCACTCATTTGTTCAAGCAAGGAGTTCATTGCTAAGGCTAGAAGACTGAGAAAAATGGTTGGGGGTGGAATGCGACAAGCTGGTGTGATTGCTGCCGCAGGCTTATTTGCCCTAGAGCATAATATTGAGCGATTAGTGGAAGACCATCAAAATGCCACTTATCTGGCAGAGGGCTTGAGAAAACTGGACCCTCTCCAAGGAAAAGTTCGAGTTTATACCAATATGGTCTTTGTAGATGTAGGAGTTATTGGTAAAACATCTATGCCAGATTTTTTTCGATCTAAGAATATTTTAATATGGGGAAGCGAATCACTACGCCTGGTGACACATCTCGACATAAATCAGCAGGACATCGAGACAGTCCTCAGGGCATTTAGTGAATTCTATTCCACGGACATCTCGGCAAAAAAACAAACTATCGTGTCACACTCAACTTATTAAATTAAACGGTATTTGCACGATTTACACATTAGTCATTTCGGCTGTTTTGTCTCTTTCGTTTCAGCTATACGGAGAAGTAATGGACTCTTGTCTTCCCCAGATGGATATGGTCTACACCCAAGACTTTGGAAAAAAAGTTAACTCCAGACAAAGAGAAAGCATGTGCAATGCCGTGCAACACCAGAATAACAAGCTTCGGGTGATGACCTATAACATGCTCTACAACGAGAAATCTGCGGAAGATCTCTTGTCTGAAAACCATCGGTGGAATTCACGCAAACCTCGTTTGCTAGAGTATTTAGCTTTTTCAAAAGCCGATGTGATCGGTAGTCAAGAATTGCAGGAAGATCAAGTACAAGAACTGATGAGTGCATTAAAGAATGATTACCTGTGCTACGGTGAGAAAACTCGCATAAACGAAGGCAGAACGGACACCAATGCAATCTTCTTTAATCCAGAACGGCTTGAACTAGTAGATTCAAAAACAATCGCTTACGAGAATAGGACAGGGGACAATGCCTTTACCTACTGTCGCTTCAAAGACAAGATGTTGGGTAAGTTCTTTTCCGTTATCAATACAAAATTGACATGGGGAAATGCAGAAAGAAGACTGGCTGAAGCTTCTCAACTTCGTCAATTTGCTGCTCTCTTACCCGTCAATGAGCCAATTTTAGTTATTGGTGATTTTAATTTATTCCCTTTCATCGAACATAAGAGCAATCTATTTTTTGATGGAACATTCATTGAGAGTATTTTGATAGAAAATAATTTAAGAGAGGCGAAGAACATTTCTATATTTGGTCATTTTGGCCCTCTTTGCTCTATCACTAATTCTAGAAAAAACCTCGCTCCTTTCGTCGGTCCTGAGCTTACAGGATTTATCCTAGATCATATTTTTGTTAACGATCAAGTGGACATATTTACTCATGGTATTGATACAGCACGTATCAATGGCGAATTTCCTTCCGATCACTTTCCTGTAATTGCTGATGTGTTTTTCAAAAACTAGGATGACAAGGGAATGCAAAAACAAACCATTAACTCGTACCATGATTGAAGTAAGAGCTGCTAAGAAGTCAGAAATTGAATGGATCAACAATAAGTATGATGAAGTGGAGTTTGTTCACTCAACTTTTGACAAAGAAGTCATTGCTATTGCCGAACTAAACAATCAAAAGATTGGTATAGGTCGCTTGGTGACAATTGATGAAAATAATCTTGAGCTCGGTGGGGTGTATGTTTTTAAGGATTTTCGTGGCCAAGGGATAGCCAGAACAATTGTTGAGTTTCTCTTAAAATCGTCAAAATCAAAGCAGAATATCTACTGCATTCCCTTTCAACACTTGGCTTCATTCTATCAAGCATTTGGGTTTATCCAATGTGTTGACCTCGACCGCGTTCCAAAAGAAATTTTAACAAAATACTTATGGTGCAAAGACCAATACACCACCCCTACAGCCTTGCTAGTTATCAAGCAAAAAGGACAATGAAGTACAAGCCTGTCTAAAAGATCGATATACGGTGCAAAAACGGTGCATCGAGCTACCAATTGCACCGTTAAGATCCCGAAAAATCCGATAGCATTTTAGCCATAAATACCTTAACATCATACTCAAAGCGGCTGGATGATATTGGATTGTGTAAACTTCTCCCGCATTCGTAATGCGAAGGTCGTCAGTTCGATTCTGGCTTTAGGCATTCACTCAACCCCTCTAAACTGAATGGTTTAGTTGGGTTTTCTTTTTTAGATTCCTTTCACAAACCGAAAATTTTTCACATTTTTTTCACAGTAACTAACCTGTGAGGACAGATGCGCACAACAATTTATGCGGAGCATTTCGCTTTGCCTGTAAAAACCTGCGTTGGATTGATGATAATCCCCTTACCAACCTTTTAAAGTTAAAATCCAAGCCGAAACAAAGGCGCATTCTCTCCGAGGATGAAGACATCCGGTTGCTCCAAGCCTGCCGACAAAGCCAAAGCCCCCTATCTTTATTGCATTGTCTTGATAGCGTTAACAACAGGCGCTCGAAAGAGCGAAATTTTGCACTTAACATGGGATGCGATTGATTTCGATCACCGCATCGCACACATCAAAGATTCAAAAAATGGACGGCCACGACGGGTTGGGCTAGTCGATAGTGTTATTCAAGAGCTAGAGAAACTAGAAACTATACCAAAACCGAGAGGCAAGAAAGCCACTGGTATTTGCGAGCAGAACAGTTTTTGGAAAAGTCGACATCAAGAAGGCATGGCATGCTGCGTTAAAACGGGCAAACATTGAGAACTTTGTTTTTCATGGACTCCGGCATCATTTCTGTTCGATTGGAGGCGAGCTAGGAGCTTCAGGAACCCAGCTGCGCGCTCAACTCGGGCACTCCTCTTCTCGCATGACGGATCACTATTCCCATTTGGATGCCAATTCTGGGCCTTATTCACCTTTGCGGTCAGTTTTCGGTCGACTGCAAAAGGATCGTCTGTCGCGTTTTGCTCCTCGGACATAGCTGGCGCTATGCCCTCGTCACAAACCACGACATCCGACCTTTTTCGTCCGACCGAAATTCTGACCGTAAAGGTGAACAAGGCCCAATTCTGGTTCATCCGGTTTTGTAGGACTTGACTACAAAGAAGAGCAGAGGATTTAGGAGTTTTTCCACAGAAACACTGAGATAGAATGGTTAAGTCCTACAAAATCGGATGACCCAAAAACTCATGATAAATGCTCAAAAATGACAAATTTTCGCAATGAGTTTGCTGTATTACAAAGCATTTTCATTAGCACAATTGCTGACTTCAAGGGAGTGATCTCCCGACATGTTTACCGCTTTGAAGAGGGAACAGGGGCCACCGGAATGAGACTAGCATGAGCGATTGTTTGCCACTTGCCATTATCATTTTGCCAGACACTAAGACGGCTTGCTTTAGAAGTAAAACGTTGGCCTTCAATAGTTTCAGAAAGAGTTATTTCATAAGTCACTACAGCTACGCCTGGGCCTTCTGTAACGACAAAATCACTTAACGTATAATCGCTGATGTCAATGGATTTTACTAGATTCATAAACTGCTCTTTATTCCGAGCGCCATCAAAAAAAGACACTTGGAAATAGGGCGCAATCAGATTGTCCAATTCTTTCCAGTTGTGTTTTTTGATATATTCCCATCGTTGCCGTTCAAGAGTTTCTCCTTGTGAGCTATCTGCAAACAATGATACATGAGTGAGCATTACGACAGAAAATAGAACTTTCTTAAACATATGTCATATCCTAAAAATGTTAGTTGGGCCTCAACGTAAAATTTCCTCTTCAAATGGTCAACCATTTTTTTTGGAGCTGGTTTGAAGAATGATTCAAGAAATCGGCACCATCTCCTTATGCCAAAAGCCTGCGAAGGCTGGGACGGGTCAAAATAGCAACGATAAGCAGCGACGAGATAATAGCGGTGCCAAGGATCATACAGGGGCTGAGATAGGGCTCTCAGTTTGTGTTTCCTCTCTAAGTGCATGCCCGTGGACGTAGCGCATTAATGCAAACATGTGTGGAATCGCCATACCCGCTAGAAAGATGTCGATGATAGACCAAAGAATCTGAACCTCGGCGATCGCTCCAACAAAAATCATGCAGGCACAAAGGATAAAATAATACCTAACCCGCTCCGGGTCTGCAAGGTAAGCAAAACACTGGCTGCCGTTGAAACTGTTGCCTAGGATTGTTCCAAACCCAAACAAGAGCGTGCAAAAGGCCACGACGGCCAATCCAATATTCCCAAAATACATATGGAATGAAGCAGCCATCATGCTAATTCCCATCGAAAGTGCTGGATCCTCCCATGTGCCGGTAACCAGGACCACACACCCAGATAGAAAAGCCACGAATCCTGCTGTATATGTGGAAATCATGCCAAGGGTTCCTTGAGCAACAGCATCTTCAGAGTCTGTCATGGAATGAGGGATCGTCTGCGTTCCAATACCTGCTTCGGTTGCCTGAGTGCCCTTAAAAATCCCCCATCGCAGGGTGCTGATCAATCCGCCGACCACGGCGCCACTTGTCATCGCATACGGAGAGAATGCGGAGTCAACTATCATCGCAAAGACGGAGGGCAATTTCTCCATGTTTGACAACAAAATCCAAAAGCTCGACCCCAAGAATATAATAAACATCAACGGGACCATCTTTGCCGACAGGGAACTAATCCTTTTAATGCCCCCAAGCAAGGCAAGGAGCACAAAAATGGCAACTATACATCCCGATATCGCTGAGGAAATACGGTAGTCTCCAAGCAACGGGGAATCGAATATAGCAGCTAATTGGTTAGCTTGCGCACCACTCCATGCCGTCATCAATATGCAACAGCTAAACGCATACCATTTTGCCATCGCGGGGGATAGCAGCTTCCTTAAATATTCCATCGGACCGCCAATAATAACGCCGGACTGTAGTCTGTTTCTGAATCTTACGCATAGGCTGACTTCGGTGTAGGTTGCAGCACTTCCTAATACGGATGTGAGAAGAAACCCTAGCAAAGCGCCCGGACCTCCAAGATGAATTGCTATCACAGGACCTGCGATCGTACCTATTCCTAAAGTGGTCGACATCGCGGTGAGTAAGGCCTTGTGAGGCAATATAGTGTTTTTACAGTCCCCCTCCTGAAGTGACATCGAATGCAACAACATTTTGAAAAAATCCGGAAACAACCGCAATTGCACAAAATGCGTTTTGAACGAAATATAGACACTGCCAATCAAAAGAAATAGACACGAAGCAAACAAAATACAATCCATTGCCGCTTTGATAGAAAAATCAAAGAACATAATAGACCTCTAAGAACAGAATTAAAAAAGAAAAAAAATATAAATTCTCCCATACGGGGAAGAACATTTGCGTGTCTGTAGCGTTTACAAAAATCTACAAACTAAAAAAAAGAAATTAATTATTCTGCTGATTGCAATTATTATTGCATTGGAGGGAGAGAAGAAATGAAAAGAAAGAAGTGTTAAAAATTGAACTTGTTGTTCTACACGTGATAAAGGTCGACTTTGGCAAACACATATAAACCTCCTTAGTTTGCATCAATAGGATTTTCTGTTAAATAAGCAATAAACACAAGGAAAAAAGTGTGAAACAGCAGTTCCCGCTAAAGGATCTGCTTTACATACAATAAAGTTCTTAACCTGGTTGGCCCAATGATCTCCTTTGTTGACCCTATAGCCATTAAAGCCATCTTTAGGATTCTGATGGCCGTAGAATCCGAAGCCATCGCTCCAGAGGGTGGGACCGGCACATGCCTCTTGGCAAGGATTACATCATCCAAAAATCGGTAAAATCGAATTTGCGCAATTTGGTCCACCTCGTTTCCGCATTTGCTTTTATTCCTCCATTTTGATAAAAATTTTTTTAACGCACCTTGCCGTTGTTGGTTCAGGGTGGGTTCTGAAATCACTTATTGGAGAACTCAACATGTTGAAAGTTTTTAAGCCCCTATTATTGTCGATGGCGCTCGCCAGCAGTTGTACATTGTTGGCCGCTAATCCTCAGCCCTACGCCTCGATACATACCTTGCCAGAAACACCATACTATCTCGCCGACGGGTATATTCTGTTGAATTTGATCCAAACAAATGCAGCCAATATTTTTGTCGATGTTGGATCACACGAGGGTGCTGCTGCCAGATATATTGCTCAAAATACAGCAGCGGGTTTTCAAGTTTACTCGGTCGATTTGTGGCACGCAGGCAATGCTCACGACAATACTTTTCAGCAGTTTCTTTCGAACGTAGTGCAGGAAAACACGGCAAATACGATAGTTCCCCTGCGTATGGGCTCTCTAGAGGCTGCTAGGGTAACAAACGTATTGGCAGACGCTATTTTTCTGGGCTCGAGCGATTCCAGTCTGCAGCAAGAGATCATTGCATGGTCCTCGCATCTCTCGGCAATTGGTTTTATTTCTGGTTTGAACTGGTCGAACAGCGATGTGCAGGTTGCAGTCACTCAAGCAGCTCAGCAGCTAGGCCTCTTTCTTCATGTCAATGATAACCTCTGGTCTTTGCAAAGAAGCTAGTTCAAGCTATTCATGGCCTGGCCCGTCAGGGCCGGGTTATCAATAAATTATCTCTAACGTACCTGCAATCCCCTCAGAGCTATCACCATTCGTCCTTTTCTACTTGAACGGGTGCAGGTTTTTTAGGTAAGGGAGGAGGTGCGGGAGGTTTTGCGCTAGCAGCAGCACTTGCTGCCAAGGCCGTGCGACCGGTATGTCGTTAAAACTAGAAGGTGAAAGTCCTTTACGGGCTCTAGCAAGGAGAACCGTTAGAGAAGGCAAGGGTGTCCATCGCGAGATGGAATCTGAAGAAAGCCGTATACAAAATGCTGACCTGACGAACAGGAAGTGCATAAGAGGCAGAGGGCTCCTAGGATGAGGGTGCGGTATAACCCAAAGTCCAATACTTACTCGGAAGGAGTCAATGTAGATGCAACAGGTTAGCAGGAAAGTTTAACGAATTACCCGGTGAGAGCTGTATTCATGCATGGAAGAGTACTGACAAAAGAGGGAAAACCCATAGCTAGCGGTGTCTCGGAGAGATGACGTGAACGGTACAGCAGTCAGCAGACGGCATAGTAACTCGTCGAAAGACGACGAAGGCCCGAACATGAAAACAAAGGAAAGACCCTAACTTCTATGACAATAGACAATCGCAGAAAAGAGGAAAGGTCCAAAGCTAAACTGATCAGAAGATATCTGCAAGCAGGAGTGATGGAAAATGGCCTTATAAGCCCGACTGAGGAGGGAACTCCGCAAGGGGGACCCCTATCTCCGCTACTTTCGAATATTATGTTAGACGACTTTGATAAGGAATTGGAAAGAAGAGGACTACGGTTTTCCAGATACGCGGATGACTGCAATGTCTATGTTAAATCAGAGAAGGCAGGAAAACGAGTGATGGAATCTGTAGTGAAATTTCTAACCAGCAAACTTAAACTCATAGTAAACGAGCAGAAGAGTGCCGTTGCCCATCCATGGGAACGGAAATTCTTGGGGTTTACCTTTACCACAGGAAGGCAACCGGGAAGAATTACCGTTCACCCAAGCAGAGTGAAACGTTTAAAAGATAAGGTGAGGAGTTTGACCAGGAAAATGAGAGGCATGAATATATCGGAAAGCATCCGAAAACTAATCATGCCAATCACGAGAGGCTGGGCAAACTACTTTAGCATATCAGAAGAGCGAAGCGTATTTCAGAGTTTGGATGGATAGATCAGACGGAAAATCAGAGATATCCAATGGAGACAATGGAAAACCCCTCGAACCCGACATAAACGTCTGGTTGCTTTGGGGCTTAAAGAGCGCTCGGCGATAAATTGTGGGTACAGCGGTAAGGGGCCATGGAGAATGGCTAAAACACCAGGGATGCACAGAGCCTTATCAAACCGAGAAATTGAATCCATGGGTTACATCCCAATGATGAAGCTAGTATGCGCTAGGTCATAGCGATCATGAACCGCCGTATACGGTTCCGTACGTACGGTGGTGTGAGAGGGCGGGAGCCGGGAGGCTCCCCCCTACTCGATTTGCTCTTGCGCCTGGCTTCAACTTTTTGCATCTCCGAAAAAGCATCGCCCGATCTAGACCTTGTTGGGGTTGCTTAATCTCTTTAAATAAATCAATTGTATGAGTTGTCAGGTCTGCTTTGCATTTACGATACAAAGGTTCTGAAAGTCCATTATGCATCATAACTTGTATGACTTGGTTGGAACAAGTTCCAGAAAGCTGTTCTTTATGAAATAATGCGAGATCTTTACTAGGTGGATCCTTTGGTTTTCCCATCATATTCTGAGACCATTCTATATCAGCTGCCATGGCCTTCAATTCTTGTTGTTCTTCTGGGGAGTAGTTAGATGAGAATTTATTGCTAGCGACAATTTCCTTGATGTCAGCGCTCATGCATTCCAGCTGAGTATCGAAACTGAAGCCTTGCAATTGATCCATTTGTTCAGTGATTTCATTTTTAGCCTTTTGATCCGTTGACAAGGAATAACGGTCTAGACAGCGATGATGAGCCAATCTACGCAATTGGTTATCACTCAAACCTCTGGCATTCACGGGCTCATGTTTGACTTTTTCTGCACCCGCAACGTGAGAGTTATGTACACTGACCTGTGCTCGCTTATCTCCAATCGGTTTTGAGGCCAAGTCTTTAATTTGCGATTGTGTCAGAGAGGATCTAAAGTCGTTTTTTTGAGTTACTTTGTCTTGTTTTCCTAACGGTGTTTTGTCATTACCTCGCTTCATAAAATTCGATATTTTTGGTTCTTGGGAAGAATTGGGGGCGGCCCTCCAGAGACACTTTCCCAGTATCTTCCAGTCTAACCAACCAATTCATAGTCCTTCCTGTGGAGGTTGTATAGCCTTAGCTTAAAGTATTCTTGGTCTCGAAAGCCATATGCCTGTCTCTTCAAAACCTTTATCTTGTTATTGATTCCTTCCGCCTTTCCATTGTCTATCCGGTGTTCGAAGTAGCTTAAGAGCCCCATGTAATGATGGAGTAGTGTACGAGCAGTTCTCGCTAACTGCTCAATCCCAGACTCAATTGCCTGAATGATCCACCATCCAAGAAATTTAGCTCCTTCCTGTCTTGATTCAAGCTCCCAAAATAACCTGAATTGTTCTTTCATACTGTGAGCTACTGCTAATGAGTGATTAACTTCTAGGAGTCTTTCAAGGCTACTTTTCTGTCCATCATCAAGATCCACAAAATTTCGCAGAAGTAGAAACCGCTGACCTTTCATTACCGCTACACCCGTGTTCATGTGCTTGGCGTACTCAGCGCGCCTGATTTTGTCGATCGTATCATTGAGAAGTTTGGTAACATGAAAGCGATCATAAATGATCGGCACCAGAGGAAGGTGTTTTTGAATCGAACTCGAATAGGCTGCACTCATGTCGATACCAATGCCCCTAAGTCGCTTGGCCTTCTTTGAAAGAAGCTTTAGAAAAGGTCTAAGTGATTCTTCGTCCCTCCCTGCGACAGCATGGATAATTTGGCCTGTCGCGATGTCTGTGAAAATTGTCATGTATTTATGACCCTTCCTTATTGCTATCTCGTCGATGCTAATGTAACGAAGCTTTCGGAATGAAAATTGCTTTGCACGTTTTCTAAGATTGGCTTTGTCTAGGTTCTTTACGGTCTTCCATTGCAGTCCTAGGAATAGTGCTACGCAAAGAAGGGTTGTCATTGCAGTTAACTGAAGGATGTAATTGATGAAAGACTTGGTCATCGGTAGCTTTCCAGAGGTAAAAGGGTGTTGAAGCCAGGCAATCGCGTTACATTGCTGGCACCAGATCTTGTGGGAATCCATTTTAAGGTAGGTCCGTTTTTGGCCAAGGTTGAGCATTCGAAAAGTTCTTTCCTTTGTCTCCTTGATTCGCACGTTGGAAGCCTTACAACATGGGCATTTTTTGCCACTTTGCCGCAGATGACCGTGAAAGATGGTATAGTCCGACTGAAATTCTGCGCTTTGAAAAACTACACTTTTATCTTCGATCAAGGCATAAAAGACCTTTGAGATGGACATAGAGAACCTCCTATTGTGTCGAAACATAGGATTTTCTATGTCCTCTCTTTTTTTGCCTAAAAAATTAATGTATTAGCTGATCTTTGCGCTCTGCGCCCCCAATTCTTCCCAAGAACCTTAGGGGTTCTTGGGAAAAATTGGGGGCGCTTTGGAATCACAATCGTCACTCGGCGCGCAGCGCTTTGGAGTCATAGGCATCAACTTAAGCAACTAACTGCGCCCTCACAATCGTATCTCGGCGCGCAGCGCTTTGGAGCGGAAGTTCACCCCTAATTTCCCCACTACTTTGATCGTATTGTGATGAATATAAATGCTTTGCATCACTATTTTTCCGAAAAAATGTAGTCACTAAAATAATTATTCAAATATCATCTAAAATATATTGTAGATATATTTATTATGCGTATAATGTAGTCCAGTTATATGATGGAAACTGTATGTACATTGCAAAATCAACGTCCAAGTCTAAGTCTGGAAAGGTTTACGAGTCTATTTTGCTTCGTGAATCATATAGAGAGGGCACAAAGGTTAAAAACCGCACACTGGCTAATCTTTCAGGGTGTTCTAAGAGTGATATTGAGGCTATTAGGCTAGGTCTGAAACATAAGGACAATCCTACAATCTTGTCCAAGGACAGTTTTAGCATTGTTCAGGGCAGATCAGTTGGAGGAGTGTTCGTTCTAAAGCAATTGGCAGACAGTCTTGGGATCACAAAAGCCCTAGGTGATAGTTTCCACGCTAAACTTATCCTTTGGCTTGTCTTCGCAAGGATTCTTGAGCAAGGCTCTCGCCTGTCGGCGGCAAGACTGGTCCTAATCTATGATATTGCCTCCATAATCAACCTCAACCGAGGTTTTGATGAAAATGACTTTTATCAAAGCCTGCATTGGGTAGCCAAAAATCAAAGTTCCATTGAGAATTCGCTTTTCAGGCTTAGGCGTTATTCTGGGCAATTTTACTGGTACGATGTAACAAGCTCATACTTTGAGGGCACGCAAAATGCCTTGGCTGCCTATGGACACAACCGCGACAAGAAGAAAAGAAAGAAGCAGGTCGTTATAGGACTGTTAAGCATCAATAATGGAATGCCAGTCTCCGTCGAGGCCTTTGCAGGCAATACCCAGGACACTCTGACTTTTCAAAATCAGTTAGACAAAATTAAAGCCAGATTTGGCTGCAAGAACGTTGTCCTAGTTGGTGATAGAGGAATGATTCGGAACAAGCAGAAGCTATTGCTAAAGGAATACGGGTTTGGATATGTCACAGCCTTGACTCTTCCTGAGATGAAATCGCTAATAGGCGCAGAGATTCTTTGTCTGGATACATTCACGAAAGATCTTCAATCGATTTGTCTTGAAGGCAAGAGATACATCTATCGGCGCAATCCTGGACGTGCTTTAGAAACCCAATCACAAAGAGAAGAACGCCTATCTACCGCTCAAAGGCGCGTGGATCAAGAAAACAAAAAACTTGAGTCTAAGCCTACAATGTCAGCGGTGCTGGCAAAGAATCGAATACGACAATATCTAAAAAAACTATGCATTGCAGAGTGGGTCAGTGTTTCCGTCGAAAAAAGGCAATTACGTTTAGAGATCGACCAGGAGCGGCTAAAAGAAAAATCTAAGTTTGACGGTTGTTACGTATGGACAACGGAATTAGGTAAGGAAGAAGCTTCTGACCTAGAAATTTTCGAACGATACAAAGACCTAAAATACGTTGAGGATGATTTCAGAACCTTCAAGAGCAATTTTTTGGAAATCAGGCCGATTTATGTAAGAACAGTAGAGAGCACCAAGGGGCACATATTTATCACTATGCTGGCTCATATGATTGTAAGAGAGCTGCGTTCAAGGTTAGCTGAAGTAAATATGACTGCAGAAGAGGCCCTGCGAGTGTTAGGCCTTATATGTCAAAATTCAATAAAGTGCTCAGATGCGGTGACCATTGAAATGATCCCTGCCCCCTCCAAGGAGGCCACTAACATTTTGAGCGCTCTACAAATTACCATGCCAAAGCAAATCCAGGTGGCCACAAGTAATGTAGTCACTAGACACAGGACAAGAAAAGGCCTCTAAAAGTCGAAAAATCAACACTTTAGGTAGGTGTTTTTTTCAAAAACAGGGGTGAACTTCCGTTGGAGTGCGCGTCGCTCGCGACCGCTTTGGATTTGGGCGAGCCTTTTGAATCGCGCACCGTTCTACGGAGGCTGCCCCCACACACACAGTTACCCCTAGAGAGAAGGGTTACGTTTCTTGCAATGCCAACTTCGCCCAAATCCAAAGCGGTCGCGAGCGACCGCACTCCAAAGCGCTTCGCGCCGACTGACGATTATGACCCCAAAGCACCCCCAATTCTTCCCAAGAACCCCCTTAGGGGCGGGGTTTACAATAAATTGTTTTTACATCCGATCTTGCTAAATTTTTTGTCTATTCGTTGACTGAAGGTTCTATTGATACGCTTCCGGGGCTTTTAGCAGGCAGTGCAATTAAAGAATGTCTAGCTTATTTAGTATTTGAGCTGCTTTAAAGATCTCCCTTTTGGTTTGACAGTTAAGTTTGTCTTTAATGTTTTCAAAATAGGATTCGACTGTTCGAAAGGAAATTCCTAAGCATTCGGCTGTCTCTTTGGCGGTTTTGCCCTCCAATAGATAGCGAAGGCACTGCTGCTCCCTCTTGGACAACCGCGCCTTATCTATGTGTTGTTCCATGCCGAAGGCTCTGAGCAATTCATAGGATGAGTCGTTGCTGTTCTGTTCTGGAACAATTTTTACCTGGGCAATCTGATCAAAAAGCCCTAGTCTGTCCCAAGCTTGCCACACTTCTATGATTTTGTTATGAGCGAGGCGGTAAATGGAGATGCCTGAGACGACTCCCTCAGCAAGGCGGGGTGCTATCCCTTCATAGTCACCTTTATGAAGGAACCTGCAGGTCCAATACACGACCACGCGATCATCACAACCAAAGATGTCATGAATTTCCATGGTCCTTTTGTTGAAGGCGTGAGCTAAGGCCAAGTCTAATTCCTTGGCCTTAGCCAACCCTCGCTCTTCATGGCCTGTAGCAGGTCCGTGCATACGGATATTTATGTCTAGCAGCTCATCATAGAGTTCAATGTGACTTTCCGAGAGCATACCGTCGAGTAGGCGCCGGACAACAGCAATATTGGCCTGAATACGCTTTAGAGTCATAATCTCTTTTATTACCTATGTATGTGAGGGGTTGATAGAAATGTCTGCGATTTGCTTCATGATAGCTAACTTATCAAAAGAGCCCCAGATTTCACAGATCTTCCCTTCATCATTAAAACGATACATGTTGATGCCCGAAACAGTCACAGTCTTCTGTGTGGCGGGAATTCCCAAGTATTCGCCAACATGTACTAGATGCCACGTCCAGGAGATGATCACGCGATCATCCCGCGCGAATAGCTCGTGGATTTCTAAACCTACTTGTTGAAAGGATTCCTGCGCTAATTGTTGGTTTTCTCTGGAGCTGTTGATACCTACTTGGTCGTCGCCAGTTAATCCTAAACCATGAATGACTACATTCTCGTCGACAAACTCGTTGAGTAGATTCCAGTTTGTATCTCTAAAGGATAGATCAAGTAGTTGCCGGAGAACTGAAACATGGTGTGCTTGGGGGGTATCGGGTTTGGGTTCGGTTCCACACAACAACGTCAAAAGACTACAGAATAATCCAACGCAGAGGAATTTTACAGAACGCATAAATTTACCTTTATGTCATAGTTTGAGAGCTTCATCGTCAATCCTTTAATTGAAGAGTCAAGCTCTAATCGCTCTGAATTATAGCTTAAGGTAACAATTGAATTTTACCGTATCTACTACGGTGATGGAGATTTATATGTTCTTTATAAGAATCAGTCTTATTCTTGCGATTTTTTATTTGTTTAATCCCTTGACATCTCGGGAAACTCCCCTTTCCGTAGTCATTATTGGGGGTGGTCCTACAGGACTTGCAACCGCCATCGAAGCGAAAGTGGCAGGCGCAAATGTGGTTATCGTGGAAAAAAGGGAGCGATACAGCCGAGAACAATTTGTTTTTCTTCTTGACCCAGCTCTGGGTTTTCTGAACAAGTGGAAAGTTTTTGTTCCTGAACTAATCCTAGGGGAGGAAGCTGGAGAAAAAGTTGGAGTCATGAGGATTAAGGATTTAGAAATCGCTCTTGCTCAACGAGTCAATGAATTGGGCATTCCAAAAATCTTTGGAGAATTTCAAAACTTGAAAGACGAGAAAGTGGTTATATCTCAACAAAATCGCAAAATAGAGCTGTCGTACGATATTCTTGTTGGCGCTGATGGGACGCATAGTGCTGTGCGAGATCATTTGAAGATTACTTCCACGCATTATGGAGATGCTCTTGGTTCAATAGCCGTTATCCCGATTCCGATCGGAAATGAAAATATGGAATTTATCGAACCATTCAGCTGCGATACCCTATTCTTTACTAAAATTGTTATCCCTTCTACCACGATCATTTCTGCTCAAGCCAGGGAGTTGTCAAAACAACTAATGGTTTCTGGAGCGATACAATGTGGATGGTTGGAAGAGGCTGATTTCATCTTCTCCGACAAAGCAAAGTACTTTGCGGATATAGAAATCCGTTTGCAGCAATCTAAGACTTTTTCAGACATCAAGAAATCAGCGATTCTCTTAGGTGATGCCGCAGCTTCAGCGAGTTTTCTTGTAGGAATGGGAGCTAACTGTGGATTGGAAACGGCTATGGTAGCTGGTCGATTCTTCAGAACAGAACAGAATGAGATAGACTATGTGGATTTTAATCATGCTATGCAAGACATTACTGACCGGCTCATTAATGGGAGCCTCTTTCTTTTTAAATAAAGATGCTGAGCAACCTATGACAACGATTTACCAGCAACACACCTTCTCGGCAGAGACTATGGTCGTCATTGGCGGCAATCGTGGTATTGGCCTAGGCTTTGTTAGGTATTACCTATCACAGGAGAATAGCCCAAGAGATATAAAGCAAAGTCTACAACATGCCCGGCGGAATGAAGACGCATATTGAGATATCGCCTATTCCAATCGAGGGTTCCTTTTAACAAGGTGCCAACAGGTGGGGGTTGCTCTCCTTCTACATAGTGAATAGTTTTGCCATCTTTTAGTAAAACTTGGCAAACTTTACCTTTCCAGTTGTCTGTAGAAAGTATTCCTTGATCAGTTGATTGTCCTCCACCCCTCGGATAGAAAATGGTTTTATCCAGAACGATCATCCATCGTTGCTGTTGATCACTTTCTTTGTCAATCTCAGCAATTACTGCATCCATCTCTTTGAGATACGCATCATTCAAATAAAGTGGAGTGGTCATAAATCCTCTACAATGTCTTTAGAGACACATAACGGCCTATCATAAACGCGCGAGTGGGGTTAAATAGTAAGCGATCAAGAGCTGGAAGGCAACCGCTATTTAAGCGGCTGCCGGGCTTAATATTACGCAAGTTCAAGCTCTGAGAAGACTTGAATAGCTTCTGCTATGAATTTGGGCAATTGAGGATGATGAGCTTCATAGGCTTTACGCAGGTCGCTCTCCATAATGAACTGACCGTGACCAGAATAGGATTCTTTTGTTGGAGTCCAAAATGTCTTTAACCAGAGATAGTGCCTGCGAATAATGCTTTGTACCTCTTTAGAATTCGCCTTGAAGTGTTTTTCCATCATCTTGACGAGTTCCTTGCAAATTGCGTCAAATTCTTTCCTGGATTTTTCCCAATCAGCTTTGGACCAATTTTTAACATTCTGGTGGCTTTCTGCGATCGAGTCTTTGACGTTGTCTCCAAAGCGGCTTATGAGCTGTTTCTCATAATCGGCCTGTTCTTCTTCATAATACCGATATCCATTAGATCCGTGATAGGCCGGTTTTAAGAGACCCACTTCATCGTACCAATGTAGCGTGCGTACGCTGACTCCTGAAATTTTAGCTAACTTCGTAACTGTGTAGGCCCTTGATTTTGCTCCTTCAATATCCCTTTGATATTAAATGATGCCGTAATAGTAGGGAATGACGTGACGTGAGGGTCAAGTGACTTTTTTTTCATTTCCAGCCTTCGAGGAATTATGGTATAATTCGTGCGCGATTATAGCTTTCTAATACTCTTAAGTTGGCCAGAAGCTTGAGAGCTACCATTCGGATTGATCTAAGATGAAAATTAAACTACTCTTTAAGGGTCTGTACGTCATTGTTGCTAGCGCAATGTGTTGTTTTGCGGAGGCGGTTGACCTTCCGCACCAATTTACCATTACTGAAAGGCTTCTAACGATCAGGACGGAATTCGATATCGAAAGTTCTGGGTATCAGCTCGGCTATGTAAGTCGGACGTTATTTAGTCTGCTGCCGGAGTATACGTTGTATGATTGCCATAACCAGCTTCAGGCTGTGGCGCGTATGCGCTGGACGGTTTTTGGCACCAGTTTCGATATCGTGGACTCTCAGGGGCTGCTTATCGGCATTGTTGATAAACACGCTCTCTCCCTATTGTTCTCAACGTTCGACATTATTTGTCCCAACGGGAACGGGCAGAGGTTGGCTACTGCTCAGTCAAACTTTGCGGGCACTGAGTACGTGGTGACAGAACCGTTAACCTCTGAGGTGATTGCTACCATTTCCCGTCCCTTGTTCCATTTTCGCGATTGCTGGACTGTCGATGTTCTTAATGAAGAATTATTGGCGCAAAAAGGGATTGACCCTTCGGTATTTGTCCTGATTGCTGTTTTTCAAACGGATGGAAGAGAGGACTGCAACGAGAGTCTAAGCCAATAAGGTTGTGTGGGCGAAGGTCCATCCGCAGTCATTTAGTGCAAGATGGTGTGAGGATTGAAGTGATTATCTATATTTATCCAAAGTGTTCAACGTGTAAAGATGCAATTCGATTTTTAGAAAAGAAAAAGATCATATTTAGCGCTAAAGACATTACTAAAATACCTCCTACCCTTGAGGAATTGCAAACGATGCTGGGCTATAAGGAGGGTGATTTGAAAAAACTCTTCAACTCATCGGGCCAGCTTTATAAAAAAATGCAGCTTAGCCAAAAGCTTCCCGGTATGCCTCTCGAGGCGGCTTTAACGTTGTTAAATCAGCAAGGCATGCTTGTTAAACGCCCTTTCCTTCTTGGCGAAGATTTTGGGCTTACCGGCTTTAACGAAGCGTCTTGGTCCAAAATATTCTAATCTGAGGTTTTAGATCCATTGAGGCTTGATAAGAATTTTCCCCAAAGTCATTTCTTTCTGATAAGCTTCAAGAGCTTTTGAAGCGTCCTCTAACTTGACTTGTTTGCTAATGGTCGTATGAAATGATCCATTTGCTAACAGCTTTTGGACATGATTCGTGGCTTGATAAAGACCGAAAAAGCCCTTTTGAGCAATCCAAGCTGGTAGATAGAACCCTTCGACCACTTTCTCCTGAAAAATGAGGGCTAGAGGGCTGATGTTGGCACACGCGGCGCCGGATAACGCGCCATAGACCAAAACCTTAGAATGGTTAGGCATGGCGTTCAGAATTAATCCTGTCATATTTCCTGCAATCGCATCAAAAGCAATTGTTGCATTTACTCTCTTTGCTGCTTCCTTAAGTTCTTTTTCGAAGCTTTCCGACTCTGAATTCAAGACTATTTTGGCCCCTAAGTCTTTCAGGAGACTCCCTTGATCCTTTCTCCTGACGATATGTATTGATGGAATTCCTGCTTCATTCGCTAAGTGTAGGACCATTTTTCCGACCTGACTTGCGGCAGCTGTCTGAATAATAGCTTTGTGACTCTCTTTGCGCATCATGTCGAGAAGGCCTAACGCAGTTAAGGGGTTGATGATCAGTGATGCTCCCTGTTCAAAGTTTACCGCATCTTTTAAAACAACACAGGTCTTTGTATCGACTACGCAGTATTCCGCCCAAGTTCCATCAGAATCACTTTGAGCAGAAAAGGCCACTCTTTTTCCCATCAACCACCGGGCAAGCATTCCGCCACCGGAGGCAATCACAGTACCTGCGCCTTCCCACCCGGGAACGGCTGGAAGGGTTTTCAGCCTTCCATAACGTCCTTGAAGTAGCAAGAGATCGGATGGATTGCAGGGCGCTGCTTCGACCTTAACCAGGATATATCCATGAGGCGGCTTTGGTACCGACTTCTTAACCACATGTAGGCTTCGAATCGCTTCAAAGGGATCTTCATGATAACCATCAATTTGCAATACGCGCATTTCATCAGGGATGTTGCTCATAAAAACCTCTAATTTAGAATATGCGTGGTCTATATCTATTCATTTATCGATATGGAGGATAATCGCGCAAGCATGTTACAGGCATACGCATCAATCTAACGAGAAAACAGTGATCTTATCTTACTAAATATTAGCTTGTTAAAATCTAAAAAATGTTGTAGATACGTCTAAAATGGACTTTAACAGGATATGCAGGATCGCTTCGCGGCATGATAGGCAGGATCACTCCCTATCATCTTCAAAATCATAGTGTTAACGCTATTTTAAAAAAATAATGAAATAGAGGTTGAATCAGGATCGGCTCAAATGCTCTCCACTCCTACCCCATTTCACATTAAGCATATTGTCAGCCCTATTTGCATTAAATTAATTTCTTGTTGTCAAGAAAGCCCATCAAAGCTGAAGATTGCTATTGATTATTTCTGTATTGAGCTTTCAACTTTCGAAAAATGGCAGGCCTTTATGAATAAAAAATGCTTTTTGACACTAGCTGCAATTGCTTTGAGCCTTTCCAAACTTTTTTCGAATGACCGGCTAATGGATCAAGAGATCAAGCATGTGGTGATTCTAATGCTTGAGAATCGGTCCTTTGATAATGCCTTAGCCTGGCTATATGAAAACGATACGCCCCTTCAATTTATCCCTAACAATGCCAATCCGCAGTTCTTGGGGCTGTCAGAGGATAGTCTGAATCGGTATACCAACACGCTGAAAAATTCGTCGGGTGAAATCGTATTCTCCTGTCCACCCCTTAAAGGCCTCCCTTCTGTAGCTGGACTAAAGGCTATTAATTCACCTCAATTTGATCCTCATGAAGCATTTCCACATGTGACTAATCAAATTTATGGATTTGATAATAGCAGTACCCCAACGATGTTAGGATTTTTGCAAGACTATGCTACTCAATGGAAGGAAGACGTTTGGTTAAATAAGCAAAAAACCATCTGCGCTGTGATGGAGACCTATACGGAAAAGGAACTACCTACCCTTTATAGATTGGCTAGGCACTATGCTGTCAGTGATTTGTGGTTCTCTTCTGTGCCTACACAAACAAACCCCAATCGCGCTTTTACTATTTGCGGTACGTCAGATGGTCAAACCGTCAATGGTGCTCTGGGTCAAAGCATTTTCCACTCAGATACCCTGTGGAATCGTTTGGTAGAAAAATCACCGGAAACTACCTGGGCTATTTTCTGGCAGTCGGATATGCTGCCAGGGGTGATTAAAGGTCCTGCAAGTGGACCCAAGACGTTTAGTAGTTTGAAACGTATTCCCAATATTGATAGCCACTTCCTCAAAATAGATACGTTTCATGAGCTCGCTAGAAATGGACAGCTGCCCGCAGTAAGTTTCCTAGAACCACAATGGACAGTTTCAGATTGTTTGGATCTTTCAAATTGCGATTTTGTGGACGTCAAAGATGTGCCACTAGGTGCGCAGGGGAACGATTTGCATCCTCCCGGAGATGTACGTACAGGTGAAAACTTTGTCGCTAACATCTATACCAGTTTGATTGCCAATCCAGAAGCGTGGAATCAGACGCTTTTAGTGATCACATTTGATGAGCATGGCGGATTATTCGACCATGTGCCTCCGCCTGCGGCGGTGCCTCCAGACCACCAGTTCCAAGATGAATTCCAATTTGACCGCCTAGGGGTACGCGTCCCGACCATTTTTATTTCACCAAAAATTGAAAAGAAGACCATCGTTCGTTCAAATGACCCTGCAATTCCCTTCGACCACACGTCACTGATATCGACGATTTTTCAGTGGAGGCATTTGGACCGGGAACAGTGGAAGATGGGACAAAGAGCAGCAAAAGCGCCGACCTTCGATACGGTGGTAACCCTTACGAAGCCTCGTGGAGATGCTGTATTGGTGCCTGATGAGATTCTCCTTTCACGAGCGGATCCGAAAGACGTCGTACAAATGGGCGACTCTTTGTGCCTTAAAAATAGGAATGGTGTCTATGTTCTTAAGAGCAAAGGAACATCAACCCCTCATTTAGGTAGTGCAGACCAAAAGGCGACTTTGCGGTTTGCGTGCGGAGCGGGGAAAATCACTCATGGATCCTTCGTTTTTATTGAAAAGGATAAATCGAACACGGACGATGCAACAATGCTGTTACAGGCGGACCTGCACAAGCATGAGTGCTCTTTTAGCCAAAATTGTCATGCAAGTTCGCAATGGTGGACAGTGAAAAGCACTGACCACCCTTATGTGGGTTATGAAATTCAATATGGGGACAAAATCTACCTTGAAAACCATATTTACATGGACCTCGTGCAATATGTTCCTGCCAGATTATGTCAGAAAAAAGGATGGTTTAGCACCTATCTGGCTGCACAAACAATTCTTGCAGAGGGGTGTGATGACAATTATTGGGTTATAGAAAGGCCATAAAGCGTAGATTTCGTTTACAAACCAAGACTTAGCCCTACCTCAGATAGAACTCGAACGGCTCCTGCCTGTGAAGAGTCGTTCGAGTGTAATGGGTCTATTTACTTGGGGTAGGTAGTTCGCAAATAATTTGGACTTTGTCATCAGGTTGGAAACCTTTAAAGTCCTTGGGCACATCGAAGTGAGAGTTTTCTACGATTTCAAGCTCACCTATTTTACTAATATCTATGTTAGATCCTGAATTAGAACTAAACATGCCAGAAAAGAAGCCTTTCTTCTGTGGCGTGTTTCCTTTCGACTCGTCTTGTTTATTGAATTTGTCTTCGCCGTATGTGACGGAAACTTCTTTTACAGTTTTGTCTTCTACGACGTTACCTTTAAGGACTGGCTTACCATCTTGGGTTGTTCCAAAGGCATACGGTTCGATGATCAGCTTTTTAATGACGACTTTCTTTTCCTTGGTGCTCACAATCTCCTTGCTGACAACCGTGATTGCTAAGCGTTGTTGATGGGAGATGGCCATACAAATGGGGTTATCAAGTCTATCAGCCCTAGTGTCTTGCTGCATGATGTAGCCGCCCCCATTTCCATCCCCATTCCCATTTCCATCCCCATAGCCAAATTGTAGGCTAAAAGGACCAGCGCCGAAGTCAAAGCCTTGAGCGGCGAGCGCTCCGGTGAACAAAGATGCACTAACGACGAGAGTACTTAGGATTTTCATACATAGCTCCTTCTGTTGAAACAGAACATAAACAACCGAAAAACATTCGAAGATATAGATCGGTAGTCCTAGGAGCCCATGAAGTCCCTGCGGGAGAGACTTCTAGTTTGATGGATATGACATCCTTAACCTTAGCTGGAAATTGTTTTTTTGGGAATGCATCCCGATTTTCAGGTTCATCCGGTTTTGTAGGACTTGACGACGCAGGCAGGAGTGAGGAGGGAAAGAGGAGGATTAGGAATTAGGGTTTTTACACAGAGAACACTGAGACACATAGCAGATAGGAGAGAGAGAAAATGCCCTGCCTCGATGGGGAGGCAGGGTGGAGGAGTGCCATTTTTCACTTTAGAATGTCAACCCACCGGCGATTGTACATGCACTTTCGTTAAAAACTCTCGCCTCGAAGTTGATGTAGAACGACTCATAATTGCCTATTGTTACCCCGAAAGCGGCTCCAGCATGGTGTCTGCTGCGGAGATTAAATGAATCAAAAGGGACGTTTACGGCCGTAGGCGAAATGTTTTGTTGAATGTTGGTAGCGCTTCCATGAACCGTGGAATATGTCGCAGTGGCATAAGGCGTAAAAAGGCCTATGCGTTGAGCTATGCCTAACCCTACTTGCCATTCACTATACTCCACCTGCATCTGAGTGGGGTCCATGGTTTCATGAAGACCATCCCAAACCATGAGAGGTTGCGCATGTTGATAGTTGGCTGTTAGGCCAATGACTGTATCATAGGAGTCATAGAGGATGGCTCGTCCACCAACGCTCCAGATTGCTCTATCGAAAGTTTGAAACTCGCGGTGAATTTGTGCAGGAGACCCGGGGCGTGCATAAAAATCAAAAACCGCACCACCCACAGAAGCATAAATTTCCGCCGTGTCACAAATGGCTAAAGTAGCAACACCTTGGTCTGCTTGGATGGTAAACCGGTCAATGCGAAAACCTTCGTCAGTGGAGCGAAGCTTTCTATCATAAGTGCTATCGTGTTGGAACTCTAAGCGAAGTTTGACCCATTCATTACCACAGTAAGTAAGGGATTCAGGAGCTAATGATGGCAGGGCTGGGTTTCCGCTATAGCTTCCCAATAGCGGTGTAGTGGTAGCTACAGCCATAATCAGGGCCAGAAATTTTCTCATATATATTCTCCGAAGTAATTGTTGTATTAAGGCGCGATATTGCCCCGAACGAAGAGTCGCGTCAAGAAAATTATTGCATTTTGCCTTCTTGCGAGAATGTTGTCATTTGCGGTACAACCTCTGGCTTTCAACACTAATGAGGGTGGTTATGCAGATGCTGTCATTGATTTTCTGCTTGGGTCTTGCCATGATGATGGTTAGCTCAGCAATACCTGCGGCATCTTTTGAGAGCTGGGTAGAGTCTGCAAATGATTCGAAAACGGATTTTTCACTTCACAACCTGCCCTATGGAGTGTTTAGTCGCCTTGAAGCGCCGGATGATAGGCGTATCGGTGTTGCGATTGGTGATCAGGTGTTAGACATCAACAGCTGTATTCAATCAGGTTTATTGTCCCTGCCCTTGGCCACTCAGGAGGCACTAAAGAAATCGTCTTTGAATCACTTCTTTGGTTTAGGCCCGAGGGCGTGGCATGAGGCTCGCGTCGTCATTCAGTTTTTTTTGCGTAAGGATGGTTGTGCGAAGCTCGTGAACGATGCTCTTTTATCCACGGTATTGATTCCAATGAATGCCGTTAATATGCACTTGCCGGCGGATATTGGCGACTATACGGATTTCTATACCTCTTTGCAGCACGCCACCAATGTGGGAAAGTTATTTCGACCCGGAGAACCTTTACCAGCTAATTTCAAGCAGATGCCTTTAGGTTATCATGGACGCGCTAGCTCTGTTGTGGTCAGCGAGACTTCTGTCTACCATCCCTGGGGTCAGGTTCAGGAAGGACAAGATACTTTTTATAGGCCATGTCAGCGTCTCGATTATGAAATGGAAATGGCCGCATTCATTGGAGTGGGGAATGAGCTGGGATTTCCCATTAGCATGGACGAGGCTCCCAACCATTTCTTCGGTATGGTTATCCTTAATGATTGGTCGGCGCGCGATGTGCAGAAGTGGGAATATGTGCCGTTGGGACCTTTCAATGCGAAGAATTTTGCGACGTCGATTAGTCCCTGGGTCGTTTCCTTTGAGGCGTTGGAGCCTTATCGAGTGGCTGCGCCTGAGCGATTGGAAGGGGACCCGCAGCTTTTGCCATACCTTACAGCAAGTCGAGATTTTGCATTTGACATCACTGTAGAAGTGTCCCTTACGTCCCAAACGATGCGTGAACAGAAAATGCCCCCGAGCCTGGTAAGCCGTGGTAATTTTGCTTCTATGTACTGGACGCTTGCTCAGATGTTAGCGCATCACACTTCTACAGGGTGTAATATGCGTCCTGGCGACCTTATAGGCAGTGGGACCATTTCGGGTTTTACTCGCGAATCTCGTGGTTGTTTGCTTGAATTTATGTTGCCTGACGGAGAGCCTGTAACGCTTGCTGACGGTACCCAGAGAAAGTTTTTACTTCCGGGAGATGAGGTGATTTTAAGGGCCTATGCGGAGCGGCAGGGATTGCCTAGAATAGGCTTTGGAGAGTGTCGGGGAATTATTTTGCCCGCGCATTAGTCCATTTCTAGGAGCGAGAACATTTGCATCAGGCTATCATGGATCTTGTTGCCAGCTTTCATCGTGATGATTTTGTCGCCATCAAAGGCCAGCGTGACTTCTTCGTCAGGAATGTCTAAGCGCAGACCACTAGGAGGGATGGGTTTGAATCCCAGCATTGTGAGGTCGAGGGTGACCGTGTGTGTGCCCGTAATATGCACCTTGGCCTGGACTTGATCGTGCGTGAGAGGTGTAAGACCAAGCAGATGAAAGGACCAATCCGGAAAGGCGATGACGAGAGACTCAATTAAATCGAGCCAGACAGACTGATTGATGGGTTCGGGCTCTGGCCCATAGTACATGAAGTCAGCGGCAAGAAAGTCGGAAACTTCATGCCAATGATGTTGTTCAATCTTTTTAAAGAATTCGGAAGCTAGAGTGGTCAGGGGCATGACAACATCCTTAAAGAAAAAATAATAGTTTAAACATAGACTGCTATGGTGTTTTCTACAAGAGTTAGGATGATCACATCGAGAAAGCATAACAAAATCCGAGTAGGGCAACCCTACGCGGATTTTGTAAAAAACTAAACTTGTTTTTCCACCAATAACCTAGCATAGGATTCTGCACAGGGCAATGCTAGCTGGAGAGCTCTAGGAATTTGGCCTCCATTGCGCATTGCGAGGGACTCCATTTCGTTCTGTTTCATATGTTTAAGGATGCGTGATGCAACAAATAACGTTGCAGTCACTACCAAAGCAGCTATAGGGTTGACTAGCGGTGCAAACACGCCTACAGCCATGACTACTGTAAATATCACCACAGCGCCATAGAGTACCTTGTTTACAGTTTCGTGTCCCAAGAGAGCTCCGATGCCGCATCCACTAAGAATCGTTGAAGGGATAAGTATTGCTGCCGAATAAATGAACCCTTCAACCGTTCCGCCAAAATATTCTCGGGGGTCATGAAGCCAATCGGATAGCTTGATTGGTCCAAGGTGGTTAACAAGAGGTCCTGCTATGGCTATGGGGGCTATTGCCATGCTGGCTACCGTGGTGGCCTTCTGGCAAAAATCTAAGAGTGCTATCTTTCCCCCGCTTTGAGCGATTTCTGCCTTTGTCGAGAATCCCAGCTTGGGCTTCGCGAATTCAGGCAGGATACTGTTGCCAGCTTGCCTATAGTAACCTTTAATCGAATTCATATCAGGAATGACTGTATCGTAGGCTTTGCTACAAAAACTCTTCATAGAATCCATAATGACTTCTCCTCAATTGATCTAGATGGTGGAAGTATTATAGCGCGCTTGCATTTAGGCAATATTAATTTGCTGAATCTTAACGAATATGGGCTTCAAAGCGGGTGGACGAATTGGACTGATTGAGGTAATTTCAGAAGTATTTGGGCTCTCATGGATCGATTCTTTGGAAAAAAATCACTTTTTTTTGTGAGAAGGCGATTCTGGAGAGCTTAAGTGGTATGGCACTATCCAGTCTGGAAAGACAGGCTTTTCTCCCTTTCCAGGCCCGAAGGGTCGATATTGCAACAGGCCATGGCATCGCCACATAGGAAACCTTGTTACTTACGGATATTGGCGACGCTGCCGCTCGCATGGCTGATGGCTGGAATGCCATTGGATGGAGTCTGGACAGGCTTGGATAATTGCCCTCGGAATCTGTCCTCCATTGCGTTCTGTGATTTTCGCTAGCTCGATGTTTCGCATATATTGCAAAATGCGCGATGTTAGAAGCAGAGTTGGCATCGCGATAATCAAAGCCATTTCTCCAAAGGTTAATGCAGCTAATGCTGCTAAGGCTGCTGCTGTTGTTGCGATACTGTAAATTACTGTGGTGACGCTGCTCGTGCCTAGATTAACTCCGTTGATGATCCCACAGACTCCAGCTAAGGGAACTCCGATAGCTGAAAGAACAACACCTTTATCAGGATCCGAAGCGTAGTTATGAAAGGTAGACAACGTGGTTCCATCTCTTTTCCTATAAGGAGCCAAGAAAGGTACTGTTACAGAAGCTGGCATAAGTGAAATACTAAGGGTTGTTGTTAAATTTTTCCAAAAATCCAGGCGCTGAATTTTTTCGATGCTTGCAGAGATCTCAGCCTTACTTGGACTTGTGAATGACAACCTCAAATTATTCCAATCTTGTTTTAAACCTTGTAGTGCATTCATGAATTTCCCTCCTCATTATTTTCATATAAAAACGAGATCAACGCTATATTGTATCAAATGTGTGATGATTAGGTCATGCTAATTTATATGTTCTTAATATGGTCTTGTCATTTTAGGTGAAGCTGTGATTGGCACTTGAAATGCTGAGGTGCTAAAAGGATCGGCTTGGCCTCTTGACACAAATGCCTGCACACCCTATGATTCCCACTTCGATCAATTATAAAAGAGCCTTGGCGTAAAGATCTTGGACGGACTATCAGGTCTAGGCGTCTAGGTCGATGTTAAACGACAAACAGGAGAAGTGAGCATGGTGAAGGTAAAACCACTAGGCAAGCGCGTTTTGATTAAGCGAGCAAAGGCTGTCACCACTAAAGGAGGCATCTACCTCCCAGATACAGCTCAAGAAAAGCCACGTGAGGGTGAAGTCATCGCTATTGGTACTGGCAAGGTAGACGACAACGGCAAGCTAGACCCAGTGACACTAAAAATTGGCGAGCGCGTTCTATTCTCGTCCTATTCAGGCACCGAAGTGAAGCATCCCGGCGATGAAAATTCCGAGTATTTGGTCATAGCTGAAGACGACGTCTTAGGCGTTCTCAATTAAGAAACGGCCTCAACCCGAGTATAGGAGCACAGTTTTATGGCTAAGCAGCTACAATTTCACGAATCTGCCTTAAAGGCAATTGCACGCGGCGTAAAGATACTGGCGAAGGCCGTTAAAGTGACATTGGGTCCTAAGGGACGCAACGTTGTTATCAATAAAGGTTTTGGCAGTCCTCTTTCTACGAAAGACGGTGTCACGGTGGCCAAAGAGGTCGCTTTAAAAGACAAATTCGAAAACATGGGCGCACAGCTTGTTAAAGAAGTGGCTTCGAAGACATCCGATGTTGCTGGTGATGGCACCACGACAGCGATTGTTTTGGCAGAAGCGATTTTTAACCAAGGCGCCAAGAACGTGGCGGCGGGAGCCAATCCGATGGTTCTCCGACATGGTATTGACAAGGCTGTGGCAATTTTGGCTGAAGAGCTGGACAAGCTAGCCTCTCCGGTAAGCACTAGCAATGATGTCAAGCAGATCGCAACCATTTCGGCGAACAACGATCCGGAGATTGGTAGCATCATCGCCGAAGCGATGGAAAAGGTTGGAAAAGACGGTATTGTTTCCGTAGCTGAAGCAAAAGGCATCGAGACAACGCTGGAAGTTGTAGAAGGCATGCAGTTTGATAAGAGCTATGTATCGCCCTACTTTGTAACCAATCCAGAGCACATGTCTGTAGAGCTGGAAAATGTCCTTATTCTGATTGTGGACAAGAAACTTTCCAATGCCAAAGAGATCGTGCCTATTCTAGAAAAGACCATGGAGAAAGGTGCGCGTCCGCTTTTGATCATTGCTGAGGACATCGATGGCGATGCATTGGCTACTTTGGTAGTCAATAAGTTGAAGGGTGGCCTGGCACTATGCGCAGTGAAGGCTCCTGGTTTTGGCGATCGCCGTAAGGCCATGTTGCAAGATATTGCTGTTTTGACCGGCGGTACGCTGGTGACAGAAGAGCTTGGCATGAAGATCGAAGACGTGGGTGTTGAAGTCTTGGGCAGTGCTAAGACCATTAAGGTCACTAAGGAAGCAACCACGATCATTGATGGCGGTGGCGATCCAGCGGCTGTAAAGCAGCGTGTAGCGGCAATCAAAGGACAACTTGCCGAAACTACCTCTACATATGAAAAAGAGAAGCTCGAAGAGCGTCTCGCCAAGTTGGTTGGTGGTGTTGCGGTTGTCAACGTTGGTGCGGCAACAGAGACTGAGATGAAAGAGAAGAAGGCTCGTGTTGAAGACGCCCTGCATGCTACTAGAGCTGCAGTCGCTGAGGGTATTGTTCCTGGCGGTGGTGTGGCCCTTCTGCGTGCTTTGAAAGGTCTTAGAAAGCGTCTGAAGCTTGAAGGCGATGAGGCGATTGGCCAGGCAATCATCGAGCATGTGTGCTATGAGCCTGCTGCTGCTATCGCTAACAACTGTGGTAAGCAGGGCAACCTGATTGCTGAAAAGATCTATGAAGCTACCGGAGCTACTGGCTATAATGGGTTGACAGACGAGTTCTGCGACCTTCTTAAAGCTGGTGTTGTCGACCCTGTATTGGTTACCAAGACAGCCTTGTACAATGCAGCCTCGATTGCTGGATTATTGCTGACCACAGCTTGCATGATCACCGATATGCCGAAACCTAAGTCCAAACAGCCTGCTATGCCTGGAATGGGTGGCATGGGTGGCATGGGCGGTATGGGTGGTATGGGCGGCATGGGCATGGGCGGCATGGACGACATGATGTAAACCCTGACAAACCTGTGGAGGATTCGTCCTCCACAGGCTTATGAGTATTAACTATGCCTACATATGCTTATCACTGTAAAAAATGCGGCCATGCTCTCGATGTGATGCAGAAGATCACTGAGTCGGCCCTCAAAACATGTCCTGAATGCGGCCAAGAAGCTTTACAGCGCGGCCCAGGCGGCGGCATAGGTCTTCAATTTCAAGGAACGGGTTTCTATATTACCGATTATGCATCTGGCAGAGGGGATCCGTCGCCTACAGCATGTCAGAAAGGTGATAGTGGTGGTTGCTGTCCCTGCAGCGCTTCGCCTAAAGAGGCCGCTGGTTAGAAGAAGTTAGATTCCATGGACTATTTGCACGAATCGAGACGATTGAAGAATTCGTTCGAGATGTCAGATGATTAATAAAGCCCTCACAATCGTGTCTCGGCGCGCAGCGCTTTGGAGTGCGGTCGCTCGCGACCGCTTTGGATTTGGGGCGAGCTTATTGAATCGCGCGCCGTTCTTTGCGGACCTCAAACTCTCACGATATTCCCAGAGCGGGAAATCACGTTTCGTGCAATGCCTAGTTTGCCCAAATCCAAAGCGGTCGCGAGCGACCGCACTCCAAAGCGCTGCGCGCCGAGACACGATTGTGAGGGTCTTATGGGATGGCTGTTCCACACAGAAATCGGAAAGCGAGCCACTGATCTTGCTGCTTTTCCTCAGCTAAACGCCACCCCCATTCTTGGACATATTCCAGATAAGCGTCGCGTTCTGAGTCCAAAATCCCTGATACAATGACTGTCTGGGCTTTACTCGCTATGGGCAGCCACTGTGGCCACGCTTGCTGCTGTTCGCTCCAGATCATATTGATGACGACCACCCAAGTTCCCTCTGAAGGCAGCTCTCGGGGTAAACAAAAAGTAACAGAGCCTTCCAAACCGTTTAAAGCGGCATTTTTGGATGCATGCGCAATGGCTTGATCGTCGATGTCTACGCCATAGGCATGTCTAGCCCCCAACATCGCTGTAGCTAGCGTTAGGATGCCGCTGCCACAGCCAATATCCAGAACAAATTTGTCTTTCACATGGTTAGTCATCATGGCCAGTACCAAACATGTCGTAGGATGCGAGAGATCGCCAAAGCCTGGTCCAGGCACCAGCTTCAATGTCTTTGTAGAGCCGATATCGATATGGACCATACCATCGAAAAAATTGTGACCATGAGCTTCCCATTGCGCTGTCCAGTCGATATCTTGTGAACCGACATAGGACTGTACGCGCAGGCAAAACGAAAACGCATCAGGATCGATTGTCGTGGATAGAACGATTTCGCACATCCCATCGGGATCTTCGTTGCTGAAGAGAGGCGTGATGCCACTGGCTTCTAGAGTAGCCCAGGCATCGTCGATGGTATAGCCAGGTTTCAGAGTGATCGTCGTCCAAGGCATGAGATTTCCTTAACTATTTTTGCGCCAGAATGCAGGCATGAGCATGACGAGGATGGCAAAAAATTCGAGACGTCCGAGAAGCATCCAAATTGCCGAAACCATGCAACCAAAATTGGATAGAAAGGCACATGACTCCGTGGGGTTTGCAGCGCGAAAGGTAAATCCGGCGTTATTGACAGCACACGCCATAAAGGTAATGGCAGTATCGGGATCCACACCGTTGCAAATAAGCAAAAAACCTCCTAACGATAGCCCAGTGACCATCACGACAAAATAACATAACACGGTGAAGGCAACACCTCCATCAACTTCTTTGTCCCCGAGGCGTAGGGTCCGAACCCCCTCGGGGCGAAACATGGATTCAAGACGCGCACGGATAATCTTGAGGAGCATATAGACGCGGATAATCTTGATACCGCCAGCAGTTGAGCCGGACATCCCTCCAATGAGGGTTGCGAAGAGCAACATCGTTTGCGCAGCATAGGGCCACTTGTCATAGTCTGAGGTCGCAAAACCTGTCGACGATTCTGCGGAGACGATTTGAAAGATGGCGTAGCGGATAGCCTGCTCGACGGAAAATGTTCCAGCTACCTCACCTGTCAGCAAGGTGTTAGGAGTTCCGACTAGCTGATAGGTGACGAATGCTGTTCCAGCAGCCAAGATGAAGAGATAGAAAACAAATTCGGGCTCGTAGAGGCGGTAAAAGCGCCCTTTTAAGATATGATGGTATAAGGTGAAGTTGACGCTACCCAGAAACATGAAGAGAACGATAATCCACTCTACAGTGGTACTGTTGAAGTAGTCTATATTGGCACTGTGCGTAACGGCCCCACCTGTTGACAGAGTTGAAAAAGACATGGTGAATGCATCGTACCAAGCCATTTCGCTATCGGCCAATCGGAGTACCACGACTAGAACAAGCGTTAAGGCCAGGTAGACCTTCCATAGCTGCTTGGCTGTCTCTGCCACACGTGGAGTAAAACCTCCTTTTACTGGACCTGGAAGTTCAGCAAATAGCAGGATTTTTCCACCCATGCCCATGGCTGGAAGGACGGCTATGAATAGAACGATGATCCCTAATCCGCCTATCCACTGCATGAAGCAACGCCACCATAACAGCGATTTGCTCACGGCATCAACTCCCTCATAGAGAATCTTACCCGTATCGGCATCTCGAACCGGAGTGATAGTGCCATAGTACGTGTATGTGGTGGGAATGACTCCTGGGATAACCTGAACTTTGGGGATCTCTTGACCTGTTTTAGGGTCATAGGCCTTGGGTTCCATAATGGATGAACCAGTAGTCGTTAGGGCCGACATTCCCTCAAAATAAGCTTGAACAGGGTTTTCCAGTGTTTGACTCAGATAGAAGGGCAGACCCCCAAGGATTGGCAGGAGCAACCACAGTAGGACGACAGAAGCCAGTCCTTCACGTAGGTAGAATGACCCACTAGAACCTCTACCGCATAATTTAAATAGGTGTCCAGACATGAGTCCGAGGATAATCGTGGCTATAAATGCGAGGTTGGCGTGTGGCTGAAGGTGGAGCTCGCTAGGGACAAAGAATTCGTAGTAGATGCCCACAGCCAAAGGACAGAGTAACACCAGGGAAAATGCACTGAGGAAGGTGCCTAAAAGTCGACAAATGTCCCGATACAACATCTTAGAAGATTTTCTCCATCTCGTGCATATGTCGTGGATGGGTAATAACGATGATGGAGTCACCAGGCGAAATGATTCTGGAACCATTGGCGATCATAATACGCCCTCGATTTTGAATCATGGCAATGAGAAAGTCTTTAGGAAGCAAAGGGCCAAGCTCCGAAAGGGGGATACCGGCGGCTTTGGAATGCAGGGAAACCTTTACTTCAACAATTTCCGCTTGGTCGTCATAGAGGGAGACCATCGAGGCCACTCTGCCGGACATCATTTGCGACAGAATCTTATTTACGGCGCTAGCTCGCGGTGAGACCACATGAGCGATGCCCATTTTGGCCAGGATGGGATTATAGGAGGTGTTAGTCAAGAGGACAATTGTTTTGCTACACCCGAGCTGCTGTGCTAGAACTGCCGTGAGGATGTTGATCTCATCGCTGTCTGTGCAGGCAACAAGGATATCGGTGTTACCTATCTTTTCGGAGGCGAGGAATTCGAGGTCGTTAGGGGCGTGATTAACGACGATGCACCCGGGTAGTAGCTCCGAAAGTTGGCAACAGCGGGCATGATCTTCCTCGATGATGCGCACATGGATTCCACGAGGTTGAAGAAGCCGGGCTAGATTTAGAGCCGTCAGCGACCCACCCGTGAGTACCACAGACTTGATGGATGATTGTGCGGCTTTGATGAAATTCGGAACATTGGCGATGGCTTCGGTTTCTCCGATAAAAGTCACTTCGTCGCCTGGCAGGATATGGTCGTTACCATGGGGGAAGATGACCTGGTAGGGCTGTTTACCTTTTCCAATCCCCATGGAGTGATACCGCCGAATAAGACCAACCATGAGCCCTGGAGGCAGCGATAATTGGGATAGGCTCTTGTCTTCTTGGCGCCATTTGGATGGAACGGCGATGGTTCGCAGCTGAACAGCACCGTGAGCAAAATGTTCGACGGCCAGAGAACCGGGCAGCAAGATATATTTGAGGATATCATGAGCAACAGCGAGTTCAGGACCGATCAAATAATCTACATTGAAGACTCTCGCAACATCGATGCGGTTGCGATTAAAATAGCCGGCATGGCGGATGCGTGCCATCGTCTTGGGGTATCCGAGGTTCTTGGCAAGCGACGAGGCGACGAGGTTAGCTTCGTCATCATTGGTGACGGCTACAAAGACATCTGGGTTGAGCTCTAGTAGTTCATCGAGGAGCTCCCAGTCTGTTCCGGATCCTTTTCTAGTGGCAACATCAATTTGCCAGCTGGCTTGATCCAACCGCTTAGCATTTTTGTCGATTAGGATAACATTATGGCCTTCCGTTGACAGCGTGGTCGCTAAATACATGCCAACAGCTCCGGCACCAACAATGACAATGTTCATCAAATGGAGTCCTTATTGCTTGGTTTAAAGAATACCCTAGCTGGGGCGAACAAGGCAAGGAAAGGACCTTACTCGGCGCACAACGCTTTAGAGTGCGGTCGCTTGCGACCGCACTCCAAAGCCATAGGCATCAACTTAAGCAACCAACTTCGTAAATAGGCGCGCAGCGCTTTGGAGTGCGCGTCGCTCGCGACCGCTTTGGATTTGGGCGAAGTTGGTATTGCAAGAAACGTAACCCTTCTCTCTAGGGGTAACTGAGGGGGGGTGCAGCCTCCGTAGAACGGTGCGCGATTCAATAGGCTCGCCCAAATCCAAAGCGGTCGCGAGCGACACGCACTCCAAAGCGCTGCGCGCCAAGATACGATTGTGAGTCAAGAAAAAGATGTGTGTAACACTATGCATGGAATGACTGCGCCACATAGAAGGCCTTGCGGGACAAAGGTCGTTTGGTGTAAACTATTGTGGCCCAGACCGAAAGGCATATAATTGACTCGTAATTGAGGGGGGGGGAGCCATGCGGTTATTCTTTGTTGGGCTAGTGATGTTGTTGGCGTATTTCTCTACGGCTGCTGCAGCGTTAGTCGATCCTGATCCCATCACTTATGGCATGATTGATGTCATTACAGGTCAGGTTCATCTATCTCTTCCTGCAGAGGCACCGGACCCTTTAAAACTGAAGGGCATCATTGGGCTATCCGAAGCAAAAAAAGCCCAGTGTCTATATGACGAAAATACCGATACCTACATTTTGACAGCGCCAGATGGCCGAACCGCACGGTATCAAAAAATACTTGATCTCCATGACTATTGCTTGGTCAGGGAAGACAATCCCAGCGGCACGCGCAAATGCTATGAATACGACCCTAAAGGTCGGTTAACTGTCGTTCGGGATGCAAGCACAACCGGGGAAGTCCTTAGCCAGCTTGTTTGGCAATACCAGGAAGACGCTTCAACCTTCACCATTACGGATAACAAAGGGCGTACATTCACCTACGACCTTACTGCGAATGGGGCAGTCCGCGGGCTAAAATATCCCGATGGCCATTCTTTTGGATATACCTATAACGTTGATGAACAACTGGTACGTGTCGATCAGCCTGACGGATACTATGTGATTGTTGAGTATGGAGATGACGGTAAAGTTAGCCAGTTGTTGGCACCCCTGGGTTATGATGATACCCCATTAACGCTCGCTCGTTATGTCTACAGCAACGACTGCACAGATGTTATTGATGCCATGGGAAATATCGCGCGTTACCATCATCGAGAAGGACACCTTTCCGCCAAAGAAGACTTACAGGATGGAAAACCCTACAGAAGGCTAGCTTATTGGTGGGATGGCACAGACCATTTAACGGCTTGTGCTGCCTTGGATCAAAACCAGCAAGCTCTTTGGTCGCAGGTTTTTTCCTATGACAACCATGGCAACCTCGAGACCGAAACATTGTACGGCAACCTATCGGGTAGGGGGTCCCCCGCATTCTCTGTTGAGTCGGGACGGCCGAAGGACATGGCGGTCGAAGCATATCAAAGTTTTTACGTTCATGATGATCTGAATCGTTTGATTGAGAAACGCGAAGACAATGGTAGCGTGACGTTATACAGCTATTTCGCTAATACGAGCCTGGTCGCATCCCAACATGTAGGCGACAGCACAGGCATCAAGTGGCGTTGTCTTTTCACGTACGATGCGGCCGGTCGACTGATCGAGACTGTAGTTGACGACGGGAACGGCATCAGTAGAGGCGACCTTACGGGAGTGACCCAACGACGAAGCGTGAATGTTATCTATGCAAACGGCAAGCCCCTGTTGGTCGATGAGAAGGTTTTTGATCCGACTACTGGCGGGGAATTCATCAAAGAGACCCTTCTGCATACCTACAATGAGCAGGGATACTTGATGGAGCGCCATCAACTGGATGGTGAAGGTGTCCGTCAGCATACTGCAAGTTATGCCTATGACATCATGGGTCGCGTTGTTAGTGCCTCCAAGGCTAGCGACGTCATTATGCAATACCGGTACGATCCATTGGGGAGACTTACTCATCGTCGCGATAGTGCTAAGGGGATCACAAATTCATTCGTCTTTTCGCCTTCAGGATGTCGAGTGTCGGAAGATGTCCTGGATCGACAGAAGCGAGCATTTCACCAAAGTTATCGTCATGACAACATGGGCCGATGCATCGGTGCGATTGACATTTACGGCAATGAGACAAAATATGAGTACGATTTTCTGGGAAGGATAACGCGAACACTCTATCCTGCAATAGCTGACAGCGAGGGTAACGCCACTCACCCTATTGTGGAGCGTAGTTATGACGTCTTGGGTCGAGTCATCAAGGTTATAGATCCCGCAGGTTATGCAACAGAGATGAGTTATACCGCTCGTGGGGCCATTGCACAAGTGCGCCATCCTGATGGATCCAAGGAGTCGTTTGTTTATAGTCTCGATGGGGCTTTGAAAGAGTACACGGCCCGTAATGGTGTGATCACCTACTATGAACGAGACTACCGATCCCGAATAAGGGAAAAAACAGTATTGACACCGGACGGGCATGAATTAACCTCTTCGGCCACCTTTAGCGCCTTCCATTTGCTGTCGACAACCGATCCTGTAGGCCGCACGATGCGTTGGCAGCATGATGCAGCCGGTCGCGTGGTGTCCGCCATATTTTTGTTTGAGCAGGGCAGTTCACAAGCACAATATACCTATGACCTTCACGATAATCTGACAGCAATTAAACAAACATTTAATGATGCCAACATCGCTGATATGCATGGGGGTGCGCAGGAACAAATCACTAGCTGCTCTCTGGTTGATGAGTTGGAGCGACAGTTACTCTCTCCAACATATTTGCAGCCGAATACCTATCTAGCTTCTCAAATGGATGAAGACTACCGTCATGTCAACAGCCTCGGACAACGCGTATTGCGACAGAAAGAGACTGATGAGCGGGGTATTACAACGATGACTACTCGCAATGCCCTTGGTCGCATTGTGGAGGTAGAAAAATGCGATTCCTTCGGAGCGCGGTTAACCGTTAGCCGATATGGGTATGATTCATGTGGACACATCATAGAAGAGCGCCACGGTATCACCGATCCTATAACGACTAAATATCAGTATGGGCCAATGGGACAACTGATCAGCCGAATGGATGGTTCAGAGGCTACTTATTACCTTTACGATGCTGTCGGACAGCTGATTCGCATCCAAAAGCCCGATGGTGTTGAGCTATCCATCGCCTACGACTCTCTTGGACGCATGATACATTTTTCCTCTTCAGATGGTACCGTAGATTATTCCTACGCCTATGACACAGCTGGCAACCCTATTCAGGTTTTGGACCATGTAAACAATGCTGTGCTTAAAAGGGAATACCATGCGTTCGGTGGCATCACAAAAGATGAATCCCTGGTTTCAGTCGGTAAAGTTTTTGATTCACAGGGCCGTCCAAACCGCCTCATCTTGCCTGATGGCTCTGGTATTGAGTATGAATATGATTCTGCGGGCTTAAAGGCCCTCCATCGCATATCCGAGGATGGAACCAGGCGCTATTCTCATGAATACACCAAATTTAGTCCCAAGGGGCAACCTATCGAAGCCAAAATGGTTGGCGCTGCAGGCATTTTAACAACGGAGTTGAGTAGTCATGGCAGCATCCACAAGATTACATCGCCCTGGTGGAGCCAACGCATTGACGAAGACAAAGGGCGTGTAGTTGGGACTAGGATATGGGATGCAGGCGGAAAATATGATAGCGTCTATGGCTATGATCAGCTAGGTCAGCTAACGACAGAAACTGGGTTGCGTGGCGCTCAGCATGCCTACGACAGCTTGGGTAATCGAGTGGGATGGCAAGGACATCATTGTGATGCTAATGGCAATGTCGTTGTTCGACAGACCAGTGACGGTCCGCAACAGTTGCGCTATGACGCCCTTAACCGTCTCATAGAGGTTCTGCAACCAGAAAAGCTCAAAGTAACCTTTACCTATGATGCTTTCAATAGACGTCAGTCAAAAACTGTTTTTCAAGCTCAGGCGGGTCATTGGGTGTCTGAGGGAACCCAATGCTATATCTACGACGATGATTGTGAGATCGGTGTCGTCGATGGTTCGGGTGAAATCACTGAACTACGCGTGCTTGGAGCCGGAATTAAAGCAGACGTTGGGTCTGCGGTAGCCATTGAGCTGAAGGGGAGCGTCTTTGCCCCAATCCACGATTCACGCGGTTGTGTTCGATGCTTGGTAGCTGCTGATGGCTCCGGCATTGCCGAAACCTACCGTTATGGAGCCTTTGGAGAAGAGCATGTCTTGAGTGCTTGTGGTAGTTCTATGAGCCCTACAGAAGCACTTTGTCCATGGCGCTTTAGTAGTAAACGTGTGGACTCTGAATTGGGCTTGGTGTTCTTTGGACAGCGTTTCTACGACCCCACGATAGGGCGTTGGATGACCCTTGACCCTTTGGGAACCATTGATGGACCCAATAGATATGCCTTTGTACGAAATGATCCATTAGGTTTGATCGATCCACAAGGTCTATTCTCTGTAGACACCTTATGGGATTCAGCCACCACGTATGTTCGAGAGTATTTCCGCAAATTGTCATCCTTTTCCAGCTCATTGACGGACCTCTTTAAGAGTGACATCGGCTTTGTCAATGATATCATCGATGATGTGCATTTCTTTACCTATCAGTTCATAGGCCCAGGACTATACCTGGCAGCAGGTTTGCATAATGAGGGTGTTGAGTTTGGTGTGTATGGCAACGGAGAATTTAGTGACAAAATTCGAATCTCACACATTAACGGAGTATTGAATGTTCGTGAAGGCGCTTTAGAAGCTGCGGAGTTGATTTCCCGAACGCATGGGGGCATCAACGTTCACTATCTCTTCCGTCCAACAGGAGGATTGACCAAAGACATCATCCAAGGGGCCATGACAATCTTTGGAGTTTTTGGATATGTTTCACCGTCAGCTACACGGCTAGCGGAGGGGTGGCGTGAGCTAATCGCCGAAGTCGGGGGAGTTGGCAATGGTGGCCTTATCGTCCATTATGCCCATAGTCTGGGCGGTGCTGAGACTGCCAATGCTCGACGATTGCTCACACCGGAAGAGCAAAAGATGATCCGCGTGACAACCTTTGGGTCTGCAAAGGTGCTTCCCGACGAAGGCTTCGTACAAGTCCACAACTACATTAGTAGCTATGATGGAGTGATGGGTTTTGATCCTACAGGTTATGTAGGAGCCTTCATGGGAGGCAATACCAATGTGTCCTTCTTATCACCGCTTGGTTATTTTGCTATTGATCACATGTTTACGGGACCCACCTACAGCAAGACGCTGAGGATTCTTGGTGAACGTTTCGTAGCGTTATACGATCCGTCAAAGCGCCATACTATTTATCTTGGTGAACCCGAAGAAAGACAAGTGAAGTGAAATGGGAAAATGGAGCGTAGCGGGATCGAACCGCTGACCTCAACAATGCCATTGTTGCGCTCTACCAACTGAGCTAACGCCCCAAAAACGAAGATACCATTGTAAGCCAATGGCCTTTTGTTCGCAAGTTTGGGCAGTTTGCTGGGTGTAATTCAAATTTGTACTCACCTTAGGCGGCTAGGCAATCGAGCTCACAGACTACCTCATCTTGCCAAAGCCTTTCCCATTCATCGTTAGCTCGAAGAGTTCTAAGGTTTGCCATTTGATCCGCATGATCCCGTCTCCACCATGCTCCGGGCTTTTTCAACCGCTTCTGAATCACATGGCGATGCGTGCTTTCTATTTTCCCCGAACCTATTGGCAAACCTTTTCTAATCGCTTCATCATACTTAAACTGCCCAGGTCTATTAGTTATGTATTGTATACACTTTTGCAGGCCCTCATGCTCAGGGTGAATTTTGGAGTACTTTCGAAGCTTTCGCTTCACATTCACTATCTGTCCTTTTTTTAAGCGGGTCTTTAGCGCTCGAGTCTCCTTTTTAATATCCTCAGTCCAGGCCGTTGCTGCTCCCGCTAGATACTCACTTAAATGGGCCTTGTTCACCTTTGCGGTCAGTTTTCGGTCGACTGCAAAAGGATCGTCTGTCGCGTTTTGCTCCTCGGACATAGCTGGCGCTATGCCCTCGTCACAAACCACGACATCCGACCTTTTTCGTCCGACCGAAATTCTGACCGTAAAGGTGAACAAGGCCCTTAAATGATACAGATCAATTAGGTAGTTCCCTCGGCTTCCTGCTACCTTTCCATCTGTTCAGTTATCCATTTTGCTCCATCCCCTATACCATGTAATTGGCTCTGTCCTTCCCACCCAAATTGCCGTTCTAATAATGTTAGCATTCTATTTCCCAAATCATCAGGGCTATTAAAGGAACACGTGTATTTCCAGTCTGCTTCCCCTAAGCGCTGAATAACCCCCACTCTAAGCTCTGCCCAGGATACTCTTCTGTTTTTCCGTCTATCTCCAGAACCAGCTGTTTCAACTAGGGGCACCATTCCACCATCCATTTCAACCACAAGTGGGGTTGTTGGATTGTCTGCCTTTTTCCCGATAGGAGGCTTTTTCATCATCAGCTGCGCCCTCTTGGCATGTTTAAGCGTGATATTTGATATCGTAGTGGGACCGATTTCCAATCCATGGTGCTCCTTCATCTGTTTCGCGGCCCTCGAAAAAGAGTCCTCGGATCCTAGATCAGTTATCAAGCGTTGACACCGCTTTGACCAATCTCGGTGTTTTATCCCTGAAAAGTCCTCAAAAGGCCTTAAACGATGTGAAGGTCGACCACGATGCTTCTTTGCAGAAAACACCTTTGAACAACAGTGATGCGTCCTAGTGTTGTCTGCCATTCGACTTTTTTTTTCCGTGGGGACGGATGCCCTTCTCAGGCTCGTATTGAGATTCTACCTGCTTAACACGATGATCCGCCCAATTTTGAAGAATGGCCTGCCCAGACTTACGAATAGCAGCTATGGTAGCTTCTTCTGCTTCATCGCCCGTCTTAAGCTCTTCAAAATTCTTACCAACGACATCAACCATCTCCAGGAGCGGCTGTAACAGACTTGGATTTTCTCTAAGCACATGTAAAATATAACGTTCATCCTCAGAAAGGTCGTGTGATGGTGGAATAGTCTTCATCTAAATTCGCATATTATTGATTTGGATAGGGTTTCATGCTGGGTCAGCCGCAACATTGTGTAAACGATCTTACACAAGAATTGCTCTGCGTACAAGTTTGGATTGCACCCCCAATCCAATATTTGATTGACCTCTAAGATGAGAATTTTATAACCTGCAACTTGACATTGATCGGAATTTCGGTCAGACCTATCCCTCTAGAGCGTCGGTAGGCTTAATTCGGCCACTGCAATGACTGAATTTGGACGAACAGTTTATAAATCACTTATTTATCCATCAGGAGAACATTCATGAAAAGGTATCGCAATATAGCAATCGTATTCAAACTTTTTCTTCTTTCCCTCTGTTGTAACGCATATGCAGATCCCTGTTCTAATTCCGAACAATATCAGGTTAATTTTTTAGAGATGATGGATAACAAATTCTATATAGAACCCGAGACAATATACGTTTCTCCTAAAGAAATCTTACTAAATATTTCTGGAGAGCTTTTACCTATCAAACATTTATTTTCCGATGACGGAGGTGTTTTTGTACTTGCAGAAGAGATATTAATGGCTAAAGCAAAGGATGGCCCTTGGACTTGTGCTTGGTGTGGAGAGCCTAATGATGGAGGCAATTATTGCACCACATGCTTCAAACTACGAAGGGAAAAATAATGGTAAATAATGTTTAAATTCATTTTTATTTTAGTTTTATTGCTACCGAATGTCGTGCGTGCTCAGGATATAAAAAATATTCTGAGCCAGTTATCTGAGTGTGATAAACAAGACTTGAATGACCTTTTCCATGTATTGATGGATGATGATCAATTTAGTTATACATTATTTGGAGACAAACCTGTATCATTATCTGGAGATTATATTATTACTCCTGATGAAGATAAATTATCCGGTATATCATCGGGTGAAATTTTTTGGCAAAAGTGGGCCGTCTGGAAACGAAATCAAGAAAGATTTTCTATTTCTCATTATTTATTTATTGAAGAGCCGGCCTATAATCGCCGTGATAGTACAATGGTTTTTATTTTCTTTATCAACAAAAAAGCCTTTATGGAGACAGTGAACAAAAATATTCAGGCTTTCAGAGATGTTTTAGGGTACAATGTAGCAGCATCCGAATTGTTAGAGAAGATGAAAAAAGAGAATGCGTTTATGAGTCTGCTAAAAGATAATGAAATGTTATTGGGTATATTGCTAGGGTATGGTGAAAATAATGCCAAACTATACGCTCGAAGAATGAGTTTAAGGAAATTTATTACTGGAAAAACTTTGTCTATTTTACCAGAAGAAAAACCTTTACCATCTAAGGACTTTTCGTCTATTGAAGAGGAGGAAGACTTTTTAAATCACCAGTTACGACCTTTCGCTTCTTACAATTGCGAACCGTCGATTATTTCGCCAGTACAATTTGCTGCTGATTTAAATCATAAAGAAACGCAATTGCTTCAGAAAAAGTATTCTACCTTGAGAAATAAAATTTCTCTTCTCTATGCTGAAAACAATAATTTTCTAGAAGTTACTTTATCACAATTAACACTCGATTAATAAGAGGACTCTGGTTACCACACTCGGGCTCAAGCTTTGAATTTTGACCTCCGCAGAAGCCCTGCGGTTGATCGATCAAAAATGAACAACAAGGAAGGGCATATGGGGTTCCCAAATAACCTCTGAAAATATGCCTTGAAGAAGATACTGGCAGAACTTGACCGGAAGGTAGGTCTGGAGCGCTTTTCTACGTTGACTCGTTCCTTTCAGGCAAAAGGTCACGCAAAGTAGTGAAAAGTCAACAAGTTAGACTGATCCTCGCGTTTATCGGGCGTTACGACCTCTTAAAGACTGGATTAGAGTGATGATTAAAGGGAATGTAGATGGAGTGGTTTGATCTCTAGCCCTATCCTAGTTAACATTATGGTACAGATAGGGCAGGGAAGCCACTGTTTCTATATCTAGCTACTCTTTGTTATCCGACTCGTCCTTTCCAAATTCAGCTTCGATTTCTTCAACCGTGGGCAAGCTCTCCTTCAATTCTTTTGTAAGGGTGTCCACAATATTCACTTGATAACCAGAAACGCTGATAGGCTTCTTAAAGTCTCTAAGAGCATATTCAACGGTAAAATTGTCTTTTGTTTTGCAGAAAATCATTCCGATGGACGGCCTATCTTCAGGTTGCTTCAGATGCTCATCCACTGCCGACAAATAAAAATTTATCTGTCCAATGTCGTTTGCTTCGAACTCACAGGCCTTCAACTCATATGTTGCGTAGTCAGTTATGTGACGTTCGTTTCCTCTCATACAGATAAATTCTCACAAAAGTTTCGTTTCTACACAACATAATTTACCTCATTCCCCAGGGCGATCGCATCTTAATTTCCTTGACTAACGAGTCGAAACAGGAACTCAGCCGACATTTTCATCTTGTTCTGCATTCTTCGCACACTAAGCTTTCCTCGCGCCTGGTTGATAAGGTTTAATCCAAGTTTTCGTGCTTGTGTCATTATCTCGGGACCATTGTCCTTATATATCCTTGAAGCATCTTCATTGAACGTGAGATCAAGAACCCAATGGAGCTTATTTGCTATTTCCCAGTACGCTCGGATTGCTTGGGAGAGCTGTCCTGCATTTGCTTCGCGAGATGAAATGTAGAAGCGTTGCTCAACCGTGGTTTTGCCTTTGATGGTTCTCTCGGATTCAATCAAGATAGCAGATTTCAAGCCAGGCCATTTGCCTATGCTGCTAAGCTCATTTAGATCAGAGCTAGCCCAACATTTTCGACATTCAATTCGACCATGACCCTTGTCATATTCCTCATGCTTGGTTCCATTAAATCCATTCCAAGCAGTCTTCTTCCAACCCTCGAATAGTAGCTTGATGTCTGTGTGAAGCGTGCCTTGGTTGCCTTTCAGTCCTAAAATATAGTCTCCTTTCTGTTCAATGATTTGGGCCGCAATCTTTCTTTGGGCCTTATTCACCTTTGCGGTCAGTTTTCGGTCGACTGCAAAAGGATCGTCTGTCGCGTTTTGCTCCTCGGACATAGCTGGCGCTATGCCCTCGTCACAAACCACGACATCCGACCTTTTTCGTCCGACCGAAATTCTGACCGTAAAGGTGAACAAGGCCTTTCTTTGGCACCCCATTGCATCCATGGTGACTATCTGACCCTCCAAATCTAACATAGCAAGAAGCTCAGGCTGTACGGCGACAGCGATGATGGCACCTCGGCGACACGCAGTTGGCACCTTCCATCACCGCCCGGCGTCAGCGAGTTGGCACCTTCCATCACCGACTGACGACAACCTCCTGGCACCTCCTCCATCACCGACCCGCGACACGCGGTTGGCACCTCCCATCACCGCCCGACGACAGTCGGTTGGCACCTAAAAACAGGCCAGAATCACCCGGGCCCAGATCCTTCTCGTCTGAAGTCCTTCCAGCCCGGTCCATACCCGCAGGGCGAGTATGGACCATCTGTTCTAACTTCTTCTCAGATCACTGGATCGTCTCCGATAGTCTTTCTAGTGCTACCCTCCAGAGCCTCCAAGTCTTCCTCCAATTTTGCATGAAAGGCATAGATCTGTTCCAGATATTCTGCAACAAGTTCTCTAAAACGTCTACGTAGATCTTCCTCCAAGCCAGCTACTAGGGCCAATAGCTGAAAAATCCCTTCTCGCACCTCTAAAGATGGGGCCACATAAGTCCTGTCTCCACTTAGGGCGTTTTCTATTGAGCTATCGGCTCTACGCTCAAGCTCAGCCACCGCATTTCGTAAATCCTCAACCAAAGCCCTACTGAGGAGTATTTCTGAATGATGTTTCATGTTTACCTCGAATCTTGTATTTCTTGATTCATGCAAGTACTCAATGTTTTCGCCCGATCCTGGTCGGTCACACTGGCTCTTGCTTTAGCTGACAAGCTGTTCCTGCGATAACTTTCGCCGTTGATCTGGATAATTTGAGCGTCATGTACCAGCCTGTCTATTGCGGCCACCGCCATAGCTTTATCTTGAAATATGTTGGTCCATTCACTGAATGGCTGATTACATGTTATGATCAGGCTCTTTCGCTCATATCGCTCTGAGATCAGCTCAAAGAGAACATTTGTTTCCATGAGATCCTTGTTGGCATAGCCAAAATCGTCTAAAATCAAACAATCATATTTATCCAGCTTTGCTAGCGTTGTCGGTAGCGTCAGGGCCTGTTTTGAGGCTTGAAGCCTTTGAATGAGCTCGGTGGTACGCATGAACAAAACACGGAACTTGTGCTCTAAGAGTCCCGCTCCAATTGCAGCTGCCAGATGTGTTTTACCAACTCCTGAGGGGCCAAAAATCAGAATGTTTCTGCCCTCGCGTAGCCAGTTCCCACCTGAGGCTAATGTACAAATCAACGTCTTATTGAGCGATGTCACTTTGAAGTCGAAGTCTGTAAGTGTTTTACCTAGGGGCAGGCAGGATTCCTTCAGGTGCCTGATCATACGACGATCCGTTCTTCCTGTTAATTCGTGTTCACACAAGACTTTCAGGCATTTGGCGCTTCCCCACCCTTCAAGGTCCGCTTGATGACTCATTTCTTCCCACAAAGCGGCCATTGTTGGCAGGCGAAGCTGCTTGAGTAGTATCGGTAGTACTGCTTCTTCTTTTGTAACCATGAATCTTCTCCTAAATTTATAATGTGGCGTGCTTTAACAGCTCGTCGTATGAGCCAAGATCGTGTTGTTCAATCTCTACCAGAGGGACAACGTGCTTCGCTTCCTTAAAGTGTTGCTGTAGCTCTTCAAAGCTTGGTATGCGTTGCTCGTTTAGTGCCTTTCGAAGCTCGGCTGCAATTTGTTGCTGGTGACCGTCTGCAGCCAGCTTTAAGATCCTCACCATTTCCTTACATGCCATACGCTCATCAAGCCGCGCATCCAGTAACACCCAAGCCTGGCGAAATTCATCGCTGGGAAATAAATCATCTCTAAAGATGTAGTGTCGAAACGCTTGAGGCTTGCGGACAAGCTCAGGAATGACATGGCGATAGTCGATGTTTCTTGGGCGAGGACCCGTCTTGCTCCAACGTAATCGCGGAAAAGTAATGATATGAGAGGCTGCATGAAAACACTCTAATCGGTCGTCATGAACGTGTACCGTTAACGTATGACCTATCAAGCGCGAAGGCACTGCATAATATGCCTGTCGTACGGTTATGATGCCCGTGGTAGGAACACCGACGTTTTCTATATCGTGACTGCCTACCTTATGTTTTGGGAGAGGCTTTAGGTGCTTTCGTTCTTCAGCTACTTCAGCCTGACGTCGCGAATTGTCACTTTTAACAATTTCATCGACAAAGTTTCGATACTCTTGCAGTGAGGAAAAGTCTCTAGAACCCCTCAGGCGCAGCTTTTGATCGATTTTATTTTTAAGATGTCTGTGCGAACTTTCAATACTGCCATTTTCATGCTTTACTCCTTTATTGTTTCGCGTGGGCTTTACATCATAGTGTGCGCACATTTCATTGTACGCGTTTGTAAGGTCCTCTCTTGCTGATTCATTTAGATTTTTATATGCCGCTGAAAGACTATCGGTACGATGGGTTTCAGGTACCCCACCTAGCTCCCATAACGCATTTTGAAAACCTGCAGAGAGAGCTACATGGGACTCTCCTCCCAGAATGACAAAGGCATATGCCCAGCCGCTGAATGGAACCCTGAAATGATACAGCAAATGAGGAAGCGAAGTACCCTCTATTGTTACATGCAGTTCATCGCAGTTGGTAAAGTCAGAAATGCCCTGAAAACCGGGAGGGTGGTTTTGCCGAAAGATCCGTTCCTTCTCCCTTCCATGGAGTGCTTTCCATTGCCGAACCCTTCTTTGTAGGGTTCTAAGTAGGCTGTCGGGATATTCCTGTGGATAGCGTTCCTGGAGATCCCGCATTAAGGTAATGGGCGTTAGGAACGGATCTCTTTCCAACAGGGGAACGAACTCGGTCCTCCAGACTTTCGCGAAGGGGTCTGATGAAGATCCAGATTTGGAGCGATACTCCTTGATATGAGTGCCTTTCTCGAAGCGCTTAGCGCTTCGCGTACTAATACCCGCTTTGGCAGCGGCAGTGGCCTGCATGCTGCCACCGTTTCTAATTTGCATATACAACCTCAATTGTTCTTTCGTAATTCTATTTGACATCCTAACTCTCGCTTAAGTTTGGGGACGTCAGCATTCTAAATGCTCTCTTGCAAGCTCCCAAGAAAGGACTGAAAGATTTGAGGGATTGGGCCGTTGATTCTGGCCTGTTTTTAGGTGCCAACCGACTGTCGTCGGGCGGTGATGGGAGGTGCCAACCGCGTGTCGCGGGTCGGTGATGGAGGAGGTGCCAGGAGGTTGTCGTCAGTCGGTGATGGAAGGTGCCAACTCGCTGACGCCGGGCGGTGATGGAAGGTGCCAACTGCGTGTCGCCGAGGTGCCATCATCACTGTCGCCGTACACTCAGGCAGAGCTGTGATCTCGTTGGATTTGCTATCAACAGCTACTTGCCCTAAAACTAAACGGTTTTGCGTAGCCCAGGCAGACACTGCATGTAAGGCTTCTTTACCATTCTCAGGATTGGCGCTTGCGCGAGCTGTTTTGCCATCAATCGCTATGACCTCTTTGCAGGGCTTTTTCAACGTGTTTGTAAATTCTACAAAGCAATGATGAAAGGTCTTTGGATTGAGCCTAGACATTACACGCCCAAATGTATCATGGGATGGTACACCATTAGGCAGAGGGACAACCGCTGCAAAAAGATCAAAATTAGCTTCACAATAATCGTGCATTCCCACCCATTCATCAATACCAGCCATAGCTGAACAGATGGCGATGAAGATAATGCTCATTAAGGGATGTTTTTTTGTGCGATCAATTCTGGGATCTTCAATTTGCTGAAAAACAATCTTAAGACGCTCTGCTGCTGACATTGTTATCTCCTCTATAGTGTGATGGCGAGGAGATATAATACCTAGTCAAAAATTTAGATGCGATCGCCCTGGGAGAATCTCCGAAGTCATCTGATCCTTTTTGCGCAAAAACTGTAGAGGCCAGAAGACGCTCACACCGGTGGGACCACGTACTGAGGCGCCGCACAGAGCTTCACGGAGAGTGATGATCTTATCAGGATCGTTTTCGAGAGGCTTGTTAGTCATATGACCTGGGCTATCCTCGCGTTTTCAAGCATTATCACACTATCTTCAAAAATGGATTAAGGAACGTAGCCTATGACATTATACATATTGTAGGGTGATTGCCTAAACCCAGAATCGAACTGATGACCTTCGCATTACGAATGCTCAACCCCTCTATGCTGACAGCAAAGAACAATACTTAACGGTCTTGTTCTATGCGAGTTGAGATGCTAGCATTGCTGCTGCTTTTTGTCCATTACAGAACGTTTCGGGGCATTACTGTGACAAAAGCGTGAAAATTCAAAATTTTAATATCGGCTATGACTTTGGGGGTAGAATAGCTTGAATTCATCAAAAAGAGGAACAGTGAATGCAGTTTCACCATTCAGGAGGCTCGAAAGGGCTAGTGAGCTGGGTCGAACTTGCACCAGTTTTACTCCAAACTTGGGTCAAACTTGGGTCAAACTTGGGTTAATATAATCTCCCTCAAAGGGTCTAAGAAGGGATGTGCCCCCGCAAATTGGGTCAAACTTAGGTCAAGCCCGTGTTATTTGCCAGGACCTGGGAACCATGCACTGGCACTAGTTTTTCCTTGAAGATGGATAAGTTCCTGGATTTTTAGTTCTCTTAATAGTTGCTTTATTTGATCACGGGAAAGAGCGGGCAAAACTTGATGCAACTCATTAAATTTAGATCCCGTCTTAACGCTTGATTTTATGTGCCGTAGAAGTAGTTCCTTATTGGTTTCCTTGTCCAGCCCTCGCTTTCTAGTATAGGCTCCACTTTTACCTGTAAGAGCATAGTACTGCTTACAGAGCATATATCTTACACCACGACCTTTTCCTATGCGTTCAATAATTCCCAAATCCACTAAATGGTTGAGACGGGACTTTAGTTCAGGAGGGTTTGAGGGGATGGAACGCTCATTATGCACCAGATCCAAAATTAAGAAATCCTCGGTATTGAACGATGCGAGTCGTTCCTGACCAATCTTTTCTAAAAATCGCAGAAAGCTCTCATCTTGAATCTGACCGTCTAACTGCAATGCAACCTCATACTCATCCGTATTGTCAAAATTTGGCAGAGGTTTACCCTGCTTGATGCTCTCTTCAAACATCGTATCCGCGCCTTGTCCTGCTCGTTCGACAAGGCCACACTTGGCAAAAACCTCCGCTATGCGTCGGTTACGAGGTTGTTGCCTCCAAAGTATATTCTCAGGGGTAATTCCCGTTGGAAAACCTCCCGGGCTGACGATGGCAATCGTGCGCGGAAACTGCTTTATCCAAATGGAACCGGCCATTCTGTAATCTCGGTGACTAACGGCGTTCAGAATGGCTTCTCGGATGACTTTCTCGTTGAAGGTTGGAACGTTCCAAATGAACAGCCCATCCCGGAAGTGCTGAGTGTCATTCCTCAGGTTAATCTTCTCCCAAAGATCATTGTAGAAAGAGAAAAAACCCTCTCGATATTCGACTCTTTGTTGTGCCGGCCCGGTGACATGGCTAGAACGATATTCAAAAATGACTTCTGCTTGCGCTAGGTACTGCCCAAGGGCTTTTCGCGTTCCAAAGAGTATCAACGCCGCATAGGTGAGCCCTTTATTTATAAGGAGCTCAGTATCGCGCAGTAGCCTTTCGTTAGAGATCTTCTTAATGCCGGCGTTTCCTGAATGTCGAGACCACAGATCGCGGAAATGAGAGATTGCTTCGGGATTCAAGTCCTTTAAGGTAGCCTCTGGACATATTTGGGCTGTAAAGTCGGGCTCTCCTTCATTAAAGATATTTTTCAGCATGTCAGGTGTCATAGACACCAACTCTTCCCCTCTTCGCATCCAATATATGCCGTTATATTGAAGGGGAACACCGATAGGTCTAGAAGGAACTTTAAAGACCAGGACACGTCCTTTTTCGGTAATCATCTCCTCGACATCAATACGAATTTGCAATCTTTGAATCAGTTTTGACTTAATGTCCTCCAAATTCGGAAAGGCTTTACTACCGACTATGACCCGAGGTGGTTTATCAGTCACCCCTAGGACCATGTGTCCTCCGCCTTCGTTGGCCATTGCACAGCAATATTTAGTTAATTTGTCGGCATCAAAACTGGCCTTCGCCTCTTTGAACTCAAGGTGTTCATTTTCCTTTCCCACCATCCATGAACGAAGCTGGTCTGCAGTAGCATTCATAATCTTTGCCTTTTTCCATGAGAACTTTCCTAAATTGGAAGTCTAAAGAAGCATATCAAGAATGATGCTCAGAGTCAATTTTGGATACCGTTTCTGGATTGGTCGTTAGAGATGGGCCCTTTTTAGAACAATGTCAGGGAATCCCCTTGAAGAACAATATACTAGTGAGGGAATGGCTTGACCAGATCATACTAGAGGGGGAGGCTTGTCAAGATACAGAACATACGCATGAAAAGACAAAACATCAGGTTGTGGACTCAACCTCAAACTTAATGCTGGCTTATGCAAATATAAAGGGGATCGGGAACCCCTATTAACTCTTACATAGCTGTCAGCATGGTTTTGTAGAAAATTGCTCCAGTGTTGACACTGAGTGAAGTAGGGGGGCGGAACTGGGAGCTCACGATAGATTTATGCCATAAGCTGTGGCACAAATAGTTTTCCAGAGCAAAAGAGTATTCCAATTTTTAGCGCCCAAAAAGTCCTTCACTTCCGCCAGATAGCTCCTGTTTTTGGCAGGAAAGCAGGCTATTATTTCTTACATGAAGACTTCTCGAAACCGACTGAAAAGCACCGATTCACAGATACTTGAGGCCATAAATGTCCGTGGACGACGCGGGTAAAAGATACATGAAGTACGTTCCCTTTTGGGCAGAGCATTCTAGCGACTTTTCTATTTGATGGTCATTTGATGGGTGAAGATGCTATCGATCTCGGAATGAATCTGAGCTCTAGGTAAATCCTTCTTATGACCCCATTTTCTTATTTGATTGTCATTTGATTTTCACGACAAAAGGTCGCCACCTTACGCCCAAACCTTGCTTCATTGAACATGCTTCTCGGGGCTTAATGCTCGGTTGACGGCCTGTGGGGTTTTGCGAGGTTTGCCATTGCAGGGTACAGCAAACTTAACATCCGATAACTTAGGTTATATATATCCTGGTGTGGGCAGAAGCGTAGCTTCACACCATGGATACCAGTCCGCCGTTCATACATGTTCTCTTACAATGTCTCCTATCGAAATGTGTACACCGGTAATAATTCTTTCCACTTTATCCTGAATCTGGTAATAATTATTACCAGATGGAGGTGCTGATTTATGCTTGAATTGCTCAGAAAATTGATTTTGGACTTCGAAGAACTGCCACTCGAAACAGGGCTTCCGAGGCAATTAAAAATAGAAACCGTGCGCGGTAAGGCCACGATTTGCATCGGTGTCCGACGCAGCGGTAAGTCAACCTATATGTTTCAAGTGATGCAGGGGCTATTAGACCAAGGAGTATCCCGTCAAAATATCCTCTACTTAAATTTCTTTGATGATCGGTTGCACACACTCAAACAAACTGGATTGGACATTGTCGTTGAAGCTTACTTTTCACTTTATCCAGAAAAAAAGAATACTGAGAAGGTGTACTGCTTCTTCGATGAGATTCAGACTATTCCTGGTTGGGAACCTTTTATAGATCGTTTGATGCGAACGGAAAATTGTCAGGTATTTATCACCGGTTCGTCCGCAGAAATGCTTTCCAAAGAAATTGCTACACAAATGCGTGGGCGCGCCCTATCCTGGGAGATTTTTCCTTTTTCATTCAGGGAGTTCCTCGACTACAAGAATATTAATAGCACTGGTCCTTGGTCAACAAAACGGCAGCTTGTCATCAGAAAAGCTTTTGACGATTACTGGGAGAGGGGTGGATTTCCAGAAGTTGCAGGCTTCAACACTGCGCTGCGGATTAAAACCCACCAGGAATACTTCAACTCGGTCCTCTTTCGAGACCTGATAGAGAGGCACAATGTGACCCACCCCACGGCAGTAACAGATTTAGCCTATAGATTGATTGATAATATCGGTGCGCCCTATTCCGTCAACAGCCTGACAGGTTACTTAAAGTCTTTAGGGCACAAGGTTCCTAAAGCGACTGTGTCAGAATACATCGAATGGTTTGAGGACGCTTATTTTCTATTTACTGTGCATATTTTCGATGCCTCTCTATCCCGCATCCACAATAATCCAAAAAAAATCTACTGTGTTGACCATGCGATGGTTCCTTCGGTCGCTTCAGGCATACTTGTAAACTCAGGCCATCTATTGGAAAGTCTGGTTTTTATAACGTTTCGGCGTGACGATCTGAAAGTTAGCTATTATAAAACAAAAAATGGGCGAGAAGTTGACTTCATTGTGCAAATGGCCAATCGCACCAAGCAACTTTTTCAAATTTGCGAATCCTTAGCGGACCCATCCACCAAGACACGCGAGGTGACCGCACTTAACGAAGCTATGGTAGAACTCAAATTGAAGACAGGAACCATCATCACCCGAAATGAAGAAGGGCAAATAGAGGCCGAGGGTGGCAAAATTCACGTTGTGCCCATCTGGAAATTTCTTCTAATCTCGGGGGTTGAGGCTCAATAGAACAGAATTTCGGTCTTAGAAAGTTGATAATATATCGGTAAAGGACGATTGGCTGTCAGGAAAAAAATGTTGCCCGATTTTTCGAACTGAGATGAGATTGTGCAGCGAACCAAAGAAAACCGTTACCTTGTGAATACATCTGGAAACGACAGACTTTTGAGCCCTTCTAGCTTGTACGTGTCAACAACCACTGAAAACGACCCATTTGGCGGTCGCCTAAACGACCCACTTGGCGGTCACTCAAAACGACCCACTTGGCGGGTCGCCTAAAACGACCCATCTGGCGGTCATCCAAAATGACCCACTTGGCGGTCGCTTAAAACGACCCACCCTTCACCGCGCTCCATGTCCAAAATACCAAACTCAAACTCCTGCATCTCTTACAATACTCCCACTCACTTTTAGTGAGACGAGAGGAACTTTGAGATACCAAGGGAAAACTATGGTGCAAGGAAAGGAAAAAACCATGATTGAAAAAAGAGATATCCTCATTCGACTGAGAAACGGTGATTCTATTCGAAAGGTAAGCCGTGACTTGGCGGTTCATAGAAGCATCGTTCGCGAACTATTTGAAGCCGCCATGAAAAACGACTGGCTGAATCCAAACATCGAAATGCCCAGTAATCATGAGATCGCGCAGTCAGATCTCGGATCATTTGAACACTCACCCCACCGCCTCGATGCTCACATTGACATTATCAAGCAATGGCATAACGAAGGAATGTCGGCAGTGGTGATCCAGAGATTGCTCAGGGAAACGCATTTCTGTTGTTGTGGAATAGGCGCTTTGCGCAGGTACATCAGAAAGACGTGTCCAAGACTTCCAGATCCCGTGATGGTACGTTCCACAACAGCAGGTGATGCAATGGAGGTCGACTTTGCCTTCCTTGGCTATTTGTGGGATGAGTCACTAGAGAAACCTAAGAAGGCTTGGGTCTTTTCTGCTCGCCTCAGGCATTCTCGCAAAGCATACAGAAAAGTTGTCAGAAGACAGGATGAGACAACGTTTCTGATGTGCCATATCCACGCATTTGAACATTTTGGAGGAGTACCAAGTCGAGTCGTTTTGGATAACCTCAAAGCCGGAGTCATCAAAAGCTGTATTGATAACGATATGCTCAATCGCTCTTACAAAGAATTAGCTGAATACTATGGGTTTATGATCTCTCCATGCCTACCTCGTACTCCTCAGCACAAGGGTGGTGTAGAAAATGACATGAACTATATTAAACGCAGCTTTTGGCCAGAAATCCGAGAAAAGCAAAAAACACACCCCCATCTATCCTTAAATGAAGCTCAAGAAGTGCTGAACAGATGGGATCATGAAGTTGCAGATGTCCGTAAAATACATGGGGTTGGACGTTCGCCTACAGAAATTTTTGCTGCTGAGGAAAAGGGGGCTCTCCGGGATCTGCCTGAACATCGATGGGAACCAACAACTTGGTTTCAGTGTATTGTAGGAAGGGATTGGCGCATCAGGTATGAAGGCGCACACTACTCCGTTCCATACTATTTGATTGCACAAACGGTTCAAGTACGCGTGACATCACAGTTTGTGCATGTATTTTTTGAGTATCAACAAGTCGCTAGTCACCCTAAAGCTACAATAAAGGGGCAATATCAAAGGAATCCCCATCACGCTCCACCTTTTAAAGAAGTCGTCTTAAGCTGTACCAGAGAGGGATTATTGTTACAAGCTCAAGAGTTAGGAGTGAATGTGCATCGATTTTGCAAAAAAATGCTTTCAGATCCACATATCGATAAGCTCAGGCCAGTTCGTTGCTTACTGGGATTGGCGATGAATTACGAGGCCAGCAGATTGGATAAGGCTTGTGAAAGAGCTCTTACCTACAAAACAATCCAATACCGCAGTGTGAAGGACATATTAGAGAAGTGCTTGGATCAAGAACCCTTCTCATATGCAATTAACCAAAGCCCCACCGCTAACTTCAAATTTGCTCGTGATCCGCAGGAATATCGAAGTGAAAGCGAGGACATCGCGCTGACAAGCGAATAGAAAAACTATTTTGCATCTGCTTGTACAAGCAGATGCAATTTGAAAAACCCAAAACAAAAAGAGAGATTCTATGGACGATACAGTTCTACTAAGTAAAAAGATGGAAAAGCTACGAATGAAAGGAATGCTAATGACCTATGATCAAAGGTTAAAGGCAGCCCGCGAGGAACACTGGAGCTATTCAGCATTTCTAGACACCCTGTTAACAGATGAAGTGGAGCAACGAAATCATGCACAGCTAACCCGACGACTTGCTAAAAGTATGCTGAATCCAAACAAGACGCTGGAAACCTTCGACTTTGGATTCAACAGCAAAATCCGCCCGTCGACGATTCGAGAACTTGCCTGTTGCAAGTATATAGACGAGGGCCAAAATATTTTATTCGTAGGCAAAAGTGGAGTAGGTAAAAGCCACTTAGCAGAGGCTTTGGGCCATGAGGCATGTCGCCGAGGGATTGATGTTTTGTGCTATCGCACACATAAACTTTTCGACTGGATACATAGCGGAAGAGGAGATGGCTCACACAAAAGGCGAATGGAGCAAGCCATCAAGATCCCTCTTTTAATAATGGATGATTTTGGGCTACAGTCGATGCTTGAATGTCAACAAGAAGACCTATACGAAGTGATTAATGAGAGGTATGAGAAAAGGGCGTTAATCATTACAAGTAACCGAGATATGAGCGAATGGCCCACCGTATTTTCGAATCCTCTGATAGGTACAGCAGCCATGGACCGCTTGGTGCATAAGGCGATAGAGGTAGTGATTGACGGGGGAAGTTACCGGCTAGATGAGTTTAAGAAACGCAGTAAGCAGAGAACCAAATAACAAGGGAGAATGATCCAAAATCTTATGAAATAGATAATGGAGCGCGGTGAAGGTGGGTCGTTTTAAGCGACCGCCAGATGGGTCGTTTTAAGCGACCGCCAAGTGGGTCGTTTTTGGGTGACCGCCAAATGGGTCGTTTCAAGCGACCGCCAAGTGGGTCATTTTGGATGACCGCCAGATGGGTCGTTTTAGGCGACCCGCCAAGTGGGTCGTTTTGAGTGACCGCCAAGTGGGTCGTTTAGGCGACCGCCAAATGGGTCGTTTTCGTGGTTGTTGACATGTACGATCGTGACGATGGCTTTTTTGTCGATTGACCCTCAAAAGACCTCTGTGCTCGCAGAACCTAGAAATTGACATAGAAGTACCTGGAAGACGGTATTTGCTAGGTACCACATTCACAACTCACTGTGCATGGAATTCTGATTCGCAATCAATCGGGGGCAGAGAAATCAACATCCGATAATCAAACTTATGTATATTCCGGTGTTCTATGAAGCATCGGTAAATCACTAAATGTAACGACTCTGGGCTTCGAATCGCTTTTTTTAAAAGCTGCTGCCAACCAGGGAAATTGCATGAAGAATTTAGTTTACGCCAAGCAACCCCAATAAGTAGCCACGGTTCCACCCTGCTTTCGAACGGCGATTTTTAATCCCTGCCTTTGTCTTTTTATCTGCCTTTAAAATATTTAGCGTGGCCCGTCGAAGCACGGAAAAATTTTCCGCCCCATTATCTTTTCTTACTTTGCATCCATCCTCTGCATAGGATACATCTAGCTGCCAGTGCAACTGGTTCTCAATTGTCCAATGAGAGCGTATCGCATGGGCCATTTTCCTCGCATCGGACGAGAGGCTGGATATGTAAAACCGTGTTTCTGTTGAAGTTACACCCTTAATTGTTCTTGTACTCCTAACTGCGGCAAGACTCCTTAAACCTGTCCATTCTGTTTTTTGTGGTAGCCACTCAAGATCTTCACATACCCAAACTTCTCGTTTCTCAACTCGTCCTCGCGACTTTTCTTCGCTCACAAAAAAGTCACAACCACTGGCTTCCGGTAGACCTTCAACCACTTGCTCAAAAAAGTTTTGAGCCTCAGCATGTAGATGTCCTTGATTCCCTTTTAGACCTATCACGTAGTCTCCTCCTTGCTCCACGATCTGCTTAACAAGTGGCCTATGACATCCTCCGGCATCCACTGTAATTGTAGCACCCCTAATATCGAGCATGGCAAGAAGCAAGGGAAAAGCAGTGATTTCATTGGATTTTAGCTCTGTTGCAAGCTGCCCTAGAACAAGTTGATTTTCCGCTGAAAATGCACTCACGATATGAATGGCTCTTACATCATTTGTCGTATCGGAAGAGTTGCATAAGGTTTTGCCGTCCAAAGCGATGATGCCACCTATCGTTTTGGCAATATGCTGAGTCCAGTTAATAAAACACCGCTCAAACGCCTGTGGGTTGACAAAGCGGAAAAAGCGCGAGAAAGTGTCATGCGAAGGGACACCATCAGAACACATTTGAAGCTCGTGTAACCATTCAAGATTAGACTCAGACCATAAGCTAACCTCTACCCAATCATCAGCCCCGCAAAGTATAGCGAGGATGGCGATCGATACGATCTCGGAGACACTGTAGGCCTGGTTTCTTGCCTTACGAGGATCTGGTAGGATTGAAAACGCGAGCATGATAGAAGTTTCTCTGACTGCATGTTGTTGTGACATTATACATCTCCCTGATGAAAAAGAGAAGTAGTCGCAACAATTTGAAAAATAGTCAAATCATTTCTTCATGCAATTTCCCTGTGCTGCCAACAGAGTTTTAGATCCCAAAAACCGTTTACATAGCGCTCCTTCACTGCAATAGCAAGAAGCGTAGGAAAAAGACTTAAAGTTTAATTGGTGTAGTCCTTGATTTTTGATATCTGTAGCTGATTTAGACAATTTTTTTTCAATTTACTGATATTTTGTTAAGATCTCAAGTTCTATCTTATATCAATTGACTAAAACTAAATGTTCTACCCAAGTATTTTTTTTAGTTTAATTTGGTTATGAACTTGCTTTTCAATTCCGTAATCAAACCCTTTGTGACTCACACAAAAGCTGATCATTGATTTTGTTACCTTAATAGCTGCAAGTTCCCAAAACTGCTCTCTATCATTTCCTTGGAGCTGTCGAGCAACTATCGCTAAATCATCGATTATTGTGTCTGTAAATTTTCTGGTATATTTATTGGCGCTTACAGAAAGAGGTTCACCTCTATTGGGTCTCCCTTGAGCAGCGCGTATGTCCTGTGAAAATTCATGCTTGTGGGCTTGATAAGAAGTATAGCAAACGGAGTTCACAAGTGCCGGTATATCCTCTGATGAATTCCTTTCGGTTATCATCAAAGCATGTTCCGAGAATGTGCTTTGAATGTTGAATAAACAGTCATCCATCGTAGTTGCTTCTTCATCCCATCCGTGATCAGCTTGCAAACAGCTTGCCATTATAGAAGTCAAAATTGTAAATATCGAGATTAATATTTTTTTCACATTGATCCTTTTTATACTGAGATTTAAGAAGTTAGTCAGATGGCCGTCACGCCACTGGATGTAGTCCGGTGATGCAAGTCAACTCGAGGCGCCGAGACGCAAACGGTTATAGTCGTTGTTCCGTTGTCTGGACTAGTCTTGCTGATAAATCTTTTCGAAGGCTAAGTGGTCAAAGCCTCTAATAAAATTAGCTTTCATCGGGCCTTCCAAACGATTTTATGCAAAGTTAATAAGGCTATATCTAGAACATGTTATGCTAACATAGACTGGGATTGTCTGTCTCCAAAAATGTGGTCACTTAGTGGTTCAAGTATTTTATAATTCATGTCATATTGGATGCAAAATTTGAAGGAACTGGTTCCAGTCGGATCGTTACGGAATAGTGAGAGGTTTTATGTAGGAAATAATTTACACTACTGTTCAATTCTGTTCGACATAGACCCTTTGGATGAATGATTAATACAAGTATAAATGCACGCAATTGAATGTTTTCTTTATCGTTCTTATTTACAGTGTCGATAGTTAAATCGATATTTCAATAAAATTCAAGACCTCCGAAATCAAGAGTTTAGTGATTGAAGAAATGGAGAAGAAAATCGAACGCATTTCTGTCCCTAAAGGATTCTCAATTAGGCGTCAACGGAGTTAGCCAATATTCAATGATATTGTGGAATTTTCAAAATGTTTCAATTAAAAAGATGAGGCCATTGGAGTTAGCACGGTTTAGAAACTATTTCGAATTTATAAGGCTTGCCAGAGCACAAAGGGACAGCGAAACTAAAATCCGATAATCTAACGTTCACCATCGTAGGAGATTATCGCTCAAGGTGAAAGGATCAAGAACAGATCGACCGCTTATTCACTCTGTGTGGATCGTAAAGTCTCTAATCAGGGTTACTCTCGCATTGGGATATCTCTATGTTTAAATAAAAGACTGATAATTGACTGAAAGTGAAATTTGAATCATACTCATTGTCAGATTCTTATGAGAAAGGAGAAGACTATGTTTGAAGCAACCTATTGCCCTTCATTTATAGATAGAAGTTTGCGATTTCTGAGATTTTCGAATCTTTTTGCTATCTTGCTGCCTTTTTCAAGCATAGAGATTCGCGAATGAAAAAATACTATCGTGTCATACTAGGAAGAAAAAACATTCATGTAGAGGACAGTCTTCATGGGAAGTTTATTGGCGCCAGCTTTGGTATTGAACAAGATCTTGGCAAATTGTCCGACGATTGGAAGTCCTTTAACCAAGTGCTAATCCCCGCCTATCTCGAAAAATGCCCTGGAAAAAGTAAAATTGCTGCTGGATTGGCCTGCGGGGTTCTTCACACTATAGCAAAGGAAATGAAAGAAGGCGACGTTGTTCTCTGCCCAAATGGTGCAGGCCAATACCTTGTAGGTGAGGTGCTTAAAGAGTATTCCTATCACCCCCTGGAAATTTTACCTCATAGGCGAACTGTGTGTTGGCAGACCGAGAGGATAGAGCGATCTAATATGAGCCCCTCGCTAAAAAATTCAACTGGATCAGTCGGGACGATTAGCGACGTTACCAAGTATGCAGAAGAAATCGAAAGACTTATAGCTGGCAAGTCCTCGGTTGCTCTCGTAAGCAAAAACGAAGAAATTGAGGATTCTAGCGTTTTCGCCCTTGAAAAGCATCTGGAAGATTTTCTTATACATAATTGGAAGCAGACCCTCTTAGGAAAAGATTACGATATTTATCAAGAGGAAGGGCAACTAGAAGGACAACAATTTCGCACAGATACAGGCTTTATTGATATTCTGGCTATCAGCAAAGACAAAAAAGAACTGCTTGTGGTTGAGCTAAAGAAGGGACGAGCAAGTGACGCGGTGTTAGGTCAAATACAGCGTTATATGGGTTATGTTTTAGAAGAACTTGCGGAGGAAGGACAGACGGTTAGAGGAGTAATTATTGGCTTGGAAGACGATCTCAGAATTCGAAGATCGCTAGCAGTTGCACCAAACATAAGATTTTATAGATACCAAGTAAATTTTTCTCTCTTCAAAAGTTAAAAGCTATCCAAGGCCCATTTATTAGAACTTGCACGGCAGATTTTTGACTTTTGTCTCATGGATGATGTTATGGCATTATGTTCATCATTCTTTAAAACAAGTTCTGAATCGAGCGACTTAAGTGATTAAACCATAGTTCTATACGATATTTTTGACCTTGGTATACTGAGATCACTATTTGATGGTCAAACAGCGGCGTCTGGTGATTTTAATGCACTTGTTAGGTGCAATATAATCACATATCACATGCTTATAAACATACATATCGTGTATATGTTGTACTATGGATGAGCATGATCTGGGTGGAATAGGAAAGCTTTCCCGTAAAAGGCTTTCCGATGTGGTTAGGCGCTACAAAGGCTGTATTAAAGCTGCAGATGTTGCTGATTGTCTTGAAATATCAGGGGCCAAAGCTAGGAATTTGCTAGCACTGTGGTCCAAGCATGGATGGTTGCAGCGGATCCGTTCAGGAATATACTTGGCTGTTGAATTAGCTTCAGAATCACCAGAAGATATTTTAATAGATCCTTGGGTAATTGCGACTCAGTTGTACTCACCTTGTTATTTAGGTGGATGGTCAGCTTGTCAGCATTGGGATTTCACGGAACAAATTTTTGATAGAACATTAGTCTTAACTACAAAGCGAATAAATGGAAAAGAACAGATCGTCGGAAATCTACATTTCCTAATCAAGAAGACCGATTCTGCTAAATTTTTTGGGCTTAAGACCATTTGGAAAGAATCATTTAAAGTACAAATTTCTGATCCTCATAGGACGATCATTGATATTCTCGATGACCCAGCTCTTGCAGGAGGGATTCGCTCCGTTGTTGATATGCTTAAGAAGTATCTTTATTCGGAACATTTTAATTCTTCGTTGTTGTTGGAATATGCTTTCAAAATGAATAACAAAACGATCTTCAAAAGATTGGGTTTTTTGCTTTCCATTCTCAAATTTGAAGACATTGCTTTAATAAAGCAATGCCGGCAGAATATAAGCCAAGGCAATTCACAAATCGACCCTTCTTCAAAGGGCAAACGACTCATTAAAAAATGGGGGCTTTGGCTTCCGAATGACTTTGAGAGTATTTTTAAAAAAGCGTGAAAATTCATGATAGATAAATACGAAATACTGAAAACGGCTAAATTGCTTGGTCTGCAGCCTACAACGGTTGAGAAGGATTATGTGCTCGGATGGGTGCTGATGGCCATACAAGTACATCCCGAATGCCAAGAAAAATGGATTTTTAAAGGAGGAACCTGTCTTAAAAAATGTTTCTTTGACAACTACAGATTTTCTGAAGACTTAGATTTTACAATTTTGGCTCAAGACCATATCGAAGAAGCGCTAATGAAGAAAATTCTCAAAGAGGCTAGTGAGTGGGTATATGAACAATCCGGTATAGAACTGCCTGACAAGCATATTTCTATAGACCTCTACAAAAATTCTCATAGCGCTTTCTCTATTGAAGGTAAGTTAACCTACTTTGGTCCACTCAAGCAAAAAACAAATTTTCCACGTATAAAGCTTGATTTGACGGCTCATGAAAAAGTGGTGTTGCCACCGGAAAGGCGCATCATTTTTCACAACTACTCCGATAGGCCTAGTAATGCGCCACATGCTTTAAGTTACTGCTACGAAGAAATTTTTGCTGAAAAGCTTCGAGCGCTTGCCGAACGTGCCCGTCCCAGGGATCTTTATGATGTTATTCATCTTTATGAAGGGCGCCACGGCCTTTCGGATAAGGGTAAATTTTTAGAGTCCCTTTCAGCCAAATGTGAGTTCAAAAAAATTCCAGTGCCAACCCTAGAATACATAGAGAGGCATCCTCAAAAGGCAACTCTTTCATCGGAATGGGACAATATGCTACGTCATCAGCTCCCTGAGTTGAAGCCCTTTGACTATTTTTGGAAAGAACTTGAGCATATTTTTGAATGGGTTAGCAGCAAGTGAATGAGGCAAAAATCCCGTACGCTAATCTTGTATTCCTTTAAGTAATGCATCGCGGGCATCCGAATAGAACTGAATATCTACCTTTGTGGCCATATCGTCCGATAGATCTAGGAGCTGACGACGACACGTAACAGGCATTAGAAGTGTAGTAGCTCCTTTTTCTACAGCGATTTCCGCTATTGTCACAGCGTTATGCACGGGCTCAATAGATCCTCCAAGATTAATCTCGCCGACGACAATTAACCCGCCGCGGACACTTTTTTTCAATAGTGCCGTACTCATACTTAGAATTGCAGCCACCCCTAACCTCGATCCCGCCTTCGCCGCATCGAAAGCGCGAAGCTGTATAGTGAATTCGTGTTGCCGCGGGTCCTTATCGCCAACCAACTGCATCGAACGTGCGTAAAGGTTTTGTTGGGCATAACCTACTGATTCTTTGAATGCGGGCGGTACCGGCTTGTTTAGTATTTTTACACCATTCCCAGGGCCTTCATTTACCTCAATCCGGTATAGACCCGGATGCTCGTCACTATCACCTGGACTTATGGTCCAAATTTGACCCGGTTCGAGTGGATCAGCACCGATTCCTCCGTCGCTCTGAAGTTCAGGTGTTCCTACAAATTTTTCAACACCATTGTCACCTAAACTATAGCTAAAATGAGTATTTCGGAACTCCGCTGCACCTATGCGTTTCTGCTGTTCCTTGACACGACGACGTGCTTCTAGTGCCAATCGCACGGCCCACTCGAGGTCTTCATCCGGAACCATATCATCACTGCCAGGATAGAGTAGCTTTAATAAACCACTGACGGTTTTGTTAACGGCATTGGTGTCTCGTCCACTCAATGCGCCACCAAAGTATACACGGTTCTGAAGTATAGCGAGGCGACTCTGGCTGCGTAGGCGACTCCAGCACTCCGACAAGAAATCGCTTACAAGACCGAAGTGATTAGTCAGCATTTCTTTATTTATCTTGGGAACATCCCAACCAGGAAGATAGGCGTGAATGCGGTCCATGAACGCCGTGTCATCACGCATTTCGGGGGGCAATGGACCAAAAAGATGGCCGATACGTTGCTGATGCTCTATATCCACGTCAAAATTGCCTACTAAAACCAGGCTTCCATCTGCACGAATACTCTCTTTACCTCGACTGAACTCTCCCGATTCCATGTATCCTTTCATGATATTAACACCATCTTTCTGGTCGAAGGAAACACCGGAGACTTCGTCAAAACACACAACGTCGTATTGGCACACTAGACCACGTTGTCCACTGGTATTGTTGACAAACATGCGTGCTACGGTGGCCTTGCCTCCAGAAATAAGATGGGCATATGGTGATACTTGTTGGAAAAGATGACTCTTGCCCGTTCCACGGGGTCCTAGTTCCACAAGATTGTAATTTCGCTCAACAAAGGGCACCATTCGAAGCAAAAAGGCATCTTTGGCACGTTCCGACAATACAGATGGCTCAAGGCCTATGCTACGAAACAGGAGGGTCTTCCACTCTGAAGTAGAGAAGTGCTTTCGAGCTTCGGCAAGTTGATCTAATACATCGCGTTTTGATAATTGAATTTCACGAAGGGCGTCTACTCCAAACGGTCGGCCGTTTTTTTCCTGGGCAATTCCAGAATCATAAGATAGTGTAATCTCAGCATAAAAACCACCCGTGAGCATTCTTTCGTGCTCCTTAATTAACTGAGAGCTGATGCGTGCATCTTTAAGTTGCAGGCTGGGAAGCGTAACCAAGTAGGAATCGGTTTTTGTATCAAGTCGAGCACTAATAAGGTCGATAACCTTAACTTCTCCTTTTTCACGCGCATGAGCCTTAAACAGTTCTTCCTCGCCCGCTTTAACAGTTCGCGATTTGAGCTGTCGTTGCACGATTTCCAATCCCTCTTCAATTTCTTCCTGATCAGTACTGGCACAGTATCTGCCGAGAAGGAATTCAACCACATAGGTCGGCACGGGAAACTGACGAGAGAATGTTCTTACCAAATCCTTGCGCACCAGATAGCCATTAAGTGTGGATGCCAGAAGTTTGTCTATGTGATCTAGATCCATTAGTCGTTCTCACTTCCCACGATGGTTTCCTTTTGCGAAACAACGCGATTTTGCCTGTCAGTTATGATGATGAAGGCCTTGTGATTTTCTAAGCCCTCATCTTGAACTACTACTGAACATGTTCCATCATTTTTAAATGGCTTTACACTCATGACGATACTGGTTTTAACATCGCCTGCATAAGTTCGCAGGTCCAGACAAAGGCCAGAAGACTCTCCGTCGATGGCCACTTTACAGCGCAACCCATGCCACACTACATCTGTGATTTCGATATGTATTCTTTCTTTTTGTTTTCCTGGAGTAACGATCAACTCTAAAGTCAAACATTCTTGTAAGCTTAACCCACCATGAGCATATTCACGACCTGTTTTATAGCATCTCACTCCATTTGGAAGGGCAAAATTCAAGCTTGAATTCCAGGACCAAGGAAAGCACTGCTCGTCTGATCTCGCGTCAGGCTTAAGTGCGGCACACCTTCCCCAGGTGTTTTCTGATAGAGAGCGTGGTAGTTTGGCTTGCGGTAGGCCGCCCGGAAGTAAAAGCCATCCATGGTCACTTACAATGCGGATTGTCTTCCATCCCTGTTCAAACAATAGATCGATTCGATCAGCGACCTTTGACAGCAGTGCATCAACATGCAATGCTAGTTTCCAACCCTGGTCGTGTCCTTCTTTATCGATATCTCCAAATTCACACCAACCTGAACCATTTGGTTCTCCATCAGTGATGCAGTCAAAGGCCTGCCAGTTATTGTCCTTCAAAAGTTTCTTGAAGTAGTAACCTGTGAGGGGGTTTCCGGTAGATTCCACACATGGCTCAAAATTGGCATTGATGTCCTGTCCAATGATGAGGTGACGTACAGGGCTGATAGCCGGTTTACCAGTTGCGGTCACAGAGGGAATAGCAGCCCATTTTGGCTTATGTTCTACCTCGTTTCCCCGAGCTTTAAGTTGTTCAATCAAGCGCTTAGCCAGATCGAGACGTAGTCCATCAACGAAAAAATAGCATAAGCCTTGCTGGGGTTCGATCTTCTTCCAATTTTTCGAAGGGCCCCCAGGATAACCTTTTGCCTCAACCTCTTTTTGAAAGTGATGCGCTGAGTCTTCAAGCCAAGGCAAATACATGGCGTGAACTACAGAACCAACAGCCTTCAGATCTTCGGCACTACTGACACAAGCCAAAGCTCTCAACACGGCGTCATCAACCAGCCAACCAGTGCTCTGGTAAGCAGATGCAAGATGATCTATCGTGCCACTTGCTAGGCTTTGTTTGGTTCTTTCCGACAACTGTTGAATATGTTCAAGAGCTTGCGCAAGAGGCGCCTCTCCCAGTTCCGCCCAAACAAGGGCTCGTCGTTCGCGATGTTGTTCTTCAAGGCTCTTAATTCTTTGGCGCACAACAGGTGGAGTTTCATCGTTTGTTCTGATAAACTCCTTCCTTAATGAGCGTTCTTGCTCATCATTCCACTGTGGCCAGCCACCGTGAGTATCTGCGTTAGCGAAGAGGTCGTTAGATGACATTCGTGCGTTTCGAATTAGTTCTGGGATATGTGGATATCGCTTTACAGACTCGCTGAAACGTTGCCACACTGCTTGCCATGCTCCATCACGCTTAGCCAAGTGTGCGGCTCCTTTGAGAGGCCCATCTTTGGTTGGATCAAACCCAAACCGAGATTTGCATATGGCCAGAAAGCCGCGCCAGGCATTCTCATCGCGGCTGTTTTTGAATAGGTCTTCCTGATTGAGCCATTGAAGAAGATCGCGTATTGGATCGCCACCGGTTAACAGATTATTGAAATAGTCCTTATCGAGACGCCTATCTCGCAGTAGGTCGATCTCTTCATCCAACAAAAGGTAGAGGGCCGACTGCATCGCTATCTTGCAGTCTTTATCTAGGGCAACATCAAATGCCAAGCCCTTCTGACCTGAGCTAAGAAAAGCCAAGATGGTCCAGTCCTTGGCATTTATTTGGGACCAGAAGGCTCCTCGGTATTGCAATTCAGCCAATGGTTTTAGTCCTTCAGGACATGTTTCCACAGCTCTCAGCATTTGTCTACTTACACCAGGCAAGTAGAGAACAGGCGTTAGGTCTGATGAGTTTTCGAGACTTTTGTACTTACCTGCAAGAACACAACGAAGCCAAATAGCTGGGCCGGTGCGTTTTTCGGGGGTATAATCCCCAAGAACTAAAAGTTCGGGCATTTGAGCTTTCAAATGAGGGATAACTGATTCCCATTGCTGGTCGCTATCGGGCCATAATATACAAACAGGTGCAACTTGAACGTCCGAGTTATAACGGGCCGCATCACGAATCGACTCGATAAGGCGATCTACAATCTTCATTTGCCCGTCCTTGGTATTTGCTCACGGGCTGCATGTTTTTGATCCAGGGTAAGATGATGGTCGTTGATACGGTTTCCCATAAAAACTGAATACCAGGGATTGGAGCTTAGATCCTTGCCCCGGTCTTTGTTCCACTTGATATTGGGCTTGTCACGTAAAACACCCGCACCTTTGATTTTGATGTCGTCTACCAACATGAAGGGGCGAATGTTCAAACGCACACCATCGTTGATATCTGGATTCCAACCAATTGGTTGTTTTTCGATAGATTTCCACCGAACGAAAATGTCATAGGGGTTCTCGCCTTCCAAAATTTGTTCAAGTCGTTTCCTAAGCTGGTCAGCGGCTACAAAGCGTTCTTCTGCTCCTTCAACGTTGCCTATGTTATCCTTCTGTCGCTTAATCCAATCGCCCAAATAAGTGCAGATCAGTGCTTTGAGTGTTTTTCGGTCAAGCGTATGGTAGTTGACTAGAGCGGCAAAACCATCGTGTAACCCATCCCAGATGTGCCAAATAAAAGGGCTCTGATGAAACAACTGACAGTGCTGAACAAAAAATCTATCCCTCAGCCAGGATTCTAGTGTTTTGTCGGCATGGTTGGCTTCTTTAAGCAACTTGGCTAAAATGTCGTTTGACCAGTTATCGCCATAAGACTCTACCAAAAGATCAAGTAGAGAATCAGCAGCTGATGCGTCCCCATGGACCGAGGGTATGCATACGATTCCAGACTCGTTAGTGAACGGCAGGAGTGTGCTACAACGCTCCACCCATTCACGTTGTTGATCGGCAAGTTCTATGCTTGCATCCACCTCTGCAGGCCAACGATAGCCCAACAGCCTGGCTACAGCGATGTGCAAAACAGAAGCCTCTATGCGCAGAGGCCGATGGGCCGTTTCTTTTTTCTTCTCATCCCAGGCCACAGACCCACAAGGATGGCCGTGGAAAATCCATTGCGTTGGATCGTCAGAATAGGGCTTTGGCAGGCCCTTCGGATACTTATCACTTGCAACTTTCGTCCAGTGTTTAAGATCAAATGGGACCTTGACCAAGGTAGCATTAGTCACATTTAATTTTTGGTCGATTCGTCGGACGGCTTTGCTGTATTCCGGCGAAGAACAAAAGCACCAGATGGCGGGGAGGTGGGAAGGGTCTTTCGGAATAATAGGGGCACTGTTTGAATCCCAACACTCTCCAGTAAACAGGGTAACTGGAAGATTTCTCATCTGAGATACGTGAATTCCTGCTTTTCCCCATATCTGAATACCTCGTACATATGCGCCTGGGCTGTTTACGATATCTCCTTTACCCTCTTGCCAATAAAGGATGTGTTCTCTCGCTCCATGATCTGAAGTTTTTAGAATTGTACTTAGCTGAAATATCCAATTCTTATCCGGCAAGATCGTTTCCCAAAAGAAACGACCAAACCGAGGATAATCACCACTACCCAATCCGCAGTAACTATCAGAGTAACTACTCAATAACTCAAAATTCTCAGCCTCCTCCAGTGCAATTCGTGCATCTGGATTTTCCAATTGTTTAGCCTGCGAGACGCTTTTAATTTCTGAGGTGAGTAAGCCTGCAGCTTTTTCGGTTACAGCACGAGGTTCGGATACATCTAGGCCGCGAATAATGTTAGTGGTAGTTGCTTCCCCGAATAGCCCGCCGCTTTGGGCGTGCATACTGCCTCGACTTATATTGATAAGAATAACCTTAACCACCTCACCACTGATGGTTTCAAAAGCTCCTGGCCCCAATCTCGCAATCAGGTGCCAGGTTTCATTCAGCAAAAGCTTCTGTCGAAATTTTTTATAGCTGGTTAAGAATAGCCAATTTTGTGGAAGTACAACACTAGATGTACCTCCGTCAAGGCATAGCTCCAAACAACGATCAAGAAACACTGTGGCCAAATCGCTTTTAGCTGCTGGATACTGTTTTTCACAAAATTTTCGCAGTATATCACTCTGCTTACCACTCGTAAGATAAGGAACATTGGTGAACACCCAATGATACTTACTCCCGAGCAAAGTGGCAGCCTTGGCCAGGCCGTGGGCTACAACGGAGGCTTCTTTCTGCTCATCCGGTTGTTCTTGATCAAGCGCCTGGGTTAATGCAATCGATAGTTCTTCCCACCGAATAATTTTTGCTGCCTCTGTCGTAGCCGGATTGATGAGACTGCCAAGAACCGGAGCATTTGCGAAAATCTCATACATCCACTCAAGCGCAAGAGAAAGGTTCTTTTTGCCTAGTCCTAATTGTTTCCACTCATCCTTAGCTGCATTGACAGAAAGCCCACAACAAGCGACGTTCAATTCCGGTAAGGGGCGGTAGCCGCCAGCATCCGGATATTTCCATGCCGTGAGGGCCAGCGCAAATGCCGCTAATTCCACGCATCGCTGGTCAATTTCTAAACCATGAAGATTTTCGGAAAGCACTCGCGTTGTCGCCCAGGGAAATTGCATGAAGAATTTAGTTTACGCCAAGCAACCCCAATAAGTAGCCACGGTTCCACCCTGCTTTCGAACGGCGATTTTTAATCCCTGCCTTTGTCTTTTTATCTGCCTTTAAAATATTTAGCGTGGCCCGTCGAAGCACGGAAAAATTTTCCGCCCCATTATCTTTTCTTACTTTGCATCCATCCTCTGCATAGGATACATCTAGCTGCCAGTGCAACTGGTTCTCAATTGTCCAATGAGAGCGTATCGCATGGGCCATTTTCCTCGCATCGGACGAGAGGCTGGATATGTAAAACCGTGTTTCTGTTGAAGTTACACCCTTAATTGTTCTTGTACTCCTAACTGCGGCAAGACTCCTTAAACCTGTCCATTCTGTTTTTTGTGGTAGCCACTCAAGATCTTCACATACCCAAACTTCTCGTTTCTCAACTCGTCCTCGCGACTTTTCTTCGCTCACAAAAAAGTCACAACCACTGGCTTCCGGTAGACCTTCAACCACTTGCTCAAAAAAGTTTTGAGCCTCAGCATGTAGATGTCCTTGATTCCCTTTTAGACCTATCACGTAGTCTCCTCCTTGCTCCACGATCTGCTTAACAAGTGGCCTATGACATCCTCCGGCATCCACTGTAATTGTAGCACCCCTAATATCGAGCATGGCAAGAAGCAAGGGAAAAGCAGTGATTTCATTGGATTTTAGCTCTGTTGCAAGCTGCCCTAGAACAAGTTGATTTTCCGCTGAAAATGCACTCACGATATGAATGGCTCTTACATCATTTGTCGTATCGGAAGAGTTGCATAAGGTTTTGCCGTCCAAAGCGATGATGCCACCTATCGTTTTGGCAATATGCTGAGTCCAGTTAATAAAACACCGCTCAAACGCCTGTGGGTTGACAAAGCGGAAAAAGCGCGAGAAAGTGTCATGCGAAGGGACACCATCAGAACACATTTGAAGCTCGTGTAACCATTCAAGATTAGACTCAGACCATAAGCTAACCTCTACCCAATCATCAGCCCCGCAAAGTATAGCGAGGATGGCGATCGATACGATCTCGGAGACACTGTAGGCCTGGTTTCTTGCCTTACGAGGATCTGGTAGGATTGAAAACGCGAGCATGATAGAAGTTTCTCTGACTGCATGTTGTTGTGACATTATACATCTCCCTGATGAAAAAGAGAAGTAGTCGCAACAATTTGAAAAATAGTCAAATCATTTCTTCATGCAATTTCCCTGCGTTGTCGCCTCCTGTGCAGAAAGCTTCTCTAATTCCATTCGTATAGGAACAAGCATCAATAGAGCAGCAACCAAAAAATGCCCTGAACCACAACATGGATCGATCGTTTTAAGATCGGCGAGTGTCTCTGGCCATTTTTCAAAGCATCCGGACGCTGGACACCATCTGCCATTTTCGTCCCTTCCAAAACGAAGGTATTCCAACGGTACATTAGGAAGCGCTGCTTTTTTTCGTAGCTCATCTTCATCTTTCGCATTTAATAGCTCAGCTTCAGATAGCCGCCTTCTTGCCCACCATGCCCCAAGAGAATTGTCGAGTAGAAATGCCACCATGTATGGCTCAGTGAAAAGCTGTGTTACAGCTGGTAGTTCTTGTGCACCGATTTTTACCTCTGACGCGTTCACATCTTCCTTTTTCTTGGCCTGCCAGAACTGATATACCCACCCCAAGGAATCCGATGCATGAAACACTTCAGAGGGTAGGTTGGCGAGTAGAGATTCTAGTTTTTGCTGATGTTCTGGAGGCAAAGTCAATTGAAGGACCGGCGAATCTGTCTTGAAAATTTGTGGCAACATTCGCGCAGCAAAGCGTGCGGCTAGCTCCCAACCATTCCTCGCGCTTTGTTCAGAGGCTAGATCTCCGCATTCTTCAAGGCTGATTGCCACAGGGTTATCCGGATCCGGATACATTAGCAGGTTGTTTTCTGCGAGGAATCTGGCAAAAAGCATGCGATGCCAGTGTTGGTAGCCAACCTCTTCGACGAGACGATTCAGTTCTTGTGTTTCCTTCAAGGGGCAACGAATGTCACCTAGCTGACGGCCATGACTGCGAAGCTTAAGGCGAAGCTGCTTTTCGACGTCACTTAGATGCCCATAGGGCTTGGACTCGCCCACACCAAGCTGCTCAACTGCCGCGCGCGCTGCCATTTCAGCTACATCTCGGGCATCTCGAATTGTCCGTTCTAGCTTGTTTCTCAGCGTTTTGTCTAGTGTTTGAAAACTCATTATTTCCATCCATTATCCAACTATTACCGGACCCTTGGCTATCGCCGTTGTTAACTTGTCCTGCACCTTTTTCATCCAGGCGTCTAGGTCCGCAGCGGATCTGAGGGTCTGGCGTGGTAATGGCACTGTCAGAGTTTTCGGTTCCAGAGCCTGAGCAGCTAGTGCGCGCGCCCGCAAAAAGCGCCCTGACAGCGCATCTATTCGATCTTTCCATACAGGTAGAGGATGTTGCATGAGTGCGGCTAACAAATCTTGATAGGTACCTAACTGAATTTCTGGTAAGTCTATGATATCGCATTTGGTTCGGATCAATGTACGGGCGTCTTCGGCTAATTGTTTCCAGGATTCGTCCATTTCCAGTTCATGTAGAGCCTTAGAGAGCTCTGTCTTGTATTTTTTTTGTTTAGTGTCGAGTGTTTTACGCAAGGCATCTTCTACTGATTTCAAAAGCGGCACCGTGGGATCAGGATCGAGCATAAGAAGGCGATGCTCATCTATAGCTTTGGCTTGAAGTCTAGCTTCTTCAACTACCTCGATTCCACTAACCTTGTCGAGAAGGAGCTGTAGTTTTTCCCAGACCTTTATGCGAGCATCAATTTTTTGTGCCCGGTCCTTCCAGATCTCTACAGTAGTTTTGAGTTCTTCGCGTTTGTTAAAGATCACTAGGAGCTGTTCATTGCCTCCTTCTGCGTGAATTTCATCAAGAAGGGCAGTATCGGGCCGCTCTGGCCTTGGACTTGCGCCACCGGCTTTGTCCGCTAAAATACGGGCCTTCATAAGAAATTCGGCAACCTTGTCGAGTTCTTCTCCCGGCTTAGCATTGATATCGATCCGCTGCAGTAGCTTGCGAATGTGGATACGCTGTTCGGTGGACAGAGTGGTCGACTCAACTTTAAAGGTAGTCCCACCGATAGCCTTGCGTTCAAGATTTTTCGGATCAATGTTACGCCCTCTTTCATCCTTGGCACAGATCAATCCGGCCACGAGTAGAACCTGTAGACCTCCATCAATAGCGTCTCCTGACCACCCATAAGGGGGTGTTTCGAATTGGTTGCGAATATCACAGCCTTTTTTAGCGACTGCGATGTAAGTCAAAATCCCTTTACACACAGCATTTTTTCCAGGATCGCCATCATCACCTATTAGCTTTAGCGCATCAGGGGATCCTTGTTTAGCCTTGGTGTAGACTTTATCCCACGCTGAGTGATCTGCGATGGAAAACTGAGGATATAGTCTCCGCAGTGAACAGTTTATGGCCTGCCGCACTGTTTCAAGTAGGTCGTCGCCGGAAAGCTCGCTACCACCACCTTGAAACACCCGAGAGTTGTTGAATGCTTCATCTAGTAGTTCGTTGATTTTGTTCTCGGCACACTTTTTAGTAGTTTCCATAGCAGCACGAGCTTCTATCCCTTCGGGATTACTAGGTGTGCCACGTTTGTCTAAGGTGGCAATGGCTGCTTTGTGTTGGATAAAATGGTGACGGAGGTAGTCCGCAGATCGCTTAGGAATAAATACAAATATAGTTGGTGATTCATTACCAGCTTGCCGGGCATCCGCTTGCACTGAGTTTTCGTCTATAGACCAACCATCCCGCACCCAAATGGTCACCTTTTTCTCAGCGTCACCTGAGAGTTGTGAGTCAAAAACAATATGGGCATCTCGCGAGACCTTGGCAGCACCATGGGGAGGGGATGCTTTTTTCAGTAGCTCATTGATTTTTGTACGAATACGGCCATCACGTTCGGCCTCGATACGGTGCGGTTCATTGGCTAGTTGATGTCGTTGGCTAAGAAACTCATCATTCCACGCAATGCTTTCTTCAGTTTGAATACGGTATTCATCGCCAACTTGCATCAACAGTTCGCAATTTTTCAAAAGGGAAGGTAATTTCGTTCGTAACACACTGCTTCCCTCTGATAGGTCTTCAACCATCAGTTCGGCTAACGTCTCAATTGTGGCTTTAATACCCACCTCGGTATTGCTTCCTGCAAGTTTATTGATGAGAAATATGAGACCACAGGCCCTACCCATAAGCTTTTCATCATCCGATCCTGCAACCCAAATCATGGTTTTTTCGTGGAAGTTGCGGGGAAGGATACGAGACTGAAGGAGTTTATCGGCACATTCAAAAAATAGATGGTCTGCTGCAATTACATGTCCAAGAGCTTTATCCAGGTTGGATTGGATAACTTTATGGACCATACTAAGTTGGTTTCTAAGCTGGCTTTCTGTTCCAGTACGGTCAAGAACTTGTAACGTGGTCTCCCAAAAGCGCCGCCTTACAGGCAGGATTGGATAATCTTGCGAAAAAAATGCGTTATCGTCTTGTCTATGGCAAATTTTCGTACCTTGTAAGTGGCCTGAAATTTCACCCTGATTCATTTTTATAACCCGGTTAATCTCTTTAATTGCATCGGGCTTTTTAGCAAGAATAACCTGGCGAATTACTGCACCTACATCGCTGTCGGAAAGCTCGACGCGAATGGTGAAACGACCTTCAAGTTTTTTTAGGCTGGGAGTTCCAGTCAAAGCAGTTTGACCTGTACCAATGAAGAGAAGTTTTCCACCAATGTTTTTGCAACATGCCTCAACTACTTCCTGGACATCGATAGATCGTTGACTGTTTTCGCCAATGTATTGCTGTACCTCATCTAAAACGATTAATGTAAGGGGAAATTTGCCATTTTTTGATAGAGACTGTTTTATGGTGGTGATCATTTCATCGTTACTGATATCATCGACCTTCGGAAATTGATTGCTCAGAGCTTCACCACAAGCAGCCTCAGATGAAAAGAGATTAGGCTTAGCCTTCACAAGTGCCTTACGCAATCCTTCGGCTACATGGAAGTTACTTAATTCCTCCTGCCAATCGTAACCCATGGCCTCTACATCTTTCGTAATTTGATCAAAGAGGCCCTCGTTGCAGAGCCACATAATGAATCGGGCTACCCAATATTTTTCAGGTAGACCAACAGACTTCAATACAATGCGCAGGAGAGCAAGGCGCACACTACCATCAGCACCGGCTCCAAGTGTTCCTGAGGCTGCATGTAAACCGCCATATCGTTTGGCTTGCGTATCCAATTCCTTAAATAGGTCTGCAACGGACTGCGGTAGGTTAGCGAGGATTCGGGCTGAGGTACCGTCCTCGAAACGAGTATCCACCCAAAGCGCGCGAAGCATTTTAACTAAATGCGATTTTCCTGAACCATAGAATCCACTTATCCAAACTGCCGGCTGATACGCTTGATCGATATTCTTAAGGTACTCTTCGAGCAAATGCTGCATTCCCTTTCTATACTGTCCTTCGCATACGAAGTTCTCCAATTCCCATCGAAGCACTGCTAAAGCATCTTCACTAGTCTCGTCATTGACAGTAACTACTCCTGTGTTGACTAGCTTTCTCGTCGAAGGATCTTTTGAATAGACGTCTCGGTTAATCATCATGTAATCCAGAGTTAGACTTCTTTATCTGCAGTGATGAGTACTGCATGATAATCCCAGCCATCATAGGCATCTAGAAGTCGATAGTTGTTATTTTCAAAGGTGCCTGGAAAAAAAACGGCTAGCCGGCCAATAACCATCGGGGCTAGTCTATCCACAACCTCCTTAACCTTGAGTAAACCAAAGAGTGTTCCAACACCTTTTAGGGCTACCACGCTGTTTGCATTAGCGCCCTTATTAATGAGAAATGTTCTGAACTGTTCGCTGATATAATCGAGATATTTTGGTAATAGGGTTGGGAGGTGAGTTGGTTGTTCAAAATAGCGCTCAGCATATCGCTGAGTTGAGAGCCATTCCGCAAACGTATTGGTTAAATCAAAAACGTGCCAGTCGTGCGCAACATTGCGGGTGGCAATTTCAAATTCGTCGAACTTCGCTCGCAATTTTAACTCGTCACTTTCATCATAAACACAGAAGATTACGCGTTGTGGCGGTGCCGCATCCTTACGCCAGGGGACTTTAATAAAATTGCTGTAAGATTCGCACAAGCGATCAACTTTACTCACAACATAAACCCCATTTCGTCTTGGTTGAGTAGATTTGGAAACAGGACTTCCATTACGTTTCCAATACGTTTAAAGTTGATCCATCCTCGCTGCGAAGCGCGCTCAGCAAATTCAACTAATTCATCAAACGAGCAGTCGAGCAATTTCGCATATTCCGTCTCAAAAAGGGCAAGACCACGCGCACCTGTGAGGTACCCGATGAACAGGGCATAGGCTGTTGTAGCAGATGTGGCGTTCATTATTGTGCGCGTTTTAGACACTCGCCCTTTTAAATAGCCTGCCTGAGTCCAGGTTGAAGCTATATTCCGAGCTGTTGATTGTAGAGTAGCCTTGCTGAATCGGCCGGATTGTGCGGCTTCGATACAGCCCTCCAATGCCACACGAGAGTACAACTGACCTTTAGACATAGTAAGAACGAATGAAGTGGTCAACCTTAGTATTGGATCACGAGTGTAAGCGCAAAGAAACGCCAATAGAGGGCGTCCCTCTATTTCCCGATCCCAGAAATATCGAAGTGCACTAAAAAGGGGAGCTTTGAAATCGAGCGCGTACAGGTTGGCAAGATGTTTGGCGGTCAATTTTCTTGTTTGGCCGGAACGTTTACCCAAACGGTTATCGCCTTCAATGGCGTGAATGTAGTCATTATGTGACGCTGAAGGAGCGCTCACATAGTCGAGGAGTTGCTCAAGCTCGTTAAGCATCATTGTCCTTGCCAAGTGCACACCACCACGTTCATCCTTGAAACCAAAACGCAAAAGTCTATTATCTTTAACTAATTCGTTATTCATCAATTCATACGTAGATTAATTAACAATCGATTCATTTATCAGAAAATATAGCATGATTCAGTAATACCATCATCATAAATAAATTCTGCGTACTTAAACTAATTTTTAAATAATGATTAATGTTTTTTACGAGATGCGACATATCTTTAAACAAAGCAGGTTGTTACTGACATGAGTATGCAGAAGAGCACTTCGAGCATATGTGATCCATAGATTCTCCTAGACGACAACGGAGTGAGTCACTTAGTATGTCGCCAAAAACGAAAGATTGCATTGAGTTATCGGAGCTTTCCCACCTCCCGGAGAAATGATAGATGGAGCAAAAAATGGATAGAAATCAACCTTGCCCCTGTAAAAGTGGACTTAAGCCAGAAGAGTGCTGTCTACCATCATGTTGTGAGGTGTGTCTTTTTAGTAAGGAGAATCTGGGCGCTCTTGAAGCGGGTTGGACTTTGCAACGTTCACTCATACGACAAAATAAAAAACATCACCTCCCCCTTTGCCCCTTGCTAATGGAATTTCAACCCAAAACCGTAGTGATTTGTGGCAGTGGTTCAGTTTATTGGCACAATCCTGACTATCCAAATGAGGAGATCAATACCTGGGAGATCATCCAAACATGTGTGGACCAAATTAAAGGCTCCCCAGAAGGCAGAGGCGCAGGCATTCCTTCAAGAAAAGAAAATTTCTTGCATTGGTTAGCTGCTACAGAAAAATTAGTGACTTACTTCACCGAAGCCTACCCACCTCACGCTTCCAATTACGAACAAATCCAACAAGTTCACAAAAAATTTCGTGAATTATTAGGACAGTCTTTTCAAGGCGCGGATATTCGCTTGCGATCCCTTACCTGCTTTCATTGCAATAACACACATGGTTTAGATCCCAAAGCGCTTAATACTTGTGGGTTTCTTACGTTAAACTGGGATGGAGCTGTACGACAATTGTCAAATACAATTGAATTGCATGGGATATGCGAGTTACCTGAAACGATGGTATTACCTAACCAGGATCTAACTCGTCTGCTACCAAAAAATCGGACAATAAGACCAGGGTTTGAAGCCTTTGCTTCCGCACATCACTGGCTTACCGATTGTACAAATATAATTATTTGGGGATGTCAATTGAATGATTATGATGCCATTATTTCGGTCATTATGTCGATTTTTTCTCTTACCAAAGCTCGCGGAAAAATTGGACTGTTTGTTTCCAATCGAAATGCCAGCACTCGCGAAAATATCGAAACGAAGCTGAAGGATTATTTCCCCCTAGCAACCGTTTATCAATGCCTTAATGAAATCAACTTCTCATGACCCTCATCATGAGATTTGGCTGGATGAACTATATTCTATTTATGACTATCTTCAGCAGTTGTTACTTTATAGCCTTATGTCTACTAATGTGCGAAAAACCCTAGGGGAATCTCTCTCTTTAACCTGCGTAACAGTATCGGAAGCAAATGATGATCATCTTCGGAATGTGCTTAGATTCAGATGATCCAAAGGAGTCAGATTCTATCTCTTTTTAAATTTCTTTGCTCCAATTGTTTAATAGCATTTACAGCATGAGTCCCAAATATGGGATGGGGAGACCATTGTTGGAGTAGCTGCCTGTCTATCGAATTGCCCCACTCCCCTATTGAGATCAGTGCAAATTCAATCACTTGTTCACTAATACAAGGATCAAAATAACCTTTCTGAAGCTCAGGATGTTGGAGGGCTTGCCGGCAAATTTCAGCCACTTCATCGGGAAATTGTGTTCCAATTGAAGATGACACGCAGTCAGCCCCAGGAAGAGATTTAACTCGTTCAACAAAACAGCAGCTAGCGGTACAAACCTCACTAAGAACTCCTACTGCTACACAGCACTTATGTCTCATGAGAATTTCAATTTGTCCTTTGCACTCTCTTTTTCGTTGTTCTATCTGCAAATCAATACGATTAAGCCAGTAATAAATTTCTCCGACAGCGCGCGTGGCTTGAGCTGCATCAGATTCATTATTTGCATGGAATTGTAAAGCACAACCGAGCCTTGCTAGCGCGATGTGGGCCATAATATAGTTGGCGAAGGCCTGTTGCGGCATCGAATTTTGATTTACAGGTAATGTGGTCCAACGCCGAAGAACAGGGAAAACGGATGGATCACCAAACGATGCAAGTTCGGATATCAGAGGTGAAACAAAAAAGGACTCATGATCTACTTGTTCTCCCCCTAAAATAAGAAGCCTTTTCTTTTCATCTGGTGTTAACTCCGACCAAGCTTGATAGTAGGCGCCATCATACGGATGATCGAACTGGCTTGACCAGACATAGAACGCCAAGGCTTTGGAATTATTGTCGATTGGATTTGCGAGAATATCTCGAATGGCTAATCGTACACTTATAATGATCATCTTCCGATTTTTGCAATGCACCAAGACTCTTTAGTGCATCAACTACCGCAGAGGAAATATAAATATTTTGTGACGATGGAATCTCAGAGATCGCATCAATTAGGTTGCGCCGATCCTCTTCACTTATATTGTTCGACAGACTTTCGGCTGTCTCCATAAGACAAAGACGAAGATGATAACTGGCTTCTTGCCAATGGAGACGCAAAATCTTTGTAATAAATGGGGCAATTGAAGGGAGTTTATTTCCTACACAGATGCATCCTATATCATTGTACAAACGCAAAAGCAGATAAAGCTGACCGAAAGATAGGTCGCCATTTTCGAGTCGTTCGTAAATGCGCTCAGCCAAGCCTTTTGATAATTTATGAATTATTTCACTATCTAATTGCTTGTAAATAGTGTTTATAGCTGGACGAATCCCTCCAAAACCGCAGTAACAGTCTGCAAACAGACCACTGCGCAAATCAATCCGGCTTGTATATGCATCCGTTTCCAATCGCTTATATTCGACCATTAGGCGATCATCCATAGCTTTCACAAGATCAAGGAGAGATTCAAAGAAGTTATCTTCAATGAACAGATATGATAGCGTGTCCAGAATTGCCTGATCTTGCGGGCTCCATGAACTGAGGCTATCTGATACGGCATGGGCATAAGGCCAACTCTTGTCGCAAATCTCGAATCTTATCTGTTCGATCTCATTATGCATTCGTTGAATAACATGACGGCAAACTCCTTCAGCCCATTCTTTGGCAACATGCCCACATTTTCCTAAAATGCAAGCTTTAATGGTGAGGTCATCCGAGATATTCGATAGGACATGTAGCAAAGAAGAGTCATCGACAGCACCGACGATTAGGTGTTTGCGTTCTGTATGCAATGGAGATTGTATCGCTAGTATTATGTCTTCAGCTCCTTGAGCATAGCGAATGATTGCTTCGGCGGTAAAGGCATTAAGGTATAGCTCGTGACTGAAGCTTACACGATCTCCACTCGCTATGAGAAATTTTGCGTTTTTTAGGCATCGCAAAAGATCAGTGGATATATTTTCGCGTTCAGCAAGACGGTCGAGATCTCTAATACTCAAACTAAATGAAATATCCTTTAGTAAGAATTTTGCAATAATTGACAGCGCTCGAATACCCTCTGGCGCATCCTTATCAAGCTTTCTGCGTGCATAGGCATCAAAAACGGCATAATGACTCGCATTTGATGGCAAGTCTTCACCGATCTCGCCCACTAGCCGCGCCTCAAGAGCACTTTCAACAGAGTCTAAAATTGCAATCTGCGAATCCAAGAGTGTGTCCCCCTCCAATGCTTGCGTAGCGATTTGTATTTTCAGTTCGATGTTCGGTGGAGAGATTACTATTTCATGAAGGTGTGCAATCTGATTCTCATCGATCTGGCTCTGTGAGGTTATCAGAATACCTGCATGATACTTTTTACAAAGTGCCATTAAGGCTCTGAGTAGATCTAATCGGTGATTTTTTGGGCATTCGTTATATCCGTCAAATATAAATACCAATTGTTGATTCAACCTTTCTGTTGCCTTAAGCAAGTCCTCCACAGAGGGTGCGTGTAGTAATGCTGCCTCCCTATTAAGAATTTTGCGCAGAGAACCATCGAAGTCTTTTCCTCGAATTATGATTGGAACATGCTTACAAACTATCAAATCAAGCGCAATTCCATATGCCGTTAAAGTCTTACCACAACCAGATGGACCCCGTAAGAGCAGTATTCTATCCATGACTTGTTGTTTTACCTCATTCAGTATGCGATACCATTCTTCCCCCAGAATAAAGCCATCTGTAAGTGCTCCATACGTTCGCTGAAATTCTTTGCAGTAAGTTGAAACGATTTTGTTTGCATCTTGCAGCTGTGGATTGACAGCCATTTCGATATTTTGCATTGGCATGAGTCTGTGATGCTTTGCAAACATGCGCCATGTTTCGAGGGACCAGCAAGCCTTGTGGGTGGGTTTTAATATTTCATGAAGATTCTGAATTTCAATAATCTTGGCTTTGAAGTCACCGCGAAAATTCGATGATTCTTGTCTAATCGATGAAGTGAACACTAATGCGGCTGATGGATATCCTACTTCGCCCAGTACGAATTCCCTCATGGCATCGCGAAGAGCGAAACGTGCCTTAACAGTTTGAAGATAAAAGTTATCGCAAGAACTCCAACCACACGGTTTTAAAATTTTCCAAAGACCATTTTCTCTACCTCGGAACGGACAATTGAGGCTTTTTGCCTCAATTACGAGAGTTAACGTGGGAAGTCCCACAACAAAATCGATCTGACGCTGACCAAAATTTACATTAGCGAGAACAACTGCTGGTTGGCCTCTATCGGATAAGATGTCAACAATAGTTTTGAGTACGGAAATCTCAGACTCATGTTCAATCGAGCCACCAATATAAATATCTATGTTATTCAATGGCATTCTCCCAGGCAATCACGTTATCTCATCTTGATCATAAATCGTGTCTTTGAGCATTTCAAAATAGGTTAGTGCAAAGACAATACCATTCGATCAACTAATTCACTAAGATTTTCGTTCCGAGGTCAAGTTTTGAGTAATCGTGTTTACCCTTGTTATCTCAGATCAAAGTCTTTCTGGCGGTTTAGTATTGATACACGGAGTTTTAGGTTTCAAATAATCCAATTCTTACACTGTGAGTCTTGCAAGAGGATTCATAGGGTCTTTTAGATTAGCCAAGAGTGTTTATTTAAGAAAGTGCATGACGTAGCCCTTCTAATTGCCTTCAAGGCATTTTGTTGAGGGCTATTCCGGCTAGGCGTTGCACTTTTTCTATCGTAGACGCAAACTTGTGAAGGGGCTCATCTTTGTTGATGGCCCTATTTGACATGATATAGGCCTCTTGCCGAAGTTGATCATTTGGTCCTTCAGCAGTGATGATTTTGAAGAAATGCGTTGGGACTGCAATGTCATTGGATCCAATTACAGGATATGTTACTTCGCTATTGGAAGGTAGAAACAATGGCCCTGAAATTACATGCACGACATCACATTGTTTTGCGATTTCACGCACACGCCGTTCTAGGAGAGCCCAAGATCCCCGATTAAATCCTTTGCCTACCTGTGGAGCCATATTGCTCAGAAGGAATGTTTCGTCCATACAAGACTGGTCATTGTTATGATTGGCGGCTGCAGCCATATGTCCGCGGTCAAAACCGCAATTATGGTAGTCCTTAAGCGTAGAGCGCAGATGAATTGGTAGGTCTGTATCTTTCTTGAATTCATTAGAGCATTGAGCTTAAACCTCAAAATTACTAGCCCTTAAACGCTCATATGTCCAAGCAGGACAACGAGTGCGGCCATTGTAACACACGGTAAGCGAGGGGTCTGTGACTTATTTGACTCTTTACCGATTCAGCTTCTACTTAACACCTAAACTGTCTTCTGCAACAAAAAGTCTGTCCCTCCTGTGAGCGTGCGTGATTTTGAAACAAGGTTGAGCGAAATTCGTGAGCAAACAACCAAGGAGGTTGCTCATGAAAGCTGCTACACTTTCGCTCGAACAAGTCGCTCAAGAATTTCATCGCGTTAGATCCCAAAAAAAGGGCCATCCACGCTTCTCCAAGGAGCTCTGGCAAGCTGCGTTCAATCTTACGATGACTTACTCTGTTGCTGAAATTGCATCTGCCATAGGCGTCTCTGTCCAGTACTTTAAGAAGCGCTTAGCGCGTGGAAAACAAACCATCCAAGATTTTGCTCAAGTACGCCCTCTACCTAGTGAATCCCATTCATTTGTTGAAATTACTCTTAAGCACCAAGCAGGGCCTCTTACTCTTCGCTGGACTGGGCCTGTTAAGGATCTGCCTGCCCTTATTAGTAAACTCTTTAGAGGGGGGTTCTCATGATTCAAATCACCCCTCAAATGGTTATCTATGTTGCTATTGCTCCTGTTGACTTTCGTAAAGGAATCGATGGCCTTGCATCCTGTTGTAAACAAATCTTAGGCAAAGATCCCTTTGGTGGTGCGGTTTTTCTCTTTCGAAACCGGTCTGTCAACTCTCTAAAGGTTTTAGTGTACGATGGACAGGGGTTTTGGCTCTGCATTAAACGTCTTTCAAAGGGAAGGTTTTCTTGGTGGCCTAAACCAGCAAGTGGCGGTGTTGAAGTGATTTTGGAGGCTCGTGAGCTCCAAACACTTCTGTGGAATGGAGACCCGGGTCTTGCCTGTTTTTCAGATACATGGCGAAAAATTGGATGACAATATTGTTTTTTTATTTTCAAATAGATGCCCTGGGGATAGTTGAAGATGGTAAAGCGACCTAAACGCATAGATTTTACTACAGAAGAGATTGAATCCCTCATTCAGAGGATCGAGAGTCAATCCCTTGATGTAGACGATTTTCCCTTGCTTGCCGATCTTGTGAGGGCAATGATATGGATGGAGGGATCTCTTCGAGAGCAGTCTTTGAGTATTGCAAGGCTCAAAGCTGTATTCGGAATAAAGACGGAAAGCGCACAGAAGTTAAAGAATCTACTGCGACCAAAAAAAAATGGAAGCGAGAAAGGGAAGAACACTTCTGAGGATACTTCAAACGAGAAGCCTTCTGATGCAGGTCCGGCAAAAGGGCACGGGCATCGACCAGCAAGCGATTATCAAGAAGCGCAGCTCATAAAAGTAGCCCACGAGGTCCTTAAAAAGGGCTCTACCTGTCCTGCGTGTGATAAAGGCAAATTATTCAATCTGGCTGCCGGAACGGTGCTTCGCATTGTGGGGCAACCCTGGTTAAATGTGCATATTTACAAACCTGAAAGACTTCGCTGTCCTATTTGTCAACAGGTGTTCACCGCTAGACTACCCGAAGAGCTCTACACTGGATCAAGAATCGATAAGTCAGCTAAGGCTATTGTCTCGATTCTTAAATATCGCGGTGGCATGCCCTTCTATCGTCAAGAGCAAATACAGACCATTTTGGGCAACCCTATTTCAGATACGGAAATTTGGGGGATGACCCATGATGTTGCAGAGTGTATGGAGCCCGTTTTCATAGAACTTTGCCAACTCGCCGCCAACTGTGAATGCCTTCACAACGACGATACGATGGCAAGAGTGCTTAGCCTTATGAAGGAAAACGAAGTAGCCAATCCAGAAAGGAAGGGAATATTCACAACAGGCATTCTTGGAAAAGCACACGACCAAGAGATCGCCTTGTTTTTTACTGGAAGACAGCACGCAGGAGAAAATTTAAAAGATCTTTTGGATATGCGTGACGAGGCTCTTCCAGTACCGATACAAGCTTGTGACGCTTTGTCGAGGAACATTCCAAAGAACCATTCCACTCAACTAGCCTATTGTAATGCCCATGCACGACGTAATTTTTATGAAATCGCGTCGTACTGGCCTAATGAGTGCGTTAATGTAGTCTCGTCGTTTGACTTAGTATTTCTGAACGACAAAATAGCAAAAAAAGAAAGCCTGACCCCTGAAGATAGGCTAAAGTGGCACCAAGACAAAAGTGCTCCGATCATGAACAAGATGAGAGCCTATTGCAAAGACCTTATAGACTCCAAGCAAATAGAGCCCAATAGCAGTTTTGGGAGGGCTATTCAGTATCTTGATAATCACTGGGAGGGGCTGACCCTGTTCTTACGTATTCCTGGAGTTCCAATCTCAAACAATGACAACGAACGTCAACTCAAAAGAGCTGTCCTTAATCGTAAGAACGCCTATTTTTTCAAAAATGAAACTGGAGCCAAAATTGCTGATATTCTGATCAGTGTCATCGAAACCTGCGCTCTAAATAAGATCAATCCCTATAACTATCTCATAACAATCCAAAAGAATACTGAAAGTGTTTTAGAGAATCCCAAGGCTTGGTTGCCCTGGAATTATTCACACAACCTTGCTCCTCCTTAATGAGCGATCTCGCCAGCAATTTCTAACTCTTCCTCTTCCACATGATGGATCTTAGCCGTTAAGTCCTTTAAGATCTCCTCGACGAGTTCTTCCAGAATTTTTGCATACCGCAAAAATTCAGGCCAAAGCACCTCTTCCATCAAATTTTTAGAAATCATCACATGAGCTGTAGTGCGCTTTTGGCGTGCATATCGATAGGTTTTATAACCATGTTTGGAGCAGAGCGTTGCAAAGAGCCGTCTTTTCCATGGACTATCCAGAGAGATCTTGTACTCGATGGGCCGACTGGTGTGTATATCGGAAATTCTGGCTAAGATTCGTTGCTTGGCAAGCTCGGCTGCGTGGCGTTCTCCCTCAGAGGAAGCACGTTGAAGGAGCGCCTCGACTTTAGCCAATTTATCCAGATAGGACATGATACTCTCCTACGTTAATGAGGGGTATCATGCCATGGCGGAATATTTTATTTCACGCACGCTCACGGAAGGGACACCTTTAACGCTCTTTCATTTCCCAAGGTCATTTGCGTTAAAGGCACATAGAACCGCGAATAAGAATGAATTTACATATAAGTAAAATGGTGCGATGGTTGTCGTTGCGCCTCTGTGATATGGTCTTTGAGGTGCCATTGGGATTTGTTGACCTTGGTGCTTTTTCTACGTAAGAGTCACGGAATCCATTCGATCAGTCGATTTTAGATCTTGTATATTTTTATCTGGAAGGGAGGGATGATTCGTAACCATCTTTGACTACAGAGAATTCGTTAAATAGGGTTATCAAGTCACGTTTCTTTCGGTATGTGTCAAAAGCCTCGTTTCCAAGGATTATACTGACTAATTCTTTTTTTTGTTATATCCGATAGCTTCATTTAAATTTTCAGTTCCGATAAAGTTCAAAAAATTCAATATATATGCTTCCTTTATAGATATTGATCTACTTTATTACAGTTACATCTTCATATAGTTCGTGAAACCTATTCTGTCTAAATCTAAATTTCGTTCCATGGTTATGACCTGTTCTAGCATCGAAATCTACTAATATCAAACCATGTTCAAAAGCCTCTATCCATCTTTCTAATGAAAATTTCCGAAGCATCATGATGCTTTTGATTTTGAAGTGTAGCAGTTCATTTATCTTACTTGTTTCGCAGCCTATTAAAAAGCAATTGTGAAGCTTTGTGCCGGCTTTATGGTATATGTCATCGAAACCCCAGTATGGCTGCGGGGAAAGCTCCTCCAAACCAATTCTCAATTTTACGCTATCAAGCCAGCCTTTATGCCTTTCGGCAACACTACTTGCGTCGAAGGAGATTGAGATCGTTCTTTCAGCGTGGTTTACAATAACTTTGAACCCTCGATCGCTTCTAGAGGAGCATCCAATTGTTTGCCGAAAACTCATTTCAACAGTGCCATATTTCTTCCCAGCCTCCTTATGCAACCATCCATATTTAGGAAGGAGTATAGAAGGAACAAACTTAAAAGCTGTTGGAGACGGCTCCATATGAAAAAGGGTTGTGAGGGATTTTGACGAGGTTCGGAAGGTCTTTAATTCCCATTCAGCTGCATTTGGGATGGGAAGATTGTTTTCCTCAATGCCTAAAAGCTCTTCTATGGTATTGCCGATGCCGCCGACATTTCCGTGTCTCGTACTTTCAACCCAACCCCTATCCGCTATTTCACAAAGTTGTCTTATTAACTCTTCTTTTGAGAATTTTTCCATTAGAAAAGTACCAGCTGTTGTTCATTTTGTTTCTGTTTAGCCTTTTTGGTATTCATTTTCACCCATTCGTCATTGGAAATATTGATTCTCCCTTCTGCCAATTTGCAATATTCAGGAGAAATCTCAATTCCAATAAAGTCTCTGCTAAGCTTTTTGCATGCAATTGCTGTAGTTCCAGACCCCATAAATGGATCTAGTACTAATTGAGCTTCTGTAGCAGATATACAACGCTCTGCAAGCTCAAGAGGATATGGAGCTGGATGAACGTTGTCTCTTTCTTGCGGAAACTCCCAAACGTCACCCATAGCGTTTGCCTTGGCTTTCAATTTAAAACCAGGCTTAGCGATTAAATAGATTACCTCATAGGTAGGGAGAAAATACCCTGAATTGAAGTTTATTCCACCTTTTCTTTTCCAGATAATGACTTGTCTGACGGGAAAGCCAGCAACGATATCATGCCTATCTTGAAGCAATCCTCCTTGAACCCTCCATTTATGATTATAGAAGATAGCTCCATCGTCGGCTAAAAGTCTCATAGCTTCTGATAGGCAATTTTTCTGCCAACTGACGTATTCTTCATGAGGCATACAATCGCAGTAGTTAGAGTATCCATTAAGAAGAGCTGCACCAGACCATTTACCGCCACGTCCATCTTTCATGCCGTTTCCAGTGGAGTTCTTTAGATTATATGGGGGACTGGTCACTACAAGGCCGATACTTTTATCAGGTATCTTCCTCATAATCTCCAAACAGTCACCACACACAATTTTGTTATAAAAATCGTCGGGATATTTCATGTTCGTGCCTCCATTTCTATCTGCGCCCTTTATTTCGTCGTTCTTTTAGTGCGTTGGCGACGTAATCCTCACCTTTCGCTCGAAGAAAATGTTGTAGGGCTTCATGTAGAACCTCTTTTATTTGCTTTCTTTCCCAATAGGCAACAGACTTCAGTCTGTCCAAAATAAGCGCGTCAATAATAAAAGTAGCCCTGGTTTCGCCATCTATTACTTGTGCTGTTGGAGCCTCTCCAGCAATTTGTTTTGGCTTAGAACCCTCAGTTAAAGAGGGATCAAGATATTGTTCTTTTTGCGATAATAGAGCACTGAACTCGTTTTTTTTATTTTCCATAAAAATTAACCGTTCTATCTATTATAGTTGTTTCTTAAGATCATTATTCATCTCATTTAAAGTGAAGAGGAAGTGATAGATTTCACAAACAAGATAATCCATGGGGATAAATGAGTAAACCAAAAAACATGAGTAACATAAAAAACATTCGCACTGAAACGTGCAAATTTGCAAATTTACCCTTGAGTAATTGTCTATAAGGTGTCCTGAGAAGACCATATGAGGCCAGCACCGATCTTATGGACCAGTATGAGATTCGCTACTTTTTCGAGAAAGCGTGAAAGTTACCGTTTCGTTTGTTTCATTAAAAAGCGAGGGGAGCGAGGGGTCAGTCGTGACTTATTGACTCTTTGGCTGATTCAGCTCCCTCTAAACAGTCTTCTGTAACGAAAAGTCAATAGGTAACGACTCACCCCGCAAAGACCCCGCACACTTGTTAAAAGAGTCCGCTATGGACCTGCAGCAAGTTCGGGAGAACCAGTTTTCCTGTCGGATGAAAAGAATAGGTGTCAGGAAGCTTGAGGTCTTGCGCCTCATGAAATTCGGCAAGGAACTTGTTCCTTACTTGCTCAGCGTATTCCGATCCCTTAAACGCAATCGCTTGTTCACGCGCTCGATCCACGTCTTGGAAAGCGTCTTGCCAAATCTTAGCTGTAGCCGAGGCCAAGAGGAAGGCGATTGCTTCCGCATCCATCGACACTAATTTAATGGCCACATCGATGGCTCCGAGCGCTTCACTCATGCTGACTGTCGGCAGAGAGTTTGAGCAATCTGTCAGTGGGTCTTTTTCAAGATTTCCAATGGTAATGTCTTCAACGGCGACGTCTTCGCTATTCGGCAAATCAGCGCTGCTTTCAAGAAAGAGGATCTCACCAGAAATGAATTGATCGACAACAGAGTCTTCTCCTTCTGCAAACTTTTTGAGTTCGTCTGGAGGAAAGCGTCCTGTTGATACCGCTTTGACAAAGCTCTTGGAAATCCCTTGAGATTTTAGTATTCCTGCCTGTTGGAAGAGGAGGTAGAGTTCTGCCGGCGTAAAGGACTCGATGTGTCCAATTAGGGACTTGATGAAGCTTCGTATGGCATCCACCGTCCAGCCGCTATTACACTGCGAACAACCACTCCCACCAGATGTTCGACTGTTCACCGTTGCGTCCCACTCGTGATCTGTCCCTTTAGAGCACTTCCACCAAATCTTTTTGGTTGAGCCTGCGAGGATTTTGTCTGGAGTGAGATCTTCGTTCTTTGTCGGATGGAACTGTGAGGCGATGTCAGGATAACGAGTGGTGTCCCTTCCGTGAGCGTGCGTGAAATAAAATATTCCGCCATGGCATGATACCCCTCATTAACGTAGGAGAGTATCATGTCCTATCTGGATAAATTGGCTAAAGTCGAGGCGCTCCTTCAACGTGCTTCCTCTGAGGGAGAACGCCACGCAGCCGAGCTTGCCAAGCAACGAATCTTAGCCAGAATTTCCGATATACACACCAGTCGGCCCATCGAGTACAAGATCTCTCTGGATAGTCCATGGAAAAGACGGCTCTTTGCAACGCTCTGCTCCAAACATGGTTATAAAACCTATCGATATGCACGCCAAAAGCGCACTACAGCTCATGTGATGATTTCTAAAAATTTGATGGAAGAGGTGCTTTGGCCTGAATTTTTGCGGTATGCAAAAATTCTGGAAGAACTCGTCGAGGAGATCTTAAAGGACTTAACGGCCAAGATCCATCATGTGGAAGAGGAAGAGTTAGAAATTGCTGGCGAGATCGCACATTAAGGAGGAGCAAGATTGTGTGAATAATTCCAGGGCAACCAAGCCTTGGGATCCTCTAAAGCACTTTCAGTATTCTTTTGGATTGCTGTGAGATAGTTATAGGGATTGATCTTATTTAGAGCGCAGGTTTCGATGACACTCATCAGAATATCAGCAATTTTGGCTCCAGTTTCATTTTTGAAAAAATAGGCGTTCTTACGGTTAAGTACGGCCCTTTTGAGTTGACGCTCGTTGTCATTGTTTGAGACTGGAACTCCAGGAATACGTAAGAACAGTGTCAGCCCCTCCCAGTGATTATCAAGATATTGAATAGCCTTCCCAAAACTGCTATTGGGCTCTATTTGCTTGGAGTCTATAAGGTCTTTGCAATAGGCTCTCATTTTGTTCATGATCGGAGCACTTTTGTCTTGATGCCACTTTAGTCTATCTTCAGGAGCCAGTCTTTCTTTTTTTGCTATTTTGTCGTTCAGAAACACTAAGTCAAAGGATGAGACTACATTTACGCACTCATTAGGCCAGTGCGATGCAATCTCATAGAAATTACGTCGTGCATGGGCATTACAATAGGCTAGTTGAGTGGAATGGTTCTTTGGAATGTTCCTTGATAGAGCATCGCAAGCTTGTATGGGTACTGGAAGAGCCTCGTCACGCATATCTAAAAGATCTTTTAAATTTTCTCCTGCGTGCTGTCTTCCAGTAAAAAACAAGGCGATCTCTTGGTCGTGTGCTTTTCCAAGAATGCCTGTTGTGATATTCCCTTCCTTTCTGGATTGGCTACTTCGTTTTCCTTCATAAGGCTAAGCACTCTTGCCATCGTATCGTCGTTGTGAAGGCATTCACAGTTGGCGGCGAGTTGGCAAAGTTCTATGAAAACGGGCTCCATACACTCTGCAACATCATGGGTCATCCCCCAAATTTCCGTATCTGAAATAGGGTTGCCCAAAATGGTCTGTATTTGCTCTTGACGATAGAAAGGCATGCCACCGCGATATTTAAGAATCGAGACAATAGCCTTAGCTGACTTATCGATTCTTGATCCAGTGTAGAGCTCTTCGGGTAGTCTAGCGGTGAACACCTGTTGACAAATAGGACAGCGAAGTCTTTCAGGTTTGTAAATATGCACATTTAACCAGGGTTGCCCCACAATGCGAAGCACCGTTCCGGCAGCCAGATTGAATAATTTGCCTTTATCACACGCTGGACAGGTAGAGCCCTTTTTAAGGACCTCGTGGGCTACTTTTATGAGCTGCGCTTCTTGATAATCGCTTGCTGGTCGATGCCCGTGCCCTTTTGCCGGACCTGCATCAGAAGGCTTCTCGTTTGAAGTATCCTCAGAAGTGTTCTTCCCTTTCTCGCTTCCATTTTTTTTTGGTCGCAGTAGATTCTTTAACTTCTGTGCGCTTTCCGTCTTTATTCCGAATACAGCTTTGAGCCTTGCAATACTCAAAGACTGCTCTCGAAGAGATCCCTCCATCCATATCATTGCCCTCACAAGATCGGCAAGCAAGGGAAAATCGTCTACATCAAGGGATTGACTCTCGATCCTCTGAATGAGGGATTCAATCTCTTCTGTAGTAAAATCTATGCGTTTAGGTCGCTTTACCATCTTCAACTATCCCCAGGGCATCTATTTGAAAATAAAAAAACAATATTGTCATCCAATTTTTCGCCATGTATCTGAAAAACAGGCAAGACCCGGGTCTCCATTCCACAGAAGTGTTTGGAGCTCACGAGCCTCCAAAATCACTTCAACACCGCCACTTGCTGGTTTAGGCCACCAAGAAAACCTTCCCTTTGAAAGACGTTTAATGCAGAGCCAAAACCCCTGTCCATCGTACACTAAAACCTTTAGAGAGTTGACAGACCGGTTTCGAAAGAGAAAAACCGCACCACCAAAGGGATCTTTGCCTAAGATTTGTTTACAACAGGATGCAAGGCCATCGATTCCTTTACGAAAGTCAACAGGAGCAATAGCAACATAGATAACCATTTGAGGGGTGATTTGAATCATGAGAACCCCCCTCTAAAGAGTTTACTAATAAGGGCAGGCAGATCCTTAACAGGCCCAGTCCAGCGAAGAGTAAGAGGCCCTGCTTGGTGCTTAAGAGTAATTTCAACAAATGAATGGGATTCACTAGGTAGAGGGCGTACTTGAGCAAAATCTTGGATGGTTTGTTTTCCACGCGCTAAGCGCTTCTTAAAGTACTGGACAGAGACGCCTATGGCAGATGCAATTTCAGCAACAGAGTAAGTCATCGTAAGATTGAACGCAGCTTGCCAGAGCTCCTTGGAGAAGCGTGGATGGCCCTTTTTTTGGGATCTAACGCGATGAAATTCTTGAGCGACTTGTTCGAGCGAAAGTGTAGCAGCTTTCATGAGCAACCTCCTTGGTTGTTTGCTCACGAATTTCGCTCAACCTTGTTTCAAAATCACGCACGCTCACAGGAGGGACACGTTATCAAGCGTTGACACCGCTTTGACCAATCTTGGTGTTTTATCCCTGAAAAGTCCTCAAAAGGCCTTAAACGATGTGAAGGTCGACCACGATGCTTCTTTTGCAGAAAACACCTTTGAACAACAGTGATGCGTCCTAGTGTTGTCTGCCATTCGACTTTTTTTTTCCGTGGGGACGGATGCCCTTCTCAGGCTCGTATTGAGATTCTACCTGCTTAACACGATGATCCGCCCAATTTTGAAGAATGGCCTGCCCAGACTTACGAATAGCAGCTATGGTAGCTTCTTCTGCTTCATCGCCCGTCTTAAGCTCTTCAAAATTCTTACCAACGACATCAACCATCTCCAGGAGCGGCTGTAACAGACTTGGATTTTCTCTAAGCACATGTAAAATATAACGTTCATCCTCAGAAAGGTCGTGTGATGGTGGAATAGTCTTCATCTAAATTCGCATATTATTGATTTGGATAGGGTTTCATGCTGGGTCAGCCGCAACATTGTGTAAACAATCTTACACAAGAATTGCTCTGCGTACAAGTTTGGATTGCACCCGTTTGTTGCTAGGCTGAAGCTTCATCAAACACAGTCTGAGGAAACAAGTAGTCGCGATCAATACCGAAACTCTTTAGGTAGTCTTGGACTTCCTGCTGAGTACCGGAAGGCAAAATCATCTTCACATATGCTTGGACCCCTTTTTTTTCCCTTGCAATATCCCAGCACATGCCAAGATCAAATCGGAAATCCATTTGGGCTATGTAGACGGCTTCTTGATGCTTTGGCTTTGGATCGAGCTCGTTATTCCCTTGAATAGTTGGATAAACGAGTATTGGATCCCAACAATACATCTCTGACGGAGACTTGCCCAGGCAGGATCTTAAACGTGATAGAATGCTTTTCCATTCTTGAGGAGTCCTAGTAATGCCACCAACCGCAGATTGTCTGACTACAAACAGAGCACCTTCCTTGTTGTCTCGACCTTCGTTGGCAAAATGCAAACCAACCTTTGAATTAAAAGAAAAATCAAGAAAATTGGTTCCTAGTGGTTCAAAGTCATTTATACGTTCATCTCCTGGATTCTGCTGATGATGTTTGTGAAACTCAAAATAAGGACAAAGTCCAGCTTTCTCAACATCAGGATTAAATTTGATCCTATCGATTTTATCGAGCCAGGTGCTGGCTAGCTTATGCTGACGAGAAATATCCGTCCATATGGTCTCGGGATAACGCTCAGTTTTCTTTAGCCCCTCTTTTGGTTTAAGGTTGCGAGAAAATGTTGAGTCCAAAAGCCACGAAACGTCCTTATGCCCTCGAAATAAAAGTACTTCACCAATTTTAGTTTGGATGTGGTCTAATTCCAGTAATAAATTCTTGAATGAAACTGGACGCCATTCGGTATTATCAACATCAACAACTGTATCTTTCTGAGACGGCAGTAACAGCATATTCTTCTTAGTGGTGGGTGGCATACATAATCTTAGCCAACGTCTTAATAGTTGGATTCCTTCGCTGCAAAAGCTGATACATCGTCGACCTAGGTACATTCGCTTCTCTTAAAAATTTAGATTTATTCAAAGCGTACAAATGGCTCTCAATGATCTCCATAACTCCTTCTGGATCATTTTCAATAAGACACTGCATAATTGCAGAACCAATCAAATCTGGGTCCAATAAGTTGGCAACGGGATCTACCTCTGTGATTCCTACATCTTCTCTAATTTCCACATCTGTTTTTTGTTTACTCTTCATGACTGCTTTTTCTTGTCGAGCTTTTCGTGGCTTTGAGGTAGATATTTTTCGCCTTGGAGATGTCCCTATTTTGACCATTTTTATTACCTCCTAAAAGCAATAAGATTTTCTTTTCAGGAATATAGGCATAATAGATTCGTCTTCCATCATTCCACCGCAATTCCCATATGGTGTCTTTTAATTCACCTTTTTCGTAGAACGAAACTGATTTATGATCACCAAAATATTCTTCAAATTTGATTGCAGAAAGTCTTTTGTTGATCTGTACCTTTGAACGAGGCGGCTGACCATCGACCCATTCACAGTACTCAGGAGTTTGCAGAATGTGGTAAACACCTTCGTCCATATCTTCATTGTACGCTATAACGTACAGTTTTGCAAGGCATATCTGACTGGAAGAGCCAAGGAAACGTTCTAGAATTACTCCAAAAGCACTTCTATGCGGTTGAACGAATGACCCTATGCTAGGGTTCTTTTCCCTTCTTCGGACATCAAATCCCTAGGAGAACAGCCGAGCTCCTTCGCCAGGGCTATAATATTTTCTAATGCTTATTTCTCTCCCCTCTTTCGACAGACCCGACATAGGTCGAATAGAGATTGGCCTTCTTAGCTAGCCGCTCTTGAGTCATTTCGATTTCAAAACCTCTCATTCGCACCATCAGACCAAAGGCCTTGCTGAGGCCTTTTTTCGGCCTTATTCACCTTTACAGTGAAAACTTTCGGTCACTAAATGAAAGGTCAATGACCCGTGCTGCATGAGGATCGGGGCGTTTTATAGGTATAAGGCAACATATAATTAGAAAAAAATAGAGTCAACCGCTTAAAGTCTTAGCTTCTTACGACTTAGACTTAACAATTGACTCTATGGATACAGTATCGCCAATTTCGACTGAAAATACAACTCCCAAATGCCGCAAAATTCATCGATCTCTTCCAGTCATATCTGAGAAGATTGTGGCTTTTGATGTTCTTGCTAATTTACAACGCACTGTAAGGTCGGCTAGACAAATTTCTAGCATTTTGGAGGTCCCAAACTCAACTATGCAGTCGTGGAGAACTCAAAAGCGTACTTTGCAGAAATATTCGGAATGGGAAGAATTTTTCTCAAGACCTTCAGGCGCAGAACTTCTTCAGCGGTGTGTTATGGCCGCGCATCAAGTAACTAATTACGGTCCAAGCGGTATCCAGGGTTTGCAGGAGTATCTGCGGCTCTCGGGACTCGACCGCTTTGTAGCATCATCAAACGGGGCACTACAGGCATTTACCAAGCGTTGTGAAAGGCATATTATCGCATTTGGGGATGGTGAGGAAAAACGTTTGGCGGGAAAAACAAAATTCAGAAAGATCACAGCAGTCCTTGACGAGATGTTTAGAGGAAAGCTGCCCTGTCTCGTGGCCATCGAGGCGGTTTCCAACTACATTCTTCTGGAGAAGTTCACCGGCGACAGAAAGGCTGAGACCTGGAAGCAAGAAATCAATTCAAGGCTGAGTGCTCGACTTTGCAAAATTTTTCAAATTTTGAAAGGGATAGGGTAGCTAAAAAAATCTGAGAGATGACGACAAAAAAAATTGATAGAGAGCTTTGACTTGTCGATACTGTTGGTTCTTCAAAAACACCAGAACCGATAAATCCGAGTCAGTGATGACCTTCCACTCTCTATCGCCATCCATTGTAGCCATAATCGCCCCATTTTCGGTACTCTTTTCCAGATCTTGCTGGCAAAATGCATTGACACTGCTTTTAGGAGGAATTCTTTGTAGAGGAAAGCGAACCGTAACCGGAGTTTTACGAGCCATAGGGTTAAGCCAGGATTCAGGATTTTCTAAGTATCACCGTATTCTCAACAGCTTAGACTGGTCTGCCAAACGTGGATCTGAAATCCTTCTGAAGATCCTTTTGAAGATGGTTGGTAAGGAAAGGCCGGTTGTTTTAATCGATGAAACACTAGAGCGTCGCAAAGGAAAGAAGATTCGAGCAAAAGGTTATTATAGAGATGCTGTACGTTCTTCGCGATCCCAAGTTGTTAATACAACAGGACTAAAGTGGTTGGTGATGGCTTTATCATACCGGTTTAGCTTTGCGAAACGAGCATTTGCCCTACCGTTCTTTACTGTTTTAGAACCATCAGAAAAGTGCACAAAAAAACAGGCCAAACGCCATAAAACGACCCTTGATTGGAGTGTCCAAATGGTCATGCAACTCGTTCGCTGGGCTCCAACTATCCCTTTTATCTTAGTTGGCGATGGAGGATTTGCCTGCGCCAAATTGGCCTGGACATGCTTTAAGAACAATATTGCACTCGTTTCGAGATTGAAGATGAATGCCCGTATTTATGCACTTCCTGAGGAAGCTCCTGCCGGCAAACGTGGGCGGAAACCAAAAAAAGGGGTACGTCTTATCTTATTTAAAGAGATGCTGAAAATGGAAGATTTACCCTGGGAAGAGGTGGAGATAGCAGGTTACGATGGGAAAAAGAAGAGAGTCAAATATTTGACAAACACGGCAATGTGGGGCGTAGATGGTTTTTTTCCAATTGCAATCCGATGGGTCTTAGTAGTGGATCCTACAGATGAGATGGATGCCCTCCCGTTAATGAGTACGGATGTTCACTTAACAGCGACTAAGATCATTGAATTGTATGTCGATCGTTGGGGGCTTGAGGTCACATTCCAAGAAGCACGTGAACATCTTGGAGTAGAAACTCAAAAACAGTGGTCTGACAAAGCGATAGCCAGAACGACACCAGTACTCATAGCGCTATACACAATGGTGTGCCTAATCGGGCATCGCCTGAACGAAGAAGCTCCTCTCCTCGCTGAAAAAGTTGCCTGGTATGATAAAGAAAGGCTCGCCTTCTCAGATTTATTGAAAGCTGTTCGGACTGTCCTGTGGAGGGATAATTTATTTTTCAGGAAGGAGTTTTCAGAGCCTTCCGTGAAAATTCAACTACAGAATGAAGAGCTGAGGGACTGGCTGTAATTTGTTAGCGCAAATGCTGGCCCAAGCAGCATGATTTTGCAAAGTTTTTTGCAAAGTCGAGTGAGTGGATTAAATGTTGAAATTGGCCAAGTTGTAAGCGATCTAGGTACGGGAATTACCGCCTGTACGAAGGAGCTGGGAGCCCAACATTCGCCCGACTTGTTCCACGGGCAGTACGAACTATCGAAAGCTATCTCCGGCGCTCTGGCAACACAGAGAAGGTCTTTTGAAAAGGAGCTCAAAGAGGCCGAAGAGAGAGTCCAGAAAATGGTTGCGCGGTATGGGAAAGACTCAGAGAAGACAAAGCAAGTAATAGGAACGCGCAATCTCCGTCAACATGGGCTTGAGGAAAGGATTAAGCGACAGGAAGCAGCTAGGACGGCGATTAAAGCGACAGGAAAGTTATATCACCCCATAGATTTGACAACAGGGCAGGTGCAGACAGCAGGGGCGATTGAGCAAGGATTTGACCATCATCTGAAAACGCTTAGGAGGATTGCTGAAGAAGCTCAATTGTCACAATCATGTCATGAGCGATTGGAGAAGGCTAGAAGAGCCTTTGATGGCATGGTGAGTTACATGAAGATGATTCTTGCAGTGCTTATGGCCTACGTGGAAGCCCTGCAGCTGAACGACGAGCAAAAACGCTTTTTTATGGAAGTCATCTATCCGCTTGCCTACCTCAGGATGACATGGAGGCGCCAGGAGATGGTTGATGTCGTTGGTAAGAATTTTGAAGAGCTTAAGACGGGCGATGAAGCAGAAGAAGCTACCATAGCTGCTATTCGTAAGTCTGGGCAGGCCATTCTTCAAAATTGGGCGGATCATCGTGTTAAGCAGGTAGAATCTCAATACGAGCCTGAGAAGGGCATCCGTCCCCACGGAAAAAAAAAGTCGAATGGCAGACAACACTAGGACGCATCACTGTTGTTCAAAGGTGTTTTCTACAAAAGAAGCATCGTGGTCGACCTTCACATCGTTTAAGGCCTTTTGAGGACTTTTCAGGGATAAAACACCAAGATTGGTCAAAGCGGTGTCAACGCTTGATAACTGATCTAGGATCCGAGGAATCTTTTTCGAGGGCCGCGAAACAGATGAAGGAGCACCATGGATTGGAAATCAGTCCCACTACGATATCAAATATCACGCTTAAACATGCCAAGAGGGCGCAGCTGATGATGAAAAAGCCTCCTATCGGGAAAAAGGCAGACAATCCAACAACCCCACTTGTGGTTGAAATGGATGGTGGAATGGTGCCCCTAGTTGAAACAGCTGGTTCTGGAGATAGACGGAAAAACAGAAGAGTATCCTGGGCAGAGCTTAGAGTGGGGGTTATTCAGCGCTTAGGGGAAGCAGACTGGAAATACACGTGTTCCTTTAATAGCCCTGATGATTTGGGAAATAGAATGCTAACATTATTAGAACGGCAATTTGGGTGGGAAGGACAGAGCCAATTACATGGTATAGGGGATGGAGCAAAATGGATAACTGAACAGATGGAAAGGGTAGCAGGAAGCCGAGGGAACTACCTAATTGATCTGTATCATTTAAGTGAGTATCTAGCGGGAGCAGCAACGGCCTGGACTGAGGATATTAAAAAGGAGACTCGAGCGCTAAAGACCCGCTTAAAAAAAGGACAGATAGTGAATGTGAAGCGAAAGCTTCGAAAGTACTCCAAAGTTCACCCTGAGCATGAGGGCCTGCAAAAGTGTATACAATACATAACTAATAGACCTGGGCAGTTTAAGTATGATGAAGCGATTAGAAAAGGTTTGCCAATAGGTTCGGGGAAAATAGAAAGCACGCATCGCCATGTGATTCAGAAGCGGTTGAAAAAGCCAGGAGCATGGTGGAGACGGGATCATGCGGATCAAATGGCAAACCTTAGAACTCTTCGAGCTAACGATGAATGGGAAAGGCTTTGGCAAGATGAGGTAGTCTGTGAGCTCGATTGCCTAGCCGCCTAAGGTGAGTACACATTTGAATTACACCCCCTACGATCAATCTCGTCAAGACCAACATATCCCTATTGTGAGCGCGGGTGTTGGCAAAACAGTTAGCGTCGCTGTGTAGTCAGCTCTATGTAAGCTCACCAACAATAGTCGCCCTCAAAATCTTTCTTGTCTTTCTTGGGACGTGGCTTGCAGATGAGCGCATGGATCTACCACAATTCAGTCTTCCCTTGCGATATGGGTTAAAAGAGTAAAAAAGAGCGAAACCCATAACAATATTAATCGATCGCAAAGTCGCTATTTTGTATAATCGATTAAGCATTTAAAATATTTAACATGGACAGTTGCGATGAAATATTTTAACCCATCCGATTTAAAAACTATTCTCCACTCCAAGCGTGCTAATTTGTATTACCTGGAACATTGCCGCCTACTGGTGAATGGGGGCCGGGTGGAGTATGTGACTGAACAAGGCAGTCAGTCCCATTATTGGAATATTCCAATTGCCAATACTACGACAATAATTCTTGGAACAGGCACTTCGGTGACGCAAGCGGCCATGAGAGAATTGTCAAAAGCAGGTGTCAGCGTAGGGTTCTGTGGCGGTGGGGGAACACCTCTTTACTGTGGAACCGATAGCAATGTAGATATCCTTTGGATGACCTCACAGAGTGAATATCGGCCAACAGAATACTTACAGAATTGGGTTTCATTTTGGTTTGATGATGAGAAGCGTCTAGCCGCGGCTAAAATGCTTCAATATGCTCGTATTAGTTTTACACAAAGACAATGGCAGGTACCAAAACTCCGTGATAACGGATTCATTGTAAATACAAGCCAGGTCAATGAGTGCCTGGCACAGTTTCAGTGCGATGTAGAGGGCGCTACGACTATTATGAACCTATTTAGCGTTGAGGCTCGCGCTACCAAAAAGCTCTATGGCCTAGCTTGCCAAGCGATTAAATATGGGGAATTTGAGAGAGCAAAACAGGGAAATGGAACGGACCCTGCGAATCGCTTTCTAGACCATGGAAACTATCTAGCTTACGGTTTGGGCGCGACTGCTGCCTGGGTGCTGGGACTTCCACATGGCCTTTCGTTGCTACACGGAAAAACTCGTCGTGGTGGGTTGGTCTTTGACATCGCTGACTTGATCAAGGATGGTCTTGTTTTACCTCAAGCCTTTATTTCTGCATCACGAGGTGATGAAGAGCAAGCATTTCGTTGTGCATGCATCGGCAATTTTTCTACATGTGAAGCCCTCGACTTTATGATTGATACAGTGAAAGATATCGCGCAGAAAATGGAGAGGCTATAATGCGAATATTAATTGTTTCGCGTTGCTCCAAAAACGCTCTGACAGAAACACGACGCATTGTTGATCAGTTTGCAGAGAGATGTGGGGATTGTGTATGGCAGACACATATTACCAAGCAAGGCTTGGATATGTTGCGGCAGCTATTGAAGAAAACCGCCAGACGTAACACCTCTGTGGCCTGTCACTGGCTTCGAGGATATTCCGTGGACGAGCTTCTCTGGATTGTTGGTGATGCGTCACGCTTCAATGACCATGGTCAGGTACCTACAAATTCTACACATCGTGATATTTTAAAATCTGGGCGTGAAAATAGCTGGAACACGCTTGCCGACATCTCCCTTCTAGTGAGTATTGCCGCCCTATTTCACGATTTTGGAAAAGCCAATTCGCTGTTTCAAAATAAATTACAACCATCATCGAAAGACTCCAAAATGCGGTGTGAACCGTATCGCCATGAATGGGTCTCTTTGCGCCTTTTTGAAGCATTTGTGGGAAATCTAACAGATCAGCAATGGCTCAAAAAGTTGTCAGAAGTGTCTAAACAAGATGAAAAGGCCCTGCTAGAGCTGGTAAAAAATGGCGAATTTAAAGAAATAAATCCTTTTAAAATGCTCCCTCCACTAGCTCGAGTGATAGGCTGGCTTATTATTTCGCACCATCGCCTACCATACTGGGATGGGATCGAAAGCGATGGAAATTCGCCGCGGCTTGGTAACATTAAACAATGGTTAACTCACAGTCTTGAAGCAGCTTGGAATTCACCACAGCACAAATGGGCAAAAGCATGGGAGGTTAAGCACATGAAGGCGGTATGGTGTTGTCCCAAGGGAACTCCCATGCAAAGCCCTATATGGCAAGGCAAAGCTCAAAAAATAGCTCTACGTGCATTGGAACGCCCCCACTTCATTAAGGACTGGCTTTCAGATGATCCATTTACAATACATGTGGCCAGGATGATTCTCATGCTCGCGGATCATCATTACTCCGCCGAACCACCCACAAAAAAATGGCAAGAATCCATTCCAAAGCTATATGCCAACACAGATCGGGAAACTGGGAAATGCAAGCAACAGTTAGCGGAGCATGTTATCGGAGTAGCTCATTACGCTAGTCGTTTTGTCAGGCAGTTACCAACGTTGCGATCCACCCTACCCGCTATTACGAGACATAAAGCATTTAAACGGCGCGCTCAAGCATCTATCTTCCATTGGCAGGACAAAGCATATGACTTAGCCGTTAGTATTAGAGAACGAACCTCCCTCCAGGGTTTTTTTGGTGTAAACATGGCCTCCACAGGATGTGGAAAGACCCTTGCTAATGCTAGAATTATGTATGGGCTTGCCTGTGATCGCAGAGGATGCCGCTTTAATATAGCCTTGGGCCTAAGAACACTAACATTGCAAACAGGCGATGCTCTACGCGAACGACTAAATTTAAACGACGAAGATTTAGCCGTTTTGATTGGCTCAGGAGCAGTAAAAGCTCTTCACGACCACCGTGACGAACTATCTTCTATTGAAGAGGTCTTAGATCAAAACGCTCTTTTTGGATCTGAATCTTCTGAAGATCTTTTTTATCCTTCTGAGCATGTGCGTTATGAAGGAACCCTAGATGATGGAATCCTCAGCAAATGGCTTCGAAAAGACAACAAATTACATAAACTAGTCAGCGCACCAATTGTTGTTAGTACGATTGATCATTTGGTTGGCGCCACGGAAAGTCAAAGAGGAGGCAAACAGATAGCTCCAATGCTTCGATTATTAACTTCTGATCTTGTTATTGACGAGCCAGATGATTTTGAATTAGACGATTTTCCTGCTCTTAGTCGCTTGGTTCACTGGGCAGGAATGCTTGGATCGCGAGTTCTTCTATCGTCCGCAACACTACCTCCTGACCTTGTTCATGCGCTCTTTGATGCCTATCAAACAGGATGGAAAGAGTTTCGAAAATCCTGCTTAGAAACCGGAATTGATTTGGGTGTCTGCGCCGCGTGGTTTGACGAAACTGGCTGTAGAACTAGCGAGTGCTGTGACTCCACCAGCTTTATGGAGAACCATCGGGAATTTGTCGATGAACGAATCAAGCATCTTCAGAAGCAGCCTCCATTGCGAAGAGGCCAAATAGTGCCTATAGCTTCGTCCACAAACGACAAGTCTTGTGCTAGCAGTGCAGAGAGGTTGATAGCAAAGACCATTCATGAATCCATTTTGAAGCTTCATCATGATAATGCAATGGTACATCCTACTTCAGGTAAGCGACTTTCCTTTGGATTAGTTCGAATGGCAAACATTAACCCGCTCGTGGCTGTCGCTAAAACGCTTCTACAAGAACCGTCCCCAAACGGATATCAGATTCATTATCTCATCTATCATAGTCGACACCCGCTTGTAATACGATCTTCCATCGAGCGACTGTTAGACCAAATGCTAAAAAGGCACAATCCCACAGACATTTGGAACCACCCAGTCGTTGCTAAGGCTATGTCAAAGTATGCAACCGAGAATCATGTATTTGTTGTAATTGCCTCTCCTGTTGCAGAAGTCGGTAGAGATCACGATTATGATTGGGCAATTGCTGAACCAAGTTCCATGCGATCCATTGTTCAAATTGCCGGACGAATTCAACGCCATCGCCAGTACAATGAAAACAAAGTTAACCCCAACTTACATATCCTAGATCAAAACTATCGAGCTTTGAGACAAAATGATACAGTCTTCTGTCAGCCTGGTTTCGAGAGTGAATGCCATAAAATACATCCGCACCAAATCTCTCAGATATTAGTCCCAGAGCAATACGAAAAAATTAATTCCACTGTTAGAATAAAATGCGATGACCATTCTGATCCTGCAAGTAATTTAGCAGCATTCGAACACTCTCGTATCCGTGCTAAACTACTCCGTGAAGGGCAAGGAAAGGAATATGCAGCCCTTTGGTGGAACGAACCTGCTCATTGGTCCTACGAAATTCAGCGTCGCATGCCATTTCGAAAATCATCGCCACAGGAAGATTATTTTTTAGGTATTGATGACGAAAACGATGAGAACCCTAAATTTCATTTCATAGATGACAACGGACCGAAATGTCTCGATGAAAGCTTCAAAAGAACACTCGAATTTAATTTAGGTAGAGGTGTCTCATATTGGCAAGGGTTTTCCTACACCGAAGAAATTTGCCGCCTTGCTGATCTTTTAGATCTGAAACTCTCAGATGCTTGTCAAAAATTTGGACGCCTAAAGTTGTATCAATCTCAGTCAAATCCTTGGCAATACCATCCAATGCTAGGCGTCCACAAAAATCCTTCCTAGGCTGCCTGTACGGCAGTAAATCAACACTAACAATCGATGAAAATATTTTCTGAGCTGCCTGTGCGGCAGTGATCTATGCTGCGGTCAGCACTGCTAAAACCTACAGCAAATATGGGTGTACCCTAACGCAGGATCCTATTTTCTTCAACAGCTTAATGACACCACCCCTCCACGACCCACAATTAATGATAATATGGATTGCGAAAAATCGCTCTAATCGATAAGTTGGTTGGCAATTTCCGAAATGAAGGGGGATTATGGAAAAGACAATAGAGTTCTCTGAGGCTATCAAAGCCTTTATTCTCGAAAAACAAGAAAAAAAGCAGAAGGAAGTTTTAGATCCGCCACAGTTGTTTGCTACTTGGCTAGATGGGGCGGCTCGGCGAGCTAAACAAATTCAAGTCGTCACGCATCCAATGAAGTATACGCATTCCGATGCAAAAGGCTCAAGTGTTCAAGATCAAGGTGTGCGCACTTTTCCTCCTGGCCTATGCTGCCAATCCATCATAACAGCATCTACAGTTAATGTTAGTCTTACCGACATCGATGGGAACGCAGCAGCATTTGATATCGCTGCATTTGTGCAATTGCGAATCGGCAATACAACCCTATTGGATTACATCAAAAAGGACGATATCTCCCCCTTTAGGCCATTCGCTGAATCCGATTCTCAGGCTTCTGAATGGGTTATAGGCTTTAGCCAAATGCTCAAGGGAAAAGAGCCAGCATCACATACTTTAGCAAAACAAATTTACTTTCCGCTATCCAGTGGACACTACCATCTTCTTTCCCCATTATTTGCCTCTACATTGTCGTACGCAATTGGCGAACGGGTGAGAATGACGCATTTTTCCAAAGAAGCGCAAGAGGCCCGTGAAGCCAGAAAGGACGGTGAACCAAGCCTCCTAGTCGACGTTCAGTTTCGAAACCTAGCTATAAAAAAATTCGGGGGTTCCAAACCACAAAATATTAGTTATCTAAACAGCAAACAGCGAGGAGAGGCATTTCTCCTAAGCTGCGCACCCCCTATTTGGAATAAACAATCACGTCCTCCACTCAATGAACAATCATTTTTTTCCAAGACTTCTAAACACATCAATACACTCAAAGAGTTTCTTGAAAAGGTAAAGGATGCTGATAGCAAAAAATCCATTCGCGATGTTCGAGAAGATCTTGTCGATCTAGTGATAGATCAGCTCGTTATGTATGCAGCAGAAATACAACAATTGGAGGAATCAGGTTGGAGCGCAAAGCCAGAATGTAAACTTCCTTTTGAGCAACGGCTTTGGCTCGATCCCCTGCGTGCCCAACAAGATGAGGTCTTTGCTGCACAACGAGAACTGGGGGATTGGCGTGAAATAGTAGCGGACCAGTTCGCAGGGTGGTTCAATGATCAACTTTCACAACCTGGTCTGAAATTTGGAGATACGGAGAGACGTGAGTGGCGTCACATTATAAGTAATCGAATTAAGCATTTTAGAGAATTTCTGGAGGATCTGATCTAATGGATACCTGGTTGATATTGCACAATGTGCGCGTAGAAAATGCAAATGCCATAAATGGCATCACCTGGGGGTTCCCAGCAATATCGCATTTTTTAGGATTTACACATGCTCTAGAAAGACAATTCACTTCTTCCATACCACTACAAGTAATGGGATGTGGCGTTATTTGTCACCAGCATACGTCACAAGCATATAAGTCTGCATATGGAGATAGAATCTTTAGTCAAACTCGCAATCCTCTGACTAAAGAAGGCGAAACTGCACCTTTCAATGAAGAAGGGCGCATGCATATGACAGTTTCTCTAGTCATGTCCTGCAAAGGAATAATTGAACCTGTCTGCATGGTGGAAGCTCAGAGCACTATTGAACAACTAGCGTTATCACTACGCGTGGCGGGCGGAACGATTATCAGGATAGGTAAGGTGACCTTAAATAGCCCTCCTGAGAATGAAGAAGGAAATAGAGTATTCGAACGCAAATTGCTAAAAAGGCTACTTCCAGGCTTTGCGCTCGTACAGCGATCTGATCTGATGCCCCTTCAGCTTGAGAGCATGACCGCACGAGATTCGAAAGCAGATGTTTTGGATGCATGGCTAGCCTTTTCAAGCGTTAGATACGAAGCAGCACAATCTGAAAACATCTCAGTAGAAGAAAAAGAAACGCCCTGGTCACGTGTTTCACGAGCTGGGGAAGGCTGGATAGTCCCTCTAGCCTTGGGCTACCGCGGCATATCACCTCTATATGAGCCTAATACAATACAGCACGCTAGGGATAATACCGTTCCGTTTCGATATGTAGAATCCGTTTACTCAGTTGGACAGTGGGTCAGCCCACATCGACTAGAGACACTACAGGACCTTATCTGGACTTATTCGGCCGATCCAGAAGAAGGCTGGTACTTATACACCAACTCACCAAGTAAGCTCAAAACATTATCATAAAATCCCAAAATAAGAGGAGGAACTCAATGAAAGAATCCATAAAGACAGCATCTGTGTTGGCATTCGAGCGTAAGCTGGCCGCTTCAGACGCTCTAATGTATGCGGGACAATGGAATAACCGCGATAAGAACGGATGGGAAAAAATTCAAGTTACCAACAAAGCCGTTCGAGGAACAATCTCCAATCGCCTAAAAAATGCCATTGAGAAAGATCCAGCAAAACTGGATGCAGACATTCAAAAGGCTAATCTTCAACGCGTCGACGTAGCCGCACTACCTTTCGGTGCCGATACTTTATGCGTTAGATTCAGTCTCAGAGTACATGGAAACTTAGCTCAACCGTCCGCATGCAATGATCCGATATATCAAGAGGCACTTTCACAAACAATTAATCAGTATGGACAGTCTCACAAATTTCATGAACTGGCGAATCGTTATGCCATGAACATCGCCAATGGACGATTTTTGTGGAGAAATCGCGTAGGCGCAGAAGCCGTAGAGGTTCATGTTCAATGTGGAGAAAAAAACAATACTGGTTCAAAAGCATGGAAATTTAACTCACATGAATATGAATTGCACTCATTCGAAAAACGGGATGAGCAATTATGCGAGCTAGCAGAAACCATTCGATTGGGTTTGATGGGAAGCACACATACTCTTTTACTGGTGGATGCATATGTAAAGATAGGACCAGGACAGGAAGTCTTTCCTTCAGAGGAACTTATTTTGGATCAAAAAAAGAAGGAGGGTAAGAAGCTCTATCAAAAAGATGATACGGCTGCGATGCACTCACAAAAAATTGGGAATGCACTCCGCACTATTGACACATGGCATAGTGAATTTTCTCAAGTAGGACCAATTCCTATTGAGCCGTATGGAGCCGTTACGAGTAGAGGAAAAGCTTATCGACAACCTAAATTGAAGGAAGATTTCTATAATCTACTGGATAAATGGGTCTGTAAAGGCCATGAACTCGATGTCAGCCAACAACACTATGTCATCGCAACCCTCATTCGAGGTGGCGTTTTTGGAGAAAAATCGAAGTAGGTGATCAGATGCAATATTATGTTGAGATACAGGTGCGCGATGTTTCGGAACTTTCTAAACATGTCATTATGAATATGGTCTTCTCCAAATTACATTTGGCATTGGTTAGTACTGGACAAGGACAAATTGGAATTAGCTTTCCCGATGTTGATAGGACTTTAGGTAGTCGGTTGAGACTTCACGGTTCTCGAGAAGCGCTTGATCGCTTGATGTCATTAGTATGGGCGAAGGGACTTTGCGATTATGCGAATATTTCGGAGATTCGTCCAGTTCCGCCCACCTGCAAACATCGTCGGGTAGCCCGTTCCCAAACAAAAAGCAGTGTTGATCGATTGTATCGACGCTCTGTTAAAAAAGGCTGGTGCTCCGAGAAAAAGGCTCTACAGCTAGCCTCACAGCATGTGCCGCAATTAGATAACGCCCCCTATCTAAACATCAGTAGCAAGTCTTCAGGTCAACAGTTTCGACTGTTTATAAAACATGGGCCTGTAGAAGATTTTCCTCTGGAGGGAAGTTTTTCTAGTTATGGGCTGAGTTCGGTAGCAACAGTACCTTGGTTCTGACCCTATTTTTTTGGAGGGTTCGTAATATGCTAGATTCAAAGGACATGCAAAAAGTTGGAAAAATAGGGTAAATCGACAAAAATCGATCTATCTAGCTAATGATAAGAATACTGCGGGGTATTCCTTCCTGTTAACTGCCGCACAGGCAGCTCAGAAATACATCGAACGAATGGTGCATGGGAGAACTTCGTTAACTGCCGCACAGGCAGCTCAGAAAAGTAAGTTTACAAACCGCGGCTTCTGCGTAACGTTAACTGCCGCACAGGCAGCTCAGAAAACAAACAGGCAACACCTGAGAATCATGCTGGAGTTAACTGCCGCACAGGCAGCTCAGAAAATGAAAGTCCTTCATCTCATGCTCTATGGACCGTTAACTGCCGCACAGGCAGCTCAGAAATAGCGCGTCGACCTTCTTTGCCACGCGCAATTGTTAACTGCCGCACAGGCAGCTCAGAAAAGAGGCTCATGTATCGCGTGCCAGTGCTCAAGGTTAACTGCCGCACAGGCAGCTCAGAAAATAACCGTTGCCCTAGGCTCAGACTAAATTATGTTAACTGCCGCACAGGCAGCTCAGAAAACCCCGATGAAAACCTAAGCTATGACCAATACGTTAACTGCCGCACAGGCAGCTCAGAAATGTCGGCACCAAAGGATTATAGACCATGTTTTGTTAACTGCCGCACAGGCAGCTCAGAAAAGGGACTGAGTTAGAGGCTAGGCCACCTCCTGGTTAACTGCCGCACAGGCAGCTCAGAAATGACTAGCCGAAGCCGTCAGGCGCCTTACCTTGTTAACTGCCGCACAGGCAGCTCAGAAATGAGCCAAGCTCGATTGCGTCTTGATCACTTCGTTAACTGCCGCACAGGCAGCTCAGAAATAGGCAAGCGGTCGAGCACCACTACAAACTTAGTTAACTGCCGCACAGGCAGCTCAGAAAAATTACCTAAAAATCCTTGAGCACACCAATTTGTTAACTGCCGCACAGGCAGCTCAGAAACTGGTGCGAAATTACTAGCTACATGCAACCCTGTTAACTGCCGCACAGGCAGCTCAGAAAATGATGAAGATGATGCCTTCCGGTATGGTTCCGTTAACTGCCGCACAGGCAGCTCAGAAAAACAGGTACTTTTGGAGTGGCAAAATGGGTCGGTTAACTGCCGCACAGGCAGCTCAGAAAACAATGCGCAGTATCGAATCCTATCCAATAACGTTAACTGCCGCACAGGCAGCTCAGAAAAAATACAGACATTAGCAGCCAACCAGAACCAAGTTAACTGCCGCACAGGCAGCTCAGAAAGAATTATGGGAAGGCAGCCGAAGCCTATAAATGTTAACTGCCGCACAGGCAGCTCAGAAAGGTAACTGCGTTGGTTGCTGAGGTGGTAATGGGTTAACTGCCGCACAGGCAGCTCAGAAACCCGAACATTATGGGATCTGCTGGTGGCCCATGTTAACTGCCGCACAGGCAGCTCAGAAATGCGAAAACAAATGGACGAAACAAATGGGGTCGTTAACTGCCGCACAGGCAGCTCAGAAAATGTAAACCTGACGTGGACGGCTCATACAGGTGTTAACTGCCGCACAGGCAGCTCAGAAAAAGCCAATACCATTGGGAAACAACACTCTAATGTTAACTGCCGCACAGGCAGCTCAGAAAGCGATGATTGAGGAAGAGCGTAAATTCTACGAGTTAACTGCCGCACAGGCAGCTCAGAAATAAAGGCGGAATAAAATCATGGTCGTGGACACGTTAACTGCCGCACAGGCAGCTCAGAAATGAAAGAAGAATTTCCATTACGCCCCTTAACAGTTAACTGCCGCACAGGCAGCTCAGAAAATAGGAGCGGCAGCGGGAACAGCAACCAGCACGTTAACTGCCGCACAGGCAGCTCAGAAATATCACTGGAGCGGGCAGTTTCAACAAAATAAGTTAACTGCCGCACAGGCAGCTCAGAAAGAGGTGATCGGGGGTAAGGGTATAGTTGTGCTGTTAACTGCCGCACAGGCAGCTCAGAAAAAATGGAAAGGAATAGTACAATGTATCATATAGTTAACTGCCGCACAGGCAGCTCAGAAATAGGGGCGAAGGAATTGGTCAAAGATTGCAGTGTTAACTGCCGCACAGGCAGCTCAGAAAGCTTGCACGGTGCACAGCCGACGATATAGCTCGTTAACTGCCGCACAGGCAGCTCAGAAATTACGACCAACGTTCCCGTGCCATAGATAGGGGTTAACTGCCGCACAGGCAGCTCAGAAAAGCGCATTAGGCGCAACAACAAGGGATAAAGAGTTAACTGCCGCACAGGCAGCTCAGAAACGTTAGCCGTAGATCGGGGCACCAATAGCGCTGTTAACTGCCGCACAGGCAGCTCAGAAATTGTCCTCATACCATGCGAGCCAACTCTCGTAGTTAACTGCCGCACAGGCAGCTCAGAAAAACGTTTCAAGCCGACGGATTGCGCAACAAATGTTAACTGCCGCACAGGCAGCTCAGAAAACTTACCTCGCAACAGAGAAGCGCTACTGGTGGTTAACTGCCGCACAGGCAGCTCAGAAAAACGTTTCAAGTGAGGGGTTTGCGCAACAACTGTTAACTGCCGCACAGGCAGCTCAGAAAATGGAGACTCTTTACTCATGGCTAGCCTGCCGGTTAACTGCCGCACAGGCAGCTCAGAAATTGTTAGCAAGCACCACGGGATTGATCTTGTCGTTAACTGCCGCACAGGCAGCTCAGAAAAGTGAGTCGTAGGTCGGGGCACCAGTAGCGCTGTTAACTGCCGCACAGGCAGCTCAGAAAAGCCAACAGCACGCAAGATCCAGGACCAAAAGGTTAACTGCCGCACAGGCAGCTCAGAAAGTATAGGTCGGATGGCCTAAAGCCGAAGCCAAGTTAACTGCCGCACAGGCAGCTCAGAAATACTTGGCCATGGAGCAGCGCTACTGGTGCAGGTTAACTGCCGCACAGGCAGCTCAGAAAAGTGTCAAAAGACGCTGGGCGTAGTTGCATGGGTTAACTATCGTGAGTTCTGTTGAATGAAGAAATTGGAGATTCTATCAAGTAATCAATTTTGTGTAAGCAAGCCTTTTCGATAAATCGACAACCGATAAGGGCCCCCTTGAGCAGGTCTTAACTATAATGGAGAAAGTGAATCTGCACGATCCAGCAAAGCAATGATCGTCTTTTCAGAAACAGGTTTGTAATCCCAAACTTCGATGGAAAGATTGAGTTGCCGATCAATAAATTTGTTGGGTCGTTTTTCATGAACATGGCCATGAAGCTGAAAATGTGACGGTGAAGGCTGAGCAGGGATATGCACAAGTTCGACTCGGTGACGCCCTATCTTGATGAAGGCGGATTCGAGCACAAGTAAAAATCCGATCTTATGCATTTTAGAGGGAGTTCCATCGTGATTACCTCGAATGCAGACCTTATTTCTGCGAAGGCGTGAACAAAGATCGGCAAGAAAATCTGTTGTTCCTAGACCAAAATCGCCTAAAAAGAAAACTGTATCCTGCGGTTTAACGAGAGCATTCCAATTCTCAATAAGCCTCTCATTCATTTCGCTAACGGATTGAAAAGGGCGTCCAGTATAGGCGATGATATTGGCATGAGAGAAGTGAGTATCGGAAATGAACCATCTATTCATTTTTTACTCCAACAATCATTTGCTGATTCCTCCAACCTGGGCACTATTCTCAGTCAAGATAGGAAGGAAATAATCCCTAATTTCGAAGACCACTCTTTCCAGGGTATCGGATTATGTCCAATACCTTTAGAAAGGCATCCCGTCGTTCCAGTGTAAGCCTCAGAAAAGGCCTTTGGAATTTCCCGCATAGCCTTCACTATCGTTTCTCGATGGGCGTTTTATACGCCTGCTGAGGATGGGCTGGCTGATCAGGATATCGATAGATCAGTTCCCCAGATTTAACCATCTTCGAAAGGAAATAATCCCTCAGGTATCTAGGGTCTCGACTTAGAATCTGTGCTAGTTGCGCTAGTTGTAAAGGTGCTACAGAACACAGCTTCTTTAGCAAATCTTTAATTTCTTTCGATTTGCAACGTCTTCTCAGGGAAACAATCTGCTGTGTTAGTTCATCTGATAGAGGAGGAAACCCCGCTGGTATCGCAGCTAACCCCTTATACAAGGGGTTAGTATTGGGGGTTAACTCCCCTAATAAAGTGCTTATATGAGGGGTTAGCTCCCCCGATAAGGCACTTATATGAGGGGTTAAGTTTGCATTTGGACTCTTTATGTCTCCAGCTTCATTGATTTTAGGACCTAGAGTATAGTAAGTTCCGTTACCCGCACCCTTCATGGTGAGGAGACTTAGATCTCGGAGACGACCCAACGCTTTACTAGAAGAAGCGGCGGAGGTCAGTGTCCCGTTGATCTGTCTATAGTCTTGATTCGTGATTGCTCCTACCTCTTTTGCAAATACCAGGGCTCGCATGTCGGCTTCCGAAAGCTCAAAATTTTTAAGCAGCGATAGCCATTTAAGGTTTTCCTCATCAAGCAGGTGATGGTGTCCCTCCCGTGAGCGTGCGTGAAATAAAATATTCCGCCATGGCATGATACCCCTCATTAACGTAGGAGGGTATCATGTCCTATCTGGATAAATTGGCTAAAGTCGAGGCACTCCTTCAACGTGCTTCCTCTGAGGGAGAACGCCATGCAGCCGAGCTTGCCAAGCAACGAATCTTAGCCAGAATTTCCGATATACACACCAGTCGGCCCATCGAGTACAAGATCTCTCTGGATAGTCCATGGAAAAGACGGCTCTTTGCAACGCTCTGCTCCAAACATGGTTATAAAACCTATCGATATGCACGCCAAAAGCGCACTACAGCTCATGTGATGATTTCTAAAAATTTGATGGAAGAGGTGCTTTGGCCTGAATTTTTGCGGTATGCAAAAATTCTGGAAGAACTCGTCGAGGAGATCTTAAAGGACTTAACGGCCAAGATCCATCATGTGGAAGAGGAAGAGTTAGAAATTGCTGGCGAGATCGCACATTAAGGAGGAGCAAGATTGTGTGAATAATTCCAGGGCAACCAAGCCTTGGGATCCTCTAAAGTGTCCCTCCCGTGAGCGTGCGTGAAAAAAATATTCCGCCGTGGCATGATACCCCTCATTAACGTGGGAGGGTATCATGTCCTATCTGGATAAACTGGCTAAAGTCGAGGCGCTTCTTCAACGTGCTTCCTCTGAGGGAGAACGCCACGCTGCCGAGCTTGCCAAGCAACGAATCTTAGCCAGAATTTCCGATATACACACCAGTCGGCCCATCGAGTACAAGATCTCTCTGGATAGCCCGTGGAAAAGAAGGCTATTTGCAACGGTCTGCTCCAAACATGGTTATAAAACCTATCGGTATGCCAGGCAAAAACGCACCACAGCTCATGTGATGATTGCTAAGAATTTGATGGAAGAAGTGCTTTGGCCTGAATTTTTGCGGTATGCAAAAATTCTGGAAGAACTCGTTGAGGATATATTAAAAGACTTAACGGCTAAGATCCATCATGTGGAAGAGGAAGAGTTAGAAATTGCTGGCGAGATCGCACATTAAGGAGGAGCAAGATTGTGTGAATAATTCCAGGGCAACCAAGCCTTGGGATCCTCTAAAGCACTTTCAGTATTCTTTTGGATTGCTGTGAGATAGTTATAGGGATTGATCTTATTTAGAGCGCAGGTTTCGATGACACTCATCAGAATATCAGCAATTTTGGCTCCAGTTTCATTTTTGAAAAAATAGGCGTTCTTACGGTTAAGTACGGCCCTTTTGAGTTGACGCTCGTTGTCATTGTTTGAGACTGGAACTCCAGGAATACGTAAGAACAGTGTCAGCCCCTCCCAGTGATTATCAAGATATTGAATAGCCTTCCCAAAACTGCTATTGGGCTCTATTTGCTTGGAGTCTATAAGATCTTTGCAATAGGCTCTCATTTTGTTCATGATCGGAGCACTTTTGTCTTGATGCCACTTTAGTCTATCTTCAGGAGCCAGTCTTTCTTTTTTTGCTATTTTGTCGTTCAGAAACACTAAGTCAAAGGATGAGACTACATTTACGCACTCATTAGGCCAGTGCGATGCAATCTCATAGAAATTACGTCGTGCATGGGCATTACAATAGGCTAGTTGAGTCGAGTAATTCTTTGGAATGTTCCTTGATAGAGCATCGCAAGCTTGTATGGGTACTGGAAGAGCCTCGTCACGCATATCTAAAAGATCTTTTAAATTTTCTCCTGCGTGCTGTCTTCCAGTAAAAAACAAGGCGATCTCTTTGTCGTGTGCTTTTCCAAGAATGCCCGTTGTGAATATTCCCTTCCTTTCTGGATTGGCTACTTCGTTTTCCTTCATAAGGCTAAGCACTCTTGCCATCGTATCGTCGTTGTGAAGGCATTCACAGTTGGCTGCGAGTTGGCACAGCTCTATGAAAACAGGCTCCATGCACTCTGCAACATCATGGGTCATGCCCCAAATTTCTGTATCTGAAATAGGGTTGCCCAAAATGGTCTGTATTTGCTCTTGACGATAGAAGGGCATGCCACCGCGATATTTAAGAATCGAGACAATAGCCTTAGCTGACTTATCGACTCTTGACTCTTTGTAAAGCTCTTCGGGTAGTCTAGCGGTGAACACCTGTTGACAAATAGGACAGCGAAGTCTTTCAGGTTTGTAGATATGCACATTTAACCAGGGTTGCCCCACAATGCGAAGCACCGTTCCGGAAGCTAGATTGAATAATTTGCCTTTACCACACGCAGGACAGGTAGAGCCCTTTTTAAGAACCTCGTGGGCTACTTTTATGAGCTGCGCTTCTTGATAATCGCTTGCTGGTCGATGCCCGTGCCCTTTTGCCGGACCTGCATCAGAAGGCTTCTCACTTGAAGTATCCTCAGAAGTGCTATTTCCTTTCTCGCTTCCAGTGTTTTTTGGTCGCAGTAGATTCTTTAACTTCTGTGCACTTTCCGTCTTAATCCCGAATACAGCTTTAAGCCTTGCAATACTCAAAGACTGCTCTCGAAGAGATCCCTCCATCCATATCATTGCCCTTACAAGATCAGCAAGCAAGGGGAAATCGTCTACCTCAAGGGATTGACTCTCGATCCTCTGTATGAGGGATTCAATCTCTTCTGTAGTAAAATCTATGCGTTTAGGTCGCTTTGCCATCTTCAACTATCCCCAGGGCATCTATTTGAAAATAAAAAAACAATATTGTCATCCAATTTTTCGCCATGTATCTGAAAAACAGGCAAGACCCGGGTCTCCATTCCACAGAAGTGTTTGGAGCTCACGAGCCTCCAAAATCACTTCAACACCGCCACTTGCTGGTTTAGGCCACCAAGAAAACCTTCCCTTTGAAAGACGTTTAATGCAGAGCCAAAACCCCTGTCCATCGTACACTAAAACCTTTAGAGAGTTGACAGACCGGTTTCGAAAGAGAAAAACCGCACCACCAAAGGGATCTTTGCTTAAAGTCTGTTTACAACAAGCGGCAAGCCCATCGATTCCCTTGCGGAAATCGACGGGAGCGATGGCGACGTAGATGAGCATTTGAGGGGTGATTTGAATCATGAGAACTCCCCTCTAAAGAGTTTACTAATAAGGGCAGGCAGATCCTTAACAGGCCCAGTCCAGCGAAGAGTAAGAGGCCCTGCTTGGTGCTTAAGAGTAATTTCAACAAATGAATGGGATTCACTAGGTAGAGGGCGTACTTGAGCAAAATCTTGGATGGTTTGTTTTCCACGCGCTAAGCGCTTCTTAAAGTACTGGACAGAGACGCCTATGGCAGATGCAATTTCAGCAACAGAGTAAGTCATCGTAAGATTGAACGCAGCTTGCCAGAGCTCCTTGGAGAAGCGTGGATGGCCCTTTTTTTGGGATCTAACGCGATGAAATTCTTGAGCGACTTGTTCGAGCGAAAGTGTAGCAGTTTTCATGAGCAACCTCCTTGGTTGTTTGCTCACGAATTTCGCTCAACCTTGTTTCAAAATCACGCACGCTCACAGGAGGGACACTGTTGTTCTAGAGATTCTTTAAGGGCTGTTTTTAAAGCGAGGCTTTGGTTCTCTGTAAAGCCTAATAGGCTTCTCGGTTTCGTTGGAGCTTTTTCGAATTTGCTACCTCTTCCATTTGCGAATATTTTCTTGTCGACAAGTAAATTATTTGATATCTTCACGACCGCGAAAAATAACACCTGAAAAGATGGAGCGGAGATATGAACTGTAGACTACCTAAGTCATTGTTTTTGTCACTAGTTGTTGCATTTACTTGCCCTTTAGCGATTGGCGCTGTTGAAATGAAGGACGCTTTTGAGAATCCCGTAACGCAGCATGAAAAAATTTACGTTTCTCCAGAGCAAATAGTACTTACTCCAGGGGCTATCTTCTTTTTATCGTCTGAAGGGACGTTAAACCAGGCTTCTTTGCTTTCCGCAGATGCTGAAGGTATTTTTGTGATTGCGGCGTATTACCAATGTCCTGCCTGTGGACACTGGAATAATAAGAACAAATGTGGAAATAATAAATGCTCAATGTATGGTCGATGATTACGTTTTTAAACAAATCCTTATTTAGTTGTCACATTTATTTTAAGTTGGTGTGGTTCTTGTCCACACTTTTATGTTTTTTTGGGTGTCAATCCGCATCCGACAAGTCACATTCTCGCTATCGAGTTGCAGATACCCTGGCAAGCATTCCGGCTGAACATCGCCATTCGATTGATGTGTTGTTTTCTAGACTTATTCGAGACACCAGCGCCGCATACACGTTTTTTGGGCCTAAGCCGATCACAGTGGAGTCTTATGCAGATGGTCCTGTGAACTTTGACCCAAGTACCCTTTTACAGCCCGCAGAAAATTTAAGTCTCACAAAGGGTTGGCAATCCTGGGAACTTTATGGTCATTTGTTTCCTAGCAAAACGTTTATGCTACGCCGCATTCCTCTAAAGCTGAGTTCGTCCTTCTCTTATTGGTATCTTGTAGTCATTAACAAGCCAGCAACTCTGGATATGATTAGTCGTCACTATGATTTTTTCGTGCCCTTGTTACCTGGATGTGAAAGTCCAGAACAATTTATGAGTGAAATGGAAGGTTCTGACGCATTTTTAGGTCGAGTATTGGGAGGTTCTGAAGGGTTAGGGATTTTGCTAGGTTATGGACGAGCAAATGCCCATGCATTTAATCGTAGAGCCAATACTTGTATCTATCTTAATCAACGAAGCGTGCCACCTTTGAAAGCTCCTTCAGATACCCGCTATCTATGCCCAAGAAGTAGCTTTTTTGTGAAGAGTTATCGTAGTTTTTGTTCGAAAAAAATAGCCTCGGTGGAGGCCCTTCAGGCCGATTTAGGGTTTAATAACCTGGCCGATGAACTCAACACGATCTGCGAAAATCTGAAAGGTTTTGATCTAGTTGCTGCGGATCTCCTGGAGCAATTCATGCCACCGGTTTTTATGGCATTTAAGAATGATCCAGAAACAGAGGAGTTGAGGCAAGCATATATGAAAACACGTCAGGACCTTTCTCGTGTTTTGTCACAAAAACCTATACTTGAAACCGTTTTGACAAGATGGATGGAAGATGCTTCATAGACAATGTTATTTAACTTGGTTGCTAGCTGCGGCAATGATTCTCACTATTTACTTGCCATTCGAAATTGGTCTACATGCCAGCGAGATGACAAGTGATGAAGATCCAGAGCTCATTAAGCTTTCATTCTATAGAGGATATCTGCTCTGGAGAGAACAGCTTATGCGTCCTGGGGTCTCCTACGACTTAGATCAGGTTATCGCTGGAATGCGTGCTGCCGAAAAAGGTGAATATCCAAAAAATGAGGACCCTGTCGAGCTTGAAAAACTTGTCAGAAAGCTTCAAGAACATATTTTGGCCAAAGAAAAGGATAATAATTTAGCCAATGCGGAGTGTTTTCTAGCCAGTATCAGAGCGGAAAAAGATTCGATTGAGATCGTGAAGGACAGACTATATTTCAAGCGTTTGAAGGTAGGTTCAGGCCCAGCTGTAAAAGCAAATAGTTCTCCTGTTTTGACTTTTGAGGCACGAACACTGGAATTACAAGGAGAAGAGGATTTTTTTGACAAACCCAATCAGGGAGCCATCTCTCTTCCCAACACAATTCCAGGTTTTGCCCAAGGTGTTACTGGAATGCTTTCAGGCGAACGGCGGCGGCTGTTTATCCATCCCGAATTGGCCTATGGAGTTGATGGAGGGCTAGTAGGACCAAACAGGCTTATCATATTCGACGTGGAGGTGGCAAGTCTCGAGTAGTTTTATTCAGCCCATTCTGCTCGTGTCAAGGCATCATTTGCGAATGTCCTTCTATTCAGACATTGTGCTGTGAAAATGTTTTTGGTTGATTCTCAACTTCGTCAGCCAGCTATGTGTCGGTTTAGATGTTCCAAGTTTGCGTGGGAAATTGTACTGTTTGTAGAGGGCTACTGGTTCAGCAAATATTGGTGAGGCATCTCGCCGTAATGTTCCGTGCTGTTCTAGCGATTCCTTAAGGGCCGCTCTTAAAGCATTGCTAAGCAAGAAAGCCGCATGTTTTAGAGGGGTTTTGTAGGTGCCTCTCACCCATTTTTCTAGAAGGACTTGGGAAATAGAGTTTGCAAGAAAGCAGGTTAAATCCATGTCTTGAAGAAGTTTGCAGTCCATTTCTGGATTTCCCCCGAACAAACGTATAAGAGCATCTGCTCTTTTCTGATATGCAAATTGGCAAAGTCCCTCATGCTGTACTGCAAAAAGTTCTATGGGCTTTTGGAGCATCAATAAGATGGCCAGGTTCCCAAAAGGTCAGTGGAATGCCCATTCGAGGAGGAACGCCGGGGTTGGCAGCAGCTGCCAAAAATCTATATATTTCTTGACAACTCTATGCAAATTGCATAGATTTTAGCGCATGAAGGTGAGTATCAAGAAAGCAGCTCAGGAACTTGGCGTACACGAGGCTACACTCCGTCGTTGGGAGGCTGCTGGCAAAATCCAGGTTGAGCGTACACCCAAGGGACACCGACGTTATCTATTGTCTAGCCTAAAAGGATTTAGTCCTAAAGCCACCTCCTCTAAGGTTTCTAACGGTTTGACGCTCTGTTACGCGCGGGTTTCGAGTCATGATCAAAAAAAAGACCTCGTTTGTCAAAAAGCGGTGTTAGAGTCTTTTTGTGCAGCTCATGGATGGACCCATGAAGTCATTGAGGATCTCGGCTCGGGATTGAATTCTCAAAAGAAGGGTTTAAAAAAGCTCATTAAAGCGATATGCTCTGGCATCGTTGGCCGTTTAGTGATCACACACAAAGATCGCCTGATGCGGTTTGGGGCCGAACTGATCTTTTCTCTTTGTGAGAGCTTTGGTACGGAGATTGTAATCATCAATGCTAAAGAAGACACGACTTTCGAGGATGATCTCGTCCAGGACGTGCTAGAAATCATCACCCTGTTTTCGGCAAGACTTTACGGCGCAAGAAGCCGTAAAAATCAGAAGCTGCTTAAGGCACTTAGTAAGGCTGCTAATGCCGTCTAAAGATGACTCTAAAACGTTTACATACCAAATGCGGCTTAATCTGGATAAGTCTTCTGCAAGCATTTTGGATGCTTGCGCGCAACTGTTTTCCAAGCTTGAACGTAAATTGTTTGCAGATGTCTGCAAAGGGAAGACTCCTGGTGAGCTTAAAGCAAGATACATTCGGGAATATGAAATTACCGCCCGTCATTTCAATGCTCTTCGTGTTCAGATCGAGGGGAAAGTGAGATCGATACGAGAGAGACGGCCGGGGCTGATTGCTGAAATCCGGGATAAAATAGCGTCGGCTCAGAAGGTCATTGCACGTTTGGAAGAGAGAAAACTTAATTCCGAGAAGCTCCATCAAAAGAAGCGACGCTTGGGGAATCTGAAACGTGGTCTTGAGAAACTCCAAGCGGATCAAGCGACGGGAAAAGTGTCCCTATGCTTCGGATCGAAGCGTCTATTTCGAGCTCAGTTCGCCTTGCATGAAAATGGCTATCAAAGTCACGAGGAATGGCTTGCAGAGTGGCGCCAGTCGCGGAGCAACAGCTTTTTTCTTCTCGGATCCAAAGACGAATCCAGTGGAAACCAATCCTGTACGGCTACGTTCACAGAAGAGGGCAGTCTAAGGTTACGACTCCGCCTTCCATCCGCGCTGGCAGGGCAAGAAAAGTACTTATGGCTTCCCCCGATTCGTTTTAAATACGGCCATGACAACATTGTGGAGGCTTTAAGATCCTGCGAGGAAAGAAAGCGACTACAGGCATCAAAAAGTCCTGAAGCGAGCCATTGTGGAGTGGCTCTCAGCTATCGATTCGTACGCGACGAAAAAGGATGGCGCGTGTTTATCAGCATGCCCGTTCAGAAACCCCAGACAGTCACTTCACAGCATCAGGGAGTCATCGGCGTCGACATCAATGCGAATCATCTAGCCATCACAGAAACAGATCGCTTTGGCAACCCTATCGCCAAGAAGTCGCTTCCACTAAACACCTATGGAAAAAGTCGAAACCAAATCCAAGCTATCGTTGGCGATGCCTGTGCTAACCTTGTGGAAGCTGCGAGAAGTACCGGCAAGCCCCTAGTTATCGAACAACTCGACTTTCAAAAAAAGAAAGCAGAGCTAAAAGACCACGCAAGTCCCAAACTGGCACGAATGCTCTCAGGCCTAGCCTATAGTACCATCATAAGCGGCCTGAACTCACGAGCTTGGAGATTGGGCGTAGAGGTCATGGAAGTGAATCCAGCCTATACTTCAATCATAGGACGCGTCAAATTTGCAAAAAGATATGGATTGTCAGTCCATCATGCGGCCGCACTGGTCATAGGCCGCCGATCCCTTAGAGCCTCCGAAAGAGTTCCTCGCGATCTGGACTCAATACCAGATGGCAAAGGAAGCCATGTCGCTTTGTCCCTACCCGAGAGGAATCGGGATAAACACGTATGGCATACCTGGGGAATCGTCAATAGAAGGTTTAAAACCGTGCATGCAGCACACTTCCGGGCGAAAAAAAATCGATCCTCATGCTCTAAGCCAGCATGCGTGATAGAGCCCATCCCGGATGTTGCCGGTGAGATTCCGGCTGGTGAATCCGTCAACACAACTGCTCGGTTGGCGTCCTTAACTAGGCCTACAACGATAAATGTGTAGATTTGTTAAGGTTTTTAGGAGCGGTTTAAAAATCCCCCCTCGTTTCCCTCTAGGGAGATCGAGAGAAGCAAGGGAGAAATAAAGGAATATAGCAATTTTAAACGTTTCATTAAATCGTGCTGTTTAACATCTTACTTTTTAGAATCTCAAGTAGATCGCCCGCAGTTTTTGTTTCTCCTTGTGCTTTGAATATCTCCAAAGCACATTGCGTCGAGATGTTTCCCGACACTTTGTCAAAGATCCCATCTTCAGGAAGAATGAAAGTGGGTACTTTAGTCACTTTATATTCCTGAAAAATCAATGGATTAAGCTCCACCTGTGCCTCAAAGCCCTTTTCTCTTAAATCGAATAGACGGCTGGCTAGGTCTCGGAAGCTATTGTTGGGTAGGCCCTGCAATACAACAATGCCGTTCAAGGCTCTAAGATCCTTTGTTAGTGCTATCCACGTCGTGTCTGGAACAGAGAATGATAAGCAAATGATTAATTTTGGGTGGCTTATATGAGGAGTAGGGCCAATCTGACACTTGCCTTTGGGTAAGGATGGCACGGTCATATTTGCAATGGAAATTCTCATATCAACCTTTTGCTTTAGACTCTTTCTCAGCCACTCAACTCCATCAGGATCAACGTTAGAAACGACCTGCTTAAGCCATGCTTCATCCATTTCAGCGTTACAGCTAGTAATAAGAAAGGCTAGGAAACCCAAAAGACGTTTCATGCGTTGCGCTCAAGCTCTTCTTCAATTTCTTCTACAGTTGGTAGGCTACTCTTAAGGTCTTGCCTGTCCATTATCACCGTATTGTGCCCCCAATAAAATTGGGCAGCAGCTGCTGCTCAATTTTCATCATGAATTTAATAAGCCTGTTCTCAAACAACCTCGTTCGCAGGATGCTTGGGAATTTGTAGGCCCAATACTTGCCTTTGCAAACGCCACAGCAGCTATCATGAGAAACAAACTGAGAAAGATACTATGTCCATCTAACCTTTATAAAAAGATAATTTTATATTCTAATCTTTAACTTTTCCTTTATGGGGTTCCCATGGAGAACTCTTCGATTTTGATCCGCAAGCCATCTTGAGATACCTTTGCAGGTACGTGGGTAATGCCAAGCTTGCTTGTGAGGTATCCATATTGGTCAAAAAAACACGTTTTTGATTACGGGCCTCTAATTCTAAAGGCCTTCCCTTAACTAATATCCACTTACTCCCCGATTCTTGCGCTTCGGCCCATTTCAGATGGGTCTCTTTCGATCCGTCGATAAACAGGAGGTTGTCAGTAAGCCCAAAAATCGTCAGTGGATTTATGGTGGTTCCCTTGGCAACAACGATATTGCCATTGTGATCCATAATATCTACTGACGCGATGGTGGAAGGGTCATAGAAGGAGACTCGATAGGTATTGGCTTCCTCTATACCCACTACAGGGATTGGTTCTTCAGCTAAACTGAAATAGTGCTGACAGACCTTTTTCTCTAGCATGGCTAAATCGCTCGTGGTAAATGCTCCGAGCTTTTTTCGAATATACTGGAGAAGGTCTTCCTCCATCACAGGAAATAGATGGCCTTGATCGCCCAAGTCTTTCGAAAACAAGGGCGCTGTAGCTACCCATGAAACTAACCAAAGTCTTAAAATAGGGGCCATAACACATCCTGTATGTCAGTTATTCGTAATAGGCCAAAATTTGCGTATCTTGAGTCGAAGCTTTGAGGGTGATCTCCAGAGACAAATAGACAACCGTCTGGGATCACATCGATTGCATTAGGAGCTAATGTCTTTCCGGAAGGTGTTTCGCTACAAATAGGGCCAACTAAGGTGTTGTTCACATAAATATCTTCAGACTCTACGTTCACCAAATCTCCTGGAAGGCCTACAACCTTTTTAGCAAGCTTTGTATTAGTACTAGGGAGATAGAATGAAACGAATGTGCCACGTTGAATGGTATCTAAATGCTTTGACGAGCTCATGAATACCCAGTAGGGCAGACTATTTGAACGGTTCACCCTCAGCCCATATGGTATGTCTATCGCATCCACGTTCAGATACAGCAGAAATCCTGTCAGCATTATGGCTGTAGTGATAATCAATCCATTGCTATACATCCTTCCCCCTCAAAACCAATAGCTTTTCAATGGCTTGGGAGACGGAGCCGCCTTGTTGCTGAAGTGCCTTAATCTTTACGTACTCGTCTGCCTTGGTGGTGTAGAGCAACTCCGAAAATGGATCGAGCACCAGCCTACAAATAGTGTGACCTCGATCCGCATCGCAAATCATGACCTCACTATATTCCCCATGACGCGTTGTCACGCTTTCCAATGCGGCTCTCTTGCTATCGTCGAGGTCTAATTTATGCGATTCAACAAGAGCCCCAATAGAGCTTTTTTTCTGCGATAGCAAGCACATCCAATCGCTGTTATCAAATGCAGTCCTTGCCCCCGGCGTGGCAAAGAAGTCCTCAATGCTCTGTGTACCGACGACCAGTGAGCCGTTATACTTTCTGAGTCGTCTTGCTAACGTTTCTATAAACGGTCCCGATTGTTTGCCCCTAAGTAAATCCCAGGCCTCATCTATACATAGATAGAAAGGTGTCTTGCGATCTCCAAGGAAGGCGGCGTTTGTGATTTCCATAATAAAGAGCTGGATCACCACTGCCTGAAGGTCTTTTTTCTCCTTGAGTTCTTCTAGTTCGATGAGAACAAGCTGCTCATCAAATCTCACATTATTGCAACCCTCAAAGTGCTTGGCATAGACTCCCATCCTGGTATAAGGCCTTAGCATGGTTCCCAAAATGTTTACTTGTGGATCCTCGTGTAAGCATAGCCATTCAGCAACGTCTGATATCGTCGCTCCCGTTTTATGCTTCTCCCAGGTCTCTTTGATCGCTGTTTCAATGATGGCATTTTCGTAATCCGTGGTCCCAGCGCTTGGTGCTGCCATGTAGGCTATGACAGACTTTAAAAAGGTAAAGGCCGTGTCTCTTTCGTCTGCATCGTGCAGAGAAATGTGAGTGAAGGGATTCAGGCAAATCGTTGATTCTTTGGAAAATTCAATATTTTGGCCTTGAACTAGATCACACATTCTTTCAAAGCTGCGACCGACATCAAGGATGTATACACGAGCACCAGCGCTCAATCCGCTTACGAGCAGGTCTTGCATAAAAACGGACTTGCCGGCCCCGCTTCTTCCTACAACCGAGATATTGTAATTTCCTACCTTGTTGTCAAAGGGACACCAATTTAGTAACTGCCCCCTCCTGCCCATTAAGAGCATTCCTGGCGTAGGTGTGCCGCCCCATTCTCCGTGTCAGGGCACAAAGTTAGTGCATTCAGTTGAAATTGTCGTGCGAAATAGATTTAACTTTTTCAGATCGGGAACATACTCGGCCCATGTCATCGGTAACGCAGCTATAAAAGCTGGCAAATGTACACAACGATTATCGGCTAATAGAAAGTGGTTAATTCGGAATAGGGTCTTAAGTGTCTGCTCTGACTGGTTAATGTAACGGCGGATGTTGAAGGCTACGTTGACAATGCTCGAATGCGCCAAATTACCGGGCATCATGCTTCCGACATAACCAAGCTTTTACAGGATCTAGTTAGTCGTGGGATTTTGTTTCAAAATGGCCAAGGACGTTGGACGCAATACTGCCTTCCTTCGAATCTTAACTCTCCAAATATAGGCATAGACGATCACTCCGTACATAAGGACAGTCACTCCGTACATAAGGACGATCACTCCGTACATAAGGAAAAAAATTCCGATAAGCAATGGAATGCACTCACTAGAATTGCCGAACCAGCTAAACTAAATAAACGATTACCTCCCAAAGAGATGGAAGCTATTATTCTGCAACTCTGTAACGATCATTGGCTAACAAGAAAACAAATAAGCGATCTACTACAACGAAATTCCGATGGCCTCCGCTCTCGTTTTCTAACATCCATGGTGGAACATGGTCTCCTGCAATTGCGTTATCCAGATAAACCAAATCGTGCCGATCAGGCGTACAGAACTGCCTTGCAATAAGGTCTTAGCATCCACCATCTCCTCCAGAGAGTGTGGCCAAACCACGATGGATTCATAGCTTTCAGCCTGATGGCTTTCCAAACTAGGCAATTGAGGTTTGAAATTTCGTCAGGCGCCTAGGAGCTTCCTAGAGCCTTTGGAAAATTTTCATGATGGGAAAAAATGCAGGTGAATTATAGTTTTGATTTTACAGTAAGACCTCTACTTTTTGATTAATGCTTCGCTAATACCTAATTGAGACAACGACATGGCAAACAGCTCTTCTACTACACCAGAGACCACTACAGATCTGCCCGACAAGCAAAAATTACACTCCATAAAGATCGGAGAAATGCTGTATAGGCGTATTGACGATCATATTCGCACTCAAAAGCGTTTTGGAGAAAAGCGCCAAACGAAAAATGCATGGCTTGAGGAAGCTGTAAAGGAAAAGCTTGAATCAGAAAGAGATTTTAGCGCGGGTAATATACCGAGAGAAAAGCACCTATCAGTTTCCCTTAGTAAGTCACTCACCGATGAATTGGAAAAGCGTGTAGAACTCCTAAAAAACCTCCTAGAAGGATACTCCAAAAAGCGTTTTATTTTAGAAGCTGCTCTAGAGAAGCTTGAGCGAGAGGAAGCTGGTCTGAAGAAATTAATGGATCGTCAACACAACGCTTAACAGTAGTACCAAAAGGCCCATATCGGTTCTAGCATAACTCCAAATTCGTAAGGAACTGTGATCGTAGAGTTGCCGTCCAAGGAAGTTCATCACAAAAAAAGATGCTCTTGTTCACGTTCGGAATTTTATTAATCGCTTGAGCAACGTCCTCAAGTGCATCAATCCAGTCCAATCTAGGAATTAGAGACAGACCTTGATAAAAAACAGTTCCGATCTGTTTGGCAAACTATCCCAACTGTTCCTCATTTGATGAATCGCACCACTAAAAATCGCTAAAGTTGGCGACTTCATCGAGTCGCCCAAATGTCGCAGTAACGGCGTGATTGAAAACGTCTTTTTAATGGCGATGCAATACAGGCCATTTTGTTCTAGGAGTATCCAAATAGCTTTCCAAGAGGGAAACTGAGCATTGATATTCTAGATTGACCTAGGTGCTGAACATGCCATCCGCCATTGAACACATAAAAAGTCTTTCATTTAATAAAAGCTTTTGATTACCGTCGTCATAGATTTTTTAACCATGGGAATTTTTAAACGATGCCATATCTATTCAACAATACATCTCTCTTATTTATTCGCCCTCAGTTGCTTGTAGGACGTTTTTTCGTCTGTATGACTACTGTCTTGTGTTGGTTTTCATGCTCGTTACATGCAGGAGACCTTCCCTCCGAGATGCGTCTAGGAGCAGAAAGCACCCCTTTAGCCACCGCTTATGATTGCGTTAACCTCATTACAGGTGATTTTTATCTAACTGACGGTTCTATTGTCATTGATGGTCCAGACCCTTTGCATTGTATTCAATTTTACGATACCGGTCATCATTACTTCAGCCCGCACGGTTGTGGAGTCGGCCTTAATTTCCCTTTCAGAGTGGGCTGGTTGAAGCATTCTTCTAGGAATGATCACAAGCAAATTGCATTAATCGCGGAGGAGCGTGAGTGCTCTACAATTAGTTGGCACGGTTCAAGGAAATACCATACAAGCAAGTGTCAATCCGGAACTTTTTTCTCTCGGATACACCAATTATTCTGAGGGAATGAACGGTACAAGCAACATAAAAAATCGCAAATTGCACTTTTCCGGATGCGGAAAAGGTGATGCTAATGTGGGTTATACTGGCGGTCAATGCACCATGACGCTGGGATCAGGAAGCGTCCGCACCTACAGTTGGTCTCCAAAATCCAATTGCTGGTGGTTAAGTCAAGAAAATAAACCTAATGGCCACAAGCTTCTATTCACTTACAATGAAGGTGGATTAGACTTGCGAACGACAAATGCTTCTCAGAATGTCGTTTTCAATGCCGTACAGATGAGAGATGTACAAGGAGGGTATCGCATTACTGGAAGTAATGGTCAATCTACTTTTTATGGGATTAGTAATGTCCTCTGCAAGGCCGGAAAGAAAAAGAAGAAAAAGGGCTTTTGGACCTTCGATCTGACGCAAATCACTCCTTCACACGGTCCAAAACTTAGCCTGGAATACCATTATAAGCGTGATCGAGAGGACGGTTTATGGAGGAAGCTAAGTCATATTGGAAAGCCTGACGGACGTTACCTTAAAATCGACTACCATCGCGACCAGGGCAAAGTCATGGCACTTAGAGCCCCTCTAGGCAGAGATGGCAAAGAAGGGACATTAGCTTCGTTCCACTATCATAATGAAGTGACAATTGTCTGTGATGCCCTTCAACATCAAACGGCTTATCGCCTATCCCCTCACAAGCGCGTGACCGCCATTGAGCGATATAGCGGAGTCGGTGCCCAGAACTCACTATACTCATCTCAACAATTTGTCTGGGGAGACAGTGGATTGAACATGGGTCATCTCATGGCTCGGGGACTCCGTACAAGCAACAATACCTATGTCAACTATACCACAGGCATTTATGATAGCCGAGGCAATATCATCAAGGAGGAGCTTTTCGGAAATCTAACTGGAATGGGTTCGGACACCTTTATCTTGGGACCAGACCAGCGTCCTATTGCCATTTTTACAGCAAACGAAAAAAAACAAGATGACCTCCCTTCACAGCCCTCATCTGCCCCGCGGCCTGTAGAATGCCACGTAACTCACTTCAGCTACTCCACCGATGGATTTAACCTACTCTTAGAAGAACGTCATCCTGATGGGAGGAGCATTTCCTATCGCTATAAACCTGGAACAGACCTACTTATTGCCAAACTGACGAAGTTTGGAGACCGGATCCTATCTCGAGAATTTCACGAATATGATGGGAATGGAATCTTAGTACAAACATTCCTAGATGATGGCTCAGGTCAGGCAATCGATAACTACACGGATGTTACAGGGCGAAAGGTTATCTGTTACACCCCCTTCGAAGAGTCCCCTTGGATAGGCTTTCCTAGACAGATCGCGGAACACTATTATAATCCCACAACCCAAACTGAGTATCACATAGGATCTGTTCTCAATACCTATAACGAGCAAGGTCAACTGACTGCCCAAGAGCATTATGATGCTGATGAGGTCTATCGCTATACACTGCTTTGGAAATACGACGAAAAAGGCAACCTGGTTAGTCAAACCGATGCATTAGGTCAGCACTGCTTGATGGAGTACGACGATAACAAAAACAAGATTCGCGAAGAACTGATCGGCTCGGGCTTTCGCACCTTCTACAGATACGATCTCATGAACCGTCTGATCAAATCGATTGAAAAGCATGAGCATGGGGCCTGCTTTCTCACGGAGTACCGCTATGACCTGGTGGGTAATAAAATTGCCCAAATCGAATCCCACAACGAAACGGGTTCAGAAGAGACAGATGGCTTTAGCAATCAAACGAACTTTGTCTACGATGAATTCGGCCGCGAAATAGAAGTGCATTATCCCGCTTGCGCCACATTAAGACATGGCTATCAGCCTTCACATATAAAGAAAGAATATAACATCTTAGATCAAGTGACTGCGGTCATCGATCAAAATGGTCACAGAACCACTACCACCTACAACCTGCGTGGACAACCTGTATGCATCACTTATTCAGATGAAACTCAAGAGCGTTATGAATATAACTTAAACGGCACCGTCGCGAAAAAATGGGAAAAAGAAGGCCTTTGCCATCACTACTCCTACGATGGAAGGAGCCGGCTCGTTCGCACCGATACATACGATGAATCAAACCATCTGCATTATTCGCTGCATCAAGAGTACCACGGAGATCATCTTATCCGTGAAACCGACGCTATGGGGTACGTCACAGAGTATACGTATGATGAAAGAGGACGCAAAAATGGCGTCTTAAAACAAACCGACACAGGTTTTGAGCGTACCTCCTTCACCTACAATGCCCTAGGGGGTCTAAGGGAGACAAAGCGGTGGTACGGCACTGCAGAACACGAGTTCATCACGACTATAGAGGAGCGCGATCTTCTTGATCGCCTCGTCGAGGTACGTACAGAAGATGCTGGGGGTAATCTCCTCCGCAAAGAATCCTATGCTTATGACCGTCTGGGTAACCGCACTAAAACCCAAACATATGACAGCTTAGAGACTAGTTCCACGACTCAAACTCTCTACAATTCCAAAGGATTACCCATAGAGGAAATTGATGCCTTAGGTCATTCCACTCACATCTCTTATAACTACAGGTACATCAATCCTGTTTCCAATAAACAGGTTCTGCAAAAAATCACCACAGACCCTTTAGGGAATCAAACTCTCGAAACCCATGATGCACTCCAACGCCTGGTTTGCATTGAGAAGCTCAATGCCCAGGGTCGGACCATCGCCATCGAAGAGCTCTGCTACGACCTCACCGGAGATAAGGTACGTCAGCGCAATAAAGTCCTCATTGGTGGGGCTCACTCTCACGATTACGTCGTGCAGTGGGAATATGACTGCATGCATCGACCGACCTTGATTGAGGAGAAGGGGCAGGGGCTACAAAAAATCACAAGACAGACATATGACTCTTATGGACGCCTTCAGACACTCACCAAACCTGATGGAGTTACCCTTCATCACGCTTACGATTCTTTAGGCCGTCTTGAGACTCTGAGCAGCTCTGATGGTACAATCTCCTATCACTATTGTTACGACCTGCACAATAACCCCATCCTTACCACCGACCACGTAACTGCCTCCCGCACCGTACGGAGTTACGATGCTTGGAGTCGTCTCATCACTGAAGAGCTTGCTACGGGCCTTTGTTTTCAATATTCCTACGACTCGCTCGGCCGATTACTATGTGTTGTTCTACCCGATGCTTCTTCCATTGCGTATACTTATGATGCCATACACCTGAAGAGGGTTCAGCGGCTTAATCAGGTTGCGCAACCGACATATCAGCATGAATACCTGGCCTATGACCTGGCGGGACATGAGCTCTCCTCTCGCCTGATCGGACAGGCCGGTCTTCAACAGAGATCTTGGGATCCTCTCGGAAGGAATACACGCATCGAGACAGCCTTCTGGGCAGAGACCATTCTAGAGGATGGCTATGATGTGGCAGGGAACTTGCGCTGCATGCTCGTCAAAGACATCGCTGGAGATGTGTTTAGTCATTATTCATATAATGATCTATACCAGCTCATTGCTGAAGAAAGCTTAACAGAGCATACCTATGCTTACGACTCTTTACACAATCGATTGCGAAAAGACGACGCGCCCTATGCTGTAAATGGACTTAACCAGATTGTATCGGATTCCGAAAGCGTCTACCATCATGATGCCAATGGAAATCGCATTTCCAAGTGTGTTAATGACCAAGAAACGCATTATGTCTACGATGCACTGAATCGGCTCACGTCTGTCCAAACATCCTCTTGGAAGGTAAGTTACTTTTACGATTCATTCGGAAGACGCCTTTCATGCACACACCATATCGGGCAAAATGACTGGGAGCCTCTCAAAAGAATATGCTATCTGTATCAGGGCCAAAAGGAGATCGGCGCGAATCGCAACGGTCATCTTGAACAGTTACGTGTATTGGGGACCGGTAAAGGCGCTGAGTTAGGCGCAGCAGTAGCTGTTGAGATTCTGGGTCATGTCTATGCTCCTATTCATGACCATCGCGGAAACGTCTGCTGCCTCGTGGAGAGTCAGAGCGGTCAGTTAGCGGAAGCCTATCGCTATACTGCATATGGAGAACATACTCTGTTCGGACCAAATGCTCAGACTATTCCAAGCAGTTTAGTGGAAAATCCATGGCTATTTGCTAGCAAAAGGTTAGATCCTCTTACAGGCTTAATTCAATTTGGCAAGCGCGACTATGACAGTAACCTGGGACGTTGGCTAACCCCCGATCCCGCCGGATTTGCAGATGGACCCAACCTCTATGCCTATGTGCACAATGACCCCATGACACTCTTTGATCCTTGGGGTTTGGCAATTAATTGGATGGGTCCTTCTGGTCTTGGCTACGACTATTTTGGTTCTAGTAATGCCTTTTCAAGCCGGCTTGGGCAAGGGTTTAACTCATGGAATAGCCGTAGTTTCGAACCTTATTCGCTGATCAACAGGCCATTAGGTCAACCAAATTTAGGATTTGCTTCTCAAACCAATGGCGGACTACAATCGTTTGTTGGGATAGCTCCCATGGCTCTGCGTACAAGTTTGGATTGCACCCAACCTAAGAAGCCCTTTTGAGCTTTATGTCCATTTCTGTCTATAGTGTCCGTGCTGTAAATGGACATTATGAGACGATTGCAGAATTCGTTCGAAATGTCAGATGATTAATAAAGCCCTCACAATCATGTCTCGGCGCGAAGCGCTTTGGAGTGCGGTCGCTCGCGACCGCTTTGGATTTGGGCGAAGTTGGTATGACACGAAGCGTGACCTTCCGCTCTAGGGGTAATTGTGGGGGTTTGAGGCTCCATAGAACGATGCGCGATTCAATAGGCTCGCCAAATCCAAAGCGGTCGCGAGCGACGCGCACTCTAAAGCGCTTCGCGCCGAGACACGATTGTGAGGGCTTTAATGGCTGTTTCGGCGTCGCAAGGAATTCTGCAATCGTCTCAGTTCGTCCACAGCCCAAAGCCATGCGATATACCTGTTACTTGGAAGCGCTGCGCGCGTGTTATTTGACGATTTGTGAATCGGGTCTGCATTCCTTAAGTGTTGCTAGCTCGTAATACCATCCTAATCATCTTAGTCTTCCAACCGGAGTCTGTTCCTACGACGTTTTGTACCGTGTTCCTTATGTTCTCTATGGTTGGCTGCTGTAGGTTCTGTACCTCTTCAACTACTTCGTTCATGCGCTCCACAGGAACATTAAAGGCTCCAATGATATCTCATGGCAACAAGTTGACATTTAGATTCAACCGGGAAATTGCGAGGATTAGATCCTTTCTTCGCTCCTCGGGAACGTTTATTAAAGCTTCAATAACCTTCTTGAAACTCAGAGAAAGCCCCCAGTCGGCCACTCCTCCGTAATAGGGAGCGATTCCTTTGTAAAAGGTGAATTTTTGGAAAACACTAGAGGCAAGTTTAAGTATACTGTACCTTTCTTTAGCTGGAACTTGCAAGATAGAATAAGGAAAATGCGGAGTCTCTTCTATAAATTTATCCTCATTACCAGGATAGATATAATCAGGATTGGTTGTATAGTAGAAGAGTAATTGAGATGCATCAGCTCTCTTATTCTGATTAATTCGATAAAAAAAATTTATTAGCTGGCGAACATTAAGTTTGCTGACATGCAAGCGTGTAGGTAGCGCGCAGATAAAATCGCTGGTTCTTGTTGATCTTCAGGAGGATTTATATTGGAAAAAGGGACAGTTTCTAGGGGATCGGGAATGATTTCAATTTTTTGATTATTGAAATCATATTCAATTTCGTTTTCGAAATCAATTTTAATTAATGGTGAACTTCTGTAAACGTACATATTCATTTACCAATTGCCAACGTGGAAACTTCTGTTAACCCAAGCATTAAAACGATTGCTGAGCCTTCCGGGCTACCCAGGCAATAGTTTGCTGTGATAAGGTGAAGTTGACTTCTGTGGTTTCTTTCTGGAAGCGAATGGACAAAGTTGGACAGGTCCATTCGGTCCACTAGGCTCATGATGTCCACCGGCGCTACAGGCATTAACGAGGCTTGCTTACATGGATTGGCAAGAGAAATTCGAACGCAAATATGAGATATTAGTCTGCTTGCTTGTTGAAAGTCGACGCAAGTTAGCGGACAAGGATCCCTCTCTCGACGCCATTGCCCCGCCAGCGGAAGATTACATTGCGGCTCTAGACTTTGAGCTGAGCACTAAGGGTTTTGAACAAAGAATAGTATTTCTCAATGAAGAACTTGCCAAAGCGCTATCCAGCGTTCCTCCTCAGCACCCCATCAGGCGAGAACTTCAACAAGAATATCAAAGGGACGTTCCAGAAATTATTGGGATAGCCGCTAAGCGCATTCAAAGTGGCGAAACATTTGACCAGATTTTGGGATTTCTAGCTCATGAGCGCCAGCGCGTTGCGACGGAATATTGTCAGTATCCCATCGCTAAGTTTGGTAAGGCACGACAGGATCTTGTGCGGCTCTATAGATCAGCGATAGTAAAGGGAGGAAGGTTTGGCCATTACCGCGACAGAGCGTTAAGCTTGGTGGCAGTGGGTATGAAGGAGTTTCGTATGCCTGCAGCCTTCGATGTCGCTATAGGGTCCAAGTGGGCCACTCTGTTAGATGGGCTTACCATATGGGGCGAGGTGAATGAAGAAAAGGTCCCTCTAACGACTTTGCTGCTATGTTCTGAGCATCATGACGACGCTATGATGGAATGGTTATTTGGCGATAAGACCGTTATCTACCCATCGGCTACAATGATACATACGGATGTTCAGCAACTACCTAAGCTGTGGGTTTGGTGTAGAAAGCTGTTTGAAGAGATTCTCGTAGCTGAGGACTTTGTCAAGTCAGTCGCCAAATTTCACTGGTTTTTGTCACATGCTATGTTCTTTGAGCGCGGCAGTGCCGCGATCGGAGAATGGTTTGTGGAGGCGTTATTTCATTCTAAGAGACTTCGGGTGAGCTGGAAGACGCAGCCCGATTTAGAAGCTTTGCTGCAGGTAGATCTTCAAGGCTTCATCGATCGCTATCCCGACATCGCAAATTTCTGATGCACACACAATCTGAAGCTTTTTTTTTCCACAGAGTGCACAGAGACGCCGAGATAGGGGAGAGAGGAGGATTTTTTTTTAGTTTTCTTTTTGGGATTCGTCCATATCGTCCATGATGTCCCATTTCTGTCCATATGGTCCATTCCTAAGTCCATCTTAGGAGAGGTCTAGTGGACGATATGAGACGATTGCAGTATTCTTTTGAGATGTCAGATGAATTAATAAAGCCTTCACAATCATGTCTCGGCGCGAAGCGCTTTGGAGTGCGGTCGCTCGCGACCGCTTTGGATTTGGGCGAAGTTGGTATGACACGAAGCGTGACTTCTCGCTCTGGGGTACCTTGAGAGTCTGAAACCGCCAAAGAACGATGCGTGATTCAAGAGGTTCGCCCAAATCCAAAGCGGTCGCGAGCGACGCGCACTCCAAAGCGCTTCGCGCCGAGACACAATTGTGAGGGCTTTAATGGCTATTTCGGCGTCACAAGGAATTCTGCAATCGTCTCATATACACGAATCCCAAAAAAACAAAAATTCTTTCCTCTCTCGGTGTCTCTGTGGCCTCTATCGATTAACATGTGAGGAAAATATACCACACTCTACAGAAATTGGCAGCTCTGCTATTCTGGCGCTCCATTTGACACATTTGTAGGCATTTTATGACACAGCTACCTGTTACCGATTGGTATCCTCCTGAAGACCCCATCTTTGGTCTTATGGCGACATTTCGCAAAGATAGTAGAGCTAATAAAGTTAATCTAGGGATTGGAGCTTACCGCACTTCTGCCGGCGAGCCTTTGGTCTTATCCTGTGTGAGACACGCGGAGCAATTTTTATTTGATAAGAAGCTAAATAAAGAGTACCTGCCTATCGATGGAGATATTGAATTTTGTCGCTTGATAAGCGGTCTAATCTTTGGCCCATTGCTAGAAGAGGTACAGTCACGAACCTATGTCGCTCAAATGGTTGGCGGTACAGGGGCTCTCCGTATTGGGGGTGAGTATATTGCGTTGGGTGGGAAACGCAAAATATTTTTGTCTGTGCCTACATGGCCAAATCACAAGAATGTCTTCGGACGTGCGGGTCTGGAGGTGGAAAACTACCCTTATTTCGACCAGATGCGTCATCACATCGACTTTGCAGCCATGTGCCAGAGCATTAGCAAGATGCCGCCTGGCTCTGTCCTTATGTTGCATGCTTGTTGTCATAATCCTACAGGGGTGGATCTTTCGATGGATCAATGGAAACAGGTCAGCAAGGTCGCCAAAGAACACCAATTGCTGCCTTTCTTTGATATGGCTTACCAGGGTTTTGGCGAGGGGCTTGATGTCGATGCCCAAGCTGTTAGGCTGTTTGTTGAGGACGGTCATGATCTCCTCATCGCCTACTCCTGCGCCAAGAATTTTGGACTTTATAACGAACGTGTTGGGTTATTAGCCGCAGTGACGAAAAGCGCCTCCTCCGCAGATCTGTTGGGCAGGCAAGTCAAAACGGTTATTCGCGCTAACTACTCCAATCCGCCAGCCCATGGAGCGCGTATTGTCTCCACCATTCTGCAATCTGAGGAACTAAAAAAAGAGTGGTTTCACGAGCTTGACAGTATGCGAAAGCGTATTGAAGATATGCGTCGGGCATTGGTTGGTGGATTGCAAACCAATGGACATGCTCATCATTTCAATGGCTTGATCAACCAAAAGGGACTCTTTTCCTATGGAATACTTAATAGTGATCAGGTGAATCGTTTACGTCAGCAGTTTGCTATTTACATTCCAGATGATGGGCGCATCAACGTTGCTGGCTTAAGTCCAGAGAATCTACCGTATGTTTTGGAGGCTATAGAGGCCGTATCAGCGACGAATGTTTAGAGGCGAGATGCATCCAAATTCCTCGCGCACCTATCTTTTGGTAGGCCTGACGGCACTTTTACTGATTAGCTTGCCGCTGTCCATGGCAGAGCGCTTGCGCAGTTGGACCGTGGCGTTGGTGTCGCCATTGTGGCATCGGGCCAATATTATAGCCGTGATAGGTATTGGCAAGCCTATTCCACAAGGCAACGGATTGCGTCAGCCTCTCACATTTCAGGAGCATCTAGAGGCCATTGAATTGGAAAATACGCAGCTCAGGGGTGAAGTCACACGCCTTACCGAGTTATTGGTTGCCGAGCAGGGCATCATCGACCGCGTTCAGGCCTTTGCAAGCGATTCTATTGAGGTCGATTCCGTTTTAGCAAGACGTCGGCAAGAGCGTTTTAAACTCTTAGATCTCCAGTTGCAGTCGATTCCTGCCAGAGTCATTTTTCGCTCACCGACATCTTGGAATAGTTCGTTTTGGTTGGATGTAGGTGAGGCAGACAACGAATTGCTAGGTCGCGTTGTGGTGGCAAAAAATAGTCCCGTAGTGGTGGGACATTCCCTGGTAGGTGTTGTTGATTTGGTTAATCGTCACCAGGCCCGTGTACGTTTACTCACGGATCCGGGCTTCAGCCCCTCTGTGCGTGCTGTGCGGGGGGATCCTCAAAGACAGGAGCTTCTGGAGCACTTTGATGCTGTGGCCAGTGGTTTGGCCCATGACGATGGGCTATTTCGGTCGGGTGATGAACGAACGAGAGTTCTGGAACTTCTGCTCGATATTCGTGAACGCCTACAGACTCATCAAGCCACCTGGCTACTGGCCAAGGGAGAGCTACAAGGAAGCACACTGCCACTATGGCGTCGCAAGGGAAGTGTTGTGCGTGGAGTAGGTTTTAACTATGACTTTGCTGATGAGGAGGGACCAGAGCGGGACCTTATCACGGGTAGACTGCTGGGTTGTGGCCAAGAATCTCGTGAAATGCCAATTCTTAAAGTGGATGATCTATTAGTAACGACAGGACTGGATGGCATTCTCATTCCAGGGTTACATGTGGCAAGAGTCACGAGAGTATTGCCATTGGGAGAAGGTGACTACTTCTATGAGTTGGAAGCTCGTCCTACAGTAGGGGACACCGACGCTATCTCCTTGGTGTCTGTCCTTCCGCCATTAGAGCAGCCAGAGTAGCCCTTAGCCTTCTTTCCACAGTAAATGAGTGACACGAACCGTTCCATGCATGTAATATTTGTGGTTCTTGAGAGCAAGTTTGATTCCATGGACTAATTGGACGATCTGGACTGATTGGACGAACTGGACAAAAAAGTGAAGTCCATTTTTGTCCAGCTCGTCCACTCAGTCCAGTTCGTCCAGAACGAGATTGAGGAACTAACGTGAAGGGATGCTCCATGCCAAAACCTAGTGACACTCCGGTATTCATTCTCTGCGGGGGCTTAGGAACTCGTCTTAAAGAAGAGACGGAATTCCGTCCTAAACCCATGGTGCCTATTGGTCAGCATCCCATTCTTTGGCACATCATGCATAGTTATAGTCGTTTTGGATTTCGACGCTTTATTTTGTGTCTTGGATTCAAGGGGGAGGTCATTAAGGCCTATTTTCTGCATTATCCTTCGCTGAATAGCGACTTTACCATCGATCTTAAGAATAACAACCTTGTCATACACTCTACTATTGGTAACGAACCGTGGGAGGTCACATTGGCGGACACAGGTCAGGATACTATGGGCGGCGCGCGGTTGTTTCGAGCTGCTGAGAAGTACCTTGGGGATGCTGAGCATGCCGCGGTAACCTATGGTGACGGACTTTGCAATGCTAACCTGATGGACGAGTTGGCCTTTCACCATGAGCACGGCAAGCTGGGGACCGTTCTTGGTGTAAACCCACCATCACGTTTTGGTGAAATTCAACTGCGTGGCGATGACGTCATTGAATTTTGCGAAAAACCTCAATTTAATGAAAAATGGATCAATGGGGGATTCTTCTTCTTCAAGCGAAGGTTCTTTCATGATTATCTTTCTGCAGACTCTCAGTGTGCCCTAGAACGAGCTCCATTGGTGAAACTGGCTAAGGATGGAGAGCTCCTAATGTATCGTCACAAGGGCTTTTGGGCCTGCATGGACACTCAGCGTGATCGTGATGATCTTAATCAGATATGGAATTCCGGCAAGGCCCCTTGGTTGAACATCCATTCAGCAGAGAAAGAAGACGCATGAAATTTACCCCTACCCCACTTGAAGGGGCCTTCTTGATTGACTTGGAAAAACGAGGCGATGAACGCGGTTTCTTTGGGCGTCTATACTGTCAAAAGGAGTTTGAAGCGAAGAACCTCACGCCTACCTTTGTTCAAGTCAACAATTCCTTGTCAAAGATTGAGGGAACCCTGCGCGGTTTGCACTATCAGGTAGCTCCCAAGGCAGAGGACAAGCTCGTTCGTTGTATTCGAGGGTCCATTTGGGATGTCATCTTGGATCTTCGTCCCACTTCGGCAACTTATGGACAATGGTATGGCTACACCCTAACAGCCGAAAATCGCACGATGATGTACGTGCCCAAAGGTTTTGCACATGGCTTTGTTACTTTGGAGTCGGACAGCGAAATATTGTATTTCGTTTCAGAGTTTTACTCACCCGAGCATGAGCGGTGCGTTCGTTGGGACGACCCCTCTTTCAAAATCCGTTGGCCAAAGCAGCCCAAGGTGATATCTGAAAAGGATGCCAAGGCTTTGGACTATAAACGAGAATCCGTATGAAGCTTCTTTTTACAGGGGCAAGTTCTCTAACGGGCTACTGGTTTATCAAGGAATTGGTGAGTGCCGGACATGACGTTGTGGCAACCTTTCAAGGTCCACCAAGCTTTTATGAAGGCATCAGAGCTCGGCGTGTTGAGCTAGTCCAGCAGCTCTGTTCTTGCACCTTTGATTGTGCCTTTGGGAGTGATCATTTTTTGGCTTTAGTAGCCTCTGAGCCCCATTGGGATCTTCTATGCCATCATGGAGCGAATGTCACAAATTACAAAAGTGCTGATTTCGAGGTCATAGCCGCTGTTAAGAAGAACGTATGCAATCTGCAAACAGTTCTGGAACGTATGAAAGCAAAAGTCATACTTACTGGAAGCGTTTTTGAACAGCGAGAAGGAAATGGATCTGATTCCGAAGTTGCCGTTTCGCCTTATGGTTTATCTAAAGGGATGACCTCGGACTATTTTCGTTTCTATTGCCAGGCGCAGGATATCGCCTTGGGTAAATTTGTGATTGCCAATCCCTTTGGGCCCTATGAGGAGGCACGTTTTACAAGTTTTCTAATGCATGAATGGTCCAGAGGCCAGGTAGCGCCCATTAAAACACCCGCATATATTCGAGACAACATACACGTTTCTTTGCTTGCATTAGGCTACCGAGCTTTTGTGGAAAAATTGAAGGTGACAAATACGTTCTGTCGTTATGCCCCTAGTGGATATGTCGAAAGTCAGGGCGATTTTGTTCAGCGCTTCGCTGCAGCAATGCGCTCACGAACGGGCTGGGAATGTCGATACGAAATTTTGCAGCAGAATAGTTTTCCGGAACCTCGCATACGGGTCAATGAGGAACCCGTTGTTTGCGAAGGGTGGAGCGAAGATAGAGCTTGGGATGACCTCGCTGATTACTATCAAAGGCTATTATCCTGAGGTGTTATGGCGGATTCTATTGGCGTCGTGATCATCACACATGAGGCGAAGCAACACCTATCGCGTTGCTTGCCTCCTCTGTTAGCCTCTTCTTTGCAACCTAGGGTCATGGTGGTCAATTCCTCGTCGCAAGATGGGACCATTGAAGAAGCGCAAGGACTGGGGGCCGAGACATGGGTAGTCCCACGCGCGGCTTTCAATCATGGTACAACCCGAGAGCAGGCACGGCGCCGACTCGAGACAGATATTGTGGTCATGATGACGCCCGATGCTTATGCCACCGATGCTAGTATGTTAGAAAGACTTGTGGAACCGGTAGTCTCTAGGAAGGCTTCGCTGTCATATGGACGGCAATGTCCTAGGGAAAATGCTGGAGTTTTGGAATCCTTTTTGAGGCATTTTAACTACCCTGCAGAGAGTCATATGCGTAGTATCGCTGATGCTTCTCGTTGGGGCGTATATGCGTTTTTTTGCTCCAATAGCTGGGCAGCCTATCGTAACAGCGCCCTGGATGAGGTAGGGGGATTTCCCAGCGTATTGATGTCAGAGGATGCCTTGGTGACGGCGGCCTTGTTGCGTCGAGGACATTTCATAGCCTATGTTGCAGAAGCCGTGGTGCGTCATTCACACGACTACACACTTGTGCAGGAACTGCAACGGCATTTTGATACGGGGTATGTGCGTGCACAGCACGCTAAACTCATCGATTTTGGAGCTACCGATTCCCAGCGTGGCCGGCAATATTTTGTGGAACTCAATAAATTACTCTTCAAAGAACGTCCCTCCCTGTTACCTTACGCTTGGGCACATACCGCAGCGAAATGGCTGGGGTATCAGCTCGGCCGTCTCGGTCCACGCATCCCCGGGGCAGTAGCAAAACGGCTAAGCAGCCAGGGATATTATTGGAACTCTGATGATTATCTGAGGATGAATGAAAGTTCTGGTCACAGGTCATAAAGGCTATATCGGTGCACACCTGGTAGAGCTCCTTAAGGAAGCGGGTCACACTGTGACAGGTTGTGACCTCGGTCTGTTTACGGATTGTGCATGGTCGTCGCTTCCTAAAGCAGATCGGGAAATGTTTAAGGATATTCGATCATTGACTGCAGAGGAGCTAGCCGGTCACGATGGAATCATTCACCTGGCCGCCATCTCTAACGATCCCATGGGAAAGCTTGATGAGGCGGTCACTTTTGGAATCAATAGGGATGCTTCGATCCATTTAGCTAAGTTAGCGAAGCAGGCCGGAATACCACGCTTTCTTTTCGCAGCCAGCTGTGCTGAGTACGGAAAGCAAGGCTCGGCACCATTAGATGAATCAACACCATTTGATCCACTGTCAGCCTATGCCAAATCTAAAATGGAGGCTGAAGTAGCCATACGTCAACTTTCCGATGATAGCTTTTGCACAGTCAGCTTGCGGAATGCTACGGCATTTGGCGTGTCACCGATGTTACGGCTTGATCTAGTGGCTAACAATTTGCTGGCTTCAGCATATGCCTTAGGGGAAATCCGCGTCATGAGTGATGGCACTCCGTGGCGTCCTTTGGTGCATTGCCGAGACATCGCTAGGGCCTTTGTCGCGTTTCTAGAAGCACCCATGGCATCTGTGAACAATCAAGCTGTTAATGTCGGTGGCAACAATGAGAACTATCAAATTAAAGATGTCGCTGCAGCCGTTCAGGCACTGATCCCTACAGCACCCCTTATTTTTACGGGAGAGATAGGTCCCGATGCGCGAAGCTACCGTGTGAAGTTTGATCTGCTGGGTAGGCTATTGCCAAATTTTAAACTTCACTACACATTACAAAGCGGCCTGGAAGAATTGCATCGCTCTTTTATTGATCATGGGTTTACCGCTGCAGACTTCTACGGTGATAAGTACTTTCGTTTACGTGCCATCAAGAGCACCTTTGAACGGTTATTAGGTGGATGAGAAGTCAGAGAAATCAGGAATGAGGATTTTAACCACAGAGGACACAGGGTTCAGAACAACGTCAGCTTGTATACGGGTGTATCTTGTGAAGATGATGTCTTCATCGGTCCTAGCGCTGTCTTCACCAATATTTTGAATCCTAGAAGTGCGGTGAGTCGCAAAGACGAATTTCTTCCTACGATTTTACGTCAAGGAGCTACTGTTGGGGCGAATGCGACGATTGTTTGTGGAGTTGAGCTAGGCGCTTATTGTTTGGTGGGGGCTGGTACGGTCGTCACAAAGGATGTGAAGTCCTATGCCTTGGTTTATGGCAACCCGGCTCGTCAAGAAGGATGGGTTAGCCGTCATGGAGAACGTCTTGAGCTGCCTGCGAGCCTCCCTGAGGGGCATGATCGTGAAGCCGAGTGTCCGGTGACAGGAGAGCGCTATCGTCTCGAGGGTAGTGACTTGGAATTGGTGTGCGCAGCAGTCATTCCCTAGGAATAGAATGGAGTTTATAAGGTTTTTGCAGAAGTCTTGTGCTACACACACCATCGAATAACACACAGATCTACAAAAAATCCACAAAAAATCCCTTGTCATCAATCAACAAATAAATTAGCTTCTCCAAAGTAAAAATTTTGGAGGTAAGGCCATGTTTCGTATCCTTCGTCTACTGCTTATTGCCCTTTTGGCATGCTCTGTAAGGACATATTCTCAGGAAAAACCACCTTTGGAGATGCGCTTAGGCCCTGATGCGCTGCCCCTAGCCACGGTATACGACTGTGTAAACGTCATTACAGGTGAGTTTTTTCTCTCCGATACAACGGTAGCTACAGAAGGTCCTAACGCACTGCTTTATTCACATTGCTATGACAGCTCTTCTAGGAGTAAGTATATCACACATAGTCCTCATGGATATGGCTTCGGCATGGATTTTCCACTCAAACTGAGTGGACTATCCGCTTCAGGAATCAAAGATAGACCTTATGAAGTGTTCTTAGAAGAGCGAGAAGGGTCCGCTACAAAGTACCTTGGCGTGTCATTGGGCGGCGATGCGGTTTTAGCGACTGTCGATGAAGCCATTTACACCAAACATGGTCAAACCAATTATGCCGGCGGGGGTATTTGTGGCGCTGATACCGTTAAGAACATCAAGCTACATTTCACAGGACTCAGCCCACGCCTCAACACGTCTAAATGCTGCAATCTCGGTCAATGTGAGATGTCATTTGGCTCAGGAGCCCACCGAACCTACTCTTGGCTATCACACGATACCCACTACCATAGCTCGTGGTACTTGAAGCATGAATCGCAGCCCAATGGTCATCAGCGGTATTTCGAGTACGATTCTGGAAATCTCCTGACTGAGATACGAAGCACCAACGCGAACGGCGACCTAACCTTCAATACCCTCAAAGTTGACAAAGTTGACAATGGCTTTAAAGTAACAGCGAGTAATGGCCTATCCACTTCTTATGTCATCGAAGCGATCTACTGCAAGAACAAGAAGAAGGGGGAAAGAGGACCTTGCCCATTCATTCGGCAAATCATCCCCTCTAATGGACCGCCAGTGACGTTAACCTATCAGTACAAGACGAGCGATTCGGAAGCAGAGTATTATTGCAAATTACGAAAACTCGAAAAGCCAGAGAATCATCACCTTTACATCAATTACCACGGAGATGGCAAGGTGTCCGATCTACAGATTCCTTATCCCCAGGGTCCTAAGAGGAAAAAACGGATCACCCTAGCAAGGTTTGAGTACAAGGATACGTATACAGACGTCTACGATGCCCATGGCATTCGTACCGCCTACGCTAGATCACCCGAAAAACGGATCGTGGCGATCGATAAATTCACGAGGCACAATCAGTACTACTCCACCATGCGTTATTACTGGTGCAAGGAGGGGGTAAATTTAGGAAATCTACTCGCCAAAGGCCTATTCATCCCTGTTCCTAGAAATCCCTGTCTATATATCACTGTAGGAGCATACGATGATCGCAACAACCTCATCAGCGAAGACTTTTACGGCAATCTCTCTGGCAATAACGATGCCAGCTTTGAACTTAGGGCGGACCATCGTCCTGATCGACCCGTCGAATGCTTCAGTCGAATAATGTCCTACTCCAATGATCGCTTCAATCTTCCTGTGCGTGAAGAATGCAGCGATGGCAAGGTCATCGCCATGGCCTACCTACCCGAAACAAACCTGCTGACCTCCAAACTCCTTGGAGACCATCAAAAATGGTACCAGAGAGAATTTCGCTCTTATGACTCCAATCACCTGCTCATTGAAATGATCACCGATGATGGCTCAGGCACGCACCAAGAGGATCTCACTGATGTTACCTGTCGTAAAATCACTACGATCGTGCCCCGTCTTACTGCTCCAGCCGTGGGTTTTCCGCAAACAACCATCGAAAGCTACCTCGACTTGACCACGGGTGAACAAAAACAACTGAGACGCATTGAAAACATTTACAACGCCAGCGAGCTCTTGATTCGCCAAGACCTCTACGATGCCAACGACCAGTTTTGCTACACACTAGCGTTCGACTATGACAACAAACGCAATCTCATCCGTCAGACCGATGCTCTGGGTCAAACCACCACCATGGCCTATGACGAAAACAAGAACAAAATCCGTGAAAAGCTAGAGGGTTCTGGATTCCATACGCTCTTCTCATACGATTTGATGGATCGTCTCATTAAGCGGGTCGAGAAACATGATGATGGCCCCTGCTTTATCACAGAATATTGCTATGACCTTGTGGGCAACAGGATAGCTCAGGTGGAGTCCTACAATTCCATCGGTTCAGAACATGCCGATGGCACTGGGACAACAACCCACTTCAAATATGATGAGTTTGGAAGAGAAATCGAGGTCCAGTATCCTCCCTGTGCAACACTAGGACAGGGATACCAGCCCTCTTGGGTTCGAAAGGAGTACAATGTCCTTGACCAGCTCACAGCAGTCATTGATCAAAAGGGGCACAAAACAACCACCTCCTACAATGTACGGGGGCAGCCCGTTTGCATCACCTATCCCGATGGAACCCAAGAACGCTGTCAGTATCACCTCAACGGAGTCCTAGCAAAAAAATGGGAGAAAGAGGGACTGTGTCATCACTATACCTACGATGGGTTTAGTCGCCTGATTCGCACCGATACCTATGACAGCCTGGGTATTCTGCAATACTCGCTTGAAAAGGAATATACGGGAGCCCATCCCACGAGGGAAACTGACGCTCTGGGTTATTCCACCACCTTTGAGTACGACTTCGCTGGACGCAAAATAAATGAACGCAAGGAGGGCACGGGAGCATTTAGCCTATCCACCTTCGCCTATGATTCTCTGGGAAGATTGAGGACTACTCGGCAGTATTTTGGAAGTGCCGAGCCTGACTACATCGCGCAAATCCAGGAATACGATTTTCTCGATAGGGTCATTGAGACACGCATTGAAGACTCCTCAGGAAAAATCCTTCGTAAAGAAACCCACCTCTTTGATCGACTTGGCAACCGAACACAAACACACGTTTATTCTTCGGAGAATGTTTGCAGTACCACACAAACACTCTATGACTCGCATGGCATGCCCATCCAGCAGATTGATGCCTTAGGCAACATCACCCAGATTGCCTATAATTATGAATATCGCAATGCACACAATCAGAAAGTTCTGCAAAAAACCACCACGGATCCTTTGGGTAACATGACTGTGGAGACCTATGATGCTCTGCATCGTGTCGTCTGTGTGGAAAGGCGCAATGTCAAAGGCCTTACCACAGCCTTACAAGAAGTCTGTTATGATTCTGTTGGGCAGAAAATCCGCCAGCGCGAGAAAGTGATTACCTTTGGTACGCCCTCCCGAGACTATATCGTGAGCTGGGAATACGACAGCATGCAGCGTCCCCTAACAATGCTTGAGCAGGGCGATGCGCTCTTCAAAGCCACGAGCTATGCCTATGATGCTTATGGACGCCTTTCAGAGCTCACCAAGCCCGATGGGGTTACCTTGCACCACACCTACGATGCCCTAGGACGACTTGCGACCCTCACCTCCTCAGACAATACTCTTGCGTATCGCTATGTTTATGACCTGCATGGCAACCCGATTGAAACGACGGATCTAACAACCCAACTCACCACCAGGCGCCAGTACGATCCCTGGAACCGTATGGTGAGCGATCAATTGGCGAATGGCATGATCTGTCACTATGCCTATGATTCATTAGGCCGTCTAACAAACATGTCTCTGCCTGACCATTCGAGCATTGAATATACCTACAATGGCCTTGAAATCCGTACCATTGATCGACGCGATACTCAGGGGAACTCTCAATATCAGCATCATTATTTGAATTACGATTTGGCTGGACGTGAACTTGCTGCGCAGCTGATCGGGTTGGCAGGTCAGCAGCAAAGCGTGTGGGATGCTCTTGGACGTAACACTCAAATCATCACCAAGGCTTGGTCTCAACAAATTCCTCCAGATGGGTACGACGGTGTGGGAAATCTGCGTTGTATTCACAAGAAAGACATTTTTGGGGCGATTACTGAGAATTATCACTACGATGACCTCTATCAGCTAATCGGTGAAGATGGACCTTTGACGCATACGTATGCTTATGATTCGCTGCAAAATCGCCTTCAAAAGGACATGCAACCCTATGCAGTGAATGGCTTAAACCAGATTACATCGGATTCAATCACCAGCTATGCATATGATTTAAATGGTAATCGCATCCGAAAGGATGCGCCGCAAGCCTCAACCCAGTATGTCTATGATGCCTTAAATCGCCTGGTTGTTGCTGAGCAGCCAAACGCTTGGCAAGTCCGTTACAGCTATGATGCGTTTGGCAGACGCCTGACGCGAACCCTTTGTACCTGGAATGGTGAGTGGAACGAATCTGAAACGGTCTCTTACTTATATCAAGGGCAAAAAGAGATTGGGATGCTTCGTGAGGGGCATATCGATCAATTGCGTGTATTGGGTCACGGAAAAGGAGCGGAACTAGGCGCCGCTATCGCTTTAGAACTCCGTGGGCAAATCTATACACCCATTCACGATCATCGCGGCAACGTGTGCTGCTTGATAGACAGCACAACCGGCAACGTTGTAGAAGGGTATCGCTATACTGCCTTTGGTGAATTCATTCTTTATGACCATCAAGGCATTTCTTTAGACCAATCCTTGGTAGGCAATCCCTGGCTCTTTGCGAGTAAGCGTTTAGATGCGCATACGGACCTATTTCAGTTTGGTCGACGCGACTACGACCGTAATCTAGGACGTTGGTTGACTCCCGACCCTCAGGGCTACGCTGATGGACCCAATCTCTATGCCTATGTCCACAACAGCCCCCTGATGTTTTTGGACCTCTGGGGGCTTAAGGCTAACTTATACGACCGCAATAGGGCTGGAGTGCATGCAAGAGCTAGTGTCGGTTGTAGGTCCGCAAGCAGAGAAGATTCTGATCGAAGCGGCAGCAGCAGCACCAGCTCTGCTGAACCAAGCGGGAACAGAACTGTCTATCATAATTATTCCAATTCGCCAGACTATGGAATGAGTTGGGTCAACGATGCTGTTTGGAGCTATCGAGGCTTTAAAAGTAGTTGGAGTCAGTGGGATGCGCAAGAAAGAGCAATAACTTGCCTAGAATGCCTGAATGAAAGCGCCAACATGATGAGTGCGGCATCTATTGTAATTCCGGTCTTTCGACTAGCTGCTGCTCCAGTTCGAGTTACCACAGGGCTAGCCCTCAAGGTTCTTCGACAAGCTCCGAAGGCTAAAAGTCCTGAATCTGTTTCTGGTGCGGGCTTGGCTATCAAAGACAGTTCACCTGGAATACGATTGCCTAAAGATTTGCAACCGGGAGTAGCGGTTACCAGGGTGACCGGTTATTCTAAGCACGGCTTGAATCAGGCAATCAGTAGAAACGATGGTAGGGGAGTCAGCTTGAAGGAGATGTTGCAAGCACTAAAGGCTCCTAAAAAGGTAATTGAGCAGGCCGATGGCGCGAAGAAATTTATTGGTGAGAATGCAATAGTTGTCGTAAATTCCGAGGGGAAAATTATAACCACCTTTGGTCGGGCTCGAGGACCACAAGTTTGGGATTCTTGCGGAGTTGTGCAACCTTAGCATGAACCAGGGACTATGATGAGCAGTAAACAAATTATATTAAAAACAGAACAAGTAAATCTACTATTGAGTGTCTTAAAAAATGCTAATTTAGTTAATAAGTTGAATAAGTTTATATCTAATGGTTTGTTAAAAGAAAGCGGCTATGAGACAGATAGGTATTTAATAACGTTAACTGATTCAGAAATAGAAATTGTTTTAAATGAACTGACTTTTTATCTAACATCTTATGGATTAGATAAAAATGTAGAAGTGAATAAAACAGGGTTGAAAATTGAAGAGTTAATAGACTTATTTTATTGACTCCTTGCTATCCAAGGCTTGCTTAAGGGTTCATCCGGTTAATGAGTGCGTCTGTTCATGCAGATGAAGCAGTCGCAGCTTAAAGTATTCCATGTCTCTGAATCCGTATGCTTGGCGTTTAAGGGCTTCCCACACATCACATCGATGCTCTGGGGAACACCACCCTGATCGCCTATAATCACCACCACCAGAATGCTCATGGACAAAAGGTTTTGCAGAAAACCACCACAGATCCACTTGGCAATCAGACCGTCGAAACCTTTGATGCTTTGTACCGCTTGGTATGCGTCGAAAAGCGTAATACCAAAGGCTTAGCGACCGCTCTGCAAGAAGTCTGCTACAGCCCCACTGGAGAGAAAGTACGCCAACGTGAAAAAGTCATTACCTTCGGACAGCCCTCTCATGACTACATCATCAGCTGGTGTTATGACAGTATGCAGCGTCCGTTAAAAATGACTGAGCAAGGAGGAGCTTTATCGAAAGTCACCAACTATACTTACGACTCCGTGGGGAGACTGCAAACCCTCACCAAACCCGATGGCATCACCCTGCATCACCAATACGACTCGCTAGGTCGTCTAGCCAGGCTAACCTCTTCGGATGGAACGATTGACTATCACTATACTTATGACCTGCACAATAATCCCATTACCACCACCGACCTATGCTCACAGAGATCCACCAGGCGTGAATATGACGCTTGGAACCATCTTGTTTTTGAAAAATTGGCTAACGAAACATGTTTTAGATATCGCTATGATAATCTCGAACGCCTCACTCACGTGACTCTGCCCGATTTAGGAAGCATTGAATATTCCTACTATGGTCTAGAGCTTAGCAAAGTGAGTCGGTTCGACCCTCAAGGTCGTCTGCTCTACGAACATGCCTACTTGGATTATGATTTGGTTGGACGAGAACTAGCCTCACAGCTCATAGGGAAAGCTGGTCACCAGACAAGGCAGTGGGATGCGTTAGGACACAATACTAAAATAGAAACCCCCTTTTGGTCTCAAGATATTCCAGAGAATGGCTTTGACCCTGTGGGTAACCTAAGCCACGTTTACAAGAGAGACCCTCTTGGCTCTGCGGAAGAACATTATCACTATGACGATCTCTACCAGCTAGTTGCAGAAGAGGGACCTTTAGCACACACCTATGCTTACGATTCCTTGCAAAACAGACGGCAAAAAGATGCTCACCCCTATTCTGTGAATGAATTAAATCAAACACTCTCCTGTTCAGAAGCTCGCTATGAGTATGACCTGGATGGAAATCGGATAGGAAAAACTGAAGCTGACACGACGACCCACTATATCTATGACGCACTGAACCGCTTGACCTCCGTAGAACAACGCCAGAAATGGCGGGTAACTTATAGCTACGACACATTCGGAAGGCGTTTAGCGCGCACTCTTTCGACCTGGAATATTAATGGCTGGTCTGACCCTCAAACCACTTCCTACCTCTATCAGGGCCAGAAGGAAATTGGAGCCATGGAGAATGGCCATATCATTCAGCTCAGAGTACTGGGAAATGGGAAAGGAGCCGAGCTCGGCGCTGCCATTGCATTAGAGCTAAATCAGAAAGTCTATGCGCCTACTCATGACCATCGAGGAAACGTCTGCTGCCTCGTGGACAGTGAAACAGGCATTGTCGTTGAAGGCTATCGTTATAGTGCATTTGGGGAACTTAAAATTTACGATGCGGCCAATGTTGCTCAAGCGCATTCAACAATCGCTAACCCATGGCTATTCGCTAGTAAGCGCCTCGATTCGCATACAGGGTTATTCCAATTTGGCAAGCGCGACTATGATACTTCGATAGGACGTTGGCTAACACCCGATCCACAAGGCTTTTCAGACGGACCCAACCTCTACGCCTATGTGCACAATAATCCGTTGACCCTTATAGACCCTTGGGGACTCAGTGCTCTGTATGACCGAAATAAAGCGGCGGACAGTGGGCGAAAGACCAGCACTTCAAGGAACTGGGAATCACGCAGAGACAGCGTTCAAAGAGAGTCCACATATTCAAACTCTCATACATCAAGTGCTTGTAAGGGGATATGTGCCGGTATAGCAGATTTTGGGTTATCCGTTTGTCATAGCTTTTGCGATTGTTTCTGCAATATAGGCCTATGGGATTCAGAATGTCCATCCGATGAGAAGTGTGCCATTAGGGATTGCATTGACCAAACGCAGGAAACACATCGGCAATCCTTTGAGCAAGGGACGATGAATTTCTTGGGTATTGATCCCTCCGATATGACTTATCAAAATTATCGCTATGGTGCTACAATGGCCTGTGAGGCAGCAGCCCTAGTATCTGGTGGATGGGGTTTAGCAAAGTTAGGTTGGTCTGTTGGAAAATTCGCTATAAGAGGGATTTCTACAGCGTTACCAAAGTTGCCAGTAACGTTAAACCGCTTTCACTTAAATGCCAGCCAGCTTCCCCCCACCGCCCAAAACAATATTCGCATACTACGCGGCTGGGCCAAAAGCAAAGGATGGGAAAAACTGCCAAATCCCCATGGTGCGCCTGAAAAATGGGGGATATATAAAAATGGAGAATTTGAGTGGAGACTGAACATTAAAAGTGAGCCCAGTGTTTCAGCTAACCTGAAGGCTGACAGTTACCTCCCGAGGTTTGATGCAAGATTAGATATTGGAGGTAGTCAATTTATCAATCCGTTTTCAGGTCAAATTGGTGGCAGAGCAATAGGAACTCATTTGCCATTGGAAATGAATTATATTCAATAATATAAAGGCAAAATTATGTCCGCGAATATTCAAGGGCTTATCAGAGTTCTTTTAGACCCTTTGGCTCGAGAGGATGAAAGACATGATGCCGCCATGGATCTTGGCGATTTTAGCGACGATAGAGCATTAGATGCTCTGATAATAATTGGAACCAATTTGTCGGAAAATGCTATTATTTTGGATGCAGTTGGAGAATCTATAGGGGAAATATTAGTTAAACGAAATAAATATAATGAAAAATTAATCAACAGTCTAGCTCCGATAGCGCAGAAAACTGCCATGGCTTACATTCATTCACATAAGCAAGAGTGGGTGGAGGGCGGGCCGGGCGGGGGACAGGCCTGACACTATGCGCTTGGAACCATCTTGTTTTAGAATAATTGGCGAACGAAACATGTTTTAGATATCGCTATGATAATCTCGAACGCCTCACTCACGTGACTCTGCCCGATTTAGGAAGCATTGAATATTCCTACCATGGTCTAGAGCTTAGCAAAGTGAGTCGATTCGACCCTCAAAGTCGTCTGCTCTACGAACATGCCTACTTGGACTAAGACTTGGCTGGACGAGAACTAGCCTCACAGCTCATTGGGAAAGCTGGTCACCAGACAAGGCAGTGGGATGCATTAGGACACAATACCAAAATAGAAACCCCCTTTTGGTCTCAAGATATTCCAGAGAACGGCTTTGACCCTGTGGGTAACCTAAGCCACGTTTACAAGAGAGACCCTCTTGGCTCTGCGGAAGAACATTATCACTATGACGATCTCTACCAGCTAGTTGCAGAAGAGGGACCTTTAGCACACACCTATGCTTACGATTCCTTGCAAAACAGACGGCAAAAAGATGCTCACCCCTATTCTGTGAATGAATTAAATCAAACACTCTCCTGCTCAGAAGCTCGCTATGAGTATGACCTGGATGGAAATCGGATAGGAAAAACTGAAGCTGACACGACGACCCACTATATCTATGACGCACTGAACCGCTTGACCTCCGTAGAACAACGCCAGAAATGGCGGGTAACTTATAGCTACGACACATTCGGAAGGCGTTTAGCGCGCACTCTTTCGACCTGGAATATTAATGGCTGGTCTGACCCTCAAACCACTTCCTATCTCTATCAGGGCCAGAAGGAAATTGGAGCCATGGAGAATGGCCATATCATTCAGCTCAGAGTACTGGGAAATGGGAAAGGAGCCGAGCTCGGCGCTGCCATTGCATTAGAGCTAAATCAGAAAGTCTATGCGCCTATTCATGACTATCGAGGAAACGTCTGCTGCCTTGTGGACAGTGAAACAGGCATTGCCGTTGAAAGCTATCGTTATAGTGCATTTGGGGAACTTAAAATTTACGATTCCGCCAATGTTGCTCAAGCGTACTCTACAATCGCTAACCCATGGTTATTCGCTAGTAAGCGTCTCGATTCGCATACAGGGTTATTCCAATTTGGCAAGCGCGACTACGATACTTCGATAGGACGCTGGCTAACACCCGATCCACAGGGCTTTTCAGACGGACCTAACCTCTATGCTTATGTGCACAATAATCCGTTGACCCTCTTGGATCTTTGGGGACTCAGTGCTTTGTATGACCGAAATAAAGCGGCGGACAGTGGGCGAAAGACCAGCACTTCAAAGAACAGGGAATCACGCGGTGATAACGTTCAAAGGGAGTCCAATTATTCAAACTCCCGTGCATCAAGTGCTTGTAAGGGGATATGTGCCGGTATAGCAGATTTTGGGTTATCCGTTTGTCATAGCTTCTGCGATTGTTTCTGCAATGTTGGACTATGGGATTCAGAATGTCCATCCGAGGAAAAGTGTGCTATCAGGGATTGTATCGACCAAACGCAGGAAACACATCGGCACTCCTTTGAGCAAGGGACGATGAATTTCTTGGGTATTGATCCCTCCGATATGACTTACCAAAATTATCGCTATGGTGCTACAATAGCCTGTGAGGCAGTAGCCCTAGTATCGGGTGGATGGGGCTTAGCAAAGTTAGGTTGGTCTGTTGGAAAATTCGCTATAAGAGGAATCTCCACAACGTTACCAAAGTTACCGGTAACATTAAACCGCTTTCACTTCAATGCCAGCCTGCTTTCCCCTACCGCCCAAAACAATATTCGCATACTACGCGGCTGGGCCAAAAGCAAAGGATGGGAAAAATTGCCTAACCCTACAGGTAAGCCAGAGCAATGGGGTATTTATCAAAATGAAAAATTTGACTGGCGAATCAAAATAAAGTCTGAGCCGAGCGTAAACAGTAATCTCCAAAGTGATAGTTATCGCCCAAGATTTGACGCTCGCCTGAAGGGGGATGGAAGTTCAGGTAATGACTATATTAATCCATTTACTTCCGAAATTGGTAATAAATCTATAGGAAGGCATCTTCCATTGGATCAAGAATATTGATGGAGAAATTTATATGGTTGATTTAATAGATGGCTTGATTACAGTATTGTTTGATCATAACGCTCGGGTCGATGAACGTGATGATGCTGCTATGGATCTGGGAGATTTCGACGATAAAAGAGCGTTAGAGGCACTTTCTGCAGTAGCATCAAATTCTCAAGAAGATGAGATGATATTAAATTCATCAGCCGAGTCTATCGCACAGATTTTAGTGAGAAAAAAGGAATTTAAAAAAGATCTAATCAAGGGCTTGGTACCCATGGCTCAAGATATCATCATGTCTTACATAAAAGCCGGCAAACCTGAGTGGTTTCAATGAACTTCATTCTGATTTCAAGAGCAGCGATTCTAATCACTAATTCATTGAAACAGGAATTGCCGTTGAAAGCTATCGTTATAGTGCATTTGGGGAACTTAAAATTTACGATGCGGCCAATATTGCTCAAGCGTACTCTACAATCGCTAACCCATGGCTATTCGCTAGTAAGCGTCTCGATTCGCATACAGGTTTATTCCAATTTGGCAAGCGCGACTACGATACTTCGATAGGACGCTGGCTAACACCCGATCCACAAGGCTTTTCAGACGGACCCAACCTCTATGCTTATGTGCACAATATTCCGTTGACCCTCATAGACCCTTGGTGACTCAGTGCTCTGTATGACCGAAATAAAGCGACGGATAGTGGGCGAAAGACCAGCACTTCAAGGAACTGGGAATCACGCAGAGACAGCGTTCAAAGGGAGTCCACATATTCAAACTCTCATACATCAAGCGCTTGTAAGGGGATATGTGCCGGTATAGCAGATTTTGGGTTGTCCGTTTGTCATAGCTTCTGCGATTGTTTCTGCAATGTTGGACTATGGGATTCAGAATGTCCATCCGAGGAAAAGTGTGCTATCAGGGATTGTATCGACCAAACGCAGGAAACACATCGGCACTCCTTTGAGCAAGGGACGATGAATTTCTTGGGTATTGATCCCTCCGATATGACTTACCAAAATTATCGCTATAGTGCTACAATAGCCTGTGAGGCAGTAGCCCTAGTATCGGGTGGATGGGGCTTAGCAAAGTTAGGCTGGTCTGTTGGAAAATTCGCTATAAGAGGAATCTCTACAACATTACCAAAGTTACCAGTAACGCTAAACCGCTTTCACTTCAATGCCAGCCAGCTTTCCCCCACCGCCCAAAACAATATTCGCATACTACGCGGCTGGGCCAAAAGCAAAGGATGGGAAAAATTACCAAATCCTCAGGGTGTACCGGAAAAGTGGGGTGTTTATGCAAATGAAAAATTTCAGTGGAATTTGATCATAAAACCTGAAGCCAGTTTTCGACCAAACCTTGAGGCAGGAAGCCAACTTCCCAGATTTGACGCGCGCCTTAGTAAAGGAAATTATGTAAACCCATTTACTGGAGAACGCGGTGGGGTGCAGTTAGGAACACATCTTCCATTGAACACAAACTGGTTTTGAGGAATGGGGAATATCATGGTTGATAGAGTAGCCCTTTTGATTGAAGTCCTTTTTGATCCCACGGCACGCGAAGATGAACGTCACGATGCTGTAATGGACCTTGGGCGTTATGCGGACGAAAGGGGATTGAAGGCTCTGGTCCGAGTAGGATCCAATGCCTCGGAAGAGGATATAATATTAGATTCGTGCGGAGAATCAGTAGCGGAAATCCTGGTCAGCCGTGATGAGTTTAGAAAAGATGTTATCAATAAATTAGCTCCCTTCGCGCGCGATGTTGCATTAAACATTATTCAACAGCGTAAACCTCAGTGGTTGGAAGGGGAGAGGGGGCAGACGTGACTTATTGACATGTCGTTGCAGAAGACTGTTTAAGCGTTGGGTGAAGCTGAATCAGGCAAAAAATCAACAAGTCACGACTAACCCCTCGCAGAGCTCGGCGCTGCCATTGCATTAGAGCTAAATCAGAAAGTCTATGCGCCTACTCATGACCATCGAGGAAACGTCTGCTGCCTCGTGGACAGTGAAACAGGCATTGCCGTTGAAAGCTATCGTTATAGTGCATTTGGGGAACTTAAAATTTACGATTCCGCCATTGTTGCTCAAGCGTACTCTACAATCGCTAACCCATGGTTATTCGCTAGTAAGCGTCTCGATTCGCATACAGGGTTATTCCAATTTGGCAAGCGCGACTATGATACTTCGATAGGACGTTGGCTAACACCCGATCCACAAGGCTTTTCAGACGGACCCAACCTCTACGCCTATGTGCACAATAATCCGTTGACCCTTATAGACCCTTGGGGACTCAGTGCTCTGTATGACCGAAATAAAGCGGCGGACAGTGGGCGAAAGACCAGCACTTCAAGGAACTGGGAATCACGCAGAGACAGCGTTCAAAGAGAGTCCACATATTCAAACTCTCATACATCAAGTGCTTGTAAGGGGATATGTGCCGGTATAGCAGATTTTGGGTTATCCGTTTGTCATAGCTTTTGCGATTGTTTCTGCAATATAGGCCTATGGGATTCAGAATGTCCATCCGAGGAAAAGTGTGCTATCAGGGATTGTATCGACCAAACGCAGGAAACACATCGGCAATCCTTTGAGCAAGGGACGATGAATTTCTTGGGTATTGATCCCTCCGATATGACTTACCAAAATTATCGCTATGGTGCTACGATAGCCTGTGAGGCAGTAGCCCTAGTATCGGGTGGATGGGGCTTAGCAAAGTTAGGTTGGTCTGTTGGAAAATTCGCTATAAGAGGGGTCTATACAGCGTTACCAAAGTTACCAGTAACGTTAAACCGCTTTCACTTCAATGCCAGCCAGCTTTCCCCTACCGCCCAAAACAATATTCGTATACTACGCGGCTGGGCCAAAAGCAAAGGATGGGAAAAATTGCCTAACCCCCAAGGAGCACCAGAAAAATGGGGTGTTTATGTAGATGGAAAGTTTGAGTGGCGACTTAGTATAAAGCCTGAGGCAAGCTTTCGACCTAGATTAGAATCAGGTAGCTTGTTACCTAGATTTGATGCGAGACTAGAGTCTATTGGAGGAAATCACTACATTAACCCTTTTTCCGCTCAGATAGGTGGAAAGGATATTGGAAGGCATCTTTCACTGAATGACGTTTATTGGTAAAAAAGGTTCTTTATGTCAGATAAGGTCGATGGCTTAATTGAAATTCTCCTTGATCCTCAAGCGCGTGAAGATGAACGGGATGATGCTGCGTCTTATCTTGGGAAATATGATGATGCTAAAGCATTAAATGCGCTAGTTAAGGTTGGATCTAGTCCTTTGGTAGAGGATATGGTTCTAGACTCTTGTGGTGAATCCATTGCAGAAATTCTGGTTAGACGAAATCAGTTTAACAAGCACATTATTGACTTGCTCGTTCCAACGGCACGAAGAGCTGCCTGCGCAGTGATTCAAGGTCAAAAACCTGAATGGTTACAAGAGTTCTAGCTTTATGTGAGGGGTTAGACGTAGATTTGATCCTTGGACAGGTCTAATTCAGTTTGGTAAGTGAGACTACAATACCAACCTCATTTCCCGTGAAAATTGTAACTAGGTCTGGCCCGGCAACGCAATTTTTAGACCCTGTAAAATTTCCCTCTGTGGTTTTGTAACCTCGGTGAGGATATGGCCGTACTTACCAGAATACTTTATTTTAGTCAGTGTATCCATTTCTTGTAGAAGCTCCCGAACCGTGTATCGTTTAATAAGACCAGACTGTCTCATTTCTTTGCGCAGAGCGCTCATGTAAATAAGGGCAATGAATTGCACAAAAAGCCTGCCATCAACAGTTGCTGAACTATGCATGCGTAAGCGTTTCATATCCAACTGATTTTTCAGGTCATCAAAGCACTTTTCTACCACATCTTTGTCTCGGTAGATTTGCAAGGACTCCACCGGATCCTTAATACTATTGGTCAACAGCGCTTGGAATCCAGCATAGCGGTTGATGTACTGACTCACAGCTTGATCATTGTACGAGACTCGTATGCCTCGCTTGCGGGTGGTCTTTATCACAAAAAATGCGTCGTACGCATCTTGATGCGCGTTAATCAAATCTCCTGATTCCAGTTCCTTCTTATACCCAACCAATTCTTCAGTAAACTGATCGACGGCGGTGGCTCGTGCATGAGCATTGTAGTAGAGGTGTAGATAGCAGCGACGCTTGTCATCCCCCCATGGGTACAGACGAGAGTGAACATATAGGATCTCATTATCAAGCTTTTGGTATCCCTCAGGCCCATGGATCACCCCATAAATGTCATTTATAGCGAGTTGTACCCACTTGTTCTTCAGAGGGATTGATAGAGTAAATCTGTCCCTGGCAGCAAGCAGGTGATCAACATTTTTTTTGCTGTAGAACCCTTTGTCCATCACGTAGTGAAGTTTCTTTATCTCCAGAGCTTTGAAGGTCTTCAAGAGGTTGTGTAATGTAGTCACATCGGTGATGTTGCCCGGAGTCCGTTCGAAATACACTGGCAAACGTCCCTTCTGGCCGAAGAGTATGGCAAGATTCAGCTGTGGTAACTTATCCAGGTCGCGGTTGTGGCCGTATTTGATGTATTCATTGAGCTCAGAATATGAGGAAATAGAAGTGATGTCGTAACAGAGATAATCATCCTCTAACACTTTATTCATCCACTTGGTGAAAAAGGTTTGCTTCTTATCGATGCTAATGGCGCCAAGGATTTCGCTAATCCTCTGGCTGGTTAAGCACTCAACGGAAGGCACATGGTTCTTGCACCATGTCCCGCAATAGCTCAGAGGCCCTCCTTGAATGGCAAGATAATAGGCCATTGCCTGAATCTGTTGGTACTCCTGAGGGAAGCAAGACCTCAACAACTGTTTCAGGCCTAACTGCTCGGTAATAGCATCGAGCACGATCGAAGGTCCCACAACTTCAGCAGATGCAGTGACCGCGGGATCTCGAATGACTGCCTGTTCAGGTTTAAGACGCTTGGAGGGAATGAACTCTCCGGTGACTGGATCGAGCTTACCCACACACACTTGCTTATTACGAGACTGTTTTTTCTCTTTATCCCAGAATGAGGTGTATTCGTATACGTAGGTAACGCCGGTAGTCTTGTTTATATGGTTGACTCTGCATGGCATACACTATTTCCTTCCTTAAATCGTTACAATTGTAACGATGAAAAATGAAAAAATCCAGCATAAAATGTGCGCAACAGGCTTTTTTTTAGTGAATTACGACAGACCTAGTTACAATTTTCGCGGGAAATGAGGATACCAAGCTAGGATGTTAGTTCACGCTGGATCTCGCAGGATTCACCTTAATCCAAAGGAAATTAGGGCCCATGGAGAATGGGCCACATCACTTAGCTCACAGACTCGACTTTAGGAATTTTTAGCATAAAAAAGGCAGATCAGTATCTTAAATCTTTTTTCTTACCACAGACAAAGGATTTATGATGGCCGATCTGCCTGCAGCGATTTTACATGTTTTTGCTATGTTTGCACCACTATTTTCAAGGCCCGTCTACTACAATGCCTTTCAGCTATTTCTAGGGCATATTTTATGTAAAGGTCGCAGAACAATTGCTGATATTTTGCGTTGCATTGGCCTGAGGGACGTTAAAAATTTTTCAAAATTTCATTGGGTCTTAAATGGAGCAAAATGGAACTGTCTTGAAGGTTCCAAAATTATTTTTATGCAATTAATTCGTTTTGTTCCTTTTAACGATGAAATTACCCTTAACATTGACTCAACCCTTGAACGACGTAAAGGGCCCAAAATTCAGGGTCTTGGACGACACAGAGACGCAGCTAGGTCCACAAAAAACAACAAGATTTTGAGTATCGGCTTAAACTGGCTTGTGGCAGCCTTGAGCATTAGGTTACCATTTACAAAAGCAAAATGTGTACGGCGACAGTGATGATGGCACCTCGGCGACACGCAGTTGGCACCTTCCATCACCGCCCGGCGTCAGCGAGTTGGCACCTTCCATCACCGACTGACGACAACCTCCTGGCACCTCCTCCATCACCGACCCGCGACACGCGGTTGGCACCTCCCATCACCGCCCGACGACAGTCGGTTGGCACCTAAAAACAGGCCAGAATCACCCGGGCCCAGATCCTTCTCGTCTGAAGTCCTTTCTTGGGAGCTTGCAAGAGAGCATTTAGAATGCTGACGTCCCCAAACTTAAGCGAGAGTTAGGATGTCAAATAGAATTACGAAAGAACAATTGAGGTTGTATATGCAAATTAGAAACGGTGGCAGCATGCAGGCCACTGCCGCTGCCAAAGCGGGTATTAGTACGCGAAGCGCTAAGCGCTTCGAGAAAGGCACTCATATCAAGGAGTATCGCTCCAAATCTGGATCTTCATCAGACCCCTTCGCGAAAGTCTGGAGGACCGAGTTCGTTCCCCTGTTGGAAAGAGATCCGTTCCTAACGCCCATTACCTTAATGCGGGATCTCCAGGAACGCTATCCACAGGAATATCCCGACAGCCTACTTAGAACCCTACAAAGAAGGGTTCGGCAATGGAAAGCACTCCATGGAAGGGAGAAGGAACGGATCTTTCGGCAAAACCACCCTCCCGGTTTTCAGGGCATTTCTGACTTTACCAACTGCAATGAACTGCATGTAACAATAGAGGGTACTTCGCTTCCTCATTTGCTGTATCATTTCAGGGTTCCATTCAGCGGCTGGGCATATGCCTTTGTCATTCTGGGAGGAGAGTCCCATGTAGCTCTCTCTGCAGGTTTTCAAAATGCGTTATGGGAGCTAGGTGGGGTACCTGAAACCCATCGTACCGATAGTCTTTCAGCGGCATATAAAAATCTAAATGAATCAGCAAGAGAGGACCTTACAAACGCGTACAATGAAATGTGCGCACACTATGATGTAAAGCCCACGCGAAACAATAAAGGAGTAAAGCATGAAAATGGCAGTATTGAAAGTTCGCACAGACATCTTAAAAATAAAATCGATCAAAAGCTGCGCCTGAGGGGTTCTAGAGACTTTTCCTCACTGCAAGAGTATCGAAACTTTGTCGATGAAATTGTTAAAAGTGACAATTCGCGACGTCAGGCTGAAGTAGCTGAAGAACGAAAGCACCTAAAGCCTCTCCCAAAACATAAGGTAGGCAGTCACGATATAGAAAACGTCGGTGTTCCTACCACGGGCATCATAACCGTACGACAGGCATATTATGCAGTGCCTTCGCGCTTGATAGGTCATACGTTAACGGTACACGTTCATGACGACCGATTAGAGTGTTTTCATGCAGCCTCTCATATCATTACTTTTCCGCGATTACGTTGGAGCAAGACGGGTCCTCGCCCAAGAAACATCGACTATCGCCATGTCATTCCTGAGCTTGTCCGCAAGCCTCAAGCGTTTCGACACTACATCTTTAGAGATGATTTATTTCCCAGCGATGAATTTCGCCAGGCTTGGGTGTTACTGGATGCGCGGCTTGATGAGCGTATGGCATGTAAGGAAATGGTGAGGATCTTAAAGCTGGCTGCAGACGGTCACCAGCAACAAATTGCAGCCGAGCTTCGAAAGGCACTAAACGAGCAACGCATACCAAGCTTTGAAGAGCTACAGCAACACTTTAAGGAAGCGAAGCACGTTGTCCCTCTGGTAGAGATTGAACAACACGATCTTGGCTCATACGACGAGCTGTTAAAGCACGCCACATTATAAATTTAGGAGAAGATTCATGGTTACAAAAGAAGAAGCAGTACTACCGATACTACTCAAGCAGCTTCGCCTGCCAACAATGGCCGCTTTGTGGGAAGAAATGAGTCATCAAGCGGACCTTGAAGGGTGGGGAAGCGCCAAATGCCTGAAAGTCTTGTGTGAACACGAATTAACAGGAAGAACGGATCGTCGTATGATCAGGCACCTGAAGGAATCCTGCCTGCCCCTAGGTAAAACACTTACAGACTTCGACTTCAAAGTGACATCGCTCAATAAGACGTTGATTTGTACATTAGCCTCAGGTGGGAACTGGCTACGCGAGGGCAGAAACATTCTGATTTTTGGCCCCTCAGGAGTTGGTAAAACACATCTGGCAGCTGCAATTGGAGCGGGACTCTTAGAGCACAAGTTCCGTGTTTTGTTCATGCGTACCACCGAGCTCATTCAAAGGCTTCAAGCCTCAAAACAGGCCCTGACGCTACCGACAACGCTAGCAAAGCTGGATAAATATGATTGTTTGATTTTAGACGATTTTGGCTATGCCAACAAGGATCTCATGGAAACAAATGTTCTCTTTGAGCTGATCTCAGAGCGATATGAGCGAAAGAGCCTGATCATAACATGTAATCAGCCATTCAGTGAATGGACCAACATATTTCAAGATAAAGCTATGGCGGTGGCCGCAATAGACAGGCTGGTACATGACGCTCAAATTATCCAGATCAACGGCGAAAGTTATCGCAGGAACAGCTTGTCAGCTAAAGCAAGAGCCAGTGTGACCGACCAGGATCGGGCGAAAACATTGAGTACTTGCATGAATCAAGAAATACAAGATTCGAGGTAAACATGAAACATCATTCAGAAATACTTCTCAGTAGGGCTTTGGTTGAGGATTTACGAAATGCGGTGGCTGAGCTTGAGCGTAGAGCCGATAGCTCAATAGAAAACGCCCTAAGTGGAGACAGGACTTATGTGGCCCCATCTTTAGAGGTGCGAGAAGGGATTTTTCAGCTATTGGCCCTAGTAGCTGGCTTGGAGGAAGATCTACGTAGACGTTTTAGAGAACTTGTTGCAGAATATCTGGAACAGATCTATGCCTTTCATGCAAAATTGGAGGAAGACTTGGAAGCTCCGGAGGGTAGCACTAGAAAGACTATCGGAGACGATCCAGTGATCTGAGAAGAAATTAGAACAGATGGTCCATACTCGCCCTGCGGGTATGGACCGGGCTGGAAGGACTTCAGACGAGAAGGATCTGGGCCCGGGTGATTCTGGCCTGTTTTTAGGTGCCAACCGACTGTCGTCGGGCGGTGATGGGAGGTGCCAACCGCGTGTCGCGGGTCGGTGATGGAGGAGGTGCCAGGAGGTTGTCGTCAGTCGGTGATGGAAGGTGCCAACTCGCTGACGCCGGGCGGTGATGGAAGGTGCCAACTGCGTGTCGCCGAGGTGCCATCATCGCTGTCGCCGTACAAAAATGGTCATCGCCATTTTTAGCCATTCTAATGCCTCCCAAAAAGCCTTTGAGGTCATCAAAAAACACTAAAGACCTAACCAAAACATCCAAACATAAAAAAATGACCGACTGGGCTTGTCATGTGCCATCCCTACTACGTCGTTGGGTCGGAAAATCTAGGAAAATTACAATTGTTGCAGATAGCGCTTTTGCTTGCTTCAAGTTTGCGCATGCCTGCATTAACCACCAGGTGAGCCTGATTTCCAGGCTTCGCTTGGATGCTAGGCTCTATGATTTTATACCCATTAACCCAAGGGTAAAGAGGAAACGCGTCGTAGGAAAAGTGCTTCCAAAGCTATCAGTACTGGCGGAAAATCCTCTAAAAGAATGGGATGAGGCTACAGTAAGCTGGTATGGGGGTGTCACAAAAACGGTGTTTATTCAATCAGGAACGTGTCTGTGGTACTACATAGGGTTTTGTCCGGTTCCCATTCGCTGGGTTCTAATTAAAGGGCCTTATTCACCTTTGCGGTCAGTTTTCGGTCGACTGCAAAAGGATCGTCTGTCGCGTTTTGCTCCTCGGACATAGCTGGCGCTATGCCCTCGTCACAAACCACGACATCCGACCTTTTTCGTCCGACCGAAATTCAGACCGTAAAGGTGAACAAGGCCAATTAAAGAAAGAGAGGATTCAGCACCAGTTGCTCTGTTTAGTACCAACTTAAGCCACGATGCAACTCGAATAATTGAGGGATATGTGGAGCGGTGGCCCGAAGAAGTTACATTTGAAGAAGCTCGTCGTCATTTGGGCATGGAAACACGAAGACAATGGTCAGATGAAGCGATCGCGAGAACTACCCCCATAATTCTAGCGTCATTTTTAATAATAACGTTAATGGGTTGGGAGCTTTCTCGGTCAAAAGGCGAGGAAATACGCCGCCAAAGTACATCGTGGTACAAAAAGGAGCATATTACGTTCTCAGATGTCCTAGCATACGTAAGAGAGGCCGTTATTCGAACGAAATATAGCCCTCTGGTCGGTAAAAAAGACGACCGGAGAAGAATGGATATAGAAGAATTCATCATGCAGATGTCGGCTGCATGAAAACAGTCGTGAAACTCAAAAAATTCCTAAAGTCGAGTCTGTGTCCTCTATGGTGAAAACTCCCGATATTTTCAAGATAGCACTTGTATCAAAATAAGCATATTTGCAGTATGAGCCAAAACGTAGAGCACCTGGGGAGGAGCTATTATGAAACGGTCTCATGCGAAACCGCAATATAGAACTGAGAACATTGGTGGTTACGATTGCCTCGTTTGGGATACCGTTGAAGACACCGAAAAAGTTCATGAATCCAAAGCATCTGCCGGCGATCGTTTGGAAAAAGAATCTCATAATCAAAAGACTCTCCTTCGTCAAAATCTGAAGCTAGTAAACTTGCCAGCTTCCTCAGGACGTGCTAGTACATCGGCGCGTTCGGGTTTATAAAGCATATATTTTTGCTAGTTTTTTGATTGGGTTTACGTTAAGATACCTCTCCTTATTAGGAACTTAAGGCGAGGAGCTTGACGATGGACTTCTTTTTTGGGTCGACGGTTAAAGTTGATGACAAGGGCCTTTATCACGAAAGTCGAAATGGTATTTTGGTTCCCATCGGGCCACTGGAACGAGGAGCACGTGGCCTCGCTTCTTTGTTTGGCGGTAAGCCTCAGGCCAAAGAGGATGTTGTTGTAGAGCATCAGGTACCGCGTCCAGCACCCATTTCTTCACCGCCCCCCTTCCTTTCGAGTATTAGTGGCATCATTGGATCTGTTGCGAGTGCTGTGCGCGAGCAGCTTGTTTGGACCCCTAGTCATCTTTTGGAGGCATTACCAAAGCTTGAGGAACGCATTTCAAAGTTTGAGGATGAGCATGGTTGGCTTGATGTTGTGGCAAAGCTTAATGAAATAGATGCCATTTACAAAGAGAGTGTTCGGATTTTGGAAGGCGCTAAGTCCAACGTGGAAAATAAGGAGTGGCTTGAGCCTGCCCAGGCATTAGCTGACCGCATCAAGTCTCGGTATGACAGTGTTATGGAGAATATTCATGGGGACGGCTTGACTCAGATGAGACAAGAGATGGAACAAGCCGGTGACCATCTAGATTTGTTACAGAATTTAGCTGAGCGCTTGCGTATTTGGCAGGCAAGTTATGAGAGTGGTGGTCTTGACACCGAATATAGTCGACGATTGGCAAACGATGGCAAAATCCTAATGAAAGACCTTCAGGGCATTATAGCAGCCCTTCAGAATGTCGAAGAGGTCGAGGAATTACCACCTGTTGTTCCCGTAGTAAATCCTTTGGATGTATTTAGGAAAGCATTTTTAGAGATTCGGGGACAATGTGAAGGGTTAATTGGCAATAAAGATTTTGATCATCAAGTGAAAGGTGGCATTTTGGCAGGGTTAAGGGCTGATGTAGAAGATCTTCAGAAGCAACTTGAACCTCTGTTGGGTGACAAAAGCCAGCTGCAGGGTGATTTGCAGCATTTTCTACAGACAATCGACGCTATGCAAGGGCATTAACATGTGCACGCAATGTTCTGGAGCCCCAACCGAAAGTAATAGGGGCTTGTGGAGCAGTCCATGACCATCTGTGGCGCAGTCATGGAATGATTGGGCCACATAGGATTGCGCTTCATGAGGTTGTGTGGGTTAAGGTTCATTGGCAGTCATGGAATGACTGCGCCACATAGGAAGCCTTGTTACTTTCGGATATTCTCAAAGGGCTTCGCGCCTGGCAATGAGAAGGAAATAAAAATGCCTTCCTGCTAGGCAAAGAAGGCATTTATTGACCAACCGATGAAGCTCAAAGAGTTCCGTCAGCATATAATCACAGTTTTTTCATCTTTAGACGTTATGTCAGAACCTGAACACACGAAGAGCCTAAACTATTCCTTGGCATCCAGATCTTTCTCTGACCATGTCATGCTTATAGGCCTATCATTTTCTTCCTCCTTTAGATAATCTGCTTTTCTAAAGGTGTCAATTATATTGAAAACCGGCAATACCTGCAATATTTTTTTGAATCGCTAACCAGTTAGCTCGCCAAAGATACAAAGCAAGGTCAGCCAAATTAGAAAGGCTAAGAAAGGTCCAACATTGTTCAGGAGGCATCTCAAGGACCACTATGGCACAATACATAAGCATGTAATTCTTGATCCAACTCAACCCACCAGTAACTAAAAAAAAGTTGATGTCCTTAAATGCCAGCAAACGACTTACTGGAATGTATGCCAGGGTCCCAAAACTAAATGACAACCATAATCCAAAAAAAACGTTCTTCAAGACACCATCAGAAAGAGATATGTCGGGAAACAATATCCGACATAGGGCCTCAGGAAATACAAGCATGGGTATCCCCAGCATCACAATGATCGTTGATATAACAAAAAATCCAGAAAGCTCCATTCTTCCCAAAAACTGAAAATTCTTTGCTCCCACGAGATTGGATGCAATCGTCGTCAAAGCCTGACAAATGGCCTCACCAATAAAGGGAAGGAAGAGACCTATAGTACTGCCCAATGACCAAATCAACAGATAGTCTCCCTGTTTTTCGATCATCAGACGAGCAATACACGCCCAACACAACACGACGGAAATACGATTCAGAGCCCTTAAAAGCCCCGGACGGATGCAGTCCCAGAAAAGCGTAGAATTAAAACGCCACTGATGCGTGCCATAGATCTGCGCATGCGCAGGAGAAAGAAAAATGCAAAAAAGGACAAGGCAAAGCCCCCCCTGTGCTACCAAATTGCTAATAGCGCCCCCAATTAGTCCTAGGGGTGGAATCCAGCCTTCTACTCCAAAAATCAACATATAGGCTAGGCATAGATTTAGCAGATTGGTTCCCAACGTAGCAAATAGGGTCAGTAACGTCTTACCTCGACCGATATAGAAACATGAAAGGCTAGTGCTCAATGGATAGAGAAAGTTGATCAACAGAAGAAAATGGAGATAGGGCAAAGCTAATGACTCAATAGCTGTTTCTTCAAAATAAAACTCACCGAAGAGAAAGCCAAAGGGGACTACTATCAATGTCGATAGAATAGAGAACCAGATGAATTGCCAGATTGCACTTCCAATGGCTTGATCTGTCTGCGCCCCCTGATGCCTTCCAACGAAGACCTGGGCCATCATGACTAACACCAAACAGGGTGTTTGGAAGATATAGTAGACATAGACTACATTAACGGCTGCCTCTAAGGTTTCAGTAGAAAGGCGCGCAAAAAATAGCCTTTCGACGAAAAGCACGATGCTGCCGGAAAGGGTCATGAAAACTATAGGTAAAAAGAGACTGATGACTTCCCGAATTCCGCCAGTGAATTGAGACTTAGGTTGAGAAATACCAGTCATCGGCTTGCTACGTAACTGGTGATTGCTTTTTCATCCTCGTACGCACTAATGCTTTTCGCTAAATCGGTATGGAGATGATGCACCACCTCAAAACCCTCCTTTACCAGAGCTTGATAGGGTTGATAAAACAAGGGAATCACCAGCATTTCTTGGCACAGTTTTTCCTCCGCACGCATGAGATAGGAGGAGCGTAGGGAAGAGCTGACCTCCTGATCACTCAATCGCAGCCAATGCTGGAAGAAGGGGTCTTGGCAATTGGGCATATATATATTCTCCTGAGCATATCTAAAAGCATTGAGAGTCGTAATGGGATCGTGAGTTCTAGGCCACCAAAATATTAAGCTCATTTGAAACTCTCCCTTCATCATCCTAGAAGCAATAGAGTTCCAAGGTGTTGGTACGGGATGACACTCGATTCCAAGCACCTCTTGCAATTGTTGAACTAGTTTAAAAACGATTTCTTCTCGAACCCCTCCGGGGGGATGGATGATTTGTAAGGGTCCTAGTTGATTTTTAGACATCCCCAATTCACTTAAACCCTCCTGCAGGTGCTGCTGAGCCCTTTGAATATTCTGCTGCGAAAAAAAGACCTGAGATGGATGAGACGCATAAGGTAGAAGGGAATAAGCGGGGGTTAGCGGCAAGAACGTTTCTGCTATCATTTGTGCACGATCGATTGCAAAGGCAAAGGCACGACGCACTTTACAATGTCGCAACAGGGGATGTACGGTGTTAAAGACAATCCAACAAACCGATGCGTTAGGAATTGAAATCTTCTGATCTCCCTGGCGAGCGGTATAGAAAGGATACCAACCTCCAAATGGATTTCCAATCCAGTCAAGTTCTCCTTTCCGAAATGCTTGAAGACCCTGATGGGGGTTAATTTGTGTCAAAAGAACCTCATCCAAAGCAACTGAGGCGGCGTCCCAGTAGGCCGGATTTTTTGAAAACCGATAGGTTTGATGGTTAGAATCATTGATTGCCAACTGAAAGGGACCATTACATGGATAGTTATTTCCTACTTGATAGGGCCACTGAGGATACTTTTGATCTACCAGCTGATGTATAGGAGAATAGATAGGCTGGGCTGTTAGCTCCAAAAAGGAGGGGGTTGGATGAGCGAGATCGACCTTCAATGTGCGTTCATCCATTGCAAAAACCCCTACCCGATCTGGGGGAACTTTTCCCTCCTTAGCCTCCCGAGCATATTTGATAGGATAAAATAGATAAGCGAAGGCGGTTTTAAAGTCAGGAGAGAGAATCTTTTTCCACGCATATTCGAAATCACTGGCCATGACAGAAGAGCCATCATTCCACTTGGCAGGGCGCAGTTTAAACACGTATTGTCTAAAATCTGAAGAGATGTCTATGGTTTCGGCGATGCCATTTTCCACATCTCCATTTCTATTGATACGTGTAAGGCCTTCAAAAAGTAGCCGTAAGGTCTCACTAGAGAGGAAATCCCCGTCCACACGGGGGTCTAAGGATACCAACGCATACTCGGTTCCAATGCGCAGAATTCGTCGTTTTTTTATGATCTGATGCTTTTCGTGAAGCTCTCTTCGCAGTGTTTCTATTAAGGCTTCGCTGTCTTGGTCATGAGGTAATACACCGTGAAAAAAAAGACCTTCTGGAATATCGACAATAGTGTAGGTAAGGTCGCATCTTTGAAATTCGGGTCTTTCGATCACATCTAAGATGGTCTCCTTCCAAGATGTATTATGTCCTTGTAAGGCTAAGAAAATCTCATCTTCGTTTCTATGCGTTTCAAGTATGTAGGGAACGTCAGTCGGAAGCTTTCTATTATAACTATCCAAAAACTGCTGAAAAAGTGTTGCTAGGGTAACGCTCATGAGTAAAGCCTGCTTTTCTAACGGCGTCAACCCATAAAAAAACGTTTCCATGAGCTCGGAATCTATTTGCGCAACCGCAGGAAAGCGCATTTTAAAGTCGTCCAATAGCTCGTGTTGCTTGATGAGGCTGCCGCCATTATAATCGCGGAACTCGCCTATGGCAGAGCTAATGAGCGAAACGATCTTTTGCCGACTGGCATAAAAATCTAACGACCCATCCGACCTTACAAAAGAGAGCGTTCGATCGAGATGCAGACGAAAAACATGCGCTTCAATCGGATGCTCCTGCAGATGTCTTACGGTAAGGAGCCGTTCCGAAACAAAAGAACAATCTGGAGAGGAAGTAAAACACTTATGTAGGGGAAAATGACTTTTGGGGGACGCATAAACTAGAATGACGAGAAAGATCACTTCATCTCTTAGTTGCTGTTCAAAAGAAATCCATGCTTGAGGAATATCTTCTACCGAATGAATCTCTCTGCTTAAGGTGAGAATGGTTTTATACACCTCTTCCTCATTACGCCGCATGAACACCGTGGGGGCGAGTTTTTGAAAGCCTCCCCTGATCTGCTTCTCCAAATTGCTTCCTAAGCTATTGCGTTCGGTTAAAGAAAAGAGGGAGCCGTTTCTTTTTTCGATCTCAAAGTAGAGAATTTTGAGGTTTTTGTCGGGCATAACATGGAAATAGGAACTTTCCTTAACAATTTTGGCTTCAGGATGATTCTTCCGCAACACCAGAAGCACATTTTCTTCATCGAACAGCTCATATCGGTCTGTCAGGTTAAAGCCTACTAGACACCCGAGAACAGTTTTTGATGAAAATGGAAATGACAGACGAGTAGGGATCCACTTGACTTCAAGATGACGTGCATGGGGAAAAGAGGCATAGGACCTCTGGAGGGTTTTTTGCATAAAGTGAATGGAGAGAATAAGGCGAGATAGGTGTGAGGCACTGCGATGGTCTAAAAACTTCTTGGTGGCCAGCAAGTAGAGGAGCATGAGGTCATTAAAAATGCGGTCATCTTTAAAGATAGGAAAGCGCAACTGCCACTTTTGCAAGGTTTCGTAGACTGAAAAAAAAGAAAAATGAGCAGGAATATAAACGCTTTGAGCAGCATTTTCGTCATGCGAATTCAGAGGTGGGCTCAACTTTATTCTTACCATGCGGGCAATGTTCTGCCGCCTGCGAAAAATTGTCAAGTCCGCTTCTTTGCGGGCGTGCAATCCAAACTTTTACGCAGAGCAAAAAAAAGCGGTCACCAGGTCGGTGACCGCTAAAACTTGTTATTTCCTACTAAAGAAAAGTTAGAAGGAAACAGTCATTTTTCCTTTGATGCAAACCACTTCATCAGCTGGTATGGAATCATCTGCAAGGAAAACATCCTCGTTAACCACTGACGCTGCTTTAAAATGCTTGGCTGGAAAGGAAGGCCCAAAGGTCAATCGTTGCAAGACCTTTAATCCCTGCCCCTCACCCTCCAACATTTCAAAAGCTAGCGAGCTTGTTGGTGCATTCACAAATATTCTTCTCCACCTGTCCTTGTAAGGACAGCCGTAAGAGAATGCTAATTTAGGCTAAGCGAGTCTTAACAAACAATCCGAACTCCTCCAAGTTGAAATGCGTCAAGATTGTACCTCTTGTGTTACTTAGGGGTCCCCACCTTGTAAGCCGTATGGCTTTGAGGTTGCTTAAGCTGTTGCTCAGTATCATAGGATCCTTCTTCCCACTAACGTGGTTCCCCAACCGCGTTATAAGAAAGAGAGATGTCGCTAACAACTTCTATTTCGGGTCGCCCCGGCAACAGGTACCCTACCCGTTCACCGTAGCAGCATTTTTCTTACACGTTTCAATCTCACCGTTAAACCGCGAGGTTCAATCGATGAGCTCACTTTCTTACTCAAGACTCAATACCCAAAGTTTGTGGCTACGAGCGATAACAACTGATGTCACCTCCTCATGTGCTCTCATGTTCCACCGTTATTGGGCTAGCACCCTCAGACAATCCAATAGGTCTTTCATATCATCTGAGGCATGATCGCGAATTATGCCGCGACCTTATCGCCACTCTAGGGCAATATAAAAAAAAAGACAAAACCTTTTACTGACGCAAGGATTTCTTTCGCGCTTCAATATAATCACTCAGTCCAATCTTGCCGGTTTTAAAAGTTGCGGCAACTTGTGCGAAAGCTTTCTTGTCAGCTTCGGCAATACGCTGGAGCTCCTGCCATGCCAGTAGTTCGCCTTCAGCATTATTCAATTTCTGCTGTAACGTCGCTTGGCGTAGGAGATTGCTCACGTAAAGGATATCACCAAATCCACGCGTTTGCCCTTCATGATTTGCGACTAAGCTCTCATTCATTTTCTTCGTTAGAAATTCGGAACGTTTTAGCGCCTCTGAGTCATTTCCACCGGCGATCAACAAAGATGTCTTGGAATAGTCTTCGTAAAAAGGAAGGTTTTCATTCGTGAGTTGCTTTAGCGCTTTTTGTCCATAAGTCAAGGCCATCTTCATGTCGCCTAGTCGCAAAAAGGTCTGTGCAATTAACCCATCATAGCGGGTGCCTAACTCAGGATGACGCGATAGAACCTCTTTGAGTTGAACAAAGGCGGGGGTATTGGCTGGGTCCTTAACATCCGAACCGGTGGAACTAAATTCCCTATACGACACGGCAGCTTTGAGGTAGTCGGCTTCATCATCACCAGCGGTACGATAACTCCAGGCATACATAGCCACCAGCAGAACAATAATGCCGACACCTGCATACAAGACGCTAGGTCCATGCTCCTGCACCCAATGGGCGAGACGATCTGCGAAGGTTTCCTGAACCAATGGTGTACCATCACTCATCTGAACGATGCCATCGTGCTTACGCCGTTTGTCCACCATGTCTCACCACCTTTTGGTAGTTTCTTTCTTATTTATTAATGACAGATGGACTATCATAATGGCTCTAGACCTAGAAGTAAAGGCAAAACGAAAACAATACTATTTAGCCAATGTCAGACACCTGCTCTCCTGAGGAATTACGCGAGGTAGAGATCGCGCACATCCGTACCAACCGATCTCAACCGCGTCGTCATTTTTCACGTGATGAGATAGCGCAACTTGCTGCTTCTATTAAAGCAGTGGGTATTATTCATCCTCCCGTTGTTCACAGAATTGCCGGGGAAGAAGGATATGAATTAATCGCTGGAGAGCGCCGTCTCCGCGCCGCTCAAGAGGCCGGTTTAACACACATTCGAGTTCTTGTACGCCATGGTAACCCCACTCTGGCAGCGCAACTAGCTTTAATCGAAAACGTCCAAAGAGTAGATCTAAATCCATTAGAAATTGCACGCAGTCTTAAGCAACTGATCGACGACTTTGGATTGACTCAACGCGAAGTAGCAAGGCGACTTGCCAAAAAACGCTCTACGATCGCTAATTATCTCAGATTATTAAGCTTGCCAGCCCTTATTAAACGGAGTTTACAATCTGGAAAGCTCTCGATGGGCCATGCCAAGGCCATCCTTTCGGTAGTTTCTGCCGAACAGCAGGAAATTCTTCATCGTGAAATCCTGAGGCAAAACCTAACAGTCCGTGAGGCTGAAGAGAAAGCTCGCAGCCTACCAAACGCCGAGCCAAAGGAACCCTGTGTGGCCACTGATGAGGCGCTGCACTTGAAGGATCTCGAGAACCGCATTCAGGAGCGCCTAGGTACCCGTACAGAGCTTCGTGGTAAGGGAACTAAAGGTCAGTTAACCCTGCATTACTACGACTTAGATGACCTCGACCGGATCCTGCATTGCCTGGGAATCGAACCCGAATGACTGCGCCACAGGATTGTGTTTCCTTTAAGAGAATTCCGCTTCTTGATACCTTGGATCTCCTTTGTTTTTCATGAGATCACCCAACCATGCTCCTGCTTCGCTGGCTGCTAGCCCTTTGTCTTCTCTCCAGTGCTCAATTGCCTGGCCAATGCGACGACCTTTGTCCGGTCGATCCTGCGGCTGGGTTGATGCGCGATCTTATGATTGTCGAGCAGGTCAACTGCAAGCTTTGCGATCGCATGCCGGTGACCTATAACTACACCTTACAGGGTGGGTATTTCGTCATGCCATCGGCCCGTGTTGCCGGCGTAGGAAGTATTCGCGTAGGCTTTGCTTCGGTTCCGCCCTACTCTAATATTAATATCGTAGGCCAACCCTTTTCGAATCTTGAAGCCTCTTTTAACTACCGCATTTTCAATGATGTACCGGATCCTAGATTAAGCCCTTTGGGTTTTGGGGATCTCTCAGACCGTGGTGTAAACGTAAAATTTGCATTATTACTTCCTGAAGACACTGGCTACGTACTACCTGGAATAGCCATCGGTTTTGATGATTTCCTCGGGACAAAAAACTTCTATAGTAGCTATATCGTAGCCACGCAGGTGTGGCCAAGCTTTAATCTAGAAGCCACTCTAGGATATGGAGGTAACCGCATTAATGGTTTCTTTGGCGGTGCTCTCTGGCTTCCTTTTAGACAATGCGGTAACCCCTGGTTTAAAGATCTCGGCCTTGCCGTCGAATATGACGCCACCGATTACCAAAATCCCATTCACGAAAAACATCCGCGCGGGCGCGATGTCGCTCACCGCTTCAACTACGGTATGAAATATCGTCTGTGCGACTATCTGGACTTCAACGTTAGTAGCGTTCGCGGTAATCACGTGGCTTGGTCTCTATCGGCATGCTGGGATTTAGGAGCTCCCCTTCGCCTCATCCCCCCGCTTGATGATCCTATGCCTTACACGGCTCCCGTTAACCTGGAGCCAATGGGCGATTTGCGAACACCCACTGGTGTCGCTGAAGATCTTCTCTATGCTTTCCGCCAGCAGGGTATTGACGTGTGGGAGATAGGTCTAAGCAACACATGCTGCGGACAGGAACTCCATCTTTGGGTGTCCACTTGCCAATGGATGTACGAGGGAGAGGTTTACTTACGCATCCGAGAACTTCTGCTAGCTTTAACTCCGCACGATGTTGACGTTGTTGTTGTTACGCTGGAATCAAAGGGCCTTCCGGTTCAGGAGTATGTGTTCAAGCAGCCTTTCATGATGATGGTGCGCAATAAGGAGATCTGTCGAACAGAATTGGGCATTATTTCACCGGAACGCGAAGCCTCATACCCTGACTGTGCAGGATATACGGTGTTGTACAAACGCGCACATCCCTGGTGGAACTTCTGGGCAGCCCCCAAGCTGAATTATCTCTTTGGCAGTAGCCAGGGTAAGTTCAAATATGCCTTGGGCGTGACCGTTGGTACCGATGGCTTCCTATTCGATCAACTTTTCTACCGCTTTAGACTAGGATACATCGCCAAGTCGAGCATTCCAAACACGGCAGTACAGGACACTTTAAATCCGTCACAACTTCCAAACGTCCATACTGACATTCTTACTTACTATGCTGTGCGACAAGTCACGGTCGACGAAGCCCTGTTACAGAAAAATCTTAACCTGGGTTGTGGATGGTACACGCGTTTCTCCACGGGTTTATTTAGCCAGTTTTACGGTGGTTTTGCCGGCGAGGTTTTGTATTATCCCGTATGCGCCAACTGGGCCATCGGCTTCGAATATGATAAGCTCTATAAACGTACCACCGAAGGGATAGGATTTACCAAGACGATACGCAAACTAGATGGAATGGTTCCGACCTACATTCCTTTTCATGGCCAACAGTACTTCTTGGACCTGTATTACCAATGGGCGGAAGCGGATCTCGATATGCAGCTAAGTCTAGGACGGTTTCTAGCGGGTGATCATGGAGGTCGCATCGAAGTCAGCCGCACCTATGCCAGCGGTTTACGGCTTAGTGCATGGTTTACCTATACTGATGGACATGACCACATCAATGGGCATCTATACTTCGACAAGGGTATTGGCATCGAGATGCCTCTAGATGTCTTCCTGACCTATAGCAGTTGTGAAACATGGTGCAATTACCTCTCAGCGTGGCTCCGAGATGTCGGCTACCGCACGGACACGGGAGATACCCTCTACTGGCTGATTCGCCAAAAACGGTTATAGCTGCCTGATTCTCAGTTGGTTACCTTATCCTGGGGGCTACATCCTATGCATTTTGGGAACGCTCTTCCTTGGATGGACTAAAGGACCTAAGGGACATAAAAGACATAAAGGACTTGCAGTATGCCTCCTGAGTCCCCTAAGTCCTTTAGTCCATCCAAGAGTGACACGTACTCCAAAACTCCTAAGCGCCCTAATTGTTCACAAGAATCATAAGAGTAACATCTTATAGTTGACTGTCATATTACGAATTGTTTATCCTTATTAGCTTAATAATAATGAATCAAGGTTTGATATTATGTTCTTCTTTCCAAAACTTTGTATGGGCCTGAATCATTTTGCCGAAAAATACGATCAATACAGCCCTGTGAAGCGTGTCACAGCTATGCTCGGAAGATTGATAACTCACAAAGCTATCCAACGTGACAAACGCAAACAAAAAGACAGATTTCAGCAGAGTTTAGCAAAGAATGCAGTTCGGGCCGGTGAAGCCAAGAGAACACGCAAACAGATGGATAGTTTTTTGTCTTTGGGAGAAGGAAGAGTTCAACTATTCAACAATGAACAACAGTACGCTCATCGAGCGGAAGAGGTATCTTCGTCTATTAACAATCCAGTACAAGTCTTACAATTCAGGCCTCTAGGACATGGTGGGTCCGGTCAAATGGGATTATGGCTTAACAAACTGGCGAGGGCTCTTAAGCTTGCTAAGTAACCCCTCACAATCGTATCTCGGCGCGCAGCGCTTTGGAGCGGAAGTTCACCCCTGTTTTTGAAAAAAACACCTACCTAAAGTGTTGATTTTTCGACTTTTAGAGGCCTTTTCTTGTCCTGTGTTTAGTGACTACATTACTTGTGGCCACCTGGATTTGCTTTGGCATGGTAATTTGTAGAGCGCTCAAAATGTTAGTGGCCTCCTTGGAGGGGGCAGGGATCATTTCAATGGTCACCGCATCTGAGCACTTTATTGAATTTTGACATATAAGGCCTAACACTCGCAGGGCCTCTTCTGCAGTCATATTTACTTCAGCTAACCTTGAACGCAGCTCTCTTACAATCATATGAGCCAGCATAGTGATAAATATGTGCCCCTTGGTGCTCTCTACTGTTCTTACATAAATCGGCCTGATTTCCAAAAAATTGCTCTTGAAGGTTCTGAAATCATCCTCAACGTATTTTAGGTCTTTGTATCGTTCGAAAATTTCTAGGTCAGAAGCTTCTTCCTTACCTAATTCCGTTGTCCATACGTAACAACCGTCAAACTTAGATTTTTCTTTTAGCCGCTCCTGGTCGATCTCTAAACGTAATTGCCTTTTTTCGACGGAAACACTGACCCACTCTGCAATGCATAGCTTTTTTAGATATTGTCGTATTCGATTCTTTGCCAGCACCGCTGACATTGTAGGCTTAGACTCAAGTTTTTTGTTTTCTTGATCCACGCGCCTTTGAGCGGTAGATAGGCGTTCTTCTCTTTGTGATTGGGTTTCTAAAGCACGTCCAGGATTGCGCCGATAGATGTATCTTTGGAGTGCGCGTCGCTCGCAACGTAAGCGTCAATTGAGGCCATCTGGCGATTTATTCGGCAGTGGGGGCTGATGAGGTGGATGAGGCCTTTGCTTGTCGCCTGGCGGCAGCCCAAGCGTCGGGCAGAAGCTCGTGAAGTTTTTGAGAATTATGGGCTGGCAGGCGCCTCATCACATCCTCTAGGTATTCGTGGGGGTTGACTCCTATCGCGCGGCAGGTCTGTACCAGGCTTAGCAGTACGGCGGAAGCTTCCCCACCCTCCTCGCTTCCAATAAACATCCAGTTCTTGCGGCCAATAGCTAGAGGGCGTATCGCTCGCTCCGCTACATTGTTGTCGAGACGCGCAAATGCATGTTGGGTGTAGTTTTTCAGATGGGGAATTAAGCTGCAATAATAGCCTAGAGCCTCCCTTAGATTCGATTTGGGAAGAGCCTTGCCATTAACCAGCCGGTCCTTGATGCGTGCAGTCAGCTCATCTATTATTGGAGCTTCTTTCTCTTGTCTTATCCGCAGACGTTCCTCTGGAGAACGTTCCCAAGCAACTCTCTCTAACATAAATAGATATTTTATCTTGCGCAGTACCCAGCTAACAAATTTTTTATCGCCACCTACAGCGTCGAAAAACTTGCGCCGAATGTGACTCCAGCATGGACACCAAGTGAATTGCTTCTTATTAGCCAGTGCTTCATAGGCTCCATATTTATCCGAATGGACAACACCTTTATATCCAGCTAGTATTTCCACAGCATGCTTGTGGCAGCGGTCCGTGCGAAAATGATAGACTCGATAAGGCGGATTTTTTTCCTGCCCTCCAACGATCACCCACATAAAAGCCTGGTGCACCTTTCCCTTACCAGGGACAAGCATGTCCACAGGAGATTCGTCCACAAAAACATTGTTGCTGCTGAGCACGCGAGCAATCATTTCTTCATATAGCGCCTTTAAGGCATATCCACAGCGCATTACCCACTTGCAAAGTATTTGTCGGCTGATGAGAATGCCCTCGCGAGCTAAGATTTCCGATTGACGAAATAAAGGAAGGTGATCGGCGAATTTTTTCACGATCACACTGGCTAAAAGACTCTCATCGGCTTGACAGCGAGGAAAAATGCTATCTGGTAAATCTGCGATAAAAACGCCCTCTTCACTATGTGCTCTACATGCATACTTGGGACGTACTAGCTCCTTGACGTAGTAGCTACCTGGCGTATGCGCTATTTTGTGAGTGACTTCTTCGCCAATTTTGACGAGGGCTTCACCCGTTGTAGGGCAAACTTTTTGATCCTCTGGCAAATCTAAAATACAGCGTTGAACGGGAATATTGTCTGGAAGCGTAATTTTATCTTTGCCATTGCGCCCCTGCTTAACCCGTCGATGAGCAGGCACATTTATTGTCTCTTTTTGCTCTTCGGAACCAAGATTTTCGAAACCTTCCAGGTAGAGTTGTTGACCGCCATCGTCGACTACTTTTTCCGAACGTTTCCCAAAAATCTGACGCCTAAACCATTCAAGCTGCTCCTTGAGAAAGCTATTCTCATTTCGCAGGGAATAAATTTCCGATTGAAGCTGTTCTAGTGATAGTGTTGAGGTTTCCATATGCTCTAAATCATATCACAGACCCCCTCTATTATCAAGTATTTTATCTAATAAAATGCACATTGTTTTTAGGATTTTAGGCTCAATGACTACTCTCCAACAACATTAGAAATTCTCGACGATCGATAGCGGAATCTGGAATGCTTCCATTGCGAAAACTTCCTTTTTCAAGTCGCTTGTACCAGACGGCATGACCATTACCATCCCAGTAAAAGACCTTCACTAGATTTCTACGACGATTTAAAAAAACGAAGTAGGCCCCGCAGGTAAATTCGCCCGAGAACGAACTGTCAACAAGATTGCTCAAGCACTCAAATCCCTTTCGCATATCGATCGGCTCTTGATAGAGAAAGACACCCTTGTTTTTCTGATATGACGACCTCAGAGTTTTGCTCGCAGACTTTAGGGTTAGATAGACGCTCTTCTGATCAAGCGAAAGCTTGAGCTCGGGCAGGGTAATGTCTATCCAACCCGTCGAGGAAATGTGGTCGGGCGGGCTAACTTTAAAGCGTTGGTACCAGTACAAGAGCTGCTGGTAGCTTATATTGTTCTCTAGGCACCACCTGCGGCCACTCTGACCGCTCGCCATCCATTGGTCTATGCGTCGAGCCCACTCAGAACGCTTCCTTTTGAAATCCATTAGTATCTCCATGGTTAGGGTCATGGAGAAAACTTAGAACCTCGCGGAATTACGAAAAAGGTGGCTTCAATTGACGCTTACCTCGCAACCGCTTTGGATTTGGGCGAAGTTGGCATTGCAAGAAACGTAACCCTTCTCTCTAGGGGTAACTGTGTGTGTGGGGGGGCAGCCTCCGTAGAACGGTGCGCGATTCAATAGGCTCGCCCAAATCCAAAGCGGTCGCGAGCGACACGCACTCCAAAGCGCTGCGCGCCGAGTAACGCTTATGAGGGCTTAGGTCGATGCGTACAGCTTAACGCGTGTTATTCGATCGCGTGTAAGGCGTAGTTCAGAGGACTTCCAAGACTGCGCATTCTACAAGCTCCTAGCCACCCTAGTGGCAGCGTAAGACATGATAAAATCCGCACCAGCACGCTTAATAGAGACGAGAAATTCTAACATTGTTTTGTCAGCATCTAGCCATCCGTTGGCTGCCGCGGCCATGATCATAGAATACTCACCACTCACCTGATAAGCGCCTACCGGCACATTGACTGCCGAACGTACTTTAGAAATAATATCGAGATAGGGCAATGCTGGCTTAATAAGCAGCATATCGGCTCCCTCCTCGATATCTAACAGGGCTTCCATAACGGCCTCGCGGCTATTAGCAGGGTCCATCTGGTAGCCTTTTTTGTCACCATGCGCCGGCGCGGACTGTAGTGCCTCACGATATGGTGAATAGATCGACGATGCATACTTTGCAGCGTAGGATAAGATACCGGTATTCCTTAAACCATTAGCGTCCAATACGCGTCTGATGTAGCCAATTCGGCCATCCATCATGTCACTAGGGGCTACCACATCAACACCTGCTTGTGCAGCCAGTACCGCCATCGCCCCTAGAGCTCTGACGGTTTCGTCATTGAGCACTTCACCATGCTCGTTGACCAATCCGTCATGACCGTGGCTAGTGTAGGGATCCAGAGCTATATCGATGAAAATACAAAGCTCAGGAATCTCTCTTTTTAACATCGTAACGGTTCTATTGAGGAGATTGTCCGGACGCAATGCCTCGCTGCCGAACGCATCCTTGTGCTCCTTAGCAATAACGGGATATAAGATTACAGCCTTGATGCCCAACCTGAGTGCGGCTTCGGCCTCGAGAAGTACTTGATCTGGAGATAGACGAAATACCTCAGGCATGCCTTTGACCTCTTCACGCTGGTTATGACCATCGCGAACGAAGAACGGTAGGATCAAGTCAGACGTTGTTAACTCGGTTTCTCTTGTAAGGGCTCGGACTGCAGGACTAATGCGATTACGGCGCGGTCGCCTTTGCAAATTGGCTAAAAAATCCTCAGCAACCTCAAATTGGGGAGTATACAATGTCATGATGGAGCTCCTACCGCATACCACTAAATGGTGTTTAGAACACGACCCATGTCGTATTTCGAACAATCATATGTAGAATTTGGCGCAAAGGCAAAGAAAACTGTTTGTTGCAGGCCGATGCCACATAGGAAATTGTGCTAGCCAGTCTTTTGAGTTACTTGTTGCTTGAGGGTGTTATTTTTTCTCTGGGCCCTCTGGCTTCTCTATGGTAAAATCCTCGTTTTACCAGGATACCTATGAACATCAGTGTGACGATCCTAACGAAAAATAGTTCCCAATACTTACCACAAGTACTCAATGCCCTCACAAGCTTTGATGAAGTTCTCATCTACGATACGGGATCTACCGACGACACGTTGACAATCGCTAGGGAATATGCGAATGTCTCTGTTCATCAAGGGCCTTTTATCGGCTTTGGCCCCACTCACAATGTGGCCTCCGCCTTAGCTCGTTATCATTGGATTCTCTCTGTTGATAGCGACGAGGTGATGACATCTGAACTCGCTAAAGAGCTCGCTCAACTGTCACTGGATGAGAATTGCGTCTATTCCGTTTGGCGTCAGAACTACTACAATGACCGTTGGATCCGCTGGTGCGGCTGGTACCCCGATTACCAGTATCGTTTATACTCCAGGCGAAAAACGCGTTTCTCTGACGCACAGGTACATGAAGCTGTCATCATCGAAGGCTTGACCACCGTTATTCTACAAGCCCCCTTACAGCACTATCCTTACAACAATACCGCTGATTTTCTGGCCAAGATGCAAAGCTATTCGACACTTTGGGCACAGCAATCAAAAGGAAAAAAATCGTCCCTGCTAAAAGCAATCAGTCATGGCCTATTCGCCTTCTTCAAGAGCTATATTCTGAAAAGAGGGTTTATGGGTGGACGTGAGGGATTTGTGATTTCCGTCTACAACGGCAACACAGCATTTTATAAATACTTGAAGCTTCTAGAGCTCAACGAGACACCTTAAGACTAGCATAAACAGCTTCCATATCGTCGAGAGTCCTCTCCATAGTAAACTTGTCCAGGACTAATTGACGCGCGGATTCACCCAAGCGTTGCCTCTCACCGCTATTGCTAGCCAGTGACCGCACCGTTTTGCCAATAGCCTCGGGATCATTACAAGGGCATAGTAATCCGGTCTGACCGTCGAGGCAAATTTCGCCAAGACCTCCTGTGGAGGTTGTGATGAGGGGTTTCGCGAGGTAAGCAGCCTGTAGGGCAGCCTGGCTGACACCTTCATGAGCCGTACTCAGCAAGGCAAAGATATCCATGCAGGCCATGGCAGGTAAAGGGTCCTTGTGATAGCCAGAAAAGATGGTTTGGGCCTGCACGCCTAGTCTTGCGCATTCTTTAAAAAGAAACTCTTGTGCAGGGCCATCACCAACGATCAGCCAACGAAGACGTTCATCATCTGCTAGTAGCTTAGCAGCGGCCAATAGATCCTGTACACCCTTCCAAGAACGCAACACACAGACAGTTCCCACCACGATGTGCTCTGAAGTGAGGCCATAGCGTTCGCGAAAAGCATCGACATCCTTTTGAGCAACGGCTAAAGGTAAAACACCCGTGGGAATAGAGCGACATCGATCAGGTCCAAGATCTGCCTGCTTGCAAATCGTATCAGCAGTCGCTTGGCATGTGGTCACGACTTGATCAGCGAGGTAATTATACAAAACACGACTATTCCATCCTGGTCGTATCGCAGTAGAAAGGTGACGTGTACGCAGCACAGGGCGCTTTGTCAAACGTCCAGTGATCCCACCAACCCAGGCATCCCAGGAGGAATGGGTATTGATAACATCGATGGAATGACGACGCATCATACGTATCAGAGACCAAACATCACTCAGAGCCTGTGGCTTGGTCCAGGGTAGCTCATAGACAACAAAGCCGGCCGCTCGCGCTGCTGCAACCAGTCCGCCACCGGTTTTAACGGCTAGAACGATTTCATGACCGCGTTCACGCATGCCTTCAGCTTCACGTAGAATGCGCAACTCCTGTCCCCCCAGACCGCCTGAAGCTTCCGTATGCAATACTCTCATGCAACTCCCGCCAATAGGGTTTGTAGAATTCTTCTATGCCCAGAGGAAAAGGCCAATCGTGCTAATTCATCCCACCCTTTCCATTGATATCCTGGAATGTTGTGGGGTTGGTCACATGTGAAAACTACCGGATCCAACCGCACACGATAGCGCGTAAAGGTCTGTTGTATCGGCGATAGGCTGCATTCCCATTCTAAAGCTAGAGGCAAAGCCTCTTTCCATGCATGATGGTGCAGGCTTTGCTCTGTCGTATCTAAGTAGGGAAATTCATGTAGATCGCTCATGATTTCACCCTTTTCACATTTACGCAACAAAAGACCTTGCTGACTTTTGATCACGGCTACAGAGCGAAACAGACGTTCAATGGATACTTTGCCCTCCTTCTTGGGCAACTGGGCTTGGATTCCCTGGGCATAGGCCTGACAACCCTTCTGCAGGGGGCATAGCTCGCACATCGGCTGACGCCGACAAACCGTCGCTCCGAGCTCAATCAGACCCTCCGCAACCAACCAAGGTTCATCATTCGGCAGAACTTCATTGGCAAGAGAACGAAGGGTTCTGATGGTCGTAGTGCTATTGATGGGGTCATGAATATTAAAAAAACGTGCTAGCACGCGCAAGACATTCCCATCGACAGCAGCGGCTTTTTGTTTAAAGGCAAATGCCCGAATGGCTCCTACGGTATAGGGACCTAGCCCCTTAATCTTTCGTAGATCTTCCTCCACACTAGGTACGACACCTGAAAAATGGGCTAAGACATATTGAGCACCGCTATGCAGATTACGTGCGCGGGAATAATAGCCAAGCCCTTCCCATAGCTTAATCACTTCATCCAAAGAAGCTTTTGCAAGGGCTTCAATCGTTGGAAAGCGCTCCATCCACCGTTCAAAATAAGGAATCACAACTGCAACCTGTGTCTGCTGCAACATGACTTCTGATACCCATACCGCGTAAGGTGTAGGCTGCTGACGCCAAGGGAGAAGGCGGCGGTGCGCTAAAAACCATTGCTTAAGTGCTGTGTCGTCTAATTGGTGTCTCATCGCTCAGATAGTTTTCTCATGAGTTCTGCATCCTTTTCAAGAACACGCTTCATAGCTCTATTAAAAGTATCGTCATCTACAAATTGTGGCTGGTCTTCCATAGTATCCTTGGCCATCAGAGCCAACACGTACTCACGAATACTTTGGCCATTTCTGGCAGCTTTCATTTTTGCCACCATATGTAATGATTTTGGACAATCGAATGTAAAACGAACATTCTCCTTATTCATGATAATACCTCCCGCAATGCCTTTCTTTTACCGTATTACCGTAAATAAGGCAATTGCTAATCCTGGTAGACGGTGGGCAACACTTTATCTAGATAGCCAAGCAAGGTGCTGGCGCGGTGATCCCACGTGTGGTTTGCTAGTACCTTTTCTTGTGCCTGTCGCACCTTGGCACGGCGAGTTTCTTCATCCGACAATAGTTTCACGATTTTGTCGTTCACCTCATCATAACTCTTATGACGATAGAGTAAGATTTCCTCATCTGCATTAAAAAGGGTGCGTATGTAGGGATTGTCATTCGTCAAAATCGAGGCACCAGCCATGTACCCAGCAAAGATGCGCTCGTGGGCGCCCCATTTAATCGAGGGACAGCTATTAATGACCAAACGGCTTTGTTTAATAATCTGTAGGGCTTCCGGATAGGAGGCTCTACCATGAAAGACTAGATTTGAGGGACGGCCCTTCAGATATTTTTCCCAGCCATGGGAGCCACTCTTGACACCGAAGATATCTACCTTGACATCGCGGATGGAATAGAGAAGGTCTAGACGATCCTTTCCGCGGATATAGAATTCTAGATTATCTAAAACATCGCCAAAATCGAGTGCAGATGCGTCAACATCACCGTGTGTTCGCGCTCTTTCATTCATAGCTTGCGTGAAGGCATGTAGGTAGGAAGTTGTCTGGTCGGAAAGAGCTATTTCTACGGCTAAGTCTAATACATTGCATAGCCCTGGGGAAAATCGTTCGTCCCAACTTTTACGGCACTCTTCGATATCCAAACAAGTTCCTAGAAAAACGACATCATAGGGCCGATTAGCCGTAAGGTCCCCACTGAATTCACGATCTACCGCGTGAGGCAAAAATAGGGCTTCTCCTGGGTGCAGATCGCGAAAGAACTCCGTCCAAGCACCGTCAATACATGTAATGATGTTGAGTCGCGTCTGAATCAAGGATAAAAATTTATTGGGCGAATCCACAAGGCAAGCGACATGTGGAACCTGAATTTTGTCGCATAGGAAGTTCCCTTCTTCATCGGGCAATAGGCCATTAAAAGAAAGAGTGCAATCTGGCGGATTGCTCAGTATCTGCCCCAGCAGATTAGGTGTTGGCCCTTCTTCGTTACCCAGAAGCCGGCAGCTCACTCCATGCCGAGTTAAGGCGGCTAAGAAAGCTCGTGAAAAGTAAGGAAGCACGCCATACCCACAGCGATGAGCCGGGGCAAAAGAACGTCGATTCGCTCAACCATTTAGTCTCCTATCGCATGTTTAGCCAGTTTTTTCTAGATCCAAGGGACTTCTTCTTGTGCCTATCCAATTCTTTCTGTTGTACCTTTCCCTCGATAGCCTCTAATACCCCTTTGCCCACCATTTTGATGATCTCCTGACGCAGTATTTGCCGCTGTACCTGGGCACTTTGAAAGCTCATCTGAACACGCTCATAATTCTTTGGATTATCTAGCATTTGTTTAATGGTCGACTTTGTTAGGCCCATCCGCGAATAGACCATCTGAACCTTACTCTCCAGATCGTCATGCATAAATTTTATCTTGGCAAGGGCTTCCGCGATTTCGGGATCACGCACTCGTTGTGGTAACGGTTTTTTTACAGGGGGCAAGCGTTCAGACTCCGGTATCTCAGGAGACGGTGCGGGGGGCGGTGCCGATTGCGCCTTAACTTCTCGCTTAGGACGCTGGCTACCGGCGAGACCGAAAATGTTGTTCGCTTCTTTTCCCATTTCCACCGAAAGAACTAAGCATATTGCTACTTATTAATTATAGCACATTTTACGCCACTCCTCAATATAGGAACACGAACCCGTGCCCATATGCGTTAAGCTAGGGGAATTAGGAAATTTCACCGCCGAGGCGCATAGAAGCTCGTGGGGCTTTTATATGGGCAGGGGTTCGGATTCCCATAAGTACTTCTTTCACTCAAAAAATACACTCTACGGCCTAGCCAACTTCTATCCTTGGATTTTAATCAATTACCTAGCTATACTCCTTTTCAGATCTACCCACCAAAAGGCGTAGGTTTTAAAAACCGAAGGGGATAAATTAATGGGCTATTTGGAAGATTTTCAGGAGCAGCTAGAAAAAAACAACTTCCATAAATTCTTTCAGCTCTGGGAAGAATATTGCACCAGCGACACTGTAGACCCGCAAGAATTCATTGCTTTACTGAAAGCTGTCAAAAAATCTGAATCAGGAGAATCTTTCGGCCATTATGCCGAAACCGCTCTTCCTCTGTGGAGAACGATTGAAGATCCGAAAGCATCATACGCAATTTTGAGTCTTATCATCGATCTTGAGACCACCAATAGTCCAGTTCTCATAGAGACAGCGTATGCAGCCATCGAACAACGCCATGGTCAAGACCCCGATTTCACGAAGCGCATGCGCCTCATCGGTTTGCGGCCAGGCGCTGATCTAAATAAAACCAGCAATTTCCAGGGTTCCCTCTCGCACTATGACCTCCTAGCCCATCTTGTGGTTGGTAATTTTGTCGACCACGCTGGTGGATGGGGAACCGGTGAAATCATGGAAGTTTCTCAGGTTCGCGAAGAAGTGGTCATTGAATTTGAACACGTCATGGGCAGAAAATCTCTCTCCTTCGTAAACGCCTATCGTACGCTAACACCTTTAGAAAAAGATAACTTCTCCGTACGACGCTTCGCTCATCCTGATGAATTGGAAAAAGAGGCCCGAGAGAATCCTGTCGAGGTCATGAAGCTGCTGTTGCGTGATCTAGGACCTAAGACAGCTGCAGAAATTAAAGATGAATTAGCCGACTTAGTCATCCCAGAAGCTGATTGGACCAAGTGGTGGCAGAATGCTAGGGCAAAGATTAAGAAAGACACTATGATCGAGACGCCTAGCACACTGCGAAAGCCTTTTCGCCTACGTGATGCGGCGATGCCCCATGAAGACCTTTTCCAAAAGCAGATCAGTGCAAAGACTAATAACCGAGAAATTCTACAGACGACCTACAATTTCGTCCGAGACCTCCCTGACATGCTCAAGAAGGCCGAAATCAAACATTCCTTGCAAGAAAGGCTTTTAGGAATCCTTGAAGACCCTGAGATTACCCCAGCTCAAGCCTTGCAGGTGCAGATCTTCCTGGAAAATCAATTTGGTCACCACGTCAATAACAAAGCCGTTAGCGAAGTGATCAAAGAGATCGTTGATATAGAAACCATCGTCAATGACATCGAGATCATCGCCTTTAAAAAGCGTGCCCTAACCGCTATTCATGAACACCGAGCTGATTGGGTAGATCTCTTTCTATCGTTCCTGTTCACAATGCAGCAAAACCAACTTCGAGACTATGTCTTGAAAGAACTCCAAACTGAAGCGACCCAAGCAAAACTAGAAAAAAGGCTGCGTGAGCTATTAACACATCCTACGATGTATCCAGAAGTCTTCGTTTGGTACTTTCAGAAGGTTGTCAACAATGAAGCGGTTCCCTTTGCCGATAAGCATGGTCAGTGGGAGTTTCTCGAGACTTTTCTTATTTTATACTCCATTTTGGAATCCAAGCCCGAATGCCGAGAGCTCATTAAGAAGATGTATAGCATTCTCTCTGGTAAGCGCTACCTTATCGTTCGTAACATCATCGAAGGCACCTCGTTGGACTTCATCAAAGAGTTCCTACTCTTGGTTACCAAGTGCCGCACTCTCGGTGAACATGATAAAAAAATCCTTAAGTCCTTGGCCGAAGTCGTTCACCCATCCCTTACTAGTAAACGCCGCGTAAAGCATGAAGACCAACCCATCTGGACGACAGAAGAGGGTCTACGTCGTACGCAAGAGCGTATTAGAGCCCTTGGCACTGTCGAGATCGTTGATAATGCTCGTGAAATCGAAGATGCTCGTGCCCTAGGTGACCTTAGGGAAAACTCCGAGTACAAATTCGCCCTCGAACGCCGCGCGCGCCTACAGACGGAGCTCAAAGCCCTTTCTGATCAGCTAAACCGCTCCCGTGTCATTACACCCGACGACATTTCAACAACAGAAGCTGGCGTTGGTGCTAAGGTAGATCTAGTGGATGGCAATGGACGTCAGATTTCTTACACCATCCTGGGTCCTTGGGACGCTGACCCCGACCGCAACATTCTTTCCTTCCAATCGAAGCTGGCGGAGAGTATGATCGGGAAAAAGATCGGCGAGAAAATTGAATTTAAAGATGAGATTTTTACCATTACTAAGGTAAGCAGTTTCCTCGCATAAACAGACCCGATTATTTCGGATGTGAAAAGCTTCCTTCTCTACCCGTAAACGGGCTTGAAAAGGAGGCTTTATTCTATAACTTCAAATCGATTGGTAGGTATTACGTCCTATGGAGATCGTCATCGCAACTCGTAACGTGCACAAGGTACGCGAATTTCGCGAGATGCTTCGGGGAGTGCCAGCAATCGATGTGCTATCTCTCCGAGACTTCCCTCACTATGAGCTGCCTCACACGCAATTAGCTACCTTTGAGGAAAATGCCCTCGCCAAGGCTGTTCATGCCGCCGAAGCCCTGCAATGCTGGGTTCTCGCAGATGATTCTGGCTTAGTGATCCCAAGCCTAGGAGGAGCACCAGGTACACAGTCACGTGCCTATGCTGGCCACGAGGCTACTGACAAAGAAAATTGCCAGAAAGTCCTTCAACAGCTGGATGGCAAAACCGACTTGCAACGTTCAGCCTATCTCTTCTGTGCCTTAGCCTTCTGTGATGCTTCCGGCATCAGAAAAACAGTCTCTGGCACCTGTGAAGGAGAAATCGCAGAACAGCAACGAGGAAGTCATGGCTATGGCTATGATGCCATCTTCCGTAAGCACGACTACGATAAAACCTTTTCTGAATTGGACGAAAACATCCGAAATCGCATTTCCCATCGTCGAAAGGCCTTCGACAAGCTAGCCCTCTATTTGGAATCCGTATGTCATTGATTTGATATGCATTACTTCCTAGACGGCTACAATTTGTTGTTCCGATCCATCGACGACGATAAAGAGTTGCAACAGCAACGTGAGGAGCTTTTAAAAGACCTTACGGAGAAACTGGAGCTACTCAGCCTCGATGTCAGCATCGTCTTTGATGCTGCCTATAGCCCTGGGGGTGTCAGCCGCACTCGCACTCGACATGTTGAGGTGATCTACACCGCCGCAGGGGAAAGTGCCGATAGTTATATCGTCGAAGAGCTTGCTCATTGCACCCAAGCCCATCAAGAAACCGTTATCACATCTGACAAAAAGCTCGCTTGGCAAGCTAGGCGCTGCGGCGCCAAGACGATCGATATCGAAACCTTTGTCACCTGGCTAGATAGCCGATACCGCAACAAAATACGCAAGCAACGTAAGAAAAAAGAGGTTGTAGATACACCAACACGCGCCATTACTAGAGTGCCCACAGCTCCTGTTCAGGCTGAGCCACCCCCTAAACAAACCCCAGAGGGCTGTTTCGATTACTACGCACAAGCCTTCGAGAAACGTTTTCAAGAGCTCCCTCCCGAAACCCCGAAGCACCGCTCGCAGGAAACCTCAACAAAGAAAACATCGGGAAAGAAAAAGGCTGAAAGGCCATCCAAGGAACACGAGCCTTCTGGTCAGTCTGAAGAGGAGCGCTACCTACGCCTCTTTACTGAACGATATGAGAAATCAGAAAAGCCAGCCCCCCCTCAGGACCCTTCGACCTCATGAGGCCCCCAACTATCCGAAAGTAACGAGGCTCCCCATGTGGCGCAGTCATGGAAGGCATAGTGTTGCACATATCTTTTTCCTGACTCACAACCGTATCTCGGCGCGCAGCGCTTTGGACCTTTGGAGTGCGGTCGCTTGCGACCGCTTTGGATTTGGGCGAAGTTGGCATTGCAAGAAACGTAACCCTTCTCTCTAGGGGTAACTGTGTGTGTGTGGGGGGGCAGCCTCCGTAGAACGGTGCGCGATTCAATAGGCTCGCCCAAATCCAAAGCGGTCGCGAGCGACACGCACTCCAAAGCGCTGCGCGCCGAGCAACGATTGTGAAGACTTAGGCCGATGCGTATAGCTTCACGCGTGTTATTCCTTAGCATTTAGCTCCTTACGTTCATTCGGGTAGAAACAGATTCCGGTTGCTACACATGGAACGTTGTTTTCCACGTCTCCACGGTTAGCTGACGGTCAGGTAGTGGGTCTTGCGGTAAAACTCCTGCATCGCTGCTTTGGTTTCTGCACAGGGTGCAAACAATGTCTGACATGCGGGTAGACTGTTCAAAAAGGCTTGTCCGTAATTTTTTGTCAAAAGCCGCGAATCCAAACAGACGATACATCCTCGGTCCTTCTTTCCGCGTATCAGACGTCCAAAGCCTTGCTTAAACTTGACGATGGCCAAAGGTAGGGAATAGTTGCGGAAGGGATCGCCACCTTCTGCTGTAATGATTTCTGTACGTGCTTGAATGATGGGTTCTGTAGGGACTTTAAAAGGTAATTTCACAATAATGACGCAACGCAGAGCATCTCCAGAGATATCCACGCCTTCCCAAAACGAATAGGTAGCGAACAACACAGCATGTTTCGTGCTACGCAAACGCTGCAGTAGACTAGAACGGCTGTCGTCACCCTGTTTTAGTCCTACCAATCGCGCTTTAGCCATGGACTCAGATAGTTGCTGGTACACTGCATTCAACATCTGATAGGATGTAAAAAGCACCAAAGCATTGCCCTGACTAGCTGTAATTGCTGTCCAAATACCCTCTAGTGAGGCTTTAAAGAACGCGTTATCGGAGGGTGGGGGCATATCCGATGGGACCACCAGCAGTGCCTGCTTTTCATATGCAAAGGGCGATTCATAAGAATGTTCGCTGACTTTTTTGTCGTCAACAAAGTCTTCAGCGACGCCTAAGCGTTCTCTCAAGAATTTGAAGTTTTTGTTGACAGTCATTGTCGCACTGCAAAGAACCACAGAGGCAAACTTCTCAAAAAGAAACTCCCGTAGCATTGTAGAAACATCCAAAGAAGCATCGACGAGACTTACATTTTGCTGAATAGAATTAGGGAAACTTTCGATCCACCTGACGCGTTTGTTCTCAAATTTGTCACTTGCCATTGTTTGCAGCACAGCGATGTGTGTGGTTAGTCGCGAACTTAAGGCTGCAACATCGAGGCGTATACCCTGGGTACGGTCTAACAGCTCTTTCTCGGGTAGTTTTTCCATTGCGCGAAGCATCGAGTCGATAGAGGAAGTGTATTGGCCTACAAGCCCCACTAAATTGCCTATGCGTGGAGCAATATCTTCTCTCCATTGAGAGTGCTCAAGATGACGTGGCAACAGACGTAGTTTTGTCTGGGGGAACTCGGATTCGCTATCACTTTCACGCGATGACTCGTTCAGTGTTGTTAGGAAGGAGGAGAGAGCCTGGAAGGTTTCTCCAAAGCTTTGGATGAGGTCGCGGCGCTGTCCAGGGATGTCTATGTTTAGAGCGGAGCCTATGCTACGCATCTCGTCGGAAGGCTGACTATTTTTTTTGTTCGAGCCTCCCATGAAGACCTGTCGTAGTTCTGTGAGCTTTCCAGTACGGTCTGAAGCTAGACGAGCCATAAGACGTGCGGAATCCTGGCGTGAGAGCCTAGCAGCAAAGTATTCTGTGGCGACGTCTTCGATGTTGTGCGCTTCATCGATGATGATGTGATCGTAAGCTGGGAGAACGGCCGGATTGTTGTAATTGCCTTCTATTGCACGTCTTGAGAGGTCCGCAAAAAGTAGGTGATGATTGACGACCAAGATTTGCGCTTCAGTGGCTTTGGCGCGTGCTTTGACAAAATGGCAAGGTTTGTGGAAGGGACATTTCTGCCAGTTGCAGGTATCCGGCTCGGCACCAATTTGATCCCAAATGCTTCTGGAGGGAACGATGGGCATATCGGCCCTGGAGCCATCCTGGCTAGTCGGTAGCCATGTGCTGATATGCGCTAACTCTTCGCGCTCCTTATCGATGAGCGCAGCGGCAGTGAGTTGTGTATCTTCATATTTTCTAAGGCAAACATAATTGCCCATTCCTTTCACAAGCTCAGCTTTGACCTGAAGGCCTAGGGCACCGATGAGCATGGGAATATCTTTGTCGACGAGTTGCTCTTGAAGGGTAATGGTATGCGTGGAGATAACCGTGCGCTTGTTATGTTTGGCAGCCCATAGGATCGCTGGGATTAGGTAGGCCATGCTCTTGCCTGTACCTGTACCCGCTTCGATCAAAGCAATGTTGCCGTCGTTATATGCGTCGATAACGTTGCGCATCATGGCCTGCTGCTGGTCACGTACCTCAAAGCCTTTAAGGTATTGCGAAATGCGCCCACCCGGGCGAATGAGGTCGAGAATGCTCTCGACCGACAACCCTTGGGCAGGCGCTTTCTTAGCTGTTTCGGGCTCTGTCGCTAGATTCATGCCGTCCTGGACATCAAAATTTACACCCCAGTCCTGGAGCAACTAGTCGGATTCAAGGAGGTCCAAGAAGGCTTTGAGCTGCTTAGAACGCGTGGGGTGGCGCATCTTACGCAGAGCTTTGGCTTCGATCTGTCTAATGCGCTCGCGAGTCACGTTGAATTGTAGGCCTACTTCTTCAAGAGTCTTAGGCTTACCGTCCATCAGACCAAAGCGTTGAATCAGAACTTTGCGTTCTCGCTCTGTTAAAGTAGCTAGAACTTCGTTCATCTTGTCTTTAAGAATGGAATATCCTGTCGCCTCTGCTGGGGAATCGGCAGTCGTATCTTCCAGGAAGTCACCAAACTGGCTTTCACCACCGTCCCCGACTTCGGCTTGCAGGGAGATGGGGTGCTGCGCAATCTTGTAGATCTCGCGCACACGTTCGGCGGTTAAGCCCAGCTCATTGGCGAGCTCTTCCGGCGTGGGTTCGCGTCCGGTCTCCATCATCAATTTTTTGGCACCCCTTAGGACCTTGTTAATGGTCTCAATCATGTGAACGGGGATGCGGATTGTGCGGGCTTGGTCGGCGATAGCGCGAGTGACCGCCTGACGAATCCACCAAGTGGCATAGGTGGAAAACTTGTAGCCACGGCGGTATTCAAACTTTTCGACGGCCTTCATGAGGCCCATATTGCCTTCTTGAATAAGGTCTAGGAAGGATAAGCCGCGATTTGTGTACTTCTTAGCGATGGAGATGACCAAACGGAGGTTGGATTCAACCATCTCGCGCTTGGCTTCCTGGCTCTTATCCATCCAACGCTGCAGCATGCGCACATCTTTCTTGAACTCGTCGATGTTGCGTCCTGCGGCTAGTTCGCGTTTGCGTAGCTTGCGCCGTGCCGATATCAACTTGGCTTTGGCATATTTATTGCGTTCTGCGCGTGGCTCTAGGTCTATGATTTCGTGTTCAAGGTCTAAGAAACGTTCATAGGACCGGAGGATCACTTCGCCGAAGTCTTCGATGATATTATGTCGGAAGTGAAAGACGGCGCAGATAGGACTGTGTGCGGATGCGGCATTTTTCGATGTCTTCCTGAATTTTGACCTTATCGGCTTTTTTGAGCTTGAGGTCTTCTAGCTGCAGCAATAGGTCTTGAAGGACCATGTCTTCTTGCTTAAGCAGGCTTGCAAATCTTAGGCAGCAAGCTCAGGAAAACGGGTTTATTGGCGATCTCTTTTTCCGTGATGCATTTGTCGAAGCGTTCTTTACCGCTGATTAGGTATTGCGCGATCGAGATAGCTTCCTGTGTGGAGTAGCGGAAACGCATAATGATGCGTTCGATTTGTATCTGGGCCTTTTCGATACGCTTGGAAATTTCGACTTCTTCTTCACGGCTGAGAAGAGGCACAGAACCCATTTCCTTCAAATACATGCGCACAGGGTCATCAGGAGCCCCTTCGACCCTCTTGGGCATTCCCTCGAGTTCTTTGGCTTCTTTTTTGCGCTCTTTTTGACGTTCAACCTCAGATTGGTTGAGGACTTGGATGTCCATGCCGCTCAAAAAGATGAGCACCTGATCGATCTGATCAGCCGAGTCAAAGGTCATCGGCAGAATTTCATTGATCTCTTCGTAGGTGATGTACCCTTGTTCTTTGGAAATAGAGACCAATTCATCAACTTTCTGCTGATGTTGGGGAGAAAAAGTACTTTTGACGCTCGTTTTGGTCATTTCTGCCTGCCGATATACCTTTGCTTAGTAGCCATTAACACACGCCGAGAGCACCACAGAGGGCATTAAAAATCAATAATGTCTTTCTGGTGACTCTAAATTGGTCCAGTAAATTACTCAAGTTAAACTATTAAGGTAATTTGGTAAAGGCATTCTCTGGTACGTCGGGTGTTTTTGTCAAGGGATGTGCCTTTTGCCACATGCTACTAGTTTGATTTTTTGTTGGAAAGATCTACTACACTTGGTCGCAAATTTGGACTGCGCGTATAAATCCAACCGCGCATGGTATAAAACCGAAAAGGTTGGAATGAACGGTGTGATCCATTCATTCCGTTTTGTTATCTTACGTTTGGTTACCTACGAAAGCACCATTATGGAAGGTGCCCTTACACCCATTAAGATTTGTGCCGTCCACGTATGTATGGGCCCCTTGACCATGAGGGACAGAACGTCCATTCACGGATTTAAAGGATCCATAGTAGAATTGTAATCCATTCGTAAACGTCCCATGAGTTATCATATCGTTAGTCCAGGTTCCCCGGAATATCTCGGTGGAGCCTCCTTGTATTCTTGTTAAGGTTCCTTCGCCATGGCGATCACCAACTTCATTAAAAGCTCCGCTATAAGAACAGGTTTCATTTCCTTTGACAGTAGTTTTCGTTCCATGTACTAAACGTCCTTCAACCCATGTTCCTTCATAAGTGACTGTTAAATTTTTGTTCACATCAACGCATTTCATATTTCCTTGGCCATGAAGTACGGGCGCTTGGCCAGTAGCGAGTTTATCTAGCCATGTTCCGGACAGTACGAAGGTGACGTCAGGAGTTGCAGTATTTAGAGTTGTTCCTTCAATAAACTTCCCTTTGTTCCAGGTTCCTCGTCTGGTTATGCAGTCTCCGAGAAAGTAACCGTTACCATGATAGGCTCCTTCCTTAAACTCTCCAGTGTATGTTCCACCAGGCAAGGTCACCATACCCGTACCCTCGGCTTGGAGGTTTTTCAACGGTCCTTGATAAACGTATACTATTATATTATTTGTTATACACCGGCTCGTACCATTCGGTAAGTCTCCTTCGATCCATTGTCCCTCGAATGTGATAGTAGCATCATTTCGTATACGGATTAGTGTACCTTGGCCATGAGGTTGTCCACTCAAGTTTCTGGCACCATTATATCTGTCGGGGATTGGTTGGGTCACATGTGTATGAATGATATTGTTGTTATTATTGAGATTATTGTTGTTTCCCACCATCGGTACCTGCGGTAGATTAGAGCTGTTGGTGAGGTTCATAGGAACATTTATTGAATGAGTCGAACTAAACTCCTGTGGCAAATTGGCTGTAGCAATTTGAGTTGTCCCAGGTGGTGTTAGGGCCACAACATCGGGTATTGGTGTTGTTGGGGGGGTTGGTGTTGCGGGATTTAAAATATTAGGTATGCGTGTATAGTCCATGTACTATCTCTTGTTTAATTTTATTGACAAGGTGTTAAGGTTCGTGAGTATAAAAATATATCATTCATGACGATTGAAGTAAATTAGTTATCGTTTAGCTGAAATGGATAGGAATTTTCTTTCTTTAATACTTACCTAAGTCGTATGTTGTAACAACCAAGTCAATATTTTACCAGATCACGGTAACCGTTCATGCAGCTTTATGCGACAGACGAGCACCAACGAGTGATAGCAGCGGGGCAGGCTGAGAGGCAGATCGACTACTACTGCCTTGAATGCGGCGGTAAGGTGCGGCTGCGGGGTGGGCTTCACCGTCAATCCCACTTCTTTCACTTATTCACCGTGGAACAGTGTCGTCAGAACGGCAAGAGTTTGGCTCACCTGCAGGCACAGCGAAGGCTTGAGGAGCTACTGGGTGCTGACCAATGCCGACTGGAGGTAAAGTTTGGACCAATCAATCGGATTGCTGATGTTGTTTGGGAACCAAAAAAAATTATATTTGAGGTTCAGTGCTCACCGATTTCTGCGGAAGAAGTCAACGCAAGGAATCGCGATTACAAGGGCATGGGATATGAGGTGATTTGGCTATTGCATGATAGTCAGTTTAATCGCCAAAGGGTGAGCGCTGCTGAAATGAGTCTCAGGCATTCCTGTCATTATTTTACGAATATGAATGCTGAGGGAGCTGGTTATTTTTACGATCAATTTGATGTAGTGGTCAATGGATTACGCAGGGCCAAGTTCTCGCCTTTGCAGGTGGATTTATCCAAGCGAATTCATTTTAATGGAACGCAAAGGCCTGCTTTACAGCTAGTTCGACATCGGCTTGGCAGTTGTCCTAAATTCTTCGGAGGTGATCTGGTAGACATCTGCCTTCATCATTCTGAAGCGCTCTATATTGCAGAAGCCTTGGCCCTTGAGCCAGCGGCATCCACAGCACGCTTTACTTGGCGGCAGCTTTGGCAGGATTTCGCCGTTCAGCCCTATATCGCCTGCCTACACGCTCTTCTGGAAAAGTTAAGCGCATAATCAAAGAGAGGATAGGATGGGAATGTAGTTCGTGTGGCTCCTAAAAAGCGACACGAACTACATTCCCATCCTATCCTCCTAAATCCGTGCATCCTTGTTGCTCTTATTTCGGCAAGCCATCGACAAATTCACCTTCATAGATATGTCCATCAGTATACGTCCTTTTGCCGACCCCATGAGGTTTACCCGCCTGGAATTCGCCCTCATAATGTTCTTGGACCATATCCTTCACCCATGTAATGGATCCTTTACCATGAAAAACGACTTCATTTTCTACCAATTCAAATTGTCCTGTGTAGATACTATCGCCATCTGAAAAGGTTCCTGAAATGATGTGGCCCTGATCGAACTGTCCATGCCATTGTTCAGTCTTGCCATTTTCCACTCTCGTTAGCTTGCCTTGGCCATGTGCCCTACCAGATTGTAACTCTCCTTGATAGGTGCAGGTAGAACCATTTTCTTTGGTAACAACCTTTGTTCCACTAACTAGTATTCCTTTTTGCCATAAACCACTAAAAATAATACTAGCGTTGTTTTTGTGATCAACAATAATATGTTCGCCATGACCATTCAATTTTGAATAAGCATTGCCATCGATGGGTTCAACTAGCCATTCACCCCTGAAGGTAATCGTTTTTAGAGGAGAAGTGCTATCAATGAGTTCGCCTTCGATCAGAGATCCTTGCTTCCAAGTGCCCTTTTTGACTACCTGTTTTTTGGTCCATACACCCTCGCCCTCGAATGCCCCATTCTTGAATTCCCCTTCATAAACTAAGTCAGTGGAGGTTAGCTTCCCCTTGCCTTCGGCCACTAACTGATTCAAGGACCCTTCATAGCGAAATATCAATTGATGCTTTTTTTGGATAATGACTAAACCTACATGTAAGGCTCCTTTTTCCCATTGTCCTGCGTAGGTGAATGTCTTTTCTCTTGCGCGAACAGTTACCTGACCTTCACCATGACGTAAGCCATTTAAGGTTGAGCCTTGATAGGCTTCTAAAGCTTGACCGGATCGCATAGAAGGAACTGAGGTGTTATAAGCGTCGCCTATGGTGGTGGACATTACACTCTGAGTTTGGTGCCTAATATCGATTGGTTCAACGAACAGAGGATTTTGCGCAAGGCTGTCACTTTTCACAAGCTGATCATTATGGAATTCTTCAAAGAGCTTCGATCCATTCGACTCCACCAGGAAGGTGCCGTGACGCTTCCCTTGAACGAAAGGGCCGATATATGTCTTGTCTATATGATCAGGTCCGCATAAGGTCATTTTACCATAACCGTCGAGAAGGAAATATTTGAATTCTCCACAGTCCGTTCGTTTTGTATTTGTCCTTTCCAAGGTCCTAGTCCCCTTTAGAAGTGTTCCCTGGTCAAATTCCCCTTGCCATGTCACTTTCACTTTTTCGTTGCGGATGATAAGCGTACCTTGACCATGATGCAAGCCATTCAAAAAGGAGCCTTTGTAGTGAATGACGGCTGCTCTTGAGGTTAGATCTTTTTCTTCAATATCAGGTATTACCTGGTTAAAATTAATATCTGAATTTGAGGGTGGTGTGACTAATTGCCTTTTTAAAGGTTGTGAACTGATATATTCTTTATGCCGATTAATACCATATTGCGAATTATTAATAATAGTATTGCCTGTCGACTGATTGACTGGCGTATAGTTCCCGGTTCCCTGATTAGAAAAATATTTTGAGGAATTGCCGAATAAATCGGGACTTACTGTGAGATCTATAATAGTTTTTGTAGTGGATGTTGAAGTTGAACTAGTATGTGATGTAATGTTCGTGGTGGCAAATTGAGTCACATTATGTGTTTCAACAGACACAGAATCCTCTTCAGTGACTTCTATAACTCGATTATTATTATTTATTGAATTATTATTATTGTTTATTTCCATGCTTAGCTCCATTGTCTATTGTTTAGTTTTTTCAAAAGTGTTAATCTTATATAATTGTATAACTAAAGTCAATGGTTTGTTTTTTATGAGTATATATATTTATTCAATTACATGTTGCAAATAGATTCATCCGATGGATGATCTATTCTGTAGGATAAAAAACGCCGATAAGATGTGTCTTAAAGATTCCGGTGGGAATGCTACCCAACAGGCAACGGACGGTGGTTTCTTCCCCAGAGCGTGTTTTCATCGCTAGCAGAGTTTCGCTACGCTGGCCTGAGGCTGCTTTTTGGAGGGCAGCTCGCCACTCTTTTCCATCTGAAATCACGCCTGGAAAGTTCTGTACGAATTTGTCAGGGGTCCATTTCAGCAGACCACGGACCTGATCATTGACAAAGAGTGCTTTACCTTCCCTTTGTGAGTACAACAAAATCATGCTAGATTGCTCGCTGCGGAGGCTGTCACAGAGGCGTCGGAGATCCAAAGCAAAACCATCAGCCGACAGATCACGGAAGCGGGAAGAATCTCCAGCCAAGTGACGAGCCCCTGTAAGTTTTTGAGCGATATCTATACAGCGTTTAAGTTGCTGATGTGCTTCTTCAGTAGATCGCGAAGATGCAGCAAGGCCGAGATCTAAGATGGCATCGATTTTTTCGGTCTTTGTCTTTGATGTTTTTGGAGGTATCTCAGGTTGCTTGATGGGTGTGGGTGCAGGAATGGGTATGGCTACATCTTCCTCAAGGGGCTCTGACAAGTCAACAAGGGTTTTTAACTCATACTTGAGATCCTGAATTTGGCTTTCTAACGTTGTGATCAGCTGCTGTTTTTTCTCAATGACAGCGCGTTGGTCCAAAATGGTAAGCTGGTATTCCTCAACGCGCGTTTCTTTGTTTTTGAGTTGCTCGTCGAAGGCTGTTTGTTGTTCCTGGATGAGTTGTGTGGCCTCGGAATGCTGATGCTCTAACAATTCCTTTTCCCGTTTAAGACTCTCATGGGTTCGTTGAAGGTTGTGCAGCTCCTCGCCCAGGGCTTCGCGTTGACGTTGGGTTGAGGCTAGGCTTTCGCTGAGGCGCTGTAGATCCTCTGAAGGGACTGATGGTATTTCATCAAGGATTGGTGTTGATCCTACAGCAATGTCAAGGGGGACAGGAGTGGAGTGAGCCAAACCTTCAGCTAACAACATGCTTTCCCACCGACGCATAAAGAGGAAAAGGATAGTGCTGCCGACTAGCGCTCCGACTAATCCTATAGTCAGAATAGGCCATCCTTGAGTAAGCGGAAGAAGGCTTGTGTTATACAAAGTAATCAAGACCAGAGGTGCAAGGTAGCAGCACACTAAGGCGACAGAGGCCCAAGAGCGAAACTTGCTAGCATGATCTGGTTGGTTAGTTGGCATCGACGCCTTAATCACCGATTATAAGGTTCATTCACAGATAAAGCATTATGGGTCTTGAGTCTAAACTTTGCAAGGAGAGAGCCGAGAGAAGAGAGGGAAGAGGAATGAGAGGGGGATGGGAATGAGGAAGAAAAGAGGATTAGGATTTTTACTACAGAGAGCGCAGAGACGCAGAGATAGGACAAGAAGAGAGGAAAATAGGAGAGAAGGGGCGAAGAAGGAAAAATTGGAATAGTTTTTTTTGTTTTCTGAAAAAGTTTATAGTTTTCCATATTTAATCAATTTTTTTATAAATGTCCATCCGAGGTAATTGCAAAATTATTTGAGCCCTTGAGAATCGATTCTTGGGAAAAAAGGTTATCTTTTTTGGGCCTTATTCACCTTTGCGGTCAGTTTTCGGTCGACTGCAAAAGGATCGTCTGTCGCGTTTTGCTCCTCGGACATAGCTGACGCTATGCCCTCGTCACAAACCACGACATCCGACCTTTTTCGTCCGACCGAAATTCTGACCGTAAAGGTGAACAAGGCCCTTTTTTGGCTAGTAGGCGATTCTAGAGAGCTCAGGCAGCATGGCACTATCTGGTGTGGACACAGGCTTTTATCACTTCCCAGGCCCGAAGGGTCGATATTGCAACAGGCCATGGCATCGCCATGGTATATGCCAGGAAGGGATTTCGCAGCCTGTAGGGCTGCCATAAGGCGCTTGTATAAATAGCGTGTGAATACTGACGTCTTATGGCAGTCCTTCAGACTGCGAACCACGTTTTGGCATATACCATGGCGATGCCACATAGGCCTCAACCTAACAGGTCTTTTGAGCTTATATCTCAATGACTTAGGACTTCACAATCGTATCTCGGCGCGCAGCGCTTTGGAGTGCGGTCGCTTGCGACCGCTTTTCGTTCCTTGGGACGGCAATGCTAAACGGCATTGTATGGATTCGTCGAAGGCTGCATGTACTAACTATTTTACCCTTAGGGAATTATAGTGATGCCGTTGCACACGACCGTCGCAAGGAACCCAAAGCGGTCGCAAGCGACCGCACTCCAAAGCGCTGCGCGCCGAGATACGATTGTTAGGCTTAGGTTGAGGCCTATGTGGCGATGCCATGGCCTGTTGCAATATCGACCCTTTCGGGCCTGGAAAGGGATAAAAGCCTGTCTCTCCAGACTAGATAGTGCCATGCCATTTGAGCTTTCCAGAATCGCCTTCTCGCAAAAAAAGGTAACCTTTTTTCCTAAGAATCGATCCTTAAGGGCTCAAATAATTTTGCAATTACCTCATAGTGTCCATTTATTCTCACTGGAAATGGACACCATGGGCAGAACGGACATTTATAATAACAAAAACTTTCCTCCTCTCTCCTATTTTCCTCTCTTCTCTGTCCTATCTCGGCGTCTCTGTGCTCTCTGTGGTAAAATCCTATCTCCGATCCTCTCTCATGCACACTCTCACGTAAAATTCTTTTCAAAATAGTGGGCGAGGTATAGGCTACGCAGCGTACCACCAGGTGTGCCGGCGATTGCTGGCTGAGAGCTGAACCTTTGAACCTGATCTGGATAACACCAGCGTAGGGAGAGTGGAGTGTCTATGCAATTCTTTGTCACATTCAGTTTCTTTTTTATTCCTTGGTGGATGCTAACCAAACCAAGGATCATATCATGCTCACCGCTGCATCGCGGTTACCGGCCACGAAGATGGCCGTTAACCTATCACCTTGCTTAATAGCCAATGGATCTGTTGTTTCTGATGAAAAGACATACATTAAGAGGGTCTGTCGTATCGTTGAGGCGGGTTTTAGCTGTATCCAGGTTCACTGGCCCCCTAGGGAAATACAAAAATGCGTTTCTTCGGCCATGCATTTAAAGAATCTTCTAAGTGATTCGGCTCTCGTGATTGTGAATAACCATGTCGATGCAGCTTTAGCGTCTGGTGCCGATGGAGTTCACCTGGCAGGGCATGATTTTCCTGTGGTGCATGCACGTCGTCTTTTAGGTGATAAGGCTATCATCGGATACACGCTAACATCCTGGCGGGATCTTCACGATAAAGAAACTCTCAGCCTCGTGAATTATGTAGGGATTAAGATATGGTCATCCCCTCGTTCACAGCCTGAAGGGGCTCCTCCTTGGGGCATCGAAGGTATCAAAGAGGCCCTGGAACTTCTGGAAGTTCCTGTGATTGTTTTAGGGGGCATAACCAAACAAACGCAGCCCGATATTCTACCCATTCTTCGGCTGCGTTCTGGCGACGGCTTTGCTGTTGTTGGAGATTCTTGGCGTGCCGAAGACCCTTTAACCTTAGCCAAGGAGATGGTCGAGCTATATCATCATCATCGGGAGGGATCAATTTTATGAAAATCAAACCCCTACTCATCATTTCTTTGTTTTGCCTCGTGGTGATGATTAGTGCCGACTTTGCCATCTTGCGGAGCTTGCGCAATACCTTAGCGGTTACCGATCTTGGTGGAAATGCTCTGCATATCCCCTATTTTGAGCTGTTCGGTACGTTGCCGGGATCGGTGCTAATGACATGGTTCCTGGGACGTCTATTGGGTCGCTTTTCGCTAAATAGCACTTTTCAGATAACCCTGGGTATATTTCTGACTTTCTTCTTGCTCTTTGCCTTTTTTGTTTATCCTCGCGTTAGTTGTTGGAAACAGGCTTTTCCTGGTATCGCCATCGGCTTCTCCATGGGTTTTTATATCATGGCTGAGCTGTGGAAGGTGGCCCTTTTAACGCTCCTGTTCTGGGGCTTAGTCAATGAGCATATGCCTTTGACGCATGCGAAAAAACTCTATGCACCCTTAATGCTGGCTGGAAGCCTGGGGACGTTGATCGCAGGCCCGATTATCACCGCGTTCTCGTTTTGTGATGATTGGGCATCGACTCTCAGCCAGCTCCTGCTGGTCGTTACCTTTATAGGTTGTCTGGCAGGAATTCTCTACTATGGCATTTCGCGCATGCTATCGAGAGAAACGCCTATTCGGCAATATGCACCGACTGTGGTGTCCTTACAGGCAAGTTTTGGAAGCTTCATGAATTCTTCTTATCTAACATTGCTGGGAGGTATTGTCCTGGCAGACTATGTAGCCTATAGCCTGGGTGAGGTGATCTTCTTGGATGCGCTAAAACAGATTTATCCGCAACCACAGGATTATTGCCGCTGGCTTGGACATTTGTCCCTTTTGAGTGGCATTCTCACAGGCATAGGAGCGTTGTGGGTGGCGCCAAAAATTTTAGAAAAATGTCGATGGGAAGTGGCAGCCTTGGCGACGCCCGTCTGCGTGTTGATTACCGAGGGAGCGTTCTTTTTGATGCTTCGACTGCCCGAAGGAAGCCAAATTCTCTTGGGATGGAGCTATCAACAATGGCTTGAGGTAATTGTGTGGTTAGGTTCGCTTCAATATTGCCTCTGCAGGGCAGCTAAGTACACCCTGTTTGATTCAAGCCGTGAACTAGCCTTCTTGATGCTTCCTAGTGAGGCGCGTCTGCCCGGCAAGCTGGTGGTGGATGGGGTATGTGCTAGAATCGGACGTGGAGCCGCATCTTTTTTAAGTCTGCTTTTTGCACACTTATGCGGAGGGGTTTTGGCAAGTGCCTGGCTGGCTGGCCTGGTCGCTTTTTTGGTCTCTGCTGGTTGGGTGACAGCCACCAGACGATTGGGAGGCCTTATCGATAGACCAGGCGAGCGTCAGGAGGCATAACCATGTTAAAAGTAAGCTATCCATGTTTATATTTTGTAACGCCTGAAATAGGTTCAGATAGTTCTGCATGGGTCCATCTGATAAAGGAGGCCGTTTTTGGTGGTGTGAAGATGGTACAGGTGCGTGACAAGCGCAGCTCTTCAAAAAAACTGATCGAAGTCGTTGGGCTGCTTCAACCCTTTCTAAAACGCCATTCTGTGCCTCTGATTATCAATGATCGAGTGGATATCGCCTTGATCTTAAAGGCAGATGGAGTCCATATAGGCCAAAATGATTTTAGTGTGAACGATGCGCGTGCCCTTATTGGCCCAAAAGGCATCGTAGGGCTATCAGTGGAGACTTTGGACCAGGCGGCACAGGCAGCTGGCGCTGACTACCTCGCTGCCAGCCCGATCTTTGCCACCCCAACCAAAAGGGATACTGAAAAGCCCTGGGGGTTAGCAGGCTTGAAGCTATTACGAGCACTTTCAGGTTTGCCTATCATCGCCATCGGGGGTATTAAGCATCACAATGTTCGAGAAGTTCTACAGGCTGGTGCTAATGGTATTGCTGTGGTGTCAGCGATAGCAGCAGCCACATGTCCCAGGATGGCTGCTGCACGTCTGTGCCATGAATTAGGATTTAGGAGTTAACACGGATGCACACGGATATAGGAGGATTTAGGAGGATGGGAAAAAATGTTTATTTGAATTTTGTGAATCTCAACTCCATCCTAAACCCATTTTTATTGATTTTTTGACTAGCGAATCGAGTTTTATCCTATCCTCCTACATCCGTGTGCATCCGTGTTGCTCCTAAAATCCTACATCCGTGGCACGAACCGTCATCCAGGTGTGAGGCGAATGATCAGAGAGCTTACTGTTAGCGAGGGTCGATAGGGTAATTTGGCGCTGAGAGGTCTAATGCAGACAAAATGAGCATCTGCAGGATGAACCAACTGCCAGCTGTTTTCTTGACTCTGACAAGAATAGTCAATGGCCATGCGATATTCCGCGGTATCTAAAAGGATATGCCCCTCTAATGGGTTACGGAATGGATAAAAGGTGAAGTCGGCGGGCTGTTCTAAATCAAAACATAGGTAGCGGTTGGAGTCATACTTCCAGCTATTTGGAATAGTGACAGGCTCTTTATTGTGTAAGTAGTAGTCTTGAACATCACTAGTGACCGTTCCAACACCGCCTGGAAGGCGAAAATGGTAGTCCAGGCCAATAAGAGAATCGCTATCACTGACCACGCTATAATGTATCTCCAGGCCCTTGTTTGTGAGAGAGGCGTGAAAATCCAGGGTAAAATTCTGTCCCTCGATGCGTGACAAAGACTGCCCTTGCCATTGTTGTTTGCCGGTCATCCGGGCTGTGAGGTGATTAGCATCAACGTGAGCTCCTTCCCAAGGGGCATAGCGGCTGACGCCCATATGGAAGGGGTCATGGTGACCATGTGCCGTGAGCTTGTCGATGTGCGACCACCATGGGGTTGTTTCGGAGAGCTTCGGGAGAATACCTGGATGTCGGTTGCCATAGTGCGGGCCAATAAGAGCTCCAAGACCAGAACGCGTTTTCTTAAATTGATGGGCAGTCGTTTGATCTAGGAATTCCGTATTGCCCTTTTTGAAGCTTAGCAGGTTCATCCCTCGTTCAGGGGCAAAGATAGCCTCAAGGATTGTGCCATCTTGAGCTTCATTGCGTAGTACCAAAGTGTCCATTTTAGCTTTCCTTCATACCAATCGATAAGCCCAACCATACCAGATAGACAAAGACTCCCAACAACGTAGCTGCTGAAAGGCATTCTTTGATGGGCAGCGATTTTTGTAAAGAGGAACGCTCGGGATGTGAGGGATCATACCAGACGGTCCATGGCTCTTTTTCCAGGCTCCTGATGAGATCTTGGGCTCCTTCAGCATTGCGTGCTGCCGGACGCGGAAGAGTTGTTTTGCCATTATAAACAGCATTTCCTACATGGTAGTGATAGCTCAGGTGAGGAAGAAAGAAATCGCTGTCAACCTCTTCAATGGTCCAATGCCTTTCTGTAGCCATTGCTGTGGCTGACTCCGCAAGGTATTGCTGAACAGCCAAGACAGCCGTTACCGTATACCATAGGGTACATAAACCCACCACAGCAAGAAAAGCAAGCCAGGCAGGATTTTTATGCATAGGGCGTTCCCTTACGCGGAATGCTTCTAGGGAGGTTGACCAATTGATAAAACTCTGCCGGTGGAGGTGAGGTAAAAGACATCGGTTTCTTCGTGATCGGGTGCTTAAACGCCAAAAGGTGCGCATGTAGGCAAAGGCGTTTCACTGGACTTCCCGTAGCCCCATATTTGATGTCTCCCACAACGGAGTGACCAGCATCCTGGCAATGGATGCGGATCTGATTTTTTTTGCCGGTTTCTAGCGTCAGCTCAAGCCAGCTAAAGCGTCGAGAGGTACCTTTGACCTCATAATGCGTAATGGCCTTTTCCCCTTTTGTGGGATCTTGACTACTATGGACACGATAGACAGCATCTTCATGAAGATAGCTTGTCCAAGAACCCTTGGGCTCATCTAGATGCCCTTCGACAATAGCGGCATAAGAACGCTGGAGGTCATGTTTGCGAAAATCCTCCTTCAGACCGGTGAAGGCCTCTGGCGATAAGGCAAAGAGCATGACCCCAGAAGTATCTTGATCGAGGCGATGCACGACCATGACCTGGTGTGGATGATAGTGTTCTTTCAAAAGACCATGAGCCGTCTTTTCCGTTTCAAAATTAGTAGCAACGCTAAGCAGACCCTTGGGCTTGTCGATGACGACAAGGTACCGATCTTCGTATAGGATGCGTAGATGACGCGGTAGAGCTTTGCTCTTAGGCTGAAGGGCAACACATTGACCAGCCTTGACCACCAGATCAGCACGATGAGCTGTTCTGCCATCGACGGTGACTCTACCAACCTTGATCCAGCTGCGCTGTGAGCTTTTTGAGCTATCAGGCGCCATAAGACCAAGAATATTCAAGAGAGGAAGGCTTTCTGTGACATGATATTCCATAATTGCCATGCATGATAGCAGATGCGCAGTTTCTTGTGGAGTCCGATGGATAGAAAGGACCAAAGTGACGAAAGGGACCTAAAGGACCCAATAGGCATAATTTTGCACGCCCCTTATGTCTTTTATGTCCCTTAGGTCCTTTTGTCCATCCAAAAGCGACACATATTCCAAAGCGCTGCGCGCCGAGTGACGATTGTGAGAGATTTGAACTCTGGCTTTGACGAAATATGTGTTCGGCGCTATAATACTCTTTTCCTATAGCACTGAGATGTTTGAAATTAAGAGGAACCCATGGCTAAAGAAGCCGGCGAAGAAAAAGAAAAGAAAGTCAAGCGTCCTACGCCTCTAAAGCGTGACGACCAGAGCAAGAAGAGAAATCTACGCAACCGTGTGTATAAATCGCGTGTGAAGACAGCTGTACGTCATTTAGATGAGGCTGTTAAGACCGGAGATTCATCAAGTACTAAAGAATGCTTGAATGAGGTGTATAGCCTCATGGACAAAGGCGTTAAGAAGGGTATTTTGAAGGCTAACCAGGCGAGCCGAACAAAATCTCGGCTTACCCAGCGCACACAGGCTCCAGCGAAATAGTTCTTGCGTAGAGCAGTCAATTCATTGACTGCTCCACTTCTTCCCAAAAAAAAGCAGAAAACTTCTGTTCGCGTATTTTCATGCCCTTATATTTCGTTTTTAAGGGGGCATTCAGCTGGGATCGTAGCCACAGCAATCACATAAGTATTTTGTGATGACATTCAGTGATAGGTAAAGCGCTGGCTCCTTAAAAAAAAAGCTTAAGGAACTCGTACGCTTGAGGATATTGCGACAAGGTCTTGGCGTTTTCCAGAAATTTTGCTTAACTTTCGCTATCGACTTCCGACGTATTATACTCAATACCGCCGAAGTTTTTGGCAGCGATGTTGTACGTCCATGCGAAGATAGCTGCAAAGCCATAGACCACTAACCAATACGCAAAGGGGATTAGCACAAGGGCTAGATATTCCAGTTTACGTGTTAACAGGAAAGCCAAGATGGCCAGGGGCATGAAAATTAAGGCGGCGAGCAAGAACTGAAACACGCCGACTACTTTACTCGATTGATGAACCGAGATCTGAGTGATTTGCTTTTTCATTGTACCTCCAAGTACCTGCATGCCTGCAGGTCTTATTGCCTAAAGACCTTCTTACCGTTATTTCGCTTAGGATGCTTCACAGATGCCTGTGGATAAGGCAAGCTGGAAATCCCTAGTGAAATTGGGAGCTTACCACTTCGCCTATTTGCCACAAATAAAAACTTTACAAATTGACAAGCCGGCTTTTTAGTGGGTAGCAAATCAGCGGTTTGTTATACTTTGAGTCCTTTGATTAATGGGAAAAGAAAAATGCGACGTTGTCTTGGCTGCCTGACGGTAGTTTTTACATTACTTTGGCTTAGCCTGTTAGGCACCGATGAGGTGCCTCTCGTCCCTCACATCACCGTAGAAATACCGGTGCGTGATGGCGTTAAGCTGCCCACCGATATTTACTTACCTAGTGAAAATGCTCGGGGCTTGCCATGCATTCTTGTCAGAGCACCCAATGGTCGTAAATCACACTGGGCTTTGTATGCACCTTTAGCCAAAGAGGGCTATGCTGTAGCTATCCAAGATACTCGCAGTTGTCTCGATCCTGAAGGCAAGTCGATGCCTTATATGACTGACGGATGGGGGCAACTTCAGGATGGTTATGACACCGTTCAATGGCTAGCTACCAGTCCTTATACAAATGGCAAAATTGGCACTGTAGGGATCTCGGCTCAAGGGATCACGCAACTTTTGATGGCGCCCTCTAACCCTCCGAACCTAGTCTGTCAGCATGTTGGTGTTGCAGCGGCGAGTATCTATGATCAAGCTCTGTATGCGGGTGGACAATTGCGCAAACAACAGGTGGAAGGTTGGTTAGGGTATTATGCCCCACATCCTTCCGTTTTGCAATTCGTCATGGTTCAGCATACCTATAATGATTTTTGGAAGGAGTATGATACCGCTAAGGCTGCAGATCGCGTCCATGTTCCAGCCGTTCATCATGGCGGTTGGTATGACACCTTTTTACAGGGGACGATCGATGCATTTGTATCGAGACAAGAGCATGGGGGTGAGGGTGCGCGTGGGCGTCAGAAGATGATCATAGGCCCTTGGACGCATTGGTGGCCTGATTCTCTTGCTTTGGGCGATTTCATTATTCCTGATCTGGGCCAACATCCTCCAGTTGATTACTCTCCTAAGCGCTGGTTTGACTATCACCTCAAAGGCATTGAAAACGGCATAGATGATATTCCAACAGTAACCTATTACGTGATGGGCCCTTTTGATGGGAGCCCCTCTAGCGGTAATGTGTGGCGTATTGCGGACACTTGGCCACCCAAAGCAAAGGCGACACCCTTCTTTCTTGCGGAATCTGGAAAGCTCCTGGAGTCTTTACCGGATACTGGCAAAGTAGCCTTTCAATATGACCCCGCGAACCCTACACCGACATTGGGTGGTCGCAATCTTTTCCTAAAAGCGGGACCTTGCGATCAGCGCCCGATTGAAGGTCGTTCCGATGTTGTGGTTTTTAGTACTGAGCCATTGACAAAAGATGTCGAAGTAACCGGACATGTTAGGGCGCAGATCCTTTTTGCTTCCGAGCAGCAAGATACCGATGTTGTTGTAAGACTATCCGATGTTTATCCCGACGGACGAAGTATATTGATAGTTGATGGCATCAGGCGTCTTGGGGACGTTGTGCCTCATGATTTTGCGGTGGGAAAGACGCAAGGGCCACGTCAGATTGATGTGGACTTATGGTCCACAAGCATTGTATTTGCCAAAGGTCACCGTATTCGCATCTCTATTTCTAGTTCCAATTATCCGCGTTACGACAAAAATCCCAATGTTCCACGAGAGATGGTGGGCGCTGAGGCTCCCCAAGTGGCTAATAATTCCGTTTATTTTGGCGGGGTGCATGGATCACGGATCATCTTGCCCATCGTGATGCACGATCCTTTGGGCAATCGTCTTTAGCACAGGATCATTGCGAAAAAAGAATTTGCCTGCTTTGATAGCGAAGCATGAAGGTAATTATTTTGGCGGCTGGGATTGGAAGCCGGCTCGGAGTCGAGGATATCCCCAAGGCATTAACCCGGTTAGTCAACGGAAAGTCCATTTTGGAGTTTCAGCTTGACAGCCTAGCCCACTACCTAAGCTTGGGTGATGTCAGCATTGTGGTCGGTTTTCATGAAGACAAAATCATGACCCGCTTTCCCAACCTAGTATATGTACACAATCCACACTTCACTTCCGAAAATACAGCTAAGAGCCTCTTAAGGGGATTGGCAAACATCGAAAATGAGGATGTCCTTTGGTTGAATGGGGATGTTGTTTTTCGTCACGAGATCTTAGAACCTCTTCTGACCGATCGTAAAAATGCCATGATTGTTAACACGGCTGTTGTGGGGGAAGAAGAGGTCAAATATCAGGTTGATGACCTTGGTCATATTCTGGAGGTCTCCAAGCAAGTCAGCGATCCCGCTGGCGAAGCATTAGGAATCAACTTCTTTAGCGCCAAGGATTTGCATTTGCTCAAAGAAGCTCTAGGAGAATGTGGGAACACTGACTATTTTGAAAGAGCCGTACAAAGCAGCATTGATGCCGGTGTTGAAGTATGGGCATCACCTATTAGTCCAGAACTCTGTGTCGAGGTAGATTTTCCAGAGGACCTCGAGCGCGCAAATAGCATCATTAAGTCGTGGCCGACATAACCCCCTCTATGGACGAAAGGACCAAAGCGACGAAAAGGACATAAAGAGGTAATTGCAAAATTATTTGAGCCCTTGAGAATCGATTCTCAGAAAAAAAGGTTACCTTTTTTTGTGAGAAGGCGATTCTAGAGAGCTTAAGTGGTATGGCACTATCCAGTCTGGAAAGACAGGCTTTTCTCCCTTCCCAGGCCCGAAGGGTCGATATTGCAACAGGCCATGGCATCGCCATGGTATATGCCAGGAAGGGATTTCGCAGTCTGAAGGACTGCTACAAGACGCCAGTTTACAAACACCATTTAGGCATGCGCTTTATGGCAGCCCTACAGGCTGCTAAAACCGTTTTGGCATATACCATGGCGATGCCACATAGGCCTCAACCTAACAGGTCTTTTGAGCTTATATCTCAATGACTTAGGACTTCACAATCGTATCTCGGCGCGCAGCGCTTTGGAGTGCGGTCGCTTGCGACCGCTTTGGGTTCCTTGCGACGGTCGTGTGCAACGGCATCACTATAATTCCCTAAGGGTAAAATAGTTAGTACATGCAGCCTTCGACGAATCCATACAATGCCGTTTAGCATTGCCGTCCCAAGGAACGAAAAGCGGTCGCAAGCGACCGCACTCCAAAGCGCTGCGCGCCGAGATACGATTGTGAAGTCCTAAGTCATTGAGATATAAGCTCAAAAGACCTGTTAGGTTGAGGCCTATGTGGCGATGCCATGGCCTGTTGCAATATCGACCCTTCGGGCCTGGGAAGGGAATGACTCTCTCTTCACCGGCATCCGATTTTCAGGAAATTGACTTCGGAGAATCGGACTTCTGCAATTACCTCTTTTGGTCCTTTCGTCCATGGAAGCAATCAACTTCTTTCTGCCTGACGTTTGAGCTCCCTCCATTTGGCTGCGACGCTAGTGGCTAGGGGGAGGGCATTGCGCCCAACGGCTCCATAGCGAAGATAGACAATCACGACGAGTTCGGGCCGTCCAAACTCATCCTTAAATAACATTTCATGCGTAGAGCCCTTGTCGAAAGCAACCGATCCAAACCATACGTGGTTATATGTCCGTGTGCCGACCTGTCGATCTGGTCCAAAGTTTTCCATACTTTCCGCTGTACTGGTCTTTCCGATCATCTGACCGGTGAGCTCCACAACAGATTCGATCATGCCTGGACACTTACCATAAAGCTCTCTAAGGCTACTAAGGGTCTTTGTCTGGTACCGGTATGCTACGCGGTACATTCCTTCGAAAAGCATACTGCGAATCAAGGAAGGGACCATGACGTGCCTTTCAACGATGCTAGGAGGTGTTTCAGTGCGGCTTTCCCTGATTCTTTGAGCACTTGCTACGAAAAAGGGAAAGTCGATACCCGCTGCGAGAAGGCTATCACGATAGTCAAGTCCGCGTCGCGTTGATAGACAAAAATTTCGCGGTTGTGCGGTGCCTATGATGTTGCTAACGATCTTAGGTTGGAATACCTGTCCGCCGTTGGCTAATGTAGCGAGCATGACAGCAGTTTGTAAGGGGGTGACGACTAGGCTATGCTGGCCAATAGCCAACATGTAGAGGCCATCGCGATTGTATGCGAGGTCGGTGGGGACGCGGCCCGTGATTTCGCCAGGCAGCTGAATTCCTGTGCGTGCCCCATAGGATAGTGAGTGAGCAGCATAAGCCAGATCATCAGGATTGGCCATCAGATCGCTGGTAAGGAGGGCAAAATAGGAGTTACTGGAAACTTCGATGGCGCGAGCAAGGTCGATCTCCCCTATATTGCGCGTGAGAGTTTTGGGGAGAAGACCTCCCTTATAAAATTGAGGAATGGGCTGCCCCGTCATCGTATATCCTACGATCCAGTTCTTACCAGTCTTTACAGGCTGGTCTATGATTCGCAAAGGATTAAGCTTGCTAAGATCCTGCCCACAGGCTTTAAGAGCTATGTAGCGCTGCACTAACGCTTCGTAAGCGGTGACAATTTTAAAGATCGATCCCTGCGGTGTGGCCTGACGAAAGGCTAGCGACCGGCCGTAGCCAAAACCGTAGGTTGGATAAAAAGCTGCCGCTAAACTGCGCTCTAACTGCTGTCCTTTTTCCCAACGAAGCTGACGGTAGCGTCCGAATAAGGGACGATTCAACTCTTTGTAAGAACGCATTGTTTCCACAAAGCTTTTGGCAGAAGAATCATCGAGATGAGCTAGACCGTCCTGAAGGATGAGATAGTCACCTATCCAAGGTAAAGCGCTATGGGCTCCGTGGGCTATTTCTCGTTGCCAGCTCTCGAAATACTGCTGAAAAGGGGCCAACTGGGGCTCTATGCGATCACTAAGGCGACCTCGCAGAAACAACAGGACTAAATCGGGTCCATGTTCCTGCCAAAAGCTTTGGAACAGTTCATTTTCTTTGGCGTCAAGCAGTTCAGTATAGGGTTTGGCATAACGGCTTGCTAATGTTTCTTCGCGTCGCTTTTGTTTTAAAAAGGCCTTTTCGTTTCCTTTACGCCATTCTTTGAAAGTGACGCCATGAAAAAGATCTCGCGACATCTGGTGCACAGCTTCCTGTACATTGATCGTCGCTTGGTTAAGACGGCGATAAACAGATATGGGCTGATCACCAACCTTAGCTAGGAGGTTACTAGAGAAACGATCACCATCGACAGCAACGCGACATAAGTCCACGAGCAGGACTTTGTCATAGGTATGTTTGACGCCTGTTAGGTAGGGATCCATCTGAAGCTTAATGAACTCTATTTCTTCTGCAGCAACATTGAGGTTACCCTCAATGCGTTCGCGTTCGGCCGCAGGTAAGGGGCTCTTCTGAGGTTGATGCCCTTCTTCTTGGTAAAGAAGATTGAAAAGGTACGCAAGGTCGGCGTGGCCAGCTGCAGCTACCAGCTTGTTGACAGCGTTTTGCAAGACTATTGCTCCCTCGATATCGACAATCCCCTGCATTCCCTTCATGACATCGCCTTTTTCGAAAAGCGAGAGGTCTAAGTAGCGTTCCCAACTCAGGGGTACTTCCTCCTCGTAAAAACCTTTCCGATGGTCGAAGTGCTCACGGCTTAAGGGACGCTTGCCATCCCACATTTCCCCTATATAGGAGTCTGTCTCAAACCAGCGGCGCACATTGGCTCTGCGAGCCTTGTCAACGCTGGGATCTCCAGAAGTCACAAAGTCATTGGGATCAAAGCGAGGATAGGATGCCAAGGCAATCACCTCGCCATTGTTGGGATTCAGAGCTACAATAGCCCCACCTTTAATCCAAGGGGACTTTGCGGGTGGTTCATTCTCGTCGTTACGGTCTGGCTTAGCAACTCGTGTTGTTCTTAAATCTTCGTCCTGGGTCAATAGCTGTTCGGCATATTCTTGTAGCTGTGCAGAGAGTGTCAATACAATGCTACGGCCAGGGATTGGCTTGCGTGGTCCTGGTAGTTCGCGAAGGTAGTTGCCTTTTGAGTCGACAAAATACCGTTTTTTTCCGTGGTAGCCACGCAGGTCTTCCTCGAACTGCGCCTCGATGCCTGATTTACCAATATAGTCATTGATAGCATAGGAGCGCTCTTCGATTTCGCGCAGCCTAGCGCGCACTTGCTCGGTGGAGACAAAGCCATCGGGCAGGTCGGGGTCTTGGCCGGCATCGTGTTGGCGCAGGAACGTTTGGAGGGCCTTTCTCTCTTGAATGAGAGCTTGATAGGTATCAGCGTCAATAGCACCCATATACCCAACAACATCAGCGCCAACTTTATTGTATGGATAGTAACGTTTAGGTACGCGCTCAGCTTGCAGACCGACCCAAGTGGCTTCACGCATTTTTAGGCGGTAGTATTCCTGTTCGCTGATGTCCTTTTTTATGATGTAGGAAGTATGGTCATAAAAGGCAGCTTCAGCATGAATGCGATCTTCCAGCTCATCAGCATTGAGGTTAAGTTCGGTTGCCAGCAATTCCGAAAGTTTGCGTATGTGTTCTCGGCGTTGTTTGCGGCTAGTGATGTTCAGAATTTGCGAGTAGCTCACGGCAGCATTGTACTGAATTTTGTTGATCGCAAGAGGTAGCCCAAACCGGTCTCGGATGGTGGCACGTCGCGCCGGTTCGATAACGACACGACGTGTGGGTGCTTGGGCAGCTTGAAGCTTTACGTCGTGTTCGATGATGCTCAGATGCCATACGCGCAGTACAATCAAAAGCAACCCAACCAAGATGATGTTGAGGATGCGGTTAGCCTTCCCTGGGACGTTGAGGCCGTTATCGCGGCGGGATGAGTGTCGGGAACGAATCATTGATGGTACGTAGAGTTTCGGTGAAGCAGCGAGGATTACAGATAACTAGATTACCGCGACTAGGAAAAATTGACCATACCGATTAGCAGTATCCGGCTAAGAGCTTAGGAATTTTCACCGCCGAGGCGCCGAGACACCGAGATAGGAAAGAGAGGAGAGGGAGGGAGGATTACATCGGGCATCTAGACAAGAATGCACGACATAGGTATGATATTTTATCATTACGTGCGCCTGTAGTTCAATGGTAGAACAGTAGCCTTCCAAGCTACGAGTGTCAGTTCGATTCTGATCAGGCGCTATTTCATGAACCTAAATTAACCAAGACCGAAATCTCGCCCTCATGGCAGGATGCCGTCGTCAAAAAATAAAGGGACAAGGCTTGGCACAGCAACAAACAACATCAAGAAGTTACCATTAAAGATCTTTTAGAAGCTGGTGCTCATTTTGGGCACCAAACACGCCGTTGGAATCCGAAGATGAAGCGTTTCATCTTTGAAGAACGCAACGGTATATACATCATCGACCTAGCAAAAACATTGCAACAGATTGCGCAAAGGCATCGAAGTTGTAAAAGAAGTCGTGGCAAGACATCAATCGATCCTCTTTGTCGGCACAAAGAAGCAAGCTAAAGCTGTTGTGCGTGAATGCGCCGAACAGCTGCGGCGAATTTCTACGTGTGCGAACGTTGGTTCGGCGGGATGTTGACAAACCTGTCAGACGATCCGCCAATCGATCAAAAAACTGGAGCGTATCGAAAAGCGTATCGCCAGCAGCGAAGATGGCCTCACCAAGAAAGAACTTTCGCTTCTCACCAAAGATCAAATTAAGCTCGACAAAAACTTGTCAGGCGTCCGCGGCATGCGCAAGCTGCCTGGCCTTCTCATTGTCGTCGACCCAGGCAAAGAACACATCGCTGTTGCAGAAGCTAATAAGTTGGGCATTCCTGTCATGGGCTTGGTCGATACGAATTGCGATCCAGACCCCATTAGTATGTCATCGCCTGTAACGACGATGCCCTCAAGAGCATTAAACTGATTCTGTCCGCCCTAGCGAGCGCTATCCTAGAAAAGAAAAAAGAACTACGTGTTCTAGGCGAAAAAGCTGATGACTCCGAAGAAGGTTTGAGTGCGGAGTTTGCCGAGAAATTCCAGGAATCCGAAGGCGCTGCTATCGAAGGTAAGGGGGATAATTAATTATGGCTGAAGTGACGACTGCAATGATCCAAGAACTACGTGAACGCACTGGCGTTGGCGTAGGCAAGTGTAAAGAAGCCCTTGTTGAAGCTCAGGGTAATGTTGAAGATGCCATTGCTATTCTCCGTAAGTCCGGCATGGCCTCTGCAGTGAAGAAGGCAGGACGCCAAACAAACGAAGGGATGATTGCTACCGCTGAGTCCAACGACAACGTCGCCGTTCTCGAGGTGAATAGTGAAACTGACTTCGTTGTTCAGAATGCACGTTTTCAACAATTCCTACGCGATATGACACAAGAAGTGTTACAGACAAGCCCCAGCTCGCTGGAGTCATTCTTGCAGCAGAAATACTCCAAAGAACACGATCTAACGATTGACGAATATCGCGCTACGATCGTGCAGACCATCGGAGAAAATATTCAGATCCGTCGCCTGAAGCTCATTCCAAAAAGCGCCACCAGGTCGGTAGGGGTCTATTCTCACCTCAATGGCAAGATTGTCGTCGTGGTAGAGCTAGAAGGTGCCTCTGGGGAAGAGCAGCTCGCTAAAGACATCGCCATGCATGCAGCAGCAGCCTCTCCCGATTATCTATCGCCCGAGACTGTGCCTGCTGATGTCATTGCTAACGAGAAAGAGATTGCCAAAGGGCAGGTAGAAGGCAAGCCTGCTAATATCATCGACAAAATCGTTGAAGGCAAATTGAAGGCCTTTTACGATCAAGTTTGCTTGGTTAATCAACACTATATCAGAGATGATAAACTGACGATTACCGAGCTTGTGCAACAACGTGCTAAAGAGACTGGAAAGCCTTTAAAGCTCGTCGGCTTCATACGCTGGATGGTCGGGCAGTAGCCATCGCTTAGATTCTGTTAGGCTATAAACCAATCCGCTTGCGGATTGGTTTTTTTCTGCAAAATGGAGGTAACTATTTCTTATAAACGTGTCTTACTTAAACTTTCTGGCGAAATGCTCACGGGGCCTGAGAAATTTGGCCTTTCTCATGAGGAATGCCTACGCACCGCTAAGGCTATTAAAGCCTTGTCGGATCAAGGTGTTCAGGTTGGCGTAGTCATAGGAGGGGGCAACATCCTTCGAGGTAGTAATTTAGCAGCCCTTGGCGTTCCACGGCCCGCAGCAGACCAAATGGGAATGTTAGCGACTATGATCAATGGTCTTGCTTTACAGCAATCCCTCAATGGTCTCGGGTGCCCTACCAGGATTATGGGAGCTTTGGAGTGTCCCAGGGTTGTCGAAACCTTTACGTGGGCCCGTGCAATAGAATATCTTGAAGCAGGCTTTCCTGTCGTCTTTGTCGGTGGAACGGGTAACGCATTTTTTACCACCGATACCACGGCGGCTCTACGCGCTAGCGAAATTCAGGCTGATATCCTATTGAAAGCCACAAAGGTCAATGGAATCTACAACAAAGATCCCAATAAATATCCCGACGCCGTCAAATACGAGACTATTACCTACGGTCAAATGCTTGCAGAAAAACTAGAAGTGATGGATGCTACAGCTATTGCGATGTGCAGAAGTGGAAGCATTCCTATTCTCGTTTTCAACATGTCCAACCTTTTTGACGCAAATGTGTTATCGCTTTTGTCACAGAAAAATATCGGAACTTTTGTAACCCCTGGGTGATGCGAATGAGTACTCTAAAGAATGCTGAGGAGAAGATGCAAGCGGCTATAGAGCATCTTAAAATTGAACTAAAAAACCTGCGCACCGGACGTGCAACCCCAGGGATGCTCGATCACGTTAACGTTGAGGTTTACGGTACTCAAATGCGCTTGCGCGATGTGGCATCCGTGACCGCTCCGGAACCACGTCAATTGGTGATCACCCCCTTCGATGTAAATAACGTCCACGCCGTTGGCAAAGGCATCGAAAAAGCTAACTTAGGATACCTTCCTATCGTTGATGGTAACGTCGTGCGCATCAATATTCCTCAGATGGACCAAGAGACGCGCAAAGAGATGGTCAAAATAGCTCACAAGCGTTGTGAAGAGGCTAAAGTGGCCGTGCGACACGTTAGAAGAGAATTTATTGAAGAGGTACGCAAGCAGAAAAGCGACGGTGACATTACTGAGGACGATTTAAAACGCATGGAAAAAGCCGTTCAGGATTCAACAGATAAGTTCTGCCATAAATCTGACGAGGTAACCCATGCAAAAGAAAAAGAGATCATGACTATTTAATCATTGCATTCAATTCATTTTACGCATAGACTCATAGGTCCAATGCAAATGGCCCCATCGTCTAGCCTGGCCTAGGACACCGGATTTTCATTCCGATAACACGGGTTCGAATCCCGTTGGGGTCATCTTCTTTCTAGGGTCTTTAGCTCAGTTGGTTAGAGCACCTCACTTTTAATGAGGGAGTCGATGGTTCGAGTCCATCAAGACCCAATTCTTTTGGCCTAAACCTATCGTTTGCTGAAAGTACAGGTTGTTTCATGCCGCTTGTTGCCAAAGCCACCAAAGTCAAAATGATCGTGCTTGACGTTGATGGTGTTCTCACCGATGGAGGGATTATCTATGCCTCTGGTGGCGAAGAGATTAAAGTTTTTAATGTTAAAGACGGCTTGGGCTTAGTTCAAGCAGTTGACTCAGGCTTAGTGACTGTGATCATCACAGGCAGAGAAAGCCCAGCGGTGGCACGTCGTGCTCAGGAGCTAAAAATCACGCACCTCTTTCAAGGTGTAAGCGATAAGCTTGCGATCTTACAAAAGCTCTGCCAGGAACTGTCCATTTCGCTTGATGAAGTCGCCTATATTGGCGATGATATTCCTGACCTTTCAGTTCTTCAAAATGTAGGCTTGGCTTGTTGCCCTAACGATGCCGTACCTGAAGTTTTAGCTGTCTGCCATTTCGTGACACGCCGTGATGGTGGGCGCGGTGCTGTGCGCGAGATCACCGATTTCATCCTAGGCGTTCGTAGCACTCCTTAAGCCATAAGTGCAACGATTCGTCTTAAGTTCTAAAATTATCTATAGTGCAATCGCCCTGGTTATACGAACCGTCTCCTTTACAATTTTCAAAGAATATCCTATAGTCCGATCAAGAGCTGAGCCAGTGTCACTTACGGCGTTAAGGACTAGAGATGCCAACAAACGAAGAACAACCAGAGAAATCAGCCGAACGTCCCTTTGAGTGCAGTGAATGCAAAAAGCCAACCGCTGTGCTTTATACAGTGATTGAGCAAGGCACCGTCTCTAACACGGTCATGTGCAGTTCATGTCCACAGCTTGAGTGTCGATTGCATGGGACTGCTTCTCTGGCGCAGGGTACTGGCCAGACGGCTTCAGGGCAATCGGGAGCAGTATGTCCAGAATGCGGAACCTCATTGGCAAATGTTTTGTCGGGAATGCCGTTAGGATGCAGTCAATGTTATGAAACCTTTGCGGATCAGCTGATCAATGAGTTGACAGTTTCTAATAAGCTACTGCCAAAAGAGCGTCAGAAAGGTGATCCATTACATGTAGGTCGCAACCCTGGAGAGGCTGCTGGGATTAGCCCAGCCTTGAAACTTCACGCCTTAAATCAGGCGTTGGCGGATACCTTGCAGCGTGAAGATTACGAGCAAGCCGCCTGGCTTCGAGACCAGATTAAGCAACTGACGGAGAAGTCCAATGAAGGACAATAGTAAAGTTGCGGCACTTCTTGCAGAGATTAACCCTTGGTGCAAGCACGAAAATGCCATTTGGCTCTGTTCCACCCTTACGCTATTACGTAATCTGCAGAAATTCCACTTTCCCAGTCGCTTGGATGTTGAGAACCGCAAGCAAATCTTAGGACTCATAGGTAAGGAATTGGGGTCTTACGTAGGCTTAAAAGGTCCGAAGGTCTTCGATGCCGAAGAATGCTCGTCTAGCGACAAAGAGCTGCTCTTTGAACATTTCTTCGCCACTCACCCATTTGTTCCTTCGCAAGGTGGTGAAGCCTTTGTATTGGATCAGAGCGGAAATTTTCTAGGTTTGATTAACATCGAGGATCATTTAGAGCTGACCAAGCGCGATTGCAAAGAGGAGTTAGAGAAGCCCTTTGAGGAGCTTTTCAAGATTGAATCTGATCTAGGTGCTGTTCTTAACTATGCTTTCTCGCCGACCTTTGGTTTTTTAACGACCAATCCAGCCCATTGTGGGACTGGCTTGATCATTCGCCTATTCCTGCAAATACCGGCTATTATTCATTTAGGCCTTCTTCAGCAGGTGATCAGCAAGAATAAGAGCGAAATTGTTGAAACCTCCAGCCTCACCGGAAATAAAGCTGAGCTTGTCGGAGATGTTCTTGTAGTGGCTAATGCCTTTACCTTAGGAGTCACAGAAGAGCAGATATTGAGCGCCATGCGAACGTTCACGACTCATCTGGTAGGCGAAGAGAAGGAGCTACGAGAGCGCATTGGTCATGAAAAAACTCCCGTGATCAAAGACAAAGTGGGAAGGGCTTTTGGCCTGCTGAAATATAGCCATCAGCTTGAAACCGCTGAATCGCTCAATGCTTTAAGCCTTCTAAAGCTTGGCTTAGATATCAACTGGATTAAGGGGACGACACATTCCAAGCTTAACGAACTCTTTTATACCTGCAGAAGAGCACATCTGATGGCTTTGGCAGGAGCAGAAATTCCACAGGAAGACCTCGCCCATAGGCGAGCGATGCACCTACGCGAGACCCTTCATGACATCCAACTAGAGCTATGACCCAGTGGGGTATATGACGAAGAAATCAAACAATCACATCGGCGTTGCCCTGAACCCCATGGGGTACCCGCACTACACCGACCACCTTGCTGCCGTGGCCGTTTGCATGGGTGTTCCCCTGGTTTTTACTGACGTGGATCATTATGAGCAGTGTCTGCGTCTATACCCTGAACTTAATGCGCAGGTGCACGACTACCAAGGCTTCACCCCCGAATATATCGTAGAGCACTATGATGTGCTGTTCATCTCGGAGATGTGGAACCGTGATCTTTTACAGGTACGCTTTAAGGCATATGAGGCGCAGTTTGATAAACAACTGAGAATCGTCCACTGTCCTCATGGCTTTTCAGACAAAGGATTCTGGTTCGAGCAGTGTCTAGAGCAGGATATCACTCTGGTATATGGACAAAATATGCTGGATCTCATTGCTGCGCGGCGTCCAAAACAGGCGCTTGAACGCTATGTGATGGCGGGGAACCTTCGTTTGCAGTATTACAAGGAAAATCAGGAATTTTTTGACAAAACGGCTGAAACGGATGTATTCAGCCGATTTGCCAAAAAGCAACCTACGATTCTTTATGCCCCTACATGGAGAGATGTCGAGCAGTCGACATCATTCTTTGGTGCTGCAGAGACATTGCTTTCGCAGCTTCCCGATGAGTATAATCTATTGGTAAAGCTGCATCCCAATCTTGAACACGATCATGATCACATGATTCATGTGTACGAGATCATTAGCAAATACGAGAGCAAGCCCAATGTGGTGATGCTCAGCGAGTATCCGTTGATCTATCCCTTAGTCGCAGCATGCGACCTCTATATTGGCGATCGTTCTGCGGTGGGCTATGACTTCCTAGCCTTTAACCGGCCCATGTTCTTTCTAAATCAAGCAGGCCGTCACCAGCATAAAGACCGCGAGTATCTTCATCGCTGCGGGGTGGTGATCACACCAAAGCAGTATTCTAAAATCTACGATATCATTGAAAAGAGCTTAGAGACCGATGCTGAGCACTTTGACGAGGTGCGACGTTCGACTTATGACTACACCTTCACTAAGGACCGCTCACTTGCCGATGTCCGCAAGGACATTGTTAAGGCATATTCTGAGTAGTTACGAATCTAGCCCCTCAAAGGGTTGGCAGCTGCTGCTAAAAATTTGAGGCTTTCTCGCTGTTCGCTCTTTCGAGAGAATTTTTGTCTTTAAGAATTGGGTTTACCCCAAAAATCATTGAATGAGGCCTCTTTGATAGGCTTTTGAGATGTTCAAAAATTGGTTATCAAAAAATCACCCCAAAGTGCTCGCTAGAGTATTCCTGAGACATTTTAATTAAAAAAAATGAGCAGATTCCGTATAGTGTAATCTCTAACAACAACACTAGTGGAGGATTTGAAAAAGATAGAGGCACATTGAAGTATCTTTGCCCGGCTCTGCAACATGGCTTCGAGGGCCTTATTCACCTTTGCGGTCAGTTTTCGGTCGACTGCAAAAGGATCGTCTGTCGCGTTTTGCTCCTCGGACATAGCTGGCGCTATGCCCTCGTCACAAACCACGACATCCGACCTTTTTCGTCCGACCGAAATTCTGACCGTAAAGGTGAACAAGGCCTAGATTTGTTAAGGTTTTTAGGAGCGATTATGGACGATCATATATTACCATATCTTTATTTCAATATGCCAACCGAATAAACCAGTGCGTTAGGACTTAATAGATTATTGACTTGATGTTCTTATTCTGTTATGATGTGGCAGTCACTGGAAAGGTGTGCGAGCATTTTTTAAATATTGCAAACTTGTTAATTTTAGATAATTATAATGGAAGTAAATAAATTGAATATTAACATAGAAAAACTACTAAATGTCGATAATATGGCGTTTGTTAAAAACGAATCCATTGTTTCCGATAGAAGTACAGTTGTGATTGATAATCTTAGATTTGAAAATATAAAAGCGCACGAGAATATAGATAATCTCGATAGATTGAAGAAAAACCCTGACTACAGTGGCGTGATGAAATTCACATCTAAAGACATGCGCTTAAGTACAAAGGAAAATATAGAAATCATAAAAGATAAGGATAGAAAATTAGCCGACCTAAAAAAAACATTTATCGATGGCAACTGGAATGCTCCTCTTTTTGACAAACTGCATTTAGGCTTAGAGCGTGTTTTTGAATTTCCTTTCATCGCACTCTATGGACTGAAAAATGGAACAATATCGGAGCAGGAATTTTTTATCGTCGAAATGTATTATGGCATGAGAACTCGATTTGCAAAAAAGGATATTAAATTTCACCAACTTTTTAATGGCGATGGTGAAATTAATGAACCAAATAAAAAACTATTGAAAGATTGCCTTTGTGAAAATCTGATCATCGATGGTGAAAACGTCAGTTTCTCCCATGATGAATTTGATGAATTTATTTCTCAGCTTAAGAAGCAAGGCTTTCTCCATGAGATGTGCTTCTTTTCCACTCCAGACCAGTCTATAGGAGACGAGAGATCCGTATGGGATGGATTTCGAGGAGTGGACGATGATGGCATGCCAACCCTTTCTATTTTTAATGATAATGATTGGCAGTACACCCCTTCACTCATCATGTATCAATGTTTCTTGAGAATCCTCTTTCCACATTCTTCGGATGCTACAGTACGAGCGCGCATAGGGACTACCCCGCCTGTCCAGCAGGCACAAAGAGCCAAAGGAATCTTTGATGTTCTAACTCCAGTTCCAACCTGTTTTCCGAAAGAGGTTGATGGTGAACCAGCCCCTGGAGTCGATGGAGTTTATCATGATCTACTTGGTCATGCCGTGTCTGTCTTCGGAGTTCCTACAAAATGGCGTGAGCACGTGTATGCGCTTGCTGATCGTGTTCATGACTTCGAACGGACTTATCAGATAGATGAAACAAACCAGAAGTTGCGACATGCCTTTAGTCATTTTATTTACGATTTGGATAACCTAATTCTCAGCATAATTAATCGTAATAGAAAATTAACAATTGATGAGTTGCAAATAAAAATAGATAGATTTAAAATTTACCTGGGAGATAGTTGTTACACATCTTTTATCAATGTTTATAACGAAATGGTATTAGAGAATCCGTCCTTTGAAACTACATATGACAAATTAGCTTATGTTAAGGCTGTGGAGGCACAGTTAAAAGATCTGTTGAACAACTGGGAAATTTCACCGGACTTTTAAACTATGTATGGGCGGTGCCCAGCCCGGAGGTAGTGACTCTATTTCCAGTCGGTGAGGACCCAAGTGACACTGGGGAGGTTCATATAAGCCTGAACATCAGGGAGGGTTTCTCGTCCCACTGTAACGGCAATATGTTGGAACAGATGGCTTAGCACCAAAGCTTCGGCGCTGGTCGGTTTGGCACGCGAGACTGCCAATATCCAGTCATACCTGCTAGCCAGGTTTTGGGTCAGCTCTTGGAAGCGTGCGCTCTGCAATAGCTCGTTGCCATAGAGAGAAATGCCCCCTCCATCGACAGAATCAAATTCGCCTTTAGAGACAATCTTGGGTTCGGGTGCATTGCCTTCCAGATACTGCAACAGGCCAGGCTGATGTGCGCTGTCGGATTCGCGGTCAAAAGATAGGTTAAGTCTAAGAACCTTGTAGCCTTCTTTAGCCAAGAGGGTAGCCAACGCGCTACTGTAGTTAACGCCATCACTCACCAATAGCAAGAGCAACTTATTCGCCGGCTGGTTCGTCCGAGCTGGGCATAGGCTGGCAGCGATGCGGCGAAGGGTGTCGAGCTGGCTTCTGTTCTCCAAGGGTTTGAATCGGTATCGGCGCCTATCTAATGGCAGTTTGCCGGCGACATTCTGCCCTGCTTGCGCTAGGTTGATGGCTGATACGGTGATGCCATGTCTCAGCGCCTTGCAAATGAACCATGTCGTTGCAATCCCAGATCCTAGTATCATGCCTAACAGGCTAAACAGAATCACATGTGGCCGTTTGGGCAGAATGGGACTTACAGCGAGGTCTAGAGGGGAAGATTGCACGGTCTCTAAATGACCGGAGATGTTCTTGGTTTCGACGAGTTTAGTGATTTCTTCGACAATTGCTTGGCTTACCTTTGCTTGATGATGGATCATCTGCTCGGCAGCCCACTTGTGAGGCAGGATTGTCATTTGCTGATTGATTTCTTGCACAGCGTCGGAAATAAATCCACGCTCTTGCTTGAGCTGTTCAATGTGAGCTTTAGTATAGTCCTGCAGGTGCTTCTCCGATACACTGACCTGCTGTTGGATAAGGTCGAGCATGACCTCTTGAGTGGCTCGTATCTTCTGCTTAAGAAACTCCTCACGAAGAGCCAGAAGCTGATTAGCTTGTTGCAAATGGAAGAGTAGAAAGGTGCGCTGTTGTGCGAGCTCTTCTTTGATACGCTCCTGCTCTTTGGGACTGCGAATCGTACTATCCTTTAGGCTCATGCTCTGAGAGCTATATCGCTCGATAATGCCACGGCTCACAGGGTCCTGCAACGTTCCACTCAGCGAGCTGATCTCAAAAGAAGGATCTTTTACCTGTTCGATCACAAAAGCATTTTGGCGCATCTCGGCTTGCGTATTGCTTTGTTCCTCGGTGAGCTTGACATAGATGTTATTGGCGGTAGGTAAATCTACACCCTGCAACTCAGGCCCTGGATTATGCTGCAACGCTAGACGTTCTTGAATGAGCTTCTGTTGCACTATCGAGAGACGCAAAAAGCTGTTGAGGTAGGACAAGAAATGGTTTTTAAGCTCTTCCCAAGAGGGCTTGCCCTGCGATGCATATAGATGCTGATACCATAGCTGTAGAACGGGTGGCGTGTCAGATGAGAGTGATGATGGTGTTGCAAGACTATGGCCATGCACAATGTGGTCGTGAAGCCTTCTTGTCTGTTCGATATTTGCTTGGATTTCGTGAAGGTCAGCAATTTGTCGTCCAAACTGTATTTCAAACTGGTCGGGATCTTGAGACGTATTTTTCCTTAGGGCCAGAACTAAACGGTCCCTGCGCTGCTTCAGCTCATTGATGGACGAGATAGTTGAACGTACCAGTTCAGGTAGCGATGGGGAGGCCCCAAGAGTGTCTAAATAGCCCTCACGGTCGCCATCTTTATTTTGAATTCGCTTGAGTTCTAGGTCGATGCTTCTTAGGCGTTGCCTAAAAGCAGCTTTTTGGCCATTAAGAGCCTCAAGCTCCACCTGTGAATCGAGAATTCCCGAATTTGGCAGCTGCTCGGACAGGTCCGATGCGTAGGTTAAAATTAGGCTTTGCAGGTTATTAGAAGAGTCTTGTCTACGGCGTTCAAGGTAGTCTACCTGGACCTCAGCGAGGGCTTCATGCTCAGCCTGCAAAAACTGCTGATACTGCTCCATTAAGCCGTTCAATAGAGTACTTACCAAATAGCGGTCGGGGTGATAGAACGCCAAATTCACCACAAGGTCACCCTTTTCGCCTGGCCACACATCGAGGAGCTTAGCCAATTTATGCGTAGTAAGATCGACGGGGTTTACCTTCACAGAAAATTGTCGGCCTGTCAGGGGCTGTTGGTCCCCTCTTGCGAGGACTAAGGAAAAAGCGGGAGCTTGAAGAGCTGATCCTAAACTGCCTGTGAGTGGCAGTTCACCTGTAGCATTTAACATTTCGAAGTTTTCTTCATCGACAAACCGAATATGAAACTTTAGCGGGACCTCGCCCGTGTAGGCTATAGCTTGCGTCGTCACCGGTGCCGGAACATCGGGCAATAGAAGCTCTTCGCGGTCGATGAGATAGGCCCACTCTGCCTGCAAGTTATTGAGGATGCGATCCCCTATGTTAACAGGAGGGGGCAGTTCGTTGATAGCCACCTGAAGTTGGTAACGCTCTACAAGAGGCAGCCAAAGGCGTTTTGACTTAAACAAAGGAAGAACTTCCTCTAATCCAGGTGTTCCGCTCGTTGTCAAAAAACTGACGATACCCGATAGGCCAGTAGCAGTACTTCCTTGCATGCCCTGTTCGCGAAAGGTCGCTTTAGCAACGTAGATGGATGGACGGGTGAGCACCCACGCAATCACCAGTGAGGCAACAACTAGCCCAGCAATCAGTATGCGCCACTTCATGCGATTTAAGAGTACCAGAATGTCCGCTAACTCGACAGGCTGCTTAGCGCGAGGTACATCATCTGGATGCATAACTTTGTCCTATAGAAGGGATGGTAGTAAGTTGTAGCAACCCATACCGCTCTGGAAGCAGCCCATTGAAGGAAGTAACTGGCTGATCCAACGGTTCCACACAGTAATTGGGGTCTCTACAACATATACCGTGTCTCCAGGCATAAGCAAGAGACTTTCGTTAGGCAGTTGAGTTATGTGGCACCAGTCTAAGACATAGACCTTAGGACATACGATGCCGCCCCGAATCACCTGAATGTGTTTGCGATCCCCAGTAAATGGGATGCCGCCAGCCGCCACCAAGGCTTCACGGAGCGATATGTAGCCATAATAGACATTAACCGCCTTGGGGTGATTGACCTCTCCCATCACACAGACAGTGGCGTCTCTGGCATCTGCGATGAACAGCTTGTCGCAAGGACGCATGACGATGTTCTGGCTCATATCGCCTTCATTGACGAGACGATGAAGATCGATCGCTAGGGGCTGTCCACAACGAGAGACATAACTCATGAAGAGATTAGCGCTGGAGGGCAGGCGCGCTTGGGCTATCACATCAAACAGTCGAATTTTGCCGTTTACAGAGATGAATGGAGTGGATACTAGCCCTGCCAGTTCTACACGGTGCGAAGGTCGTTCCTTATAGGATAGAAAGACCTCAATCCCTTTGACCTGTTCGTCGTATTTTTCGGAGAGAAAATCGTGAGCTTCTTCTAACGTAAGGCCGGCTACAGTGACCGATTGGAGGCCAGGTAAGTCTATTTTACCCCCATAAACGCGGAACCCTACGTCTTTGTTGATCGTCTCCACAGTTTTCATCAAATCGAGGCGGCAAGGATGGTAGACAGCCACACCGAGGACATCATCCTCATTGATCACATCGATAAATTCATCCATGGCATTGTCAGGGACTTCGGCCAATTCACTGCCTTCCATTTCGACAATAGCTAACTTTCCTTGGCGAATTGTGTAGCTGTCGATGACAAATTCATCCACGCCATGCACACAGTAACCGCACTCGTTGACATTGCTACAGCCGGTAACAAGCAGCGGCATAACAATGCAGAAAAGAAGTTTTAGGACGATGGACGCTCGCAAAGCGAAGTTCCTCCAGAACTTAGAATGGGGAAGGCGTCTATTTTTAACGAATTCCGGCTTAAACCGAAAGCCCTTTTTGAGATCGACGGTGAAAACCAGTCAGTTACGGGGCTCTGCTGATTTAATTTGATCATGCTAATAAATTGTTCAAATTGATCGATATGTGCTGGCCGTTGTGTTTGACGACTTATAGCAAATACCATGGGGTGGCGGGAACTGAAGTTTGTGTTTGCACAGCGTGCTCCCCGCAATACACCACCAGGCCGGATTCGGCTGGATTGCGATCTAACTGCAGCCATCGATCGATGCCCTTTCGGAAATCTGTCTGAAAGGTTTGGGAAAGCTTGATTTCTATTGGAAAATTTTGACGTCCACTGTTGATGAGCAAGTCAATTTCGTTGCCTGTTTGGTCGCGCCAAAAGTACAGCGGTGGAGTCTCGCCGATGTTATAAAAGCGTTTAAAACATTCGCTAACCATAAAAGTTTCAAAGATAGATCCCAGCAGAGGATGAGTGGTTAAGTGCTCCATGTTTCTGATCGATAATAAGAAACACAGCAGACCTGTATCGACAAAGTACAGTTTAGGAGTCTTGACCAGGCGTTTTGAAAAATTCTCAAAGAAGGGAGGGAGAATAAAAATCAGGCCGCTGGTCTCCAACAGGGAAATCCAGTGCTTTACAGTCATCACACTTATGCCCAATGCATTCGATAGGGAAGAGTAGTTCATTAGCTGTCCGGACAGAGAGGCACAGAGCTTTAGGAATGTTTCAAAGGTTCGAATATTTCGTACTTGAAGGAGTGAGCGCACATCGCGTTCAACGTAAGTCAACACATAATTTTCATACCATTTGTAGCTGTCCAGGTGCTGATCGTGAATGCGAGGGTAAAAACCCGTCAGGAGAAGATTGTATAGATCATCCTGCTGCAGGTGTTTACGGTGGGAATGCCGAACACGAAATATGGCATCCTGATTTGGATCAGCTGGATAACCATAGAGCTCAGTAAAAGACAGAGGATATAATTTGAAGGTGACAATTCTACCAGCCAAAGACTGAGTGATCTTTTCCATCAAGAGAAACTGCGAAGACCCCGTGAGAACATACTGACCGTTTATTGGATTGCTATCGACAATTTCCTGCAGATAGGGGAAGAGTTCAGGCACACGTTGAACTTCATCCAAAATGACATTAGGACCATGTTCATTGAGAAAGCCGCGGGGATCCTCGGCAGCATATTGACGATAGTCGAGGTTTTCGAGAGATATATACCGATGGTTTGGGAAAAGGGCTTGTGTAAGCGTTGTTTTACCACTTTGACGTGGTCCAACCAAAGCAACTATGGGGTATTGCTTGGCATACTTGAGAATGTAGGAGGACAAATGTCTGGGTATCATATGGCAAATTTATAGTTCTATCTTAAATTTGTCAAGAATATCTGGTGGGCTTATTTCCTAAGCGATGGAAAAGTGATTTCTTCCAAAAAGAGCGATCGTTAGCGATCGCTCTTTTTTTATTAATTTTAATTCATATGGTCATGCTTAAAAATGATTTATCTTGTTTGAAATGGGTGTTTGTTTTAGCTTCATTGGCTATGTTTCACGAAAATCCAAAAGGAGGGACATCATGAAAAATGGTCACTATTTGTTGCTCTTGGAGCAATCTTAGGTTTCTCAGCAATTTCAGCTTCTGAGGAATTCGCGTTTCCGAATGGTCTGTTTGAAGAGTTCGTCCACGCAGGGTCAGAAAGATTTAGTGATTCTGCCTGGAAGACCTATCAGTACACCACGAATAGTGAAACCTTTGAGATAGCATTGCCCTGGCGGTATTCGCTCAGATGGGAGCTCATTTTATCATTGGTGTTAATCCAGGTGGCAATCCTAGCCTCTTTGAGTGGCTCAAAGGGATAGAACTCGCGACACATAAAGTGACTACTAAAAAGGAAACACTTGAGTTTAGCTTCTGCAATAAAATCCCACTAAATGATGCCAACCACGATCTTGAGGTAAACTTCATCGACTGCGTAGTAAGAAATGGGCCTTGTTCACCTTTACGGTCAGAATTTCGGTCGGACGAAAAAGGTCGGATGTCGTGGTTTGTGACGAGGGCATAGCGCCAGCTATGTCCGAGGAGCAAAACGCGACAGACGATCCTTTTGCAGTCGACCGAAAACTGACCGCAAAGGTGAATAAGGCCAAGAAATGCTAAGGGTAAAATAATCGGACATTTCTCATGGATTACAGATATCCTTGTCACTCAAAATAATGTCCACCAACTTTCAAGAGGAGGAAGAGCTAGATGGCGGATTGAAAATGAGACGTTCAACACTCTTAAGAATCAGGGTTATCACTTTGAGCATAATTTTGGACATGGCTATAGACATCTAAGCCATGTCTTTGGTGTTTTGATGTTTTTGGCGTTTTTCATAGATCAAGTACAGCAACGCTGCTGCGGGCTTTTTCAGGCGGCAGTAGAAAAAGCTGGATCAAAAGCGCGATTTTGGCGCCGCCAGCAATCTATTTTTACAGAGCTCTATGTCTCTTCCTGGGAGGGCCTGTTTCTTTGGATGGTAGACAGGAGCCATGGAGGAGTAACAATGCATGACACTTCTTAAGATGCAGCTTAAAGCGATGTCGTGATTGTTAAGAGAGTGTTTTTAGACAGATAAGCGATCAAAGGTAATCGAAGCTACCTAGTCGAAGGTGATTGCTTTTCTCGATTTTCTATACTCCTAGCGCGTCCTAGAAAGGTGCTTAAAAATATTTATTTGAGGGAGCTGCTGGAGTTCTTCCTTCTAAGTAGCTTATTATTCTATGTCCAGCTATAAACGTACCTTTTCACACGGAGAAGGTACCTTTTTGTACTGAAATTGTTCACGACTGGAGGGAAAAATTTCATGAAGCAGTTTTCTTTTTTGATTGCGATTGTTGCTAGTTTGAGCCTCAGTGAGGTTCCCGAGGCTACTGCAGTAGACTACAGTCAGTTGTTACCAAGTTGCATCTTTGACAACCTACCAGAGGCTAATCGTGGGCAGAGCAAGGCCTGGAAGACAAGCGTTTATAATCTACATGGTGAAGACGTGGAGGTAGCCCTGCCCTCAGGACAGTTTACTTTCCAAGAGACTGATGGACAGCTGTTGCTACAACTTCAAAAGGGGAATGAGTACTTTGTCATTTCAGCGACTTCTAATGGGGGAGTAAGGCCAGAATCGAAGCAATTCGGGGACACAGTGGTCACTGTACTTGAGGATAGTCTTGCAGCACAGGGTGGGAAGGTAGGCCTGCCTAAGTACAGTCAGCGTGGTTCTATGGACGTTGTGGAACTTCTGGTTCGTATTCCGTCGTCTGGGGGTACTGTCTACATGAAGACTGCATTTTTTATTTCCGATACAAACATCTATTCGCTGGCGGCAACCTATTTCAATGCGCCTAGTTCGAATGTAACGCGTTTCATGAATGCGTTTAGGTTGATCGAATAGACCATACTTGGGGAGGGGCTAGGACTGCCTTGCAAAAGAAAATATCGTCTGGCCCTTCTCATCCTCACCTGCTTGCAGCGCAGCAGCTCGTCTATGAACCTGGCGCATTGACTTGCGAAAATGTGGTTAGGGAAGCCGAAAGCGAAGAATATGGTGCGTTCACATTCCAATTGAACAAGCGCCACATCAAGTTTCGCGTGGCAAAGATTACACCTCACGTCCAATTAGTCTAATCAGTCCAGTTCGTCCATCCTGTCCGTTCAGTCCAGCATGAAGCTGCATTGTTGGTTGAAAAAAACCTTTCAACCTGCTAACATTAAATTGGATGAATATGGGACGGCATCATAAAAATTCGTTTCAATTACCCGATTGTTTTTGTTGATGCTTGTTATGGCTAACACGTGTTAGTCTGTGTCCTTCTTTATCGTAAGGCATCCTCTAGAGGTAAAGGCAATGGAAACAGAGCGTTATGACGCTTCAACAGAAGAACTCCTTAAGGAGCGGTCCGACTACAAATATGGTTTTGTTACCGATGTAGAAGCGGATCGTATTCCCAAAGGTCTCAGCGAAGAGGTTGTCCGCCTGATATCGGCGAAGAAGCAAGAGCCTGAGTGGATGCTGGAATTCCGCCTAAAAGCCTATCGTCGATGGCTGGAGCAGCAAGAGCCTAAATGGGCTAACGTCACACATCCTGCGATCGATTACCAAGACATCTCTTATTACTCTGCTCCAAAGAAAAAGACAGCACTGAATAGCTTGGATGAAGTGGACCCTGAGGTTCGCAAAACTTTTGAGCGTCTAGGTATTCCATTGGACGAACAAAAGCGCCTGGCCAACGTTGCTATGGACGTTGTTTTTGATTCTGTTTCCATTCATACGACTTTTCAGAAGAAATTAGAAGATGCCGGCGTGGTGCTATGCCCGATGTCTGAAGCCATCCAGCGCTTTCCAGACCTGGTACGTAAATATCTTGGAAGCGTTGTTCCCATTGGCGATAATTTCTTCGCATCGCTGAACTCAGCAGTTTTTTCCGACGGTTCATTCGTCTACATTCCCAAGGGCGTCAAGAGCCCTATGGAGCTATCGACCTATTTTCGCATCAACGACAAGGAATCGGGACAATTTGAACGTACGTTGATTATTGCTGAAGAAGGCAGCTTTGTTAGCTACCTGGAAGGCTGCACAGCACCTGCTTATGACCGCAATCAGTTACATGCTGCAGTTGTAGAGCTAATTGCTTTGGATAATGCTGAAATTAAGTATGCCACCGTACAAAACTGGTATTCGGGAGATCCAAAAACAGGTCAAGGGGGCATCTACAACTTCGTGACCAAACGCGGACGCTGCGCTGGTGTCAACTCGAAAATTTCTTGGACTCAGGTCGAGGTTGGTGCTGCTATTACATGGAAGTACCCAAGCTGTATCCTACAGGGAGATAATTCCGTTGGTGAGTTTTATTCCGTGGCCTTAACAACAGGGCACATGCAGGCTGACACGGGTACCAAGATGATTCATCTCGGAAAAAACACCTCTTCTACAATCATATCGAAGGGCATCGCCGCGGATAAATCGCATAATAGCTACCGCGGCCTGGTTCAGGTGGCTCCTAGAGCTACAGGGGCGCGCAATTATACCCAATGCGATTCTATGCTTGTCGGAGCTGAATGTTCTGCCAATACCTTTCCTTACATCGAAGTCGGTAACTCCACTAGCCAGGTCGAGCATGAAGCATCGACTTCTAAGATGAATGAAGAGCAACTTTTTTACTTCCAGTCTCGCGGACTTTCTCAAGAAGATGCCGTTAACATGATCGTTAATGGATTCTGCAAGGAAGTTATCCGCGAATTGCCGCTAGAATTTGCTGTAGAGGCACAAAAATTGCTGACCCTGAAGCTAGAGCATTCTGTCGGCTAGATAAACCATCCAAGGAACTGTACCATAATGCTAGAGATAATTGATCTGACCGCCGCCGTAGAGGGCAACACGATTTTGAAGGGCCTTACACTTAAGGTCAAGAAAGGCGAAATCCATGCTGTCATGGGCCCCAATGGCGCTGGTAAATCTACGCTTGCTAAGGTCATTGCCGGCCATCCCGCTTATGAAATCACCAGTGGACAGGTTCTTCTCAATGGCAAGGACCTCTTGGCATTGGACCCCGATGAACGTGCTCATGCGGGTCTTTTTATGAGCTTTCAATATCCCGTCGAAATTCCGGGCGTCAGTAACGTTCAGTTCTTACGCAGTGCCTACAATGCTAAGCGTAAAGCTTTAGGACTAGCGGAGATGTCTGAGGCAGACTTTGATGTTCTTATGGATGCCAAAATGGCGTTAATGGAGATCAAACCTGAATTTAAGACGCGCAATGTCAACGAAGGTTTTTCGGGCGGAGAGAAAAAGCGCAATGAAATCCTGCAATTGGCTGTGCTAGCGCCTGAATTTGCTATTTTGGATGAGACCGACTCAGGGCTAGACATCGACGCCATTCGCATTGTCTCCAAGGGGGTTAATCAAATCATGAACCCCGAGATGGGCCTATTGCTGATTACTCACTACCAACGGCTCTTAAATTATATTAAGCCAGACTACGTGCATGTGATGATGGATGGACGGATTGTTCAATCTGGCGATGCTAGCTTTGCATTAGAGCTGGAAGCGAAAGGGTACGATTGGCTACAGCCTTCCGACAGCGAGGTGGCGGGATGTTAGTGGCTTCCCGTGAACAGGATGAGTTTCTGCAGTTGGTTACACAATTGTATGGTGACATTGCCCTCAAGGATGGACTAAAGCGTCTAAGGGCAAAAGCGTGGGATCGTTTTCTTGAGCTAGGTCTGCCGTCGCGTAGTCTAGAAGTCTATCGATACATACGTCTAAGAAATCTTTTTTCGCGTTCCTTTCGATCGATCGAGTCGGAGACATTGTCGTCGGAGCAGGTGGCACCTTTTGTGTATCCGGAATGCCAGGAGTCATTTTTGGTGTTCGTGAATGGAACCTTCCAGCCGACACTCTCAAATGTATCGGGCGTGCCAAAGAAAGTGGTTATTAGTGCGCTTGGTGAGGCGGTACAATCTTTTGGAACCTTCCTGGACAACCATTGGACCAAATCGATCAAAGAGGAAACAGATCCTTTTGTCGCATTGAATGCTGCGGTACACCCTTCAGGGGCTTTTGTCTATCTCCCTCCACAGACTGAAGTTATTGCACCTATTCAGATCATCAATATTCTTGGCCCTAAGGCTCAGCAAGCAGTGGTGCTGCCCAAGGTGCTTGTCTTTGTGGGGCGTCAGTCAGAGGTCACTATAGCCGAAACGACGGTCGAACTAGGATGTAGTGGTTATTGCCTAAATCAGGTCACCGAGTTGGTCATCGAAGAAGGCGCACACGCCAAAGTCATCACGGAGACGAGTGGGCTGTCGGCTGATGCGTGGCACTTAAGCGCTTTACGCGGAAGTCTTAAGAGAGATGCGAGCCTAAAGGTCATCAATTTTACTGATGGAGCCATGACAGTTCGCAGCGACCTTCATGTAACGCTCTTGGGCGAAAATGCCGAAGCGTGCTTGAATGGCGTGTGGATGTTGGATGACAAGCGTGAAGCCCATACCAATGTGATGATTGACCACCAGGCACCTAATTGCCGCTCTAATCAGTTGTTTAAAGGGGTGTTGACAGACATCTCGCGTTCTAGCTTCGAAGGTAAGATTTTTGTGCGCCAGGCCGCGCAGAAAACCGAAGCTTATCAGTTGAACAACAATCTCATTTTAAGCGATAAGGCAAATGCCGACAGCAAACCCAACCTAGAGATCTTTGCCGATGATGTGAAGGCTTCGCACGGGGCTACCGTGGGTCAGCTTGATGAAGATCAGCTGTTCTATTGCAGGGCGCGCGGATATAGCCTTGATGAAGCCCGTAACCTTTTAGTCCATGGTTTCTGTGAAGAAGTCATTGATTTGATTCCATTACCGTCAGTACTGCAGCGGCTGTCGTCACGCGCCAGACGTTTTTTGGTATAGTTTAGATTGAATAAGGGGAGAGCTATGGAAAAGCACATTGCCGATTTTCCAATGCTGCAAAAAACTCTTCATGGCCAACCGTTGGTTTACTTGGATTCAGCGGCGACAGCGCAGAAACCGCAAGCTGTCATCGATGCAATCGCTAATTTCTATAAGAATCACTATGGGACAGTCCACCGTGCTGTGTACGGGTTAGTGACCTATGCGACTTCGGAGTTTAGTAAGGTTCGCGAGGCCGTTGCCAAATTTATCAATGCCAGCAAGTCAGAAGAGATCATCTTCACACGTGGGACTACTGAAGCAATCAATCTCGTCGCTTATTCCTTTGGGAAGGCTTTTATTAAGCCGGGCGATGAAATCCTCATTTCCACCATCGAACATCATGCTAATATAGTTCCTTGGCAAAACACTTGTGAAGACCGTGGAGCCATCCTTAAAGTCATTCCTGTCGACGATAATGGTGAATTAGATCTAATAGCTTTTAAGAATCTGCTGTCTGAAAAGACACGCATAGTGGCTGTTGGACACGTTTCCAATGCCTTGGGGACGGTTAATCCCATCAAGGAGATGATCAAAATGGCCCACGCGGTGGGAGCTAAAGTTTTGATCGACGGTGCGCAAGCAGCTCCTAATATGCCTGTGGATGTCCGTGATCTTGATGCTGACTTCTACGCCTTTTCAGGGCACAAGCTGTTTGGTCCTACGGGAATTGGAGTGCTTTATGGTAAGGAAGATCTCTTAGAGGTAATGCCTCCATATCAGTGTGGTGGCGATATGATTGATATTGTCACCTTTGAAAAGACGACGTTTAATGTTCTGCCGCTGAAGTTTGAGGCTGGTACACCAATGATCGCGGAAGTGATTGGTTTAGGAGCTGCTATAGCCTATCTTCAAGGCATCGGTATGGCGGCTATCCAGGAGCATGAACAGCGGTTACTAGCCTATGCTACGCAGAAAATGAGTTGTATTGAAGGCTTACGTATCATCGGTACAGCCAAACATAAGGGCGCTATTATCAGCTTTGTCATCGAGGGCGCCCATCCCTTGGATGTGGGAACGTTTTTAGACCTCAAGGGTATCTGTGTACGGACAGGGCATCACTGCGCCCAGCCGACGATGCAGCGTTTCAAGGTCAAGGGCACTTCCCGAGCATCTTTTGCTTTTTACAATACCTTTGCCGAGATCGACTTCTTTGTTGATCGCCTTCAGGATATTGCGAGACAGCTTCGTAAATAGAGGCTCTAGATTCTCGAGGTTTGTGAGACTTTTTAGGATTTTACCGCCATTGGAGTGCGAGGCGCTTGTAGGGCTTTTTAGGATTTTACCACAGAGAACACAGAGACGCCGAGATAGGAGAGAGAGGAGAGAATGACCCGTTTATGGGGTCTTAGACAAAATTCACTCTAAGGACCTCTGTAGGGATATCCTTCGATAAAATCCTTAGAGTGAATTTTGTCTAAGACCCCATAAACGGGTCAGGTGCTCAATCTAACTTTTTTTGTTAAAATTGAGGATCTGTTCAGTTACTGGCTCTGGACAAGGTCCTGTCTAAGGGCTCTACAGAATCGTGTTCCTGTGGGAACCCTTAGACTGGATTTTGTCCAGTGCCAGTAACTGAACATTCTCTCTTCTCTCTCCTATCTCGGCGTCTCTGCGTTCTCTGTGGTAAAGTCCTAAAAAGCCCTACGAGCGCCTCGCACTCAAACCTTATGGCGGCGGGGTCACTTCGGCAGGCATGCCGTAGGTCATCCATCCTATCGACTTAAACGTCAGTTGTAGCCAGTTATAGGTCTCCAGGACAAGCTGCTGTGCAAAGACCTGTAAGCCTATTGTGATGATCATCAATGCTAACAGAGATTTCAAGGGCATCCCCAAGAAGGTGATCTGAACCTGCGGAGCCAAGCGGTTACAGATACCTAGAAACACGTCGGTCATTAAGATGGCTAACAACCCCGGGGCGGCTAACTGTATTGTCAGGACCATCATCCGGTTGAAAACCTCTTGCTGAAGCTTCCAAAAGGGCGATGTTGAGTTGAAGAACGCGCTGTTTAAAAAACGGTCCAGAGGGATAAGTTCATAGGACTTTCGTATGCCTTCAATAAAGTGAAAAGGCCCATCCATCATATAGAATAGATAGATAAGCATCATATTAAACAGCGTACCCAGTGGCGATGATTGGTTTTGGATCGTGGGGTCATTGACCATCAAACTCGCACCGCCGCGTTGGTGGTCGATGATCATACCCACGTTCTGAATAATGCTAAAAGGAATACTGATCATAAAGCCTATGCAAAACCCGATAAAAAGCTCTTTGACCATATAGAAAATCAGACGCATGTTGAAGAGAATAGGCGTCTCAGTGGTGATGAGAAGCTGTGGCAAGAAGATGACAAAGAGGCTGATGGCGAAGGTGACTTTAACGGGGTGAGGAAGGACTTTAGAGCCAAAAAAGGGTGCCTGACCAATGATGGGGAGGACGCGACCCAGTGTCAACAGCATCATAGAGAGCAATGATGATGGCGTGTTGTTAGCGTAGTTTCCGCTGAGATATAGATCTAGGTAGATATTTGGTGAATCAACGGCCATATTTTTATTGAGTCATCGACCATAAGGGGAAGTTTTTAAAAATATTTACGGCTAAGCTCATAATCTGTGCTCCGAGCCATGGTCCCAATAGCATCAGTACCAACGTCACCGCTACCAGCTTAACGGTAAAGGAGAGTGTTTGCTCCTGAATCTGGGTAGCAGCCTGAAAGATAGCGACAATGATACCAAAGAACATACTGATCAAAATCGGAGGAGCCGACAGGATGAGAATCAACAACAGTCCCTGGTAGGCTAGTTGGACGACTTGTGTTTGAAACATACCTGGTACCCTCTTATGACTAGCGGAACGTCAATACTAAGCCTTCTATTAGCAAAGTCCAGCCATCCAGCATCACGAGCAGGAATAGCTTTAGCGGCATGGAGATGGTGACAGGTGAAAGCATCATCATACCCATCGCTAGCAAAACGTTGGAGGTGACAAGGTCGATCACAAAAAATGGGATGTAGATTAACACGCCAATTTCAAAAGCCTGTTTAAGCTGTCCCGTAATGAAGGATGGCACAAGGATGATGAAATCCTCTGGGCTAAGACTCTCACGGTTTTCCTCTGGTAGAATGCGATAAGCCATGCGGTAAAACAGCACCTGGTGCTTTACAGCTGAATTGCGCTTTAGAAACTGTCTGAGAGGCTCACGAGCGCGTCCAGCAACGTTGATGATGTATTGTGACGATTCTGTAGTGAACAGGGAATCTGGTGCTGTGTACTCGTTGATTGCTGATTGGGCTTCATTGTACATAGCCAAGACCGTAGGGTACATAATGTACATGCTTAGCATGAACCCTACGCCGTTGATAACTTGGTTTGGCGGTGCCTGCTGAACTCCCAAAGCACTACGCAGCAGCGAGAGTACGATGACGATTTTAAGGAAAGAGGTCAACAGCATGATGATGAATGGCAGTAATGCCAATATCGACAGCGCAACTGCTTGAGTGATTAACGATGGCCGCTTGAATGTCTCAAAAGGTGCATGTTCCAAAATCTGCGAGGGAGGCGGAGTTGCGTTTTTTTCGTCTGTCTTCTTTTGGTCCGCTGTCTGGGCTGTTGGTGCTTGGTTCTGTTGTGGAAAGAGGTCCGTAGGCACCAGCCATGCCACTGCTAGTGTAGCGCATAGGTAGAGCACAAAACGGAGTGATAGGAGTCTTGAAATATGTGCCATTACGCGGACCTTCTATGTCATCATCGATTGAAAGGCATGTTCTAGGATTTCCCATTGCTTGTCGAGCTGCGCGTTAATAATGCCGCTTTCGGTTTCAATGATACATCCTCCTTGTTGGACTTCCTCGTTGGGGCGGATGGATAGCGATTCCAGTTTTTCAAAGAGTTCAGCCAGTTGCTTGCGATTCCCTTCAAGTTTGGGATAGTCCAGGGGGCAAACATGGATGACGACCTGCTTAGCCTGTTTGACCGCTTTGAGCTTGCTGGCGACGATATCGACGACGGCCTGATCAGATAATTCGATTTCGCGTCCAAGGATCTTTTTAGCGGCCTTAAGAGCTACTGGAATAATCATTTTTTCTGTGGCTCTATTGACATTCTGAATTTCCCTCTCAAGCTCAGCGAGGTGCTCAGCCCACCTAACAAACCCTTCTTGAAAACCCTCTTGTTGAGCTTGGGCTTTGAGCCGTTCGCACTCATTGGCGACCTCCATGCGGTACTTATCGATGGCCTCCTGAGCGTGCGACAAAATATCAGCTGCACTAAGGGCCTTGGTAAAGACCTTGGCAGGGATAACTTTGGTGTTGGGGGCAACATGGATGCTTTCGCCGGACAGCAAATTAAATAATTTCTTTTTTCCCACAGATCACACTTGTTTATTAAAATAGTTGATCAGACCGATGACTTGTCGCAATAGCTCTGTTCTGACATCTTCAGGGGGCTTACTAGCATAATTTTGCTGGATAATAGCAGCTCTGCCGGTGTCAAGAGCGCGGAGTATATACCAAATGAGATCAGGGCTTTGACCTGTCAAGGCCCTTCCCAGGCGATTAAGGCCTCGCAAATGCATCTGTTGGCGCACTTTTCGGGAGTCTCCATTCCATCCGGTGAGATCCAAGCGAGGAACGGTAAGTTTCTCGCGCTGTTTATACATGTAGAAGTCGAAAAACTGCTTTTCTTCATCGTTCAGACAGCTCAGGATGGCTGTCTGATGAGTTTTATTGACAATGAGGCGGACCTCTTGCACAAGATCTCGCAGACCTAGCAGATCGATCAATCGCATGAGTTGAACCTTGGAGTACTCACCCAGGGGGCTAACAGGAGATGCCGTCAAATAGCTGGGAGGCAAGCGTTCTTCCTGGCTAACTTTCTCATAAAGGGTATTCAAAAGAAACTGACCCATAGGTGGAGAGGGCCTTTCGGCGGGAAGAGGTAGCTTCAGTAGGCGGCACAGACCTTGTGCTTGGGCTGGCGGTAGTGCTGCTATGGTTGGTAAGCGCAAGGGTTTAGGTAATGATTGGATTGCTGGTACTAACCACGAATAATGAATTCTAGCGATGCGGTCGAGAGGTTGCCTCAGTAGAGGTTCAGCATTGTTCACTGAAAGCGTACTTTTTGATAATTCTTTGCGGTAGCTTTCCGGCAGCGTTTGGCTAAGCTCCTCCGATAGACCGCCATAATAGCGGTTTAGCAGAACTTGTAGGATCATCCAGCCTTTTTGTTGCATGCTTCTTACAGAACCCCGACGCTAGTGTTAGGTTTCTTCTTCCTCTGTTTCCTCGTGCTCAGCTTCGTCTTCCTCGTCCTTAGGCTTCTTGGCGGGTTTGGCGGGCTTGCCAGCTTTGGTAGGGTCATCGGCCGCTTTAGGTTCGTCTTTCTTGGCTAAGCCAGCAGCATCAATGCGTTTGAAAGAAAATAGCGATGTCTTAGTTGCTGAAAATGCAGGAAGAGCGCGGTACAAGAGCATAATAAAGAGAATCAGCAGGATCAGCACCGATACAAAGAAGGAGAAAAAGACAATTCTGAAGCGTGTGACGGATTCCTTGGCCAGGATCATGGTCCAAATCGATACCAGAGGCTTGTCAGCACTGCGCATCCCCCCCTCATCAGTTGCTGGAGTGGCCTCACGGTAACGGGCGAGGTCCGGAACGACAGTCACATTGTCATAATTTAGGTCCGGAACAGAACCCGCCACGAGCCACTTAATCTTGGAGATCAGCTGGCTATTGGGATCATTTAACACACCGGTATGTTTGACGTAGACGGAAGCGGTCACCTTGCCCTTTTTGGCATTAGGATTAAGTGGATCTTCCTCCGGAAAAGAGAGCTGCACGTCGGCATCGACGATCCCGTCCATCTTGCGGATGATACTAGCGATCTGTTCTTGTAGCCCTGAGCGGTAGCGGATTTGTTGCTGCATCTCGGAGGGAACAAGGCCCGAATCTCTGAAAAGGTCTAAGAGGCTTTGGGTGGCTCGTCGAGGCAGACCTGCTTGGCTTAATACCGCCATTGCCTCATTACGCTGTTCAGAGGGTACAGAGATGTTCCATTTGACTATTGCTGAGCCACCACCGCCGCCGCCTTCGGCTTTGTCCTTGGAGGCTTCAATGTTTCTACCTGACAAAAATACGAGGATTTCGTTAGCTTCTCGCTCATCAAGGTCATGAGCTATCACTTCACGCGATGCGCAACCCGTTAGCGATAAAAGAATGAAGAGAAGCCCAACGAGTGTCATGGCAAAGCGAAGTGCCCGAGTCGCCGTGGTATAGTTTACGATGCTGGAAATCATCATCTTAGTACCGAAAATATGTGCTGTTCCTGAAAATCGTGAGATTTGCCCCTGGTTTTTTACGGTATCACATTGGCCAGTTTTTCCAAACGAATCTCTCCATGAGCTGATTAATCGTGGAAAAAAGAGGGTTTTTAGTTATGCTTAGGGTATCAGAACTCCATGGCAATCAGGTGAGAAGATGTTTTCGAAATTTTTAGATCCCAAAAATGATGTAGCCTTTAAGAAAATATTCGGTACGGAAAAGAATAAAGACATCCTGATTCATTTCCTCAATGATATGATCACCTTTAAAACAAAGAAGCCTATCAAGGAGGTTTCTTTCTTGAAGACAATTCAAGATCCTGAGATTGCCGCAAAAAAAACAAGCATTGTGGATATTCTCTGCGAAGATGAAAATGGAAACCAGTACATCGTGGAGATGCAAGTTGCCAAAGAAAAAGGCTTTGAAAAAAGAGCTCAATATTATGCCTCCAAGGCCTATAGCTCCCAAGCATGCGTTACGGGGGCCTATCACGATCTTAACGAAGTGGTGTTTTTAGCAATCACTGACTTTGTCATGTTTCCACAAAAGAAGTCATTTAAATCAGATCATGTGATTTTAGATAGAGAAAGCTTGGAAAATGATCTCAAGGATTTTTCTTTTACATTTTTAGAGCTTCCAAAATTTAACAAATCGCTTGACCATTTGGGCAATATTGTTGATAAATGGACGTATTTTTTCAAAAATGCGGAAGAGACCTCAGAAGAGGATCTTAGTAAAATCATCGGTCATGATCCAATTATAGCGAGGGCCTATAAAGAATTGAGCCGTTTTTCATGGAATGAAGCGGAATTATTAACTTATAGCCAGGCAGAAAAATACGAGGGGGCTTATCAGGCCTCTTTAGCACAAAAATTTGATGAAGGAGAAAAGAAGGGGATAGAAAAAGGTCTTCAGGAAGGAGAAAAGAAGGGGATAGAAAAAGGTCTTCAGGAAGGAGAAAAGAAGGGGATAGAAAAAGGTCTTCAGGAAGGAGAAAAGAAGGGGATAGAAAAGGGTATTCAGGAGGGGGAAAAGAAGGCACAATTGTTGATAGCAGCTAATCTGTTGGGAAGGAATTTTTCGCCTGAACAGGTTTGTGAATTCACAGGTTTAGAGATGGATGAATTGCCATTCTCTGATTACATTTGGACGGATTAGCAGATGCAGAACGGGACTAGTGGGTTAGCTATCACTCTCGTTAGGCTAGAAGACATCCGAAGCCGCCGTCCCAACCCTCTTGGTTAGGCAGGCAGGTTTTCATAAATGGTCCTACCTTAAGCCTCAGCCGTTGACAGGCTTTAGCGATCAATTCTTCGTTTTCACTCGGTAATAGACTACAGGTGAGGTACCAGATTTGCCCTGCAGGAGCTAAAAGCCTTGTTGCGTGGTCTAAGAGGGTATTTTGCAATATTTCCAGCTGTCCAAGTGCTTCGGGTGTTAAACGCCACCGCGCCTCCGGCCTTTTGTTTAGAACGCCGCTATTGCTGCAAGGGACATCTAGGATAATCAAATCGAACTTTTCGTCTGTTGGATATAGCTCTCCCTTGCGACAGGTCACTGATGCCGTGATGCCAAATTTCTGCAGGTTTTCATGTAAGGACTTAAGTCGCGCCTCTGAGGCATCATTGGCCACTAAATGCGCTTCAGGATAGAGGTCATGGACTGCAATGCTTTTGCCTCCGGGAGCAGCACAAAGGTCGAGGATTCTTTTTGGGCACTTACTCACTTTGGCGAGTTTGGCGATTAAGTATACGGGCGTGACATTTTGGACATAGTAATCGGGTGAGGTGGTGAGCTCAGCGAGCTGAGTCGCATCGGCTACGCGAACCACTGGCAGAGGTGCGGGGTGAATGAGAGTACTCCCAAGGGGCTCGAGCCCTTGTTGACGAATACGTACCATGGCTTTGGCAGGCAGATTACCCAAAGCTAGAATCTCCTGAGCTTGTGATAGACCATAGGCGGCAATCAGTTTGTCGACATAATAATGTGGGTAAGAATAGTGCGTCGACCAAGATTCAGGATCTGCCTGAGAGGGGAGGCTAGGTTTCTTAGTGTCATAGGCACGCAAAAGGGCATTGAGGAATTTGGCAAAACCTGGATGGAAATACTTTCTGGCAAGCTTTACGGATTCATTCACAATCGAATAGAGAGGAATACGCTCCATGAAATGTGCCTGAAACAGTGCACTGCGCAGCAATAGGCGTTCCTTGGCCTTAATGTTAAGCTTGCCAGTATTCGTGAGCTGCATGGCCATATGATCAAGGGAGTTAGCCATTTGGATTGTGCCGTAAGCAATATGGCGAGCTAATGAAATGTCTGTCGGCTTGGGTTGTTGGCTGCGTTGCCATCGCTCTAAACTTTCTGCTGCGTAGCCCTGTTCTTGAACAGATGCGAGGACCGCTAAATAGGCGGCTTCGCGGGCATTTGGTGTCGATTCGATCAAGTTCCTCCTCGGGGGTTAGTTTCCGATAGATAAGATACACGAAAGCTAATTTTAAACCCGATAGTGTCGCAAGGCACGACACTCGCGATGCAAACGGTTCGCTTGCTTTTAGGAGTAACACGGATGTACACGGATCTAGGAGGATAGGATGGAATGGAATTGAATTCGTGTCGATCCATTCCATCCTAAAACCATTTTTATCGTTTTAGAATAATGAACTAGTTTTTTCCATCCTACTCCTCCTAAATCCTCCTAGATCCGTGTGCATCCGTGTTACTCCTAGAAAGGCCTCACGAACCGTTTGCATCACGAGTGTCGTGCCTTGCGACGACGCTATCGGGAAAGCAGGATCGCCGAGAAGGTGGGCGTTCAGGAGTGAGTATTCCTTGCAACACCCATTCCTGGAACCAGGAATGCAAGTTTTTAGAGGCTACTTCGACGAAGGCTCCGCCTCGCTTTTCCAGCCAGTTGCAGGCTGCTGATGCGGAGCAACCTTTATTGAATAGGCGTAGCAGACGAAACTCTCCGGCTGCAAGTTCCTTCCATTCGATGTGGTTGTTGTGATTTCTAAATAGAATAAAATAAAACCTGCGACCTTGCTCCAAATCAGGAAAGGGACGTTCCAGCCAATGATCGCCATCTTCAGGCTTGATAAATTCTGTTCGAAAATTGAACAGGTGATAGGGCCAATCGAACAGACGAACGTGCGGTTGAAGATAGAGCCGAAGATTTAACAAGGCTCCTAGAGAGGTCGTATCAGTGACCTGTGGTAGTGAGACCGATGGCATCTGGCGCGCAAAAAAGGCATCATTGTAGGCATGGTCGATTGATGCCGCATCGATGATTAAGGGACGATCCGTATCCCAATAGGTCTCTTTCAGAAATCTTGGAAGCATCGAACTTAAAAAGGACAATGACCAGTGTTCTGGTCGGTAGCGGCAGATGTAGGGAAAACCGAACCGTTGATTGAAATCTGTGTAACCAAAAAGACGCGTGAGTAGAGGTAAGACCTCATGGAGAAGATTAAGCAGCCGCCACCAATACTGTTGGTTATAGATTTCCATACGTTCGTGAGACTGCAGGGTAGGGCTGGGAGAGATATATTCGGCGGCCTCATCCTCCATCGGGTTTCCCTTTGGAGACAGTGGCATCATGCGATTGTCTAGATCAATAGGACGTTCGATGATACTGCCAAACCAAAGTTGTGTCAGCTTCAACTCTTCAGGGACTAGGGAGTCATACATCTGATTGGGGGCTTTCTGCATAAGGTTCAGGCCACAACGAGGCTTTGCTGGAACTGCTTAGCTTTCAGCGCTTCATCCCAAGTTTCCTGGAAGGTAATGAAATTGTCGTCCCACTCTAGCAGGGTTGAGACCCCGCGCGTCAGAGGATAGACCTCTCCATAAATTGCCCATACCTCATCCCTGACATAGGTGTCGTGAGTATCCAAAACATAGGCACCCCTGTCGGTATGACCTGCGAGGTGTATTTGAAGAACACGATCCATTGGGAGGTTGCGATAATAGTCTTTGGGATCGAAACCATGGTTGCGGCTAGAGACATAGATGTTATTGACGTCGAGCATCATATAGATATTGGCTTTCTCAATGACGGCGGAATAGAACTCCCACTCGGCCATTTCATCATGGCGAAAGGTAACGTATGATGAAAGGTTTTCTAAGGCAAAGGGAAGCTCGAGGTAGTCTTGGACGATACGTGCACGTTCTGCAACGTAATCGATGACCTTCTGGGTATAAGGAAGTGGGAGTAAGTCGTGGTAGTGAGCTCCTGGAAGACGTCCCCAACAGAGATGATCAGATATCCATGGTGTTTTGGTTCTCTTGGCGAGAGCTTTGACACGCTTGAGGTATTCGAAGTCCAGTGGATTGGGGCTTCCGATGGCTAATGAGACGCCATGCTGTACTACAGGATATCGCTCCAAGATACGGTCGAGATTTTCTAGAGCCTTTCCGCCATCGACGAGGAAGTTTTCCGTGATAATTTCAAACCAATCGATATTGGGTTGATGAGTGAAAATATCTTGAAGATGAGGGATGCGGAGGCCGATGCCAATGCCAAGGTTTGGTGGAAATTGTGCTGTCATAGGAGAAGCCTGGTACAGTATCCAGATGCAAACAACGGCCGCCCCCGAAGGGGCGGCCGTAAGGAGTTCAACGATCTTGTTCGATCCAAGCCGAGGCTTAGACTATCTGTTCTTGTTGCTATTGAACGGATCCTTGTTGATCATATGAGTGCGCTTATCATGCATAGCAGCGACGTGCACGGCAAGATTTTTATCGGTATATGCACCAGCTGCTGTATTCTTGCAGCCGCCTTTACCTGCGCAATCGTTTTTTGGGGGGTTGCTGCAGGAGTTGAGTCCTTTGCAGCTATTTGTCCCCTTACATGTTTGGTTGGCTAGCTCAAGAGCTAATGTTTGGCCTTCTGGACTCAGGGAATTCCACTCTGCTTTGCCGGACTTGTTCAATAGGGTAACAAGTGTTTGTCTATCCAACTGAGGTGTTGCGGCAACATTATCGTTAAGGCTTAGAAAACCGCCACCGCCCTGTGAAGCGCTAGCGTTGTTCTTCTTGCCATTATTTTTTCCAGAATTATTTTGGCCAGAGTTGCTCTTGGTACCACTATTGGTATTGTTGCTTTTGCCAGCATTGGTTGGTGCTATAGAATCGCTATCAGCAGTGACGCCACCTCTACGTGTTGTAGGGGCTCCCCACTGATTGTCATCCCAGGTAATCTGTCCACCAGAACCTCCACCCTGGCTGCTGTTACCAGCACCTTTGGAGGTGTTGCCTTTTGAGCTGTTACCCTTGGTACTATTGCCACCTTGTTGAGGTGCGCTGTCATCGCCCCAGGCCAACTTACCACCGGCAGCGCCTCCGCCAGCGCCAGTACCTCCGCCAGAGCTTCCGCCTTGGCCGCTGTTGCCAGCGCCAGAGCTTCCACCTTGGCCGCTGTTGCCAGTGCTTCCGCCAGTGCTGCCGCTAAAGCTTCCGCCTTGGCTGCTGTTGCCAGCGCCCTTGGTCGTGTTGCCTTTGCTGGCGTTGCCACTTTGTTGAGGTGCGCTGTCATCGCCCCACGCCCACTGACCGCCGGCACCTTTGTTGGTGCTGCCGCTATTATTTTTCCGGAATTATTTTTTCCGGAATTGTTGCTGCTGTTACCGGCATCGGCAAATTTAGGGGGGTTAGTGTTGCCTTTGGAGCTATTGTTGCCCTTGGTATTGTTGCCGCCTTGCTGAGGTGCAGTGTCATCGCCCCAGGATAGCTGACCTGGTGTCTTAGTGGCATTTGTTGAAGCACCACTGCTATTTTTGGTTCCAGCACCCCTTACATTCTGCCCGCCGGTTTGACCAGGATTAGCGCCTTGGCCGCCGCCGCCATTGCCTGAGCCACCAGTACCGGAGCCGTTGCAGCCTGCGCTATTATTGCAGCCAGCTACATTGCGGTTCGTGTTGTTGGAGCGGTTATTGCGGTTGGCATTAGGGCTAGCTTGTGCACCCAGAGAGCCTTGGTCGTCGGATAGGGAAACTTTACCGCCGGAATTGGATTTTCCAGTGCCTTTAGCGCCGCCGGGAGGACGAGCTCCGCTATCGCTTCTAGGGCCGCTCTGGCCGTTACAACCTGAGTTGCCGCCTCTGCCATTGTTGTAATTGTCATAACCACCGCCACGGTTGTCATAGCCGCCATTATTGTCATAGCCATTACCGCCACCGCCGCCACCACAGCCGCCTTGGCAGCCGCTGCCCCAACGGCCATGGCTAGCATCTTCCCCAACGCTAGGACTAGCGATGAGACGAGCTAGAAGTTGGCCTTCTTCGTCCAAGCTACGGAATAGTTGTTGATCTTCCTGGCTTAGAGAGCTGAGGAAATCCTGCTCTGCCACACTGCTTGTTCCATAATCGGTCGCCGCAAGCTCGCCTTGGTTCGCCAACATGATTCCACTGGCTAACCCGAGCAGGGCGAGTTTCTTCAGGTCTCTTTTCTTCATGGAATGACTCCTTGCATGGTTGTTGAAAGGGTAACCCCTAGGTTGCCCGTGTGCTTCATTTTAGAGCGCTGCCACCATAGGTTGAGCATAATCGTTGTAAGTGTGTTGTACTCAAAAAATTAATGGGAATGCAAGAAAAAAATAAAAAGATCAGAGATTCAGGCGGATGGACTAAAGGATAAAAGCGACATAAAGGACATAAAGGACGTCTGCAATTACCTCCAAAAGACTTAGGAAGTAAATTTCTACAGGTCCTTTAGAGGTAATTGCAGAAGTCCGATTTTCCGAATTCAATTTCCTGAAAATCGGATGCCGGTGAAGAGAGAGCCATTCCCTTCCCAGGCCCGAAGGGTCGATATTGCAACAGGCCAGGGCATCGCCCTGGTATACGCCAAGAGAGGATATCGCAGTCTGAAAGACTGCCACAAGACGCTGGTTTGCATAGACCATTTATGCATGCCTTTTATCGCAGTCCTTCAGACTGCGAAATCCCTTCCTGGCCTATACCAGGGCGATGCCCCATAGGCCTCAACCTAACAGGTCTTTTGAGCTTATATCTCAATGACTTAGGACTTCACAATCGTATCTCGGCGCGCAGCGCTTTGGAGTGCGGTCGCTTGCGACCGCTTTTCGTTCCTTGGGACGGCAATGCTAAACGGCATTGTATGGATTCGTCGAAGGCTGCATGTACTAACTATTTTACCCTTAGGGAATTATAGTAATGCCGTTGCACACGACCGTCGCAAGGAACCCAAAGCGGTCGCAAGCGACCGCACTCCAAAGCGCTGCGCGCCGAGATACGATTGTTAGGCTTAGGTTGAGGCCTATGGGGCGATGCCCTGGCCTGTTGCAATATCGACCCTTCGGGCCTGGGAAGTGATAAAAGCCTGTGTCCACACCAGATAGTGCCATGCTGCCTGAGCTCTCTAGAATCGCCTACTAGCCAAAAAAGATAACCTTTTTTACCCAAGAATCGATTCTCAAGGGCTCAAATAATTTTGCAATTACCTCTTTATGTCTTTTTGGTCCTTTAGGGCATTTTTAACCTTTCCGAAGAGCTGGCAGGCGTTGCGTTGCGTGGCGTTCGCTACCTCGGTAATAGACACGTTTTTTACGGCAGCGATGACCGCGGCTACCTCTGGTAAAAACGCGGGTTCATTGACCTTTCCACGATGACTTTGCGGGGCCAGATAGGGAGAGTCCGTTTCGATCAATAGCTGGTCTAGGGGCACATGACGAGCGACTTCGCGGAGCTGTTCACTTTTCTTAAAAGTGACAATACCGCTGAGTGAGAGATACCACCCGCGCTTAAGGACTTCTTCAGCTTCGGCTAGAGAGCCTGTAAAGCAATGTAACACTCCACGAGCGTGCTTTCCCTTCACGACATAATCGCTATCGAGGATCTCAAGCAGATCAGCGAAGGCATCGCGACAATGGATGATCACGGGTAGGTTGCATTCTAGAGCGAGTGCCAGATAGCGACGAAGAAAATGCTGCTGGAGCTGCCTGTCCGAATGCTCGTAGAAATAGTCAAGACCCGTTTCTCCTACTGCAGCCAATAAACCTTTTTTGGCACATTCCGCAAAGATAGGGAACAGCTCTTCTCCCTCTTTAGCCACATCATGGGGTGTTGTGGCACCAGCATTAAGGATCCAGGGATGGCTTAGGGCCAGCTTCAGCCCTTCCTCTAGGCTAATCCGGTCCGTGCAGATATTAGTGATATGCCTTACACCTGCTTCCCAGGCCGTTTTTGCCAAGGAATCAGCCTGTCCCACCAATTGATGGGACGTTAGATGTGCATGGCTATCAAAGTAGGTAACCTCGTTCACCGATTCACTGCCGCCGTGTGTTGCCCAGAAATAGATTCCTTGACGACTGTTGTCTGAAGCTTGTCGAGATACTTACTGACGACATCGGGGGTTAGAACCTGGGGGAGAATGAGAGGTGTTTCCTGACCAGGAATATAAAGCAGGTAAAGGGGGACACCGTTACGTCCATAGCGTCGCAGTTCTTGAGTAATCGCTGGATTAGGGCGGGTCCAGTCGGCCTTAATTTTGACAACGCCTAAGTCTTCAAACTTTTGCTCAATGTCGTTAAGGGAAAGGACGAGATGATTGGCCTGGCATATCACGCACCACTTAGCTGTGAAATCGATGAAGACTGGCTTGCCCTCAGCACGCAGCTGTTCAAGCATAGCCGGGGAAAAAGAACGCCAGGCTTTAGGATGCTGCTCAATATCTGCCAACTGTCCCAGCTGTGCCCCATCAAGTTCCTCCGGTACCACCTGAGCTGAGATGACCAAGATATAGGTGCCGACGAGCCCTAGAATAATGCTGAGCAATATACCCGCTTTACGAGTGATTTGGGGCCGAAAGGGATGGCATAGGTGTCCATAGACCCAACAGGTAACTGCCAAAACAAACAGCGCACATAGCAGCAGAAAAACACCAAGAAGAGCGGTTTGAGCACCAAATACCCATAGCAACCACAAGATCGTAGCAAATAGGAGGAAGCCCATAAACTGCTTGAACGTTAGCATCCAAGGACCCGGTTTTGGCAGCCATTTAACCAGCGTTGGGAAAAGTGTTAGCATGAAGTAAGGAAAGGCCATGCCCAGCCCTAAAAACGTAAAAATCAACAATGCAGAGGGTGGCGGTAGCGTCACCGCGAAGCCAATAGCAGCGCCCAAAAATGGTCCAGTACATGGCGTCGCTACGGCGGTCGCTAAAATCCCATTGAAGAAGGAGCTAGATAGGCCTATAGAGTGTTTTGCATTGTGACTTTCGCGTTCTCCAGCCCAGGAGGCCACCCCAAGGCCTATTTCGAAAACGCCAAAGAGGCTAAGAGCAAAGACTAATAGGACTGCTGCCAAGATGGCTACAAAGATGGGCTCTTGTAGCTGAAAGCCCCATCCTACAGCGTGACCATATGCCTGTAGTATCAACAAGACTCCGGCCAAAATCCAAAAAGATACTAATACACCAGCGGTGAACATCAATCCATGCTTCACTGTAGACAAACGACTGTGTCCGGCCATCTTGACGATGCTCAGCACTTTTAGTGAGATCACCGGAAGGACACATGGCATAAGGTTCAGGATCATTCCCCCGACAAAAGCCATCAGAAGAGCCAAGGCCATTCCACCTTCAAACTCATGCATATTAGCACCAGCAGTGACACTATCAGAAGTTGAAGCCATCGCTACCGTTTTGTCCTTTAAAGTTACCCGAACGGCAACAGCGATGTTTTGTTTGGAACCAGCTTGTAGTAGAAGGACACCATCAAGTTTGTCGAGAGAAGCTTCTCCGCCGGAGGCTTTGCTCAAATCGACTCTATAACCACCATCACCAGAGAGATGTGCTTTAAGTTCGGATTGATAATCCACCGTATTAGGTTGAGAGGGCAGAAAAAAAGCTGAGGTGATATTTTTATCGAGAGCTCCGGGAGGTTTTAGGGATAGCTGTACTATTCCCGATGTGTCTTTACCTTGAATATTCCAGGTGTTTAGTGGCAACGCTTGCCTAGCTTGGGTGAACAGGGCCGCATATTGTCCGTCCCGTAAAGGTGTTGCTTTGCTAACTAACAACGTCGTTTTTGCCGCGCAGTCCCCAGGAATGCAGTTACCATCATTGCAGGCTACCCAGCGTATGGTTGCCTCGACTTCTAATTCTTGACCCGCAGTGATCGCGTCATTGGGCATCACTTTAGCTAATAAAGCGTAGGAATGGTCATATCCAAACGTCACTAACCCCTTTTCTGTAAAACGATGTGGGGTAGGCCATTCGAGAGAGAGAACCTTAAAACCGGGAGGTAATGCCCATTCCACCGATGTGGCAAGACCGCTGTCTCCAGCATTCTTCCAGTATGTATGCCACTCTTTGTCCATCTTTACGCGCAAGGCTAGCCAAAAGGCACGACCCGATTGGATGCTCTTTTCCTCGGGGATAAGGCTAAGCTGAATCGGCTCCCGCTGCATCACCGTATCCTGATGACTAAAGGCCGAAAAATCAGGCGTTGCAGAGGTCAGAAAATCGCTGGCTTGAAGGCCTGTGGCCGAAAATACTGCGATTAGGCTCCAGATGAGCATTCTTACCAAACGATTCAACATATCTCCCCTCCCAGGTTGGTAAGGCTGATGACGCGTCTCGACGACCGAGTGTGGTATATGGTTCCAGATAGCGAGATTACCAGGGTATAAGAATAAATATAACAAGTTTTCTGGTATCCTATTTTTTGGCCTTTATAGAAAACAGGGAATTCGGACTCCGAAGAACCCTGCTACTTGGCTTGACAAATTGGTGTTATTTCACGTATTAAGCTTCCATCCCTTAAAGGATAAGTGAGCTAAAAGTAAAGGTTAGTAGTGCGATGATTGTAAGTGTTAAGTTATTAGGAGTCAACCCTTTCGTCCAGGCTTTCACCGAATCGGACCTGTTGGGAAAGGCTATTTTTGTCGCCCTTATTCTCTTATCCGTCATCACTTGGATCGTTCTCCTCTATAAAGTTAGGTTAATGCAAAAAGCGCGCCGCTATTCAGAGCGATTTCAAGAGGAATTTGAGGCGCACCGTCATAATCCGCTGAACTTTAGCTCAGGAATTTGCGAAAAAACAGAAAGTAATCCATTTTTGAGTCTCTATCTCAAACTCAAGGGTTATACGGTTGATCTGCTCAACAAGAACCGTTGTTTTGGTAATAAGGGCGAAACGGCTGCTTCTTCTTACCTTTCACCCGCCGACATCGATTTGGTGGGAGCTCATCTATCGACGGTGATCTCTTCCGAAGCTAAGGGTCTAGAGCGAAATCTCTATATTCTTTCCACTGCCGCCAGCCTCGCCCCATTTCTTGGATTGCTCGGTACTGTCTGGGGGATTTTAGCGACTTTTTCCCAGCCGCAGCTTCTTGGAACCGGAGGTTCGCATGCTATTCTCGGTGGAATTTCCCTGGCCTTGGTAACAACAGTCTTGGGTTTGCTCAACGCTATTCCGGCTCTTATTGGATACAACTATCTTAAAGATTCCGTCAGTGATTTTGAGACATCGATGGAAGAATTTTCTAGCGATGTTCTGAGTTCCGTAGAGCTGCAGTATCGCCAAGTTGACCTTAAATGAGGTTTTCATGAGGCGACGTTTTCGGACATCACATACAGAGCCAGTTATTAATCTTACGCCACTCATCGATGTCGTTTTTGTGATATTGATCGTTTTTTTGATTGCAGCGCCCCTGCTAGAACTCGAACAGATTGATATCGCCAAGGGTGGTCATCATGATGCCCCAGCTTCTAGGAGTGTGCAGTCCAAAAGTCTTGTTACCGTGTATGTAAGACCCGATGATACGATTTGGTTTGAAGATCAGCGACGGGATCTGATGGATCTTGCCCTAGTGTTGCGTGAAGCTCACCAGCGATATCCTCATGTCATTCCGCAGCTTATACAAGATCGGCAAAGTCACTTTGGCACTCATCAGGCTGTAAAAAATGCATTTGAAGTCGCTGGTTATCAGGAGCTGGAATTGATTCTTCGGCCCGGGGATTGATATGCGTAGCCTAACCGTAAAAAGGCCAAATATCCGGGCAATCATTAGCTTGGTCTTGGTGGTTCACGGTCTGCTCGCCCTATCTATTGCTTGGGATCCTGTATTACCAACTCGATCCATTGCACCGCGACGTCCGGTAGTTGTTCGTGTGGTAGCATTGGCGGAATCCAGGCCGGTGGTGGTAGCTCCAGTCGCTGAAAAGCCGGTGCCACCTCCAGTACCGAAGCCACCAGCAAAGGCACAGAAGAAACCCACACCTACAAAGCCACCGACACCTACGAAAAGTCAAGCGAAGCCCAAACCGACCGCTTCTGTAACATCAGCCCGTACGGCAGCATTGGAAAAGGCACGGGCCTCGCTGGCAAAGCTGCAACACGTAGCGGAGGGGAGTGTGGTGTCTACGGAGAGTATAGATTTGGTGGTCCCAGACCTATCAGCTGCTCCTATGGCTGCTGTTGAAGTAGCTGTTATGCCCCCTTACTCGGAGGAGTTGACCACGAGGTTGAAGACGTTGCTAAAATTGCCTGAATATGGATCGGTGAAAGTACAGTTGACCTTGAAACGACTAGGTTTTGTCAATCGAGTGGAAATATTGCAGGCTGAAAGCCAAGTCAACCGGACTTATGTTGAGAAGGAGTTGCCCGCTCTCAAGTTCGCTGATTTTGGCAAATTCTTTCCAGGCGAGGAGGAGCATTCTTTTACTCTCGTGCTCAGTAATGACCTCTATTGATTTTTGTCGGATATCTCGTGATGTCGAAATAGCCGTTCAAACCTTCACAATCGTATTTCGGCGCGTAGCGCTTTGGAGTGCGTGTCGCTCGCGACCGCTTTGGATTTGGGCGAGCCTATTGAATCGCGCACCGTTCTACGGAGGCTGCCCCCCCCACAGTTACCCCTAGAGAGAAGGGTTACGTTTCTTGCAATGCCAACTTCGCCCAAATCCAAAGCGGTCGCGAGCGACACGCACTCCAAAGCGCTGCGCGCCGAGATACGATTGTGAGGGCGCAGTTAGTTGCTTAAGTTGATGCCTATGACTCCAAAGCGCTACGCGCCGAGATATGATTGTAAGGGCTTTGGCGCAGTTGCATGGACAAAACCTAAGCACGTGTGGTATACATTACCGCGTTCCCTAAGATAGGTTCAGATTTCGGAGGTCCTCATGATGCGTCGGCTCGCTAGTTTTGCATTTACACTACTCATGGCTTGGTCTTCTCTGTTCAGCGAAGAGGCTCAAGAGCTTGTTGTGAAATTACCCACGTCTACGCCACTACTCCCCATGTATGTGGCACAGATCACTAGTGAGGACACCGAGTTTGATCACGGTTATCTGGCAAAACTACAGTCTGTATTGCGTTATGATTTCGATAATAATGCCTTGACGCAACTACTTGGGCCTAATGCTGAAAAGGAAGCTCTGGCTGCACGTTCTTATGGAGAGCCTGAGTCTGCCCTGTCATCATGGCGCGCAGCTCATGTCATGTACGTCATTATTCCTCGCGTACAAGCGAACCACCTTTCTCTGCGCCTCATTGCAGTCAATAACCAAGTGGTTAAAGAGCTTAGTGATATCGCCCTCAGTGGGGATTTGGAGGAAGATCGTCACCGAATTCACTTGGTATCCGATTCTGTACATCACGAGCTTTTTGGTGTCGAAGGCATTGCCACAACACGAATTTTGTATACAAAGCGTTTCGTGAATTCAACCGGAAAGCAGGTTTCGGAGGTTTGGGAAGCTGACTACGACGGCAGCGGAGCACGTCAGATCACTCACGATGGAGCCTACTGTATTACTCCGAGCTATATCCCACCAGCTCCTGGGATGATATCAAGGCAGTTTGTTTATGTAACCTATCGCTGGGGACCACCGAAAATCATGTACGCTTCTCTTAAAGACGGTGTGGGCCAGCGCTTCACCGATTTGCGCGGCAACCAACTATTACCTTGTGTGTCTCGTCAGCGTGACAAGGTCGCATTTATTAGCGATATCACCGGCAATCCAGACCTTTTTGTTCAGCCCTTTAGTCCTGAATATGGTGCCGTGGGCAAGCCAATGCAGGTCTTTTCTGCTCGTGGATCCACTCAGGGTAGCCCTTCCTTTAGCCCCGATGGGAAAAAACTGGCTTTTGTCTCGGATAAAGCCGGGCAACCACAGATTTATGCTATGGATCTTCCCACCGGTGGGGCTAAGCTCAAGGATTTACACCCCGTTCTCGTGAGCGTCAAAGCGCGTAATGGAACGGCTCCTGCCTGGTCACCAGATGGCTCAAAAATCGTTTTTTGCTCACAGACAAAAGGGTTACGGCAGCTGTGGCTATATGATGTCGCTACGCGCCAGGAATATCAGCTAACCTTTGGCCCTGCAAACAAGGAAAACCCTAGCTGGGCTCCAGACAGCCTGCACCTTGTTTACAATACTGCAGACGCAGGAGATAGCGAACTCTTTCTCCTGGATCTGCATCGCCTGAAGCCCATAAAAATTGAACTGGGCGAAGGGGAAAAGCGCTTTCCCAGCTGGGAACCCCGTAGCAACAAAAGATCACGTCTTGGCTGGGAAAATAGCGCTTAAGCCACCGTCAATCACTAAATCAGCACCGATGATATAAGCCGATTGTGGCGAAGCCAAATAGAGCGCAGCCCCTGCAATATCTTCAGGAGACGCAAATTTGTGTGTGGGAGTATTCTCCGCAAAGCGTTTCATGGCTTCTGGATCCGATTCTCTGATTCCATCGAATATAGGGGTGTCGACAAGGCCCGGAGAGATCGCATTAACACGGATACCGCGACTAACAAGGTCGGCAGATAGACCACGTGCCAAATGGCTTACGGCTGCTTTGGTAGAGGCATAGACGCTATGCCCAGGCCATCCAACGTGTGCTGCAGCGGATGAAATAAAGATAATGGATGCGCCTTGATTCAGGTAGGCAAGAGAGCGCTGTGCAGTGAAGTACAAGCCTTTGTAATTCACATTCACAATCTCGTCGAAGAACTTTTCATCGACGTCGCTAACTTGTCGAGCTCCTGCTATGCCGGCGCTGGCTACCACAACATCAATGCCGCCGAATTTGGAATGTGTCTCTTTAAATAGATAATCCAAGTCTGAGATATTGCTAACATCGCCTTGAATGGCCAGGGCCTGCGGTAATGCAGAGACCGCCTCGTCCAGTTTTTGCTGATTTCGTCCGAAGATGACCACCTTAGCCCCAGATTGGCCAAACGCCTTAGCGGTCGCTAAGCCAATGCCGCTATTTCCACCAGTGATCACCACAACCTTATTCGTGAACTCATGCATGACTCTTCCTTTATTTTAGGCTACTGTGTGTTGCGCGTGGTATGGTTGGCCCGATTGGCGGATACCATAAATAACAGCGCCTAGTAGTAGCATGATGCCGCCAAGTTCCGTCGGCGGCGGTAGACGCTGTTCTAACATAAAAACGAATACCAAGCCAAAGATCGTCTCAAAGATAGTCAACTGTCCTGCTAAAGAAACAGGCAAGTAGAAGCTAGCACGATTCCAGAGAAAAGCCCCCACCCATGAACAAACAAGACCCAAGATGGCGCAACCAACCAAAAAGGTCATTAGAGAAGCATCTAGGTGCATAAATTTCTGCATATCGATTTGACCCGTCGGCAGTAGGCCAAACACCAATCCGAAGACCCCTACCCAGCCCAGTGTTGTAACTCCCAGCATGGAGGACCATTCGCCACCAGAGATCTCAGGATGCTCCTTCAGAAAACGTGAGTTAGCCACAACATACCAGGACCACGAGGTCAAACACATCAAACTACAGATGATCCCTAATAGGAATTCATAGGGGGATTCGCTGGCTGTAAGGTGCGGAGCATTAATGATAACCAAGCCGAGTAAAATCAAAAAGGAAGGTAGCATCAGGCTGCGATAGGAACATTCCTTTTGTGTCCAATTGCCGTAAAAGGCGATGGCGATAGGGCTGATACCTAATACAAGAGCACATACGGCAGGTGTCGCATAGCGCAGGGCCATTACCAACCAAATGTAATACCCAAAGGAAGCTACTACAGCTAGTCTTGCAGCCTTTATCCAAACAAACCTGGGATAGCGACACATTCCCGCAAGCCATTCACGACAGAAGATCGCCAAGGAAGCAATGCCGTAGAAGAAATAACGCCCCATGGCCACTTCTATGGAGGTAAAGTCCTCCAAAAACTGAGGAACGATAAATATTAACCCCCAGACAAAACAGGCACCGAGAGCAAAAATAATTCCCCTAGACCTTTCCAGCATGTTCAAGCCCCTTGTTATGAAATAACAATCGTATAATATTAGTACGTAAAAATCAAATTCCCTCGTATTGTAAAAAATTAACTAAATGGGACGCCGGTTTTAGTTGTTCGTAAGTTCGTGGGGCTTTTTAGGATTTTACCACAGAGAACACAGAGACACCGAGATAGGAGAGAATGTCCATTTCTTGCGCTGTACAAAATCCTGTCTGAGGGTTCCGTGGAAATACAGCCCTGTAGAGAACTTAGACAGGATTTTGTACAGCGCAAGAAATGGACCAGTCCTCAGTTTAACAAAAAAAGTTAGATTGAGCACCTGACCCGTTTGTGGGGCCTTAGACAAAATTCACTCTAAGGACCTCTGTAGGGTTATCCTTCGACAAAATCCTTAGAGTGAATTTTGTCTAAGGCCCCACAAACGACTCGCACTCCAAAAATCCACACCCCAGTTCGTGCACGGAAAATGCTTTATCATTTGTCCCATTTTTGCTAGGATGCCCGGTGCAAGGATTCGTTTCATTTGACCTAACCTACAATTCGAGGCTCCCATGAACTGCGCTCGTCCGTTAATCTGGATGCAATTTCTGTTCTTAACTCTAGCCCTTACTGGGTGTGGATGTCGGTCATCCTGTGATGTGTGGGAAGACTCAAAGACCGCTAGCCGTTATTTTGGCAAGGGCCTGGGAGTGCTAACTGGGAGATGTAGCGAATCTGATGAGGCTTGTTCGCGAGAAGATTTTTGCTTTTATGAAGATGACGATGCTTACTGTCAGTTTGTTCCACTGGAAGATGATTCGCCTGAAGGTCTCATGGGGATGAATCGTGTCGATTTTCCTCAGCCTCGCGAGATGCCCGGAGACCCTGGAAGCAAGCTACCAGGAATTGAGGCTTTCGTTGATCCCAGCACCGATCCTGTATTGAACAAATCCTTTCAGAACATTCAGTTTGCCTACGACAGCAGCCAGGTAAAGAGTGATGACAATGTGACTAAACTACGAGCTGTGGCGTCATTTATGAAAGCTCATCCCGACGTCTACCTATCTGTAGAAGGGCACTGTGATGAGCGCGGTCCTGAAGCGTACAACTTAGCCTTAGGGGCTCGACGTGCTAATACGGTGCGAAATATGCTGATCACTGAAGGTGTAGATAAGGACCATGTCTTTACCATTTCCTACGGAAAGGAGCGCTTGCTGGTGCTAGATCATCACGACGAAGCACATGCCAAAAACCGTCGCGCAGAGTTCAAGGTTTATCGACCTTCCTAGGGAGCCTTTTATGCGTAATGTATTGGCATATTCGCTGTTAGCCATCATGGTCTCTTCGTCACTTGTTGCTGCGCCATCTCGCAATAGGAATTATCAGCAGCCAAGTTCCGGTCAGGAGCAGCCTAAAAACTCTCCTTTACGAGATTTTCTGTTGAACATTCGCCACCAGATGACGAACCAGGAAGAGGAAATACGAAAACTTAGAGAGCGCCTTGACAACGATGCGAGGGCTGTTGATAGCGTTCGAGAAGATACCGAGAAGCTGCAAGATTTTACCCGAACAGCTTTAAGGGATCATAGTGAGACTTTGGATACCGCCACGGCCAATTTTAAAGCTAATCATGAGCATCTTCACCAAGATCTTCAGCAGTTGCAGCAGTACGCTAACAGCGTTAAAGAACTCATGGAGCAGTATCATAGGCGCATTCAGTCATTGGAAGTTTCAGTAGATCGTCATACAGCTGGTTTGAAGTCTTTAGAAGCAGCCGTTCAATCGCTAATAGAGGCCTTTCCCACTGCTGATAAGGCTACAGCGCAGGCAGACGATTCCGTCTATCGCATTGTGGATGGAGATACTTTGGAGAAGATCGCCAGGCGTAACCACACCACCATTCGTCGGATTAAAGAGGTCAATGGGCTCACTTCTGATCGAATTATCGTAGGGCAAAAGCTTAAGATTCCCCCGTCAGAAAATGCCCCATAGCTCAACCGGGAATAGCTACCAACCGATAGGAATCTTTGATTCGGGTGTTGGGGGACTCACGGTCATGCGTGAGGTGCGCGAAGCGTTACCCTTCGAGCAAATCACCTATTTAGGAGATACCGCTCGCCTCCCGTATGGTAATAAAAGTCGTGAAACCATTATTCGCTTTAGCTTGGAAAATGCGCGTTATCTCGTAGAACAAGGGATCAAAGCTCTTGTAGTCGCTTGTAATACCGCTACGGCTCATGCGTTGGAAACATTAGAGCAAACGCTGGCACTGCCGGTAGTTGGTGTGATAGCCCCAGGCGTCCTCGCGGCAATAAATAGCAGCACAAGCAGCCACATCGCTGTTCTTGGTACCCGAGGGACAATTAATTCAGGAGCCTATCAAAGGGCCATTGCCAGTCTTATGCCACGCGCAGTGGTGTATCCTATTGCCTGTCCCCTCTTTGTTCACTTAGTCGAAGAAGATTTTCAACATCATCATGCTACCCGCCTGATCGCTCAGGATTACCTACGTGCACTCAGCAATACTCCGGTAGATACCATCATTCTCGGGTGTACGCATTATCCCCTTCTTCGCCATATCATTCAGGAAATATTAGGCAGTCATATCACTGTCGTGGATGCCGCTGTGGCATGCACCAAGGAACTAAAAACAGTTCTTGTAAAGCATAGCCTGTTGTGCTCCCAGCCTCAAGAACCACGGGCCAAATACTTTGTGTCTGATGATCCGGAAGGCTTCCGACGTATCGGCAGTAAAATCATCGCTGAAGTGATTACAGACGTCCATCTCTTCTAAAATTTCGTGTCGCTTTTAGGAGTAACACGGATGCACACGGATTTAGAGGATTCAGGAGGATAGGATTTGGAAATGAAAATCCTACAATAGCTATTCCATCCTAAAATTAATTTTTTTGTTTTTGGGATTGACGAGCCTTGGTCCCATCCTATCCTTCTAGATCCTCCTAAATCCGTGTGCATCCGTGTTTGCTCCTAAAAGCGAAACGAACCGTGAACCGTATTGCTAACGTCGGAAGCGCCGGATGGTGAAGATAAACACGCTCACAGCCCCCAGAAGCCCTATTAACAGGAGCCAGGGGAGAGAATGGAGCGAGTTCTGAGGTGTCACAGTTACATTCCTGAGCTGAAAGAGGCCAGTTAAGGCTTTTTGGTTGTCGAATGTAGGTTCAATGACGAAGGTGCCGTTGAGAGCGATCACCCGATCTGGTGATGACTCTAAAGAATTGCCATGCACAGAGACTTGTGTCACCACCTTGGCAGCGTGGCCCACACAGCATGTCTTTAGATTTGGGGAGCTGGCGAGAATCCACCGTCCATCCTCACTTTGGTATAAGAAGCCACGGATGGTAACCGTTTGGTTATTCCATTTGGAATACTTTGAGTGTAAACTTGCTATACCTTCTTGGCTTAGAACACAGGCCTCAGCATCTCGGCATAGCTCTACCAAAGAGATGAGAGGCGTCGCTTCTGCAGAAAATCCTTCACAGTGGCCTGCACAAAATAGGCATAGCAAAAGGAAGCGTATCAATATGAGAGTCATAACATTGGCCCTTTTTCGATGGTCAAATCTCGGGGCTTTCTCAAAACCAAACCTCAATGCGCGGGTATAGTTGGGTCTTGCAAATTAGCACAGTTGTCGTTTATCCTCTATCATTAACCAAAACGCAAAGGATTAGCAATGGCACACTACCTTTTTACATCGGAATCCGTTTCCAATGGCCATCCTGACAAGATTGCCGATCAGATTTCGGATGCTATTTTGGACGCTTGTTTGGCTCAGGATCCCCAATCTCGGGTCGCTTGTGAGACACTTGTTAGTTCTGGTTTAGTTGTAGTGGCTGGTGAAATCACCACGAATGCTAGTTTTGAAATGCGCGACGTTATTCGCAAAACCATCGAAGAAATTGGCTATACCGATTGTCGTCTTGGATTCGATGCCCGTTCCTGTGGCATTATGTCAAGCATCAATAAACAGTCGCCGGATATTGCTCAGGGTGTCAACGAAGGCCAGGGACTGTTTCAGGAGCAAGGTGCTGGGGACCAAGGTTTGATGTTTGGCTTTGCTTGTAATGACACCGCTGAGCTAATGCCTCTTCCCATCATGCTTGCGCACCGCCTACTTTCAGAGGTCACACGACAACGTAATGAGGGCGAACTTCCTTACTTGCGTCCTGATGGTAAAAGTCAGGTGACCGTCGAGTATGATGCAGATCACAACCCTGTGCGTGTTCATACTGTCGTGCTATCGACAATGCATGCCCCTGAAGTGACTCATGAACGTGTCACTGCTGATATAAAAAAGATTATCCAGTCTGTCATTCCACATAAATTGCTGGATAGCAACACAATCTATTATATCAATCCGACTGGCCGCTTTGTAGTGGGTGGGCCAGAAGGGGATTGTGGTGTCACAGGACGTAAACTCATGGTGGACACCTATGGTGGCATGGGGCGTCATGGTGGTGGAGCCTTTTCCGGCAAGGACCCTTCCAAAGTCGACCGATCCGCTTCCTATGCCGCTCGCTATGTTGCTAAAAATATCGTTGCTGCACAGCTAGCACGTCGTTGCGAGGTACAGGTTTCCTATGCTATTGGTGTCGCACACCCCGTTTCTGTAAAGATTGATACCTTTGGTACAGGAACGGTTAGCGAAGAGCTTCTAAGCCGTGCCGTTCCCCTAGTTTTTGATCTCACACCCAAAGGCATCATCGAGATGCTAGACCTGCGTCGTCCTATTTACCGGTCAACAGCTTCAGGCGGTCATTTTGGACGTCAAGAGCCTGATTTTACCTGGGAGAAGACCGACCGAGTCCAGTCTCTATTGCAGGCAGTCAAGCAGGAATCGTTTACTCTTAGTCCTTAAGGCTTCTCACAATCGTGTCTTGGCGCGTAGCGCTTTAGAGTGCGGTCGCAAGCGACCGCACTCCAAAGCCATAGGCATCAACTTAAGCAACTAACTTCGTAAATAGGCGCTCAGCGCTTTGGAGCCCTTTGGAGTGCGCGTCGCTCGCGACCGCTTTGGATTTGGGCGAAGTTGGCATTGCAAGAAACGTAACCCTTCTCTCTAGGGGTAACTGTGAGGGGGCAGCCTCCAAAGAACGGTGCGCGATTCAATAGGCTCACCCAAATCCAAAGCGGTCGCGAGCGACACGCACTCCAAAGCGCTGCGCGCCTATTTACGAAGTTAGTTGCTTAAGTTGATGCCTATGACTCCAAAGCGCTGCGCGCCGAGCAACGATTGTATGAGGCGATACCTTGGTCTGTTGCACCTTTCTGGCTATTGAAGCTATTCTTCTTCTTCCAAAAAGCGATAGCCTACGCCACGAACGGTTTGAATCCAGTTGAAGTTTGGTCCCATCTTCTTACGCAATGACGCAATGTGAACGTCGATGTTGCGGTCAACGATAAAGGCATCGTCGTTTTGTACTTCGTCCAACAGCTGATTGCGTGTTAACACTTTTCCACGACTCATGACCAAGCGACGCAGAATACCAAACTCCGACAATGTGAGGGCAATGGCTTTATCTTTTTTCTTTAATTGATAGCGATCTAATTCCAGCACAAAATCGCCAAAGGTCATTATCTTGGGCGCTTTCTCGGGCTCTTTGCCTCTTCGCAACACAGCTTTGACCCTAGAAAAAAGCACCTTAGGAGAGAAGGGCTTTGCTACATAGTCATCAGCTCCCAATTCTAATCCGAGGATGACGTCAATTTCCTCGCTTTTTGCTGAGATCATGATCACAGGAATGTCCTTCAGATCAGGATTTCCCTTGAGCTTACGACATACATCCAAGCCGCTTTGACCAGGTAACATGATGTCTAATAAGACGATATCTGGTTTCTCGCGCTCGACCGCACGAAGACCATTAAGCCCATCCACCTCGTGGAAGATTTTGTAGCCAGACATCTCAGCCTGAAGCTTAATTAAAGCAGCAATATCTTCTTCATCTTCTATGAGCACGATGCGAATTTTGGTCATAAGTTTCTCCATAGGTCTGGTTGACCGTTGATTATTGAACAAGCAACGTCAATAAGGCAAGTTGCTTTTCATTTTTTGGATCAGAAATGCCATTTCAAACAAGTGCATTTATTGTTTAGTATGGAATTGTAACATTTATCCAATTTCATGAAACTAAAAATAATTCGTAGTAGAGATAGATTGTGAGAGAGTAGGAAAGAGGATAGGAGAATTAGGATTTTACCGCCGAGGCGCAGAGAAGCCGAGATAGGAGAGGGGGGAATAGGAAAATGGCCCTATAGGGAGGGGCTGAATGAATCATTACAAAGGATTCCCCTTTGAATGATTCATTCAGCCCCTCCGTATAGGGCCCGTTCCTCGTTTTGGACTAAATGAGGCTTTGGTTACGTACAAGAGCTTCTGGACAAGATTCTGTGTAAATTTACTGGAACCATTTCCTTTCAAGAGTTTACACAGAATCTTGTCCAGAAGCTCTTGTGTCCCCTCTCTCCTATCTCGGCGTCTCTGCGCCTCGGCGGTAAAATCCTAACCCTATCCTCCTCCCCTCGCTCTCTCTCTAGCCAAAAAAGAGTATACGCTATATGTTTGGATCTTTAGAAAGAATAGGTAATTATGTTAAAGAAGTTTAAGGACACCAGTGGGTCTACCCACTTTCGTCCAGGGTCAGCAGTGTATGTCGTGATGCGTGATGGTACGGTCATCGAAGGCCACTGCATTGGTAGTTGTTTAGGAGAGCTAGTATCTCTCGATCGCTCCCCTCTGGATGGAACTGAAAAACAAGGGTTTACTATTCAGAATAACCATCTGATGCCCAACTGGTGTGAAGGGAAAAGGCAGATTTTGGCGGTGTGCATGAGTCGGGAGGAGGCGGAGGACATGGCGAGCCCTGTACGTCAGCGTCTAGCGGCTCTTGGCGTGCCCCGGCAAGCAAAACCGCGTCGAAGCTGCGGAGAACAATAAGTCCATCGGCTAGTAAAGGCGGGTACTCTCATGGCCTATGTTAAGACGGCAATTGGCACCATCTTCATTCTTCTTGCGCTGCTCGTCGGCTATATGTTCATCGCCTTCGATTCAGACTATGAGCTGCATTTGGCCTATGAATCCTTCTTGAAAGGAGACTACGAGCATTCGCAAAACGAGCTGGCGAAGCTAAAAGGTAGCATTCCATCGGATCAAGTCGATCTCTATAGTGCTTATGTTGCCCGTGCTCTCAAGGATTTGGATCAGTCTCAAAAGCTTCTTGGGGAGGCTGTTACCAGTGAAGATCATTCAAAATCATCGATACTATTGGAAATCCGCCTTAATCAAGCCTTTAATGCATACCTGCAGCATGATGTCACGGCCCTTAAGCAGGCTGTCGATGCCGCGGCTGAGATAGCTCCCAACCAACCCTGGGTGGTTTTCTTTCAGGCTCTGGAGTCTTTTGAAAATGATGATTATGCAAAAGCTCTGGAACTGTGGTCAGTTCGCTCTGACCGTATGCCGCTGTCTGGTTGGATGAAAAAGGCCTTCGAAGAGGTGTTTTCAAGGCGTTGGATGGTTCTAACGTTGTCGCGTTGTCAGATCGAGGTGGGTAAGTACCTGATGGCACGCCAGACCCTTGAGGAAGAGCTCGATGGGGCTTCGCAGAGCGAGCTTCTGGACCTCAACTTCCTTCTTGGCCTAAGCTATGCTAAGGAAGCACAGGAAAAGACTCCTAATGGTGCTGCGCCCTACTGGAAGCTAGCTTTTTCCTATCTTAATAAGGTTCCCTTACAAAACGATCTTTATGCAGCAGATCGTCAAAAACTGATTGCGGCTGTTGAAAAGCAGGTGAATCAGTTACTGGAAAGTAAATCTTATTCAGATCTTCCTTTCTATGCCTCTACTCTCCAGGCTTGGGGTGCCGATGCTGCTCTCAACGACCTGGCTTCTACAGTCATAGCCCATCTCAACCAAGCTGTGGGCGATGGTCAGTGGCGCCGCGTTGAAGAGCTTGCTGCTATCGTCAATAGGATGATACCGGATGGAGCTACTCGACAATCACTACAAAGGCGGTTTCAAGCGCTTGCTGAGACGGCTTTGGCTAATGCTAACCTCGAGCAGCTTGCCGAGTACTGGAGTGTAGCGCACTTGCTAAGCAATCATCCCGACAAGCTAAGCACCGAATTTGGTGCCAAGCTGTCGTCCAAAGTGGCCACTCTAATTCCTGCTGATGATCCTGGACTTTCCCATACGATCCCCTTTGTTCGTTTTTGGGCTAATATGGTCAATCAGCCAGATGCTCATCTGGCCTTAGCAAAAACATTGGTTTCCGCAGCAGAGGATACTTGGATAGCTCCTGGGGGAGAACGTAAAGCAGAACAACTTATCGAAATCGCACAATCACTAACCTCCAAAGACAACCAACCTGCTATTGACGATGCAATCGACCAGATGATTGCTAGAGTGTATGAAGAAGTTAACAAGCGCGACGACATCGAGAAACTCCCCGCCATTCTTGACGTAGCTGAGCGTTTTCATGTTTCACAAATCGATATCAAGAGTCCTCTCCAGATTAAAAGGCATGCCACAATGGCACAGGACCTCCTGCGGCAAAGACGCTATGAGGAGGCCTTGCAACGTGCTAAGTGGGTTCTGAAACTCGATCCTAATAATCAGATAGCGCGTTTCATCGTCGGTATTATCATGTATGATCAAGCCGATTATCTTCAGGCTAAGGAGTATCTCTCTAGCTTGACGAATCCCTCAGCCTCAGCTCGGGAGGCCTTAGCGATCAGTCAGATACTTTCTGGTGATGAAGAGGAAGGGATGTCGAGCTTGAATCAGTTTCGCGCTAAAAAGGCTCTTCAGGATGATACTTTATTGCGTTTGGGACTTGGACTTCTTGAACGTGGACAAGCCGCTGAAGGGCTGGATTGGCTCCAGCAAGTTAAGCAACCGTCCCAAGAAGCGATTATCGGGCAGGCCTATGCGCTGTTTTTGGAAAAGCAATATGACAAGGTACGGCCTCTGCTAAAGCGTTTGAATACCCCATATAGTGTTCTCGATGGTGTTCAAGGCCTGGCTATCCAAACAGATGTCATGCAAGGACATACAGAGGCAGCTGAAAAAGCCCTGATCCAGCTTTTGCGTCAGCCAGAACAACCAGCTGTTTCGGGTGTTTCAGCTGCTTTTCAGCAATTTGAGCAGCATAAGATGGCCGAATTTAGTAGACATTTCCTAGCAGGTCTATTTTTCCGAGACGTCAAAAGCAAAAATGATATCGCTATTAAGTACTTCAGGCTTGTCAAGCACCCGACTCCTGCAATGCTTCTTGTTAGAGCACAGACGCTGCTTGACCTCGGTATCTATGCCGAAGCTATGGAGGATCTCAATACCATCGCCAACCAGACGGCAGATCCAGATACTGCTAAGCAAGCTTTGCCATTTCTAGCCATTGCGCTCGATCACAATCAATTGCGCCTGGAAGCGCTCGTTCTTTTTCAACGTTATTTTGAGCTTGAGCCAAAAACGACGGACTATCGCCTCGACTACGCACATTTACTGGAGAGGCTGCGCCGTTATGACCTCGCCCTCACACAGTTTGGCATGGCAGGAGGTCTCGACAAGCTTCCTCCCGAAGATGTTGTTGCCTATGCAAGATGCCTATTCCACCTAGGTCATAACAATGAGGCAGCCAAGATCGGAGATGAGTTTTTGGCACGCCAGCCTCCGGCACCTTTGGAGTGGCAGATTGGGATGATGCGAGTACTAGGGTATGTAGATCATTTAGAGACCACATGGCCTATTTTGCGGGCTCTCCCACCATCTGCCAAACTTTCGAATAGTGAAACCCTTCAGCTGGCCGAGTTTTTATTAGAAATAGGAGCCTATACGCAGGTTATCGCCTTAGCCACAGAAAAGCAGGTTGAATGGCGAAAGACAGTGGATGGCCTTTTGATCCTTGCTAAGCTAAGTGACAGACTCGCGCAATTTGAAGATGCTCTGGTATTCTTGCGTTTGGCTTATGAGAAAGAACCTGCTAATCTCGATATAGCCGCCGCTATAGGTCGATATGCCTATAACGTAAAGGTGCTGGAGAACTCCATCGCAGGTCTAGAGAGTAGGGTTCAAAGGCAGCCAGAAAGCCCCTCTGTGCGTCTGGCCTATGCTCATCAGGTTGCTAAACTGGGTAACCTCGCCACTCGCGATGCAAAACGCGGCAGCTCAATTTATACCAGTGAGTATCAGAAGGCCGCTTTTCTGACAGGAAAACTGTCTAAGAACTTTGATGAAATCCCGCAAGTCCATTGCGTATTCGGTGAGTTATTAGGCTTTCTTAATAAGCCTAAAGAAGCTGTGGCGGCCTTACGGACAGCGATAGAACTCGATCCCTCCTATGCCGAAGCTGCTGTTCAATTAGCAGATCAGTATGTGCTGCAAAACGATGCTAACAGTGCCATTCGTGCGCTCTTCATCGCAGCCCAGTACGAAGCTGATAATCCAGCCATTTGGCTGCAGCTTGCAAACCTGTACAGTGCTCAAGGTAATCTCTTTGAGGCTTCTCACTTCTATCAAAATGCCATCAAATATAGCCCCAATAGCATAGACCTCTATGTCATTCTGGGAAAAGTCTTCTTGGATGTTCGCAATCCTGAAGATGCTAAAGTTCTCTTAGAACATGCCCTCACCATTGATCCTAAAAACGTGGCTGTGCTCAGTCTCTTGTTAGAATGTCTTCATGATCCCCTTCTAAAGGCATCTACAGATGACCTAAAGACTTTAGCTGCTGAGCAAACTCAGGCATATAATCAGCTACGCGCCATTGATCCCAAGTTTGCCGAAAAATTGATTAGCGCAATCGATCAACGCGACAGTCATGATAGTGAAGATCTACCTATCCTGGACGATACCCAACCAGCCAACAAGTCGCATGGCAAGCATGGGCGCAAGGGCAGTGAAGAAGACATCTTACCCTCCGATGATAAACAAGGGGTTTCTCCGCCAGATGACTTTGATCGCCAAGCTCGCCAGTCCATTCCGGAGGATGAGGAAAATTTTGATAACTCTCCCACAAAAGGTAAAGCTTCCACGCTACCAAAATAGTGGCCTTTTGGATTCGTCCATGGGGCGAGGGGTTTCAGCCCCCGTAGCAGCAACTTTGCTCCGTAGCATCATTCGGGAGCCTAGCTGCAATACCTTGCTATCTGCATACATCCCCCTCCCTCTGACTTTGATTTACGTCTATCCCTTCGCTAGCCGTTTGTAGAATTTTGGGTCATCCGGTTTTGTAGGACTTGACTACAAAGGCAGAAGTTAGCAGGGAGAGGATTTAGGATTTTACCACAGAGAGCGCCGAGACGCAGAGATCGGAGAGGGAGGAAAGAAGAGATCGTTTTTTTGATCTTAATAGGTCATGTTCCTCCCTTCTTCTATCTCCGATCTCTGCGTCTCGGTGCTCTCTGCGGTAAATCCTATTTCTTTCCTCTCACCTAAGGCCTACAAAACCGTCTGCTGTTAACATGATCGAATGGTGCTTCACCATTCAAAATAAAATAGATATAATTCTCCCAGAAAAACAATTCCATAGAACTTGGGTATATTTCTTTTGAAGAATCTATTAATTTTTTCAATTTTAAGTTACATCTGTTGACAAAGTCAAGGTCTAAACCATATTCCGCCATCTCTCCTGGATCATTAATTACAAAATATATCAACATTAAATTTATCAATAAATTTATGTTCGGTTTGTTGTCTTTTTCAACTATAAATTCATACAAATTTACTGCCTGCTTGATTTTTTTTCTTGTTCGGATTTTAAAGCTTGCGCTTCAATGTCATTTTTTGGCACGATTGAATTTTCCATTTCAGGGTGAATACAAAGTTTCAATATTTATCCCAGCATTTTGTATTTCGCCATTTCTAACATGTACCCAGATTTCTCTACCATTCCGAGATGTCTTAGAAGGCCTTGTTCGACTTTTCGCACAGTTTTCGGTCGGCTGCGAGGCGCCCATCTGCAGCATTCGCCTCCTCGGCAATAGCTAGCGCTATTCCCTCGTCATCGACTGCTGCATCTGGGACCTCTCGCCTGACCGAAATTCTGCCCGGAAAGCCGAACAAGGCCTAATTCTTAATCCTCCTCTTTCCCTCTTCGCTTATGCCTGTGTTGTCAAGTCCTACATTTGTTTCAATCACGGCGTGATCTCAGCTTACTCCCATTATTTAATCTCTTAACTCAACTTCAACTTTAGGGTTTTTAATATCATATTCGGTCCACCAACTTGAATTAGCTCCAAAACCATTGAGAATCACTTCATTTTGAGAACATTGGATGTCGCATATATCTTCAATGGGTTCAAAAATATCTAATGAAAGCTGCTTCCAATGGTTGAGATGCGGATCGAACTGCCTAAATCTGATGCTGTCCCATGAATGAAACAAAAGCCTTACTTTTCCTAATTCTTTGCCTAGATTTTCGCCAGCTTCAATGCGGGCTCCATCAGTTGTTATTTGTAAGAATCGCTTATTTTCATCAAATTCTATAGCTATGACACAAAAATCAGGAAAAGTTAGTTTTTTCAAATATTCAAATCCAAGCATCATTTGTTTACAATTCCCCAAATACTATATCTTTAATTTGAATATGAGCTTCCAAGGACCTTTTGTCCACAACTTGTAAATTGGAATTTAATGAACGCCCTGACCTATCATAAATATGCAAATGGCTATAAGGCGTCGTTTTATCTGCTGGGTGAATTTTTACTCTAAGAGTCCCCTGTTTGTCTAGAAATTTCATAAAGCGTGAATCAGGACTTTTTCCTCCAAGCTTCAGGCCCACTGCTTCTAGGTCTCTCGTAATTTGTTCATAGCTTAGATTCTCGGCTCCATTTAAATATTGTTTGATCGATGTTCGTGTTAGGGATGGTTTTACTGATGCGAAGGCAAGGGTTTCTTCTGCAGCCCGTATTCCCGCTGTAGAGACCGATGAGCTTCCACCTTGTGTGACGAGGGTTTCAGCGCCTGTAGCAGCAACTTTACTCCGTAGCATCATTCGGGAGCCTAGCTGCAAGACCTTGCCACCTGCATACATCCCGACGCCAGCTGCCATGCGAAAGGGATTAACCCATGTAGCCAGTCCTGCTACCTCTCCCATGCGCTCTGCGATAAAGCAACGTTGACCATCTTGGCCAAGGCTATTCCACTTATCCGAGATTTTGGAGAAGTCACGATTCCAGATCGCACTGCCAAGATGATAGCCATAATTCAAGAAACGACTACCTGTATTGATAGGGTGGGCCATCCCTTGCAAGCAACCCGAACCACCCGCTTTGCATTCTTCCCACGAAAGTCGATTCGTGGTGTATTCCACAGCCAGTCCCCAAGGGTCATAGAGAATGAGTGGGTTATTCTGCACATAGACATAGAGGTTCGGTCCATCTGCAAAGCCTATAGGGTCTGGTGTTAGCCAACGACCCAAATGACAATCATAGTCTCGCTTACCAAACTGAATCAATTTGGTGTGTGGGTCCAGACGCTTACTTGCAAATAGCCACGGATTACCCAAAGGTGAATTAGGTAGCATGGCTAAGGTGGCATTGTAGATTTGTACTTCGCCATATGCCGAATAGCGATAAAACTCAACGGTTTGGCCTGAAGTGGCCTCCAAAAGGCAACAGACATTCCCACGATGATCATGAAGGGGTGCATAGACATTTCCAGCCAATTCAACAGCGATGGCAGCGCCTAGCTCCGCTCCCTTGCCAGTACCAAGCACGCGCAATTGTGTGCACAGGCCGTTTTCGAACGCACCAACCTCTCTTTGGTTCTGATAGACAAATGTCGTCGTGGACTCCTCCACCCACCCATCTTTCCAGAGAGAGATGGTTTTTCCTAGGCGCCGGCCAAACGAATCATGAAGATAATTGATTCTCCAGTGGCCGATCTCCTCAGCAGCAACTAGGCGGTTTAATGCATCATAAGTATAGTTTCTGTCTACACCAGGACCACATTTGCTAATCAAATTCCCATTGGCATCATAGCCATAGGTCAAATCGGAATCCGAGGTGACCTGATTAAGCCCATTCACCACATAATCTAGCCAGTCTTTCTTCAAGCGGTTCCTGATGGAATCGTACGCATAGGTATGCGTGACTGGACCATCTTCTTGAGTGAGTTGATACAAATCGTCGTACTGGTATGTGCAACGTGCTTCGCCTAGTAAATCCGTGGTGATGAGTTGAATCAGATTTCCCGCTGCGTCAAACCCATCAGTAGGGATCTGCTCAGACCATCGTGGGTGTTTAAGAGCAACCCGCCTTCCTAGGGCATCCCAAGAAAGGTCGATTTTGCCGGCATTGCCGATCAGCTGCATCTCTCTTGCTTGCCCTTTCAGGTCATATTTCGAGTAGGTGTGCTGGTATAGAAGGGTGTCCGCTGCATCGTAACGACTGATTGTGACTAAATTGGCGCTGTCATACGTGTAGCGAATAGAGGAGCTATCTGGAAGCGTGATCCGAGTCGGACGTCCTAGGCCATCATAACTAAATTGCAAGCTGTGGCAATTGGCTAACTTTTCTGTCAGAAGTCGATTCCAGGCGTCATAGGAGCGTAGTGTCGTGGTGCTATTTCGAAGGTCTGCAACACGTACCACATTTCCATTTGCGTCGTAGCTATATTGATAAGCCACTGTTTGGTCAGATGAGGCCATCTCAATCAAACGTCCGAAAGCGTCGTAGGAATGCGCTAGAACGGTTCCATCAGGTTTTATGGTCGTCCTTAGGCGTCCTGCTGTATCATATTCAAAGCGCGTGACTTTGGGCGATTCATCACCGCCTTGCTCCATGATGGAGAGTGTGCGTCCCATACTATCCAGCAGCCAGTCAATGGCATAATCTGTCTTCAGACCGTTCGGGGTAAGGACCTGCTCTTTTTGGCGCACTTTGCGGCCATTGGCATCGAACCAAACCTCTTCGTAGGAAGTGCGTTGGCCCTGTGCATTGCGACATTCAGTAGAAACAATGCGTCCAAGAGGGTCATGCATGTCGATGGTCTGGTTTCCGAGGGGATCGGTTACTGTCTTACAGAGCACTTGTCCATTGGCGTTGCGGATATACGCGTAATGGATGGACGTTGCATGCCCTAGGGCGTCAATGTGAAGGATTGGCCTACTCTGAGAGTCATAACGCGTTTCTGTAACAGAATGGTTGTTTTCGTCTTCATGTACATACGTGTGGGTCTTATTGCCGAGAATATCGTATGCATAGCGTTCTTTGCTTAGGATCTTCTGGTTTTGGTCTTCGAGGCGGGTTTCTACGACACGGTTGAGATTATCAAATTCCTCAATCTGACAGGTATATTCTATCTCATTGATCCAGTGCTGGGTGACTCTGAGTCTGCCCAAAGCATCATACTCATAGCAGGTCTTACTCAGTCCGGTAGAGTCTTGCTTAGTTTCTTCAATCTTGCGACCGGCTGCATCATACGCATAGCTTGTGGTATAGCCCATGGCGTCGATAGATTGGATGAGGTTTCCTCTTCGATAGATGTTGCGTGTGCTTTGAAGGTGATTGTCAGCATTGTCATAGCTGTCGGTAGCGATCAGGCGCCGTTGGTCATCGTATTGGTAGAGCGTGCAGAGCCCGGATTTGTCCCATTTGGTAGCTAGGGTTCCATTGAGATTGTATTCAAATCGCTCTTGGCTGCCATCAGGATAAAGCACAAAGGTGGGTTGGCCTCTCAGGGTATAGGTGGTGCGGGTCGTAAAGTTCATCGGGTCAGTTTCCGCAACGACCTGTCCAAGAAGATTGTATTCCTTTTTTGTCTCCGCTGTGAATACGTTACCCTCTTTGTTAAGGCAGGGAGGGTGCTTGATGCTGGTTTGTCGACCGAATTCGTCATAGGTATAGGTCGTCGTGTGGCCGTAGGGATCGACCATTGCGATCTTGTTGCCAAGAAGATCATAGCTATACTTGGTCACCAGGGTGGGACCATTCTCATGCTTTTCTTCGGTCTGGACCAAACGGTTAGAGAAGTCATAGGTAAAATGTGTGATGTAGCCACTTCCATGCAGCTGTTCATCGATTTTATTGTTATTTTCATCAAAGGTGCGCGTGATGATGTGACCTAGCGCATTCTTTTCCTGAATCACGTTGCCCTTGAGATCATATTCCCATTCCAGGGTATAGCGATGGACCCCATTTGCATCATAATGATCCTGCTTGATGAGGTATCCCTGCTTAGAATAGGTATTGAACACATCGCTTAAGGTAAGCTCGATGTTGGTTGCAGGATTATAGTAATGTTCGGCTATCTCGATTGGAAAACCGATACTGGGGGCTCTATCGCAAGGGCCATCGCTCAGGATGTAATAGGTAACCTTACGCCCTGTCACATTGGTATAGTCATGACTGGCCAGTCCGCTGCCGTCATCAATGAGCGTTTTAGTGAGAAAGCCATGACTGTCATATTCGTGAAACTCGCGAGTATGACGGCCATGATGGCCCATTGTGAGCTTGGCAATTAACAGATTTGTCTTGGGGCGGTAGCGGTAAGAAATGTGCTTGCCATCGGGATGATGCTCTTCGAGGGGTAGATTAAATCCATCTGTTGAGTAGGCATATTCTGTTGTATAACATTCCACCGGCCTAGTCTGTGGGGTTGGTAGAGGGGGAGGATTCTGGCGTGGTCGTCTATTATATAAAGCTTCGATTTTCAGTTCGTGGACGGGTCGTAAGTCTCCATTTCTTGTAAAGTAGTCTGGATCTTTGCCAGTAAAATTGCCAAAAAGCTCCTCTTTGACAATGTTACCACGATTGTCATAGGTGGCCATCGTGTAGTTGACAAAGGTATTCTGGGGTGTGGCAAGCCCCTTAGCCATCAAGTGGCCTGTTTCTGCTCCATTTTCTCCCCATACAAACTGTTGGCTAGCGTAGAGAGCTGTCTGACCACCGGTGCCAGTGTACTGCTCAATTGCCGTTACTCTTTTTTGATTGTTGATGCGATGGATGGTTCGGTGTTGCAGGGCATCAAAAACCTCTGTGGCATCTTGATGATAGATAAATGAGGCCAGTGTGATGGGTGTGGTATCTTTGCCCAAAGGAGCTCTTAAAGCCGTAACTTTCCCATTTGTTGGGTCATAATCGATATCGAGATAGCGATGCTTGGGTTTATCAATCCTATAGAGCTTACGCCATAGACCGTCTCTACTATCACGCTTATAATGGTAATGAAAGGACATTTCAGGGGCATGCGAAGGCACGATTTTTGATGCTGTCGGCACCTGTCATGCCCTCGAAGTAATTGCTATAGCCGTGTTGAAAGATCTTTGGACCGACCTTGCCATCGATGACACCACCATTTTTAAGAACACCTTCATAGGTGACCACGGAGGCTTCGCGCTCTTCCACTACCCATGCGAGATCACGTTCGCGATAGTCGGAAGGCCTGTATACATTCCTAATCTCAAAGGAAGATCGATTCCAAACCCATATCCGCGAGTACTAAAATATCTAAGACCGCTATCATAAAATCGAGAGCAGCGAAGAGGGGCCGGACCATCCACAACTAAGGAAGAGTCGGTCAGGAAGAAATCGCCTGAGATAAGGTTTACACAATCATAGGCAGATGCCAAAGGTGCATATTCAGCTCCTAAACGCATTTGAGAAGGAAGCTCATCATTTGCGAAGGCAGAAAGGGAAATCACCAGCCCCAGCAGGGTTTGAAGCAGCAAGTAGAGAGAACGCATGATTGATAAGCCCCTTAAACTTTTTTGTGAAAAGCTAGGGGATTAGTCTAATTTTTAACAACAATAAATTGTATTTCGTTGAAGAATCGGGACAGCTTTGCGCTGACACAACCTGATATCTCTAATTAACTTCTCCAGTATCAAATATTGTCGAAAAGCGGCAATTTCTAATTGGCGCCCACACAAATTGACTTCACTTATATTCTCTAATGTGTTATCAATTATTTGATATCAAGGGCTTTGCGAACTTAAAGGACCTCTTCGAATGCCATTAGTTGTATTGCTATACACATTGTTTGCCAGCGTTTTTACCATTGCAAAGTGGGGATTGGACTTTACACAACCCTTCTTTTTTGTGGGCTTTCGAATGGTCATAGCAGGGGTCTTGATGATCGGTTACCTAGCTTTAACATCGCCACAGACGCTACAGATCAAAAGAAAACACATTTGGCGTCTCGCTGGTCTCGCTTTTTTTAACATCTACCTCACTAATGCTATGGAATTTTGGGGGCTGAAGTACCTTACTTCCTTCAAAACCTGTTTTATCTATAGTCTTTCGCCATTCATGGCAGCTTTTTTTTCCTTTCTTATTTTTAATGAACGGCTCTCATCTCGGAAATGGCTTGGTCTTGTCATTGGTCTTGTAGGCTTTGGGCCCATTCTTTTTCAGATGAGCGAGACCGAAGCTACCATGGTTTATGCAGGTGTCTTTAGCTTGCCTGAGATTGCTGTCATCATTGCTGCTATTGCCAGCTCATATGGATGGATACTCATGCGTCAGTTGATCAATGAGGATGGCTACCATCCTTTATCATGCAATGGCATCAGCATGCTGTTTGGGGGGATTCTCAGCCTTATCCATTCCGGTTTTGTGGAATCCTGGGACCCCGTACCGGTATCTGAATGGATGCCTTTCACAGAATCCACTCTGTTACTGGTGCTCATCTCAAACATCTTGGCTTATAATTTGTACGGAATTCTGTTGCGCCGATTTACAGCTACATTCCTGTCTTTCGCAGGCTTTATGACACCTTTGATTGCTGCCTTTTTTGGTTGGTTAGTGCTTGGCGAAACGGTAACCCTTGTCTTTTTCGTTTCAGCTTCGGTTGTCTTTGCCGGCTTATTGGTTTTTTACCAAGAGGAGCTCCGTACCGGTGTACGCCTAGCGAATGCCCCGGCTGAAGCGTAACTCCCACCCTCCCTTCATCTCATGCCCGTTTCCATGTGCGTTTAGCTAAACGTGCATGGGGAAGGGAGGGACAATTTTATGACCTTCTCATTTATACGTGGTTATGGTAAACGTTTTCCCATAATACAAACCTACTAGAGTCAAATGAGTATGTCATCAGCAAAAGGAGAGTCTTGTCTTCTTTTTGATAGAGATGTTTTTAATAGTCAGATGCAAAAGGCCGTAGAGGCTCTCTTGCCTCCTTTCCAGCGTATCGTACGGGCTTATGTCGTTTTCAATTTGGTCTTTCTGGCCCTAGCCACCCTAGAAATCGTTTTCTTTGTCTTTTACATGCGTTGGCTGATGCATTCGTCTACACTAGCATTTAGCTTAGCGGTCATCTTTCTAACCATTTTCTCCTATTTCATTCTTCGCGTATACCTTCAGGCTAAAAAACCCGTACAGTTTATTGGCCTTCGCGATCGTTTTCTGGCGGCTAGCAAGAGCCTGGTGGGTTATCAAGAGGGTATTCCTGAACATCATCTCGCTTTGGCTAATGCTTGCAGTCGATGTGCCTCTGCTCTTCAGAGTCGAGAACATACCTACTATACTCCCCCAAAGGGTCTTTTATTTTTAGCCCCCTCAATCGAACGTTTTAGCTTTTGGTGGCATTGGGAAGATGTTCTTCGCATGCGAGAGCTCCTACTGCTCAATGCCGTAGAAGAACATATTCAGGCTGTTAAGTGCGAGCCCACCAACCTAGAGGTTCACACCGCTTTGGCTAATGCCTACGTCATGTTGTCAGGTCTCTATGTAGATCATCGCAAAGCCGAAGGTTTCGATGAAGACCGCTGGGCTTTGGCGGGACAACTCGCCGAAGAGCTCGACCAAAAATTTCGAGATGCTGCCGAGAGAGCGATTGAGGAATTCAAGATCCTCAATGACTATGCCCCTGATGATCCCTGGATTCACGCACAGTTAGCTTACAGCTATAGAGACCTGCAGATGCCACAAGAAGAAATTAGGGAGTACGAGATCATTTTGAAGCTGCGGCCCGATGACCGTGACACCCTTTATCGCTTGGGAACTCTCTATTTTCAGCAGGGATTAAATGCGAAGGGATTGCGGGCTTATGAAGAGCTCAAACGTTCTAACTTCAAACAAGCTGAGAGCCTCATCAACTATTATGGTGCTTATGGACGTGGAAATGACCCTTCGGTTGCTCCACCCTCAGCGATCTAGAGCTTCCCTCCTGTTTGGCGCAGTCAGGGAATGCATAGTGTTACACACATCTTTTACTTGACTCACAATCGTATCTTGGCGCGCAGCGCTTTGGAGTGCGTGTCGCTCGCGACCGCTTTGGATTTGGGCGAGCCTATTGAATCGCACACCGTTCTACGGAGGCTGCCCCCCCCAACAGTTACCCCTAGAGCGAAAGGTTACGTTTCTTGCAATGCCTAGCTCACCCCCTCATTTCCCGTGAAAATTGTAACTAGGTCTGGCCCGGCAACGCAATTTTTAGACCCTGTAAAATTTCCCTCTGTGGTTTTGTAACCTCGGTGAGGATATGGCCGTACTTACCAGAATACTTTATTTTAGTCAGTGTATCCATTTCTTGTAGAAGCTCCCGAACCGTGTATCGTTTAATAAGACCAGACTGTCTCATTTCTTTGCGCAGAGCGCTCATGTAAATAAGGGCAATGAATTGCACAAAAAGCCTGCCATCAACAGTTGCTGAACTATGCATGCGTAAGCGTTTCATATCCAACTGATTTTTCAGGTCATCAAAGCACTTTTCTACCACATCTTTGTCTCGGTAGATTTGCAAGGACTCCACCGGATCCTTAATACTATTGGTCAACAGCGCTTGGAATCCAGCATAGCGGTTGATGTACTGACTCACAGCTTGATCATTGTACGAGACTCGTATGCCTCGCTTGCGGGTGGTCTTTATCACAAAAAATGCGTCGTACGCATCTTGATGCGCGTTAATCAAATCTCCTGATTCCAGTTCCTTCTTATACCCAACCAATTCTTCAGTAAACTGATCGACGGCGGTGGCTCGTGCATGAGCATTGTAGTAGAGGTGTAGATAGCAGCGACGCTTGTCATCCCCCCATGGGTACAGACGAGAGTGAACATATAGGATCTCATTATCAAGCTTTTGGTATCCCTCAGGCCCATGGATCACCCCATAAATGTCATTTATAGCGAGTTGTACCCACTTGTTCTTCAGAGGGATTGATAGAGTAAATCTGTCCCTGGCAGCAAGCAGGTGATCAACATTTTTTTTGCTGTAGAACCCTTTGTCCATCACGTAGTGAAGTTTCTTTATCTCCAGAGCTTTGAAGGTCTTCAAGAGGTTGTGTAATGTAGTCACATCGGTGATGTTGCCCGGAGTCCGTTCGAAATACACTGGCAAACGTCCCTTCTGGCCGAAGAGTATGGCAAGATTCAGCTGTGGTAACTTATCCAGGTCGCGGTTGTGGCCGTATTTGATGTATTCATTGAGCTCAGAATATGAGGAAATAGAAGTGATGTCGTAACAGAGATAATCATCCTCTAACACTTTATTCATCCACTTGGTGAAAAAGGTTTGCTTCTTATCGATGCTAATGGCGCCAAGGATTTCGCTAATCCTCTGGCTGGTTAAGCACTCAACGGAAGGCACATGGTTCTTGCACCATGTCCCGCAATAGCTCAGAGGCCCTCCTTGAATGGCAAGATAATAGGCCATTGCCTGAATCTGTTGGTACTCCTGAGGGAAGCAAGACCTCAACAACTGTTTCAGGCCTAACTGCTCGGTAATAGCATCGAGCACGATCGAAGGTCCCACAACTTCAGCAGATGCAGTGACCGCGGGATCTCGAATGACTGCCTGTTCAGGTTTAAGACGCTTGGAGGGAATGAACTCTCCGGTGACTGGATCGAGCTTACCCACACACACTTGCTTATTACGAGACTGTTTTTTCTCTTTATCCCAGAATGAGGTGTATTCGTATACGTAGGTAACGCCGGTAGTCTTGTTTATATGGTTGACTCTGCATGGCATACACTATTTCCTTCCTTAAATCGTTACAATTGTAACGATGAAAAATGAAAAAATCCAGCATAAAATGTGCGCAACAGGCTTTTTTTTAGTGAATTACGACAGACCTAGTTACAATTTTCGCGGGAAATGAGGTCACCCAAATCCAAAGCGGTCGCGAGCGACACGCACTCCAAAGCGCTGCGCGCCGAGGCACGATTGTGAGGGCTTAGGTCGATGCGTACAGCTTAACGCGTGTTATTTATCTAACCTTTAAATCCTTACGTTCATTCGGATAGACGCTATTTCGGATACGTGCTGCTTTCAAGAAAAAGCTGTGTCCAAAAAATGTGCGAAGTCCAGCATGCGATCCAACGAAGAAATTCCACTAGATGTTGGTCTAACTGCCGTTTTTAGGATCTAGGAAAAAATATATTTGATTTTTTTGACGCCTCGATACATTGTTGGGCCAACTCTATAAAAGATTTTAGACGATGTCGTCGCGTTACAAACGGCCAAAACGGCTCTCGAGCTAAGGTAGACGCCAAGCAAACAGGGGAAGAGTAACTTATGGGGAAGGAAGATACCATCCACTTACAGGACAAAAAAAACGTACCGAGCTGGCTAAAAGTCGTCATTTCATTGGCTATCTTGGCTGCCATCGCGGTTTGTCTAGCTATTTACTTTACGCAAGACCTTTTGAAGACGGCGGAAGGCCAGCTAGGTGCTATCCGTGCGCGAGATTTTTCGAGGGCTTACTATGAGTACACCGCCAAAGATTTCAAGGCGGCTACTTCTCTAGAGGCATTCACGGAATTCGTAAAGTCTCATCCGGCCTTAGTTAACAACGAATCGGCAAATTTTAACGAAAGAACCATTGAAAACAGCGTAGGTACGCTACATGGTACCCTGATTTCCAGGGACGGTGGCGTAACGCCGATCGAATATAAGTTTGTTAAGGAAGGCGATCGTTGGAAAGTTCTCAGCATGCGTTTGGTGCCTACAGGCGCTGTTTCTTCGGGTGTTGAAACCGCCAGGGTCAGTGAACTTGTCGAGCCCGTAGAGGCCCAATTAGCAGCTTTTCGCAGTAACGATATTGCCAAAGCCTACTTTGGGTATGTCTCTAAAGACTTTCAAGAAACAACACCGCTGAAATCCTTCCGTGAGTTTGTTCAGAACTATCCCATTCTCACCAGACACCATTCGGCAACTTTTAGCGACGGCAGCGTTGATGGTAAGCAAGGCACTATCGAGGCTATCCTAAATGGCCCTGAAGGCAGTACGTCAGTAGAGTACAAGCTTAGCAAGGAAGATGGAAAGTGGAAGATTTGGAGCCTACGCTTGAATCTGCCTACCGAAGCGATGTCTCGCGAAGCCTCGGCTTCTGAACTGGATGACATCACGACGCCAATCGAAGCCTTGTTGGCCTATCTGAGAGCCGGAGACTACACACGTGCTTACTATGAATATGGCGCTAAAGAATTCCAGTCAGCGACATCACTGGATGCTTTCCGTGAATTCATTAAGGCCTATCCAGCGCTCACGGAGCATAAAACGGTCGCCTTTGAGACTCCTACTGTCAATAGTGACACTGCTACAGTAGTGGCTATGTTGACATCTTCCAATGGTACCACACCCGTTGAGTATCAACTCATCCGTGGTGGAAAGAATGCTTGGAAGGTCTGGAGTATGCAGATTCTTTCGAAGTCTGCTACCAGTGGTAATGCGCCTGCTTTTAACACCGCTGATTTGGTGAATACCATCGAAGCACAGCTGACAGCATTAAGGTCCGGAGATGTTTCCAAGGCTTACTATGCCTTTACATCTAGAGAGTTTCAGCGCTCAACCTCTCCATCGGCCTTTGAAAAGTTTATTCGCTCGCACTCTGTGCTAGCTGATAACCAGGTCGCTAACTTCACCAACCTATCTTTTAAGAACGATGTAGGCACCTTTCAGGGGTTGCTCACTTCGACCAATGGTCAGGCTAGCCGCGCAGAGTTTGACCTTGTCCAAGAGGATGGAAAGTGGAGAGTACTAAGTATCCAATTGCTTCCTGAGGGAGGCACCACTAGTGCCCGAAACGAGCCATCGGGTCGGTCTTATAGCAAGGGGACGGTGGCCCTTAACGATAAGAGCAGTAACCAGACAACATCTAACGGGAAGGGCTCCAATATGGAGCTCTCCCAGTTACTCATTGGCTCGACTGTAGACTCGGAGGGACGTGTCAGAAGTCCCTCTGGCCGCTTCACTAGCGGTACAGGGGATTTGCATGTAGACTTGTTTGTACGAAATGCTGCTACAGGTGCTAAGGCAGAGTTAATCATGGAGCATATCGATAGTAAGACGCGTGTTCCTCCAGTTGAAACGCGTCTGGAACAGTCTGGTGATACGGTGCTCTCGTTCATCTTTGCCCCACCTGCTCATGGATGGCCAAAGGGTAACTATCGCTTGATTGCAAGAAGCTCGAATGGACGCGAGAAAGTACAAGAATTTCGAATTGAATAGCTTATGTGTTTATCTTAGCTTTTCAATTGGTTGACGTTTCGCATCTAGGTTCTAGCCAATTTCTGCCAGGGCATTCCTTCCATAAAACACTTTTGTAAAGGAGAGTCTTGTGAGGGTATCCTTTGTGAGCGCTCTATTTTTGTCAGTGGCGTTATTGACAGCAACTGTTCAAGGCGCCGCTGCCACTTCTACTTCCGATGCCGGTCAGCAGGCTGATTCGGCAAAGCAGGTGAAACAGGTACTCAATCTCTTTTTCACAGCTCTTCATAAAGCGAGTATTAGTCAGGCCTACTACGGTTATACTTCCACGGAGTTTCGACAAGCCACGAATTGGCGCGACTTCCAGGTGTTTGTTCAACGTTTTCCGTCATTGGACCGCAATCTAGACTATGACATCGAGAAGCCAGATTTTTATGATACTACGGCGACGGTGAATGTTAATACGAGTTCAGCTGACCACAAGGAAAATTTAGTGGTTTTCGATATGATCTTTCAAGCGGGTCAGTGGCGTATTTTGGGCATTCAAATCTACAATAAGCAAGGAGAAAGAGGAGCAGGAGAAGGAGAGGATTAGGAATGGATTAACACGGATGCACACGGATCTAGGAGGAATTAGGATTAACACGGATGCACACGGATCTAGGAGGAATTAGGATTAACACGGATGCACACGGATCTAGGAGGATTTAGGAGGATCGGATGGTAGATATGGTTTGCGTAGTTTTTAGGATCAACATGGATGGGCCTTGTTCGGCTTTCCGGGCAGAATTTCGGTCAGGCGAGAGGTCCCAGATGCAGCAGTCGACGACGAGGGAATAGCGCTAGCTATTGCCGAGGAGGCGAATGCTGCAGATGGGCGCCTCGCAGCCGACCGAAAACTGCGCGAAAAGTCGAACAAGGCCCATGGATGCACACAGATTTAGGAGGATAGGAAAAATGCTTTTTGAATGTAGTTTTAGGATGAATTAAATTGCATTTTCCTAAATCTTCGCGCTGGATAAGCCACACCCAACCATCCGATCCTCCTAGATCCGTGTGCATCCGTGTTACTTCTGAAAATCGGACGAACCGTTGTTATACCCTAAATATTGTCTTGTCGCTATAATGAATAATCCAAAATTCATCCATTAGTCTGTGGGCGGTGCCAATGCGTTATTCTTATCGCTCCTTAATCAGCCTGTTTTCTGTGCTAACGGGCATCCTGATTCTTTGTATTTCGGCGACACTCCCTCGGCAAGGGACTCCCCCCACCAGTGAGGAAGAAGGCTTATTTGTACGTCGTATCATCGAATTATGGCGTGGCGAAGAACACGATCTGGCTAAGCAGCAGATGCGTCAGTTTTTCCAAGAATACCCTCAGAGTCGCTTCAAAGATCGCTTAATGGCCATCGCGGGCGATAACGAATGGCATCACAAACATTATGTTGAGGCTGGGCGGTATTACGATCAGGTGACGACTCCAGAGTTGCTGAGTGACATTCTCGATAGGCGAATAGATACTCTGTATCACACAAATCAATATGAGCGTCTCCTGGCCGTCTTGGCAGGGCATTTACCTCCTAATGGACGTGTTGACCTAAGCGATCTCGAGGTTCTCCGCATCTATTACTATGCCGAGGGCCTAGTTCATTCTCCTGAGGTCCCCGATTATGAAGAAAAGGCCCTAAGCAACTATCAAAAGCTATTTGATACACGCCTAGCCGTTCAGGCGAAGCATGGCGCCGCCAGTATTTTAGCCAAAACAGGACGGTATAAGGAGAGTGTTTTTCTCCTTCTAGCCCTTGCTAACGAAGATTCGGTCAATCACGACGCTCTGTTAATGCGAGCCGCACAGCTACAGATCAACTACGATCCCAATGCCGCCGTTCAGACCCTCGCTGGCCTAAAAGGACACAATACCGAAGGTGGCGCCTTTAGTCAGGTATTTCTGCTTTTTCAGTCTAAGCAGTATGCTGAGCTATTGCAGAAACGCCCACAGTTTTTGGATACCGTCGATGTGCAGCAGAAACCCTTATTGGATTATTTTATGGGGCGTGCAGCTTTTGCCCTTGAGAATTACCAAGAAGCCATAGATATCCTCAAACCTTTGCTAGATGTACAAGGAACTGCCACTACAGCATCCTCCAACGAAAAGCTTGTCTTAGTGACGTTGATCCTCAGTGCCCAAAAACTCAACCAGCCCGAGGTTGCCCAGGGATGGCTTTCACAGTTAGAAGATAACTTTTCCTCAGATGTGTTACTTCCGCGTTTGATGTTGTCGCAGGCGACTCTCCTTCGCGCTAAGGGACATTCCTTGGAGGCTTTATCGATCCTAGAACGCGCTCAAGACAAGCTGACATTTCAGGATGACTTAGAAAAAGCCGCTTTTGAGCGTCTTGGGCTTCTCAATGAGTTGCAGCGTTGGAGAGCCTGCCGTGACGTTGCCTGCAATTTCGTGGTCGACTTTCCGGACAGCGCTATGTTACCTGTAGTGGCGAAGCTGAAGATACAGATGACCGCTAGGCAGCTCCAAGATAACTCCTTAACGGTTGAAGAGCGCAATTTAGTTCAGCAGCGTCTTTCGCATGAACTGAAGCAGGCATTGGAAGAAGGTAAATATTTCACAGAAGAAGAGAGACCCACCTACCTCCTCCACCTGGCTAAATCAGAGTATGCACAGAAAAACTTTCATGCGGCGATGGTCGCCGCCAAAGAGTTCCTAGAGAACTATCCAAGAGATAAAGAGGCCTATCAGGCGCACCTTATCTTAGCCTATTGTTATTTTGACACCGGCGGGGCCCTACAGCCATTTATATCGCACGCTGAAAGCGCCCTCGCCCTTCGACCCGAACTTCCCGATCAAGATGTCATTCGTCTCAATCTTTTTGGCGCATATCTGCAGTTAGCACGTACTGCAGGTGAACCTGTGGATACCCAAGGGGGCAATACATCCCGAGCTGCAGATCATCTGTATGCTGTCGTCAACCGAAAGATGACTGTGGTAAAGCCAGACAACCTTCGATGGCTTGCACGCTTCTACTATACCCAAGTGCGTCAAAATGGCCATGAAGGTTACATTGAGGCATTGCCGCCTTCACAGCGTCGTACCCTCGCCATGCGAGCTGCTGAAGCGCTTGAGGTGATCGCAGACAAGAATAATGTTTTTGATAAGCAAAGCATTTCCGGGCGAGAGGGCAATCTACAGGATTTAGTGATGCTGAGCCGTTTGTATGGTTGGCTAGGCAGGAATGATAATCGCCGTAGTCTTCTCGAGCAACTGATCAATAGGCCATGGCCCGAAACACGGGAAATGCGTGCTCAGCTAGCCCAGTTGCGCTTGGAGCTCGCTCAACGTTATGAAGAAGCTGGCGAGGCTAAAAAGGCCCTCAAAACGTATGAAGAGATTGTCTCCAGCGCATCGGATAATGATTCTCACATCCGCGACGCCACACAGCTGCAAATGGCACGCCTTCGTTTCTACAGTCTACCTGTGAATAAAAGACGATCTGACAATCCTGAAGTTGTCATGGTGTTAAGTACCCTGCAAGGTCTTCAGGCTCGTCGTTCACTCGCTCATGAACCCGTACACCTAGAAGCTGCCTGGGAACGTGCCAATATAGCTGCCGCAGTAGCAGCAGGCCCTTCGGAAGATGAAGCTCTACTCACACAGCTTAAGCTGGCCAAACGCCAAATCGTCAGCCAGGACGATATTGTCTCACGAGATTATCATGCGGCTCGTCAGACCCGTGTTGATAAGGACCAGATCTATCAGGCTTATCTGATGTTGTTCGATGCGCGCATTGCCGTACTAGAAGCTAATCAGGCTGCCAGCCGTCACCGTGTTCAGGATCAAAGAAGCAAGCTGCAAGTTGCCGAGGCTTTATATAACACTCTTTTACAGGGCAATTTTGCCGTTTCCAATTATCTAGTACATCAAGCACAATTGGGCCTCGAAGAAATTGCTCTCGTCAGAAATCCATGAGGTCAGATGATCCCGAACGAGCCCTCAAATCATGTACCCTTGCAGCCTCCGGCCAAGAGCTGGTTGCTTCCTGTTGTATTAGTCTCTGCCATTTTGTTACATGTCGCTCTTTTTCTATCATTTCATGAGATGTCATTAGCCTTATCGAGCAACAACACCCCGCTCAAGTTTGAAGACAAAAGAATTGCCACAGCGGTGCAGACCGATGATGACATAGCCAAGAAAAATGCGCAGTTAGCCCATGTATTCAATCGCGTGATTACCGAAGCCTCTGGAGGCGAAGCCGTAGGAACTTCTCTGGCTTTGCAAGGAAGTGAATTCGTGCTGCCCGATCTGGCAAGCCTGCCAACCGAATGGCAACCCATTTCCATTGACGTTTCGATGCCTAAGCAGTGGGATGTCACCGCTGATCTTAGCAAAACAGATCTTTTGGATGTTCCTCCTGCAATCGACATCGTAGTTCCCAGCGATAAGCTATCGACACTTGACCTCTTGCAAGCGACCGAGGCTTTACTCGGTGATGTTGAAATCCTTGTCAATGGCAGCTTTGATATTCATGCGGCACGCGGAGGGCGCAATGAACAAGCCTCACAGTATGGCAATGCCCTGGAAAATCGTTCTGGTGTTCGTCAAGACGGGCTGATAGACCCCGACCACGCTGCTTTTGCCAGCTTGGAGGGAACTCACGCTCCGGATTCCTTTGAGCAGGCCCTTAAGGACCGAGCTGACAAAGAACATCAAGCGTATGAAGGCCAAATCGCAGAGGGCATGTCTCAGGCCAATTTGGGTTCTCAGTCAACACGCGAAGGTGCCGGAAGTCATGCTTTGAATGGACCTGGTTCTCCCGGTCACATCGCTAGCAGTAGTGACTTTTCTCTAAGCATTGAATATGCCCCGAGAAGTCATGGAGGGGGCTATATCTTTCGGCTAGCCTTGACCCCGAAATCGAATGTCGTTTTCAAGACCATCAAACATAACATATCCTTTCTGATCGACCGGTCTCACTCTATCGACAAAGAGCGCTATGTGGCGACTAAGATGGCCGTCATAGAGGTGCTTGACCTATTGAGAGAGGGCGATACCTTTAACCTATTGGTGTTTGATGACCATGTCGTTTCCTTTGCACCTCAAAATGTTCCCGTCAATCAAGCGAATATAGCCGCTGCAAAGGCTTTCCTGGCGAACCAGCCGCATGGAGGTTTTTTTGCCTCAACCGATCTCTATGCTTCTTTGGTCAACATCGTTCCCAGCGCTGTGGGCCCGCAGGAACTGAATACCGCTATTCTGTTATCTGATGGTGAAACATACCTAAGCAAAGATAGGCAGCGACACAATATTTCCCTTTGGACCCAAAAAAACCAGGGTAAAGTCGCTCTATTTAGTTTAGCAGTCGGCAAAGGCAACAACCTGGCTCTATTGGATCTGCTCTCTTCCCTGAATCGTGGAAGGTTAGCATACAGCCCATCACATCATCAGGTAGGCCATGCCTTGAGGGAGTTAATGAGTTCGGTGGAGCACCCTATTGGTAAAGATATTGTCACCAATATCGTTACCCTTCATGACAACGGTGTGGTTTCATTGTATCCTCCACAGCAGCGGTTGCCTAACCTTTATCGCGATACAGGATATGTTCTATATGGCTACTGCAGTCGCCTAGAGGACTTTTACCTATTTCTGCAAGGACGCTACTACGATCGCTTTTTAGACATCAAGCAACGTGTCGTGTTTCGCGAAGGTCAGCAGGTGGCCACAGCAGATCTGGAGCGGCAATGGGCCATTCAGCAAGCCTACGATCTATATGAAAACTATCTAGGAGAAGGAAACCATGCGGCTCTAGCGGCTGCTAGACGCCTTCTCAGTCCTTACGGAATCCCCATCGCGTTTCAATAATTATGCGTATTATCGCCGGACAATTTCGCCATCGTGCTCTTGAGGCTCCCAAAGGGCCAGCTACACGCCCGACATCAGGGATCGTACGAGAGGCCGTTTTTAACATTTGTCAAGGTTCTGTCGAAGGTGTCGATGTCTTGGATCTCTATGCAGGCAGTGGAGCCATGGGTCTGGAGGCTCTGAGCCGAGGCGCCCGTTCTGTCACTATGGTAGAGAATGATGCGCATGCTTTAAGGGCCATCAAAAAGAATATCGAGGCCCTGGGAGTCCAGCAACAGGCTATGGTGCTATCCGGGGATGTCTTTAAAAGCCTTTCCCGCATTGGCAAGCGCTTTGGCATGATCTATGCTGATGCCCCCTACGATGCAATTCAAGGACGGGATAAACTGATTCTGGAGATCGACAAAGGCCTGCTATTATTACCGGGTGGAGACTTTTTTTTGGAGGAGGCGACCAAGGCCAAGGAGCCGGAGGTTGTCTTAGAAAGGCTACAATTAAAAAGCTGTCGAAATTATGGGCGGAGTCAACTTCGGCATTACGTATATGAGGTTTCTTCATGAAGACCGCACTCTATCCTGGAACGTTTGATCCACCGACGTTGGGACATCTGGACATTATTGAACGTGCTGCCAAGATGGTAGGGACGCTCTATGTCGGTGTGGCGACCAATACAGGCAAGGGACCAGCCTTGTTTACTGTGGAGGAGCGTATAGAATTGCTTCGCGAAGTCACTAAACAGCTTTCTAACGTAGAAATTGTTGTTGTGGATGGCCTAGTGGCCGATTTCGTAAAAGACCATAGCATATGCTGTATTGTCAGGGGACTTCGCGCGGCATCTGATTGCGATAACGAATTTCGCATGGCCATAGCAAACCGGCAGATGGGTGGTGCTGAGACTTTGTTTTTGGTAGCTAGCGATCACTTGGCGCATCTTAGTGCGACGCTCATCCGCGAAATAGCCGCTTCAGGCAAACACCTCGAGAACTTTGTCCCTGCAGGTATTGTAGAGCGTGTCTATCAGCAAAAAAATGGACCTCATGGACAATAATGGACACCATGGACGTTAGTGGACTAACTCCGAGTCCAATTTGTCCACTAATGTCCATGGTGTCCATTATTGTCCATGAGGTCCATTTTGACTAGGAGCAGACAATGGCGTCATTAATCCCTTCACATGGTGGTTACCGTAATTTAAAGAGCTTTCAGCTTGCACGCTTAGTCTTCGATATTACCGTTCGATTTTGCGATAGGTTTATCGATCGACGAAGCCGCACGCACGATCAGATGGTCCAGGCGGCTCGTTCCGGAGTTCAAAATATTGCTGAAGGCAGCCAGGCTTCAGGAACTTCCAAAAAGACTGAGTTAAAACTTACCAATGTGGGTCGAGCAAGTCTTGAAGAGCTGCGACTAGACTATGAGGACTTCTTACGGCAACGTGAACTGCATTTATGGGACTATGCCGATCCTCGGCGTAAGGAATTGATCAGCCAACGTCTGCAAACTGTAGATCAGTTTGCACTTTGGGTTAAGTTAGTCAGCCAAAGAGACCATTGTGATGTAGGGGAAGTCGCTGCCAACGGCACATTAGTGCTGATTTCTAGAGCATGTATGCTTTTGAAAAAGCAGCTTGCTGCTCAGGCAGAGGCTTTTGAAAAGGAAGGTGGTTTCACAGAGCGTCTCTATAGAACCAGATCGACCGTTCGCAAAAATGGACAGTAACGGACAAAATGGACCTCATGGACAGTAATGGACACCATGGACGTTAGTGGACTAATTCCGAGTCCACTCTGTCCATTAATGTCCATGAGGTCCATAATGTCCACTCTGTCCATTAATGTCCATTGCTGTCCATGAGGTCCATTTTGTCCATAATGTCCATTCTGTCCATGGTATCCATCTTGTCCATATCCCCATGCATTGCGGGCTTTCTAACCCCACAAGAGGTATCGGCCCTTCCTAGCAAGCCTGCGGACCACCGTCTGTTCTACGGCAATGAGGCTGCGCAGTTTGGCGAGTTACGCTTACCAAGTGGTCCTGGGCCACACCCGGTGGCTATTGTTATTCATGGAGGGTGTTGGATATCCAAATTTGCTGGTCTTGAAAATACCGCAGCATTGGCGGATGCCCTGCGAGATCTTGGTGTTGCCACTTGGAACATTGAATATCGACGCGCCGACGAAAAAGGCGGCGGTTGGCCAGGAACATTTCTCGATGTGGCCCATGCTGCCGATTATCTAAAAAAAATCGCGCATAGCCATTGTCTAGACCTTAACCGCGTCATTGCGATGGGGCATTCAGCGGGTGGACACTTGGCTCTGTGGCTTGGGGCTCGTCACAGACTTTCGCCCAAGAGTGAGCTATTCCTATCTCATCCCCTACAGTTTCAAGGCATCATTTCGTTAGGTGGTGTGCCCGACCTCAGAGCTTTTCGACAAAAAACATACGATATTTGTGGTGAAGACATCATTGGACGTTTAACGAACGAACACTTCCAGGACACATCACCGATCGAGTTATTGCCTCTGTGTATTCCGCAAATCTTGATCTATGGTGCACAGGACCAAGTGGTACCTACCGAACTTGGGCGTGCCTATGTGCGAGCAGCACAACAAGCTGGCGATGATTCCGTAGAACTCATTGAAGTCCACAATGCTGCGCACCACGAATACAATGCACCTAGTTCTTCGACTTGGCCAACCATTAGGTCAGCTGTTTTTGCGCTGTTTGAGGGGTGTTTATCTAGTCCTTAAAAAGCCCCTCAAAGCCCTTTTCTTTGGGTTTTTCTTCGCTGCCAAAGAGACGTTTTTCGATGTCAGTGGCTTTTGGAGTATCCTTAGGTCCTGTGCCTAGCACAGAAAACTCCTCACAGAGATTAAACTTTTCACGATCCGCTACGAAGTCGGTGCCAGGAACAGCACAGTCGTTAGGTTTGCCGGGGCTGTAATGTTTACAGTTTTTGCACACATGCAGCCAGGCGTGACAGCTATCACAAGTTGCTTTGAACGAAATCTTCTTTCCGACATCTGTCAGTTCGCCCCCACAGCTCCAGCAATTCATGATGTTAGCTCGCAGACTCTTTTTCGGTCTTGGATCCATCCGGCGCAAAAGTCTGTTTACTTCCAGGCTTTAACTCATCGTCAACAAACACTTGCTGAACCTTTGGTGTGCCATCATCGTAGTATTTGTTGAAGGGGCCATGGCGCTTATCGTTGCGATATGTTCCTTCAAAGGTGAGGATGCCATCAGCATTCCAGGTTCGGCTAGGGCCATTCAATTGGCCTTTGCTATATGTCGCTATAGCTGCTAGCCTACCATCTTCGTAATAGGTCTTTTCTTCCCCTTCTTTGACATCAAGGGCGTAGGTAACCTCACGCCGTAGTACTCCTGAAGGGAAGTATTCAAAAGAGGGGCCTTCGCGTTGACCTGCTACAAAAGTGGCCACAAGAACAGTGGCTCCTGATGGATTAAAAACGGCCGCTGCGCCATCCTTAAGTCCATTACGATAGAACGTACTTCCGACCTTGTTGCCTTCACGGTCGTAGGCTCGGACTTCACCTTCGTACTGACCCGCACTGTAGTTAGCTTCTAGAGCTTTTATGCGTTCTCCTTTTTCATTGGGAGGAAAGAATAGCTGATAGGGACCCTCAAGCCTATTATCGACATAGGATGCGATGATGACTTCACCAGATCCTTTTTTCTCGAAATGGCGTCCTTGCACGAGGCCATTTTCGTAGTCGGTCTGTTGGAGGAGTTCTCCATCGCGAGCCCAGAGTTCTTTAATGCCATGGGAAATGCCCTGGCGGTACCTCATGATGGATTGCTTGGTTCCATCAAAATAGAAAGTCAATTGATCCCCATCAAAAGCATTCTCGCGATAGCTCAGTTGCCGAGAGATCTGAGGTTTTTCCTGTGTAGGTAGGAGCGGGTAGTATTCCAACCATGGTCCCGAGGCAGCCCCTTTTGCGTATAGACCTTCGGTTTTAAGTGATCCTTCCGGATACCACTCGCGCCAAGGCCCCTCCAAGAGGCCATTGACGTAGGTAACACTGCGTTGTAGCTGGCCGTTGGGGTAATAAAGCTCTTCTTTATTCGATGGCTTACCTTCTACGAAGCTAGCCTTGCGCTTGAGCTGTCCAGAGGGATACCACTCCTCCCAAGATCCATCAGGAATGCCACTGATGTAGTGGGCAGACAGGACTAATGTGCCATCTTCATCCCACTCGCGACGCTCGCCTTCTTCAAGCCCTTCTGAATAACTCGCGCGGCTCTTTTGGTGGCCATCACCAAACCAAAGCTGTACCATTCCATCTCGAGCGCCATTGCGCGAGGGTATAGAAGCAACTAGCACTCCACTGCTATTCCACTCTTCATAAAGGCCATGCCGCATTCCTAGTTGGTAACTAGCTCGTTTTTTGAGGCTACCATTAGCGTAAAAGTCCTCTTGTGGACCCTCAAATTCGCCTTTGGAATAGTGATAGCGATGTTTTAACTGTCCATCCGGATAGTACTGTAAGTATTCTCCGGTTAATGCTCCGTTAGCTAGGCGGTATTGCGTCATCTTGGTGCCGTTGGGATACCACTCCACGATAGGCTGTAGGAGATGTCCTTGACGGTCGTAACGCGCTAAATAGATGGTGGCACCCGTCTCAGCATCTTTGCGGTAATGCTCGCCAACAGGAACGCCTTGAAGGTATTCTCCTTGCCCTAGCAATGTGCCATCGGCACCAAAGAAGGATTCCTTACCTATCCGATCTCCATTCTTATAGTGTTGATGGTAGCTTTCTTGCCCACTGGCATAATACCGGACATGTGTGCCGCAGGGTTGTCCTCGGCGAAAAGCTTGGGTTTCGACGACGTGATGTTCTTCGTCGTATAGGGTCAAAGCAGGCGTAGTTCCATTATCCTGCAGCAGGCCGGCCTCGAAGAAACGGCGCAATTTGACCCCCTGTGACTCATACCATTCGAGAGCCTCCCCATTTGGTAGCCCATTGACATAGGTCATGGCGAGAGATTTTTGTCCCTTGGCGGAATAGCAGGTAAAGGGCCCGTCAAGCTTTCCAGCGCTGTAACGACCTTCTGAGACTACGAGTCCGTTAGGATGATAATCTTTGAATTCCCCATCTAAAAGACCGTTTGAGTAGGATGCCCTGGTCTGCGCCTGTCCACTTTGATAGTAGCATTGATAGGCCCCATGCAAAACACCTTCGTGATAGGCCACGATAGATGCCACGCTTCCATTGGGATAGTAGGTGACGGCATGTCCGTGAGGGATAACGGTTGTACCTAAAGCGACAGCGGATGGATGTTTGGCCCCTACCACGGTGAGATCTACTTCTTCGCGGACTGTACCGGCTTCATCAAAGGTGACTAGCTGAATGGGAGCGTTCCCACCGCCTTGTGCTAGCGGAGCGTAGAATAGAATGTTCCTAGGCTGTCCCCCAGAGTATGTCACTAGCGTCTTCGCTATCCAGTTAGGCTGACGCTTTTGGATAATACCGGGTGGCAGAAGATTGATGGTTAATGTCGAATCTGCCGCGGGTAACAAGGTAAACACAAAGCTACCTGCTACCAGCCAATAAGCTATTTTACGCAACATCGTCAAAACCTGGTCTTAGAGAGTTAATGTTCATGTGATTATGACTGATGCTGCACTTATTCTCAAGGAACGGCTCGTGTCGCTTTTTTTGGAGTAACACAAGCCCGAATCAAGGAGGTAAGGCATACTCTACTTCAGCACGCTCTTCTGCTGATGGGTCTGAGAGTTTACGCACTTCGTTGTTACGCCATTTATCAACAGTCTTCTGCCACGCCATCACATCGTATGGGTTGTTAAATGGTCTATACCACGAACTACTCTGGACTTTGATGCCAAGGCGATCGGTCAGGTTTCTCACAAACGTCGCGCAGTTTTCACCACCAATACTCAAAATCTGGTACTTTCCAGGTTTTTGCTGGTAGTCCCTGATATAGGCTAGGGTTTCGTCGAACTGCTCCTGCGTAATCTTAATGGGTGTCGTAACGATCTTGTCTGGGTCGCCTGCTATTTCCATTAAATCAGGACTGGTGGCGTGACCTTCTTCAGGTTTAAGGTGCTTTGCTGCCGATATCAAATCGCTTATGGGCGTATTACCCCAGTACCCAATGCTATAGAAATCGCCTTCAGGATTGACCAGCCTGATCCAATTATGCGGAGGAAAAGTGTCGATAGAGACCACTTCAAGAACATATTGATGATGATACAGGTTAGGATCCACTTTTTTGAATGGGACTACCTCAGTGGATGGCTGCCCAGGCACTAATCCTTCAGAGGTATAGAAATAGTTAGTCAGTTTGCCTTTGGAATCAACCTTCACATTGTCTTTAATCTCAGACCACGGTTTCATCACCCCCATGACCATCAGCTCCGGCATGCCCTCAGAGTTTACTTCGACTTTTTGGTTGTGATAGGACAGGTGTTTATAGAGGTAATTCGCTTTCACGAAAGCTTCAAAGTCGGGGTGGTCTACCAAAACCTCAGGTTCTATGCCTAGGCGTGTTGCCAGCAATTCCCGCTGTAACCCCGCAAGCCAGGCTTGATTCTTGCCTATCGGTTCTAAATGTCGAAAAAATTTGTCCGTTGCTGAGACGAAACGTCGGTCATTAGGATCTGCTTTGACGAGTTTGTTAATCCATTGACCCAGTAATTCTTGTTCCTGAGCGTAGTCCGGCACCTTCTTCTCATAGACCTTGAAGTCGGACGGTGAATAGGTGTAGATCTTGCTGATGGTGAGGCCTTCAGCGTTCCCTTCACTATCCAGGTCTACCTTCATGATGTCATCGTTGGAACTCAAATTTTCAATCAAGGCAGCTTTGGCTTTGTCCGGCCCCTCATAGACTTTGGTCTGGCTTTTATCCCAGAAACCAACGGTCTCGACGCTTTTACCTCCGATCAGCCAACCCGTCCAATCTAGGGCTATCGTTGCCGTGGGATAAGAACAAATTAAAATAAAACTTAATGTTATTGTGGAAATTCTACGCTGCAACATAGTAGACCTCCCCTTTAAATTAACCCCATTATAAGCTAATTTAATATTTTTGTGGGAAATCATAAGAGGGGCAACGTTTAGCATTTTTATGCTAGAACAGCTTCGGGTTCGGGCTGGTCCTGGGGCAAGCGAATTGCTATCCCTAACCCGACAACATTTAACAAGCCCATCACCATGAGGGTCTGAACTGGAGCATATTCAGGAGGGAACAGCTTAGTAAGAATACCGCTGGCGGGAGCCAGGCTCTCTGCGACACACCAGACCATTCCCATGGCGAAGGCGCTAATCAGGCCGGGCTGACCAGGCAGCAAGCGATGTCCTAGAGCGAGACCTAGCGGAGCTACGGTATTAAAAGCAGCACCAAGTGCAGCTAATAGGATTAACATCAGCCATGGACTGGTGATTCCGAGTCCGAGCCAAAGGAAGAAGAAGAGTAAGCTGGCTGCCATCGAGACAACGATAACCGTTTTGGATGAATAAGCATCAGCCAGAAGTCCCGCCGGGACTAGCATAAGAGCTCCACCCATAATGAAAGCGAGGTGTCCTCCACCAAAGCTTATCCAGTCTTCACATCCCATGGCATGTAGCACATCTGGCAATAGGAAAATGGTGGCCCAATAGAGACCTTGGTTACACACCAATACCCAATAGAGGCAGCGTAGATCAGCCCGTTTGAATAGTTTTAGAACGGCAGAAAAGCTAGTTTTTGTAGCTCCACTTTTATCGCGCAATTGACCCGGTAGGAAGTAGCATGCCGGGATCAATAACAACATAGGGATGGTGAGGACGGCAGTATTGCCATCCAGATGCTGGTAAGTATGGTAGAAACAGATCTGACTAATGGCTAATCCTAACGCGCCACCAGAGGCAAAAATCGTAAAGAAGAGGCCTCGGCGCGTGCGTGTCAGTGTTCCAACCAATCCCGCAGCAGAAGGATGAAAAGCACCGGAACCCAAGAATGTCGCTAATAAGAGCAGGAACAAAACAAGGTAGTCATCAGTATAAGACATTAAGCTGCTGGCACAGACAAAGACCAATCCAAAAATAATAATGCGCTTGCGATGCCCAGAATCACTCATCGATCCAAAAAAAGCCTGGCTGCCCTCGCCAATCAAGGCGGCGATCACCCCAATGATACCTGCCTTTGCTAAGTCCAGACCTGCCATCGTCTTATAGACGGCGAAGATGCCTATCTGGAAGTCTACAAAAAAATGGGCTGCCCAGAGAGCTAGTAGCGTCAAGATGCTCTTATGCATGATTATATTCCTGTTTTTTAGGTACTATAATGATATCACGAAACAAGCGATTATGTAAATAAAAATAATTTTATATAGTTCGAAATTAAAATAAGGTTGAGTGATATGGTTAGTATTTGTAAACCCTAAGGCATAACTTCTCTGCTCTCATCCTACTTGCCTCCTAACGGCACACTCGCTAGAATGGGCCTTATTCACCTTTGCGGTCAGTTTTCGGTCGACTGCAAAAGGATCGTCTGTCGCGTTTTGCTCCTCGGACATAGCTGGCGCTATGCCCTCGTCACAAACCACGACATCCGACCTTTTTCGTCCGACCGAAATTCTGACCGTAAAGGTGAACAAGGCCCTAGAATGCAGCTATGATTACAAAATTGTGGGAGGCAGTTGCGATGAGTACTTTTGGAAACGCTCAAATTCAGCTTAAAAAGGCTGCCGATAAGCTCGGCATTGCGGAGAATGTACTTGTTGGTCTCCTGAAACCGGAGTCGGTTGAGAGTGTGTCGTTCCAAGTTCAGATGGATGATGGAACCAGCAAAACTCTGCACGGCTTTCGTGTACGCCATAACACAAATCGCGGGCCTGGAAAGGGTGGAATTCGTTTTCATCCTCAGGTTGATGTTGATGAAGTGATGGCCCTAGCTAATTGGATGACCTGGAAATGCGCCGTTCTCGATGTTCCCTTTGGCGGTGGTAAGGGCGGCGTTATCGTCGATCCAAAAAAACTTAGTAAAGCGGAATTGAAGCGTGTTTCCGAAGGCTTTATGACCGCCATCGCCTCTTTCGTGGGACCAGAAAAGGACATTCCTGCTCCTGACGTTGGCACCACTGCAGAGATCATGGAATGGATGCTTGATGCTTACAACAAGGCTGTCGGGGGCGAACATCCAGGTGTGATCACCGGTAAGCCCCTGAATCGTGGCGGTTCCGTAGGGCGCGACGACGCCACAGCTCGCGGTGGCTTCTATGTCTTGCAGCAGGTTGCTAAAGACCTCCCTCTTCCTAAGGGCGCAACCATCGCCATCCAAGGATTTGGTAATGCGGGTCAGCATATGGCCAAACTGTGCAGCGACGCTGGCTATCGCATTGTTGCTGTGACCGATTCCAGTGGGGGAGTCTCCAACCCTGAGGGGCTTGACGTCGCCAAACTTCTAGAATACAAAAAAAATACGGGTCATGTGCATGGATTTCCAGGGAAAGCCACTGTTAACGAGGCCTTGCTAGAGCTTCCTGTGGATATCTTGGTTCCTGCGGCTCTTGAGAACCAGATCACCGCTATCAATGCCGACAGAATAAAAGCGAAGGTCGTTCTAGAGCTCGCTAACGGTCCCACAACCCCTGAAGCAGATGAAATTCTCTTCAAAAAAGGCATTCTTGTGCTGCCAGATATTCTTGCCAATGCCGGTGGCGTAACAGTCAGCTTCTTCGAGTGGTACCAAAACCAAAATGATGAGCATTGGACATTGGAACAAGTGCACAAGAAGCTCTTTGATAAGATGACAGCAGCTGCTAAAGCGGTCTTTGATACAGCCAAAAAATCTAAGGTGGATTTGCGCACCGCCGCCCTGATGGTAGCGCTACAAAGAGTCATCGCTGCTAAGGCAAAATAGCATGGTTGGGCGGTACATCGATCGAGACGTCCTGAAGTCTGCATGTCCGGCCCATCCCATCACGCGCTTCGCACCGAGTCCAACCGGCTATCTTCACATGGGCCATGTGCTATCCATGGCGTATGTGTTCGGTGTTGCAGAGATCATCGGCGCCAAAGTGATCCTGCGCATCGAAGATCACGATCGCCAGCGCTGCCGCAAAGAATATGAACAGGCTATCCTCGACGATATGGCTTGGTTGGGATTTGTTCCACATAACTGGTCGGACATCTCTCGTCAGAGTGGGCGTGCAGAGCGCTACCAAGAAATTATAGCGAATCTGTGGGAGCAACAGCTGGTCTACCGCTGTGCATGCAGTCGTAAGCAGATTCTGGCTACATCTACAGCGGCTCAAGAACTATTCTATCCAGGGCTCTGTCGCGGAAAATCCCTTGTAGAAGCCAAGGGATGTGGCATTCGCCTGAAAACTAGTGATCAGAGCTTTCAGTGGAACGACCTGCTTCTTGGAGCTCATCGTCAGATTCCTGCTCAGCAATGCGGAGATTTCTTGCTACAAGATCACCTAAAGAATTACACATACAATTTCGCGGTTGTGGTAGACGATATTGACCAAGGAGTCAATGTGGTGGTGCGTGGAGAGGACTTGCTGCACTGCACAGCGCGGCAGATGTTGTTATCGGAATTATTAGGTGGAGTTCAACCCATCACCTTCGCACATCACCCCTTGCTCATTGATCCGGATGGCAACAAGCTTAGCAAACGCTTCTTGTCGGAAGGGGTTATTCAACGTCGGCTGCGCGGTGACTCAGCGGACGTTGTCTTGGGTGAAGCGCTTTGGCTGGCGGGATTATTGTCCAAAAAACGGCCTATAAAAGCCCAGGATGTTCCAGACGTCCTTATGGGCAACAGATAGAGGGGGCATCATGCGCTGGTATCAATACCTAGGGTTCTCATCGTGGGGAGGCCTTGTTGAACTCCTGGTGGCCCTTTTTATGGGTGGTTTAGCTTTCTCATACGGTAACATCAACGTCTTTGAGCGATACTTCTATGCTTTCCTCGTTTTCGTCATGACTTGGTTGTTGGCATGGATGGTACGTTGGACCTGTGTCTGGATTGGGGAATCCCTGAAGAAATAAGGAATAGGATGTATGAATCTTGTAGATCGCCTTCAAGACCTTCAGGGCGTTGACTATCCCTGTCAGTCACGTGTACATCGGTTGCCAAGTTTTGATACCGACACCTGTTCGTGTTATGTCAAACGCGATGATGAACTCGGCTTTGGCATTTCAGGGACTAAGGTGCGTAAGTACCGTTCGTTGCTGCCGTTTCTGCTAAAAGAGCGTTTTGATGAAGTCATCGTCATTGGTGGGGTGAATTCTAACAATGTCCTCGGTCTTGTGCAGCTCTTAATTGAAAACCGTATTGCTCCGCGGCTTTTTTTGCGTGGAGATCCCTCACGCCCTACTGTGGGCAATGGCTTTTTAACACGTATGCTTGTCAGCGAATCTGTCGTTCGGTGGTTGTCTCGTGAAGAATGGACTCATGTTGAAGAGTTAGCCCATCAGTATGCCCGGGAGCAGGAAACTTTAGGAAGGCGCGTCTTTGTGGTGCCAGAGGGAGCCTCCTGTGAGCAGTCTTTGGCAGGGTCTCTGACATTAGCATTGGACATTCAGCGTAACGAAGAGCAGGTAGCGCACCCTCTAGAGCATATTTTCATTGATGCTGGTACGGGATTGTCGGCTATTGGACTGCTGTTGGGATTGGCCTATACGAAGGCCTCTAACCACACGCATGTTCTCCTACTTGCCGATGACGAAGCAGCATTCTTGGAACGCCTTAAGTCCTTTCATGACCTATTTGAGAAGTCCATTGCTCAGCCCTGTCCGATGCCGCATCGATTTACACTTTATCATCCGGAGAATGCTCCTAGCTTTGGTTCCACTAATGCACGCGTGTGGCAAGAAATACGTGATGTTGCGCGATGTGAGGGCTTCTTTCTGGACCCTATTTATTCCGCGAAGCTGTTTGTTGAGGCGCGTCGCATTCTGACACAGCAGCATCTTGTGGGACACTCTCTCTTGGTCCATGGGGGCGGTGCCCTTGCATTGGCTGGCTTTCAGGCGCAGCTGCAGTCACGTGGGGGCCTCAGCCCATAAGGGATTTTTTACCACAGAGGCCACCGAGACGCCGAGATAGGAGAGAGAGGAAGAAGGAGTAGCTTTTAATAAAAAAATATTCCTTCTTCCTCTCCTCTCTCGGCGTCTCGGTGACCTCTGTGGTAAAAAAAAAAGCTTCACAATCTTAATTTGATTCGTTGACAATCTTTCAGGGCGAGAACGGTGGTTCGCTCGTCCAAGGGAAAAGTCTCTTCTATAGGAGTGACTATGAATAAATGGTCTAAAGATAATGATTCACGCGCACTGGCCATGGATTTGGTGAGCTTGGGTTGGTCTGTACACTTAAATTCGAAACCTAAACGGCGGCCTTGATAGGATACAAACAGGTCTAGCTCAGCTTCCTGATGCGTTGCCCAAAAATAACATTCTTCTGGGCGCAGCTGCAGGGCCTTGGTCACCTCCTCTAGCGCAAAACCCTCCCAGGAAGCTCCTTTGCGAATGTCCATGACCAATTCCTCATAGCTTTTTATAAACAGTAATCGATGCAGGATGCCTGAATCACGAATATAAATTTTTGGAGTCTTCACCAACCGTTTACTACCATTTTCATGCCAAGGTGACAGCGTTCGGATCATGAACGTCCCTTCTAATAGGGCCAGGTAGTTTTTTAGCGTTGGTACAGGTACCTCAAGAAACTGTGCCATGTTCGAGTAATTCATTATGTTGCCATGATACTGTGCCAGCATAGCCCACAGGCGTAGGATGCGCTGCGGGGGCAGATTCATGCCAAGATTCGCTAAGTCCCTTTCAAAGTAGGTCTGCATATAGACCTCCCTCCAACGATCGCTCGCGGTATCCGAGCTTGCAAGGAATGACCGCGGAAACCCCCCGCGCGACCATAATTTCTTTTGGTCTTCCACTTCCGAGAGCTGAAAAGGAGTGACGTTGATATAGGCGATTCGGCCCGCCAGCGTCTCAGAGCTCTGTTGCAAGAGCTCTCGCGAAGCACTTCCTAAAATAAGAAATTTCAAGGGTCGATTATCGACAACAACGCGTAGATAGGGGAACAGGTCGGGTCGGCGCTGGATTTCATCAATGATCACTAAACCCGTTAATGCCTCAAACGTTAGCTTTGGATTCTCTAGCTTAGCCAGATCCGTGTAGTCTTCCAAATCAAAATAATGGACCGTTCCTGGATAGGTTTGGGCAAACTGATGCGCGATAGTGGTCTTTCCGCATTGTCGGGGCCCTAATAGGGCGCAGACAGGAATGATTTCCAAGTCTTCAGCAATTTGTTGTAAATACGACTGGCGAATTTTTTCCATAGGACATCTTCCATGAACGAGGTGGTATTAACAATGAAGTATTTCAGAACGTTGCCCATTTATCCATGAAAATCCAACGAAATTGAACAGATTTTCATGGAGATATGGAAAGGCCTTGTTCGACTTTTCGCGCAGTTTTCGGTCGGCTGCGAGGCGCCCATCTGCAGCATTCGCCTCCTCGGCAATAGCTAGCGCTATTCCCTCGTCGTCGACTGCTGCATCTGGGACCTCTCGCCTGACCGAAATTCTGCCCGGAAAGCCGAACAAGGCCTATGGAAAGATGTTATATTTCTAGCAGGTGATTTGAAGCAAACGGCAAAAAAACATGATAAATGGGATACGCCTGATATGCAGGATAAAGGAAAAGAGAGCCAAATTCCAAATTTATGACCTATTGTGGTATAAAGTGCAGCACATGGAACAACCAGCAATCGGGCATTCACATATGGCGCCTCAACCTATTCCTAACATGTTTCTTTGGCGACGGCTTCACTCCCTTGCAGGGGTGTGGCTGGTCCTGTTCCTTATTCTGCATCTCTTGACCAATTCGCAGGCGGCATTGTTTGTAGGGGATGACGGCCAAGGCTTCATCGAGGGGGCCGACTCTCTTGAACACATCCCATACGTTCGTGCTGTCGAAGTGCTCCTCCTTGCGGTGCCATTTGCCATTCATATTCTCTTTGGCCTTCATAGGTTGTTTATGGCGGAATCCAACTCCTTTCCTACCGATGGCAGCAAGCCAGCCTTGCCCCAATACCCTCGCAACCGCGCGTTTACCTGGATGCGTTGGACCTCCTGGCTTCTCCTGCTCGGGGTTATCCTTCACGTTGTCCATATGCGGTTTATTGACTATCCCTGGAACGTCGAAAAAGATGGGCAGAAATATTATCTGGCTATTTTGGGGGTCGATTCCGGTCTCTATACAGTGTCGGAGCGTCTTCATGTTACACTCTACGATGCTAAGCACATTGCCGAACTCTCTAAGGACAATCCGAAGCTCCCACCGATCTCTAAGAGCAAGTCAGAGGTGAGCTTCTTTCACGGTCCTAAAGATGAGACCTTCGACGAGGCCAAACTTAAGCAGCTTCAGCTTTTACAGGATCAACGCGACCAGCAGCATTGGGTAGAGGCTTTACAACGTCATCCTGTGGATGATCATCATGTCATCGCCGTGGCTAAAAATTTCGGATCTGCCTCACTGCTGATCTTGCGCGACACCTTTAAGTCCCCTCTCATGGTGGTGTTGTATAGTATCTTCGTATTAGTTACCTGTTATCATGCCTTTAATGGTCTATGGACCTCTCTGATCACATGGGGAATAACCCTAACGGCGAGATCGCAGCGCCTGGCTTTTTACTTATCCACAGCCCTGATGTTCCTAGTGGCTTTCCTTGGGCTCGCAGCAGCCATAGGCACCTACTGGGTTAACCTGAGAAGTTAGCAATATGACAACGGAAAAAGAAGTTATCGTAGTGGGCGGAGGCTTGGCAGGGCTTTCAACGGCCCTCAAGCTGGCCGAAAAGGACTGTCATGTAAAAATTGTCTCCGTCACAGCATGTAAGCGTTCCCACTCCGTCTGCGCCCAAGGCGGTATTAACGCGGCTATGAACCTGATGGGCGAGGATGACTCCCCGATTCTCCATGCCTACGACACCATCAAAGGCGGAGATTTTCTGGCCAACCAGCCCGCTGTATTGGAGATGTGTTTGGCCGCGCCTGCGATCATACATATGCTGGATCGCTTTGGTTGTCCTTTTAATCGAACTCCAGAGGGCAACCTCGACTTCCGACGTTTCGGTGGCACTCTCTACAACCGCACAGCCTTCTGTGGAGCCTCCACTGGCCAGCAGCTTCTCTATGCGCTCGATGAGCAGGTTCGCAGGCATGAAGTACGCGGTAGGGTTGAAAAATATGAGGGCTGGGAGTTCATGCGCTTGGTCATCGATGATGAAGGCCACGCTAGAGGCATTGTCGTCATGAATCTCTTTAACCTCAAACTTGAGGTGCTCAAAGCCGATGCTGTCGTCGTCTGTACCGGAGGGCCTGGGTTAATCTTTAAGAAGTCCACCAATTCCACATTCTGCACAGGAGCGGCTAATGGACGTCTCTATATGCAGGGGATGAAGTATGCCAATGGCGAATTTATTCAAATCCATCCCACAGCAATTCCTGGTCCCGATAAACTGCGTCTCATCTCAGAGTCATTGAGAGGAGAAGGAGGGCGTATCTGGGTCTATGGCGATGCCTCCAAGACGATCACCACTCCAGATGGTAAGACGATCCCCTGCGGGAAAACAGGCGAGCCCTGGTACTTCCTGGAGGAGCTCTATCCCTCTTTTGGCAACCTTGTCCCTCGCGATATTGGCGCGCGCGAGATTTTGCGCGTTTGCCGCCTGGGCCTGGGTGTTAATGGTGAGATGCAGGTTTACTTGGATGTTTCACAGCTACCCGAAAAGCGTCTTAAGAAGGTTGACTCCGTCTTAGATATCTATCAGAAATTCACCGGGGATGATCCGCGCAAGGTTTCTATGCAGATCTTCCCTGCCGTCCATTACTCGATGGGCGGAGCGTGGGTTGACTGGCCGGCTATTGACGATCCAGACCGCTGGGATCGCTATCGCCAAATGACAAATATCCCTGGATGTTTCAATGCCGGGGAATCCGACTACCAGTATCATGGAGCTAACCGTCTCGGCGCTAACTCCCTCTTGTCCTGCATCTTTGCAGGCTTGGTGGCCGGTCTGGAGGTGCCTCGTTACCTGAAGACCCTCAAAAAGAGCTATCATGAGATCCCCTCAGCGCCTTTTGAACGCGCATTACGTGCTGAAGAGGATCTAAAGCGTGACCTGATGGGTCGTCAGGGACCAGAAAACGTGCATAAGCTGCATGATGAACTAGCATGCTTGCTCGTGCACAACTGCACCACCGAGCGCAATAATGAAGATCTGCGTAAGACCTTCGAAGCAATTAAGACCTTACGAGAGCGTTATCAGCGCATTTCCCTCGATGACCGCACGCAGTTTGCCAATCAGACCTATATCTTCGCCAACCAGTTTAGGGCGATGCTGGAATTGGCCCTGGTTATTGTTAAGGGTGCTTTATTACGTGACGAATTCCGAGGGTCTCATTATAAACCCCAATTTCCCAAGCGCGATGATGAGAATTGGCTAAAGACGACGATCGCTACTTACGGTCTGGATGAGCCCATCATTACTTATGAACCTGTAGATATTCGTCATTTGGATCCGGTGCAACGCGATTACAGCACAGCTACCAAGAAGCAGTATAAGTTGAAAAACGTTCCGGCAGACATTCCATTGCCATTTTAGGACGACGGTTATGGCTACTAAGTACACGTTGAAGATCTGGCGAGGCAATCCTGGCAAGCAATATTGGGAGGAGTTTGAGCTAGAGCTCGTTCCCATGGCCAATATCATCTCGTCGCTGATGCACATCCAGAAGCACCCATTCACCAAGACAGGTGAAAAGGTCACTCCCGTGGTATGGGAACAGGGCTGCCTGGAGGAAGTGTGTGGCTCATGTTCTATGCTGATCAATGGCACGCCGCGTCAGGCCTGTACCGCTCTGATAGCTCCAATCCTTGAGAATACCGGCAACAGTACCATCACGGTGGCGCCACTGACGAAGTTCCCCTTAGTCCGAGATCTCATCGTCGACCGCAGCAGCATGTTCGAAAGCCTCAAACGTGTCTCAGCTTGGATTGAAGCTGATGGAGCTTTTGACCGCGGTCCAGGACCAAAGATCAGTCAGCAAAAACAAGAAATACGGTATGTCCTTTCGACTTGCATGACCTGTGGGTGCTGCTCAGAGTCCTGTCCACAGGTCAATAAGCACACCAAATTTGTGGGACCAGCAACCATCTCCCAGGTGCGCCTCTTTAACTCACATCCCACGGGACATATGCAAGCAGCTAAGCGCCTCAGGCCTTTGATGGAGTCCGGAGGTATCAGCGACTGCGGCAATGCGCAGAATTGTGTGCGGGTGTGTCCCAAGAAAATTCCACTCACCGACGCTATAGCATCTATCGGACGCGATACCACGCTGCAAGCCTTTAGAGACCTGTTTAGCTTCCCCGACCGAGAACCATAGCCACGGATTTAGGATTTAGGAGTAACACGGATGCACACGGATCTAGGAGGATTTAGGATTTAGGAGTAACACGGATGCACACGGATCTAGGAGGATTTAGGATTTAGGAGTAACACGGATGCACACGGATCTAGGAGGATTTAGGAGGATCGGATGGCAGTTGCGGTCTATCCATCACACGGATCTAGGAGGATTTAGGATGAAATGGAATTGATTTTATGTTGATCCATCATCCTAAAATCACTTTTATCGTTTTAGAATGATGGACTGGTTTTTTCCATCCGATCCTCCTAAATCCTCCTAAATCCGTGTGCATCCGTGTTACTCCTAAAAAGCCACACAAACCATAGCTTCTGATGTGGCGCTTCTATTTTTTTCCGGTTTGGCTCATGATAGGGGATTAGTGTCTTCACGGAATAAATATACCCTATGTCCCAGCCCGATCCTTATCAGCTCGTTGATTTTCCTTCCGCCGCAGCCTCACCCAACTACCGACTATCCTTGCTCTGCCTGTTGTTGATCAAAGCAGCCTTGATGGTCTACGTCATCATCTTCTCAGGCATTGGCCTGGGACCTGATGAAGCCCAATATTGGACCTGGAGCCAACACCTCGATTGGGCCTATTACAGTAAGCCGCCGGGTATTGCCTGGGAAATTTTCCTTGGAACCTACTTGTTTGGCAGCACGGAGATTGGTGTTCGCTTCGGAGCCCTTGGAATAGGTTTTCTGCTCCCTTGGGCTACCTATTACCTTGCCAAGAGCTGTGGCTTGCGCAGTGCAACAGCCTTCTGGGCCGGTACAATCATGGCAGCATCTCCCTTGGGAATCCTAGCTTCCCTATTTGCTACCACTGACGGTGGATTTGTTTTGTTCTGGACCGTAGGTCTGGCGATAGCCATGTCCGGGGTAAGACGCCAAACTTCGCCGAACTACGTCTTGATCGGACTATGCATCCTGTGCGGAGGCCTATTTAAATGGACCACTTTTACCCTATGGGGTGTCATTGCCGCCATCGCATACTTTTTGCCTCATTGGCGCAATTGGAAGCTCATTCCGGGAGTGATCATCTCACTTCTGGCATTCATTCCTAGCATCATCTGGAATTCGACGCATCAATGGGCAACCTTTCGGCATGTTTGGTCCACGAATATCGTGGGGCAGAAGACTTCGCTGATTCCCTTTAGCGGCAATTTGTTCGACTTCCTTGGCGCTCAGGTAGGCCTTTTCTCACCGATCTTTGCCGTCTTGCTGGTCCTCGCCTACATCACTATTTGGAAACAAAAAGCCAAAGTCCCTCTTCCAATCGCTTTTTGCGGTTACATCAGCGCTACCATCTTTCTGGTCTATCTTTTCTTGAGCCTATTCAAGAAAATGCAAGGCAACTGGTGTGTCTACGCTTATGCACCAGCAATGGTGACGGTCTGCTGGTATGCTTGCGACTGGTTGTTATCTGGCAAGCCGTGGCTGTTCGCCGGGACATTGCTCAGCGCTTTTTTTACCGCTGTGACCCTCTGTATACCAAATATTCAAGCTAACAACAATGGTGGTACCTTCGCGTTGCCTTATAGCATGAATCCTTTTCAGCATAATCTAGGATGGAAACGCCTGGAGAAAGAGCTGCGGGTATCTAACTTTGATCCCGATCAAGATTTTCTCTTCGGCAGCCGATATCAGACTACCAGCATTCTAAGCTTTTACAATGAAGAACAAAAGCGCGCTTACTTCTTCAATGTGGATCAGAACCGCAAAAATCAGTTTTCCTACTGGCCCGGGATGGAGGAGGAACAAATAGGACACACCGGTTTCTTTGTAGAGGTAGAAAACGGCAAACAGGTTGATGAGCCGCTAGGACCAAAGGTCCGCCGTGTTAAAACTATGCTACGACCCTACTTCCGTCAGGTTCAGTTTCTTGGACGTCGCCCCCTCTTCACTGCAAATGACAAAATCGTCAAAAACGCGTTGATCTTCCAATGCTTCGAATATAATGGTTCAGCCCCTGAAGACTCCCAAAAATACTGACACGGATTTAGGAGTAACACGGATGCACACGGATCTAGGAGGATAGGATTTGTTGGTTGGGTGCACTTCTCACCTGAAACCATTTTTAGAGTCTGTTATCTTAAAAACCAAATTTTATTGTTTTAGATTGACGAACCGTATTTGCCATCCAATCCTCCTAGATCCTCCTAGATCCGTGTGCATCCGTGTTAATCCTAAAAAGCTGAACGAACCGTATTTGCCATCCTATCCTCCTAGATCCGTGCTGTGTTGCTTTAGATCCGTGGCTCAAAAATAGAGCTTCTGCTATAGTCAGATTAGCTGTCGATAGGGCATCCCTGATTGGATGATACGCTCGTCAACGATATATTTTGTTTAAGGGATCATGACGTCAGCGCATGAGGCTTTTCGCGGTATATCCCTGAAGAACTCAGCTCTGGGAAGTGAACCCACCTTTACAAGCCTGTTGAAGGCGCCCCTTTCAGACCCCTAACGACAGCCCTTCTATTGTGGTATAATCGCCGTAGCCTGACGATGTGGACGTGCCATTATCTCATCAAAGTTTGTTGGGTCCGCGTCAATCACATGAAAATAGTGTGCCAATTGCTGTGGAATGCTGTTTAGAAAGCTTTGGGGACAAGGTAAATGGTCGCGAAGGCGGCAGAGGAACATTTCGTGAGGCCTCTCTCCGCGATACCCCGGCCGGCGGCTAGGCATCAACAAGTAGTTCATCTGATCCATATCGTAGTCCCACAACAACGTGCTGTGATGCAACCAGCGATCCTTGCGCAAGTACTGAGCATTGCCACCAAATTTGTGATCGCCTAGCACATAGTCATTTTCGCGCAAACAAAACAACCCTTCAGGCAGCAATGGAGCATAGAGCTGCTCCGTCCAACGCATAATGGGCTCAGGATAACAGGGCGAAATCGGCAGGGCGTCATGCCGACAGATAAACGTGACGAAAAGCGTATTTGCATCCACCATCACCGTGCCACCGCCACTGAAGCGACGCACCACTGGGATAGGACTCTTCTGCAGAAGCGCAAGGTTGAGGAGCTCCTCGCTTTTGCCGGAGATGCCCATCACAATTGCCTTTGGAGATCCATGATTTAGGATGCACCAATTGCCATCGTCTGCGCGAATAAGAGCCTCTTCAAGACGCAACTGCTCCCAAATGGGGTAGCTCTGCAGGTAAATACATCTAATTTCAGGCCTACTCATAAATTTACTATGAGGGCAAATCCGATTTTTTTGTGAGTGTGATCATCAAAATAGAGAGATCTGCCGGCGATACCCCCGAGATGCGAGAGGCTTGTCCCAGGTTTTCAGGATGATGATGAGACAGCTTCTGCCTCGCCTCCGCTCGTAGTCCGATCACTGAACTGAAGTCAAACCCCTTAGGAATCGTGACCTTTTCGATGTGGCGCAGCTTATTCACTTCTAGTTGCTGCCGTTCCACATATCCAGAATACTTTAGGTTGAGTTCTAGCTGGAAGTTGACGTCTGAACCATGGTCCAGCACAGCCTCGGGGAAATCACCCTTCAGTGACTCATAGCTATTTTCGGGTCGGCACAACAGCTGGGCTAAGCTGTAACCGCGCCCATCGACCTGACGGAAGGTCGTCTGCAGACGCCTGGTTTCCTCGGCGATGAGCTGACGCTTAGCCTCTAAGGCAGCGTAGCGTGTGCTGTCGACGATGCCTAGTTCATAGCCATAGTGTCTTAGACGCAGGTCAGCATTGTCCTGACGCAGCAGTAAGCGGTATTCTGCACGGCTGGTGAACATGCGATAGGGCTCGTCGAGACCCTTGGTGACCAGATCGTCGATCATCACACCAATGTAAGCCTCAGAGCGGCTTAAAACGAGTGCAGGTTTGCCTAACACCTTGTTGGCAGCGTTGATGCCTGCCATCAAGCCCTGTGCAGCAGCCTCTTCGTAGCCTGTAGTCCCATTGATCTGACCCGCGAAGAACAAACCTTCGACAGCCTTCGCCTCCAAAGATGCCTGAATCTGACCGCTGATCAAATAGTCATACTCGATAGCATAAGCTGCGCGCATGATTTCCGCATTGCGCAACGCAGGAATACTTCTCAAAAACTGATATTGAACATCTAGCGGTAGTGAAGAGGATATGCCGTTGGTGTAAATCTCATCCGTTTGCAACCCTTCAGGTTCTAGGAAAATCTGGTGACGCTCTTTATCGGCAAAACGGACCACTTTATCTTCAATCGATGGACAGTAGCGCGGTCCGATGCTTTGAATCCTTCCTGAATACATCGGCGATCGATGAATATTTTCTAGGATGATCCTCTTAGTCTCTTCGGTCGTATAGGTAATATGGCACGACACCTGAGGCATACGAGCGCCTTCCGGAGCATCATAACTAAAGCGGACGTCATCATCGCCAGGCTGTTCTTCGGTTAAAGACCAGTCGATCGAGCGACGGTGAATGCGTGGGGGAGTGCCCGTTTTGAGGCGACCCAGTTTGAACTCGTAGTTGCTAAGGCTTTCCGACAACGCCACAGAAGGCATGCATCCCGCACGGCCACCGGAAAAATTGGTCTCGCCGATATGCAACAAGCCACGCAGGAAGGTGCCCGAGCTAATGATCAAGCATTGTGTCTCATATTGCACACCTTCTTTGGTGATGACGTGGGCAATGCGACCATTCTCCACGCGTAGATCATCTAAGGTCCCCTGCATCAGAAAGAGGTTTGGAGTAAGCTCCAGGCGGCGCTTCATCTCGGCGGCGTAGGCAGCTTTGTCGGCTTGAGCCCGCGGAGCCCACACAGCAGGGCCTTTGGAACGATTTAGCATGCGGAACTGGATTCCTGTCGCTTCGATGACCTTGCCCATCTCGCCGCCAAGAGCATCGATTTCACGAACCAACTGCCCTTTGGCCGTACCCCCAACAGCGGGGTTGCAGCTCATCTTGGCGATGGTATCGAGATTCATCGTTAAAACAAGCGTTTTGGCGCCCATACGTGCCGATGCTAAGGCAGCTTCACAACCAGCGTGGCCGGCGCCCATCACGATGACATCAAACTTTTCAGGATATTTCCACATAGTCACTTATGAACGGTACATTGCATTAAACCTGCGGCAACCCGCTGTACCAGCTCCAGTGCCAGGACGAATGAAAAAGAAAGGATAACTTAGGAACTACGCAAAGGATAACCTTTGCGCAGTTCTTATGCACTACCTTGTCTTATGACGATCACGGCGGCTGCGTTTTTTACGCTTGTGCTTTGCAATTTTCTTGCGTCTCTTCTTCTTAACAGAAGACATAAATTCTCCCTTGCAGCGCGTGCATCAACGCACGCCTCGGTACAATAGTTGGCATCTAGTAAGGCACCAAGTGTAGCGATTCCTCGAAAATAAGTAAAGAGGAGAGAGAGGAACTCGGAATTTTTACCACAGAGAACACCGAGACGCCGAGATAGGAGAGAGAGGAAAAAAAGGTTTTTAGCAACAACACGAGGCTTTGTCCATGCTGTGTAAGTCCAATCAGTCCAGTTCGTCCATTAATGTCCATTCAGATTTAGGAGTAACACGGATGCACACGGATCTAGGAGGATTTAGGAGGATAGGATGGGAATGTGGTTCGTTCATTTAAAACAATAAAAATGGTTTTAGGCGCGAAGTGAATGATTTTTGCAGTCCAATCCTTTTTTCCAAATCCTAATCCTCCTAAATCCTCCTAGATCCGTGTGCATCCGTGTTACTCCTAGCTCCTATTCGTCGCCATAGGTGCCAGGAGGAGGTTCATCGCTATCACCAGCGCCTGTCCAGCTCGACAAACTATGAAACTGCGCCAGCTCTTTACGGAAGGCTAGATTCACCGTGCCAATGGCTCCATGACGGTTTTTGGCGACGATACATTCAGCTTGTCCAGGCTTGTCATGCGGGTCGTAGTATTCGCGTCGGAAGAGAAAGAGAATCACGTCAGCGTCTTGTTCAATGGAGCCGGATTCACGCAGGTCACTCATAATAGGGCGGTGGCCAATACGTTCTTCGACCTTTCGAGATAGCTGGGACAGGCAGATAACGGGTATATTCAGCTCCCTCGCCAAATTTTTCAGTAGACGAGAGATCTCTGAAATCTCGCTCTGGCGGTTTTCAGGACCACGCCCTGAGCCACCCCCAGAAAGCAATTGCAAGTAGTCGATGACCAGCAGCTCGATACCATAGGCCTCTTTCATGCGTCGAGCGCGCGCACGTAGGTCGTTGACATTGAGGCCGGGCTGGTCGTCAATCACCATGTTATGGTTTTTGATGCGCTCAACACACGCATAGATCTGTTGGTATTCCTGGCCGTTGAGGGAGCCCCGCTTGATTTTGTCGGACTCTACCTCGGACTGTGAGCAGATCAATCGATGCACAAGCTGCTCAGCGCTCATTTCTAGGGAGAAGATCCCTACGGGCATGCCACCTTTGAAACAAACATTCTCCGCGATATTGATGGCTAGAGCCGTCTTACCCATCGCCGGACGTGCAGCTAAGATGAGGAGATTGGACTTGCCTAAACCGTTAATCATTTTATCGAGGTCGATGAAGTGTGTCGGAACACCCGTGACACCAGGATCTTCAGGACCTAAGGTATTGAAACGGTCTTGGCGTTGCTCAAGCTCTTTCAAGAATGGCAGCTTCGATTCGCTTTTGGTACCATCGAGGACTTGACGCAGAAGGACACCATCTCTGCCGTGCGCTTGCTGTCCGATTTGGAAAAAGAGCTGCTGAGCACTATCCAAAGCAGTAAGCACATGATCCGGTTCTTCGAGGGCGGTGGTCTCGATGACCTGAGCGGCATGGATCATCCGCCTTAAGAGAGCTTTATTATGTACAAGCGAAGCATACTCTTCGATATGTGCGGATGTACCCGCGTATTGGGCTAGTGTGGTAAGATACCCCACACCACCAACAGCAGAGAGAAGATCTTGCCTCTTGAGCTCTTCAGCCACCAAATGTACATCGACAGGCAAGTCCTTCTTGTAGGCTTCCTTAAGAATTCGATACACCAGCTTATGTTCATTGTAGTAAAAGTCGCTGTCGTCGAGCATCCCAGCACTGATGTTTAGGGCGTTGATGCTTGTCAGCATGCAACCCAGAACCATCATCTCAGATTCTTTGGAATTTGGCGGACTCTTGAGCTTCGCTTTGGCCTCAGACATAATCACATAATTTGGGGTTAGAATGGCGGTTGACGGAGGAAAACCTTACTGCAAATCGACACAAAAAGTCCAGACCAGCGTTTTGTGTAGGGCGCAGTTCGTGAGATTTTTGGTTCTTGCAAAGCGCCCCCAATTCTTCACAAGAACCTCATTTTTCGATGACTTGCATCATCGCTTCCGTACCTCGAGCTCCCTTAACGCCTCCGGGAGGAACGATCTGATCCAGAACCTTGAGGTCGTTAGGGGTGAGCTCGACTTGTACAGCCGCAACGTTTTCTTCCAGATACCGAATGCGTCGTGTTCCGGGAATGGGGATGATGTCATCACCTTGGGCGAGCACCCACGCTAGGGCTAACTGAGCTGCTGTGCACCCCTTGGACGCTGCAAGCTTTTCAAGGGCAGCAACCTGTTGAATATTCACTTCGAAATTTTGTTCCTGAAACCAGGGGAGGTGGCGGCGAAAATCATCCTCCGCTAGGTCTCTGACCTGCTTGATCTTCCCGGTTAACAGGCCGCGACCCAGGGGGCTGAAGGCCACAAAAGAGATCCCTAATTCACGGCATGTTTCCAGAACTTTTCGTTCAGGTTCGCGTGTCCAGAGGGAATATTCGCTTTGTAGCGCCGTGATGGGATGGATGGCATTAGCGCGTCGTATCGTTTCTGGCGAAGCCTCGGACAATCCAAGGTAACGTACCTTTCCCTCTTTTACCAGCGCTGCCATCGCCCCTACCGTTTCTTCAATGGGCGTCTTTGGGTCCACACGATGTTGATAGTAGAGGTCAATGGTGTCGATTCCAAGGCGTTTCAGGCTGGCTTCGCAGCAGCTGCGCACGTAGTCCGGCTTACCGCAGACATCGCGTTTTTGTGGATCAGGGTTCAGCACGAAACCGAATTTTGTCGCCACAATGACATGATCGCGCTGATCACGGATAGCTCTGCCGACCAGCTCTTCATTGCGACCTTGACCATACATATCGGCGGTATCTAGGAAGTTGATACCTAGATCCAAAGCGCGCTGAAGGGTTGCTGCGGACTCCGCGTCGTTACGTGGACCATAGAAATCCGACATACCCATGCAACCCAATCCTAAAGCGGAAACGTGAAGACTGCTGTGTCCTAGCGTACGTGTGGGCACTTTTGATGAGGCCATGATCTCTCCTGTGATGAAAATTTATTGGAGTTACCGTAGCATAACGCGTACGAATTATGCAAATCAGGTGAACGAATGCCCCGCAGTGGATAACCATAAATATTGTATTAAGCAGAGATTATAACACTGTTAAGAATTGTATTTCAGAGGTGTTTTGCACAAATCGTGGACTGTAAAAATGGGAAAACGGTATACCGCTTTAGTAAAAATCGCAGAAAAATAGTAAAGATATAAAGGTTGAAGGGGGAGCTGTGGCATTAACATCAGTACGGCCGATTGGTCTGGATGCTTGTTGGCAAACGACCGATCTAGTCAAAAGCATAGAGAAATGTTCAAAGGAAGGGGGAGTGGCCTCGCGTTTGACCGCAGGTGGTTTGACAGGTCTAGTAGCTCTTACCGCTTTAGCTAATGCGGTCATGCATTTCACCAGGGCTCTCGTTGAGCTTCCGATGATTGTTGTGATTACTGTTCGAAGGTTGGTTGGTATGAGTACTGTCGCGCAAAGCGACTACAATCTAAAGAGGGCTGCTTTGCATGTTGTCCGGGCCTTAGCCTTTGCTGCAGAGGGGGCCATTTGTGGCACGATTGGTATTCCTTTTGCTGTTGTCAAGCCTTCGGTGATTGTTTCTTTGCATCGCGATTTGCGTTTGGATGTTTCTTGGGAAGCTTCAGTTTTCTCGCAAAGATGGATAGGGCGTATAGGACAATGCTGCGATATGGCACAAAGTTACCTAAAGGGTGCTTGGGAACGGTTGTATAAGGCTGACCCAGTCTTTACAGTCAAAGTAGTGGGAGCCCTGGAGGGCGTCCTGGCGGTTGCTGGTATCGTGTGGATCATGTCTCGACCTGCACCGGAGATCTGTCCAAAACCGGAGGTCTGTCCTGCACCAGAGGTCGTTGATAAGCCTCGTAAATATAAGGATATGGAGATTTACGACTGCGTATGGGTCCCATATACAGGCTTCAGATCGGTAGAAGAGTTAAAATGGAAGGAGCAGCAGCACACCCTGACAGCGACGCCTAAGCCAACGGGGAGGATATGGTTATGGGGTGGTTTTGATGATTGACCCATTTTCGCTAAGAAAACAATGAAATATTTGACAATTCGGAGTCTGTGGTTATCCTTGTGCAGGAAAATCACAGATTGTAGGAGCACCGGCGATGTCACAGTCATTAGCTTGCATGTTGGTACATGTCATTTTTAGCACGAAGAACCGTCAGCCCTTTATTCAACAGGGAACCATGCCCGAGCTTTTTGCCTATATGGCAGGAACAGCCAGGGGATGTGCTTCCCATGTATACGAGATTGGTGGCGTTGAGGATCATGTTCACGTGTTGCTTACGCTGCCAAGAACGTTGGCTTTATGTAAATTGGTCGAAGAACTCAAGAAGTCATCTTCAAAATGGATAAAGACCAAAGGCCATATTTATGCCGATTTCTGTTGGCAACATGGATATGGAGGGTTTTCAGTAAGTCAGTCGGAAGTGGAAAAGGTTCGGAGATACATTAGAAATCAGCGTCAACATCACGCCAAAATGACCTTTCAGGACGAATATCGCTGTTTTTTAAATCGATACAATGTTGCCTTTGATGAGCGCTATGTGTGGGATTGACCCGTTGTGGCATATACCATGGCGGTGCCATGGCCTGTTGCAATGCCTGCCCTTCGGGCTTTGGATGGATGACGGTGTGTGTTACAACAATATTGTGTATGGATGCCAGACAATCATCTGCATGGGCATTAACGGCATCCGGGATAATCCATGGACATGTTTCGACGATAGTTTCGAATCGAGCGTTTATTAAATAATCTATTTTCAGAGACGCTACAATCATTTCTAAGCCCGAAGGGCAGACATTGCAACAGGCCATGGCACCGCCATGGTATATGCAGCAACACGATTTCGCAGCCTGTAGGGCTGCCACAAGACGTCAGGTTGCACACACCGTATATACATGCGTTTTATAGCAGTCTTTCAGACTGCGTCATCATTTTTTGGCATATACCATGGCGATGCCATGGCCTGTTGCAATGCCTGCCCTTCGGGCTTAGGATGGGAGACGGTGTGTGTTACAACAATATTGTGTATGGACGCCAGACAATCATCTGCGTGGCTGTTAACCGAGTCCAGGGTGCTACACGGACATAATTCGTTCATAGGATGGGTGGTGTTGTGTGATACAACAATATTTCGTGTGTATGTCCGAACAATCATCTGCGTGGTTGTTAACAGAATCCAGGATGATCCACGGACAGATTTCAACGATAATTTTGAATCGAACATTGATAATTTCGAATCGGACGTCTATTAATCGACCTTTTGTCAGATATGCTGTCACCATTTCTATGCCCGAAGGGCAGGCATTGCAACAGGCCATGGCATCGCCATGGTATATGCAGCAATACGATACCGCAGTCTGAAAGACTGCCACAAGACGTCAGGTTGCACACACCGTATATACATGCGTTTTATAGCAGTCTTTCAGACTGCGAAATCTATCCTGGCATATACCATGGCGATGCCATGGCCTGTTGCAATGTCTGCCCTTCGGGCTTAGGATGGGTGATGGTGTGTGTTACAACAATATTGTGTATGGACGCCAGACAATCATCTGCATGGTCATTAACGGCATCCGGCATAATTCATGGACATGATTCAACGATAATTTCTAATCGAGCGTTTATTAAATAATCTATTTTCAGAGACGCTACAATCATTTCTAAGCCCGAAGGGCAGATATTGCAACAGGCCATGGCATCGCCATGGTATATGCAGCAACACGATACCGCAGTCTGACAGACTGCCACAAGACGTCAGGTTGCACACACCGTATATACATGCGTTTTATAGCAGTCTTTCAGACTGCGTCATCATTTTTTGGCATATACCATGGCGATGCCATGGCCTGTTGCAATGTCTGCCCTTCGGGCTTAGGATGGGAGACGGTGTGTGTTGCAGCAATATTGTGTGTGTATGTCCGAGCAATCATCTGCGTGGCTGTTAACCGAGTCCAGGGTGCTACACGGACATAATTCGTTCATAGGATGGGTGATGGTTTGTGTTACAACAATATTGCGTGTGGGTATCCGAACAATCGTCTGCGTGGTTGTTAACAGAATCCAGGATAATACACGGACATGATTTCAACGATAATTTTGAATCGAATATGGATAATTTCGAATCGGACGTCTATTAATCGACCTTTTGTCAGATATGCTGTCATCATTTCTAAGCCCGAAGGGCAGACATTGCAACAGGCCATGGCACCGCCATGGTATATGCCAGGAATGGATTTCGCAGCCTGTAGGGCTGCCACAAGACGCATGCACAAATGAAGCGCTCACAAATAAACATATTCTGGCAGTCTTTCAGACTGCGTCATCATGTTTTGGCATATACCATGGCGATGCCATGGCCTGTTGCAATGTCTGCCCTTCGGGCTTAGGATGGGTGATGGTTTGTGTTACAACAATATTGCGTGTGGGTATCCGAACAATCGTCTGCGTGGTTGTTAACAGAATCCAGGATAATACACGGACATAATTCGTTCATAGGATGGGTGACGGTTTGTGTTACAACAATATTGCGTGTGGATGTCCGAACAATCATCTGCGTTGCTGTTAACCGACTCCAGGATGACCCACAGAAATGGTTCAACAATAATTGTTTGAATCGAACATTGTTAATTTCGAATCGGGCATTTACCAAACAACTTCTTGTCAAATATGCTGTCATCATTTCTAAGCCCGAAGGGCAGACATTGCAACAGGCCATGGCACCGCCATGGTATATGCCAGGAATGGATTTCGCAGCCTGTAGGGCTGCCACAAGACGCATGCATAAATGAAGCGCCCACAAATAAACATATTCTGGCAGTCTTTCAGACTGCGTCATCATGTTTTGGCCGATACCATGGCCATGCCATGGCCTGTTGCAATGTCTGCCCTTCGGGCTTTGGATGGGTGGCTGTGTATGTTACAACAATATTGCATGTGTATGTCCGAGCAATCATCTGCGTGACTGTTAGCCAAATCCAGGATGATCCACGGACATGATTCGGTTATAGGATCGGTGGTGTTGTGTGATACAACAATATTGCATGTGGATGTCCGAACAATCATCTGCGTTGCTGTTAACCGAATCCAGGATAATACACGGACATAATTCGTTCATAGGATGGGTGATGGTTTGTGTTACAACAATATTGCGTGTGGATGTCCGAACAATCATCTGCGTTGCTGTTAACAGAATCCAGGATAATACACGGACATGATTTCAACGATAATTTTGAATCGAATATGGATAATTTCAATCGGACGTCTATTAATCGACCTTTTGTCAGATATGCTGTCATCATTTCTAAGCCCGACATCCCGCTAGAATTTTTCAAGATTTTTCGTAGCTTTCAGGCGATTTTTCGATGCCAATTCCTTCGGTTTTGAAACTTTTAATTATTTTCTAATTTTGCTAAATTTATAGAGCCGAAGTAGAGTAGCCGTGCTCCTTTCAACTGCGAAGGGACACGGTGAATTTACTTAGGAAGGTTGTATACAACTCCTATGGGGTTGCCGAAGCAGAGTAGCCGTGCTCCTTTTCTGCTCAGCTAACATCGCCGAATTTGCTGACCTTGTTCATTCAGGCCAAACAGAACAAAGCCCGTTTGCTAAACTAACTCAGTCTTCCTTCTGACGGTAATCCCTGTCATGTATGAGTATCGACCATATTACTCTTATCATATGACGGGCAAATGCTCGTACTGCTTGGTTATGTTTTTTTCCCTCTGCTCTCTTCTTCTTGTAGTACTGTGCAGCCTCATCACATAGTTGTATATGTCGAGCAGCTCCGGTCATCATAGCTCCCTTTCCCCTCCAGTTAATATTTCGAGGCGATCGAGACCCCTCATATTGGCCAGAACTCTTGTTCAGAATTCCTATTCCCAAGTAGAGCGCTAGACTAGCTTCCGACTTAAACCGATCGATACTACCAATCTCTCCAGCGAGTTCTGCGGCACAAATGGAACCATATCCAGGAATAGATTCAATCCGAGATGCTATCTTGGATTGTGGGATCAAACCCTCTATCAATACCTCCAACTGCGCTATTTCATCTAGCATCTCGAGTAGCCTTCTGACATCTCGTACTATTAATTTTCCTATCCACTCAACCTTTGAAGAGAACTTAGCCGTCTTTTGCCATTTCTGAATTTCCTCTGCATAAACCTCTCCAACGCCCTTGATTTGCAACAGGCTTCTTTTTTGCATTCGAAGCAACATGGTCATGTCTTCCTTCGAAGCAAGAAATCGTAGAAACCAAAGATTTGCTGGATTTTTTGTAATAGACAGTAGACCGGGGCAAACAGCCTGTAGATCCCCTTGAAGTCGATTTATGATTCTTGTCTTTTCTTTTACCAACTCTCTACGACGCCTTGAAATATGTTTAAGTTGCTCGTTGCATACCGGTGGAGGCTCTACTTTCTGCAGAATATTTTTTGCCAACGGTAAGGTCTCTTGAACTTGAAACAAGCTAAAAATAGCCCAAGCGTCAATTGGATCTGTTTTGGCTGGACCAGGAAAAACTTCCTTAAATCTAGCCAATTTCATGTTGTTGACACTATACAAAGAATATCCGTGATCAAGAGCATATCTATCGATGGGTCTAGCATAGCCATTAAACCCCTCCATAGCCATGACAACAGGCATGTTATAGGAAATTCTAAGCTTCTCAATTTTCTCAAAAAACTGCTCAATGTCTTCAGAAGTGTGGTTTAGATAAAATCCATCGATGCGTTCTCCTGTGGACAAGCCTATGGCTACATAGTGTCGAACGCTACCGATATCTAGACAAATACGAAGTTCGGACTGATTTTGCATGATAAATGCCCTGTTAAGTGTTTGTGAGCGTTAAATTTCACCCAAATTCCACTTCTACTTACAGAGCCACAATCAGAAGATTGGCACCATCCCGAACGGAATTATTGGATGATGCAAACGACGAAGGCGGCATATCGGGCCAGGCGAACAAACATTCGCTAAGGGCACACGGCCACACCTTCGTCGGCCAAAATGATACCTTAGAGAAATGTTTTTTGTCTTTTCCTATTACCGTCGATAATCGTTTGCAAAATCCTATGGTAGAAGGGCAGACATTGCAACAGGCCATGGCACCGCCATGGTATATGCCAGGAATGGATTTCGCAGTCTGAAGGACTGCAACAAGACGCATGCACAAATGACGCGTCCACAAATAAACATATTCTGGCAGTCTTTCAGACTGCGTCATCATTTTTTGGCATATACCATGGCGATGCCATGGCCTGTTGCAATGTCTGCCCTTCGGGCTTAGGATGGGAGACGGTGTGTGTTGCAGCAATATTGTGTGTGGATGTCCGAGCAATCACCTGCGTGGCTGTTAACCGAGTCCAGGGTGCTACACGGACATAATTCGTTCATAGGATGGGTGATGGTGTGTGTTACAGCAATATTGCCTGTGGATGTTCGAACAATGATCTGCGTGGTTGTTAGCAGAATCCAGGATAATACACGGACATGATTTCAACGATAATTTTGAATCAAACATTGATAATTTCGAATCGGACGTCTATTAATCGACCTTTTGTCAGATATGCTGTCACCATTTCTATGCCCGAAGGGCAGGCATTGCAACAGGCCATGGCATCGCCATGGTATATGCCAGGAATGGATTTTGCAGTCTGCAAGACTGCCATAAGGTGTTCTAAACAATCTCTTGTGAATGTCACATAGATTGATTTCTGGAAGCTCCCCAAAAAAAACGTCTAGCAGTCCCAAAAAGACTGCTAGACGTTATATTTGTAACTACAGATGAGATCTGCTAGCTATTGTTGTTATTATTGTTGTTCTTAGGTAGCTGTATGCTCTTACGTTTGTTGTTGGTGTTAGGCTGGTAAACCTTTACGGTGAGAGGCTTGCCTGCATCTTTTAGCTTCCTCACCTCAGCTAACGCACTTCTAAATGTACCATCTGCTCCAATACCTTTGGATATGGATTCTAGAACGTCCAGATTCAGAACATACGTCGTAGCTACCCAATCGCTCTTCTTGTTGGTTGGCTTGTACGTTAGCGTGATATCTTGGAGGCCCCTACCATCTGGGTGGTTAAAGTGGTTCACAATTTTATTATAGAAAAAGGCTTGAAGAGCTCTAGTATCATAGCCACCTAGAAAATCCACCACTTGTGTCTGAAGATTGCTGATCAGCTCTGCTTGTTGCTTACTAAGTGCTGCTTGAAGTTTAGCCTTGCTCTCCTCATTAGCATTTGCCAACTGATGCTTAGTCTTTTCAATTTCTTCATTGAGCCGATTCATATCCTCTTCTTGCCGAGCTTTCTCTAATTCAAGTTGTGTTGCAACCTTTTTATGCTCTTCAGCACTCATCACAGTAGTTTCAACCTTTGTTGAAAGCTGAGCATTATTTGCCTGCAACTCCTCCAACATAGACTCAAGCTGAGCAATCCTTGCCGTGCGCTCTTCAATGGTTTGTCGTAAGGTATCATTTTCCTTCATGACACTTTTATGTTGGGTCTTGAGGAGTTCATTTTCCTGCATCAAAGCGCTTATTCTTTCTTGCAGCAGTCGTAGCTCGTCAGCTTGTGTGTTGATGGTTTCTTGCTGGCCAGAAATGGTGATCTCATGGGTCTGCACGAGATTGTCTCGTTCTTCAGCAAACTGCGTTTGCTCCTGAAGTTTTTTATTGGCCTCTACAATGGTCTGTTGGGCTTTTTCGAAAGCTTCCGTTTTGGAATTTAACTGTTCCACAACCAACTGATTTTGCTGCGTCAGTTCGCCGTTCAGTTTCTTGGATTCCTTCAACTCCAGCTGAGCTGCGTTGAGCTCGTTCTGCGCATCGCTACGAGCCTTGTTGACTTGCTCAAGCTCGCTTTGAACGGTTTTCAACTGATCGTTAAGCTCTTTCTGAGCCTCTTCGAATTGCTTAGCAGCGTCTGTATGACGGCTTTCAGCTTCGTTGAGCTTCTGACGTTCTTTAGTAACATCATTAGTAAGCTGCTGATTATTCTCTTCAAGCTCCTTCTGCTTCTGCTGAAGCTTGGTGATCTGCTCATCCTTCCACTGCAAGCTTTGCGAGAAACTTGTCAATTGATTGGCATTAGCACTGGCCGCTTGCTGCAGCTGGGTATATTCCGTTTCTTTTGTCTTGAGCAGCTCTGACGTTTCTGAAAGCTTCTTCTCAAGCTCACTGATGGCATTTAGGTGCTGTTGTTTGGTCTCTTCAACCTGCTTGGCACTCACGCCTTCAGCTTCTATCTTATGTTGAAGCTGATTCTGGAGAGTCTCAATCTGTGACTTGGTCTTCTCCGATTCGTTCTTGAGGCTGTTGACCTCTGCGCGAGTATCGGCAAGCTCTTTAACAATCCTCGACTTGTCCTGCTTTTCCTGCTCTAGCAGCTCGCTAAGCTGGTCTTTCTCATTATTTAGAGATTCAATCTGATTTTGGATGCCTTGATGCTGTTCTCGAAGTTCAGACAATTGTTTTTCAAGATCCGCTACGCTAGCAAGTGAACTAGCCTTCTCGGTATTTACCTCATGGAGTTGATTTGTCAGAGATTTTTCTGTCCCAGCGAGCTTCTCCTCGATCTCTGTTTTTTCACGTTCAAGTGCCTTAAGCTGCTTTTGATACTCTTCAACCTCTTTTCTTAACTCAGACATTTTCTCCTTCTTACCACGGAAAGAAAACCCATAATTAATATTCTCTTGCTGATATTTGTCGCGCTCCTTCTTAAGCTTAAGGATGGTTGATTCACTCTCATTCAGTTTCAGGTTTCGGGCAGAAACTTGGAGATTGAGAATCCCCATTTGTCTTTCAAGCTCCTTGATTTGATTTGACGCAGCGTCTTTCTCTCTAGTGACTCTATCAAGTGCTTGTGTCATCTCGTTAAGTGCTTGTGTCATCTCGTTCAGTCTAATTACCTGCTGCTGATTTTGAGATTGGTTACTTTCCAGACTCTGTATTTGATCGTTCAGTTGTTTTGTTTCTGTTTTTAATGTACTAATCTGGCTGCTTAGTTTGGATTCATTTTGTTTTAACACGTATAGTTGAGTTTTCAATGCATTTGATTCATTTTCCAACTTGCTAATTGTGCTAGTCAGATCGTTTATCTGATCGTTTTTATCTTTCAGAGAGATTTTATTCTGGCCAATGGTCGCCAAATATTTTTCACAAGCTGTAGTAGCCTGCTGGAAATTTGCCTCAGCATCGTTCAGGTCCTTTTGCAGCTTTTGTAGCGCTTGCTTGTTTTTCTCTAGTTCAGCCTTTAGAACGTTGTTTGTGTTAGAAAGCTCAAAGTTCTTTGGTTGGAGCTGGTTATATTTCAATGTGATCTGTTCGACGTTTTCCTCGGCTGACATAAGCTTTTCTTTGAGCTTTTGAATGCTAGCAACCAAATCATTATTAGATAGCTGGTTATTAGCAGTATTCACAACGGATAGTGCTTGATCTAATAATTCCTGAAGTAATTTATTTTGTTTACTAAGTCTTTTAATTTCAAAATATAAGATACTAAACTCGTTAGTGTTATCGTCTAAATCTCTGTTATTGTTAACGGTATAGGAGTGTTGCTCAAGCGCTTCTAAGATCGATTGAAAGCAAGAGTTATTTTCTCTGCGGAGGATCACTATCAGCCCGGTCAAGAGTGAATTGCCTTTTGCAACATTGGTTTTAAACATTTCCCAGTCTTCTCGAAGTTTTTTAAACTTAAGATTACTAATTGGGAGTTTCTGGATGCTATCATCAAGAGTTTGTTCGAGACCTTTTTCGTAGTCATCGTCGTTGTTAAATATTATGTTGTCATTATTATTGTTGTTGTTCAGGTTTTGATTTTTAATTATTATGTTATTATTGTTGTTGTTGTTTTTCTGTCTTGAATCATACGCTTTTGGATACTGATTGTCCTGTTCAATGTCACAACTGTCTTCGATATATTCATCTTCATCACCAGAACTATGTGCTTTTAGCTCATCAATTTCTCTTTCAAGGTTCTGTTTTTTTACTAGAGCTTCTTTTAAGTTTTTTTGTAGATTACTAATGTCATTTTTTTGTTTAGCGCTGAGGTTTTCGTTATTTTTAAGAATATTTGAAAGCTGCGTATTAATATTTTGATTAACCTCTTCAAGGCTGTAAACGTTCTCTTGCAATAGTTGAATTTGCTTCAAGGAATTATTAAATGCTCCATCGCAGGCTCTAATGTGAAAGGATGCCCAACCTAACCCACTTTCTGCATCTTTTTGGCTTGGGTCTTCCTGGATGATCTTGTCACGCTCTTTTTTAGAGCGCAGTATGGCGGTCATAATGCTATCGTTCGTGTTCATGAGCTTGAGTACAGTGACTGTAAAGTCTTTAGTTTGAAATGTGGGTTCCTTAACGTAGTATGGGCCATTATCATTGCCTATAAGCCGTAGGATGTCGAGGCATCGCTCTACTTGATGTTCGTTCAACTCTTCTAAGGTCGAAAAATGCTTGAGTTGGGTTATCCGCTCCTCTTTTGAGAGTTCCTGGGCGCTTGGAACCTTTGCACCAAACCAACCATTTTTAGACAAAAATCCATATTGTTTACTTTCTATGTCGGTATTAAAGTTAAAAGATGACTTATCCATTGGAGCTCCTATGATTTATTTGATTCGAACATTACCTTCATTTGCATTCAGTGAAGGAGTGTATTACTAGCTCAATATAATGGCAAGTGCATAATTTTTTATTCTCCAACAGCCCGGTAAAAGTGATTAGTTTCAGAGAGTTCAATACCGCATTAGACATTCATCTGAAGGCCTATAAAAGTAGATTCAGCTCATTTTTCTAGTTGCAAGGGATTTTGAAGACAATAAGGACTTTAAGGACGAAGAGTTACAGTTCAAGCTCTCTTCTATCCAAACAAGTGCATATAGTCTAATCACATTATCAGTTACGGCCCTCATTGTCTTCATCGTTCTTAAACTGAGCTCTGCGCGCATGTTATTGGTGCATGCAAGTAATAATTACCAAAAAATATTAACACAGCGTTAAGCATCTGTTGGAGACTGATTAAGATTGCTTTGTTTTGCGTGTTTTTTGGCAAAAGCCATTGACGTTGTGGCGCGGAACCGGATATAATGCTAGGCCCAAACACTAGAAAATGTGTAGTAAAATGAAAGTAACGGGAGGAATACCATGGTGGCAAATGTAATGGCACCAAGCGGCTTGGATGCTTGCTGGTTCACAAGAGATTTAGTCGATCGTATAGATCAATGTGCAAAAGATGGCGGAGCCGTCGCACGGTTAACTGCCGGCGGCTTGACTGGCTTGGTGGCGCTCTCAGACTTAGACAACGCGGGCATTCACCTCGTTAAGGCGGTAGCCCAATTGCCCTTGGCTGTGCTTGTCACCATTGGTCGGTTGGTCGGTTTGGATGCTGCTAAACAATCCGATTACGACCTAACGAGAGTGGCGCTCCATGTGACGCGAACCCTAGCTTTTGCTACTGAAGCAGGCGTTTGTGGGACAATAGGCATCCCTTTTGCAGTTGCCAAGCCTTCGGCTATTGTTGCTTTGCATCGTGACCTAGGTTTGAATGCTACCTGGGAAAATTCGGGGTCTCTTGAAACATGGCGCACTCGTGTAGATGAATATTGCCACATGGCGCAAGATGGAGTTAAGAAGGCTTGGGGAACCACGCGTGACTTTGGCTCTCTTGTCATTAGCAATAAAAACCCAGCTCTAACGATCAAAGTGATAGGTGCTCTTGTGGGCACACTAGGTCTTGTGGGTGGAACTGCCTTGGCGTTGTCTTCAACTGGGACGAGTGATGGTGGTCCTAACAACCATGATGTTCCTGATAACGGTGGTGTCAACAATATCGTTATTGTTGACCCTAACAAAGTTAAACCTAATGACGACAACCAAGATAAAAAGCACAAGGTGACATCGGGTGAGGTGGGGGTGCATGCAGTATTAGGCTTGGGTACGGTTGCTGTGGCATATGCAATGGTATATCGTCTTGTCAAGGCTGTGCCTGTTCTTGGTATGGCGCCCGCCTAATTGAAGACCTATAGTCTAAAGCCCGTACAGCCTTTCTGGTTGGACGGGCTTTTTTTTGAGCGCAGGATAGATGTTATCGCCCTTGCCAAGAAAGGGTTTGTTTGGCTATCATTTACGACTAGCTGATAGATCAAACGTGATTCAAGCGTTAAGGAAAGATGGCTGAGTGGCCGAAAGCACGTCCCTGCTAAGGACGCATACCCGCAAGGGTATCGAGGGTTCGAATCCCTCTCTTTCCGCTCAAGGGCTTTGGCATCACTGCCAAGGCCCTTTTTTTATCTTCTTAAGTAGTTTCGGCGAAGGGGTAGCACAAGGCCATATGCCAGGCCAGCCACTAGGGCGATGGTAGCACCTGCTGGCCAGTCCAGATGGTAGGCAGCCATTGTTCCAGAGAAAGAAAAGATGGCGCTTAAGAGGACTCCCACTAGCATCATGGTTGACAGTCTACCCGTGAATAGGTTAGCTATGGCTGCAGGAATCGTCAGCATGGTGATCACCAAAATAATCCCTACCACCTGAATAAGCACCACCGTGGTGATGGCTACCAGGACCAGCAGAAGCAGATAAAGAGCTTTCACAGGCTGCTGCTGCAGAAGGGCCTGCTCCTCATCGAAGCAGATGGCGAGGAAGCGGGGATGCAGGCATAGCACGATCAGCAAGACAATCGCATCGAGTCCAAAAAGCATATATAGGTCGCTGGGGTCTATCCACAGGATGTTACCGATGAGGAAATTATTGAGTTCGACGTTATAACCAGGGGTCTGAGAAATAAAGACGACGCCGATGGCCATGCCCACGGACCATAAGGCAGCGATGACAGAATCTTCCCTTTCGCGATAGTGTAAGTGGATCCATCCGATGAGCAAGGCTGACAAGATAGCTGTCACCAAAGCACCTTGTATGGGAGTGATCCATTCGATATCGTGGGTGCGTTGTAGCCAAAGGCAGAAGCCCATGCCTCCCAAGACAGTGTGGGAGATGCTGCCGCTGATGAAGACGATACGCTTGACGACGACATAGGCTCCGATGATCCCGCTGATGATGGAAGCGCCGAAGCCTGCCAATATGGCGGACAAGAGCAGCGGGTTAGTGGTTAAGGCCTCAAAAAAAGAAAACATAAGCTATATGGGCTCAGAGGGGTTCTGGGATTTTTGGGGCGGCATGATCAAAGGTGTGTGGTACAAACCTACGGTAAAGTGCTGGCAGACCTCTTCAGGTTTTAGAGGGATTGCTGCGCCTTGGACGCATAGGATACGGTCGACTCTTTCGATGACAGTTTGGAGGTCATGGGTGACCATTGCGAGGGTCATATTGCCGCGTAGTTTGGCAAGAAGCTTGTAAATTTCCGCTTGAGCCTCGACATCGACGCTGCTGGTGGGTTCATCGAGGAGCAGCAGTTTAGGTTGGGAGACCAAGGCTCTGGCGATCAGGACGCGTTGTGCTTGACCACCGGAAAGCGATCCAAAGGCTGCATGAGCAAAAGAGGTGAGCTCGACAGCTTCGAGAGCCTCCATAGCGAGTTGTTTATCGCGAGTGCTGTAGGCTCCGTACCAAGGGAGGTGAGAGAGGCGTCCGGTTAAAACAACTTCGAAGACGGAGATAGGAAAAAGTTTGTCGAAGGGAAGACGTTGGGGGACATAGGCGATATCATTGCGGGCATTAGCAGGATCTTTCCCAAAGATCGTGAGGGATCCGGAATCGGGTTTTAGAAAACCCATGAGGAGTTTCAGAAGAGTTGTTTTGCCGCCGCCGTTGGGACCGATGATGCCTACAAACTGACCTTCGAGAATTTCGAAGGAAACGTGTGAGAGCACAGGAGCGGTGCCGTAGGCAAAGCAGAGATCATGGGCGACAATTACGGGCATTGCATCCTTCGGTGCGGGCAAATTTGTGCCGGGATAGTGTCGTTAGAGTAGCATAATTAGGGCATCTATGACAATAGGCAGCGTAACAAACCGTTTGCAGCGCGTATAGTTGTACAATCATTGCTCGGCGCGCAGCGCTTTGGAGTGCGCGTCGCTCGCGACCGCTTTGGAATTGGGCGAAGCTATAGCCTCACGACCGTCACCCTCCCCACACCCCAAAGGCCTCACAATCGTCACTCGGCGCGTAGCGCTTTGGAGTGCGCGTCGCTCGCGACCGCTTTGGATTTGGGCGAAGCTATAGCCTCAGGACCGTTACCCTCCTCACCCCCCAAAGCCCTCACAATCGTCACTCGGCGCGTAGCGCTTTGGAGTGCGCGTCGCTCGCGATCGCTTTGGATTTGGGCGAACCTCTTGCTTCACAAGCCATTAAAAGTCATCATAAACATTTACATTATCTATTTTGAAGCTCTCTACGGTTTTTTGAAAGGCCCTTGAGGCGGTCTTCTGGAACCAATTTGCAGAACACCATGTATATTCAGCGGCGTTTTCCACGAGTTTATGTCGAACTGGATTTTGCTTAACATAGTTCAAACGCGCCAAATAAGATCGTTCGAAGGTTAGGCGCGTATCCCAGAATTGATGCCACACCTGACGACCAGGTGTGCCATCCCTTTCGTTAACGATCCTTGCTGTAATGCCGTGTAGCTTATTGATAAATATATTTAGATTTTGTGGATCCTTAGGAGCACTTGCCACAAAATGATAATGGTTACTAAAGACGGCCCAAGCCTGCAAACTCCAATTAAATTCATTCGCACAAGAGATAAGGTTATTTTGCAGTATGGTAAGTCTTTCTGGACATCTAAAATGATGAAGTTTGCGATAGGTACCTGCAGTCACCATGTAGGTTCCTTGATTGGCGGTCCAGTGTGGTGGGCTATGTGGCCAGTGTTCCATAAGGTTCCTAAGAGCGTTTTTTAGGAAAGAAAAGATATTATTTAAAATAATTATATGCAAGTTTTAGGTTGTTAAAAAAAAGACTGGCGCCGAAAGACGATTGTGAGGGGTTTGTGGTGTGAGGGTGGATGTAAGGGTTTGTGGTGTGAGGGGGTGGCGGTCGTGAGGCTATAGGTTCGCCCAAATCCAAAGCGGTCGCGAGCGACGCGCACTCCAAAGCGCTGCGCGCCGAAAGACGATTGTGAGGGGTTTGTGGTGTGAGGGGGTGACGGTCGTGAGGCTATAGGTTCGCCCAAATCCAAAGCGGTCGCGAGCGACGCGCACTCCAAAGCGCTGCGCGCCGAAAGACGATTGTGAGGGGTTTGTGGTGTGAGGGGGTGACGGTCGTGAGGCTATAGGTTCGCCCAAATCCAAAGCGGTCGCGAGCGACCGCACTCCAAAGCGCTGCGCGCCGAGAGACTATTGTGAGGGCTTCGCGCCCAGAGGCGATTATCCTACGACTTGGCAAACTGCTGAGAGATCAACAAGAGGTTCGTCATATAATTCTCAGCATAGGGATCCAACAACACTAACGAAGCTCCCAGCTGCCCAGCAATGATCTTCGCTGCTTTGTCACTGTACTGCGTTTGGGTGAAAATCGTCTTGACACGCAGCTCCTGAGCTTTGTTGATCAATGCAGTGAGCTTCCGCGATGAAGGATCCTTGCCCTCCACCTCCACAGCGAGTTGTGCTAGGCCATAGTCACGGCACAAATAGGCGTAGGCAGGGTGCGTTACCAGAATCGTCTTGCCACGCACGGGATTCAAAATCTCTGAAAGCTGCTTCTCGAGGCTATCAAGCTCAGACAAATGTTCCTTGAGTGCTTGTTGATAACGGGCAGCATTAGCAGGGTAACGCTTGCTAAGGGTGTCAGCGACAATGCGAGCTTCTTGCTTCATAAGACGGGCACTTAGCCAGTAATGGAGATCCTTGCCTTCAGGATGGCAGCACCCTTCATGGCATCCTTCGCCTTCGATGAGGTCTAGGCCCTGGCGCATGTCGATGAGCTGCAGCTTAGAATTATGCGCTGTCAGGGCCTTGGCGACGCGTGGCTCAAAGCTCTCTCCGATGCGAAACCAAAGATCTGCCTTGCCAGAGGCTAATACTTGTTTCATCGTAGGTTCATATGTATGGACATTAGCCGCCGGTGGCACCAATAGGCCCACTGCGACTGTATCGCCGGCAATGCGTTCCACGAGATGTTTATAGGGAGCTACACTGACAAGCACGTAAGGTGTGTTGTCCGCTGTACCTGTGGCACTCAAATTAACCGTCGTCCACATTAGAACGAGCAGTAGATAATTGGCTATTGATCTCATTGTAATACTAACCTTGTTGTTCTTAAAACAGAGTATGCGACTTTTTACCGTTTTTTACAAGGTACTAGTCGGATTTTTCGGGGTGGTTTTATGCCGTGCGTAGTAGCCGGTATAGCCTACAACATCTTTTCGACGCGCTTGATGCCTTCTTTGTCGACTACAATGCGAAATTTGCGCAGATCGCTGTGGGGCTCACCGGTCATATCGCGGAAGGTTCGTCGCATGATGATATTGATATGGTAGACTTTTGGAGCATGGATGACGTGGAGCTTTCCTGTTTTGACGTCGACTTCAAGGTATTCCTTGTAGGCGTCGCTGGCCTTAAGTAAAAAGCGTGCAATATTGTAGCGCATGATGTCATTGAGGTCGGGAGCGCGATGATGGTTCTCCTCCGGTTCAGCGAATAAAACGACCTCTTTTTTGTAGAAAAAGACGTTTTCTAAGCGTTCAGCTCGCTCAAGTTCCGTATGAAAGCCTGTATTGCGGATTTGGATGATTTTTGGAGGCACCTCTTTAGGTGTCAGAAAGGAAAAATATTCCTTGAGGTAGCCAAGCTTAGTCTCACCATCCGGAGTTTCGATATGCGTGCGGTAGTCGGGGAACCAACGCGCCGCAAAGGTGGCGGAGAGGTTTTTGAGTCCATCTTTGAAGCGGTCCTTGATGATATAAAGGAAGACCGAAAGCATGATGAAAGCCGTCGAGTTCACGATGATGCCACCGGGTTGAGAGCCGCCCAATTGCCAGGTCAGGAAGAACACATAAATCAGCATGGCGAGCCCCGCGGCGACCATAGCGGCAAACTCGCGAAAGGGTTTGGCGGGTTCCTTACGGATAATATTTAGGAATAGGGCTTCCCAAACAAATTTCTTGAGTAGACCCGAGCGATAGACGAAATATTCCATGTTCTTTTCAGGGTCGTCGGCATAGGGTGAACGCTCTTTGGCGTTGGCGCGATGCGTGCTTTCCCAAAGAATGCGTTCGGTGACTTGCTCAATAGGGGATTCCGGATACTGCTGTAGTGCATGCAGCAGGGAGGTTAGATGTTGATCGACGGTTAGGCTGATGAATTCATCGATGTATTGGGCGTAATCGACCAAACGCGTATTGCGCCAACGCTCGGCAAACTCTGCCATAAAATTGTGATAGCTGGCACGTAGGGATATGATTTCATGACAGAGCTCCTCAATACCTTCATAAACCCTGTCTGGGTTAAGAGCCTGGTGCTTCAGTGCTTCGATGAAGTATAGCGAGCGGTCACGGATATCACTGCGAGCCATATTGGCATAAAGCTTTAGGTCCTTGAGCACATCCTTCTCTGGTGGGCTGCGATCGTCGGCGTACGATTGCCGCACGTTGCTCAGGGGAGAGTGTGGATGATTCGTATCGATTAACTCAGGAAGTGGCACATGTGGCGTCTTGAGGCGTATCAGACTTGTCTGGTCATAATAAAAGTGTTTTTTTGCATAGGTGTGTTTGTTGACGTGAAGGGCAGTCGGAATGAAGAAATAGAATTCCAGGGTATAGGTATTGTTGGTTTGCCCAGGGACAGGAGAGTACTCAGACTTTACTTCAAACTGAAATTTGTCGCGGAGGTGGATGTCGCCATCCCCAATGTCCTCATCGATATCAGCCATAGGTAAATAAACCTATATGTCATGTGATCTTATTATAGCACGATGAGGCAAAGGATATGCCATCCAAAAAAAAGTGCCCAATCTCGACTTGGAAACGAGATTGGGCACGGGAGCAATCCAGTGAAGCTCAAGTTTACTCCACGACTGTAAAAGAATCGAAGAATTCTTCTCCATCAACGCCATCGGTGATTGAGAGAAGAAAGTAGGTGTTTTCTTTTACTCTGATCACTTTTAGATAAATATGATCAAATTCGATATTCATGTTTTTGTCCTGAATAGAGATTTTGTTATTCAGTGCGATGGCAAGTTTGCAGAACGGGTGTAATTGCAATTGATCGCTGGACGCTTTAAGCGTTTTTATCAGTTGTTCGTTCTCATTTAGTAGGGGATTGTTGGTTTCGAAAAGGGTATTCTCAGGGAATAGCAAGTTCAGCAGCTCTGGAATGAGTCCTTCAATGTGCTCGGGCATAGCTTCTGCCAGGAATACGATGTTTCGAGCGATTTTGAATAGCTCGTCGCCCTTTGTCCCAAACAACACATAAATACCGTTGTTATTGGTTGACACGACAATCGGATTGCTTTTGTCACGGTCTACATAGGAATAATTCCGGATAGTTCCAGGCAGTATGACCTGGATATCGTCTCCAATAAAATAATAGTTAAAATTATTGATAGCGCTAGGGGAGTCTGATGACTGCTCAGATTTGGCTCTTTCCTCGATGTTTTCAACAGTTTGATCGTTTTCCCACTCAGATGAGGAAACGTCACCGGTGATTATGGATCCGGCTAGTAATAGGGTTAACGGATGCATATTTTCCCTCCCAGGTTAATGTATGCGTCGAAGCATTTTATCATTTTTGCGGCTTAAGATAAAAGGCTTATGATTTTTTGAGAGATAGGGAAGGGTTTTACCCCTTGAAAGATATGCGGTTAGCGGGTAATCTTGACATCCTTATTGCGGAGGAGTGTCCGAGTGGCTTAAGGAGCACGCTTGGAAAGCGTGTGTGCGTGAAAGCGTACCGTGGGTTCGAATCCCACCTCCTCCGCCATTTTCTTTCTGTTACTGGTTAATTAGGTCTTCATAGGGCTTTTTAAGTTTGTATTTTCTGCCTTTATTTGAAAAATCTGTGATTTCCAAAAAACCATTTTCGACCCACGTTCGGCATAATTGTGCACTGGTTCGTGCCTTAAAGCCAAATAGGATGCCGATTTGATGTGCCGTAATCGTTTCAAATTTTTGAAATAATTCGAGCGCTTTACGTTGACGTGGATCAAGCTTTCTTAGCCGAGCGCTCTGATCTATATCGCCATGCCCATGAGCCTCTGTCATTTGCTTTAACACGCTTTCAAATGAAAAGGCTATGCCTTCCACAAAATAAGCCACCCACTTCGTGATACTGGCTTCTGCTCTTCCAAGGTAATAGTTGTGTGAGTCTCCTATACTAATGGCATCATAGTAGGCTCCTAGATTACGAGCATAGTATTCTTCAAGCGAGTAGAGGCCCTTTAAGTCGTAGCCGCCTAGATGCAAAATTAAGGTTGTGAGTAGTCGTGCGGTACGCCCATTGCCATCGTAGTAAGGGTGAATGGTAGCAAATTGATAGTGAGCAATCCCTGCGACGATAGCACAGGGAATTTCACTGCTGTGGCTGATCCAGTTAACTAGTCCTTTCATAAGTCGAGGGACATCCTTAGCTTCGGGAGGCATATAAACAATGGTGCGAGTTCGGCCATCGCGGATCACATTTTGGCCATCGCGGTAAGGTGTTGGTTTAACCTTCGACCTTCCATCAGCCATCACAAGAGCATGCAGAGTTTGAATGTGTTTTTCAGTAATACGCACACCTTGAGCCACCCATTGCTCCACCTGCGTCAGGGCGGAATAATAACCTTTTACCTCTCGCTCATCTCGTTCGCGTCCCGGAAAATGCCCATCGTGCTTGAGAACTTCTTCAACTTGATGCGGTGAAAGGGCATTACCTTCAATCATGGTTGAATAATGTGTGGTAAAAAGACGCGCTGTTTCACGTAGAGATGTTAGTACCGTCGGAGTTAGGGGTAAGTGTAGAATTTTTTGCTTCGCGGCTTCAATACGAGTGAGGCTGGTGGCCATTTGGGGCGTAATGCTGTAGTTGGGGGTAAATTTTATCGGCATAATATCTGCGTTTTATCGGCATTTGTCTCTATATCAATTATGCAGATAAACCGCAGATAAGTCCATCATTCCCATCAGTGACAATTCTGCTACGTCGCGGCTTGGCTGACGACATAGACTTGTCGCTGGCTTTTGTACCGGACAAAGTAAATCAGGGTCATGACGCAACTGCAGATGGCTGTAGTCATGAAGGCTTGGTCTACCGTGCCTCCGTAGACGACGAGTACAAAATAGACTGGGACGACATACAGCAACCAGTTGCATAGTGTACTGATGACCATGATGAATTTGGTGTCTCCTGATGCTGTCAGCATACCTACGAGCGCCCAATAGATGCCATCGATCAGATAAAACGAGCAGATCCATCCCAATGTACGTTGGAGGACCATGACAAATTCGGGGTTGGATAGAATTTGACGATCGTCCACTGACATAACCATCCCAAACAGCTGCTCAGGTGCGGTAACGACCACTGCTGCTAAAGCGAGGCTAAAGATGGCCACCAGCTTGATGGCGCTTGTGAGGACTTTATCTAGAAAGTGGGTTTGGTTTCCACCGATCAGATTCGAAGCGATGGCCGTCACAGCCTTGGAGATACCTTCGGTAAGAAAGTGTCCGGCGATGTAAACGCTCTGAGCTAGGGTGACGATGGTGATCCCAAAGCCTCCAGAGAGGATGACGATGCGGAAAAAGACAAAGTGTGCCAACAGTTCGTTAAGGTGTCCGAGGCCCTGATGGCAGGCCGATCTTAACGCATTCCCAGAATGCTTTAGGGCGAAAGGCCCATGCATTGGTGCCATACTGTTTGCGGTATGAGGGCTTCCAGAAAATCATCAAAAAGAAGACGACACTAATAGCGCCACCTAAGCCTGTGGCAATGGCGGCTCCGGTAACTCCCATTTCGGGAAAAGGTCCCCATCCGAAGATTAAAATGGGATCGACGATGACATTGATTAAATTGCCCAGAATAGTCGCAAATGTCACCAACTTCACAGTACCCTTGGCGGCGAAGAAGCCGCTGAGTGCCGGTGTGCAGATGAAGAAAGGTCCAAAATAGAGCATTGTGCTGAAGTAATCGATCTCAAGCGCCTCGTTCCCGGTGCCCCAAAAGATATAGGGAGCGGCAAACCACGCAATCGCGCAAAAGACAGGCGCTAAAAATAGTGCGAACCAAAGCATCTGCCAGACGGGTTCGCCCATGCGCTGCTTCTGGTCGCTGCCATGGTATTGTCCGACGAAGACTTCGGCAATACCTGCTGTAAGCATAGGAACGATTAGAAAAACCCATACCGCCAAGCCTGCGTTTGCAGAGGCATTTAACGCCTGCAGGGAATAGTGGGCGAGATAGAGCCGGTCTGCGAACATCATTAAGCTACCGGAAAGCAGCGATAGCATGAGGGGATAGGCGATGTGCCACATCTCCCGAAGCGATCCGATTGGATGTCGAGTCAGTTGGTAACTATTTTGCATGATAATTCATCTTAATTTCTTGCGAAGATTTAATTGTAACGTATAATGATTAAAAATTCAACAACTAGTGTCAATGGGACAAGGAATTCAACATGTACATATTGACCCATTTGCGATCGTTGAATCGCGGGAGCTTTCGGGCCTTATTCACCTTTGCGGTCAGTTTTCGGTCGACTGCAAAAGGATCGTCTGTCGCGTTTTGCTCCTCGGACATAGCTGGCGCTATGCCCTCGTCACAAACCACGACATCCGACCTTTTTCGTCCGACCGAAATTCTGACCGTAAAGGTGAACAAGGCCAGCTTTCGCGTGGGTCCAAATCCAAATTTATGACCGAGTGTGGTTCTATGTCTTCGCAAGTATTGTCAACATCTGCCAAAGTCGCAGCCATTTTACAATTATGTTTGGTATTTTCTGTAATCTTATGGGTGATGGTAGGGCCTTTTATGGGTAGTTACTTCACCACGAAATCGTCGCAATTACTTTATAAGGCTGTCATTGGAGCTCCGGCCCCAGAGGGCAATATTAAGGAAGCACGTGCTTCTGAGCTCTTTGCTGCTCTACCTGAAAAGCAACGCGAACGTATCGCATTAGGCTATCAGCAGGTACAGCAGCAAACAGAAAAGACTTTTTTGGGCAAAAGCGCCGATGCTATCCGTACATTATTTTTGGGTTTGCCTTCCTTTACCCAGGCATGGCTGTTTTTTTCATTTGTGATCTCGCTGATGTTACTACTCCGTATTGAAGGTGCCGCCACAGCCGCTTGGGTGTTGCCTTTGGTGGCCTTGGCTTATGGTTACGATAATCGTTTCAATGGAGTTTCCTCAGGGACAGCACCAGATGCCGTGTTCTTCCCTTCAGAGCAATATCTGGAGTCGACCTATCTTTCCGAGCCACTACAGGGCAGCTTTGCTGAACAAAATGCTCAGTTGACAGATGCGTGGCGGCGTTTTCTGATTGCTGAGTGGCTTCATGAAACGCCCAATAGCGATGTCACAGCCTTCGCTGATCAGGTAGAACGCGGCGAGCATGCGTTCCATCTAGCACGTATTGAAAAGCGTCTAGAAGCCTCTGACAGCATGCTCAATAATTCGTCGTTTACCAAAAAGCCCATTCCCTTGCTGGTAGTCTATGTGTTGGCTAATCTGGGTTTTGCTATTGTCGTCAACCGCAGGAGATAGCTCATGCGCTTTGTGCCTTTGGATGAACCTCCACATCAGTGTGGTTACCTGCCTGATCGCAATGCTACTTATGAGTCTTACCTCGTTCTGGAGGCCACTCCGGAAGAAAGAGAGGCTCTCCTTAATGCTGGTTATCGCTCGTTTGGCAAATACTACTTTCGTCCAAAGTGTGTAGGGTGTCATCAGTGTGTTCCCTTACGTATTCCAGTAGATAAATTCGTGGCTACAAAATCACAAAGACGCGTTTGGAGACGTTGTCAGCAGATTGATGTGATGATCGATACGCCTCGTTATACCGATGAGAAGTTTGAGATCTACAGGGACCACCTACAGCGATTTAAGCATAAGTCAGGGGGTTCCTCTGTGGAAGACTTTGCCTTTTCTTTCTATGATTCAACGATTCCCGCATTGGAATTTTGTTATTACCTGGAAGGCACCTTGGTGGCTGTTGGAATCGTTAATGTGTCTCCATCGGCATTGTCTTCGGTATACTTTACCTACCGGTTGGCTTATGCCAAGTTGTCCTTAGGGACGTTTTCAGTGATGGCTGAGATAGATTATGCGCGTTGTTCAGGCAAACCCTACGTCTATCTAGGGTATTACGTGCAACACAATCACTTCATGGCCTATAAGGCGCGTTACTGTCCTAACGAGATCTTGACCTCCAGAGGGCAATGGATTCCCTTCTACGATGCTATGGGGAATCTCTTGGAGGCTCCTCCGCATACCTTCGTGCCCTTCAAGTTCGTGTAGGAGAGGAGGAGGCAGGGAAGGGAGGAGGCAGGGAAGGGAGGAGGCAGGGAAGGGAGGAGGCAGGGAAGGGAGGAGGAGAGGAAAGAGGATTAGGAATTTTACCACAGAGGACACAGAGACGCCGAGATAGGAGAGAGAGGAATGAGGAAAGGTAGGATAGATTTTTTTGTTTTATTTATTTAATAAATAAAACAAGAAAATCTATCCTCTCTCTCCTATCTCGGCGTCTCTGTGGTAAAATTCCTAATCCTCTCCTACCTCCTACCCCTCTCCTTCTCTTTCCTCTTGCAGGGTGGTGTAGGCATGGCGTCCAAAGCAGGGAAGAAAGAGGTCGCTGCCATAGCGCTTTTGATTTTTGGCTATGTAGGCAGCATTCAAGGTGCCTGGGGTAAGCCATAGGGCGATTCCATGGCATCTGTCTTCGCGATAGGCAAGGCGTTCAATGTTTTGCATGGGAACGGAGAAGAGCTTCTTTCCTTTACGCGATAGAGTTAAGGATTTGTCGACGACAAGGTGGTAGGGGTGTGCTTCAAGGTGTGTGAGCCGCCGGTAGGGGACCATGCCCAGACAGATCAGAGCTCCCCCGACTATAAAGACCCAAATCCCCCATTGTGATAGTGTTTCAGGGGGCATGGTGACGCCACAGACCAACCACAATAAGATTCCTGCAGCAGCAAATATACCGCCTTTGGCAAGCACAGCGCGTTTGTCAGCGCTACGAACACCGCTATATAGATGGATGGGTGTCGTAGTCAAAGTCCAGACTGCAAGATGTCATGCATTTTGATGACGCCGAGAAGACGCCTTTTTTCATCGACGACGGGCATCGCTGTGATGGCCTGGCTTTGGTCTGCTTCCATGCTCTTCATGGCATCCCAAGCAAGGACATCGCTTGTAATACAGCGAGGGGTTTTTGTCATGAGTTCTTCAAGGGGTTTTTCTAGAGCAGCGATGCCAAACTGCTGCAAAGCGCGGCGAAGGTCGCCATCGGTGAAAATGCCGCTGAGGATGCCATCATCGTCGACGACCAGGATGCAACCGCATCCTTTGCTGGAGAGTTCTCCCAGAATATTGAGTGCGACGTCACTGCCGCGGCAGGTAGGTATGCGCTTATCCGTGATCATGAGGTCACTGACGCGTAAGGAAATGCGTTTGCCAATACGCCCTCCAGGGTGATTGAGGGCGTAGGCATCCAGGGTGAAACGCTTCTCGCGCATTAAGCCGACGGTAAGGACGTCGCCGAAGATCATCTGAATAGCTGTAGAGGTTGTCGGAGCAAGGTTGAAAGGACAAAGTTCCTGCTTGAGCGGCAAGACGATGTTGTAGTGGCAGGCTTTTGCCAAGCGGCTGTTAGGTTGGGATACTATCGCTACCAGCTTAGCGCCTTTGTTGCGGATAAAGGGTGCTAGGCTCAGCAGCTCGTCGCTTTCTCCGCTCTTACTAAACATAATAAAAATGTCTTTGTCAGTCACCATGCCGAGGTCCCCGTGAAGGGCGTCAGTAGCTGAAATATAGAGAGCTCGCGTCCCCGTAGACACCATAGTGACAGCAACTTTATTGGCGACGAGACCGCTCTTACCTATGCCAGTAAAACATAGGGCACCCTGACATTCTTTTAAAATGGTGAAAATATGCTCGGCAGCCTCGATGTCAATTTTGTTAAAGAAATAATCGATGTAGGAACGATTCAGTTCAAAAAGCTCGCGCAACATAAGTTCTCCCTGTCCAATCCACTTGCGGTCCCCCGATTCTAAAGTAGGCCTGCATTCCGGGCAAGACCTAGGAGACGAGCGGGGCGGGATAGAAGGTGTGGGAGAGAAGAGAGGATTGGGAATTTGACCACAGGACAGGTGCTCAATCTAACCTTTTTTATTAAATTGGGGATCTGTTCAGAGCCAGCAGTAACTGAACATTCTTTCCTCTTCCTCTCTCTCCTACCTCGGCGTCTCTGTGTCCTCTGCGGTAAAATTCCTAATCCTCTTTCCTCTCCCCTCTCCTCCCCCCTCCCTTGCCTCCTCCTCTCCATTGTAAAAAATTCGCTAGCAGGGCACGATTCATAAAGTTAACAAAACCTAAGGTGATAGCATTATGGCAGCAAATAAGGCTTCAATCGCTGTAGCGCGCGGTGACGGAATTGGTCCAGAGATCATGGAAGCGACCCTTCATATCCTGGCTGAGAGTGGTGCGGTTCTCGATATCCAAGAGGTTGAGATTGGCGAAAAGGTTTACCTTAAGGGACATCGGTTCGGTATCGAACCCAAAACCTGGGAAATTCTTCGCAACACCGACGCCTTCCTCAAGGCACCGATCACTACTCCACAGGGTGGAGGTTTTAAAAGTATCAATGTCACCGTCCGGGTTTTGTTGGGGCTATACGCTAATATTCGTCCTTGTACGGCTTACTATCCGTTTGTAGAAACGAAGCATCCTAAGATGGATGTGGTGATTGTTCGAGAAAATGTGGAAGACCTCTACATCGGATTGGAGTATCGTCAGACGCCCGACGCTGTGCAGGCTATCAAGCTCATTACACGCACGGGTTGTGAGAAGATTATCCGGTATGCCTTCAACTATGCTGAGCTAAACGAACGCAAGAAGGTGACTTGTTTCACCAAAGACAACATTTTGAAGTTGTCGGATGGTCTTTTTCATAAAGTCTTTGATGAGATTGGTGAGGAGTACCCCAAGATCGAAAAGGAACACTGGATCGTCGATATCGGAGCCGCTAAGCTGGCGGATCGTCCAGATACCTTTGATGTGATTGTGATGCCCAACCTTTATGGCGATATCCTATCTGATGTGGCAGCACAAATCGCTGGGTCTGTAGGCTTGGCAGGTTCGGCTAATGTCGGCGATAATGGTGCTATGTTCGAAGCGATTCATGGATCAGCTCCCCGTCGTGCAAACCAAAATCTTGCTAATCCTTCTGGGCTCTTGCTGGCTTCAGTGATGATGTTAGTGCACTTGGGTCAGCCCGAGGCCGCTATGCGTATTCATAATGCGTGGTTGAAGACGCTAGAAGATGGTATCCATACCTACGATATCTTTAGGGAAGGGACCAGTCGTCAAAAAGTGGGAACCAAAGAGTTTGCTCAAGCTGTGGTGGATCGCCTCGGCCAAAAACCTGAAACGCTTAAGGAAGCAGTCTATGCGCTGCATCCAGCAGATGTCATTTCTCACAAGCATGAGCTATCTATTTCGGCTGCAGGTCGTGAGAAGGAACTTGTCGGTGTGGACGTCTTTGTTCAAGCGATAGCAACAGTAGAAGAATTTCATGAACGTCTCGCTAAGATGGGTGACGACCGGCTGCAGCTCACCTTGATCGGCAATCGCGGCGCGAAGGCATGGCCAGACCCTACGCCTGGCTTGGCTGTGATCGATCACTGGCGCTGCCGCTTTATGGCGGCCAGTCCAGAGGTTGTCATCAACCACCACGATATTGCGGCTCTATTACGGCGTCTTGCTGATGCCAAGATTGACTTTGTTCAGACGGAGCATCTGCATCTATTTGGCGGTGAAGTGGGCTATTCTGTTGCTCAAGGTGAAGGTCAGCCACAGATGCTTCGGACCACTCCTGATTAGCGTCTGTGGGTGGGCAGGAACACAGGCAATGTCCCTAGCGTAAATGTGATTTAGATATCGCTGCCTTCAAGTTCGATGCGCTCTGCGTGGTAGTATTGCCGTTCGTCCAGCTCGCCTTCGCGCTTGGCAACATACACACATGTGACCGCATCACCGGTAATGTTAAGTGCTGTTGAGAACATTTCGCGTAGTCGATCAACTCCTAGAAGAATCGTCAATCCTTCCAATGGCAACGGTACTGCACCCAGAACAACGGATAGCATCAGATAGCCAGTTCCAGGAATACCGGCAGCTCCGACGGCTGACATAACGGCAGCGACGACGATGGTGAGGACTTGTGTCCACTGGAGTTCGATGCCATAGGCCTGCGCGACGAACAGGGCTGCCATGCCTTGAAAGATAGCCGCGCCATTCATATTGAAAGCTGTCCCTAAGGGTAGAGAGAAACTGGCGATATTTTTAGATACCCCAAGATTTTCCTGACAGCAATGTAGCGCCACAGGCAAGGCAGCAGAGCTGCTACAGGTTGAAAAGCCTACCATGATGGCGTCGCTCATCCCACGTAGAAATGGGAGAGGGTTAAGACGCGCTAAGAAGTAGAGAATGCCCATATGCACCAACACAAAGTGCAACACACAGGCTAATAGGTAAACGAGGAAAAATTTTAGCATCGTCCCCAAGACACCTATGCCAAGTGTGCCTGTCACCGACGCCATGATGGCGAAGACACCAATAGGGGTAAATTCCATTACGATAGACGTCAGGCGGTACATTACGTCGGCTAGGGATTCCATGAATTCCAAGAGGCCCCTTCCACGCTCGCCAGCAAAATTGATGGAAATACCTAGGAAAATGGAAAAGACGATGATTTGCAGAATATTCTCATTAGCTAATGCTGCAAATGGGTTACTTGGGATAACGCCCAAGAGCATGTCTGCGATCGAGGGCGCTTGCGGTACTGTTTCCTGCTGCGCAGCAAGGTCCGCGGTTAGACTCAGAGAGCTCCCCGGTTCAAACAAAAAACCTAGGGATATGCCCCAGGTAATGGCAATAATCGTGGTGAACAAATAGAGCGTCATCAGCGTCAACCCGACTCGCCCAAGCTTTTTGGGGTCATGGATATTGGTGATCCCTACGGTCATCGAAGAGAGCACTAAGGGCACGACGATCATCTTGATCAAGCGCAGAAAAGCTTCACCAATAGGTTTTAGAGAGGCGGCACTCTCACCAAAGGTCAGACCGGCAAGCACTCCTAGAGCCATTGCTACGAGAATTTTCATCCAAAGTTTCATTATACAATCCTGTAGTGGAGTCCCTAAGATCTTACTCAATCGCGGCTTTTTTGCCCAACCTCTGAACCCGAAACGCTAGTGTAAACCGGACTGCTTGTCCAGTTGTAAATTTCCCCAAGTGAAATTTTTATTCACCGAGACCCTCTATCCTCAAACTCAAAAAAAAATAACATAAATGACTATATCTTCGCAATCAGAATGATGATACGAACTTAAAATTAAACGTTGATTGAAATATAAATAGTTTGATTTAATAGTATTGTGGTTACAAAAGATTGTATGATAGGGGATATAGTAATTTAAAAAGATTGAGTGGGACGCCCATGAACGGATTTTTCAAGCGAGTGGGCGTGTGTGTGTTAGTACAGTGGATGATGATCATTGCGGTATCGGCTACTCAGCCAGTGCTTGGGTTTGTGCTTGAGAAACCCAGTCCAAAATGGGGTCCTTCTCCTCAAGTTGGTACAACGGGAGGGACTGTCGACTGGACAATTCTTCCAGCAGGTGAAACTTTTAACGTCGGCGGGAGCACATTCATCAGCACGGCTCTCGATGTTCAGCCAAGAGCAGGGCTACTGACTCCCGCGCAGATAGATCATCAGATCAACAGGGCATTCGATACTTATCAGGCTGCAGCGAACATTAATTTTGAGGAAGTGGCCTATGTTCCCAAGGCTCCTGCCTTGCACGTCGGCGAAATTACCCTTGGAGCTCATTCTTTTGGTGCGTCCAATAAAAGTGAACTAGCCTATACCTTATATTCGATAGGGCCTAATGATGCCATTTCAGCCGATATTCAATTTAACAGTGACTGGCTATGGGAAAGTGGTAATGCATTGGGTAACCTAGCAGTGGACCTATACTCTGTGGCTTTGCATGAAATAGGTCATGCTCTGGGGCTCGCTCACGATACGACTAATGTTGCGGTAATGAACCCCATCATCAGTACAAGTACGGTTTATACGGGTTTATTTGCCGACGATCTTGCAGGGATCCAATACCTTTATGGTAAGCGTGGCAATTCCACGGGACCAGTAACGCCGCCACCACCGGTTTATAAGCAGACCGGCAGTGCCGATGTGAGGTTGCCTGAACCCAGTACCTATCTGTTATTAGGAGCTTTTCTGTTGGTTGCTGTGATGAAAGGACCAAAGGGACATAAAAGACATAAAGGACGAAAGGACCAAAGGGACGAAAAGAGGTAATTGCAGAAGTCCGATTTTCCGAAATCAATTTCCTGAAAATCGGATGCCGGTGAAGAGAGAGTCATTCCCTTCCCAGGCCCGAAGGGTCGATATTGCAACAGGCCATGGCATCGCCACATAGGCCTCAACCTAACAGGTCTTTTGAGCTTATATCTCAATGACTTAGGACTTCACAATCGTATCTCGGCGCGCAGCGCTTTGGAGTGCGGTCGCTTGCGACCGCTTTTCGTTCCTTGGGACGGCAATGCTAAACGGCATTGTATGGATTCGTCGAAGGCTGTATGTACTAACTATTTTACCCTTAGGGAATTATAGTGATGCCGTTGCACACGACCGTCGCAAGGAACCCAAAGCGGTCGCAAGCGACCGCACTCCAAAGCGCTGCGCGCCGAGATACGATTGTTAGGCTTAGGTTGAGGCCTATGTGGCGATGCCATGGCCTGTTGCAATATCGACCCTTCGGGCCTGGGAAGGGAGAAAAGCCTGTCTTTCCAGACTGGATAGTGCCATACCACTTAAGCTCTCCAGAATCGCCTTCTCACAAAAAAAAGTGATTTTTTTTCCCAAGAATCGATCCATGAGAGCCCAAATACTTCTGAAGTCACTTTGGTCCTTTTGTCCAAAAATCCCTACGAACGCCTTGCCAGACATCGTGGCCGTAGGCGATTGTCAAATCGACTTTCACCCAGGCGATTGGAAGGCTAGTATCAACGCTATCTGGAAGCTTCACCTTGTCCTTTTCGGTGCATAGGAGCATCTCAGCGCCTCTCTGACGGCTTCTTTCGGAAAAAGCGACCAAGGCCTTGGGAGGTAAAAGGTGGTGGTCGGCGGTGGCAAGTTCATCGATAATGAGAGCACCTTGATCTTCGACTGTGGCGCGGAATTTTTCTGGCTTGGCAATGCCGCAAAAGAGGGCAACTTTTTTGCCGCGGAGATTTTTCACAGGTTGTCCATGTAGAGTTTGAATTGCGGTCACCTGGACTTGTGTGCCGACTACCTGTGCATCGGTGTATTGGCGTAATTGGTGCTGAAGCAATGCAAAGGATTCGTCGTTTTTCACATGGTTGAGAACGACCATATGTGCTCGTTGCAGACCTTTAAGGCCTTCGCGTAGAAAACCGCGCGGAAGTAGGTAGTTCAGACCAAAAGGGTCGTTAGCATCGACTACGACAATTTCAAGATCACGTTTTAGACGTCTGTGTTGCATGCCATCATCTAGTAAGATGAGTTTGGCGCCGGCTTCGGCAGCCATATGGGCGGCTTGAATGCGATCACGTCCGACTATGACAAGGACCTTTGGTAGTCGCGATGAGATCAAAAAGGGTTCATCGCCACACTGTTCAGGGCCATAGAGAGGTCCATGACCACGACTAAGGAAAATAGGTGCTTTGCTGCGTTCAGCAGCGGAACGATATCCGCGCGACAGTACAGCCACTGGCTGATCTGAGAAGTGTTCTGCTAGTTTTAGAATGAGAGGGGTTTTGCCGGTGCCACCAGCTACAATATTGCCTACGCTGATGATGGGGATTTCTACGGTGTGGGAAGAGAAGATTCCACGGTCATAAGCAGCATTGCGTACTGAGGTGACTAGCTGATAGGGCCAGCTTAAAGCTTGCAGAAAACCACGGGTTAGACTGGACAGTCGCCCCTGATTGTTTCCGAGCACAACATCTCGCCAGTGCTTTTCTAGCCCCTTCAGCACAACCAGCCTATGTCTTGCTTGCAGTGGCTAGCATAGGGCTTTCGAGCAAGTGCTCCGCCATTTCGATGACGATGTGAATGGCAGCCATATGAGCTTCTTGAATGCGGTCGGAGGTTTCGAGATCTGTGATAATCAGTTCTAGATCGGCAACGCCCTTCAGCTTACCGCCATTTTTTCCCAGGAAGGTTACGGTGGTAAGCCCGCGTTTTTGGGCGGTTTCGACGGCCCGAACGATGTTAGGGGAATTACCGCTCGTTGTCAGGCCCACAAAGATATCACCAGGCTTTCCAAGCGCTTCTACACCGCGTGAAAAGACTTGGTCGAAGCTTGTGTCATTCGCCGTGCAGGTGATGTGGCCTGCATCATTTAGAGCAATGGCTGGCAGCGCCGCTCGCGGTTTGCGGAAATATCCCGTCAGTTCCTCGGCGAAGTGAGCCGCATCGCAGAGGCTTCCTCCGTTGCCAGCTATAATGACTTTGTTGCCAGCCTGGAAGCATTGTGCCAATACCTCGGCAAATCGTTCGATAAAGGTGATCGCATGGGGTTCCGACAGTTGACGCACTGCATTGATGCTATCTTCAACAGAAATCAAAATCTTTTCTCGCATAACCTCTTCCCCTCCGGAACTTTATAAGCTCTTCATTTGTACATCCCCATGCGATAAAGACGCAATACACAAAAAAAAGGTTAGCTCTTTGGAACAAGGTCACAAGCTTCAACCGGCATCCAATGCGCATCCTTTCCGTCCCATTTGACGTTGCAGCCGATGGGGTTGGTCAGAGGGACGGAAATGGGCTTGCCAGCCAGATGCTCTTCCAACGCTCGATCTAGATCATGTACTTTAGCCTTACTAGAATCCTTGGGACTGTCAATAGCGCGTCCGCAATAGATCAACTTACGGTCTTTGTCAAAGACATAGAAATGCGGGGTTCGCAAGGCTCCATAGGCTTTGGCTATGTCTTGAGTGGCATCATACAGATAGTACCAGGGAAAATGATGTTTTTGCATGCGCTTGACCATATGCTCGAAAGAGTCTTCCTCATAGGTGTGAGGGCTATTTGAGTTAATACCCACGAAGGTGACGCCTTGCCCGGCAAAACGGTCAGCCGTCTGGCGGGTGGCTTCGTCCGAGCCGGTGACATAGGGACAGTGATTACACGTAAAGAAGACGACTAAAACGGGTGACTTATCAAAGTCTTGAAGCGAGTGCGTTTTGCCGTCCGTACCCGCTAAGCTGAAGTTTGGAGCCTTGGCTCCTAAAGGAAGTGTAAAAACCATGACTTGCTAGCCTCTGTAAAAAATGATGTTTATCCAATCATGCGTGATGAAGCCCTTTTTTAGGAATTAGGATTTAGGAGCTAGGATTTTTATCACAGAGAGCGCCGAGACGCAGAGGTAGGACTGAGAGGAAAGGAAGAGTCGATATTGCAACAGGCCAAGCTCTCACCCCTTTCCTTCTCGCCTCGCGTGCTGTCTCCTTCCTCAGAAATGGCACTTGGGTTACAATGGCCGATTTGGAAGAAAGCACGCGGAGGTTTAAGATGATGGCAACTATAGTTTCATTAATGATTGCCGGAGCCGTGTGGTTTCTGGATATTGTCCCAGCGGCTTCGACGATACCCTGGTTGGCTGCTGGTGTCGGTGGACTGTTCTTACTGTTACTGGTGTTGGCTAACTTGATGTATGTTCAGCCCCTCCAGTGGGCTGAAGTCAGGGCCACTCCACGGGTTGTCCTACTCATGCGAGCGGACTCTTCATTGCGCTGGTTAGGCGGTTTTTTAACGATTTTGCCCGTGATATCGTTTGCTATTGCTGCAGGTGCAATTTCAGAGCTTTGGGCGAGTACTGCGACTATATTCTCTGCTTGGCTGGTCCTTGTGGGTTTATCAATCGATCTTCTCAGAATTTATTATACGCGTATCGGCAGCTATCTGATTCCCAGCACGGTTGTTCAGAACATCGTTGTGCGTGCGCAAGCCGATATTGCGCAAGGCCGTGACCTAGAGCTGTGCGACTGGATGGCTACTCTCACCGAAGTTGCTTTGATGTCACTCAGCCGCCAAGGGTCTTCGCTTGCTGAACGTTCCGTTAGTGGTATTTCAGCTTTATTGCAGCGCTTTCTAGAGGTTCACCGTAGGAGCCTTCAGACAGAAACTTCCGATGCTAAGGTGCATCAGCGTGCCAGTTACGTGTTGTTCTATGGGATGGAGCGTCTTCAGCTGATCCATCATCGCGCGTTGGCGGATGATTTGGAATCTGTGTGTAGCCACGTTGTTACTTCGCTTGGCAAGGTAGCGGTAGCTGCGGCTCACGGAGATATCTCCAAGGTCAGTTATCCAATCCACTATATGGGGTCATTGGCTTTAACGGCCTTGAGCAGTGGCCTTTCTGAAGTGCCAGTCAAGGCTAATCTGACCCTTGTTGAAGTGGGCAAACTTATCCTTACCGAAGTGGATCTATCAAAGGCTGTCGTGCGCGATCCGATGGTCAATTTAGTGACCCAGCTAGAGGAGATTGCTAAGGCTACCTTCCGAAGGGATAAGGATAGCAATATCAGCGTTCTGACACAGCCCTTGCGCGATCTAAAAGCGTCCTTGCAGTCACACGCTTTGGCGGACCGTTCTGATGTCAAGGCTGTGGTAGCGGCTATTGATGCCGTATTGTCAGACTTTGATAATTTACAGTTAGTCTTGCGAACTCTTCCCACAATTCCAGATGTTCCCGTAACAGATGAAGGCCTACCTGAAATTCCAGAGTTGGCTAAAGCTGCAAGGGCCAATGCTCCGGCAGCGGCGCCGTCAGCACCAGCGGCTCCTTCGAAATAGGATGCGGAATCTCCAGCTGGTAATGGTGTAGAGCTATTCGGTCCGGAAAATTCCACGAGCGACCGCCATAGCGTTCATCGCCTAGAATGGGATGGCCTATGGCTGCCAATTGGCTGCGTATTTGGTGGTAGCGTCCCGTCTCTAATTCGATGTCTAGAAGAGCCAGCGTCCCAGAAGTCGCTGCGACAACATAATGCAAACGCGCCAGCACTGCCCCAGGTGTTGCGGAGGTGGCAATATCTGAGCGATGGTCGCCGTGAGTCATATAATGTTCTAGGGTTTGCTCCGAAGTGTCTGGAACGCCAATGACGATAGCCCGGTAGTGTTTACGTGTTTCTTTGGCGCGCATGGAGGCGTTTAGGCGCGATAATGCTTTGCTGGTTCGCGCGAACAAAACGATCCCGCTGGCCGGTTTGTCTAATCGGTGTACGGCATGCAGGAATACATTGCCAGGTTTGGAATACTTATCTTTGAGCCATGTTTTGCAGAGGTCTTCTAGATTGGACTGCTGTGTGCCGCTGGCTTGTGTCAGCAGGCCTGCTGGCTTGTTTGCGGCTAGGATATGGTTGTCGTCGTAGAGGATGTTCATAGACCTTTCTTGCGCTGCCTTAAAACTTCATAAAGCAGCAGCGTTGTGGCCATAGCGACATTCAAAGAGTCTGCAATACCACACATCGGGATGCGCACCTGGATGTCAGCGCCTTCCATCCAGAGCTTCGATAAACCCAGCTGTTCGGTTCCCACAGCGATGGCGATCGGGCCAGTGAGATCGATGTCGGTATAGACCTTCTCAGCCTGTGGGGTGGCCGCCAGGATGCTCACACGATGGTCTCGGAGCCACTGCAAGGCCTCGACACCGCCGCACTCGATGACAGGAACGCTGAAGAGTGTTCCTACGCTAGCACGCACGACGTTGGGGTTAAAGACATCTGTACAGCGATCGCATACCAAAAGACTATCAAGCCCTACGGCATCGCTAGAACGCAGAATAGTCCCCAAGTTTCCAGGCTTTTCAATAGCTTCGGCGACAACCAAAAACGGCGCATGAGTCGATGAGGTGAGATTTTTAAGGTCATCAAGAGAGCGATGCTGTTGGTGAGCGATAGCTAGCAGGCCATCGGGGCGATCGCGATAGGATAATTTGCGAAAGACTTCAGGCGTACAAGACAGGACCTGAGCACCAGTGTGATGGATGCTTTCAATGAGAGCGCTTTCATTGGTGCCGAGAAATAGCTCTGAACAGGTAAAGAGTGTTTCGATAGGCGCCGAACCTTGCTTAGCACGATACAGTTCGCGGTAGCCTTCGATCAAAAAGAGTTGTGTGGTATCGCGGTCGCGTCGGTCGCGCAAGCGTACGGCTAACTTAACTTTAGGATTTTGCAGGCTGGTGATGTCGGCGCTACTGACCATTGCTCCACCGTGCATAGGTACCACTGGGCAGGGCGGGGACGGTTGCGTCGCCCTCTAAGAGCATTTCGCCTTGTGTTAGGTGGCCACCTAAGCCTTTCATCATTTGGTCTAGCAGGTGTTTCATACACACAGGAGTGATTCCGGGTGTGTGACAAGATAGCAGCACAAACAAAGGTTTGTCGCTCAGAAGCTGGCGACAGGAATCCAATAACGGGACAAGGTGTTCTTCGATTTTGAATAATTCACCTTTGTTGCCGCGTCCGAAGGTAGGTGGATCCAGGATGATGGCGTCATAGCGGCGGTCGCGGCGTAGCTCGCGTTGTAGGAACTTGGTGACATCATCGACGATCCAGCGAATGGGTGCTTTGCCCAGGTCGTTGAGCCGGGCGTTATCTCCAGCCCAAGAGACCATTCCCTGAGAGGCATCAAGGTGACAAACATGAGCTCCAGCCTGTGCTGCTGCTAGAGTGGCTCCTCCGGAATAGGCAAAGAGGTTTAAAACCTGGATCTCGCGATTCTCTTGCGCTCTGCATTGTGTGATGCTTTTACGAATCCATTCCCACGCTGAACGTTGTTCCGGAAAGATCCCTAAGTGACCAAAGTCGGTTGTCTTCAGCCTAAAACGAATGCCAGAAACGGTGATGTCCCACGCTTCAGGGAGCGCTGACCTGTTATGCCAACGGTTATCTTCATCGCGACTGAAGAGAGCATGAGCCTGTTTCCAAGCTGATTCAGGCAGCTGGGGATGCCAGATGGCCTGGCTGGCTGGACGTACCAACACGTATGGACCGAAGCGCTCTAGCTTACGCCCATTGCCACTATCAAGAAGTGAGTATTCTAGGTTATTCATATCGAAAACAGTATAGCTCTTTCGCCTGTAATATGGCTACTCTATACACCGCGCGTGGTCCATCTAATCCTTTGGCCTTGTTCACCTTTGCAGTCAGTTTTCGGTCGACTGCAAAGGTGAACAAGGCCCTTTTCATGTGGTTGCTGTTGATGTGCTTTTATGCGCTTGTGCTTGTTTATAAGAGTCTTTGATTTTTATTGGAATGAATTGTTGGAAAGTGTATAAAATAGTCTATGTAAAATAAACTAACTTGAGAATTGATTATGTTTAATTATTTCAGTATAGATGGCAATAGAGAAGGCAGGCAAATAATAATTGATGAACTGAAAGACAGTGCATTAAAGAATCTTTCCGTCAAATTGGATCAAATGGTCTCTCTTTATCAAACATACTGTAAGAAGGCACTTGGCAATAAACAAGATGTGCAAATCGCGTCTATGTCGAAGCAGCAGCGGCATATTGATTGCCACCATGCCGTAGACATACTTTGTGATGCGTTTGTAAAAAAAGTGGAAAAATTATCAGCGGAAATTTGCAAGTTTAGTTTATACAACCAAAAGTTGTTGATTAAGGAATTACTGTTAAGAGAGCCTGCTGATTTAATAAAGATCAGCACTTTGCTTCGAATCGGCCTCGATGAGGATGTTATCCAATTGCTTCGGAGAGAATTAGAAGCCTTAGATCGTTGTGAAGCGAACGCTCAAAAAACACTTATCATCTTACAGGAATTGTTAAGTCCGGAAGAATTTTCTCAAATGTTAAACAAATTAATAAATTCCGGAGCGGAAGTTAGAGATTACATTCAGAACAATTATTTTTCAGATGCAATAACAGGGTTCACACGCCGATTTAAGTCATGTGACGTGAAATCTCCTATGAGAGAACGACTGCTAGAACGAATTCAATCCATTTTAAATGTTGTGATGCCTAGCTTGGATAGAGATCTGATTGTGAAGCATTTTCTTGGATGCTGCGCTTCGATTCAAAGCTATATGTGTTTGAGTGCAACACCTGATCAGTGGTCCGACATACTTTTTCCGTGGATTAAAGACCAAAGTGATTTGGCTAATTTAGTAGGAGATATGCCTCAAACCCCGCAAAGCAAACAAAGAATTCAGGAGCTTTTCCTTGAAAGTTTGAACAGGATTAAGGACGAGCCAAACAAAACACTACAGGAATTATTAGAGTTGACCAATCGACTCTACAGTAGTGCCAAGGATGATCAAGGAAGGGAGTGGGCAAAGAGGCTTTGGATCCAAGCATGCGAAATCGTTATTCAGAGTGCTCAGGGGCCAGAGGATTATCGGAGGATCTTCGATCTACTGAATGTTCCTTATTGGCAAATTCAATGCTGGGTAGAACTTTTAGAGCCTCAAGATATTCTCGAACACTGCAAACAGAATGGGCTTGAGTCATACCTCAACACCTATTTTGTACTTGCTTGTCAACGCTCAGAGATCGACTTCCTGCATCTTTTTGATGAGGTGTTTCCGTTAAATGCTAATTCGGAACTGACTATCAAGATGAAGAAAAAGATTAGGGGAATGCTTACCATTCTGGTCGAACATGAGAAGGAGTTTGCTCATCTCAACGAGCCTCGGGTAGATCAAATTTTTTCACAAGTGGCCGAACGGTTATCGGTAGCGGATTATCAAAATTTTATCGGCTTGACATCGTCTTATGGATATGACTCTAGCAGTTTGGTAAATAGAAGATTATACAGAGCTGGTAGTGCTCACCAAAAAGAGCCGCTAATGGATATAGACGATCTAATACTAAATCGATACGGTTGGAATTAGTTCTGTTCCTCCGATAAGCTTGAATTGGATGGACTAAAGGACGAAAAGGACTTATAGAATAATGTCCGCTGAGTCCTTTAGAGGTAATTGCAGGAGTCCGATTTCCGAAGTCAATTTCCTGAAAATCGGATGCCGGTGAAGAGAGAGTCATTCCCTTCCCAGGCCCGAAGGGTCGATATTGCAACAGGCCATGGCATCGCCACATAGGCCTCAACCTAACAGGTCTTTTGAGCTTATATCTCAATGACTTAGGACTTCACAATCGTATCTCGGCGCGCAGCGCTTTGGAGTGCGGTCGCTTGCGACCGCTTTTCGTTCCTTGGGACGGCAATGCTAAACGGCATTGTATGGATTCGTCGAAGGCTGCATGTACTAACTATTTTACCCTTAGGGAATTATAGTGATGCCGTTGCACACGACCGTCGCAAGGAACCCAAAGCGGTCGCAAGCGACCGCACTCCAAAGCGCTGCGCGCCGAGATACGATTGTTAGGCTTAGGTTGAGGCCTATGTGGCATCGCCATGGTATATGCCAAAACGGTTTTAACAGCCTGTAGGGCTGCCATAAAGCGCATGCATAAATGGTGTTTGTAAACTGGCGTCTTGTAGCAGTCCTTCAGACTGCGAAATCCCTTCCTGGCATATACCATGGCGATGCCATGGCCTGTTGCAATATCGACCCTTCGGGCCTGGGAGGGGAGAAAAGCCTGTCTTTCCAGACTGGATAGTGCCATACCACTTAAGCTCTCTAGAATCGCCTTCTCACAAAAAAAGGTAACCTTTTTTCCCGAGAATCGACTCTCAGGGGCTCAAATAATTTTGCAATTACCTCTTTATGTCCTTTTCGTCGCTTTGGTCCTTTAGTCCATCCAAGAGAGACCATACACCAAAGCTTCACAAGAACCCAATTTTCATCTCTATCCTACAAGTAGTTCACGGCTAGCCAAAGGCGGCAAAGCGCAGCATTGACACTAGATTCGATGATATTCGCTCGAGTTCCACGTGAGCGAAGTTTCCACGTCACAACTACGCCGTAACGATTTCCTATAGCTATCCAGACGGTTCCTACGGGTTTTTGAAGGCTTCCTCCCTTGGGGCCTGCAATGCCTGTTATTGCTAAGCTGTAGTCGCTGCCGGTGGCTTCTAGAGCCCCTTTAACCATTTCGATGGCTACATCTTCACTGACAGCTCCATGCTGAAGAAGAGTGTCTTCATGGACTCCTAAGAGCTTTCTCTTGAGGTCATTGGAATAGCTCACAACCGATCCGCGAAAATACTCCGAAGCTCCTGCTAGCGATGTCAAGCGTGCTGCGACAGCTCCGCCAGTACACGATTCAGCAGTGCCTAGGGTCAGCTTACGCTCAATAAACAGCTGATGAATGGCTTCTTCAATACGCTCTGTAGATGCCGGAATAGCGCAGTCGTGGAAGCGCTCGACAATCGTTCGCTTGGTCCTGGCCATGACCTCTGTAGCCTCGCCATTAGACTCCAATGCCGAAAGAATCACCGTAAGCACTCCGGGGCGAGGGTAGATTCCTACGGCTACATCGGGATTGCTTTTGACGACTTCTCGTAGGAATGGATCAACTTCTTCTTCACGGACACCTGTGAGGAGGACATGGTCCTTGCGATACATCGCCTTTTGAGGCAGGCGATCTTCCAGGTAGGGTTTCACAGAGGTCTGAAAAATGGCCTGCATCTCAATAGGGATGCCTGGTAGTAAGACGAGAGTGACTGTATTGGCTTCAAATAGCAACGCTGGGGCTGTTCCAACATCGTTGGGGATAACTTTGGCTTTGGATGGTACGGTGGCCTGGTTTTGCAATGTCGCCAAGTCATTTCCATAACGTTCTCGCAAGCTCGCTGCTATTCCATCATCGAAGCGAAACCCTGAGTTAAAAATCTCCGCTACCACTTGTCGCGTATTGTCATCTAGGGTGGGGCCCAGACCGCCAGTCGCAATGACTAGGGTATTTTCTTGCAAGATGCGTGTTAAACGACGCCGCAAGGCCTTTGGTTCGTCAGGAAGAGTGTGAGAGGCGCGAACAGTAAGGCCGAGATTGCCTAGTTCTCTACAGAGATAGGCGGCATTGGTGTTGACAACTAGGCCGCTCAATAACTCATCGCCAATGGTGACAATTTCTACACTGTCCATGATTGTTCCTTAATATTTTTTTGCATATAGTAACATGCCGGGACAAAAATTTAAAAGATAGCGGAGAGGTTATAGCTATGGAAGGTGTAAGCCTATCTAATCAAAGACTAGGAGCTATGATTAGCCCTTTTTTTTCGATTCCAAAAATCGTTTCCTTTCTCACCTTGCCGGCTTTAGCGGCTTTACAACAGACTCGAGTAGACATGGATATAGCCGACGAGGACAATCTATATCTTGCAGTAGCCCTCACAACCGCTGTAGCAATTACAGCAGCGACGGTGTATTTCCTCTGTAAAAAAGAGCACCGATGAAATATATCACGCGCGGTTAGATTTTGAACCATGTATCGTTCTTTGGGGCCTTCCAAGTAACTCCAAAGCGCTGTACGCTGCCTTCCGGTCTATTTTCGCACAACGTTTAGCCCATGCTGAGCTAGGCCAGGGTGCCGATTGATCCATTCAAACACATTTTTTCCTAATCTGATAGGGACATTAACGCGTTCTCCAGAAACCAGAAATGGTGTGGGTAGCGTGTGATGGCGCACCCAACGCTGTAGGATGCGGAACAAGGCTGTATTGGGAAATTGGACACTGTCGTCTACAGATAAAATGCTCTTTGTAATGGGATCTTGGAATACCTGTGGGTAGGAAAACTGAATACCCCACGATAGACTATCTTTACCGAACACCATCGATCGAAATTTGTGGTCGATATGAGAGAAGCCCATCCGGTGCAGTTGCAACTGAATAACGGGGAGCGAAGGACGGATGATCACCTGGTCGTTGCCGGTCTCTAGCACATATAGAGCATCTAATGTTCTGGTGAAAACACTGGAAAATAGAGGTCTGAAGGATATGTCTGGAGGCTCCTGGCCATTTTTGATGTATTCGACATAACCATTATAAGCGGTTAAAAAGTCATTGTGGCTAGCCGCACCGCTGCCTTTAAGCTGTAAGGTGCCCGTGAGATAGATGAAAAAATCCCCTAAGGCTTGGAAGAAGACGCCCATCTCCGCAGTATCTAAAAGCACTTGCACCTGCAGCCATTTCGAAGCCTGAAGGGGCTGTTGGGTATCCACCGTGCAGTAGCGAGGGTATAGCATGGCTGCCGCTACTTGGTATTACTGGTAGCCACTGCAGGTGCGGGCAGCAAGGCTGTGAGGGCGATCCATGCCACTCCAATGAAGACTGCGGAGTCCGCCAGATTAAAGACTGGGTAGTCATACCCCCAGAAGATAAAGTGGACCATGTCGATCACGTAGCCATAGGTGAAAAAATCAATCACATTACCAATGGCCCCTGCCATGACTAAAGCAATGGGAAGTACCCAACGTGGCTGCGTGTTAAAGAACAGTAGATAAGCCAAGAGGCAGAAAATGAGGATGATACGCAGGCAGAGAAGATAGATATGAAAGTCAGCCAGAACACCCCAGGCGGCCCCGTAATTCGTGAGAAAGGTGATAGAAAATTCGATGCCCAGGAAATTCCGAAATATGCCAATTCCCCCATAAGGATAGACCATCGGACTATCGATCATCAACGGGATATAGTGTTCCGTTAACCATTTGGTGATCTGGTCTACAATAAGAATAAAGGAAAATAGCAAGAAGGCTGCACGGGCCTGTCCAAATAATCGCATTTCTATATCAAGCCCTTTTCGACTTTTTCCTGTGCTTTCACCGTCATCACTGCGTAGGGAACGGCTTCCAGCCTTAGCAAGGGAATTTCGTCGCCAGTAATATCGCAGATGCCGTAGGTACCTTCTTCGATCTTTTCCAATGCACGTTCAATCTGCCGCAATGTCCGGTATTCACTAGAGGTGACCTCTAGATTAATCGTGCGGTCGAAGTCATCGGTGCCTTGGTCAGCCTGATGCTGCGAATAGCCCGTTGCTTCATCGGGTGTCTTTACTTCCGCCGTAGTGCCTTTGAGAGATTGAGTGATCTGGTCACGCAGCTCCTCAAGCCTTTTCTTAAACTCGGCGATTTGTGCTTTTTTAAGTGCCATCTAAAACCTCCTCCCTACTTATTGAGGGGATCCAATCTTCTCGCTTTAGTATCATCCTTAGCAGGTATTGAGTTAATCGCTTCCATGAGCTCATCGATATTCTTTAATCTACAATACACGCACGCAAAACGTATATAAGCGATAGGGTCAAGTCGCTGCAATGCCTGCATTGCTAGTTCGCCTAGCTCTGTTGTAGTGATCTCTCGTACCTGCCTTCGCATCAGTTCATCAGTAATCTCAGCAGCCATCTTGGTGACCTGATCTCGGCTCACACTAGTGTGACGGCATGCTGCATCTAATCCATTAACTAGTTTACTCTGCTGAAAATCCTCAAATCTACCATCTCGTTTATGCACTTGTAGGGTCAGTTCTAAGGTTTCAAAAGTCGTGAAGCGTTGCTGACACTTCAAACATTCTCGCCTTCGACGAATCGCGTTATGTTCTACCGTCTCCCTTGAGTCTGTTACTCGAAGCTCGTCATGATGGCAATAAGGACATTTCATTGCTATGCGCTATTTCTACGGATCTTAAGCAAATATAATCTTTTTGCCCCTAATATTCAATCCTTTGCTACGTAGTATAGCATAACAAGCTCTGCGATTTCAAAGGACTTTTATACCACACTTGGTATACCTCCACAGGGGGTGGGCACATCCTAGCCCACTCATACGAAATGTGTCGAGTATAAAAGCCATCTTCTTGCTTTTTCGTAGGGAGTTGTTGGGTGTGCATGTATACCACGCGCGGGTAGGTTTGTACATTCGACTAGTGCGAAAGTTCGCGCTGTTGGCGCAATCGAATGTGCAAAACCTACCCGCGCGTGGTATCATAGATCTAAAAAGAGGCAATTCAATCTTTTTTTATTGAGTCTCTAAGGAGTTCGATCTAACATCGCGCCTTAAAGAATTGTTTACAGCGGCGACCTTTGTGAGCTTTGCCGCTGCGGTGACCCAAGGAGGTCTACGAATTATGAGAGTCATTGAAGCCTTTTCACAGCTATGCGGGAAGGTTTTTGTAGCCTGTGTGTTTTTAGGAGTCTCATTCAATACTGCTAGTGCCGCGGATACGATAACCGAACGGTCATCTATGACCGAGTTCGATAAGACGATTACTTTTACAAGTAAGGGTCAAACGTATACGTTGTCATGCACGGGGACCAGTCTTCGTCGTAAGTGGTTCATTAAAGGTTATGCTATAGCTCATTATATTGAAAACCCCGTTAAGGGTGATCAAGAAGCCGTTCTCAAAGATATCTTTTCTACCGACAAGGCTAAACAAGTCAGCATGATGTGGCTGCATAAGTTACCGTTGAGTCTCATCCGCGATGGCTTTAAAGAAAGTCTTCACAAAACCCTCAAAGACGCTGATTATTCAGCCATAGAACCGGAGATCAACAAGCTCCTGAACTTCTTCAAGGTAGATGCTGAGGTAGGGGATATGATCGTCATGCGTTGGTTGCCTGGAGGCTATGTGGAGTTGCTTATTAACGACCAAAGTATGGGTAGCCTGGTGAGTCTCGATCTTGCCAAAGCGCTATGGTCCATTTGGTTGGGCCCCGATGCTGTTGTAGATCGCAAACAATTGATCGCTTTGGTCTCGACTAGTTAATTACGGCTTTCCATAAGCATCTTTTCGCGCACTGCCGTTTGGGGGCCTTGTTCACCTTTGCGGTCAGTTTTCGCTATACCGTTTGTAGTAGCCGCAGCTGCTCTTTCAAAGGTTTCTGGTCTGCTCGGTATTGAAGCGATTTCTTCAAGCAATGTATTGTTCTAGGAGGGGCGTCGCTTTGTTTTGCACGTATTCTCCACTTATTTGCCTTGGATTGGGCATCCTTCATGACTACGACTGTATAGTGTTTTAAGGTCTCTGACGAAACAAGGTGATACTTTGGAACATATCCATAAGTCGTCAGGGTATTCAGGGCCATCAAGCGGATTTCCCAAGGAAGTTCCTCAAGGACGAATTGTTCCGTTTCCATGTTTAGATGAGATAGGTCATGAAGGGTGGCATAGTCCTCAATGGCTTTTTTTAGATCTAATGTTTCAGATCGTTGCAAGCAGGCCAGAATCAATCGATGTGTGAGTCTGATGTAATCATCTACCATCCAATCATCAATAAGGAAATGGCCCTCTGAGCATTTTAGGATGACTCTCCCTTCTTCCTCGACGAGGATCGGAGATGAATTTTTAGGTACACAGTTTCCAGGTTTTAAATGCTTAAGGAATTCCTTGTCCGCTAAGGCTAGGGTCACGAAGGTTTTGCGGATTTGCGGATAATAGAGTGATAGAGAGAAGTCGCGCACGAATATTTCAAGTGAGGGTAGTTTCCCCTTCAGGTTATTTTGTATTTGGTAAAGCAGATAAAAGGCTGTTTCTCTGTTTATAGCTGTATAAGATATTTGGCCGTTGTTGATCAGTTCTTCAGCTTCGTCAGAAAGCTGATAGCCACGTCTTTGTAGGGAATATAGCCCTGCAGGAACAGCCATTCTATTGGATTCTTCCTTGATGTCAGAGTGTAGCTCGATGAATAATTTCGTGAGGTCCGCGACATTCTCCTCAGACAGACAAGGAGGCAGGAGCGTAAGTGCTTCGCATATGTCTGTGCAGATCTTGTCGAAGTCCTCGTCATAATCCTTCTTAGCGCGTCGTATGATGATGGTGTGGTTTAGAGCTGTATGGGTAAAGTGCTTGCAGACAGTGCGGCATTCTTCATAGCGGCCTTGCTTATAAAGAACCCTTGCAAAGGTTCCCCAAAGGTGCAATTTGACGGTTGAGCAAGAAATGGATTGGATAAGAGCTTCTATTCCTTCTATATCTGCATCGCTGTGATGATCTCTGAGGTAGTTTGTGATGGTTCGGCAAACGGCTGAAGTGTGATGATTTCTACGCTGTTCCCAGAGGACTTCACTGCTTCGCATTCCCCTTGCTCCTGGCTCTATAATTCCAGCAACGAATGGCCTTGTGAGATAATACAACGTTGATGCGAATTCAAGGGCTGCCCTCCCCTGTTCATGTGTTAAAGCAGTAGACTCCGGGTGTGGTTTTTTCTTGCGAGGTTCTTCAAGACCGTGAATGCAGGTTAGAAAAATTTTTCCAGTGAGGTAGCCTGTCAATACAGCGCTGGTCATTGCTAACGCCATTGTTTCTGCAGGGATAGGTAGATAGTCTTCAAAAGTTTGCATGGCGAGATAGGCCACTACTGAGGAGGCTTCGCCAATGACCCGTGTATATTGAGAGGCATGAACCGTTGACTGAATACCTCAGTAACAAGCTTTGCTTAAATGAAGCATCTAACTACCATCTTTATAAATCAATAAAAGAGATTATTTATCAGAGAGCATGCTATCGAAAAATGATTAATTATGCAACGAATAGTTCGTTATTTTAAAATGATGCGTGGGTGTTTGTTTGAAATTTCAAGGATTTTAGTTTATTGTGAATAATTGAACGGATTGTTTGAGATGATTCTGGGAGATCAGATTCCCTAGCGTCTTTATTCCGCCATTTATGGCGCTATTATGGCTGCCAAGGCAGTGTCCACTGTGTCATAGATAGGGATTAGCCCCTTGAGGCTGACGATGGTTAGCAACTCGTCTACATTGCTGCAGACACAGGCCAATGCCATGTGTCCCTCTTTGCCCAGGGTTTTATACAGTAATAGTAAAACGCCTATACCAGCGCTATCGATGAAGTCTACTGTTGAGAGATCAACAACAAAATTTTTATGGCCTTGTTCGCATAGCTTGATGACTTCGAGCCTGAATGCCTTAGCTGTAAAAGCATCCAGAAACTTATTTGCGATTCGGACCACTGCCGTATCATTGATGATTTTCACTTCACATTGCATAGTATCCAGTTGGCTAAGGTCTATCATTTTGAGCAGCCTGATACCAGGCTGCTCTCTGGGTTATACCATAGACCTAACTTTTGACTTTAAGGACGATTTTGCCTCGAGTATGTCCTTGTAAGACCTTATCAATGGCTTTAGCGGCATCTTTTAAAGGCATCTCTTCCACTTGAGGTGGAACGACTTTTTTCTGCTTAATTAGATCGCTGATTTGCCTTAAATGGTCACCATTTGGGGATACGAAGACATACTCTGCGGTAATCTTCTTGCCTTTAGCATGGTCAGCGTTGGGTGGCTGTACGATGCCAGCCAGGCGTCCGCCATCCTTCACCACTTGGTAGCTTTTCTCCAATGTATTGCCTCCTACGGTGTCGAATACGGCGTCAACGCCTTTCGGAAGGTCCTTATGGATACGGTCTACGAAAGACTCTTGAGTGTAGTCAATAACGACGTCGGCACCGAGGTTTTTTACGTAGTCATGATTGCGAGCGGATGCGGTGGAATACACTTTGGCACCGGCCCAATGAGCAAATTGTACAGCGAAACCCCCGACACCTCCTGCTCCGGCATGGATGAGCACCGTTTCACCTTTTTTGAGTTTCAAAGCGTCAAAGAGGGCTTGCCAGGCTGTCAGTGCTGCCAAAGGAATTGCCGCGGCTTGCGCGAAGGTGAGGTTTTCAGGGATAGCTACAACGTGCTCGGCGGGGTAACATGCAAACTGGCAAAAAGTGCCCCATTGAACAGTTGGTTTGCGAAAATAGGCGTAGACTTTATCGCCGACTTTGAAATTTTTTACATTCTTGCCCACTGCGGCAATGGTTCCGGCACCGTCCCATCCTAGTATAATGGGCCAGTGGTGAGGCAGGCGATCTTTGAGAACTCCCTGGAGGATTTTGCCATCAACTGGGTTAACCCCGGCATACTGTATCTCTATTTGAACTTCATTGTCCTGGGGCTGAGGTGTTGGTAGATCGACCAGGTGAATTTGGTCTAATGCTCCAAACTTCTCTATCGTGACCGCTTTCATGCATTACCTCCTAATTAATTGGTGACTTGGCTCACCATAAAAATTTTTACAATCTATGGCAAGTCTACAGGTTTCTATCGAGGGGTGGTGAAGTCCTTTAGTGGTTATTGACGTAGTAAACAGGAGTCCATCCCTGGGTGTCAACAATATTAGCGTCAGCACCACCCTCAATGAGCAACTGCACGATCTTCTCATTCTGCTTTTTAGCTGCGAAGTGCAGGGCTGTAGAACCGTGAATATCCTGAGCGTCTAAGGGAGCCTCAGCCTTGACAAGCGTGCGGATAAGCGGAATGTCCTCAGCTTGAACTGCCCAATGCAGCGGGGTAAAGCCAATGCGATTGGCGATATCCACCCTGGCGCCATTTTTTAGGAGTAGAGCCGAAATGTCACGAAGGCCATCTTTGGCCGCCCAGTGCAGTGGGGTTGCGTCAAAGCAGTTGACTGCGCTGACTTCCGCCCCATGGGAGATAAGGACTTGAACGCACCGCGTAAAACCCTCCGAGGCTGCCCAATGCAAAGGGGTGAAGCCTCGATCGTTTCGGGTATTCACGCGTGCACCGTTGCGTATAAGCACCTGCATGATCTCTTCATGTCCGAGGCGAGCTGCCCAATGAAGAGGAGTTTCTAGACGAGAATTTTGACAGTGTACCTCCGCTTTATGACGGATCAGAAGCTCAACAAGTGGTAAGTGACCACCAAGGACAGCGTAATGAAGAGGAGTCCATGCATTTTGGTCCCGTTCCGAGCTCTGATCGCCGCGCTTTAGCAGTTGGGTAGCGGGGGAAGCTGTTCCAAAGAATGCTGCTTTGTGAAGAGGTGATTGCTCTGACAATGCACTCTCACTCTTCTCGGTGCACAGATTAAGAATCCAGGATGCGTCTTGATTGATGTCGGAGAGAGACATCCGTACGCCACGCTGTAATAGTTTGGGGACTTCATTCCAATTATCTCTTTCCACGGCTTTCGCAATCTCTGAGTGTGCACTGGTAGTCATTTGCATATTCCGCTCCTAACTTGGATGTGACAAACCGAATACTATCAATTTTTGATTTATACATCAATCGATCGCAAAATTGGAATTTGGCTCATGCAAATGGCTTATCTTTCAATGTCTTAGGATTTCACGATCATCACTCCGCGCGCAGCGCTTTGGAGCCCCAACCGACTGCGTCGCCAATATCCGAAAGTAACGCATACGGGCATGGGCAAGGGCACGAAAGGAGGGGAGGGAGCGGAATTGTGCCACTATTACAAAAGACTTGTCTAACAGCGCTGGATTTGTTACAGATATTAAAAATTTCAATTGAATAGGAGTCGATATGGAACGACTGTTCTTGTGTGTGACAGTGTTGTGCCTGAGTTTCTTTAGCTTTGCTGAAGCTAAGGAGTGTATCAAATGCAAAACCATGGCGGCATGGGGATTGGCGGCCGAGCCCGCTAGCTTGTTCAACGCGGACAATGTCGCCAGGTATGAAGGAGATGTTGTTTCTGTGCAGGAGGTGGAGCCTAAAGATGGCCTGGTAGATGGGATTTATGTGCTGCTCAAGACACCTGATGGCAACACTGCTGTACGCCTAGGCCCAGCTTGGTATTTAAAGAAACAAGGGTTTGAAGTACAACCTCGTGATAAGCTAGAAATTATGGCTTCCAAGGTGACAACAGAAAGTGACAAACCAGCGCTAATCGCCACTAAAGCCAAGAATGGTAACAAGACGATTGCCCTCCGTAGTTCTGCTGGAGCTGTGGTGTGGAATGGTTTAGATAGGTAATCCCATTTCCCTTATCAGTTGAGTATTTCGTGTTGCGCTATTGTCAATGCTTTTTGAGACATGCCGTGATGCTTCTGATGGCTATCTACGCCCCAACTACCGTTGGGGCGGACCTTTACGCCATGATCATCGCCGATACCGTATCACCGACTGGTCACGCCGCAGCAATGGATTTGGAACGTGTCCGCATGGCCCTCAAGGCTTTGTCACGACATAGTGGCATTAAAGTCCACGTTCAGGCCTTTACGGGAGATCAGGTAACATCCAACAACCTTTGCGCTGCGGTAATGGCTCTTCCTGTTACAAGCAATGATATAGCTGTCTTTTATTACCTCGGACATGGTTATCGGACATCTCACAAAGTTTCTGTTTGGCCCTATTTATATGTTTGCAATGATCGTACTGCTATAGATCTACAGTTGATTGTAGAGAGCTTCATCAGCAAGAAGCCACATATGGCGTTGATAGTGGCTGACTGTTGCAACAACGTGATGGATGACCAGACGGGGGTCCCTTGGGCAGGGCATCCGCATTTGAAGAAAGGGATTAAGAAGCCAGGGCCGGGTTATCGAGCTCTCTTTCAGAACTTCGAGGGTATTGTGGTGGCATGCGCTTCACAAGCTGGCGACTACGCCTATTGTCACAGTAAGGGGCATTTTTATACAGAAGCCTTCCTGGAAGCCTTGCATGAAGAAATTTATGTTCGCAATCCACAGTGGTCCAACCTGCTGCATAGAGCTAGTTTGAAGGTTCAAAATATGCAGATTCCCTACCACGAAATCCTTCTCTATCCCTAGCTCCCATTGACGTCGAAGATGTCTTAACATCCCTTTAATGCCTCGTAAATGATTGCTCGCTAGACTTTCTTTAGGATGAATCAAGCGAGGAGCTCTGCACATGGCTTTTTGGAAAAAACTAGCGCTATTTGCTTACATGGCACTGTTTTTTTACGGTATGCCTGTAGCTCATGCGGCGACGATTCATGCTGTTTTAATTGGGGATACCTTAGATCCGATCATCGGGGGTACTGTGCAGACTGACATAGACCGGATGAATAGGCTATTACAAGCTATAGCGAATTCGGGGGATCTGGATTTGTCACTGCACATATTTGATGGGGATGAGTACCAGCCAAGGCCTATATTTGATTATGTCAAAAATCTACAAGTAGATGATGACGATGTGGTCTTCTATTACCATTCTAGCCATGGTTTTCGTGGGCGTTCTATGAAAGAGGCCTGGCCAGCACTGTATTTTGGAGGGAATGACGAACACCTTAGACTTCAAGATATCATAGACGTCATTGAGAAAAAGCCACATCGCTTATCAATCATACTGGCAGACTGCTGCAACCACTCGTGGTCCTATGATCCGCCATTTTACAATCTTGAGTTAGGCTCTATGTTCGGCTTTTATTGGTTTAAAGAACATAATAGCCAGGCACTTTTTAGAGAGTTCAAAGGCTCTATTATTGCTTGCGGAGCTCAGCCTGGCCAATCCTCTTATACTAATGCTCAATCAGGCGGTTACTTCACTCGCCATTTTATCGATGCCCTTGGGCGTGCTCTCCGCGGCTTCTTCACTCCTTCATGGAATGATATCCTGCAGGAAGCTTCCGATTACACCCATGGTAGCGTGAAATGGAGAAAAAAAAATGGTGAATTGGCGATTCAAAAACCGCATTTTGATATCCGAGCCAATTGAGTAATTGCTCCTTAATCGTGTACGAGCTCATGGTCCTGTAGAATGAGTGGAAAAATTTCTACAACCGAAGGCGTCCAATCGAGCCCTTTCTTGTAGATGAGTTGTGAGGCCAGATGACAGGCAATCATAGCCTTCTTGTGGTGTTCAGGAATTTGTGACATCAAACGATCTTCAAATTCCTGCCTAAGCAGGGGCAGACAGTAGGCCAAGAAACAACGTATTAGCGACGAGTTGTGAGTGTTTTCGAGGGGGATGGTATCGAGATAGTCGAGCAGCTGGTACGTGTAGTAATTGATGCGCTGGGAGATGCGATCTGATGCCTCACTCAACGCCATGCCTTCTTCGCTATGAGTGCGCAGAAGGAGCTGGGCTTCATTGAGCGCTGCCACCTGAAGGCGATCTAACACCTCGGCGACTAGCTGTTCCTTATGCATGATGAATTCATCATCAGTGAGGGCTAGGCTACACATCACTTCGTAAGATGAACAAATTACGCCTCCCTTATTTGCAGAGCTATCCTTAACAATTAGGCACCCGAGTTCTTCTAGCTGGTGCCTCGCAACGTTTGTGAGATACAGGTTTGCCCCTTCTATAATAGCCCTGGAGGTGGGTTTTCCCGTTTCATCCAGAAAGTCCTTGTAATTGACGTCGTTGAGAGTTCTTGGACGCCCACCGCAGGGGAGAAATACGTCTGCTTTGATACTGTGAACATTATGCCGAAGGAGATAGTTCATATCACTGGTCGACAACCAATCTTTGACGAGCTGCTCCTCTTTCTTTCCCCAGCAGAGTGTTTGTTGTACTAGAGCTGTCTGATCCCTCTTGGTATTCTTATCCAGTAAGAAGCCGCCTTCGTGGAGTCTTTCGGGTGGATAAAAGCGGACGGGTTTTGCTTCGAGAAATAGATCTGCCAAGATAGTGAGGTCGAGGCCTTCAGGGTCATAGATGGTACCAGAAACGTCCGTTAGAGCGAGGAGTTTGGCGGTGTTGGCATAATGACGGTGCAGGTTAAGGATCTGATTTCCCGCTACATCGCCATCGGGTCCACCGGACATTTTCACGGTAAAGTGATCCTTATCGGGGTCAATGCCTAGATATCTGAGGACTTCTGCCATGTAGACATTTACACCGCGCGAGGTCACTCCATAGTGTTTGTGATTGATGCCCACTAGGGGTTTACTGGTAATAAAAGCGTTGCCAGGGATGTAATGATATTTTTGGGCGAAGGCAGCAATCCACTCGATCATGCTGTCGCTCATGTATTCGTCAGGCCCAAGATAGATATACTCAGGACGTTGCCAATAGTCTACGATGTATTTAGCGCTGATATTTCCTAAGGCATCGGTGTTGATAAGGGTCAAGAGGCTTTCGATGAAGGAACGCTGAGTGTGTAGAAGGTATTCCTCCTTTTGGTCTCGGCGAAAGAGGGCCAGTTTATTGTTGATATCGCTTTCGGAGACTTTAGCATCTTCAAGTTCATCGCTAAGGATTTTGGCTTCAGCCTCAAGCTGCTCAAAGGGTTTCAGGAAGATAACCGCTTTGGAGCCGCCTTCTGGAATATCTTTATTTTTGAGGTGCTGCGTATAGGCGAGGTTATAGCACTCTGTGAAGATATTGTTGCGCTCGAATGCCATGCGTTCTTCCTGCTCGGAATAGACAGTGCGAAGACCCCCACGCGATAGATCCTTGAAGCGAATATGGAAAGCAAAGTAGTGCAGGCCTCGCATGAAGAAAATGGCATAGGGCAGTTCGGGAAATTTGTTTTTTCTATCGAATGGGATTTCATCTAAATAGCGTGGATCTAAGCGAAAGCTAATTGCTGTATAGTTGCGGCGAAAGAAATTTGTCTTGAGAGTATAGTGGATGAAGTTTACTGCCTGGATGAGTACGTTTCTTCGTCTGACATCGTTTTCTTCCTGGCCTGTGTCCAGCTTCATCATAAGCCCTAGAAGCTCTTGATGTAGGTTTTCGTATTTTTCAAGATCTAGAGCGTCAGGATCGAATTTATATGTAAAGAGGTCACAAATCTGCGCGGTTAGCTCAGGATGTCGACAGAGTGCCTCTTCAATGTTCTCAATACGGTAAAGATTGATGTCGATGTGCACGAGGGCTTGGTGAACGAAGTTGACCATGGCGCGTACCAAGTTACCCATGGTTCCTCTTAGAATACCTTTACTGACTAGACATCTATCGATTTCATCAAAATCATCGAAATATTTGATCGTTACGAGTTCTCGGAGGAAGTCGACGATATCGGCAACATCCCAGGCTGCTCTTCCATCGCTGCCATGTAGGCTGAGGACCATGACAAGTATACTGTGTTTGCTGAATGGGTCGATGTAGGTGGCGTTGACACGTTTCATAATCAGCCCATGGCGATAAACCATGCGGGCAATACGGTATAGGAAGTTCTTCCTGGGAGTGTTGTGCCACGCTAAAATGACCTGCATGGAGGCATGGCCTGTACGTGCCCAATCTTCCTCATAACGCACCTCATATTGACAGTTGTCGCGTGAACGAGCTCGAAATAACATCTCAAAGGCTAATACGAGGCGATCTTTCGCCAAGGTGCGCATGAAATGGACATCCATACGTGCCATCGTGGCATCGAATTCGCTGTCTGTGATCTCTGGAGTTTGCTCTCGAACAAGTGCGCGCAGTTCTTCTAAAGAGGCTTTTGGAAACCCCTCTTCATGCGTCTCGTCGTATTGTGTAAAGAGGATCAAACCCACCCGCAAATGCTTGTTTATACCCGGAATTGGTAGGGGTGAGAGGGAGACATACACACGGTAGCTCTTGATGCCGTAATTGGCGCATGTCTGCAAAATACGCGGGTCGGCATCGGCACTATCCAGGCACAGGACGATAGCCCCGCGCTTAATTTTGATCGTGGAGAAGTAATCTTGTAAGTGAAAACCCATTAGGTTGTGGGCGATAAGCATCATATGCTCTTGGCCCACCTCAGAGAGAAAAGCCTCGGGCATTTCGTGTTCTAGCCAGAGGTAATGCTGCTGAAATTTATGTCCTTCATCTTGAATGGCTGCCATCAGCCGTTGCTGTGAGGAAAGTCTCTCGTCGCGTGTTTGCATCATGAGTTCTCCCTGTCCCTTCTTAATAGGGAAAAGGGGAGCGTTAACGCAATGTTTTTCTTGGTATGAGCCATTCCCGCTGTGCTTCTTCGACGATACTCGGGATCTTTTTGGTGATTTTACCCCATAGCCTCCTCATACATATCACAGGGGATATGAATTTCGGAGGCAATGGGGTAAACTCATCCAAAAATATCTCAAGTCTCCTCGAAGAATTCACAGCGGGAATGGCTCGGTATTCCAAGTGAGGACGATAAGGGCCGATATGCCCTGGCCTGTTGCAATATCGACCCTTCGGGCCTAAAAAGGGGTAAAAACCTGTGTCTCTGGTCCCGCTAGGGGCTTTTGATTCGTCATAGTAGCAGCTACAAAACGAGTGAAGGGTAAGATGTCATTATCAACACTAGCAGCTTCTAGCGTTTTCAGATATTCATTGCGATGCGAGACCTCTATCACAGTCCAGGGATATCCGCCAGAAGCAAACATTACGTTCATTAAAAAACGGCCCAGGCGGCCATTGCCATCCATGTAGGGATGAATATACACAAAAATAAAATGACCCAATACTGCACGTACACCAGCATGCGGTTCCTCTCTTAGGCATTTGAATAACGCATCCATGGTATCTGCAAGGTATTCTTTAGCTGGTGGTGTATGGCGCGAATGGCGGATGTATACCTGATTTCGGCGATAGCCAAAAAGATCCGCGGCAGATAGCAGCCCCGCTTGCACTGAAGATCCAAATAACTTTTGGTACCATCTTGGAAGGTCATTCTCAGCAATATCACCGGGCGATGCACCTTGTAAGACTTGCTCTACAGATACTTTTACAGCTTGAAAAGCTTCGTAGTATCCGCGGGCAGCCAGCGCGTCACGTAGCTGCCTGTCCTGAGGATTTTTATCGGGGTGCCATTTCGCTGCTTTCACCCTTTCTATAAGTTCTGGAGACACTTGATATCCTTCGATGGACAGGGAATTGTAGGCATCTTGGACATACACTTCAGAAACCTGCCTTAGATATGCATTGGGGGATTCAGGTTGTCCTGGCGGCATAGGAAAGTTATGGAGGACAACGTCTCGAAATTGTTCCCACTTAACTTGAATACGTACAGCATAGGGTGACTTAAGAGTATTACCCGTCAAAATTGGGGTTTCGGTTGAAAAAGGGTTTTCTTCCTGTACTATGATCCCAATTTGTGCGAGCCCTTCTTTAAGATCATCCGCTATCTTGGTAAGTTTTAGAAACCTATATGCTCCAATGAGTCGTCCTGCAGCGTTTTTGAATTTGTTATGCTCTGCTATGATATGGAGCAGTTCCATGGCACTTATAGAGCGCAGAGCTATTTCTGCATCTTGCGGAGAGTTTCTAAAAAAGGTTGGTGAAACCCTACAAAGAGCGTAGTGCATGGGCATGACTTGCAAGCCTCTAACAGTTTGTTGAATCTTTGGCATGCGGCTGGGGTCTGCATAGACGAGTACTGATGTGTCGAAGGGTAGTGATTGGGGCGATCCGCTGCCCCTAGTTGCCAAAACGATGACTTGTCTTGGGATTGTGGTACCACCAAGATGTAAATCTATCGACGATTCTGCAGAAAGACAATAGTCAGAGCCGTAATGATATTCCAAATAGACTTTGAGGAAGTCCCAAAAGCTTGCATACCAGGCGGTGGATTCACCGGGTGGTAAATCAGGACGAACAGCCAAATACCAGCCTCGCATGATTTCTTCTAGCCATCCTTGCCTGACTAACCACTGGCGGTCAGTGCGCTGAAGTTGACTAGTATGGATGACGTGGCATTGATTCTTTTCTATAAGGTTTTGCAGGTGGGCTAGCGCTTTCACTGGATTGCCTAGTTTTGACTTTCTCGTTTTTCATGTTAGCAATCTTCTCGTTTTTCGTGTAAGCATCTTCTCGTTTTTCGTGTAACTAGATGAAAAAATTGGGGGGTGCTTCTAGACCGCGCGTGGTATTATGCCTTTCTTGATTCAACGTCTAAGGAGTCGCAGGGCATTGAGTCCCACAAGGACAGTGCCACCCTCATGCATGACAACAGCAAGCCAGAGAGGGATGAGTCCAGCCAACGCAGATAGGCTAGCCACAATAATTGCGCCTGTTGCGACACCGAGATTTTGTTTTACAATAATCTGGGTGTGCCGAGCTTTCGTCATTAGCCAATCCAGAAGAGTGAGGTCGTCATGGAGAAGCACGACGTCCGAAGCATCGATCGCTGTGGAACTCCCCACCTTCCCCATGCAAATGCCTACCGTGGCCCTAGCTAAGGCCGGTGCATCATTGATTCCGTCACCGACCATGGCCAAGCCACAGGCACTGGCCAGCGTAGAGACATATTGCAGCTTATGCTCGGGTAATAAATCGGCATAGTACTCATCGATACCTACTTCCTTAGCGATTTTACGTGCACTGGTGACGTGATCCCCAGTAAGCATAAGCAAACGCCATCGGCCCGTCTGACGCAGCTGTTGGATTGTTTCTTTCATCTTAGGTCGAATTGCATCGCTGAAGCGAAATAGAAAAATGGTGTGATCTACCAGCATAATTGTTAGTAACTCGCCGGTTTCTTTGAGTGTCTCAATTTTTTTTGAAAGGGCTTCAGCGGTTTGCAGTTCTATTCGGTCCCTGATGAACTCGAAACGGCCAATATAGGCCATTTTCGATCCTACTTTAGCCTCTAGTCCATAGCCTGGTACGGACTTAAAATCGTCGATCGGGGTGATGGGAATATTTTTTTGTTCGCTGTAGTTGACGATTGCCTTAGCAATGGGATGTACGGCATTTTTCTCCATAGCGGCAGCAATGCCAAGGGCGAATTCAGTCTCGCCGGGACGTGTCGGGCCTAAAGCCTCCATTCCCAGACACGTGAGGTTCCCTGTTGTTAGGGTGCCAGTCTTATCAAATGCTATCGCTGTGCAACTTGCTAGGGCATCTAGAGTGATCCCTCCCTTGAGCAGAATGCCCTTTTTTGCACATATGCTCACAGCGCTAAGGTAGGCAATCGGGATGGCTAGAATAAGCGCGCAGGGCGATGCTGCAATAAGAAAGGCCAGGGAGCGGTAGATAGAACCTTCGACCCCCAAAACGTTGAGCCCTAGAAGAAAGGGGAAGGTTGCTGCGAAAACGACGGACATTCCTATAATGCCTATGGCATAGCGTTCGCTGACTTTATCAAACCATCGTTGCAGCTTAGGTCTAGCTTCCTGGGCACTGGTCACGAGCTGGACAATTTTTGCCAGTGTGGAGTCCGCGCTCGTGTGCGTTACTCGAATGGTGAGTGCTCCGTCAAGATTGCGAGCTCCTGCAGCAACCTTGTCATCGAGACCTTTGGCCACGGGAGTGCTTTCACCCGTCAGGTGAACTAAATTGACTGAAGAAGTTCCCTTGATCACAATGCCATCAAGGGGAACGACTTCTCCGGCCTTGACCAAAATAATGGCTCCTACCACAACATCGCTAACGGCGCGGTCGACAAGGGAGCCGTCATCCCGTACAATCACAGCTTTGCTGGGAGAGAGCTTTTTGAGGCTGCTGATGGATCCTTTGGCCTTGGATGTTACGGCATCCTCAATGGATGCCGAAAGGGCAAAGAGGACTAACAATAGTCCACCTTCGAATCCACTGCCGATGAGCACCGACGAAAAAGCCGCTAGCGTCATCAAGACGTCGATGTTGACCTGCAGATTGGCCAGTTCTTCGATCGATTCGATAAGTGAGGGTATTCCTGCCAAAAAATAGACACATACCAACAGTAGGTATGCTAAAGACAAGTATTCCGGAATCCATGACAAGGCAAACGAAGCCGTCAGCAACACTGCTGACAAGATAGATACTTTCAGTGGGATATTGACAGCCCATTTGCGCGAAACCGGTGTGAGGAAGGGGCTTGAACTCTCTAGTCCTAGTTCAAAGAATTCGTCGAAAATAATGACGTGATGTGCACGCTGAAGGCCGGAAGATCCACTGCCCACGCCATCACCTCCACCATTCGAGTAAAAAATGGACACAGCTGAAAGCCAATCCTGCAATGCCAATGTTCCAGACGACTGCTGGGATGATGCGGTTACGTTCTAGATACGCTGAAATGGCTGCTGCCAAGCCCAGAATGAGGCCAGCGCCTATAAAAATACCGTAGGATGGCATTAACCAGACCATTAAAACACAGATTAAACCAGACAGCACAACACCAGCAGCGGCGCCTAGACCCTGCTTAAGCGGATGTTCATATACTTGCAGGGAGAGGCCAAGCTCCTCTTCTAGCATGACCTTTAGGAGACGGTCTCCATCAGACATCAACACATCTACGACATCCTCGAGAAGTTGGCCATGAAAACCCTTGGCTTCGTAGAGGACCTTAAGTTCATCGCGTTCTTGTTGCCGATGGTGTTCGATCTCCCAACGCTCCTCGGCAATGATGCGGTGAAGCCGTTCGAGTCGGATCCACTGCAGCCAGGCGCTACGCCCCATTTTCCACACCAGCCAGCCAATCGTGGTGATGATCAAAATGAGAGTGACATTGAACCCACCTTGGCCTAGGTGGGTTAGAATAGCCCAGAGAACGAGCAGCAATAGTGCTGTTTCACGGGCTGCATCGGCTGCAGCTGAAAAATGGCCAGGAGTTTCAGCGCCGTGTGATTCAGATGATGCGATGATGCCTTGGGCTTGCGCCTCGATGATATGTTCTAGAGGACCTTTTCCCTTAATATGTGTGGGTTCTGCCATTCTCAACTCGCAGCACTAATTTTACATGAAAAGTTACCCGAATTTGCCTTTCTTGTCCCCTAAGGACTTCGGGCTAGCTACGTTTTGGTCCTTTAGTCCATGAGGTAATTGCAGAAGTGCGATTCTTCCACTTCCTTGATTTGGTTCTTAGCTTGAAATTGCTTTACACCAAAAAAACAATAAATAATAAAACGAAAACTATTTAATTTTTTTCCTCTTTCCTTTCTTCTCTCTCCTATCTCGGCGTCTCTGTGATTAAATCCTCTCCTCTAACAAAATAAATATAAATATGATATAATTGTGCTGTGGGGATTAGAATTAATGGCTAAAATTTATTGAATTTGAGATCTAATCTCCTGAAGAATGATGAATTACATGGAGGATGGAGATGCAATTCGACACACCCATGCAGAATTACGATGCTCAGGCAGGTGATATTGGGACTAAGGCGGCATCGCAGCTGGCACAAGGCGCTGATGAAGTGTATGCGCGTTTGCGGGATGACGACAAGAAGGACTCGATAAAAGAAAGCAATGAGAAAACCAAGCCTGAAGATGTTGCAGGGTTTATCAATCCTGCGGTACCCATGCTAATCCCCCCGCAAAACAATGCCGCTGATATTACTGCCATAGATCAGGGGAAAAACCAAGGGGTGAGACAAGCCGGAGCTACAGGTTCGGGTGCAGCGAGTGGAACAGCCTATTCTACACAACTTAACGATGCCGTTGAAGGTACAATGCGCAGCGTCTTGGACAATTGGCAGGCTGCCACAGCAAAATTTGTGGCGAGTTCCAAGGCAAGTAACATCCAGGAAGAGAACAACTATCAAAATAAGGTGTCTGAGCGATGGGCTCAAGATGTCTATCAGCTAGGCACAGCTCAAGCACCTCATTCAACCGTCGTCTCGGCAATTATGGGGGCGGGTTTAACAGGTGTTATGGCGGGACACAAAATCGACCCTACAGATCCACAGCACATCAGTTTTTCCTTGAATCAAGATGGAATCCAGGCTGCGACGCCCATGATACCAAGCGACATGCGTGCTGAATTGGGGTTACTTGGAGCTCTGCTGATGACTCCCGCACAGTATCAGGCGACAGCTTTGACGATTGGAAAAACCAATAAAACAAGTCAACAACCTGTTGACCAGCAGTTCGCCAGAAACTATGGTGCGCGAGTGGTCAAGATGGTAAATGATCAGGGCTTTAACTCATGGTTAAAGACAATTATTCAAGCCAAAGCACCGGGTAATGGCCAGCTGAGTCAACAGCAGATGGGGGAATGGACGGCGAATTTTAAATTGGGCATGCTGATGTCGGCCTATGCGATGTCATATAAAGCAGCCTATGGTGGGGTTACCGGTGCTGAAGTTGCTGGACAGGTTAAAAATCTCGATCTTGCTAAGGCCGGTGGTGATGCTCCATTAATGGATGCCATTCGCCAGCAACTACAGTCGATGCCACCAGCTCAGCAAACGGCGGCTTTGAGCCGCATCACCAATTGGTTGAATAGACCCGAGACCACCCAGAAGATCGATTCTTTGATGGATCCTATGAAGGTCTTCCAAGGCATTTCGGGCCCTGGAGATGGTGTTCAGGAAAGAAAAGCTACTGACCAGCCCGTATGAGGTAATCTGCCCAAGACTCTCTGGAGAGCCCCTCGCCGGTCAAGACTATAGGTTGAGAGGCTCTGCGCTTGAGCGCCTGTTGGTAGGTTTCATCATAGTAGTTCAGCACTGCATCAATCCAGTCAACCATGCGTCTTTCGGCTAGTGCAGCAAGAGCTTGTTGCGCTCGTTCCCCGCCCAGGCGTCGATGCAGCCTTCGCGTAGCCTCCATGAGAAGCTGACTATCTAGCTGTCCATATACTTCCAGCAGAGAAGCAATGCGTTCTTCTCTAGGTGGCTGTACGACAATTACTGGTGCTGCAAGCATAGCCTGAAAGAGGCTTAGCGGCAGGCGTAGTTTACCGATTTGACGACTTTCATCTTCTATCCATACGCGGCGTGAGGGATCAAACTCCCTCCACAAACGGGCGATTTCGTTCTCAAGGTGTTCGTTGGATGGCTGAGCAGGCAGTCCCAGGCCCCCATAGGTACTTCCACGGTGATTTGCTAAAGCTTCGAGATCCAAGACTTGCTCTCCACGTAGCCTAAGAGCTTGCAGGATAGCCGTTTTTCCGCTTCCTGTCATGCCGCCCAAAACAACAATAGCGGGACCTGCGGTGATTGCATCCAAGGTCTTGAGAGCTCTTCTGCGATATTCCTTATAGCCCCCTTGTAGGGTGATGGCCTGCAGGCCTGCAATTCCCAGAAGCCAAGCCACAGCGCCAGAGCGCATGCCTCCGCGCCAGCAATACACCTTGGCGCAAGCACCTTTGGTAAGCCCTTTGGCGCTTACCACCAAGTCAGCAAATCGTGGACCAGCTAACCGCAGCCCAAGTTCTACAGCTGCATTACGGCCCACTTGCTTGTACGTAGTGCCTACCTGGGCACGTTCCGCATCGGAAAAAAGAGGAAGACTGTGCGCCCCTGAGATGGGAGCATGCAAAAACTCGCTAGGACTGCGCACATCCAGGGCTGCTCCAGGGGTGGCTAGAAACGATTCGATGTCCAGAACATCAACCACGTGATTTAGGCTCGATCTTAGAGATTCCCCCTAAATACGGCTGTAGTGCTGCCGGAATGTCTATTGTGCCATCTTCGTGTTGATTGTTTTCCAATAACGATACCATCAAGCGAGACGTGGCCAAGCCCGATCCATTTAAGGTGTGTACGAACTCTGGCTTATCCTGCTTGTGACGGAAGCGAATGGAAGAACGTCTTGCTTGGTAATCCGTGCAATTAGATATGGACGACACCTCATAGTAGCGATCCTGACCTGGCAGCCATACCTCTACATCTAGAGTACGGGCTGATCCATACGACATGTCACCAGTCACCAACAATACGTTGCGATAATGCAATCCGAGCCCTTGTAGGATCTGCTCAGCACTAGCAATCATAAGATCGAACATTTTCATGCTCTCTTCAGGACGGCAGAAAATGAACATTTCGACTTTATTAAATTGGTGAACGCGAATCAAGCCGCGCTCCTTTTCACCAGCGGCGCCAGCTTCGCGTCGAAAGCAAGGTGTGTAGGCAATATATTTGAGGGGCAGTTCTTCTTCCGGAATGATCTCGTCCATATGTAGACCATTCAGAGAGACTTCAGCAGTAGGAATCAAGAACAGAGGAAAGTCTGTGTCGTCAAGTTTGAACTGTTGATTTCGGAATTTAGGCAGTTGACCAGATCCAAACAAGACCTCTTCCCGCACCATAACGGGAGGAATCCACTGTTCAAAACCATTCTTAATGTGAATGTCGATCATGTAGTTAATCAAAGCCCATTCCAAGCGAGCTCCAAGACCACAGTACACGGGCCATCCTCCGCCGGTGATTTTGGCACCGCGTTTGAAGTCAAAGAGCTTCAGGGATTCACCCAGCTCCATATGATTCTTGGGTGCAAAGGCCCACTCACGCTTTTTGCCCCACTCCTTTACGACTACGTTATCGGCTGCATTTGGAGATACTTTAACATCATCCATTGGGATGTTTGGCAGCTTGGAGAGTTCGTCATGGAATTGCTTCTCTAAATCATGCATTTGGTGATCTAAAGCATGGATCTCATCAGCACAGCTAGACATCTCCTTTAAGAGATCACTGACATCTTCACCATGTCTCTTCTTTTCGCCAATACGCTTAGAAAACTCATTGCGGTTAGCTTTGAGACTTTCCACGCGAGTCTTGACTTCACGCAATTTTTGGTCCAGTTGGCATACAAGGTCCAAGGATAGACCCGGCTCTTTGGTCCTGATCTTGCGTTCAATTTGCTCTTTGTTCTCGCGTATTTCTTTGATGTCTAACATGGCGGTTTTATTCCTAACTGCGGTTTTTTTAACACTAGTATAGGTCTCAAAGGACCTTTTGTCAAATCATGGACCAAAGGAGGCTTTCCCGCTGTGCGGGAATTTTGAGAACTTTTACAGAGCTCCATTTAAAGACGCCTGTACCCCCCTAGAGCTTTAATGAAACTATTGCTTGTTTAACTCGTTAAAGAGGTGATTGCAAAATTATTTAATCTTTCGAGAATCGATTCTTGGGAAAAAGAGTTCTCTTTTTTTGAGAGAAGACGACTCTGGAGGGGCTCAGATGGCTTGGCACTATCTGGCCTGGCTTTAAGGCTTCATAATCGTGTTGAATCATTTTCTTCGTTTTGTAAATGTCCATTTCTGTCCATAAAGTCCATTTATACCCTTACAAGGGCCTTATTCACCTTTGCGGTCAGTTTTCGGTCGACTGCAAAAGGATCGTCTGTCGCGTTTTGCTCCTCGGACATAGCTGGCGCTATGCCCTAGTCACAAACCACGACATCCGACCTTTTTCGTCCGACCGAAATTCTGACCGTAAAGGTGAACAAGGCCCTTACGAGAATGGACATAATGAGGTAATTTCAGAAGTCCGATTTCCCGAAGTCAATTTCCTGAAAATCGGATGCTGGTGAAGAGAAAGCCATTCCCTTACCAGGCCCGAAGGGTCGATATTGCAACAGGCCAGGGCATCGCCCCATAGGCCTCAACCTAACAGGTCTTTTGAGCTTATATCTCAATGACTTAGGACTTCACAATCGTATCTCGGCGCGCAGCGCTTTGGAGTGCGGTCGCTTGCGACCGCTTTTCGTTCCTTGGGACGGCAATGCTAAACGGCATTGTATGGATTCGTCGAAGGCTGCATGTACTAACTATTTTACCCTTAGGGAATTATAGTAATGCCGTTGCACACGACCGTCGCAAGGAACCCAAAGCGGTCGCAAGCGACCGCACTCCAACGGAAGTTCACCCCTAATTTCCCCACTACTTTGATCGTATTGTGATGAATATAAATGCTTTGCATCACTATTTTTCCGAAAAAATGTAGTCACTAAAATAATTATTCAAATATCATCTAAAATATATTGTAGATATATTTATTATGCGTATAATGTAGTCCAGTTATATGATGGAAACTGTATGTACATTGCAAAATCAACGTCCAAGTCTAAGTCTGGAAAGGTTTACGAGTCTATTTTGCTTCGTGAATCATATAGAGAGGGCACAAAGGTTAAAAACCGCACACTGGCTAATCTTTCAGGGTGTTCTAAGAGTGATATTGAGGCTATTAGGCTAGGTCTGAAACATAAGGACAATCCTACAATCTTGTCCAAGGACAGTTTTAGCATTGTTCAGGGCAGATCAGTTGGAGGAGTGTTCGTTCTAAAGCAATTGGCAGACAGTCTTGGGATCACAAAAGCCCTAGGTGATAGTTTCCACGCTAAACTTATCCTTTGGCTTGTCTTCGCAAGGATTCTTGAGCAAGGCTCTCGCCTGTCGGCGGCAAGACTGGTCCTAATCTATGATATTGCCTCCATAATCAACCTCAACCGAGGTTTTGATGAAAATGACTTTTATCAAAGCCTGCATTGGGTAGCCAAAAATCAAAGTTCCATTGAGAATTCGCTTTTCAGGCTTAGGCGTTATTCTGGGCAATTTTACTGGTACGATGTAACAAGCTCATACTTTGAGGGCACGCAAAATGCCTTGGCTGCCTATGGACACAACCGCGACAAGAAGAAAAGAAAGAAGCAGGTCGTTATAGGGCTGTTAAGCATCAATAATGGAATGCCAGTCTCCGTCGAGGCCTTTGCAGGCAATACCCAGGACACTCTGACTTTTCAAAATCAGTTAGACAAAATTAAAGCCAGATTTGGCTGCAAGAACGTTGTCCTAGTTGGTGATAGAGGAATGATTCGGAACAAGCAGAAGCTATTGCTAAAGGAATACGGGTTTGGATATGTCACAGCCTTGACTCTTCCTGAGATGAAATCGCTAATAGGCGCAGAGATTCTTTGTCTGGATACATTCACGAAAGATCTTCAATCGATTTGTCTTGAAGGCAAGAGATACATCTATCGGCGCAATCCTGGACGTGCTTTAGAAACCCAATCACAAAGAGAAGAACGCCTATCTACCGCTCAAAGGCGCGTGGATCAAGAAAACAAAAAACTTGAGTCTAAGCCTACAATGTCAGCGGTGTTGGCAAAGAATCGAATACGACAATATCTAAAAAAACTATGCATTGCAGAGTGGGTCAGTGTTTCCGTCGAAAAAAGGCAATTACGTTTAGAGATCGACCAGGAGCGGCTAAAAGAAAAATCTAAGTTTGACGGTTGTTACGTATGGACAACGGAATTAGGTAAGGAAGAAGCTTCTGACCTAGAAATTTTCGAACGATACAAAGACCTAAAATACGTTGAGGATGATTTCAGAACCTTCAAGAGCAATTTTTTGGAAATCAGGCCGATTTATGTAAGAACAGTAGAGAGCACCAAGGGGCACATATTTATCACTATGCTGGCTCATATGATTGTAAGAGAGCTGCGTTCAAGGTTAGCTGAAGTAAATATGACTGCAGAAGAGGCCCTGCGAGTGTTAGGCCTTATATGTCAAAATTCAATAAAGTGCTCAGATGCGGTGACCATTGAAATGATCCCTGCCCCCTCCAAGGAGGCCACTAACATTTTGAGCGCTCTACAAATTACCATGCCAAAGCAAATCCAGGTGGCCACAAGTAATGTAGTCACTAAACACAGGACAAGAAAAGGCCTCTAAAAGTCGAAAAATCAACACTTTAGGTAGGTGTTTTTTTCAAAAACAGGGGTGAACTTCCGCTCCAAAGCGCTGCGCGCCGAGATACGATTGTTAGGCTTAGGTTGAGGCCTATGGGGCGTCGCCCTGGTATATTCCAGGAAGGGATTTCGCAGTCTGAAAGACTGCCATAAGGCACTTGTATAAATAGCGTGTGAATACAGACGTCTTGTGGCAGTCTTTCAGACTGCGAAATCCCCCTTGGCATATACCAGGGCGATGCCCTGGCCTGTTGCAACATCGACCCTTCTACCATAGGATTTTGCAAACGATTATCGACGGTAATAGGAAAAGACAAAAAACATTTCTCTAAGGTATCATTTTGGCCGACGAAGGTGTGGCCGTGTGCCCTTAGCGAATGTTTGTTCGCCTGGCCCGATATGCCGCCTTCGTCGTTTGCATCATCCAATAATTCCGTTCGGGATGGTGCCAATCTTCTGATTGTGGCTCTGTAAGTAGAAGTGGAATTTGGGTGAAATTTAACGCTCACAAACACTTAACAGGGCATTTATCATGCAAAATCAGTCCGAACTTCGTATTTGTCTAGATATCGGTAGCGTTCGACACTATGTAGCCATAGGCTTGTCCACAGGAGAACGCATCGATGGATTTTATCTAAACCACACTTCTGAAGACATTGAGCAGTTTTTTGAGAAAATTGAGAAGCTTAGAATTTCCTATAACATGCCTGTTGTCATGGCTATGGAGGGGTTTAATGGCTATGCTAGACCCATCGATAGATATGCTCTTGATCACGGATATTCTTTGTATAGTGTCAACAACATGAAATTGGCTAGATTTAAGGAAGTTTTTCCTGGTCCAGCCAAAACAGATCCAATTGACGCTTGGGCTATTTTTAGCTTGTTTCAAGTTCAAGAGACCTTACCGTTGGCAAAAAATATTCTGCAGAAAGTAGAGCCTCCACCGGTATGCAACGAGCAACTTAAACATATTTCAAGGCGTCGTAGAGAGTTGGTAAAAGAAAAGACAAGAATCATAAATCGACTTCAAGGGGATCTACAGGCTGTTTGCCCCGGTCTACTGTCTATTACAAAAAATCCAGCAAATCTTTGGTTTCTACGATTTCTTGCTTCGAAGGAAGACATGACCATGTTGCTTCGAATGCAAAAAAGAAGCCTGTTGCAAATCAAGGGCGTTGGAGAGGTTTATGCAGAGGAAATTCAGAAATGGCAAAAGACGGCTAAGTTCTCTTCAAAGGTTGAGTGGATAGGAAAATTAATAGTACGAGATGTCAGAAGGCTACTCGAGATGCTAGATGAAATAGCGCAGTTGGAGGTATTGATAGAGGGTTTGATCCCACAATCCAAGATAGCATCTCGGATTGAATCTATTCCTGGATATGGTTCCATTTGTGCCGCAGAACTCGCTGGAGAGATTGGTAGTATCGATCGGTTTAAGTCGGAGGCTAGTCTAGCGCTCTACTTGGGAATAGGAATTCTGAACAAGAGTTCTGGCCAATATGAGGGGTCTCGATCGCCTCGAAATATTAACTGGAGGGGAAAGGGAGCTATGATGACCGGAGCTGCTCGACATATACAACTATGTGATGAGGCTGCACAGTACTACAAGAAGAAGAGAGCAGAGGGAAAAAAACATAACCAAGCAGTACGAGCATTTGCCCGTCATATGATAAGAGTAATATGGTCGATACTCATACATGACAGGGATTACCGTCAGAAGGAAGACTGAGTTAGTTTAGCAAACGGGCTTTGTTCTGTTTGGCCTGAATGAACAAGGTCAGCAAATTCGGCGATGTTAGCTGAGCAGAAAAGGAGCACGGCTACTCTGCTTCGGCAACCCCATAGGAGTTGTATACAACCTTCCTAAGTAAATTCACCGTGTCCCTTCGCAGTTGAAAGGAGCACGGCTACTCTACTTCGGCTCTATAAATTTAGCAAAATTAGAAAATAATTAAAAGTTTCAAAACCGAAGGAATTGGCATCGAAAAATCGCCTGAAAGCTACGAAAAATCTTGAAAAATTCTAGCGGGATGTCGGGCCTGGGAAGTGATATAAGCCTGTGTCTCCAGAACCCGATAGTGTCACGCCATTTGAGCTCTCCAGAATCGCCGTCTCGCAAAAAAAGTAACCTTTTTTCTAAGAATCGATCCTTAAAGACTCAAATAATTTTGCATTTACCCCCTTAGGTCTTTTGGTCCATCCAAGAGCGACCGCTCCCTGCATTTCTCAACAACCCAAGCGAACAGCAATCTTGGATTATTTTGTTAAATCCTCTAACATTGATTTTTTTAAAATGACAATAATTAGACATCATTATATAATTTAATTAAAAGGGGGTTACTATGGAAGAATACAATGTCCGTGTGCCCGGGCTACCTCCTGGTCAGGAGTTCCAGAAAGTTAAAGTGCGAACAAATAAAGCTACTGCGGCAGGTTCTCCCGCCAAAAAAGACAAAAAACCTCGCAAAGTGGAAAACGATGAGAATGTTGCTAAAAATATCACCAATATAGCTAGTGCGGCATTTGACCCTAATCACTTCAAGAAGTAAGTCCGGTGCCTACTCTTCATAAATATCTTTGCGATGACGAATAGCCACGATGATCACTGTATTTTCATTAATTCGATAGACGATCCTGTAGTCTCCCACACGCAAACGCCGATGCCCTTTTAGGCTATAACGTAAGGGCTTTCCGTAGCTAACGGGATCAACCATTAGCCGATCGGTGATCGCGCTGATGATTCTCTTTCTGGATGAAGCGTCTAGATCTGGAATGTGTTCTTTGACAACAACAGACAGATATTCAATGACATACTTGTTCCTATTTCCAGGCATCTTCGTGAGAAACCGTCTTGCGGCGCTTGGATCGTTTTTCGGAATCCTCGGCAATCTTCGACAAAGCGATATCTTCTCGGAGTTCGAGCGCTTCACAAATCAATTCTTTTGCAATGCTAGAGATCGATTTCTGTTCTTTTTTAGAGAGAGAACCCAAAATCTCAAGTATGGGGCTATCAAAGGTTACACTGATTCGAGGGTTTTTGGTAGTCATGGTAACACCTCACTTTCTATCCATATTGTATCACTTATGCATCACTATGTCAAAGAGTCATGCAGCACGAAGAGGGACAAAATACAGGCAAGTCACGCGGTTGCATTAAAAGCGTGCTGTCCCCATTTGCCTTACGTCTTCCCGTGATTCGGCCTTTTGATGTAGAATATTGCCGCATCCCCGATTACCTAAGGAATGGCTATGCGCCTTAAGAGACTAAAAATTTATGGATTTAAGTCATTTGCTGACCACAGCAACATCGAATTCATCGATGGCATCACCGCTGTTGTTGGTCCCAATGGCTGTGGTAAATCCAATATTGCCGATGCGTTTCGATGGGTTTTGGGTGAGCAATCGGCCAAATCCTTGCGTGGGCGCAGCATGCCTGATGTTATCTTTGCCGGTACTACCACACGAAAGCCATTGAATTATGCCGAGGTTAGCCTCACGCTGACTGAGGTGAATGGTCAGCTACCAATAGACTACGACGAGGTGACGGTAACACGGCGTTTACACCGGAGCGGTGATTCGGAATATTTCATCAATGGGCATGTGGTGAGGTATCGCGAAATTCAGAGTCTCTTCATGGACTCCGGGATAGGAAGAAGCGCTTTTTCCATCTTTGAACAAGGCAAAATTGACCAGGTCATCAACCTCTCTCCTTTGGAAAGGCGTTATCTTTTTGAAGAAGCTGCTGGCATCTTGCGCTTTTTGCAACGCAAACGTGAAGCTCTCAAGAAGCTGGAAGAAACTGAACAAAATATGGTGCGCCTTGAAGATGTTCAGCGTGAGGTAGTGCGGCAGGTCGAAGTTCTCGGCCGGCAAGCTGAACAGGCGCGATACTATAAAGTCAAAAAATGTGAGCTTGAAAGTCTCCAAACAGCCCTGCTATGCGCTCGTTGGAAGGCATTGGATCTTTCCATGCGCCAACTTTCGGAAAAGGAACGCTCTAAAACAGAGAGCGCTACTGTCACTCAAGAGCTTTTGGCGGAGAAACAGAGAGAATCGCGACAGGTTAAAGAAGCCCTCACGTTGTTGGAGCACCGTTTTGGTTTGCAACGGGAAGAGATTGTCAAAGTACAGACTACCATCGAACATAACGTTGAGAGTCGTCGTAAGAACCAGGAGCGTCTTGAAGAGGCTATTGCGTCTCAAGAACTGAAGCAGAAGGAACTGGTGGATTTGCTTGCCTCTCGGGCAAATCGCAAGCAAGAGATGGCAGACTATGAGGGACGGTTGGAGGAGTTGCGAGACCGTCTTGCTTCTGCTACAGAGGCTTTAGAGAGTCGTCGAAGGCAATATGCTGCCAATGAAGAGAAGATGGCAGCCCTTTGGCAACAGCAGCAGCAGGCGCAGCAAGAACAGCTCAAAAAAGTTCAGGCGGAAGGCAAGGTTGAGGGGGATCTCAACCAGTCCCTTGCCCTCTTAGATAGTTATAACCAACGTTTAGCACATGCTGAAGAAGAGAAAGCTGGCTTAAAAGGTAGGCTAGAGGGAATTGAAGATTTAGTTGCTCAGAGGGCCGACTCAAAAGAAGAAATCTCGGCACGCTTAGAGCAAACCAGTGAAAAGCTGGAATTGCTGACTGAAGGGTTGGATCATATTCAACAGCGTATTGTAGCCAAAGAACAAGAGTTATTGGGCATAAACCGAAAACTCACCGAGCTCCAAGCACGTCAGAAGATTCTGCAGCAATTGCGCGATGCTGGTGAAGGTCTAGGGAATGGTACAAAACGTCTTTTGCAGGAATCATTCAGAGTTGGTAGCGAGCTGCACGGAAAGCTTAAACCCCTCTATGAGCAGTTATGCCCCAGTTCCGGTTCCGAAGGCCTTGTCGCTGCCGCTCTATCGAATTACAGCGATACATTGACCGTTGACTCTCTTGCCGACCTCAATCGCGTTTTAGCCTTTGCCTTTAAGGAGGGTCTACAGGGATTTTCATTGCTATGCCATGAGCTTGCATCGTCCAGGGAATCTCCTGGGCCCACTCATATTTGTCTTGCACAGTTGTGCGGAGGTCCTATTGGCGCCTTGCTACTAGGCAGTGTGATTGTTGCAGATGACCTTCAGCAAGCATTGGAGTTGGCGAGATCGCATCCTGAGTTAACTATCTGCATGCAGGATGGTTTGATGATTGATGCTCAGCGAGTGATTTCGCGTACCGATGGTTCTTCCGGTAGTGTGTTTATTCGTGAGGCGGAATTACGAGCTTTTGAGATTCAAGAATCAGCACTCAATAAGTCCATAGGTGATGTTTCTCGTACGCGTGATGAACTGATTGAAAAACGCCTTATCATGGAACAGGAGCAGGCCGAGCAAAAGGCGCAGCTCCGTAGGGCTGAGGTAGACCTTATGGAGGTGACATACGCTTGGCGGCAGAGTGTAAGTGATCGCGATAAGGCCACAGGGGAGCTGGAGCGTTTGGACCAAACAGCCACCTCACTAAATGTAACCATTAAACAATTAGTGGCTACTGTGGAACAGCTCCAGGCACACTTTACACAGGCGCGTGAAGGAGCGGCCGGTATCGAAGAGGCTCTTTCGCATATTGTTGACGAATTAGAACAGCTTAAAACGCGTTTGCGCGCCGATAAGCAGCTTCTTCAAGCCGAAGAAACAGCTCATGAACGCCTCACGGATGAAGATCGTAGACTATCTCATACCTTAAGTCTCTTGGCCGTTAAAGATCACGAATCTCAAATCCAGGAAAAGCGTTTTGAATCCGATATTAGGCTGGCTCGCGAGGTTCAGGAGCGCCTGCAGAACGAGGAACAGGATCATGGCTTTAATTTGGAATCTGTCCATACTCGCTTAGAACGTCTGCTTGATGCACATTCCCAAACGGAGCAAGAGGTAACGGGAAATAAACAGCGCCTTCAGGATTCGGAAGAGGACATACAGGCCGAAACAAGTCGACTGCGCCGTTGTGAAAAGGAAATTCATGAACTGGGCATTCAGAAGACTCACCAACAAACCTTGTTGGAAGCATTGAAAATCGAGCTTTCTGATAATCATCGTATTGATGTTGATCTTCAACGTGACAGTCTACCCCCTTTAGAGATGCCGCTCGAGCAGGCTGAAAAGACCGTAAGAGCTCTTAAAGAAGAGGTCGATAAGTCGGCCAACGTCAATATGACTTCTATCGAAGAGTTTGAGTCGCAGCAACAACGTGCCCAGAGTTTAGGGCAGCAGCTGGAGGATTTGACTTCTTCGCGGCAAGAGCTACAGCAGATCATTGGGGATTTAGATGACGAAAGCCGCCGTTTGTTCACTGCAACCTTTGCGACAATACGCACAAAATTTCAGGAAATCTTTCAGATTCTCTTTCGCGGTGGAGAAGCCGATTTGTGTCTTACCGACGAGGGAGATGTCTTAGCAGCGGGCATTGAGATTGTCGCGAAGCCTCCCGGTAAGCAGATGCGATCGATTCAGTTGATGTCTGGTGGCGAGAAATGCCTGACGGCATTAGCTCTTTTGTTTGCCCTTTTTGAAGTTAAGCCTGCGCCCTTTTGTCTTTTGGACGAAATCGATGCTCCGCTGGATGACAGCAACGTTGACCGCTTTTCAGCTATGCTTAAGCACTTTGTCGACCGTTGTCAGTTTATTGTGATCACGCATAACAAGGCTACCATGGCTGTAGCCGATGTTCTTGTGGGCGTATCGATGCAGGAGAAAGGTGTCTCTAAGGTGCTTACCTTCGACTTCGCGAAGCATGCTGTCGGCGTCTCCTAGGTGATGATGAAGTTCGTGCCGTTTTTTAGGAGTAACACGAACCATAATTGCCATCCTATCCTCCTAAATCCTCCTAGATCCGTGTGCATCCGTGTTACTCCTAAAAAGCGGCACGAATCGTTGCTACGGCCTAAATCCGTGTGCATCCGTGATAAGGTCACACAAACGTGAGCTCTTCTTTGCGTCTTTGCGTTAAAAAGAGGTATACTGTGTCTTTGCCTAAAACTAGGAGTCTTTCAATGCGTATTGGTGTTATCAAAGAGGTCAAAATTCAGGAAAACCGCGTAGCGGCAACTCCTGATCTGGTTCGTACACTAGTGGCTGACGGTCACGATATCTGGGTTCAGACGAAGGCTGGACATCTCATAGGGTACCCTGATGAGACCTATCAAGCTGCGGGCGCCAAGATCGTAGATACCGCAGCTGAGGCATACAGTTGCGAATTAGTCATCAAAGTCAAAGAACCTCAACCTAGCGAATTTCAGTATTTACGGGAAAATCAGATACTCTTTTGCTTCCTGCATCTAGCGGCAGAAAACGAGCTTGCCAAGGAACTCATTGCTCGTAAATGCATTGGTATTGCTGGAGATACTGTAACTGACCAAGAGGGGCGATTGCCTATTTTGACGCCAATGAGCGAGATTGCTGGACGTGTAGCTATTCAGGTAGGTGCCACAGCTTTGCAAATGAATAATGGTGGTCGTGGCATCTTGTTGGGTGGTGTGCCAGGTACTCCGAGGGCTAAGGTAGTCATCATTGGTGGCGGTGCCTGCGGCACCGAAGCGGCGCGTATGGCCATTGGGCTTGGTGCTGCGGTCACCTTAATAGACAGAAATCTGGTGCGGCTGCGTCAGCTTGATGTTCTCTTCCACAATTCCTTGACAACCCGTCATTCTAGCTTACAAACGATTAGCGAAGCACTTAATGGTGCTGATCTTGTTGTGGGAGCCGTGCTCCTGCCAGGTAAAAAGACGCCCAAACTTGTCACTCGCGCGATGATTTCGAAAATGCCTCAAGGTTCGGTTATTGTAGACGTCTCTATCGACCAAGGTGGCTGTTTCGAGACGTCTCGTCCCACCACTCACGATCACCCCACCTATGTCGTAGATGGCGTTATCCATTATTGCGTGACAAATATACCCGGCACCTGCCCGCTAACAGCCACGCAGGCCTACACCAATGCTACAGGTGAATATGTCCGTGCATTGGCCAGTAAAGGTTATCATGCTGCCTTGATGGAGGATCCTGGTTTGCGCATGGGCCTAAATGTGTGTGCCGGCAAGGTCACTAATCGCTCGGTCGCCGAAGATCTCGGCTACGATTACACCCCACCTGAAGAACTGCTATTAGAATGTCGTCGGTAAGTATAATGGAAGGTCAGTCTCGCTATCTCGTCGGCATCGATCTGGGTACCACTAACAGTGCGCTATCTTATGTAGACACTCATGAGGATGTTCCTACAGTACGGTTATTGGCGATACCACAGCTGACCGACCGCGGATTTGTTGAGGCTAGAAGCGCTCTGCCTTCCTTTTGTTACCTGACGATAGCGAGAGAGTGGCCACCGGAAGACAATAGGCTGCCGTGGGCTCATTCTACAGATCATGTGGTCGGTGAGCTGGCTAAAGAACAGGGGGCCTTAGTGCCGACTAGGCTAGTGGCTTCAGCCAAGAGCTGGTTATGCAATGCCGCAGCTGACCGCAAAGAGCGTATCCTACCACCTTCTGCGGAGGAATTTTTACGCATCAGTCCTGTTGAGGCTACACGGCGTTATTTGTCGCATCTTCGTGATGCGTGGAACTATGCTATGGCAAAAGGTGACCCTCTGGCCGACCTGGAGCAGCAAGAGATCGTCCTGACCGTTCCTGCATCTTTCGACGAGGTTGCGCGTTCTTTGACAGCTCTAGCAGCTCAGCAGGCGGGTTTTACACGCGTCACCTTGCTCGAGGAGCCACAGGCAGCTTTTTATGAGTGGATTCGTGTTCACGAGAAAACCTGGAGTGCTGAGCTTACCGACGGTCAACTCATCCTTGTGTGTGATGTAGGTGGTGGCACAACAGATTTTAGTCTCATTGAGGTGACAACCCGCGACGGTATGTTAGGGTTTCAGCGACTGGCTGTGGGCGACCACCTACTGCTAGGTGGTGATAATATGGATGCTTATATTGCCCATTTCATCGCTAGTAGGCTAAAGGTTCTTGGCACTGAAGAGCTTACCCCTCTGCAGTGGCAACAGCTGCGGCATGAAGCGCGAAAGGCCAAGGAGGCGTTACTGTCCGATCAAAATCCTTTGGCGTCCTATATAGTACGTTTGCAGGCTGCCGGATCTCGCGTCGTTGCTGGAAGTGCCTCGCTAGAGCTTCATGCTGATGAAGTCAGATCTTTGCTGGTAGAAGGGTTCTTTGGCGCCTATGAGCGCCAGGATGCCATTTCTCTGCGTCAGCGCTCAGGTATGCGCTCGATGGGATTGCCCTATGAAGATGAGCCTTCCGTCACCAAGCATCTTGCTCATTTTCTTTTCTGTCAGGGCAGTGGTGCAGAAGGACGAGCGCCGGGCTATGTCCTGTTTAATGGCGGAAGCATGAAGCCCCAAGTATTTCAAGGGGCTATTGTAGAGTCCATTGCCCGGTGGTATGGGGCCGCAGCTCCTAAAGTACTCAAAAATGCTAGCCTGGATCTCAGTGTCTCCAAAGGCGCCGCCTATTATGGCAGATCACGTCGCGGGCAGGGTGTGAGGATTGGTGGGGGCATTCCGCGCAGTTACTATCTTAAGGTAGAAGTGCAAGGATCATCAACGCCAAAGGCCTTAACGCTCCTTCCTAGAGGTAGCGAAGAAGGTGCTTCTTTTGAGCCTACGCAAGTATTTTCTCTTCTGCCAAATGTACCGGTATCCTTTCAGCTGCTCACTTCGCATGTTCGTCTGCACGATCATCAAGGCGAACTCATCGACATTATTGAAGAAGAGATGCAACCTTTACCGCCTTTGAACACGGTTATTCGCTTTGGTAAAGGTGCCGTGGATGCCGAGCGTCTTCCCGTGCGATTAGGGCTCTCCCTTACCCCAGTAGGAACTCTGGCGATCTGGTTGAGCAGCACCAAGACGGCTCATCGTTGGAATCTGGATTTTCAGGTGCGCCACGCCAGTGGGCAAGAGGATAGTCTCTCAATATTAGCGAAGGCTAGACAGGATGAGTCGCACGATATCGCTTATGTCAAAGAGACCCAAAATATCGTTGAGTCCGTATTCGACGGTGTGAGCGCTGTGTTGCCAGATAAGATGATGGATGTTTTGGAGCAGACCCTGCAGCGCTCCCGCAAAGAATGGCCCCCCAGTGTTTTAAGAGCTCTTGCTGACACCCTTTTGGACCTAGCACCTAAACGAAAACGCTCCTTGACCTTGGAGCAACGTTGGTGGAATTTGTTAGGCTTTTGCCTTAGACCAGGGCTAGGCTATCCTCTCGATGACTTTCGCATCGAACGAGTCTGGAAGCTATTGCTAGCCGAGCCTAAAAATGGGGGTGATGCAGACGTCGAGATTCAGCGTCTGATCTGCCTGCGACGTCTTGCTGGTGGATTGAGCAAGGGACAACAGATGCAGTTGGCTGGAGCCTTGATGCTTGTGTTGTTCGACAAACCTAAAGTTATTCGTGGAGCTGATCGCAACCGTTATGTCGAACAAATCCGCGTTTTGGCCGCTATGGAAAAAATCGAAAACAAGAGCAAGCAACGTTTGGCGGAACTTCTATTGGACCGCATAACTTCAGCACAAGCCGTTGATGCCGATTACTGGGCTTTAGGCCGCCTTGGAGCGCGCCAGTTGCTGTTCGGGACCATCGCTAATGTAATTCCGGCTGAGCTTTGTAAGCGTTGGTTAGAGCGGCTCTTGGCTCTCCCAAATGTAAATCTTGAGTGGTTGGCCTTTCCCATGGCGCAGATGGCAAGACGGACAAATCATCCGGAGCTTAATGTTCCTGAAAGCGTGGCCAGTCTTGTGAGCGAAAAATTCGCCGGATCTTCCGCAGCCACGCGCTTTCATAATCTTATGACTAAGACCTTCGACGACAGGGCTCAGCAGGAAGCTGCTTTTGGAGAAAGCTTGCCTTCTGGACTCTTTCTGGAAATTCAAAGTAACAGTGATTAATTTGGCTATACATGATATTAACATCAAATGTTAAGCGCGCGCCGAGATACGATTGTGGGCCTTATTCACCTTTGCGGTCAGTTTTCGGTCGACTGCAAAAGGATCGTCTGTCGCGTTTTGCTCCTCGGACATAGCTGGCGCTATGCCCTCGTCACAAACCACGACATCCGACCTTTTTCGTCCGACCGAAATTCTGACCGTAAAGGTGAACAAGGCCCGATTGTGAGTCAAGAAAAAGATGTGTGCAACATCATGCATTCCATGACTGCACTTCTGCAATTACCCCTCCTTTTTTCATCGTCCTATTGCAAAAAAAGTAGATGACAGTTAATTTCATATTTGATAGTATGTAATTTATTTCATAATTAAATATATGTTAAGTTTGATGGAGTATGTCATCCTTTGATATAATAAATCGGGTCAAATACTTCGGAGTCTATGACTAGGCTGCCTAGATTGTTAAAATCCTATCTTCAAGCCGGCAAGCGCCTTATTAAGGCGGGAGCCGTCAGGGATGTCGAATTTTCTGGTTCGACGTACCAGGTTTTGGTCCAAAGCGCTAAGGACGAAGAGGGGGTATGGGCTTTTCTACAGCTTGATGAAGCGGGGACCATTCGTGATTGTTTTTGCGGATGTGACCAGAGCGATGAAGAGGGTGGTTGTAGTCATTTGGCTGCAGCCTATCTAAAGATTTTTAATGATCATGAAACTCCATTGCACATACGATTTGAGCATTCCCTTTGGCACAAGCTATGTAGTCATTATGCCGAAAAGGTCGGCTACGATGCCGATTTGTTAAAAACTGACGCGGGAAGTGAATATCAATTCCATTCCGTCTCTGGAAAGCGGCTCTTTTCCGTTAAAGGTCTGGGCGAGGAAGGGAAACAGCAGCTCTATCACCTCATGGAAGTGCGGGTACAGGAGACTGAGGAAACTTCTTTAAAATTTTCCAACCTACCGCAAAATGAAATTCAGCTTTGGCGTGAAGGGCGTCCTAGTTTGCGTCTATTATACCATCTCTCGTTCTGGAACGATTTGGCAAAATGGATGATGGTGATGCAGGATCAGGATCCGGCCTATCAAATCACCTTTGGCTATTCTTCTAAAGGGATACCCAATGCCCTTTATGTGACTTTTTCGGTTCTGAAGGCGGAGTTTTATGTTCCGGAAGCTCTGCTTCCGTCAATTATTTCATCTTTGGCAGATGCGCGGTCTACAATACCCGTTCGTGACTTTGCCAAAGAGGCCATTTCAAAAATCACTTATGATGAAGAGCAAGGATGCTTGAAGATTCATCGTTCAGGGACCCGAGGCGATAAGCCCGACCTTCCCGCCCTGGATGGTGTCGTATGGCGTTTTGGAGAATGGCGTTATACCAGTGCAGTAGGTTTTTTTCATACTGAGGAAGGTAGCCTTTTAGCTAATCAGACCGTACGCGGTGCAGAAATCTCAGAGGTTTTGCGCGATCATTATCTGTTTATTAAAGGCGAGCTTGAGGGGGTAGCCATTCACGAGGAGCCGGTAGATGTTTCCTACCACCTTTCCTTCGATGCTCAATGGAACCTACATGTGAATTGCTATTTGTTCGAGCCACGAGATCTGCAAAGGCCCTTGTCGCGAGCTTTCAGAGAGTGGGCTTATTTGGAAGGTCTCGGTTTTTATCGCTTGCGGAATATGCGCAGCGAGCAGATTGAGGAAGTCATTCCTAGCAAAGAGGTGTCGGATTTTGTCACTCAAAACCGCGTTTGGCTTAGTTCACAAGATGGCTTTAGCCCCCATCTAGCCAACGTCGAGGCAGAGCTGACCTATCAGATTGACAGCGATAAAAATTTGAGCTTTTCCAGCTACACATCACCAGATGAGAGTAGTGAGGGGCAGAAGGATTTTGGGCGCTGGGTGTACATTGCCGGCCAAGGTTTCTTCTCTAAGGTAGGCTCTAATATCGGCTTACCTGTTCGGCCAGGGGTGGCTGTACATGCCGAGGCGATCAGTGTCTTTATTCACATGAACCGTGAGGAGTTACAGCTGGTTCCTGGCTTCTTTAGCCGTATTTGCCCTGTCATTCGATCGGAGTTGAGTATCGAACTTGATGATAACAACGACATTCGTGTGACGCCCAAATATGAATTGCTTCCTCAGTACCGCCAGCGGGCCTTAAATTTCTTTGGTGATTTTGTCTATACCCCCAATGAGGGCTTTTATAGTCTACCTGAGGAGAGTCGTCTTCCCGAGGCCTACCGTCAACCTGTTCAGGTGGCTCCTGAGAATATGGCCCTGTTTCTCAACTATGACTTGGAGGCTCTTAAGCCTTATATTTTTTATCTGGATCCCTGCTTAACACGCCCTTCGGTAATGACACTGACCGTAGATGATATTGAAGAAGGTAAGCAGGGTAAGGGGTGGTATGACTTGCAGCTGTCCTATGTTACCGAACGAGGGTCTATTCCTGTCTCCCAGTTATGGCAGGCAATCGCCGAAAAGGAACGCTTTGTCTTTTCGGCGGCGGGCTTGATTGATTTGCAGGACGCGCGGTTTGCATGGGTACATAGCTTGAGAAAGGCTCGTTTCGACTTAGCTCGGAATGGAGTAACCTTGTCAACCATGGAGCTAATTCGTCTTAATGTATTCGACGAAATACACCCTCCTACGGCTGAGGATGCTAAATCTGAGACTGCTGCTGAAATCCTCCGGGGATTGACGACTTTTGAAGATCCTAGTCCCCCGAACCTTGAAGGGCTGCGCAGCAACTTACGCCCCTACCAGCTAAAAGGGATTCAGTGGCTCTGGTTTCTCTATCACCATGGCCTTTCGGGGTTGCTGTGTGATGACATGGGGTTAGGAAAGACTCACCAATCCATGGCGTTAATGGTTTCCATATTAAATGACTTCAAGGAACGTGGTGTTTCGCGGCTGCCGAAAATTTTGATTGTGTGCCCAACGTCGGTCATCTATCACTGGCAGGAAAAACTACAGGAGTATCTTGAGGGATTTCGCATTGTGACTTTCTATGGCCTAGAACGTAGCCTGGATGACTTTGATGAATCCTGTCACGTTCTGCTTACTTCTTACGGTGTTTGTCGGCGAGAGGTAAAACGGCTTAAGGAAATGAAGTTTGATTTGGCCGTGCTAGATGAAGTGCAGGCCGCTAAGAGTCAGGCTAGTCGTCTCCATCATGCCCTTTTGCAGATTCAGGCATCTATGCGCGTGGGTTTGACGGGTACACCGATTGAGAATCACCTCATGGAACTGAAAGCGCTATTCGATGTTGTCTTACCCACTTATATGCCTTCTGAGCATGACTACAGAGAGTTTTTTATTAAGCCAATCGAAAAGGAGCAAAATCTTCAACGTCGACAGCTCTTATCTCGGCTGATTAAACCCTTTGTGCTGCGACGAAAGAAGGGAGATGTTCTTACCGACCTTCCAGAAAAGACTGAAGAAGTATTTCACTGTGAGCTATCCGAGGAACAACGACACCTTTATCGCGAAGTTCTGGAACAAACACGCAGCCAGGTCATGGATGACCTTAAGGATCCCAATAAGGTCGTGCCTTATGTGCATATCTTCGCTATCCTGACGCAACTCAAACGCGTGTGTAACCATCCTGCTGTATATCTGAAGCAGCCTGAAAAATTTCGTAAACATGAATCAGGCAAATGGGATCTGTTTGTAGAACTGCTTAGTGAGGCCCGTGCTAGTGGTCAAAAGGTGGTTGTCTTCACTCAGTATCTCGCTATGCTAGATATCTTTGAGGACTATCTCAAGAGCGAGGGAATCGCTTTTGCTTCCATTCGCGGTGCCACCATCAACAGAGGTGAGCAGCTGCGTCTCTTTAACCAAGATCCCAGCTGCGAGGTCTTTTTGGGCTCGCTGCAGGCTGTGGGCCTTGGTGTTGACCTCACAGCTGCCTCAGTAGTCATTCACTATGACCGGTGGTGGAATGCTGCTCGCGAAAACCAAGCGACGGACCGCGTTCACCGTATCGGACAAACGCGTGGTGTGCAGGTATTCAAGTTAGTCACTAAAGGGACTTTTGAGGAGCGCATTGATGCTCTTATTAGTGCCAAGGGCAGGCTCATGGAAGAGGTTGTTGGTGTGGATGATCAGGATGTCATTAAGCGCCTTGACCGCACTGAGCTTATTCAGCTCTTACAATACGTCGATGATGCATCTACGAGTCATCCCACAGACAAGTAATTCCTAACGCAAAGGCGCAAAGAGGAGCTTACGTAGATGGACTAAAGGACCTGTAAAGTGAACCTCCTAAGTCCTTTAGTCCCTAACCATTGGTCCAGAGCGCACTAATCGGAGCCGCGCAGAAGCCCTCTCCAAGTGGTATTATGCGGTCGCCACCAAAAAGAATCACTCCTCTGTGAAACGCCTTTCCAGCTGTCTGCCGTAAAGATTTCAGACCTTTAAGGTCATCCGGCCGGATGACAGAGCTCAATTTGATTTCTATCCCAACGACCTTACCTTCCGACTCGAGCACCAAATCAACCTCATCCTTCTCATGACGATAATGATAAAGTGTAGGATTGGATTCACTCCATGTGGCCTGCTTCGCACATTCCATTACTACGAAATTTTCCAGTACATGTCCTACAATGCTCGGGTTGGAGCTCAATTGAGATGGGGTGAGATTAAGTGTATGAAGGAGAAGAGCGGTGTCCGAAAAGTGGATTTTTGGAGACTTTGCAAGGCGCTTATCATGATTTGGACTCCACGCTGGTAAACGGTAAAGTAAGAATAGACTTTCTAGAAGCTGAATATATCGTCTGACAGAGGTGCTTCCCGTCTTTGCAAGACGCGATAATTCTTCAATATTCAGCGTAGACCCTACTCTGGAAGCCAGCCCATAAAGCAACGCCGGTAGATGAGCAAACCCCTCTATCTTAGAGAGTTCGTGGATATCTTTCTGCAGCGTTAACGATAGATAGCTGTTACACCAAAATTTTCGTTCTTCGTCACTGGACGCTTGTTGCATTGCAGGAAATCCACCTAAAAATAATTTCTTTACCAAAGCGGTGTGATCCAAAGACGGGAATTTTTCTCCAAGGCCCCCTTCTTGGAATAGCAAATCAAGGAATTGGTTAGGCTCTCCATAGATTTCGCTCTGAGAGAGCGGCCACATATGGCAGATCGCCATGCGGCCCGTGAGGGCATCACCTAGTTTGGGCACGACTAGTGGATTCGCCGAACCCGTTAGAATATAACGACCTGGTAATCTGTGGTTATCTACATCGACCTTAATGGGCAGCAGTAGTTCTGGGGCTCGTTGAATTTCATCCAAAACAACTGGCTTTTTCAGTGAATCGAGGAAACCTATCGGATCGAGCTGAACACCCACTAGGTTATTGAGATCATCAAACGAGGAATAGCGCATCCCTTGTTCGTTCGCGATCTTCTTTGTAAGAGTCGTCTTGCCTGATTGGCGTGGGCCAACTAGCAGCGTTACAGGAAAAAAAACCATGCGACGGTTTAGCACATCCAATAGAAAACGGGGAAAAGTCATGAAAGTCTCCATTTGATGGCGATATTTCCACCATTAGATGGAGAGTAGGTAAATCCTCTATTTTTGACAAGGGTATCAACGAATGTGAGCTCTCCTTTGCGCCTTTGCGTTAAAGGGTTAGCAGCTATACAATCGCTATTCAGGCTCGGCAGGGAACTTATCCCCTTCCCATACATCATTGTCGACTAGAAAAGAGGCGTCTGCGACATCATCGATATCTTCGTCCATTTCCTCAGGAGCGTGGTGATAAAGTGGTGGCGTCTTATCGGGCCTTTCGCGTTTCTCCCGCTTCTTGGCTTTTAGGTGAAAGAGTGCTGGGGATCCGCTAAAGCCATATTTTTCCCTAAATTGATTATAGAGATAGCGTTTATAGCTGCGTAACATTAGGTCTGGGTAGTTGATAAACAACACAAACGTGGGGGGGTAAACGCCTACCTGAGTGCTGTAGTAGACACGTAGACGCTTGCCTCCCATCATTGGCGGAGGCGTTACCTGCATGGCTTTTTGGACAAAACTATTGAGTTCGTGTGTGGTGATACGTTTGCCACAATTAGCATAGACCTCTAGTATCAAGGGAAAAATCTTTTCAATGTTGCGGCCCAACGTCACGGATGTGAAAATGACCGGACAGAATTTAAGAAATGGAACCTCTTCATATAGGGCCTTGAGGCAATGTTCCATCCGAAAGCCCTTAACCAGATCCCATTTATTTAACAGGACGATGCATCCTTTTTTGGCCTCCTCGATCATCGCGGCGATTTTTTTGTCTTCTCTAGTCATGCCTTGCTGAGCATCTAACATCAACAGGCATACGTCGGAGCGGTCGATGGCTCTCTGAGTGCGTATTGCTGCGAACTTATCCACGACTTCATGTTCCGCTTTTTTGCGGCGCACACCAGCAGTATCGATGAGGGTGAGGGGATGGTTTTCGTACGAGACAAAGACATCGATGCTATCGCGTGTCGTTCCCGGAATGGGGCTGACGATACAGCGTTCTTCTTGGAGGACATAATTCACTAGTGAAGACTTGCCAACATTAGGCCTACCTACGATGGCTACCTGGATAGATTTGGCTTCTTTTTCGATAGGCTCTTCAGGATATTTATAGTCCGAAAAAGCCATTTCTAGCAATTCGGCTATGTGTCTAGCTTGTGTCGCAGATACAGGAACCATCTTGCGAATGCCCAGACAGAGAAAGTCGTGCATCAGGTGGTCGTTGTCAGGATTGTCAAGTTTATTAACCGCTAAACACAAGGGCTTTTTGGTGCGATGAAGAATATCTGACAGCTCTTGATCGATGGGGGTCACGCCCACCATAGCATCGACGACCATGATGATGACATCGGCTTCCCTAATGGCTAATTCAGCCTGAGCTTTGATTAATTCATTGTACATCGCCTTACTGTGAGAGTCTATCCCCCCAGTATCGATCACCTGAAAGGGACGCCCAAAGATCTCTGCATCTGCATAAAGGCGATCGCGGGTAATGCCTTCCGCCTCATCAACGATGGCAATGCGTTGCTTACAAATGCAGTTGAATAATGCGGATTTGCCGACGTTTGGGCGGCCGACGATAGCAAGTTTGGGCAATGTTGTCATCATAGTCTGCGTAAGATTAATTTGTCTGGTTATGGATGCATGTTAAATTAAATCGGAATAAAAATATATAAATTCAGGCATGCAATGGCGATTCGAGTCCTTGAAAAATAAGGGGATAGTGTGGACAATTGGGAGATACCACTTTTCGTCTGCGTTTATCCCTAGGCAGCACGTCTTTATTATAGTAAATGGTGTATTAGATGACTGGGCATTCCAGGTATGATGACATTTCTTTTCGGCCTCTCCTGCAGGAGGTGCGCTCCCTCTCCTGGCAAGGAATGTGGAAGGATCTTGGAGCTGGCCTGACCGTAGCTTTATTGACTGTACCCCAAGTGATGGCCTATGCGCTGATTGCTGGTCTTCCTTTGACTTGCGGTTTATTTGGAGCCTTGTTTGCCACTGCACTTGCGGCCTTATTCGGTTCATCGCGGCACATGGTTGTGGGTCCAACTAATGCGATTGCTATCCTGGTACAGGCGGGTACAGCAGAGATTTTGTATACCTACTACCGTGGTGTAACGGGGGATGAACGCGAGATCCTTGCGGTGCAAATTCTCGCGCAGCTGACTCTTTTAGTCGGCATCTTTCAACTTGTAGCAGCGGTTTTTCGTCTCGGACGCCTTACTCAGTTTGTTAGTCAAGCTGTGGTGGTGGGCTATATGACCGGTACAGCTATAGCATTGGTTGTTAGTCAGCTATTTATTTTCTTGGGAATGGAGACACCTGAAGGTGTCTTTTCATTATTTCAAAAGCTGACCTACATTGGTTCTCACTTGGATGCTATTCACTGGTCGACGGCTTCTATCGGAATCGCCGGGCTTATCTTTCTAATAGGAATGAAGCGTCTCAACGCTAATATTCCCGCTGCTGCATTGATGCTGTTGCTGTCAGGAGTGGCAGTATATTTCTTTCACTGGTCTTCCGCTCCGGGAGTTCCACCCATAGATCCCTTTGCCGAAGCTTATGTCACGCAGGTTCAATTAGTCGGAAATGCAGGTCAGATTTTTGGCGTGTTGCCACATGCTATTTTCCCCCAGTTTGACCCAATCATTCTCAATAAACTGGTTCCGATGGCATTTGCTATCGCTTTACTCGGAACGCTGGAGACGGGATCAGTGGCTAAGTCTATGGCAAGTAAGTCTGGAGAGAGCATATCCATTAACCAAGAAGTCATGGCTTTGGGTTTAGGCAACCTGGCATCCGCTATGATAGCGGGCATGCCGTCTGCTGGGAGTCCCTCCCGAACAGCGCTAAATTACGATAGCGGAGCTCGCACACGCCTGGCAGCGATATTTAGTTCAGGATTTGTGGGACTTATCGTGTTCGCTTTCGGATATTTCATCAGCTTTATCCCACTCGCCGCTTTAGCAGCTCTGCTTTTTGTGACTTCTTTTGGTTTGGTGCAAACGCGCCAAGTGCTCTTATGTCTTAAAGCGACGCGCTCAGATGCCTTTGTCTTTGTCGCAACGCTCCTATCGTGCATTTTCTTCAGTGTAGACATCGCCTTTTATATTGGGATTGTTCTATCGGTTATTTTTTATCTGAATAAAGCTTCCACTCCCAATTTACGTGAGTATTCCGGGTTCAACAGCCCCTCTCTACAAAATGGAGCTTCCCGGCAAGATGGCATAAAGGTTATCGATGTCCATGGAGAGCTATTCTTCGGCGCTGCCGATCTTTTTCAAGCAACGTTGCGCGCTTTAGCTAAAGGCGATAGTCAAACACGCGCTATTATTCTACGTTTGAAGCATGCTCGGGACCTAGATGCCACAGCTTGCCTAGCCCTGCTGCACCTTCATCGCTTCCTAAAGAGCAATAACATCTTGTTGCTGTTGTGTAGCATCCCCACTCCTGTGTGGAATATTCTGGAAAACTCCGGAGTCGCCGATGAGGTGGGACGTGAAAGGTTGCTTCTTTATAACTGGCGCCGTCCAGGCAGCTCAGAGCAGGAAGCCCTGGCCATGGCCCGTCGCCTCCTGCAGGCTGAAACCATCCAAGACGATACAGAACCAACAGTTGTTGGTGGGCCTTTGTTAGATACAGACTCAACTCAAGTTAATCGCTGGTTGGATGAAGGGGCTACATTGCCTGTTCTCAGGGAGTAGCTAACGTACTGGGTCCCACTTCGTGATCATATGATACTTGCTCTCGGTGGTGCGGTAGATCCATGGGTCTTTATTCTCTCGCATAAGCCTATCGCAGCCCATGATATAGCCTTGCAGAAATCCATGTTTTTCTACGGCGTGCAACATATATTCTGAACTACTGGGTTTAAAGTGACTGCGCGGACCATCCGCTGGAGAAATCACACCTTTGTGAAAGCGAATGACCGCTCGTGTCATTTTCACAAATGGATCATTGCGGCAGATCACGTTGCATGGCGTCTGATGGCGGCAGGTATAGAGCTCAGAATCCTTTCCCCAAGGTTCTTCGCAAGCTGCCCAATCAGGTAAGCATGCTAGACCAACAAGAGCGAAGAGACGAATAAAAATGATCATAGATTCTCCCAAAACGCTATTGTAGGAAAGTGGCTTATGATGCTCAAGCAAAAAAAAAGCCCCACACGCTGAGGCGTATGGAGCTAATTGTCAAATGCACCTGCGTTTTTAGGCTTCTTGCTGGGAAGAAGACAGGACATTGTTTGCTTTTCTTCTCCACGCCGCCAAGCAGGCGATTAGAGCCATTGTACCCAGCAAGATATATGTGCTAGGTTCAGGCGCGTTGACAAAACCCAAAGTAAAGTGCGCTGTGGCTGAAGCTCCAGGAGCGAGCACCCCAGGTAGGTAGGTCATTTGAACGTAATGTGCACCAAAGATCAAAGAGCCAGAAGGAGGCGAATTGCCACCACTGAATACAACGCTAGAAATGTTTTGGCGCACGGCACCTACTTGAGGGAATAGACCAAAGCGGTATACTGTGTTACCGGTTATAATATCTGGGGTTAGCCCAGTGTTAGTCGCTGTCAGTTCTATCGTATTATTTCCTATATCCGCAGTAACGGCCAGGTGTAGGCCTGTCTCCGTGAATATAGCTAACGAGTTACCTGTAAACTCTATCCCACCAGTAACTGGTCTTTGAATGGCCGGCTTTCCAGGTATAGCGGCTGGATCAAAGAAGTTTGAATGGTTAGCGTCAAATCGTAGGGTACCATTGGCGTTTGTGCCAAGCAGTCCCCCATATCCCGCAGTAGGTGCAATGGCAACAGCGCATAAACCTGCAGCTATCACGAATGAACTCACACCTTTTTCAAAAAGACCAAACAGTTTATTCATGCAACACCTCCCAGTGTTTTGTGTGTCCTGTTTAGAATTAATAAGACAGGCAAGTAATTTCTATAACTTCATTGTATTACTAAATAATTATTTGTACAAACAATTAATACGTAAACTATTTAAATTTAATTATCTACAGATTGATTAATCATTTACTTTAGTTGATATTTAATCTGTCAAATAAAATATTAAAATGCGGAAAGGCCTCATGCACCACTTGATGCATGAGGCCTAATCCTCCTAACTCAGAAGCTTTCCTCCTGTATTTAGGAGATTTGGGAGGTGACTTTTTCTCGTTTTCTAGCGACAAACAGAGCTAATAACCCCATGCTACCTAATAAGGCATAGGTTCCTGGTTCAGGTACTGTGGCAAACGACAATGTATAGTGTGCAAATGCGCTTTCGCCGCCACCAAGGATGAAGCCCTTTTGATCGATAACTAATGAATGAGGACCAAACGTTACGGACCCAGGGGCAAGTCCTAGGTCAAATACGGCATTGGAGATGACCTGACCATTTTTGGGGAATAGCTCGAAAGTAAAGGAATGGTTGGGGATGGTAGCTGATACAAGGCCAGAGTTGATCCAGGTCAGTAGAATTTCATGATCGGCTAAGTCTGCTGAAATGTGAGCTGTGACGCCAGGAAAGTCGGCCTGAAGAGCAGGCTGGTTACCGGGATATTCCACGCCAGGATTCACGACGACAGCAGGGACGAAGGCATTTCCAGGCACAGGACTTAGGTCAAAATAGTTAGTTGGTGAAACACCTATGGTCAGTTTACCTTGAGCAGTGGTGCCTAGTAAGCCTCCATAGCCAGAATTGGGCAGGATTGAAAATACAGCAACAGTTGCAAGGACGGTTCCGACGCCTCTAAATAAGTTTAATAAGTTTTTCATGAGACCCTCCCATTGATTTTATGATTACTATTAGATTAACTTTCTAATAGTTTGTTATGTTGTCAATTTGTTGTACTGTGTTTAGCTTTCTTATTCGTTCCTCTTACATTTATTAGTATAGACGTGGCGAATTATTTGTACAAATATTTTTTTAATAAATCATAAATTTATAATTTATTGGAGAATAGTCATTCATCTATTTTAGCTATTTATTGAAGGTCAACAAAAAAAAAGGCTTCATGCCTTGAAGGCATGAAGCCGAGAGATTCTAACAACAGAAGTCATCTTAACAAATTTGATGTGCTTCTCGTCTTCTTGCAGCAAAGAGCGCGATCAATGCCATGCTGCTCAACAATAGATAGGTTGCTGGTTCAGGAACATTCACAAAAGACAGAGAATAGTGTCCGAAGGCGCTGCTCGCTGAACCCAATAGAAATGGGCCATAAGCGATCTGCACCTGGTGAGCGCTAAAAGTGACGGCTCCTGGTAAACCAAAGTCGAAGGTGACATTTGAAATTTTTTGTCCTCCTGTCGGGGATAGATTAAAGGTGAATTTGGTAGCTGGAATCAAGTTAGGATTTATTCCAGCGTTGATCCAGGTTAACAGGATTTGATGATCAGCTATATCTGCTGACATAAAGGTTGTTAAACCAGGTATCGCTGTTTGAAGAGCGTGTGCGTTACTGGTAAATTCGACGCCAGGATCAACGACTGTGGCATTCACAGGTGCAGAACCTGGGACTGCGGACAGGTCAAAATAGTTAGTTGACGAAAGCCCGACGTTTAAAGTGCCACCTGCAGTTGTTCCCAATAGACCAGCATATCCGGAAGAAGGAGCTAGTGACACAATCGCAGCAGCTGCAACGAAATAAGCAGCGCCTTTATTGAATAAATTAAAGAACCCTTTCATAATAACCTCACAACTTTTCATTTTTATTGTAGTTGAGTTTCAAGTCATTGTTAGTAAGGTATTACGGGCTCAAATTACAGTCTCTACAATATTTATTTTATAAACTATCTATTTATTGTACAAACAAATTCTTCATAAATATCTTAATATTAGATTTTTATGTAATCAATTAGTTATTTAATTAGAGAGGGAATTAAGTCGTCAATAAATTTTTAAAAGAGTAGTTTCTCGAGCAATGGGCTGATAGCCAGGGCATTTTTAAGTTGGAGATAGTTATCCCATGCGCTTTTTTGACGTTCTGGTGAGGGTTTTTTTTGTGCGCGCAATAGAAGATTTTTTGGGGAATGTTCCAAATCAATGAACTCAACGACTTGAGTTTGATAGCCGGCAGCTTCGAGCAGTTCGGCGCGGGCAGCATCAGTAATGAGAGCAGCGCAGCGCTCTTTAAGAATGCCGTGTCTGAATAGCGACTTCAACTCGGAACTCTCTATCTGGGAAAAAAGTTCATGCTGACAGCAGGGAGCCGCGAACAAATACTCCGCTCCCCACGAGACTCCCTTTGCGAGAGCGTAGTCCGTAGCGGTGTCACAGGCATGTAGCGAGACCACGACATCGACCTGTTTATGAGGCACAAAGGAATCGATGCTGCCTTGATAAAAGTGCAATTGATCATAACCGAGAGTTTTGGCGAGGGTTTGGCAGTGTGCAATGACATCGGCCTTAAGATCCACACCGGTAAGTTCTACCTCAATATTTTGGATCTCTCGGAGATAGTGATACAAGGCAAAAGTTAAGTAAGCTTTGCCACAGCCGAGATCAACGATATGCAGAGGCTGCTGAAAATCTAGGCTGTGACATACTAACTCGAGAAAGCGGTTGATCTGGCGGAATTTATGCGTTTTCGCTGCAATCAACTTGCCTGAGGCGCTCATGAGTCCTAGCCCTATAAGGTAAGGATCAGGAATCCCTTCCGGCAGCAGATGCTTTTTTTGGCGGTCATGCTGTTGAATGTGCGGTTTTTTTGTGGGGGGATGGCGGTGGCAGGAAACTCCTTTGCTTTTGTGGAGAATATGCCAGTCAGCGTCCGGAGCAAAGAGCTGAATTTGTCTAAAGGCTATCAGCATTTCAGCCATAATTTTCTGGCATGCTGGGATAGTGAGATTTTGATGAAAGGCCTTGTTCTCTTTAAAGAAGGTCAGCTGGTACACCTTCTCGCCTTTAATAAAAATGGGACGAATGGATGCTTTTTGTCCCCAAGGAGAGCTAAATAGAGGGTCACTCAAAGTAGCGTCGAGTAATTTCCCTTCTGCAATGAGATCTTGTGCCAAGGCGACAATATTCATGAAATCCATTACGATATTGCGAGTAAAACTACCATCATAACTTTCGGAAGCAATTGTTGCCACATGTCCTTACCATCTGAACTGCAAAATGCCATTGAACGGCTGACGTCATCTGTCCCACTGTCATCCTTAACACAGGCAACACAAGAGGTATCCGCGCGTTACCGCCTGGGCGTTAAGCGAGCCCCTGCACTTTCCTCGGAGCAACATCGATTGGCCTACCTGGTGACAAGATTGCCAGCCACCTACCAGGCTGTACATGCTGTTTTGGCTCAATTCATCGCTAGTGATCCTAGCATGACCCCACTGTCTCTGTTGGATGTAGGTGCTGGTCCCGGAACGGCCATGTGGGCTGCCGTGGATTCGTTACCATCGATTTGTCATGTTACACTTATTGAGCAGGATCAAGCGTTTATGGCGCTCGGGAAGCAGCTCGCTAGCCATGCCGCCAATGCCGTCATCACTTCCGCACAATGGCTGCATCAGGATATGACAGCATTGTCCGCCTGGCCTGAACACGATCTGGTTTTGCTCTCCTATTCCCTCGGAGAACTGGAAGAAACGATAAGCTTTAAGGTGCTGCAAGCTTGCTGGCAGGCTGCTAGAAAAGGTCTTGTCATAATTGAACCCGGTACACCGCGAGGGTACGGAAAAATTTTGCGCTTTCGCCAGACTCTCATCGATTGGGGCGCCCGATTGGTGGCTCCATGTCCTCATTCTCATAGATGTCCGATGGAGGGTACCAAGGATTGGTGCCATTTTTCTTGTCGTGTTGAGCGTTCATCAGCTCACCGACAGGCCAAATTCGGAACCCTAGGTCATGAAGATGAAAAATTTTCTTACTTAGCGGTGACCAAAGGATCGGGTCAATCTGCACTCGAACGCGTCATGCGGCACCCACAAAAAAGATCAGGCCATGTTCATTTGGAGCTCTGTACGCTCGACGGTCTCAAAAATATTGTCGTCTCAAAAAAACAAGGCGACGCCTACCAATGGGCCCGCAAAGCCGAATGGGGCGATGGGAGATAAGAGATACCACGCGTGGGAGGAAGGAAGAGGATAGGATTAGGAATTTTTACCGCCGAGGCGCCTCGGCTGTGAAAATTCCTAATCCTATCCTCTTCCCTTCCTCACTCTCTCCTTCTTCCCACGCTTGGTTAGATTTGGCGCATTCAGGATCGGAAAGGATAAAAGGGCCTTGTTCACCTTTACGGTCAGAATTTCGGTCGGACGAAAAAGGTCGGATGTCGTGGTTTGTGACGAGGGCATAGCGCCAGCTATGTCCGAGGAGCAAAACGCGACAGACGATCCTTTTGCAGTCGACCGAAATTCTGACCGCAAAGGTGAACAAGGCCGATAAAAGAAAGGGCGCGGTACTTTTGCAAGCACCGCGCCCCTTTTTGCGAGGCTGTGTGTGTGGTAATTTTTTCTTTACTTATTCTGTATCTTTGTTTGTAAGTAATTAATAGTTATCTATCTCTCAATTACTATTATATAATTAATTTATTAAATTACAAACAAAATATTATACGTAGACGACTATCTATTAAATATTTAGGTGATTTGACACAGGGTAGGTCATTGTCGTATGCAGGAGTGATATGACGGAAATGTTATCAGGGAGAGGGTATGTCCATCACGACGATCAGACGTCTAACAGGTTATGGAGCCGCGTTGGTGCTATTCCTATTCGCCATAACGTCCTACTACAGTGCCAAGACAGCTCCTTTGCTGCATGCATACTCGCCGATGGACGACTCCTATATTTTCATACGTTATGCAGACAATATTTTAAGTGGTCAGGGGGTTGTATGGAACCGAGGTGGCGAGCCAACCTATGGAGCATCCAGCACTACCTACCTGGCACTTGTTACCATTGTTCGTGAATTCCTTCGGCATAACGCCGCTCTCGTATTACAGGGATTATCTTGGGCGATGGCTGTCATTTTAGTTTTTGCTCTATCGGCTGTGGGAAGGGTGGCTTGTAAAACGGAGCTGATGCGAAAGACACCTTTTATTCTGTTTCTGACCGCTACCTTTATTTTGACTTCGCAGCCTTTCTTATATCATGCGCTGACAGGCATGGAGACAACTTTGGCGATGGTGGTTAATACGCTATTAATCGGCGCGGTCCTATGTCTATTGCGCGCGCCATCGCGTAATAAGGCCATCCTGGTAGGCTTAACGGGCTATCTATGTTACCTTACTAGGCCGGATACAGGTCTCTACGCCGTGCTGTTTCCAGCGTTAGCGATCTGGCTATTGATTCCATCGAACCAGCGTCTGGGCTTATTTCTGTGTTGCTTCGGCAGTCTAGGCCTATTACTAGGACTGGATCTTGTATGGAAAACGGCTATTTTTGGGTCACCCTTGCCTTTATCTTATTTTGTGAAAAAAGAGGGTTTCTACAATGGCTACATTGGGCATCAGAATTGGAATGATGTCGGTTACCTTCTTGAGTTTTTTCGCCAAGCCTTCCCCTTTATTGCTTTAATCATCTTTACAGCACAGCGACGACATTTGCGCCTTCTAGCGGTATTCCTGCTGCCTGTCCTCGTTCACTTCGCCTATTTATTCAGCGTTGTTCAAATCATGGGTAATAATGCTCGTTACTATATGCCAGCGCTGCCATTTCTTGTGATCCCAGCAATTCTGACGTTAGACGATTTTGTAGCGGATTGGGATAAGCATCTGGCAGCTAGTTGGCAATGGGTTGTGACACGTCTAGTTCTTTTGTCAGCATGTGTTATTGCACTTTCGTCTTTAGTAGGCGAAAAACTAGCGGGAGCCTATCGCATCTTCGTTCTTGAAGCACAGGATCGTGTCAATGGACGTACTCAGCAGATTGGTCACGGCCCAGAAACCAATTGGGCGGAAGCCGTAGCAGCGATGAGTCATGTGATAGCCTCATTACCTGCAGGGGCTGTTGTGGCTATGTCGGAGGTAGGGTATCCGGGTGCTGTTGCACCTCAAGTCCAGATTATTGATCTGGCAGGCCTCAACGATAATGCTACAGCACATCAGGGCTTCTCAGTAGCCAGACTTTTGCAACGCAAGCCAGATCTCATTTGGCTTCCTCACTATCATTATACCCGTCTTGTAGCGGCCATTCTTGACAGCAGTAGCATCCGCGATGAGTACGACGTCTATCCCAACGCTTTCGAATATGGCATAGCTATCAGAAAGGATAGTCCCTATCGTCAGCATATCACCGATGAGCTACGAGCTGCTCGGAAGGATTTTACCATAGAGAGCGCCGAGACGCAGAGATAGGAGAGAGCGAATTTTATAAAAGTTCGCTGTTTGTTATTCCAGAAGCCTATTTTACCACAGAGCACACGGAGGGCACAGAGAGGATGGCTTTTTTTGGTTCAAAGCCATCCTCTCTGTGCCCTCCCGTGTGCTCTGTGGTAAAATCCTCTTCCTCTCCTCTCTCTCTCCTATCTCTGCGTCTCCGCGCTCTCTGTGGTGAAATCCTCCTCCTCTCCTTCTTCCCTATCTTTTTCCTCATCCCTTACTCCTCTTCCTCCGTTTTCTTCTCTTTCTCACGAAAATCCTTGGTGTTTTTTTTAGGGCGATGGGATAGAATCTCGGCTATCACTAGCTTCGAAAAAAAAAGATGATGAATTTCGTTGGAATTAATTGGGTTCTCTGTAATAAGTGTATTTTTCAATCTCCCTAGAAGCTTGAGGGGTTTAGATCACGTCACATGGCTACTAGAAGGCGAAAAAAAACATATCCATCGTACAAACCCATCTTAGCAAAGCTGTGGTGGGCATCCCTGCCGGTCTTTATCGCCGCACAGGGTTGGGTCTTTGCTTCACCTGTTGTTAGAGGTGGTAACGGAGATTCTTGTTTCTCCGCAGAACATTTCTGGCCAATTGCTGAGGACCTTCAAGGTTTTGAAGGGTATCCGCTCAGTGCAATTGTTGATCGTACTTCTCCACTCGTTATTCACAAGACAGAGAGAGAAGATGTCCCAGTCGCTCAAAAACCCGGTTTAGAACGGGCTGACTCCAAGCTTGATTGGTTTGCTCAGCAGAAGCCAAGCAGTGAGCGCTTTCGGCTCCCCGAAGGGATTGCGCGAACATGTACCGAGCAACAATCCAGTCATTTTGACCTTTCTGATGAGCCCCAACCTGCCAACTACCGTCCTTATCTATGCCGACAGGAGCTTGTCCAGAAAATTGCAGCAGTGGCATCCGGTCTAGGATCCATCGCGAGCAGTGATCGCCGTACGGGTCAGTGCCTTTCTGCATTCAAGAATGCTCCGACGGCCTGGGGACAGCTAGACTATGCCTATCGTGAATGTGCACCCACCTGCTCTTTGGGTACCATGGGAATCCCTGTTTTTGCAGGTAATGGGCCGAATACCACATATAGTTCCGGCCTAGCCACCTATGGTATTGCTTCCTCTAGTCGATATAATGTTGGCAATCAAGAAGCGAACCGTCCTAAAGGGTCGGATTTGGCGCACATTCCACACTTCGCAAATGCTGCAGAACAACAGGTTAGCTCAGCCAAAATTGCTGAACATCGCGACGGCCAGTGGAGTGCTAAGAGCCTTCTAGCAACCAAAGAGAGTTGTCCTGAATGCATATATCATGAGCACCGCACTCCAGCCCTCCTAACGAGCGGCACAATACTATCCTCCATCGCCGAGGCGTCTCACGGTAGTCAGACTTTATCGGATGTAGGCCCAAATGAAGCTTCTGCGTTGTCGCCGGTTTTTATCGTTTCAGCACATCGCTTTGAGTCCCATCCCAGAAGTATTCCTCATCTGATTTGTGAAGGATGCACGACTACATATGGGCAGATGGCACATGAGGAACAAGGCACCACCGGAGCCTGGGGTATCGTTGCTGCCGACAGGATCGATGTTGCACATCGTCTTGCACCTTTTACTACTCTGCCAAAAATGCTTCATGCGAGTTGTGATCTCTCCTCTCCATCAGCAGATGATGCGTTCGCGAGAGCTCTGGACGGCCGTGAGACACTCGCACACAAAACAAATGAATTAGTTTTAGGTGGTGGAAGGGAAAATTACGATGCTACCGACTCTATTGATCAGAGTCATTGGGCCCGCACAGCACATCTCTTTCATCCATTGGCAGCTCAGAGAGCTGTTGCCGCCTATGCTGGTCAAGATAACTCTGCTATCTGGTCTCTTGTCGCCGCATCACCAAGATTGCTTTTAGCAGCTGCTAAGGGGCTTTCCTGTATAGGTTCTGAATGTCCGCTTCAGCTTGGTCGTCTAACTCAAGGGCATCCAACGGCAGCCCTCGCTGCTTTTGACGGCACGGATTACCGCGATATCAGTGATATCCGTCATCTGTCTCCTTTTACCACGAAGGATCTTGCCCCTACCGATCCCTGTCTGTATTGCGACAAGTCGGCCATGGGTCTTACGACTTTCGAGGATGATACACCGGAATTCTTACAGACGGCTTCGAGAACGTTTTGGAAGTTGGCTCGCGATACCAGTTTTCCTGGTGAAGATCATCATCAGGACGTCGCAAGATCTACTCCCGATCCTAGAAATTGGGCCGTTCCGGTCAAAGCAGTCGCACAGCTTGCAGCCGCTGATAACGCAGCGCTTAACCAGCAACATTCGTCTTTACAAGCGGCGTATGAACCGCAGCAAACTCCAAACTATTGGACAGTGCTTGACCGTTTGGTAGAAGAGCATCAAGGTTCTCAGTTGGCAGGTGCTCGTTCTCATACAGGTGCGCCTCAGCAGTTTAGTGAGCAAGCTGATCAGTCATCCAGACTTGCTCGTGAGAGTACATTTCTGGGTAGAGGACAGGGCGCTTCACGTCTCGATGGTGACATTGACGCTTTTGCATCTTCCCTTCAGTCATTGCGTCAAAAGCGCATGCCGCAGAATCTAGAAACAGATTCTACAGCCCAAGCTGTCATTGAGCGTCAACCTCTAGCAGATCAAAGTATTTTTGCACTGGCTTACGAAGGCGCTAACCCTCGTTTCGAAGGGAACACTCCCTTAACTCGCTCCGCACAGGTGCCTTCGCACGCCTTTGATGAAAAAAATCTTATCGCCGCTGCACGTCAGGTTAGTCAAAAAATTCAGCATGATGAATTTTTAGATGCCCTTGACCTAGCATCGAGCGATAACCTAGTAGATGCTAACCTTGGAGCTGTCGTAGCTCCGGATTTTGGCAAACTTCTCTTTTCTGCCGCAGCCGATGTTCTGCCACCAGCTCGAAGTCCTGCCTATGACAAGCCAGTCGTCAGTGCCGATGCAGTAAGTCCTTTGGCTGTACGTGGAACTATTCGAGCTAAACGCGAGGCTCAGGAAGCCTTAGCATTGGCGATGCTTGCTGATGCCAATCAAGCCTCTTTGCAATATCCCGAAGTGGATTTGCATCAGCTAAAGTTCGCTCAGGTTCTCGCGACTTTTGATGCTGATGCGGCTGCCCTGCTAGAAGCTAATGAGAAAGCGGAACTAAAGGCAAAAGAAGTTGCTGCCTTAGCAGCTATTGAAAATGCGAAAGATGCCCCTCTGCAATATGGCGACACGGATTTGCATCAGCTTAAGCTCGCACAGACGGTATCTGTTCTCGAAAATAATGAAGCTGCGGCACTGGAAGCTAATCAAGCTACTGCCTTAGCGGCTTTAGAAGGAAAACATGCCGAGGCTTTAGCAGCGCTTGATGCAGAGCGAATGGCAGCATTAGAGGCCATTGCTGACAGCAAAGAGGGCCCTTTGCAATACGGCGAGACCGATTTGCATCAGCTTAAGTTTGCACAAGCAGTAGCTGCTCTTGACGATAATGAGGTTGCCGCACAGGAGGCCAAACGAGCAGCGGTACTGGAGGCTTTAGAAGCTAAATATGCCGAGGCCCTAGCAGCTCTTGAAGCGAAGCGAACGGTTGCGTTAGAGGCTATTGCAGATGCGAAAGTAGCCCCCTTGCAATACGGCGAGACGGATCTGCATCAGCTTAAGCTGACGCAGGCTCTAGCAGCTCTTCAGGCTAATGAAGCAGCAGCACCCGATGCTAACCAAACTGTTCTCTTGGCAGAGATGCAAGCGCAGCAGGCAGCAGCCCTGGAAGCTATTGCCGACGCCACGGAATCTCCCCTGCAATATCGAAATGTCGACCTTCATCAGCTTCAGTTGGCTCAGGCTCTTGCTGTCCTTGACGATAATCAGGCTGCAGTACTCCAGGCTCGCCAGGCTAAGGCTTTGGAAGCCTTTGAAGCTAGACAAGCCCTTGCTGTTACAGAGGTTAAACAGGTTCCTCAGCAGACCGATCATGTTCTCGTAAAACGCCAAAATGCTAGTAACGACAAGGCGGCTTCTGTTCTTCCTGATTTTTGCAAGCAATGGTTGGCTAAAGCTATTGAGAATTCATCCAATAGCAGTTCAGCCGCTCCTGCTTCTTTGACTGATCATCAAATTTATTCCATTAGCCCACTGAGCCCTGACGGTGCCCAAAAAAACAACTTCCCTCAGAAAAACAGTACTCTTGCTATCGCCAATGTGCGTCAATTGGATCAGGTTCAGCCTTCCGACTTGTTGGCGGATGTGAGCTTTCCTCAGATCATTCCTGAGCTACAATTTGGTGGCGTATTGGCCCGAGTCGTTACGCAAAAGGCTGCGGACACGGTCAGTGACCTCCTAACACTTGTTCAGCATTCTCCTTCTGCACTATCAGTAATGGCAGCGTCTGCTGGTCCTACACCAACGCAACTTGATCCGATCTTATCCCAGACTGAAGCCCAAGCCTTGGGGCTTGATATCCGAGGGCTTGGAAAAGATGGTGCTTTTAGCGCTGACGAAATGCAGATCGCTGGACGTCAGCATTCAGGCCATGTGGGAGAAGCGCATACTGCTCAAGATGCTGCTAACCTTGGTCTCTTGGCGGATGCCGAAGAGGGTACACCGAACAAGTTGACGGCGACATCCATGGCTGGAGGCGCCGAGGCTTTACAAACTCCTAATACGGTGACTGGTTCTCTACTTTGCAAAAATGCCGTATGCTCGGGATCTACCTACGCTCCAACAGATCGCATCGGCGAGACCGGTAAACCGATTTTTGATCCTTCGCAGCTAAAGCAACTCAATGCCAGTGTACAGCCTAAAGATATGGATGCTTCGCAGCACAAACGGCACCCCGACCTATGGACATTGTCGCCTGGTCCTGGTTCCCAAACGGTCACTCCACACGGCAAAGTTCCAGGAGGTTTTGACGTTGCTTCCGGTCATACAGGAGTGTCACGTCCCGTAGAGCTAGGAGACGCGGCATCTCAGGTGCGGTCGCTTCGCGATGGATATCATTACTATATCGGTGATGGCACAACGCCTTCTATGTCCACATCGCTGGATCATCTCCAGATCAGTGGGGCTTTGACGCAGTTGCCAGGTACGACTCCCGATGATACCTTTGATGGCTTGGCCGCTGATTTCCGTACGAGGGAGAAAGTTGGTCTTTACGATACTCCAGCACAGAGCAATCAAACCGTTCTATCGTTGGCTCCTAGCATTGATTCAGCTTGGGGTGTGGATAGCCGTCGCGTGCCCAAAGAGCAGAAGATTGACTCGTCAGTCTCGTTATCCAGCAAAGAAACTCAGGGCATCTCTAATGCAATTGCCACCGTTGCGAGCACCGGTAAAGAAAGACATAAGTTTGTTAAGGTCGTTGATGTCGACGCACAGCGTCAAATGGCTAAGTCGGCTGGTAAGGTAACCAGAGCTGCCGAACATTCCAGCATCGATTCCGCCGCTAGACACCGTTTTGCGGTTGAGGTTGTCCCTCACGTAGACAATTCTGAACCCAACAACATGCACCTGTTGGTTGGCCGTGCGTCTGGTCCTAAGAGCGAAATCTCTGCCCGCACAGACTCCTCATTCCTGATCGATGTCGCCTATGCCGCTGATGTCGCTGAGGTCGGAGCTGCACGTGAACCTGCTTCCTTCTTGTCCGTTGGCGCCCCTAGCTACCCCATCGCTGAAAGAGATTGGGATGATTCCTGGTTGAGCAACGATTCCACCCTCGCCGTCGGTGCGGTCAATAATGACCGTGAAGATTATGACGTTGATGACAACGACTATTCCGTTGCCCTAGCGGCCCCTGGGGGAGACCCAGGTATTGATCCTTTTGGACGTAAACCCACAGCTCTCGGAGTGCGTCGCGAAGGACGTCTTTGGGATGACAATGGACCATGGTTTGATTCCGCTGATGACCACGCGGTTTCTAGAACCGAAAGGCAATCGCCTCAGATGAATAGGTATGAGGGGAGGCGACCACCTGACAAAGAGGCGGGAGCGCCCCGCTACGGGGCAAACGCCATGGCCGCGGATGAGGCCACCATAAGCAACGAAAGGGAACTGGACGGTTCCTTTCAAAAAAAAAATCGAACGGTGGAAACCGAGCGCTATCAACGTGAAGAAGATTACGGCAGCGTTCGAAGCGATTCCGAAGCCGACTTTTCCAGCGCCCCGCTTGCTGAAGCAGACGACCACGTCAAACAGCCAGACAACTCGAGTGCAGGCACGCCTAATGGCGAATGGCAGCTAGCTCCGCCCTCGAGAACTCTTACAGCATCTCCGGAGCATGTAAAGCCCACTGTAGAAGCTCCTACTGAAGAGCTTGTAGCTCAGCAAACACTTTTTGATAGTGGTGTGCCTGCGGCTAAGCCTAAGTCTACTGAGGTACCTGTAAAACCTGCTATTCCCCCTCCTGTGGAGCATCCCAAGGAGGAAGAGCAGCAGGAAGGATTGCTGATCAATTTCCGCGATGTTGCGATTACCGAATATATCCGCTTAGTGGCTCAACAGACCGGTAAGAATTTTATCTTTAATGATAAAGATCTTAACTTCAATATCACGGTCATTTCTGAACAGCCCACAACCATGGATAACCTTCTAGCGGCTCTGCTTCAGGAATTACGCATTCATGGCCTGCAGGTTCTTGAACAGGGTAATAACATCATTATCCATGCCAATGACAAGACCAAAGGACCCACGCGCATTGTTAAAGGGGATCAAAAAGATACCCACGAGACCGCTCTTGTCACACGTGTGTTTCAGCTGGATAGCATCCCCGCCGACAAGATGAAAGCTGTCGTCACGCCGATGTTATCAGGTCAGGCATTAGTACAAGTGTTATCCGATACCAATAATTTGCTCATTACTGACTTTGGCGACAATGTTGAAAAGATTGCCGATCTGATTAATACCCTCGATCGTCCAACCACAGCCTTTCAGATTGGCCAATACGTAGGTAGAAACAACTTTATCGAAAACCTCATTCCTTTGGCGGAAGGGATCATCAGACCCTTTGCAGAAAAGCATGACGTTGTTTTCGTTCCACACCTCGCTACAAACAGTGTGTTTATCGTTTCTAGCCCAGTATTGGTCAAGCGTGCTATCGGTATCTTAGAACAACTGGATGCTCTTGAGGGGGCGACCAAAATCCTTACCCTCGAAGATCTTAGCAAGGGTGGGGCGGCTCTAACCAATCCTCAAGGCCAGGGCCCAGAGGAAATTATAGGTCCACAAAGGCCGAAGACTCAACAAGAAATCGACGAAGAAGCTCGCGCTAACGCCGAGTTGGAGAAAGCACGTACCGGGACTTCTCCCGCAGCAAACTTACTGAAGGAAAAGGGTGAGGGCCACGAACATGAGGCCACCCCTACTAAAGTAGCTGAGCACAAGCTGCCAGTAGACCATATTACGCAGACGAAATTTTACATCCATAAGCTTCAATATCGAAAGGGAGATCAGCTCCAGTCTGCCCTACAGGCGATTGCAGACAGCCTACGTATGAGCGAGACGGCGAACGTCGATCTTGTCAATGCCATCAATAGCGCCCAATGGATTGATTCTTCCAATTCCCTCGTAGTCACAGGTACTGCAGAATCCTTGGGTCGTGTGCAAGAATTGATCAATGAGATCGACATTCCTCTGAGACAAGTATTCCTCGAGATGTTGATCCTGGACACTACCATCACCGACTCGCTAACTTTCAGCGTCGATTTTGGTTCGCAGTTCGGGGGGTATCAAAACGCCGGAGTCCAAGGATGGAGTGGAGATACACCAGCGACATCAACGTCGGCTAACCCTCTTTTTGCAGCTATCAAAAACTCAAGCCTAGGAGATGCTACCAATATTACTACCAGTACTGTTACTCCCTATATTATCAATGCCGCAGGCTTGATGGGTGTGACAGCTCCAGGTATGAACCTTGGCATCATCGGACGCCGTATTTTGAAGGGCGGCCAGTTCTTCAATACCGTGGGCGCGCTTGTCCAGGCCATCCATGGCGATACCCAATCGGATATTATTTTGAACCCAAAGATTATGGTAGAGGACAACCAATCTGCCGAAATCTTCGTGGGTGAAAGCCTGGCCTTCCAGACACAGAACGTTGTTAATGATTCTGGTAGTATCATCAGCCAGAACATTGAATTCCGCGATGTTGGTACCACTCTCAATGTTACGGTGCAAATCGGTAACAATGACATCATCACTTTAGACATCAAGCAAGAGGTGAGTGCCACTATCAATACGACCTCAGGCGGTTCTGGCGGCGGAGGCTCACAGACCTCCACAAACCTTAACGCAGGTCCTGCAACTTCACAAAGTCGTACCATCACCCGTGTCCACGTGCCTAACGAATATTTCGTTGTGATTAGCGGTATGATCAGACAGGATAAAGGACGTGTCCGCGAGCAAATTCCTTGTATCGGTGGCTTACCATTCCTGGGAGCATTGAGTGCTCGAAAAGATAACACCGACAGTCGTCGAAACGTGATGATTTTCATCAGGCCCCAAATTATTGATACAGATTGGGATTATGATGATGTAACGCGACGTCAGCAAAATGCTATGATCGATAAGGGCAGGAGAAAACCGCGTTGGAAGTATGAAGCTGATGAAGGCTTAGATTTCTTGAACTTGCCACGCATCAATGAACACTGCGAAGACGATAGCTATCTGCCTGGTTGGTGGGATGACCCTTAGGATTGGACTTAGGTTTTTAGCTCTTTGGTGTCTGCTGATGACTCTGACGGGGTGTCAGTCTAACTCCTGTTTGTTGGAACCAACGATCACCTATTGTCCTCCTAGGCGTGTCATTACAGGGCTGCCCTCCCCATTTCCTAAGTTGAATATCGAAGAACGCAAGCAAGATTGGGGTAAGGAACTCGCTATTGCTGACCATTTTGCTCGCGACTTCGATTTCTTTCGGGCTATCACAGCCTACAAAAGAGCCTATTTCCTGATTCCCAAGGAGGCTACGGACCGTCGCCTTCAGATTCAATACAGCATCATGTTGTCATACTACCTTGGTTGTCGGTATAAGGACGCTGTAGAGACCTTTGAGACAAGTGATCTGGTCGACGCTGGACCTTCGTTTCCGGCTTTTGGCGACCTTTTGATTCTATTATATGATTCCTACAAGCAAGATGAGCGTTGCGACAGGGCTGATGCTGTGCTGGAGCTAATAAGGAAGCACTCCCCAGAAACAGCCGCTGATCTAACTCTCTATAAGGCTGTAACTGAGGGAGACATCGCTGCGGCTGAGAGCCTCGCAGAGGCTCATGCTGCCTCAGAAACTATGACACCTTGGCTAGACGGATACTGCTGCCAAGCTAAGTCTGTGCGCACAGCGCAAACTCTTAATGCCGTACTTCCTGGTGCCGGTTATTTCTATGTGGGGCAAAAGCAATCGGCTTTGACCTCCTTTCTGCTCAACACGTTATTCACAGCTGCTGCAGTCTACTTCTTTGATGAAGGCAACATCGCTGCTGGCATTATTACCACCAGTCTTGAGGCAGGGTGGTACATCGGCGGCATCAACGGTGCTGGCTTAGCTGCTAAAGAATACAATGAACGTCTCTTTGAAGGGCTTGGCAAAGAGCTCCTATGTGAAAACCGCCTCTTCCCTGTCCTCATGTTCGAGTTCGCCTTCTAAAGGAGAGGATTAGGAATTTTACCGCCGAGACACCGAGACACAGAGGTAGGAGAGAGAGGATTTTAGGAAATTGGCTGTTTGTTATTGCCAGAGGCCTATTTTACCACAGAGTACACGGAGGGCACAGAGAGGATGGCTTTTTTGTGGTTGGACGTGTCATATGCAGCAATACCATTACCACAAAAAAGCCATCCTCTCTGTGCCCTCCGTGTACTCTGTGGTAAAATCCTCATCCTCTCTCTCCTATCTCGACGTCTCCGCGTCCTCTGTGGTAAAATTCCTAATCCTCTCTTCCTTATCGTCAGAGGCCTCTCTACCGCAAAGTAAAATTTAAATTGCCAAGAATTCCTGTTTTTTAGAGTCTATACGTGGTTTCAATCATTTGAACTGAATTCTTACAAAATAGTTGAAAACGCTCCGCCAGTAGGTGTTGAATGCTACATAGACATGTTTTTATCGTTGCACTGTTTTGCTTCTTTGCCGTTGCAATGCAGGGAGAGGAACCGACGAATATTCTCCCTCACGCAGAGGTGAGCGGGGACTCCTCAACCCTCGTAGCAGGGTGTGTGAATGTCATTACCGGTAGCTATAGCGATGCTCAGCTGGATTTTGTCCTCGTCGGTCCTGAGGCACTCCCGTTTCAGCGCTTTTACTGCTCTGCTGACTGGAAAGGAGGAAGCTTCAGAGATGGCTGGAATCACAACTACGCCTACGAAGGCAAAATCGATCATGAGAACGGCAAGTACTGGTACGCTAGGATTCCTGAAAATTCCGGCGGATCGATGCTGTACTTCAGTCATAACAAAGTAAAAGTTTGGGGCGAAAAAAAAGAACACGTTAGGTATGACGACTTCATCCAATTCGACACCAATAAAGTTAAATTCCTAAAGGGGTTGACCAACATAGGCCACGGAGCCATCGGCGCGCGCACAAACCTGCGAAATCAAACCGCTGATTGGAGGCCTAATCAAGAACAGTTTGTCGTTCACCAACCTGATGGAACGACAAGGTTCTACAAGGTAAAGAAGAAAGAACATACCCCCAAAATTACGCATGAAAAGCGTCCTAGTGGCAACCAAATTCATTATCAATACAACAACAACGAACTCTCTAAGGTCACCGCCCTTGACGCTACAGGCAAAGTCACCTTTGGCTCGCTCTCCTTTACCCACACAAATTGGAAGGAGAGCTTTCCGGTTTTAACAGTTACCGGCAGTGATGGGCAAAACGTTCGGTACACCTTCCATAAAAGCAAACGTAGAAAAGAAAAAGAGGGCGATTGGCGCTTTTACGTCTACCACGTCAATAGGTCCACAGGTCCTCCAGAAGAGTATAAATACAGCTCTCCTGATAAGCTGCATAACGAGCAGATCATACAAAAAAGTCGACCTGAGGGACGCATTCAACAGATTCAATACTACCAACCGGGAGATAATTATGTCGGTGATATTCTTGTAAAATGCTCGGACGATCCTGAAAAAGATACCAGACCCGGTAAAGTTAGCCTCCTGAAAGCTCCCATGGGCCATGACGCGACTCTTCATATTACTCACCGCTTCTTGTACAACCACGGCCCCAGTCACAATAACTTTAAGGAATATACATCTGGTATTGTTGACGTCTTGGATGCTGTGAATCACAAGGTGCGCTATTGCTTCTCTGGCAAGGACCGTATCACAGCCATAGAGCGATATACCGGCCAAAACGTCCCTAAAAAGTATAGCACTGAAAAATTCTACTGGGGAAGCCATAGAGACCAGGAGTGTAATTTGACGACCAAGGCTTTGCTCGATGCCAATGGTGTTGCACGGTCCTGTCGCTACCTAGAATATGACCAACACCACAATGTCATTGCTGAACATATTGTGGGAAATCTCAGAGGTAAAAATCCTGCCGGTCCCGCCTTGGATGATCTGGGAATTCCCCATTATAATGGCGGTGATCGCTACACGATACAACGCTCCTACTATCCTCCGCAGGCTTTTAACTTGCTGAAGTCGGAATTGCTACCCAATGGACGTCTGACTGAATATAGATATTGGGGAAGTACACCCAAACTCCAAGCTAAGCTTGTCAGTCACAATGGCCATACGATCGCACGTCAATTTCATGAATATGACCAGTTTGGTTCTCCTCTTAAAACAATCGTAGATGATGGAGAGGCGGCTACAAGTAATGAACTTCTAGGCGTCACTGTAAGGCGTATTACCTACTTGACTCCTCGAGTTCAAACACCCTGCATGGGGCTTCCTGAAGTCATAGCCGAACATTATTACGATACCCATACACGCACTGAACACCACCTCAGTGAGGTGGCTAATATCTACTCTAGAGAGGGACGCCTCACAGACCAGCATCACTTAGATGCTGATGACCTCTTGCGTTATTCCCTGCATTGGGAATATGACCCCATGGGCAATGTGACCTTGGAACGCAATGCCATTGGACAAATCACTCAGCGCTGGTTTGATCCAAACGGTAACAAAATCAAGGAACAAGGCCCTTGTGAGCTTTACCACACTGAATATGCCTACGACTATTCTAATCGACTAGTCTCTGAAAAGAAGGTCTGTACGGATGGTCAATGCTATTCACAGAGCTATCGCTATGACCTCTTAGGTAATCGCATTGCTTCCATCGATATCTTTGGTAACGAGACCAACTATGAGTACGATGAATTTCATCGATTGGTACGGACCACTCTACCACCTACAGTCGATGCCAACGGCAATCTTGTACGGCTCAAAACCCATAGGAACTATGATATTGCTGGCAACGTCATCGCTGAAACAGATGTGATGGGCAACGTCACGCGCAAGGAATTTAATATTCGCGGACAACCCACGTCCATTCAATATCCTGATGGGACTAGCGAGCACTTCGAATATTACCTGGACGGCTCTCTCAAATGCAAAACCGCTCAAAATGGTACATCGACGCACTTTCACTATGATGTCCTTGGCAACGTTATTCGCAAGGAGACCTTTTCCTCTGCCCAAGAGTTGCTTAGTACCACTACAGCGACCTATCGCGGCGCCTTGCTACTTTCCGAAACAGATGCTAATGGCAACAGCACCCACCATGCCTACGATGCCGCAGGAAGGCCTATTAAGGTGACCACGGAGATAGGTTGGAGTCGTTTCGAATACGACAGTCTGGGCCGCAAGTGCAAAACCATTCAATGGATAGGCCCGAGCGAAGACGATGTTCAGGTATCATATGTAGAATACGATCTCCTCAATAGAGTGGTCGAAGAACGCTTGGAGGACCGCGCTGGCACTGTCTTCGATCGTAGTCTCTATGAATATGATTCAGCCGGTCATCGTTGCGCTGTCACCACCTTCTCTGACCTAGGCCCCTGCACCACACGGACCTTCTACGATGGCATGGGAAAGGTCTACAAGATCATCGATGCAGAAGGTAACGAAACCATTATCCACGATGACTATAGTCACCTGAATGCCCATGGACAGAAAGTTCTGTGCACGACCACCATTGATCCCCTTGGAAATGCGACGATTGCCACTTCAGATACTCTAGGACGTATTGTAAGTATTGTTCGCAAAGACGTTATGGGCCAGGAAATAGCCTGTGCCACGCAGCAGTTTGACGGCAACGGTCGACTCATTAGACGCGTGGATACCATTAAGGGGGCGAATGCCCCTGATCGTAACCTCATTACCGAACGTCAATATGATTCCGTCGGGCACCTGGTAGGTCTTTATGAGGCCGTGGGGACCCCTAAAGCCCGTCGAACCCTATACACCTATAACAAGGCTGGGGAGAAAGAGTTCGAATTTCTTGCAGATGGCGTGACCTTGCATTACGAATATGACTCTCAAGGGCGTCTCGCCTGTTACAGTAGCTCAGACCAAACAGTGCATTATCGCTATACCTATGACGCCAACAACAATGTTCTGGCAGTGGTCGATGAAGTTCAAGGAACGACAACTTTGCGCAGTTATGATTGCGCAAACCGACTGACTCAGGAGATTCTCGGGAATGGCTTAAAGGTTCGCTATCAGTATGACGGCATAGGGCGTATGACGCGAATGGGACTGCCAGATGAAAGTGGAGTCACCTATACCTACAATGCTGCCCATCTCGAGGAGGTGAGCCGTATAGACCCCACTGCCCAAAAGCTCTACAGCCATGCTTACCTAACCCATGATGCTTCGGGACATGTGACCGCGTCTCAGCTGATCAAAAATGCAGGAGACATCACCTATACCAGGGATAAGCTCTCTCGCTTGCACCAGATGAAATCGTTGCATTTTCAAGAAGACATTCCTCTTGATGGCTACGACGCTGTAGGCAATCTGTTGACCAAGCATAGGCGCGATATCTTTGGAGAAAACACGTGCAGATATGCCTATGATGATCTCTATCAGCTAGTGCGCGAAGAAGGCATGTCCAATCATGCCTACGCCTATGATTCGCTTAACAATCGTCTTAGTAAGGACGACGCCCATTGTGAAATCGATGAAATCAATCAGCTGCTTAGACAAGGTGATGACACCTACACCTATGATGCGCGGGGGAATCGCACAGCCCATAGCGCAATTCAGTACGCCTACGATGCCCTAGGCAGGCTCACAGAAGTAAGGAGAGAAGAAGGACGTTGGTCTTACCAGTATGATGCCTTCAATCGACGCATCAGCAAAACTCGCTTCAGCTTGTCTGACGAAATATTAAGTGTTGAACGGTATCTTTATAGTGGACATTTGGAGCTTGGAGCATTCGAAGAAAATGGCATTCTTCTGCAATTTCGTATGCTTGGTAAGGGGCTAGGGGCAGAGATTGGAGCAGCTGTTGCGATCGAAATTGGAAATGAACTTTTTGCGCCGTTGCACGACCATCAGGGAAGTGTTGTTGCCCTTCTGGATCCAGCGAGCGGCAACCCTGTGGAGGTGTATCGCTATACTGCCTTCGGAGAAGAGAACTGCTTTGTGAAGGGGTCTACGGGAGACTGGACGCACACTCTATCGATTAATCCTTGGCGGTTTTCTAGCAAGAGATACGATCCTGAATCTGGATTGATCAACTTTGGACGTCGTTATTTTGATCCAAAGGTAGGGCGGTGGGCGACACCAGATCCCAAGGGTTATGACGAAGGCCCTAATCTTTATGCTTATCTATGCAATAGGCCCCTGACATTTTACGATTTGTATGGCCTTCAAGTTACATCCGAAGGGTACAATTTTCAATTTGCTGACACCTATGGAGGGGCATATACAATAGGAGTTTATCATGGGCTTTTTCATCCCGTCGACACATGTAGCAAGTGGACCGATTGTGCCTGGGAGGTCGGCTCTGCAGCACATAATCGAGATTGCAGCCACATAGCTGGTCGCATGAATGAGCTAGGGTTTCGAGGTGTGGCTTTAGCGGGTTTTGAGACCGCCGGCGAAGTCTTTGGAGCCTATATTACGCTTCTTCCCGTTGTAGAGATAATGAAAGCCCTAGCTTCTACTGTAGCCTTTGAGTACTGTTATGCAGCATATCGATCCGCATCGTCCTTATTCCGCTCGGAAGCGATTGTGACCGGAGAAGAGCTCTTAGTCACTCAAAGCGAACGTGCCATCGGTGCCGCTCTTGAGGAGCTAGTTATTGAAGAGGCTGCTTTAGCCGGAGGTCAGGGCGACGTTCAGGTGGTGGAGCGCGTAATTAATGAGACATTACAAGGAAGAGGAATGCTCACTAGCCAGTATCAACTTTCGCCAACCGAAGCACTGGACGCTGCTGAGTTATTTTTGGGACCTGGATATCGTGAAATTGGGCAAAGTGGAAGTGGTGTTTTTAGAAGTGTTGATGGTTTTAAGCAATTTCGTATGGACACCAATTCAATGTTGGGACAACATAAGCCATGGGTTCCCCATGTACATTTTGAGATATTTACCCCAACGAATCTAAGAAGGCCATACGTATCCAACCACGTTCCATTTACAAACTAAAAAGAATGCATGAGATTGAAATAAACAGGCCTGGTTTGATAGTTGCAGGAGAACAAACGGGATGGAATGTGTTTATTCAAGACGATTCATTAAATACAGGGGGATACTTAATTTTAGTAACTCCACCTGTTGAATCAAACAATTTGACGGGGTATGATAACTGGGTTGAAGACTTTTCCTCTCTACAAGGATATTTTCAAGAAGCAAATTGGAAAATTCGTTGGTTAGATAAGCATGCATCCGGTCGAACCCCGAATCAGGTCTAGATGTTGATTTTTGAGGGGTGCCAGGGGTCAGTCGTGACTTATTTTGTTGCTTTCAGTCAAAGGGCCTGTCCGTAACGAAAAGTCAATAAGTCACGACTGACCCCTAGCACGACTGACCCCTAGCATTGTGAGAAGGCGATTCTGGAGAGCTTAAGTGGTATGGCACTATCCAGTCTGGAAAGACGTAAGCGTCAATGCTAGCCATATTTCTATCATTGAGGTAATCGGCTAATGTGCCTTCCAAGTCAACAGTCAAAAGTGGGCGTGTATTAGGCCTATCTATCTTTCGAGACGCCTAAAAGCACTTTTTTTAAAAGTATGGAAGGCTTATGAAAAAGAAATATACCTTAAAGCAACGCAAACAATTGTTACATGAATGGCGAGTTAGTGGTAAAAGTGCTCCAAAATGGTGCCAAGAGATGGGAATTTCCTATACAACCCTTGCTCATTGGCGACAAACACTGCCAGTCCGCAAACAAAAAAAATGCCAACGCAAATCTCCTTCCTTTGTAGAACTGGTCGAATCGCCAAAACCTGCGCAAAACTACATTGAGGTTGCCTGCGCTGACGTCGTTATTCGACTATTCCCGGACTTTGATGATCAGGTCTTTCTACGCTGCCTTCAAACATTAAAACGATTATAATGAATGCCCCTTGGCTGGCCCTGAATGTTTTTTTAGTGGGATACAGCCGATTTGAAATTCTCAAAAGAATTGCCAGAAGGGTCCTGCTGTGATTTAGCCCATTGATCTGGTAGTAGTTCGTAAAGTTTTTGTGAGCTGTGACTCATTAGTCTACGCATGACATCTTCAAGATAGTCTCGAGGGTTTATTCCCAGATTCCGGCAGGTTTGAACTAAAGACAGTATTACCGCTGCGGCTTCGCCCCCTTCTTCATTGCCAATAAATAGCCAATTCTTGCGGCCAATTGCCAATGGACGAACTGCACGTTCGGCTACATTGTTATCTAGGCGTGCGTATGGATGGTTTAAGTAGTTTTTTAGATGAGGAATCAGACCTAAAAAATACCCTAGAGCTTCTCGAAATTTGGATTTAGGCAGGACTTTTCCTTCGGATAGACGTTTTTTGATGGCGTTGATTAGCTCGTCTATAATCGGCCCCTCTTTCAGCTGCCGTATGCGTAATCGCTCTTCTTCAGAGCGTGCCCAAGCAATTCTTTCTAGCATAAAGAGGTAGCGAATCTTTCGTAAAACCCATTTGCGAAATGGGGGATCTCCAGTTTCCGCCTCTATGAATTTTCTGCGAATATGCGACCAGCAGGGACATAAAATGATTTTCTTCTTATTTGCCAGATCAATATAAGCCCCATATTTATCTGAATGTACCACTCCGGTATACCCTGCAAGTATTTCCGAGGCATTTTCATGTTTGCGGTTCGTCCGAAAATTGTAGACTCTATAGGCTGGGTTCGTATGTTTGCCCCCAACCAACACCCACATGTAAGCTTGATGGACTTTGCCCTTTCCCGGAGAAAGCATATCCACAGGACTTTCATCGATAAACACATTTCCGCTTTGCAAAATTTGCTTTGTTAGTTCCTCATGAAGAGGTTTTAATGCCTGTCCACAGCGTACAACCCAATTACAAAGGACTTGCCTGCTGATCCCAATTCCTTCCCTAGCAAGAATTTCTGAAATTCTATAGAGCGGTAGATGGTCGGCAAATTTCTTTGTTAAAATGTCTGCTAAAAAGCTCTCATCTGCTTGACAACGCGTAAGCAAACCTTCTGGAAGGGGAGCAGTTCGGATTCCACCTTCACTGTCTTGAGGAAGAGCATATTTTGGCCGGATGATTTCTTTGATAAAATAGCTTCCTGGCTTATGAGCCAGTTTTTGACTGACTTCTTCACCGATCTTGATCAGTTGCTGACCAGTCTCAGGACAGATCTTTTCAGATTCCGGTAGATCGATTATTTGACGTTCTACGGGTAGGTCTGGGGGCAGTGTGATTTTGTCTTTACCAGTACGCTTGAGTTGTCGGCGCTCATGAGCAGGAATGGTTGTTTTCTTTTCCGGTTTCACATTCTTAGGTGGTTCAAAACCGGGTAAGAAGGGTTGACTTTCGTTGACTGGGTCTACAAATTTTTCGGCACGTTGTCCAAAAACCTGCCTTTTTAGCCAATCCAATTGCTCCTTGAGATAAGTCAGCTCATTCTGTAGCTGCTCGATTATGCTGTCCTTACGAGCGCTTTCGGCAATCAGATCTTGGAGAGTACGTGTTGTAGGTGCCATATGCACATCATTATACTCAAAATATGAATTTATGTGAATGCAAAAAATGCATTTTCACACTATCTTGAAACGCTTTTGCAGTCGTTTCGGAACGACGCCTTCCAACATCATCAAAAAGGTCCTTCGATCAACTAAGGCCTCTTCCAATTTTCTCTTAGGGAAGCTTCCCCGCTCAAGACGTTTATACCAGATGGCAAAACCATCACTATCCCAATAGAGTATTTTAATGCGATCTCTTCGACGGTTAAGAAAGGAAAAGAAGGCGCCACTAATCAGCTCATCACTGCCGAAAGCTCTCTCAACTAAGGCGCAGAGGCCTTCAAAACCCTTTCTTAAATCGGTTGTCTCACGAAAAATGAAGATTCGCGCATTCCCTGGATAAGTCAGCATCAAGACTCCTCAAACAGTCTAAGACACATCAGAAGAGCTGTGCGGTCATAATCTTTTGCCAGAGATAGTTTGCCTCCTCGAAAATTCATCTGCAGCCAATCGGGTATAGACCAGCCCTCTGGTAACTCCTTACATGGTTTATGCACAGGCTGATTTTTCGACTGATTGCTTAAAAATCGTTTTTTCCAATAATTGAACGTGGCATAAGAAAGACTTTGCTCTCGACACCAAGAGGAGGCGCTCTTTCCGCTTTTAGTCCACTCCTGGATTGTTTTTGCCCACTGCTCCGCACGAACTTTATCTCTCTCTTTCATCAGACCTACCTCCAAAGTGTTACCTAACTTTGAAGGCACATTAGCTGATTACATCAACGACCGAAATATGGCTAGCATTGACGCTTACGGAAAGACAGGCTTTTCTCCCTTCCCAGGCCCGAAGGGTCGATATTGTAACAGGCCATGGCATCGCCATGGTATATGCCAGGAAGGGATTTCGCAGTCTGAAGGACTGCTACAAGACGCCAGTTTACAAACACCATTTATGCATGCGCTTTATGGCAGCCCTACAGGCTGCTAAAACCGTTTTGGCATATACCATGGCGATGCCATGGCCTGTTGCAATATCGACCCTTCGGGCCTGGGAAGGGAATGACTCTCTCTTCACCGGCATCCGATTTTCAGGAAATTGACTTCGGAAAATCGGACTTCTGCAATTACCTCAGAGGGTCTTCCGATTGTATCCAAATCATGACCTCTCTGGATGTTGAAAAACGCATTTTCTACAGTCTATGCCCTCAATGGGTTGTCCCTGCAGAAGGTAAGAAGGAAAACAATACTGGCCAAGATCCGGCTTCATTTCCAAGGGTGTTAAGCCTGCCCTTTGGCGTTTTGGGCCTCATGTAAGACAACAATCTTGGTGTTCTGTTTTGCCTCACGTTCGGCTTCTTCTTCTGCATTGAGTGTGCGTAACCAGAAGCAATTAACCCAGAAATAGAATTCGGTGGCTAGGGTCAAACAATATAAAGCTAAAGCGAGAAGCATTGCCTCAAGCTCCAATTCTATGAACTCGATGTGAGTCATTCGCATCAGCATAGTCGCGGGCATCACAATTAATAGAAAAGTGAGCAGACGCGTACCAGCTTTTTCATATGCAAAATAATAGATAAATGAGAATCTAATGCTATAGGCTATAAAATACAGAAGAGCGGCATCGAGGTTAAAGTATAATTCATCGTATTGTCGTTCAAAAATAAGCCCTAGAACCTCTATGCATTGAATGATACAGAATAGACCGAAGGCTATAAGCCATCCTCTTCTCACTGTAGCTGCATCTGTCATTTACCCCCCCCCTGTTATTTTCTAGCACACTATACTTTCTAACACAATGTACTGCTAGGTGTACTGAAGAGCCACTGCTTTAAAAACACTGTCAAGTTTACAAAAAATTTTTAACATAGAAACTCTTTTAAGTCCAGTCCCCTGGCCTTTTTTGGACCTTTTTTGGTTATTGGGAAGAATTCGGGGCGTTTTGGAGATAATTGGACATTCTCTCGCAGGCTCTGGCGCGGTCCAAATTCCAAATTTATGACCGAGTGTGGTATATAAGTGGTTCCATGAACCCAGTGGAAGGATGAACAATGACTACTCATGACAATGAACAGTTACAAGTCCACCTACAAACAGCTGTTAATGCGGCTCATGCCGGCGGCGAAGTCCTCAAAAAATATTGGGGGAAGCTCAAGCATGTCTCACACAAGACTGCTGGATGGGATCTTGTCACCGAGGCCGATCGTGAGTCGGAAGAAGCTGTCATCGGCATGCTGCGCGAACAATTTCCCGATCACGACTACCTTGGCGAAGAAGGTGGCTTTCAAGGTGCTTCTGGCAAGGAATTTCTCTGGGCGGTAGATCCTCTAGATGGTACAACAAATTACACGCATATGTATCCGGTGGTGAATGTATCCATTGGTCTGATCTATCGAGGTGCTCCCGTTCTTGGAGTGGTATTCAATCCTTTTTCAAATGAGCTGTTTTGCGCGGTACGTGGTCAAGGCGCTACTCTTAACGGCGAGCGTCTGAAGGTATCCGACATTGATGCATTAGACAGAAGCCTACTGGCTACGGGTTTTTCGTACGATCGCAAGGCCCTAGACACCAATTATGCCGAATTTTGCCATATGACGCATATCTGCCAAGGCGTGCGTAGGGCCGGGGCTGCAGCCTTGGACCTTTGCTATGTCGCTGCTGGCCGTCTTGATGGTTATTGGGAACGAGGGCTTCAGATATGGGATATGGCGGCAGGAGTCATCATTGTGGAGGAGGCTGGTGGCAAGGTCTCTGATTATGATAAGGGACAGCTTGATCTTGAGTCCGGACGTATCCTAGCAACTAATGGATGCATCCATGAATCGCTCTGCCGAGAACTTCTCACCATCCGAAACCGATAAGTTTACAGGATATGTAGGCAAACGCATCAACCTAACACAGACAAACAATCCATATGATATTAAATATCAACTTATTGAAGACAGGATAGATGTTATAGATATGTCTAAAATGGACTTTAAAAGTCCATTTTAGCCATATTTTTTCTTGATCGGTGTGCATCCGTGTTACTCCTAGCTCTGTTCGGGAGGTTCCATACCGCCTTCAGTCAGCAGCGTGGCTATAGCTATTAGGGTGTCATTTGGCTTAGAGGTGGCAAACAATGCTCCAGCTAGAAGCTGAATATCTGACTCTAATGGTTTTTCCAGAGGATGGAGTGTTTCAGCTATCCTGACGAGGGATGCAATGGATGTTTGCTGTTCCTCTGATAGGTTGGAAAAGGCTTCGTAGACGTCGTTAAGTGTCAGTTCGGATACTCCTACAGCAAGATCAGCACCCAATGGAGCTCCTTTCCACTTATCAGCAATCCATTGCAATGTCTCTTTGACTTTTTTCGTACCTCCCGCTAGGAGTGCTGGCAAACCGAGCTCACGGTAATTCATCTTTATTCTTTCTGGTACCGTTGCGAGAAGTTCAGGTCTATCTCGATCGATTTTCACCAACCACAGTGCGGCCTCAGCATCGCCACTTTTAATACTCTCTAAACCAGCCTCAATAGCCTTGGAATATACCAAGGAAGCAAATGAAGCATCTCCTATAGTCTCCAGATAGCGTGCCAATTCACACTTGGCGTGACAGAGATTGGCTTCTTCGTCGATTGTCACTCCTAAGCCTTTTAGGGCATCGACTAATATCTGTTGTGCATTTTCGTCATCAAAGGCATTTTCGGCGGCATGATAGGCTGCTTTGGCTTGATATTCTGGGTGTCCATTATCGATCAGCTTGATCAATTTCTCCTGAGCAAGCTCTGGATTTTTTGCGATGCCAAATCCTACAAGAAGATCAAGGCATACTTGCAAAGCAGCTTCGTCATTTTTAGCGCTGGCTTTAATGGCCCATTGATGCGCTTGTGCTTTGTCTAGAGTAATTCCTAAAGAGGAATCCCCATATCGATATGCTTTGCCCAATCTAAGCAATGCTGGGATGCTGCCGTTTTTTGCGGCTTCTTGGTAGTACTTTAGAGCGTTCTCAGGGTGTGCGATGAAGTCTCCGCCTACTCCTCGTTCATAGAGCTTGCCGAGGCAATAGTAGGCTGTCGCATAGCCTAAGTTAGCCATTTCTGTGTACCAAACCTTACGTTCATTGACGGCTGGTTGTAAAATGGAGACTATTTGATCGAGCTCCTGAATGTCTTTTGTAGATGGATCATGAGCCGTCAAGACATTGTAAACGGTATCTAGGGCTTGTCGGTCGCGTTTTTGCCATTCCCCGGTCATTTCGACGAGGGCTGGCTGGTCAGGGCCGAAGAAATGGCTTCTAATTTTCTCGTAGATTGCATTGATGACTTGTTCTTTTTGAACCTTAACATGATCATGGCGAAGGGTGTGGTCAAACCACTCAGAAAAGCCGCTTCTACGGCTGTAGCAAAGCTCTACGCTTTTCCGCAATGCTACCAGCGCTTCAACATCCTTTCGGCTGTCGATATTCATTTTGGCGGCCTTGTGGGCGACAACCTTCAGGATATTTGCCAGACGACCAACCCCAGTTGCCCATTCGGTGAATTTGCTAAAGGTACTTTGCTTCTTAAAGGGAACTTTCTGCAGTGTATTGCCATTGCTTACGATCCAGCGTTCATTTGGCTTCAGACGAAAATCTCCTAATCCGGCCACAATGGCCCTCCTAAATCTATACGGTCTTAATGTTATAGTAGCCTTGTTGCAGGAATTTTCACCAAGGAGAGATTTAGATGCGGATGAGATTGAGAAATTTTACCACAGAGATCACAGAGGACGCAGAGATTTAGGACATAGCTGGCGCTATGCCCTCGTCACAAACCACGACATCCGACCTTTTTCGTCCGACCGAAATTCTGACCGTAAAGGTGAACAAGGCCCCTCTTTGCTATCCGAAGACGATATCGGGGTGTGTCATCATGAGCTGTAGGACTCGTCCCATCACTGGACGATCGGTCACTTCTTTCATAGGATCCACATTGGAAATATTTGGACTCCATACGATTAGTAAATTATTCACGGTCATTTTTGTTCGGTCTATAATTTGTGGATCTGTCAGACTTTGCATGCCTCCCATGATTTCCTGGAGCAAGGCGGCATTATCTGGGGGTATGGTTCTAACCACATCACGCAGCTGAGCGGCTAGGACCTCGTCGGAAAGTTCTGAGCCATTCTGCGCTGCTGCATTCTGTGCATTCTGTGCTACTGCGAACAAAGCGTTGTAGGCGTCTGCAGGGATTAAAGCCTTTCCTTCATCCCTTAGATTGCGCACTGCACGTTTTGTTAGGTTGGCGATGTCGTTAATGCTGAGCGATGCTCCTTTCTCGGCATCTCTTTTGTCACGTAATTCCGCAAGGGCTTGTTGTGAAATGGGTTCCTTGGAATGAGCAGTGTTTACGCGTGCTTCAAAGTCCTCCATGTCATTCTTATTGCCAGCCAGGCGAAAAATTCCTTCAATATCTGCAGGGGGTACTTTATTGATCTCTTTTTTTAGTTCATCAAAAGCATAGCGTACAAAGGATTGTGCCTGCTTAATATCAGGATCTTTGATTTCCAGGTTTTCTGAACCTATGATAGCCTTTACTACAGCGATCTCTTGAGCAGATGGTCGCTGCTTTCCAAATAGAGCACTGGCCAATAGGTTGTGGTCATCATCGGAGAGGTTTCCGTCAGGGGCTTGCTTCTTGCCTATAGCGATTAGATTTCGTATGATTTCCTGATCCTGAGGCGGCAAGGTTTGCATTTTGCTAAACATTGCCTTTGGCGTTGGATCATTCATGACTAGGTCGGTTGCGATGCCCTCTTTGTCTGTCCAGCTTGCCACGGCTTCCAGGTTTTTTTTCGCTGAGTCTGGGTCTATGGAGCTAGCGGCTTCCTTTGCTAGTAAAGCGGGTAGGCTATTGGAGACCCACCTAGCGACGTCACTTTTGGACGCATGGGTTGACGTTGCAGCATTAGGATTGTCACGAATCAATTCTAGTAAGTTCACTCCTGCATCCTGCCTGCCAGCTCGTATAGCCCTTTTATAGTAGACAATACCTGTATCTAGATGTGTCGGTACGGTGAGTTCCGCCATACGCATTAGGGCATCGGCTTGTCGTGGCGATTCTTCGTGTGCTGAAGTGGTCAATTGCTTATACAACTCCACGGCACCTTTTAAATCGGGTTGACCTCCGATGCCTTGTTCCATCTCTTGTGCTAGCCTATACATGAGTTCGGCATCATTGCTTTCTTTGGCTAGGCGCAGACGATCTATCTTTGCATCCTTATTTCCCATTTTAGAGGCCTGCTCATAGCGTGCTTTTGCATCGGTATTTCGTATTCCCTCGGCCAATTGGCCCAGTTGGTGAAATGCTTTAGCACGAATTTCTGGGCTTTGAGTTTTCTCAATAATAGCACTTAGATGGCCAGCAGCCCCTTCCGGATTTTTGGGTACACCAGAGCCTTCTGCCAGGTCAACAGCTAGCTGCAACCATGCTTCGTCATTCTTGGAAGCTGCCTTAGTGGTCCACTTATGTGCTTCTTCGGCATCGCCATCTGCTCGGTAAGCTTGTGCTAACTTCAACTGTGCGGCGAGGCAACCTCCGTTAGCGGCTTTCTTATAATGCTCGATGGCCCTGGTATCTACTCCTCCTACTTTAGGGCCTGGGCCTAAACGCTCCGCATTCTCCTCAAAATGTTGCGCTAGATGAAAGGAGGCTGTCGGGTATCCATTGTGAGCCATTGCCTCATACCATTGAAACTTCTGATTGGCATCACCTCCGAAGCGATTATCCAACATCTTATCTAAACCAGCTTTATCCCCCTCGTCAGGATTCGGGGTAGTGAGGATTTCATGAATTTTATCCAACTCGTATTTATCTTTCCCTGTAAGCTCGCCCTTTGGTGTCTCTGTTGGGAAAAATTGCTGGTCAAGCTTTGAATAGATGCGATCTAGGATCTGGTCCCGGTGTTCTGTTACGTTACCCCTGTGCAACTTGCTATCCACTAATCGTAGAAGAGTACCTGTCTTCTTGTAGCTCTGCTCCATGCCTTTCTTCAGGGAAATCAGGGCATCAGCCTGCTTTCTATCTGTACCCTGAATTTTGTCGACGTGTTGCCCTACAGTACTTACCACTTTGCTGATGCTTCCTCCAGAAAGCCAACTGACCAGCTTGCCCAATAGTCCCTTCTGCTCAGGAACCTTTTCTAATCTATCGTCTTTTACAACCCAAGTTTCATTGGTATTCAAATGATAACTACTGAGATTCCCACCGACGTGATTATCCATAGACCTACCATCTTATGTAAATTTCATTAAGTAACTTAATAAAATTATAACACCGGTTAAATTTTAATTAACAATAATAGATGGGAAAATGACAAGATAGTGAAAGAGAACTTTATGACTATGAGTGTTCAGTTTGGGGTGGGGGTGGTGAGATCTGAGGTTTTTCGAAGCGGCGTCGCTCACCTCGGAAGACACCTTTTTCGGTATGCTGTAGGTAGGTAGATGTGGCATGCATGATTTTGACGCCCTTTTCGACATGGTCAGCGGTAAATTCCCTGAAGATTTGCTCAGAGAATTTTTTTGTTTTGACTCCGTCGGGATTCAAGGGTAGATCCGAGATCAACAAGAGTGCACCCACGGGCAATTTGTGATGATAGCCAGCCATAAAAAGGGTAGCACACTCCATTTCAATAGCCTGAGCGCGGTTAGCTTTTAGGCGAGTGATAAAATCCTCGTTGAATTCCCAGAAACGTTTGTTAGTGGTGTGGGTGATACCAATGTGATAGTGAGCTTTGGCCTCATCGAGCACATTCGTTACCATCTTTTGTACGACGAAGTTGGCCATTGCGGGGACTTCTGGGCTAAAGTAAAAGTCCGAGGTGCCTTCGCCTCGAATGCTGGCTATGGGTACGAAATAATCGCCAACTTGATAACCCCGCCTGAGTGCCCCGCACATGCCCAACACACAGGTGGCTTTGATGGGAAGAAAGGCGCAGAGGTCAATAACCAGTGCCGCTGCTGGAGAGCCGATCTTAAAGTCGAGAATGCTAACATCTTCTTCAGCGCAGTGGGCTACCTTGAACATAGATCCTTCATGCACCGGAACTTTTCGCGTATCCGCAAAGTAGTGAACGTACTGAGGAAAATTTGTCAAAAGGACGTAGGATTGAAAATCGCGGTAATCCGATCCACTGTATCTCTCCAATGTGTCTTGGGCGATTTTTTCCTGATAGCGCCGCCTTTGTTCGTTGGCATCTGCTTTAGCTTCATCCACAGTGTGCTCTCCAAATAAGCGGTCTATTAGTCAAAAAAGGGTCCGAAGGTGGGCCGCACTCGTTTCGTCACCGTAAAGTGTCTGTCGCAGCGCGGACAAACTAGATCTTTCTGGTATTTTCCCAGGCGATTTTGGTACTCCTCACGGCTTTCCTGAATTGCGCCACAGAAGGGACATCGGTGATAGTGAACCGAAAGATCCCAGGTATGGGACCCCTTCTTACGAATGTTCATTGTCATGGTCTACTTTCTCCGATCCAAAGACATAGGAGAGCAGGGTAGAAAGCATGCCTTTACGACGCTTGGGAGGGATGTGAATTTGGTTCCCCCAGCCCATACGGTCATGCATTTCACAACCAGTGATCCCTTTGCCTGATTCGACCTTATTATGAATAAGTGTTGAATCGATAGGATAATCTTTGAATTCGCGAAACCACATAGCTATCACCTCTAATCCCACCATATCGGCCGACAGTAAAATAGTGAAAGAAAATTTGGTAACCGTTCACGTGGTACAAGAATCCGAGCCCTTGTGCGCGCCCATATGCTTTAAGCTAAGAGAAGTAGGAATTTTCACCACCGAGACGCATAGAAGCTCGTGGGGCTTTTTAGGATTTTTACCGCCGAGACGCCGAGACACCGAGATAGGAAAGAGAGGAGAGAGGAAGAGGAAAGAATGTTCAGTTACTACGTAAGCGTCAATTGAAGCCACCTTTTTCGTAATTCCGCGAGGTTCTAAGTTTTCTCCATGACCCTAACCATGGAGATACTAATGGATTTCAAAAGGAAGCGTTCTGATTGGGCTCGACGCATAGACCAATGGATGGCGAGCGGTCAGAGTGGCCGCAGGTGGTGCCTAGAGAACAATATAAGCTACCAGCAGCTCTTGTACTGGTACCAACGCTTTAAAGTTAGCCCGCCCGACCACATTTCCTCGACGGGTTGGATAGACATTACCCTGCCCGAGCTCAAGCTTTCGCTTGATCAGAAGAGCGTCTATCTAACCCTAAAGTCTGCGAGCAAAACTCTGAGGTCGTCATATCAGAAAAACAAGGGTGTTTTTCTCTATCAAGAGCCGATCGATATGCGAAAGGGATTTGAGTGCTTGAGCAATCTTGTTGACAGTTCGTTCTCGGGCGAATTTACCTGCGGGGCCTACTTCGTTTTTTTAAATCGTCGTAGAAATCTAGTGAAGGTCTTTTACTGGGATGGTAATGGTCATGCCGTCTGGTACAAGCGACTTGAAAAAGGAAGTTTTCGCAATGGAAGCATTCCAGATTCCGCTATCGATCGTCGAGAATTTCTAATGTTGTTGGAGAGTAGTCATTGAGCCTAAAATCCTAAAAACAATGTGCATTTTATTAGATAAAATACTTGATAATAGAGGGGGTCTGTGATATGATTTAGAGCATATGGAAACCTCAACACTATCACTAGAACAGCTTCAATCGGAAATTTATTCCCTGCGAAATGAGAATAGCTTTCTCAAGGAGCAGCTTGAATGGTTTAGGCGTCAGATTTTTGGGAAACGTTCGGAAAAAGTAGTCGACGATGGCGGTCAACAACTCTACCTGGAAGGTTTCGAAAATCTTGGTTCCGAAGAGCAAAAAGAGACAATAAATGTGCCTGCTCATCGACGGGTTAAGCAGGGGCGCAATGGCAAAGATAAAATTACGCTTCCAGACAATATTCCCGTTCAACGCTGTATTTTAGATTTGCCAGAGGATCAAAAAGTTTGCCCTACAACGGGTGAAGCCCTCGTCAAAATTGGCGAAGAAGTCACTCACAAAATAGCGCATACGCCAGGTAGCTACTACGTCAAGGAGCTAGTACGTCCCAAGTATGCATGTAGAGCACATAGTGAAGAGGGCGTTTTTATCGCAGATTTACCAGATAGCATTTTTCCTCGCTGTCAAGCCGATGAAAGTCTTTTAGCCAGTGTGATCGTGAAAAAATTCGCCGATCACCTTCCTTTATTTCGTCAATCGGAAATCTTAGCTCGCGAGGGCATTCTCATCAGCCGACAAATACTTTGCAAGTGGGTAATGCGCTGTGGATATGCCTTAAAGGCGCTATATGAAGAAATGATTGCTCGCGTGCTCAGCAGCAACAATGTTTTTGTGGACGAATCTCCTGTGGACATGCTTGTCCCTGGTAAGGGAAAGGTGCACCAGGCTTTTATGTGGGTGATCGTTGGAGGGCAGGAAAAAAATCCGCCTTATCGAGTCTATCATTTTCGCACGGACCGCTGCCACAAGCATGCTGTGGAAATACTAGCTGGATATAAAGGTGTTGTCCATTCGGATAAATATGGAGCCTATGAAGCACTGGCTAATAAGAAGCAATTCACTTGGTGTCCATGCTGGAGTCACATTCGGCGCAAGTTTTTCGACGCTGTAGGTGGCGATAAAAAATTTGTTAGCTGGGTACTGCGCAAGATAAAATATCTATTTATGTTAGAGAGAGTTGCTTGGGAACGTTCTCCAGAGGAACGTCTGCGGATAAGACAAGAGAAAGAAGCTCCAATAATAGATGAGCTGACTGCACGCATCAAGGACCGGCTGGTTAATGGCAAGGCTCTTCCCAAATCGAATCTAAGGGAGGCTCTAGGCTATTATTGCAGCTTAATTCCCCATCTGAAAAACTACACCCAACATGCATTTGCGCGTCTCGACAACAATGTAGCGGAGCGAGCGATACGCCCTCTAGCTATTGGCCGCAAGAACTGGATGTTTATTGGAAGCGAGGAGGGTGGGGAAGCTTCCGCCGTACTGCTAAGCCTGGTACAGACCTGCCGCGCGATAGGAGTCAACCCCCACGAATACCTAGAGGATGTGATGAGGCGCCTGCCAGCCCATAATTCTCAAAAACTTCACGAGCTTCTGCCCGACGCTTGGGCTGCCGCCAGGCGACAAGCAAAGGCCTCATCCACCTCATCAGCCCCCACTGCCGAATAAATCGCCAGATGGCCTCAATTGACGCTTACGTTACTACCGACTTCTGGACAAAGTCCAGTCTAAGGGTTCCCGCAGGAATACGATTCTGTAGTACCCTTAGACAGGACTTTGTCCAGAAGTGGTAGTGACTGAACGGATCCTCAAAAAAGTTAGATTGATTACCTGTGCCGTTTGTGTGTCCTTGGGCAGAATTTTGCCCAAGGACACACAAACGGCACATTCTCTCCTAATCCTCTCTTTCCTATCTCGGCGCCTCGGCGGTAAAAATCCTAAAAAGCCCCACGAGCTTCTATGCGTCTCGGTGGTGAAAATTCCTACTTCTTCTAGCTTAACGCATATGGGCATGCACACGGCCTCGGAGTCCCAGGAAAAAGTGGACGAATTCGCTGAGCACATGATAAGCTGAATGTATTGATTTACAATTACACTAGGATCACAACTATATGGCTCAAATTACTACAACGGATCTACGACCTGGCATGAAAGTAGAGGTCGAAGGGCAACCCTATAATACTGTCTCTAACGAATTTGTTAAGCCTGGTAAGGGTCAAGCCTTCAACCGTATTAAACTCAAACATCTCACATCCGGACGTGTCCTTGAGCGCACGTTTAAGTCTGGCGAAAAGTTGGACATCGCCGATATCGAAGAGACAAAACGCCGCATGCTTTATCGCGAACCCGATGGAGTCGTCTTTATGGACGACGAAAGTTTCGAGCAAATCAAGCTGCCGAACGAAAACATCGGTGATATGGATCAATGGCTGCTGGAAGATCAGGTCTATGATATCGTTTTTTATAAAGGCGCGGCGATCACAGTGGAGCCGCCGACCTTTATGGAACTACGCATCACGCAATGTGATCCTGGCGTACGTGGTGATACCGCATCGGGTCGTGTGATGAAGCCTGCAGTTCTCGAGACAGGTGCTAAAGTGCAGATTCCCATATTTGTGGATCAGGACGAAGTCATTAAAGTCGATACTCGTACTGGCGAGTATGTCTCACGTGTTCAATAACCGTGAGTACCGAAAATCAACGGCTTCTGCATCTGCGTGATCGCGCTCATATGTTGAGTCAGGCACGCGTTTTTTTTGCAACACGCGAGGTTCTCGAGGTCGACTGCCCGATCTTGAGCCGTGGCGCCGCTATCGATGTCAATATCGACCTTATCTCCGCTTTCTACACGGGTGACGAACGTTGCTACCTTCATAGCTCTCCAGAATATGGTATGAAACGGCTGCTCGCAGAGGGTATTGGGGATATTTTCCAACTTTCGCACGTCTTTCGCGATGGGGAATTGGGCAGTCGCCATAATCCGGAATTCATGATGGCTGAATGGTACCGCCTAGGCATCTCCTTCGAGGAGATGATTACCGAAACGCTCGATTTTATTAGGCTGTTTTTAGGTAACCTTCCCAGCACAACAATCAGCTATCGGGAAGCCCTCCAGCGCTATGCTAATATCGATTATGTAACAGCTTCTGATGAGTCTTTACGTGCATATCTACGTCTACGAGGAACTGACGCCAGTGATGAAGAGCGCGATAGCCTTCTAAACTATATCCTCGGTATTGATGTTGAGCCGCATCTGGGGGCCGACGGACTTTGTGCCTTGGCTTATTATCCCTCAACACAGGCTGCACTAGCTAGAACGCAACCAAGGGGAGATGAGAAGGTTGCAGAGCGCTTTGAAGTCTATTATAAGGGTGTTGAATTGGCCAACGGCTATCATGAACTGTCGGATGGTAAAGAGCAACGCAGACGCTTCGAGGCAGATAATATCCAGAGAAAATCCATGGGCAAGCGTGCGCTACCCATCGATGAGGCTTTCTTGGACGCTCTGGAGACAGGATTACCCGATTGCTGTGGGGTTGCTGTGGGGTTTGATCGCCTGATGATGTTGCGTCTGAAAGCAGCTTCTCTTAGCGAAGTGATTCCCTTCGCATGGCAGGTCAAGTAAGTTTTGTTTTCACCATTTTATTCGCCACAGTAAAGCATTTCACAATTATAGTTCGTTTTAAATAATGCATTTTGTTGATTTTATTTCAATAAAAATATGCATAAACATCTTTGTGTGCTTTCTATTTAATTACATTTATTGTATAATATGTAATGTAATTAAGAAATATTCATTCACTATAACCTTTATATAACTTATGGAAGTTTATTATGGAGGCAGTGCCTGAGCAAGCATTTCATGGGGTGGATTCCACGGCCCTGGTTGGCATCATTCATTCAGGGGATATCCAGCTTGATCCAGAAGGGATCAAGGGTTTGACATATGGATTGAAGGTCTTACGAGCCGCTGCTGGCTTGGCGAATATGTCAGAGGCTTATGAAAGCGTCAAAGCCATGGTGTTAGCAGTTCGCTGTGTAAGTCTTCTTTCTGTTAATCCCAACCAGCTTCTCAATAAAATTGGCAGCTCTTTTACGGATAGCTCTTCCTCAATTTCAGATTTCATCATCAACTGCAAAAAACTTACCGATGTTCTTGTAAAGCCTCCAAAAATGATTCTTGCCTTGGCAAAATATGGCATGGTTTCTCCATCAGTTACGACGTTTCTCACGCCAGGCCTAATGTCAAGGCTAGCGCTTACGTCAATACGTGCTAAACAGGCCTGTGGCATTGTCGCTGTCATTTCGCTGTGGGATCACTTGAAAGCTCCTAAGCTGGATAAACTGGGTATAGCGACTTCTTTCTCTCTGGTGGTCTTAGCGGTAGCGGCGTCCTTCGGCTGGACGGAATGGCGCCTTGGTGCCGAAATTGTCAGCAATTTATTGGGTCTTATTTCAGTATGGAACAATAAGATCGGTGAATCAGTTATGGTCATAGCTCCGGAGAAATCGGATGCGACAAAAGCCATGGAGAACGCTTTCCATACCGCCCATGAAGAAATCAAAGCTCTCCTCACGGATCAATTCGCGACCATGCTCGCACGGGTCTCAACTTATCCCGACGAGCAAATTAGTCATCTGTTAAAGGGCGATTTGATCCAGCAGCAAGCTCTATTTGAAAGCTATCTTTCCGATGCAATAAATGAATACGCACTGCAGGAATTGCTCAATACTTACCAAGATACATTCCTGCCAGATATCATCCAGCAGGGCCTATTAGATGCATCAGCTCTGACAGAAGTGCAGGAGCTGCATGTGAAGGGTCAATCGAGCCTTGCCCATGTCGATGAGCGTGAAAACATGGCTTATAAAGTTCTAGAGGGTCATCTGCAGTTTTTGCGACAACATGCAGCAACAATCCAAGACTGGTGCAACAGGGCATCATCCCAAGAGCTAAGCAGTGAAAAAGGTCAATTTGCTGTCGCAGTTTTAAGTTCCTTGAAGGATATTCAACAGGCAGTGACCACCCTTTCTGATGAGCTTTGGTTGCCAAAAGGTTCTCATTCTATGGAGTCGCATCCTATTGAGCAGATGTCCATTGCCAAACGTGAGGGACTCTTAGAGTATATTGATCGCATCGCCGGAACTGATGCGCGGGGATTTATTGCCGAGAATGTATTTCATGTCTTGCAAGATGAGTAGAGCGAGGCGTTCGTGGGGCTTTTTAGGATTTTCACCGCCGAGGCGCAGAGACACCTCACATAGCAGATAGGAGAGAGAGGATGCGGAATGAATGTCCAGTTACTGCTGGCGCTGTACAAAATCCAGTCTAAGGGTTTCCATATGAATACGATCCTGTCGAGCCCTTAGACAGAATTTTACCCAAGGCCCCACAAACGGCACATTCTCTCCGAATCTTCTCTCTCCTATCTTGGTGTGTCTCCGCACCTCGGCGGTAAAAATTCCTAAAGTCCTCATGAGGTAATTGCAGAAGTTCGATTCTCCGAAGTCAATTTCCTGAAAATCGGATGCCGGTGAAGAGAGAGTCATTCCCTTCCCAGGCCCGAAGGGTCGATATTGCAACAGGCCATGGCATCGCCACATAGGCCTCAACCTAAGCCTAACAATCGTATCTCGGCGCGCAGCGCTTTGGAGTGCGGTCGCTTGCGACCGCTTTGGGTTCCTTGCGACGGTCGTGTGCAACGGCATCACTATAATTCCCTAAGGGTAAAATAGTTAGTACATGCAGCCTTCGACGAATCCATACAATGCCGTTTAGCATTGCCGTCCCAAGGAACGAAAAGCGGTCGCAAGCGACCGCACTCCAAAGCGCTGCGCGCCGAGATACGATTGTGAAGTCCTAAGTCATTGAGATATAAGCTCAAAAGACCTGTTAGGTTGAGGCCTATGTGGCATCGCCATGGTATATGCGGCCTTATTCACCTTTGCGGTCAGTTTTCGGTCGACTGCAAAAGGATCGTCTGTCGCGTTTTGCTCCTCGGACATAGCTGGCGCTATGCCCTCGTCACAAACCACGACATCCGACCTTTTTCGTCCGACCGAAATTCTGACCGTAAAGGTGAACAAGGCCCAGAATCGCCTTCTCGCAAAAAAAAGGTAACCTTTTTTCCTAAGAATCGATCCTTAAGGGCTCAAATAATTTTGCAATTACCTCTCAGGGTCCTTTCCCGGGTAACGAAAAAATCCGTTCAATTGTTTACAAAAACATCATTTTCTATTATTAAATAATTCAGTCCACGCAATTATTGAATTAAAATTAAAATAAAATTATGCTATAATGGATGTAGGAAGAATACCAACTCACATTAATCAAGAGATAGACGACGCGTTGCATTGGCACTTTGTTCGCATAGCTGATTGGTAAGCGTCAAATGGAAAAACAAGTTTTGTGAGTGAAGGAGTCGATTATGGTTTCCCCATTAGCTCCAAATGCTTCAACACCCCTTACGCAGACTGAGCTGCTTGCTGAACAGCATCTGAATCTTTCAGGTGCCCTGGATAATATCCTTACAGCAAAATCAGACAATGACATTAGCATAAGCTCTTACCTTGAAGTCCAATCGTCAGCACACTTGGACCTTGACCAAACGCTCTATAATATAGAATTTACGGACTCCACGCTGGCAAATCGTTTTGCTAGTGATGGACTAGACCAAATGGACTCATTAATTCAGGAGTATAACGCTCTTTATGGTGAGTTTCAGGCGAGCCAGGTCAATACAGCGGCAACGGATCCAGCCACTACGAATCTGAATACATATGCTACTAGTACAAATACAAGTATTTCTCATACTCAGACGAGCGCAACCACTTATAATAATGCAGTAGGCCAGTATAATTCAGCTGCGAGTACTTTTAATAACGAGGAGACGGCGGGTTTTTCCAGTCCGGCAGCTGAGGATGCGGCGATTAATGTATACAATCTTGCTGTAACAAACTACAATAATGCAGCCAATACATACAACAATTCTGTTAACACAAGCAATGTATCTATTACCACCTATAATGCTCAAGTAGATAACTATAATGCGACAACCTTGGTGCAAACTAATAATGATATTGCTGCTCAAAACGCGGCAAATCCCACACAGACACCGTTACCACCACAACCTCCAACGCCTGATATGGCTCCAATTCCTACCGTAGGCACCCTCTCAACGCTACCATTGGTCCCTGTGACAGGTCCTGTTCCTGTAGTATCTACCGCTCCCACACCACCATTGATTCCGGTCTACATTCTTCCAAGTGCGTTAAATTTCTACAAAAATTATTTAGTTCCTTCCTTTTTGCCTTCGCAATTACCAGCTTTAGTCTATCTTACAACAATTCAAAGACTGTTTAACCAAATTTTAGATCAAAGTAATCCTCTACCAACAACGATCAAGCCTAATGCTGGTACTCAAGATATTACTCGACCTCGTGCCTATATCAATCGTGACGAAACAAACTCTATATCTACTGGGGGAAGCGGAGTTGGTGGGGTATCAACTAGTGTATTGGCTATGGGTTTAGACAATGCGGAGATGGACAGTATTCTGGGAGAAGGGGTTGTAAAACAAATGTTCGACAATACTACTGTCCCAGCTCCACTTCAGGAACGATTGACAGCACTCGTATCTACATTATTCATACGCAGTTCTGTAGCTGGATCTCTACCAGCTGTGCAAACATTTCTGGGATCTGATCTTTCCCAAATTGAGAATCAATCGGGTGCGGGTCGTGCGGCGAGTTCGCTTGGGACCACTGCGGCGATTCTGGGATTATTACGCGGAAATGCTCTACAACAGCCAATCTCGACGATCATTAACACAACCACGCAGTTGCAAAGCCTCAATGATACTGACAAGCAAAATTTACAATCGGGTTTACAAGCAATCACCTCAACAGCCTTACTTAAGCTTGGTCTGGGTTCTTTAGTGCATGAAACGCAAACCCCCGGCCTATTGAATGTGATGGATGCAGCAGTGATCTCAGGAACCCCGCAAAATGCCAATTCTCGCTTTGGTGTTGTGGTGACGAGTTTAGATAATCTAAAGGCTGCATTTGGTTCTCAGGAGGTTTCTAGCTTACTTAGCCAGTACCTTGCTAACCAGATCGTCAATGCTCCAGGAGTGAGTCCCACCCAAGTCAATGATCTAGCCAATCAAATAGCGACCAATGTGACAACCGAACCCACCCCTGCGACGCCTGCAGCCCTACAGCAAATTATTCAACAAAGCCTCGCTTCCACGCTGGGATCCAACGTCTCTTCCGCTCTCGTCCAGCAGCTCACTGGTCAGGTTTCCTTGTTCGCCATAGCCGGTGCAACACGTAGTGATCTTTTACAAAATCTCATTTCTTCAGCTGGGCCGGCTAATGCAGAGAATTTAACAGATCAAACGATTGTGCGACTTTTTGGATTCTCGCCGAGCTTTGGTGAAGGTGAAATCATTCAACGTCCTAGTGAAGAAGCTACAGCGCTTCCTGCTGTGACTTCGTTAGCAGATAGTGCTCAGGCTTTGAATAACTTAGACGCCAGCAAGGCTGGGCAAATGGTGGCCGACAACTTTAACACGAGTAGGGCTCATCAGGATGTGCAAAACTTAGATGCATTTTTCCGTGAGGTGATTGACCCAGGCCAAATGCTGGTCGGTTTGATGTATGAAGGACATCGCGGAACAGCCTTTAAACGTGGAAAAACAGATATTGATTTAGCTTAACGAAGCTAGATTGCACAACATGTTAGTAAAGCACAAAGTTGAATTTTATATAAATTTGTACTATAATGGTATTGAGAAATAAGGGTTTGTACACATTCAAACACAATTGATACTGCGTCTTTACTACTGACCTACTGAAACGATACCCTTAATGGAATCCTTCCGATATAGCTCAAAGGCGGAGGAAAGAGATTATGGATATGCCTATGATGGTGGCTGGTGTGGGTACCGTCCCTACCGCACTAACCGAGACAGACCAAGTCGTTGTTACGGATTATCAAAATCAGGTTGCTATTCTACAGAATATTTTAGATCAGGCGCCTGGCACGCTCACCGCCGCTGATGCAAACACCGTCAGCCAGGCCATCATCAATCTGCAAAATTTGGCGGCTTCAGGGCTTCCAGCAACCCATAATAATTATGCTGGTGTGCCCACGACGCAAACTTACTACATGACTACAGACATGGCAAGGCAGACAGACTTGCTTATGCGATCGATGATGGCTGCAGGGATCACCCCAGGAAGTGCGATAACGCTCACACAACTGCAAAAATGGCAAGATCTAGGAGTTAATGGGGTTAGCGTTGTTGTCCAACGTGCAGCTCAAGCGGTAGACACCAACCGCTCTTTGCAGGCGCTTATCGAGACGGAATATGTCGCTACAGCTAACAATGTGCTAGCGACCCAATTGACGGCTCTTGAGGCTGCTATGAGTACAACGCAAGCGATTACGGTGACGCTAACCAGCTTACAAAGTGTCCGTAACTTAGTCGCTCCAGAAAACAAAAGTGGTGTCAGTTTAAGTGCATTACCTACAGGTGTAAGTGCTGCTGAGACGGCTTATAATACGGCTGCCCAATCCGCATTTGGAAACCCGATTAATATATATGTAGCTTTTGGTACCCAAAACCCACAGGACGTCATCGCCCAAGTAGCCACAGACCGTGCCCAGCTAGCTGCTGAACTAACGCAATTGGATAAAATCAGTCCGCCTACCATTGGTTCTACCGGTCAGGCTGTTTATACTCCCAATAGTCTTCAAGCAGAAGTCTCTGGTGTCCTCAGCGATATGACAACCTACCTGCCTATAGGAGCCACCAGTCCCAGTGATATCACCCTTTCCGGCCTAGAAGCATGGATAATCGATAACATGAACCAGCATTTACCCCAAGACTCGCCTAGCGCTGTTGCTTTGGCTGGTAAAATTGGGCAAACCTTTACTGCTGCAGTTGCAGCCGCCACAAACTTAAATGATACGCAAAAAGAACAATTTCAACAGTATATGTTCATCTTTCAAGAGTTTTATCAGTCTGCTGGAGCTATAATGACTCAGATTAACCAAATATTAGCTACTATGGCTCAAGATATGGGTCAAGGGTAATAATAAATTATAAAAGGTATATTAAATTATTAAACTATATTATAAAATAATAATTAAGCGAGAGGCAGTTAACACCTATCGGTAATATTGATTCTATCGTCTGTCTTTAGCAGAGTTTGGAGGATATAAATCCATGACAAGCGCTATTCCTAATACTGCTCCCCCCGTTAAACCTACAGATCCCTTTTTTAGTATTCTTGCTGACACAAATTACAGCGCTGATCCCTCAGGATTAACAGCGGCAGAGGCAGGAATCACCAGTCAATTTGGCTCAACAACAAACTTTGATAATCTACTGGCTAGCTGGGATATGGATAATGGCGATCCAGCTACGCGAAAAGTATTTCCACGTACTTACCAGCAGTTTGTTACAGCCGTAGAACAGGCATCCGGAAGCACAAACGCCACCGCAATCATGAATGGTTTTGAAACCGAATTCGCTCAGATTTTGCAGATTACAGGAGGGATATCCGGAGGCGGAGGAGATTACACTGGTATTCCTACTAGCCAACTTACGACACAGTTTCAGGACGCTTTTTCCTCATTTCTATACAACTTTCAATTTCAGGTAGATACGAATGCAGACGGAACACCTGGTCCGACCGATGGTGCGGCGGGACCAACGAGTTATTTCATTCAGCAGTGGCATACATGGATGACGGTGACTGCCACGAACTTAACTCAGTATGCGACAGGTCCTACAGCGAATGTGTCGACTTTTCAGCAGATTTATCAGGCTTTCTTCCCCAATGGCACAGAAGCGCAATTCATTGCTTTGCGTAACCAGCTAGTCCAGCAAGAGATTAATGATCCGAACTTTAATTACTTTATACCCAGCCACTTCCTCTCGCAGTGGTATACGTTGGTGCAAACTGCTTATTTAACTCCATTATTAGGAGATAGCTCAGCAGCGCTTACCGATTCTGATCAATTAACCGTAATCTGGAAGGTATTTAATTTATGTGTACAGGTCATTGCTAATTTAGAAACACTCTCGACAGTTGCATCGGGCCAGCTGAACTTTTTGACTAACTACCAAGAGGCCTACACAAACTTGATGGCACAGATTCCGGTATTCACAGCGGGGGATGGCAGTCCATTTGGTGGCACAGATAGTACCTCTGCAGAAGCCAGGCAGGAGTTGAACCCAAAGAACCAAACGCTGACGCAAAACTTACAATCCTACCGAGATCTGCTAGGCGACCAAGCGCAGACAGTTCAGTCCAACCTTAACCAACTTAATCAGTCTGTGAACCAACAATCAAGTTTGTGTGATTCTATTTTGCAAGAGATGAACACGATTCTCTCCTCGATATTCCCGGCATAAGTAGTTGGCACGCAATTTGAAAAGGAAATTTCGATGATGTTGAGACTAAAGCTAGTAATGACGAATAGAAACTAGTTAACACTATTTTAAGGAGGGAGCACTCATGGTTGAATCAAAGGGAGTTAAGAAAGAAGCTGCAGAGCTAAATGGGCCGCCAACGAAGGAGGAAATGGATAAGATCGTGAGTGATATATTTGAAAAAGACATGTTGCCTAAGGATGCAATTGGCATACCGGATGATGTCATGGAGGGCATATATGCCCATGCCTATCGCACTTACAATGTGGGAAAGTACCACAATGCTGCACAATTATTTCGTCTATTAATCATGCTTAATGCCCTAGAACCTAAGTATGTTCTAGGTTTAGCTGCATGCCATCATCTGCTCGGACAGTATGACAATGCCCTCATGATGTATATGGTTGTTGAGGTCCTTAACCCTAAGGATCCTATGCCAAACTACCACTCAGCGGACTGCTATATCCGGATTGAAATGCAAGAGGATGCCCTAGAACAGATGCAGAAGGCATTAACTAAGTGTGGCGAATTACCACAGTACACAGCTCTGAAGAACAGAATTATTGTTACCATCGCCGCCCTAGTTAAGCAAGTGGCTGACATCAAACGCGCTGAGGCGGAAGAAGCATTATCAGAGAAAGCCGTTGAGAAGAAGAGTAAAGGTTAAAAAAACAAGAATTGGGAGGTTTTGGATGCCCGGAACCATGCCAGGAGTTGGTGGTGGTGTCGATGGTCCAACATACGCCGATTACCAAGATGTAACTGACCAAAACCAACTTGCCGGTGCTGCAAACGCTGTACGCGAAAAGCTCAATCTGCTTCCTGATACCTTAGTTTTGACAATTGCTAAGTTCTCGGGAGAAGTGAAGTTGTATGCTGCTAAGGCTGATGCGCCGGTAGTGCCAGCATTCATTAAATTGCGTTCTAGTGGCTCCCTGGAGACCACTAAGAATTCTCTTGATGATATGCAGAAGGAGTTTATGCGCTTTGTCGAAATGCTGCCTCCCAAGCTGCGCGTACTATTGCTGAAAAATATGGGGTTGCCAAAAAAATTGCAGGACCCTGAACTCAATGGTTTCGAAAAAAGCCTTCATGAGCATGTGAAGGTCAAGCTTTGGGCGCGGTCAATCCTTAATCGCTTCCGCAGAGGGGATAAAGAAGAAGGTGATGATGAGGAAGAGCGCCGCGAACGACAAGGCATCTTCTCTCTGGAAGAAGAAGAAAATTTCCTACCAGAAGGGACGATAATCCCAGAAACTCACTATGTTCCCATCGGTAAAGTTGATCCTTATGAACAAACGGCTAGCGAAGTGACCAAGCAGATACAGGCTAATACGGTGTTTATGCTGGAATATCAGCTGGGTGTTTTAAAACTCTATCTATCCTCTTTAGAGACTCAGGATCCCGCTCGCGAACTATTAAAGGACTTCCCGCGATTAATCTCCCGAATGATAAGACAATCCAAAGCTTTTGTTAATGTTCGCAACTTCCTGGACTTTGAAAAAGCCAAGAAGGTTGCTACAGGTTTAAAAAAAATTGATCCTTCGCTGATTCAAGAGCAACGCAGATTGCTGGAGATCGCTCAAAGGTATAGTTCTGGGGGCCCGTCGCAAGGTGCCGTTGCATTTGCCATAGCATCTTTGAACCTTGCTGTGATCGGTTGTCAACTACTACGTAGCAGCTGTTCGTTATCAGCCCTATGCACGGAGGGCTCTGCGTTGTTACATGGATGCTTACTTAGTTCCTCTACAGTTGTTGGTAAAGCCTTGATGGGCATTTCCAATAAATTGTCGGAGGGATTTCAATTTATGGGCCTCTCTCCAGGGGTCGTCCAGATCCTGCAGATGGTGTTGCTGTGTATCGGTCCAGTGATGATGGTAAGCGCCTTAGAGGACACCTTGCCAGTGCTAGCTGCCTATTCAAGCGACACTGCAGAGCACATTTTTGGAGCCTTAGAAACATCGGGGCTGCAAGCTGAAGAGGAAGAGCCTATAGAAGGCGAAAAGCGCTTAGACCAAATATCAAGAGAGTCCGTCGTCAGGCTAGCTTCAACGGTTACAATGATGACCAAAATTGCCTTTCATGTAACGCAAAAGCTATTGAAAAATATTACTGGCCCCTCAGAGCAGAGATCTTTTGATGTTGAAGCTCTCTGTGTGCAATTGGTCATCTTGCTCTCAGCGGTACTCAGTGGAAGTTATTTATTTGAAAAAGTAGGAGATGCTAGCGCAGTCCTCTTTGGCAACCTAATAACAGGGACCTTGCAAGCACATGCTGTGCAGCTACAGCATCTCATCGACCTTGGAGAGATCAAGCCTGAAATAGCAAAGGCCTTAAATGGCCTTAGGCTGTCCGAGATAGCCTTTGAAGGCCAACGTATCTCCGAGTTACTTAACTCAAGAGAATCCGCCCTAGAGATTCTTGGAATACGTGCAAAGGATTTGAAACAGGGTTGTGAAGAACTGATACAACTTGCCGCGTTTTTCGCACTGCTACAAACCCTGTTGAGGCAGGAACGTAGGCAAGTGACACCAAACGTCAGCGTTCTCGCATAGGAAACAAGGAATAGGAATTAGGAGGAGGAAAAGCACATGGTCGATCCCAAAGAATTGGATGAAGCCCTCAAAATGGTGGCTGATGAAACTTCAAAAGAGCTAGAGCCTGCTGTTAATGCGGTTGTGGATAACATGCTGAATAAGCAGATGTTCCCCATGGACGCTATGGGCATGGACCATAAGATTGTCGAAGCAACCTATATGCAAGCTGTACACCTTTATAACACAGCGCAATATATAGAATCAGCGAAAGCCTTTCATGCGCTTGTGTTGCTTCACCCCGCGGAGGTAAAGTTCTATATTGGCCTAGCAGCCTCCTATCACATGGTAGAAGAGTATGATGGTGCCCTCACAATTTATGGATACATCGGTGTACTCGATCCAGAAAGCCCAGTCCCTCACTATCATGCATCAGATTGCTACCTCAAGATGGACATGACCTCTCCAGCTATCGCTGAGCTACAAATTGCCATGCAGCTATGTGGTGATCAAGCACAGTACGCTATGATCAAAGACCGATGTCAAATCACAATCAATGCTTTGCAAGAACAAGCAAACACATCAGCTGCTCCAAACGTATCTTCAGGACCACCACCGACGATATCAGCAGCACCACTGACGAAATCTTCAGCACCATCGATGGCGCCAAAACCACCTACCATAAAGGTTGCGCCACCAGGCATTAAAAAGAAATAAATGGGAATGGGTAAGGAGGAAAATTTATGTGCAGCTCACCAATAGGCGGCGGCGGAGCCAACATTAATGATTTCAGTGCGCTTTTGGGAGGTGTGAATGGTCCTGATCAAACAACTGGCACAAACGCTACCACAGCAACGCAACAAGCCAATCCTGCTCCTGCTCAAGATGTCCTTGAATTTAGATCCCAGCTTCAAGCTCCTCAAACGACTACGTACCAGGCGCCAGCTAACAAACCGACATTATCTCCAACTGTGCAACTGCCACCTCCACCTGCTGGAGCTAGTCAGGCACCTGCCAATACGAGCAATCAGCAACAAGCTGAATTCATGAGTATGGTGAACCAATTGCCTGCAGGTTTACGCAGTTCACTTCTTAAGGATATGGCTAAGCCACTAGCTCAACGAAATCCACAGCTTACCGGCTTGGAGTCAACACTGAATAAAGCCGCTACCGTTGCCACTTGGGCAAAACAAATTAATCAAGGTAATGCCCAAATGAGCAATGTCCCGGCGGGCCTGCAAAGCCAAGTAGCTCAAAGCCTTCAAGGTGGAGGTCAGCCCTCCGCACAGCTACAGACACTTATGGGTAAAGCCTCTCTAACGCCGCAGGATGCGCAAATGCTCAAGAGTCTGGCTCAAACACCTGGAGCTGTCAGTCCTCAGCAATTCGCTGCGATTAACGCCAAACTCCAACAAGGAGGATTTGGTACCGTCACTCCACCATCAGGCGCAGGTCTTGCTGCTACAGGAGCTGCAGGAGGGGCTGTTCCTATGGGTAAGCCGGAGCCGGTTAATGGAGTCATGCCTGCCGCTATAGATGTAACCTCAATGTCACCCGATCAGATAAATAAACAGATGCAAGTCAACTCGGTTCAAGCTCTCAAAAATCAAGTCGCAGTAGCTCATACACATCTTAAGGAACTGCCGCCGGGGTCTGCCCAAACGACCTTGGCTGACTACCTAAAATGCATTACCTCTGTCATTACCCAAATTCAACAAATCCTTGGATCAATGAGCGCAGCAGATACTGCAAGAGGTGCAAAGCAGGTCATGGCCGAAAAGGATGATATGGATGCCAAAATGGCAGCGGCGATGAAGTCTCTTCAAAAAGCCGAGGAAATTCAGAAAGTCATGGGTGTTATTAATACGGTCATGAAAATTCTGGGTCCTTTAGCTGCTGTCGTTTGCTTGGTACTCGCTATTGCAACCGGAGGTGTTCTGGCTATCTTATTGGCAGTCGTTATGCTCGTCATCGCACTCCTGTCTTCTTGTACCAATATCATCAATGAACTGATGAGTAAGCTCATGAGTGCAGTCACGAGCGTATTCCAGCATATGGGTCTGTCCAGTAATGAAGCTGCTGTCCTGACTATGGTGACTATGATTGTTATAACCATTGCATTAGCCGTAGTGACCAGAGGGGCTGTTTTAGAAGAAGCCGGTGGAATGGCCGCTGATGAGGCAGAGGTGGATGCTACTACTGCACAAGACTCCATCGCAGCAGGTGCTAAAGGAGCTGAAGAAGGTGCCAAAGCAGGAGAGGACAAAGGTGGGGCTACATCCCTCCAAAAACTAGTAGCCAATATGGAGGCTGGAAGCGCTGCCCAAGATGTCATGGGGAACAGCAATAATTGCATCGAACAAGGCATGCTACCTATTCTAGAAAAGATGGGCTTTGATCCCAAAGCCGCTAAAATGATCGCCATGATCATGCAAATGCTGACCATGATGGTGATCGGTATCGCTGCCGGCGGAGGTCTGAAAGGTATGAGCGACGTTGCACAAGAAATGGCATCGGCAGGTGAAGAATCTACTGCTGCCCTGATGAACATGATGAAAAACTTACAGACCGCTGTTGAGGCTACCACAGATGCTGTGAGCTCTATTGGACATCTAGAACTCGCTAAACTGGACATGCAAAAAGCTGATTTAGACGCCCAAACCGTACTATACTCCGCTAATATAGACCTGTTTGACAAGGACCGCAAGCTCCGCGATTCAAGTACTAAAGCAATCGACGATCTCGTCCAATCATACGGTCAAATGTTTAGCAATATTATAAATAATATGGAAAAAATATTAAGTCAAACATTTCCAGCGTAGTATTGTTAATTTTAATGTAAGTTGTTATTACTGTTAAGTTAAATGGGAGAATTAGATTATGGGAAATATTGATAGCTCAGGATCGAGTTATGAACAGCTACTTCAGCAGCAGCAACAACAACAGGCTGCTGAATCTGCTCAATCTGCACAAGCTGCTCAAGCGACGACGGCAACTCAAGGGGTTCAGGCTCCTCAGGCTCAAGATCAGATGGTCAGTGCAAGAGGGGCTAGTGGAGTCTCTGCAGCTCCAGCGGCAGGTAGACCTAGTCTACAAGCGCCTACAAATGACAGCACATCCGCCGCTTCGTGGTTTGCGAACCCTAATGTAGTCGCAAAAGTGGTTAATACAGACAAAGCAGTTGCTGCGCAAGAGCAGGCTGAACGTCAACAGGACGTGGCTGCTAACAAGGAGCTGGAGGCGACGGAGGCCAACGCTAAAACTCAAGCAGGCCTAACAGAGCAAGCTGGTATGGATAAAGCTGCCGGAGACCTGGCGCAAGCAGCTGCTAGCGCAGGATCAGCCGGGGGCGGCGCAGCAGCACTGGCGAAAGATCACAAAGATTCGGTCCAAGAAGAAAGCGAACTCAAAAAACTCAGTCAAGGCGGTCCCGAAGGCCCGCAAAAAGAACAGATAGCTCAACACGACAAGGCAATCGAGTCGATTCAGAAGCAAATTACGGATTTGGGCGACGGCCATGTAGAAGTATCAGTAACAGAGAAAAAAACTAAAACATTGGAGTACGAATCTCAAATACAACAACATAAAGTTGATAGGGCAAAAGTCATGACAAAGGCCAAGGCTGAAATAAAGGCCGAGCATCAAAGACACAAAGCAGAGCGAGATACGCAGCTACAGGTACTCCAAGGAGTTTCACAAACAGGTGGAAGTTTAGGACAAGCAGTTACGGGTTTGGCCTCTTCACAAGCGGAAGCACAAAATCAGGAAGTACAAGCAGTTCAGGACATCAACAGCAAGTCTGAAGATCAAATGATCAAGGGTTCCGACGCATCCAAATCAGCAATCAACGACCTCATTCAGGCCCAGAATCAGTATATCCAAACGCAAGGCCAAGCTATTAGCTTTCGGCCAAACTGAGATTAAAACTAATTTGGGAGTGCAGCTAGCCATCACTGCACTCTTTGCGTTCACAATCCTTGCTCGGCGCGCTTTGGAGTGAGTGCGGTCGCTTGCAACCGCTTTTCGTTTCTTGTGACGGTCGCGTGAAATGGCATCACGATCATTCGCTAAAGGCAAAATAGTTAGTACATGCAGCCTAACCGAATCCGTACAATGCCGTTTAGCACGACCGTCGCAAGGAAGGCAAAGCGGTCGCAAGCGACCGTACTCAAAAGCGCTGTGCGCCGAGAGACGATTGTGAGGTTTCAGGAAGAGAGGAGTTGGCCCACGACTTGCATTAAGTAACGATAACGAGGGAGTAAGACTATGAAACTCGCACAATTGATGGAGCTATTTGGCAAAGAAATTGGCTTTACCGGGCCCTACCCTCAGAATGATCAGGGTGCCTATGTGGTGCAAATGGAACCAGAGGTATCCTTTCTCGTTACCGATCTTAACCCAACCATCAGCCTTTCTTGTGCAATTGCACCTTGTCCTAAGCAAGGCACCGATAGCTTTCATACCCAGATGTTGCTTGCTAACCTGTTCGGTCAAGGCACAGAAGGGGCTGTTTTAGGTCTTACCGATGATGGTAATACCTTGACCCTATCAAAAGAAATAGAATACAATATTGACTATGAGCAGTTTAAAGAGATCCTAGAAGACTTCATGAACGCGATAGACTTTTGGCGCAGTGAGGCCCTTAATCCTAACACGACCTGAATATTCTGCCATTAAAATAGGTGCTAGAATATAGTCGAGGCCCCATGTTTTGGAATCTCTGTGTGGTAAATGAAATATGACAGCAAAATTAATAGCTGAAGAGGGTACTTTAGAGGGCTTAGTTCTCTCCTTCGATGAAGGAGATGAGTGGCTCATCGGTCGCGACCCCGACACTTGCCAACTTCTGGTGGAAGATCCAGAGGTCTCGCGAGAACACCTTGTAGCACGGAAACTTCCCGAAGGCATCGCGGTCGAAAACCTCAGCACAACAAATCCCGCATTAGTCAACGATGAAGTGATCATCGGCTCTCGCGTCCTCAATCATGGCGACACCGTCAAAATCGGTAGCGGGATGTTTCGCTATTATACGGAAATTGGCGGCCATCAGATGGGATCTAGTGCGTCCAAAGCCGCTGATGTCAATGGAGACGAAGGTGACGAAGCCGAAGAATCCAGCGATACCCTCTTCGAAGAAGGGGAAAGTCCAGCTGATAAAATGCTCGCTGAAATCGATTTTAATGTCTCTAGCACTGGACGATGGATGCTGAAGGTCATCGGTGGGCCTAACCACGGCGCCGAGTTCTCCATGGAGCCAGGCCACACCTATACGATAGGAACCAACCCAGCGGCATGTGATATCGTTTTTCACGACGGCACCGTTTCTCGTCAACATGCGAAGCTGAGCATCAGCGCCGATAATCGGGTCGTCCTGCAAGATCTAAAAAGCCGCAACGGTGTCTATGTCGACGATAAGAAGATCAAGGGCAAAGCGGATTTGGCGTCTAACAGCATGATAGCTTTAGGAACAACACGCTTTATCATTTTCGATCGTGAGGCTGACCGTTCGACGATCATTACCCCTCTATTGCCCTCAATTGTCAAAACCCTCAAGGAAGAAGACAATAGAAAAACAACCTCCAAACCTAGGCCTAAGGTTGAAAAGGTCATTGTCGCACCAGCTCCACGACGTGCCAAGAGCGGTAACTTTACAGGTAAACTTGGCCTCCTCATCCTCGTCATTGCCCTCTTTGCCATAGTAGGGATGGGGACGACCTCCCTTTTCCGCACCTCTGAAGTCGTGGTACCGCATGTCGATTATAATGCGGAACTGGACAAAATTATGATGGTCTATCCAACAGTGAAGTATTCCTTCAATGAGTCAAATGGCAACCTACTGCTCATCGGTCATGTGCTAAAGTCCACCGACAAAGCCCAGCTACTCTACAACCTCGACACCTTGCCATTTGTCCGTAACAAGGACGATACTAACCTAATCATCGATGAAGGCATTCTTCAAGATATCAATCAGCAGATTGGCCGAAATCCCTTGTGGCGTGGTGTTAACATGACCGCTCCCTCGCCGGGGCGCTTTGTCCTTAATGGCTACCTGACAACGCGAGAACAAGCAGAAAAACTCTTCGACTATATCGCTCAAAACTTCCGCTTTCTCGATCTATTAGAAAAACGCGTTTTTGTTGAAGAGGACGAAATCGCAAGTATTCGAGCTCTCCTGCAAGAACAGGGTTTTAAAGATGTCGCCGTGCAAATGACCAATGGTGAACTCACCTTGTCCGGTACCATCACCGCCGGCAAAGGACCCATTCTGGAGAAAGTTATTGCCAACTTTAAGAAAGATGCCGCCGTTCGCACTGTTAAAAACTACGTAACCGAATTAGAAGTCGAGAGTTCCCTCGTCGATCTTACCGATACCTATAAGGTCACAGGATCCTCAAATCGTGGTGGTAAAACAGTGAATATTGTCATTAATGGACGCATACTCGGTCCTGGTGATGTCTTGGATGGCATGACGATTACAGAAATTAAACGTGATGTGATATCTTTGGAACGAGAAGGTATCAAGTATAAGATTGAATATAATAAGTAACTTATGTTAAAATGTAGTTATAGGAAAAGTAGGTCCGTTTGAGATCATATTGAATGAAATGAGGTGATCATGTTTGGACTAGGCAGCAAAGGCAAAGCAAAAGACGGCGATCAAGCGGTATTTGACCTTGAAAAAGACCTAGCTCACGCTAACAAGCGTAAGGAAGTCCAGCAACGCATACAGGCTAGGATGCTTCAAATAAAAGGCTTACTGAGAGTCGGACTATCAACTGAAGAATTTAATAACTTTGGATATCTACTTCATGGCTATGCAGCTTTATTAAAAGTAGTAGCAAGATTTGGAACCAAGGTATAGAATAAAAAATGGGCATTACCTGACCTGACAGGTTAACGGACTTTTCGACCTCTCCAATGAGTGAAAAGGTCATAATATATCCAGGGACCCTAGGAGGACCTTATGGCAACTAATGAACAAGCGTTTAGTATGAGCGCTTTAGTAACTATCGTAAACAACTCTACAGTTAGCGCGAAAGCTAAGTTGACCGCAATTCAACAGCGCCGAAGTGCCATCAGCATCGCAGACATGTTTGACATGCAAATGCTGATGAACCACCTCTCGCAGATGTCTGAAATGTCAACCGCGATTGTGAACGCTGCAAACTCTGCCATTGTGTCTATGGCTAGGAACGTCAAAGGCTAATCGGCGGCGAAAGTCTCTGCATCGCCTACAGCTTTGCAGAGACCGCCGAAGTATAGTCCGCGCTGACCTGGAACAGATACGATGAGAGAGGCTGTCGCTTCATGATTGCCAAAGGCTAAAGTAGAGCTGGCATTCCATGACTGCCAAATGCGTTTGCGAAGGACAAAGAAATTCTCATCTTTCCAAGGGGATTGACTCTATGAGCGAAGAAGATAAGCTCGAGGATTTTAGACACGATTTCGCATTATTGATAGAAGCGGGATTTGTGGCAGTTAAGCAACTCGATGAATTAAGTGCTAGGCGCTTATTTGAGGGAGCTCAAGTATTGCGGCCTGATAGTACAGCCCCCCGGATAGGGCTGGGCTATATAGCCCTTAACAAATTGGAAATCAAAGAAGCCTCCGGCATCTTTGAAGCCGTTGTTAAACAGGAACCAGAAAACTACTTAGCACAAGCCTTCTTAGGGATTTGCTACTTGTTAGTGAAGGCAAAGCGGAAAAAAGGCGAAGACCTGATCAACGATGCAGGTGAAAAATCAAACGACCCTACGGTTAAGAACTTATGTAATCTCGCTATCGAATGGGCTGAGAAGGATCTGAAAAAGAAAGACCATAAGGCGCCCTTCTTCTCAGGCGCTCAGAATGAAGAGCAATAATCGCTAGTTAATACACATGACCTCTTTTGAAGAGGGGAGACTTATGTCGGAAGATGATGATAAAGTAGAAAAAATAGGACGTGTGACGTCAGCGGTCTCAGGAACTGACAAAGTAGGTCGCTTTAGTGAGGTCGTGCCAAATCGCGAGTACTTTGATCACTTGATGGACCAAAAAGTCCAAAAAGACCAACAACTCGAGACAGCCCGTGTGGAAGAGACGAAGAAGCCTAGTCCCATGGAGGAGGTTCAAAATATTTTAGGCAGAATTAAACGAGGCGAGCCACCCACTCTTGATAAGCTTATCGCTCAACTACAACGCACCTCTGAGCAATTTGACTCTGTCAAAAGAAAGTTAGCAACTCCCAATCTCGAACTCAAAAAATCCGTTCAGAACGTACTTCGAAGCAAACTCTCTCATATCAATGAAAGCCTAAAGATTGCGCTATCGAAGGTGGGGATCGATTACGTTCCACCAGATAAACCCAAAGGATTGCAATCACCGATTCAACAATTTCTTGGTTATCTGACCCATGGGCAAAGTCAGGTGGAATCGCTAAGTGCTGAAGCTCAGCGTCTGCAAGATAACAAGGATCAGCTATCCGCCGGTGCTTTAATTAGTATTCAAATTAAGGTGGGCTTGATTCAACAACAGCTCGAGTTTTTTGCCAGTGTATTGAATAAGGCGCTAGAGTCGACCAAAACGATCATGAACGTTCAAGTATAACTCGCTATTGCAACACGACCGCGTGTCCTGACACCTTTCGCAAAGGTGCCTAGGCCGCCCTCGCATAAACCTTAAAGGTAAAGTGGGCGCTATGGACCTAGATGAACAGCTAGATCAAATTTTTGCCAAGCTTGATGATGTCAAGCTAACCACTGTCAACGGCCGCATTACAGAGGTCATCGGTACCCTGATTCGTGCCGTTGTCCCTTCGGTAAAGATCGGCGAAGTCTGCCTCGTAGTGCGCCAGGGTGAGGCCCCTCTTCGTTGCGAAGTTGTCGGCTTCACTCGTGATAATGTCCTCCTCTCTCCCCTTGGAGAAATGGCCGGTATTGGTCCCTCCAGCGAAGTCATTCCCACCAGAATGTCTCTGAGCATCAAGGTGGGCCCCGAGTTATTGGGACGCGTACTCAATGGCTTGGGAGAGCCCCTCGATGAAGAGACAAAGGGTCCTCTCGTCCTCAATGAATATGCACCAGTTATTCGCGCTCCACCAGATCCCCTTAAACGTAAACGTATCGATAAACCGATTGAACTGGGTGTCAGAGCCCTCGATGCCGTTCTAACAACCGGCATCGGACAGCGTATTGGAGTCTTCGCAGCTGCCGGTGGTGGTAAGTCTACCCTTCTAGGGATGATTGCCCGTAATGCCCGTGTAGATGTCAACGTCGTCTGTCTAGTTGGTGAACGAGGTCGAGAACTGAAGGACTTTATTGAAAAGGACCTAGGTCCTGAAGGCCTCAAACGCTCAGTTCTCGTCGTATCTACATCTGATCAAGCTTCCCAACTGCGACTAAATGCTGCCTATGTTGGTACGGCCATCGCTGAATATTTCCGCGACCAAGGAAAGTCCGTCATCCTCATGATGGACTCCGTAACGCGCTTTGCCCGTGCGCTGCGTGAAGTAGGTCTTGCAGCCGGTGAACCACCTGCCCGGGGCGGTTACACTCCCTCGGTATTTTCGACCCTGCCAAAGCTTCTAGAACGCGCAGGACGCAGCGAAACAGGCTCCATCACAGCCTTCTATACCGTCCTGGTCGCCGGTGATGATATGAATGAACCCGTCGCTGACGAAGTACGTTCCATTTTGGATGGCCACATCATCCTCTCTGCGGAGCTTGCCAGATCCTACCACTACCCCGCTATTGAGGTTTTGTCATCCGCCAGCCGGGTTATGAACTCGATCGTCAACAAAGAACACTTGCAACTCGTTGGGCAGCTCAAAGAGGTTCTAGCTAACTATAAAAAGAACGAACTACTCATCAAAATTGGTGAATACAAGCGAGGCTCGGATAAAGCCGCGGACTTCGCTATCGACCACGTTGACTCCGTCAATAAGTTCCTAAAACAAGGGGTCGATGAAAAATGTAGCTTTGAGGAAACCATGCGTCTGCTGCGGGCAGCGTTGAAGTAATCGGAGGCGGCGGAAAAAGAGGACCCTAAGGCATGAAACCTGAGTATCCACTGGGCAAGGTCCTAGACATAAAAAAAAGACGGGTTACCGAAGCCGAGAAAAATGTTAAACTAAAGGAGGAGGCCCTTCGCAAAGAACTTCAGGTGTTGGAAGAAAAGAAGGCCGAAAGAGACAAGGTAAAGCAGCACCGTGACGACAAACTCCGACAATTGCGTTACGAACTGGACACCGGAACCACAACAGATAAGATTCAGCAAGCTAAAATCTACCTCAAACTGTGCCAGGAAAAGCTGCTGATAGAAGAAAAAAAGGTCGCTGAACAACAGGAACATGTTGAATTAGCAGAAAGAAATGTTGAAGTCGCCAAAAGAGAGTTAAACCAACGCCGCCTCGAAGTCGATAAGCTCCTTACACACCGCAAAGACTGGCTTAAGGAAAAACAGAAGGAGCTCGATATCGAAGAAGGACGTGAAGAAGACGAAATGGGATCCTTAATGTACAACCTTAGAAAGCGCAGAGGTTACTAATAGCCTAGGAGCAGTTATTGTTTGGCTGCCGAAAAAGGAGTTAAAAATATGTCAGATCCTAATAATCCTCTTACAGGTGCAGGATTGGGAAACCAAAATGTATCCAGTACGTCCCGTACCCAATCAGGAAGACCCACAAGAAATGTGGAGAACAAAGAAAAATTTAAAAAACTGGTAGATCGTCGCACCAATAGCGTGGATGATGAAGAAGAAACCGATGACGTCGCTGTGGCAGACAACAGTTCAATCTTTGACCTAGCAGCAAAACAAACCGCTCAGGAGCAAGAAGAGGCTCCGCCAGCACAGCAGCCGATGTCTCCTTTTGATCTCATAGCTAGAGCCCCTGCTAAGAAAGCCAAAAGCGCTGGCATGAGCCGTGGAGATGCCGCCGATATCTCTGGTCTAGCAGCTCGAGCAGAGACGGACAAATTGCAGAGTGACGCAACAAAAGCTCGTAGCTTCGCGCAGGTGCGCGATGACCTAAGCTCTGTCAATCCAACCACCCAGTTCACAGTTAGCAATGTGTCAGCCTCTGTAGATGCTGCTGTCTCAAAATCCCCCGTGACATCTCAAACACTCATTGACCAAATAGTAGACAAGTTATACACCGTAAAGACGGGTGATGTAACTGACACGATAATGACGATAAAAAATCCTCCAGTCTTTGCCGGAAGCCAATTAGTTGTCACCTCCTATGACACTGCAAAGGGTGAGTTCAATATTGCATTTACCAATCTGACGCAGGAAGCTAAGACATTGTTGGATAGCCAACATGCCAATTTAATGAATGCCCTGGTGCAAAGAGGTTACGTTGCACATATCGTTGTTACGACTACCGAACCCTATGCTCAGGTGATGGTCCAGAACAGCGATTCGCAGATGAGTGATGGACAACTTCCAGGTGAAACCATCGAACAATTTAGAAAACGCCAGCGCGACGAAGAACGTGAACAGGCATAACAGTAAGCATAATTCGGGAACAAAGACACGTGGTAACTACTTCTAGCAAACCCTTCAACTGGCTACGGGTTATTGAGCCCGAGACCGTCAAACTCCAAGATATGTCGGCTACCGGTGGACCGGAAGCCTTTTCTTGGTCCGCACTTACCCAACAGCTTAGTCAGCGTTTTGAGATCCCAGATCTCTCCGTAACTGCCAGCTCAATTAAATGGGAAACCGAGAAAGAGATCGCCAGCATTCTGGGCAAGCATACGAACATGCTCACCTTTAACCTGGAAGGTCTCCCAGGCAAGGCCATCTGGACCATGTCGGACCAAGATATCGCCAAACTCATGTCAGCACTGCTGCTTAAGTCTCCAACCCCTCTGGACTACACCGATAAAGACTTCCAAGCTGGCTTCTACCGCTTTTTGGGCATCGCCATCACCAGCACTCTATCAAGCTTAGGCTTTCAGGGCGACTATGCCCTATCGTTAATAGATAGCGATGGATTCCCAAAAGGCTCTGGGATGGCTTTGGAAATCGATATCAAGCTATGTCAAACGACCATTAAAGGTCACGTAGTCGCTAGCGAAGACCTCATCAAAGTCTGGAAAGAGCGCTTTATTGGCTCAACAGGCCAAATGAGCATGGATCCCGCCCTTGTTCAAGACGTTGAAATCCTCGTACAGCTAGAAGTCGGTAAGGTTACCCTCCCACGATCACAGCTAAAAAGCATCCACATAGGTGATTTCATTATCCTGGACTCCTGTACAGTGCTTCCTGGTGAAGATAAAGGACGTGTGATGTTAACTGTCCGTGGCAGCCCCATCTTTCGTGGTATGCTCAAGGAAAATAGAATTAAAATTTTGGAATACCCCCTATACCATAAGGTAGAAACACCCATGGACCAAGACAAAAACCTGGAGTTCGATGCCACTGTCGAAGACGATGACGTAACTTCTGAAGCGACCGAACAAGTTGGAGAAGCTCCATCGATGGCCGAACGTGCTAAAGATATCCCAGTAACCATTTCAGTAGAAGTTGGTCGCTTGCATATGAAGCTCGAAAAGCTCATGCAGCTACAGCCCGGACAGCTTCTTGAGTTAGAAGTCAACCCAGAGGAAGGTGTCAACCTTGTCATCAATGGCCAATGCATGGGCAAGGGCGAGCTCCTCAGACTTGGTGAAGTACTAGGCGTTCGTGTTCTGGAGCTCGGCTAATGGAAATTCCTTATGGCTAAGCCAGACTTTCATAAAAATCACACTCTCCCAGGCGCTCAGGTTACCCCCAAAGATGCACGCCCCTCCGATCCCTTGCCGAAAGTCATCGGCACTTATTCCGTCGAGAACCTCTACCGCGAAGGTGGCATGTGCCTCCTCTATCTAGCAACACACCCAGTGACTAAAGACCCGGTGATCATTAAGACCCTTAAACCACATCTACGTGGCAATCAAGAGATCATAAGAAAGTTCAATAACGAAGCTAAAATCCTCAAACTCGCCGACCACCCCAACATCGTTTCTGTCTATGACTATGAAGAATGGGAAGGCGGTCTTTATATTGCCCTCGAGTTTATTCAAGGCGAATCCCTTCACAGTGTTATAGAGAATAATCCCGTTTCCCTTCGTAGGGCTGTGGAGATCATTCTCGAAATCGCCTATGCCTTGTGCCATCTACACACCTTAGGAGTTATTCACCGGGACCTCAAACCCGAAAACATCCTCGTCACCGACCAAAATACCATCAAGTTGATAGACCTCGGTGTTGCCCAGATGCTATCAGAAGCTGAACAGAAGCCTGGACCGCCAGCCCGCCCCCCTTTGCTAGTGGGAACCCCCATCTACATGAGTCCTGAGCAGCACACCAATCCCGATTTGGTTTCCTATGCCTCGGACATCTATTCATTGGGAATCATTGCCTATGAGTTGGTGCTGGGCAAACTCAGTCATGGACAAATCCACCTCGCCCTCATGCCGAAAGGACTACAAAAAATCATCGCTAAAACCCTACAACCGCGACCGGAAGACCGCTATCACGATGTTGTGGACTTTATCACAGCATTGTCGGGATACCTCAATTCGGCATCAGTAGAAAAAGAGCGCAAAAGCGCTGACCTCTTGAGTGAGTTATCCGAGCACTTGCAGCAGGCCCAAGCGGTACTACTGCCCAGCCAACCCCCTCAGTGGCCTGAAGTCGATATTGGAGTGTCTCATTACAAAGGAGTGGGCATTGGAGGCATCTACTACGACTTTTTTGCATTACCAGATGGCAACTATGGCGTTGTTATGGCTGAACCAAGCGCTAAAGGCGTTGAGGGTGTTCTTTATACCGCGGTATTGCGAGGAATGGTTCGCACACTATGTCGTCTAACCACGCAGCCAGCTAATCTCATTACGTTCCTCAATGACCTAATCGTTCGAGACGCTACCAACAAGGTATTTTGGCTCAGTTACCTGTTACTATCGTCGCGTACCAACCAACTCTATTTTACGTCCTGCGGACCATCAAAGCTGTGGTTATTGCCACACGACGGTACTGCACCTCGAAAAATTGAAGCTGACAATCCAGCCTTAGGCATTAAGCTCTTCTCGGAATTCACAGAGACCTGCATTCCCTGGAACATCGGTGACCTCTTATTTTTGCATAGCACAACCGTGTGCAATCCAAATACTGATGTTGACGTAGCCATGGATGAGGCAAGCTTTGCTGAAAGCCTGCGCACATTTTCTGATCTGCCCACCCAAAAACACGCCGAAGCCATCCTGCGGAAAGCTACTGCAACGGAGCGACCTCAGCTAGAACGTCGTTTACTATGCCTCGTGGGGCTCCGTCGCCTCCGATAGCCCACCTCCAGAAGTATTTGAGCTGCTTTCCTGTGGCGCAGTCATTCCATGACTGCGAGAGAACGGTTGAAACAGATTCCGTTTGCATCACATGGGACGCTTGTTTTGCACGCCTCCACAATTGCAACGGATTGTTCGCAGTCATGGAATGACTGCGAAATCCTTCCTGGCATATACCATGGCGATGCCACATAGGCCTCAACCTAAGCCTAACAATCGTATCTCGGCGCGCAGCGCTTTGGAGTGCGGTCGCTTGCGACCGCTTTGGGTTCCTTGCGACGGTCGTGTGCAACGGCATTACTATAATTCCCTAAGGGTAAAATAGTTAGTACATGCAGCCTTCGACGAATCCATACAATGCCGTTTAGCATTGCCGTCCCAAGGAACGAAAAGCGGTCGCAAGCGACCGCACTCCAAAGCGCTGCGCGCCGAGATACGATTGTGAAGTCCTAAGTCATTGAGATATAAGCTCAAAAGACCTGTTAGGTTGAGGCCTATGTGGCGATGCCATGGCCTGTTGCAATATCGACCCTTCGGGCCTGGGAAGGGAATGGGTTCTCTCTTCGCTGGCATTCGAGTTTCAGGAAATTGATTTGGGAAAATCGGACTTCTGCAATTACCTCATGATGTCCATTACGAGGTAATTGCAAAATTATGGGAGCCCTTGAGGATCGACTCTAGGGAAAAAAGCTTACCTTTTTTGCGAGAAGGCGAATGGAATGACTGAACGCGCATTGAATATGATCCAGCAGGACGCCTAAGGACGACGATAAAGCCTGATGGAATAGTTCTGACCCATTCCTACGATCCTTTTGGACGTTTGATTGAAATGACCTCATCTGATCAAACCGTGGCTAATCAATATAGCTACGACGCAAACGGAAATGTGGTATGTGTTGCAGACCTTCGGAATAACACGACGACAAAACGCTCTTACGATGCCTGGAATCGGATCTTGACAGAACAGTTAGCTAACGGCCATTGCTTGCATGTCTCTTTAAAATCGGCATGTGTGAGCTTGCTCTTTTTTTCTCGTATCCGAAGCGCGCTTTCTTCACCTGATTTCAGGGCTATGGTTGTCTCTCTGCCTTAAATACATTGTCTTGGATGAGTTTTCTATCCAAGGGATTTTTGATAGATAAATATGCTATGCTTAACACTACCTGGAATAGTTCTATTCTCAAGAGTTTTGATCAGTTCTTTCACTCTCTCAGTATAATGCAGATTTCGAAACTCTTTTTCTATTAAAAGGACATTTAGATATAAATTTAAACATAGTAATCTTGATTTTTCAGATAGATCTTCATATTGCTTGGCTTCGCATATCAATGCCATCTCATAAATTAAATCCGCGCAGACAATGGCTCGTTCTGTATCTAGATATTTTGTACCCCCTTTAAAATGCTCTAGGATTTGATCTGGTGACATCTCTAAGAGGACAGTCATATCTGTTTGTAAATAACGTTGACTAGCGTTTTGAATTTGATGAAGTGCTTCCTCATAATGCTCTGCCTTTCTTGCTGTAATAATAGCTACAAGCGCCTGAACAAATTGTTCGATAATCCTGAGTATATAGTCTCTATTCATGATCAATCCGGCTTTTGGGGGAAATTGGGAGCTCTTTTCATCAGCGATTAGTGGACTAAAACCCTGTCTCCGAATCGCATATCGCAAGTGAGGATCGACTGGCCTGTAGCTCAGCTTGATGTTGTTTGGCTCTTTTCCAGTAGCTTAGCAGCGCATCATCGAATGATTGGTGATGTAGGTCGGCATACCCATCATCACACTCAAGTCAGTATTTAGAGAGTCTAAAGATGTCAGAAAATCAGCCTCTTGACAAGCGTTAAGTGAAGGTCCATCCGCAGTCATGGAATGACTGCGCCACACCGGAAGCCTCGTTTTGGGGCTCCAAAGCGAAGACTAACAGTAAGAAAAACAAACGACTGTGTCATAACCAAAAGTGAAATCTTCGAATAAACCATATCTTAACAATTTGTACTAATGCACAGTAACTAATCAATGTAGCTACCAACCAATAATAAAAATTTCCGGGTAGTGGAACAAAGCCTAGGCTTGCTCCCACATTTGTGTAAGGAAGGTAGATGCCAATCGCCATAATCACTGTCGTGGTTGTAAGGAGTGGTAACGAGGCGATACTTTGGATAAAAGGGATTTTCTGTGTTCTAATCATATGCACAATCAAGGTCTGAGATAAAAGCCCTTCCACGAACCATCCTGATTGGAATAAGGCCTGATTTGCAACTGAATTAGCGGCAAAGACATACCATAACACTGCAAAAGTCGTATAATCAAAAATGGAACTGATCGGTCCAATGAAAAGCATAAATTTTGCTATTCCACTGGGATCCCATTTGCGCGGTTTCTTCAGGAACTCACGGTCGACATTGTCAAAAGGAATGGTAAGTTGTGAAAAGTCGTAAAGCAGATTTTGCACCAGCAACTGCAAGGGCATCATGGGTAAAAAAGGAAACAGGGCGCTTGCTCCCAATATGCTGAAAACATTGCCGAAATTTGAGCTGACGGCCATCTTGATATATTTAATAATATTTCCAAATGTCTTGCGTCCTTCAACGACCCCGTCCTTCAAGAATAACAGGCTTTTTTCTAGCATGATGATATCTGCAGACTCTTTAGCAATATCTACGGCGGTATCGACCGAAATCCCAATATCTGCCTCTTTTAAGGCAGGCGCATCGTTAATGCCATCACCTAGAAAACCTACTGTATGACCATTAGCTTTGAGCATTGAAATAACCCTAGACTTATGCAAAGGGGAAAGTTTTGCAAAAATGGTTGTGTCATCAACCTGCGTGCGAAGCTCGGCATCACTTAATACTTCGATTTCAGGACCGTTTAAGACTTTATCTACTTTTAATCCCACCCACTTACAAATTTTCCTTGTGACAATTTCATTGTCGCCTGTTAAGACCTTCACCTGAATATTCAATATCTGTAATTCTTCAATAGCTTTCTCAGCGGATTGCTTGGGAGGATCCAGAAAGGCCAAAAAACCCATCAGGATTAGAGAATGTTCATCCTTAACCTTATATTCCTTGTTAGCTTCTGCCGGAATTTCTTTGTAAGCTACTCCCAAGACGCGCAGTCCATCTTCATTCATTTCATCGACCAAACGCATTGCCTGCTGCTTTATTTGATCTGTCAATGGCATGACATCCCCATTAGATCTTGCAAAGCTACAGACATTGATCATTTCCTCAACTGCGCCTTTGCAAATCAGCAGATGTTGTTGCGGGGATTTTTCAACGACCACTGACATCCTTCGTCTAATGAAATCGAAAGGAATTTCATCAATTTTGCGGAACGCCTGCCCAATATGCATTTGTTTCTTAATTTCCGCATGTTCTAATACCGCTGAATCCAAAAGGTTCTTTAAGCCGGTCTGGTAGTAACTGTTGAGATAGCCATACTGCAAAACTTCTTCATTCTCTCCTCCTTCAAGACTTAAGTGCTTTTCAAGAATAATGCGATCCTGAGTTAACGTCCCTGTCTTGTCCGTACATAAAATATTCATCGCGCCAAAATTCTGAATAGAATTTAGTCGCTTGACCACTACCTTGCTGCGCGACATTTTTACAGCACCACTAGCCAAGTTGGCTGTGACGATCATGGGTAGCATTTCCGGAATTAAGCCTACAGCGACAGACAACGCGAAGAGGAGAGCCTCAAACCAATTCCCTTTTGTAAAGCCATTGATCAGCAATACAATCGGCACCATGACAAACATGAAGCGTATCAATAGCCATGACACCTTATTGATGCCAATATCAAAACTTGTAGGGGGACGATTACCGGAAATATTTTTAGCGATTGAACCAAAAAAAGTATTATTTCCTGTGGCGACGACTACAGCTACAGCCGTACCGTTAAGAACATTTGTACCATAGAAACACATGTTAGGCATTTCAATGAGATTGGTGAATTGGGGGTCTTTTTGCAGTGGTAGATCGTATTTCTCTATGGGCATAGATTCCCCTGTAAGAGAAGACTGACTGACGAATAATTCTTTTGAAGAAATTAGACGTACATCTGCAGGGAGCATGTCACCAGCCGAAAGAAAAATAATATCCCCTGGCACAATCTCCTTTATAGGAACTTCGAATTTCGTTCCTTCAGATAGCCTATCTCCGCGTCGGATGACGGTGGCGTTGGTACTGACCAAGGCTTTAAGCTTCTCGGCAGCAATATGAGAGCGCAATTCTTGAATAAAGCGAATGCCGACACTTAGGAGAACCATGACAAGAATAATTAACATGCCGTCGAGATCATCAAGGAAATATGACAACATCCCTAATGCAGATAGCAAGAGGTTAAATGGATTGAGATAACTCCTAAACAGAAGTTGATACCATGATGGGGGCCGTTCGTAGGATATTTCGTTTAACCCATATTTTTCTAAGCGCTCCTGAACATCACTACCTACCAATCCCCTTTCATCAGTTTCCAATTCCATAAAAATTTCAGGAATGATCTTGTGTGCATAGGCCAAAAGATTTTGCGAAATTTTTATTTCTGAATGGTTATCTTTCGTCTTTCGAAATAATGAAAAGAGGGGCTGCAACATGGCTTATAAATACTCCGACGATGTTTTTGGAATATTCATGATAATCTGCTTTTTTGATCTGAGGCTGAAATTTCAATTTCAGACTGTCCTATACCGTGCGTGGTATAAATGCAGAGAGCCCTGCTTTTGTGACATACGATTCATGAAGGGGTAAAAGATCATTCTTTTGTTCAAGCGCATAAGCAGGCCTTTCTTCTTACAGGCATGCACTGAGCTCTCTTTTTATGACAAGGAATTTTTATTTGAAGAAAAAAGGTTCTTGGGAACAATTGGAGCCGCTTTGGAGTCCCAACCGATTGCGTCGCCAATATCCGAAGGTAACGAGGCTTCCTATGTGGCGCATTCATTCCATGGTTGCGAGAACGGTTGAAACAGATTCCGTTTGCATCACATATTGGTCCGCAGTCATGGAATGACTGCGCCACATAGGAAACCTTGTTACTTTCAGATATTGGTAACGCAGTCGGTTGGCGCTTCTGAATGCGTCAAATTTAACCACGCGTGGTATATAACTTCATTCCCTCATGACTCGCAACAAAACCGAGCCGTTCATAAAACTCTTTCGCTCGAGCACGTTTTTTGTTTGTGGTTAGTTGTAGAAGCGAAACACCATTGGCTTTGCCATATTCGATCGCGGCACCCAGCATCTGTGTACCGATTCTATGACCTCGATGTTCTTTGGATACGCGTACAGCCTCAATCTGCATTCTCGTGGAACCCCTGAACGTAAGAGAAGGCATAATAGTCAGGTGACATGTTCCAACTATTTTGTCGTCCATGATCGCCAGCATAAGGAATTGATTCGGGTCCGCATCGATTTTATGGAATGCATCAATATAGCACTGGTCTAGACCCCCTGTATGCTGTTCTCGTGTTTTGCCTAGATCATCTTCGATTAACAAGTTAATGATGGCTTGGAGATCGTTGACAACAGCTTTTCGAAAATAGAGGCTTGTGTTCATGCAGATTCCGATTGTTCTAAGGCCTGAGGGCATTTATGTATTATAAAAATAGCTGAACTGTTGAGATAATTTGGCACATGCAGGCATACTCTTAGCATGCTAGAAAAACAACCCCTTTCAGATCAACTCATTATTAATTGCCTAAATATCAATTACGGCATTAACGTTGCTACGCTTACGTTTCTCCCTCTTGGTGCGGATATGAATGCGTCAGTATATAAAGCTCAAACGTATGACCAGAGATCTTATTTCGTAAAGTTAAAACGTGGCCATCATCATGATATCAGCATTGTGATAGTGGAGCTATTACATGATGCCGGAATTCAACAGATTATTCCGCCCATTAAAACATCTCTCTGGTCAATCAACCCAGCGTATCGAAGATTTTACCCTTATTGTGTACCCATTTGTCAAGGGACAGGACGGATTTAGCTGTAATCTAACGGATAATCAATGGTTTAACCTTGGTAAAGCGTTGAGGCAAGTTCACGAAATTGATGTCCCCCCATCAATCCAAAATCAACTCCGAAGGGAAGTCTATTCACCTAAATGGCGAGAGGCTGTCCGGTCGCTCTATGTTCATATTGAAGCTGAACCTATCGGTGATGAGATTGCCTTAAAATTATTGAAGTTTATGAAAGAGAATATGCCAACAATTCGACGACTAGTAGATCGCGCTGAACAGCTCGGCCAAAAGCTGCAGGACCAATCGCACTAAATTCGTGCTTGTGCCATTCCGACATTCATGGCGGTAATGTATTGATAGATGGAAATGACACTATCTACATAGTGGATTGGGATGATCCTATTATGGCACCAAAGGAACGCGACCTCATGTTTATTGGCGGAGGTGTTGCAAATGTTTGGAATAAGCTGCATGAGGAAAAGTCTTTTTATAGAGGCTACGGAAGGACTGAAATTAATTCGACAATCCTGGCCTATTACCGGCATGAACGAATCGTGGAAGATATTGCTATCTACGGTCATGAGTTGCTTTTGACGATGGCTGGGGGCAAAGACAGAGCAGAGATGTACAAGCAGTTTATAGGCATGTTTGAACCTCGTGGTGTAGTAGATATAGCATTCGCAACTGACAAAGGCCTAACCATATAGAGACCCTCAGGAAAGGACGAAAAAGACCTTAAGCTGCTCCCTGTGGCGCAGTCATTCCATGACATGGAATGACTGCGCCACATAGGAAATTGCGCCAGCCAACCTTTTGAGTTACTTGGAAGTGCGACAGCTTTGGGTTCCTTACAATAGCTGTGAATAGCATAATTAGCCCCATCTTAACCAATTATTAACATTCATTTGATATCATTTCTCCATTCGAATTGAAAAAAGGGGAGGCGATTATAATGATAAATATTCATTTAACAGATAAAATTGAATCAATTTTAGTGTCAGCACGAGACACATGTAAAAACGACAATATAGCATCTCAATTTAAGGGACGAACGCTATTGGCTATCGCCACTCCTATTGGAACTACACTGAGAGCCTCTGCAATTTATAAGGAAACTGCATGGGAATGTTTCGATAAAATCTTTCACTCACAGGATGCTATAAATAATTCTTGGCTTAATATCAGTAAAAAGACTTTTCAGGCTACCCTTCTGGTCATCAGTTCCATTTTTCTTCTGCCAATCAGTTTTTTTGCCCCCAATAAAGTGAGTCATTTCATAGAATTCTACAATGTCATATCGAGAGAAACCCCTCCTACCTATCTAAAAAGGCTCTCTCAAATATGTCAAACCAACCTAAACAGTCTCTCTAAAGTATGGCCAAAAATTCGACCCACTCCGAAAACAGCAGGCATCATAGGTGGATTGGCTTTAACAATACTTTCAATCGGTGCGGTTGCTTGGTATCGATCACAACAAACTTTGGAACGACAATTTACAATGGGAACTACGTACATTAAAGGTAACCCGTTGCGAGATTCCCTATCCGAAATGGTCGCAGGAAATCACGAGGAATACGCCCAAAGGTGGGGCATGAATCACGAATTGGAAACCACCAATCTATTAAAGAATGCCTGTTCAAAAAATGCATTTAGCAGTGAACAGATCGATTGTGAGCCCTATTGGAACAAAGTAGCCATTCTGCGAAGGTGGTTGCATAATCCAGAAAAAGATAGTCGCGAGCAATGGTATATTATGGCAGACGATGACATGCCTGTGACCAATATGAATGTCAATCCAAGCACAGCCATTGATGCACTCAGAGGACTCACAGATAGCAGTATCATTATCGCAAAGGATGTGATGAATTGGCACAGCAACGCAGACACAGCTGTGAACACCGGTTTGATGATTGTACGCAAGGACGACACCTCGAAAACGTTTTTTGACAACCTTTGGGAACGAAGAAATTCCTATGTTGGCCTGCATAATTGCCCAACTCTAGGAGTCTGCAAAGAACAGAAATCACTTCACGAACAGAATGCCTTTGCCGATTTATTAGATGAAAATCCATCCCTAATGAATGGTGCTATCTCAGTCGTCGAACCTCGCAATAGCAATCACAGCCCACACCTATTAGCCTCCCTACTGGGTAAAGTCATTCGACTCCTTAATTCCGATTCGAGCGCAAGCCTACTAGCTAAGTTAGGAGGCAGAGCAAAAATAGCCCTTAACACATTCCATCGAAATGGATGCTTTATACGGCAAGAACCAGACTGGGAAAACCGTGTTCACTACAACGATTCTCACGAGGGCACATGGCGTAAAGGGGATTGGATGGGACAAACTGCTGGCGTTCCCGTATGGGGCTGGTGGTGTGGAGATAAAGATAGTAAGCCCCCTGGCCATATCAGAAAGGACATGCTGCAACACCTGTTCGACAACACTATCCGTGCCTGAAGAAAAGCTCGTGAGATTTCTATTCCTGGATCAGCAGGTGCGACAAAACCGCGCGCGGTTAGATTTGGCGCTTCCAAGTAACTCAAAGTTGGCTGGCGCAATCTCCTATGTGGCGCAGTCATTCCATGCCATTCCATGACTGCGAGAATGGTTGAAACAGATTCCGTTTGCATCACATGGGACGTTTGTTTTGCGCACCACCACAATTGCAATGGATTGTTCGCAGTCATTCCATGCATGGAATGACTGCGCCACATAGGAGCTTTCCATGACAATCTGGCCGCGCGTATATAGGTCCGGTTCACCATTTTTATTGCCAGCGAGCTTCACGCTTTTCGGTAAAGGCGCGAATGCCTTCTTCAGCTTCATGGGTGCCCCTAGCCTGCATGTGAAAGGCCAATGCGCGGTCGATATCATGTTCGAGCCGTACAGGATCGAGTTCCTGAAGTAGTGTTTTGGAAAGATTCGTGGCCATTGGAGCTCCCTTGAGAACGCTATTGGCAAGGTTATTAGCTTCATCATAGAGCTTATCATCGTCCACTGCACGGTTGATCAGCCCGATCTGTTCTGCGCGTTCCGCCGTGACCAGCTCTCCTGTTAGCAGCAATTCGCGGACGTAACGATCGCTAACTTGCCGCTTTAGTAGTGTCATGACCAGCGCCGCGACAAGTCCTCGTCGAGTTTCCGGATATCCAATTTTGGCGGTTTTAGCTGCAACGACGAGGTCACAAGCAGAAATAAAACCCGCTCCGCCTGCTATGGCCGCTCCCTGAACTGCTGCGATAGTAACGCAAGGGCAGAAATAAAGGGTTTTTAATGTCTCTGCCATGTTGTGGGCGAGCATATGAGATGGGCCTTCCTCCGCGGCTTCCTTAAGGTCGAGGCCTGCACAAAATACCGGTCCTGCACCTTTGATGATCACAACGCGTCGCCCAGGCTGCTGACTGATGGCATGGAGTCCCTGTTCGATATCCTTCAGCAAGGCGTTGTTTAGAGCATTGCGGGCTTCGGGACGATTCAGCTCTAGGATGCTAATTCCATCTGGAGCGTGAGATACATTGACTAAGTTTGCCATGCTTTTTCTCCTGAATGGGGTCGGCTGTAGGCCAATTGATTCTGAGGGATTGTCAACGACAGTTCCAAAATAGCTTGTCCAAGTGCTTTACCTTGGGCATCGAGGCGAAGGGAGCGACTGCCACCGCCAGCGAGGGCTCCTTCCAACACAAAGTTCAAGGCCCATAGATTGTCCATTTCGTAGCGAATAACCTTGGAGGGTTCTAAGGGTTTAAAATAACGTTCTACCATTTCTGCGGTCAACCGTAACTTTAAGACATCGTAGCCGACTTGCGTGTATGCGATGACCCCAATATTTGCTGAATTACCTTTATCGCCACTACGAGCATAGGCGATGTCTCCTAGTCGCACACGTGTTGTCGTCATGCAACCTCCAAAATCTCAATCGTCGGTTTAACTTGCGTTGTGTCAATTAGGCAGGGCCAGTAACCGAATACAGGTCGAATATGTGGGCGGCCAGTGGCGTATCCTGTGACACCAGCCGGTCCACTGGTGACAAGAGGGGCAATTTCCTTGGTAAAGGCTTCTACTGCTTCATGCCTGGGGTCGGCCACAGCAATGCGGAGCACGACTTCTAGGAGGTTTGTATGCTCCGGAAGGATGTCTGGAACGGAGTCGCCGGCGCCCAGGCATTCGATCTGTGTGCGGGCGAGGTCATATCCAGCGAGTCGTACTCGCTCTAACACGACTTCACCACAGGCTCGACCTTTTTGAGGAGCGTCCTTACCTACGATTGTTAGCATTGCTTCAGAACGATAGCCATCGCGGTAGCTCGCACTGACTTTGTAGGTAGGAGGCGGGGCAGTGCCGGTGGCTCCTGCCACCCGAACGCGGTTAGCTCCGAGCTGTTCTAGGTGTAATGTCAGAAAGGATACTGTAGCATCTGGGCTCAGATATCTGCCTGGATCCCCAATTTCGTATACTAGTTGCTCTTTGACGATTTCCAGGGTGACGGCTCCACCAGTCTTCGCTGGCTTGGTGATGACACTATTGCCGTCTTCATCGATCTCTGCGACGGGATAACCTATTCGTGCCAGGTCGTGCAGCTCAAGCCACCGGTTGGCTATGCCGCCTGTTACCTGTGTACCGCATTCGATGAGATGCCCTGCTACTGTCGCACCAGCCAGTCTATTGAAGTCGTTCCAATCCCAACCGAAATAATGCGCACATGCGGCTACAGTTAGGCTAGGATCTGCAACGCGGCCAGTGATGACGATATTAGCTCCTTGCTCAAGGGCTTGTGTGATGGGCTTTGCACCTAAATAGGCATTGGCTGTTACCAATTCCTTTAGGATACTTTGAAGCTCTTTTTTTGTTTCGAGGTTTTGAAATAGTGAATGACTTGGCGTTGCCTTCAGTAGATCCAGGACATTGTCGCCACCGACTACACCGATTTTCATGCCGGGAAGTTCCTTGAGCACTTCACGGCATGCTTCTGCGCAGGCATGTGGATTTAATCCTCCTGCATTGCAGATGATTTTTGTCTTGTGGCCGGCTTTCCAGAGGGGGATGAGAGAGCGCACGACATCGATAAAATCTTTTGCATAACCTTGTGTGGGGTCTCGATCTCGCTGAATCGCCATAATGGACAGAGACACTTCCGCAAGGTAGTCCAGGGTGAGATAGTCCAGATCGGGCTGTTGTTGAAGCAGATGCAGGGGGGCATCGGGCTGATCGCCCCAAAATGCTTGTGCATTGCCTACCTTGACTGTTTTCATTTAGGACTCCTAACACCCTCTAAGTTTGTAATACTCCAGTATGGAATTGGACATTTTCCTTGGGTTTCACCAGTCCTAGTAAGAAGGTAAGTACCTCTCGGGTGGTGTGCGGAGCGATGATCCCATCAACCCAGCCTCGTGCTGCTCCATAGCGGATATCCATATGTTCGTGGTACTTGGCTACGATCTTTTCGCGTAGTGCTCGCACTTCATCGGGATTAAGTTTGCAGCCACGTCGTTCCGCGGCTCGTTGTTGCACAGACAATAATGTATTTGCTGCCTGCTCGGCACCCATCACAGTGTATTTGGCATTGGGCCATGCGAGAATGAAATTTGGGTCGTAGGCTTTGCCGCACAACGCATAGTTACCTGCGCCGAAGGAGTTGCCGACGATGATCGTGATCTTTGGTACTACCGAGTTGCTCACCGCATTGACAAGCTTGGCACCGCTGCGGATGATACCCGACTGCTCAGCTTCCTTGCCGACCATGAAGCCCATGACATCTTGAATGAAGATAATGGGTAGACGTGTTTGATTGCAGTCCTCAACAAACCGCGCAGCCTTATCAGCACTTTTAGTGTAGATCACGCCACCAATTTCTACGCGGCCGGCATGGGTGCTGGTGCGCATGCGCTGGTTAGCTACTATGCCTACTGGATAACCATTGATGCGAGCATACCCGGTAACAATGGCCATAGCATAGTCAGCTTTATATTCCAGGAAGGTTTCTTTATCGACAATGGCATCTAGAAGATCATGGACATCGTATTCCTTGGTTCCATCACCACTGATGATTTGATAGACGCTGCTGGCCTCTTGGAGGGCAGATGTTCCCTCACGCACTACCTTGGATGGCATGGGAAGCATATCGACGAGCATTCGCAGATGCTTAAGGCAACTTGCATCATCAGGTTCATAAAAATCCACCGTGCCGCTGACCTCGGCATGCATCTTGGCGCCTCCGAGTTCCTCAGCATTGGCGATTTGTCCTATTGCTGCTTTGACGAGTGCTGGCCCTGCTAGGTAGAGGCCGCTGCCTTCGGTCATGAGTAGCTTGTCGCACAGGACTGGTAAGTAGCCCCCGCCAGCAATGCAACTGCCCATCACGGCAGCGTATTGCGGTATTCCAGCGGCTGAAAGAACGGCATTATTTCTAAAAATGCGCCCAAAGTCATCTTCATCGGGAAAGATCTCATCCTGTAGCGGTAGAAAAACACCTGATGAATCGACAAGATATAGAATGGGTGTTCGGCATTCGTAGGCTATGCGTTGCGCTCTGAGAACCTTTTTGACGGATTGCGGAAAGAAGGCGCCAGCTTTTACCGTGGCATCATTGGCGATGATCATGCATTGACGGTCATGAATTGTTCCGATGCCAGCGATGACGCCTGCTGCGGGGACGTCACCCCATTCTTCATACATTTTGAACCCTTCCCAGAGACCTATCTCAAAGAAATAGGACCCTGGATCAAGCAGAGCACTAACACGTTCTCGGGCCAACATACGGCCTAATTTGCGTTGACGTGCCACGCCCTCTTCACCACCACCTTGGCGTAGAATATCCTCTTGCTTAGCAAATTGACGTGATAACGCCTCAAGCGAAAGCGAAGGTATTGTGGTGGTTGATTGGGTCATATTTGCTTCCAACCTGTGAGTTTGTCTGAGAGGTCTTCGATGGGCTTGTCATAGTTATGGAAGAGGGTAGCTAAGGCATTTTCAATGTTGTCCAATGCGTATTGACAGTACAGCTTGCCACTCGCCAGATCCAGCAGAAGCTGCTCACTTGGATTGGAGTGAAGGCTTAAAGTGGTATCCAGCTTGCTGATCACCGCTATACTGGTATATAGGGCGATTGCCATATTTGCAATGCGATCGAGAACGAGTTGTTGTTCAACAATGTCCTCTTTGAATTTGGCCAGCACGCGAGCGTTAGCGATGGCAAAGCGGCGGATGGCGCGGCCCACCAGGTGTGCTTCAGGAACAAGATATTCGGTTTTTACTGGAATGATCGGAGCGCGCAGGTAGCTGGTGCCCTGTTTACCGAAGTTTTTGAGGATGCCGAATTGCGAAATAGGATGCATAAGGGCATTGCCGACGTTCTGGAACTGTATTCCAACGTCACGTAGGCCTACGATCGCTATGAAGGCGCGGAGGACCTCGTTGCTGCCTTCGCCTATCATGTTCAGGCGGGCATCGCGCATCATGCGCTCCATGGGCTCTTCAGTGAAAAATGACCTTCCACCATAGATTTGCATCGTATCGTAGATAATCTGCCAAAGGGCTTCGCTAGTAAAGACTTTGAGGATTGCTGATTCCAGCATAAATTCTTCCATGCCACGGTCTACTAGGCCTGCCGTCAACTCCGTTGTTGCCTCCATGGCATAGGTAAGCGCTGACATCAGCGCTATCTTCTTTTTCACTAGAGGGAACGAGGCTAAAGGTCGTTTGAACTGGTAACGCGAACGTACGTGGCTGATGGCTTTATCGACCAGCAGGCGTGCAGGACCTGAGCATGTTGCACCAAAGGTCGTACGCCCATAGTCAAGCACTGTTAAACAGAGTTTTAGGCCTGCTCCTTTGGTGCCTAAGATGTTCTCTGCAGGGACTTCCACGTCATCGAAGATGAGATTGGCCGTTGTGCTGCCCCGCATGCCAACTTTTTCCAGAGCGCGATCTTTGATCTTAAATCCAGGCATATCGGGCGTTACCAAAAAGGCCGTAATCTTATCCTGGGGGCCTTTGGGGGTCTGGACCACTGTTTGTGCCATTACAGTAAGAACACCAGCCAAACTGCCGTTGGTGGTCCATTGTTTTTCGCCCTTTAATCGGTAGACGTTTTTTTCAGGGATATAGGTTGCACGTGTTTCGACACCGCTGGCATCGGACCCGGCATTTGGCTCAGTGAGTGAAAAGGCTGCCAAGATATCTCCTTTGGCTAGGGAGGGCAACCAACGTCTTTTTTGTTCTTCGGTACCAAACAGAACTAATGCCTTAAGGCCAATGCTATGATGCGCATTTACAAATAGAGCGGTGGAACCGCAGCATTTTGCCAGGGCCGCCATGCCTCTGCAATAGGCCGTTTGTGAATAACCCCTTCCACCATACTCCTTGGGGATGGTTGCACCTAATAGTCCTATGTTACCGAGCTCCTTGATAACTTCGGAGGGAATGTGAGCCTCACGGTCGATGGCTCTTGCGTCGAGGCTTTCATTCGTAAACGCTTCCACGCGCTCTACCAGGGCATCGCCTTCTGCCTGGTCCTTTGCTGATGCTACAGGAAAGGGCAACACAGAAGGCGCATGGAAGCCTCCAAAATATAACAACTTCGCAAAACTGAGTTTCTTCTCACCTGAAAAAAGAAGTTCTTCCAGTAATTTTTTTTGTACGTCATCCATCGCGTTGTCTACCTATATGTATTGCTAAGTGTAGGTTAAACCACAGCCAGCGCGGATGCAAACAAATATCTTGTTAGCCACAGATCCGGAAGGATTAGGGATTTTTAGGAGTAACACGGATGCACACGGATCTAGGAGGATTTAGGAGGATAGGATGGCAGCTACGGCCTATCCATCACAAAATCTAAGAGCAACAACGGCTTTAGGAGGATTAGGATTTTAGAATTGTTGAAATCCATTCCCAATTTTTCTTACTTCTAATCCAAATCCTAAATCCTCCTAAATCCGTGTGTATCCGTGTTATTCCTAGAGCTTGTGATGAAAAGACCATGGCTACCATCCTATCCTCCTAAATCCTCCTAGATCCGTGTGCATCCGTGTTACTCCTAATCCTAAATCCTACAGATGCGTGTTAAATTATTGTGACCGAATATGCTATAATTCTTATTACAGAGGAAGGTTATGAAAATACTGATTATTGGTGGCTCACATTTTTTAGGAAGAGCCATCTCTGAAACGGCCAACGCTCACGGTCACCAGGTTACAATCTTTAACCGTGGTAAAACCCAACCTTTTCTCATTCCTGCCGGTGAGGAAATCCATGGCGACCGCTATGTGGATCTTGATCCCTTGCGTGGGCATTCTTGGGATGTTGTGATAGACACCTGTGGCTACCATCCCTGGGCGGTAGGAACAAGTGCTTTCTTTCTCGATGGTATTGTGGATCGCTATGTTTTTATCTCTAGTATCTCGGTATATAGAGATCTTTCTATCTCCCATATAGATGAACATGCCGGTATTCTCGATTGGCCCAAAAGTGCTTTGTTGGAGGATAGTTCCTCAGCCACATATGGTGCTCGCAAGGTTCTTTGTGAGCTTGCTGTCGAAGAGGTCTTTCAGGATAACGTGTTTATTATCCGTCCAGGCGTGCTGGCCGGTCCTTACGATTCCATGGGTCGTGTTCCTTACTGGCTACAGCGGGTAGCACGAGGAGGTGATATCCTCGCTCCAGGAGATCCGCTTCAGCCAATACAACTCATTGATGCCAGAGACGTAGCATCGTGGATCCTGAAGATGATCGAAGGGACGAAGGGGGGTATTTACAATGCTGTTGGACCACTTCGGCGGCTGACTTTTCAACAATTTTTAGAGACATGCCAGCGGGTTGTGGGTTCCGACTGTCGTTTCATCTGGGTTGACGAGGCTTTTTTACTTAGTAATAAGATCGCACCTTGGACAGAGCTTCCACTCTGGGTACCCGAGTTCATTGGTGGTTTGCAAGAGATCAGTGCAAATAAAGCAGTGAGCCAAGGGCTTATCTGTAGGCCATTGGATTCAACCCTTTTAGATACCTATGAATGGATGTGCAAGGCCGAGCCATCCTGGCCCGAGCAGTCATGGTTAACACCTCAGAGAGAAACTCAGCTATTAGGTGAGTGGAGCGCAACAGTCAATAAGCTCCCTGCTGGCTAGCTATGTACTGGCGATTCAGTTGGTTGAGTCCTTGAATCATCTCCTTTTGACGGAAACTGGTATAACCACCATCGGCTCTTTTGAGGCTCATAAATTCACGGGTAGATGTAAGTTGGGGATTTTCAAGAGCTAACATGAGCAACGTGTAGCCTCAAGCTGTCCCACAAAATCCCGACTGCCATAGCGAACGGCGTAAGCTAAGGGTGACATCCCTGAGCTATCGGCTATATGCGGATCGGCTCCTGCGGCGATAAGCCAATTCATGACATCAGGACGATTGGTAAGATAGGCGAGATGAAGAGGTGTTCTTCCAAGATCGTCTTGCGAGTTGAGGTTAAGTTTTCCTTGCGCCGCCAAGCTCATCAATTTTTCCACGATAGATCGCATCATGTAACGGCCAGGGTGCAAATTGTGCAAGCTCTTGAAGGTTGAAGAGATTCATTCCTCGTGACGCTAACCACCCCTCAATGATAGATCTTCGCTCGACATCATCCTCGGAATGACTGGTTTGTTTTTGATAAACGTTCCATAAATCTTACTTTGTAGGACTTATACCAAAGAGGGCGTTACAGACCGATGGTGTGAGACCTTTAAGGGTGTTTGGTATCAGGCATGTTGCAAATTTTTATTCCACCACGCAGAATGCCGTTAGTTCGAAAACCTAAGAAGAGGACAATATTCATGGTAAAGATTACTTTGAAAGGAAATTCCATCAATACTAGCGGGACGCTTCCTAGCGTTGGTAGCGTTGCAAAGGACTTCGCTTTGGTAAAGGGAGATCTGTCAGAAGCTTCTTTGAATACTTTTCCAGGCAAGAAAAAATTGCTCAATATCTTCCCAAGTTTGGATACCGGAACCTGTTCCACTTCAGTAAAAAAGTTTGCGGATGCTGCTCAGAATCTAAAAGATGTAGTGGTTATTAATATCTCTAAGGACTTACCCTTCGCTCAAGGACGGTTTTGCTCCTCAGAAGGAGTAAAGGGCGTGGAGACATTGTCAGCATTTCGCAGTTCCTTTGCTAAGGATTATGGTCTGGAGATCATCGACGGCCCCCTCAAAGGCCTATGCTCGCGGGCTGTAGTTGTTCTTGATGAGAATAACCGTGTGATTTACAGCGAGCAGGTTTCCGAGATAGCACAAGAGCCAGATTACGCTAAAGCGCTTGAGGCTTTACATAAAAGCTCTTAGGATTTGACATGGCACAAGACCTTTTGAATAGACCCGAAATGTCTAACTTGCTCCTATTTCCTATAGCGAAGGATCTGCCAGAGCTCCTTCGCGTTGCTACCTACAATATTCGCATCGATCATCGCGAGGACCGTGGAGGTCCTCATGATTGGAAAATCCGACAGACCATGGTCGCTTCCCTAATTGCTCAATCTGCGTTTGATTTGGTAGGAATTCAAGAAGCGAATGCCAGTCAATGGGATGATCTAAAACGCTTGCTGCCAGCTTATGTGGTAGAGGGATTTCCAGCGGGTATGGGACTGCCTCAAGAAGAAAATCTTCTTGTGGCCTATCGGAAAGACCGTTTGGAATTGCTGGAGGCGAGTGTTTTTTCGCTCTCCCCAAACCCCAATCAGCCTGCCCGAGGGTGGGATGCCCGTTACCATCGCGCTTTCGTCTATAGTCGCTTATATGACAAGAAATCCGATAAGCGCATTGTGTTCTTCAACACCCATTTTGATCATAAAGGTGAAGTAGCGCGTGCCGAAAGTACCAAGCTTCTAGTCTCCCTACAAGATCATTTAGCTCAGGGCGCCCCTCGCGTTTTAGTGGGTGATTTTAATCTCTATCCAGACCGTGGCGGGTTGGATCTCTATGGCACTCTTGTGAATGAAAAATCCGGTTTAAAAGATGTTCGCGATGTAGCCAAAAATGGCAATTTCGGACCCGATGGAACCTGGTTGGGATGGGAGTATGAGGCGTCGCGTTCGCCAGATGGTCAGGTTGGCCATAGGCTGGATCATATCTTCGTAGGCGGTGCTCTTGGCGTTCAGCGATGCGGCGTCTTTTTGGCATCCATCGATCCAAATAACCTGCTTATAGCTGAATTTGACGAGCTCAAAAACGGTTGGCGATGTTATCCTTCAGACCATCTGCCGGTGGTTGCAGATCTTTTACTGTAAGGAGTTATTATGCAAACTGCGGATCATGCCCTGGCCCTTGATGTTCAAATTACCGTTGGATCTAACGGGGTTTCTGCGGTTATTTTAGCTCCTTACTCGCGTTCGGGCATTCACTGGAAGATCTGTGCGGAGCGACGCCAAGACGAACATCAGGTAGATCGTTGGATGAAGGACTATGTAGCCAAACGTCAGCCTTCGGTGGATCTTAAGTTTGATCTGGACGCTTTCCCTGATTTCACGCGCAGAACATTGTGGGCTTTAGCCGAAATTCCGTTTGGTGAAACCGCTTCTTATGCTGAAATCGCTAAGCGTCTTGGGGTTCCTCGTGGCCCACGTGCTGTAGGTCAGGCCTGTGGACGTAATCCCATACCCCTACTTCTTCCTTGTCATCGTGTTGTTTCTTCTACTGGAGGGTTGGGTGGCTTTGGCTTGGGGCTCGACCTCAAGCGGCGTCTCCTGGCATTCGAGACCACCTAGCCATTCAGCTCCTTGTTGTGGCATGGAAATGGCATCCTATTGCCATGGTTTTTAGCAGGAGGGTTGCCATGAATATCGAAGAGCTAATGAAGCAAATTGCCTATAACGAATTCATCCAAGATCAACTTTCAACTGAGCTTGCCGAGCTGGAACACCTGCTACGTGCGACAGGCTTTCCACAAGGTGTGATATCTGTTAAGCAAGTTGCTATGGAAATGCTCGAAAATGACCAACTAGGCATACCCGGCGCTGAATAACGCAACGATTTGTGCAAAATTTAACGCTCTTATGAAGAATTAGGGCACTTTGGGGTTGGAGTGCGAGGCGTTCGTGGGGCTTTTTAGGATTTTTACCGCCGAGGCGCCGAGACACAGAGAGATAGGAGAGAGAGGATTTAGGAGAGAATGTCCCATTTACAGAACTTTGCACAGAGCAAGAAAGGGAACATTTTCTCCTAAATCCTCTCTCTCCTATCTTTGCGTCTCGGCGGTAAAAATCCTAAAAACCCCCCAATTCTTCACAAACCGTCTGCCTTGCCTCTTTTTCAAAATTTTATATTGTCTTTATCCAGCATTTACAAAACAACTTTATATTTGGCGGTAACAGAGAAAAATTGTAGTTATACATTGAACTTGAACATTTTATGAAAATTTGCTTACATAGAATTATAGGAGCATACATGAGACACTCTCAGGAAACAAAGGCAGGCCACGTAGTCCACGCTTTAAAAACTAAAGCAGCTAGGCTGGAATCAGTCAATGACCAACTAATAACCGAACTGCAGTATGTGAATCATCTATTATGCATGGTCGGTTTCGAGGATGGGCTTGAGTCCTTAAAATCAGCAGCAAGCGAGTTGATCGAAGAAGCTTCTTTGGATTTTGGCACCTAGTTTTATAGAACTTGGCACAGCCTTCGCATTCTTATGAGAGGTTCTCACATAACGGAGGTAGCAAAATGAACAAAGAAGAACTTCAAAAAAAACTCGCAGAGCTTGAGTTCACCAATGATCAGCTCATGAGTGAGCTACGCTATCTGGATGGGCTAATGCGATCAATAGGCTTTTCGGATGGGTTGGCAACAGTCAAAGCGACTGCCAGAGAGATCCTTGAACGAGAAGGTGAAGAAGAAGAAGACGAGGATTCTAAAGCTGCTTAGAAATATCAAATAGCTTTTCCAAGAGCTACACGGTCGATTTGTTAAAGCGATATCTACTTGTTCTTTAGCATCCGATGCGTTTTAATGAACGCAAAAAGGGTGCATCTATATGACGAAGCTCAAAATCTGGAATCAATACGCTACTTGGGACGCTGCAGAGAAAAGCTGGGACGAAGGGGCTCGCGAGGCTGCCCGGCAACAGCCGATCAAAGGTTTAAAGACTTTGCCACGTATTCCGGGTATCGTTCCCGATACCGCTAAAAATCTGAAGTGGAAAAGTTTTGTTTATATGCTAACGCATGACCACAAAGGAGAAGTCCGCCGTGGCGTTTTGAAACATCCTTTGCGTTATGCGGTCAGCTTTCTAAAGTCTCTCGTTAAAGGCAAAAGTTATAGCACCGATGGCGACTTCTTTTTATATGGGGTCAAGAGTGTAGACGAGTTTAAAGGCTTGCTTCAAGATCCCGATGCCCTCTTCGTGGTGGGGTTCTCCTATTGCGAAAAACCTTTTGAATGTCCTTCAGGACGTTTTACGTCCGATTGCATCCATGACGCTGAGAATCCTGTTTGCCGTCAATGCAAGGTGGGTAAATGTATTAATGCTTTGCCCGACAAAAATAGCATTCCACTGCTGATCCCTACCATACACTATATCGGTGGTCAAATTTTTGATATCGTCCACGCTAACCCTGGCAAGCGGATTCTTTTCATGATCACCGCTTGTGAGTTGGTGCTAGAAATGTTTGGTGACTGGGGCAATATGGTAGAGATCAAGGGCATAGGCGTACGCTTGGGCGGACGCATCTGCAATACCATGAAAGCCTTCGAATTATCCGAGGAAGGGATTAAACCAGGTCTTACTGTAGTGGTTGATGAGACTCACCGCTGCATGATGGAGATGATACGCCTCCGACGTCAGAGCCTTTCAGGCCCCACAGATCACTCTTGTGCTGGGCATAGTGATACCACTTGCGAAAAGGTTTGTGCGGATGTTGGTGACTAACAGGTCTTCGACGAGGCGCTTCTTGGCAGGTTGTCTGACAGCATCCTTCAAACTTATTAACACATGTGGGGCAGCAAAGAAAGAGCTCATTGCAGTCCATATTGGCACAGTTATAGTAACTCTCGCTGGGAGTCCCACAATGATGGCATGCACCTACTACAGGAGCTGGCTGATCCGTTAAAGGAACTGTCAACCGATCATCAAAGACAAAAAGCCTACCAAGCCAGTGTGCATTGCCAACCTCCTGAGCATACTTGATGACCCCGCCCTCAAGTTGATAAATGCGCTCAAAGCCCTGTTCTCGCATTAGAGACGAAAAGACCTCACAACGGATTCCACCTGTGCAATACATCATCACAGGAGTTTGCTTAGGGTCAACACGCTCTTTTAAGCCCATCAGGTAGTCGTTAAATTCTCGGAACTGTGAACAAGGGGGCTGCTCAGCACCTTCAAAATGGCCAACCTTGCCCTCATAAGCATTGCGTACATCCAGGAGTAGATGTCCATCATCTTTCTCCAACATCTGTTCCCATTGCTTCGGTGAAACATGCTCACCACGCAACGAAAGGTCGACCTCACAATCCAACGCCACAAGTTGCTTGCGGTATTTAACGGTTAGGCGTGGAAAGACGTGCTCGTGATGTTCTTGCACCTTAAAGTCGATAGCTTGGAACGGCTGACGTGCTTTACACCAGTCCATGTAAGTCTGTCCATCAGTCTTGGAAGCAGACAATTGTGCATTGACACCCTGTTCGGAAAGATAGATCCTAGCCGTAACATCCTTATCTTGGAGGAACGCTTTGTGGGCCAATACCTCTGCATGAGGATCTTCGATTTTCTCAAAAAGATAGAAGGCGATGACTAGGTAATTTGATGGCTGTGTCATAGTAAGCAAGTGGTTAAATTAGAGCATTTATTGTAGCGGATTCACCCTTTTTTGCCTAGAGAGAGGGAATAGGAGAAGGAGTTAGGAGTTTACCACAGAGACGCAGAGATGGGATAGAGAGGAGAAAAGCAAGGAAAGTTGAATGTGTTTTATCGTTTTTGAATGGTTTTTATTGTTGTTGGTTTAATAAATGTCCATTTGTCCATAGAGTCCATGATGTCCATTACTGTCCATATCGTCCACTAGACCTATCCTAGATGGACTATAGGAATGGACCATGTGGACAGGAATGGACATCATGGACAATATGGACGAATGGACCTGCCTTAATAGTATCTTAACGAAGAGTACTTATACTTTGCCCTTTACACTAAGCTTGGGGAGGACAAATGCTCAGTCATGTGACACGATCGTTGTTCTTGAATCATATTGCCCCTGATCTTTACCGCACTGCACAAGGACGGGCTTCCGGGAAAGAGCTCTTAAAGCAGCGCGTGGACCATGCCTTTATGACTCTCGTGTGTATTGGAGTCCCTTGCGTGCTATCTTACCTAAGCTATAAATGTGCTATGGTTGTATACAATTGTGACTTATCTTGCTGTGCGCAATTCTTTGCCGGGAATACATCAAAAATTTCGTGTCTTCTAGAGACGGCTAAAGCCATTACCGTGGGATTCGTAGGCACACACCTTGCTATTGGGGTGATCACCGCTGGCGGTGGTGGAACCAAGGATCGCAATGGATGGATTGAACGAACTATTTATCACCTCAAAGGTTTTTGGGATCCGAGCATAGCCGCGCAGATGGATTGCGACAAATTGGTTGCAGACTTCAAAAGGATATCGGCAGGCTTGCCCATAATTGGCTTGTACGTAGCCGCATTTTCCTTTGCAGCCTTTTGGGTTCTGCCCTCCATACTACGGTAAGCCACCCGGATTAGGAGTTGGAGAAAATCGCGCAGGCGTGCGATAATTAAGAATGGATAATCAATGAAACACCCCATTTATAGATCACTAAGGAGTGATAGGTCATGGCAGACTCCCTCGTACATCTTGATGATGACAATTTTGATAAAGAAATTGCCCAAGGAACAACACTAGTCGATTTTTTTGCGGATTGGTGTGGTCCTTGCCGCATGATGGAGCCCCTCATCCACGAGTTGGCTGATGAGCTAAAAGGTAAGGTTAAAGTTGGTAAGCTGGACATTGAAAAGGCTCAAAAAACGACAGCAACCCTTCAAGTGACTTCAATTCCCACCTTGATTGTTTTCAAGGATGGTAAAGAGGTGAATCGTATCGTTGGTCTCAAGGACAAAGACTCACTAAAGCGTTTAGTGGGAGTCTAGCATCTCGCGGGGCGTAGTTTTTATCACGCTATTGCCCCACCACTTGTGACTTAAAAAAGGGATGATCATGTTCAGCTCGAGCCACGATACCTATGTCTGCAGACTGCTTCCTAATGACCACTTGAAAGAAGAACTTCTGGAATTTGCCCGAAAACTTGATCTGAGGGCGGCTTACATCGTCACCTGTGTGGGTAGCTTGCGACATGCGCATCTCCGCCTCGCTGATGCTCGTGAAGGCACGACGTGGACAGCGAAAATGGAAATTGTGTCACTAGTTGGTACTTTTTTCAATGGAGGATGTCATTTGCATATTTCACTGGCTGATGGTCAGGGAAAAATGATTGGAGGACATCTTCTAGACGGATGTATCATCCACACGACTGCTGAGATTGTCATTGGAGAAGCTAAACAGCTTGAATTCTATCGAGAAACAGATCTCGCCACGGGACACCTTGAATTGGGTGTTAAAACTCGCGAAGCCTCTCACCCATCGCTTCAAGAAAACCCCTGCTGACGCCACGCCTCATAAACAACAATCCCCACAGATGTTGCAAGGTTCAGGCAACGTTGCTTGGGACGCATCGGAATAGTGCGGAAATTGTCAGCCCATTGGCTTACAATTTCTTCCGGAAGACCAGATGTTTCGGAACCAAAGACCAATAGATCATCAGGGCCATAGCCAGGATTGTCATAGAGGCGCGTCGCTTTGCTGGAAAAGAAATAGATGCCACCAATTACCTGATCGAAAATTTCTTCCAGACTATCAACAATAATGACATTGACTCCCTCCCAGTAGTCGAGACCTGCACGCTTGAGCCATCGATCGGAAATACTAAATCCTAGTGGACGAACTAGAACAAGATCACAACCCGTCACAGCACATGTTCGCACGATGTTGCCACAATTTTGGGGAATCTGCGGCTGGTAAAGGACAACCTTCATCATTAACCTAAAACTAAATCAAGATACCAAAAAGCCACCATCGAGAGATAGTGGCTTCAAAGAATGAAGGTTACTGGTTGGACTACCTGTGGGGATGAAAGTAATAGCGCGATTGAGGCTGCTTTGGGCTCACAGGTGGATTTTGCGATTGCTGCGGCTGCAGTTCATCCCAGTCATCCAGGCTATTACCTTCGTCGTCATCGTCCTCACTTTCGCTGCTATTTGTTTGCACAGCGGCGACAGGGTGAGCCAACGAGCTTCGATGTTGGGCCTGTGGCTGGGTATTACGGTCATCTTCGTCGTCCTCCTCATTATCCAATGTAAGGTCCCAATCATCTTCTTCAGGCTCATCCTGAACTGGGGCTTGTTGATAACCTTGTGCCTTCTGTTGTTGCTGTCGAACGCCTAAACGTGAATTAACATTGTCGTCAGCTTTAACGACTTCTACTTCAAATAACAATAACGAATTGGGAGCTATGTTCCCAGTAGTTCCATAAGCAGCGTCAGGGTGGATAAAGATACGGCGCTTCTCACCTTCCTGCATGCCTACGACCCCTAGACGAAATCCGGGAATCATGTCATCCAAAGGCACTGGGAGGGCCTTGTTATCTTCTGTCTGTGTGAAAATAGTCCCATCAATAAAACGTCCAACGAAACGTAGGATAGGAACGGTATGCGCTTCCACACGTGGTCCATGCCCACGCTGCAATATGACAAACTGTACCTTTCCGGGAGCGGCTTGCACAATGTCCGAACGCTTGCCATTAGAGAGCATGAAGGCATCGGCTAGCGCAAGATTGAAGTTGGCCAATTCCTGAAAATGCTGACTGCGGAAGTTAGAGATAATGCTGTCATATTCTTGTTCGCTTAGCGGAGCCGGTTTGCCTTGCACCCCATCATGTATGCCGGTGATGACATCATTGATATCCAGGTGAATGCCCTGTTTACTGATATCTTGGCCAATAAAATGGCCAAAGGCTTCCGACAGCTGATGTATGTCGGGCTGACGAGCTGCCCTTGTTGCAGGTGTCCCACGTCGTGGACGAGAGTCTTGGTTTTCTTCCGCTACCTCATCATGAATCCAGCTGATGTCAGCGTAGTTTGGAGATAGTAACAGGAAAGAACACAGAATAAATGTGGTGGTCAAGGAGCGTCTGGTGCTCATGCGAATCCCTCCATAGGTGCGCGGTGAGTTACGATCCTATGTTAATAAGTAGATTTGCGCCAAGAAAATTCTTTGTATTGACGAGGCATAACTTGAAGTCTCATGGGAAGCGCCTTAAAATAGACTATAGCATGCGCGGTTAGATTTGGCGCAGTCGAATGCGTCAAATCTAACCGCGCGTGGTATGCACTCGGTTCAAATTCAATTTATGAGCGAGTGAGGTATAACCAACTCATGCACATCTGTTGATTGCTTTTGTAGATGTCATAAACGGTTTTGTTCAAATTTCAGGCGATAAATCCCTTGAGGAAAAATGAATTTCAGGGTACAACAGATCTTTGTCCGATCATGTTGCAGTTGTGCTTATTGGCGGATATTCGTGGATTATACCCTGCAAATTTGGGGATGAGGTTTATCGGTTTGGTGGTGCAAGAGAGTTTGTTTTATTCAACGGCCGGTTAAAAAAACCTAGTAAATTAGGAGAACGCGCTTGAACAGGTTAATCGCCGTTTTTAAGGCTGCACCTCCAGCTCCGGAAATCACAGATCCTGTCGTTGTGGCTAAGGCATACAAAGAATGGCGGGTGCGTATTTTCGCATCTATCCTTCTTGGCTATGCCTTCTACTATTTTACGAGAAAGAGCTTCACCTTTGCTATGCCGGCCCTCATGCAGGACCTCGGCTTCGATAAAGGTCAACTTGGTTTTTTAGCGACTGTTCTCTCATTGACCATCGGACTTAGCAAATTCCTTAGTGGTATTCTAGCTGATCGTGCCAACGCCAGATATTTCATGGCTTTCGGCTTGATCATGACGGGTGTCTTCAACATCTGTTTTGGCTTATCATCTTCATTACTTTGGTTTGCCATCTTCTGGGGTCTAAACGGTTGGTTCCAAGGATTTGGTTGGCCCCCTTGCGCTCGACTACTTACGCACTGGTATTCCCGGTCCGAACGGGGGACATGGTGGGCATCGTGGAACGCTTCTCATAATATTGGTGGAGCCGTTATACCCCTAGTCGTTGGGCTATGTGCTATGTATTGGGGCTGGCGCGTCGCTATGTTTGTTCCCGGTGTGATGTGTATTGTTGGCGGTGTTCTGCTTATCTTTTTCCTTAGAGACACTCCTGAATCCATGGGCTTGCCACCAGTGGAGAGGTTTCGTAATGACGTTCAAGGAATGGCAAACGAGGACACCACCCCTGGAAAAACCTACACTACCCGCGAAATTTTAGTAGAGTTTGTTTTAAAGAATAAGTTTATCTGGGTTCTGGCGGCCACCTACCTCTTTATTTATATGATACGCATCGGGTTTAACGATTGGACAGCCCTCTTTCTCATTGAAAGCAAAGGATATACCCAGCTGGGAGCCAATGGCTGCGTCTCGGTGTTTGAAGTAGGTGGATTCTTAGGCAGCCTAGGTGCTGGCTGGGCTTCAGATCGCTTATTTCAAGCGCGTCGTGGTCCTGTAAATGCTCTCTATGCCTGCGGAATAGTGGGAAGCGTGTTGTTTTTCTGGTCAGTCCCAGAAGGCTATCCCATGCTCGACTCCATCGCGATGTTTCTAATCGGCTTTACCGTATTTGGCCCTCAGATGCTCATAGGAGTAGCTGCTGCTGAGCTGTCACACAAAAATGCCGCTGCGACATCCACAGGTTTTATCGGCTGGTTTGCTTATGCGGGATCGGCAATAGCAGGCTATCCTCTAGGACGTATTGCAGAAGACTTTGGCTGGGAAGGCTTTTTTATTACAATGACCATTTGCAGCTTGGTTTCGACGGTTTTACTCTTTCCCTTGTGGTCAGCAGGAACACGACGTAGTCCGGAACCTGTTATTGTGCCGAATACCGAGCCATCAACCGCCTAGCGGGTGTTTGACGCTAAGTCATAAGCTCCTGTTATACCATCCGCGTGTGGTATAGACAGCCAATTTTGAAATCGTTTCGGTATAGGCTCACGTAACATGGCTTGGATTCCTCTTCACGTTCATTCTCAGTATTCAATTCTAGAAGCTTTTGGTTCAGTTAAAGACATAGCAGCTAAAGCTGGGAAGCTGGGGATGCCCGCCGTTGCTTTGACAGATGGCGGTAATCTCTACGGAGCTGTGGAATTTTTTAAGGCTTGTCGATACGCCAAGATTAAGCCGATCATTGGCTGCGAGATGTATGTAGCTCCTGAGTCGCGCCATCATAAGAAAAAAATTACCGGTAGCCGCCACAGCTATTCATTGGTCTTGTTAGCTAAAGATACCGATGGCTATCACAACCTATGTAAATTGAGTTCCATTGGCTTTCTCGAAGGAGCTTACTATAATCCACGTATTGACCTCGAAGTGTTGCAACAGTACAGTAAGGGCTTGATATGCCTTGCAGGATCACTTGGAAGTCGCTTGGCCGAGGATATTTTACAGGATGCCGAGAGCAAAATCATCGAGCAGCTCACTTGGTTCAAACAGGTTTTTGGCGATGACTTCTTCTTTGAGGTACAGCGTCATCCGATGTCTGACCAAGACCTTGCTACCGATGGGATGTATCAGGAGTCGTGGCTTCTCCAAAAATATCACGACTATTTTAGTCGACAAGAGAAGGTGAATGCTGCTCTTGTAAAACTGGGCGCCGAGCATGGCGTGCCTATTGTCGCCACTAATGCAAGTAAGTATCTGGACCGTGATGATTGGCGTGCGCATGAAATTTTGATTAATATTCAGTCTGGAGAGCCTTGTGAAATCTGGGAAAAAGATGCACAGGGTAACCCCAAATTTCGCATCCCTAACCCTACTAGGAACACTTACCCTTCTCATGAGCTGTATTTCAAAACTCAAGACCAGATGGAGCTGCTTTTCAGCGATCTACCTGAAGCAATAGCCACAACACAAATAATAGCCGATAGATGCAACCTGGAGCTCGACTTTAAGACCAAACACTACCCGGTTTATGTTCCACCAGATCTCAACGGTGTTAGTTTGACTGCTCTCGAGCGTGAACAGGCGGTTGAAAAATTCATCTGGAAGCTATGTGAAGAGGGTATTGAGCGACGTTATACTCCAGAACGCCTTGCCAAAGTAACTGAACGTTATCCTGGACGCGACCCTATGGAGGTTGTTCGCGAACGTTTAGCCTATGAAATGAACGTCATCTTGCCGAAGGGGATGTGTGACTATCTCCTAATCGTATGGGATTTTCTTGACTGGGCAAAAAAAAATGCTATTCCAGTAGGCCCTGGGAGGGGGTCCGGTGCCGGTTCAATCATCCTCTATCTTATCGGTGTTACCGATATCGAGCCTTTGCGATTTAGCCTCTTTTTCGAACGTTTTATCAATCCCGAGCGTATTTCCTATCCCGATATTGACGTAGATATTTGCATGGACCGTCGTGGTGAGGTGATCAATTATACGCTGGAAAAATATGGCCACGAGAATGTCGCTCAGATCATCACCTTCAATACGATGAAGGCGCGAAGTTCGATCAAAGACGTCGGTAGAGTTTTGAATGTCCCCTTAGCTAAGGTTAATACGATTACCAAACTCGTCCCTGATGACCTCAATATCACTCTCTCGACGGCTTTGGAAAAGGATGCTGATCTCTTCAGGCTTTACCAGGAGGATGAAGAAGCTCGGCGTGTTATCGATTATGCCAAGAAGCTTGAGGGCTCTGTTCGCAATAGTGGTATTCATGCCGCTGGTATTATCATCTGTGGCGATCCTCTGACCAATCATATTCCTATCTGCAGCGCCAAAGATAGTGATATGCCCGTGACACAGTACTCTATGAAGCCTGTGGAGGAGGTCGGTATGCTCAAAATCGACTTCCTGGGTCTAAAAACACTCACATCGATTCAGCTAGCCGTACGTGCCATCAAGGAAAGTACAGGCCGTGAAATCGATTGGATGAATCTTCCCCTGGATGATGAGCGTACCTTTGAACTGCTCAACCAGGGTAAAACAATGACAGTGTTTCAGCTGGAATCCGGTGGCATGCAGGATTTAGCTCGTCAGCTACACCTGGATAAGTTTGAGGAAATCATCGCCGTCGGTGCCTTATATCGTCCGGGTCCTATGGACATGATTCCTTCTTTCATCAGCCGTAAGCATGGCCGTGAGCCCATCGAATATGACCACCCCTGGCTGTCCGATATCCTATCGGAAACTTATGGGATCATGGTCTATCAGGAACAGGTCATGCAGATCGCTAGCAAAATGGCCAATTATAGCCTTGGTGAGGGTGATGTCCTCCGTCGCGCTATGGGTAAGAAGGAAGCTAGCATGATGGCCGAACAGCGGGAGAAATTCCGCTTAGGAGCTCTCCAAAACGACATCGATGAAGATACATCTATGCGTATCTTTGATAAGATGGAGAAATTCGCTGCTTATGGTTTCAACAAGTCCCACGCTACCGCCTATGGCTATCTAAGCTATGTCACAGGCTATCTGAAGGCTAACTTTCCCGGTGAATGGCTTGCCGCGCTGATGACCTGTGATGGCGATGATCTCGGCAAAGTGTCCAAGTATATCCGTGAAGCCCAAAACATGGGCCTCTCGATTCTTCCTCCCGATGTCAATGAAGCCGGAGCAACTTTTGTAGCTACTGAGAAGGGGATTCGCTTTGCGATGACAGGGATAAAGGGAGTTGGATCAGGAGTCGTCGATCTCATTGTTGAAGACAGAAAGCGGAACGGGCCATTTAAGTCTTTCTACGAGTTTTTTAAACGCATGGATATCCGAAAGGTAGGCAAAAAGAACGTTGAATGCCTTGTCGATGCAGGATGTTTTGACTTCACCGGGTGGTCGCGTGATGAGATGCGTGAGAGCATCGAACCCATGTTTGACCTGGCTTCTAAAGAGCGTGAGGATGCCGCTGCCGGTTACATGAGCTTGTTTGCAAAGCTTGAGGGTAGTGACACGAAGCGATTTGCCAAACCTCCCAAGGTTAAAGAACAACGCTCGCGCATTCAGCTCCTCTTGCGTGAGAAGGAATTGCTCGGCTTTTTTGTTACCGGACATCCCATCGAAGAATCGCGCGACTTGCTGCAACGCCTCTCTTGTGTATCCCTAAGCAAGGTTGAGAGCTTTGACCATGATGCTGTCTTTCGTGCAGCTTTCCTTGTAGAAAGCGTGCAGGTAAGATTGTCTTCCAAAACGCAAAAGAAATTTGCCATTCTGACTATCGGTGATGGCTTTGATTGTTATGAACTACCCATCTGGTCCGAGTTATACGAGGAAAAAAAACACCTCTTAGCTGAAAATCAATTGCTGTATGCCGTCATCCAGGTCGATAAGCGCGAAGAGACGCTTCGCCTATCCTGCCATTGGTTAGACGACCTCACAAGAGCTAATGACCACATGGTGCATGCTTGCGATTCTGCCTTTGACCGCATTAAGGCACAGGTTGGACGCTTCAGCAAAGGTCGTGCCGAAAAAGCCAAAAAAAAGGTGGAGCCCGAGCAGTCATTACCTAAAAAGGAAACGAAAATGTCTGAAAAGCTTCCTCAATATTTTGTGGTCGCCATTGATGTCGATGGTGTAAAACTCAGCCATATTGTGCAGATGAGACAAGCGTTTGACCAACATCCTGGTGAAACTCCTGTTCGACTAGACTTTGCTGCCGTTGATCGTTCCGTGGCTACGTTGTATGTTGATCAAGAGGTATCTGTCAAGGTGTCTCCAGCTTTGACAGCGGTTCTACAGGCTATCCCTGCCGTTACAGCAGTTGCTACGGAGTGAGTAAATTATGATTGAATTTATCCCATCAGTACAAGGTTTGTTTAGAGATTATACTCCTATTAAAAGCGAAGCCGAAGGAGTCATCTTTATTGGCTATGGCATTACATTTCTTGCATTTGGTGTTGTTTCAGGCATTGAAGAGAGTTATTCTTCCCGACCAAATACAATTCGTCGTCTTTTCACGGATGGTTATCTAGGTATAGGAAAGAACGGAGTAATAGAGGGATGTAAGCGGCTGTTGCCCTTAGCGTCTGTCATTACTGCAAGTTACCTATTCTATACGCATCGGGATTGGATTGTGTGACATAGGAAAGGACGTTGAGGACATTGAAGACTGTGGAAGAGTTTTCTTCGTTTGATAAATATCCATTTATGTCCATAGTGTCCATTGTTGTCCATAAAGTCCATTCACACTTATGCAAGCATGGACATTAATGGACAGCATGGACATTAATGGACAAAAATGGACTTCACTTTTTTGTCCAGCTCGTCCAATTCGTCCATAAAGAGACGCGAGACCCTGCTTGCTTTTTTTCACTCAGTTTCATACCCTAAAGGGCCTAATGACCCTCACCGGATGAATAGATGAAAGCAACCTTTATGCACCGCTTGATCATTGCCCTAGCGGTTATCCTGATACCCACTTTGGCCAATGCTACCTGGATCTTCAAAAATGGACGGTTCATTGAAGTTGAGGAGATCGCGACTCTTTCTCCAGAAGAGCACTACTCTATGGCTGTTGATGCGTGGAACCATCAAGACTGGGAAGAAGCCGCACGAGAATTCCGCATCGTTATTACTAACTTCCCGAAGTTTAGTCAGGTAGCTGAAGCCAATTTCTTTGCCGCAGCCTCACACTTCTTTCTCGGCGAGCTTGACATGGCCAATGATGAGTTAACAGAATATTTGCGTCTATCTTGCAGTCCCGAATATCTGGAGGAGGCGATGGATTATAAATTCTCCATCGCAGAACAGTTTCGCTGCGGGGCTAAACGCCGCTGTTTTGGATCGCAACGCTTTCCAAAGTGGGTGAGTGGTTATGAAACAGCTATTTGCATCTACGATGAAATCGTTTCTACGTTGCCTTGCCATGACATGGCAGCTCAGGCACTTTTCTCCAAAGGGTCCCTGCTATGTGAATTGAACGATTTTCCTTGTAGTATAGAAGCTTATCAGACATTAATCCGTCGTTTTCCCTTACATGAGCTTGCCCCCGAATCCTATATGGCCATTCTGCAGGTTTATCTCGTTCAAGCGACATGTGAATTTCAAAACCCAGACTTACTGGCACTTGGAGAGATAGTCCTTAAACGTTTCAAAGAGGACTTTCCCAATGAAGCAAGAGTATGCCAAGCTGAGGCTGACTTGTTGGAATTAAAGGAAATTTATGCGTTTGGCCTTTATGACACTGGCCAATTCTATGAAAGAATCTGCCAACCTCAGGCATCCGCACTCTATTATTCCAGCGCTATCAGACAATTTCCCGATACCATTATCGCCGAAAATGCCCGACAGCGTCTCTGTTGTCTGATGAACTGCCATCCCTGCTTGGACATTCCTGAAGGAACCTTTGATGTCGAAGAAAATGTCGATGAAACATTGTAGCCTTATCATCACTACAACGGTATTGTTAGCTTTTACTTCATGTGGATATCATTTCGGTGCTGGAAGTGCCCCTTGGATTGGCAGTACAATCTCAGTGCCTTACATCTGCGGCGACGAAACTGGGGAGTTCACCCGAACCCTTGTGCGAGAGTTGGCCTCTTCCGGAGCGTTTCAGTATACTGATGACTGTGGATGTTACCGATTGTGCGTGAATGTGCGGGAGCTGTGTGATGAAAATATTGGGTTTCGTTATGATATCAATAAAGAGGGGCAGCAGACGACTACCATTATTCCCGTAGAGATGCGAACGCGCACTGTGGCTGAGTTTTCACTCGTCGAAGCAAGTTCTGGGTGCGTGGTTTTGGGTCCTGAACGTGTGAGCGCCATGGTAGATTTTGACCATGAGTTCGAGGGGGGGAGTGATCACCTGAATAACCTTTCTCTAGGGCAGGTTACTGACTTAGAGGCCTCCAAAGAGGTCATTCCCGGGCGCTTAGGACAAGCTCTTGCTGAAAGGATTGTCGACTACCTTCGCGGGGCATGGTAAAGTGACTAGTGAGTAGCGTTTTAATGTCAGTAGCGGATCATAGGCGATGGCCGAACAATTTACCGCTTCCATGGACCAGTTGCCCGGTATGCTTGAGTATATCCTTGCACATGCGCGTTCACAGGGTTTTGATAAGGAGAGGCTTGGTCAGATTGAGCTGGCAGCTGAAGAAGCTCTTGTAAATATCATTGAACATGCCTACCCAAGTCATGAAAATGGCGTTATACAGATCTCCTGTGCCGCCTCAGCACCCACCTCGGTTCAAATTGTCATCAAGGATCAGGGTAACCCCTTCGATCCACTAGTAAAGGGAAAGGGATTTGATCCCGAAGCTGCCGTGCGTGCCGGTGCTGAGGGTGGTTTTGGTATCTTCCTGATGACAAAGATGATGGATGAAGTAAGATACAAAAGAATAGATGGCTGCAATGTGCTGACATTGACCAAGAATGGTCCCTCGTAATCGCTACGAAGCCTTCTTCAGCTGATTCAGAGCTTCCTCATTCTCCATGACATCTTGAAGTAATTTCTCCAAGACACGCAGGACGAGTTTTGATGTGTTATACACACCGGTTACACAAAATGCCGTTTCTAGAACAGGTGTTTTGCCTGTATTCAATGCGATATAGCTGAAGGTTTTAGAGACGTTATTGACATTCTCAGGGACGATCCAAATCACAAATTGATCATTCACCAAAGTGATTTTTTCATCCGTTTCTACAACATGAAAATAGCGTGTCAGGGCATCATCCTCCGGAATGCTCTCGTCGTCAAAGTTCAGCAATCCGTAATTCTGTAATAAGGCGATCTCCACCTCAATCATCCCTTCCGGTAGCCATTTGGAGATATCTTTAGTGAATTTCTTGTAGTAAGCCTCGACACGTTCTATGTTATTCATTGGCTTTTCCTTCTTCGCGCTTGCGTGATGGCTAGTAAATGCAAATGCCGTGCCACCGTGGAGGAGGAGAGCAGGCTAGGGGAGGGAGGGAGGAGGGGAGTTTTTACCACAGAGGACACAGAGACGCCGAGATAGGAGAGAACGGAAAAAAGAAAATAAAGTCGAGTAATGTTTATTTGCATTTTTAACTGTTTTTGTTTAATAGTTTTCCATATGAGACGATTGCAGAATTCCTTGGCCCTCACAATCGTGTCTCGGCGCGCAGCGCTTTGGAGTGCGCGTCGCTCGCGACCGCTTTGGATTTGGGCGAGCCTATTGAATCGCGCACCGTTCTACGGAGGCTGCCCCCCCCCAACAGTTACCCCTAGAGCGAAAGGTTACGTTTCTTGCAATGCCTAGTTCACCCAAATCCAAAGCGGTCGCGAGCGACACGCACTCCAAAGCGCTGCGCGCCTAATGACTCATGGACGTCTATTAAACAAAAACAAAAAATAAACAGAAAAACCAATAAAACTATTCACTTTCCCTTTCCTCTTTTTTTTCCTCTCTCTCCCTATCTCGGCGTCTCTGTGTCCTCTGTGGTAAAAATTCCTAATCCTCTCCTCCTCTCTTTTCCCTCTCACACGCCCTCCTTCTCCCCCTCTCCCTCTCTCCCCTTTAACTTTTCGGCTAGATCCTCTATGCTTACGCCTCCTCACTAATTAAAAAGAGGGACTTCGCGTGACTTGGATCATCAGACTGCTGTGCTTGACGTTGTGTGGCTATGTATCTGCAGAGCAGCTGCAAGTGGCGGTCGAAGCCGAAGCAGCTATTCTTATGAATGCTGATACAGGAGCTGTCCTCTTCGAAAAAAAATCCCGCGAGATCATGTACCCCGCAAGCGTGACTAAGATAGCCACCGCTCTTTACACCCTTGAAAAAAGTGGCGCGAAGTTGGACGCTTTAACACTGGCAGACCAGGAGTGTGTAGGGTTTATCACAGAAGCCGCTAAAAAACGTTCTAATTATTCGCTCCCACCACACTACCTAGAATTTGGCGCCACTCATGTCGTGATTCATAAAGGCGAACGCCTGCCTTTACGGGATCTATTGAACGCGATGATGATCCACTCCGCAGATGATGCCTCGAACGTCATTGCGCAGCATGTTGGAGGCTCTATTCCACGCTTTATGCAAGATCTCAACCGTTATCTGCAGGAGCTGGGATGCAAAGACACCTATTTTAACAATCCACACGGTCTGCATCATCCTGATCATGTGACGACAGCATTCGACATGGCGACTCTCACAGCTCAAGCATTAAAAAATCGAACTTTTCGTGAAATCGTTGCTACCACACAGTGCACGCGTCCACGAACAGAGTTTCAAGCAGCCATGACTTTAGTCCAATCCAATCGACTGCTGCGCAAGGGGGAGTACTATTATCCGAAAGCAATAGGAGTGAAGACGGGCTTTACCGGTGCTGCGCAAAACACCTTCGTGGCAGCTGCACAGAGCAATGGACGAACCCTTGTGGCGGTTCTACTCAAGACCAAGGATCGCAAGGATATGTTCAAAGACGCGATAAAACTTTTTGAGACCGCCTTTAATCAGCCTATGCTTGAGCTGACCATTATGCCCGCCGGTGCTCTACCGTACGTGACAGATGTAAAGGGTGGTTCACGTGCCGTCCAAGCCAGTCTTTTAGAGCCTCTAACGCTGCAGTACTATCCTGCCGAAGAACCCCAAGTGAGTGCGAATCTGCAATGGCACAATTTGTCGTTGCCCATCGAAAAGGGGCAGGAGGTGGGTCAGATCGTGCTAGCAACCTCGTCGGGGCAAACGTTAAAAACCGTACCGATATTAGCAGCCGAATCCGTATCGGGGTCGCTATTAGCCAGAACGAGTCACATGCTTGCAAACATGAGCCTTTTTGGCTGGATCTTCTGCACCCTATTAGTTGTTGGCTTAATCGCCCTAATGCGTTGGCGTTCCTAGCCCTTTAAGAAGGCAAAAGATTCATCAGAAAGCACTGCTGCTACCAATGTTCTATGACGCTCTTCTAAGGAACGGTAGTGATTGGCAAATCGCCCAAGGGACCAGCTTCTCTTGCCAAGCTTAATCTGCTTGCCATAGTCGACCTCTGCAGTAAGACTAAGGCCATGAACTTCCTTGTACACCTGATCCACCAACAGAATCGTTTTAAGCGCCGTCAGAAGCTCACATCCATTCCAAGGCTCGGCAAAATCATGCTTACTTTGTCCTGGAAGGGTTTCTTCCACATGCATGAGTTCATGATAGGCCACGATGTGCGGGGGGAGGTAACCCCCATGTTTTTCATTGTTGTGAGAATGACGTTCTTCGACGATTGCTTCTACGGACCAACTATTCCATTCATTCTCAATATCGTTAATGAATGTTTTGTTGGACACTAGCCCTGGGGTTCCGGACCGAATCCAATGTACTGCATTGTTTTCCCGTATTCCATGGCGCAAGTATTTTGAGATATAACTGTCAAACAAACGCTTGCTGACCACATCGGCCTGGTCCTTCTTGTCCGGTGGAATCAAATAGATGAGTTCGGACTGGTAAATAGCTTTCTCTAGCTCTACCAGAAGGGGATCTTGCTGCCTTTCTGCTTGAATACGCGCCAACTCCTGCGCACGGGTTCCAACGACTGGGCTCTTCTTAGAATGCCTACCAGGGTACTTGTGAAAATTAAGCTCGCTTGCCAGATCTGTCTGTGTGTCACCAAACAGGCCACTCAAGATCACAAGAGAGAAGGTGATAAAGACAAAGTTTATTAATTGTAAATTGTTCATTAACTTATTTATTCTACTTAATTCTATTATAAATCTAAACTAAATTTACGTTAATTATAAATATTTGATGAATATATATCAATATATTATTTCAAAAATGTGGGCGCAAAATAGAAACTTCAAGACTTACTGAAGTCGTTCAAATAGAAGAATGAGTTCTTCTAAGGAGAGCTCCTCTGGGCGAGCGAGAGGATTCAGTTCGAGATCAGTTAAGCTTTGTGTTACTGACTCAGAAGGATATAACTCGCGTAGCGAAGCCCGCAGCATTTTACGACGGTGTTCGAAGGCTGTGCGGGTCATTTGAAAGAATTTATTGCGATCAGAGACCGCGCGAGGCGGTTTCAGCTTCAAGTGAACAACGGCAGAGTCCACCTTTGGAGCCGGAATAAAGCAGCGTCGAGATACGACGAAAGCATTGGAGCAAGCAGCGTAGAAATTTAAAAATACGGTAAGTGAACTATAGGAGGACCTTCCAGGTGGTGAAGTCATTCTTTCAGCCACCTCCTTCTGAACCATCACTGTCACCGTTTCAAACAACTCGTAGCGTGGGATCATACGCGTTAATATCGGTGTTGTGATGTGATAAGGAAGGTTGGCGATGACCTTGACGCGTTGGCCTCCAGGGAAGAGGGTAGCAACATCGACTTCTAGAATGTCATTATTAACCACTTCCAGACGATGGTCCGGAGTATCAAGCCGCATTAAGGCTTCGGCGAGAATACGATCTTTCTCGACCGCCACGACGCGAGCACCAGCTTCAAGCAGCGCCTCTGTTAAAGCACCCGGTCCGGGGCCAATTTCTAAGACAATATCCCCAGGGACGACAGCTGCAGTAGCGACAATTTTACGAATGATATTGCCATCGATGAGAAAGTTCTGCGAAAGTCCCTTTTTAGGATGAATGCCCAGGCTTTCCAGAAAATGCTGTAGCTCAGAGGGACGATACAGGGACATTATCTGAGCACAAACGGTTCGAAATCATGCGGCACAAGCCGTAGGAGTTGTTCCTTAGTCAAGCCAGCCTGTTTACGCATACGTTCCAGATAGGCCTGCGTCTCAACTGCAATGGCTTCGTTGACCAGTTTACTATGGATTTCGTTCTCCGCTTCGGTAAAGGGGATAATCCCACCCAATTTCTGCTCTTTAAGGTAGAAAATGCGGTGGACTGTTTCACTCTTGTTACGGCTTTGCTGTGCGATGGGCTGACTAAAGCTATTACTTTCCAAACTCGCTAAGGTTTCTTTGTAGGCCTCAGAAGCTTCATTTTCGGTTTGTTTGAATTCCTCAGAGAAAGTCACTTTTGTCTCAGGATCAATCGCCTCAATGTTCGGGTAGTTTTTAGCCAGCTCTTCCAAAGTTGACTGTTGACTTGACAGAAGATCTCGTAAGATAGTCGCTGAGGCCAATCCCTTAACGGGATTAGCATGACGTACGGTGATGACTTGATAGACCCATTCCGTAGGGATTCTATTTTTTTGAATATGCTCCAGATAGGCCTTCTTAACTTCGCTTGGAGTAATCCGGCGCAATGCCTTCAGGTTGACTCGTTGCATCATCATGCGTCGAATCATCAAATCGCCCTGCAGCATTTCCCTAGCTTCCTCGTAGGTGAGTCCCACCTCATATAGACTTGCCATGATATTTGGACCAAAAATGCTCTCTACTTCCTGACGCACTTCCCCTCGGGTCACTTCAAGCTTATTCTCTCTGGCATCGGCTAACACAAGCTCTTTGTCGATCAATTCATTGAGAATCGGACGCCAATTGACCAAATAAAATTGGTAACGCATTGAGGGTGACGTGGCATATTCAGGGAAGTGGCGGTAGAAAACGACATCCAATTTCTTCTGAACGTCGACAACGGAGATCACTTTGCCATGAACTTTCGCTAAGATGCGGTTATTTACCGCAATCGTGCGCTTTTCCTCGGAGGATCCCCCAAAAAGAGCAGGAGCTGCGTCGAGGGATTGCGCCGCACTGATGGCGATGCCTATGCAGACCGCAAGGGTCCAGAAAAACCTTTTTGGGCCTGTCAATCTATGACTCCCATGGTCGCTATGCATATCATCCATTCCTATCATTGTGCTCTTAATGAGGTGAGATAATAGCGCACACGGCAAATAAGCACAATCAGCGTAAGTGCGAGCCCCAGGGCGATCGCATCTTAATTTCCTTGACTAACGAGTCGAAACAGGAACTCAGCCGACATTTTCATCTTGTTCTGCATTCTTCGCACACTAAGCTTTCCTCGCGCCTGGTTGATAAGGTTTAATCCAAGTTTTCGTGCTTGTGTCATTATCTCGGGACCATTGTCCTTATATATCCTTGAAGCGTCTTCATTGAACGTGAGATCAAGAACCCAATGGAGCTTATTTTCTACTTCCCAGTGCGCTCGGATTGCTTGAGCGAGCTGTTTTGCCATCAATCGCTATGACCTCTTTGCAGGGCTTTTTCAACGTGTTTGTAAATTCTACAAAGCAATGATGAAAGGTCTTTGGATTGAGTCTAGACATTACACGCCCAAATGTATCATGGGATGGTACACCATTAGGCAGAGGGACAACCGCTGCAAAAAGATCAAAATTAGCTTCACAATAATCGTGCATTCCCACCCATTCATCAATACCAGCCATAGCTGAACAGATGGCGATGAAGATAATGCTTATTAAGGGATGTTTTTTTGTGCGATCAATTCTGGGATCTTCAATTTGGGCGGCCATTCCCATTCTAAGGCCTTGTTCACCTTTACGGTCAGAATTTCGGTCGGACGAAAAAGGTCGGATGTCGTGGTTTGTGACGAGGGCATAGCGCCAGCTATGTCCGAGGAGCAAAACGCGACAGACGATCCTTTTGCAGTCGACCGAAAACTGACCGCAAAGGTGAATAAGGCCCATTCTAAGATGCCGATTGGGGGGCTTGTAAGCGAGCAGGAAAGGGCGAGGACAACGATGATGTTGAGGCAGAAGTCTCATGCTACATACACCATCGATTGTCCTTAGGGAACTTTACTTTGTCCATTTATGTTCATAGTGTCCATTATGAGGTAATTGCAGAAGTCCAATTCTCCGAAGTCAATTTCCTGAAAATCGGATGCCGGTGAAGAGAGAGTCATTCCCTTCCCAGGCCCGAAGGGTCGATATTGCAACAGGCCATGGCATCGCCACATAGGCCTCAACCTAAGCCTAACAATCGTATCTCGGCGCGCAGCGCTTTGGAGTGCGGTCGCTTGCGACCGCTTTGGGTTCCTTGCGACGGTCGTGTGCAACGGCATCACTATAATTCCCTAAGGGTAAAATAGTTAGTACATGCAGCCTTCGACGAATCCATACAATGCCGTTTAGCATTGCCGTCCCAAGGAACGAAAAGCGGTCGCAAGCGACCGCACTCCAAAGCGCTGCGCGCCGAGATACGATTGTGAAGTCCTAAGTCATTGAGATATAAGCTCAAAAGACCTGTTAGGTTGAGGCCTATGTGGCATCGCCATGGTATATGCCAAAACGGTTTTAGCAGCCTGTAGGGCTGCCATAAAGCGCATGCATAAATGGTGTTTGTAAACTGGCGTCTTGTAGCAGTCCTTCAGACTGCGAAATCCCTTCCTGGCATATACCATGGCGATGCCATGGCCTGTTGCAATATCGACCCTTCGGGCCTGGGAAGGGAGAAAAGCCTGTCTTTCCAGACTGGATAGTGCCATACCACTTAAGCTCTCTAGAATCGCCTTCTCACAAAAAAAGGTAACCTTTTTTCCCGAGAATCGATTCTCAAGGGCTCAAATAATTTTGCAATTACCTCATTATTGTCCATAAAGTCCATTTATACTCCGGCTGGAATGGACATAAGTGGACTTCACTTTTTTCGTCCAATCAGTCCATGGAATCAAGCTTGTTACTTTCGGAAATTGGCGACGCAGGCGGTTGGGGGCTCCAATGCTCCTTACGCTGCAACACAACGCCATAGAAGCCATCCATGCCACCTTCGGTAGGGTGGCTAACGAATTCCTCTCCCACAACCTCTAAATCATAGGTTTTCACAAAATGATCGGTTTGTTGCTCATTCTCGTTCTTTAACAAACTGCATGTGGCATAGACGATTCTTCCCTGAGGCTTGAGGTAGCTCAGAGCTCGCTCAAAAATCAGACGCTGTAGGCCCTCTATTTTCTTTACCCACTCAGGATCAAAACGCCACTTCATGTCAGGATTGCGACGTAAGGTTCCCGTGCCACTGCATGGCGCATCTACCAGAACCCAGTCGCAGTTCTTCTTAAGCTTGGCGAGCTTTGGGTCACCATCGATCATCACTTGTGCATTTTGGATGCCTGCTCGGCGAAGGCGTTTCCGCGCTTCATCGAGGGCATTTTTTCGCACGTCATGCAGATAAAGTTGTCCCTTATTTTTCATCTCCGCAGCGATTGCTAGGCTTTTACCGCCGGAGCCAGCACAGAAATCCATCACGATGTCGCCTGGCTCGGCTTTCACCAGGGCCGCTACTAGCTGGCTACCCTCATCCTGCACTTCAAATAGGCCATTGCGAAACTCTGGTAACACCAGAAAATTCAGCCTTTTAGAAAAAATAAAACCATTGGGTGCAAGCTTACAGGGGGTGACTTCACAATGAGTCGCTAACTGCACCAAGAGCTGTTCACGAGTGGTCTTCAGAGTGTTGGCCCTCGCCGTCGTGGGAGCCGCTGTGTTGCTAGCCAACGCTAAACGCATAGCCCCTTCTTCACCATAGTCACAGACCAACAATTCAAATAGATTCTTTGGAAAACTCACGCGAATATGCGCTGGTATATCGCTGCGTTCACGATAGGCCTTGGGATCAAAATCACTGTAGCATGTTACCCGCTTCTCCCACGTCGGACTTCCTTCAATCACAAAGTCAAGGAGTCCTCGCCAGCGGACCAAGCCGTAGACCGTTTCGACGATGATTTTGCGGTCTGTTGATCCCAAAGCTTTGTGCTGCCGGCAATAATCCGATAGAAAAAGGTCTAATGGGGCCTCTTGCCGTTCGTAACCTTTTAGGATTTCTAGGAGATGATACGTACGAAAAACACTAGATTTCATGGTGAAAATTTTACTTCATGAACGGAAAGTTGTATAAGAAAATTAAACATCGCACGGAGTGGAGGTACCCCCATGAAGAACTTTGTCATTTTACTCGCACGCCTGTTTATAAGCGCTATCTTTCTAGTCTCAGCAGTGCAGAAGGTGCTTGCTTGGGATGTCAATTCCGCTTACATGGCGTCTATGGGCATGCAGATGATACCCATCTTCCTCGCTGCAGCTACTGTAGTGGAGCTTTTCGGAGGATTATCTCTATTGGTTGGGGCAAGAGCACGTGCAGGTGCTTTAATTCTTGCTCTTTATCTTATACCAGTAACAATTCTCTTTCATAATTTCTGGGCCCTAACTGGTGAAGCGCAAAATCTTCAGCTAATCATGTTACTAAAAAATTGCGCGATTTTTGGAGGCTTACTTCTTATAGTTGCCAATGGGCCAGGAACACTCAGCGCAGATAACCGTCGTTTGCGACGTCGTGAAGCAGAAGCTGTGGAGGAAGAAAAATAAAGGCTAAGCCGCTCGATATATATATCACAAGCGGGAGCTTTCGCGTTGGTCGAAATGTGCAAAACCTACCCGCGTGTGGTATAGATTTCCACCTCTTGAACTATTGGTTCAACCCTGGTAATTTATGAGCTTTACACCAAATGTGGTGCCCATGAAATCGGATCTTAGTCTTTCGCGTCCATCGCAATTAGGCCTTATTCTTTTGTCCTTTGCGATTACAGCTTTCGGGCAGCCCGCCTGGTATTGGTGGTTAGGGCTCATCAGTTCCATTTGTGGCATGGCCCTCTTTTGGCGTGTTCTACTCTGCTATGAAAACTGGCGAAAGCGTTTTCTCATCGGTGCCCTTTGGTTTGGCGCCGTTACAATGGTTCAATTGTCCTGGGCCGTCTCTCATCCCTACTCTTATATTTATGCCGTCTTGCTGATGTGCTGCTCTTTGACGGGCATTCAGTTTGGTCTATTATGTGCCCTAATCACTCCCGAAAGACTGTGGCGCCGCCGTTTTGTTTTCGTCGGGGCTGCCATCTGGACCGTTCTAGAATGGAGCCGCCTATTTTTCTTGTCAGGATATACCTGGAACCCTTCCGGGCTAGCGCTCACTGGTAGTATCTATTCGTTGCAAAGTGCTTCTCTCTGGGGCGTGTTTGGTCTTACTTTTTGGATGACCTTAGTAAATCTACTAGCCCTACGCACTTGGGTCTTCGGTCACTCTTGGTCGCCGCGCTTAGTCTTCACCGCGGCAGCCCTTTTCCCTTACATCTATGGTGCTGGCCACCTTGTCTATCACGACTATGCGAGACAACACCAGTCCAGTGGTAGTGAGCTGACAGCCCTGCTAGTACAGCCCTTGTTCCCCGTGGAAAGTAAAGGAGCTTTCTCTCAGCCAGACCAAGCAATCATTTACGTGCTAGATCAGTGGAGGCACCTGCTACAGCTCACACTGCCCTATCAGGGGCAGCAGCTGGATTTGATCGTTTTGCCTGAATACGTGGTCCCCTTTGGAACTTATTGGCCCGTGTATAGCCTAGAGTCTGTGAAAGCCATGTTCGCTTCTGTTTTTGGTCCCGAAAGCTGGAGCAAGTTACCCAAACCTCAAGAGCCTGATGCTGTAGCTATTGAAACAACTGCAGGGCCAAAATGGGTTGTTAGCAATGCCTATATCGTTCAAGGAATTGCCAATCTATTTAATGCTAGCGTGGTGACGGGCCTGCAAGATGAAGAGGATAGTGAAGATGGTTCTTTTCATGGCTATAGCGCAGCCTTCCACTTTCTCCCTAATAGCTGCGAGCGTAGTCGTTATGAAAAACAGGTCCTATTACCTATGGGAGAATACATTCCCTTTTCTTTTTGCCGCGATTTAGCAGCGCGTTATGGGATCGTTGCCTCCTTCACGCCAGGCCCTGGAGCCAAAATTCAGCAGTGTTCTAAGGTTCGCTTTGGGATTTCTATTTGCTACGAAGAGACCTTTGGTAACCTGATGCGTCATAATCGAGCCCAAGGTGCTGACCTGCTTGTCAATGTGACGAATGATGGCTGGTATCCCAACTCATTAGTCTCACAGCAGCACTTCGATCATTCTCGTCTTCGTACCGTTGAAATGGGCATTCCCCTCGTTCGGGCTGCCAACACCGGGGTTACCGGCGCTGTGGATAGCTTGGGAAGGGTCATCACTCTTCTCGAAAAAGATCATGTCCCCCTGATTAACGACCCGGGAGCCGTTAAGGTCTCCGTTCCCCTCTACCATTATTCCACTCTTTATACAATCGTAGGCGATGGACTCATCCTCACCCTCGCCCTTATGGCCCTTATTTTCTCGGCTCGACTCTTTTCTTTTCATTATACAGCACGCGGTAATGATAGAGATTAGATCGTCATTCTATTTGATGAATTCGTTCTCAGTGAAATTTCTATAATTTGCATTGAAACTTAATTGCCAATCATCTACGTTAGAAATTCTAAAATTCGCAACATTACTATATAGGAATAAATATGGACAAGCTTAATCAAAATACTGATGGCATTAAAGTTAATGAATGGGTATTAGAGGATTTTGACGCTCTTCTAAATCCAAACAACAAGAAACGACCATTAGGGGGAATGTCTCCCGAAATAATTAGTGAAATCGGTGCCCCATTCAAAAAGCAGGCAGTTTCTCCTGTAAATGACAAAACATGCCAAGACATGACAAATGCTAACAATATTGACCAAACGGTCTTTGAAGCTAAAAGCCCTTTTTTATATAATTCCTATGACAAATTAAGTGATGTACCGCCCATTCTTATAAGCAAACCTATTACTGTTGAGACATTGAAAACAGTTATAATAGAAAATTGCAAAATAGTTAGTATCAGGAATTGCGGAACGGATGAAATGGTTGCTGAGGAAGATTTTCAGACCGCCAGAGGTGTCCTTGAGGTGGAGTTTGAAGGGGGAAACCAATTTATAGGACCAGTAAGTAAGGGCATTCCTAATGGATTTGGTGTATTAACTCTGAAGGCGCCAGATGAGATTCGTCAGCTACTTCCAAAACATTCTGTCAGCGAATCTGGTATTATTGCAGGGGATTTTACAGTAGAAGAGGGGCATCTGGTACATCTCCAATGTATTAGACCGCAGAATGTTAGATCGCAGACGTCTTCTAAACTGGAAATGCCTAACAGTGACGATATAGATGCCGTTCGCCTGAGTGTTTCTGGGAATATGTCAAACGAGAACAGGATTGGTCATTCGATTAGTCGTGATGATGGGTCTGGGCTGAGATGTGATGAGCTCGGTCGAAATAGCCGTATTAGTGTGACATCTATTGATAATATAATCTCAATCAATGCGCAATATGCAATTCAATACCCAAACAATACTCAGTATTTTGGTTCATTACTAAACGACAAGCCTCACGGCCAAGGTGAGCTTTGGATTGACGATTTTGAAGTTTCAGGGCAATGGACTAATGGAGTCTTCCAGGATGGGAGGATTATTGCCCCTCCTTCAGAAATGATTGTGAGGATGCGAGAGGTGTATTCTATTCATTATCGCAATGGAGATTTTTATCTAGGTGAGGCAAGCAAAGATATTCCTGAGGGAAAGGGTACTTTATATCGCGGCGCTAAAGATTACAGAGGGGAATGGCGCCTTGGAAAGCTTCTCCGCAGTATATAATAGCCAAGATCTTCGCAGCGCTTTGAAGGAAGGCCACTTCAGGTTCTATGCACACTGTCTTTTATGTTGCGAATTTAATTATTTATCCTATTATTGTTTATTGCATTTAATTTTTCTATGTAATATGTTAGTTTGAGATGAGTGTAATAAAAAGGAGTGATATCGTGGATGTAAACAACAATAATAGTAATGGCTATCAACTTGGCAGCTGTAATCCCTTGCATAGAAATAGCCCTAAAACTACTCCAGGGAATGTTGAAGCATTGCCGAATAGCATTGGGCGGTGCACTTCACCAACCCTTCTCTCAAAGATAAGAATAGATGCATATGAAGGGGGTTTTTATGACCCTATAATGAATTACACCGTTGCAAACCTTTCCGACAGCAATGTTTATGGCAGCCTTAATCGATGTATGATAGGTAAATCAGAGACGCAAAATTCAGACTTGTCCACATATCCTACCATTATTGGGGACGACTCTTCCTCCATACCACCTTTTATGATGCCTGCTGAATTTAATAGCTCCACTCAATTATCAGATGAAATATTAAACGAAGCAATTTCATTTGACTACCACGATAGCTTTGATTCTGCTATCCGGGCTCTTGTTCCCATTTGTGGTGAAGACGTACCACGAAGTACTTCTCCTTCTTACCCCGTCGATGAAGATCAACAAAGCAGCAATAATAGGATCTTTGGCGATGGTCACAATCTGGATCCAATTCAGTCAGGCGATGAAGGTCAAGACTATGAAAAGAGTTGCTTAATACCTTGGAATTTTAACTCGAGACTGATCAAGGATCTTGCTAACCCTTCCAATCAGAGAGATTTCGTGCGATCGGAAAAGAACACTGTCAACAAGAGGAAAACGTATGATGGAAGAGATTTGGAATTTAATGTCGTAAAAAAAATTAGCGATGTCGAGACTGTTAAAATCATCGCAATTCCAAATGTCAAGATTATTAGCGTTGGTGATTTCAATGACGAGGCCAATGCGGAGGAGCAATTCGTCAAAAATTGTGAACGTGGTATTTTACAGGTGAATTTTGAAGATGGGGGCAAATTCGTAGGAACGGTGCGCAAGGGCCAGCCTAGCGGGTTTGGAGTACTCACATTGAACGGTCGCACCATTGTTGGAGACTTTGAAATCGATGGTGAAAATCTTGTCCGCCTGGTAAGTAAACCTCAGTCTTCGTCATAAGGATCGGTGACACTCAATATTTAGGGCAAAGACTTCTGCAATCACCTCAGCTGCCATCTGGAGCATTTGAGGTAATTGCAGAGATCCGCGAGCTGCGGAAACCGGCCTTTAACAAATTTTGATATTTCTATTGAATTTAAATGGATGTGTTTTTTAATATACAATACTTAGCGTCAATAATTTACTACTTTAATAATTACAAGGAACAAAAATGGAAAATTTTGATATAAACGCCGGCAAAACATCTCCTGACTTAACACATAACCTCGATCAGATCAATAAGGGTCAAAATGCGCTTTCAACCGAACAAAAACAAAGCTTAGAGGAAATCCTTAAATTCTCAAAGTCTCTGCCAAAAAGAAAGTTCGAATCCAAAAAGACCATCCGCACAACCTTAAATTTAAGCCAAAGTCATTTGCTTTCAGGCCGTTCCTTTCCAATAAATACATCTGGTGAAAAGCGTACTTCCTATGATCATAAAGACAACTTACAGCCCGATCAAATCAAAAAGAGAGCCGACACCGAATTAGCTAAGAAGATAGTCATCGAAAATTGTCGAATACTTTGCGTTACCAAGACCGGAGAAAAGCCAAAAGTAGCAGAGAGTATCATCATAAAAGAAGAGGGTGTCATTGAGGAAAAGAGTCCTGAAGTCAAAGAGGACCTAGCGAGCGGTGTTTTGACGGTACATTTTGAAGGGAACCGCCGGTTCGCAGGTGAAGTGGTAGACGGCTTGCCTAATGGATTTGGTGTCTTTGCATCGCCGAAAGACCCATCGAATAGCACAAAGAATTCAGGCCTTGAAATGAACCTCCTCACTGGAAGCTTTTTGATGCAAGCAGGCAACCTTGTTTGCTTCACCGGTGGGTATTCACCAGTTTCCCCAACCAGGGATCTATCTAACAAAGAGTTGCAACCAACACCAACACCAACACCAACACCAACACCAACACCAATACCAACACCGACAATGCCGATAGACAACACGTCTGCCGATAAAGCGGATGATTTGACTCCTCTTCAATCTCTCCCTCAATCGAACGTGATTGAGGAGAACGATTCAGAGGAGATAATTTTCGCATATTGCATTGGCCCGGGTGACCAAGTACTCAAAACCTGTGACATACACTACACCAATGGCGATTATTATAAAGGTTCTGTCTTGCAGAATAAACCTCATGGGCTTGGAGTCTACATGGAAGCTAATGGAGTGGAACATAGAGGAACGTGGCATCTTGGCAAATTCATTTCTAGTCAGTTTCAGGCTTGTGTTGTTGGTCCGTTCGACGTGATATTAGATGGGGATACTATGTTAGTGGGTTATGCGAATGGAGATCGTTATATGGGTCGCTTAGTAGACGGGATGGCTCATGGACACGGCTGTTTGACTCGCAGCGGAAAGCAATACCAGGGAAAATGGGAGGAAGGGGTATTGGTTGAACGAGACCGATGAGAATGTAGGGTAAGGACCTCTGTCTTGATGTTGAATCCATCCGTTTCATTATTCAATTGCATTAAAAATGTTAATTATATAAAATTTCACGTTTAAAATGGCAAAAATTATTTTAAACGGTGTAAAATATGGAAAGACTCAATTCACATGGCAATAGCATTGATGGTAACTCAATAAATTTTAGCAACCAGAAGGTCTCCCTCCCTCAAATTTGCACGCCTAGAAAACTGAATTTTGGACCTATTACTGTTGAGAGTACATGCTCAGAAACTAGTCTAGGTCCGTGCGTGAATTTAACTAGTAATTCATTATTAGGTGACAATAATTTTTTTAACTCATCAGATCGTAAACGTAATACATACGATCAAAAAAATGATTTACCCGACAACCCTGCAAAAAAAGTTGCGAGCAGCGAACCTCTCAAGACCCTAGTCATTGAAAATACCAAGATCGTTTATATGGTCAATATAGGAACAAAAGAATCGGTTAAACATAACGTATTCAAAGAGCAAAACGGCATATTTCGAGTTTATATTAAAGGATTCAGTAGGTTTTCAGGAATTGTGGTGGCGGGCGAGCCTAATGGGTTTGGAGTACTGCAAATAAAAAAATTGCCAGCGAGTTTATCGAAAAATCCCAATTATATCCCTTGTAAAATTGGTGATGATTTTATCATTTCCGGAGACTTTGCAATAGAAAATGGTCATCTCTTTAACTTTGGCTGGAATGGGTATCCTAGACACGATCTACTGCCTAAAGAGGAGCCATTGCCTAGATTAAATGGGATGGAAACTGTTCCTAACCCATTCATGCACGAGCCTGTTGAGGAGCGCAATAGTCCGCCCTATATCAAAATCTGTCCTAGCTCAATTGTATCAGACGATGTTATCTTGGCTTTTGGATTCACTGAACAGGACACGGTTTACCACATCTATAACATAGCGTATTCAAATGGTGATTTATATCAAGGTATGCTGCGAAAAGGAAAACCGCATGGAGAAGGAACCCTCACCAGAAATGGAATGGAAATCTCTGGGGTGTGGAGTGACGGAAAATTGTCTGATAGGTTGACCCAGGTGGGGAAAACAAAGTCATCGGACAAGAAGCAATTAGCATACTTAGTCCGGTATGCAAATGGGGACCAATATTACGGAGAGGCTGATGAGCGGATACCTCATGGCACAGGTACCTTGATTCATGATGGAAAGGAATACAAGGGACAATGGGAACAAGGGGAATTGATCAAGCGAATTTGAATTGGCGACCCATGAGACGTCCCTCATAGGCCACAACTTAGCAAGTGCGGTATAACAAAGCGTATAGGCTCGGGCACGAGGAGGAGGGGAGGAAACTGAGTTTAAGAAATTGTTTTAATGTTTCTTGCCCTGCTTAAAGCGTTCACAGCCCTTGCTTTTATCCGGTCGTTATATTAGCATGGTGCCTTGCTGCAGCCCTTTAAAAAAGCTAGCCAAGCTTTTCTTCGGGATGTTTTTGTCTGGCTTGTTAAAACTATTTCGCGAGTATGGGAAAAGATGGGGTCTGTGACCGCTCTTTATCGTAAGCAACGTACATTGAAGAAGAGGGTCACTTTCTCCGGTATTGGCCTACATACTGGAGAGCTCGTTTCCATTTCTTTTTCGCCTGCAGAGGTGAATACAGGCATCACCTTCTGCCGCGCCGACCTACCCCAGAGACCGACTATTGCTGGCACCGTAGACAATATCCGAGATACCTCCCGCAACACCACTATAGGGGTTGGAGATGTTCGTCTACACACTGTAGAACATGTTTTGGCAGCCATTCGCGCCTATGACATCGATAATCTCTTTATTGAGGTTGAGGGAATTGAACCCCCAGTTGGCAATGGCAGTTCAGATGTCTTTGTCGAGATGATCGAAAAGGCAGGCATCCATGAACAGTCTGCAAATGTCGCTATCCGGAGCCTCAAATCTCCCGTCTATCACTCTGAAGGTGATGTTCACCTCATCGCCCTTCCCTGTGATCGGTATAAGGTTAGCTATACCCTCAACTATCCCAATAATGAGCTCCTGCGCGCTCAGTATTTTTCTACCGATGTCACCACCGAAATCTTCAAAAAAGAACTAGCCTCCTGCCGCAGCTTCGGCCTTTATGAAGAAATTGGCCCTCTTATCGACCGCGGTCTCATCAAAGGATGTAGCTTAGCCAACTCCGTCGTCATCAAAGATGACGTCGTTTTCAGCAAAGATGGGCTTTTCTTTCGAGACGAAATGGTTCGTCATAAAGTTTTAGATTTAATTGGAGATCTCTCACTTGTGGGATTTCCATTCCAAGCACACATTGTTGCTATCCGTTCGGGGCACGCGTCGCATAAGACCTTCTCGAAAAAACTCTGTAACGCTTTTACCATGGAGAAACTCGATGCCGACCACAACAGCTGATCAACCTCAAGCCGTCGATCCATCCCAAGTGCTAGACATTAAAAAAATCGCCAAGATCCTTCCGCATCGATATCCTTTCTTGCTTATCGACAGAGTCCTAAGCGTAGACATCGAGAAAGGAACGATCGTTGCTCAAAAAAATGTCACCATCAATGAACCTTTCTTTGCCGGCCATTGGCCCGGTGAACCCATTATGCCAGGAGTACTCATCCTGGAAGCCATCGCTCAAGCTGGTGCTGTTCTAGCCCATCTACGAGCTGTTGAAGATAAAACCGCAGTGCTTCTCTACATCAAGAATGCTAAGTTTCGCTATCCGGTACGCCCTGGCGATGTGTTAATCATTCATGGGGTACAGCACCATTTTAGTAGTAAGGGTGGTAGGCTCACAGGCCGTGCTACCGTCGGCGAAAGGGTGGCTGCTGAAGTAGAACTAGGCTATGCCTTTGTAGAGCATGGCAAGATTTAGTAAAGACCCTGCTTTTGGAGAGGGAAGGGAGACAGTTAATGGAACAACTGCCTGTATCGGGCTGCCGCTGTCGACCCTTAAAATATCAACATGACCGAATTCCTGTCGCAGGGGTTCGCATTTAATGCGAGATGGATAGTCGATGAGCGAATCTAAGAACAAGTCAAAAATTCACTCCCTGGCGCTTGTCGAGCCAGGAGCCGAAATTGGTGCCAATGTCACCGTTGAGGCTTTTGCAGTCATCAAAAAAAATGTCACCCTGAAGGACAATGTCACCATCAAAAGTCATGCCTATATTGATGGCTATACAACCATTGGGGAAGGAACCACCGTCTATCCTGGCGCCAGCATTGGCACCAAACCTCAAGCCCTAAGCTTTCGTGGTGAAAAAACGTTTGTTAGAATTGGCGCACATTGTGAAATTCGCGAATTTGTGACCATCAACTCTTCCATTCATGAAGACAGCTGTGTCGAGATTGGTGACCACGCCATGCTTATGGCTTACTGTCACATCGCACATAACTGCACTCTTGGTAACCACGTCATCATGAGTAATAACGCCATATTGGCCGGTCATGTTGTAGTCGAAGATTTCGCTATCGTCGGTGGCATGACACCCGTCCACCAGTTTGTACGCATCGGATGCTATGCAATGGTTGGCGGGTTAAGCCGTGTGACCCATGACGTCCCCCCTTATACCATCGGTGCTGGCATCCCCTTTAAGTTTGGCGGGTTAAATAGAATAGGTCTCAAACGTCGTGGATTCTCCCTCGAAACCCGCCAAGAGCTTAGCAAAGCCTTCCGCCTTATGTACCGCTCTAAGCTACATGTTCCAGAAGCCCTTGAACGCTCCGAAAGGGAACTTAAACCCCTCCCAGAAGTAAAGCATTGGATCGAATTTTGCCGTTCCACCAAAAGAGGACTGATCGGCCTGCATGGTGTTATGGCTAATGAAGACATTGTGGATGATCTTGATAACGACGAAACAGAACAACTAGTCATGGCACCCGCAGGCGGGGGGATTGTAGTATAACTTGATGAAAGTAGTCTTCTTTGGCACCCCCACATTCGCAGCTGATATCCTCACATATCTTCTTCAGCATCATGTGGATATCGTAGCTGTAGTTACTCGTCCAGATCGCCCCAAAGGGCGTTCTGGCCATCCTGCTCCCTCAGCAGTCAAACAGGCAATCTTAGCACATACTCCTCCTATACCCCTGCATCAACCCCCTCGCTGTTCCACACCGGAGTTTGTAGAAATTCTGAAAGGCTATCATGCTGATCTCTTCATTGTCGTAGCCTATGGTGAGATTGTTAAAGATAACGTTCTAGCTCTCCCTAAAAGGGGTTGTATTAACGTGCATCCCAGCATCCTTCCCAAATTCCGTGGTGCCGCACCAATCCATCGCGCTATTATCCATGGTGAGACGGAAACCGGCGTCTGCATCATGTATATGGCTCGAGAAATGGATGCAGGTGATGTCATCACCTGCTCCAAGGCCCCTATAGCACCCGATGTCACTTGTGGCGAACTTGAACTTCAACTCAGTCAAATTGGAGCTCAAATATTACTACAGGTGATTAAAGATTTAGAACAAGGCATCGTTATTCGCACCCCTCAAGATCCTTCACAAGTAACCTTTGCAAAGAAATTAGAACTGGAGGATTGCCAAATCGACTGGCATCAACCAGCTCTACAGATCCACAACCTAGTCAGAGGCACTAACCCCCATCCAGGAGCTTGGTGCAACGTGATTATCAATGGTGTCGAAAAACGTCTCAAAGTTCTTCGTACTAAAGTGGAGCCTTACCCCTCAGCTATTCCAGGAGCCTTACTTAGCTATGGCAATGATGGCCTGATCGTCGCTTGCGGTCAACAAGCCCTGCGCCTTATCGAAATTAAGGCCGAAGGAAAGCGTGCTATGCCTGCTGAAGATATGATGAGAGGCATTTCTCGAGAGCATTTTAAGCTTAAGCCATCATAGAGGGCCCTCAACCTCTCAATTCCCCATCTTAATGCAATCCTAACAATACTGCGCTATACTATTCGAACTGGTGTAGGGGTATGTGAATTGTGTTTACAGAAACGTACGCTTTACGTTATACCAGTCAGCCTTTATCAAGGGCTTAAAGGGGAGAGTGAGGGGAAGGATGAGCTGCTCTAGTGCAATTCAAAACGTAAATAATTGGTTACCTAGTTTTCCAGGGTTTAAATCCTGTGATAAGCCCGCCGAAAAAGCACACAATAAAACAACATTGTTTGGCTATGATGTCAAGCAGTTAAGCGATAATCTTGACGCCCTCACCACCACCACGGCGATGACGGAATGCTTTCATAGCACTGTTAAGTTTATGGCTTGCCTTGCAGGTGCTGTATCACCAGCGCTTATTCTTGATAAACTCGCCATCACGATGATTCAGGTTGACCAATTTATCGACAGCGCACGTTTAATCAGTGATGTAAAAAAACTCATTAGTCTCAAATATGTCGATGATATCCTCGCTGGGCGTTATCTAAGCGCTGCCAGTGATGTATCCTTTTTGATATCGGACTTTGGTTCCTCAATGAGCTTTTTAGGCTACCTTAGGCTTATTGACATAGAAAAAATCGGCGCAGCCGTTGGCAGCATAGGAATATATGGTCACTATGTTCCATCAATTGCCGTGGATGTATTTGTAGGAACCCTTTCGCTACACGTGCAGACGATTGCATTCATGTTTCTCGGTTTACAGACTGCTTGTGATATAGCCTCCGAGGGTATCACAAAAGAAAGAATACTATGGCTTGTGACTTGCATCTTTGAAGTTGTGCACAAAACATTCCTTTTCCTCGCTGGCTCGGCATTGTTAACACCTACTGGTGTTGTTACAGCGGGTGTCTTGGGCATGATTGCCAACGGTTTTGGTATTTGGTCGGCTTACGAAGATGTCATGATCGAGTCAAAGCCTCCCAAGAGCGCATTAGTGCCGTTGAAGGTCTAGGAAAGAATACAAATTTGCCCCCCTTTGCTTGGGGATTGGTTGCTTCGAGGCTCTTAGTTAAGCATCGCTAGGAACTATTAGGAAGAGGAAGGAGAACATGTTGAGTTCATTAGCTTTTGTGCCGGCTGCTGCAGGAAAAATTCATGACTGGTGGACGCCACCCAAGCCACCCGAACCGTCATCGCTTCTTGTCCGCATTCGCCTAGCTATCGTCAGGGCAGTATTTGATATTGTTGACGGGCTGGATCGTATCCGACAAAGCAGCGATGGCTTGGATAAGTCCCTCAAGCTAATCACCTCCCTTACCACTGGTATGCAGCTAGTGCCGAATGTAAATGTGTCTTATTGGGGTGGGATATCCAAGGAACTTAGAGATATCGATGGTGTGTTCTCCGCCGTCTCTGTTTTTGGACGCTATAACGAGCTATTCCGCGTCGATAGCAAAGGAAACCGCCTCATCAAGGCTAAAGGCCCTCTTAAAGAAGCTAGCGTCACTTTTCTAACAATTGCTAAGACCTTTGAATTTGGTAAGCTTCTTCAAACTGTAGGCTTTCTATCTACTAAGGCTCTTGCTAATTTTGACTCAAAATATTTAGGCGACGCCGTAGCTTCAATCGGTAATCATTCAGTTGTCGGTCGCATGGCCTTCGACGTTGGTTTAGGAGGTTGTAAGAACTTCTTCCTAGTTTTTGCTTCCGGCTATGCCATTATCAATTCCGGTATCGAAGTAATTGACTGGAAAGTAGACACCGCTGAAGGTGCCTTCAAAGTTAAACGTGCTGCTGCCAGCATCGGTGCCGACGCTGGTAAAATCTACCTCGCCGTCGACGCTCTCGTCTCCGCCACATTCGTTGTCAGTCAAACCTGGGTACTCATTGCCTTCCTCACCGCCGTTTTCTCTCTGACTAAGATCCTGATGGATAGCTATGAAGAAAGCCGCAAGAAGAAAGAGCCCTTCTATCCAGCTTGGATGGATCCCATGCGAATGGTCAAAGCGTAGGTCGCTAGCCGATCTTGGCTTCTGGGCTCTCATAATTATACCACGCGCTCACAAACGGGTAATGTTGTGTTGCGCCTAACACCCTTCGGTTGGACTTATTCATACGCCGCGCCCAATATTAGTAGGGGGCGACGAATAAATGCTAATCGTGGGACACTTTCGTGCGGCACAAACTCATTGTGACTCCGCGTGGTATAACCATTCCTGAACATTTGTACCTAGTACAATAGAACAGGGATGATAAATACTCATACGGAGGGGTGTGTTCCATGTCATTTGTTGCAATATCTGTAGCTAGTTCACCTTTAGCTTGGTTTTCGCCAGAAAAGGAAAAGTCACCCCAGACCAAGTCTTGGGCAAAAACGGCATCTGACTCGTTGGATACCTTCACAAGGCTTACATCGGCTGCGGACGGGTTTCAATATATGTCTCGCCTGCTAGCTTGCGTTGCGGATGTCCTATCACCCTGTGTACCGCTGCCTGCCTTTAAACAGACCTTTAGTGCTGTTGATAACTTTGTCGCCAGTGTACGTATCATCTATGATGCCAAGGTCGCCATTGGACAGAACCTGCTCGATCGAATGCGCAGCCAGTATTGGGTTTCATTCGTAGGCTATTACCTAGCCTTCGCCGCCTCTGACGCCGGTGTATCTATCAATTTTTTGAATTCGCTAAATGTCATCGATGCCCCTGCCATCGCAGCATCGTTAGCATCTACTACAATCTATGGAGCGGCCCCGCTGGCTTTTATGTCACAGATGTGCATAAAGTCTTTTATCTTTCATACTGCCTTCCTAGGATACTTTCTGCTAGCTGTAGATGCCTATTGCAAAATCCAAGAGGGCGATACCTCCAGCTTCAATTCCGTTTCCTATGTCAGAGGATTGGCCGAAATCGTCAGCCGCACTTTTATTGTTGCTGCAGGGGCCTTCTTGATGACAACTGCCGGTACGTTTATCGCTGCTCTCCTTGCAACTATAGCTGCTGCAATGGCTGTCATGAATGTCTATGAAAGACTCAAGCTTGAACAGCAGTCTGGCAAGCCCAAAAAAGCCTAGAGGGTTTAAAATTGTGAAATCTTTTTTACCGCCGAGATAGGAGAAAGAAAAAGATTTTTGTTTTTTTGGATTTGTCCATGTCGTCCATGATGTCCATTACTGTCCATATTGTCCACTAGGCCTATCCTAGGATGGACTTTAGAATGGACACTATGGACATCATGGACGATATGGACGAATCCAAAACAAAAAACCAAAAATCCTTTCTTCTCTCTCCTATCTCGGCGTCTCTGTGGTCTCGGTGGTAAAAAAAAGCCTCACAATCCTAAACCCTCTTAGACCATTTTCCCCCTTCCTTCCCCTTCCTTCTTCTTCATTCCTCTCCATTCGCATTTTTTGCGTGACACACAATTTAAACTTTATTACTAGTATCTGCGATAACCAAGGATTTCATTCGATGAAGATCTCTTTTATGCTTTAATGTTGTAGTCCTTGGATCGACTCAAAACTTTACAATAGGAGCTCACAACATGACTACAATGGCGATAATACCTAAAAACTGGTCCTTGAGTCCCTCTGGATGGTCCCCAAAAATAGGTCACTGGTTTGGCAGCAAGGTTGAGCCGCAACAGCAAGCTTCTTGGTTTGGAAGAAATCTTTGCGCCTTCTCTGCCATGGTATCTAGCTCCGCTGGCCTTCATACCCTAACTAAGATGGGATTAGCCACCGCACAGATATTTGTCCCCTACCGCTTTATAAGCGGTGAAACACCCTCTCTGGTCCCCATCCATAGTTTCTTCAAGGCCGTTGACATCGTTCCCGATATGAACTATTGGCTTGGTGCATGCCCAAAATGCGCTCAGAAGGCTCGTGATTTCCTCACAGTTTCAGCAAACGCCTTCTATACCGTCAGCGACGCAGCCTGCACCATTAGTTTTGCTAATTTTTTGGGTTTGGTAAACAGCAGCGGTCTTGCATCATCCCTAGGTGCCTTGTCCCTCTACGGAGTGCAACCCCTTGCCGTTCTCACTAGCGTCTCTCTTGGAACATTTATCCTTAGCACTGCTACAATAGGTTTCTCCATCTCAACGTTTCAATCCTACCGCGGTCTCGAAGCCGGTAATAAAAAGCTGACCGCATATCTGCCTGTTGTAGCTTCAGCTGCAGAGGTAGCCGTCCGTCTTCTATTGCTATCAGCTGCAGCCTTCTGCGCTACGGTAACTGGTGTGATCATTGTCGGAACGTTGGGCTTCATCGCTGCGAGTAGCGCAGGGTATGGCATCTACCAAGCTAGCCTTGTTAAATGTACACCTGTACCCCCACCACAGGCATTTACAGGAAATAAATAACCCTCTAGAAATATCTTAGGGCCATCGATGCAGATGGCCCTTTCCACTACCACTCGTGAACATGAATAGTCAGCTGCCTCCCCATGAATGGATTGCCGTAGCTACCATCGCTCTATTGATGGGGTGCTTCGGTGCTATCGCCCTCCTCGATGATGAGCCACTAGAATCATCATCCAACAACCATGAAGTGGCCGCCACGCAACGTGTACAGGTTTCTATCTCCGGAGCCGTTCAAGCCCCCGGAGATTACAACCTCCCCACCGGAGCTACCATGGGCGATCTCTTACGATTGGCACAGCCCCTATCCTCGGCTGACCTGCGCCGCATCAATCCAAATGCCCGACTGCGGGATGGTCGTTCCTTGGTCATTCGAGACCGCCCAATGATTACCCTCTCCATCATCGGCGCAGTAGAAAATCCAGGCATCCTGCGTGTCCCAAAGGGGACCACACTTCATCAACTTCTCAATCAAATCCGCCTGAGCGACAATGCCGACGTCAGCAATTTAAAGGACAGGCGACGACTGCGTGATCATGATGTAATCGAAATTCCCTTCGGCCACACGTCTGAAACTCCCGCTAGATCAAGCTCAAAAAAATAAATCCCTGTAACAACTAGATTACTGCCGCCAGCACAATAGTATGTTGTTGCTATTCCCTGAAGGCGGTCTAGCCACCACGTTGCATGGAAGGAATGTCGAATTCGCTGTCTAAATAGGGCCTCGGCTGAACATTTGTCGAAGATTTCTATTGTGAAAAAATAGATCCGTTTGTTAGGCTCTCTGTTTAGCTTTCTACGGATATATTTCATATCCTGAAATGCCCTAAGTGAACTGGGACTTACACGGAATCGTCAGCTCGCAACAACGAGTTGAGGATGGTCGTCCCTGGTAAATGACCGGTGTGTACAAAAAAAGAAAGCGGTTAACAACTCGCGTTGTAAGGACTGGAAATATGGCGCTAAAATTTATGGGCAAGAAGCGGGGAATGATCCAGCTTTTTGATGATACAGGTGCCGCTGTTGTGTGTACCCTCATCGAAGCTGAACCCAATGTGATCACCCAAATTAAGACCATCGAAAAAGATGGATATACCGCTGTACAAATGGGCTTTGATCGAGTCAAAGCTAAGGACCCCCGTCGTCTCGAAGCGCGTGTCCCTAAGCCCCAGCGTGGTTTCTTCACCAAAATAGGCGTTGAACCCAGAAAACATCTTTGTGAATCTCGCCTGGACAAGGTAGAGGAATTTACCGTAGGACAAGAAATCGGCGTCGACACCTTCGAAAATACCGCTTTTGTCGATGTTACCGGAGTATCCAAAGGTAAGGGCTACCAGGGCGTAATGAAGAAATATAACTTCCGTGGTGGTCCAGCCTCTCACGGCTCCGGCTTTCACCGCCATGCAGGCTCCACCGGTATGCGCTCCACACCAGGTCGTTGCCTTCCCGGCGGACCACGTCCTAGCCATATGGGTGCAGAAACTGTTACCGTACAAGGCCTGCAAGTTGTTAAGATCATTAAAGACGAAAACATCATCCTTGTTAAGGGAGCTGTTCCCGGTGCCAATGGAGACCTCGTCTTCATCAGCGAGGCAGTCAAGCATCAAACGTCCAAGCGTACTAGCGGAGTGAAGCTGTGGCAACATCAGTAAAAAAGTTTAGTTTGAACGGCAAAGAAACTGGCAGCGTCGAAATCGCAGATAGCCTAGTCAATGCCGAGGCCAATGGCCAAATGATAAAAGACTACATCGTAGCTTTGCGTGCCAATGCGCGCCAGTGGTCCGCAAGCACCAAAACTCGTGCCGAAGTTGTGCATACCACAAAAAAACCCTTCGCACAAAAAGGCACTGGGCAAGGTCGCCAAGGTACTCTTGTTGCTCCTCATCACCGTGGCGGTGGACGAGCTCATGGACCAAGACCTAAATTCGACCAACACATTCGGTTGAATAAAAAAGAACGTCGCGCCGTCATCCGTGCTCTCCTAGGAGAGAAGATACGCAGCAATAGCCTTACTGTCCTAGATGATACTCACCTCGAAAAACCCAAGACCAAGGCAATCGCTGGATTTTTACACTCAGCCGGTCTGGAAGGTAGAACACTATTTCTTGGAGAGGGAAACTATCACAAGGATAAAGAAAGTGGCGTATGCACAAGCGTCACCTGTGATAAACACGACAACTTTATCAAAAGCGTCAATAACCTGCCTAAAGTTGAATTCCTTCTAGCCAAGAACGTCAGCGGATATGACCTCATGATTGCTAAGGAAATTATCGTTACGGCCGCCGCGCTTCAAGAAATTAACGAGTGGTTGAGTTAAGGAAAATCATGACTGCAAAAGATCCTTACCAGGTAATTAAGCATCAGCATGTGACCGAAAAGGCCCAGATGCTACACGAACTAAAGAACAGCGAAAGCAACCCCTCGGTGCGTCGTTGCCAATCGCCCAAGTACGTATTCGTAGTTGATCCCGATGCAACGAAACAGCAAATAGCTGCTGCCCTTGAGGAAATTTACAAAGACAAAGGCATTCGTGTCGTTAAGGTTAATACCCTTAACGTTAAATCGAAAGCCCGCCGCGTGCGTGGGCGTCTCGGACGCACTTCAGGCTTCAAAAAAGCCGTCGTGACCCTAGAGATAGGCGATAGCCTGGATAACGTTTAAGAGGAGCCACTAACCGTATGTTGTTAGTCAAGAAATTCAGACCCATGACCCCTGGTACTCGGCAGCTCGTCCTACCAACTCATCCAGAGTTGACACGCGTCGGAAATGGTCGGGCTACTGTAAAGCCAGCGAAAGCTCTTTTGGCTACAAAGCGTCGTACCGGCGGACGCAATAACCTCGGTCGCATCTGTTGCCGTCACCGCGGTGGTGGCCATAAAAGACGCTATCGTATTGTCGACTTCAAACGCGACAAGGTTGATGTTCCCGCCAAGGTCGCCTCAATCGAATATGATCCTAACCGTTCCGCCTATTTGGCCTTGCTGCACTATGCTGATGGCGAAAAACGTTACATCATCGCCGCAGAGGGTCTCAAAGTCGGCGATACCGTGAAGACTAGCGATGAACCTCCCTTTAGCGTTGGTTCCTGCATGAAGTTAAAGTTTATGCCACTGGGCTCTACAATACACAACCTCGAAGTACAGCCTGGCCGCGGCGCTAAACTCGTACGGTCCGCAGGGCTCTCAGCACAGCTCATGGCCCGTAGTGGTGGTTATGCAACCATTAAATTGCCTTCTGGTGAGATGCGTCTCATCAATGAAAATTGCCGCGCCTCCTTTGGACAGGTCTCCAACCACGCTCATATTTTGCGTGTCGAGAGCAAGGCCGGACGCGTTCGCTGGATGGGTATTCGTCCAACAGTTCGTGGTGCCGCCATGAACCCCGTTGACCACCCACACGGTGGTGGTGAGGGGCGTACCAGAGGTAATATCCCTCAGACGCCTTGGGCACAGTATACCAAGGGCATGCGCACCAGAAAGAAACCGAATAAGTACCTCGTGAAAGATCGAAGGAAGAAATAATTATGGGTAGATCGCTTAAGAAAGGTCCCTTTGTTGACCATCACCTACTCAAGAAGGTCGAAAACCAAAATAAGGATGGAGCCAAAAAGGCCATCAAAACATGGTCCAGACGGTCCATGATTATTCCTGATATGGTCGGGCACACCTTCGACGTTCATAACGGTCGTAAGTTCATTAGCGTGTTCGTCTCCGAAAATATGGTAGGACACCGTCTTGGCGAGTTTTCGCCAACGCGAGTCTTTAAGGGACACCCCGTTAAAAAGTAAAGGATCAAATAATGGATAGAGCCAAAGCCATCACCAAATTCGTCAGAGTATGCCCTCGCAAGGCTCGCCTGGCTGCAGGACTTATCCGCGGTCGCAGCGTGGCTGATGCTTCTCTGCAGTTGACATATGGCAACAGCCGGGGAGCTCGCCTCCTCAAGAAAACGCTCGATAGCGCTGTCGCCAATGCTGAATCCACCTACGATATGCGACGCGAACAACTGCAAGTGGTAGAAGTACGTATTGATGAAGGCCCTCGCCTCAAAAGGATTAAGCCTAAAAATCGTGGTGGCAGGCATCCTATTCAAAAGAAAACCAGTCACCTCACCGTCGTTGTCGGTGTGGAATAAGGAGTATACGCATGGGACAGAAGGTAAATCCAATTGGGCTGCGACTCCAGATTAATAAGAACTGGCGCTCTAAATGGTTTGCAAATAAGCAAGAATTTGGTAAGCTTCTCATCGAGGATCATCTGATCCGTAACTTTCTTACCAAAAAAACGAATTTGCAGGGCACCAGTAAGATTAAAATTCGCCGTATGGCTGACAAAGTAGAAGTCACCATCTGCACCGCCCGCCCAGGACTCGTTATTGGTAAAAAGGGCGCTGAGATTGATGTTCTAAAAAAACAACTCTTCGAGCTAACCGGTAAAAATGTCTGGATCGAAGTTGAAGAAATTAAACGCCCTGATCTCGATGCTCAACTCGTTGCAGATGGCATCGCTAGACAGCTTGAACGCCGCATTCCTTTCCGACGTGCTATGAAGAAAGCCATGCAAGCCTCCAGAGAGGCTGGCGCCGCAGGGATTAAGGTTCAGTGCTCCGGACGTCTCGGCGGTGCTGAGATCGCCCGCACCGAGTGGTACATCGATGGCAGTATGCCTCTACATACCCTCAGAAACGACATCGACTTCGCTAACGGTCGCGCTGAAACCACCTATGGCAGCATCGGCGTTAAGGTCTGGATCAACCGCGGCGAAGACTCACTAGTCCGTAAGGAGGCCTAATATTATGACGCTGTTGCCCAAAAAGACTAAGTTCCGCAAAAGACAAAAGGGCTCTGTGTCCGGTTATAGCAAGGGTGGTAACTTCATCCATTTCGGTGAGTTCGGCATTCAAGCCCTCGACCGCGGATGGATCACCGCCGCGCAAATCGAAGCCTGCCGCGTAGCCATCAATCGATTCTTTCAGCGCCGTGGTAAAGTATGGATTCGTATCTTCCCCGATAAATCCATCTCTAAAAAACCCGCTGAAGTTCGTATGGGTAAAGGTAAAGGCGCTGTTGACCACTGGGTGGCCTCCATTCGCCCAGGTCGCGTACTCTTCGAAGTAGGTAACGTCCCTCGTGAACTCGCCCAAGACGCCCTACGCCGCGCCGCCGCTAAACTCGGCATGAAGACGCGCTTTGTCGAACGTGTAGAACAGGTATAGGTACACAATGTTAAAGGCTAAAGATCTAATAGACAAGAGTATTGATGAGCTGGAGGCCACCTATCAAGACCTCCGACATGAGCTTTTCAAACTTGTCAATGAATATAAAACGAGCAAGAAGCTGGATCAGCCACATCGCTTGAGGGAAAAGCGCCGCGAAAAAGCACGCATCCTCACTGTGCTCCAACAGAAACGCCAGCAACAAAACGCTTAGGTAAATTGAGGCAGTAATGGAAAGTAGTGTACGCGGTAAGCGCAGACAGCAAAAAGGCACTGTAGTGTCCAACAAGATGCAGAAGACCGTGGTTGTCAAGGTTGAACATACCTTACGCCACCCAAAATACCAGAAGGTAATCACTCGGGCGAAGAAATTCTACGCTCATTGTGAAGAAGCCGACATCAACATCGGTGATACAGTGACGATCGTAGAAACTCGTCCTCTGTCCAAACTGAAACGCTGGCGCGTTACTGAAGTGGCCCGGCGGAATTAGATGTAGTTGTCCTGAGTGACCCTGGTGACAAGAATTAGATAAGAGCCGCAGTGCGGGAGATTTGCAACAATGTTACAGCAAGAAACAAAACTTAAAGTGGCCGACAATTCCGGCGCTAAGAGAGTCAAGTGCTTCAAAGTCCTTGGCGGTTCCAGAAGACGTTACGCCCAAGTTGGTGACATCATCATCTGTTCCGTCCGCGATGCCGACCCACAAGGCGCTACCAAGAAAGGCGAGGTCGTCCGCGCTGTTGTTGTACGCACCAAACGCTATATTAAACGAAAAGACGGTTCCAAGCTGCGCTTCGATAGCAACAGCTGCGTCTTGATTGACGAAAAGGGCAACCCAAAGGGAACGCGTATCTTCGGGCCTATCGCTCGTGAAGTACGTGACCGCGGATTCCTCAAAATCAGTTCCCTAGCGCCCGAAGTTATCTAGTTGAGAGAGTGAAATGAGTAAAAACGAGAACTTACAAAATAAGCGAATCCGCACAGGCGATAAAGTCGTTATCATCGCTGGAAACGACCGTGGCGAAGTGGGCAACGTGCTTTCCCGCACCGATGACACCGCCATCGTTCAAGGCGTTAATATTCGCAAGAAGCATGTGAAAAAGTCACAGACCAACCCACAGGGCGGGATCGTTTCTATTGAACGTCCCATTCATGTTTCTAAACTGCAAGCTTGCGGTAAAGATAACAAGCCCGTGAAGCTGAAGGTTAAGACGGAAGATAACGGCGAGCGTACTCTATACTACCGCAATGGCGATGAAGAAGTGACTGTGCGCTCCATCAGGAAACCTAACCGAGTAAAGTGAGATCATGTCCAGGTTAAAGCAGAGATATCACGACAAGATCAAGGCCGAACTTAAAGAGAAGTTTGGTTATGGCAATGTCATGCAGACACCCAGGCTGCAGAAGATCGTGATTAACATGGGTATCGCGGAAGCGACAAAGGATAAAAACTCCATTCAGGACTGTGTCAAAGAGCTTACCGCTCTCGCAGGCCAGAAGGCTGTTCTGACTCGCGCCAAGAAAGCTATTTCTAACTTTAAGCTTCGTGAAGGCCAACCCATAGGCTGCAAGGTTACCCTTCGTGGGCAACGTCTCTGGGACTTCCTCGACCGCTTTGTGAATATCGTCTGCCCCCGTATCCGCGACTTTCGTGGTTTTTCGGATAAGTGTGATGGACGTGGTAACTATACTTTAGGTATCGAAGACCAACAGATTTTCCCAGAAGTGAACCTCGATGAGGTAAAGCGCACACAAGGTATGCATATCACCTTCGTGACTAGCGCTAATACCGACGACGAATGTGTTGAGCTGCTAAGGCTCGTCGGCGTACCTTTTAAGAACAGACCCATCGTGGTAACCGTAAATTAGGAGCTAACGTTCATGGGTTTAAGCGATCCAATTGCAGACTTCCTCACCCGCGTAAGAAACGCTCTCATCGCCAAGCATCGTTATACCGAAGTGCGCTGGAGCCGAATGAAAGAACGCATGGCAGAGATTCTCAAAGAGGAAGGTCTGATCGACGACTATCTCATTAAAAAAGACGGCACCAAAGGTGTTATCCGTCTGTACCTCAAATACACAGGACGCTCGCCTGTGTTGCAGGGTCTGAAACGTGTGTCTAAGCCCGGCCTGCGCCGTTATGTGACCTCCGACGAAATTCCTAATTTCTTTGGTGGACTGGGTGTAGCTATCGTTTCTACCTCCCAAGGCATCTTGGTCGGTAAGGAAGCGCGTAAGCGTGGTATCGGTGGTGAGCTACTGTGTTTGGTGTGGTAAGGTAAGGAGTATCAGGAATGTCTCGTTCAGGAAATAGACCTATCGTTATCCCCAAGGGCATAGAGGTCAAAATCGGCGATGGGCTGGTTATCGTTAAGGGGCCTAAGGCAGTTCTTCAGCAAAAGGTCGACAATACTGTCGATATTAAGCTTGAAGAAGGTCATGTCCATGTCACCATAGCTGAAAACGGCCGTGGGCATAGTCGTTGGCAAGGGCTCTATCGCAGCCTTCTACAAAATATGGTCACCGGGGCGCATACGGGCTTTAAGAAAGAACTCGAACTCATCGGGGTGGGTTACCGCGCCAACGTCAAGGGCAAGACTCTTGATCTTCAGCTCGGCTTTTCTCATCCTACCGAAGTGCAAATCCCTGAAGGGATCACTGTTAAAGTAGAAAAGAACATCATCACCCTCGAAGGTGCGGATAAACAGGCTGTAGGACAACTCGCTGCCACTATCCGATCCATCCGACCTCCCGAACCTTATCAAGGGAAGGGTATTCGATACGTTGGTGAGTTCGTACGTAAGAAAGCTGGTAAATCGGCTGCTAAGAAATAACACGGGTTAATTGAAGTTGCGGCAAAGCGCAAAGGGAAGTAATGAATAAAATCATTAAGAAGAAAAGACTGATCCGTCAAAAGCGCGCATGGCGTGTGCGTGGCAAACTACGCGGTACTGCTGAACGTCCTAGACTCTCAGTATTTAAGAGCCTGCGCCATCTGCAAGTGCAGTTGATTGATGATGAAGCTGGCCAAACAATCGCTGGGATATCAACCTCTGCCAAGCGCTTCAAAGACACTGAGTTCAATCATAAGAGCAAGGAAGCTGCTGCAGCATTGGGTGACTACATCGGACAGGTGGCCAAGGAAAAGAATGTCGGCGAGGTCATTTTTGATCGCGGCCGATTCAAGTATCATGGCGTCATAGCTGCCCTCGCTGATGCGGCGCGCGCTACTGGACTCAAATTTTAAACGAAGCAGGACGCTGACATGGCGAAGAATAAAGAAGGTTTCGAAAAGACCCACGCTGAGAATGAGCTAGAGGAAAAAGTCCTCTATGTTAATCGATGCGCCAAGGTCGTCAAAGGGGGACGTAAGTTCAGCTTTTCCGCGCTCATCCTCGTAGGTGACGGTAAAGGTCGCGTTGGCTATGGCTTTGCCAAAGCTAATGAACTTACCGATGCCATTAAAAAGGGTGGTGAAGCTGCTCGTAGGAATATCATCACCTTCGATACCGAAGGTACTACAATTCCCCACGAAGTAACTGTATCCTGGGACGGTGCCAGAGTGTTCCTAAAACCCACCCCTAAAGGTTCTGGCGTTATCGCGGGTTCACAGGTGCGTGCTGTTCTAGAAATGGCAGGGGTAAAGGACGTCATGGCCAAGAGCTTAGGTTCTAGTAACCCAATCAACCAAGTTCGCGCAACCTTTTTAGCGCTTCAGAGACTCTGCAGCCGCGAAAAGATTAAGCAAAGAAGAGGCGTAGCATGAGCACCACACTACATAGTCTAGAAAATCCTACTCGTCCATTTAAAAAAAGAAAACGCGTTGGTCGTGGCTTAGGCAGCGGTACCGGTAAAACTTGTGGTCGTGGTGAAAAAGGTGCCGGATCCCGATCTGGCTACAAACGCCGTCTAGGCTATGAAGGCGGTCAGTTCCGTCTATACATGAAGCTTCCACAACGCGGTTTTAGCAACGCCCGTTTTCGTACTGAGTATGAAGTCATTAACCTTGGACAAATCGACGCCGTCTTTAAGGATGGAGCCATCGTCAATGCTCAAACGCTTAAGGCTCACGGGTTGCTCAGTGGCAATCGACATGGTATTAAGCTATTGGGTGAAGGCAAGTTGACCAAAAAGGTACATATCGAAGTGGATGCTGCTTCCGCTACCGCCAAAGAGGGCGTAGCAAAAAGCCACAGTACGCTGAAGTTATCCAAGGCGTCATCGTAGGACTTCTGGTCCATTGGAAGCTGAGCGCCATTGAACCGAGACACAACTGATTTCTTAACTGCTAGAGATTGACTAAAGCAATGGAAGCAATTCGTAGAGTATTCCAGTTACCGGAGCTCCGCGCTAAAATCCTTTTCACCCTCGCCATGTTAGTGGTGTGCCGGATCGGTGGGTATATCCCCGTCCCCGGTATCAACGGTGAATTGGCCGTCGGCTTCTTTAGGAGCCAGACTGGTGGGGGCCAAAACTTGTTCCAGTTGGTTGACATCTTTAGTGGTGGTGCCTTCTCGAACATGACTGTCATCGCTCTTGGTGTAATGCCTTACATCTCGGCGCAGATTATCGTTCAGCTACTCACAGCAGTATTTCCATCCCTCCAGCGTGAGATGCGTGAGAATCCCGACCAAGGGCGACGCAAGATGACCAAGATGGCCCGTACGGGTACGATCATCTTAGCATTTATACAGTCTAGCTTGTTCGCCAGATACGCCCTAGGCATGAATATCAGCAGCCCTGGTATCATCGGCCCTGAGTTACTCGAGCTGCAGGCATTCGGAGTGCCCTGGTTCTTCTATTTCGTTTTCATCGCCACAATGACCACCGGTACCGTCATTCTTATGTGGATCGGTGAACAGATCACCGAACGCGGAATCGGTAATGGCATGAGCCTCATCATTTGCTTAGGTATCGTCTCGCAGCTGCCCAAAGCGATTGGCCTGATTATACAACAGCTGAACCTGGATAGTCAGTTGCCTGGGCAAATGAACTTCGCCAGCGTATTGTCCCTCGTTGTCGTGTTCGTCTGCGTGATATGGGGCACCATTATGGTCATTCAAGGTCATCGTCGCATACCCCTGCAATATGCTCGAAGGGTCGTTGGCCGCAAGGAAACCCAGGGCGGCAACTCTTACATTCCGCTTAAGATTAACTACGCAGGTGTTATCCCAGTTATCTTCGCTTCCGCGTTGCTTATGTTTCCAGCTACCATCGGGCAATTTGTCGGTGCAGGGAATTGGGTCGGCACGGTAGCCAACTGGCTATCTCCCGGCAATACCGCTCATCTCGTGTTCTATGTCGTTCTGATTATTGGCTTCACCTACTTCTGGACCGCTACACAATTTCGTCCCGATCAGATCGCCTCGGACATGAAGAAAAATGGTGCGTTTATTCCAGGCATTCGCCAAGGAAAACCCACCCAGGAATACTTAGAAAACACCATGAGCAGAATTACTCTGTTCGGTGCAGTATCGTTAGCTTTAATTGCTATCCTACCAAATGTGGTGGGACGCATTATGGGTGTCCCAACGACCATCAGCTATTTTTTTGGTGGGACCTCGCTTTTAATTATGGTAGGAGTCGTCCTCGACACTCTCAAACAGGTGGAGTCACACCTGCTCATGAAGCGCTATGAAGGCTTTATGAAGAAAGGTAGAGTGCGTGGACGATAGTAGAGAGATAGCCGAGCAGCCCACAAAAGAGCGGTATATAACAAACCGTTTGATACTAAGGCGCTCATATGTTAGTATGTTTTCATTGCGATTGAGATAAGGTTAGGAGTTTTTCAATGCCTAGGGTAATTGGTGTCGATATCCCCGACAACAAACGGTTGGAAATCAGCCTCACGTATATCTACGGAGTCGGTAGAACGCTGTCAAATGTGATCATTGGTAAGTTGGGCCTAAATCCCAATATGCGAGCCAAAGAACTCACTGAAGGCGACATCGCCCGTATTAACCAGACTCTTCAGTCTGAATATACTGTTGAAGGTGATCTGCGCCGTCAGATACAAAATAACATCAAGCGTTTGATTAGCATTCACAGTTATCGTGGTATGCGACATCGCTTGGGACTACCGGTGCGTGGGCAGCGTACAAGAACGAATGCTCGCACCCGTAAGGGCCGCAAAAAGACTGTGGCTAAGAAGAAGAAATAAGCTTAAAAGGAGCGTCGTACGCACGTGAAGCAAGCTGGTTCAAAAAAGGTTACTAAGAAGAAAGTAATGCGGCATGTCACCTCCGGGGTGGCTCATGTCGCTGCTACTTTCAACAATACTATCATTACTATTACCGATCCCGCTGGCAATGTCATTGCTTGGGCTTCCGCGGGCACCTCTGGGTATAGTGGATCGCGTAAGTCGTCTGCTTTCGCCGCCACAGTGGCTGCGCAACAGGCTGCTAAGTCGGCTCAAGGACATGGCCTCAAGGAAGTTGAAGTGAACCTACGTGGTCCTGGCGCCGGTCGTGAGTCCGCTGTCCGTGGCCTGCAAAGCGCAGGCTTGCTCATCTCCATTATTCGCGATAAGACCCCTGTTCCTCACAATGGATGCCGACCACGTAAGCGTCGTCGCGTTTAGGGTTTCTTTGTCCGGCCTGAAGAGTGGTAATTAAAATAGTCAAAGTCTTGCAGGAGTGGCTACATGGCTGTCAAGTATGGCAAGTTTGAAATGCCTAATAACATCACCGTCGATGAAGCATCGATGACCTCTAACTTCGCCCGTTTTGTGGCGGAGCCCTTCGAAAGAGGGTTTGGTCATACCATCGGCAATACCCTTCGACGTATCTTGTTGAGCTCGTTAGAGGCTCCAGCTATCGTTTCTGTTCGCATTGAAGGCGTTCCACACGAATACATGGGCGTTGAAGGTATCATTGAGGATATGACCAATATTATCCTCAACTTTAAAGGCGCATTGTTGCGTAAGCTTCCAAGTGATAAAGAAGACAATCCACGTGAACTAAGACATCTTACCGCTATCGTCGAAGTCACTCAAGAAGACCTCGATGAAAATAGAGGTCAAGTCTTTGTCACACTCGATGACGTCGTTAAAGAATCCTATTTCGAAGTGATCAATCCTTCACTGCACCTCTTCACCATCACCAAGCCAATGCGTCGTCAAATCGACCTCAGAGTCATGATCGGTCGTGGTTATGTCCCTTCCGAACGACACTCTGATATCGAAACAGCACCTGAAGAAATCCTCGTAGACTCCGCATTCTCCCCCGTGCGCTTGGTTAAGTATACCGTGGAAAATACGCGGGTTGGACAGGACACAGACTTTGACCGTCTCATTCTCGAAGTGACAACCGATGGTAGAGTCACTCCAGTTGAAGCGGTATCTTTTGCTTCGCAGATCGCTATTCGCCACTTTGAGGCCTTTAACAGAGCAAAGGATTACGTCCTTTCCTTCGAAGAAGCCAATTCCGGTGGTGATCGTGATCACGATGAGATGATGGAGAAATTGGGTCTTCGTATCGATGAAATCGAACTTTCCGTGCGCTCGGCTAACTGCCTTGCTGGTGCTAATATCGAGACCATCGCGGAGCTTGTATCGATCCCAGAGAAGAAGATGTTAGACTTCCGTAATTTCGGTAAGAAGTCGCTCAATGAAATTCGCGCTAAACTTTCTGAGATGGGCCTTTCCTTAGGCATGGATCTCTCACGTTTCGGTCTTAATTGCGATAACGTCAAAGAAAAGATGCGTGAATTTAATGAGAAGAAAAAACTCGCCAAAGAAGGCTCCCTCGTAGAGGAATAATTGGAGTATCATGAGACACCTTAATCATAGAAATAAACTAAGCCGCACCAGTTCTCACCGCCGCTGCTTGATAGCTAACATGCTCAAATCCTTGATTCATCATGGACGCATCGTGACAACTGTCGAGAAGGCAAAGGAATTGCGACGCTATGCTGACCATATGGTCACCTTGGCCAAGAAAAATGACCTGGCTGCTCGCCGTCAGGCTATTGGTGAGTTGATGATTCGCTTCAATGCGCTAACCTCCAAGCAAGCGCGTGCCGCGAAAGAAGGCGTAACAAACAGTTACAATGCTGACCGTACCATCATCACCACTCTTTTCGGCGATCTCGGTCCCCGATTTGTGGATCGTAAAGGTGGATACACTCGCATTGTACGAACTGGACGCCGGGTAGGTGATAACGCTCAAACGTGTATTATCGAGTTTCTTGAGGCTTAGAACCGCCTATTGGAGCAGCCTGTCTCTACAGGCTGCCATCCATTCCATCACCTCGCCGATCGTACCTCGGTGGTCGACTATTCTATACTTTACTTCGAACGTCGCCTGAAGTATGATGTCGATAGCTTATTATGGGCTTAGGGGATAATCGGAATTGGGAGGATCATCATGGCCATTAATGTCGGTATCAACGGTTTCGGACGCATCGGACGTCTTGTTTTTCGCATCGCAGCGCAGCGCAAGGACATCAATATCGTTGCCATCAACGATGTTGTACCACCCGATAACCTAGCCTATCTTCTCAAGTACGATACCGCCCACCGCACCTTTCCCGCTGATATCCAGGCAGGCCCTCAACACATTATTGTAGATGGCAAAAGGACTGAGGTCCTATGCGAGCGAGACCCTGAGAAGCTTCCTTGGGGCAAGCTTGGTGTTGACTATGTCATCGAGTCTACCGGTCTCTTTACTAAACGTGAGGATGCCCTAAAGCACCTTAAAGATGGTGCTAAGCGTGTGATCATTACCGCTCCAGCTAAAGGAGATGTTCCTACATTCGTTATGGGAGTCAACCACCTTAAGTACAATCCTGTGACCGATCAGGTGGTCTCTAACGCCTCCTGCACGACCAACTGTCTAGCGCCTATCACAAAGGTCCTTTTGGATAACTTCGGCATCGAAGAAGCCCTTATGACCACTATACACTCCATGACGGCTTCACAGCCCAGCGTGGATGGTCCTTCCAAAAAAGATTGGCGTGGTGGCCGCAGCGCCAGCCAGAATATTATCCCAGCCTCTACAGGGGCTGCAAAGGCCGTTGCTCAGTGTCTTCCTGAAGTCAAAGGTAAACTGACCGGTATGGCATTCCGTGTGCCTACGGTCGATGTGTCTGTAGTTGATCTGACGGCTAGGCTTAGCCTTGATACAAGTTATGAAGAAATCTGTGCCGCTATGAAGGCTGCGGCGCATGGAGATATGAAGGGTATCCTAGAATATTGTCATGATCAGGTGGTCTCCAGTGACTTCATTGGAAGTACCGCCTCTTCAATATTTGATAAGGATGCGGGCATCGAGCTCAATCCACGCTTTTTTAAGGTTGTGGCCTGGTACGATAATGAAATGGGCTACTCCGCACGAGTCGTAGACCTTCTTGCCTATATGGCCTCCAAGGAACCTAATTATGCCTTCACGCAATGACGCCGTGGTATATACCACTAACGTGTCGATAACATTTTAACAGCGGAATTATATACGTGGACTTTACAAGAGAACCCATTATCGAGACTATTATCACCCCCAGAGAGGGGTTCAAGCTCGTCGTAAGAAACAGTAAAGGCATTGGACAAGAAGAGTATTTTGTTGAAGCCGTAGAGATCGTCTCCTTCGGCCAAGCTCTCTTCTTTCGTTCCCTAGAGCGTCCTAAGTGCTTTATGGTTCCTGTGAGCGATTATGAGCTACTAGAGGCCCGCGAAGCGCGAATGGTCCTCAAGAACGTTGGTATGGATAGCACTATCAAAATCGCCGGAGGACGCGAAGGCGGCCGCCCGCCACGAGCTCCTGCACGTGAGCGCGAACGCGAACCTGTCGAAAAAGTTGAGACCGAAGAGGTCGCTGCTAAAGCTCCCAATGGCACCGAAGCGCGTCCTGACAAAAAACGAGAGCGCCGACGCCATTCCCGACGTCGCCGTGGGGGCCGTGATGACCGGCCCGAAGGTAGTAAATCGGAAGGAGACGAATTTAATGCAGCCGGTGAAGAAGGAGATAGTCCAAACGAACGCATCGAACTACCAGTTCCGCGCGTAGTTGAGGAACAACCCCGCGAAAGACGTGCGGACACCGGAACTTTGATGGCAGCAATATTACCTCCTCCGACACAGCTGATTTCAGAGACCTTAGAACGTTATCGTGAAGATGACCTCTTTCGTGGCGTGTTTCAGACAATTCCTAAAAATGATGAAGCAAGTGCTGATGAAATTCAGACTGAGCTGAAGCATCTGCAAGGCGTTAATGAAACGGCTGATGAGGTTACCAGTGAAGACGAGACTGCGCCAAAAGCCTCACGTTCTCGTCAGCGTGCTCCTGAGACCTCAGTTGCAATTCCTGAAGAATTAGTGGCTCCGGAAGAATTGGCAAATGCATTCCCCGAGGATGAAGACCTCCCCATGTAATTATGGGTATTATATCACTTTTGTGGCGCTGGCATTCCATGCCTGCTGACTTGGTCGCACATGTCTCTTTCTGAAGGAAAAAGACATGTGCGGCCCTATCATCTATACTAATAATTGTCGTCAGGTACCTCATGAGTGTGGCTCTAATGACAGGCTTTGCTGGAGCCCTTCTTCAGGCTAGCCCTTCCCAAACACTAATGTCTAGAGAAGACCTGTTTTGCATTCCTCCTTGTGCCACAATAAGAGTTGACCCCGACGCCCGGCGACTTGCTTACTTAGGCTCCCACAGGAATGGGGCTTTGAACCTGTTTCTGAGCAAAGACTTGACACTGACAGATGCACGGTGCCTAACGACATTCGAAGACCCGGACATAGACTCCTTCTACTGGAGTCCTGACGGCAAGAAGATTATTCTGCTGAAAGATAAAAATGGAACTCGTCAGTTTCACCTTTATATTGTGGATGTAGAGGCGGAACACGCTACCGATCTCATGGCAGCTTTCAAGGATGGTGCGGCCAAAGTCTTTTGTCTAAGCAATAGCCTGAACAAGGCTATGATTGGAATCAATGCTCGTAATCCCGAGTTCTATGACTTATATCAATTGGACTTTGCGACTGAAAAGCTCACACACGTATATCAAAACGATCATTTCATAAAATTCGTCTTTAATGACCAATTAGAGATAGTAGCCAAGGAACGCCTGAATCCAGACGGTTCACACACTGTTTTGGATGCAAACGATAGACTGATCTTTGAGCGAAATATTGAAGACTCTTTTCATACCGAATGCCTTGCATATAACCCTCACGATCTCTCCCTACTGCTGATCGACAACCTCGGTTGCGATACCACACAGCTTAAGACAATTTCGCTAAAAAACCCTCAAGAACGTACAGTGCTGGGGCATGACCCTCGTAGCGATATCTATGAGGTTATCTGCCATGGTGACAAACCCATAGCCTACACCACCTATTTCATTCAAAAGCAATGGTACGCGTTAGACAAAGCTGTTGAACCTCATTTGCAGTACCTGGAGAAGCACCTTGGCTCAGGATTTGAAGTGCTCAATCAATCTAAAGATGGATTGACATGGGTGATTAGAACAAGCGTGCCTGATCAAGGAGTTCACTTTTGGTTATACCAAAGGGCAACACAACAACTGCAGCATCTCTATGCACCTTCTGAAGGGCCTCCCTTGGCCAAGATGTACCCGCTTGTAGTGAATTCCTCAGATGGACTTTCGCTGGTCAGCTACCTGACACTACCACCAGAACATGATCAGGGAGGTCGTCCAGACACCCCCTTGCCTCTAGTAGTGCTACCACATGGAGGACCCTTCATGAGGCGAGATGTATATGAATATGACCCCTATCACCAGTGGCTGGCAAATCGCGGCTATGCCGTATTGAGCGTCAATTTCCGACTGTCGACAGGCTTTGGGAAGTCCTTTATCACGGCCGGAAACGGACAATGGGGTAAGAAGGCGCACCAGGATATTTTGGATGCTGTGCAGTGGTGTGTCGACGCCGGCATAGCGCAAAAGGAAAAAACAGCAATCCTTGGCAGCAGCTATGGGGGGTATGAAGCCTTAGCCGCAGTGGCATTTACCCCTGAGGCCTTTGCTGGAGTCATAGCGATGAGTGGCCCATCCCATTTAGGAAGTATATTGAATAAAATTTCAAATTATTGGGAATTACCACACAAACCCTTCTCTAGCCGAGTGGTATGGTATTCGAGGCCAGCCTTTGTCGCCAGTATGGGTGGAGACCCAAATGATTCTTCCACTGTGCCACACCTGGAAGAGTGTTCGCCGCTCAATTACGTAGATAGAATTACGAAGCCTTTGTTGCTGTTGCATGGACAAAATGATCCTATTGTTGCTGCATCGGAATCCGATCAGATATTTGATCGAATGAAATCGCGAGGACAGCGAGTCATTTACGTATCATTTGCGGATGAGGGACACGACCTTTTGGAGAACATTCCCTGTCTAGCCTATGCAGAGTGGTTTTTGGCACAGATTTTAGGAGGCCAGTACGAGCCTATGACCGAGATGCAGCAGCAAATACCAACAATAACGGTAAAGACTAGTGGCTGGGAAGCAATATAGCATCGTGCTTATATCCCAGTGTCTTAGGACCTCACAATCATCACTCGGCGCGCAGCGCTTTGGTCTGAACGAAAGGACCTTGAGGACGATGACGACAATGAGGACCTTAAGTGACGATGTGTTGAATCTTAAGGTTGGATCTAAGTTCCTGATCATTAGAGTCCTCATAGTCTTCATCGTCCTCAAGGTCCTTTTCTAGGTACCATGTATGAACGCCTTGGTATATTCGGAAATTGGCGAAGTCTCTATATACCCTGACGAGACGTTGTTTTATTTTGCGTCCGTGGTTCACTTAAATTTCGTTTGACGCTTAACCTTGCAAATAGTATTGTTTGTATTTTATACTATTTTTATCTGCATTATTAACATTAAATGAGTAATCATGGAAAGCAAAGATCCTTATCGCTCGAATAACGAGATTTATTTAAACTATTCTAATTATGGCGTGACAAATAACAATAACAACAATAATTCGCAAAATATAATAGATGATAATTCTAGAAGATTCTATGGCCGTGACTTTAATCGAGTAACGCGCAATTCCCAAATTCCCAGCCCTGCCCAATACAGATCGGAAAGTAAGCATACCTCTACACACTCGTTTAATTTTGAGAATAACGAATCGTGTTTGACTGTAGCTGCATTGAATGACTTGTCTTTCAACGACCTTTCTTGCTAAGGCGGTGAAGCTTCTTTCAAATATAGGGAAATTCTTGACTTGGAATAAGAAAAGGCTTATTTTTTAAGGCAATTCTTCGATCTTTTCATCCTAAGCTCGGATGGTGAAATTGGTAGACACAAGGGACTTAAAATCCCTCGGGCGCAAGCCTATGCCGGTTCGAGTCCGGCTCCGAGCATTTTGACCTTTAAGACGTTACGTCTTGCTACATGACCTCCTAACCATTGAGATCAAAGAACGTGGGTACCTGGTGGGTACCTACAAGAAAAATGGGAGGTATTAGTATGGCGTACATAGAAAAAAGACCAAACGCGAAGGGTGAAACTTCATACCGTGTTCGCATCAAAGTGAAAGGGGCCCCAAAAAAGACGGCGACGTTTCCAACTCGTAAGGAAGCTGCTGCTTGGGCAAGAAAAATGGAGGCTGAGGTCCGAGCTACCAGATATTTTGGTAGAGAAGAAGGCAAAGAGCGGACATTTTCTGAGTTCATTGATAGATATATTGAAATCGAGTTGACAAAGAACCCTCAAAGCTTTGAAAAGCTGTCCAAGCAATTAAGATGGTGGCAAAAGCATCTGGGAGAGTATTTTTTATGTCATATTTCTCCTTCGATGATTGCAGGTCTTAGAGATCGGCTCATGACTGAGATAACGTATCGAAAAACGCCTAGATCTTCATCTACAGCTAACAGGTACATTGCCGCTCTTAATCGCGCTTTTAATATAGCTATATGCGATTGGGGATGGCTAAAGGAGAATCCTCTATCAAAAGTCACAAGACCGAAAGAAATGAAGGCTAGAGATAGGTATCTTGATAAAGACGAGATTGTTTTGCTGCTGTCTGCTTGCCGTAGAAGTAAGAGCCCCTATTTATATCCAGTAACATTATTTGCTCTTGCGACAGGTGCTAGAAAAGGTGAAATAGTAGGTCTGAAATGGGAGGATGTTGATTTTTTCCGAGCTACTGCTACATTTCGAGGCACAAAAAATGGTGAAATCCGTACGGTACATTTGAGCCCGTCGATTCTAAAATGTCTTCAAGATGAACAGAAGAAGAGAATTGTTTTTAGCGTATATGTCTTTCCAGATCAAAATGGTACACAGCCTGCTTGTATAAGAACCGCCTGGGAGCGAGTCATCAAGGAATTAGGCATGAAGGATGTTGTTTTTCATTCGTTGCGGCATACAGCAGCCTCCCATCTTGCTATGCAGGGATTTTCAACGCTGGAAATCGCGGCTATTCTTGGCCACAAGAGTCTATCCATGGTTAAACGCTATAGCCATCTGTCAACTTCGTCAACCGCCAAAGCGTTGGATAGGTTGAATGAAATATTTGGGGGATGTCTAGATGACTACGAAAAAGCGCAGTAGTTTTGTGCATTCATCTCGTGAGAAAAAACAGAGCTATGAAGACATTATCGATACCTTGACGAGTTCAGCGCATGATGCTGCGAAATTATGTAGATCTGCTGCGAAATTGGCTCAAAAATACGCCGAACTGGGAGGAGAGGTCGATAAATATCGAGCCCAAATTGAAAATACGCCTTTTATTATTTCTGTTCCTTTTTGGGCAAGATATATACAGCATGATAAGGTATTCGGTGGTAGATATCTCGATATGACGGCGCAGTTACTAGAAGTGAACCCAGTTCTGAGGGATGAGAAGTTAACCTTTAAAGTTTTTGCGGAAAACAAATACAAACAAGTTCTCGAAGAGATTCGTTGTTACGAGCAGTGGTCATTAGAGCTGCGAGAAGAATTTGTTTCGTTCTATATTGTTTTTGAGCATTGGTTGTCAGAATTAACTTTTGGCTACTTGCCTAAAGTAGAAGATTACGACAGAAGAGTGACTGAAAGAAAAAAATTGTCTTTTGATATGTATATTAAGATTCTCAGCAGGCTGGGTGATAGGGAGAAAATACTGGCTAAGTTGTTTTATCTCGGAGGCTATAGAACGCTTGATGAGGTACTTTCTGTAAAAATCGAAGACATCGATTTTCAAGAACAATCCCTAGTATTATCAGATGAATCGATTCGATATCCTCAACATGTCTTTAGTGACTTAAAGGATTTTATAAAAGATAGAGAAAAAGGGTATGTCTTTTTAGGTCGTCGTGGAGAACGTCTAGACCATACTGTTCCTTATAGGGCGTTGAAAACAGCCATTTCGAAATTGGACTTAGATTCATCATTCACTTTTAAGGACTTCGTAAATACCCTATAAAGGTTCTTTTTTTTTGCGGAAAATATGCACTAAGTGTTGCGTTTTTCTGCACATTACGTTACATTCCCTATTGATCTCAATGGTTAGGAGAATGTATGCAAGTTATCAAAAACCTTATCTCTCTCAGTGAATATTGCCACCAAAATGAATGGCCAAGAAAGACAATTTGGAGACATTGGATTTATTCCAAAAAACCAATCGCTGTGAAATGTGTCAAAAAGATCGGTGGCAAGTATTTTATAGACTTGAAAGCCTTTCAAGACCATATCGAAAGCGCTTCCCTCGAAGAACGGAGGAGCGAATGAGCAATGGAAATAGTCGGAACGCCCCCGAACTCAAAAGAGTCGGAAATGATGGTTTTAGGGTGCATGTTAACAAGTACTCATGCCCTTAAGGTTTCTGTTGAGTTGCTAGACGATTCAGACTTTTTTCACACTCAACACAAACCGATCTTTCAAATTCTTAAAGAACTCCATAAATCTGACAAGCCGGCCGACACTCACCTGGTAGCAGAAGAGCTTAAACGACAAAATAAGATTGAATCCGTGGGTGGCGTCGGTTACTTGACGACGCTGGCCCAGTATGCTGGGACGTCTGCACACATTGAAGCGTACATCGACGTAGTTCGTGATAAGGCAAGTTTGAGACAACTGCTCGACCTAACTCAATCTATCGAAAGAGACGCTCTCAGTAATGCATCTGATGTTTCCAAAACAATCGAAGATGCCCAATGTCGTCTCAATCGCTTTAGACAATCAGTTGAACTCGAAAGCAATAACGGACCTTTTTTTGAAAATCTCGGCAAAATTATTGGTGATACAGACTTTGCCCATAGTCTTGACAACAGAAATTACGATAGGTTTGAGCGTGAACACAAGCGTCTTTTTTCTTTAGGGGGTTTAATCACTGGATACCAGGAAATAGATGATCAAATGTATTTCTCGAAAGGGGATTTTGTCGTAGTTAAAGCTCTGAGCAACCACGGTAAATCAACTTTTATGCTGCAACTTGCTTATGAATTCTTAAGCAACGAATCCAATCTAGAACAAGATCCTGTCTGCATTTTTGTCACTTACGAATCAATACCGATACGGATCGAAGAAAAAATGATTAACATCATTGGCAAGGATCAATTAGAAGGGCCGCCTATTTTATACAACAAATCAATGAAAGAGAAATATCTCTACGCAGACAAAAAAAGTTACAGAAAAACGATAATGACATACGACAAACTGTTGTCGGAAAATCGGATACACTTACTCAAGGGAATTCCATTGGAGAAGTTAGACCTTTTGGTAAGGCTGTATAAGAAAGAGTATCCTGGACGCACCATCTGCCTTTTTTTGGATTATATACAGATTATGGAATCCGTGACGGACCTTAATGGTTGGGAAAGGATGAAACACATAGCCTATCTTCTCGAATCGTTAGCCATTAACAGAGAGGTCATTGTTTTCGCCGCCTGTCAAGTGAATGAGAATAGGCAAACCAGAGAAGGAAGGGATATTTATAATGCGGCTACCACAGTCGTTGACATATTCAATCATTCACATGCCTCACTGAAAAATAACCAAGAGCTTGCAAAGCAATACAAACCACCAATATCCAACAAGAACGTTTGTTCATTTTCTGCGGAAAAGCAAAAACATGGATCGTCATTCACTCTAGATGGGTATTTCCTGTTTGACGGGTTTTGCTTCAGAAAAAATGAGTCAAAAAGTCAGCACAAGATAGACAGCTTGAAAGATAGAGAATATGACGACAGCGGAAACCAAATAATATGTAAATTAAATTCATAAAGGGCGGAATGTCGATTTTAGAATGTGACCAAATAAAAAGACAAATTTGTGTAATGGGCAACAAGGAAAACACAGGGAAGAAATATGTTTATCTTGCAAATGGTGTACCTATTGGGGAAAGGCTCGTAAAGATCAAAAATGAAATAGAAGTACCATGCCAAGAAGCAGTCCCAACAACGCACGTGCTGGCGATTCCCCCTAACATTGACAGTGAAGAATTCGTAAAAGTCCAAAACGTCGAAACTGGCGAGACAAATTTAGTTAAAGTTAACCAAGAACAGACAAAGATTGAATGTTTGAAAATTTTTAATGAAACTAGAAATATGGGAACAATTGCTTGGCTTGAAAATGGCATCCAAGTTTCTTGCTTATATTATAGAGTCGAAAACGGTCAAGAAGTAATCTGTGAGCCTTCCAATAATGAAAGCTTCCTTTTTGTTCCCCTTCCAAATGGCGCCCCGGATTTTTCGTCACATATGGGGGATCTTCCCATGTATGACCAGGCCACAGGGCAACTTATAGGGCGCATCAAACGGTCAAATATTATCAAAATAAACAAAGAAACCGAGATAAAAATAAAAGACCAAGACAATGAAAGATCAAAGGAAATTTCCACAAAAATAAATGAACTTTCTAATGAAGAAAAAGAACAAATTATTGAAAGTATTCACAAAACATGTGAACCGGTAACAACCTTAGAAGGGCGACAACTTTTCACCGCAACCGTTGAGCAAGTGGCCGAAACAATAGGGAATTTGATTAATGAAATTGAGGAAATTTCATCTGATTTTTATAAAACGGTCGACCCCAAAGAAGAATTTGGAATCAGTCGGGTTGTTGCGGACAAAATATACAATCTTCCCAGGATATTGGAGAACGCTATTCTGGTAAGACAGGGGGTAACGACAACTTACATTATTCAAGCTGAGTATAAAGACTCTCGTCATAATTCCATACGTTTGGAGCATCGTTTGCAGGCCACTTCTCCAGAAGAAGCCGCAAGAATGGGGAAGATCGTTCTAAAGAGGCTTAAGGGCATTCAACTCAAAATATGGGCGGCATGCTGGAAGATGGCTAATGCTAAGGAAAGGCTTACCTTCACTTGTCGTTTAACCGATCTCATGAAATGCACCAACCCTCGACGCAGTGCTAATTTAAACTCGGCAGAGAAGCTTGAATTTTACGAGCACTTGAGAAGTCTGGAAAACACCAAGTTTGTGTATACAAAATACTATAAAATAAGAGGTAAAGATAAAGTCGAATCATATGAAATTCGACTTCTTGAGATTCATCGACGAAGCGGCGATAAAGACGAAGAAACGCCACAAGAACTAACCATGACGGTCTTGAATGCGCCGGCTCTTCAGAAGCAAAAAACAACATTTGTGGGTGTTGGAGTCAAAAACAAGACATTAGAACTACATGCTGACAATGTCATGCTTGCCAGTATCATTCAAACCCGTAAGAACCAAATGATGGATGCGTCTCACGTTAAATTTAAGCGGGATGATTTAGTTGAAATAGCGGGTTTGTCTAGGACAAATGAAAAAAATAAGGCCGAGGCGAATAAACTGTTGTTGGAAAAACTAGAACGCCTTCGAGAGAAGGGTATAATTTTGAACCGTCTAAAACGCGTAAACGACCATATCTCTTTAAAAGTTAGGTGATTGAGTATGGCCTAGGGGTTTAACTTAGCCGATCTAGGGGTTTAACTTAGTCGAGTTAGGGGTTTAACTTAGCTTTTTACGAGAGGAAAATGGGTCATTAAGACCTTAAGTCATTAAATGGCGGCTTGCGCCACCCCGCCTTGACGGCGGGTGGCTAGCCTTCGGAACGAGAAGACCTTATCCCCTCAACAAGCTCATCATCTGTCAGCCTTTACCCTCCAAGGCCGACGCATTTTAAGGCACCTAGAATCGCTTATCGTTCGAAATCCGTGATTGTAGCCATTTTAAGCATCCGGCGCATTCTATGGTCGTTTCTGTGCGTTTTAAGCTACGCCAAGGATTCTCTCCCGTATTCCATCACTCCGAAAAACCTTTCAGCTTACAAGCCCGCTGCTGTTTCTTCTTTTGTGAAGGTGATGGAGTCTCAGGCACCCAGATGATAAGACACGGACATCTGAAATGAGGCGTCAAAAAAAACGAAACAGAGAACCTGATTTCTTTAAATCTTTAAATCTGGTAGCATAAAGGAAACAGATGGAGGGTAAAGCTATGTCTGCCAAAAGCAATATATCCCGCATGACGATAGATCTTCCCAGTGAGGACCATAAAAGACTAAAAGCTCTTGCTGCCGTACTTGGTAAAAGCATGAGAGAAATTGTCTCTGACTGGATTCACGGGAATCTATACAGCGGGAATGTTCCTAATGCTGGAACACTGAAAGCTATAGAGAACATAGAGAAGGGAAAAGACCTGATTGTGTCTACGGACGCCGAGGAATTATTCCGAAGGCTAGGAATATAGTGGTGCTAATCCCAGTCCACCTGCGCTCTTTTGAGCGAGAGTTAGAAAAGCTCAAGAAACGAGGCTATGACATGTCAAAAATTAAGACTGTCATGCGTGACCTTATCAGCGAAAAGCCTCTAGATAGGAAGCACCGCAATCACCGATTGAAGGGTAACTTCGTCGGATATTGGGAATGTCATGTTACGCCTGATTGGTTGCTTATCTACAAAAAGGATGATGAGCACATCTATTTCGCTCGAACTGGAACGCATTCCGACCTATTTTAGGCATAACATTTCCTTCAGGAATAACAATTTCTTGGATCGCCGCCCCCTGTTGGTCTTAGTCGTGCGCATAGTCGACAGAAAGGAAGTCTACAAGAAGAAGCACTCAAAATAGCTGAAGCGGAACGAACAAAGGGAGACCTCCCTGATCGGCTGGATCTTCGTCCTCCTCCTCTTCCTCCTCAGGGTATTCTTCTTTTGTGGCTAGGAATTCCCCATACTGCTCTTGTGTGATCATGCCTTGTTGCAGGCTACAGAGCATGAGAGCATCGAAATCATTCATCTTACCGATACCGATTCGGCCATACTTTTTGAGTGACTCTGTATCGCCAAGGGCTGTTAGATGAAGTTCGAGCTTTAGTTGCAGACTCTCTAAGCTCTGCATTACATCCTCCGGATCCTCACCTTCGAACGCTTCCAATTCTTTGATGTATTCGGCTATTTGGCTTCTTGGAAGGCTTTTGGTGTACAACGCATCTAGCACATTTTCCCAGGCTCTAGACTCAGCAACACCCCATACCTTCATAAATTTCTTATTGATGTTGGCGATCTTCTCGAATTCGTCTAAGGAAATCCCTTTCTCTTTGAGAAAGTCATTCACCGAAAAGGCATCTTTCCGCTGGCTCCACTGCTCTAATTCTAAGAATAATTCTTCATGTTCTGTCGTTGCTTTCATAGGACTCCTTTAATAGTGACTTACACCTGAAAAGTCACCGTAAAGCGGATGCGGCGGCTCATGGAAAGCTGCCATCTGCTTTCGGTACAATTCTTCATCTTCTGCTTGCGTGGTGGCTCTTCTTAGGCTCATCGCCAGGTACCTAAAAGCATCACTGCCGTTTGAGAAATGATCATGTCTAGGATGGTCACGCCATACACCTAGCGTCTCATTCCATTCTTTTCGATAGTTTTCCAGGGCTCGGATTCCTTTCTCGCATTTCACCTCATCAAACCAACAACGGTTTAGCAAGTTCCTCACGGCGTCTATACCTTCCTGCAACCCAAGCCTCGGCAACACTGCGAATTCAAGCCCAAGATTCCTGGCAATCTGCACACGTGTCAAGCCCGACCCTAGTTCGTGACTGCTGGCATCGTGCGGAGCAAAAACCCTCTCCGTGACGTATGGTTTCCCTTTGATAACCTTGATATAATGGGCCAGCGGTTCCCCCGAATTTTCGTAATAGTCTATCAACCGCAACTCTGCGCCTAGCTTCTGATACCACCATATCGCCATAGCATCGTTAAAGCCCAAGTCCATAGCAACAAATACGGGTAAATTCTCATCATGCGGAACATTTCCGATCCGTCTTTCTACACGTGCCTTGGTCATGTATTTACTGTAATAATTCCCTTCAAGGTTGGCTTGGAATGCTTCTTCCGGCGTGCTAGGATACTCCCTTAGCATATCGTCGCCCTGGGTCTTATACTTGGTGGCATACCAGCCCATCTGTGCCGGTGAAATTTTGATGCCATAGCTTTCTTGAAGCTCTTTGAAGTACTTCACTAAGTCATCTGGAATGTGCACAGATGCATTGAGGCAATACTCTGGGTGTTTGTGGCAAGGCATAAAATGAAACTTGTAATCTAGCGGTGTAAGTGTTTTGCCGGTATCCCGCAACTTCTGCGCTTCCACACACAAATTATAAAATGCCCCTTCCCGGCCTCTTGCTGTGCTTTCGATAAAGCAATAAGAACCAGTGGATATTGTATTTAGCGAGCCAGTGAGGATCTCGTTAGCCCTTTTAATGTCCTCAGCGGCAATTTTGCCGAATTCCGAGATCAAAAGATACTGGAAGGTTGCCGACCGTAAGCTTGTTCCGACCCTGATTAGGCTGTTGTTGGAAAAGGTTAGTTCCTTAGCGGAGTCAATCTTAGCCTCTACACATGCTTTTAAAGACTCCGGCAAGCAGTCGTAGGCAAATTTAATCTTACGAAATATGTATTTGGCGTTCTCTTCCGTGTCGGCGACAATACCGCACGAAACGTTAGAGTTGAACAGGGCTATGTCGAGAAACAAAAGCGTCACAAAGGTTGTGATACCTAGCTGTCGCGCCTTCAATATGATGTTACAATAGTGCAAGTCGTTGTGTAGCTGCTGCTGAGCCCAGTTTCGCTTGAATATCTGCTTTATCCCTTGCTTGTCCGTGATGTAGTAGAGATTGTCTATTCTCCAATCCCTATCACCTAGCCGTGACTGGGCTATTTCCAGGTCATTTTTCATTGCCACCATTAATCAGATCCCTTGATTTTCCGTCGACCTGCTGCATTAAGAATGCTAGGGGGTTAGCTGCATCACCTGTGAGGTGTGTCTCTTTCTTTTCGAAAATCCCGTAATGGTGACCTAAAAGTAGATGGGCCATATTGTAGTTGAATTTCTTCATAAGCCCTCCCTCGATTAACAAGATGCGTTGATGGGCTTTTGCCTGTCCGTACGCTCCAGCAAACTTTTCGTTCTCAGATGCGAATTTACTAAGCAGATCTGGATTGATTCCTTTTTGCAGTGCAAATCTCTCGAACCAGCAAAATTTTCCTTGTTCTAGCCATTTCAGCAGTTCATCGGCTAAATTCTCTATAAATTCCTGGTCGTAAGTTTTCGGCCTTCCTCCTTTCTCACAGCCTGGATATGGCTCATGTCCTTTAGGCGCTGGCATATTCAACTTCCTTCGAGTAGACTCGGTCAAGGTAGTCGCAAAATGTTTTGACCATATCTGCGTGGATCCAAAATTCTGGATCATCCAGGGAAGCAGCCCCACTGCCTGGGAGGCTGTGAGATCTGTTAACAACGGTCATGGGGTCTAGCAACACTCGCCTGGTTTCTTTTGAGTGGTCGGCTTCTAACGCCCTTTGCGGCTTATCCAATGCTAGATAAACCCTATGGGCTATGCGTCCATACTTGAACCCGAGAGCACTAAAAGACTGATGATCACCAGCCTTATCTGCCACGGCAATTGCTGGCCTGGCTTCCTGTAGTAGTAGATCAATGTCTTCTTGAATCTGAGTTTCCATAAAAAAACCTCTATACATTAAATGTTTACTATAACATTTTTTTTATTCAATTCCATTTCTGAGTGCATATGTCTTCTTTTTAATGGGTGCGCCATTCCGTTAACGAAAAATGGTCCACACCCAATGCCTAACGGCCCCGCCAACTAAACTGGTTCAGGTTTAAGTTCTTTCAACAACGATTCCAGGTGACGGATTGTTTCCATTTTGTCAGTTGGTTTTTGCATCAATTTTCTGGCTGATTTTATTTTTTCTAAGTCCTGTTTAGTTAACTCGTTCTGCCGTTGTTTTTCCCGTTCATCCAAAAATTTTATGGCATGGTCATAAGCGGCATTCACTTGCCATTTTGGTGGGATATCTTCCAATCGCACATGTGGTTTATCTCGATGTATTTTAAACAAGTCGTCAGCAACATTATCAATATAAACTTGGCGTTCTTTCAAAACTTCAGCCTTCCCTTCATCTGAGTCTATATATTCGCGGATGTCTTGTTCCGGAATGCCTGTGTTCATTGCTACGTTCTTGACTGCTTCATCGCTAACCGGGTTTTCAAAATGCCAAAGAGTATTAAAAAATTTGTCACCGAGAGGTGTTGGCCCCATATAATTATCCATGAGTTCATTTGTTGTAATTGTCATGACGTGCTCCTTATTAATTTAATGTTTCATTTTTCGTGATTTACCAGATTTAGGCATGGATTTTTCTCCATAATGCCACTCATTAACCAACTTTTCGTTTCAGCTCTGCAATCTTCATCATGGCTGCCAGCTTCGACATGCCTTCAGTTTCGACATTGTAACATTTCAAGAAATATCTTTGTTTGTCAGTGATTGGTTCACTTGCCATTGAACGCCTTTGCTTATTTTTCAGAGAAATAATCTTGCGGATTTCAATTGAGGCTTGAGCCTTGGTAAAGTTGTCATTCCACGCATTTTGGTTTTCAAGGTAAGTCCTTTGCGCTTGGGTTGGTACTTCCTCCCTTCTCATCCAAATTGCTTCTCTCAGATCACAGAAAGCAATCTTGAGATTCCTTCGGGCATAGTCTTCACAAACTCCGCTGCAATATTCGAGTGGTAGTGGGGTGTTGGTAATGTGGTGATGTGACCCATCTGGGCGATATAAAGTTGCTGCGTAGTTATTTCCTTCTGGTCTGATGACGATCTCATTTTTTTCATCATCCAGTAGGCTCCATTCATCGCCTACAGGAACCCACATAAATCGGGCGCTACCTAGAATGTCGAACTCGTGATCTATCTCCTCAAGTACTTCGATTTTTGGGCGATTGTTGACTTCTTCGCGCTGCTCAGCGGCCTCTTTTGCCTCTCTGATGATGGAGGCTTCGGGGACGGCTGAGCTTAGCGACATGAGGGTGTCTAGGTTGTGGCCCTGATCGCTAAAGTCTAAAACTAGGCAATCTTGCTTCCCAGGCCATAGGCGCAAACCTCTGCCGATGCATTGAATGTATAGCGCTGCTGAACGTGTCGGCCTGGCCATGATTACCGCGGTAATGCTTGGTTCGTCATAGCCCTCGGTTAAAATCCCGCATGATGTTGCAAGCTGAACCTTGCCGCTTTTGAGATCATTTAAAGCTTGCTTGCGATCCGGTGGTTCCATATCGCCCCAAACAGCGACGGCGGGAATCCCTGCATTGTTGAAGGCGGCGGCTAGGTCCTGGCAATGCTCGACATTGCAGCAAAAGGCGACGGTCTTCCGGCCATTAGCATATTCCTGAAACTTGCCGACGATGAATGCGTTTCTCTCCGGGGTGTTGACGGCCTCGGCCAGCTCGTTAATGGCAAAGTCACCGTTTTGGGTCCGGATTCTTTCCAGAACAAAGCTAGTAAGGATTTTGCGACCAATCACAGGGGAGAGATACCCGGCCCGAATCATTGTACCGATTGAGCGGGAAAATGTGATCTTGTCGAAGGTGTCGCCTAATGGTTGTTTGTCGCCCCTGGCTGGGGTTGCTGTGACGCCGACTAAAAGCTTGTCTGTTCCCTTTGAGAATCCGCAGGCGTTAATGATGCTTTGATAGCTGTCGGCTGCGCTGTGATGCGCTTCGTCTATCATCATCAAGTCGAAGCCTAGACTTTGGAGCTTTTCTAGGCGCTTCGGCCTGCTGCATGACTGGACGGATCCGACTACGATCTGATGGTGGATCTCATCCCTCTCGGCCATACAAACGCCGATGCTAACGCCTGGCCAAAAGAGGCGGAATTTGTCCACTGCCTGGGCTATCAATTCCTCTCGATGTGCTAATATAAGAGTCTTTTTGTCTAACACTTTGGCTAGAGCCGCCATGACTATGGTTTTACCCGATCCCGTTGGAAGGTGGACAAGAAGACGCTTATGGCCCGAATAGTAGTCTTGGAGAATCTCATCTATGGCTTCTTGTTGGTAGTCTCGAATGGATACCATGGCTAAGTCACAGGTAAGTTAAAATTACAAATGTATGTTATGAAATCGTTTATGTCAACGGCTGTATAACTCCCATTAGACAAAAATCACAGCATTGCTGATAATACTCCCATTTACATCAAATGTGATAAATTGGAGCCTTAGATGCGTGTCGTTTTGGTATGCTTGTTGGCGCTAGGATATGCGACGTTTATATTTCTACCTTCATTCTATAGCAATTGGTCTAATGATGAGGCTGTGGGACGTTGGGAAATGGATCTAGCGAATCGTCAGATTGATGACCTTCAAGAGCAGATTAGTGCATTACGTGATTCGGAAAAGAAGCAGTGGGATAGCATCGTTTTTTGGTCAAAACAAGGAAATGACCTGTCAAAACAATTTTCTGATCATCAATTGAAATATTTCGAAGAAAAGAGACAGCTTGTTGCTGTCCTTAACGCCAAGGAGTCTGCTTTTCGGACTATTCACTCATGCGATTGTGTGTTCTTTGTCAGCATCAAAAGCGTTAGCCATTACCTAGATGGGTATAAGGTTCTTTTCAAGATAGGGAATACATCGAACGTTACGTTCACAAATCCAAAAATCAAAATCGAATGGAACACCTATCCTACTTTTGATGTTACCCTGTCTCTTGATGAAATATTGAAGCGCAATGACGAATGGAAGAAAGCAAACAAAGAAAAGACATTCTCTATTGCAGGTAACCTTAATCCAGGAGAATGGTCTAATGTAGAGCTATTTCTAAGCCCTTGCAGCGAGCAGGAACTGGAATATATCAGATTGTCTATAGAGCCCTCTCCAGCACAATTAAATGTATCTGCACAAACCTTGATTAGTCTGTAAGCTTCACAGGCCTTCCACTTGTGAGCTCTGCTCCACGCTTAGGGAAGGGCTCTTTTCGTGCCTTCTCAAGCTTGTCTACAGCGATAGAAAGGGCCTCTACAGCCAAGGACGTCAGCGTCAAACCTGGAGTCCAGTAGACGGCGTTCTTGACGCGCTCAATGACGTCGACGGAGATCTGCACGGTGATCCGTTGTTTTGCTTGCGATGCGCGGTTGATTTGTGGTGCCTCTTCCATGACAGCGGTATTCCCGTTTTGCTTGGGAGTAAGCTTGTTGTTGTGTGGGTTGCTTTCGGTATTGAATTTCTTGGCCATGCTAATTCCTATCTATCTCTGCGTTGGTGGCGTCTGAAATGCTGCCATTTTCAGCAAATAAAGTATAGAGGCTCTTTAAGAGGTGACGATATTCTAGCAAAGTACCTCCGTAAGTTAGTGGACTAGGCTCATGAAGAGCATTCTCTGTTCATTGTCACTGCCCGGTGGCGTAACAAAGCGGTTGCTTCATATTGCATGCAATGGATAATGTGTCTCCCACTAAAGCGCATTAACGACTGCAATTGAGCAAAACGGAAAATCATGAGCTTGCTGGTTTATACACGGGTAAGCACTGAGGCTCAAACAGATAGCGTGGCTGGCCTCGAAGCACAACTAGATGCTTGCGAAAGCTATGCGAAGCATCACGGCCTTACCATCCCCAAAATTTATCGCGATGAGGGCATCAGCGGAGCTGTTGAGATGGAGCATCGCCCTGGCCTTATGGAAGCGCTGAATGGGCTTAAGAAAGGATAACATCCTACTTGTAGCAAAGCGAGACCGGTTGGCCCGTGACACATACGCCGCGGCGTTTATCAAACGCACTATAGAGAAGCAGAAAGCTCGCATTGTTTCCGCCGCTGGCGAGGGCACGGACCAGAACGACCTGGCAAGCCGAATGTTAACCGGTATTATCGACGTTTTTGCTGAATATGAACGCGATGTTATCAAAGCTAGGACTAAGGCGGCTCTCCAAGCCATGAAGCGCGAGGGCAAACGCGTAGGGCATATTCCCTTCGGGTACCGGCTAGCGCCATGTGGAGTGTATCTGGAGAATCGTTGGAAGAACAATATATTCTTCGGCACATGTATGAACTTCGCTCGCGAGGACTTTCAATCCGCACAATCGCTACAGCATTAAATGAACAAGGAGTCTTTAATAGAAGACAAGCCAGATGGAACAACGCAAGCGTGCATCGGGTAATGATAAAGGCTGCATAGCAATGAAACTGGGTAAATTTGCTAAGACCACTTCAGCTGCCGCTGGTGAACTTAAGCAATCGATGAAAAAAAGTGGCAAAAAGTGGGATTTGTCGGCACAATACGCGTTGTATCTTGGCATGTTATCTTTGTTAATAGCAACTTGCCTCAGTTTTTTGACCTTACAATCGAATTGAAATCCCAGTCGGTTACGGTTCGCCTTCGTCTCTGGGCAGCTTTCTAATGCGGTGGCCTTCATGAGTATTCCATCCTTGTATTATCTCGATACCACCGGTGTGGCTTTATTTTGCAATGGTGAGCATGTAGATAAATATTTTTCATTGATAGCGCCTAGCTATCGAACTGAGATCTCTGCAATTCTTAGATTGGGTTCCATTGTCATTACTCCTTATTGGGTTCTTGAAGTTTTGGGGGTTCGTCTTAAATTAATTAATCAAGCACTTGAGCAAAAGTTGCGCGAGAAACAGGATCTTCAAATAAATCTGAAATTGTCTGATTCTGATGAGGCTTGGCTAGAGAAAATTGCGAATATCCATTCGTTTGCGGATGATTACTATAACCAGCATCCTTTGCTTAGGGACCAAGAGTTGAAGGCTCTGCTTGGGGCGGCACATTCAAGAATATTCCCTGTGAACCATTCGTCTATTTTTAGCTATAGGATCTGGCAAGGTTTGGAAGGATGGCTTGACCGGCCGGGCGCACATGCGGAGTTATGTAAGTGGTTGACGTACTCAGTTCCGGAAAGGCACATAGATTTGCTAATCCCAAAGCATATTCATCAATCTTCTGAAATAAGACAGCGCTTACAGAACCATTTGATGGCGGGATATGTTACAGCTTGGAAAAAGGGGATTAATATGAGCGGATGTGAAGGATTATTGCATAGTCTTGCTGTTCTTAATCGAAAGCCCTCAATTGATTTCCGACCAAAAAATCGAGACGGTCTGCCGATAGAAGTTAAACCGTTTCGCGCATTCAACGATAGGGCCGATATTGATGTCGTGCAGATGTTGACTATGGGAGCTTTTGGCACTTTAAGTAGGCTCGAAAAAACTGCGGTGTTTTCAGTAGAGGCAGAAGAAAATATTGTTGCTAGAGTACATCCATATCAAACTTTATTTGCTTACGCTAAAGAAAAATTTTCGTCTAACAAGCATCTACAGCTACCCTCTGATTTGAAACCGGGGGTTCGTTACCAGGTCGTTATTGATAAAGTTGAAGGAGATGGTCGATATATCGCCAAGACACAGTTTCTGGAAACTCGATACAATGCTGATACGTCTCAGGTGGCATGGGACTGGAAGTCAAAGAATATGGCTCAAGAAGGGTGCAGTAACAACCTCGCAGAGTCAACACCAGTTGTCCCCGATCTATCGGCCTAATACTGCAATTTTTTTTGTCTCCTGCGCAGGTTTGGGTCCGATGTAAATTTTATCCACTATTTCTAAAGAGCTTAGTCACTGCGTCATAACTTCATGATTATAGACAGCTTAAGGAGTTTGTGGCATTATACTCTACCTTAACCTATGCGGAGGCATTATGAAGAGGTTTATTACGCTATTGGTTATGCCGTTGGCTATAAATTCAGTAATTTTAGGCGATGATGGAGATGCATGTTTAAAGGCGGGCATTAACTGCACTGAAATTGCGTATTTAGACACGGTTCGAAAAATCGAAGAAGAATTTCTAAGCCTTCCACGTGAATTTCTTGTTAACGAGTCACAATGCAACGATGGAAGCTATGAAAAATTTAATAAACGAATCGAAGCATTTGGGGAACAATATGAAGCATTAGGAAACAAGTTTGAGGCCTTACTAAAAGAATTAAACTTTGCACCATCCAATAATAGCTTACACAGAGTTTATAGTGAGTATGATTCTTTTTTTGCGAAGCTCAGAGAGATCATGCGCACTAAATACTGGAAAGATTATCTTTTGAATCACGGCATGAGAATAGTCAACTCTGGCCTAGGGGATACCTACAAAGTTTTCTTTGAGGAAGAACGCCATATCCCTTGCGAAGGGAAAAAAACAATCAGATATCGGATCTCCCCGCTCACCGAGCTTAGGAGCTTCTGTGAAGATATCAAAAATGTTAATATTCTGCTGCTGAACGAGAATAAATTCGAAGTTTTCAGGTTTTACGTGGGAGCTGTTTCAAAAGACAATGAAACTACAGGTAAGTTTGAAATTCCAGAATCATATTATCAAGAATTTAATGAAATCACCCTGGTCGGTGACACAGCCACAAGGTAGTTTTGTGCTGATCGCATAATACGGGCCTGGGGCAAGCGGTCTATGTTTAGGGTTTTTGTAATGGTTCTGGGGGCCCTGGCGGGCCCGAACGGGGCCTAACATCCCATATTTTCCCGTAACTTTCCAGAGCAAATCTCTGTACTCAGATCTAGCAAAATGCTAATCTTTTGCCCGTAATGTACTGGAGAATCATGTAGCGTTCTGAAAGAACCGGGGACTTAAAATCCCTCGGGCGCAAGCCTATGCCGGTTCGAGTCCGGCTCCGAGCATTCTTATTTCAAGGGGTTTAGATCATCGCTGGTTTAAGCTCGTTTTCTTGTAGGCGAATTCTGTCCAACCCCTGTCCAACTTTTTAGGGGCAAGTGAGTCTTTCCTAGTGTGTGAAATGGGGAGATAAAATGTTGGATCCTCTTGCTGTGCTGACGTCGATTCAAGGGGCCATTAGCATCACCAAAGCCATGTTTGCTGGTCTTAAGGCTGTAAAAGAAACCAATCAGGCGCTATCCGCACTCGACTTGCAGACACAGGTGGTGGAGATCAGTCAGGAGTTATTGAATGCGAAGGAAGTGATTATTTGTTTAATGCAACAGAATCAGGATCTGCGTGCTCAGTTGAAAGTGACGAGCGAGCTTGAGCATGACCAGGCCAGCAATGTGTTGTGGAGTGTCGAAGATGGGAAGAAGCGCATTCCATATTGTTCAACATGCCATGGCGCAGAGGCCAAACTCATTCCACTTTCTGAAAGTGAGCCAGATTCGTGGTTCTGTCCAAAATGTAGAAATCATTTTTGTACAAAGAGGTGTCGGGATGAACGGCATCTAAAGATGCAAAGTTTAATGTAAACCCAGCTAGGAAGATCTTTTTAACCTGTGCTCCAAGTAGATGAAAGTCTATTTTTACCAGGTTAAGTCATGTGAAAAATAGCTTGACAAGGGGAAAAGAATGAGTAGTGCTGGAGGTTTTTGTAGAGCCAAAACGGAACTTCGTTGGATGAGGTTTGTGGATGGTGAGAATATGGTTCATCAAGGAACCAAGTTCCTTGAAAGCCACTTCCCGCATTCCGGCGGGCCTAGCAGCACATCGCCATTTTTCGAAAAGGGGCACTTTCTTTGGCTTCCTGCGCAAGGCTGGAGTGCGGTTACCAACTACCACTTGTCAGCACACTGGCCATCGGCAAGAAACGAAAATAGTCAGACTCCCGAGGCTATCAGAGCATATTATTACACTGTTGTAACTGGTTCTAGGGAAAAAGTTGTGCCGACTACCGAAAGAAAAATATGGGAAATAGGATTCACGCCGCGCGTTCTTTGGAAGGCGAAAGCAACACAAAAGTCTAAGACGGTTGATTCATTAATCTCTATCGACATGCTGTCTGCTGCATACGAGGATCAGTTTGATCTGGTTGAGATTTGGACGGGCGATGCGGATTATATTCCTCTGATTAATGCCGTTAAAAGGCTAGGGAAAATCGTGGTTTGTTGCTTTTTGGGAGAGGAGCATGGACTAAGCAGGGAATTGAGGATTGCTAGTGATCGCTATTGTGATATCACGGACCTCATGATCAAACGCTGGGAAGCAGATCTTTCCAAGTAACTTTGAAGATAAACATGACAGGTGGCAAGTTTGTTGCTATGACACCTCATTTCCCGTGAAAATTGTAACTAGGTCTGGCCCGGCAACGCAATTTTTAGACCCTGTAAAATTTCCCTCTGTGGTTTTGTAACCTCGGTGAGGATATGGCCGTACTTACCAGAATACTTTATTTTAGTCAGTGTATCCATTTCTTGTAGAAGCTCCCGAACCGTGTATCGTTTAATAAGACCAGACTGTCTCATTTCTTTGCGCAGAGCGCTCATGTAAATAAGGGCAATGAATTGCACAAAAAGCCTGCCATCAACAGTTGCTGAACTATGCATGCGTAAGCGTTTCATATCCAACTGATTTTTCAGGTCATCAAAGCACTTTTCTACCACATCTTTGTCTCGGTAGATTTGCAAGGACTCCACCGGATCCTTAATACTATTGGTCAACAGCGCTTGGAATCCAGCATAGCGGTTGATGTACTGACTCACAGCTTGATCATTGTACGAGACTCGTATGCCTCGCTTGCGGGTGGTCTTTATCACAAAAAATGCGTCGTACGCATCTTGATGCGCGTTAATCAAATCTCCTGATTCCAGTTCCTTCTTATACCCAACCAATTCTTCAGTAAACTGATCGACGGCGGTGGCTCGTGCATGAGCATTGTAGTAGAGGTGTAGATAGCAGCGACGCTTGTCATCCCCCCATGGGTACAGACGAGAGTGAACATATAGGATCTCATTATCAAGCTTTTGGTATCCCTCAGGCCCATGGATCACCCCATAAATGTCATTTATAGCGAGTTGTACCCACTTGTTCTTCAGAGGGATTGATAGAGTAAATCTGTCCCTGGCAGCAAGCAGGTGATCAACATTTTTTTTGCTGTAGAACCCTTTGTCCATCACGTAGTGAAGTTTCTTTATCTCCAGAGCTTTGAAGGTCTTCAAGAGGTTGTGTAATGTAGTCACATCGGTGATGTTGCCCGGAGTCCGTTCGAAATACACTGGCAAACGTCCCTTCTGGCCGAAGAGTATGGCAAGATTCAGCTGTGGTAACTTATCCAGGTCGCGGTTGTGGCCGTATTTGATGTATTCATTGAGCTCAGAATATGAGGAAATAGAAGTGATGTCGTAACAGAGATAATCATCCTCTAACACTTTATTCATCCACTTGGTGAAAAAGGTTTGCTTCTTATCGATGCTAATGGCGCCAAGGATTTCGCTAATCCTCTGGCTGGTTAAGCACTCAACGGAAGGCACATGGTTCTTGCACCATGTCCCGCAATAGCTCAGAGGCCCTCCTTGAATGGCAAGATAATAGGCCATTGCCTGAATCTGTTGGTACTCCTGAGGGAAGCAAGACCTCAACAACTGTTTCAGGCCTAACTGCTCGGTAATAGCATCGAGCACGATCGAAGGTCCCACAACTTCAGCAGATGCAGTGACCGCGGGATCTCGAATGACTGCCTGTTCAGGTTTAAGACGCTTGGAGGGAATGAACTCTCCGGTGACTGGATCGAGCTTACCCACACACACTTGCTTATTACGAGACTGTTTTTTCTCTTTATCCCAGAATGAGGTGTATTCGTATACGTAGGTAACGCCGGTAGTCTTGTTTATATGGTTGACTCTGCATGGCATACACTATTTCCTTCCTTAAATCGTTACAATTGTAACGATGAAAAATGAAAAAATCCAGCATAAAATGTGCGCAACAGGCTTTTTTTTAGTGAATTACGACAGACCTAGTTACAATTTTCGCGGGAAATGAGGATGACACTCAACATGGTGCGTGGTTGGGTTTTTCATCTGGCGTCAGTGAGTCGGTACCTTACTCATCGTTGACACGCGATTGGTGGTTGGAATGCTGTTTAGTGGAGGAGAGTCGTTCGCTACCGTTGTTAAACGACAATGCATCGCAGTTGGAGCGTAGTCTTACATTTTTTGACGAACGATAGACGGCTTGATTTTAAGGTGTCCTTATTCGATCCAAGAGTTCTCGTAACGATTCTGGTTGGCATAGCTCACATTCCCTTATAACCACTACTCGCCAGCCCGTGTCCCTCCCGTGAGCGTGCGTGAAAAAAATATTCCGCCGTGGCATGATACCCCTCATTAACGTGGGAGGGTATCATGTCCTATCTGGATAAACTGGCTAAAGTCGAGGCGCTTCTTCAACGTGCTTCCTCTGAGGGAGAACGCCACGCTGCCGAGCTTGCCAAGCAACGAATCTTAGCCAGAATTTCCGATATACACACCAGTCGGCCCATCGAGTACAAGATCTCTCTGGATAGCCCGTGGAAAAGAAGGCTATTTGCAACGGTCTGCTCCAAACATGGTTATAAAACCTATCGGTATGCCAGGCAAAAACGCACCACAGCTCATGTGATGATTGCTAAGAATTTGATGGAAGAAGTGCTTTGGCCTGAATTTTTGCGGTATGCAAAAATTCTGGAAGAACTCGTTGAGGATATATTAAAAGACTTAACGGCTAAGATCCATCATGTGGAAGAGGAAGAGTTAGAAATTGCTGGCGAGATCGCACATTGAGGAGGAGCAAGATTGTGTGAATAATTCCAGGGCAACCAAGCCTTGGGATCCTCTAGAACACTTTCAGTATTCTTTTGGATTGCTGTGAGATAGTTATAGGGATTGATCTTATTTAGAGTGCAGGTTTCGATGACACTCATCAGAATATCAGCAATTTTGGCTCCAGTTTCATTTTTGAAAAAATAGGCGTTCTTACGGTTAAGTACGGCCCTTTTGAGTTGACGTTCGTTGTCATTGTTTGAGATTGGAACTCCAGGAATACGTAAGAACAGGGTCAGCCCCTCCCAGTGATTATCAAGATACTGAATAGCCCTCCCAAAACTGCTATTGGGCTCTATTTGCTTGGAGTCTATAAGGTCTTTGCAATAGGCTCTCATCTTGTTCATGATCGGAGCACTTTTGTCTTGGTGCCACTTTAGCCTATCTTCAGGAGTCAGGCTTTCTTTTTTTGCTATCTTGTCGTTCAGAAACACTAAGTCAAAGGACGAGACTACATTCACGCACTCATTAGGCCAGTGTGACGCGAGCTCATAAAAATTACGTCGTGCATGGGCATTGCAATAGGCTAGTTGAGTGGAATGATTCTTTGGAATGTTCCTGGACAAAGCGTCACAGGCTTGTATAGGCACTGGAAGAGCCTCGTCACGCATATCCAAAAGATCTTTTAAATTTTCTCCTGCGTGCTGTCTTCCAGTAAAAAACAAGGCGATCTCTTTGTCGTGTGCTTTTCCAAGAATGCCCGTTGTGAATATTCCCTTCCTTTCTGGATTGGCTACTTCGTTTTCCTTCATAAGGCTAAGCACTCTTGCCATCGTATCGTCGTTGTGAAGGCATTCACAGTTGGCTGCGAGTTGGCACAGCTCTATGAAAACAGGCTCCATGCACTCTGCAACATCATGGGTCATGCCCCAAATTTCTGTATCTGAAATAGGGTTGCCCAAAATGGTCTGTATTTGCTCTTGACGATAGAAGGGCATGCCACCGCGATATTTAAGAATCGAGACTATAGCCTTAGCTGACTTATCGATTCTTGACTCAGTGTAAAGCTCTTCGGGTAGTCTAGCGGTGAACACCTGTTGACAAATAGGACAGCGAAGTCTTTCAGGTTTGTAGATATGCACATTTAACCAGGGTTGCCCCACAATGCGAAGCACCGTTCCGGAAGCTAGATTGAATAATTTGCCTTTACCACACGCAGGACAGGTAGAGCCCTTTTTAAGAACCTCGTGGGCTACTTTTATGAGCTGCGCTTCTTGATAATCGCTTGCTGGTCGATGCCCGTGCCCTTTTGCCGGACCTGCATCAGAAGGCTTCTCACTTGAAGTATCCTCAGAAGTGCTATTTCCTTTCTCGCTTCCAGTGTTTTTTGGTCGCAGTAGATTCTTTAACTTCTGTGCACTTTCCGTCTTAATCCCGAATACAGCTTTAAGCCTTGCAATACTCAAAGACTGCTCTCGAAGAGATCCCTCCATCCATATCATTGCCCTCACAAGATCGGCAAGCAAGGGAAAATCGTCTACATCAAGGGATTGACTCTCGATCCTCTGAATGAGGGATTCAATCTCTTCTGTAGTAAAATCTATGCGTTTAGGTCGCTTTACCATCTTCAACTATCCCCAGGGCATCTATTTGAAAATAAAAAAACAATATTGTCATCCAATTTTTCGCCATGTATCTGAAAAACAGGCAAGACCCGGGTCTCCATTCCACAGAAGTGTTTGGAGCTCACGAGCCTCCAAAATCACTTCAACACCGCCACTTGCTGGTTTAGGCCACCAAGAAAACCTTCCCTTTGAAAGACGTTTAATGCAGAGCCAAAACCCCTGTCCATCGTACACTAAAACCTTTAGAGAGTTGACAGACCGGTTTCGAAAGAGAAAAACCGCACCACCAAAGGGATCTTTGCCTAAGATTTGTTTACAACAGGATGCAAGGCCATCGATTCCTTTACGAAAGTCAACAGGAGCAATAGCAACATAGATAAGCATTTGAGGGGTGATTTGAATCATGAGAACTCCCCTCTAAAGAGTTTACTAATAAGGGCAGGCAGATCCTTAACAGGCCCAGTCCAGCGAAGAGTAAGAGGCCCTGCTTGGTGCTTAAGAGTAATTTCAACAAATGAATGGGATTCACTAGGTAGAGGGCGTACTTGAGCAAAATCTTGGATGGTTTGTTTTCCACGCGCTAAGCGCTTCTTAAAGTACTGGACAGAGACGCCTATGGCAGATGCAATTTCAGCAACAGAGTAAGTCATCGTAAGATTGAACGCAGCTTGCCAGAGCTCCTTGGAGAAGCGTGGATGGCCCTTTTTTTGGGATCTAACGCGATGAAATTCTTGAGCGACTTGTTCGAGCGAAAGTGTAGCAGCTTTCATGAGCAACCTCCTTGGTTGTTTGCTCACGAATTTCGCTCAACCTTGTTTCAAAATCACGCACGCTCACAGGAGGGACACGGTTCAATTGGCAGGGCTTGTTGTTCAGCAATCACCTTGCCTAGGCACGGGCCAGCAACAGACATAATTTGTAGAGGGCATGTGTCACTATATGAAACCTTCTATCCTTTTTGCGTGGATGTTTTGGCTGGCAAGCAAAAAGAGGAAGCCTTGATCACAGCGGGCTTTTCCTACAGTAGTTCGTAAGTGCTAATTTCTTTAGCGATTGCGCTTTTCGTTTGACCGTGTTCGAGGAAGTAAGCGATCTCGACTTTATTATAATTGCCTTTCGCTACCTCTACGACCAACTCTTCATATAGAGCCTCTGAAAAGGTTGTCTGAATACCATTCAGTTCAAGAAATAGGATCGCCGTTAATGCTCCTGTTCTCTTGTTACCATCGTTAAAGGGATGGTTTTGAACCAGATGGAAGAGATAAGCGGCAGCTTTGTCATAGATGGTTCTATGCAGCAATTCACCAAACATGGTGCTTCGCGGCATCTCGACGGCAGATTCTAAAAGTCCTCTGTCGCGGAGGCCTGGTAAACCGCCATGATCTTCTAAGAATGTGTCATGCAGCTCGATGACCTGCTCGACTGTCATAAATTTGGTCATCTCTTAGAGAGCTTGTTGGCTAGTTGATATCGTTCTTTTCGAAGCTTTTGCAATCCCTTTCTGAAGGTAGTATCATCTATGTCAGAATCGAATTTTTTCTCTTCGGTCGACTCTCTAAAAGCTAGAGATTCCAGAATATATTCGCGCATGGAGATTCCACGCTTTGCTGCTAGCATTTTCAAATGAATATGCTGTTCGGCTGAAATATCTAGGCTGAGACGGATTTTATGCTCTTGCCTCATAAATTCTCCTTATTTCCACATTTCCACAATACCATAAAAGCCGATGATTTGCAAGCTGGCAGAGGGTGGTTTGTGGGTCAATTCTGGGTCAGTACATCGCGTAATTTACCATAATCTGGCGTTAGAAACGCACATACTTCAAATAAATTGTTGTGTATAGGTTGCTATGTAGAGTTAGGTGGTGTTATGGGACGTTGCGTTAATGACAGCGACTTAAAATCCCTCGGGCGCAAGCCTATGCCGGTTCGAGTCCGGCTCCGAGCATTGTTGGGTTATCGTTCATTGTGGAGTCTTTGACTGCCACGTTAGATGCATCGCATCATTGGGACGCTTAGCGAGCCCGGGGCCTTGAGCCCAAAACGATAACCCAACTTTTCCTTTTTCCCAGAGGAACACCGACAAAAACCTTTCCGATTGAGCAGAAGATGTCTAGTAGCATAGTGGTTAAAAAGAACTATGTTGTCGTTGGAGGAAGCGCTTATGCTGACATCGACGTCTTAGCGTGTGTTTCCGCCTACACTCAGTTGCTTAGACTCAAAGATTTTCAGGCTTATGGAGTCATTACAGGCCCATGGAATCAAACAATTCCACAGTCGATCAGGAAATGGCCAATAGATATAGGCAATACCTTCAAGTTCTCAAAGGATTCGTGCCGGTTTGTGCTTGTGGACCTGTCGGATCCAAGATTCATGGAGAAGTTTGTTTCAATGAGAAGTTTGTTTCAATCGATGAAGTAGTTGAAGTCTATGATCACCATTATGGGCCTTATTCACCTTTGCGGTCAGTTTTCGGTCGACTGCAAAAGGATCGTCTGTCGCGTTTTGCTCCTCGGACATAGCTGGCGCTATGCCCTCGTCACAAACCACGACATCCGACCTTTTTCGTCCGACCGAAATTCTGACCGTAAAGGTGAACAAGGCCCCATTATGGACATGAAAAATTTTGGCAGGAGAGACTTCCAGACTCGACCTACATTGAAAAAGTTGGGGCTTGTGCTACTTTAATTTGGGAAAAATACAAGAAAAATGGCCTTCACACCCTTATTTCAGGAACCAATGCTAATCTTCTCTATACCGCTATTTTTGCGAACACATTGAACTTCAAATCTTCGATAACTCTGGATCGTGACCTTCTTGCTTCTGATGAGCTACTGGCTTACTGCACTCTTCCAGCTGACTGGAAGGCTATCTACTACAAGGAAGTAGAAGAAGGATTTAGCAAAGACTTTTTGAGGCAAATAAAAAAGGATACGAAGATTGTTCATTTGGAGGGCGTTCCCTTCTACTTTGGACAGGCAGAGATGTGGGATGCTAGTGACATAATTGCTAATTCGCGAGACTATTTTGATTTCAGTGCCGATGAGGAGTGGTTGATCAATATCGTGAGTATTGCAGAAGGACGTTCCCATTTTTTTACTAATTCGGATCGATTGCGCGTATGGCTAAATCGCATAATACCCGGAGAAGCTACTGGTCAGTCGTATCATGCCGCGCAACGGCTGTGGCTAAGAAAGGAAGTGCTTGGTCATTTAGTTATCAATCTTTGACTATAGCGCGAGGTAATGGCCAGTAGAGATGTTGAACTTAAGCTCTCAGCGAGCTTGAGGCGTCAGCGTTATTTGTCCATTTTGTGCAGTCAGTCTAGTTCGTCCAGAAAGTCCATCGTGTCCAAACTGTCCATTGAAAATTAGGAGTGAAAAACCTCAAAACCGAACTCTTCACATAGTTTTTCAGCGTGAACAGTTTTACCCATCCTAGAACAGCTGCTTAAATGAGGAATTGCATGGTTGAGATTGGTTGCCTTCGCGAGCTGACCATACCACCTTGTGCTTCAGTAATATCACGCACCGCCAGGAGGAATAATACATGGAGATCGTCATTCTCTAATGCAGTGTTTAAATAGACACTAGCACCAGGCTCTTAACCTAAAACTGTGTGTGTGAAAATGTATCTTTTAGCAAAAATGTCGCAGACTTTATTATCATTTTTTGGCCTTGTTCACCTTTACGGTCAGAATTTCGGTCGGACGAAAAAGGTCGGATGTCGTGGTTTGTGACGAGGGCATAGCGCCAGCTATGTCCGAGGAGCAAAACGCGACAGACGATCCTTTTGCAGTCGACCGAAAACTGACCGCAAAGGTGAATAAGGCCCAATTCTACCTGGTTTCATATCCACGCCAATGCTCTATGAACCAAATTCTAAAGGAGAGGTTCCTTCTTTTGAGAATTACGTCAATTTGATTCCATTAAGGAAAATGGGATGGCCTAGTGATGTTGCTAAGGCAGTTATATTTCTTGCTTCCGATGAATCAGCCTATATTACCGGAATAGATTTAATTATAGACGGAGGAATCACAACTTGGTCTGGGATTCCCTTACAAAAGCCATAACAATCTTAACAAAAAATAGCTGGGGGCAGAGCTGACAGTATGACATTTCATGCCACAAATGGAGGAGATAAGCAGCAGCTTTGTCGTAGATGGTTCTATATAGCGGTGCACCAAACATGGTGTTTCGCGCAGATTCTAGAAGACTTCTATCGCGATGCCTAGCAAGCCACCTTATCTTCTAGGAACGCGTCGTGTGCAGCTCCATGACTTGCTCGATTGTTATAAATTTAATCGTCGCTTGGAGAGCTTTTTGGCTAGTTGAAATCGTTCTTTGCGGGGCTTTTGTAGTCCCTTTCTGAGTGACTCGGCTGCAAAAAGCACCCCGTCAGGAACTACTTCAATTCCGCAAATTTTGGTGATGATTACCTGCAAATTGGGAATGTATTTGCGGTTTTGGCGAGGAGGTCGATGTCTACTGTGGCACGATGGCTTGTAGGGTTCCATACCATCAGCATGAGTCCTCCCTTTAGATAAAATGAGCCGCGGTGGGGCGACATCCCCAAGCGATATAAAAAACGCTCCATCGTATACATCTCGCCCAAGATGAGACTGTTGACATCTGTTCGCAAATTTGGTAACATGATCTCAAAGAGGTGATGTGGCTAAAACGAAAGTTGTTTTTTACAAAGAGAAGGATGAAACAACAGCTCCAGTACTTGAATGGTTGGATACTATCCCTCTAAAAGCTCGTTTGAAATGTCTAGAAAGAATAAAACGGCTAAGAGAAGAGGGGCATCAATTGCGCAGGCCGGAAGCAGATTTACTCAGGGACAAGATTTATGAGCTGAGGGCAAGTTTGCAAGGGATTCATTATCGTATCCTTTATTTTTTCCACGGTAATGTGGCTGCTGTGTTGTCTCATGGGATCATAAAAGAGGATTGTGTTCCTCCGATAGAGATCGATAGAGCAATAAAGCGCCGGAAAAATTTTGAGATGAATCCAAAAATACATACGTATGAGGAGTAATAAAATGGCTAGAAAAAAACATAAACCAACAGATGATGCAGTTGAAATTTTGCATCGACGTCTAGTTAACGACGATCCAGAGAAAATTGCTGAACTAGAAAATATTCGGGCTGACAATGATATAGCAAGAAAAATCTACGATTTGCGCATGAAGTCAGGGCTTTCTCAGAGGGCATTTGCTAAACTAGTTGGAACTACCGCGTCGGTTATCTGCCGTTTGGAAGATGCTGATTATGAGGGCCATTCAATGGCTATGCTTAACCGTATTGCTGCAGCGCTTGACAAGCGAGTGGAAATTCGGTTTGTGCCTATTAAAGGAAACTCACATTCAAAACAGGTTTGTGCATAAGATGTCTAGTAGCATAGCGGTTTTCCCGATCCCTTATGGGCCACAATCCAATCACCGATACAGGGACTAGATGACGTATTGCGAGGGGATGATGTCCCACTCTGACTTTTTGGCTACCAGAATTGATTCCGCATGAGCGGGAAAAGTTACGGTGGCAATCAGACCAAATACAATTAAGCTTAAGAATTTTCTCATATCACTCTCCTTTAGCATTTTCAGTCAGGCATTATCAGTCCCCTTCGATTTGGTTGCAACTCGAATGAATTGTTACTACCGCTTGGCTAAGCAGTCGGCGCAGCTGCTTTGGTGGAAGCAGGAGATAGGACATTGTCTCTTAGCCGACGTTAGCCCTGCACTTCTTGCTGAGAAGCGGGACAAGCTTGGCCATGGCAAAACAAGGACAGGGCAAAACAGATCACCAGCGACCATTATGCGGTATCTAGCGGCCTTAAGCCATGCGTTAGCCATTGGGGTCAGGGAATGGGCCTGGCTAGATGATTCACCCATGAGAAAGGTGTCAAAGCCGCAGGAGCCGCGTGGACGCGTACGGTTCTTATCGGAGGATGAAAGGCAGCGGTTTTTGAAGGCGTGCAAGGAAAGTACAACCCCATTTCTGTATGTTGCAGTGGTCTTGTCGTTATCAGCCGGCTTAAGGCGTTCTGAATTGCTAAACCTTCGGTGGTCAGACGTTGATCTGGCTAGGGGCCGCATAGTCCTACACGAGACCAAGAACGGTGATAGAAGAATGGTTCCACTGGCTGGCTTAGCATTACAGCTTCTTAAGGAGCTAAACGAAGGTCGTAGTGTAGCCACAGACCTACTATTCCCTGGGACCGACCCACATAGGCCAATAGATCTGCGATTTGGTTGGGAAAAGGCTTTGAAAGAAGCTGTGATAACCAATTTCCGCTGGCATGACATGAGACATAGCTGCGCGAGCTACCTAGCGATGAATGGTGCTTCTCTGGCTGAGATTGCTGAGGTGTTGGGGCACAGGACGATTACTATGACAAGAAGGTACTCTCATTTAAGCGAATCGCATACCTCAGGCGTGGTTGCAAACATGAATGAAAGGATTTTTGGGTGAAGATAGAAACTCGACATGAAAATTACTCGCCTAAATGGGGAAGCAGAATCGCTCAGTCTTTTTGGAAATTGCGAGAAGCTTGCCTTTGGTTTTCGTCATTTGAGGTTGATCGGAGGTGTAAAGGCGAAGCGGCTTTGTGGGCTGCAATGGTTGCAGATAGTGAGGGGTATAGGAGAGCTTTGTTGGCGTTGTGTGTCAAAAGCATTAAAGTTAATGGGTTGGTCGGGCTTTGGGATTTTAGGATTCGCGATTACTGGGTTACACCATTCGCTTTTATTCAATGGTGCCATCACAGAGGAATACCGATTCCTTTTGATTGTAGTGAGTTCTTAACTTGTGATTGGTTGATTGAGATATCTGAAGCTTACTAAGGCCGATGGTTCGCCAAATCCCCGGAAAGACCCTTATCTCGAAAAACGGCTGTCCGAAGTAGACCCCAAAAAAGGTGCTCGCAAGGGTGGGCGACCTCTTAAACAGCCCAAATCTTGAAACAAACACGTGAAGTCATAAATAAGAGATTATTTTTTTATAAGCCTATTTATCTCCATAGCAAGCGGTGAGGTTGATAACTTCGCATGTTTCTTTGGACTTAGCTAGTTTTTTTCTTCCCGCGTATTTGCTTTAATCCTGTTCAAGTATATGCGACAACGCCAAGTGTCGCCAATTCAGCAGGAGTTATTTATGGCATGTCAGTTATCACAACAGATCAGGCACCTTCTAGGTTAATCCCGCTTGTGGAGTGGCCTAAGTATCATCCATGGCCTCCAGTTGGAGGTTTGCGGCACATGGTTTTCTATGGCGAGAAGACCGGGTTTTCTAAGGTAATCAAGAAGGTGGGGCGTCGTGTGCTCATAGACGAGCAAAAGTTCTTTGAGTTCATTGAAGAGCAAAACAACGCAGCAGCAAGGTAGGAGGGATGGTGGATTCGGGGGTGATCAGTATGATTCAAAGGGGGGTAAAATGTTTTTAGGCATTTTCTATTCATAAAGCAACTTTCATTTGGTTAAGAGTCAAAGAGATCATATAGGGTAGGTTATTATGAATCAATTGCAGAGTCATTTCTGGTTGAGTTGGAGAGTTGTGAGTGTACAGGATGAAAAGCTGCAAGGTAACCCTGCGAAAAAAAACACATATTGAATATCAAGCTACACTTGTGCTACACTTTTGGTATCAGGAGGTGGCAAATGGCTACAAAATCACCTAGAGTTCATGTTGCGCTGGATAAAGCAACTAGAGATGCGTTGGCTGTATTAGCTAAGCGAGACAACAAAACTTTGTCTGGAGTCGCAAAGGAGATGATCGAGGAAGCTCTAGACCTTCAAGAGGATATATATTTTTCCCGGTTAGTTGACGAGCGAAACAAGAAAGTGCAAAAACATTTCAACCTTGAGGAAGTGTGCGAGAAGTTGGGTCTAGACATCGAGTAATTCTGTCCGAAGCTGCTGTCCGAGATTTAGAGGTCATTCCCAAGCGAGTCCAAGTACAGATTGTAAAGGCCATAAGGGAACGATTATGCATAGCGCCAATGGACTATGGGAAAGCCATGAGAAGAAACTATAAGGGATATAGGAGGTTGAGGGTAAACGACTATAGAGTAATCTACACAGTAGATCCCGAAGGGGACCATGATGTAACCATACACGCTATTGGCAATCGAAAAGACGTGTATGAATAGAAGAACTTATGAAAAAGCTCATGATGAGGATGATCTTTTCGATGTCTGCTTAGGAAGCGATCGCTAAGATATGTAGAGACTGTCCGAGGTGGTCTGTGATACTGCGAGGACTACGCAATCGTGAGGGGCTAACTCCGAGCCAGCTTGGGAAAGTGATGGGGATTGCTCAAACCAACATATCACAGATGGAGCGGGGTGTTGGGACTATTGGAAAGCAGTCTTGCCAAGCGTTTTGCGGCGTTCTTCAAGACCGATTATCGCCTGTTTCTCTAGCCTGTCGCATTTAGGTTGATTTCTAGAATGCCTCTATTTCACATTTAAAGATTTTCTGCTGATTTTTAGCTTTATTTGACTATTTTCGCGCTTTAGATAAAACAAAGCAATGCGAGCGATCTATGAGCGTTTTATGAGTTGTTTCCTATGGGCAGGCACTTCGTTGATGAAGATTCTGAACTTCGGTGGCTGGTTACCCTGGCAAACATAGGCGTTTACCATTTCTTGGTTAGCCCTGGCCGCTTTCCCTGGGTCCTCGCATACTGCCGCTGGGAATACAGCCCAGCTGTTCTCTCGCCCAGACATCATTTGTTCCATTTTCCGTATCCTCGATTCTAGTCTCACTTAGTTGCCTTGTTGCTCTTCTAGCAATGATAATCGCTTCTCTAGATCTTTAAGCTCTTGGAATCTCGCGACATGACCTAGAACGTCATTAGCAACCTGGCGTTGAAGCCCTGGGTTAGGTGTGTCCAACAGGTTCACCAGGGTTTCGATAGCCTTTGTTGTGCTCGCCTTGAGCGTTTCGACCGCATCATGCACTACCAGGTCGCGAATCCTTTGCAATTCTGCGCGGAAGATGGGTTTTTTTAACCAGGTGTAATAAGTATCCTTGGCTATTTTTGCTTGTCTACACGCCTCAATGTCACTTGATGGCCCGATAAGGTGCGGCAGGGCCTTTATCTGTCGGTCTGTTAGCCTAGCCTGGTCTGTTTTGGTCCGTTGCATGTACTAATCCTTATGCCCTGATTATACCACAGAAGTCTTTCATCTAAGCACCTAATCATGCGGATGCATTCTCAACCTTGTCTAGTCCATTTTTTCTGCATTCCGATTCTATAAGTAAATGATATCCAATATTTTCAGTTGAAATGGATACTGGACAAAAAGGTCCCTGTGGCCGATAATGGTACCCTTAATAACATTTTGGAGGGAAAAATGCGAACCGTAGTGAAGAGTGTTGCCTTGGTATTGATGATCACGGGCTGTTTGTTGAGCGTTGGCCTACTAGCCTCTAAACAAGACTTTCTACGCCACCATCATGTTCAATCGTGCGGGGACTCTATTTTCCGCATTCGCAATAGCAAGCAACAGATTATTCTAGATAATAAGCTTAATTATTTATGCACTCTTCCTATTCAGGCAAAGATTGTGCGTATTAATTCTAGCGGACGTATTGCCGGAAATTATGGAAACAGGGGTTTTGTATGGGATCCCTCTTTTGGGTTTCTAGACTTAGGAACTCTCGGAAATGGATATACTCGAGTGGTAGACATGAACGATTTTGGCGAAATCGTTGGGTATTCTGAGGAAGCTATGATCGTGCGCGGAGGGGTGCCAACGCATGTGCTTGAGGTGCACGCACCACTTCTCCTTTAGCAAGCCAATCATCTCCAGTCTTCGCCTGCTCAAGCCTGGCGCGTTGTAAGTCTCCAAAATCGCGTATCGTTTTGGGGTCATCAAAGCCATTTGACGCGTTCTGTAGCCTCTCTGTGCGTTTTTGCCATACCGGAAAATCTTTCCTGTATTCCATTCCTGCGAAAAACCTTTCGGTCCCTAAACCTGTCGCTGTCTTAGACGTCTAGATGTAAGACACGGTTTACACCTGAAGTACGTCCTTAAAAAACTATGGCGCTGGCGCGCCACAGTTTTTTAAGGACGTACTTTTTTTCCTTAGAAAGCTGCGGCGCGTCAGCGCCATAGCTTTTTAAGGACTTACCACCTGAAGCGGAGCGTCGCGTCTACAAAAAATCGGGTTTGTAAAGTATAGGGCATTGTGTTATAGTTTGGTTAGAAGTCGGAGGGGATTTTGCGGGTTTTCAAAACGAAAGTATTTTCCAAGTTTGCAAAGAAGGAACAGATAAGTGATACCGCATTACTTGAAGCTGTTGAAAGAGCAGAGAACGGTCTAATCGATGCTGATTTGGGAGGTCACATTATTAAGCAGAGGATCAGAAGAGAGGGACAGGGGCGATCGAGTGGATATCGAGTGTTAATCGCTGTTCGATTGAAACGAAGATATGTATTTATAACTGGTTTTGCGAAAAATGAGAAAGATAACCTTAGCGATGATGAATTAGAAACGGCGAAGGATATCGCCTCTGGTTGGCTTAATGCAGATGCGAATCAAATTAAATTTTCTCTTATAGAAGGTGAATTAAAGGAGATAAAACATGAAAAAAAAACCAAATAGGATAACAAAAGAACTTTTAGAAACGGCTAAAGGCATGCACAAAGTTGGTGTTCTTGACGATAAGACTTATGCAAAAATTACCAAGCGTCATCTAGGCAAAGAAAAACTTCTCGAAATGGAACCCATCACAAGCGATGAAATCCGCTCCATAAGAGAACGGGAACATATAAGCCAAGCCGTTTTTGCAAATTATCTGAATTTAACAGTGGGTTATATTTCACAATTAGAAAGAGGGATGAGACAACCATCTGGAGCTGTTCTCGCATTGCTTAATATAGTTCGTCATAAAGGGTTGAACGCAATTTTATATTAGATGTTTATAGCGTACGTCCTTAAAAAACTATGGCGCTGGCGCGCCACAGCTTTTCAAGGACGTACGTTTTTTTCCTTAGAAAGCTGCGGCGCGTCAGCGCCATAGCTTTTTAAGGACTTACGCCTGGCAAGAAATTGCTCAAGTAAAAAGCCGAACTCGAGAAATTGAAAAACCTTTGGTCTTTACAATTAAATTGTTTAAAAATGGGTTGAAAACACTCGTTAACGAGGTGATACTGTTTATTTCTCATGGTTGCCAATCTGGGCCTTATTCACCTTTGCGGTCAGTTTTCGGTCGACTGCAAAAGGATCGTCTGTCGCGTTTTGCTCCTCGGACATAGCTGGCGCTATGCCCTCGTCACAAACCACGACATCCGACCTTTTTCGTCCGACCGAAATTCTGACCGTAAAGGTGAACAAGGCCCCAATCTGCATGAGTGACCGTTGAGGAGAAGTTCCCTGAAACTTATTCTAGAAAGCTGATCGAAGTCCTATTACCTTTGAAATATCCACGGTCCACACATCAGCTAAGCTACCAATTCGTAGTTGATGCAGGTTGATCTTTGATGCGTCATAATATTGAAACTAGCATGCTTTGCGTTATCGTTCATTGCTGAGCTGGCTGTATTGTCAAAACTAACCCGCATGCGCCTAAGACAGATCGCAGGCTGGACAGGCGTGGATTACCGCGCATTGAGAGCGTTTTGTAGAGGCTTTCGCGATTGAGATCGGTTTCCTTCGCGAGGTGACTCATACCACCTTGAGCTTCAGTGATGTCTCGCAGTGCGAGGAGGAATACATGGAGATCTTCGTCCTCTAGCGCAGCGTTTAGATAGGCCGCAGCAGCACCAGGCTCTTGTAGTCGCTCATGAAGATGCTCTTTGTAACTTCGACTTCTTGCCATATTAATCCTCACTAGCTCGAGATTGATAATCCTGCCAGTATTTGCTGGCCTTCTTGATGTCTCCGCTTTGGCTACGCTTGTTGCCGCCACACAAGAGAATCACAAGTTTGCGACCTTGCTTGCCAAAATAAATACGGTAGCCTGGTCCATTGTGGATTCGTAGTTCAAATACCTTAGCACCATCTACAGGTTTACAGTCGCCAAAGTTTCCCAACCGCAGTCGGCCCACCCGTGTCCAGATCATTCCCTGTAAGGTTGGATCTAGGCCCTGTTCCCACTCTGCAAAGGGTTGCTGTCCGTTTGCGGTTTCGTAGATTTGAATTTCGATCGCATCTCGCATATCCTTATTGTAGCAAATAGACTACATTACTGCAAAGAGCAAATGTTGAACGTTCATCTGTGGGTCAATTCTGGGTCGGTACATCGCATAATTTGCCATAATCTGGCGTAAGAAATGCACATGGTTCAAATAAATTATAGTGTATAGATTGCTATGTGGCATTAGGTGGTGTTATGGGACGTTACGTCCATGGCTGCGACTTAAAATCCCTCGGGCGCAAGCCTATGCCGGTTCGAGTCCGGCTCCGAGCATTCTTAGGTTATCGTTCATTGCGGAGTCCACGTTAGATGCATAGCATCATCATTGGGACGCTTAGCGAGTCCGGGGCCTTGTGCCCAGAACGATAACCCAACTTTTTTTTATCCCACATCTCATCTCCTGCATCTATGTCGGATAGTTAAACTGCCGGTGGGCTGTCAACACGCTTTCTAAGTGTCATAGTGTCAGCTTTACCTCCCTGCTGACCCCTACCAAGTAACAAATTTTTAAAAACTGCTCATCACATCTTCATCTATGTATGTAATAATTTGCACTATTAGAAAACTGTACTTCTGCTGTGAGGGATTTCTTTTATGACGTTGGAATAAATGTAGTCAAAACTACATGGTCCTATGTTATATATTGGGCAGTCTAAAAAAAACTATCTTGTGAGGTAATTGTGTACACTTTAAGTTTGCTTCTCGCTGCCACTATGATGTTCGGGTCATCGAATACGCCGTCTGACGCGTCTGGCCCTTCGTGGCCTCTACAACCAACTCCTCATATAGATCCTCCGAAAAGGTCGTTTGAATACCATTCAGTTCAAAAAATAGAATCGCCGTTAAGGCTCCTGTTCTCTTGTTACCATCGTTAAAGGGATGGTTCTGAACCAGATGAAAGAGATAGGCAACCGCTTTGTCATAGATGATTCTATGTAGCGGTGCACTAAACGAGTTCGTGGACGATGACGTAGTCGATGACAAACATGGGCGCCTTAATGAGACGCCAGTTTACAAACACCATTTATGCATGCGCTTTATGGCAGCCCTACAGGCTGCTAAAACCGTTTTGGCATATACCATGGCGATGCCACATAGGCCTCAACCTAAGCCTAACAATCGTATCTCGGCGCGCAGCGCTTTGGAGTGCGGTCGCTTGCGACCGCTTTGGGTTCCTTGCGACGGTCGTGTGCAACGGCATCACTATAATTCCCTAAGGGTAAAATAGTTAGTACATGCAGCCTTCGACGAATCCATACAATGCCGTTTAGCATTGCCGTCCCAAGGAACGAAAAGCGGTCGCAAGCGACCGCACTCCAAAGCGCTGCGCGCCGAGATACGATTGTGAAGTCCTAAGTCATTGAGATATAAGCTCAAAAGACCTGTTAGGTTGAGGCCTATGTGGCGATGCCATGGCCTGTTGCAATATCGACCCTTCGGGCCTGGGAAGGGAATGACTCTCTCTTCATCGGCATCCGATTTTCAGGAAATTGACTTCGGAGAATCGGACTTCTGCAATTACCTCTCAAGGTCCTCATGAGGTAATTGTCCTTTTGTCGGCCTTATTCACCTTTGCGGTCAGTTTTCGGTCGACTGCAAAAGGATCGTCTGTCGCGTTTTGCTCCTCGGACATAGCTGGCGCTATGCCCTCGTCACAAACCACGACATCCGACCTTTTTCGTCCGACCGAAATTCTGACCGTAAAGGTGAACAAGGCCCTTTTGTCTGGAGTCTATGTATCTAGGAGGTGACTTTTTTTGGGGTGATGTGGTAAAAATCTTTCTTCACATTGTTAAAGTAACATTAAAGGGGGTTGGTCGCTTATGGCCAATCGGACAACAATTTCTAAACGTATTCTAGAAGTCTCTGACGATCTTTTATATATCATTGGTTATGTTAGTCACATAGATCTGAAAAACAAGATTACGAACAAATAAAGTAGTTGTGTATGGCGAAGTCGAAAAAATCTCTTTCAAACATCATTACAAGATCTAAGTCACCAAACTTGTTAATCCTATGATGGGCGTTGCTGCCCTTGAAGATATTCTTAAAGGCGCTTCTTCTGAAGTAGCTTCCAAAATACGATTGTCACAGCATCTGATCGATTGGACCTCACGTTTACAGTATTTTCGAGACCGAGAAAATGATCGTAAACAGTTTATGGCAGATGTTGAGGCTGGAAAGCGCTCTCTTCAAATGCTCTCCTGTAACCTTCTCAGCTATCAACAAGAAGGCATGCTTCATCTGGCCTTTCAAGGACGTGCCATTTTAGCCGATGAAATGGGGCTTGGAAAGACCATCCAGGCGATTGCTCTAAAGCACTACACATTCGCGAGCCGTTTGAGGATGAGCAAAATGCCGAAGTTCTACTGGCTCTTATCATGTCCTGGATGGAAGATCTTTCCACAACCCTCGCTGAGCTCCGACTGGGAGTGGTTATGATGGCGTAGTGCCAAAGGCTAAATTCTAGGGAGAAAAACCATGGTTTTGATGACTAAAGTTGTTCTGTACATAGCGACGAGCAAGGATGGCTATATCGCCGATGAAAATGGAAGTGTGGATTGGTTGCCGCAGACGCTAGAGGAAACGGGTGGGCAGGACTATGGCTATCAGGAATTTTACGATTCAGTCGATGTTCTTGCAATCGGAAGAAAAACCTACGAGCAGGTATTAGGATTTGGCGATTGGCCATACGCAGGAAAGCTCTCGTATGTCTTCACACACAAGCCTATGGAATCACCAAACAAAGAGATCGAGTTTGTCTCGGGTGATATCCAACAATTTATTCGCGAATTAGAAAATCGACGATTAAAGAAACTCTGGATAGTAGGAGGGGCTGAACTTATCGATGCTTTCCATGTCCAAGGGCGAATCGATGAGTTCATCGTGACGGTTTTTCCAGCTGTTCTTAAGAGTGGAATTCCATTACGGACCGTTAAGGATGGCCTAGAAGGAGATGAATTGATTAAGCTGCATTCAACTGTTTTTGGCGGTGAAGTCTTCCAGAATCACTATAAAAAAAAATAGCGTGTTAAGGGTTCAGTAGAAGAAGGTGGGAGTGATCCTGCTTATCATGCCGCGAAGCGATCCTGCATATCCTGTTAAGGTCCATTTTAGACGTATCTACAACATTTTTTAGCTTTTAACAAGCCACTATTTAATGGGATGTAAAAGCTGTTTTTTTGTTAGGTCGATGGGTAGAATTCACTTGCAGTCCTCGACCAGTGAGCTAACGGAAACGCCCAAGAGACGAAGTGGACGAGTATGAGCTTCCGTTTTATCCAGAAGCCTGGAGGCTACCGCAAATAGCTGTTCGACGCTGCCGATGGGCACACCTAAGCTTAAACTACGAGTTTTCGTTGTGAAGTCAGTGTAGCGCACTTTTAACGTAATTGTGCGGCCGCGGCGCTGGTGTTTTTCAAGAGTTTTTGCCAGATCTAAACAAATGTTTTCTAGCTCCGACATCAGCAGATTTGCTTCAGAGATGTCGCGAGAGAAGGTTGTTTCTTTGCCGATGGATTTGCGAACGCGAGAGGGATTTACCAGGCGATCATCTTGGCAGATGGCAAGTTTATAGAAAAATTCGCCCATTTTGCCAAAATGTTCCCGTAGACGGTCTTGGCCAAATCTTTTTAGATCAGCGCCAGTGAGGATTCCGAGAGCTAGAAACTTTCTGGCTGTTGCTTTGCCAACGCCATAGAATTTCTGAATAGGAAGTTGTTCTACAAAGGCAATCGCATGCTCAGGAATGATGACAGTCAGGCCATCGGGTTTTCTCCAGCCTGAGGCGAGCTTTGCTAGAAACTTATTGAAAGAAACTCCTGCACTGGCTCGTAGGCCTGTTTCGGTAAAAATCTGCTCTTTAATGCACTGCGCGAGCCGGGTAGCTGATGGCTGCCCCTTCTTATTGGTGGTCACATCCAAGTAAGCTTCATCGAGTGCTAGAGGCTCCATGAGGTCGGTATACTGCCGAAAAATGTCGTGGAGTTGCTGAGAGATGGACTTGTAGACATCGAACCGTGGGGCGATGAAAATGGCTTGTGGGCATAGTCTAAAGGCTCGATGACATGACAGGGCAGAGTGAATTCCAAACTGACGCGCTTCATACGATGCTGTGCATACAACTCCACGCGAATAGGGCGTGCCCCCAACAACAATAGGTTTACCTCGCAGCTCAGGACGATCTCGCTGTTCAATGGAAGCATAGAAAGCGTCCATGTCGACATGAATGATTTTTCGGATGTTTTGAATGATCATGACCATACGATAACTAATAGTGCTTTAATGATGAAAAAATTCCTCTTGTCAACAGGCCGATTTTCTGACATCTTTAAGGTCCCTATATACCGACTTGAGTGTGATGATGCAAAAGAATATCTGTCCGTTAAAGCAGGTGGAAGAACAAGAAATTGAAGCTCGTAAGTTTGGGTTCTATTGGGAGCACATTGACCAACTGATCGAGCAGGTCCGTAGCGAGTGCTTAGAAGTTCAAGATGCCTGGCAAAAAAATGACCGTTCCCATTTACAAGAAGAGGTGGGAGATCTTATCCAAGCTACTGTGAGTCTGGCTGTATTTTGTGGTTTTGACCCTCGTGAAACTCTGCTGAAGAGTGTTGAAAAATTTCAAAAGAGATACGACACCTGTGTCAAACTGGTACACGATGATGGGTATGCCGACCTGCGTGACCAACCGTTTAACGATGTGCTGCTAAGCTACTGGAAAAGAGCCAAACAACATCAAGCTGAGCTATGAGGTTGATAGAAAATATCCCCTTAGGAAAAAAAGTCTAACTACAGCCGTCGCGTTGCTTTAGGATTATACATCAGGCCGATTTCAGATGATTAAATAAGATGCTTTAGTTGTGAAAAAATTTAATGAAATCGTGATTTTGTTATTCGGTTTGTTTTCAGGTTTAATAATGTGCGTCGATTTTTTTTGTATAGCATGTCATGCTATGGAGGATTCATCCGCCGAAAGGGGAGTCGAGGCACTCATTGGTGAACGGTTTGGAAAAGAAGCTGCGAATTATACAGCAGGCCGACGAGGTTATGGAGAAGCCTTATATACCTATTTAAGGCAAAAGATGCGCTCTGATGTGACTATTTTGGATGTTGGTTGTGGTACTGGAATTGCTACACGAGAACTGTACGAGCACGGCTTTCATGCCATTCAGGGGTGTGATATAGATCCGCTTATGATTCTCGAGGCTGATCGTCGAAGCAAACAATTAAATCTCCCCATTCCTTATAAATGTGCCGCTGTGGTAGATCTCTCGACAGTATTTCCTGATGAACAATTCGATGTTATTACAGCATTTACGTGTTTTCATTGGTTCTGTAATCAAGAGTCTATCGAAGTCATCTTCCGCAAACTCAATCCGTATGGTGCTTTTGTCGTCGTGTCAGTCGCTAGAGCAAATCTCGACGAGGCTATTCTGAAGGAATTCTGGGCTATCATCGAGCAAGTCTCGGGCAAGCCTGTATTGGATCCTAGACATGCCTATAACCCCGAAGAAGCGCTAAAAAATTATGGTTGCTCGGTAGAGGTGCATACTTGGACTCACGATGAGTACTACACATTTGAAGAAGTCATGGCTAAACTGCAGACTTTTAGTGGTTGGTGTGCCTTAACAAGTGAGGAAAAGCAGAGGGGTTTGCCTCTTCTAGAAAAGTTTGTTAGCAGTCGGGCTGAGATACTGATGCATAGAATGGTCGAGGTGACCTGTTTGGTTGCTGCGTTACCGATTTATACCATTAGGGTTGAATCATTTAACGCTTCACATAGTAGAGAAGAAAAACAAAAAATTTAAACAGATCTCCCGTTCCTTCAACGCTGCTTCCTCTGTGTCTCCGCGTTAAATTTCCTAGGTTAATTGCACCTTTAGATGCAATGTGCCCCAAATTCTTCCCAAGAACCGAAATCAGCTAAGTTACCATTCATAGTTGTTTTGACCTAAAGAGGTAATTGCAAAATTATTTGAGCCCTTGAGAATCGATTCTCGGGAAAAAAGGTTACCTTTTTTTGTGAGAAGGCGATTCTAGAGAGCTTAAGTGGTATGGCACTATCCAGTCTGGAAAGACAGGCTTTTCTCCCTTCCCAGGCCCGAAGGGTCGATATTGCAACAGGCCATGGCATCGCCATGGTATATGCCAGGAAGGGATTTCGCAGTCTGAAGGACTGCTACAAGACGCCAGTTTACAAACACCATTTATGCATGCGCTTTATGGCAGCCCTACAGGCTGCTAAAACCGTTTTGGCATATACCATGGCGATGCCACATAGGCCTCAACCTAACAGGTCTTTTGAGCTTATATCTCAATGACTTAGGACTTCACAATCGTATCTCGGCGCGCAGCGCTTTGGAGTGCGGTCGCTTGCGACCGCTTTTCGTTCCTTGGGACGGCAATGCTAAACGGCATTGTATGGATTCGTCGAAGGCTGCATGTACTAACTATTTTACCCTTAGGGAATTATAGTAATGCCGTTGCACACGACCGTCGCAAGGAACCCAAAGCGGTCGCAAGCGACCGCACTCCAAAGCGCTGCGCGCCGAGATACGATTGTTAGGCTTAGGTTGAGGCCTATGTGGCGATGCCATGGCCTGTTGCAATATCGACCCTTCGGGCCTGGGAAGGGAATGACTCTCTCTTCATCGGCATCCGATTTTCAGGAAATTGACTTCGGAGAATCGGACTTCTGCAATTACCTCTCAAGGTCCTCATGAGGTAATTGTCCTTTTGTCGGCCTTATTCACCTTTGCGGTCAGTTTTCGGTCGACTGCAAAAGGATCGTCTGTCGCGTTTTGCTCCTCGGACATAGCTGGCGCTATGCCCTCGTCACAAACCACGACATCCGACCTTTTTCGTCCGACCGAAATTCTGACCGTAAAGGTGAACAAGGCCCTTTTGTCTGGAGTCTATGTATCTAGGAGGTGACTTTTTTTGGGGTGATGTGGTAAAAATCTTTCTTCACATTGTTAAAGTAACATTAAAGGGGGTTGGTCGCTTATGGCCAATCGGACAACAATTTCTAAACGTATTCTAGAAGTCTCTGACGATCTTTTATATATCATTGGTTATGTTAGTCACATAGATCTGAAAAACAAGATTACGAACAAATAAAGTAGTTGTGTATGGCGAAGTCGAAAAAATCTCTTTCAAACATCATTACAAGATCTAAGTCACCAAACTTGTTAATCCTATGATGGGCGTTGCTGCCCTTGAAGATATTCTTAAAGGCGCTTCTTCTGAAGTAGCTTCCAAAATACGATTGTCACAGCATCTGATCGATTGGACCTCACGTTTACAGTATTTTCGAGACCGAGAAAATGATCGTAAACAGTTTATGGCAGATGTTGAGGCTGGAAAGCGCTCTCTTCAAATGCTCTCCTGTAACCTTCTCAGCTATCAACAAGAAGGCATGCTTCATCTGGCCTTTCAAGGACGTGCCATTTTAGCCGATGAAATGGGGCTTGGAAAGACCATCCAGGCGATTGCTCTAAAGCACTACACATTCGCGAGCCGTTTGAGGATGAGCAAAATGCCGAAGTTCTACTGGCTCTTATCATGTCGTGGATGGAAGATCTTTCCACAACCCTAGCTGAGCTTCGACTGGGAGTAGTTATGATGGCGTAGTGTCAAAGGCAAATTTGTCAGGAATCAGTTAGTCAATTCAGGAGTCAGTTAGTCAATAACGTACGTTTTGACGTGGACTGAACCCCCCGCTCAAATGAGGCGCAGCGTCGTTTGTCTCTTTTTATCTAGAAGGCGCGGAGCAAGTCTGCTAAAGCAACGCCAGATCACATACGCATTAATCGGCCATTTCGTTCGGTTGATTTGCTATCCTATTCTGAAAAGGGCTCAAAAATTGTTTTATGGCATCTATAAATCCTTGATTGCGAACACGAAAGACTGCGTGCCCCGTCCTCTTAAAGCTGTATAACTTTGATCCTTGGTGTTTTTCTTGAACATGGTGGGTAAAATGCGATTGCAAAAATTTAAAAACACATCCTGCATCATCCTCACCTTCAATCATACACACAGTCAAAATCTAAAAATGTTTCTTGTCTCTAATACATAATGATAAATACTCTGGTAGCCAACATGGGTCATTTTATGAGATGGTTGTTATGTCTTAGAGGGATCGAAGACGCTTATGAATTTTCCGATGCCGTATTCTAGAATTTTTTCGTCGCAGGTAACGAGAACGGCATTTTCTTCATGTGCAGTTGCGATTAATAATCGATCGACGGGATCTCCATGGACGTTTCCAGGCAATCGAGTGCTTTGTATCGCAATGCGAGGGGTGATGGGACAAACCTGTAGCCCAGCCTCTTCCAGGGCTTGGTTAACCCAATCCAGGACATCCATGTCGATTTCGATGCGTTTCTTCTCAACCAACATTCCAATTTCCCACACGGACATTGGCGAAACAAAGATTCCATGCGTTCCTAAGATTTTGTCAAAGGTTTGAGCAAATTTCTCCGTTAGCTTGGAGTTGCCTGTTAGCGCCCACAACCAAACATGAGTGTCTAATAATAGTTTATGTCGCTTTATGCTTTTAAGAACTGGCATTCCAAACTTCTTCGATTGAAGCAATGATGTCGCCTTTAAAATGAACAGTGCCTTTTAGTTTGCCAAAAACTCGTTCGTCTTGCTTATCGATTGGGACAAGCTTGGCAATGGGAACATTTCTTTTGGTGATCACCACTTTGCGATGGGTTCTCTTTACGTCGTCCATGACTTTTAGGCATTCTGCTTTGAACTTTCCGGCTTTCATCTGGTAGTCCACTAACGCCTCCTTGGTTATGGTCATCTTACCATAGTCACGCTTGTTTTGCAATAGTCAAGCTGGGGGCTCGTCCTGGGGTGTTGATTTGAGTTTTTTTGTCTCAATCACCGCCGAGCTTCTATGCGCTCGCGCTGCGCGCCGAGTGACGATTGTGACTCCAAAGCGTAGCACATCTATTCGATGGTTTGTGGCAGCAAAAAGCTCCCCCAATTCTTCCCAAGAACCATCTAACAGTCCTGTGATCGCAGGTTCTCGAGTTCAGCGACGAGCTTTCACCCCTATGAATTTTGACCTTTTCCATTCTGTTGACAATCTATGAGTTTTGATTCAAAGTTGAGTCATACACGGCTAGGTTCATGGACAGCCTGGACCTGATAAGGTAATTGCAAAATTACTTGAGCCCTTGAGAATCGATTCTCGAGAAAAAAGGTTACCTTTTTTTGTGAGAAGGCGATTCTAGAGAGCTTAAGTGGTATGGCACTATCCAGTCTGGAAAGACAGGCTTTTCTCCCTTTCCAGGCCCGAAGGGTCGATATTGCAACAGGCCATGGCATCGCCATGGTATATGCCAGGAAGGGATTTCGCAGTCTGAAGGACTGCTACAAAACGCCAGTTTACAAACACCATTTATGCACGCGCTTTATGGCAGCCCTACAGGCTGCTAAAACCGTTTTGGCATATACCATGGCGATGCCATGGCCTGTTGCAATATCGACCCTTCGGGCCTGGGAAGGGAATGACTCTCTCTTCACCGGCATCCGATTTTCAGGAAATTGACTTCGGAGAATCGGACTTCTGCAATTACCTCTGATGGACATAAATGAGGTAATTGCAGAAGTCCTCTGAACTTTTGTAGGTAAGCGTCAATGTCGATGGTGTGTAGTACGAGACTTCTGCAAGTACCTCTAACTGCTGGACTTTATGGACAATTGTAAGAATATTTGTGTGATGATCTAAATTGGAGGAATGAGATATGTGGACGATTAACCTGGTGGGTTTTAGTGCGGGGCTGGCGATAGCTGGTGCACTCTTGTTGAGCCAGCCATTGCTGTCTGCTAATGATGCGCCAGCAAAAGTCAATGAGGTCTCGGTTCAGAATGGCTTTACAGCACATAACAAAGTAGAACAGCTTGGAGATCATAGCTGGAAGCTATCTTTTACCACCGGTGATGTTTCAATTACGGCGATATTTCCTGCTGAACCAAAACTATATACGCAAGTAAAAGAAAAGATGATTCGCTACGTAGCGACGGTGCAGGCCGAAGTTCCTAAGGGATCACCCACGCCAGGCCAAACGGTGGGGACTTACCAGGTGATCTTTATGGGAGATCCTAGTCAGCTGAACCAGCCTGGTCTTGATAAACCTGAAGAACTCGCTAAGGCTTTGGCGCCACAAAATTGGTCCAAAGGGGACACTAGCGTGATAGTGGATTGGGCAAAAGTAGACACCAGCGTTTCCGGTCAATACAGTATTCTGGCCAAGAGCCGATTCCAGTCGGGAACAGTCAGCGAGGATGTTCTTTCCCGCGACATTGTTACAAAGACAGGCGCCTTTATCGTCTCGGCTGCTATTGATGATGCTTCTAAACTTGCCAATTGCCCCACCTGCCAAGCGGAAACCTTCATTAACAACTTCCAAATAAAATAGGACTGACTCTTTGATTAAAAACGTCATTATTATTACTCCCTATAACCCTGATTGGCCCACAATGTTTGAGGCCGAAGCGCTAAAGATTCGGGAAGCTCTTGGTGATAATTGCCTAGCTGTTCATCATGTTGGCTCTACTGCGGTACCAGGGCTTGCTGCCAAACCTAAGATCGACATCATTGCTGTTGTTAGCGATCCGATTAATGCCGTAGAGGCTCTAGAGAAAATCGGCATTCAATACCGAGGTGAGTATAATATTCCTATGCACTATGGTTTCAGCAAACGTGGAAGTATTGATGTTAACCTACATGTCTATGAGAACGGTCATCCAGAAATTGAACTGAATCTTCTTTTCAGAGATTACTTAAGAAAGCATCCAGATGTAAGAGATGAGTATGCAAATCTGAAAGAGAATCTTTTAAGGGATAGCGCTTCTTTCGAGAAAAGAAATTCGATGTTTACCGGCTATAACTTGGGAAAAGATGCTTTCATAAGCAAAGTCCTAAAAGCTGCAAACTTTAATCGCATACGGATAATGAGATGCACCCATTATGCTGAGTGGGATATGGCTAAGAAATTAAGACAAAAATACTTCTTTGCGCCTCTGGGGATTAGCGATCCTTATACTTGGACCTTTGACCATAAAGATCATGTTCATTTTATTCTTTATCAAGGCATTGAAATAATTGGATATGCTCATATTCAATTTTGGCCTGATCATAGAGCTGCTCTAAGGATTTTTGTCATTGATGAAGCTTGCCGACAGCATGGTTTTGGTTCGCAATTTCTGGAGTTTTGTGAACGATGGTTGAAAAAACAAGGTATCGCGTCTTTGCACGATGAGGCAAGACCTGATGCCGTGGAATTTTATCGCAAAAACGGGTATGTGGAGATGCCTTTTGAAGACCCGACTGGTGAGCCGCCAAGCTCTCTAGATATCGCCATGGGGAAAAAATTATGAGGCTATAAATCATCCGGTGCTGGGAAGCGTCTTCACAGTGCCTGGGCATCAACGGCGCGAATTATTGCTCTGTTTTAGATCAAAGGAATTATGATGACAAGTATGTGGCTTTTTGGGAAAATTTCGCTTTTGTTTTACCTAGAAAAACTATCGTGAATGCATACCAGATTAAATATGGGCCTTGGGCTCTCATTACAGGTGCTGCTCGAGGCATTGGTAAAGCTTTTGCTAAACAGATTGCCCATCTTGGCATCAACGTTATCCTAGTCGATATTCTTCAAGATGAGTTAGATCAAATAGCTCAGGAACTTGGTTCATTTGTACAAGTCAAGGCCATTCAAGTGGATTTGGGAGATCCTGTTCAGGTAAGCAGGCTGATAGATGCTTGTATTCCCTATGAAATTGGTCTTTTTTGTTGCAATCACGCGGCAACGCATCTATTTCCTGATGGAAGGTTGAGATTATGGGCGGATACTGACTGGACGAGTCTTAGTGCAATGCTTGATGTCAATTTACATACTTCATTAAAATTGACCTATTTTTTTGCACAAAAAATGAGAATTTTGAAACGAGGGGGCATTATCCTTGTTTCATCAGGTGCAGCACTGATGGGAAGTCCCTATCTGGCTCAATATTCCGCTATTAAAGCTTTTTTAACTAATCTAGGTGAGACTTTGTGGTGGGAGCTAAAGCGCGACGGAATTGATGTCATTACAGTTTTGCCAGGAGCCACAAGGACACCGGGTGCTCTTCGTTTCATGAATGAGTTGGGTCAGAAAAAAATTGCACTCATGTCACCAGAGGATGTTGCCCAAGCTGCATTGAATTCATTGGGCAAGAAATTAAGCGTAATTGTGGGCTGGAAAAATCGTTTTCAGGCCTTTTTAACGGGTTATCTCTTGCCGCGACATTGGAGTATCTCAGCTTTTGGTGCATTTTTTCCGCGATTTTTCAATGTCTTCTCCAAATCCCCGGAGGAGAGAAGCCAAGACTTGTGAAGCGATGCTAGAGTGGCCTTTCTCTGTGGCGCAGTCATTCCATGCATTCCATGACTGCGAGAACGGTTGAAACAGTTTCTGTTTGCATCACATGGGACGTTTGTTTTGCACGTCTCCACAATTGCAACGGATTGGTCCGCAGTCATGGAATGACTGCGCCACAGGGGAGCTGTTCTAATACTTCTGCAATTACCTCCTTAGGTCCTTTTTACCCCAGCAAGAACGAGCGCTACAGCAATTTGTATGAGTTGAAATGGTGTGGTCGTCTTCAGAGTTTTTTGAGGGTCTTATTGACAGCGGCTAGTGATTCAACAGCGTCTTTAAAGGCGCTGACGGCATCTTTTAACCCTTTACGCGGGTCTGGGCTGCGGATCAGCTTTTGAAACTCTGTCAGTGTGCCGGTAATAAACTGATGTAGGTTCCATTTCTTGGTTAACGAACAAGCCAACTGCACAATTTCGATGTTGTCAAACGGCTTCTTTAAGATGAATAGACGATCGGTTTCTCCAAAGCGTTCTAAGAGATCCTGCCAGGTGTGTTTTGCATAGGCGGTGCAAATGACTATTTGAATGTCGGGATCCAGCTTCCACATTTGTGCGATGGTTTCAACGCCATCAATACCAGGAGGCATTTGCACGTCGACGAAGGCCATAGCGTAGGGTTTTTGATTGATAAGGCTTTGCTGCACCAGTTTGATGCCTTCCTCGCCTTGATATGCGGAGTCTATTTTAAATGGGGGTAACTTGGCATGTGTATTTGCGTGTGTTTCAAAGAGTTCTGTGCTGAGGTCCTGGAGGTGTTTATCTGGTTGTGCATAGTTAGAGATCAGGATTTTACGGAAATCATCGTGTATGGAAATCATATCATCGATGAGTAGTATGCGATAGTTGTCTCTATTATTCATTGTATCCTACCTAAGAATTCATTGCTCTGTTGTCCTTTTAGGGGCAGTTCAAGGATGAAGGTAGCCCCTTTTCCAAGGCCCTGGCTAAAAGCTTTTAGCGAGCCACCCATTTCCTGGGCAGAGATGGCGCTGGAGTGTAGTCCAAAACCGTGGCCATCTTTTTTGGTTGTAAAGCCGTGAGAGAAAATCTTTGTAATATTTTTTGGGTCTATTCCTAAGCCACTGTCAATGACGCTAATTTGAACCTTTTCGTCTCCAATAAGCTTTGATTGTAGCGTGAGCTGTTTATTCCCGGATTCACTAGACATCAAGGCTGCTTTAGCGTTTTTTATCAGGTTAATCAGGATCTGCAGCGCCTTTACTTTATCGATTGCTAGGGAGATGTCTGCATCAAAGATCTGAGAGACGTGAATGCCTGAGCGTTCGAATTCCTCTTCATTGATCGCAAGGGCATCATTGATGAGCTGAGAGATGGTGACCTGTTCGATGATGCCCTGTTGACCGCTCAAGGACTGCTGCATCTTAATGATGCTTTTTACGTGCTGTACTTTTTTGGTCAGAGAGCGGAGTTCCTTTGCAATTGCGGCCTGTTCCTTCTGCCATTGGGTGGTGACGAGCTGTAAATATTCCGGGATTTTTTTGCCTTTTGGGTCATTAGTGAGGAAAGTGGCGAGGTCATTTTCATGTGCGCTAATCATCTGGGATAACTTAGGCACATCACGCAAAGCGGATTGTTGGAAGGTTTGTTCTACAAGGGAGGCAGAGACGTTGATGCTCGTCAGGACATTCCCTACGTTATGTAGGACATTTGTGGCGACATCTGCCATACCCGCACGTCGCGCTGCAGCGACGAGTTCAGCATTTAGCTGAATGCGAATGGCGACTTCATTCTGTAGTTCTTGGGTACGCTCTGAGACGCGTTCTTCTAGATGTTCGTTGGCTTTTTCCAGTTGTTGGCGCGCTATTTTGAGGTTTTCACGAGCATCATTAAGACCGGACATAGATCTTTCGACTTCATGTTGAAGCCTATTGAACGAATCTGCCATTTCTCCTAGTTCGTCATTGGAAAGGACGACTACAGGGCGAATTTCGGGAGCTGTATAGGGATGGTCTAAGTCGCCCTTAGCGAGTGCTTCAATGGCCTTTCTGAAGTCCATCAAAGTGACATTGGAAAGTTGTCGAGCGGATTTAGAGACTTCCCCTGCGGCATGAGCGATCATACCGGGCAATACTAGCCCGACAGTAAGTGTGAGCAGGGCGACGACAACAAAGAGGTCTGACAGGAAGGCTATTTGGGCTGTATCGTGGTTAGGGACAGTGCTAAGGGCAATCAGGTAGCCGATGGTATCGAGGACCAGGACGGCGATCATTGTACCGGTTAGTTTGACGTGCAAGGTGGGGGCGAGTCGTGGTAGACCTGCGCGTTTTCGGTCTTCGAACTTACGCCAAGCGAAGAGGGCAGCTCCCGCATAGGCAAAGCCTATTCCGATGGTCACGGTTTCTAGGCCGAACTGTTCAAATCCGAGAATGATGGCGATGGCCCATCCGCAGGCAGCAAACAGTCCGAGACCTATTGTGCCTTTTGGGGCTCTATAGGGGCGTTGCATTTCTGGTTCATTGCGACGCAAGAGCCATACAGCAATATTTGGCATACAGATGCCGATGAGATAGGTTAAATTCGCTGCGGCGATGATCCAGATCGGTTCATCCAGCCAAAGAAATCCGATGGCCATTGCGGCAGTGAGGAGAGTTGCTGATAGGGGAGCATCTGACTTGCATCTTTTGCTAAGAAAGTGGGGTAGGAGGCCGTCATCAGCTAATTGTGAGAGGGTCCTTGAAGCACCTGCCAGGGGAGCCATAGTGCCATGGAACATATTGAACATGATGAAGCCTAGTGCGACGGCGGGCGCTAGCAGGCCGAAGAGAGGGGTGAAGGTGGCTCCAAGGACCTCAATCATGTCAAAGTGCGTTGTTGTGAGTCCTAGAACACCGAGCCATACGATAGGAAGAACAATGAAAAAGAGTCCTGCAACTAAGGCGCTGACATAGACGGTTTTTGGGAAGGTTTTATTTGGGTCAACCATCTCGCCAACATGGCAACAGCTTTGTTCAAAGGCTGGAGCAGCAAAGCCGACGAAATAGAGTCCCGCCATGGCGGCCGTCACTTTGCCGAATATTCCTTGAAAAGGTGCAATCAGCTCGTAGGTCGTGGCTTGGTGCCAATCCATCGAACCAGTCAATATGGGGACGATGCTGGACACTATTGCTAGGGCTACGCAGACGATGAATGAGGGAATGGCGAGTCGGGCAACCCATTGAATGCCGCAGAGATTGACGATGGTGAATATGATGACAATCAGACTAGCTAAGACATTTACAGGAATTGAGGTAAGGAAAAGGTGGTGAATCGCTGTGGCTGCTAGAATGGCAGTCAACCCGCAGGTGGGTACCCATCCCCACCAGTAACAGACGCCTGTCAAGGTTCCCAAAATAGGGCTGTAAGGGCGAAAGGCCTCGGCGCAGGTAGCGGCGATTCCCCCGACGCGATTTGGATACATCAAGGTGAGTTCGATCCAACCCGGCATAGCGGCCCAACTTAATAGTAAGCCGAGCGCGAGCAGTGGTACCGCAGCACTACCAACACCTAAGATATCGCCCTGGCCTGCATACAAGGTAGTAATCAGGAATAAACTTTGATTACTGCCGCCTAATGCAACAGCAGCGGTTCCCACCCAGCCCAAGCGCCTGGGATGAGGTGTTTGTGGTGGGCTTGCTTGTTCAACCGGTGCTGGAAGCATCATCGTTTCCTGCTGTTTGACTTACACTAAGGCACTGGACTTAATTTTTGTATTCTCTTTTTTTCTCTCCTTAGGCCAGAGCATCGCCCCATATTGTTAAGCTAAGAGAATTAGGAATTTTCACCGCCGAGACACCGAGATAGGAGAGAGAGGAAGAGGAAAGAATGGTCAGTTACTACCGATTCTGGACAAAATCCAGTCTAAGGGTTCCTGCAGGAATACCATTCTGTAGTGCCCTTAGACAGGACTTTGTCCAGAGTCGGTAGTAACTGAACAGATTCTAGGGTTTGGTGAGTGGCCCTATCCAGGAAAACTTTCCTACATATTCACTCGCAAGCCCATGGAATCTTCAAAAAAAGAGATTGAATTTGCCTCGGATGATATCCAAGGCTTTATTCGTGAATTAGAAAGCCGTAACATAAGCAAGCTATGGATGGTTGGAGGCGCTGAACTGATTGACGCTTTTTACACTCAAGGAAGAATTGATGAGTTTATTGTGACGGTGTTTCCTAATGTTCTTAAGCACGGAATATCCTTAAGAGGTAATTGCAAAATTATTTGAGCCCTTGAGAATCGATTCTCAGAAAAAAAGGTTACCTTTTTATGCGAGAAGGCGATTCTGGAGAGCTCAAATGGCATGGCACTATCTAGTCTGGAGAGACAGGCTTTTATCCCTTTCTAGGCCCGAAGGGTCGATATTGCAACAGGCCAGGGCATCGCCCTGGTATATGCCAAGGGGAATTTCGCAGTCTGAAAGACTGCCACAAGACGTCTGTATTCACACGCTATTTATGCAAGCGCCTTATGGCAGTCTTTCAGACTGCGAAATCCCTTCCTGGAATATACCAGGGCGATGCCCTGGCCTGTTGCAATATCGACCCTTCGGGCCTGGGAAGGGAATCGCTTATCTCTCTTCGCCGGCCGTCGAGTTTCAGGAAATTGACTTCGGAAACCGGACTTCTGCAATTACCTCTTAAAGACCTTACATGGTGCCTTGCAAAGGGATGGATTGATCTTGCAGCATTCCATTGACTTTGGTGCTGGAGTATTCCAGGAGCATTACATAAGAAAAGCATAGATCGACAGCTTTATTAACTGTAAAATACTGCCTAGAATTCTGTGAGAAATGAGTTTGCATCGTTTAAGGGATAGCTCTCTCAGATTTGGTTATAGAGTGACTTGAGGATGGTTGTAAGAGGGTTTCGGCATTTCTATAGCATATCTTTTCACGAATCGCGTCGGTAATGGGAGCTTGTTCCAGGAATTGCGCCGCCACTTCCGAGGATTCATAGGGATAATCGACAGAGAACATGACTCTTTCCTCCCCGAGTTCTTGGATAGCGCATAATAGAGGTCCATTGGAGCACATTCCTGAGGTTGTTACATAGAAATTTTCTTTTATGTATTGAGATGGGACCTTTTTTAACTTTTTGGGTTGTTTGATAATATTCCACCGACTGTCAAGCCTCCAGAGAAGGTAGGGAAGCGTTTCGCCCATGTGGCCAAGAATTAAGCTTAACCGAGGAAATCGATCAAACAGGCCAGAGAATAGTAGTCGAAGGGCATGGGTCCCTGTTTCCACGGTCCATCCCCACAGTGCACCGGAGAGTTCGGGATGACCTTTATAGCTTAAAGGCATTGTCTGAGGGCTTCCGGGATGTAGATAGACAGGAACTCCCAGTTCTTCAACTTTTTCCCAAAATGGATAAAACATTTCCTCATCTAGGTAGAGGCCGTTGGTTTGTCCATTGACCAGTGCCCCCAAAAATTGGTAATCGCGGACGCAGCGTTCAAGCTCGCTAGCGGCGCTGAGGGGATTTTGTAGGGCTAAGGTAGCAAAGCCTCTAAAGCGTTTAGGGTGTTTGGCTATCTTTTCTACAAGGAATTCATTGGTCTGGCTTGCTAGCTTCTCGGCTATGTTGGCAGGCATGTTTCCCTGAACTCCAGGATCCGTTAGGGAGAGCACAGAAAGCTCGATACCAGCCTTGTTCATGGCTTCGATGCGCAAATGGTCAATGTCCAATAGGCGAGCTTGGAAATCACCGGTCACGTTGGGATTCATGGCCGCAAAATCGCTTTTGCGAGTGTATTCTAGAAAATCAGGAGTAATAAAATGCTCTTCAAGGGCGATTTTTTTCATGTTCTTCCATCCTGGTGAATACGTGACATTGATCTTCGTGTAAAAACTATTTTATTTTAACGCAAGCATGTCACGCCAGTTATGGATTGTATTTAAACGCTACGCAAGAGCTTTGCATAACGTTTGCGGAGCTTACACGGCGGTTCTGAAGAAATGAGGCTCTAAAAGCGGGAAAATTGTAATATTATTGCGTGTCAAGAACCCAATGCAATGCAGGAGGATAATGATGAAACTGGGAGCTTTCTCTGTCAGTTTGACTGTAAAGGATATCGAGGCGTCCAGACTCTTTTACGAAAAACTGGGATTTACAGTCTTCGCAGGAGATCAATCGCAGAATTGGCTAATTTTGAAAAATGGTGATTACACTATTGGACTGTTTCAAGGGATGTTCGATAAGAACGTTCTCACCTTCAACCCGGGCTGGAATAAGGATGCTCAGCAACTCAACGAATTCACGGATATTCGAAAGTTGCAGCGTCAGCTCAAGGATAGTGGCATAAACATGATTTTAGAGGCGGACGAAAGCTCGACTGGTCCAGCTAGCTTTATGATGGTTGATCCAGATGGAAACCCAATTCTGGTTGACCAGCACGTATAGGAAGCTATACGCATCGACCTAAGCCTTCACAATCGTATCTCGGCGCGCAGCGCTTTGGAGCCCCAACCGACTGTGTCGCCAATATCCGAAAGTAACAAGGCCTCCTATGTGGCGCAGTCATTCCATGACTGCGGATGACCTTTGAAGTAAATAGTGACGGTTTTTTGTGGCGATTTAGTTTAGATCGGTGCATTCAACCAGGGAACTAATGGAGACGCCTAAAAGACGAATGGGTCTGGTTTTTGCGTCTGTTTTATCGAGAAGAGCCGATGCAACAGCAAATATTTCATCAGCCTGTCTGATGGGTACATTGACGCTTAAGCTTCGGGTTTTGGTTGTGAAGTCGGTTGGGGCTTCTGTCAACAACCACGGAAAACGACCCATTTGACTATGGCTCCTATGTGTTATTGGTGTATGGAAAAGACGATCAGTCGATGTGGGCTGCAAAGGTGGATAAGCAGCAACTGAAGGATTCTATGGTTCCTGTGGTTTCTACGCAGGTTAAGAGCGGGCCTTGAGAGGTAATTGCCAAAATTATTTGAGCCCTTGAGAATCGATTCTTGGGAAAAAAAGGTTACCTTTTTTTGCGAGAAGGCGATTCTGGAAAGCTCAAATGGCATGGCACTATCTAGTCTGGAGAGACAGGCTTTTATCCCTTTCCAGGCCCGAAGGGTCGATATTGCAACAGGCCATGGCATCGCCATGGTATATGCCAAAACGTGGTTCGCAGTCTGAAGGACTGCCATAAGACGTCAGTATTCACACGCTATTTATACAAGCGCCTTATGGCAGCCCTACAGGCTGCGAAATCCCTTCCTGGCATATACCATGGCGATGCCACATAGGCCTCAACCTAAGCCTAACAATCGTATCTCGGCGCGCAGCGCTTTGGAGTGCGGTCGCTTGCGACCGCTTTGGGTTCCTTGCGACGGTCGTGTGCAACGGCATTACTATAATTCCCTAAGGGTAAAATAGTTAGTACATGCAGCCTTCGACGAATCCATACAATGCCGTTTAGCATTGCCGTCCCAAGGAACGAAAAGCGGTCGCAAGCGACCGCACTCCAAAGCGCTGCGCGCCGAGATACGATTGTGAAGTCCTAAGTCATTAAGATATAAGCTCAAAAGACCTGTTAGGTTGAGGCCTATGTGGCGATGCCATGGCCTGTTGCAATATCGACCCTTCGGGCCTGGAAAGGGAATGGCTCTCTCTTCACCGGCATCCGATTTTCAGGAAATTGACTTCGGAAAATCGGACTTCTGCAATTATCTCTAAGGGGCTATGGTGGTATCCATTGTTTCAACAAAACAAGTAGCCGCATGCAGCTATTTAGAAGCTGTAGGTTAGCGAGAGGCTCAGAAAGTGAGCGTAGGCGCTAGGGAACTTTCCCGCTACATGCCCAAGTAGGGGACCGCGGTTTTGGTCAAGAGAGAGGGACCCGCTCCACATTAGTTCATAAGCAGCATCTAATTTAATGCATTCATCATAGAGATATTGAAGACCTGTTCCAAAGCGCCATTGAGACCCTATAGGCAGAGAAAAGGTTCGGTTTTTCGTCGTGAGCATCGAACTATCATAAGCGATTCCCCCAGAGAACTTTAGATCGGGCGTATAGAAATATTCTGCTCCTAAGGCAACATGCCAGGTATCGTTGTATTTGCCTACGGCTGTGAGGGATTCAGAGCCAGGATCCGACAGCATCAGTTGCGCTTCGCCTAACTTAGACCACTGCTGCCATCCGAGGTCGGCCATAGCAACAAAGCAATCGCAAACTTGATGATGGATGCTTCCGATGAGACTTGCTGGAACATTAACCTTTATCGTCACGGAGCTATTCAGAACGCCAGTGTCAGCTAAAATATCCCTCAAGAGGGGTCCAATGTTATGAAACTTGGGTTTGTCTTTAAAGCGCAAGTGGACGGGAGACATATACTGAACACCAACGCGAGTGCAGTCGTCAATCTGGTACAAAGCTCCCACAATAGCTCCAGCAGCGAAGTGAGTATCCAGAAGTCTTACGCTTCCATCACTATGTGCATCTAGCACATTATTGATTGCAGCTTTTTGCATCATTAGGCCGTACATAAGATTCGCCGCAAGGCCTATTGACAAGGAGTCATTGATTCGATAGGCGACGGCGGGAATGAAAGAGAGCCCTTGCAGTAGCGCTTCTGTGATATAATATCGACCTACCCAATTTCTACCATAGTTTAGGCCTGACCCCCAATAGCCCAACGTGGCGAAACCCGCTGTCCAATCATCATCGATTGGGCAGCTAGCAAACAGCGTTCCAGAGGGCAACCAAGTACTTCCATTACCCCTTCCACCAGATACATTCGTCAGAGAATTCGGTTGGAATTTGAGGTTGTTATAGATAGGTGTTACGCCGACCTGTGCTGTAGGGCCATCTAGAAGGGACATTCCTGCAGGGTTGGTAAAGACCGTTGAGGGGTCATTTGCCCGTGCCGCCCACCCTGCAGATGCCAGGCGTATATCGGAAGTAGCCACTTCGTAAAGGAAAAGGCCGCCTGCATATTCTGTGAGGGGAAAGGCGAGGTAGAGTATGCTCAATAGCCAGGAAATGCGTGTGACAATTTTCATAAAAAACTCCCGTAAGATATGCAATCCTGTCATGATGCGACGTTGAGGTCAACTAATAACAACAAATTTTATGTGTATGGTTACGGTGAAGGCGCGTGTTGTTCACTTGACAGCATGGTTGTTGCTTCTGACAGCTTCTCTGGTGTCGGAAGATCAGCCTATTTACAATGGTCAAAATATCCTCAAGCCTATCACGCGTTTTGATACGCGGTTGGCCTATCAAAAAGGTGTGGAGGATGTGCTGGGTAATTGTGTCATCCTGACCTTGCGTACGGATAAGGTTGTAGACCTCGCCGATGACTGGCAGTTATCTTTTCGGATTGATGTGCCCTATTCCTGGTTCTCGTGCCCCCAGAGTCAACTTCAGGCAGGATGTAGCCCAGATGACCACCTGACAGATGTCCTTGTTCAGGCTTTGGTGATCACCCCACCTATTGACAAATGGACTTTCGGGGGCGGGACTCAGGTATTATTTCCTACCGATGGTGGTAACACCGAGATTGGAGATGCTAAGTATGAACTCATTCCATCTGTAGGTGTTGCGTATGATCTTGATGACTGGAGTCCTGGGGCTTACTGCGGCCTTACTTTACGGCAATCTTGGAGTGTTGGTGGTTATGCTTCAGCACCGCTCGTGAGCAGAACTTACATACAGCCCTATTTCAACGTAAATTTGAATCGTAACTGGTTTATTAATCTGTCTCCCGAAATGCGTTATAACTGGGAAACACCTGGCTGGTTCGTTCCCTTAGATATCATGGTGGGGTGGATGATTACCCCGAAAATCCTAGCGTCTATTGAGTATGAGTATGGCTTGGTGACTGTATATCATCGGTTTAGTCAGGAAGTGGAATTTCGCCTAGGGTACTTTTTCTAGGCGAAACGATAGAAATCTGCTATGGGTAAGGTAATGTCATAATAGGGAGGAAAAATGATGCAGTCGATTAACAGGTTCCGAAATTTGTCAGTGGCTGTAGCTACAGCCCTAACAGCGCTGTCGATGTCATGTTCAGCTTGTACGGACTTTGTGCTAAAATCTCAGGACAATGCATTTGTCGCTGGGAGATCACTGGAGTTTGGGCAGATTCTTCCCACACAGGTCAAGCTCTTCCCTCGCAATGAAAATGTTCAGACAGTGGCCCCCAATAATCAAAAAGGGATGAATTGGACCTCTAAGTATGCCTACGCGGGGATGGCGATCTTCCCACAAGACCTGGTTATTGACGGCCAGAACGAAAAGGGATTATCGGTGGGGATTCTATGGTTTCCTGATAGTGTCTATCCAGATGTCAGTAAGGCTGCACCGAGCAGCGTGATGGGTTTTACGGACTTATCGCGTTGGTTGCTAGGTAATTTTGCCTCTGTAGCAGAAGCTAAAGCTGCACTGGCCAAGATTAATATTTTTGCCTACGTAATTCCGGAGCTTGGTCCGACGGCTCCAGGGGTTCATTTCAGCATTCATGACGCTAAAGGTAACAGTCTAGTTTTGGAATTTTTGAACGGTGAAGCGCGCCTCTTTGACAACCCATCCAGTGTACTTACCAACTCTCCCGAGCTTCCTTGGCACTTAACGAATCTTCGAAATTTTATTAACCTTTCAGCGGTGAATGCAGGGAAACAGTCTCTTGATGGTACAGTTTTGCAACCCTCAGGGCAGGGAACAGGCCTCTTAGGTATTCCTGGCGATTGGACACCCCCTTCGCGGTTTGTGCGTGCGGCAATTTTTAAGCAGGCCATTGCGGTGCCAAAAGATGCTAAAGCAACTGTCAATGCCGCTTTTCACTTGTTAAACACTGTAGACATCCCTTACGGCGCCGTAAGAGGCACGCAAAACAGTGAATTTGATTTTACTCAGTGGGTGGTCGTCAAAGACCTTACGAATAACAAGTTGTATGTCAGAACTTACGACAATCAAAATATACAAGTCGTTGACTTGAACAGTAATTTTCCTGCTGTGGGTGCTCAACCTCGCAAGATTGCCCTAGTAGGCCCCTCAGACGAGTAGAAGAAGGATACAGAGTTTTAATCGGCATCATCCTTAAGGAATGGGAGGTTATAAGGTTTAAATTTTTCTATGAGTTATTGTAGCGTTAGATCCCAATCGGTTTGAGAGGTGGTTTTCTGAATTAATTGGCAAAGAGCTGCAAGTAAGACTCCATCACCAGAAAACTCGATTTTTTTTGTTTGAGTATCTTCCAGACAGAAAATCACCTGCCGCTGTTTATTGGGCGTGATTGAAAATTTGTGTAAAAGCAGAGGTTCTTCTCCCAGTGGCCGACGAGACATGCGTGTACCATACTTGTTGGCAGTAGGTTGTTGCATTTCCTTTTGTACTTGGGTGGATGCTTGAACGTTTTCCTCTTGCTGTTGCGTTGAGTCCTTTGCAAACATTTCTCGCACTTTTTGTAACACTTCCCACAACTTTTTCAGCATATGCCGTGTGATCCAGAAACGGAATTCATTCAAATCTTGTGTTGAGACAGTTAAAATTAGGCGATCTTGTGCCTGGTCATAAGTTAGTTGAATTTGATGCAAAGGCGAAGACATGACTATTACTTCCTGCTAAGGTGGCCCTTGGTCTTATACCACGCGTGGTTAGATTTGGGGCAGTCGAATGCGTTAAATCTAACCCCACGAGTATACCTTGCGCGACCGAGGATTAAAGTGCAAACGCTCCTATGCCACTCACATCTTGTCATTATTGGCGCGTATCTTGCATTGAGTGTAATACCAATAATTGTAGTTTATTTTATTGTAAAGAGAGGGGGTTTCGATGGATATACCAGGACAGCATGCCCCATTAGCACAACCAGGACAAGCAGCAGCACCAGTTGATGCCGGTATTAAAGAGGGCGTTGCAGCGTATGGGGCTAAGACTTTCACTACAATGGTGAGAATGGATGATGGCCGAATGTTAAAGGTGACCATTAAGTATCCCAAGAATTCGAAGGTTACTCCAGAGAAAGCGGCAGCCGATCTTGACAGGTTGGGAGGGCGAATGGCTAAGCTGGCGTCCGGGCTGGCTTTGGGAACGGGAGGCCTCGAGACCATACGGATCAAGAGAGGTCAGGTACATGGTGTATGGACTAATTCTAAAGGAAAAAGAGTATCGGGTAACCTAAGCAAAAAATTGGAGAAAGATTATAAGGCTCTGGATCCTCAAGATCCCAAAAGAGATACGTTACAAATGCAACTTCAAACGATTAATAAAACGATGAGCAAATTTACAGATATCTATGCTAGCATCAGCTCGAAAGACTAAAGATCACTGAACAGTACCATGCGCGGACTATTACTGCGAGGAAGGATAGAGAGGCTGCCAAGCCTCCTTTAGAATTGGCATAGCGAATTGCAGAAATGACTGTGGATCGGAGAACTGAGAAGAGAGAATTGACTGCCTTCGTTCTAGCAGCGATGGGCTTCCCTTAAAGATAAAGCCTAGAAGTTGCTTTAGCTTATTCACCCTTGTGCGCGCAGGCATGTCTGGAGGGGTGTCTGCAACGTATACATCGATGTAGGATACTAGATCGTTCCACTGAGGGATATAGGGGGTGCCGGAGAAGTGGGCGCGTATTTGATGAAACAAGAAGGGGTTAATGATGCTGCCTCTGCCTATCATGAGAGCATCGCAACGCGTTGTTTGCAACATTGACAAGGCATCTTGAACCGTTAATATATCACCATTTCCTACTACAGGGATGGATAAAATAGACTTAGCTTCTGCAATAAGATCCCAGCGAGCAGGAGGGCCATATCCATCGACTTTTGTCCTCGGATGAAGGGTGATGTATTTTGCGCCACTTTCTTGGGCTGCCAGCAGGTTTTCTCTGAACAGCGAGATGTCATTAAATCCAGAGCGCATTTTGATAGTGACAGGAACGCTTACTGCCTTGACGATAGCACTTGCGACATCATGCAAGAAACTAGGCTCTTGCAATAGACTAGAACCCGCTCCACGTCCTGTGACAGTATTGGAGGGGCATCCACAATTCAAGTCTATCCTTGGAGCACCTCTGGCTTGGATTTCTTGAGCCATAGCACCCATCAGATCAAGGTCTGAACCCATCAGCTGTGCAACGAGAGGAAGAGGTGCAAGTTCGTGCGGGTTATAGACGGCAGCAAGACTTTTGACGTGAGCATTTCGAGGTACTCTAAGAAAATCTCGGACAGCTTCATTAAAGCCACCGACGGAAGCCATAGCTTTACGGAAACAACGATCCCCTACTCCTTCCATAGGAGCTAAGATTAAGAAGGGGCATCCGTTAGAATCTTTGGGGAGAAGCGACATGATCCTAGTAAGTTACCATACTCTACCAATAAAGACCATCATCTCTCGGCTTGAAACAGGGCATCTGCCTGGAATTTTCGTCTCGGCAGTCGTGAAATGCATGGTGTTGCGCGCCGAGAGATGATTGTGAGAGCACATTTTAAATTATGCAAATTCCGAAGGTACCAATTGAGAACTTGCTTTGCGCTTCTTCGTAGACGGCTCTACAAGGACCTTAAGGATGTCTTGGTTCAAGGGTGTGTTCTCGTCGGTTTGAAGTGTCTCAATAGTCGCTGCCACACTCTGAAAGGCATTATTTTCAACTAACCAACCTGCAATTTCATATTGCCTATGCCTGGCTACTAGGTCCGTTGAGGGGAAAACCCCCTCTAAGCGGTTTTTATAATAGGAGGGGATGTCGCTTGTAAGATTGTTCAGAGCTTCTATTGTCACTAGGGGAAATGGCTCTTCAGGAAGACCTATTTGAAGGAGTTTAGTCCGTATAAGATCTTGTACATACTCTGTAAATTCAATAGGCTCTTTCTGAAAATAATAATCACTAATATCGTTGATATTTAGATACTCATCTTCCAGCTCTTCTTTGAGCTCTTTGACTCTATTTATGAGGTCTTCACCGTTTTCGGAAAGGATGAAATGCTGTATTTCAAGGAACTCTGAGGCAAAATCATCGTTTTCATCCGTGAATCGGATGTCGAAGATGCTTAACCGACCTGCCTCGGTGTCTAAAAATAGATTATCTTCAGTGGAGATCAATATTGGTTCAGAGCCTGGGGGTAATTTTTCGGCAGTATCATCAAAAAAGTGTTTTGATATTGCAACAGAAGTAAAAATGCGACAAACTTCCGGGTTGATAAGGTGCTGCCAACGCAATTTAATAAAGTCTGTAAGCATTAGATGAGCGTTATCTTCATCATCGGTCATTTTGATCATATCTAATATGGCTAAGGCTATCTCCATATCAGCGAAGTTATCTAAAAATTCGAAAGAGAGAACAGCCATATCTTTGTGAGCTAAGTATGAATTAATTTCATGCAATCCTTGCGGAGATATTTGATAGCCCTGACGTTGAAGAATCAGGAGAACAAGAGCTTCTTCTGGTAAGAATTCGGCGCGAAGTTCTTCGTCTCGGTTTGCGGCTGTCCCCAGAGTTGTATCTATAGAACGCATCAAGGGGGCAATCTCTTCAGCAGAAAGTAGTTTTGGCATTACCATGAGGCTGTAGCAGATATCTATGGCATCAGGCCGCAAATCATTTGACAATGGGATCACGCTATCATAGCAGAAAAAACGCGGCTGATGATTTACAGCTAACTGAATAAAGAGCTTGCAGGTTTCCTTGGCCTCATCTTGGCGATTTAAACAAAATAGTGCCTTGGCCAAATGAGTGTAGAAATACATTTTGCTAATGGGTGCAGGCATATCCGCTATAAATTTTAGCACTTGGGCTGTGGTGGCATCACCCTTAGAAAGAGCTTGTAGTATAGGTAGGAAGATGACGTCGTGACTCCCTGAGATGCCGCGAATTGAGTTTACTCGGTCCTTTAAATGAAGGATATGTTTTAAAGAAGCACAGAAAGATTTAAGTTCATTTAATGGTCTGCGAGAAAAATTATTGTTGTTATTGTTGATTAGTGCAGGAGGGGGTGTAATCGTAGTCGTATTATCGTCCAATATTGTGTTAGCACCTAGAAGTTCAGTTTCTCCCAATAGGTTAGGAATTACTACTATCGGACCAGTAAGCTGCATAGCTGAAGCATTACCAAGCTCCGAGGGATTTTCGGTTATGGAAGTCGCTAAGGTATAATTTTGAAAGATGGGATCTGCTTGAGGTGTAGGAGGTTGTTCAGAAGTCGGGTTTATTTCAGAATGAATATTTGACATAGAGATCTTTTTATTGATATTGTTGTCCATATAAACACCTTTGTTTATAAATTTAAGTATTAAGATGGTAACTATATAAAAAATTGAAATTTTAATCAACAAAAAACATCTTATAATTTGAGTTGCTTGGGTCTGAAAGCGCTGCGCGCGTGTTATTCGATGGTTTATGTAGCGCGAGACTTAAAGAACCAAAAGGGCATAAAAGACGTAAAGGACTTCCAGGAATATGCTTCCTAAGCCCTTCATGTCTTTAAGAGGTAATTGCAGAAGTCCGATTTTCCGAAGTCAATTTCCTGAAAATCGGATGCCGGTGAAGAGAGAGTCATTCCCTTCCCAGGCCCGAAGGGTCGATATTGCAACAGGCCATGGCATCGCCACATAGGCCTCAACCTAACAGGTCTTTTGAGCTTATATCTCAATGACTTAGGACTTCACAATCGTATCTCGGCGCGCAGCGCTTTGGAGTGCGGTCGCTTGCGACCGCTTTTCGTTCCTTGGGACGGCAATGCTAAACGGCATTGTATGGATTCGTCGAAGGCTGCATGTACTAACTATTTTACCCTTAGGGAATTATAGTGATGCCGTTGCACACGACCGTCGCAAGGAACCCAAAGCGGTCGCAAGCGACCGCACTCCAAAGCGCTGCGCGCCGAGATACGATTGTTAGGCTTAGGTTGAGGCCTATGTGGCATCGCCATGGTATATGCCAAAACGGTTTTAGCAGCCTGTAGGGCTGCCATAAAGCGCATGCATAAATGGTGTTTGTAAACTGGCGTCTTGTAGCAGTCCTTCAGACTGCGAAATCCCTTCCTGGCATATACCATGGCGATGCCAGGGCCTGTTGCAATATCGACCCTTCGGGCCTGGGAAGGGAGAAAAGCCTGTCTTTCCAGACTGGATAGTGCCATACCACACTTAAGCTCTCCAGAATCGCCTTCTCACAAAAAAAAGTGATTTTTTTTCAAAGAATCGATCCATGAGAGCCCAAATACTTCTGCAATTACCTCTTGATGTCCTTTAGTCTATCCAAGGAGAACGACAAGAAGGGAGCGCTGAGCGTACTGTCAGGCCCCTCCTCCTGTTCTGATCTTATTCTCTTATGAAGTCACGAACGATCTGACTGGTCATTTGCTTGATCATATCGAGTCGAATCGGTCCCTTAGGCCTGCCTGCATCCCAATCGCCACACCACCAGCCTATTAGAGGTACGCCAGCCGTTTGACCCATCCAGTCCCCTGGACGCCAATGGCCACTCTCTGGATCGTTGTATGCAAAGCGATTGGTAACCCAATTACCTTGATCGCGGTAGAAGCATCCGGCGCGATGGAAGGTATTTAGCGCGATGTGAGAACGGTCGGAGTAGGAATTCGACTCCCGAGGTTTCACCACGCTGACTACTGTACCGATGAGGTTTCGGTCCCTTTGCAGGAGGTTGGCAAAACCCTGCTGCTCATGCAACGTGTGTTGCCGCTGGCACACGCCGAGGGTTGGGCAGTAGGAGGGCGCATTGTTCACTAGCGTGTTGCGCTCTTCCCACAATTCATCAAAGAACTCACGGCTAGCATCATCTTTGCGAACAATCATTAAGCCTGTGTTTATAGCTGTTTGGTAATCCCCATTCCAGTTGATGACATCCAGGGCAATAATGATACTTGTATCTGCATAGCCGCGGAGTTGCTCGATGGCCTTATAGGGGTCGATACCCATATTGGTAACCGGCATATCATCGTCAACCATGATATACCATTCATCATTAGGGCTGTGTTTGTTTGACCACGGCTTGTATTTTAAACGGTAGGAATCTGGAGGATTGCCGTTATAAAGCCAGCGACGCAGCACGGCGATCTTGTTCCAGTAAGCTTCACAGTCTACTGATCGATTGTTTACCGTACAGGCATATTTTAGCAGATTTTTATCTTCAACTTCTTGGCTAAGACCCCACATTGTAGCGTATTCAGTATGCGTTTCAGTGACAATTTTGGAGAGCTCATCGCGTTCAGGATTTCCACCAATGTAAGTCGTTCCAATGGTAATGCGTCGATTGGTCTTATTTTCAAAGAGGGTTTGATTTTTCTTTTCTTCTTCTTTTTTGCGGTCTTCCGCGGCCTGTTTTTGTGCTAGAATATCACGCTTTTTGGCTTCATCTTCAGCGGCCTTTTGCTTAGCTGCAGCTATCCTGGCGGCTTCTTCTTGATCGGCATTGCGCTTAGCATCAGCTTTCTTGGCTTCTTCTTCCTTTGCGATGCGCGCTTTTTCACGCTTTTCTGACTCTTCTTTTGCGAAGGGTTCCTTTTCACGCTTTTCGGCTTGTTGTTGGAGAGGCTTTCGTGCAATACCCTCTGGTGTGAAAACGTGGTTGGTCATTTTCCCAGTATTTGGATCCATAGGTATCTGGCTTTCGATGTCTGTCCATGTTTTCCATTGTCCTTTGAGTAGTATCTGAGGTATGGACAACCGACCTTCGCGAAGCTGAAGCGTTGATTCATGGAGTCTATTTGCCAATATGAAGCGCTCCAATGAAGGGAAATCTGCAAAAACAGAGCGATCCACATCATACGTGTTAGCAAGAGCCTGCCTTAGCATTTCGGTGACTTCAAACGATGGACGATTATTTTGGTACTTTTTAGCAAAGCGTAACCCATAGCTAATGGCTTCACGGCCGAGAGTTTCATCGTTGGAATTTGCCTTTAGAATATTGTGTAAAAGCTCAATTACATTAGTCGACGTGGTTTCTATGGCAGAATTGGCCATGAACACTTGCCATCCATTGGATTGAGGGACCACTTGGATAGGAAGTTTATTTTGCATCGTTCGAATAAGTTCCGATCTGTAGTTTTCCTCTAGTCTGTAGGAAGTGGAGTCCACAATAAAAGTTCCAATGCCAGCTTCTGCGGCAAGAGGCAGCAATAAAGCAAAGCAACACGCGAATTGTAATAATCTCATAATACTCACATTTATATTTACAAAATATTTTAAGACAGTACCATTATATACATAAAAAGTATTTTTGTAAAGTGTTAATTTGCAAATTTATTTAACCAATTTAATTAGATGCGCGAGCTTGAAGCCTTTGTGAAAATCCGTGCCAAAATGCCTGGTCAATAGTGGTCTCGATTCTTTCACGATGATATTCAAGAGAGCGCTCTAACCATGCATGGTCTTCAGAGGTAGCTTGAGCATCGGAGCCATTCCATAGGAGCCATCGAATATGATTGCGATGATTGTGCATTGCTTGGTCTTCAGGAGATAGCGAGTTTATAGCAGCTTGAAGAGACTCTTGCATCATGTCCCAAAGCTCAGAGGAACCCTGGTCGTTTTTGTCCAGAAAGGTAGCTATGTCAGATAGGCATCGGCCCGTTTTTGCGAAAGCTTTTATCACCATTGCAAGAGCTTTGGCATTAGTTACTGCTTGTTGGGGTAGCCCAGTGCTCTCCACCAAAGTAGCTACCACATGGGGATCTAGCTCTGCAATGAATTGGAGACTTTGTGTGCTGAATGGTTTAGCAACACGTTCATGTCTGAGAATACCTGTAAGGCCACTAAGCTTAAAAGGAAGGATTGAATCGCTGTCAATGGGTTTCAGGTGAGGGGATCCGTATGCATCGTAGGAAATTAGGATGTCCCCAGGATGTTGGATCTCATTGTATAGAAGAACATTCATAAGTGCGATTTTTTGAAACTCATCAAGAGATACACTATTGAGAAGAGCGTGATTTTCCAGCAGATAGGCTTCTCGAGAAGGGGCTAATCCTGGAGTGTTTTGTGGATGAAGATCAACGAGAGGTTTTGCATTAGGTACCCATTTTTGCAGATAGCCGCGTTTGGTTTGCAAGCGCGGTGGGGTATTGAGTATTTCAGCTTCTACGTCGACGAATTGGTCGCTTTGTAGCTCTACAATAGCCCCAGCGGGAAGATTAGCAATGCTTCCAAAATCCAATAGCTTAGCCAGGTGCTGGCGTATGCTAGAGCTCCCTTGTTCAAAACTAGACATTTGATGAAAGTAGATATCTTCAAACGTATGGTCTGGACCACGTTTTTCTGGGAGGCGGTTGCTAGGACCATTATTTCTCTCGTCTTCAGGTTTAAAAACAGCCACATTTTCGTTATGATGATCGACGACAAGGTAGGCACTAGTTCCGACAACAGGGACTAGCCGACCATGATTTGCTAAAACCTCATGGACTTTTTTTATGAGGGGTTTGGCTTTGCTTTCCACTTGACGAATGCGCTCATGAGCACGAGCTAGGATATTAGCAGAGATTCTGTTGTTTTCACTAAGCTTCGAGACATAACTGTTGAGTTGCTGAGAAAATTCGGACCAAAATACGCGGTTAACTGCAGCCTCGATCCTTTGGGCATCATGTGTAAGATAGTTTTCTAGCCACTTTTGATCATCTGAGGTGACATTTTTTTTGCTCCACAAAAGCCGACGAAGATAGTTCCGATGTTTCCTTTTGGCTTGGTCCTCTGAAGAGAGACTCTCTATGGCAACGGTTTCCGCCTGTTGCATCATTTGCCATAAGGCGGAGTCTTCTTCGCCCTTGCTAGCTGCAAAGTTATAAATATGAGATAGCTGAAGTCCTGCCTTAGCAAAGGCTTTTATCACGAGTGTAAGGGCTTTAGCGTTGGTGACGGCCTGCGGAGGAAGGTTTACTTGTTGCACCAGAGCAGCGACGACTTCGGGATCTAGTTCTTCAATAAAGTGCAGGCTTTGGTTGCTGAACGCCACCTTAGCTCGGCGATGTGCCAAAATACTTCGGAGCTTATTTAGTTTAAAAGGGAGGATAGCATCGCAATCAATAGGTGTAAGATGAGGCTCCCTTTGATCGTCAAAAGTTATTAAAAGATTTCCCTGGCGAGGTTCTGAATGATATAACGCCATATCCATGAGGTTGCCGGGATGACGATCTTCATTGTACATCAGGATGTCTAGGAGGGCGACTTTTTGATATTCATCTAGAGATATTGTGTCTAAAAGTGGGTGATTGTCAAATTGATAGGCTTCCTCGGGAGGCGCTTGTCCGGCGATGGTCTTGGGATGTAATTCGGGGAAGGATTTAGCATTAGGTACCCATACCTGTAAATATCCTCGCTTACGCTGTTTGCGGGGGGTGATACCGAGTTTTTCGGCTTCAAGATCGACAAACTGATCGCTCTCAAGATAGGTGACAGTTCCAAGGGGAACGTTGGCTGTGCTGCCAAAGTCCAGCAGCTTTGCCAGATGTTGACGAGCCGTTGTCTGTCCTTGTTCAAAGGCGTTCATTTGATGGAAATGAATATCGTCGAGCGTGCTGTCTTGACGTCGGTGATCTGGCATGCGGTTATTTGGACCCCAGTCGCGTTCGTCTTCTGGTTTGAAAAGAGCCACGGTATTGCCATTACGGTCCAAAACGCGATAGGCGCCGCTATATCCATGCATGGGTTTCAGTCGCCCCTTATTTGCCAAGGCGTGTTGTACTTGCTTTAAGAGAGGGGCTGCGCTCTCTTCTATCTCACGGATACGATTCAAGGCGCGAGTTTCTGCATCTTCCGCCTGCTCACTACAGATGCCATCTTTGCATACGACAAAAGAATCGGCAGCTAAATTAATTGTTGAATTAAAAAGTAATGAAATGAATAGTATGACGTGATAAATATGCATTGTTTGTTTCCTTTTTTCATAATTCCTTAATTAGTATACATATAATAAGTATTAAAAGTCAATGATGATTTAGAGTGCTGATGTGAAGGCTTACTTGATGTGCGCTTGACAAAGGATCGTGTGAAGCGGTATCACTGTCATTCCCTTCGCAGTCATGGACTGACTGTCTGGCATTAACGAATTGGAGGAATGATGGACGCGATTTGTCGTACAATTACAAACCCACTGGGTAGCATGTTTGACCAGTATCACCGCATGGCATTGGACTATAGCAAGGTTTTGGTGACTGGTCTGGCCTTGGTGGCGATCGGTGGGGTAGAGTTGGGATGCGCCGCGTGGGTTGTCACTGCACTAGCTAATCAAGTGATCTTGCCTATTCATGCTGTCGTTTCCCTAACGGTACTTGCCGTAGCTTTCGCCCTATCCACAGTAGCCCTTGTGTATTTACTTCATACGATTGTCGGGCGAAGACTATGACTCCATCGCCTTTTTCAAGGCAGGGACAAAGCGCTGGATGACGAGATCTTTTTCCACATTTAGATTGTCAATGAGAGCTCGTGGATTGGGTGTACCGCCCCAGCGTTTCTGCCGTTCAATCTTTTTGCTGTAGAAGAAGTCCTCGTCGCGGGTCCAATAGTGATTAATGCGCAGTTTATTGCCTAGGTGATAGGAACTCATGGGTGGTGCTCCTGGTAGGCAGGGACCTTCAAAAGGAAATCTATCGGTATTCACACCATAATAGCCTTCTAAGTAGATCGGAAAGTGTGGATGGGCAAAATGGGTAGCACATTCAGGCCTCACGATACTTTTCACGTAGGTATTTTCACGGAAACTTTTAATGGAACAGCTGGTGAGGGTCTCGACAAGCAGCTGATCTGGACGCAGTTTCTTCACTCCGGAGGTACCAAACATACGCCAATTAGCGAAAACGCCACCGAACTCCTCATAATTCGCCAACACGCGTTGAAGCGACTGGTCTTTAACGGGAAAAAGAAATTCATCGATGTCGATAAACGCCACCCACTTGCTGACGCCGCGGGCAGACTTGAGACCCGCGGTGTAGCAGGCACACTGAAGGGGAAGATAGGCTTTAAGACTATCGCAAGGCTCTAGCACATTTGTCAGCTCCACTAAACCTGACTGAATGTAGGGCTCCAGCACCTCAAGATAGTTGTCGTTGCTGCAATGATTGCATAAATAGAAATGTTCGACCCCAACGAGTTTGTGAAATTCAATCCACTCTCTAAGGAAGGGAGCCTCGTCCTGAAAGATGGCACAAATGGACAACGTGTATTTGTGCCCTGCAAAACATAGGCTCCAAGAGGTTAGAAAGAGTATGGCGACAATTTTTTTAAACATTACACTCTAGCCCATATGAGAATGCGTTTGAAAGGTAAAAACATTGGCCTGAGATCACCAAAGAAGTTCATCACACGCTCTCGATAGTGCTGCAAGAATTCGTTGTATCGCTCGGGCGACAGGTATCCTTGATAATAGGTGAGTAGAGACCCCTTGACCCACTCCACTAAGCTATCCGTTGATTCCAGAAGGTGTGGATAGATCTGAGCTCTCACGTGCTGCTCTTTGAAACCAAGTTGATTCAAGAGTTGTGAATAGGCCTCTATGGTGAGGACAGAAGGATCTCTACCCTCCCTTAACTCTTCCTTGAAGGGAGCTTCGCTGGCCAACTCCTTGGCTATGGTATGTGAAGGGTATTCAAAGTTGTCCGGTACATGAATAGCCAGCTGACCATTTGGTTTCAGTTTGCTTTTATAGCGCGCAAAAAGCCCTTCATGATCCTTAACCCATTGTAGAGCCGCATTGGAGAAGATGAGGTCGTAGGTGTTGCTAGGACAAAATTCTAGTATATCTTGATTCTTAAAATGCAGTCCTGGAATATCCAAGGAGTTAGCTTCCTTTAGCATCGCGTCTGAAGAATCGATGCCTAAGGTCTCCTTGGCCTGGAGTGTTTGATGTAGCACTTTGGTAAGGTGTCCTGTGCCACAACCTAGGTCAACTACTGTCATGTCGGGCTGAATGGCAATCAGCTTAAGAAGGTCATAGAAGGGCTGATTGCGCTCCTTGGCGAACTTTAGGTAATGCGTGGGGTTCCAAGAATTGTTTTTCATAGCATATGCTCCTAGGCCACGAGACTAGCGTTTAAGAAGCGATCAAACACGTGATAGGTCTCTGCCTTAAATAGAATATTGAGATGCATGGCGTTTGAAATCACTGCCCAGCACCCTTCTTTGCGCCTAACAACCGACGCTTCCGTGCCAGCATTCCAATCACCCTCCCCTGCTGAAATTTCGTAGATATTTACATTAGAACCATTGACGATACGATCATAGACCTGTTTGACAGTATCTTTCAGGCCTTCACGGCATGGTCTGATGGGGTCCTCGACGACCTTTAAACGTCCTGCTATGGCGATGACAGAGGTGATGCGATTATCTCCTACGACGCATGCTCGATGAAGTACCTGGACGCAACCAACAGAATGCCCGACGCCTACCAAGCGATCCAGTTCTAGACCCTCTGAGCGTACATTGGCTTCAATTTGATCCAAAGCCCCGGCCATAAGAGCTTTCAGGCTATCGGAATAGCACTCTTCTGTGGGCATGTGTACGCTATAAATATGTGTGGCGGATGTCGTAGCGGCCATATCAGCGAGGTGCAGTGTGCTGTAGGGATGGCCACGATCACCATGAAAAAACACCACGACCTTAGCTTTAGCGTCGGTGCCAGGCGTTGGGGTGCCATGTAGATAGAGATGCGCCGTTTGGCTAACATTGTTGATTTTCTTTGATGTCAATGGATAAACGGTAAAATAGCCTGTTAGGCGTCGATAGGTCCATCGCACGGTGTTAGGTAGGATACCCGTGATTGTGGCGGGTAGTATGTCACCGAAGAGGATGCTGATGCCACGTCCAACGGAAGCAACAACATCGCTTAGCGCTTCCACTGGTGCCAGGAGCAGATCTGGGAATGTAACATCCATAGAGGCACTATTTCTTTAGACAGAGTTAGCATCGTGTTAAGTCTATCCAATCACTCCTTTTGGGCCAAGAAGAAGGAAGAGAGGCAAGGAAGAGAAGGAGGAAGAGAAGGAGGAAGAGAAGGAGGAAGAGAAGGAGGAAGAGAGAAGAGGAAGGAAGGAGAAGAAGGAGGAAGAGAAGGAGGACGTGAGGGAAGAGAGGATTAGGAATTACCACAGAGAACGCGGAGACGCCGAGATAGGAGAGAGAGGAAAGAATTTTTGGTTTATTATTTTGGATCGCCCATGTGGTATATTCCTCAGCCCATTTTAGGATAGGACTAGTGGACGATATGAGGTAATTTCAGAAGTCCGATTTTCCGAAGTCAATTTCCTGAAAATCAGATGCCGGTGAAGAGAGAGTCATTCCCTTCCCAGGCCCGAAGGGTCGATATTGCAACAGGCCATGGCATCGCCATGGTATATGCCAAAACGGTTTTAGCAGCCTGTAGGGCTGCCATAAAGCGCATGCATAAATGGTGTTTGTAAACTGGCGTCTTGTAGCAGTCCTTCAGACTGCGAAATCCCTTCCTGGCATATACCATGGCGATGCCATGGCCTGTTGCAATATCGACCCTTCGGGCCTGGGAAGGGAGAAAAGCCTGTCTTTCCAGACTGGATAGTGCCATACCACTTAAGCTCTCCAGAATCGCCTTCTCACAAAAAAAAGTGATTTTTTTTCCAAAGAATCGATCCATGAGAGCCCAAATACTCCTGAAATTACCTCATATGGACGAATCCAAAATAAAAACAAAAAAAAATCCTCTCTCTCCTATCTCGGCGTCTCCGCGTTCTCTGTGGTAAATTCCCATTTTTTTCTCGCCTCAATACCTAAGGCTTACAAAATCCTAGCACTTTTTTCATAATGTTAATTTAGTTTGCTTGATATTATTAACTATGGTATTCTTGCAAAAGCGTTGACTTGATAGTCGAGTCGATGCGTTCCGAGATAAATAAAAAAATGATGGTGTAGCAAATGACATACTTCTCTGAGTGCATGCCTTCAAGGCAATGTCAGCAAAGTTTTTCAAACAGGCCTATGACGTATTCTTTCTTTGTCATTTCCTCCCTTCTTATTCTCGCTTCCCTTATTGTGCTCTAGCACAACACTAATTTTTTACTTTAATTACATCCGTTGACCCCTTAGTAGCCGTTAACCTTTGCTATAACAAACGTGCATTTTTTTGCATGTGAGGTGTTTTGGCTTGTTTACGTCTAACTAATTTAAAAAAACATTTTTACTACTTAGGAGAAAAAAATGAATTTACATTCCATAGAAAAGCAGCAACACGTAGCTGAAAACAGGAATACAGAAAGAAACTCATATAAATCCGCCTCACCACAACTTCAAGGTGTCGCTACCGGAGCGACGGCAGGGGCTGTAGAGGCCTTGGCGCTCTACTGGACTAATATCAGGCGTGTCGCTGCCCAGCTGGATAAGCCTATGCCCACAACGCTGCGCGGACACTATGCCGGTCTTCCATTAGGCATGGCCCTGAACATTCCTTTGTTTGCGGCCATCCATGGCACCAAGATGGCGTTTGCTAGCGATGACGATGAAGTGCCAAGCCCTGAGAAGAAGGTTGCTATTGCACTCTGCTCTGCGGCTAATGCGACCTTCTTCTTGACGCCCATGGAGAACGTTCTGGTGAAGATGAAGTTACACCAGCAAGGCTGGCAACCCGTTATGAAGACCATGTATCGCGATCAAGGGCTACGCCCCTTCTATCATGCGACGTCTTTAGCGTATGCCCGAAACGGAGCTTATTGTCTCGGTCTATACGTTTTGACACCTCAGCTGTCCAAGGCTTTGGGAGATCCCGAAGGCAAAGACCCCAAAAAGGTCATCGCCGCGGCCAGTACTTCGGGAGCCTTGTGTTGTATGGCGACACACCCCTTAGATGTGGCCATGACGCACATACGTAGCAAGCCGCAGATGACCTTAAAGGCTATTTGTGAGGATGTTTTTGCGAAAAAGGGCTGGAAGGGCTTTACGGCGGGCCTAGCGCCACGGTTGGTGCGCATTGGAGGAGGGAGCGGTCTGGTTACTGGCGTCTTTATGGCATGTGACCATCTGATGACCAAAGCGGAGGGTAAGCAATGAGTATGCAGGTAATTCCTGAGCCGCGCACTTTGCTATCCAAAGGGACCCTATTTGGGGTTTGCTGGTCTGTGGGATTGTTTGCAGGGATGGACGGACATCTCTGCAATGTTCTATTGCCACAGATTCTGGATAGCATCGGCAATACTCAGGCGGCCGCCTTGATGATGTCGCTATTTCTGCTCGGCTGGATGGTCGGTGGTATTGGGGGTGGGATGCTCAGTGACCGCTGGGGTAGGGTGAGGACCACGGCTTTAGCCGTGGTTTTGTATACCGCTTTCACGGGTTTGCTGGGGATCATAAGCACGACTTGGCAGCTCGCCGTCTGTCGCCTAGTAACGGGTTTGGGCGTTGGCGCTGGTTTGGTGAGCATTTCGGTTTTACTCGCTGAAAACTGGCCCGTGCACAACCGAGCGGTGGCTATTGGATGCTTGCTCACCTCTTATCAAGCAGGTGTTTTTGTATCTGGCATGGTAGCCGCTTGGTGTCCGCATTGGCGTGTGGCTATGCTTCTTGGCTCTGCGCCTTTAGGTTTGGCGCTCCTGATTCCTCACTTGCTGAACAACTGTGCAAGGCGGGAAGATGGGGTGGATACTGCTCCAAGGAAAGCATCATGGAGTGCTCTTTTTTCCACAGGACAGCGCCACAGCACCATCGTTGGAAGCCTAATTTTTGGAAGCCTACTCTTGGGCTATTGGGCCTCGGCTACCTGGGTGCCCACGTGGTTGCATACTCTTGGCCACGCCAAAGAGCAGGCTGGCATAGCAACGACCCTACACGGCATTGCAGCCGTGTTGGGGTGTTGCTTAGCGGGCCCTCTAGTTTGCTGCTATGGTCATAAACGCAGCATTCAAGTGTCCCTAGCAGGGGCTTTGGGGGCATCGTGTTGGATGTTTGGCATTGACAATGCGGAGGTTAGTCTAGTGTACTTGCAATACGCCTTGCTGGGTTTCTTTATAGGCTTGGCTCAGGCTACCATCTACATTTATTTGCCGCAGATCTTTCCCAGCAATATGCGTGCATCAGGCGTGGGTTTTTGCCTGAATATTGGTCGAGCCATCACATGTATCGTGATCTTATTCATGTCATGGCTCGTTGTGATGCTTGGAGGGTACAGCCAAGCTTTATTGGCCTTTGCTTGTCTGTACGTGGTAGGACTACTCGCCAGCCTTTGGGCCATCGAAATGACATAATCACAGCGGAGCAGTCTTGCAAGGATTGCTCCCTTTTCGTCTGTTGCTTTATGGAACTTTATGCGCTATCTTTTCACCCAACTAGTGAAAAATGAGGTAAAGCAATGAGTTCGTTATTTGAACATTGTGCATTATCGTTGTCTGGCGAACGCCCCCTCATCTATACAGCCTTTTCCAAACACTATTTTTATTATCGCTTGCATATCTCTCGCTTTGTGCTTGAACAAGGCAGCGTTCCACTGAATCCATTCCTATTGTTCGATTACTTTCTTCTGGATACCGTTCCTCGCGATTTGGTGCGAGATGCTAACAATTCTATTGTGAAGCATGCCGATGCGCTGTGGGCCTTTGGTCCTATCTCCAATGGGGTTCTGGCGGAACTTCAGATCGCTCATGCGATGAAAAAGCCTATCCGCTATTTCAAAATCGCTGGTCCTCACGAGATCGTTGAAGAATCCTTGGCAAATGCGGATTTGGAAGAAGAGGTTAGGGAGTATCGCGATCAGCTACCGATATAAGTTCTCTGGCTATTAAATAGCTTGCCAATGATTAGCCTTGTCCTTTTAATGCATTTTTAAGGACTAAGGTGACCAGACCATGATACCACTACCCATTAATGCATTTACTTCCACTGGACTTTATTTCAACGGCTTCTTGTTTGCAGCATCTGTGCTTTTACTTCTCGCACTCTATCTGGTTCGGTGGAAGTCGGAGTCTCTCTCCACTGCACTTTGGCTGGGTGCTCATGCCCTTGCCGCTTTAGGGACATGGCTAATCACAGACGATGCCATTGCACTCATTCCCGCTCTGGCGTTGAATTTCTTGCTGTTATTAACGCTGCGTCACATCACCCCGATAACTTCGACCTTTGGCCTATTTTTTGCCGTTATCATGGTCGCTCCAGCGGTATATGCCTTGGTGTGGCTTTTTGAGCTCTTGGGCTTCTTAATAGGCTTTGAGGGGATAGGCTGGGGTATATCTCTTGTAGGGATATGTCTCGCTTTCATCTTTAGTGTGTTGATTGTTGCTAATAGTACCATGGGCACTTGGATTACTCTGGTGCGCTTTTCGGAGCTTTATTTTTTGTTTCCCAGAGGAAAAGCTGCAGAAAAGCTTGCTAACGCACCAAGGACTTCCTATCCATGGGTATCCATTCACGTTCCTTGCTATGCTGAGCCCCCTGAGTTGGTGATTAAGACTCTAGATGCCCTAGCAGCTCTGGAGTATCCTAATTTTGAAGTTATCGTCATCGATAACAACACCAAAGAGGTTAGCCTTTGGAAGCCTCTCGAGGAGCGTTGTACTCAGTTAGGTGAACGATTTCGCTTCTATCACGTCGATCCTTTGCAAGGGGCCAAAGCCGGTGCCCTCAATCTAGCGACAACGTTAACCTCTCCTCAGGTGGAGGTGATCGCGGTCATTGATGCTGACTTTGTCGTCCAACCGGACTTTTTGGCGCGTAATGTTGGCTATTTCGATAATCCCAAAACAGGCTTTGTGCAGACCTGCCACGACTATCGCGACTGGCAGAAAAGCCGCTACCAAACAGCCTGCTATTATGAGTATGAAGTGCACTTTAAGCTGGAATTGCCTGGCCTTAGTGAATGGGATACCGCCTACACAGTAGGGACGATGTGTCTTGTTCGACGCCGGGCTCTAGAAAGCGCTGGAGGCTGGTCGGAGTGGTGTCTTACAGAAGATTCCGAGCTTGCTGTGCGACTGCACGCTTTGGGTTATGAGGGCTATAACCTCAAGGAGACTTTCGGCAGAGGGATCATCCCTGAGACCTTTGAGGGCTACAAAAAGCAGCGTTTTCGTTGGAGCGCGGGGCCTGTTCAGCAGATTCAGCAACACTGGCGCCTTTACCTGCCTTGGGCCAAAAATAGCCTGCGCCCTGTCCAGAAGATCGCAGAGATTTTCCATAGCATGTCGCTATTCTTTAGCGAATTGATGTATGTAGCTTTTAACCTGCCAATACTCTTGGTTTTTGTTTGGTTATCGATCACTAAAGGGCTCGTATTTCCTGTTCCGACAGCCGTGTTAGTGCTGATTCCTGTGGCAATATTACGCAATATTATCTGCAATAGAATCCATGTGGGGCTTCTAGGGGGCGGCTGGCGTGAGTATGTGCTGTCAGCGATGGCTCTACGTTCTCTGGGCTTTACAAGGCTAAAAGCCTTCTATATGGCTTGGTTGCCTGTAAAGCTAGCTTGGAAACGCACCGACAAATTCCCTGCTAAGTCTTGTATTTCGAGGGCATTTCTCTCCTGCCGCGGCGAACTGATCCTGGTCACTCTATACCTTGTGATAGCGGCATTCATTGCTCCCTATGCGGATTTTTCTCATCCTGATGTTCTATGCCTCACCTTCTTGGGCTTCTTAAATCAGGCCCTAACATTCCTCTGTGCCCCTCTGATGGCGCTATATTCCGAGCGCGAGCTGGCCAAAGGTGAGCGTGAGCAGGTGCCCCTGGAGCGGTTCGTGTGATTCCAGGACATTGCCCTGGCCTGTTGCAATATCGACCCTTCGGGCCTGGGAAGAGGTAAAAGCCTGTGTCTCCAGAGGCAGATAGTGCCGTCGCTTGAGCTCTCCAGAATGGCCTTCTCGCAAAAAAAGGTAACCTTTTTTCCTGAGAATCGATTCTCAAGGGCTCAAATAATTTTGCAATTACCTCTAAAGGACCTAGAAGGCACACACTATCAGTCCTCTATGTTGTTTATGTTCCTGTGCTCATTTAGTTTGAAACAAGAAATCCAACTCACCAGGGCGCCTGGTGGCACTTTTTCTGTCTCCCTCATCCTTAACGTCTTTTCTTTCGGCCAGGATACGATTGATGTTATCACTATTTTGATTATCTAATGATGAGCGTGACTCCATGAAACGAGTGTTCTTGGCAGGATCTCTAAAATTAGGCACAAACTTCTTGATAAACCGAGTTAGATCATCCGGTAAATAGGTACTATGCTTAAACTGTTCCCCATCCGTGAGCGTGAAGTTCATCTCAAAAAAGGGCTTCGGTAGCTCTTCGAAAGGTTTGTTATTTAATTGTGGAACTACCCATTTACCCTTGACCCTGATTTCTAAAAAGCCCTTATCAACACGGAAACCGATGATATTCGGTTGATTAAAATGCGCAGCTATTTGGAGGGAGGTCATGTTCTCTGGTTGGACAATGGCATGGGGAGCTATCATCTTCATGATGGCAATGGCGAGTGGACTCTCGTTATCAAGGTTCTCACGGTTTTTCGTTTCCCTATGTTGCTTCTCAAATACATAGCTGTCACCAGCCTTCTTTATGATCAAGGCATGATTTTCCCAGCCATTGGGTTTGGCAACAGTACCATCCGGCCCAATTATAGACTTTAGAGTGTTCCCATCAGATGTATAGTGCCATGGTAGCCTCTTATCGGGGCTAAAAGTGACCACTACAGAATTGGGGTATTCCATGTAAAATAGAAAAAGCTCTTTATGCTGGGAAGCATCAACATCTAGGTCATCAGACTCTTCTATGATCACAATGTTTCGCTCTGTAAGAGCATTAGGATTGTTCTGCTCAACCACAAGTGGAAACAAGCGTTTGAGGATTTGGTTATTGACAGCATTGGTCAGGCCTGAAGCTGCCATAGCACCAACAAGCTCGCTATAGGTCGTGTAGGTGGTTTGACAGTTAACCGTTCTGTTGGCGAAATAGGCCACGCTAGCTGTGCCACCGATCAATGTGATAAAGAATGATGCGCCTTTAGACAAGTTCTTTAAACCCGCATGCCTTACAGCTTCTGCTGAAGCAGCTAGAGAGGCTCCGTACAAAACCTCGTCAGCGAGCTCACTGGTAAGCCAAGAGGGCATGACGCCCGTTGCATCCAGAGCTGTCGGCATGAGACTAAAGACCGCCGCCGTAGTCACAGCTTTGCCGGTTTCCCTCCAGTCTACGTCTACCATTGGAGAAGGCTTGCAAACATCCCATACTGCCTTGACGGAAGTGAACATAACACCAGGTAGAACATATTCTAGGGGATTCGCTATGACATGATTGATTGCTGATAGTCCTTGAGGAGCTTGGCATATTGTTTGGACAATTTTGGTCGAGCCTATGTCGTCAGCGGCTCTCCAAACAAGACCATTTAAAGCGCCACCTAAGACACCAATTCCAATACCTGTTGACCAGGTTTGTTTGACTTCATTGAAAACTGATCGTAAAACATCCATTACATTTCCTTAAAATTAGGTATTGTTTATACAAGATCTAAGGTTGATAATGCACTATTTGCGATTCTTGCAAAAGCATTGTTGTGAGGCGTCAGTGCAAGCGCGATGTCAACAAGAGATCATTCATCCATTATATTTTCGCATTTCAAGTGCTTTTTTAAAGCCTGAATGAAATCGCTGTGTTCATCGGCTGTCTCTTCAATATGCGGATGAGAACTGTTATGGATTTTGTAGACCATGTTGTTATTGATTTTGGTAACTCTTACAGATTGACCCTGCTCGCAAGGAGGATCGGGGAGATTTAAGAAATTATCAAAAGATTTGTTATAGTAATTCTTGCTCTCTTGACAGAACAAGCGCATAGTAACCTTGCCTTGGTAATTCTTCCAGATCTCTAACGTACCAAGCTTGTTAAGTTCGCCTAGGATAACAAGCATCATGATCTGATCTGGAGACAGAGTGGGTATTGGGCTGGGAGCCTCGAGGCAGGTCTGCAAGAACCTTCGAAGATCCGCGATTTCATTGTCTGACATGTTCGAACAAGTTCTATTTTTGCTATTCCAAAGTGTAAAGTGGAGTTGATCGTTCTGCCAAATATGCACTTCATAGGGAGAATGGGGAATAGCTGGGTATTTTATCTTATCAGCTTCTGCAATAAGCCCTTCGGGAAGGTAGTCAGCTTCTCCATTGGGATTAATGTAGCTCCAGGCATAGGTGTTGGCTTGGTTATCATGGACGAGTTTTAGCAAGTGCCCATTAGTGAAATACTGGCTTAAGAGATGGATGTTTTGGCCCTGCGCATGATGGTGTTCTTCGTTAGGGATGACGGGCTTGAATCGTTCGTGGACCATGGAGTAAAAAACGTTGGTGATGATTTTACCTGCCGCTGAAGCTATGAGGGCCCCCAGGATATTGGCATAGACCATTTGTTCGGATGGACATTCGTAGATGCTGTCGGTAAAAAAGGCAGCATTAATGATTCCGAATGGAATGGAGGTGAGCATGATCATACGGCTAACCGAATGCTGCCCTATGAAGCTCGCAGCTTTTGCCGTCGAATTCAGAGCCATGCCATAGAGAGCCCGATCGACGAGGTCATTGGTGAGCCACGAAGGCACTATCCCTGATGCTTCTAGTAGAGTGGGTAGGATTGCATAGGTTAGGGATTCTATGCCGCATCTTACAGCCTCCGGTGTATCTCTATGGGGGGCCGCTTGGAATAGGTCATAGATGGCTTTAGCTGCAACCAAGGAGATGCCTTCAGGGTACTTCAAGGGAGTAGCAAGTATTGCTTGGAGGGCTTGTAGCGATCCCGCGCTGGCAGAAGATCTCCCACTACTGAGTAATTGAGAGATGTAGGTTTCATCTATACCATCCAAGGCCCGCATAGAGAGACCATTGAGAACTCCACCCAAGGCTCCTATACCGGAAACTGTCGTAAAAGTTTGCTTGCACAAGCTTAATAATGTTGTCGTGACATTGACTGTAAAATTCATACGATTCCGTAAGGTATATTAGTTATGTGATAGAGACTGCCATTTTAAATGCTGCAAGTTAGTTAGTCAATCTGAAGTGTTTTTTATTAATGTCATGTAGTGGATGGCTGTTGGGCTAAAATGAACAAAATGAGGTAATTGCAAAATTATTTGAACCCTTGAGAATCGATTCTCAGGAAAAAAGGTTACCTTTTTTTGCGAGAAGGCCATTCTGGAGAGCTCAAACGACATGGCACTATCTGGCTCTGGAGACACAGGCTTTTACCTCTTCCCAGGCCCGAAGGGTCGATATTGCAACAGGCCAGGGCATCGCCCTGGTATATGCCAAGGGGGATTTCGCAGTCTGAAAGACTGCCACAAGACGTCTGTATTCACACGCTATTTATGCAAGCGCCTTGTGGCAGCCCTACGAGGCTGACAGGAAATATCCCTTGGCATATACCAGGGCGATGCCCCATAGGCCTCAACCTAAGCCTAACAATCGTATCTCGGCGCGCAGCGCTTTGGAGTGCGGTCGCTTGCGACCGCTTTGGGTTCCTTGCGACGGTCGTGTGCAACGGCATCACTATAATTCCCTAAGGGTAAAATAGTTAGTACATGCAGCCTTCGACGAATCCATACAATGCCGTTTAGCATTGCCGTCCCAAGGAACGAAAAGCGGTCGCAAGCGACCGCACTCCAAAGCGCTGCGCGCCGAGATACGATTGTGAAGTCCTAAGTCATTAAGATATAAGCTCAAAAGACCTGTTAGGTTGATGCCTATGGGGCGATGCCCTGGCCTGTTGCAATATCGACCCTTCTACCATAGGATTTTGCAAACGATTATCGACGGTAATAGGAAAAGACAAAAAACATTTCTCTAAGGTATCATTTTGGCCGACGAAGGTGTGGCCGTGTGCCCTTAGCGAATGTTTGTTCGCCTGGCCCGATATGCCGCCTTCGTCGTTTGCATCATCCAATAATTCCGTTCGGGATGGTGCCAATCTTCTGATTGTGGCTCTGTAAGTAGAAGTGGAATTTGGGTGAAATTTAACGCTCACAAACACTTAACAGGGCATTTATCATGCAAAATCAGTCCGAACTTCGTATTTGTCTAGATATCGGTAGCGTTCGACACTATGTAGCCATAGGCTTGTCCACAGGAGAACGCATCGATGGATTTTATCTAAACCACACTTCTGAAGACATTGAGCAGTTTTTTGAGAAAATTGAGAAGCTTAGAATTTCCTATAACATGCCTGTTGTCATGGCTATGGAGGGGTTTAATGGCTATGCTAGACCCATCGATAGATATGCTCTTGATCACGGATATTCTTTGTATAGTGTCAACAACATGAAATTGGCTAGATTTAAGGAAGTTTTTCCTGGTCCAGCCAAAACAGATCCAATTGACGCTTGGGCTATTTTTAGCTTGTTTCAAGTTCAAGAGACCTTACCGTTGGCAAAAAATATTCTGCAGAAAGTAGAGCCTCCACCGGTATGCAACGAGCAACTTAAACATATTTCAAGGCGTCGTAGAGAGTTGGTAAAAGAAAAGACAAGAATCATAAATCGACTTCAAGGGGATCTACAGGCTGTTTGCCCCGGTCTACTGTCTATTACAAAAAATCCAGCAAATCTTTGGTTTCTACGATTTCTTGCTTCGAAGGAAGACATGACCATGTTGCTTCGAATGCAAAAAAGAAGCCTGTTGCAAATCAAGGGCGTTGGAGAGGTTTATGCAGAGGAAATTCAGAAATGGCAAAAGACGGCTAAGTTCTCTTCAAAGGTTGAGTGGATAGGAAAATTAATAGTACGAGATGTCAGAAGGCTACTCGAGATGCTAGATGAAATAGCGCAGTGTACGGCGACAGCGATGATGGCACCTCGGCGACACGCAGTTGGCACCTTCCATCACCGCCCGGCGTCAGCGAGTTGGCACCTTCCATCACCGACTGACGACAACCTCCTGGCACCTCCTCCATCACCGACCCGCGACACGCGGTTGGCACCTCCCATCACCGCCCGACGACAGTCGGTTGGCACCTAAAAACAGGCCAGAATCACCCGGGCCCAGATCCTTCTCGTCTGAAGTCCTTCCAGCCCGGTCCATACCCGCAGGGCGAGTATGGACCATCTGTTCTAACTTCTTCTCAGATCACTGGATCGTCTCCGATAGTCTTTCTAGTGCTACCCTCCAGAGCCTCCAAGTCTTCCTCCAATTTTGCATGAAAGGCATAGATCTGTTCCAGATATTCTGCAACAAGTTCTCTAAAACGTCTACGTAGATCTTCCTCCAAGCCAGCTACTAGGGCCAATAGCTGAAAAATCCCTTCTCGCACCTCTAAAGATGGGGCCACATAAGTCCTGTCTCCACTTAGGGCGTTTTCTATTGAGCTATCGGCTCTACGCTCAAGCTCAGCCACCGCATTTCGTAAATCCTCAACCAAAGCCCTACTGAGAAGTATTTCTGAATGATGTTTCATGTTTACCTCGAATCTTGTATTTCTTGATTCATGCAAGTACTCAATGTTTTCGCCCGATCCTGGTCGGTCACACTGGCTCTTGCTTTAGCTGACAAGCTGTTCCTGCGATAACTTTCGCCGTTGATCTGGATAATTTGAGCGTCATGTACCAGCCTGTCTATTGCGGCCACCGCCATAGCTTTATCTTGAAATATGTTGGTCCATTCACTGAATGGCTGATTACATGTTATGATCAGGCTCTTTCGCTCATATCGCTCTGAGATCAGCTCAAAGAGAACATTTGTTTCCATGAGATCCTTGTTGGCATAGCCAAAATCGTCTAAAATCAAACAATCATATTTATCCAGCTTTGCTAGCGTTGTCGGTAGCGTCAGGGCCTGTTTTGAGGCTTGAAGCCTTTGAATGAGCTCGGTGGTACGCATGAACAAAACACGGAACTTGTGCTCTAAGAGTCCCGCTCCAATTGCAGCTGCCAGATGTGTTTTACCAACTCCTGAGGGGCCAAAAATCAGAATGTTTCTGCCCTCGCGTAGCCAGTTCCCACCTGAGGCTAATGTACAAATCAACGTCTTATTGAGCGATGTCACTTTGAAGTCGAAGTCTGTAAGTGTTTTACCTAGGGGCAGGCAGGATTCCTTCAGGTGCCTGATCATACGACGATCCGTTCTTCCTGTTAATTCGTGTTCACACAAGACTTTCAGGCATTTGGCGCTTCCCCACCCTTCAAGGTCCGCTTGATGACTCATTTCTTCCCACAAAGCGGCCATTGTTGGCAGGCGAAGCTGCTTGAGTAGTATCGGTAGTACTGCTTCTTCTTTTGTAACCATGAATCTTCTCCTAAATTTATAATGTGGCGTGCTTTAACAGCTCGTCGTATGAGCCAAGATCGTGTTGTTCAATCTCTACCAGAGGGACAACGTGCTTCGCTTCCTTAAAGTGTTGCTGTAGCTCTTCAAAGCTTGGTATGCGTTGCTCGTTTAGTGCCTTTCGAAGCTCGGCTGCAATTTGTTGCTGGTGACCGTCTGCAGCCAGCTTTAAGATCCTCACCATTTCCTTACATGCCATACGCTCATCAAGCCGCGCATCCAGTAACACCCAAGCCTGGCGAAATTCATCGCTGGGAAATAAATCATCTCTAAAGATGTAGTGTCGAAACGCTTGAGGCTTGCGGACAAGCTCAGGAATGACATGGCGATAGTCGATGTTTCTTGGGCGAGGACCCGTCTTGCTCCAACGTAATCGCGGAAAAGTAATGATATGAGAGGCTGCATGAAAACACTCTAATCGGTCGTCATGAACGTGTACCGTTAACGTATGACCTATCAAGCGCGAAGGCACTGCATAATATGCCTGTCGTACGGTTATGATGCCCGTGGTAGGAACACCGACGTTTTCTATATCGTGACTGCCTACCTTATGTTTTGGGAGAGGCTTTAGGTGCTTTCGTTCTTCAGCTACTTCAGCCTGACGTCGCGAATTGTCACTTTTAACAATTTCATCGACAAAGTTTCGATACTCTTGCAGTGAGGAAAAGTCTCTAGAACCCCTCAGGCGCAGCTTTTGATCGATTTTATTTTTAAGATGTCTGTGCGAACTTTCAATACTGCCATTTTCATGCTTTACTCCTTTATTGTTTCGCGTGGGCTTTACATCATAGTGTGCGCACATTTCATTGTACGCGTTTGTAAGGTCCTCTCTTGCTGATTCATTTAGATTTTTATATGCCGCTGAAAGACTATCGGTACGATGGGTTTCAGGTACCCCACCTAGCTCCCATAACGCATTTTGAAAACCTGCAGAGAGAGCTACATGGGACTCTCCTCCCAGAATGACAAAGGCATATGCCCAGCCGCTGAATGGAACCCTGAAATGATACAGCAAATGAGGAAGCGAAGTACCCTCTATTGTTACATGCAGTTCATCGCAGTTGGTAAAGTCAGAAATGCCCTGAAAACCGGGAGGGTGGTTTTGCCGAAAGATCCGTTCCTTCTCCCTTCCATGGAGTGCTTTCCATTGCCGAACCCTTCTTTGTAGGGTTCTAAGTAGGCTGTCGGGATATTCCTGTGGATAGCGTTCCTGAAGATCCCGCATTAAGGTAATGGGCGTTAGGAACGGATCTCTTTCCAACAGGGGAACTAACTCGGTCCTCCAGACTTTCGCGAAAGGGTCTGATGAAGATCCAGATTTGGAGCGATACTCCTTGATATGAGTGCCTTTCTCGAAGCGCTTAGCGCTTCGCGTACTAATACCCGCTTTGGCAGCGGCAGTGGCCTGCATGCTGCCACCGTTTCTAATTTGCATATACAACCTCAATTGTTCTTTCGTAATTCTATTTGACATCCTAACTCTCGCTTAAGTTTGGGGACGTCAGCATTCTAAATGCTCTCTTGCAAGCTCCCAAGAAAGGACTGAAAGATTTGAGGGATTGGGCCGTTGATTCTGGCCTGTTTTTAGGTGCCAACCGACTGTCGTCGGGCGGTGATGGGAGGTGCCAACCGCGTGTCGCGGGTCGGTGATGGAGGAGGTGCCAGGAGGTTGTCGTCAGTCGGTGATGGAAGGTGCCAACTCGCTGACGCCGGGCGGTGATGGAAGGTGCCAACTGCGTGTCGCCGAGGTGCCATCATCACTGTCGCCGTACAAGCGCAGTTGGAGGTATTGATAGAGGGTTTGATCCCACAATCCAAGATAGCATCTCGGATTGAATCTATTCCTGGATATGGTTCCATTTGTGCCGCAGAACTCGCTGGAGAGATTGGTAGTATCGATCGGTTTAAGTCGGAAGCTAGTCTAGCGCTCTACTTGGGAATAGGAATTCTGAACAAGAGTTCTGGCCAATATGAGGGGTCTCGATCGCCTCGAAATATTAACTGGAGGGGAAAGGGAGCTATGATGACCGGAGCTGCTCGACATATACAACTATGTGATGAGGCTGCACAGTACTACAAGAAGAAGAGAGCAGAGGGAAAAAAACATAACCAAGCAGTACGAGCATTTGCCCGTCATATGATAAGAGTAATATGGTCGATACTCATACATGACAGGGATTACCGTCAGAAGGAAGACTGAGTTAGTTTAGCAAACGGGCTTTGTTCTGTTTGGCCTGAATGAACAAGGTCAGCAAATTCGGCGATGTTAGCTGAGCAGAAAAGGAGCACGGCTACTCTGCTTCGGCAACCCCATAGGAGTTGTATACAACCTTCCTAAGTAAATTCACCGTGTCCCTTCGCAGTTGAAAGGAGCACGGCTACTCTACTTCGGCTCTATAAATTTAGCAAAATTAGAAAATAATTAAAAGTTTCAAAACCGAAGGAATTGGCATCGAAAAATCGCCTGAAAGCTACGAAAAATCTTGAAAAATTCTAGCGGGATGTCGGGCCTGGGAAAGGAACTGCTTTTATCTTTTTAAAACTCGATTGCGATTCTTGGCCGCAGCACGGTCTTATAAAACTGTGTTTTTTTATACTTCTGCAATTACCTCTTTATGTCCTTTTCGTCTCTTTAGTTCGTCTAAGAGCGACTGGCAGTCCAAAGCGCCTCCAATTCTTCACAAGAACCTAAGGTTTCTAAGTCGTGAAGCGACGGCCGAATGTAAGCCCCTTGGGGCTTACATCTAGTCGTCGCTTCGCGAGTTAAAACGACAAGACCACGAAGGCATGGCCTTCGTGGTCAAAGAACTCACTCGCTGAAAACGCAGTTTGCCTATGTTTCATTCAAACAAGCTTAAAGTACTGTGCACTTTTTTATATGCCTCACCCTATTATGAGTTTATGTCGTCCCCGTCGATTTCGTCGGACGGCACGAAGCCTGCTGGGTCTGCGCTATTCGGTTGGTTGTTTAGACTGAACACATTGTCAAACTTAAAGTCGTATGTGATTGCATTCGACCCTCCGCTGTTTGGATCAATGGGAGAACCATCGCTTTTTGTGTTCACGCTCTCCTGATATTTGGCATTTATCTTCAAAAAATTGGGGATCGAAGCCAGGGCGATCGCATCTAAATTTTTGACTAGGTATTATATCTCCTCGCCATCATACTATAGAGGAGATAACAATGTCAGCAGCAGAGCGTCTTAAGATTGTTTTTCAGGTTCATCCGGTTTTGTAGGCCTTAGGTGAGAGGAAAGAAATAGGATTTACCACAGAGAGCACCGAGACGCAGAGATCGGAGAGAGAGGAAGGGAAGAACATGACCTATTAAGATCAAAAAAACGATCTCTTCTTTCCTCTCTCTCCGATCTCTGCGTCTCGGCGCTCTCTGTGGTAAAATCCTAAATCCTCTCCCTGCTAACTTCTGCCTTTGTAGTCAAGTCCTACAAAACCGGATGATCCGTTTTTCAGCAAGCAGAACAAGATGAAAATGTCGGCTGAGTTCCTGTTTCGACTCGTTAGTCAAGGAAATTAAGATGCGATCGCCCTGGAATCGAAGCAGGGTCGAATTGACTATCATTAGACTCAATATTATTGAGATTATGTGAAGGGTTATGCTTGTTGTCAGCATCGGTGAAATTGCTGTCGCCTTCGCTATCATTATCGTCGCAGGAGTCGATGTCTGAAGTGTCCTCGTCATCGCTGGTAGTTGGATTTATTACTGCCAACAATTCTCGGCAGATTTCGTTTTTTTCTGCATCTAGATAAATTACTTCGTCATTAGTGAATATTTTATTAATAAAGAATACATATTCGTTATTTTCATCTAGTTGTATGCATAGATGGCTCTCGTTATCAAGCCACCAAGGTTGAGTAAGCTCTTCTATCTCAGGAATGGCGCGTTGAGGAAGTGGTTGAAAGTCTTCACCGTTACTGTATTGCCAAATGGCTTCATTATTTGTAACGGATAAAGTTATAAAAGATGGGGATTTGGCAAAGTAATCAAACGGATTTACTATCCGCGAATAAATAGCATCAGTGAATGGATTTAATCCACGATCGAAAGATAAATTAGACTGTTCTGGAGTATTAAGAAATATTTGAAAACTGCCCGCCTTATCTGTTTGCATGAATAGGGAATAACCGGGTGTTTTGAGCGTTTCCGGTATTTCTATATTTTCTAGAACAATGAAGTCCTCAGGTAGCTTTTCTTGTTCTTGTTTTCCAAACTTTCCAGTCGTCCATGTCGGTTTACCGTCCGCGTTCATAGTCAGTGTTACATAATTAGGTGTTTCAAACAGGGAGTCAAAATCGAACTCTATTTCTGTAGGGTTATTGTTAATTTTGGTAGAATGAAAATATTTTACGACGCGGTCACTAATGTCAACGGCATATTTATTAGCGACGGAGGTAATGCCTGTGGCTGCTACAGCACCAACGATCTCGGTAAAGATGGCGTCTTGGGTTTGACAATCAGCCGCTCTGCCAGCGAAATACCCTACGTGGGACAGTCCAACGGCAGCGGTAACGGCGGATGATGCAACTTGAGAAAGAGGACCGACGAATCCTGCATATCCTATGATTTTTATTGCTGCATGCCCCATGACCCTTATTGAAGACGTGATTGCAACCCCAGAGAGAAATTCATTGGCGAGCTCACTAGTGAACGACGAAGGGGCTCCCACACCCTCAAGAACTGATGGCATGGCACAAAAGACTGCCGCAGTAGTCAGGTCTTGGCAAAGTTCTCTTACGTTGCCTTTTGGAGCTGGTACCATGCATAGGTTCCACACAGCCTGGACGCCAGTAAATAGGAAACCGGGTAATAGATATTCTACAGGATTTGCTATGACACGCTTAGCAGCATCCATTCCTACACTCACTTTGCAGAATGGTTGGAGAATTGTAGAAGGACTGGTGTTATCAGCAATTCGCCATACCAGGCCATTTACAGCTCCTCCTATGGCGCTGAACCCAATGCCAGTAAAGCAATTTTGTGCAGTTGTTGTGCATTGTTGTTTAAATCCTGAAGCAAGTGATTTTATACTTTCCATATAGATGTCCTTAAAATTAGTGGTTTAAAAATAGAGCATACAATATTAGTTAGTATGTGTAAATGAAAAAAAAATTTACGTAACAGATTCCGCTACTTTGAAAGACTGAGGTTTGTTGAATGTACTGCATCACTATCTATTAAGGCTCCATAGGCCTCAACCTAACAAGCCCTTTGGGCTTATCTTTCAATGCTTTAAGGCTTTTTAGGCAACTCAAAAGGTTGGCTGGCGCAATTTCCTCTGTGGCGCAGTCATTCCATGACTGCGAGATGGACCTTCACCCAGACAACCTCATGCGAAACAATCCCTCTGTGGCGCAGTCATTCCATGTCATGGAATGACTGCGCCACATAGGAAGCCTCATCACTTTCGGATATTGGCGACGCAGGCGGTTGCTCTAAAATGCTACGCGCAGATTGATGATTGTTAGGCTTACGTTGAGGCCTATGTGGTGATGCCATGGCCTGTTGCAATATCGACCCTTCGGGCCTGGGAAGGGGTGAAATCTGTGTCTCCAGACCCGGATAGTGGCATACCATCTGAGCTCTCTGGAATAGTCTTTTCGGGATAAAAAAGATCACCTTTTTATCCGAGAATCGATGTTCTTTTAGGTTTTGATAAAATTGGCTCGCCCCACCTTTTTCATCGTCATCACTATAGTCAGGGATATTAATGATTTGGTTGCTTTCCTTATTGACCAACGAGACATTCAAAGCCCCTTGATCATCCAAAGCCCCTTGATCATCGTCATCACTATTGACCTCATCGCCATAACTATCGCCATCATCATTGACCTCATCGGCAAGGTTATTAATGATTTGGTTGTCTTCCACCAACAAGGTATTCACAGACAGGTTCACACCCTCTTGTTCCTTGGGGGGGGTCTCAGGTGGGTAAAGGCATTTTACCGCGAAGTTGCTAACGACTGAGGTAAGACCTGTAGCTGCTACAGCGCCACCAATTTCATTCCATACGGTGGCCTCGGTCTCGCAGTTAGCAGCTTTACCGGCGAAATATCCTACATAGGGCAATCCCAAGCCCAGGGCTATACCAACTGATGCGACTTTAGCTGAGCCGCCGAAACCCTTATGTTTTGCGCACTGTACTGCAGCTTCAGCAGCAGCCCCGTATAGGACCCCGTCGGCCAGCTCGCCAGTAAGCCATGAGGGCATGACGCCTGTTGCATCGAGCAGCGTTGGCATTACCCCAAACACCGCAGCCTTAGTCAATTCTTTGCCGGCTTCTCTTTGATTGGGTGTTGTAGCAGATTTGCAAAGATCCCATACTGTCCTGACGCCGGTAAATAAAACACCTGGTAGCACATATTCTAGTGGGGTGGCAAATATCTGCCTGACTGCAGGCATTCCTTGAGGTGCTTGACAGATTGTTTGGATAATTTTGGTAGGTGCAATGTCATCAGCAATTCGCCATACCAGGCCATTTACAGCTCCTCCTATGGCGCTGAACCCAATGCCAGTAAAGCAATTTTGTGCAGTTGTTGTGCATTGTTGTTTAAATCCTGAAGCAAGTGATTTTATACTTTCCATATAGATGTCCTTAAAATTAGTGGTTTAAAAATAGAGCATACAATATTAGTTAGTATGTGTAAATGAAAAAAAAATTTTACGTAACAGATTCCGCTACTTTGAAAGACTGAGGTTTGTTGAATGTACTGCATCACTATCTATTAAGGCTCCATAGGCCTCAACCTAACAAGCCCTTTGGGCTTATCTTTCAATGCTTTAAGGCTTTTTAGGCAACTCAAAAGGTTGGCTGGCGCAATTTCCTCTGTGGCGCAGTCATTCCATGACTGCGAGATGGACCTTCACCCAGACAACCTCATGCGAAACAATCCCTCTGTGGCGCAGTCATTCCATGTCATGGAATGACTGCGCCACATAGGAAGCCTCATCACTTTCGGATATTGGCGACGCAGGCGGTTGCTCTAAAATGCTACGCGCAGATTGATGATTGTTAGGCTTACGTTGAGGCCTATGTGGCGATGCCATGGCCTGTTGCAATATCGACCCTTCGGGCCTGGGAAGGGGTGAAAATCTGTGTCTCCAGACCGGATAGTGGCAGAATCGTCTTTTCGGGAAAAAAGATCACCTTTTTATCCGAGAATCGATTCTCAAGGGCTCAAATAATTTTGCAATTGCCTCCTTTAGTCCATCCAAATGCGACACACATCCTCCAACAAAGTTGTCAGTTCCAAGGCCATAAACGACAAGACCACGAAGGTTGCATGCAACCTTCGTGGTCGGAGAACTCACAAACTGAAAACTCAGTGTGTGTCTATACTTTATTCAAATAAGCTTAAAGTATTACGCACTGTTCTTTTAGGTTGTGATAAAGTTGGCTCACCACCCCATCTTTTTCATCTTCATCACTATCGTCATCACTATCGTCATCACCGACAGGGTCATTAATGATTTGGTTGTTTTCCTTATTGACCAACGAGACATTCAAAGCCCCTTGATCATCCAAAGCCCCTTGATCATCGTCATCACTATTGACCTCATCGCCATAACTATCGCCATCATCATTGACCTCATCGGCAAGGTTATTAATGATTTGGTTGTCTTCCACCAACAAGGTATTCACAGACAGGTTCACACCCTCTTGTTCCTTGGGGGGGGTCTCAGGTGGGTAAAGGCATTTTACCGCGAAGTTGCTAACGACTGAGGTAAGACCTGTAGCTGCTACAGCGCCACCAATTTCATTCCATACGGTGGCCTCGGTCTCGCAGTTAGCAGCTTTACCGGCGAAATATCCTACATAGGGCAATCCCAAGCCCAGGGCTATACCAACTGATGCGACTTTAGCTGAGCCGCCGAAACCCTTATGTTTTGCGCACTGTACTGCAGCTTCAGCAGCAGCCCCGTATAGGACCCCGTCGGCCAGCTCGCCAGTAAGCCATGAGGGCATGACGCCTGTTGCATCGAGCAGCGTTGGCATTACCCCAAACACCGCAGCCTTAGTCAATTCTTTGCCGGCTTCTCTTTGATTGGGTGTTGTAGCAGATTTGCAAAGATCCCATACTGTCCTGACGCCGGTAAATAAAACACCTGGTAGCACATATTCTAGTGGGGTGGCAAATATCTGCCTGACTGCAGGCATTCCTTGAGGTGCTTGACAGATTGTTTGGATAATTTTGGTAGGTGCAATGTCATCAGCAATTCGCCAGACAATACCGTTCAAAGCGCCTCCAAAGGCACTGAGTCCGGTGACTGTTGCACAATTTTCAAGGGTTGATAGGCTCTGTTGTTTAACGCCTGAAACAAATGATCGTATGCTATCCATTAGATCTCCTTAAAATTAGGTGGTTTTAACAGTAAAGCATACACTGGTTAGCTATTACGTACAACATCTAAATAAGACCTTTAACTGATATTTAAACGTAAGCTGGCTAATGTGAGATACAGCTAAAAAGGAAACGTCAAGTTTTCTGTTAGTATGTTCGATACTGTGCAAACACACGAATGATTGGGTGGCTTTCGTATGTATTTGGAAGCTTGGGTTCATAGCTGATGTCTATAACCTGAAAGCCAGCTTGAATGAGTAAGCCATGAAGCTCTTCTTGTTGGAAATAAGACCAGAACTTAGGACATCCGCCATATCTGATGTCAGACACCATTTGTTCTCCTACACCCTCCTTAACCGATAAGTAGAGAGTTCCGGAGGGCTTAAGAAGAGTCTTTAACTGATGAAGGACTTGTGGGATCAGCTTTTTGGGGAGATGGAGTAGAGAAGCTCCTGCCCAAATACCATCGAAAAAATGAGGAGGGAAGGCCAATGCTGTCATATTCATAACATAAAAATGCGCGCTAGGAGCTGCTTGACTGGCCAAGCGAACCATTTCCGGGGAGATATCGACACCCGTTACGTTGTAGCCGCGTTCGGAAAAAACCCGGGCATCGCGTCCTGGGCCACAGCCGAGATCCAAGATGGTACCCTTAGGAGGAATGCGGGCTAAAAAGGCCTCCGCGTATTCGGCTGGGTGTAAGGCAGCGGTTTGTGCAGCGTATTCACTGGCGGTAGTATCATAGCTATTTTGGGTCGGATCTTTCGTATCAGCCATGACTGTTTACGTAACGAAGTTGGGCTCGGAGCGGTGTCAAAGCGACTTGCCAAATCACAATGGCCACAATACCGGCAAGGCCAGCAACATTGACGATGAGGACCTGCGGATTCTGAAACAAGAAAAAGACAAGAGGACCCGCGGCATTCAGCGTGCCATGGAAGATTGCGGGGACTAAGACAGATCCGGAGCGTTCGCGAAGATAACCTAACATTGGCGAGAGAGCGATGGTAAAGAGAATCATGACAAACACACCTTCTAAAGGCCAGCCTGGATAGTTGTGGCCCATCAAGATTGCTGGAGCATGCCATAAACCCCAGAAAAAGCCGATGTAGAGGTCGCGGCGACGAGGTGTGACGTCCTTCCAATAATCGAACAGATATCCACGCCACAGGAGTTCTTCGCCCAACGCTGCCAGCAGGTTGATGGTACAACCTGCTGTTACTGCTGTGACGATCAGTAGGCCTGACATTAGCAGGCTATAAAAAGGCTCGGAGATGGTTTGAAAGAAGGGGAGCTGGCTGCGGTAATGTCCAAAGCCCACAAAATCCCCAAAAGGCAGGCAGATCAGCACCGTCAAAGCAACGATGCCGATTGGCCATAGGGCAGCCTTGACGACTTCTCTATTTAACGTTGTCTTAAATGGAATGGGCTTGCCGTTCTTGCGAGCACAGTACAAGGCGATGAGCCCTGGAATCCACATAAAAGCGACGCCAAAAATGAGATTGTTGTCGCTAGAAGAGGCGCCATCGTAGAGGAAATAGGCCAAGGCTAGCATCCAAGAATAACAAAAGGTGAGCCACAAAGCATCCACAGAACTATCTCCAAGTGGGTTGGTCGGTATGCCTCCAGCGTTCACCCGTTGCCCATACTGGCCGCATGGTTAAGCCTTCTCGCTCTCTCAGCACCTCGGTGGCAAAAGCATAGTGATCCAGGCGCAGCACCTCGTGAAGGTCATCTTGCGAACAGCAGTGGTCATGAGGGTTGGCCAGCGATCGACTAGCCCCTGGCGAATCTTTGACTTTTTGGAGGTAGTGACTGGGATCCGGAGCATGTCCGAGCAGGCACGCTTCCAGGTATTCAGCAAAGGCTAAGTCTTCGCTGCCATCATGTTGTCCTGTGATGATAAAGCTGACCTGTTCGGGCTTGAGGTTACGGATGCGGTCTAAAGTGGCCTGAGCGATCACGAAGCTGCCCGTAAGGATATGTCCGGCATTGACTGCTGCAACAACACCTTGAGTGCCTGATGAGGTGCGTTGCACGAGAGTCCTACCTGTGAGGTCAGCACCCTGAAACTGCCTGGGGGAGTTGCCGAAGTCAAAGCCTTCGACCATATACCCGTTAACTTCTCCCATCAGCAGGTAATGGGGATTCTTTTCGCGAAGTCTGAAGGCCTCGTCGACGCTGCTGACAAGAATGATTCTCTCGGCACCTGAAGCAAAGGCATATGCCGAAGTGGTGAAGGCGCGGATGACGTCTATCACAATAACGAGGCCACGAGCGTCCAGGCAGTCCTTGCGGTTAAACTTTGTCAGTTTCATAGACGCTCCTCTGTTTGAGACTGCTAGCATACAAGTTCGCTTGATTTAGAGAAAGAGGAGGACAGAGAGGGGGGGGGGGGAGGGGCAGAGAGGGGAGGAGAGAGATTAGGATTAGGAATTTTACCGCAGAGAACGCAGAGACGCAGAGATAGGAGAGAGAGGAGAGGAAGAAGGGAAAATTTGTGTTTTTGAATAATATTTTGTTTTTTTTGATTTATTTTTGTGTTTTTAATTTAAAAAATGTCCATTTAGTCCAATCAGTCCAATCAGTCCAATTTGTCCAATAAGTCCATTTTTTTGTCCTATGAATAAATGGACTTTTTGGACGAACTGGACTGATTGGACTAAATGGACATTTTTTAAATTAAAAACACAAAAATAAATCAAAAAAACAAAATAAAAACACAAATTTCTTCTTCTCCTCTCCTATCTCTGCGTCTCTGCGTTCTCTGCGGTAAAATTCCTAATCCTAATTCCTCTCCCTTTCCTCTCCTGACTCCGCTATCTCCACTGAGTGAATTCACGATATCGAGAAATAAAGAGCTCAGGATTCATGCACATGAGTGCTTCGAGGTCGGGCTGCTTTGACCATACGATGCGTATGCCTTTGGACAAGAAAAGCCCGGTGATCACCCACTCAGCGATGGCTGCGCTACCGCGCTTATAGAACATACCATGAGCTAGGTACCATTGTAGCTCAGCGGCTGCATCGATGAGGTCATCGCCCTGGAGCTTTTTCTCTTGGATATTGTTAAAGAGGTCACTGCAAAAGTCTCGCACAAAATGAATCAGCTTCTCATCCGTATGAATAATGTCTGCGGCTGGCCAGTCGTTGTCTTCATCCCAGAAGAGCCACTCCAACCCAACATCGTCTGGAGCTTCACGAAGGACCAGATAGGTGCTAAGAGGGATTCGATGGCCTTTCATATTTGCCCAGAGGGTAATGCCATCTATTTTGGGTGCTAGGGACCATCCGACAAAACGGTCGAAGGTGTTAGGAAGGATAAATTCTTTAGATCCTACCGGAACCAAGGGGACGACCCTATCCAGATAGGCACGAAACCGACCTTTGACCGTGAAGACTGTTCGCTCAAGGCGAGAGCGCAAATTTTCTCGGGGTTCCCCAAAGTATTTGCTGGGAAGGTCACAGACCTCTTCGGCGATACGACGCCGTTCGACGGCTAGGAAGGCCATGTGGGGTATCAACGATTCCCCTTTGGCAATCCTATCGGCAACAACGGGCATGAGGGTCGCGACCGCATCGCGGTACTGCTGCTTTAGGGCAAGCTTGACGGGGTGGTCAGGCTGCAGATCAAGCAGCGCTTTCTTTAGCTCTTTGTCAACAAAGGAGGTCATACCCTGCAGGTCTTTGATGGCTGTCTCCTTCTCAAGAGCTTCCAGGTAGACTTCAGCGGGTGGGGCGGTCCTATCCAGTTCAGGATTGGTTTCCGCCCACTTTCCCCGTAGTTCAACCAGAAGCTCTCTCAGGAGATTGTAGCGGCGGCGGAGTCTTTCGACCGTCGCTGGATCACCTGATACCCACTCTGGTTGACTGTTATGCATGTTGATGACCGTTTAACTTATTAGAGTATCCGCCGCTTTCTGCAGCAACAAATTCAAGGCGTCGTGCTGAGAATCTGTGAGCTCAGTATCACCAAAAATTGCCTGTGTAGCCAACTTATAGGCTTCCTCTGGTTTTGGTGCTGTATCTATGAGTCGTTTGATCATCTTCAGCCGATCCATCTGTCGATCACGATCCGGAAAGTTCCCGTAGGTTTGCGAATTCGCATCGTAGTTGACATAAGCATCAATAAGTTCTTGAAGAGGTTCGCGGAAGTAGGGGGTGGACCACAGTGAAGATGCGGCAAGCAATTCCTCCAAGCCCTCGTAGGAGGCTAAAGGAGTTTGACGATCTAAGGTGATGTTTTGGTTTCTATCCTTCAGGCGATCCCAAAAGTACATGGGCAGCATGCGCCATTGAGAATATTCTTCGGCAGTGATCTCCTTGAGCTGTGTGCCGGTGGTTTTACGGTGAGCTAACACGCGTAGGATGGACAGGTAATGCCCTGATTTGGCAGCCTGAGCGAGGTCCTTCAAAGACTCTTCGGTGTGCACATCATTGTTAGCGCGAAGTGCAAGCTCAGCTCTTTGGCCATATCCGTGCATCAAATGAGTTTGCTCTAGCAGGTCGAGTGCTTTCTTTGGGTCAGCATCCTCGACTAATTCTAGTCCTATGATCTTGCTGGCACGTAAGGCGCTATGTTCACTACCTTTTTCAGCTGCTTGCTTGTAGAGCCACAGAGCAGCGTTGAAGTCTTTGTACTTTTCGTATTTGATGCCCTGATTTTCGAAAACAGCGGCCATATCTGCGTGATAGTTGGCGGCTTGAGCTTCATCCAGAGCAACGACGATACCCTGTTCAAACATGTAGCCGATCATACAGCGATTTTTGACGATTGCCTGCGGGTCGTCGTGGTTTTCAAGTTGACAGGAGTGCTGTACAAGCTGGGATACATCGGAGATTTGCCTGTCTATGGCTCCATGGCCTAGTTGTGCGAGGGATGCTTCAGCGAGAGTGCGGGTTTCCTTATTGGGAGAGTCGATCAATTGCTGGAACCATTCTAGGGCATGATTGGTCCAATCGGCATGGTTATCGTCAGGGAAGTGATGGGCTTTCAAGATAAGCTCTGCCATGATCAAGTGACCACGCTCATGGCCAAGACCGAAGGCTTTTTGAGCCCAAGCATAGGCCTCAGTGAAATGTCGATTTAATTCTTCTATACGAGCAAAATCGTAACAAGCAAAGGCCATACCGGAGTTTGCAGCTTCCTCCAAGGAGGGTTCATGGCCACTTAGCTTATATTTTGCATAACTGGCCAGTACCGACCCTCCTAGAGCAAGCTTCTCATTAGCCTGAATGAAGTTGTTCTCATCTGGAAACAAAACTTCGAGGCATTCCATGTAGGAACGAATAGTGTCCATAGTGATTTCGCTAGCAGGCTTTTGAAGAACCTCGGATAGGGTGCTTAAGCGTTCTGCAAATACCGCTTTGGCTTTGTTGTTTTGATGTTTAGCAACCAAGCCTGTCGCGACAGCATATGCCTGTGGCAGGTCTTGCTCTACTCCTGGACCAAAAATCAAGTGATAAGCCTTTTTTTCGCTGAACTTGTCAGACCAAGCTGAGAATTGATCAGCATACTGATACTGCGACTCTGGATTTAGTCCGAATAGACCCAGTACATCGTCAACGTACAGATCCTCTAGAATGGTGCGGGCAATAGAGCTTCCAGCATTTGCGGCCTGGGCATAATACGCTAGGGCTTGGCCATACTGATGAGGAAGATGTTTAAGGACGGAAGGAACGTACACCCCAACGTTGAATAGGTTCTGCTGTGAGTCCTGCAGCTCACGTTGGCCCTGGAGCTGCAACCGCTCAGCATAACACAATTGTGCTGCTGGGTAGTCTAGATCGGCGAAAGCCTTATAGAATGCATCGAGAGCCTCGTTATAATTCAATTCGTCTGTCAGAAGGTCTTCCAAGTCTTGAATGTCTTTTCGGCTAGGATTAGGATTGGTCAGCATAGTGTAGATGCGATCTACTAGTGGGTGTTGATCGATGTGGAGGTCATTAGGATTGAATTGAATATTGGCAAAAAGGCAGAAAAGTCTTTCATTAATGACGTTGACGAGACACTCAGAGTTATTCTTGATGTCACCCCAGCCGCCTAAAAAGCTTCCTACAAAGGTCACTTGGGTATTGTAGAAGCTGTGCAGGCTCTTAACACGATCGCGGAGGGATGTTAGATCTTTGACATCGCTAAATTGGACATAATCAATCAAATTGACCTTTTGGCTGACCGTAGGAAGAATTCGCTTAGGGCTTGTCACGCCCCAGAGCCAATCGCTGATACTTCCACCGATCCATCGCTTAGGCCCCACAGTGGGTTCACCATTGATCATGCGCCAGTCGGCGTGGTTAGCGTTAGCCAATGCTTTGAGTTGTTCCATGAGTAAAGTCCTTCTTCTATCATAGTTGTCTTAAAGTAATTAAAAAGTTTTTCTTATACAGAGGCTGGCACGGCTCCAGGTTTAAAGAGAGCTGAAAACTTGGACAGTTGTTCCGGTTCTCCAAAGACGACTAGAACGTCATGGGCAGCCAATTTCGTCGAGGGTAACGGATTAGATAATGTCAAGGTGCCGCGACGGATGACCAGTACCGTCACACCGAAGGCACGTCTGATGCCACTTTCCTCCAGCGTCATCTCTTCCATGGGAGATCCCTCGGGAAGGCGATAGGCGCCGATTTCCATATCAGTAAGTTGTATTTTTAAGTCGGACAGGGTGGATTTTGATTCTGAAAGCGTTCGAAGACCTTGGTAGCCATGGGAGCGAACCTCGGCGGTGAAGCGTTCGATGTCGTCGACAGGGACCAAGTATTTCTGAAGGACTCGGGTGAAGATTTCGATAGAAGTTTCAAACTCTTCGGCAATGACGTCGTCGGCACCTAGATCTCTAATAGGTTGTAGCTCGTGCAGATAACGTGTGCGGGTGACAATGTAGGCTCTAGGGCTTTCGCCGCGGATGACTTCGACCATGCGTCGGGCAGCCACAGGGTCATTAATAGCGATGGCGACGACACGCGCTTGGTGGATATTCACCTGCTCTAGGACTGGCTCATGAGTGGCATCGCCGAAGAAAATCGGTTCGCCCAGTTTACGTTCACGTCGAACAGTATCAGGATTAACATCCAGGATAACATAGGGAATACCCGACAGGCGGGCAGCCCAAGCAAGATTACGACCACAGATGCCGTAGCCGATGATGACGATATGATTTTTAAAGTGCTGTGCAGGGGGAGCTTCGAGCTCTTTTCGGCCCGTAAGGATTTTGTGAGGCCAACGCCACCTGGTAATGCGATTAACCAGCGCAGGGCCGATAGCGATCATCGGGGGTGTTAGGGCCATTGTCAGCAGCGATACAGCCAGAAATAGCTGATAGTTTTCTGGAGACATCAGGTTATAGGACATTCCATTGGCCGATAGGATGAAGGCAAATTCTCCCACCTGTGCCACGCCAATGCCGGTGAGGAGTGCGGTGCGGAGAGGATAGCCCATCAGAGAAATGACTGCACTGGCGGCAAAGAGCTTCACGAAAATCACAAGAGCCGTTGCCAATAAGGTGGTGACAGGATTAGCCATCAAGAAGCCAACATCGAACAGCATGCCGATGGATACAAAAAAGAAGCTCGTAAACACCTGCTGGAAGGGTAGGATATGTCCTACAGCATGGCTAGCGTACTCCGATTCGGCGATGATGAGGCCAGCTAAGAAGGCTCCTAAAGCTAACGAAAGACCCTGACTGTTGGTGACCCAGGCTACCGATATACAGATAAACAGTACCGATAGAATAAAGAGCTGGTTATTGCGCGTTTTAGCAATCTGAAATAGCAAGTGCGGGACGCCCCACTGAGCGAGCATGAAGACGCCGATCAGAATAAGAATACCCTTGCCGAGGTTTAGAACGATGAAGAGGGTGTCAGCATCTCCTCCTGCTAGGAAGGGAGTCACCAGCATCATAGGTACTACGGCGATATCTTGAAAGATTAAGATGCCGAGGATGCCTTGTCCGTGCGGGGTGCCCATCTGGGCCTTTTCCTGCAAAATGCGCAATACGATTGCTGTGCTGCTCAAAGCGATGAGGAATCCAAAGAAAATTGAGCTGCCCGGGTTAAAACCCAAGATAGACGATAGGGCCGCAATGATCAGAACCGTAACAGCCACCTGAAAGAATCCACCCACCAATACAAGCTGTTTAATGCGCATGAGCTTGGTTAGCGAGAATTCTAGACCAATGGTAAACAACAGCAAGACGACGCCTACTTCGGCCATGACTTCTACTTCGTGAATACCTTTGACCATTCCCAAGCCATGTGGACCACACAGGACCCCAGTGATGAGAAGACCGACCACGGCCGGAATTTTTAGGCGTGCACAGACGAGTAGGACAGCGATGGATAGGCCGAAAATTTTCGCTACATCTGGCAGGAGCGGAATATCCATTGATTACCTTTGTTAAGCTTCTAAAAGTAACGCATTTAGTGCCTAATGGTCAATAACTAAGCTATTCAATCTGGGTTATTTTAATGAGAGCATTGGGATTTTTGTCCATTAACGTCCATTTTTGTCCATTACTGTCCATTTGAGGTAATTGCAAAACTATTTGAGCCTTTGAAGGATCGATTCTTAGGAAAAAAGGTTACCTTTTTTTACGAGAAGGCGATTCTGGAGAGCTCAAATGGCATGGCACTATCTAGTCTGGAGAGACCGGCTTTTATCGCTTTCCAGGCCCGAAGGGTCGATATTGCAACAGGCCATGGCATCGCCATGGTATATGCCAAAACGTGTTTCGCAGTCTGAAGGACTGCCATAAAGCGCATGCATAAATGGTGTTTGTAAACTGGCGTCTTGCAGCAGTCCTTCAGACTGCGAAATCCCTTCCTGGCATATACCATGGCGATGCCATGGCCTGTTGCAATATCGACCCTTCGGGCCTGGGAAGGGAGAAAAGCCTGTCTTTCCAGACTGGATAGTGCCATACCACTGAAGCTCTCCAGAATCGCCTTCTCACAAAAAAAAGTGATTTTTTTTTCAAAGAATCGATCCATGAGAGCCCAAATACTTCTGCAATTACCTCATATGGACATTAATGGACCAAATTGGGCATTTTTAACCAAAAATAATAACGCAAGAATAGAAATTCCTATTTCTCTCATTATAGGCTTACGTTATTCTGTTGGCCTTCATGTTTTACATAAAGGCAGGGTGAGCCATGACAGTGGATCCAGGCAAGTGTACAGTTGATGTGTTGTTAAAAGAAGAGCGTCTTTTTAAGCCGTCAGCGGCTTTTACAGCGCAGGCAGTGGTTTGCGATCACTCTTTGTATGAAAAAGGCCGAGTGGATCGCGAAGCATTTTGGGCTGAATGTGCCCGAAGTCTGGATTGGTTCAAGCCATGGGATCAAGTGTTTAGCTGGACACCGCCCACCTATCAGTGGTTTGTGGGTGGCAAGCTTAACGTGAGTTACAACTGCCTGGATAGGCATATCCATACGGCTACCCGTAATAAAGCAGCCATCACGTGGGAAGGAGAGCCTGGAGAGCAACGCACCCTCACCTATTGGGATCTTTATCGTGAGGTTAACAAGTTTGCTAATGTGCTGAAGGGTAAGGGAATTCAAAAGGGCGACCGCGTAGCCATTTACCTGCCAATGATGCCAGAGGCCATCATCGCCATGCTTGCCTGCTCACGCATTGGTGCTATTCATACTGTCGTGTTTGGAGGTTTCTCAGCCGATTCCCTAAGAGACCGCATCATTGACGCTCAGGTTAAGCTCTTAATAACTGCCGATGGGGGCTATCGCCGGGGAAATACCATCGCCTTAAAGCAAACTTCAGACAAAGCTCTCAAGGACTGCCCTGGAGTACAGAATGTCATCATTGTGCGTCGCACAGGTGCTGATGTGGACTTCATAGAGGGGAGAGACCATTGGTATCATGACCTGATGAATCATGCTGAAGCCTATTGTGCTCCAGAGCCCATGGACGCTGAAGATATTTTATATATCCTATACACCTCTGGCACAACTGGAAAGCCAAAGGGGATCATGCATAGTACCGGAGGCTACCTTGTTGGGGTCGCTAATACATTTAAGTGGGTGTTCGACCTCAAGCCTGCAGATGTGTACTGGTGCACAGCAGATGTCGGCTGGGTGACGGGACATAGTTATGTGGTCTATGGACCTTTGGCTAACGGAGCCTCACAGGTAATCTATGAGGGTGCTCCAGATTGGCCGGAGAAAGATCGCTTTTGGCGTATTGTCGAAAAGTATGGTGTCACGATCCTCTACACCACTCCTACAGCGATTCGCACATTTATGAAGTGGGGGCCTGAATGGCCTCAAGGGTGTAATCTGTCGACATTGCGGCTGCTAGGTACCGTTGGAGAGCCTATCAATCCCGAGGCCTGGATATGGTATCACCAGCATATCGGTGGAAATCAGTGTCCCATTGTCGACACTTGGTGGCAGACGGAGACCGGTTGTATCGTGATCGCACCTTTGCCAGGAGTCATTTCTACCAAGCCCGGGTCGGCAACCAAGCCTTTACCTGGCATGGAGGCTGCTGTCCTGACGGATCATGGACAGAACATTGCCATCGGCGGTGGTTACTTGGCTTTGACCTATCCCATTCCCTCTATGCTGCGTGGCTTGTGGGGTGATCCTAAAAGATATGAAGAGACCTATTGGACTAAGTGGAATTCTCACACTTACTTCACCGGCGATGGTGTTAAGATCGACGACGATGGTTATCTATGGATGCTTGGCCGTGTCGATGATGTGCTGAATGTCTCTGGACATCGTCTTGGTAGCATGGAGATTGAAAGTGCCCTTGTCTCTCATCAGGCAGTGGCGGAAGCCGCTGTTGTCGCCGTTGCTGATGAAGTGAGAGGACAGGCCATTGTTGCCTTCGTAACGCTTAAGGAGGGGCATCCGGCGAATATCCCTATGGAAGAGGAGCTCCGACGCCATGTAGGAGATGTCATCGGACCTATCGCCAAGCCGCAGAGAATTTTGTTTGCTCCGGACCTTCCTAAGACACGCAGTGGCAAGATCATGCGACGTCTGCTGCGCGATGTTGCTGAAGGAAGAGTTTTAGGTGATGTGACGACGTTAGCGGATGCTTCAGTGGTGGAAACACTCAAACGTCAGTATGACGACGATTGAGGCTGCTCTACGAGTAGCCATGGATGCACACGGATCTAGGAGGATCTAGGAGGATGGGAGAGCAGATACGGTTCGTTCAACTTTTTAGGAGTAACACGGATGCACACGGATCTAGGAGGATTTAGGAGGATAGGAGAGCAGATACGGTTCGTTCAGCTTTTTAGGAGTAACACGGATGCACACGGATCTAGGAGGATAGGAGAGCAAATACCGTTCGTCAATCTAAAACAATAAAATTGGTTTTTAAGATGGAATGAACACAATCCGTGTTACTCCTAAAAAATCCCACGAACCATATTTTGCCATCCAATCCTCCTAGATCCGTGTGCATCCGTGTTACTCCTAAAAAATCCCACGAACCATATTTTGCCATCCAATCCTCCTAAATCCTCCTAGATCCGTGTGCATCCGTGTTGCTCCTAAAAAGTCCCACGAACCATATTTTGCCATCCAATCCTCCTAAATCCTCCTAGATCCGTGTGCATCCGTGTTACTCCTAAAAAGTCCCACGAACCATATTTTGCCATCCAATCCTCCTAGATCCTCCTAGATCCAGCGGCGGCGGCGGAAGTAGTAGACCATTGCAGAAGCGATTAACAGCATAGAAGACCACACTAGGAGATATCCACCCTCCCATTCGAGTTCTGGCATATGCTTGAAGTTCATGCCGTAGATGCCCACGATGAAGGTGAGAGGTACAAAAATGGTCGACACTACAGCCAGAACCTTCATGATCTCATTTAAGCGATAGCTCACCTGAGACAGATGCCAATCCATCATACCTGACAGAATGTCTCGCTGCGTCTCGATCGTTTCTATGACCTGTATGGCTTGGTTATAGACCTTGGCGAACTGGGGGATGGTATTACGACCGATCAGGCCCGAGTCAGCGCTTTGGAGGCTATAAACAACCTCTCGCAGTGGCCACATGGACTTCCGCAGATAGGCGGTTTGTTTCTTCAATGAATGAATACGCCCGTTTACGTTGCCGTTGGTCTCATTCATGAGGCTGCCTTCTATCTGAGTGATCTGCACATCCAACTTTTCCACCCAGACAAAATAGTGATCAACAACCGTATCGATGAGCATATACATGAGATAGTCGGCGCCAGCGCGGCGGCATAGGCCTTTGGGATTGCGGATACGCTGCCTAATGGGGTCAAAGAAGTTGTCCTCGCGATCGGTTATCGTGATGACATAGCCTTTATCTAAGACAGCAAACAGAGAGCGTTCACGCGGATTTTTGGAACGTGGGCTATATTGCATAAAACGAAGAACGACGACAACATGCTTGTCGATGACTTCATAGCTGGAACGTTTCGTTTTACTGATCAGCCTTTGAAGCGATGGAGCATCGATTTCAAGTTTTTGAGCGAGTTGCTGTAGCAGGCTTTCGTTGAGTCGCCCAACCAGATGAATCCAGGTATTGGTGTTATTGTTGATAGCGTCGACGGCTTCTCCGAAAGGCATGCCACTGCGCTCTTCGGTGATGTGCTGGTTATAGCGAAATAGGTGAGTTGTCATACTTGTCGATGAAGGCGAAGATGCAACTTCCGCTTCTATCGGTGTCAAAGTACTCTCCAGCATCAGGCCCCCCCCTACATAACAATGTGCCTTAGCTGACTTCCTATAGCTTTTTTTACGTAATGATTAAATAGTTTAATTCGGTTCCGCTGGTGGTTTGGTGAATACCGAGACAAATATAGAGATGTCGCTGTTGTAGCGGAGGCAGGTCATGTTTGATAGCGCAAAAAAACCTTCGACAGTATTGGGCTCGGGAACGAATATCCTCTCACCATACCTGATGGGAGATTCCAGGCGCTCAGATGTTTCTACTATGGATCCTATGGGAACCCTGGCATCGCGATTGGGTCTAAGCTGCCAGTCATGTGCGCCAGGAGCCATGCGGGAGACGCGAAATCTTATGGGATTATATTCTTCGCCAATCACCACGTACTCAAAAAAAGTGATGTCGGGCCGCAAAAGCAGAAGATTGACCACTTGTCTGGCATGACCATTAAGGGTAAAGCGACAGTCTCGATCTGGACCCGGATATAGATATTGTCGCCCTTCCAATAGATTCGATAGTCTGTCTTTTCCTTCGTTGTTGGATCTAGCGCCTAGCCTTAGTTCTTTCGGAGGTGCTGTTGGGTTCAGATAAATGCTAATATTTAATAGATCCATTAGATAGCCTGTATAAATGATTTAAGTCATGAGTCTAGACAATACTTAAAACGAGACTTTTTATCAAGACTATCCACGTGTTTATAGTTATTTTAGATTAAATTTTCATGATTGTTATTATTCGAATTATTATGATCGCTTTATATTATTAATGATATAATAGTTTTATATGATTAGAATATTGTTTTTGAATAGAGGGAGAAATAGTGGAGAATCGAATCAGTTCGCGCAATGATGGATATGTGCAGTGGCCGATTAGCGATAAATTGGCGGCTTCGAAGCTAAAAAAAGGGCCGGTTGCAGCCGTCTCCGCTAAGCAAGATAGCAGTCACGCGCAGGGAGTGCGGGAGACTGCAGGGGTCAACATACCGGTACAGGTTCCTATTAAGGGTATTTCGGATCGAGCAATCGCTCGCCAAAACCTCAAGGTAGCTAAAGCCACGCGAAAGGTTTTGATGAAGGAACGATCTCAGATAAAGGCTGTGCTTACCACTCACAAAGCTCCAATTTATATGCGGATGAAGGCGGCGACGCAGCTTTGCGAAGTAGAAAGCAAAATTGCTCACATCGACCATGAAATTAAGACCTATCGGAACAAGTCGCGCAATGCACCCGCTAGAATTTGGCATGCTGGAAGGAGACGATTAAGCAGCCTAACGACGACTTTTCAACGTCTTGAAGCGACTGGACGCGCCTCTGGAATCACAGCTAATCCGGTTGGCTCCAGTATGGATTTAGCTGAGGACTTGATGGAATTGGCAAAGGCGACCAGAGAATTAGCAAGTGGAGTGCAGGGACGAAGGGAGTACGAAAAACTCCTGAAAGCAGCAGAACATGAGCTAAGCACAGGAACTCTATCTCCCCAAGACCGTAAAGTAATCAGCGATGGAGCGTGCATTATAAGACAGAAGCTCCAGAGTGAAAATCTTCATGAGCATGCAGCGAGTATAATATCGGCTGGGATAGGGGCGACTTATTCTGTGGCATCGATTGTCTCCAGCCTCATTTTCCTGACGACGACTCTTTCACTAGTCACAGCCACACCTCTTCTGACAATAGTGGGAAATATCGCATCAGGTATCACCGTACCTCTGGGTTCATTTTTGGCTATTGATGGCCTTTGGGCTGTAAAAAACAATCTCCGCCAAGCCCTGAAAGACAGACGATTTATGCAAGGAGTTCAAAGAGGAGAGCTTGGTGTAGCCCAGCAGGAACTTCTTCATTTAGACAATATTTTGTCGATGCCAGAATTTCAGGGCCAGAGTAATAGTAAGCTGAGGAATCAAGTCGTCGCATTAAATCAATCGATCAAGGGTTCGCAGAAGGAAATCCGAGAGGCGGAGGCGAAGCTGATCAATGGGGATTTATCTAGAGAACAGGTACAGGCTCTTAAGCAGGCTAAAGTTCAGCATGGCGTGCAGATTGACCGAGATTTAAGCAGTCTGCTGGCACTTGTCGAGCGGCCTGGCCTAGAGAACGTCGCTAGCATTGTGCAGGCCAAGCTGGTCGCTAAGAGTGGCTTAGCCAATATGGATGCTACATTGGCGCCTTATATCGAGCAGAAGCTCAAAACAATGATTGTTTCAGAATTTATTCGTGCATCAGGCGAAACAATGAATTTGGTCGCCAATGGCTTCGCAGGGGCGGGTTTGGTGACTTCGGTGGTCGCTGGAGGCGGGCTTCCTCTTGTAATCGTAGGGGCAGTCTTGGGAACATTCAGCATGGGCGTTGTTTATGGAGGCGATCTGCTAGTCAGCAACCTCCGCCATCTTCAACTAGGTAAGAATCGCATTCGAAGTCATGACTTTGAGGAGGCTCTCTTAGCTCAGTTGACGAAGGAAGTACAGCATTGGAGTTCCCTGGAGAAGGCTGGCTTGGCAGATACCTCGACTGCCGCGGTCTTGTTTCCGGCTATTAAAGAGCACTATAGTGCCATTTCCAAAGACTGGACTGCCCGCGACTGGGCCACAGCCATAGCCGATGATGCTCCTGATGGGCCAGAGCGTATAGCACTGCGCGAAGCCATGGTACGGATGTTACATCATGATAAAAGTCGCGGATTAGTGGGCTCAATAGTAGACTCTGTCGCTAAGAAGCTGCATAAGCATGCTTAATATATAATTATTTCTTGCTCCAATAGAACGCTGCTAGCTAAAGTTACGAGCGAAGAGAGTTATATTGATGAAAAACAAGAGAGGGAATCATGATGCGTCGTCTGGCGTACAGCCTATTGTGTCTTGGACTAATGAGTCAGGGAGCGGTTTTTGCAGCGGACAACAGACCTCAGCTGAAAAAATACCCAGAGGGACGTTCTGGTAAGATCGCAGCTGTTGATCCACGAGATAATTCCGCGAACCCCATTACGGAGTTTCAAGCTCAGGACTTTAAGAAGCTTCTTGGAATGAAGGGCTTTTCTGACAAGGCCTTGACGATGCATTTCAAGCTTTACGAAGGGTACGTCAAGAATGCCAATATTTTAACGCAAAAGTTACGCGACCTCGCTGCAGCAGGTAATGATAAAACGCAGGAATACGCCGGCCTGAAGCGTATGTATGGTTGGGAATTTGATGGAATGCGGTTGCATGAGTACTATTTTGGTGGATTGGGTGGAGATGGCACGTTCCCCAAGAAGAGCGCTCTCGCTAAAGCTATTGATCAACAATATGGTTCTTATGAGAACTGGAAGAAAGATTTTGAAGCGACTGGCATGATTCGTGGAATTGGCTGGGCTATACTCTACTACGATGGCGAGACGGGACGTTTAACCAATAGTTGGATCAACGAACATAACCTCAACCACCTAGCGGGTAACGCTCCTATCTTAACAATGGATGTTTTTGAACATGCCTACCTACCGGACTATGGACTAGAGAGAGCTCAATATATTGATGCTTTCTTTAACAATATAGACTGGAAGGTGATTTCGGATCGCTATGACAAGGCAGTGGCGAATGGTGAAAAATAGTCCTATAGGCTATGTTGACTAATGAAGCTTGAGTAGGAAGAAGGGGGTCGGGTATGAACTTGTCCAAGAGTTCGAAGAAGATGACTCTGGTGTTCCTCGGTTTGGCTATGACTTTGTCCGTTTCCTCACTGACGAGTGCACCAAACAATGCCAGCAAGACACCACCGAGTGTTACGCAGCAGCTACCTCAGGTTCAGCAACAATCTGCCGTGGAAGGACAGGCTCAGAGTCAGCAAAAAACCCCTGCCACTCTTGGTAAGGATGAGGCTTTTACTAAAGGTGAGCAATCTTTCTATGGCCTCAGTGCTCCGGTTGACTACAAAGAAGCCTTCAAGTGGTACACCATCGCCGGGGACCAAGGTCAGGCGGAAGCCGTAGAGCGCCTAGGCTATCTCTATGAAAATGGCTTGGGTGTCGATAAAAACTATGACCTCGCCTACAAAAATTATCAGAAGAGCGCCGACCTGGGTTCGGCATCAGGCATGAATGGCGTTGGTTGGATGTACTTTAATGGTTGGGGCGTCCCCAAAGACCTCTCAAAAGCTCTCCAGTGGTACACCAAAGGAGCCAACGCCGGCGATCCTACGGCCATGGCCAATCTGGGTTGGATGTATACGAATGGGACGGGCGTGCCGGCCGATTATCAGGTAGCGGCAAAATGGTCTCGTAAGGCGGCTGATTTAGGTAATGCCGCTGCTGCTGCCAATTTGGGATGGCTTTATGAACGCGGATTAGGCGTTGCTGCCAGCGACCCAGATGCCGTTTATTGGTATCGTAAATCTGCAGATGCTGGTAACCCAACAGGGCAGACAAACCTGGCATGGATGCTTGATAACGGCCGCGGTGTCCCGGCGGATTCCGCGCAAGCAGTGAAACTATACCAAGCGGCGGCTGATCAGGGATATGTTCAAGCTTTGAATAATCTGGCTTGGATGTATCAAACTGGTCGTGGGGTGACTCAAAATTTCCCTAAGGCCGTTGAGCTATATCAAAAAGGTGCAGACCAAGACTATGCCCCCTCAGAGGCTAACTTGGGATGGTTTTATCAATATGGTCAAGGAGTGCCCCTAGATCTTACCAAAGCCGCTTTGTGGTACAAAAAGGCCGCTGATCAGCATTATGGATTGGGTTTAGCGAACCTTGGTTGGATGTATATGATGGGACAGGGTGTAGCGCAAGACTATGCCAAAGCGTTACCGATGTTTCAGGAAGCTGCTGCTGGCGGAGAGCCTAGCGCCATGAACAATCTGGGCTATCTCTATGAGATGGGCCAAGGGGTGGCTAAAGACCCAGCCCAGGCCTACAACTGGTACCTACAAGCTGCCAACAAGGGCTATCCCTTTGCACAGTATAATGTAGCGCGTTTGCTGCAATATGGAGGTGCACCCACACAGAGCATCCCTGATGCCATTCAATGGTATCAAAAAGCTGCTCGACAAGGAAACACTGATGCCCAGGGCGAACTCCGCAAGCTCGGTCAAGCCTGGTAGGGTGAGAGGTGTGTGATGTAGACGAGAGAGGGAGAGGGAAAGAAGAGGATTAGGATTAGGAATTTACCACAGAGAACGCCGAGATAGGAGAGAGAGGATTAGGAGAGAATGTTCAGTTACTGCTGGCTCTGGACAAAATCCAGTCTAAGGGTTCCCGCAGGAATACGATTCTGTAGAGCCCTAATCCTCTCTCTCCTATCTCGGCGCCTCGGCGGTAAAAACTCCTAACTCCTAATCCTCTTCCTTCTTACCTCCCTTTCCCTTCTCCCACTCTCTTTTTATTGTTGTGGTTCGTGCGGCAATTGCGTATACTCACTCCTCATTATCATGCGGCCATGGCGGAATTGGTAGACGCGCTAGATTCAGGTTCTAGTCGGGGCAACCCGGTGGATGTTCGAGTCATCTTGGCCGCATAGTTTCTATTACTATTAGCATGCAAGAATTTGTCGAAGAAACAGCTCTGGTTGCTAATGGAAACGTGTCGGACGATAGCATAGTCGCTCATCGTCTTAAGCAATTTAAGAGAATCATCGCCGTTGATGGGGGACTAAATCATTGTCATCGTCTCGGCATTCTCCCTGATCTCATTATTGGTGATTTTGATTCTGTTGCTCCGGGATTGTTGGAGCAATATCCGCATGTTCTTCAGCGAATTTTCTCTCCAGACAAAGATGAAACAGACTTGGAATTAGCTTTAAAAGAAGTGATGGCTGATAACGAGGGGGTCGTCACTGTATTTGGAGGTTTAGGACTGCGCACAGATCACACACTAGCGAATCTGCATTTGTTGCGACGTTACCCTGGAAGAGTTGTTTTAGAGGGCAACCACGAGAGAATATTTGCCATAGCCGGTAAGGGAGAGATTCCTTGTCGCGTGGGTCAGGTGATGTCATTGATTCCTCTTGGCGGCCCCGTAAGAGGGGTCACGACAAGCGGGTTAAGATGGGACTTGCGTGATGCTGTCCTAGATAAAAATTTTCTCAGCGTCTCCAACGAATGCACGGAAAATGTTGTGAGTGTGGTCATTGCTGAGGGCGATCTTCTTTGTTGCCTACAGGATTGAATTCTTTCCTGCTTTCGGTTACCTTATTTATTGAGTAACAGACTTTTGGAATAAAACAGATGTTTCAGTACGATATTAAGAAGATTCGAAATTTCTCCATCATCGCTCACATCGATCATGGTAAGTCAACACTTGCTGATCGCCTTCTGGAGCTAACGGGGACGGTGGCCAAGCGCGAGATGCAAGAGCAGTTGCTCGACGACATGGATTTGGAACGCGAGAGAGGCATCACCATTAAGGCACATCCGGTGACCATGTACTACACTGCCAAGGATGGCGTCACCTACCAGTATAACCTGATAGATACTCCAGGGCATGTTGACTTCGCCTATGAGGTTTCACGTTCTTTGGCCGCTTGTGAAGGGGCTTTATTGGTTGTGGATGCCGTTCAAGGTGTGCAAGCGCAGAGTCTAGCCAATGTATTGCTGGCTATGGAGCGTAATTTAGATATCGTTCCAGTCATCAACAAGGTGGATTTACCTTCAGCCGATATTGCGGGCACGCGTCAGCAGATAGAAGAAGTCATCGGTATTGAAGCATCAGACGCTATTTGCTGCTCTGCGAAGTCTGGTCTAGGTTGCGCAGATATTCTTGAACGCATCCTGACAGGTATTCCAGCACCTTCAGAGCCCGAAGATAAGCACCTACGCGCATTGGTGTTTGATTCGCATTACGATACCTATCGTGGTGTAATGGTCTACGTACGCGTAATCAGTGGCGAGATCCGCAAGGGCGAGATCATACGTATGATGGCGAGTGAGAAGAGCTTTGAAGTTTTAGAAGTCGGCGTGTTTAGTCCTAAAGAGCGTCAGGTAGACATCCTTCGCCCTGGTGAAGTAGGGTATCTTACGGCTGGCATTAAGAATACCGCTGATGTCAAAATCGGTGACACCATCACCTTGCAAAAGCATCCGGTTAGCACGCCTTTACCTGGCTTTAAGATCATTCAACCGGTCGTGTTTGCAGGTATCTATCCGCTAGATTCCAGTGATTTTGAGGCCTTGCGAGATGCTTTGATTAAGCTACAGCTGAACGATTCCGCCCTGCATTTTGAACAGGAAAGCAGCACCGCATTGGGCTTTGGCTTCCGCTGTGGGTTCCTTGGGCTTCTACATTTAGAGATTGTTTTTGAACGTCTTATTCGAGAATTTGACCTGGAAGTGCTCTCCACGGCCCCTAGCGTGATCTATCGGGTACATTTGGCTGATGGTACTGTTAAGGAACTAGACAATCCTGTGCACTATCCCGATCCTGCTACCATCAAGATGGTGGAAGAGCCTTGGGTTGTTTGCCATGTCATGCTCTCTAACGACTACCTGGGTGCTGTATTGGGCCTTGGAATGGATAAGCGTGGAGAATGTGTCAAGACTGAGACGATGGATTCACATCGTTTGATGTTAACTTATCATTTTCCGTTATCGGAGATCATTGTCGACTTTCAAGATAAATTGAAGTCGATTACGAAAGGTTATGGTTCCTTCGACTACGAATTTCTGGACTATCGTAAGAGCGATATTGTCAAACTGGAAATTCGTGTCAACGAGGAGCCTGTGGATCCCTTTTCCTGCTTAGTGCATCGCACCAAGGCCGATGCAAAGGGACGCGCTATCTGTGCGAAACTCATCGATGTTATTCCTCCCCAACTCTTCAAGGTGCCCATTCAAGCGGCTATTGGTGCCAAGATCATTGCCCGTGAGACCATCCGCGCAATCACCAAGAATGTCACTGCAAAGTGCTATGGCGGCGATATCTCTCGCAAGCGTAAGCTTTGGGAGAAGCAGAAGAAGGGGAAGAAGAAAATGAAGGAATTCGGGAAGGTCACCATCCCACAAAGAGCCTTCATGGAAGTGTTAAAGACCTAGTTCGTGTGGGGAGCCGTCTCGGCGCGCTTTGGAGTGCGCGTCGCTCGCGACCGCTTTGGATTTGGGCGAAGTTGGCATTGCAAGAAACGTAACCCTTCTCTCTAGGGGTAACTGTGTGTGGGGGGGCAGCCTCCGTAGAACGGTGCGCGATTCAATAGGCTCGCCCAAATCCAAAGCGGTCGCGAGCGACGCGCACTCCAAAGCGCTTCGCGCCGAGACATGATTGTGAGGGCTTTATTAATCATCTGACATCTCTAACGAATTCTGCAATTACCTCATATGAACAATTTTTAAACACAAAAACAAAAAATCCTTCTTCCTCTTTCTAATCCTCTCTCTCCTATCTCGGCGTCTCGGCGTTCTCTGTGGTAAAATCCTCTTCCTCTTCCCATCTCCCACTCCTCATTTATGCAATCTTAACGTAAAAGCCGCATACTAGCTCCCCTTTTGGAGAGGATTGTATGGCATTAGGTTTATCGATCGACTGGCCGCGGATTACACTGCAGTCAGGTAATACCAATCACACACTGTCGTTTCGTTCGAAGACGATTTATGAGAGCCAGACAAAGTCGTGGCTGGGCAGAGAGACTATCTATCGATTTACTCGCAACGATGGCTGGTTTGGCGAAGTGGCCTATTGTGTTCGCAATATGACAAAGAGAATTTTTGAGGCGACTCTGCCCATGCTTCTATTGTCTGATACTAGCCGCAGCCGTGACTCTACGTCGATGAAGGTTGCCTATCTATCGGTCATTGCGGTCACAGACCTTCTTATAGTCGCTTCCATGGCTATAGCTGGTGTCGTGCCTGTGATTGTCCATATTGCCGCTTGGGTTTTAGTGGATTGTCTATGTGACCAGTTCAAAGTACGGGAGCGGTTGGGGGGGTATTTTCCGCTCAGCACGGCATTGCCTCTCCTGGCTTTAGGGGTTGCCGCTAGCATGCCTGCTGCAGCTGCCGTTACAGTGGTATCCGCTGTCACTGAGGTGGCTTTGAATAGCCTTGGTTTGCGCACTGAGGGATGCCAGCAGGATGCTTCTAGACTTCTCGAGACAACCTCCTCTCCGGGAGCAGTGATTGCTATGGTGGTGGTTTTGGGGCCTATTATCGAGGAAGTTATTTTCAGAGGTGTGTTGCGGGACTTGGTCGTGGGTCTGGAACCCAAAGAAGTTAACCCTGAAAAATATTGTGGGATGACTTGGGAACGCCTAGTCTCCGTCGCTAAAGTATCACTGATTTTTGGGCTAGTTCATCTTTCACCAAATCAGGGTTGGCTTAACGTTCCCATCGTTATCGCCTTGAGCGTGCTTGGTTTCATCATGGGCATGTTGCGCGAGTACACCGGTAACCTGTGGGCTCCCACTGGTTTGCATATGGCAAATAATGGTCTGGCTGTTGCTAGCCAGCTGCTCGCCGCAAGATGAAATTGCAACGCCGTTCTTGTATCCTAACCTGATGGTCGCTAAACTCGTTAGAAAAACTAGTTAGGACGGAATTATGCCGGTTGCATTAGTCGTAGGTGGTCAATGGGGTGATGAAGGAAAAGGCAAGATCGTTGATCTTCTGTCCGACAAGGCTCAGCATATTATCAGGGCGCAAGGCGGAGCCAACGCTGGACACACAGTAATTGTAGGGACCACGGAATATAAGCTTCACCTTATTCCGTCGGGGATTCTACATTCGCATACACAGTGTTACATCGGTGCTGGGGTAGTCCTCGATGCTAACGTGATGCTTGATGAAATCGCACAGTTAGAAGCTTCAGGAATTGAGGTGCGCGGGCGTTTGTGGCTTTCTCAGCGTGCTCACTTGGTGTTACCCTACCATCGACGGATCGATTCCCTCGCTGAAAAGGCTAAAGGCGTGGGAGCGATCGGTACAACTGGCAGAGGCATCGGCCCTTGTTATGCCGATAGGGTCGATCGCACAGGTCTTCGTGTGGGCGATCTTCTGGACCTTCAGCAGCTCGCAGAGCGACTTCGCAGTGCCTTGGAGCTCAAAAACCAGCTGATCACCGGTGTTTTTGGTGGCGATACCATGCCCTTCGATGACATCTATAAGGAGTTATGCGGATATGCCGAGAAGCTTGCACCATTTATCACTGATGTAGAACGACGTATCATTCAAGTCCGTGATAATGATGAACAAATCCTTCTGGAAGGGGCTCAAGGGACCCTTCTGGATACCAGCTATGGTACCTATCCCTATGTGACCTCATCGTCTACAACTTCTGGAGGCATCTGCTTAGGGGCTGGTCTGGCACCAAAATATCTAGATTACACCCTTGCTGTTATGAAGGCCTATTCCACACGCGTGGGACAAGGGCCTTTTCCCACAGAAGATAACACAATATTCAGCGCTGACCATGCCACCATTCGTGAAATAGGTACCACCACAGGCCGTAAGCGGCGCATCGGATGGTTTGATGGAGTTCTGGCGCGTTGGTCTGTAGAAGTCAATGGAGCTGATGCATTAGCGATTACCAAGTTAGACATTTTAGATGAGCTGGAGCGCATTAAAGTGTGTGTAGGCTATCGCCTGGATGGACAACGGCTTGATTATGTGCCGGCCTCCGCGCATGATTTATCTCGCGTGGAACCTATCTACGAGACCTTGCCAGGCTGGCGCGAGCCTACTGGGCATACCAAGAGCGTCAATGAGCTGCCATCTCAAGCCCGGGACTATTTGCGGGTCATTTCAGAGTTAAGTGGCGCCCCCATCGATATGGTGTCTGTGGGGCCTGAGCGTACTCAGACTTTTGTTCTTCCTCACCATTTGCCTCAGGAGGAGATCCTGTGAAATCTGATAAGAACACAGCTGCACCTACCAAACATTTTACCCCTGAAGAACTCGCCAGCCTTGAAAAGGAACATCTTCCTAGGCATATCGCCATCATCCCCGATGGCAACCGTCGCTGGGCGGCGCAAGCCAATCGAGAGGCCTTGAGTGGTCATCAACATGGCTCCAAGACCGTTTCGGAAATCGTTGAAGCTGCTGCAGAATTAGGCGTGAAGACTCTTACGATCTATGCTTTCTCCACAGAGAACTGGCAAAGGACTCCCCAAGAAGTGAGCTTTTTGATGAGCCTCTTGGAGGCCAATATCATTCATTATCGCGATCAGATGTGTAAACATGGCGTGAGGTTGGAGACCATTGGTGACTTGAAAGCGCTTCCTCCACAGCTTCAGGAGCTTTTAGCCGATGCCAAAGCCAGATCATCAGACGGAAAGGTGCTCACTCTAGTTCTAGCAATTAACTATGGTTCGCGCGATGAGCTTCGACGTGTAGTCCAGCGGATGGCTAAAGATTGTAGGGATGGACGACTTGCAGTCGAAGAGATCGATGAAGCCAAAATTAGTGCCTATTTAGATACAGCGCCGTTTGGCGATCCCGATCTTTTTATCCGTACCAGCGGAGAAATGCGGATTAGCAACTTTTTACTTTGGCAGCTTTGTTATACTGAGTTATATATTCCCAAAGTGCTATGGCCCGACTTTACGCCTCATCATCTATTGGAGGCGGTACGCGAATTCCAGAATAGAAAGAGACGCTTTGGATTATGATCAAACAACCTTCCGATAGTTTAATTCAACGAGCATTGGTAGGTGGTATTGCCATCGTCCTCTTTCTCTTGATTGTCTACTTCGCTCATGCCCCCAAGTTTGGATGGCTGTTTCTGGGTGTATTGATGCTGGTCATCAGTGTGGCACTGTGGGAGTACTATGAGATGGCTGTGGCGATGCAGTTCCGTCCGATGATCCGTACCGGTATCTGGGGCGCTGCCATGTACCTTCTCGCCTGCTGGGCGCAGATCATTCATCCACAGCTCTCTTTCCTTCCTCAGACGATTCTCTTTATCCTTCTAGTGATTGCGATAGTCCTACAGCTAACAGGCGATGTGGGAAATCCCTTGCCGAATTTGGGTGTCACCATCTTTGGAATTGCCTACATTGTGTTACCCTTGGCGTGCATTCTTTATATCACCTATTACCCATTTAGATTGCCTGCTTATGATGGGCGTTGGTGGCTGTTGTACTTGGTCTTTGTCACCAAGATGACGGATATCGGTGGATTTGCCATTGGCAAACTCTTTGGAAAACATCCATTAGCGCCTTTTGTGAGCCCTAAGAAGACTGTCGAAGGTGCTGCAGGGGGTGCCCTATTTGCCGTTCTGGCCAGCTTCGGCGTTAGTGCCTGCGCTATGATTGTGGCAACACCAGGACCATTGGGTTTGACTCTGCTAGAGAGTGTCGTGCTCGGTTTGGTCATCAGCATCGCCGCTCAGTTGGGTGACCTGGCGGAGTCCATGCTTAAGCGAAATGCTGGTATCAAGGATAGCAGTCATCTGCCGGGATTGGGAGGAGTGCTAGACATCATGGATTCGATGATCTTCACTGCGCCCCTGATCTATCTTTATCTTTGCGCTGCTGCGGTTCGTTAAGAGCGAAATTTTAGTTATCAAAAAACGCTCATTTTTTAAGAATAATAAATATATGCATTCGTGTTTATATTGCAGATAGATCTGAATTATGGTATGGTTTTCACTTGTAGTCGATTATTGACTGCAAAATTAATAAATCATGAAAATACGGAGAATAGAATATGAACATACCTCGTCCTCAAAGTACTGTAGCTTGCGCACAGTTGCTTTGCATGGTTGCGGCGCATCATGCGATGAATAACAAAGTAACAACCGGCATAGTTCTAGCAGTTACAGTTATTGCGTCATCAGTGCTCATATCCGGTGGATATAACATGGTGAGTAGTGCTTTTAGCGGTCTATCTGCTATGAAACTCGGTTCATTGGCTACTGGTATTAACCAAGCATTTAGTGTTTGGTTGAACGGTACTGCGGTTTAGTTCTACTTGTTATTTGGCCTTGTTCACCTTTGCAGTCAGTTTTCGGTCGGATGAAAAAGATGAACAAGGCCCTTCTTTGCGTTCAAATGTCGATCTTGGTACTCTTATGATAGAGAGAATTGAGGAGAGACGCTATGATTATCACGATTGATGGCCCAGTTGCTACAGGAAAGAGTACGATTGCTAAACGATTAGCGGAATCGCTAGGCTTTATTTATTTCGATACGGGTGCGATGTACCGTGCCTTGACCTACCAGATAGTCAAAGAGGGGATTAACCTTAAAGACCCTGCTGCGGTAGATGCTTTTCTCAGTCACTTTAACCTCGATATCAAAATACGAAGGTCTGACAAGTCCTATTTCGTGAATGGTTTCGATGTTACCAGCGAAATTCGTTCACAAGATGTCACGAGGCATGTCTCCGAGGTATCGGCCATTCCTGCGGTACGTGAGAAGCTCGTGGCTATCCAGCGCCAGTTGGCCATCGGTGTTAATGCTGTCTTTGAAGGGCGCGATATGGGATCAGTCGTTTTTCCCGACGCCGATCTCAAAATTTTCCTCGAAGGTCGCATAGAAGTGCGTGCTCAACGTCGCTTTGAGGAACTTAAGCGCATACGTCCTCAAGATGTCAAAGATATGACCTTAGAGCAGGTCATGAAGGAAATTACCGACCGTGATCACTATGATTCTACCAGAGAAGCCTCCCCACTAGTAAAAGCCAAAGATGCTTTTTCAGTAGATACCTCAGACCTCTCTGTGGATGAGGTTGTCTTCCAGATCTTTGAATGCCGAGATCAGGTTAAATCTAAGCGTAAGCCATCGCCAGGCACCGTGGCATAAGCAACCTTTAACGGAAAAGCGCAAAGAAGAGCTTACACTCATGTCACATAAGGTTTGTGGTGTACAAAGTCGGGCCTTATTCACCTTTGCGGTCAGTTTTCGGTCGACTGCAAAAGGATCGTCTGTCGCGTTTTGCTCCTCGGACATAGCTGGCGCTATGCCCTCGTCACAAACCACGACATCCGACCTTTTTCGTCCGACCGAAATTCTGACCGTAAAGGTGAACAAGGCCCAAAGTCGTTACCAAAATGCTTGTTCGGCTTTAGGCTTTTTTATAACATATGCTCGTTACAGCTCAAAATAAACTGTAACGAGTATATGTTATATGGCTTGTATTTACGGCTTTATTAACCTATTGCAAGAGGCAGGAGGACTTGGATTTTGCGCATAGAAACTTTTAAGATCATGTGGATCTATCTTATCCTTATATCCGGCAATCCTGAATTATCATCTTCTGAGAATCGCGCCAATCTTCTCGATGTCTATTTGCCCCCTATCGAACTTAAGGAGTCCTCCTCATCGATCTTTCCCATCGACTGCATCTATGTGATCAATTTGGATGCCAGGTTCGAACGGTGGCAGAGAACCGAGGCTCTATGCGCGCGGTATTCTTTAACTCCAAACCGCGTCGGTGCGGTGAATGGCTGGGCCATACCCCAGGAAGAACAGGAACGATTGGCCCTCCCTTATCCCTGCCGATTGGGAGGTGGTCAACTGGGTTGTTTGCTTAGTCATTTATCGATTTTAAAAGATGCCTGGCAGCGGAACTTTGATCTCATTTGGGTTTTAGAAGATGATGTGGAATTTATCGAAGATCCCCGGCAGTTGCCAGAACTATTAGCACAGCTTTCGCAATCGGATCCTGATTGGGACATCTTATATACGGATACCGATTTTAGGAATAAGCGGCGGGGTTATACCAGACCCCTGGATAATGACTTTCCGCCCGATTGGAAAAATGAACCACCTTTTATTTGTACTGAGCGAATTCCTATCAGTAAAGATCTGATGCGCATCAGAAGTCGGTATGGAACCCATTCGATGCTGATCTCTAGAAGGGGTATAAAAAAAATCCGTGAATATTATGCTTCGCGTCCCCACTGGACAGCTATCGATATAGAGCTACATTACATCCCGACGATTCGGGAATACTCCACCCGCCGCGATATTGTTTCCAATCTGCGTCATTCTCTGTCTGATACGCAGAGTAACACTATTTGGCCTTGTTCACCTTTGCGGTCAGTTTTCGGTCGACTGCAAAGGTGAACAAGGCTTACTATTTCGATGACTCGATTTGTTCGATAAGCCCTAGGTCGTAGAGGTCCTTTGGCTCTGCTCTGCGCTCTTTCATCTGCTTTAGCACCTGCAGAGAGCAAAATTTCACGCCTCGATAGTAAAAATAGTTATCCGGATCAAACAAGATGTCGTCCAAAGATAGGGCATGATGGGGTAGTTCGCTATTGTGGCTTTCGATGCCATCGATCCCGCAGCTGAAATCCATCGGGGCATAATGTAAAATATCTAAGTCATGGCATTCCCGTAGTCCGTAAGCGGCTAGGACAGCCCCGCTGTCAATACAGAACCAATCTGAGTCTTTTTGGGATTCTGTCAGCCAAGCTCTGTAGGTTTCGAAGTAGCATTCGAATTGGGGGAAAATCGTTTCCTTTCTATGGTTCAGGCAATGCACGCTATTTTGGTTAAAAAGGGCGCGGGCCAGCACGATAGCCTCGAAATGGGTATCCGTGGAATGTAGGCAATCATTGCCTATCTTAAAAATGGCGCGAATTTTGGTTTTACAGGCTTGTATCAAAGCCAACCCGTCGGCTTCTAGGAGATAGACGCGTACTGGATTGGAAGCGGTCAAGTTTTCGGGAAAGCAGGCTTTGGCCTTGTTGCGCGCGCTACGATAGCTGTTTTGCCGTCCTTCTTGCACGAAAGGTTCATGCTCATATGCCGTCAGAATTAATTGGAATCCTCCCTGAACAGTGAAGGGGATTTCCTTTTTGTAAACGATATGCGCGTAGTTTTTGATGATCCTTTCGACCTTTTTGGCGTGACCGACCGCAGAGGGAAAGATTGTCAGGATGTATGAATTAGGCTTGAGCTCGCAATACTGCAAAGCCATGGCATCGAGATATTTGGAATCGAGTCCGCGCTCTTGGAAGTACCTGAAATCATACGCATCGCAAGCTTCAGGTAGATCTTGAACGGTTAGTTTTTTATTGTACAGCACGCAGGAGGTCACGCGGTGCGCGCCATTGCAGATCACTCCATTAGATCCACGTGGAACGGCATGCGACGCATTAAATCCATTCAGCTTAATATCATCCAGTAAACAGTCAAAAGCATTGAAATATGCTTCAAAACCATTTTTAGGTGGTTCGTATTCCCAAAATTGATTCCATACCTCCAGGTGGTGGTAATAGAGATCGCGCCCAAAGGGGCAACGGGTTTTCCATTCCCTATGTTTCGCGTAGATATATTTGGCCATGAGATCGGCCCGTAAAGGAGAAACTACATCCAGAGCTGAAATTTCGGTATAGTTGTTAATCCGTTTTAGATGCCCATGGGCATCGTTCAAAGAGAGGCAAAGCAACATAGTGATTAAAACAACTGTCAGGGTCATGGATCGGACTTGTATCAGTGGGGCTGGATTCATGTTTTTTACCTTGAAATGTCGTATTGGAGGAAAAGGCCTTGTTCATCTTTGCGGTCAGATTCGGTCAGTCTCTCAGGACACCCCCTATTGCCCAATATGTGCCTCTTCGAAGATGGGGATGGAGATGAACTGCTATCCCTAATTTATCATTGAAAAACGACTTTTATCCAATCTTTAAGGCACTATTGTAATCTTAGAGTCTCAAAGCACCATATTGGTGTAGTCAACAGTAAAATGTTGGCTATCCGGAAGTGGAGATATGAGGATGGGTTCTTCCATTTTTTGGAAGAATCCCCTCCCCCTATGGGGGTTTATAGAACGAGTTTTGTTTAGGAGATCACATGCAAGCATTTCTACGCGATGACCTATGGTCAAAACGCTGTCTGCATCAGGCAGAGGCACTTGCAGAGGCGGGAGAATCGTTATTTAAGGTAGAGGCACGCATCACCTTTCTCGCTGCAGCATTAGTATCGACGGCTCAGGCTGCCACCTTTGTGGGAATTTCCGCTATTGCCTTTGTGGCACACGTGTTCTTTTCGGTTGTTAATGCATTGGTGGATTTTGATCTGGCGCATACCGTGACGGAGTATTTTTATGACTCATTCAGTAAACTCAGAGGCTCTATTCTGGATGCTATCGTCGCCATGCTTAGTGCTACGACGCACACAGGCATTTCTAAAGGCATGGAAGCCTGGTTGGGAGGCCGTGTGAACCTCGATTGGAGCGATTTTAAAAATGAGGAGATTCGCAAGTTTGCTAAGCGCGTGGATACCGCTCGCCAGAAACATCTAGGAGCCGTTTCACCTGAAGAACAATGTAGAATTGGAAAGACCATCAAGCGGGTGGATGCTCTAGGTAAGACATATTCTTCAGACTTATACTTCGACGCGATGACAAATGATATTAAGGCCAAGGTTCAAGGGCTTATCGTGGAAGCGGATCGCAGAATCAACAGTCCGACAGCTACTGACGTCCAGAAATACGAAATTCAGCAAGATGCCATGCAGCGCATCAGCACCTTCACCCGCAAAAAGATCAATAAACTGAATGGACTTCCCATGAGCTATCTAGAAGTGGCTGATTACCGCATGCAGAAAGCTGAAAAGCTTCAAGAACGTGCTACGAAGTTCTTTCATAAACAGGCCAATGTGGCTGCGGAGCTTGAACACCGTAGCAATCCGCAAAAATTTGACGTAGAAGCATATCATCAACGTCGAGAGGGCGTTATTAAGAGTATTCAACAGGGCTTTCATGGCAATCTAGTTGGTCTTCGCAGAAAATATCACTCTTTTAGGGACTCCTGGAGGACTAAGGTTGCAGACGTCAAAACGCAAGAATCGGAATTGAAAAGTCAATATCATAGCTACCAACGCTGGCTTTCCCTAGGAGGCTTGTTCTTAAGCCAGGAAACGCGTGATCAATATGAAGCAGCGGTAGCTGAGCTAAAACCAAAGATTCAGCAAATGGAAACCGCGCGTTTTCAGGCTATTCGCAGCATTAGAAGCGGAGCCTTCAGATCTTTTGAAGGGAAACAACTGAGCTGTGATGGCTACTTTAACAAGCAGGTTGCTGCCGGTGGGAATATCCTCGGCCAGGTAAACAAACTTGTCGCCCCTAGCCTTTCGCGGCGTCTATTTCGGGGGATTGTCAAACCCATCGCTAGCTTAGGTGGCCAAGCGCTTGTTCAGGGCTTGGAGAGTGTGCTCGACCCCGACGTCAAGCGGTAGAGGGGGAGGGAATAGGAATTTTTACCACAGAGGACACAGAGACGCCGAGATAGGAAGAGAGAGGATGAGGAGAGAGGATGAGGAGAGAGGGTTAGGAGAGAAAAAATGTCCAATCAGTCCAGTCAGTCCATTTCGTCCAATCAGTCCATTTTAGCATAGGTGAAAATGGACTTTATGGACTTTATGGACAATATGGACCGACTGGACTGATTGGACATTTTTTCTCTCCTAACCCTCTTTCCTCTTCCTAATCCTCTCTCTCCTATCTCGGCGTCTCTGTGTCCTCTGTGGTAAAAATTCCCCTCCCTCCCCTCCTTCTCTCCCTTCCTCTCTCACTCGAAGAGTCGGGTCACCTTGGGCCTCACAAAGACCTGGTCGGACTTTTTGAGCTGGAGCGATTCGACGGCATCTTTAGAGATTTCAGCCTGTAAGATAGAGCCATTGGTGCGTTCGAGTTCAAGCTTAACCAACGGGCCAGCTGGGTTGATGTGCACGACAATGGCTCTGATCGATTGGTGATGGTCGGACCTGCGGGAGATGATCATCTCATGCGGGCGGGCGAACAGCTTAACAGTAGGATGTGAGGTATCGCCTGGCTCAGAGAAATGCAGCTCCCCTTGGTCATCTTTCCAGCCATCCAGGACGTTGTAGTTGCCTAAAAAGTCGTAGACGAAGCTGCTGGCTGGCGTGTGGTAGACTTGCTCTGGCGTGCCAATCTGTTCGATGTGGCCACTGTTCAGTACAGCGACTCTGTCGGCTACTTCCATGGCCTCTTCTTGGTCGTGGGTGACGAAGATGTTGGTGATATGAATCTCATCGTGAAGACGGCGTATCCATCGTCGAAGCTCTCGGCGCACTTTGGCATCCAGCGCCCCAAAGGGCTCATCAAGCAGTAGGACTGTAGGTTCAACAGCTAGTGCTCGAGCGAGAGCGACACGTTGGCGCTGTCCTCCGGATAACTGGGCTGGATACCGATGTGCAAAGCCATCCAGGTGTAGCAGGGTGAGCAGCTCGTTAACTCTAGCATGAATTTTATCCGTCGAAGGCCTGCTGTGCTTCGGTCGAATGGTGAGGCCAAAGGCGATATTCTCCAGAACGGTCATATGCTTAAAGAGGGCATAATGCTGAAAAACAAAGCCGACACGGCGGTCTCGGATGTTTTTATAGTGGCTGGGCTCACCGTCGATATACACCTCACCAGAATCTGGATAATCTAATCCTGCGATGATTCTCAGCAAGGTCGTTTTGCCAGAGCCTGATGGGCCTAGAAGGGCAAGCAGCTCACCGGTCATGATCTCTAGATTGATATCTTGGAGAACAACGACGTTGCCAAATTTCTTGCGGATGTTTTTAAGTACTATGCCCACAGGACACCTATATCGTTTTACGATATGTAGAGAACTTTATTTCGAAAAGATATTTCATCAACAGGGTAAGCAGAGCCAAAAAGGTCAAGGTCGATGCCATAGCAAAGGCAGCGACAAAGTTATATTCGTTGTATAAGAGCTCGACATGCAGCGGAATGGTATCCGTGTAGCCTTCGATGTGTCCTGAGACCACTGAAACGGCCCCGAATTCTCCCATGGCGCGTGCATTGCAAAGCAGGACGCCATACAGCAGGCCCCATTTGATGTTCGGTAGGGTAACGCGTAGGAAGGTCTGAAAGCCGTTAGCGCCCAACAAAATGGAGGCTTCTTCTTCCTCGATGCCTTGCTCTTCCATGAGAGGAATAAGCTCGCGAGCGACGTAAGGAAACGTCACAAACATGGTCGCTAAAACGATGCCTGGTACGGCAAAAATGATCTGAATATCGTGCGCATCCAGCCATTGTCCAATCAGTGTATGTGTGCCAAACATTAGCACATAGATAAGGCCAGAGATCACTGGTGACACCGATATGGGCAAGTCAATCAGGGCTATAAGAATCGCTTTACCACGAAAATCGAACTTAGTAATCGCCCAGGAAGCGGCGATGCCAAAAATCATATTTAGCGGAACGGCGATAGCTGCTACGAGCAGAGTGAGCTTGATGGCATCCAGAGCTTCAGGTTGCACTAAGGCGGTCACGTAGCTGTTCAGACCCTCGCGAAATGCCTCATAAAAGATGACAGCTAAGGGAAAGACGACGACGATTCCCAAGTAGAGCAGGGCTGTGGCGATCAAGACGAAGCGAATCGATGATGTCTCAGTGGTTGGTAAGCAGGGTTTGAGTTGATCGTTCATAGGCTCTTACCTCACCAGCCGGCTTGCAGACCATTTTTGGAGAACGTTAATCAGCAGCAATAGGGCGAAGGAGGCCACCAACATCACTCCCGCGATAGCTGTAGCTGCTGGAATATTGTATTCCTCCAATTCGATGATGATGACTAGGGGAACGATTTCCGATACTAATGGGACGTTGCCTGCGATGAAGATAACAGAACCATATTCCCCCAAGCCCCGCGCGAAAGCCATAGCGAAGCCCGTCAATAGGGCTGGATAGATTGTCGGGAAGATTACCCTGATAAACGTTTGTGTACGCGAGGCTCCCAAGCTAGCGGCAGCCTCTTCCATATCCCTGTCGACTTCCTGAAGCACTGGCTCGATCGTTCGCACGACGAATGGTAGGCCTACAAAGATCAAGGCGACAGCAATCCCCAATGGTGTGAACGCCACATGAATGCCTAGGGGTTCCAGGAGGCGTCCAATCCATCCATTAGGAGCATAAAGAGCGCTGAGGGCTATGCCTGCAACTGCCGTAGGCAGGGCAAAGGGGAGGTCGATGATGGCATCCACCCAACGTTTACCTGGAAAAGGATAGCGCACCAATACCCATGCGATGATCATCCCAAAGAAAGCATTGATCAATGCGGCGACGAAGGCCATCCCAAAGCTGACTTGAAAGGCTGAGCGCACGCGCGGGGACGAGATAATCTTCCACACTTCCGTCCAGGATAGTGCAGAAGCCTCAATAAATAACCCCGAGAGGGGGATGAGCACCAAGGCAGTGAGGTATACGAGTGTAAAACCCATGGTAACGCGAAAGCCTGGAAGGACGTTAGTACCTCGAAATGTCTGTGTCAACGCCATTAGCCTCCATATCTATGCAAGACCACTTGGTCAAACGTGCCTCCATCGGCAAAGTGTGTTTTTTGCGCCTCTTGCCATCCGCCAAAGTCCTGGATAGTCAACATGGGAATCTTCGGGAACATTTTCCTGTATGCGGTGGCGATCAGCGGATCTCGTGGTCGATAGAAGTGCTTGGCGATGAGGCGTTGTCCTTCCTGGCTGTAGAGCTGTTTCAGGTAGGCTTCTGCAATGGCACGCGAATGACGCTTGTCCACGACGGTGTCTACGATGGCAACAGGCGGTTCGGTTAAGATACTTAATGAAGGCCTGACCAGCTCACAGGTGTCTCGGCAGACCCCATGCAGGACCAGTAGAGCTTCGTTTTCCCAGGCGATGAGAACATCGCCGATATCGCGTTCGACAAAAGTTGTGGTAGCCTCGCGCGATCCTGTGGTCAAGATAGGCACATTGGCATAGAGCCTGGTTACGAAGTTCATGGCTCTCGCTTGATCATTGTTCCAGCGCTTTAACGCGTAGCCATAGGCCGCTAGATAGCTCCAACGGGCTGCACCCGAAGTTTTAGGATTAGGTGTCAACACGGAAACGCCCGGTTTCAAAAGATCTGGCCAGTCGTGGATGCCTTTTGGATTGCCCTTGCGCACCACAAAGACAATGGTGGAAGTGTAGGGACAGCTATCATGAGGAAGGCGACTTTGCCAATTGGCAGCCATGAGGCCATGTGCTGCAATGATGTCGATGTCATAGGCGAGACCCAAGCTAACAACATCTGCTGGTAAACCATTGATCACTGCGCGTGCCTGGGTTGCTGACCCTGCATGCGAGTGGGTGACCGTGATCTCCTGACCCGTTTGCTGTTTCCAGTAGCTTTCGAAATAGTGATTGAAATCGTTGTACAATTCGCGCGTGGGATCATACGAAACATTAAGGATGCGTGTTGGTGAGTCATTGGCCCAACAGAGCAGGGGAGCCACAAGCCAGAGCATGATGTAAAGCTGACGTAGCACTAAGGTCTCTCCTGTGTAGCGTTAGCAGCTCATATAACCTTTTTTGGCGCAAAGACGCAATGGCTACGGTTCGTTTAGCTTTTTAGGAGTAAACACGGATGCACACGGATCTAGGAGGATTTAGGAGGATAGGATGGAAAACTAGTTCATTATTCAAAAACGATAAAAATGGTTTTAGGATGGAATGCATCCATTCCATCTTAAAAATCAATTTTATTGTTTTAGGTTGACGAACCGTATTTGCCATCCTATCCTCCTAAATCCTCCTAGATCCGTGTGCATCCGTGTTTACTCCTAAAAAGCAAAACGAACCGTATTTGCACATCCTAGATCCGTGCATCCATGTTACTCCTAAAAATGGCACAGACCACCATCAAGAACGTTTTTTAAATACAGGGAGAGTTTGACTAATTAAGTTATAACGCGTTATAATGCTACCCCTTCCGGTATATACCGGGAGTTGGGAGAGGAGTAATGTATGTCTACCTACAGCCTTTTCATACGAAAGGGCTTATCGATGAGGCCAATGCGCGGCTGCTAGCACATGGCGAGACGTTGTCCGCTGGTGATAATCTGACCATGCGCGTGCGTTATGCCGTTGCTACGTTTACTGGCCTGGCACAAACGATCTACTACTTGGCCTTGTGGACTTTCAGCACGTTAGCCACCTTTGCTACCTTGGGTTTAATCAAAGCTATCGATCGTTTCGGTGACGAGGCAGGGTCTTTGGCTATGGCTTCCATGGTAGGTACCCATTTAGCCGCCTTTAGTGTGGTCTATCTTCCGGCGGCGACAGTGTTGTCGCAGAAGATCACTGCCTACGTCGATGCCTCTTTTCAAGGCATTTTGACGCATGCGAAGGTTAGTTTGGACTTTGAGATTAAAAATGCCAGAAGGGTGCGCAAGTCGCAAGCTGCCAACCGAGACGAAGTCACTCGAACCGATCTCTATTTTGATCCGATGGTGACTAAGATGGAGTCTGAGAGGACGGCATTGATACGTGAGTGTCGTAAGGCCTATCCGAAGGAGATCGATGCTAAATTTGAGGCCTACAGAATTAGCAAGGCAAAGCTCAAACACATCAGCAATAAGCAATCGGCTATCATTCGTGAGACACCCTTTTCGCAGCGCGAAATCGATAAATTTATGGTGCAAAAAATTGCCTTCGAGGCTGAAGAGGGCACCGCTAAACTATTTCAACACTGCCTAGATGTCTGGGGTACCCGTGTCAGAACCTGGGGACAAAAATTTGATCGCGAGGTGTTCTGCCGTCATTGTCTGAAGGAGTTTCAGTCCGCCAGGGTAAATAAGAAGGTGGAACGTTTTATCCGCGATGTTAAAGAAGCGGATAACAAGGAAAGAGCCTTTAGAGAAAGCGAAGATGGCCTGCAGCGTTTTTTCAGCGAGATGACGACAAGAGTTGACAGGTTAGACAGACCTTGGCTGCATGTAAGACTGTGGAGACGGATCTTCCCCTCGATCGATTCCTGGCGCTTGTGCAAAGCGCTCGATCGGTGGATTGATCCGGAGATGGCTTTTTTGACGCAAGCTGAGTAGGCCGTTGAAGCCAAAAAAGTATTGTTTTTAAATTATTGTGAAGCGTTATCGCCGGGGGGAGGGCAAGATCCCCGACTGATAGCCGATATGTAAAAATGGTTATGGCGGGTTGCCCTCTCTTTTTAGAGAGGCGGTGGCTTGTGATGGCCTATAAGATAAAGGAGAATCGTCATGGATGGAACACAATCTGCTACCGCTACCCCGGGCCCCGTATCTCATGGTTTTTTGGAGGGAATCACTCTCCGTGTTGGGCACACTGCAACGACCACTAAGATTCTTATTGTGCGAGTGTACGAGCTGGCTATGGCGACGATACTCTACGTAACTGCGACGGTGACCTTTCATCAGATTCAGTCCTTGGATACCTGGAGGCAGGACTATTGGTGGGAAGCTAATAACTACGGTAATTTAAGCGCCCATATGTGGGGGATTATCAGTCCTACTACCGCTGAAGAAATGCTCTTTGGCAAGACTGACGAGGTTAACGCTAACGACGAAGCTAAGAAAAAAGAGCAGGCTGAAAAGGCTAAGGCTGACGAAGAGGCAAAGACTAAGGCAGCAGAAGCTGAAAAAGCGGAAGCCGCGCGTAAGGCCGCTGAGGAAGCCAAGAAATCCGCTGAACCCTCGGGGCCTGGTTGGGTAGAGTGGCTTTGGAGTGGAGCCGTTGACGTCAGTGAAAAAGAAAAACAAAAAGAGACGCTTCTTAAGGGCCTCCAAAATGTCGACAAAGACCTGACTAAGGCTATTGGCGTTTTTTGTCAAACTGGAGGGGTTGACAACATAGATCCCCAGGCTTTTACTGCTTTTACTGCTCAAGCAAAAAAGAAAAAGGAAGCCATGATAGAGAATGCCAAAGCGGAGTTTGAGCGTAAGTCTGGTAAGGGATGTGACGAAATCGCGCAAGCACAGCGTAGCGCTTTTGTAAAATCAATGGATGGGGAAATCAATCAATTCCTTAAAATCGTGCAGCGACAGATTTTGGCCAACTTCTTTGACCTGTGGTATGAGCAGCATAAAGGGCTGAATATTGTACTCCAAGAGGGATTAAACAACTTACAACAAGTAGAGCTTAATCAGCCTAACCTCAAGTCAGAATTTCTACAGTGGTGGTTAAAACAGGGAGCTAGTTCGTTTATTGCCAATGAAGGAAGCTATCAGGATCGCATTAGCGCGGTAAAGAATTTTCATAACCAGTGGCAAAGAAATCTAGAATTCGACTATTATAGGCAGCGATCTTTTAGAACTGAAATGGATTTTTTGAGAGGCCAGGCTAAAAAACTGGTGGCGGAGGGTAGGCCAGCTATTTGGGACCGTTTGCACCAAGCAGACGAGGCATTTCGTCAGACGTTACAGAATCCCGCGCATAAGAAGGACCCGAATTACAACAGCTTATACGACGGTTTTGACGAGCAAGTTGGTAAGATTTTGGATGCTGACGATGCCAAAAGTCAAGCGGCTTTAGCGGCCGTTCAAACCTTAACCCCAAAGGAGACCACTCCAACTGGTTGGTTTGAGCAAAAGAGGGATTGGTTGGCTAAGGGTGATGGCAGAGTAGCGGAGGTAACTAAACGCCTTGGAGGCGATTCATGGGTAGTTAAAGGCCTTGCTGGCGGTGTAGATAAGACATGGGGTGTGCTTTCGTACGTGATGCCTGAGGTCGACTCCATAGGATATTTTTTCACACGTGGGATAGGTAACATCGGGGGTGCCCTCAGAGGCATTGGTAAATGGACCCTATTCGGGATGTTTGCGATTCCTGCCGGGCATATATTAGCTTATTATTTAGAAGAGCATCCCTATATCCCCTTCATTGGGGAGTTTAAAATTCCAGTTCTTTCGAAAAATCCTATATGGAAAATTTACAGTAACATGGTGCCGAGTTACACAGATCCAAAGGGAATAGCTTCCCTAGCTAGTTACATAGCAGTTGCAGCTCATGTGCCTTTTGCAAGAGATTATACTATCACTGCTTATTCAGCGAATTATGTGTGCAGGCAGCTGGGATTAGGAGAGCCTTTGCCTTGGCCTACAACAGGTATTGGGTATGCATGGGATGCATTTGCCTGGGCTTGGAATGCATACAATTCGTTGCCTGTTTGGGCAGAGGAGTTAGGTAAGTGGATTGGTGCTGGCTTGTTCCTGTGTTATATTGGCCAAAAAACTGTTAAGTCAGTTGTAAACAGTGTAAATACTGTAACAAGACCTATCGTAGGAGTCGCTAACGCCGTGACCGACACCGGTAAGGTGATGGTTAGCGCGGGCAGAACCGTTGTGGACGCGGGTAAGGGTATTTATGGGGCTGGCAAATGGCTCTACAACAAACTCCCCGCACGGGCGTAGCATCAGGAATGTATTCATTAGGCAGGCAATTCGTTGTCTGCCTTCTCCAAGTCCTAAGGGGGCAAGATGCATTTCCCTAACATTCTGAATTAACCGTCGTGGCAGTCCTTCAGACTGCCCAATACGTTTTGGCGTATTTCCAGGGCGATGCCCTGGCCTGTTGCAATATCAGCCTTTCAGGCTTAGAAATGGTGACAGCTCATTTGGGCAGAAATTATTTATCCAACGCGCAATCGAAAACCTAATGTGTCACATGCCTGTGCCATTTCTAAGCCCGAAGGGCAGACATTGCAACAGGCCATGGCATCGCCATGGTATATGCAATAACACGATACCGCAGTCTGAAAGACTGCCATAGGGCGCATTGTATAGCATAGCGTTGAATGGACATGATGGACTTTATGGACACTATGGACGAGGGGTTAAACTTCTGTCCATGATGTCCACTAGGTCCATTATCGTCCACTCTGTCCATTCCCTGCTCACACACTATAGCTGCTGGAACTAATCTTGCCGCCCGTGCCTGTCCAATTGGTATGGAAGTGCTCGCCACGTGGCTTGTCCACTCTCTCATAGGTGTGGGCACCAAAATAGTCGCGCTGCGCTTGCAGCAGATTCGCCGGCAGTCGCTCACTACGGTATCCATCGTAAAACGCCAATGCCGTTCCCATGCAGGGCACAGGAATGCCTAATTCCACCGCTGTGCTAACAACCCTTCTCCATCCTGCCTGAGCTTCTTGGACTGCATTCTTAAAGAAGGGATCCAGCAACAGATTTGTCAGAGCTGGGTTGTTGTCGTAGGCTTCTTTGATCTTGCCCAGAAAACGACTACGAATAATGCATCCTCCACGCCACATCAGGGCTATTCCACCATAATTGAGCTTCCAGTGATACTCTTCGGCAGCCTGACGCATCAACATGAACCCTTGCGTATAGCTAATCAGCTTCGAAGCATACAACGCCTTGCCTAGATCATCGACGAAGGTCTTTTTGTCGCCTTTAAAGCTCGTGGATGGTCCTTTGAGCACTTTGCTGGCAGCGACGCGTTCGTCCTTAAGCGATGACAGACAGCGTGCAAAAACGGCCTCACCGATGAGCGTCACGGGCATGCCAAGGTTGAGCGCTTCGATACCTGTCCATTTGCCTGTGCCTTTTTGGCCTGCAACGTCCAGGATCTTGTCTAGCAGAGGAACACCGTCCTCTTGATGCTCGAAGATGGCACTGGTGATTTCGATGAGATAGCTGTCGAGGTCGCCCTTATTCCATTCGACAAAGACGTCATGCAAGGCTTGGTGATCCATGCCCAAGCCTCTGTGAAGCAAATCATAGGCTTCACAGATCAACTGCATATCGCCATATTCGATGCCGTTGTGAACCATCTTGACGTAGTGGCCAGCCCCCCCTTCTCCCACCCAGTCACAGCAGGGTTGATCGCCTTCCACTTTGGCTGCTATTCCCTGAAAGATATCGCGGATGTAGGGCCATGCTTGGGGATCGCCTCCTGGCATGATCGAAGGGCCATTGCGGGCGCCTTCTTCGCCTCCCGAGATGCCGGTACCGATAAAACGCATGCCCTTGCTAGCCAGGTAGTCACAACGACGTTGCGTGTCAGTGTAGAGGCTATTGCCGCCGTCGATAAGGATGTCTCCCGCTTCCATAAAAGGCAGGCAGTGTTCGATAAATTCGTCGACAGGCTTCCCAGCCTTCACCATCAGCATGACGCGTCGCGGTCTCTTGAGGCTTTTAAAGAGCTCTTCCAGAGAGTGCGTGCCAATAACCTTGGAGCCCTTCGCCGGACCGGCGAGCAATTCGTCCACTTTGGACACCGTTCTGTTAAAAACAGCGATGGTATAGCCATGGTCATTGATGTTCATGGCAAGATTTTGGCCCATGACTGCTAGGCCGATCAGGCCGATATCTGCTTGTGCGCCCATGAAATCCCCTCTCCATTTAGAAATTGAGAAAAACCCTCATGCAGGATATAATTGTGACTATCTTTTGCTGTGTTCTCGTAGCTCAGGTGGATAGAGCGGTTGCCTCCTAAGCAACAGGTCGCGCGTTCGAATCGCGCCGAGGACACTTTTTTTTCTTTCTCCATCATGACTTCGATTGTCCCTTGATGTATTGGTCGATGCCCTGTGCTATGCCCCAGGCCAGTTTTTTGAGGTAGGTGGGGTCTTTGATACGCTCCATTTCGCTATCGTTCGTTAGGAATCCGCCTTCGATTAAGATGGCCGGGATGCTGCTATTGCGGATGACGGAAAAATTTCCGTGTTTGATCCCGCGCGAGTTTGCTTGAGTGGTCTCGATCGTATTTGCCAAGACGGCTTTAGCCAAAGCTTCCGATTTGTTGGAGCGCTCTTTATCCTTGTCCGATTTGTAGTAAAACACTTCGATGCCCTCGGCTGTTTTGTTGGGGGCAGAATTGAAGTGGACACTGACAAAAAGCTGCGCCTTTTTCTCCTTCGAGACGTCGGCGCGTTCCTCAAGCGTCAGGAATGTGTCGTCATCGCGGGTCATTAGCGTGCGGTAACCGCGTTGTCTGAGGAATTGTTCCAGAAAGCGTGCGCTGGCAAGGTTGAGGTTTTTTTCCTGATAGACAGGTTTCGAGAGCGAGACAGCGCCAATATCCTTGCCGCCATGGCCAGGATCAATCATCACCAACGGTTTGATGACATGATGTTTCGTGGGTGGAACTTCGCTAAAGTGTATCGGTTGCGGGGCTGGGACAGCGCGGCAGGGCTTTACGGCCCCACGCCCTTTAACGGCTGCTGGCTGACGCGCACTAGCCGGCGCGAAGAACAATAACGAAAGGATGAATGCGATGCGTAGCACTAGCATGAGGCCTTTGCCTATTTAGTTTGTTGCGATATCCTCGCACAGTTCCCGAGCTACGGAAACGTCGCAGAATTCGATGGTTTGATGTGCAAAAATCTGTTGTCTCTCGTGTCCCTTGCCGGCAATGAGAATAATGTCATCCGGCTGCGCTAAATAGATCGCCTTCTGGATGGCTTCACGTCGATCTAGCTCCACCATAAAGTGTGCGTTGTTGCTAAATCCCCGCGTGATCTCCGAGCAGATATCTTCCGGCTTCTCGCTGCGCGGATTGTCGCTTGTGACGATGGTCATATCGGACAATGCTTCGCTGACCTTGGCCATTTTGGGGCGTTTACCTCGGTCTCTGTCGCCTCCACAGCCGAATACGGTGATCAGACGTCCCTTTTTGAGCTCTTGAAGACAGGAGAGGGTGTTTTCTAAGGCGTCGTCGGTGTGCGCAAAGTCGACATAAATCTTTAGTCCAAGAGGGTTGGGCACTGGCTCAAGGCGTCCAGGAACAGATGTGAATCGTGTCAAGCTGTCTGCAATAGTTTGTAGAGCGATGCCCTTACATAAGCCAGTCGCTATGACCGCTAGCGCATTATAGACGTTAAAACGCCCTGCCAGAGGAATCTGAAAGAGAGCTTGTTCTCCCTGATATTCTAGGGAAAAACGACTGCCCTCGGCGCTAAGCTGGATGTCCTTGGCGTATAGATCAGCCTCTTTGGATAGACCATAGGTGAGTACGCGAGCCTGACAATCTTCTAGAAGCTTAGTATGCCATGGGCAGTCGTAGTTGACTATGGCCACAGGTTGCGACAAACCAACCTTCTTGTCACTGGTATGGTATAGATTGCAAAATAGGAGACGTTTGGCCTCGGCATATTGCTCCATGGTCTGGTGGTAGTCCAGATGCTCGGGCGTGAGGTTGGTAAATATAGCCACGTCGAAATCGATATTGACCACACGACCTTGATCGAGAGCGTGGGATGTGACTTCCATGACTGCGGCTTCACAGCCTTCCCTGACCATTTCAGCAAGCATTTTTTGGTTTGCACAGAGGTCTGGTGTGGTTCTGGAAGCATGGTGGCGGTGTGGTCCAATGATGTACTCGATGGTGCCTATGAGGCCACAGGAGATGTCTACGCTGTCCAAAAGATGCTTGAGGAGCGTCGCAATCGTCGTTTTGCCGTTGGTACCTGTGATACCAACCATAAAGAGCCGCTCGCTGGGGAAGTTGTAATAGCGGGTAGCCAGGAGGGCCTCGGCGACCTCGATGTTGGGGTGAATCAGTTGAACGATATTCTTGAGGGATGGATCATAGATGTCAGAGAGGACTGCAGCGGCGCCACCAGCGATAGCTTCAGGGATGAAGCGTGTGCCATCATGCTGTCGACCTTTTTTTGCGATAAAGAGGTTACCAGGGGCGATGCATTGCGAGTTGGAGCATACACCGGTGATGTCGACCTCTTTCGAGCCCTTCACCTGCAAGAGGGGGATGTCTTTGACCAGCCTCTTAATCCTCATGGGCAGCTCATCACCTAGTTATTCCATTCGTCAAAAAGTTGCTTTAGGGCCTTAGCCTCGGGCACCCAGTCAGCCTTAGCTGGGTCGTACCTGGGGTCTCCAGCTGGATAGCCGTAGGGGTCATCCGGGGAGACTCCTAAGTAGGCCAGCGTACGGCGTCCGATCTCACGGAAGACTGGAGCTGCACAGTAGCCGCCATAATGCACTGGTCCCACGCCTGGTACAAAGGCTTTCTCCGGCTCGTCAATGGAGACAATGAGAACAAACACAGGGTCTTTCACTGGCGCAAAACCGATGAAAGACGACACATTGCGATCTTTCGAATAGACGCCGTCGATGATCTTTTCGGCGGTACCCGTTTTCCCCGCTTGCGTATATCCAGGAATATCGCCGCGTTTGCCTAGAGTAACATATTTCAATCCATTGACTACTTTCGCGATCATACTGGAATCGAGGACTTGTGGGAAAGTCTTTAACCGCTCCGGATGTGTGTTATCCAACAACACCTGAGGTGTTCCATCCGGCTGAGCCTTGATAATTTTGCGAACAAGGGTCGGCTGAACTAAATAACCGCCATTGGCTAAAACAGCATAAGCTCTGAGGAGCTGAATACTATTAGCTTGAATGTTGTGTCCCATGGCCAGGGAATAGGGCGTCGGTGCAGACCATTCCAAGGCTCCATTGGGGTGCTTTTTGCCAGGTGTGGGTAGAAGGCCGGGGTTTTCTCCAGCCAGTTCAATCTGTGTGGGCCTGCCTAGGCCAAAGCTGTCACTAAGTCTGTCGCGCAACCACTTTGCACCGAGGCGGTTGACGATGCGTTCGGCAACACGCGCGACGTAGATATTCGAAGAGACCTGTAGTCCCATGTTCATGTTTAGGAATTTGTAGACATGAAAGTCCTTGAGGGGCTTGGTTCGTCCCGGGAACATCGGATTATGTGTGGCCATTTTGGCGTCTGGGTCAAAAGCAGGGAGTTCCCCACGAAGCTTGAGCTCTTCGTTGGCCATCAGCCCAGCGGTGACTGTGATCGCTTTAAAGATGGACCCTGGCTCAATAGCGTCGATGATGGGCTTGATGCGTGTCGCATCGATCAGTTCAGGGTCATTGAAGTACTCAGCGCATCTAGCAGGATAGAAAAAAGGGTATTGGGCCAACGCCAGGATCTCGCCAGTGTTGGGGTCCATCATGACTGCCCAGCCACCCTTGGCTTTGGCTTTTTGGACTCCGCGCGCCAGTTCCTCTTCGGCAATGGCTTGGATCACATGATTAACCGTGAGGTAGACATCTGCGCCGTTTTCTGGCGCTTGCAGAACTTCGCCGATTTCGAAGGAATTTCGTGGAGAACGCATGAGGCGTCGGCAACCCTGATGTCCTTGCAGATATTTGTTGAAAGTGAGCTCTAGGCCTCCTGTGGGAATGGCCTGGCCAGTGACCTCATCGCGGCGTCCTTGGACAGTATGCAAAACCTGTCCGAGTAGCTTGCCAAAGGGATAGGAGCGTTGATAGTCCGCTTCACAATACAGCGCGTTGCGTGGGATACGATTTTTCTTAGCATAGGGTAGCCACCACTTGAGTACTTCATCTTTGGAATCGCTACTGATCCAGGTGGCCAGGGTCCGGCGGCGGCTTTTTCTGGCCAATTCGTCGATTAGGGCTAGTTGCTCAGAGTCTGTAAGACCTAAAATTTGTTGAAGACTGGCAGCAACAGTATCGCGCTGGGATGCCGGAATCGATATGGGATCGGCGTGCAGATGAAACTTTTGGATGTCAGTTACCAGCTTTTGTGGTTCTTCCGGATGGCTGCGTTTGATAGAAGTATTGCTGTAGAAAGTGCCTCGCATGAATGGTTCTGTGACGGTAAAGTAATGCTGGCGATAGGCCACTCGATCCCACTTGTCTCCTTCAAGAATTTGTACGCGGTAGTATTGGACAATTAGCAAGGAGAAAAGAAAGAAAAAGCCTAAGGCAATCACGACGACGCGTTTGCTGTCCTGAGAAGTCCTCATCAAAGCTCCTCAGACCGTTGTTTGGGAACGACGATGATGTCATGCGTCTCAGGGTACTTCAAGTGGCCATATTCAGGTAGACGTGAGAGTTCCAATAGGTGAAGGGGATTTTCAAAACGGTCGATGGAATATTGAAGGCGGTTATTTTCTTCATGCAGAGCTCGCACCTTTTTGTCTAAGGGAGGAATAGACCGACGTAATTCCATGAGGGCGTTTTGCTCTCTAACGGATACATAGAGCGCAATACCCGCAGCTGTCAGGCAGATGAATATCTTGATTAGCAATTGTATCATGTTAAAGTTTCTCGACGGTCCTCAGGCGTGCACTGCGCGCACGTGGATTACGCTTGATCTCTTCATCCGTGGGGGCAATGGCTTTTCGGGTCAGGAGTTTAACAATTGGCGCCTTATCGATAAACACCCCAGCGATACCCAGCGTGTTTTCTTTGTCGCTAGCAAGGTAGCGAAAGAACTGTTTCACGATGCGGTCTTCCAGGCTATGAAAGGAGATAACTGCTAGGCGTCCTCCCGGAGCCAATAGGTCGATGGCCTGCTTTAGAGCGCTCTCGAGGACCCCCAATTCATCGTTAACGGCGATTCGCAGCGCCTGAAAAACGAGCGTCAAGGGGTGAATGCTCTTATGAGATCGCGGGTCTCTCAACACAGGCATTAGAATGTTGACCAAGTCTTCTGTCGTCGTTAGCAGGTTTTGTTGACGCGCCGCAACAATCGCACGAGCGGCGGCACGCCAGCGTTTTTCTTCACCGTAGTCGCGGAAGATGCGGCCTAGCTCGTAGTCAGACCATGTATTAACGATTTCTTGCGCTGTAAGGGTGCTGTTGGGGTTCATACGCATATCCAGAGGTCCTGGACGGTTGATACTGAAACCCCGATCAGCAGTGTCTAGCTGCATCGATGAGACCCCGATATCCAGCAGAATACCATCGCATACAGCAATATTTAGTTTTGAGAGACTGTCAAAGTTAGCATGAACCAAGCGAAGTTTTGGTTGCCAGGGAGCTAAGCGCTCTTGTGCCAGAGCCAAGGCAGCGGGATCTTGGTCGATTCCCACAAAGCTCTCTATTTCGGGATGTGCCTCCAATAAGCCACTGGCATGTCCCCCGGCACCCAGAGTGCCATCGACGAAAACTTTAATAGGCTGGTCTGCAAAGGTGGCCAAAACTTCGTCATAAAGGACGGAAAGATGAGGAGTCGACATATTTATATCACATTGTGAAGAATTGGGGGTGCTTTGGAGTCACAATCGTCACTCGGCGCGAAGCGCTTTGGAGTGCGGTCGCTCGCGACCGCTTTGGATTTGGGTGAACTAGGTACCGTACGAATCTTTACTTTCCTCTTTAAGGGTGTCTAGAAGGCTTGACGGTATGACGGGAAACTGTGTGACACAGCACATTCGCCCAAATCCAAAGCGGTCGCGAGCGACCGCACTCCAAAGCGCTTCGCGCCGAGTGACGATTGTGATTCCAAAGCGCCCCCTATTCTTCACAAGAACCCAAATTCCAAATTTATGACCGAGTGTGGTAGCATAATAGACATTTTGTGAGATGTTGTCTAGCAGCTCTAGTTTGTGTAAAAATTAAATCATTGATACAATAATACTGAGTGGAATGTTTTGTTGAAGAGTTATTTTTGTTAGGTAAGCAATGACTACCATTGATAAATTGGACATAAGTGTATATATTTCGTACGCCATGCGCACTGAGTATGTCGAGGCGATCAAGAAGGAATTCCGTCTTGATCAAGCTGAGTCCATTCCTACTCAGACGACTCTTGTTGACTTTCAGGTTAAGCCATCAGAGATAGATCTTCTTCTTGGGGTAGCAGCAGTCACTACACCGTGGGCTATTTTCTTGCCGCCCAAACGTTTCATGGGACGTCGGCGCTCACCGTTTACGGTGGCACGTGTCACACCCTCTTTGGGTAGTCAGCATGATCAGGATGAGAAGGAGCAGGAGATTGAGGATATGGAGTGTGAAACGGCGGAAGAAGAGCGTGAAAAAAGCGTCTTGCTGTCCTGTTTTCAACAAATTACGAAGATAAATGATTGGTTGAGTCACATTATTAGTCGTATTGGTCAGTTCTTGCAGGCTTAGGAGAATTTCGAGGCATATGGAAAAGATTGTTCCCACTGAGGCTCCCGCCGAGGCAAAGAAGCGTATGGGCAAAATCAATTGGCTGGAGAAGCTAGGCTGGTCCGAAGAGCAATTAGAGGATTTACGCATCACGGGCTATTCGTATATCCGGCAGGGAAAGTATCACATTGCCGTGCCCTTCTTCGAAGCTTTGGTTGTATTGGTGCCTTCGAGTGCTTATGATGCTCAGACACTTGGCGCACTATATGTACAGGTTGGCAACCCGGCAAAGGCCTTGCGCTACCTGGATCGCGCCTTAAAACTGGAACCCGACCATGGCCCTACACTGTTGAATCTTGCCAAAGCCTTCCTGATGCTTGGCAACAAAAGGGAAGGTCTCAAAATCGCTGGTATTCTCAAGAAAAACCGCGATCCCCGCCTACGCAGCATGTCTGAAGCACTGCTTCTTGCGTTCGGTTAATGGATACAATGGGCTTATTGGACGAACTGGACTGACTGGACGTATTGAGGTAATTGCAAAATTATTTGAGCTCTCATGGATCGATTCTTTGGAAAAAAAATCACTTTTTTTTGTGAGAAGGCGATTCTAGAGAGCTTAAGTGGTATGGCACTATCCAGTCTGGAAAGACAGGCTTTTCTCCCTTCCCAGGCCCGAAGGGTCGATATTGCAACAGGCCATGGCATCGCCATGGTATATGCCAGGAAGGGATTTCGCAGTCTGAAGGACTGCTACAAGACGCCAGTTTACAAACACCATTTATGCATGCGCTTTATGGCAGCCCTACAGGCTGCTAAAACCGTTTTGGCATATACCATGGCGATGCCACATAGGCCTCAACCTAACAGGTCTTTTGAGCTTATATCTCAATGACTTAGGACTTCACAATCGTATCTCGGCGCGCAGCGCTTTGGAGTGCGGTCGCTTGCGACCGCTTTTCGTTCCTTGGGACGGCAATGCTAAAGGCATTGTATGGATTCGTCGAAGGCTGCATGTACTAACTATTTTACCCTTAGGGAATTATAGTGATGCCGTTGCACACGACCGTCGCAAGGAACCCAAAGCGGTCGCAAGCGACCGCACTCCAAAGCGCTGCGCGCCGAGATACGATTGTTAGGCTTAGGTTGAGGCCTATGTGGCGATGCCATGGCCTGTTGCAATATCGACCCTTCGGGCCTGGGAAGGGAATGACTCTCTCTTCACCGGCATCCGATTTTCAGGAAATTGACTTCGGAGAATCGGACTTCTGCAATTACCTCATAAAACATAAAGACCTCAAGCGAAAATAGCCTTGCATTAAAATAAACAGTTGGCCTATCGAGGGAGCTTACGTCCTAAATGTGCTCTAAACCCTATTTTGTTGGAGAATATCATGAGATTTACGAGCAATATTGGCATGCTCCTACTCTGTATTTTTCTTATTTTATATGGCCTAAGCATCCTCATCGCCGGGTTGGCTATTCCCCCAATTGTGATGGGTATTTTGGCAATCGTAGCAGGTATCTTCTTACTGATTGGGCGTTAGACTATCGGGTGGATTGCAGCTCTCCAAGAGCCTCTAAGATTTTGCCATAGCCAGCGCACGCCTGTTCATAGATATAATCGCGTCGAAGGCGGCGTTGAGCTTTTTTATCGAGGTCTGGATGATCGGAACCGAAGGTCATATCCAGCTCCTCACCAAAGGCAAGGCCAATAGGGGTGTAATGGAAATTGCGATCTTCCCCGAGTTCTTTCTCCACAACGGGAGGAGGGGGCAATAAGTCGTGGGTGACTAGGCTGAGAGGGTAGAAGTGCGTGGTGGTCTTGGCCTCGCGAGCCATGAGCACAAAGAGGTCGATGGAATCGTTATCAAAAGGCGCTACATTCACGGTGTGATTAGCATCAGCTCGATCACGCCCCCCGCTAGGCGCTATATAGACGCATTGGCCTCCTGCTGCCAGCAAGCGAACCAATTCGTGCATGGCTCGACGGTTGTGTAGCTGCTTAGCGGCTTTGGTGCTGGGATCGTGGTCCATATGCTTGCGAGAATAGATGCAAAGCATGTTCCTCCCCTTGCTAAAAGGCACCGCTATAGGATCGCTAATCACGCGATGACCAGCCACAAAGACCATCTCTCGCCCGATAGCTGGATATTCATTTTCCAACATCAGGTTGATGGCTTGTGGATCCGGCTCTGTCTGATGATTGGCGAATAGAATGCAGTTGTGACCCTGGCGTAACTGCTGATCGATGTTTGCTAGATTGTCCTTGCCTAAGAGTGCAGACTTATCAAAGTCAATCAGAGGACGAATGAGGTCCATTCCAAAGGTGTAATAATCGTCTGGACCAGTGACCCTCTCATGGTAAACTTGAAAGGGATAGGGATTGCGAATCTGCTTGATGATGAGTTCTAGAAACTGAAGGGTGATGGCAGGGGACTGTGTTTGTGGGCTGCCTTTGACGCGCAGGGCCTCAGTGTAACTGTCGTAAAACTGTCGCAGGATCTGTCCCTGGCGCGGAGTGAGGGCTTTCTCCTGCTCGTAACGTGTGAGTTTGGTGTAAAACTCCATGGCGTCATGCTCTATTGTCTTAGGTTTCGATCAGCTTGTGGCTGGTCGTCGAGTAAAAATGAAATTCATTGAGATGCAAACGGTCATCTGAACCGAACTCCAGGTGGGCATTCATCCCCTCCGCTAGCTTTCTCAGGAAGGGTTTGTCGATGACGTCTAAATATTGGTCAACTTCGGGATGTGTCATGAGCTTGACGGCAAATTGCTGCTGGCAGCGTATGAGTTTGCGCAGGGCGCGTTCGATTTCGATGGAGACGGTTTCGTGATTTTTGATCAAACCGCTACCTGCACAGTAGGGGCAAGCGGTGAAGACCGTCTGCATCAGGGATCCACGATGGCGCTGACGTGTCATTTCCACTAGGCCAAACTCGCTCATCCCGAGGATCGTACATTTAGCGCTGTCGTCGCGCATACAATCTTTGATTCGCTCCAGAACGCGGCGTTGGTTACGTCGTAGGCGCATGTCGATGAAGTCGCAGATAACCAGGCCGCCAATATTACGCAGACGTAGTTGTCGAGCAATCTCTTCGGCGGCTTCGAGGTTAATATGGACGAGGGACTCCTCGACGTTGGAATCGCTATTGGAGCTACGGCCAGAGTTAACATCGACGGTGTGCATGGCTTCGGTGCGGTCGAAAAAGAGATATCCTCCGGAGGGCAGCCAAACTTTACGTTTAAGAGCCTTTTCGATTTCGCGTTCGACATTAAAACGCTCGAACATCGGGGTTTTGTCGCGGTAGAACTCGATGCGCAGAGGGTGCTCGCTGGCGTATTTGCTATAAAGGTTTTTGACGGTTTGGTAGGTGGGATAGTCGTCAATCAGCAAGCGTTCAAAGCGGCGATCGATAGCCGTCACCACTGCGCGTTTGATTAGGTCAGACTCTGCATACAGAAGGCCAGAATCGGTCGTTTTGTGGAAGCTATCCATGGTAGACTGCCAGTTTTCCAGCAATTCATGCGCTTCACTGATGAGCATTTGTGGCGTGGCCAAACGGCTGGCCGTTCGGCAGATCAGGCCCATATCTCGCGGCATTTCGAAGGAGCGAATGAGTTTTTTCAGACGGTCACGGACAGAGCGATCCTCGATTTTGCGGGAAACACCTCGATGAGGAGAGTTAGGGAGTAGCACGAGGTAACGACCGGCAATGGACACGTTAGAAGTGAGGCGTGCCCCTTTGGTGCCGATGGGCTCTTTGACAACTTGCACTAATACCGGCTGGTCAATTTTTAAGACTTCGTCAATTTTGAGGTTTTTTTGGTGGCGCATATCCACTTCGCCGATGTCGTAGTCGAGATCGAAGTCCATATCGAAGATTTGTTCGAACTTACGCGTATTTTCAATGATGTCGGAGATGTGGATAAACCCATTCTCGCCCTCATTGATGTCGATGAACGCTGATTGAATATTGTGGAGAATATTGGTGACCCTTCCACGATAGATATTGCCAGCGAGTTGGCGTTCTTTCTTGCGTTCGATGATCAGGTCATATAGGAGGCCATTGCGTAGGTGCGCGTAGCGGCGTTCCTTAGACTCAATATTGAGTAGAATTTCATCCATGGCGCTATCTCGTCGTCGCGACGAAAGGCGGCGCTCACATTGCGGCTGTAGGAGGTATGGGAATGGCTAGGATACTCGCTATGTTGTTTCGTGTCCGGGACGTACTGAAAGCCAAATCAGTAAATCGGACACACCTCGCAACCCTATGAGGGAGCTGATGCCGCGATTACCTTTGATCCTTGCTTTCATCAATAAGTCCTGTTGATGGCCTAAAAAGAAACCTATCGTCGCCCTGATCTGTGGGCGGAAACACTATAGCTAATTCCTGGTCTCCCAGCAGCAACCCCTCGCCAAGCGAGCCTATTGCCTTTCTCATTTCTGTTTGTGATGAGAAGTCACCGCGGAGAGTACGTTAATGCGGGCTAGTCAGCCCCTAAACCGTTAGTACTCTGAAAAGGTGCTCCCCATTCTATCATTATACGTTGGTTGTCATGGTACGCGATCCTATCAATCTTTTCCACTAAAAAAAAATGAAGTAGGCTCACAAGTGAGGAGGAAGAGGAGTTTTACTTTTCGATGGTGCGTAAAGATCTCGACAAATATGATGAAAGTGTCCTATACTCAAATCTTTGAATTCAAAGTACCATCCGAATCCTAAGGTTTCTTCATGACTACTGTCGATCCTTCCCTAAAGATTTACGTCGAGCAGCTGCGCGGAGGCAAAACGCAGAGCTTACAAGAGAGCATTGCTCCTAGTTTCCTAGCCATCGATGAGCCTGAGCTCTCTTTTGTCGATCCGGTCGTTATTGAAGGGGAAGCCTATCTTGCCCACGAGGAACTGGTTGTGCAGGTGAAGGTCTCTACCAAGGCGCGCATCCCATGTCGTGTGTGCAATGAGTTATTTAAGTACGATATCGTTGTCCCCAAGTTAGTCCATGTGCAGCCGATAGAAGGATTTAAGCGAGGCTATTTTGACATTAGCGAGATGCTTCGCGAGGCAATTCTTTTGGAAGTTCCGCCAATAGCAGAGTGTCATGGGGGGCATTGTCCATCCCGCGGGGAGTTGGAAGGTTATTTGCGCCAAACAGTGGCAGAAGACAGTGTGGAAGAAGAAGGCTACCACCCGTTCAAAGACCTAGACTTAGGCGATGTGACGGAAGATTCTGAGGAAAAGTAATGAGTTGCTTTTCTGAAATGCCTTAATAAGCTATTATGTTAATTCAACCTTTTTGGAGATCCATAGAAAATGGCAGTACCACGTAACAGAATGTCCAACGCTAGAAAGAATTCGCGCCGTTCGCACCATGCAAAGCAGCCGAAGACGATCGTAAAATGTGCGAATTGCGACAGCCCAAAACTCCCCCATGTGATGTGCCGCGCTTGTGGACATCATGCAGGCCGTAACATGATGGCTGGACGTGAGGCCTAATTGAGCGATAAAGGTTTTCGCGTAGGCGTTGATCTAATGGGGAGTGAGAAGACTCCCGAACATTATTTTGATGCTGTAGCAGAAACAACTCGCGAATTTAGTGAACAAGATCGCTTGGTGGCCTTTGGCACACCTGAGGTGATCGCACGTCTTCAAGATAGTTCAGTTGCTAAAGCCATATGTCTAGATCGATTACACTTTGAAGTTTGTTCAGAAGTCATCGAGATGGACGATGCGCCTTTAACAGCGATTCGACATAAGAAAAATTCCTCAATGGTTACAGGCATGCGTCAGCTTCGCGATGGCGGATTGGATGCATTTGTCTCCGCCGGGAATACCGGCGCATTAATTGCTAGTGGAGCGATCCTTTTGCCCATGTTGCCCGGTGTAGAGCGTCCTGCGTTGTTGGCGATGCTGCCTACACGTAAAGGCTTTGTCGCCGTCGTTGATGTCGGTGGTAATGTTTCCTGCAAGCCTGCGCATTTAGTGCAGTTTGCACGCATGGGCGCTGCCTATCTGCGCAGCTATGGCGTCACGCGTACTCCCACCGTCGGTTTGTTGAATATTGGTGAGGAGTCGCAAAAAGGGACTCCTGAGGCACGCCAGGCTTATGAGATGCTGCAGGAGGCTTGCTCTGGTAATGATCTGGAGCAGGCCGGCATGACCTTTTTGGGAAATATCGAAGGCCGAGAAGTCTTTCAGGGAAAGGTGGATGTTTTAGTGACCGATGGGTTTACGGGCAATATCTTTCTAAAGGCTTCTGAGGGGGTATCATTTTTTATCTTAGACTATCTTCAGGATGCTTTTGCAGAGGATCCTGATCCCCGCTTGGATAATGTCATAAAGACCTTGCAGAGTATTGTCGACTACGATGAGTATCCAGGGGCTATCGTTAGCGGTGTCGACCGCATTCTTATCAAATGTCATGGAAGCTCTTCTTCGCGCGCGATGCGTAAAGGGTTAATGGGTGCTCGGCAGTTGCTGCAGGGTGGGTGGTTGTCGTCTATGCGGCAGCTATTAGGAGGATAGGATGGCAAATGTGACGGTTTGTTTGGCTTTTAGGAGTAACACGGATGCACACGAATCTAGGAGGACTAGGAAAGGAAATACCGTTCCTCAATCTGAAACAATAAAATTGGTTTTTAAGATAGCATGAACACAATCTATGTTGCTTCTAAAAGGCTGAACGAACCGTGTTTGCCATCCGATCCTCCTAAATCCTCCTAGATCCGTGTGCATCCGTGTTACTCCTAAAAAGCTGAACGAACCGTCACATTTGCCATCCGATCCTCCTAAATCCTCCTAGATCCGTGTGCATCCGTGTTACTCCTAAAAAGCTGAACGAACCGTCACATTTGCCATCCTACTCCTTCTAAATTCTCACGAACCTCAAGGTTACACAGGCCACTTGGATTGGTCGGGGGTTATTTCGGCGCATATTTCGTCATCGAATTGCCTGATGGCTTTCTGAAGGTGTAGCCGCCTATTTTCCAGACCATCGATTTGGGATAGGTCGATAGGATCGCTAAAGGCTAAGATAATACGTGCGAAAGGCTTTGGGATCACCATTTTGTCCCATGATTTAAGCTGCCAAAAGCGGTTTGAGGACCAGCTTACAGCCATAATGGGTGCACCGGTCACATCGGCAGCCATGACGGCTCCTGGCTTACATTCGTAGCGTGGGCCTCTAGGACCATCTGGAGTGAGCAGTAATACGCGTTTTTCCTGTCGGACAGCTTGAATAATCTGCTTTAGGGCCTTGTGTCGGGCATCATGAGCGACGCGGATGATCTGTACATTCTTTTTACGTTTTATGATGGAGGCGAGGAGTTCACCATCGCCGCTTTTGCTGATGACTGCGCTGATGGGAAGTTCTCCAAGCCTGGTTCTAAGGGCCAAGGAGAAGAGGGGGATGCGGTTATGCCAGACGACAATAACGCAAGGACCTTCGGCGGCGAGTTTCATGAGGGCTTCCATGCCGCGAATTTCCAGGCGGGAGCTAACGGTGATGAGGCGCAAGAGAAAGGCTTCTACGAAGTACGAGACGAAGCGAGGCATAAACCAGCGGCGAAAGTTATTAAAGCGATCGGACCAACTCATAGCAGGCACAATTCCCCGATGGCGGTGGCAGCTTGTTGGCTTGCTACCTGTGTTTGGGATGTTGCGAGGCTTTCCTGTACTTGACGACAGCCCTCAATGCATGTCGTGCGTTCGAGGCCCTCGCGATGCAATGGGGCTACGGCATCGAGCAGTTGCTGTGTGGAAAAGGTTTCTGTAACAAGTTCTGGGTAGACCTGTTGTTCGCGTAGAATATTGACGATGCTATAGAAGTCAAGATGCAGGCGGACAATATACCAAAGAATAAGATAGTTAAATGTGGAGACCTCATAGACCACCACACAGGGCTTGTGGTGCAGGGCTAGCTCTAGGTTCACAGTACCTGACTTAGCAATGGCCGTACGACACGTTTTCATGAGATCATAAGTGTGCTCTCTTGGCACCAAAAAGACATCTTGTCCTACCTTAGCACCACATGTGTCAGCGATGGTGGTGATCAATTCTTTGAGCTTTTCATCGGTACAAGAAACCGCTATTTGCAATGAGGAATCTTGCTGGCGTAGGCGTAGAGAGGCTTCGAGCTGCCGTTTAAACAGGCGCATGACCTCTCCAGCACGGCTTCCAGGGAATAGTGCGATGATATTATCGGGGCCAGCGAGCCCTACTTTTTGGGTCCAGGCAGGATCATATTCGTGTTTTTGCAGGGATTCGACAAGTGGGTGGCCAATAAAAACAGTTTTTAGAGGGGTCTTCTGAAATAGTGCAGGTTCAAATGGGAATATTGTCAGGAGGAGATCGACATTTGTAGCGAGCGTGTGGATACGTCCTTTGCCCCAAATCCAGACGGTGGGACAGACATACTGGACGATTTTGCCTTTGTAGCCCTTTTTGCGCAGAGCCTTAGCCAATCTTAGGTTGAAGCCTGGGTAGTCGATTAACACCACAGCCATAGGATTAGTACTGAGAATATGATCTCGAAGTTTATAGAACTGCCTGAATAGCGCTGGTAGACTGCGGACGATGTCTCCGAAACCCATCACTTGAAAATCCTCCATGGGCAGGAGGCATTCCAGACCTTGAGCACGCATGGAAGGTCCACCTACTCCCACGGCTTTTAAAGAAGGATTTTTTTGCTTCAGAGCATGCAGCAGCTTGCCGCCATAGACGTCGCCGCTATGCTCTCCAGCAAGTAAAAACAGGTGTGGCACAGATTGTGTCAGAGTCATGGTTCCTCGAATTGCGGCAGTGTTTAGGGGTGCTGGCGTTCAATCTCGTAGCGAACAGTGCGTTTGCGCATCCACACGACGGCTAGCAAATCCGTAACGGTGTTTAAGCCACGATTAAGAAGATTATATTTGCTCTTGCCCTGAACGCGTTCGCGATGATTTACCGGGATCTCTCTCACGCGAAAACCTTGCATGATAAAGAGAGCTGGAAGGAAGCGGTGCATCCCTTCAAACATTTTAATTTTTCGGAGACAAGCTGTTCGATAGGCTTTTAGAGAGCAATTATTGTCCTTGATGCCATCGCGGCAAGCCCATCGCCGGACGGCATTGCCACAGCGAGAGACGAAGCGCCTCCACCAGGTATCGCGTCGCTTACGCCTGCTGCCACATACCATATCGCAGGTATGGATTTCCGCGAGAAGCTTAGGAATGTCTGTAGGGTCGTTTTGACGATCGCCATCCAGGGTAATTACATATTGGCCGCTGGCGAGGTCAAAGCCTGCTGCAAAAGCACTAGATTGTCCAAAATTCTTGGTAAAGGACACGACTTTTAAATGAGGCCGTTGCCTGGCTAATTCGTCTAGGATTTTTCTAGTATGATCAGTAGAGCCATCATCGACGCAGATAAGCTCCCACGGCTTGCCGAGGCCTTGCATGACGGGTTCAAGCTCGGCAATCAACTCGCGGATATTGCCTTCCTCGTCTTTTAGGGGAATGAGTACAGTATAGATGATGGAAGTCATGTTTAACCCTTATCTTAGTGAGTGCGTGTAAGGTCCAGGGTTTCGCTAATCCACTGGGCTCCCGAGCGGAAAATCCGAGGAGAGGTGCCATGGCCTAGGTGTCCCGAGGATGGAAAGAGGATTAATTCTACCGGAGGCGACCGTTTGCCTTGTGCGAATGACAACTCAGTAAGGTGTCGAACGAAGGCAAAACAGGCATCGGTACTTACTCTCATGTCCCTATTCCCGATGTAAAAACGCAGCGACTTGCCAACCAAATATTCTGCAATATCGCTAAGCGCTGTTGCTCGTAGGAAGGTATTGTCGCGCATGGGTTTAAATTCTTCAAGGCAAAATAGGTCGGTTAGGGGAGAGAACCCTAGAACTGCACGAATATGCGGGCTGCGTGCAGCCAGATGGGCGGCGATAAATCCTCCGCGGGATAGTCCTCCTACAGCGATAGAATCGGGTTGGGCAATTCCGGCATCGACAAGATACTGAATATTCTGTGTGGCGAGTTCTAGAAATGGTGATAAGAGATCATTACCCAGGGCATACTGCTGTGCCCAACGGCTTACAGAGCGTCTATTGTCGATACCCTCTTCGTGCGAGGGTAGTGACATGGAAAACACACGTATAGGAAGGTCATTGAGGAAGGCTATGGGCTGGTTATAGGGATCGGTGCACAGACTTTCTCTACCTGTAGAGCAGAAATAAATGAGGGCTGGTAAGGGACCGTCAGATAGAGGGCGTCCCTTGAAAAAGATCGCAAGGCCTGTGGTTGGAGAGAACTCCTGACAAAAATCTTCGGGTAGATCAGGAATTGGGGGCATGATATGGCCTGCCTCTTCCTCGTGAACGACGACGTCTTGGCGGGGGAGAGTGCGTGTCGTCGGAACTATCGGACGAGCCTTTATGCTCATCGCCCTCATAGGCCTGTACCCATCCTTCATAGATTGGTAGGAGCTGCGGGTCTGCTAACGCTCGAAGTTTCAAAAAGGTTAGTGCTAGGGGAAATTCAGGATGGCGCACAATTTTGGAACGGAAATTGATTTTGTTGTTCATCGGGGTCAGACGGTACTGCGTGGTGAGGATGAAGTGAGTAAGGATGCGCAGACGTCTGGGAAAATGAGAGAAGGATGCATGGGACACACCTCTTCCCAGAGCTGATGTGATGGACGAAATATCTCCAATATGGGGGAGTTGACCTCGATTGGTAAACTGGATGCCAAGTTCTCGATGCAGAATGGGGTATTGAAGGCATGTCGCTAGTATCGCTCGGTCTAAGGTCTCCTCAACTTCGGGGTCCTTTTGGATTTTGTCGACGCTGGCGAGCAGCTGATAGACGCCTTCGCGTTCTTTATCTCGCAGAAATGCCGCTAGCCAGGGAAACAGGAGCTGTAAGACTCCACGATCTTGAAGTAGCCTAAAAAAGGGCTCCGCTGAACCCGATTCTAGCATGCGAAAGATCTCTTCAAGCACGCGAGCTGGTGAACTTTTGCTGATGTCTTCGCGACATTGTTCGAGAGCACGGGCTGTCTCTGGTGCCACAGTAAAGCCAAAGCGCGCCTGAAATTTTAATAGGCGAATCATGCGAACGGGGTCTTGCCTAAAGCGGACAACGGGGTCGCCGATGGTGCGGATGATACCTTGGTGGATGTCTACCCAACCGCCAATGTAATCGATGACATGGTGTTCGGTAGGGTCGTAAAATAAGCCGTTGATGGTAAAATCGCGTCTAATGGCATCCTCTTCAGGAGTTCCCCATTGATTGTCGCGGACGATGAGATCGTCAGCACTTTCACCAGAGCGAAAGGTGGAGACTTCGATGACTTTTTTGCCAAAACGGACGTGTGCTAAGCGGAACCTGCGACCTATCAGGAGACAGTTTTTGCGAAATAGATGTTTGATGTCTTCAGGCTCGGCTGATGTTGATACGTCAAAATCTTTCGGTTTCTTTTTGGCGAGTAAGTCACGAACACCACCACCAACAAGATAGGCAGTATACCCGGCCTGTTGCAGTCGTTGGATTACGTAGAGAGCATCAGGGTCAAACTGTGTTGAATCGATGTCATGTTCATCGGCGAGATAAATTCTTGGTTGCACTGAACAGAGGGTCTCCGCGTAGTGATATGGGCTGCTGATAAAAGCAGCCAACTCAAGCGCAGACGTGCGGGGGCATTGCCGCACGTGTGCGCTCGAACATTTTTACATACAGTTAGCACTCAAAATAGATAATAAACCCGAATTAGTCAAGGAGTAAGGAGGAGGGGGAGAGGAATAGGAGTTAGGATTTTTTACCGCCGAGACACAGAGACGCCGAGATAGGAGAGAGAGGATTAGGAGAGAATGTGCCTTTTGTGGGGCTTTGGGCAAAATTCTGCCTAAGGACCTCTTGAGAGGTTATCGTTTTAGTAAAAGCCCTTAGACTGGATTTTGTCCAGAGCCAGCAGTAACTGAACATTCTTTCCTCTCTCTCCTAACTCGGCGTCTCGGCGCTCTCTGTGGTAAAAATCCTAATCCTTCCTCCTCCTCCTTCCTTCCCTCATTCCTTCTCTCGCTCCTATATACTCGATATGCTAGGCTCAGGATTAATCAGTCACAGAGGAGTGAAGATGCAAGCATCTTTCCTGCAAAGCGGTATCGTTTCGGCGTGCCTTTTAGCTGCTCCTCTACAGGTCTATGCCCTTGGAGCACCAGTGACAACTGATAAAGCCCTTGTCAGCGCATTAGAGCCAGGTCCAGTGATCATCACCGATGTAGGTCCGAGTTTCACGGTACGCATGGAGCCTTTTTCTGCTTCCATACGTAGCTTAAAGAACGCCACGCTGCAGGCCGAACGTAGCCGTGTGGGCGTCTCCAAGCACCTTATTCTGCGAGATAGCACAGGTCAGCGCATCGGCATTTTTCGTTCACAGGATGTCGGAGGACAGATCGAAGCAGAGATCGCCGTTCTGGATCCCATTAATTTCTTCGACCTCTCGCCTGTTGTCAGTGTAAAGCTCAAGCAGGGTAAGAAGAAAGTTGAAGGCTACCTCCAGCGGTTCGAAATATCACGTCCCACAGCCCCCTCAATGGGCTATTCTTCATTTGTTCAGCAGATTCAAAAAATTGGTATTTTGGACATCCTATTGATCAACGAGGATCGTAATATAGGCAATTTGGTCATTAAGGAAGGGGTGTTGATACCCATAGACCACAATAAGACCCTTCTGACAGATGATGGCGAGCATTTTGGACTGGATGTAGCCAAAAGGCTGTCGGAGCCTCCCTTCTGGCATCGCGTTTATCCTCGTGCGGTACACAGCCCTGTGTGGCTAGCTACAAGGCAATTTTTGCCTTGGTCGCAGAAACCTTGGACTCCCCAGAGCGAGGCATTCATTCAGCAATGGAATGTTGACCAGGTGATTAAGGAACTGAGGGGGCAGTTTGCTGTCTCTGAAGGGGCTTTGGGGGCTCTTAAAGCTATGGATACTTGGCTCAAGAAGAGTGCTGCTGCACAGCTAACCCTCGAGCAGGCTGGTGCCCCCATTTACAATTCAAAGAGTATTTTTCAGGATATCTATCATTTGGTGAGATATGCGCGTTTTGAAGACGCCATGGAGTATGCTGGCCTTGAATATGACATGCTAGTAGCCATAGAGTTGACGCGTCATCAACTGCGCAATAGCAGTGGCAGGGTCCAGACCCCTAGCGATATCCAGAATCTATTCGATAGCATTCTCAATAAATTGATGGATCGACGGATAGCGCTTATACAGGGCAAGTTGTCCCCTCAGGAAAAAGACGAATATATGTCTGAGGTATGGTTAAACTTGTTTTTTGAGGATGAGCTGCATCAATGGCTAAGGGAGCATGAGGATCTGCCTAAAGAAAAACTGCGGATGATGGGTTGTCGTAATGCGCGTAAGCATACTCCTGGTGAACTTGAGGAAGGGGCTCCGCTCCCTTGCTTTGTTGAAGTTTTGGAGCTCTCCAACAAATTGATAGCATCGCGGATGGAGAAGGAGTCGGGTAGCGTAGCAGCGGCACTGCGAGAGGGGCTCAATCACGCCTTTTTAGTGCATTTCTCTTACGTTAGTGCCCTATTAGCTGCTAAGCCCGGAACGGAAGACTATTTGCGCATGGCCCAGTTTCTGCGCTTGCAGATTGATCGATCTAACGAACTACTGATTCCTGGGGTGACCTGGACTTCCGAGCAAAATATACAAATGTCCAAAATGCCCGCGGCCGATGTCGTTGCAGTCATTGCTTTGGTTAGAAAAAAGGCGCTTGAAGAAGCGGGCTATTATCACGAAAAGCTCGGATCTGCATGGTTAGCCTTTGCTGCTCCTAAGTACATCGATGATTATCTAGATCGAGCACAGCAACTGCGTCGGCAAGTGGAAGCGGGACAGCTTGACACTGCAAAGTTTAATGAGGAATTATCAAAGTAGATGGGAGAGAAGGAAAAGAGAGAGAAGGGAGGGAAAAGGAGGGAGAAGGATTTTTACCACAGAGGACACAGAGGACACAGAGACGCCGAGATAGGAGAGAGAGGATTAGGAAAGAGGGTTAGGGGGAGAAAAATTGGAATTTGCACAAAAAACAAAAAAGTTCCCTCCTCTCTCTCCCATCTCTGCGTCTCTGTGTCCTCTGTGGTAAAAATTCCTAAATCCTCCCTCCTCTCCTTCCCGTCTCCCCCCCTCTACCTTGATGTTTATTGGCGGTAAGGGTATACGATTATCACTTTTTCGTGAGGAGGGCATATCGGATGACAGAACCATCCCCTAAACGACTATTTGGCACCGATGGTGTGCGTGGTCGAGCTAACAAATTTCCTATGACTGTAGAAATTGCGTTAGCCATCGGGCGCGCTGCTGGTCAGCTGTTAAGTCGCTTGGAAGGTCGCCAGCAGGTCGTCATTGGCAAGGACACACGTGTCTCTTGCTATATGTATGAAAATGCCTTGATTGCTGGGCTCTGCAGTATGGGAATTGATACGTTAATGGTTGGGCCCTTACCTACTCCTGGGGTAGCATTCTTAACTCGAGCCTATCGCGCCTCGGCCGGTATTGTCATCTCTGCCTCGCATAATCCCTATTACGACAATGGCATTAAATTTTTTTCGTCGGATGGTTATAAATTATCTGACGCATGGGAGTATGAGCTTGAGAGCATGATTGCTGGCAACGATTTTTCTGAAGCTCTGCCGAGCGACGACGAAGTGGGACGCAATACTCGAGTAGTCGGGGCTGATGGGCGTTATGTGGAGTTTGTGAAGGCGACGTTTCCGAAGGGACGCTCTCTCAAAGGTCTTAAGGTAGTCCTAGACTGCGCACACGGGGCAGCATACAAAGTAGCTCCAATGGTTTTTCGGGAGCTCGATGCAGACGTAGCCACGTACGGTGTAGAGCCCAATGGGGTCAATATCAACCATGATTGTGGGTCTACCCATCCTCAAAAGCTGCAACGCGCCATTTTGCAACATGGAGCTGACGTTGGTATTGCCTTTGATGGCGATGCTGATCGGGTGGTGATGATCGACGAAAACAGCCAAGTTGTTGACGGCGATGCTATCCTAGCCATTTGCGCTAAAGATATGCAGAGAAGGGGGCTATTGCAAAACAATAAAGTTGTCACCACAGTGATGTGCAATTTGGGTTTTGTACAGGCCATGGAACGTCTCAATATCGAAGTGATCCGCTCGCAAGTAGGTGATCGCTATGTGATTCAAGAGATGGTCAAGCATGGAGCAAACCTAGGTGGAGAGCAAAGTGGACATATGATCTTCCTAGATCATAACACTACCGGCGACGGCTTAGTGTCTGCCTTGCAGGTGCTTAGTATTATGGTAGATACCGGTTCCAGACTTTCCGAACTGGCAAAAATTGTTGAGCGCTGTCCGCAGGCATGCCTGAATGTTCCGGTGATGTCAAAGCCTCCACTGGAGAATATGGAAAGTCTTCAGCAGATTATCGGGCGTGTAGAGGGGCTGTTAGCCAAAAAAGGACGTGTACTGGTGCGTTACTCAGGGACCGAGAATATCTGTAGAGTAATGGTCGAAGGCTTACGATTACAAGAAGTGGAGCAGCAGGCGCAAGAAATTGCCGATGTGATCCGTCAAGAAATAGGTCAGGTATAACCGAACCAAGGGATGAGACTATGTGCGGCATTTTTGGTTATGTGGGAGGGCAAGAAGCCGTTGGAATAACTCTGGCGGGTCTCAAAAGGCTAGAATACCGCGGCTACGACTCAGCTGGCATAGCGGGTTTTAACAATGGCGATCTGGTTCATTGTAAAGTTGTGGGAAAGATCGCTGCTCTAGAGCAGGAGGTCAAAAAGCAGGGGCTTAAGCTGTCTACCGCTATTGCCCAAACGCGTTGGGCAACGCATGGCAAACCTAATGAAGTCAATGCGCATCCGCATTTCGATCACTCTGGCTCCCTAGCCTTGGTACACAATGGGATCATCGAAAATCACGATAGTTTACGCAAGATGCTGGAAGCAAAAGGCTGCGTGTTTAAATCTGACACCGATACTGAAGTAGCAGCCCAACTTATCGGCCACCTCTATCAGGGTGATCTTCTCAGCGCCGTTCAGCAAGCCCTTCCTCTCCTTCATGGTGCTTATGCCCTTGTGATGATTCATAAGAATCACCCAAAGCAGATTTTAGCCGTTGCTTCGGAAGCTCCCCTGTCCGTGGGGATAAGTCCCAGTGAGGCCTATGTTTCTTCTGATGTGATGGCTCTCAAGTCCATGGCTAAAGAGGTTTTTCACCTCGCAAATAGTGAAATAGCTGTTATTCATGCAGATCAGGTAGAAACCTTTGATGCCTCGAAGTCTAAGATTATCAAAAATCGTGAGGCCCTGACGCAAACGGCTGAGGAAATCTCTAAAGGGGATTTCGCGCACTTTACTCTCAAAGAGATTTTTGAACAGCCAAAGTCATTGCAGGCCGCTATTGCTTCTCGCTATTCAGAGGAGTATGGTACAGCCATTCTTGACGGTCTAAACATGGGCGTCCATGAACTCCTTAGCGTTGAACGTATCCTCATCCTAGCCTGCGGGACATCATGGCATGCTGGCGTGATTGGTGCCTATATGCTCGAAGACTTGGCCCGAATTCCAGTGCAGACAGAAATATCGTCCGAATATCGCTATAAGAATCCCATCGTATTACCAGGCACTTATGTGATCGCCATGAGCCAGTCCGGAGAGACGGCTGACACCATCGCTGCAGTCCGTGAGTTGAAGGCCAAAGGAGCTAAGATCCTAGCTGTTTGTAACGTGCAGGGGTCAACGCTGACTCGAGAAGCAGATGGATGCCTCTACCTGCGTGCAGGGCCTGAAATAGGTGTTTGTTCGACGAAGGCTTTTACCAGCCAGGTAGCCGTGCTCTTCCTGTTTACATTGCTAATGGCACGTATTCGTCATGTGGGCAAGGCAGAGGGGCAAGCTCTGATTAAGGCTTTACAGCTGCTTCCCGATCAAGTTCAGCAGGTTCTTGAGGAAGCCAACCATATCGAAGAAATAGCCAAAAAATACGCTAAGTACGACAACTTCTTCTTCCTGGGCCGTCGACATATGTACCCTGCAGCTCTTGAAGGTGCTTTGAAGCTCAAGGAAATCTCCTATATCAATGCCAATGGCTACCCAGCCGGTGAAATGAAGCATGGTCCTATCGCTCTGATCAATGAACAATGCCCCACAGTAGCATTGTGTGCTAATAAGGCGACCTACACCAAGCTTCTCAGTAACCTCATGGAGGTTAAAGCCCGCAGTGGCCCCGTTCTGGCTATCGTGCCACAGGGGGCTGAAGGTCTGGATAGTATCGCTGATGATACAATTTGGGTGCCAGATACCATCGATGAGCTTGCTACGGTACCGACCTCTGTGGCTCTGCAGCTCTTTGCCTATTTCGTTGCCAGGGAACGCGGCTGCGATATCGACCAACCGCGTAACCTCGCTAAGTCCGTCACCGTCGAATAGGATTTAGGATGGCAGATACGGTTCGTTTAGCTTTTTAGGAGCAACACGGATGCACACGGATCTAGGAGGATTTAGGAGGATTGGATGGCAAAACACGGTTCGTTTAGCTTTTTAGGAGTAACACGGATGCACACGGATCTAGGAGGATTTAGGAGGATTGGATGGCAAATACCGTTCATCAATCTGAACCAATAAAATTGGTTTTTAAGATCGCATGAACACAACCCATGTTGCTTCTAAAAGGTTGAACGAACCGTATCTGCCATCCAATCCTCCTAAATCCTCCTAGATCCGTGTGCATCCGTGTTACTCCTAAAAAGCTAAACGAACCGTGTTTTGCCATCCTTTGCCATCCTATCCTTCCCTAAACTGGTTTCTATTTTTTTCTCCTCCATGCTATGCTGTTTTGCATGGCTGACCATCGCGGAACAATTTTTAGCGGAACTTTATTGGTTGCAGGGACGACTATCGGCGGCGGGATGCTCGCTTTGCCAGTGTCGACTGCAGCAGCGGGTTTTGTGCCGTCGCTAGTAGTCTATGTTTTGTGCTGGGCTTTTATGGCTTGCACAGGACTGCTCCTAGCAGAGGCTTGCCTGTGGTGTAAGGATGATGCTAACGTCGTGTCCATCGCAGGTCATACTTTGGGGCGTGTGGGTAAGGCATTTGCTTGGATCTGGTACCTGTTCTTGTTCTACTGCTTAACTTTGGCATATGTCGTTGGAAGCGGTAATTTTGCCAAAGAACTTGCCGGAGAGGCCCTTTCTCAGCGCACTTCCACGTTAGCTTTCGTCTTGCTCTTTGGAATTCTTGTCTATGCAGGTCCTAAAATCGTTTCTCGTGTCAACCTTTGGCTGATGCTGGGTTTAGCCCTGGCTTATGTGGGTTTTGTCATTCTGGGTACTCCTAACATCGATGTGGCTTTACTGGAGCGAAGAGATTGGTCTCAGACTTTTAATGCCCTTCCTATTGCTTTTGTCGCTTTCGCCTATCAAGGGCTTGTACCCACTCTCAGTCGCTATATGGCCTACGATCTTAAGCGCATTCGCGCATCCATTCTATTGGGTACTTTTGCGACACTTGTTTGCTATATCATTTGGCAGGCGTTGATTCTAGGTATTGTTCCGTTGAATGGCCCTGGGGGGCTTGCCGAAGCAAAAATGGCTGGTCAAAGCGCTGTACCGCCTCTCAAGCAGTTTTTGCAAAATCCCTATGTCTATGACTTGGGTCAGTTCTTTGCCTTTTTTGCCCTGACAACTTCTTTTTTGGGGGTTTCCTTGGGCTTAGTGGATTTTCTGGCCGATGGACTAGGGGTCAAGAAGACCCCTGTCGGAAAGTTGCTGTTGTGCTTAATGGTTTTTATTCCTCCGCTGATTCTTGCGGAGCTTTATCCTACCGTATTTTTGTCAGCCCTGGATTTAGCAGGTGGGTTCGGTGTAGCGCTCCTGCTGGGGCTCTTGCCCATCCTTATTGTTTGGGCAGGTCGCTACTTTCATCATCTAACCGGACCTCACCTGCTACCTGGTGGCCTTTGGATTCTTCTTCTCCTTTTGCTTTTCGTCGTCATCGAAGTGACAATCGAAGTTAGCCATCTTTTCGTCAGGCTATAATTTAGCGATCTTCCCATGGCACCGGAGGATGATCTGACGTTTCAGCTGGGAAATAGTGCTGACTATGATTTGGCGTCATCATCATCAGGCTGTGTCTTGGCAAACGCCAGTAGCTATAGCCAGGAGTTCGGAAGGTTTGGGGAAACCATAGGTCTCCATATCGATAGGGATTGCCAAAGCCTAATCTATAGTAGGGATATCCTCCGTAAAAATAATAACCATGTCCCCATCCCCACGAGCCATTTGCTGCGTACAGCAAGTGAAATCCAGGGGAACCTACTCCGCGTATGGCTGCTAATAATGACGTAGTTGCCCGGTTGGGCTCAGTGTTCGCAAAGGTGTTTCCTTTTGCAGGGCCTTCGCGTAGTGATTCCAGACTCCAGCACAATAGGAGTGTGGCAATAACAGACGATAATATAAATATGTGTAATTTCATATTTTGAGTCTCGTGTTTAATTAACAGTTACGGGTCACTGCATCTTTTATTATAGAAATCGATTATTATCGTGTAAATATAATTTTTTATTAACTACTTTAAATAGAAAAGCCTTGTGAATAATTCACAAGGCTTTGGATATTATAATGAGATTTTAGTGACGATGACCTCCGTGACCCATTCCTCCTCCGCGGCCTCCATGCCAATCCCCTCCTCTCCCTCCATAACCTTCGTTGTAGGACCCATAATATGGATAATCACCATAGATATAGTTCCCCCCTGTGTAATAGTCATACTGTTGATATGGATCGAAATAGTAGTCTGAGTCATTGTCGTCGTAATTATAACTATTATAGTTTCTGTCGTAGTTGTAATCATTGTCGTAGTCTCTATATCCATCACCATGGTCAAAATGAATAACGATTGCTACCAATTTTGGGGAACTGACAGTTGTCGCTTGAAGATGAGTATTTGGTGTACTAATGAATAGCATGATAGCGGCAATAGGTACAAACAACCATGTCGAGTACATATATCCTCCTGTGTCAAAATAAAGTATCGAGCTATAACAAAACAGAAATTAGCGAATTAATTTAATATTAAACTCGCCTATACAGCTATTATATTTGTCGTGGAATGTAATGTCAAATTTGTAATACTAAGTGGTCTCGCTGGATGAAACTCCAGAGAGACCACTTCAGAAGTCGTGAAAAAAACTGGCCTTGTTCGGCTTTCCGGGCAGAATTTCGGTCAGGCGAGAGGTCCCAGATGCAGCAGTCGACGACGAGGGAATAGCGCTAGCTATTGCCGAGGAGGCGAATGCTGCAGATGGGCGCCTCGCAGCCGACCGAAAACTGCGCGAAAAGTCGAACAAGGCCAAAAAACTACCACGGGTAAGAGTAGTAATAGTCTTGTTCTTGGTAGGGGGTGTAGTAGTGAGGTTGAGTAGGAGTATAAAGATAGGTGGGTTCATCTAAGTAGTGATCTTCATAGGGGTAATAGGGATAGTAATTCGGATAATCCTGATAGTAAGGATAGTGGTAGTGATGATAATGGTAGGGACGATACCAGTGATGATGCCCGCCCATTCTAATATGCCCACCCATCCTAATATGCCCGCCATGCCCGCGGGCAATTAAAGAGGTCCGAGGTGCAGATGGTGTAGGAGTGCTGTTACTGTAGAGACAGATACTGGGAAAAATTAATGCGATCGCGAGAATAGGGATGAAGAATAGTTTCGAGTACATATAACCCCCTTTGTGGGGACATTACGAGTAGGAGGAGAAAATATATTATTCCCTCTGTATTATATTATATTAGTTAAATATTTTAATGAATAGATTAACGGGCCTTATTCACCTTTGCGGTCAGTTTTCGGTCGACTGCAAAAGGATCGTCTGTCGCGTTTTGCTCCTCGGACATAGCTGGCGCTATGCCCTCGTCACAAACCACGACATCCGACCTTTTTCGTCCGACCGAAATTCTGACCGTAAAGGTGAACAAGGCCGATTAACGCAATGGTGTAAAGAGGGATTCACTTGCAGCATGATCATACTGTTCCATCTCATTTTGCCTAATTTTCTTAGCTTAACGTTTTGCGCCTTCGCGTTAAAATTTAGAGGAACCGTTAGTTCTCGAAGAGAGCTTCGACATAGGCTTCGGGATCGAAAGGAATCAAGTCATCGGCACCTTCACCGACGCCGATGAATTTCACAGGAATACCGAGTTTGCGTTGGATGCTGACGACGATGCCGCCTTTGGCGGACCCATCTAGCTTGGTAAGGATGAGACCTGTGACTGGCGTGAACTGATTGAAAATTTTGGCTTGATCGACAGCATTTTGACCTGTCGTGGCGTCCAAAACAAGCAAGGTTTCATGAGGGCTTCCGGCTAGGACTTTGCCACAGGAGCGGCGGATTTTTTCGAGCTCTTGCATCAGAGGCGTTTTGGTATGCAGGCGTCCGGCGGTATCGAGAATGACTACATCGACCCCGCGCGCCTTGGCGGCGGTGACAGCATCGAAGGCTACAGCAGCAGGATCAGCTTTCGGTTGACCTTTGACGAGATCGACATCAACACGTTTGGCCCACATTTCGAGTTGTTCGATAGCAGCGGCGCGAAAGGTGTCCGCGGCTCCCAAAAGGACTTTTTTTCCTTCAGTGGTAAAGCGCTTGGCCAACTTTGCTACTGAGGTCGTTTTACCATTACCATTGACACCGACGATGAGGATGACTGTGGGTTCGCCTAGGTTGGTATTTTCATTGATACCTGGATCCTGGCGGCCAATCATTGCTAGGATTTCGCTTTTAAGAGCTTGGATAAGAGCATCGCCCTTAAGAGATGGATCTTGACGATACAATTCTTTGATTTTGTTGGTGAGGTCGCCCGCCGTTTCCACTCCTAGATCGGCCTCGAAGAGCAGTTCTTCGAGCTTGTCTAAGGTTGTTTCATCAAGTTTGGAGCTAAAAAGCGAGCGAAGTCGACTACTCAGCGCCGCGCTAGTTTTAGCTAGCGCTTGCTTCACTTTATTATACCCAGATTTTAGAAAATGCAGTACCATGCGGGTGAAGCCTTCTTTTTGCATTGGTTCATATTTTGCCACGCGCGCGCGTAGGGGTTAAGCTAACAGCTTAGCAGAGATAGAATTATCCTCAAAGGTCACCCAATGAATATTCATGAATATCAGGCCAAAGACATTCTTAAGAAGTATGAGATTCCGGTGCCTGAGGGTGTCGTCGTCACCACCCCTGCGGAGGCACGTGAGGCCGTAGCCCTTCTAAACCTCAATGAAGCCATCGTCAAGGCTCAGGTACACACGGGTGGTAGAGGCAAGGCTGGGGGCGTTAAGTTTGCCAAGACACGCATGGAAGCGTTAGAGTTTGTCGACAAGATGTTGGGTATGAAGCTGGTCACCAATCAGACTGGTAAAGATGGTGTGATCGTTCATCAGGTTCTTTTGTATGCCCCAGAGAAAATAGAGCACGAATACTACCTTGGGGCAGTCATCGATCGCAAGCGTGGCAAGGCAGTACTCATTGCATCGCCAGAGGGTGGCGTAGACATCGAAGAGGTAGCGGCTCGACACCCCGATAGGATTTTGACGATTCCCATGCGTTTCGATGGCTTTCTTAGAGGCTACCATAAAGTTGCTTTGGCTAAGTTTATGGGATGGACTGGCGATGTTGCTAAGCAAGGAATTGGCATAGCCACTGCCTTAGCACGAGCATTTATCGAAAATGATGCATCGTTACTTGAAATTAACCCTTTGGTGTTAAACTCAAAGGGTAATTTAGTTGCTGTTGATGCTAAATTGAGTGCGGATGAGAATGCTCTGTTTCGTCATCCGGAACTCTCCAAGCTCTTTGACCCCACCCAGCTTCCCCCTGCTGAAGTGCATGCTAAAGCATTTGACCTCGCTTACGTGGCCTTAGAGGGTAACATCGGCTGTATGGTTAATGGCGCGGGTCTAGCCATGGCAACCATGGACATTATCCATCATTATGGTGGGCGACCAGCTAACTTCTTGGATGTTGGCGGAAGTGCTACTGAGGAAAAGGTTGCTGAGGGTTTCAAAATTATCCTTTCAGATCCATGTGTCCGGGCCATTTTAGTGAATATCTTTGGCGGTATCATGAACTGTGTCACCTTGGCTGGTGGAATCATCGTAGCGGTGGGACAGCTTCAGCTTTCTGTTCCATTGATTGTGCGTATGGAAGGTACCAATGTCCTTAATGGCAAAAAACTGCTCGCTGACTCTGGTTTAAACATTATTATTGCAGACAGTCTCGACGAAGCGGCGCGCAAGGCCGTAGCAGCGGCAAAAAGGGAGTAATACGACCATGTCCATATTGGTTGACGAGACAACAAAGGTAATTACGCAAGGGATCACTGGTAAGGCTGGACGTTTCCATACGGAGCAATGTTTGCACTACGGCACACGTATGGTTGGTGGTGTTACCCCAGGTAAGGGGGGAGAGACCGTTCTGGATCTGCCCGTATACGATACTGTCGCTGAAGCTAGGGCCATCACGGGATGCAATGCTTCTATGATTTTTGTTCCTGCTGCTATGGCTGCTGAGGCCATCCTGGAAGCCGAAGAAGCGGGTATTGAAGTGATTGTTTGCATCACGGAAGGCATCCCCGTCCGAGATATGCTCGAGGTCAGTCAGGTCATGCGCCAGAGTAAAACAAGTCGTTTAATAGGCCCCAACTGTCCTGGGATCATTACCCCTCCGAGCTGCAAGATTGGCATTATGCCTGGCTATATCCACAAGGCGGGCAAGGTGGGGATTGTTTCGCGATCCGGAACACTTACCTATGAAGCTGTGTGGCAGACGACGCAACTAGGCCTTGGCCAGTCCACCTGTGTTGGCATTGGAGGCGATCCTCTCAATGGAACCAGCTTCATAGATATTCTGCAGCTTTTTAATGAAGATTCCGATACCGAAGCCGTTCTGATGATCGGAGAGATTGGTGGCGATGCTGAGGAGCAAGCTGCGGGATGGATTAAAGAACATAGCAGGAAACCCATAGCAGCCTTCATCGCCGGTTTGACTGCTCCTGCAGGACGCCGCATGGGTCATGCTGGTGCCATCGTGAGCGGGGGGCAAGGGACAGCTCAACAAAAAATTGAAGCTTTACGTGACGCGGGAGTTCTCCTAGCTGAGACACCAGCGGCGATGGGAGAGGCTATCAAAAGGGCTCTGGAGACTGGAGTTACCAAAAAATCATGAGTTTCGGCGGGCGGATCCCTATACGCATTCACCCTCTCTTTTGGCTGATGGCTGGGGCGATAGGGGTTCTATACAGTGGCGATGGCGACATCAACCACATCTTGATTTGGATCGTCGTCATCTTCATCTCTGTCTTAGTACATGAGTTTGGTCACGCTTTGACAGGTCTAGCTTTTGGACAATCTGTTTCCATTGATCTAATCGCTTTAGGAGGGCTGACACAAAGGCAGGGGCCTCCTCTCTCACTATTTAAGGAATTTTTGATCGTTTTGAATGGCCCCATGGCGGGTTTCTGTCTGTTTATTGTCTGTTATGCTCTTTTTTCGATCTATCATGACCCCACTTCATTGATGACTTATGCTCTTGGCGCTGCTGTCAATGTAAATTTCTTTTGGACGCTTGTAAACCTGCTTCCTATTCAGCCTCTGGATGGCGGTAAGTTGTTGGTTATTTTTATGGAAGCGTTATTCGGGCTAAGGGGTGTGAAGATTGGCTATTTTATAGGAGTCCTGCTGGCGTCGGCCTTAGGACTATTCTATTTTGCGATTGGAGCTATGCTTCCCGGCGCTATCTTGCTGATGTTAGCTTTTGAAAGTTATCGAACGTGGCAAGGATCACTTGTAATGACGGACAAGGATCGGGATAGCCACCTGCTGGACTTATTGAAATCTGCTGAAAATCTCCTGACTATGGGTAAGATCGATCAGGCTGAACACCTGTTAAAACAAATCCGTTCCGAGGTAAAGGCGGGATTTCTATTTCTTGCCACCACTCAGCTGTTGGGACAGATAGCTGCTAAGAAGGGAGACTTTCATCAAGCTTATCTACTGCTACTATCAATAGAGAAGCATTTGAGCGATGACGATCTGGTGCTCTTGCATCAGTTGGCTTTTAGCAATCGTCAATGGAAACACGCGATTGCTGTTGGAGACAGGGTGCATCAGGGGCTTCCATCGTATGATACGGCTCTTTTGAATGCCCTCTCCCATGCGGTATTGGGCGAAGTTGAACCAGCGATTGGATGGCTTCGCTGTGCTATTGAGGAAGGGCTTCCTAATGTTAAGCGGGTGGTTATGCAAACCGAATTTGATCCTATCCGTGATAATCCTGACTTTAAGCACTTCGTAGCCACGTTGTAAGAGGTAGGATGGTAGATACGGTTCGTTCAGCTTTTTAGGAGTAACACGGATGCACACGGATCTAGGAGGATTTAGGAGGATTGGATGGCAGATGCGGTTCGTTCGGCTTTTTAGGAGTAACACGGATGCACGCTGAATCTTTTACAGAACCTCTTAAAAACCAATTTTATTGTTTTAGATTGACGAACGGTATTTGCTTTCCTAATCTTCCTAGATCCGTGTGCATCCGTGTTACTCCTAAAAAGCTGAACGAACCGCATCTGCCATCCAATCCTCCTAAATCCTCCTAGATCCGTGTGCATCCGTGTTACTCCTAAAAAGCCGAACGAACCGTAGCTGCTAGTGAATTTGGCTCAGTGCTTCCTCATTTAGCTTATACAGCTCCGCATAGCTAACAGCATTGCCATCGAGGAGCTTGTTCCAGTCGGCGTTACCATTGCGGTCTATCTCAGTATGCATCGTCAAGGGTCCAGTGGGCAAGTTTACATCGGCGCGTACAGTGTTAGGCATTAGATTGACCGAACCCTCGTCCACGACGTTGTAAAGCAGACATTTTTGACCTACCAGTTCGTCGCATGTACAGCTAATCGCTACACTATCGGCGATATCAACAGTATTGGCGGTCACACCAACCAGCAGGCTGTTGCGAATGATGCCTTTTTTGATGTGGCATCCGATAAGCACTGAGCTCTCGTCGACATCAAGCTCATCTTTAGCTAATTTTCGGTTATCGCTGCTGAAGAAAGTTCGAATGGCAATTCCTTCAGCATCTTTTTTAGTGAGCTTCAAGCAGTTATCGTAATAGGCCCTGAGGGTACCAAAATCCCACCAATAGCTATCCTGCCCTACATCGATAACCCCTAGAAATGGCGTTGTGCTATCACCTGCGATGCGCTTTCTCAGATTTTGCATGCGCAGATGATGACTTTGAGCGCCTGCCTTGGGTGTGCCTTTGGATACCATGACTCGGACATAGGTCTCTTCATCCAACGTTAGAGGCATCCACCAATGGGGATCGCTATCAAGCTTTCCCTTCTTGGCGGTAAGCTCAGGAGAAAATTCAGCCAATAGGCCTTCCAACAACTCAAGAGACAAGCTAAAGCTGCCTAAGCTCGTACCAAAGTTGTCTGTCGCCTTGACGATATTGTCGCTGATCAGTCTTTGGAGTGTGTCATAATCCACTTTTTCTAGCTGCTTAGCGTCGCCATCGGACGAGATAGCCAGTAAGCCATAGCGACTAAGGCCTTTGGCATCCCAGACCTCTCGCGAGGGTAATGGAATAACACAGGCTAAGATGTCCGCATGGGTATGGGCTGTAGTCGGCTGTTTGGAGGGGATAAAGATCTGATCACCCCAGAAGACCGATAGGCGGCCCTTACGTTTTTCGCCGAATAGGGCGGTCTGTCGTATAACAGCCTCTAGGATAGTGAGAAAATCCGAGGAGTCCGCATCAACTTTGAGGTTAGGGAGTTTGACCGCAGACTTATTATTACGTTCACTACCGGGAAGCGGCGCTAGGCGCGTGCCTTGACCGGCTGTATGGTACATAGCTACAGAGGCCCCTTGGCGTTGTAGCTCGAGCAGGTCCATGTTATACAGTTGCTGTCCCTTGATAACAGCCTTTTGAAAGGCATAGAGAGTTCCAAGGGCATTCCCAGCACCACCAGGCCAGTCCTCTTGGATGACGATGACCTTAGTATCTACCGGTAGGCTATACCCGGCTGATTGGGCAAGCTTTTGCTGCCAATAGGCCTCTTGCTGACCATTGTTAGTCACGACAATAACAATGTCCATCCCTTCATCAGGCGGTGAGGCAAGGCTCATCGCTTTCACATGGTGTAGTAGCGTTTCCTCTGCGTTCACATGATGCCTTCTTGCTAGCGAGTCGTCAACACAACATAACCTGTGAATGTCCCCTGGTGGACTAGCAGCAGTATCCTGCTTCCTTGGGCTACGCCATTGATCAGCTTGTAGAACTGATCCGCAGAGGTCATTTTCTGACGATTCACTTCCAAGATCACAGCATCCTTCTTCAAACCAGCTAGGGCAGCAGCACTGCTGGGTTCCACATCGGTGATCATCACACCTTGCTGCCCTTGTGGAAAACCCAGGCGACTTGCCTCGCTAGGAGACAGGTCAGTAACTTTGATGCCTAAGACGCTATTGCTAGGAGCTGGAGTACTTTCCTTAGTTCCCGGCTTACTTCCTACCATAGCTGTCAGAGACAGGTTTTTGCCATCACGTAAGACTGTTAGGGTGACGGTCTCTCCAGGCTTAGTCAGTGAAATAGAATTGCGTAGGGCCGCTACAGACTCAACGCGACGGCCATTGTTTTCTAGGATGACATCGCCGCGCTTGAGGCCAGCTTTCTCTGCGGGAGAGCCGTCCTGAACCTCAGCGACGAGGGCACCCTGGACAGTCGTGAGTCCGAATACCATGGCGAGGTCATAGTCGACAGGCTGCAGGACCACCCCCAGAAAGCCACGCGTGACCGTACCGGTTTTAATGAGTTCGTCCATAACGTATCGGATCATATCGCTAGGAATGGCAAAACCGATGCCCATATAACCGCCAGTGCTGCTGGCGATGGCCGTATTCATGCCGATGACTTCGCCATCATAGTTAAGTAAGGGGCCGCCGGAGTTTCCACGATTGATGGCCGCATCGGTCTGAATAAAGTCTTCTAGGTCGGCTACATCGAGGTTAGCACGGCCTTTGGCGCTGACAACACCTACCGTTAAGGATTCCTGGAGGCCTAAAGGGTTACCGATGGCGATAGCCCATTGACCGACTTCGATATTAGCGCTGTTGCCCAGCTTCAGGAACGGGAGGTTTTTGGCCTCAATTTGAACCACAGCAACGTCGGTATTAGGGTCTTGACCGATTAGTTTGCCGTCGTACTCACGTCCATCATTAAGCTTAACTCGGATTTCCTGTGCATCACTGATGACATGACTATTGGTAATGACATAACCATCGGCAGAGACGATGAATCCAGAGCCTTGGGCTACCCTAGATGGCGCCTCGCGAGGCGCCTGGGGTGCCCCTTGACGGGGTCTTCCAAAAAAGAACTCGAAGAGATCGTTGCCAAAGGGATCGACAAACTGATTAGGTCCTATAGCTGTGCCTTGACTCATTTTTGTGCTGATTGTCACGACCCCTGGAATAGCCGCTTTGGCAAGTTCCGTGAAGTCTGGTAATTCTGACCTTGACGCAGATGCGGTATAAGCATCTGTTGGACAGACGATGATGAGCATGAGCGCGCTTAGAACCGAGGAGAAAAGAGATTGGGAGAGTTTATTCAGACTGGAATGTTTCATTTTCGTTGCTCCAATTATTTAGTTGACCCACCGAGGAGTTCGAGAGATCTGGCGATGATCAAGAATCCTTGCTGCAGGCGATCTAAGCCAAAATGCTCGTTAGGAGCATGGATGCGATCGCCAGGTAATCCTAAACCTAGAAGAACCACCTTGCCATTGCAGAGTTCTTGAAGGTCTGCAACAATGGGGATTGATGCGCCCTCTAAGATGTATTTGCAGGGACTTTGGAAGACTTCGGTAAAAGCCTGTGCTACCGCTTTAGCAGCTTTTGAGTATGGATCTGTCATAATAGCTTTGCCACCACCCGGGTGAATATGCGTTGTCACGGTGATGCCTGGGGGCGCTTGTTTTTCCAGGTATTCCGCGACCTTCTTGGCTGTAGCTTGGGGATCCTGCCCACAAACTAGACGACAGGACAATTTAGCTGAGGCTATTGCTGGGATGACCGTTTTGACTCCTGGCCCGGAGAATCCGCCAGTTATCCCGTTTACTTCTACAGTCGGTCTAAGCCAGTTTCTTTCTAAGGGCGGCAATGAACGTTCGCCACCTGTAGGCTGACAACCAAACTCTCTGATGTATTCCTGCTCATCAAAATCGAAAGAAAAGGCATTTTTTTGTTCAGCAGAGCACTCTTTGATATTGTCATAGAAACCGGGGACGTTGATGATACCCTTATCATTACGGAGTTTGGCGAGAATCTCCACAAGGGCATGGATAGGATTGTAGGCTAGGCCTCCATGGCATCCGGAATGAAGGTCAGTTTCGGAACCCTTACAGGTGACCTCAAGAGCAACGATACCTCTTAAGCCCACAGTAACGCTGGGCGATGTGGCATTTTTGATGCCAACATCCACGATGAAAAGGTAATCCGCCTTAAGCTCCTCGGCCTTCTGCTTTAGAAGAGGAGGTAGGCTGGGGCTACCGGTTTCTTCGTCGCCTTCGATAATCAGTTTTAGGTTTACTGGAAGGTGACCGAAGCACTTTTTGAGCGCCTTAATGGCCTGTATGACATAAAAGCACTGGCCTTTGTTGTCTTGTGCGCCGCGGGCATAGATCTCATTCTCTTTAATCGTTGGAACAAACGGAGGGGAATCCCATAGATCCACAGGATCGACAGGTTGTACATCGTAATGGTTGTAGATCAGAAGGGTAGGTTTATCTGGTCCAGCAGTGAGATCATGTGCGTACAGAACTGGATGAAAATCCGTTTTCCAGAGTTCTACTGTTAATGGAATATTCGTAAGGTAGCTTCGAAGCCACTCAGCACAGGCCTGAACTTGATCTTTTCGATCTGGCTCAGCACTCACGCTTTCAAAGCGCAAAAAGGTCTTCAGATCGTTTACAATGGACTCTTGATTGGTCTCATAGTAATCTCGCAACTGATCGAGCAGCTCAGACTGGGTATTCATGCACTGATTCTCCTTACTAAAGCCTACAATATATTTGAGTGGTCCTTTTCGGTCTATAGAGGAGAGAATTTTTACCACAGAGGACACAGAGAGCACAGAGATGGAAGAGAGAGGATTTTTTTGTTTTAGTGTTTAACAAAGGTCGATGCGTCCATCGACCTTAGGGACATAATGAGGGAATTGCAGAAGTCCGATTTTCCGAAGTCAATTTCCTGAAAATCGGATCCCGGTGAAGAGAGAGCCATTCCCTTCCCAGGCCCGAAGGGTCGATATTGCAACAGGCCATGGCATCGCCACATAGGCCTCAACCTAAGCCTAACAATCGTATCTCGGCGCGCAGCGCTTTGGAGTGCGGTCGCTTGCGACCGCTTTGGGTTCCTTGCGACGGTCGTGTGCAACGGCATCACTATAATTCCCTAAGGGTAAAATAGTTAGTACATGCAGCCTTCGACGAATCCATACAATGCCGTTTAGCATTGCCGTCCCAAGGAACGAAAAGCGGTCGCAAGCGACCGCACTCCAAAGCGCTGCGCGCCGAGATACGATTGTGAAGTCCTAAGTCATTGAGATATAAGCTCAAAAGACCTGTTAGGTTGAGGCCTATGTGGCATCGCCATGGTATATGCCAGGAAGGGATTTCGCAGCCTGTAGGGCTGCCATAAGGCGCTTGTATAAATAGCGTGTGAATACTGACGTCTTATGGCAGTCCTTCAGACTGCGAACCACGTTTTGGCATATACCATGGCGATGCCATGGCCTGTTGCAATATCGACCCTTCGGGCCTGGAAAGGAAAATCCTACTCTTCCTACTCCCGCTCTTTCTTCCTCTTCTCCCACTCCCTCTCCAAGCTCTTGGCATGCGGGTCGTTGGGGTCAATGGCCTTAAGAATGCTCTGGGTTAGCTCCACAAAGTCTGGATACGCTTCCGGCTTAGCAAGGCTAAAATTAAAGCGTTGCCAGGCCAATGTCATCAGCTGAGCACTTGCTGGGTACTCCCCCAAACGATAGAGGATGCGTGCGGCATAGACTTCCACGACTCCTGGGACCTCGAGGGCGCCGGGATAGTGCAAGGTGTATTCTATCGCCTCAGTGACCAAAGCAGGGTCTCCGACGAGTCGTTGCGAGGTGATGAACTGTAAGGCTACGTCATGACGCAGGTCTTCATTGAATGCTGTGTCCACGGAATTTTGAATGGTATCGAGGCTTAAGGGAACTGAGAGAAGAGTGATGCCGATCACTAACAAAATAAAGTACCCCCACACGGCCTTGTGTACGAACCGATGATGTGCGCTAACTAAACGGGGATCTTGTTCGGCTTTTTCTAAAAACTGCATACGCTGGCGGATGCTATAATGGTGCCAGCTTGGAAGGTCATGGATATTGCCAGAGAGAAAACCCACTTCGTTCAAGGCATCGCTCATATCCTGTGGGGGCATGCCAACATCAAAACAGGAGAGGTCTGCTTGCCTTTCAAAAAGGCGTGAGTAGAAGCCAAAGACAAACCGAAAGTATAGGGAGATGACCAGCACATAGGTTAATAACACAACGAAAGGCTGAAGAGCCTGCCAGGGCCCTGTAGGGTTTAGGTAGTTACGCATGACCAGATATTGGTCAATGGCTGGCAAAATGGTTAGGGAGAGCATGCCAATGATGACCATGGCTCCCATGAGAATAAAAGGGTAGATCAACAGGTGCTTGCGACGGGTGTGCCCCATCTCATGAACCAGCACCGCATCGAGGGCATGCGGAGATAACTGTTCTAGAAGGGTCGGGGTAAAGATGACATAACGAAAACGAGCGACTGGGCCGATGATAGCGGCCGTGAGGCTACGCCCCATCACCGGCCAGGTGAGCATTCCTGCATGGCGGAATTTTGCACGGTCACACCAAGACTGTAGCCTATCACGCGTAGGGCCATCGGGGAGGTGTTGACAACCCCAACAATATGTCAACAAAGGTGGGAAGAAGATTAGCATGCCTACGATAAATGTCAACGAGAGGACGCTCCCCACAATCCATTCGATGGTTGGGTGAGCTCCGCTAGTCAGAGCGCTCAACACATCAGAGAGAATAGAAAAAACAACGAAGGGAATTGCGAATGGCATCAAAAAACGTAACGGAGTAAGGACATACGATAGACGAGAAGACCGATTTCGCTCATCCGGATAGGCGGAAAAATAAAATAATGCCAGTCCCAAAAAATAGAGAGTTAGGGTAAAGAGCACCTGAAATGCAAGCGTTTGCCCGATGAAAGGCAAACTTAAGAGCATCCGCCCCCCAGCGAAGTAAAAATAGAAGATAGCCAGGAAACTCAAAAGTTCGATATTAGCAATAAAAAGCAGCCGAGGGATGCCCTGCCTTCCGCGGGCACGCAGCATGCAATTCTGGACAACGATTAGGACTAAGACGATGGCATAAACACTCATGCCTAGGAGAAAGTCCACTGATGCTGAATAACCTGTTGCAGACACTTGTGGAACAGTCACACTGTCACCGCTGGTTTCTGGTCCCATGGTCGCTATGAGTAGAGCGATGGCTAAAAAAATAATATTGGAAAACAAACTGGACACCGTCCTATGATTACGAAAACTTTGCCAAATTGTAACGTGTTTGCAGATATACCACACTCGGTCATAAATTTGGAATTTGGCCCGCGCCAAAGCCTCGAGATTCAACAATCGCAAATGGGTCAAATTTAGATAATATTGGACCCATTTGTGATCGTTGAATCGCGGAGCTTTCGCGTGGGCCCAAATCCAAATTTATAACCGAGTGTGGCATAAAGGAGAAGCCGATGAGTCTACCTATTGCGGATCTTCATTGCGATCTTCTATCTTTTTTAGCCAGTGATGAGCACCATAGTGCTCTCGACCCTGACGTGCACTGTTCGATTCCGCAGTTGCACGCAGGAAATGTTCATTTTCAGACGTTGGCCATCGGTTATGAGACAAAAATAGGTTCGGCGGCGCTGGGAATGCATCAGGCTCGGTGCTTCGAACGTCTTCTCGAAGAGCACTGTAAGGATGTTGTAGCCATTGATGGCTCCGAGGAACTTCGAGGAATCCTCAAGGGACATAGAATTGGAGTCATTACTTCCATCGAAAATGCTTCTGCCTTTTGTGAGGAACAGGAGCCTATAAGGGCTGGCCTGAAAAGATTTCAGGAGTTCATAAGGATCTGTCGGCCCCTCTATGTGAGCTTTACTTGGAATTCCGAAAACCGCTTCGGTGGTGGAGCCCTTACAGATGTGGGTCTCAAAATCGATGGTAAAGCCCTCTTGGATTTCTTGGACGGAAGGCAGATAGCAGTCGATTTTAGCCACGCTTCCGATCGCCTTGTTCACGACATCCTGGAGTATATTGCAGGTCGCAATTTAGACATCGACGTCATGGCCAGTCACTCCAATGTTCGTACAATCAAGGATGTGGCGCGCAACCTCCCCGATGACCTTCTGCGAGAAATTTTTAAACGTGGTGGAATCGTTGGCTGCAATTTCATTCGAGCCTTCGTAGGATCAAAAAAAGAAGACTTCGCTAAGCATATTGCGGCGATAATGGCTTTGGGTGGGGAAGATCAGGTGTGCTTTGGCGCTGATTTTTTCTATGGGGGAGATGCCCCAGCCAATACGCCGGGCCGTTCGCCGGAGGGGTGGTTTTTTCCTGAATGGAGTAATTCGGGATGTTATGGGAATTTATTGGCTTTATTAAAGGGTGAACTTGCCCTTTCGGACGTTGTCCTTGAGAAACTTGCTTATCGTAATGCTTTTACTTTCTTCTCCCGCCTGAGACAACCAGAACATATCGCAATCTCGTAGAGCTTTTCCCTCCTCTCCGAGTCTAATACCTACCTGGATTCATTTTCCTCAGCGTCCTCGCCTATCATGGCTGGCTGTAGGAGGTGTAGACCGCTGTCGATGGCTAATTCCGCCGCCGTTGTTTCTTCGCACGAAATCCAATGGCCAGAATGACCCGTTTGGATAAAACAATTTGCGGCGATCATCGCCAAGAGCACAAAGGGATGTCTCATCCACGTCTCCTTGTTGGATGTGATCTATCAGCTTAAGTTGCTGATAGGCTGGCGATTATATAGCTATTCGCCTTTTTCAGGCAACGCACAGAATAATTTGAAGGAGAGGGGGAGAGGGAGGATGAGGAGAGAGACAAGAGCGGGAGGAGGAATTAGGATTTTTTACCGCCGAGGCGTCTCGGCGGTAAAAATTCCTAATCCTAAATCCTAAATAGTGACGACCTTCAAGGGGGGAAGGCCGAGAATTTTAAGGTTAGGGCTCTCTTTCTCTATCAGCTCTTTACCTGCAAAAACGACAGAAGGAGTAGCGGCCACCTTTGCAACGAGGTGATTTTTGACAGCTCTTTGTATATCTTCTTTCGTTGTTGCTAATAGACGGTCGCGGAAGCTCTGGCGCATCTCACGGGTTTTGCCGGATCTCCACCATCCGTAGGCCAGGCCTGCCCGGCTTCCCGGAGCGACCGGGGCATCAGCATCTTGAATCATTTCAAGTTTAGCTTCTTCCAGGTCGTCATCAGTAAAATCCCCTTTGGCGACTAAATCGACGGCATCTTCAAAAGCCTTCAATGTCGAAGCGATATTGGGGTCGCGATAGGAGTAGAAATAGAAATGACCATACATCGTATTATGGCCAGCACCGCTGCCATAGGCACCGCCCTCTTCACGGATTTTCTGATGCAGAACCGTGTTATCCAGAATGTTGCTAGCCAAGCTTAGCGCCGGAGCATCTGGATGTAGGTAAGCCACCGTGGCCAGTGTTTTGCCTGTGAAGGCTACCCCTGAAGAAATCTCAAATGCCTGCGAGTCCAACACGGGAAGTGAATATTGAGGCTGCCATGGCAGAGTCGGCTGTCTCCCTAGATCCGCTAAACCATAAAAGCCTTCTTTGGCGATTTTCTGGTAGTACTCCTCATCGCAAGCGATGACAACATGAGGATCCTGGCGGTCGAGCAAGCGCCCTTTGAAGTTCTCAAACTTAGCGATGAGATCGTCAAGGCGCGTGGGCAGATTTTTGACTAGATTCTGTAACATCTGGAAATATTCAAGACCAAACCACGCATAATGGACGCGAGCAGCAACATCTAGGCCATAGGCCGATCGGCTCAAGGCGTAGCGCATGGCCTGACTGTTAAAAGAGGCTTCTAGGCCAGTATAGTGTTTAAGCAAAACTTCCTTGATGCGGTTGACATCGGTAAAGTCCAGAGATGTGATCATGTCGCGCATGAGGGCAAATAGCTTGTCGCCCTTACGATAAAGAGCCTTACCTCTAATTAAAAAAGAGGGTGTGCAGTCTTGTGGATGTTCCACATGAGGGTTTAGGCTAAGCGAAGAACCTACACCTCCCGTGTTTTCATGCATGAATTCGAGGACCTGACGGTAGTCGCGTCCTCCACAGCCCACTTGAGACATCAAATTTCCAAAGAGCCGAACATAGGGGAGCTCGGCTTCATCGATCTGCGGCATGTTGAAACCGATCTCGGCATAGACGATGCCGTTGGTGAAGCAGGTGTGCCTAAAGGAGGTGGCGTTTCCTACCTTTTCGATCTGTAATGGGAAATCTCGAACCACTTTTGGAACATCGTCAAGAGTTAATTTTGGCAGACAATCGGTATCTTGATCTTCCTGGTCTTGTTGAAACTTGCTCAGGGCTTTGGCTTCAGCAATGATCTTTTGAGCATCTTGAGGACTAAGCTCAGCTTTTATAGCTTCTAGTGCAGCACGCTCTTCAGCCTCTTCGCGGCGATTAAGATCCTTGTCAGGTGTTAGCACCACAGTGACACGATGGGCATTGTTAAGTAGATGCTTCTCAATAAGCTTGGAGAGGTATTTTGGGTCCTTTTTGAGCAGGTCGCGCATTCTTTCGAACAAGGAGTGAATGACCAAACCGTTTTCCGGTTGTCCAGCATGTTGCTTGAGAAGCGCTGATCGCCAGAACAGAGATAAGCCAAAGGGGCTGCTATCACCGGTAATCTCGCTGCGGTAGAGTTCCATCTGATGCATAGCGCTCTCTACTAGATGGTGAGGGATGCCCTCGTCCGCGATGCGCTTAAGTTCGCTCAGGATGAGCTTTTCGATAGCTTCAGCATTGACAGGATCACATCCGCGTAATGTGATCACATAGGGCACTTCGCTGATTTCATCTTCCATACTTGAGCCGGCCTGTTTACACAGTCCAGACTTGAGCAAAGTATGGCGAAGTAAGGAGCCATCGGTATCCATCAGAGCACTGTCGACAACTTCTAGAGCGAGGACTTCATCGAGATCTAGGATATGACAGGTCAGCCATCCCATGGCCACATAGGCTTTTTCCGATTCGTCGACATCAGGACCGGCGGGGTAGGTGGCCTTTCGTGTTAATGGTGTGGCGAAGCGCTTTTGACGGGGTATTGGCGTCAGAGGCGACACCTTTTCGGCTTTGTCTAGGGTTTTTTCAGCGATGAAATCGAGGTGTTTTGTTAGAGGAAGGTTGCCATAAAAGTAGAATAAACAGCGAGCCGGGTGGTAATACTGCTGGTAGAAATCTTTGAATTGATCATAGGTAAGAGAAGGAATGACCTTTGGATCGCCACCAGAATTATACCCGTAGGTAAGGTCTGGAAATAGGGCCGCACTAAGGATATCATCAAGGCGTGCTCCTGGAGAAACCAATACACCCTTCATTTCATTGTAGACGATACCCTTGTATTCGAGGGGGGTCTGGGGATCGTCAGGTTTAGCAAATTCTAAGCGGCAACCTTCTTGACGAAAACTTAAGAGCTCCAGTTTAGGCTTAAACACAGCATCCAGGTAAACCTCGAGAATGTTGTAGAAGTCCTTTGGCACCTGCGAGGCAGCTGGATAGCAGGTGAAGTCAGGCCCTGTCATAGCATTCATAAAGGTATTTAGGCTGCGCCTTGTCATGGCGAAGAAGGGGTCTTTGATCGGATATTTTTCGGAACCGCACAACACAGTGTGCTCCAAAATATGCGCTACACCATTAGAGCTCGCTGGAGTGGTGCGAAATGACAGGCAGAAGAGATTTTCGGGATCGTCATTGGCAATGTGTAAGATTTGTGCATTCGTGGCCTCGTGAATGAGTTCCCGTAATGTGCATCTGACCTCTGGGATTTCCTTGATATGAGTCACGCGAAATCCGCGATAGGTGTCTCCTAAGGAGCTTAACTGTTGATCTGTCATAAAAACGTTCGCCTTCACATAATGTTGTGAAGCTATGATAAGCAATTAGTCTATTTACCTGAAGGAGATTATGGGAGAGGAGAGGAGAGGAGAGGAGGGGAAGGAGGAGGATTTTTTACCACAGAGAACACAGAGACGCCGAGACAGGAAGAGAGAGGATTAGGAAAGAAGAGAAAAAAATGTCCATTCGGTCCAATTCGTCCAATCAGTCCAATTCGTCCATAAAGTCCATTTTAGCATAGGTGAAAATGGACTATAGTGGACAATATGGACCTCATGGACAATTTTTAAACATCAACAAAAAATCCTCTTCTTCTTTCCTATCTTCTTTCTCCCTCTCTCCGCCTTCCTCTCTTCTCCCCTTGACGGATAAGCCCGTCTCAAACACAATTGAGGGAATAAATTAAACGAGCTTGCGATGGTTAAAGTTCCTCTATTACCTAATCTCATCACCGCTTTTGGCTTGAGTTGTGGTCTATTCGTTATTTTTCGGGTATCGATGATGATGCCAGGAGTGGCCACCTACAGCGAATTTCAGGCGGTGGTATTGATCCTGTTATTGGCGGCTTTTGCTGATGTTTTGGATGGCGCTGTGGCCCGTGCTCTTAACGTTCAGAGCCATTTTGGTGGGATTTTTGACTCCCTAGCCGATGCCATCAGCTTTGGAGTAGCGCCCTCAGTGTTTATTTTGAAGAGCCTTTCTATACCAGCTAGCACGGAACTTTCGTATCTCATTACCACAGCCGCCATGGTCTTTACGGTGTGCGGGGTGCTTAGGTTAGTCCGTTTTTCTGTTGCGGCATGGGATGAGTCAATCCTCGCGACTGAACTTGAGAGTAGTAAGAAAAAGAACTTTATCGGCTTGCCCATTCCCGCCGCTGCTGCTGCTGCTGTTTCTGCCAATCTGTTTTTGATTTCCCCAGATTTCCGACACATCTTGATCATTACTAGCGAAGCTAGGGCCTTTGTGATGTTTGTTATTCTAGTTCTATTGGGGTACTTAATGGTCAGCCGTTGGCGCTTTCCTGCCTTTAAGGCACTACGCATTCGCGTCTCTTCCTTTCAGATCGTCTTCCCTACTGCCATGGCGACGGTGTTTTTATTCTATGGCGTATTATTCCATTTCGCTACAGCATTGATGGTTCTATCTTGGGCCTATGTAGTGGTATCTTTTGGCTTGTCTCTGCTTCGATATTTGATGGGGTCCAAGGCCGAAACGTTGGCGGAATTTGAGCCCGAACCTGAAGTCGATGACTTTGAAGACGAAGAGTAAAGTTTTACTCGTATAGCCGAAGGATAGCGATGACGATACCCTGAATCATTACCTTATCGGGTTGTAGCAATAGAGGGGAAGGATCCGGGCTGGAGCTTCTAAGGCGAATATGTTGGCCTTCAGGATAATAGCGCTTGACTACTGTATTTCTTTTGTTGATTAAGGCTACCACCATATCCCCAGGGGCCGCTTCAGTGGTTGCTGATACAATGACAAGGTCACCGTCGCATATGTGCTCGGAGGATAGCCCTTCTCCACGTACACGTAGGACATAGGTAGTCTCTGCATCTGGCACCATTAGTGCCGGCAAAGAGATCGATTGAGGCTTTGGAAAGGTTTCTATAGGTCCATCAGACGAAAGATATCCGATCAGCGGCACATCCATTTTACTTGGATCTACCGGCTGCTTTGAAGGTGCTGTCAAGCATAGAGAGCGGCTACAGTAAGTCTCTGACGTGATCATGCCTTTTCGTTTGAGAACCTTTAAGTGTTTGTAGACGGATCCCAGAGAGGAAAAACCGAAGCGTACCATGATATCCTGATAGCTTGGAGAGTAGGTGTGGCTATGGATAAATTCATCGATAAAATCGACAATCTCACGTTGGCGCTTTGTCAGACCTATCATAGTTCCCTACGTCGCATATGGCGATGAAGAAAGTGCACGCCCATAGGTTACACGGCAGGCTAGCAGGGCTATCCACCACATCAATACTGCACTAACAATGGTGTCGCTAAGGAAATGACCTCCCTGTGCGATACGGGTTTCAGCAAGCATGACTCCAAGGGCAATGGCAACGATCATGCTAAGCCAAAAAAGTAGTGGCTTGCGCTCTCTTTTTGCCACTAAAGCAACGACGAATAGGAAGAATCCCATACTAGCGTGACCGCTGGGAAAGGACTTGTAGCCATATCCACGATTGGAAAATTCCGGTTGGTAGAAGGGAAGGTAGTCTGCTGGACCGCCGAATTCTTTGATTTGCACTGGACGAGGGCGTCCCCAAAATTCTTTGAAAGCTCCATTGACTAGCAAGCCGGGGCCAATAACGAAGGCTAATGCAATAGCACCAGCCGGTAAGCGCCAGCGTTGCCAACGTGTGGAGACAAAGGTCATCAGCCAAACAAGAACAGCAAGACCGCCGACGGCCAACCCTGGGAGCTCTCCCCTGTCATACAGGAATTGATTGAACGGAGTTGGGTTAAAATGGCCGTCATGAAAATAGTGTCCTGACGCTGCAAGATCCCATCCCGAGGAATAGGGTATAAATAAAACCAACGCCAAAAGGGGCAGAAGCCAAGACAATTGTCGGCTCGCCATGCAGACCTCCATCTACGCAAGTTGTACGGATTTTTGCATTGTAGCCAAGTGGTCGCTTGCACCCAACACTTTTCTTCTTTGGCCGGGTATTTTGTCAGAGATGATGTAGCAATCGCGAGTTTGATGTCCTTTAGCCTTTAGATGCGCTTGGCCGTCTTGTAGAAGGGATTAGATATAATCCATTCCGGTTCCTCGGGCAAAAAATTTGGTTCCTTGTCTACAGACGCTCTTTTTCTTGAAGTTGCATCATCGTAGTAGATCCCTGCAGCAGGATAGTCAATGAATGTGATTTGATTTTTCAGGAACCAATCACGTATTAAATCTCTTGTTTTTTGATTATTTATTGCTTTTTGCGGAGAGGTTGGTTGCTTCGCTGAGTTGACCTATGCCTCCCGTAGCGTTACTAAAAAGCCTCTCACTGACATTCTACACGGGTACCCTAGCATCTGTGTGGATTTAAGAAACAATTGAGTCTGGTGGCTTTAGAGGATTTGCGTATCCAAAAAATGTGCAAAGTCCAGTATATGAGGTAATTGCAGAAGTCCGATTTTCCGAAGTCAATTTCCTGAAAATCGGATGCCGGTGAAGAGAGAGCCATTCCCTTCCCAGGCCCGAAGGGTCGATATTGCAACAGGCCATGGCATCGCCATGGTATATGCCAGGAAGGGATTTCGCAGCCTGTAGGGCTGCCATAAGGCGCTTGTATAAATAGCGTGTGAATACTGACGTCTTATGGCAGTCCTTCAGACTGCGAACCACGTTTTGGCATATACCATGGCGATGCCACATAGGCCTCAACCTAAGCCTAACAATCGTATCTCGGCGCGCAGCGCTTTGGAGTGCGGTCGCTTGCGACCGCTTTGGGTTCCTTGCGACGGTCGTGTGCAACGGCATTACTATAATTCCCTAAGGGTAAAATAGTTAGTACATGCAGCCTTCGACGAATCCATACAATGCCGTTTAGCATTGCCGTCCCAAGGAACGAAAAGCGGTCGCAAGCGACCGCACTCCAAAGCGCTGCGCGCCGAGATACGATTGTGAAGTCCTAAGTCATTGAGATATAAGCTCAAAAGACCTGTTAGGTTGAGGCCTATGTGGCGATGCCATGGCCTGTTGCAATATCGACCCTTCGGGCCTGGAAAGGGATAAAAGCCTGTCTCTCCAGACTAGATAAGGCCATGCCATTTGAGCTTTCCAGAATCGCCTTCTCGCAAAAAAAGGTAACCTTTTTTCCTAAGAATCGATCCTTAAGGGCTCAAATAATTTTGCAATTACCTCTCATGGACGATTATGCTAAGTCCTACAAAACCGGATGAGCCAATAAAGTGCTAATATAGCCCTCAAGCTCTCAAATAATTTAAAAAAGGAGAAACTAGCTAACTTGTGCCTAACACTTTTCTTTGACGGCGCAATTGCTGAGGGGTGGCGTTGAGCTCACCAGCTCGCTTGGCGGCGAGTTGCCCACATGCAGCACTCACATCTTGACCTCGGCTATAGCGTACTGGTGCTGGGATAGAACGATCGCTCAGGTACTTTTGAAAAGTGTCGATGCGCTCTTGTTCAGAGCTACTTAAGCTGCTGCCAGGAAAATGATTCATAGGGATGAGATTGACCTTGGCCTTAATGCCATGGAGAAATTTTACGAGTTTTTTAGCGTCGGCAAGGGAATCATTTTCATCTTGAATCATGACATACTCGAAGGTGATGCCGTAACGCGAGGGCGCAGGGTACTCCATAAGAGCCTTTTTGAGCTCCTCTAGCGGATATTTACGATTGACTGGCATGAGCGAGCTGCGGCGTATATCGTCTGCCGAATGCAGGGAGATTGCCAGCCGTACAGGCAAATCAATGGCAAGACGTCTCAGCTCGGGCACCAATCCGGAAGTCGAAATGGTGATGCGATGTTTGGAAAGACCAAAAAACTTGGGATCTATCATCGTACGACAAGCATTGACCACTTCCTTATAATTATCCAAAGGCTCACCCATGCCCATAAAGACGACATTAGTGATCTGGCGGTCATCTCCCATGGCTTTTAGGCGCTGATTTCCGATCAGGATCTGAGACAGAATTTCACCACTGGATAGGTTGCGTTTGAAACCAATCTTCCCTGTCTGGCAGAAGGTACAGCCCATGCGGCAACCCACCTGACTGCTGAGACACAGGGTAACCCTATTTTCGGAAGGCATGACAACAGTTTCCGTGAAGAGGCCATCGTGGGTGATCAGTAGAAGCTTTTCGCTGCCATCGGCGGATTTAAGTCCTTGGTCTACGATGGGAAGCTGCCAGCGAAACCCTTGCTGAAGCTGGTCACGCAGAGAAGCTGAGAGGTTTGTGAATTGCTGCGGGTCGGTCACCTGTTGCTGGAACATCCAGTTGACAATCTGCTTGGCGGTGAAGGCGGGAGCACCGACGGTAGCGAGCCAGGCACGCCATCGATTTTCCTCAGTGTAGTCGAGGGCGAAGGGAAGTTCCATTAGGATTGCCGAGGGTAAAGAGTGAGGACGACATAGCCGCGAAATGGAGGAGAGCCTTGCCCACTGCGAGTAGCATTTCTGGTATTCATGGCCTTAAGCAGCTTTTCGAGTTTTACCCAATGAGGGCCATTTTTCCAGCCTGAAATCGTTTGAAGGTCATTATCGACATCCATAAGGAGCACTTGGTTAGTGGTGGGGTCATAGCCGCCCACGGGGCAGATATGGCCCATGTAGAAGTCAATGGGAAGAATGTCGAAGTTTTCATAGTTGACCAACAAGAAACTGTTTAGTCTGTTAGAATTAAGATTTTGTAGAACCTTAACGAACTCCGCGTTGGAGGCATCATTGACTTTGTCAACGTGCACAACACGGATGTCGGCATAGGGCAAGCCAAGTTTATCCAAAGCCTCTCCAAGATACTCGCTAAGTTGATCGAGGCTAATGCCATCCCCACCGTCCACGGTGGCAATGTTCCAGGCAGGAATATTCACAGCCGCCAGTATTTCCCGTTCTGTGAAGTGCTTGTTTGGACTGAGCGTATTGACAATCATGGTTACAGCAGCAGCGCTGCAAGAAGCGTCAGTGGTTTGAAGAGCGAACTGTTTGTTCAGTAATGTGTAGGCAGCCGGTTCACTATAACGTGTCAGGTAGGACTGGGTTTGCGTGACCTGTTCAACATGATGTGGAACTTCAGCCGTCAGGTGTGCAGATAGCAGTGCGGCGGCTAATATCAAAGATGTCGAATGTTTCATAACAAGATCATTTCTCGATTGAGTTAAAAAATGTAATTATACAGATGGCATTGGTTTGTTGCAAGTTATAATAGACTTGGTTCTTGGAGCAGATGGACGAACTTGACTGGCTGGATCCATTGAGGTAATTGCAGAAGTCCGATTTTCCGAAGTCAATTTCCTGAAAATCGGATGCCGGTGAAGAGAGAGTCATTCCCTTCCCAGGCCCGAAGGGTCGATCCATGGCATCGCCATGGTATATGCCAAAACGGTTTTAGCAGCCTGTAGGGCTGCCATAAAGCGCATGCATAAATGGTGTTTGTAAACTGGCGTCTTGTAGCAGTCCTTCAGACTGCGAAATCCCTTCCTGGCATATACCATGGCGATGCCATGGCCTGTTGCAATATCGACCCTTCGGGCCTGGGAAGGGAGAAAAGCCTGTCTTTCCAGACCGGATAGTGCCATACCACTTAAGCTCTCCAGAATCGCCTTCTCACAAAAAAAGAGTGATTTTTTTTCAAAGAATCGATCCATGAGAGCCCAAATACTTCTGCAATGACCTCTTTATGTCCTTTTCGTTACTTTGGCCCTTAGTCTATTCAAATGGTGGCTAATTCGTGGACGTTTTTCGAGAGATTGTTATATGGTAAAATGTATTTACGGAGAGATGCCATGTCCTCACCAGAGGAATTGCTTACAGAGATGACAAAAACCCTTCACGATTTGGTGAATAACGCCCGCCAGATGGTGCAGGTGTCATCCCAAGAATTCTCGCAAACAGAGATTAGCACTCTACAAGAACGTCAGAATGCGCTCGTGTCTAATCTGGCTGCGATTGATGCTCAGCTGAATCGTGACTATCCCACGGCTCTGAGTGATAAAATTAGTCCCGTGGTGCAACTGATCGAAAAGGAAATCGAACACTTCGAAGGCCTGAATGCCGATTTTCTTGACAATGTACGCAGACATGGACCGGTCATTCAATTTGAGTCTGACAAAGCCCATCGATCTCAGCATCGCAAGGAACCACCCTCAAAGGAGGATGGTTCCGAATCCAATCGCTAGTACGCGTGTTCAATTTGCAGTTAGAGTTTGAGAGTATACTGCCTCGAAAACAGGCCACATTTTTCGGCACTGCGTAAGATATTCATAACTACAACATCAAAGTGGCCTAGCTGCTCTTCTCCCCTTACCTTAAGGTTGTTTTGTGGTATACGATTGAATCGGCTTTTGCTTTGAACAGCGGTGAAGGAGAGCCGCTCGGTGAGGGACTTAGGCAGCAAGGCGCGTTGGTTTGGAGGTAAGCGTTGCGCTTGCTTGATGCAGTCCATTGCTATTTTCATTTCACCGCAGGTCATTCTTACGATGGGGACCATTATGAGTCTAGACTTGAGTTCTTCAGAGCTCGCCCCGGTGTCCATTCTCATAATATTCGCAATATTGTTCTGTGTGAGCGTATTCGATTGGCAGAGTATCTTCAGGTTGCGCCACTGGTAATCCGTAAGAAGTTCAGGAAACAAGGCTTGCAGTAGTGTTCTAGAGCATGCGAGCGGCAATACGGCAATAGATGCCAAGGACGATCATTAAAGTGCCTAGGGCGTAGAACATCTGAGCATCATCAGGTTCTATCCAGGCGCCGATGACTCCGGTTAGTCCTATGGCCATTAAGGCCCAACCTAGGCGTTCTAGCCGGCGTCGGGTTAAAGGACTAGTCATCTTCCATCTCCTCTTCGGGATCCCCAGAAACAATAGCTGCCAGACTAGGGATTTCGCCTTGGTCGGCACCTGGGGGAACATGAAGCACACGGCGCCCTTTTCCGTTTTCTACGGCGCTGATGATTTCATTATCTTCCAGCTGATCAATCAGGCTGGCAGCCCTGGCGTAGCCGATTTTGAGTTTGCGCTGCAAAAAGGTTGTGGAGGCGTTTTGACTCTTAATAACCAATTCTCGAGCCTGTGAATAGAGAGCATCGCCTTTGTCTCCGGGAGAATCCGACGAAATATCTTCTAGCGACTCTAAGTTATCAAAGGACTCGATGGAATAGTTGGGAGGGGCTTGCTCGCAGACAAAGTCGACAACACGGCGGATGTCTTCATCGCGGATAAAAGCACCCTGTGCGCGGATGAGCTGAGAACTGCCTGGAGGTAAGAATAGCATGTCCCCATTGCCCAGGAGAGACTCAGCACCGGTTTCATCTAGGATGATCTGGCTGTTAACGCGGCTAGCCACTTTAAATGATATTCGGGTAGGGAAGTTGGCTTTGATCAGCCCCGTGATGACTTCACGAGAGGGGCGTTGTGTTGCCAGGACAAGGTGAATACCCACAGCACGGGCCATTTGTGCAATACGTGCGATGGGAGTCTCGATATCGTGACTGGAGACCATCATGAGGTCTGCCAGCTCGTCGATGATCGCTACGATATAGTACATTTTTTCCGGCACCTCACGGTCGAGCGAGGCCTCGAAGTCAGGGTCAATCTTGCGGCTATTAAACCCTTCGATATTGCGTACGCCAAAAAGCTTCAGCAGCTCATAGCGGTTTTCCATCTCTTTAACGAGCCATAGCAAAGCTGTGCATGCCCCATTTGGCTCCGTGATGACTGGTGCGAGCATATGTGGAAGACGCGTGTAGGGCGTCAATTCAACCTTCTTGGGATCGACCATCAACAGTCTGACCTGGTCGGGACGCGCATTGAAGACAATCGACATCACGATCGTATTGATGCAAACGGACTTTCCAGATCCTGTTGCGCCGGCGATGATGCAGTGGGGCATCTTGGCGAGGTCGCTCAATACATAATCGCCATTAACAGCTTTTCCTAGTAGCACAGGGACACGGCATTTAGTTTTGCCCGCTTGGTATTGCTCCATCATATCCTTAAAGCCCACTTCCTGGGGCTTAGGATTTGGCACTTCAATACCTACCGCAGCTTTACCGGGGATAGGCGCAATGATACGGATGGACCGCGCTTCCATGTTGAGGGCGATATCGTTTTCCAAGGCTTTGATCTTTTGAACTTTGACACCGATGGAGGGGTGTACCTCAAACGATACAATACTTGGACCACAGTTGATCTGGCCGACCTTTGCTTCGATACCAAAGCTATGTAATGTCTCTTCGAGAACCTCTGCCTGGCGGCGTAGATCTGCCCTGAGGGTAGATTGATCCACGGTTTTGGCATCCGTCAATAGGTCTAGCGGCGGAAGCCGATAGGCTGCATAATCGCCATTATGAACGCGCTGAGCTTGTATAGCGAGCTCACGTTTGACGGCTTGTGAGATTTTCTCTTTACTGCGCTTAGCAGGCTTTGGGTCCTCTTGGATAGCCCCAGAAACGGGAATTTCAGGGATTTCGGAGCTCTTTTGTTTTTGGGAGACTGAAGGCCGTGTCTGTAGATCCTTTTCAGGACGAATGGCTAACAGGTCGCCTTTGGGATCTCCAGGCTTTGCTGTGGAGCGGCTGGCCGATGACAACTGTAGTTTAACATAGCGCCAAAGGCTCTTAGACTGAAGATCTGCAGCATCTGGACGCTTGCGGTACAGCAAGGTTGCAAGTTTACGTAGCAACGGTACCAGTTCAATCTTTGTGAGCATCAAGAAGCTGGCTAGAAGAGTGCTTGAGAAGATGACAGTGATCCCAGCAGTATTCAGAATGCGTTTCAGGCTAAACGATGGAACATCGGCATAGATATAATACAGTGGAGTACCGCCGAGGTGTAACTGTGCTCCGCGGGGCGCCGCAGGGCTATGGAGAGTTTCTCGAAGCCATGCACCTATTGTTGGACTGCGGTCTTCGACAAGATTAAATAGAATGCCTGTTGAGACCACCAGAAGAAGAAACCAGCAGGTTTTTTCCGCCAGGTTTTCCAAGGGTTTACCCAGGAGCATACGGTAGCCAATCCATCCACAATAGAGTGTCACGGCATAGCTTCCTACGCCAAACGCAAAATACATCAAGGCGCCGATGAGATAGCCTAGAAGGCCCAGCCAGTTTCCAGATGCATGACCTAAAGTAAAGCTGTGTAAGCTTAATGCCTGAAGAACGGCTGTGGTCAAAACCATCAAACCGAGGATTTCATGATGTTCACGCGGAGTCGTCATCGACGATGACTTTCCCTTTTCAGATTCCCGGCCCATTGCCCATCCTCGCCAGTGAAAGGGATCAGTAAGAAGTAAAACAGAATGGGCGACCGACGGGATTCGAACCCGCGACATTTGGAACCACAATCCAACGCTCTAACCAACTGAGCTACGATCGCCACAGAGACTTCATTTGTACGTCACAAGTGCCTTTTCCGTCAATGACTTCGTGACCGAGAGCAAGAGGGATAGGGATAGGATGGTAGCCACGACCCATCCGTCATAAGGATTTAGGAGTAACACGGATGCACACGGATCTAGGAGGATTTAGGAGGATAGGATGGTAGCCACGACCCATCCGTCACAAGGATTAGGAGTAACACGGATGCACACGGATCTAGGAGGATTTAGGAGGATAGGATGGTAGCCACGACCCATCCGTCATAAGGATTTAGGAGTAACACGGATGCACACGGATCTAGGAGGATTTAGGAGGATAGGATGGTAGCCACGACCCATCCGTCATAAGGATTTAGGAGTAACACGGATGCACATGGATCTAGGAGGATTTAGGAGGATAGGATGAAATGGAATTGAATTTATGTTGATCCATTCCATCCTAAAATCATTTCTATCGTTTTAGAATGATGGACTGGTTTTTTCCATCCTATCCTCCTAGATCCATGTGCATCCGTGTTACTCCTAAATCCTTATGACGGATGGGTCGTGGCTACCATCCTATCCTCCTAAATCCTCCTAGATCCGTGTGCATCCGTGTTACTCCTAAATCCTTATGACGGATGGGTCGTGGCTACCATCCTATCCTCCTAAATCCTCCTAGATCCGTGTGCATCCGTGTTACTCCTAATCCTTGTGACGGATGGGTCGTGGCTACCATCCTATCCTCCTAAATCCTCCTAGATCCGTGTGCATCCGTGTTACTCCTAATCCTTGTGACGGATGGGTCGTGGCTACCATCCTATCCTCCTAAATCCTCCTAGATCCGTGTGCATCCGTGTTACTCCTAATCCTAGCTCTCACAAGAAGGTGTATTCAGCTTGCATTTCGTTTCTCTCCGCAAGCCATTGTCGCGCTAGAATACCAACGAGGGTCACTAAGGTGACAAATCCAATGACTAGCGCGAGTGGTGGCTGTTCTATACGCCACGTGAAATCCATCCAAGCGGGAGCGTTGAAGGTCATATTGAGAATGAGATGTGTGTAGGATCCATTTATGGAGTGCACTAAATCTCCCAAAGCAGGAATAAAGAGACATAAAACACCTCCAATCATGAGCAGCAGCATAGAGACGCTAACCAGAAAGGGGAAGAAGAGGTTGTACAACAGACTAAGAAGAGGAAACTTCTCAAAATACCAAAGACACACAGGTACAGTGGCTATATGCACAGCAAGGGTTAAAGCCAAGGAGTGTCGGCAAAGGCCTAGTATGACATATCCATGCTGATCTAGACGTGACATGTCGACGATGTTCGACAGGCTTCTTGGAGGCCACAAATGCGTAAGCAGGGTATGCACAGGTGGCGTGAGAAGTAGGATGGCACTCGTGGCTAAAAAGCTCAGCTGAAAAGCGGGAGACTGAACCGCCAAAGGGTCGATGATGATGATCACCAGCATGGCTACTCCCATGCTATTTAGAGCCTTGGGTTGGCGCGTTAACAATTGTCCTACCAAGGCCACCGAGATGGCAATCCAGGCTCGCATGATTGAAGGGCCATATCCCAGGAACAGGCAATATCCCGCCAGAACGGCTAATAAGGTCACTAGCTGCCAGCGTAGCGGCAGAACAATACCCAGAGCCATACTTAACATAGCAGCGAGAATGGCGAAGTGAAACCCTGAGATTGCTAAAATATGCTGAAGGCCAAAGCGACCTAAGGAGAGCCTAGTCTGCTTATCGGAGAATTCACCTGTCACCAGACCAACAAGGAGATTGGCTGCTCGTGTGTTCAAAACATGTCTTCGAATACTGTCTCCAATGGCTTTCTTGAAATCGTAGCGGCTTTCAGCCAAGCTCCAGCTTCCCTGAATGGGTAGCCAATCGGCCTTTTTGTCGACTGACAAAGTATAGAACCTGGAATGCGGCATTCGCAATTTTGCTTTTACCGAGTAGCTTTGGTGAGCGGGTGGACGCATACGTTTGCCATTCGCGGGGATGGTTAAGCGATAGGGAACGCCATGGGCGATGCTCTTGCTGGTGCCTTCAGGAATAAACGACTGAATCGTTCCCTTAAGCAGCCATGAAGGACCGAAATGTGAGGATTGATCGGAGACGGAATCGATCGTTATGCGTGCAGTACCAACAAGACCTTCGGCTGGAAGTATGGGTAAGCGATAGTAGGATTGACAGTAGAAGTAGCTTGCAAACATGCACAACATGACGGCGACGATTCTCCAGCCACGTAAAGATACAAGGAGAACAAGGATCGGGAAGGCAAGAGCTCCAGAGTTGTTGAAGAGGACGAGAGCTGTGCCTAAGAGACAGGCCAAGGCATAAAGCAAACAGGGGTGTTGCTGCCAAAAAACGTTGAGGGCTTTAGCCGCGAATGCGGAAGAAGTGGCTATTTGCACGGCTATTTTCTATGGGTATGGCCAGCGATTCGCTAGAATGGGCACGCCAAGACTCGGGAAAAGGGACATGACTGCCATGCAAAATTGTTGTGGGACCCGGTGCAAATTTTGCGCCTTCTTGTATGTGACCAGCACTGGCAATTTCGGCAAGGGTAGAATGCGTGACGTCATAACATCTGAGAGTGTGAATGATCGCTCGAATGGCATTGGGCGACATAATGTCCGGAGAGTGACTGGAGTCAACTTTAGACGCTGAAAAGGTAATCAAACGATTGTAACACACGATGAAGCGGTTGAGAAGATAAACGCGTCGGCTTTGTCGGCAGACATAGGCCACTGGCCCAAGGAACTCAAAAGCATCCTTGTCTAATAGGTCGCATCCTCCCCTCAAACAGTGCAAAATTGGTGGTTGATGAGCGTGAGATTTGTCCAAAACCACCGTATCGACGAAGATAAGCTGAGAAGTATTGGGTTCTTGGTGATCTTGCTTTTCTGCGGCAAGTACGACAAAGCGTGAGAATTCCATGTTCTTCTCCTGACTTAACGGTGGAATTTTTCCACTTTTTTCGCTTATTGAGTTATCATAACATTCGGATACTTTGTTGTCATCAAACTTTTTTACAGGTTCAAATATGCAAAATGGAGTTGGTTATTTAGACTACTGCCCCGAAGACCTCCATATTAGGTTGGGTGGGTGGGCCTGGCTAAAACGTTCAGACCTCGACCAGGCTAGCGATGTGGGTGTTATGCGGGAATTGCAGTACCTGCTTAGAGCGCTTGACTATGGGTGCAGTCGAAATGTGGTTTTGACCAATATTGTGCACCTGTGGCTGGCCGTTAAGGAACGCCAATTGGTGACAGATTTTACGGAGGATCAAGCGGAAATGCTAGATAGGCTTCTTCGTATCCGAAATAATCCTGTGCGAGCGTCCACGCGTCCTTTGAGTTCGCGCATAGTTGTCGCTATGGAGCTTACAGATGCACCCATTTGTGGGAGATAGATTGTAATTATGTAAAAATAACCTTTAAAAAAAAGGGTCTTTTGATACAAGTAGCTCCATGGATGAGCATATAAACGCCTACTTTCATACCGGTTCGGCAGACGCCCCAGGAGGGCGTTTTCGTGCTGTCCTGAAGCTTCATGAGGATCGACCTGCATCCTGGGAGGATCTTCATGAACTTGTCCCCAGCTTGCCAAGGGGATGGTATGAGCTCGCCACTCTCTCAGCCAAAGACCGTGTGGAGTTTACACGTGATTTTTGGTCGATGAAGCTGCCATTTCATTCTAAGTTCCCAGCTTTTATTTCAGAGTTCTTTGGATCTCTGCGCGATGTTGGGGTCTATGTGACGCAACAGCGCTACGATGATCCTTACGAAGCACATCTTGTCTACGGCCTAAAAGATGATTGTGGTTTTTTTCGCGGTAGCCCACCAGCTCTGGAGGATAGTCTGACCAATCTTAAGGGAGAGTTTGCCGAGGTGGTTCTTCCAGCGGACTTTCTGGCTTTTTTAGAAATCCACGATGGCTTCTACAAGTACACTGATACGGGGATAACTTCAAGCAAGCGGTTGCTGCAGAAATACCAGGAATTCCAAGCTCACCTAGAAAAGATGGATCCGCTATTAAACGCGGAGGGCTCTGAAGTTAATCCAAAGCATCTGATTCCTTTCTATGAATCCTTTGGTTTCCCCTGTTACCAATGCTTTTGGGCGGATTGGTATCCGGATCAAGAGATGGGCAATATCTATTATTCAGGGTTAACGCACACGATTTCAATGTATCGAGATGACAATGTGGGCCCTGAGAACATGTCTTTTCCTACTTTTCTTGACTGGCTGATGTTCTACCTCGAGACCATCAAAGTTTAAAAAAGTTGCCTTTATTGGTAACTTTAAGATATCAATTTGCTATTAAAATCATCGAGCAATCCCCTACAGCTATGTATTTCGTCGAAGATCTATATCGCCAGCACGGTGCCCGCCTCGGTTTAGAACTCGTGGCTGGCGAGGGCGGAATGCGTCGAATTATCAAGGTGCCCGAGGCGCATCGTCCGGGTCTCAGTTTATCGGGATATCTTAAGAGCCATGCCAAAAAGCGTATTTTGATCTTTGGAAGGGTTGAGATAGAGTACCTCTCCGATCTGGACTCTGCAGTTCGTGTAAAACGTCTAGAAGCTATTTTGGGAGCTTATACCCCTGCTGTGATCGTAGCTCGCAAATTACGCGCCCCGAAGGAGTTGATTCAGCAGTGTGAGCAGAAAAACATTCCTCTCATGCGTGCTAGCATGACCACGATGAATTTGCTGAGTAGGTTGACTCACTTGTTGTCGGAGGAGTTTGCCCCTAGCATGAACTGCCATGGAACATTGGTGGAAGTCTTTGGTGTCGGTGTTCTCATCCAGGGTGATTCATCTGTTGGAAAAAGTGAGGCTGCGTTAGGTCTTATTGAGCGTGGCCACCGTTTGATCTCTGATGATATCGTAAAAGTGCGCAAACGTGAGGGCATCTACCTCGAGGGTTTTGGTGCCGACCTCACCCGTCACCACATGGAAATTCGTGGCATTGGCATTATCAATGTTGCCCACCTTTACGGTGCGGTTTGTGTGCGGGACTACAAAAGCATCGACTTGGTCGTAAAACTTGAGGCTTGGGATGATCGTAGCTTTTACGATCGTGTGGGCTTGGAAGAAAAATATTGCGATATGCTAGGCATCAAGGTGCCACATCATGTATTACCGGTGAAGCCTGGTCGTGATGTTGTCTTGCTGCTTGAAACGATAGCACTAAATCATCGCCTCAAGGCTATGGGGTACAACTCTGCTAAAGAGTTTAATGCCAAGTTGCTCGAGATGATTGCCATTAAACAGCAGAAGGGAAGCCGCCGGGTTACGGAAATGTCCGCTAAGAGTCTTTGACAGAGGGACTAAAACATCGTGAGTGTAAAACGAGCAAAAGCACAAGAGATCCATTTGCTCGGTGAGGGTATCTCACGCGGCATCGCTATTGGCCAGCCCTATTTCTTCTCTTATGGAGAAAGAGAGGTTCCAGACTATAGCATTGGCGATGCTGATCGTGAAGGTGAACTTGAGCGCTTTCACATAGCGATCGAAAGCAGCCGCGTTGAAATTGAGATTCTCAAGCTACAGCTAGAGGGTGAAGGGGCTAGTGATGCAGTAGGGATTCTCGATGCCCAGATTCTTTTCTTTTCTGATCCGACGATTCTTGAAGATATTTCCAAAGGTATTTTGGAAGATGGGCGTAATGCTGAAGCTGTTTTCAAGGCCGTATGGAAGCGCTATCATGATCAGTTTCAAAGCATCGCAGATCCCTTTTTTCGAGAGCGTTTTTCCGACCTACAAGATCTCTATAGACGAGTGCTTCGTCATATGCTTGGAGAGGAGGAAACCTCTCTTCTAAGCCTCCCTCATGGTGCAGTTGTTTTTGCGATAGACTTTTCACCGTCTGATCTTGCCGGTGTTCAGGCTAGCAATATCGGTGGTTTTGTAGCTGAAAAAGGCGGTACCACCTCACATGCAGCCATTGTAGCCCGTGCCAAAGGGATTCCTTTTGTTGCCAACCTCGATATCAGCCGTATTGCCAATAGTCTTGAAGGGCCTGTGATCGTTGACGGCCGTACGGGAGTGGTTATTCTCAATCCTAAGCCCGCTACACTAGAAAAATATCGCATCATGCAGCAACGCCTAGCCGGGATGTTAGACTCGCTGCGTGCCCAGTCAGCCTATGTTACCGAAACGTTCGATGGCTATATGGTGCACTTGTCGGCAAATTTAGAAGATGCCCGCGATTTGCCACTCCTCAAAGAGCAAGGTAGTGTGGGCATCGGTCTATATCGCTCAGAGTACCTATTTCTGTCTCAGAATGCATTTCCATCCGAAGATGAACAGTTCGAGGCCTATAAGGTCGTTTTGGATAGCATGCAGGGATCACCCGTGGTCATCAGGGCATTCGATGTAGGTGGCGATAAGCATGCCGTGGAGCAGGTAGTTCGTCGTGAGCTAAATCCCTATCTGGGCTGTCGCGCTATTCGGTTTTTGCTGCATAGGCCAGAGATATTTCGTACTCAGGTGCGTGCTGTCCTGCGTGCTAGTGCCTATGGAGAAGTTAGTTTGCTCTTTCCTATGGTATCGAGCTTGCAGGAACTCCGAGAGGTCAAAAATATCATCGAAGAGGTCAAACATAGCCTCTTGGAACAAGGCCATAAGGTTGCGCCTCGCTTGCGAGTAGGCAGCATGATTGAAGTGCCATCCGCTGCACTAATCGCAGATCTTTTGGCTGCAGAATGCGATTTTCTCTCTATAGGTACCAACGATCTCGTCCAGTATGCCCTCGCAGTCGACCGCAGCAATGACGCTATGAGTGGTCACTATACTCCCACTCATCCTGGTGTTTTGCGTTTGTTGAAATTTATTATCACTCAGGCTCACCGCAGGGGAGTCCCTGTGTCTCTATGTGGGGAGATGGCTGCCGATCCGCGTTTAACAGCCTTACTTATTGGGCTAGGATTGTATGAGTTATCAGTCGCTACCCGTCATATCCCCCTCATCAAAAACGTGATACGACGTACCAGTGTCATAGAGGCTCGGCATTTGGCTGAGCAGACGCTGGCGATGTCAGATTCGACGCAAATCCTTCAACTTCTCTCGAGTGAATACCGACGCACGGTTCCCGAGGACGTTTTGTATAATCCCGAAGCCATATGGCATGGGGAGATGGCATAAAACAATCGCTTTATACCACACTCGGTATGTTATAATGAAGAGTGAGGCGTTATGCCAGCAAGGAGGTTAACCATGCGGGCCTATCGATATGAAGAAAACCAGGCGGAAGCGTGGCTGCATGCTGCCCGAGACAAGGTCATCGACGGTGTAGAACGTTTGACCGAGAAGGAAGGGCTTAGCCGTTGGCAATATTTTTGGTTAGTCATTTCGGTTAAAGCGCGCTGTTTGGGCGCAGTCATTATAGCGATAGGAGCTGGCCTTCTATCTTCTGTGCGTGTTCTTTGGCTTGCCTTGGCTAGTCACCTCATTCGGAGAGCAACCCCTCTGCAGCTCGAAGAAGCTTGGGCAGATGCTCAGGAGTCTGTTGATCTAATCCTGACGGCTTTTAGCGCTCTCTTAGACTCTGAAGCGGTTCTTTCAGCATCCGACCGTGGAAATATTCGCCGAATCTATATGTTGGGACGTAAGCTACAGGATATTGGAAACGACCCAAAGCTTAATCCTGAGACACGCAAGGAACTCGATGCGTGGTACAGAAGTGCCAAGGTTTTCGTCCGCAAAGGCGGTGGAGAGGCTCGCACCGAGATGACTATATTGGCTGAGGCTATAGACCAGATAAAAAACACGCCGGAGATTCTGCCCGAGAAGCTTTTAAGCTATCGGTGGGACAAAAAGGTTACAGGTTCGGTAGAGGTTGAGAAAATTCGTGGAATCCGTTGGAAAAATGCAGCAGTACCTGTCGGAGGCGAGGATCTCACCAAGCGTACATGGACGAAGAAGAGTAGCTAGGCGTTAGCGCTTTGCTGGCTGGACAAAAGGACCAAAGGGATATAAAAGACATAAAGGACTTGTAGTAAGCCTCTGGAGTCCTTTACGTCTTTTATATCCCTTTGAGGTAATTGCAGAAGTCCGATTTTCCGAAGTCAAATTTCCTGAAAATCGGATGCCGGTGAAGAGAGAGTCATTCCCTTCCCAGGCCCGAAGGGTCGATATTGCAACAGGCCATGGCATCGCCACATAGGCCTCAACCTAACAGGTCTTTTGAGCTTATATCTCAATGACTTAGGACTTCACAATCGTATCTCGGCGCACAGCGCTTTGGAGTGCGGTCGCTTGCGACCGCTTTTCGTTCCTTGGGACGGCAATGCTAAACGGCATTGTATGGATTCGTCGAAGGCTGCATGTACTAACTATTTTACCCTTAGGGAATTATAGTGATGCCGTTGCACACGACCGTCGCAAGGAACCCAAAGCGGTCGCAAGCGACCGCACTCCAAAGCGCTGCGCGCCGAGATACGATTGTTAGGCTTAGGTTGAGGCCTATGTGGCGATGCCATGGCCTTAAGCTCTCCAGAATCGCCTTCTCACAAAAAAAAGTGATTTTTTTTTCAAAGAGTCGATCCATGAGAGCCCAAATACTTCTGCAATTACCTCCTTTTGTCCCATCCTCCTTCTTCCCTAGAACCCTAGACTGCTAAGATCGGGAAGACCACTCATCCCGCCTAGATTAGGCATAGAATTTTGTTGAACCTGCTTGGCAGCGTCTTTAAATGCTGCAGTGACGAGCAATTCAAGGCCTTCGACATCATCGGGGTCTACGCATTCGGGCTTAATGCTAATTTTCTTTATGTCGAAATCCCCACTAATCGTTATGGAAACAAGTCCGTTTCCCGCTGTACCGGTGTAGGTGGTATTTGACATTTGTTCTTGCGCCTGCATGAGCTGACTTTGCAGTGCTTTGGCCTGTTTCTTTTTCTTTGCGAATCCACTACCCATGGTTATCCTCTTAAAGGCTTTTTCTGAAGTGTACCGCCCATTTCCACCGCGGCAAAGTGGACAACAGTATCATAACGGCTTTGTTGTTTAATGAGATGCATGACATTTTGCGGCTGCTGAGCAACCGGAGCAGACTCTGGTACCGGTGTCGGCACTGTCGCGGTTTTTGATACTCGCGGCAATTCTTGTGGCTTTGGCGTGGGGTCTTCGTTGATACTCCCCATGTCTTTTACAGGAACCTTGACTACTTCCTTAACAGGCATTGCCACAGGGGCTGAAGGAGCTTTAGGGGCTACTTGTGCCACTGGTGGTGGACCTGCTTGAGCTTGCACTGGAGTGCCCAGCCTTTTCTCCAGTTCAACGAGTTGTTTGACCAAATAGTCGACCGGAAGACGCTGATGACTTCGCATGATATGCAGGACTATCGTCTCTAGCGCAATGCGGCTGGAGGGCGTAAAACGAATCTGATTTTGCGCTTCGATCAAGTAATCGAGGACATGCATACATTGCTCTTTGCGGTACAATTGCGCTGAAATCTCATAGCGGTCTCGATCAGCAGACGAGACTTTTAGCAGCGGAGAGCCTTTACCCGACAGCTTGACAACTAAAATATTGCGAAAGTGTTCCGTAAGCCCCTCGACAAAATAAAGAAGGTCTTTGCCCTGGGCAAATACTTGATCTACGATCTCAAAGGCTTGTGCTAGCTCACCTGCTTTACCGGCTTGGTCAATCTGAAAGTAGACATCACGTGGCATGATGCCTAGCACCATCGCAATCGCCTCAGCAGTAATTTCCCCTTCATGAAAGGCGAGGATTTGATCGAACAGGGATTCAGCATCGCGCATCCCACCATCAGCCATCGCTGCAATCAAGCGCAAAGCATCTTCATGCACATTGACGCTTAAATCATTAGCGATTTTCTGCAGCGTTTTGATGATGTTATCGCTAGAGATACGGTTCAGGTTAAAACGCTGGCAACGACTAAGGATCGTTGGCAGGACCTTATGCGGCTCGGTGGTAGCAAAGAAGAACTTCACCTTAGGAGGGGGCTCTTCAAGTGTCTTTAACAACGCATTGAAAGCCTCTTTAGTGAGCATGTGCACTTCATCGATGATGTAGATTTTGTAGCGCCCTGAGGCTGCGGAATAGCCCACTGTTTCGGTGATCTTGCGTACATCTTCGATACCTCGATTGGATGCTCCATCAATCTCAAGGATGTCTAATGAGTTGCCAGAAGTGATTTCTTTGCAGGAGGAACATTGATTACAAGGCTCTAATTCAGCCGTTGGAGATTCACAGTTTAGTGCCTTTGCAAACAGACGCGCTAAAGTCGTCTTACCGGTTCCACGAGACCCACAGAAGAGAAAGGCATGAGCTACGCGATCTAACCGGATCATGTTTTTTAACGTCGTGACGATGGCATCTTGGCCAACAACTTCACTAAAGCGTTGAGGGCGGTATTTGCGAGCGAGGACTTGATATTCCGACATAACCAATCATGTTGTTGAATGATAAGGACAAGTCTACCTTCGCTAGAGAAAAAAGTAAAGACAGGGTGAGGCAGCCAGGGTGAGCTGGACATTTCCGAGCCCGAGCCCATATGCGTTAAGCTAAGAGAATTAGGAATTTTCACCGCCGAGGCGCATAGAAGCTCGTGGGGCTTTTTTAGGATTTTTACCGCCGAGACGCCGAGATAAGAGAGAGAGGATTAGGAGAGAATGTGCCGTTTGTGTGTCCTTGGGCAAAATTCTGCCCAAGGGCCTCTTGAGGGGTTAGCGTTTTGGTAAAGCCCTTAGACAGCATTTTGCCCAAGGACACACACAAACGGGACAGGTGCTCAATCTAACTTTCTTTTCTGATCTTCTCTTGTTGTCTTTCCCAGTAACTTCTTAGTTTTAACTTATATTTTCTATTATTTTGCATGTATTATTGCAAAACTGTTTACTTTGATATATAGTTAGAAACTTTGATAGGCGTGAGCTATATCGCGCGTGGTATAGGTGGTTTGGATTGCGGGTAAAACCCGGTACCAAACACTGCTTTGCAAAAATAGGCTTTGGCTTTTATGATGAGATATTTATGGAAGAGCCAGCCGACGGCATACTTGTCGTAAACCCTGAAGCCTACTATGATAGACGCTACTTTATGTTTGCTCGTTTCATTTAATGTTCATGGGAGCTTTCGGCTCGGAGGGTTATCGGGGTGCAAGATATTGCAGTGCGCAAGGACGATCCCATGATAGCTAAGCCCAGTTTAGAGGACGCCACAAATCTAACGACATCGCCGGACCAGGCATTTTTTGAGAAGAGTCTAGGCATTCGCATTCTGCTCGGCTTGGGGTTTGCTGCTGCACTATTTTTGTTCATACATTTTCGAGAAGTCAATGTAGATACGCTAGAAATCAACACGATTGCGCAGCGTTATGTTGTGGCGCAGATTGATTTTGATTTTTTTGATGAAGAGGCCACCATCATTCTGCGCCAAGAGGCCAGTCGCGACATCGGAAAGATCTATCAGCTAGATGAAAATGCTGTTCATCAGCGTCGCGCCGAATTTGAGAAGTTTCTTCTTGCAGACCAGCAATGGCGAGAAAGGATCCCAGACAGCACACTAGAAGAGATGTACCGTGCAGTAGATTTGCTGGAAAGAAGCTTGCTGTCGCAGCGGTTTACGGATCCTCGCACACTGATGCGCATGGATGACGTTGGCCTGACTACCCAAGGATATCAGATCTTTACCCCAGGGGAGCTTAACCAACCCGTCAAGCTCCCGGGGCCAATTTGGAATTATATTCAAGCCCACACTTTTGCTAACGAGGATCTCCCTAAGGGCACCATAGCCTTTATCGTGGATTACTTTAAAAATTATCCTTGGAAAATTGTCGAGGATGTCACGCCCCAAAGGAATCTGAGAAAGCGTCTCCAAGCGCGTGTTCCGGACAAATATACGCATGTAGGAGCAGGCAGCAGGATTATTGACCAAGGCGAGAAGGTCACTGCTCGGCATATTGCTATGCTACAGGCTATGAAAAATGCCCTTAGTGATAGTCGCAATCTATGGCATCCCGCTACTTTGACTGGCAGTGCCCTTTTAGCGCTAATATTGACTGGCATTTGTGGAGCCTTCCTGTCCGTTACCCAGCCAGCGGTGATGAAATCCAATCGGCAATTATTTTTACTCATCACTGTGCTGTTGCTGACTCTAGCTCTTTCGAAGGTTGTAGAGTTCTTTCTTTTAACGACTTCAGGAAATCTCACAGAAGCGGTCAAATATCCACTCATGGTTCCCTTTGCGGCTATTCTGTTAGCCAGCTTGATGAATTTTAATATTGCGGCCTTTGGGGCTGTCTTTTTGTCGATCGTTTTAGCGATCATGCTCCCGTTTGGCAAGCAGGGTTTTATGCTTACAAACTTAGCCGTAGCCTTAGTAGCGATCCTTAGTAGCCGCAGTCTCAAAAAACGTAAGGAAATCTTTGTTGTCTGTGCTAAAGCCTGGCTTTGCTGCATCCTGATGATCCTAGCCTTTCACCTGACAAACCGTATTTATAGCGATGCTACCATGGCCACCGACGTCCTTAGCACCGGTCTGTTTATGGGTGTCACAGCCGTTTTGGTGGTGGGCCTCCTGCCTCTGCTAGAGTCGGGTTTTAACATCATGACCAATGTCACGCTTATGGAATACATGGATCCCAGCCATCCCTTGCTGCAGCGGATGACTATTGAGGCTCCAGGTACATATCAGCATAGCCTTGTTGTAGGCAATCTGGCCGAAGGGGCCGCAGCGGCCATCGGGGCCAACGGATTGTTCTGTCGCGTGGCGACGCTCTTTCATGATGTCGGTAAGCTGGCTACAGCGCAGTATTTCACAGAGAATCAGCAGGGCGGTGTGAATATGCACCAACTTCTAACCCCGCTAGAATCGGCTCACGTGATTATGGCGCATGTCACAGAAGGTGTTACATTGGCGCGACGAGCAGGTTTGCCCGAGAAATTCATCGACATTATCAAAGAGCACCACGGCACTACCTTAGTCTACTATTTCTACCGCAAGCAGCTTGAGTCCATGAGTAACGATGCTACGCAGGTTGAAGAGAAGGACTTTCGCTATCCAGGGCCTAAGCCTCAAACCAAAGAGTCAGCTATCATCATGATTGCGGATTCCTTTGAAGCAGCTTCGCGTTCCTTAGACCGAGTTGACGAAGCAAGCCTTAGTGAATTGATCAACCGTTTAATTCGTGAGAAGTCTGAAGATGGTCAATTTGATGAATGTAATCTCACTTTTCAAGAACTCAATACGGTTAAGCGCAAGATGGTCAATGGTTTATTGGCTGCTGGTCATTCGCGCATTAAATACCCTGTGCGCCCCACAGCTTAACCTTAGCCAGGAGGGCTAATGCAATTTACGAAAGCAGTGATCACCGGAGCTAGTTCTGGGATTGGCGAAGCCCTAGCGAGGTTACTAGCTGACCAAGGGGTAGCTCTTATCATAACAGGCCGTGATACTCAGAGACTGGAAAGTCTAGCTGCTGAGCTACAGCATAAAGTTCCTGTAACACCCTGGACGATTGACCTATTGAATTCCGATGACCTTGCCAAGCTGTTACGCATCATTCAAGAAGAGATCCCTGACTTACTGATCAATAATGCTGGAGCCGGTCTTTACGGTGATGTGCTCACCTATCAAACGGCCGAGCAGCAGCAGATATTCGAGTTAAATGCCGCGATCCCTATGCAGCTGACTATTGAAGCTGCGCGAAGCCTGATCACCGTAGGCAAGAAGGGTGTCATTCTCAATGTCTCCTCGACAGCAGCCTATCAGCCTTTTCCCCAATTCGCTGTGTATGCCGCAGCTAAAGGATTTATTAGAGACTTTTCGGAGTCATTCGATTGTGAGGTATGCGACAAAGGTGTGCGGGTGCTGACATCCTGCCCTGGAGTTGTCGCTACACGTTTTCAGGAGCGCGCGGTGGTGGATCTTTCGGCCAAGCAGCAGCGCTACCTTGTATTGACACCGGAATTTGCTGCAAGGGACATATGGCATCAGATTCAGAGTGGTCAGGCAGTACGCATATTTGATTGGAAGTACCGTTTATTAACATTTTTTGGTCAACACTTCACGCCTAAGGCAGTGGTGTTGTGGATTATTCGTACGTTTTTCGCGGGGCAATTGCCTCCGCGTAACTTCGTGAGAGCTCCTCAATTTCAGCAAAGGGACAAGGGGCAAACATGACGCCTTCGTTCGAAGATCTTGGATTACAACCGACCATTTTAAAGGCTCTCGTAGAGATGGGCTTTAAGAGCCCTTCGCCGATACAGGCGAATACGATTCCTTTGATCATAGAAGGGCGTGATCTTATCGCATTGGCACAAACGGGTTCCGGTAAGACGGCAGCATGTGCCATTCCGGTATGCAACCGGGTAGATGTTTCTTTACCGATTATTCAGACATTGATCGTAGTACCCACGCGCGAGCTCGCTCTGCAATATGCTACAGAAGTCCAAAAAATTGGCCGCTATCAGGATGTCAAAGCTTATGCTCTCTTTGGCGGCGAAAATTATGACCTGCAGAAAGCTAAGCTACAGCATGGTGTACACGTATTGGTCGCTACACCCGGGCGTCTAATTGATTATGTCTATAATCGAGCCATTGACCTCACACAGGTGACAACGTTGATCCTGGATGAAGCCGATGAGATGCTTAGCATGGGATTCTATGATGACATTGAATTCATCATGCAATGCCTGATCCATGATCATCAGACCCTATTGTTCTCGGCTACTATGCCCGTACAGATTAGGCAGATAGCTCAAAAGCATATGAAGGACCCTATCGAGGTGACACTGACCTCAGAGCAGCGTAGCCCTTCGTCTATCGTGCATCATTTTGCTTACTGTGAGATGCGTGATCGAGAACATACCTTAGAGCAGCTGTTAGCTCGTATACAGCCTAAGCAATCGATTGTTTTTTGTCGCTCACGGTCGCAGGTGGAGCAAGTTTGTCATGCGTTGAAGCGATCTGTTCAGGGTGTCGATTATCTACATGCTGGCCTTAGTCAGGATATGCGTACTGCTATCACCAACAAGTTCCGTTCTGGCAGAGTGCGTCTTTTAGTAGCTACGGATGTCGCTGCGCGTGGGTTGGATTTTACTGGCGTTTCGCATGTATTCATTTACGAGCTATCGGACGATCCCGATATCTATATTCACCGTTCGGGCCGTACTGGACGCTTTGAGAAGGAAGGTATGGTAGTCTCTTTGGTGACTCCGCGCGAACTAGGATTACTGCGCCGAGTGTTAAGCCATATTAAGTGTGAGCCCATTTGGGAGGGGCCTCCTCCTCCTAATTTTGATCGTCATGGTACTACGGAAGCACCACGGCGTCATCGTCGGCCACCGCCGCATGGACGTCCCGCGCCGCGCCGTAGCTGACACGACTGCGCCACGGATCTAGGAGGATTTAGGAGGATGGGATGGCAAACACGGTTCGTTCAGCCTTTTAGAAGCAACCACGGTTCGTTTAGTTTTTTAGGAGTAACACGGATGCATCTGTGTTACTCCTAAGCCTGATCCGTGGCTTACTTTGCGGTGAGGATCTTCACAACCGACTCCAACAGGTCATCAGCAGCAGCATCGCACTGCGAAATAACACGTTCATGACTGGTTGAGAGCGAAGGGCGTGAGACACCACAATAGAGTTTAATCTTGGGCTCCGTACCTGATGGACGTACCACTACCTTGCTGCTATCGCTGAGGTTAAACCGATACACATTCGACTTGGGCAGGTCGATGGGCGTGGTGGTATTCATCCGTACATCCGTATGCGTCGAGGTTTGGTAGTCTTCAATAGAGATGACAGGCGTACCGTGGATGGTCTTTGGGGGATTAGCCCTCAAACGCGCCATCGCCTGGTCCATCAGTTCTTTGTTAGTTTTGCCTTCACCATAGTAAATCGACACCAGTTTCTCACGATATACGCCATATTTTTGGTATAGATGCTGTAGGAGGTCAACTAAAGTTTTGTCCTGTAGCTTTGCTTGTAGGGCTACCTCACTGATCAGTGCTGCGCTGATGACAGCATCTTTGTCCCTCACAGCGGTACCTAAAAGATATCCAAAGGACTCTTCACCGCCAAAGATGTACTGATAGCCATCAGGGGATTGCTCCCATTCATGAATCATTGCAGCAATGAATTTAAAACCCGTCAATACATCAAAGCAGCGGCGTCCATAGGCTTCGGCAATGACCCTAAAGAGCTCTGTGGTGACAATCGTTTTCACAAATGCCGCATTCTCTGGTAGACGTTTCTGTTTAATGAGCGCTCGGCAGATATGTTCCAAGCAGATACAGGCGATCTGATTTCCATTTAAAAGCTCTACCTTGCCATTATGACGCACAGCAACGGCTAAGCGGTCGGCGTCGGGGTCTGTGGCCAGCAAGATATCGCCCTCGACCTTTGACAGTAGGTCCATGCCCATTTTTAGCGCCGAACGTTCTTCGGGATTGGGGGATTTTACCGTTGGAAAACTACCATCTGGCTGACTCTGTTCTTGCACGAGGATGCAGTTGGTGAAACCCCAATCGGCAAGAGTTTTGGGGATCATCGTGATGCCAGTACCGTGAAGACTTGTATAAACGACCTTCAGATTTTTGCCATGCTGCTTATTGCTTTCAGGATAGTTTTGCAGAGGACGAATGGTGGCAATATATTCCTCATCGATCTCATCGCCGACTGTTTCGATTAAGGGGCTTGATAGATCGGCTATGTGAACCATGGACATATCCACAATCTTATTGACCTCTTGGATGATGCCATCGTCTTGTGGAGGAACGATCTGGCCTCCATCGTCCCAATAGACCTTATAGCCATTGTATTCGGGCGGGTTGTGGGACGCTGTAATCACGATAGCCGCACTGCAGTGACGTGCGCGACAGCCAAAAGACACAAGAGGTGTAGGGCGTAGCTCATGACATAGATAGACGTGTATGTTATTTCCAGCTAGGACCCGAGCTGTATCTTCAGCAAATTGTCGCGAAGTATGGCGGCAGTCGTAGCCGATGAAGACGCTGTGACTACCTTCCTTAGGTGGTTGTAATGCGAGGTAGTTGGCTAGGCCTTGTGTAGCAGCCATCACAGTGTACTTGTTGACGCGATTGGTGCCCACGCCGACCACACCACGGAGACCGCCAGTGCCGAAGGATAGGCTAGTGTAGAAGGCATCGGTGGCTTTTTGGGGGTCCTCCTGAATCATCCGGCGAATTTCTGTTTTCGTTTCTTCGTCGTACTGGCCATTCAGCCAGCTGTCGATGTTTTTTTGCGTGGCCGGATCGAAAGAGGTCATGACTGATTGGTCTCCTACTAATAATTCGTGTTCACAATAAGGGATCGTAGAAGAGCTTTCAACGAAAACAGATGTCATGGGCGTGATGAATGCATAGGTTAGAACAAGCAGTGTACGCATGTGATGTCTCCGTGAGATTAAAACCAGACATCTTTGCCACGGAAACTAATTTTGGAAAAGAAAAAAATCACTATGAGGAAGGGGAGATGTTCCTTTAACCTGACAAGCCTTTTGGGCTTAATGTTCAGCATTCTACTGGACTTTGCACATTTTTAAGATACGCAATCCTCTAAAGCGCACCGCTTCGCGGTGCAGAAATATTTTGTGCAATACCAGGGGTTGCTAGCGCTCCGCGCTTAAGCACCCCTGGCTACCTATCGCTAACCACTTCGTGGTTTAGGATGAGTATGTGGCTAGGCAACAATGCACCACTGGTGACCAGCACGCTTCGTGGTTTTAGAATTACCACACTGTGACAATTGTTACCGCGAAGCGGTGGCCGGTAGGTAGCCAGGGGTGCTCAAGCGCGGAGCGCTAGCAACCCCTGGTATTGCACAACATGTTCCTGCACCGCAAAGCGGTGCGCTTTAGGGTCAAGCGCAATGACTTTTGAAAGAGGGGTGCTCCAACCCTATATTTCAAAAGTCATATAGCTGAAGGAAACTACTCTCGGAAGATGTGTCCAAAAAATGTGCAAAGTCCAGCAATTAGTCCATGGAGTCAAACTGTTATTTTTAAAGCGCTACGCGCCGAGACACGATTGTGAGGGTTAAATGGCTGCTTCGACATCGCAATGATAATAAGAAAAGTGCGGCGACCGAGATGGTCAACCGCACTTAGATGTAAGCTAGGGCTATGCTAAGGCCTTCCTACGGCTTCTAATAATCCCAAGTGCTAGACATACTGTCAGCAAGGCACAGGTGGCTGGTTCTGGAACATTGATGCTATGGGTGTCAGGTACGGGTACCCAATTCTGAAATGCAGCGACTGGGTTTTGGCCGAAACCTGTGTTATAGACGTATACAAACTGACCATTCGATTTTCCATCTTTCGAGTAAATGTCACCCCACATGGTAACCCTCGTATTGGCCTATTTTTGTGATGACGGAATCGTAGAGCTTTTCAGCTTTCTGATCATCACTCCAAGGTTGCTTATCACCATTAGAGTAAATTTTATTAACCATGGAGAGACCATTCTGGCGATATTTTCCCGCAGCCTTCCCATAGGCCCTAGCAAAAGCTTCCCATAATTTGCCATTTGTTTCAAGAATCATTCTTGATAGCTGTATTTCAGTTAATTCACGTAACGCTTTATTTAAATAATTTTCCTCTACAAATTTAAGAGTAACTTGAAAGTCGCCGCGGTGGTGCGGATGAGCTATTTCGGGATCACTATCGATACCAATGATTCCTTGCTTTATAACTTCTTTAAGCAGTTTTAGCTCCAGTTCATAAGCATCGTCATCAATTGGGAGGCGATCATGGTCAAGCAAAAACTGGTCCAATATTTGGTCATAGATCTTATACGCATCATTCTTATTCCATGGGAGAATCCACATGCCTGGATGAACTGCTCCATAATAGTAGCTTGGAAAGGATGTTAGGGCTTTCCTTGAGTGTATGGAGATATCATGGTCAAAGTGACCTGTCGAATGAACTAGCGAGCCCGAAAAAAGGCTAACGACTAGCAGGCAGGAAGTTAGTAATCTATTAATTAAAACGAACATTTACATTTCTCATTTTATGGTTTGTTGATGTTTTTATTTAATTAGAACTATACATGGAATAACAAAAAAAATGTAAACGAGTTTATTTCAACCATTCTAGAGAGCTAGGCAGCATGGCACTATCTTCAAAAAATAAATGGAATGGTTACATTTTTTTTCACAAAAATATTTCAAAAAAAAACGAGCATATATATTATTTCTTGAACTTGAGAGCTCACAGGATCTGTGGTTCTGTCGGCCTTGTTCGGCTTTCCGGGCAGAATTTCGGTCAGGCGAGAGGTCCCAGATGCAGCAGTCGACGACGAGGGAATAGCGCTAGCTGTTGCCGAGGAGGCGAATGCTGCAGATGGGCGCCTCGCAGCCGACCGAAAACTGCGCGAAAAGTCGAACAAGGCCGTTCTGTCGATAACAAAACGTTTAGTTTCGATGCGGTTATATACAAAAGACACTTTACAACAGGATGTATGAATATGGATGCAATTCAGAGGAGCTTGGGTGTTTCGACATCTAACATGAAGCATTTTCAGGATTTTTCAAAGGGCTTTCCCCTATGTACATTAGATCAAAAAATAGAGACCCAAAAGCTAGCACTTAGCGGTAGCCAGCTAAAGGATGCCGTATCAAGCGCTATTACGTCTGGGCGAAAAGCCAGCCTTAAGTCTTGGGAGAAAGCAGAAATGAAGGTAGATCTGACCTACGACGGGAAACAAGGCGTATGCGCGACAGTTTCTAGAGGAAAGGTCGATTCGATTATCTCCGGACCGTGGATTCGAGGAATTCCCGATGAGTTGAGACACGATCCTGTTGAGCTCAGATCCTTCCTGCAAGATACCTATATTAAGGTTTCACAATTTTCAGATACAAGCTATGGACTGGAGGTTTGTCCTCGTTTAAAAGGTGGTGTGGGCTTAGATGACGAGCGTTTAGATGCGGAGACCTTAACGAAGTTGAGACAAGCTATTGATCACGCTCAAAATGCTAGAGGCAAAGAGGTCATCGCCTTAATCGGAGATACAGGAACAGGAAAGAGTACTGCTATCAATTATCTACTGGGCAAAAGAATGGCAGCAACCGAGCGAGGGATGAGTACAGTCATCAACGTAGCAGCAGGCGAGCAAGAAGCCGCTAAAATTGGACATCAGCTACAACGCTCTGAAACCGATTTTACGCATATCTATCCCGTTCCTAACAGCAGAAACGCACTTGCTGACTGTGGTGGCTTCCTCGACACAAGGGGAGTGTCAACAGAAATCGCTGTAAATATGTCGTTGAAATTAACCATGCAAAACGCCAGAAATGTAAAGCTTGTCTTGTGTTTGGCTTGCGATAAGTTGATTGGTGATAGATGTGTCGCATTCATGAGGACTTTAAGCACCGTCTTGGGGACTCTTTTAAGGGATTATCGTGCACATCAGGGTTCGATTATCTTAATGATTACTAAGCCAAGCAGATTGCAAAGTGGGCGCCTCGTCTCTGCTCAGGATGTAAAAGGACTTTTTGAAGAGATAAAAAACGAGTGTGCTCCAGGTTCCGAGAGGCGGGCTTGGATGGAATTTTTGCTCAGAAATAATGGCAGATATATCTGTGTTTGCGATCCTATGTCTCCTGAGGGCAGAAACACGATCCTTCAGCTGTTTAACACAGCGCAAGCGATTGAGGAACCTAGCAAGGCATTTAAGACCGCTTACTCAGAAAATGCCAAACTTCGCCTTTTTGAGGAAATGAGCATCATTTCTACAATAGGCTCCGATTGCTATAGAAAGTTCTTTAGTATTGTAAAGCGATTAAACAATAATGATTCGGAAATTGCATCTTTAAATCAAAAAATTACAAAGATCACCAAAGATATTGGTCAATTAATGCATGATTTTGGAAGTAAAGAGGACAATCTTGATTCGCTAAAAGCAACGGAAGCTAACATTAAAAAAGAACGTGAAAGAGCAATTGAACAGGAAAGGGATAAAATCACAGATCTAAAAAATGAAATCAAAAAATTAAATTTAAAGTCTCAGGGACTAAAGGACCAATTAATTAAGCTTGCGCAAGAAGGTGAACAAGAATCCTGCTACTGGACGGATGAGATCAACAAAGACGGAGTAAGTATTAAACATAGACAGACAGTTACCGTTACGCACACGGTTCAGAAGAGTGGTGGTTTTTTTGGGAAGGTTATAGGTGGGATAGTTGGAACTTTTGTGGGGGGGCCAATAGGTACAGCCGCGGGTACAGCTGTAGGGGGAATGATTGATGGTGATGACTCTACTACAGAAATATCCAAACCCCAGACAGTTATTAGCGACATTCCGCTTCCTATTGAACGTCATTTTAGCTACCAAGGCCCTCCAATTCTTCGAGTTGTAAAATTTCCTAACAGCCCCAAATACTGGAAAGATGAAAGATTGAATGAAACTAGCTATTCCGTTGATTACGCTACGGATCCTGGCGAAAAGGCTTCAGCCTCTGTAAGTGTGTACACACAAAAAAAGCACCAACCTGAAGAGATCGCCAAAAAGTTTGGATTGGAGCAAGAAATAACTAACACAGTGGTTGAAGTGACAAACTGTGCGAATCAACAAGGCCTATCTGAGAACTCTATCCTCCGAGAACAAAACGCGATCAATGTTAAGGGGAATCTAATGGAAAGGATAGAGGGCTATAAGAACACGCAAGCAGAGTATGAACACGCAAAGCAAGGCATCGAAGCCGAAAAACTTGTTACCGTGCAAGAAAAAGATGAGCTGAGAAATCGAATACAACAACGGAGCCCTGATTTTGTCTTTTTGAAAGATTATCTAGAATTAAGTCAAGATGAAGAATTAAAAAGTAATGAAATCGTTAAAAAATTCTTAGAACTCGATGAAAAATTTCACACATCTAATATATAATCATTAATTTTAAAAAACGAATGATCGATCAATATGGATAATATTTCAGTAAATTCGGTTTCAACTATTTCGTCTTGCATGCCCTCCGACAGTCGGAGGGTACTTAAAACCTATACTCTGAATTCAGAACAATCCTTGGACCTTGTTTTTGATGCAATATCTGGCCTTAAGGGCGTATTGCACGAAAATGATGGAACCCGTGTAGAAATTTCATTTTATGATCTGGTGGGGATTCCAAGGTCGCTGCAGTTTAACTGTCAAAAGCTGACGGATTGGCTGGACGACGACGACACCCGTGCTAAAAGGGAGGCTGGACAAATTTTAATTCTCCCGAGGGGCCTGGGTGGAGGCGGAAGTTTTTCGAAGCAGGTACAAACATTCAGCAGGCATGAACATGATCGCTCTCCTCCTCCCCCGGAGACCTACTATTTTTCCTTTAGTTCACCTCATGTCATTCGGAAGATCGAGCATATCGAAAGAAAATTCAATGATGGAGGCTGGTTTCAAAATGAACGTGGAGGGGTAGGTTCAACTAGCTATCATATTGAATATGAATTGCCACATGGTATGGCTTATGCACCAAAAAGTATCTGTCTATACGCTTGGCGCAGAGATGTATTTCGAGATGCAGTGACCGACTATACTAATAAATATAGGTCTGCTTTGGAAAAAAAGCAGAGTATAGTAAAGAAACAAATGCATTTACAAGCAAAGGTGAGCGAATTAGATTTATTGCAACTTCAGATAAAGAACTGTCAGAACCAATTGGATGGAATAAGGGCGTCTTCTTATCAAGCAGACATGGAAAAATCATCTTTGTCATCTAGGTATGATGAATTAGTCAAGCTGAGGGATCGGCTTAAGGCGAAAATTCGCGCCGAGGGTCCAGATATTCGTGCGTTAATCGAGGCTGTATTGATCATTCATCAGCTGGGAATTCCTGTTTTTCAAGCCCCCCCCCCTGCTCTGCAAGAATTTAATAATCGGGAGTTGAGCATTGCGGTTGATCACTGGGTAGGCGAAAAAGTGAATGCAAAAGGTTTATTAGGTTCCTCAGTACTTAATCTAGCGCCCATCGTTGCTCAGTCTCAGTTAGCTAGGGGGCAGTCCATTGTCGCAGTCGTCGGTAGCACAGGAACAGGTAAAAGCACAGTCATTAATCACTGGCTAGGCTCAAAAATAGAATTACGTGGGGAAGGATTCCATACACATTTGGTTGTTGCTGATGGGGATCGAGAGTTTTCGAAAATTGGCCACTCAAAAATTAACTCAGAAACTGTTTATACACAGGTTTTTTCTAGTTTAAACCTGCCTTTTAGAGTGGCTGATTGTGGAGGATATTTCGATACTAGAGGGCTAGACGCGGAAATGACGGCCATGACATCCCTTACATCCACACTATCAAGTGCTAACAACGTAAAATTGTTATTGGCCTTTAATTCTAACAGTCTTAATGAGCGAGCGGTCAGCTTTTTCGAAGCTCTCGAGATGAGCCTATGTCGCCTACTTGTAGACTATGCCAAACACCGAAATTCTTTCGCGGTTGTGTTCACCAAGCCTTATATTAATTACAGAGGAAGGGTGTTTGATTCTGAGATGGCTTTAGAGATACTTCGAGGAATTAAAGAGGAACTGGCGCATGAGCCTGGTATAAAAAAAGATTTGTGTAATCTCGTTTTGAGAGAACGGGGCAAGTATGTTTTTGTTTACAACCCTTTAGTGGATAGCTCTCGTGAGGGGCTCCTAGAAATTGTTAATGACCTTACTCCAATTCGTCAACCCTCCGGAATTTTTCGGGTTGCCATTTCGCCGCAAGCCTCGAAGGAGATTGGAGAGGTCATGATACAAACAGCGACCGTGGCAAATGAATTATTTCACGCAGCTAAAGATTGTCAGAATAGCTTGAACCAAATTGCCGAGGAATATGATTACCATGCAACCAACCGATTCGAGTTGGAAAAGGCGTGGCAAGCTTCTAGGCAGAATCAAGAAAAACTTGAGGATCAATTAAAAATTCTCGCAAAGGATAAATCCTACTCTCAGCTAGATCAGATCAATAAAGTTATGTCTCAGATAGACGATGAGATTGATAATAGTCAATCTCAAATAAAGGCACTTGATGTGGATGATCACGTTTTTCTGGCTACAGTTATTGGTAAAATATAATGCACGTTACAATTAATTCTATTATTTTGAAAGTGGCGGCAAGATGCAATATTAATTGTGATTATTGCTACGTATTTCAGCATGCGGATCAGAGTACCAAAAAGCAGCCTAGGTTACTGAGCAAAGAGCATTTATTCGCTTTTGCCAGGCAGGTGGATGCCTATTTAGATCGTTATGCAATACCAGAAATGTCGATTTGTTTTCATGGTGGCGAACCGCTTTTAGCTGGGCTTTCCTATTACGAAGATCTATTTGCAATCTTTCAACAGGGTATTCGACGGTATGACAATCTATCGCTAGCCATCCAGACCAATGGGATATTGCTGAACCGTAAGTTTCTCGATCTCTTCCGAGCAAACCGGGTTCAGGTAGCCTTGAGCCTCGATGGCCCAGCTTCGGCCAATGATAAGCATCGTTTAGACTACCGAGGGCGGTCCACCTATGAGAGCGTTTTTCAAGCCTTGGCTTTGTTACGCGGTGACTACCGCGATGTGTTTAGTGGAGTACTCAGTGTGATCGATCCGACGAATACTCCAGAGGAGATTATTGATTTTTTTGCAGAAATAGATCCACCCTCTTACAACATGCTGCTCCCGGACGCTAACTACTGCAGGCCACCTCCAGGACGGGAGAGAGACCCTGACCTATACATCAACTGGTTAAAAAGAGCCTTGATTCATTGGCATACTCATCAACGGCAGCTTCGTATTCGTACTTTTGTGGACCTATTTCAGGGTTTGATGGGCATAAGAACGGAGTCGGAATTTTTTGGTAATGGTGCAGTAAGTTATATCGTTGTTGAGACAGATGGGAGTTATCACTGCTCCGATATTTTAAAGACTACGTATGCAGGTGCGTCCCATACCGGTCTGTTTGTGAAATCGGCTACAATCGATGATGTTGTTCAGTCTTCGGTTATCCAGGACTATTCTTCCATGCTGAAGGTGGACCAAAAGTGTGTTACTTGCCTGAAGTGCCCTGAGCTATCACTTTGCGGTGCTGGGCAGATTGCTCATCGCTATAACGCTGAAGGTTTTGATAATCCCAGCATCTATTGTCGGGAAATATTAGCTCTCACACACCAGGCTAGACACCTTTTGCTTAAAAAACGCTTGGAAAAGGTGGCTTTTTTGCCAAATTTTAATGAAAAACAAATTGTTCAGGTTTTTCTTTCCGAAAATTCTTGTTACTTGTTGATGATCCTTGTCGCAAAAGAGATTCCGGTGGATGAGGTGCTGATGCATCCCAGCATTTCTGCCAAGTCTTACGAAGGTCAACAGGCGCTGTCGCTATTGAATAAAATGTTTCATCATTTTGAAACGGAGTACGGCCTCCTTTGCCAAGATTTACCTACGGCTGAGTCCCCGTCCAGCATGAAGTACGCTGAGACCATCCTAACGTTTTTTTTAACAAAAAAATTCGATCTTTTTGATAGCTGTTATGCCCTTACCTATTCTCAAGATCATGAGGAGCTGTTGCGCAGCTTGTATCGGTGTTGCTATACACTTCGGTTTTGGCAAAGTATGATGGCTCACGACGCCCATTCTGCATACCATCTGCAAATAACAGCGATACGAAGCGACATCGCCGAGTTGCTTAAATCGCTATCGACTAGTGATTTGTCTGAGATGGGACAAGAGCTTCTTGAGCAGCTTGTAGAAGAATTCGTTCCTAGTTTTCTTCGGCTTTGACTTGACGCAGCCGCTGCTGCTCGATGTCGCCTAGCTCTACTATGGGAGCTTCGTTATTGATTCCTTCGCACTCCCGCGCCGTCTGTTGCCAGGCTTGAGGTGAGGCTAGGGTTCCCGGCCAAAAAGGGAAGGTTTGACATTGGGTGGGCCTAACAGGATAGATTCGACATTGCTTATCCCGCAGAAAAACGCAGTCGAAATTGACAGAATTCTCTAGAAGGGCGTAGCGATCTCCGATCTGTCGCAAATATTTCCTGGCGAAGTCATCGATGCTCACCCCCAGATACGCTGCCATCGCCTCGATTTCCTCGATGGACACCCAGGCATACCCAGGTCCCCCAGTGCAACAACCACCGCAACCGGTGCAGGAAAACTTCAGGCCATTGGAATACCAGGGCTTAGACTCAGACATTAGGGAAGCTTTAATCCTTTTCCTTCATCACCTGGCGGATGCCAGCGACGACGAAGAGTACCAAAAAAACGATGCAGACAATGCCAACTACGGTAGCTTCTTGCTGGAGATCTGCTAGTAGATACATCACCATCCCTGGGTTTATCGGCCTTGTTCACCTTTTCGGTCAGTTTTCGTCCGACCGAAATTCTGACCGCAAAGGTGAACAAGGCCGGTTTATCGTTGCGTCCAGCATAGGCAAACGAAGCTTTTTTGATAAGTGATCTTATGGCATCTCTCTTGCATGTACTCAATAATGACCATTTATTCATTAAATTACAAACAAACAACAATAGTTAATGAATGTTAAGGTTTTGTAAGTTAAATTGATTTTAACCGAATTGTTGATTTATAATTTAAATTATTGGAAGTTATTAAAGCTCTATAGTTTAAATTAATTAAAAGATCAAAACGTTGAGGTGAAAATGGAACGCCTAGATGACCTTCCGGTAGCTCCAGTAGTAGGGACTACGCTCGGTGACTATATTGACCATGCAAAAGACATTATCGCTCGGGAAAAGCAGAATAGAGGCTGGTTTGGTCATGTGGTTGACGCTGTTATTGGAGATAAGCTGCCCGGCAAAATCAAAGCTGTTGAAGACCTCGAGGTTAAGGTATCAGAAAATACTCAGCGGTTGCAGGAGGCACAGGAGCATGCAGATGTAGGCGCTGTCCGGAAGGCGGAATATCGTCAGCTTAAGCTTGAACATCGCTTAATAAAACATAAGGAGGGTCTTGTTAAGGACCTTCGCAGTTTCTTTGTGTCTCGTATGCCGGGTAAGGCTGCCAGTGTTAATAACGAACTAGACCAAGTTGAGAGACAGTTGAAAATGCAGTCTCGTAAGGTGGTCGAGCTTACTTATGACTTCTCCGCCAGAGAATTAGTCATGAAGCTCATTACGGATGCTGGGGGCGGCGCATCGGTTTCTCATACAGCCTCTAAGTTATCAAGTATTGCCCTTGTCCAAGCTCTACAACACAACCTGTCTCCTAGTTTGAAACTTGAACATGAGATCCTTGCTTTGGAGCGGGAGCTAGCCGTTATAGATGAGCATTTAGGCCAATATCCTCAGCAGCAAGAGGTATTGGCAGGACGTCGCCTAGAATGTTTAAGTCGAAAGATCTTGTTGGAAAACGATGCTCTCGAGTCAATCAATAGCGATCTTCGCCGAGCACGAAATACTGATGATGGTGGCGATGCGTCAAGTAAAATTATTGAGTCCCTAGAGGCGGATCTTGATAAACACTTTAACAATCTAGAAGCCGATCTGCAGACCATTAAACCCATGTTGCAAGAAGCTGATCGCAAGCGTGTAGAACACAATCTGGCTGTACTCATCAAAAATCCCGGTGTAGGGATGCTTTCGCAGGCTTTTGCTGCCGGAAAGATCGAAGATCAGTTCTCACGCGTTAAAGCTTTGCTGACAGATGTAGAGCAGTGTTCTCTGGATCTAGACGTCGTGGTCGCAGGTGTAGAAGCATTGGATCATTTCCTGGAAACGGGACGCCTTCCTGACAATACTGCTTTCGATGTGACACCAGAGAAGAGGCAAGAGCTGTCAGAAAGACGCTTTGCTGGACAGGTTGTCATTGTGGAGCGTGACACGGAGCTTTTGGAAGCCATCGGCGAGGCTCGTGAGAAAGCTTCTGAGAGCCTAATAGAAGTTGAAGTGGATGCTAGGGCACCAATCTTGGAACAAATTCGCGATCTCAATGAGCAAGCCCAATTCATTGAAGAACGGCGTGATCAAGACATGCATACTTTGTACGGGTTAACAGAAGGATACTACCTGGAGCGTGGCAACTTAAAAGTCCAGCAGCTATTGGAGCAAGGGTTTGTGGCAAATGATGATATGGGTCCTGCAGAGCCTGGTCCATCAGGCCCTTTTGGATCATTAGAACGTTTGAACTTGCAGATAGTCGAATGTGATGTACAGCTGAACGCCCTGGCTGATGCCGCTTCTGCTGAACCCCGACCTTCAACAGTTAAGTTGGGGCAGATCCAAGATCGAATGATTCTTTTGCTAGACCTAAAGATACAAATAGGTCGGAAAGCTGCTGAGGAGGTTAAAAAAGCCACTAATCCTCCCGATGCTGATAAAGAGCCACTCCCACCTGATGAAATTACCAGACTAAAAGAGATGCGTAGGGAGTATAAGCGCGTTATGGAACAGGACGCCATGGTATTGGACAAGCTTCAGGCAAACCGTGCAGTCGCTGGAGCCGAAGACATTGACCTCATGGGGCCACCCGTAAAGTCAAACGAAGCCCCTTGGAAGCATGCCAAATGGGGGCGTATTCTCCTTAGAAGTGATGAGCCTACCAGTGGTGTCATCAGTGCCATGAAATCACAAGCTGGTGCTTTGCTAAATATGGACTTTCAAGGTGCAGTGGATACGAAGGTGGAATTTCTGCGAACCACAGAGGCTCAGCTGCAAGTGCTTTATGCTGAACGAAGACGCCTTGAAGCTGCTCTGTCGCCTGATCACGTGCTGGCCCCAGGTGATCGTTCTGCTTTGGAGACAGATAAGGCACGCGTTGACGGTGAACTTCGCAACTTGACTGCAGCGGTCACTGAAGCTAAGATTTCCCTACATGCTACCTTTTTACAGCGTATTGTCGACAAGACAGGCGACAGAGCTTATCAGCGTAACCAGCTTGTAAGCAGTCTCGAGGCAAAAAGAAAACAGGTTCAGGAGGACCAAGGGCGTCTTTTTAAAAGTGAAAAACGTGCAGAACCAGTCGACAAGAGTGGAAGGCCCATTCCGATGGATGATGCACAGCGCGTCGAACTGCAGGCAAGGTTGCAGGAGAATAGGGATAATCTAGCCTTACACATCCAGGAAATGCGTACATTGGGAAACAGCATTGACCGTTTGGACAAAGAAATAGCCATTCTAGATGAGGCTTACCGTGAGCAGATTCATGACTATGCCATTTTGCGCCCCCCTGAACGTACTTTTGTGCAACTTGCCACTCGTGCAGCATCTGATGAGGCATTAAGATATCTGAGCCTTGGTTTCTATAGCGGTGATAAATATGTGAGCCCCGATGAATTTCGTACTCGTCAAAAGTTTGCCACAGCGGGTTATTGCTTAGCTGCCGCTTGGGATGAGTGGGGTAAATGGCAAGGTGATAATCTAGCCTCCATGATTACATCGCAGGTGAACGACTTTTTAGTCTGGGCGGATAGGCATCCCAAAGAGGCTGCTCAATTGGCGACCGATGTTGTGATGACCATCAATCTGCTTCAGGACAACGACGTCAAAACCACTCTTTTGGCTTCCGTCAATACCAAAATCTACAGCAGCGCCCTTTTGGGAACATTGGAAAGTGAACAGAAAGAGCTGACCATTCAGCCCTCCGATTTCAAATTTAAGGCTTTGGCAGACATTGCCCGTTACGGACCTGGGGCCTCAGCAGGCGTTCGTGCCGGTGAGGTCATCGCTGGGCAACTCATGGAAGGGAATTTGCTCGGAGCGCTCACACGCGGAGCAGTCACCTTTGCCAATGCGCGTTACCGTGCAGACGTCATGCAACGCGTGGTTGACGGCATGAATGACACGACAGCCAGAGCTGCTAGTGCCGGACTATCCTTGATGAGAGGGGACTCCATGCAGCAGATTGTAGCTGCGCAAGCCAGTATGAACGTTCTGGCATTGGCTGGCAGTGCACGACGCGCAATGCGATCTCCGATTCCATTCTTTGGCAACTTGATAGGACGTATGGCGATGCCTTTTAGACAAGTGTTTGCGGCAAACAACTGGCCCGAGAGGATATTACGAACAGGAGCCTTAGTGCTTCCTCCTGTCGCTGCTGTGGCCGGTGTTGGTGGTGTTATTGCCTTGGCTGCTACTGCGGCATTGCCAGTCCTTCCAGCATTACTGCTCGGTGTAGCCGTTGTTGGTGCTGCTTTGGGTGCTTTTGCGCTCTTTGCAGCTCTTCTAAATCTCGCCTGGCCTTCGACATACCAGCGCATTAAACATGATCAAGCTGTCGATGTGGCACACTCCAGAGAATATCGGACGCAGCTTGATCTGCAAGCTTTCAATCACATTAAAAGTCTTAAAGACCAGAGACTCATTTCTGTCCCTGAAGAGCGTCACCTTGACGAAGAACCCCCGGTTATTCAAGCATGGCTTAGCGCGCCTGATAGTCCGATACCTCGTTTACAACAAGTTATGGCTGAGCGCCTCGAAGCGGAATGTGCCTCACGTCTGGGTTTCAAGCGGCAGATAGCAGGAACTACTGTAGGGGTAGCTCTGGATGTGAGAGACTACGTAAAGGTCTTTAACGATATTGTAACGGATGAGCAGTTAAACGAGATGGTCGCTAATGGTTCCGTTCATATTCCTCCTCTTACCCAAGAAGATCGTGACCAGGTGATGGCGCGCCTTAGGGTACATGTCGTAAAGCGCCTGACCAACGAATGGTTAACGCCTACGATACGACAAGGTATGGAGGATGAATTTATTTTGGAATTCAACTCGTATAAATCCGCAGGACAGTTTGCGCGAGATCAACAAGCAAAATTTGGAGCCGTTCAGGCAAAACAAAATGAAGCCAGTGCCAAAATCCTGAGCGATCTGGATAGCGAAGGTTTACGGCAACATCTGGCTCTTCAGGATGTGGAAAGGCTCCGAGCCGCCGCATCCAATGAGCTTCTGAAACGTACTGGAAATCCTGCCGCTGTCGCTGCGTAGAAAGGGTGTAGCAACGGTTCGTTTAACTTTTTAGGATGCACACGGATGCACACGGATCTAGGAGGATTTAGGAGGATAGGATGGAAAAAGGTTTACCCCATCCTACTAGGTCCTGTGCATCCGTGTTACTCCTAAAAAGCCCTACGAACCGTATTTGCCATCCGATCCTCCTAAATCCTCCTAGATCCGTGTGCATCCGTGTTCCTCCTAAAAAGTTAAACGAACCGTTGCTAGTGTGCATCCATGTTACTCCTAAAAAGCCCTACGAACCGTATTTGCCATCCGATCCTCCTAAATCCTCCTAGATCCGTGTGCATCCGTGTTCCTCCTAAAAAGTTAAACGAACCGTTGCTAGTGTGCATCCATGTTACTCCTAAAAAGCCCCACGAACCGTATGCTCTGCAAGTCGGCGTCGAAGATCCAGAACGCCACCATCCCAAAGCGACCGAGAACTTACCCTGACGAGCCAAGCCTTTTGCCTTCGGCCGATACCTAGAGCATAGGTAGCATCCTTCCAGTGGTTGGGTCCCTCATGACGAACCAATCCAACCCCTGGGTCAAACGTGTAGCTGAGTGTGTCGGATAAGGCGATATAGACCATTTCGTGAGGATCTTGACTATACCCACGCCTCACTAAATAACTACCGGTGTCAACGGAGCAGGGTAGGGTGCGTGCTGGGATTCCCTGGATCCCGCATACAGCTAGATTGACCAATGACGCCAGTCGTGCTTCTGCATCAAGGATGAGTCCTTCTTGGCTAGGGGAGCGTAGAGATGTTAGTGAGAGATTCTTGAGTAGATTTTCTAGCTTGGATGGTTCGAGACCTCCACCCCCGATTGCTTGCATGACAATGGCCTGTTTCGGAGCGCCATCTTCGAACAACTTAGCAGTAATTAGAAGGCGCTTTTCTGGGTCGGGACAGCGCTGTTCCAAAGCATGAAAGATCGCCAAAAACCAGTGACTCATCCCCCAGCAGACTCCACCCCAGGGCATAAATTGTATGGGTCTCGTAGCCTTTGACAGTGGAAGCCCTCCGAAAAGACCCTTCATTTGGTTAGGTGCGAGTTTATCATGTGCATAGACCGCCGCTTCGGAAAGCCTAATACTGTTTTTTGAGCGAGTGATGCGAAAGAATCCTGTTAGTATAGGTTCAGCCCAACTCATCGTCTCTTGCAAAAAGTCTAGGATCATGGCAGTGAGAATGACGCCAAAAGCTCTAGGTTGGTCCATCAAAGAATGCTTGAAGGATTCCGATAGCAACTGACCCGAACCCTCGAGGATCGTCATAGCTGTTCGGTATGGCACTCCGGCGAGGTGAACAATGTTACGCCCGATAGCCTGATACCATTTCGCACCACCGAGAACTTGCGACTTCCAGGTCTCTTCTAAAGAAAGGCCCGCTGCAAAGCGATGCACATCCAATTGGTTTCTAACATTTTTCCCTGAGATCACTATTGCTGTTCCCCTCAAAAAAACAAAAAAATATGCGTTATAATCGTTTATATCACACTCGGTCACAAATTTGGGATTTGGATAGTTATAAGGAAAGGTTTATAATGAGTGTATCGGTACGTTATGTACCGGCATTCGGAGGAGATTGTATGAAAGACACAAGGCATCATCTGAAGCATGTGCAGAAGAAAGTCATTCATTCGGTTCGTCATGAACCCGTGGCATCCCAAACAAACCATTTCCCAGTCTCCAGTCTTACAATGTTTACATCATCAGTCGTTACAGGCCGTCAGCGCTCTCGTTATCGTAAACATGCCCCAGGCCGAGCCCAATAACGCTGAGCTTTTAAGACAAAGAAGAGCTCACGTAGGTGGATTAAAGGACCAAAACGACATAAAAGACATAAAGGACTTGTAGAGTATGCCTCCTAAGTCCTTTACGTCCTTTTCGTCGCTTTGGTCCCTTTGTCCATCCACGTGAGCTCTTCTTTGCGCCTTTGCGTTAAAAAAGCCACACGAACTTCTTAAACGGCGTCGCGTTTATTCTCTGCCGTCCTCTCCATCTTCAGGAGCATCAGCGATTAGAGCTTCTGAGATCAATACAATACCACCGACGGAGGCGGCGTATAGCAGGCTGAATTTGACCACCTTAGCGGGGTCAATAACACCTGCGGCGAATAGGTCTTCCACTTTTTCTGTGATCGCATTGAAACCAAAAGAAGCTGGAGCTCTTTCCACCTCTGCCAAGATGACGGAGCCATCGTAACCAGAGTTGGCAGCTAACTGCTTTAGAGGAGCACGACAGGCTTGTTTTACGATCTGAGCTCCGACGGCTTCTTCGCCTTCGAGCTTAAGACTGTCTATCACCGCGCTAGCGCGTAACAAAGCAACACCGCCGCCAGGGACGATGCCGTCTTCTAGTGCCGCCTTGGTTGAGCTGAGGCTGTCTTCGAAGATCTGTTTTTTCTGCTTCAGCTCTGGTTCTGTAGCTGCTCCAACACGGATCTGAGCGACACCGCCGCTCAACTTCGCTTTTCGCTCTTCAAGCTTCTCTTTGTCATATGTGCTTGTTGTATTGGTGATCTCTGCCTCAAGCTGCTTAACGCGTGCTTTTACAGCTTCTGTGTCGCCACCACCATTAACAATTGTTGTTGCTTCTTTGGTGACGATGATTCTTTCAGCAGAACCCAGAACGGTTGCTGTAGCATCCTTCAGGGATATGCCCACCTCGTCAGCCACCACTGTAGCACCTGTCAGGACGGCAATGTCTTGCAAGATAGCCTTACGGCGATCTCCAAAGCCAGGAGCTTTCACAGCGACCACTTTTAGAGTTCCACGAAGCTTGTTGACCACTAGGGTGGACAGAACGTCCCCTTCGATGTCTTCCGCAACGATTAGCAACTCTTTAGCTGAGGTAGCAATCGATTGTAGAATTGGCAAGAGCTCATGGATATTGTTGACCTTTTTGTCCACCAGTAGAATCTGGGCATCATTAAGCTCGGCGATCATCTTATCGCTGTTTGTGCAGAAGTAAGGGCTAACATAACCACGATCGAACTGCATTCCTTCGACGACTTCAATAGTCGTTTCGGTGCCTTTAGCTTCTTCAATGGTCACAACGCCTGAGCGGCCAACCCTTTCGATAGCTTCTGCAATGAGCTGACCTACTTCTTCGTTGCCCGAAGCCGATACGGTGGCAATATTGCGGGTTTCTACGGAATTCTTAATCGGAATGGCAGATTTTTCAATCTCTTTGATCACCGCTTCGACAGCTTTATCGATACCGCGTTTGATGTTGATCGGGCTATGACCGGCAGCGATCTGTTTGACACCCGCTTCCACCAACGCGCGTAGGAGTAAAGTTCCTGTGGTTGTGCCGTCGCCACACTTTTCCTTAATTTTCTGCACGACCTCTTTGGCCATGGAGACGCCCATATTGTCATAGCGATCAGAGAGTTCAATATCTCGGACAATGCTGCTTCCATCATTCGTGATTGTTGGTGCGCCCCAGCCCTTTTCCAATCCTACATTGCGGCCCTTAGGTCCCAAGGTGAAAGCAATCACATCAGCCAGCTTTTTGATGCCTTCTAATAGAGCATTGCGTGCATCTTCTTCGAAAATGATCTCTTTTGGTGTTGTTGCCATGTTACTTCTCCTTAGTTCTCAAACTTCTTTCGTCAGTTGGCCCGGGATATCAAGCCCGCGGTGAATAATTTTTGCCGCCGCGGCCATAGACCAACGGTTCGGCCCCAGCATGCGATAAAAGCCGCATGCTGATATGTAAATTGTCGGCGGCATGAGTTAAGGCGCCTACCGATATGCCATCGACGCCTGCTTCAGCGTATTCGCGGATGGTCTCTAGAGAGATGCCCGCGGAACCTTGCACATAGGCCTTCTTTCTGGCGGCGTGAATCTTTTTTACGCAACGACTCGTCTGTGCCGGAGACATATTTTCCAACATGATTGCGACGACATCGGCCTGTAGGGCGTCATCGAGATCTTCAAGACGACTGACTTCGACTTCTACTGCTACGTCAGGGCGAAAGGCTCGGGCAGCGCGTACTGCTTCGCTAATAGGGTGTTCATGGCTAGCTGCCAAGAAGGCTAGGTAGTTTTTTTTGATGATAAAGCGGTCACTGAGGCCATAGCGATGCACTGTCCCACCGGCAACCTTGATGGCATACTTCTCTAGTGCGCGTAGACCTGGCAGTGTCGCTCGTGTGTCTAGGATGAGGCAATCATAACCTGCCACTTTGCGAACATATGCTGCTGTCACTGTAGCCACACCTGAAGCATGCTGGATAAAGTTTAGTGCGGTACGTTCGGCGCTCAAAATGCCACGGGCGGGTCCTTCAATGGTCGCAATGCTCGTACCTGCCTTGTGGCTGGATCCTTCAGCGACGTGTAGTTTAACAGTAATCTCTGGATCGGCTTTTTGAAATATTCTGTTAAGGTAGGGTAATCCGGCTAGAGTGCCGCTTTGCTTGGTTACCAAGATCCCTTGAGTGCGTGCTTCTACCGGAATGCATGCTTCTGAGGTGATGTCACCGTGCCCGATGTCTTCTCGGATCGCTATCTCGATGAGACGTTCGATCTCTTCCTCAATATTCATGATCTCTCCTACGACTATAAGTAAGGAATCTTACCTGATTCGTTGCATGTTTGCAAGAGCTGCAGATGAAAGGACTTCTGGGGACTCACAATCGTATCTCGGCGCGCAGCGCTTTGGAGTCTTTGGAGTGCGGTCGCTTGCGACCGCTTTGGGTCCTTGCGACGGCAGTGTTAAACGGCTTCGTATGGATTCGGTTAGGCTGCATGCACTAACCATTTTACCCTTAGCGAATGATAGAGATGCCGTTTCACATGACCATCACAAAGAACGAAAAGCGGTCGCAAGCGACCGCACTCTCCAAAGCGCTGCGCGCCGAGACACGACATGGCAAAACTAGGCTTTTGGACGAATCGTAATTTTTCTTATGGGAGCTTCCTTTTCCGCTTCGGCAGGTACCGAGCTTCCCTTCGAGAGCTTCGCTGGTAGAGAAAGTTCGCAAAGGACACGCTTAGGTGTCTTGATGACTTCCAAGCAGTTTACGTGAAGCATCATCAGTGAATAATCCAAGAGATCATTCCCAATAGCCTTGCCTTCTTTGAGGACAAACATAAAAGGGTGCACTATCTGCTTGAGATCTTGATGTAATTTGGAGGACATTTGCAACTCCTGAGAAATTTAATGAACCATAAATCATAGGAAGCAGTTGCGTGCATCTATACGGACCCATTCTACTTTGTCTTACCTTAAAAGTAAAGACATCAATTCTAAAAAGGTCAAAAAAAAAACCCTATATTTATAAGATTTACCAGTTCCAACCCGTAGAGATGCCGACTTGATGGGTCTGGTTGTAGAGGTCATAGGTACCCCCACCGAAGTCCGCACTGATGGTCTTACCCTTGATTTTGCGTGGCTGTCCATAGGCATAGTAGCCCGAAACTTCTGAGCAATTGCTGACGTAGACCGTGAAGCCAAAGGTTATCAGCTGATCAACAACAGGACAAGTCAAAGCATTCATGAAAGTTTGGTCTGTACGTACGAGTTGCTGCGAATAACGATAGCCAGCTCGGATGATCATACCTTCACTGAGTTTGCAGTCGGCACCGACATGCGCGATGAACTGATCCAGCCAGCCAAAGCCCGGTCCTTTGCTACTTCCGAAGGGGGTACTCGTCACGGCTGCCATGGAGCTTGGTCCATCATGATGCCACCAGTTGATGGCACTCCACCCAATGTGTTCCATATCCACAGCAAAGCTATAGGGACAACAAGTGGGGTGGTAGTGAAAGCCGGCAACAATACGAGCAGGTATTTTTAGCTCACCATTAGAAGAGACAAGTCCGCGGTAGTTACGAAAATGGTGTGCAGGTCGTGCGAACTGATACATGGCACCAAGGCTTAAGCAGTGCGTTGGGGCAAAGATACCTCCCACGGTCCAGGTAAAACCTTGTGTAGTAGAAATTTTTCGGTTGGTAACGTTACCTAGTGACTGGGTAAAAGCTGACGTATCGAAGTTTTGAAGACCCTCTACCTTTAATGTCTGGCACATAAAGTCCCCTGAAACGCCAATGGCAAAACGATCGAAGCGCAATGCAACGATAGGGGAAAGGATCCCCTCCCAGAATTGCATCATCAGATGTGTGGTACCCATGGCCGGAAAGACCCCGTCGTAACTTGCCTTAAGGAAATCTCTGGTATAGCCCACCAGACCGATTGATACGTCTACGGAGTTAAAAACCATGTAATTAAATCCAAAATCTGGCGTGCCAAAGTTATGACCTCGGTCACCCTGAAAGGATCCATTGGCATCGAATAACGTACTACCGGTTACGGTTGTTTGAGGGTGAGTATACTGCCAGTGGGCTCCGATGTCGGCCCTTGTACCTACGTAGACCATCGTAGCAGGATTGTAGGCCCCAGAAAGGGCGTCTTGCGGATATGCAGCTCCGGTACCACCCATACCATAAGCCTTAACGCTGGCGAGTAATCCCTCAACGTCCAGAGGTAAGCTCAACAAGCTCCAAAAGACTCCCAGTGATAGCCAGACACGATTTGACATGACCTTCCTCTTTTCAGTTTAGCCTAGCTTGGCGCGGAATCACCAAATACTGCTGGGAAGCTCGTAATTTGTAAATGAAAAATATTAGTGCTGCTATGGTCGCTCTTGGATGGACTAAAGGACTAAAGCGATAAAAAAGACATAGCAGACGCGTGCCGAACATGTTCTCGTCACAAACCACGACATCCGACCTTTTTCGTCCGACCGCAAAGGTGAACAAGGTCCCTTTGAGGTAATTTCAGAAGTATTTGGGTTCTCATGGATCGATTCTTTGGAAAAAAAATCACTTTTTTTTGTGAGAAGGCGATTCTGGAGAGCTTAAGTGGTATGGCACTATCCAGTCTGGAAAGACAGGCTTTTCTCCCTTCCCAGGCCCGAAGGGTCGATATTGCAACAGGCCATGGCATCGCCACATAGGCCTGTTGCAATATCGACCCTTCAGGCCTGGGAAGGGAATGACTCTCTCTTCACCGGCATCCGATTTTCAGGAAATTGATTTCGGAAAATCGGACTTCTGCAATTACCTCCTTTGAGCTTTTTTGCAGTGTCTTGACGTTTTATTAATGCGAAACGAACTCACTTCGCATAAACTAAACGGGTAGAATATCGGACATGAGGAGAGTGACATGACCATGGGGCCGGTAACGTACGCTGGCCTGGGTGCAGCGGGGGGGTGGCAGGACGACATTGCCAATCTTGGAAGGGCCTTGTTTTCCGGACTAAAACCAGAGGACTCTCTGGCGCTCCGCCGCTATTATGCCTGGGGAAGCATTCGCAAGATTGTCTTGTTGGTTCCGGAGGATATGTATCGCTATTCGCGTCTTTTCATCCTAGCCATAGTCTGCAGCTTGGTTCAGTGTACTGGTAACAGGCATTGGATACGCTCGATCAAAATGGCTGTTAATGAAGAGGCGTTGGACCTAGCTATTCATTCCTTCGAATTTACGATCTTCCAGGCAGGCTGGCTGCACCCGCGTACAGGTATTGCTCTGCACGCCATTCAACGCCTGTGTCACCGAGCTTTATTGGTTAGCAACAGATGTCGTCATCGCTTTTGGGGTTTCCGCGAGGTTGTAAAAGGTTTTTCTAATCCCATCAATGGCCACTGTCTTCGAATGGCGCTGTGGGCTAGGGTTCGCCGAATCTATCATTACGCCAAACTGGTGTTTGCTTCAGCATTGCTTAAATTAGCCGAAGTGTTTGGCGCCGAAAAATTCCGAAGCAAGCTGAAGCTCCTCGTCGGGGATCTATCCTATTTGGTTCAGGACAAACTAGACGAGCCTCGCTACGAGCTTGGAATGGTTTTTCCATGTCTGTCACATGAGTGGTTTGGATGGGTAATGGAAACAGCTCGTAGGGTGATGGTCTATAGCCTTAACCGCATACTCTAACCGCGCGTTGTATACCCGGGTTAGATCACCAGCCACTGAATCGATTTAGTAATGAGATAGGCAGGAATGGCTACTGAAACGACAGCCACTAGAAAGCGCATGGCATCATCAAAGATGGCTTTTATGTCCTTTTGAAAGGCTGCGATGATTTCGACTTCAGGATCCCACACCATATACACATGATGCCAAAAGTGAGGAGCTGTCTTGCTATAACCCCAGAAGCCTACAGCGGCTGCAGAGACAAGGCAGATGCCGCCGTCAGTGTTCATGAATTCGTTTATACTAAGTTCCTTTGGTGCCCATGGCTGTAGCAAAAAACAGTTGGGAAGTACAAAGCCTATAGCGCTAGCCCCCACTGTTCCTGTCACCATCGTAGCAGCGCTTGTGGCAGCGCTTTTCAAATTGGCGATGGTGACAGCCTGCCTTTCTTCCTTAGAGATCCATCCCGAAGAAAATAAAAAAGCCAAGTGGGCACGATGTATTATCGACATCCCGATGTTCTCCATTTGGTAAATGCAAATCAGCCTTTCATATCTATGTTAAGACTATGCAAAGATCCAGTCAAATATCCTTTGACGCAATCATTCTATGCATAGTGCTTGAAATAGCGTCTATTCGAGTGAGCATAAAGATTTAAATGCCAGTTAAATAACGCGCCCGCAGCACTCTGGCGTGTTATTTGACGACCTACGAATCCATCAACGAATATCAAGAAAAAGATGTGTGCAACACTATGCAGGAATGACTGCGCCACATAGGAGTGTTTCTTTATGTTCATTTGGGTAGTCTGACTATCACCTTTCAAGACGGTCTCGTTTTCCAGAGGCAGCCTATAAGCCGCTCCTATATTCCCCCTTATGTACCACAAGGGATTGTAGCCTGGGAGAGGTGGCACAAATATGCCAAGACCGGTGATGGAGAGCTGGAGCGTTGGAAGCTCAACAAGCACCTTGGACGAACATACAAAGGATGGGTGTTCTTTCCTCACATGCACTTACAATGCCTCGGCCTTCATACGTTGCGTAATCGGCCTTGTTCGACTTTTCGCGCAGTTTTCGGTCGGCTGCGAGGCGCCCATCTGCAGCATTCGCCTCCTCGGCAATAGCTAGCGCTATTCCCTCGTCGTCGACTGCTGCATCTGGGACCTCTCGCCTGACCGAAATTCTGCCCGGAAAGCCGAACAAGGCCGCGTAATCGAGGTCCATATGAAGGTGAGCTATTGGTTCGTCTCATCGATCCAAATGGGATTAGCCTAGAAGTCCATGTGACAGGTGATTCTAAAGTAAAGCTCATCAATGAGCCCTATGGAATCAGCAACGTATGTGGTGAAACCCCCAGTGGTCGCTATGATATTCGAAATACGCGTATCGCGTCCTTAGAGAATCGCGCAAAAATCGTTGTCTCCTCTCCTGAAGGAATTACACGACATTATCGAAAAAATGAGAGTCACTTTTACCTACTAGACAAGGAAATTTTAGCGAATGGAAAGGTCCTTAGGTATACCTACAATGGAAGAGACCTTCGTTTAATCGAAAGTTTAGATCCTCAGGAAAGGTACGTTTATGCGTCGATTGCTGTGGAAGGTGCTCCCGCAGCCAAAAAATGCCAGTTTCTTAGTAACTCAGGACAATCGGCCTCTTATGAATATCAAACGCGCACGGAGTTCATACCTTTAAAGGTAAGAAGGATAGAGCGAGCAAGCTGGCCTCCTCTCCTCTCTGCGGTAAATAGTCCCTTTTATCATCACGAGAAGCTAAACTATACCAATATGTTTGTCTTGGAGAGCCAGCAGAGCCATCTTCAACCCTTTAAATGCAGCTATAGTACAACATCGAGCCATAATGGCCCCCCGCACCTTCGCATAGACAAGCTTTGGTTCCCCAATCCGGGAGGCGTTGAATCCGCAGCTTACACATTTAGTTATCACCCTCCCGTACCTGGAGACAGAGGAGGGCAAACCATTGTAAAAAGTAGTGATGGCAGCTCAATTGTCTACTACATGACCAGAGAACTCCTACCCGAAAAAAACCTGTGTTACAATGCCCAGAACCAGCTTTGCAAACAAACGATCTACCATTGGAGCAACCAACAATGGCTAATAGCTGTCGAAGTCAAAGACGGACAAAACAATCTTCTTCATCAGAAAAGCTATGAATACGACAGCTTTGGGAATCCTACCATGATTCGGTTGACTGGAGACATCACTGGAGATGGCAAGCTACTAAATACAACGGTCAAGCGAAGCTATTCGCAAGATGGAAGGAACCTCCTGTTGCGGGAGGAGGCAGATAATGGAAAAATCACCTCTTTTACCTACTTAACCAATACGAATCTAATCACCTCCAAACTCATCCAGGAAGATAATCGTATCCTAAAACGCGAATTCTTCGCATATGATTCCTGCAACAACCTGGTCAGTGAAATCATTGATGATGGGGCTAGTGAAGATAGTCACGATCTGCAGGGTGTTACCCAGCGAAATACGAAAAAATATACTTTGCGTGACCAACAAACCTTTTTGCATATGGTCGAGTGGGTTGAGGAGAGCTATTTCGATGGCACGGCTGAGAGAACATGGAAACAGACTCACTATACCTATGATGAATGGGGCAATGTGAGCCAAGAGGACGTTTATGATGCTGACCTAAATTTAGCCTACAGTCTATTTAAGAAGTACAACGAACGCGGAGATGTTCTATCGGAGACCAATGCGTTAGGGGAAAAAGCCCTCTACACCTATAACGATCGTGGATACCAAACCTCGGCTACTGACTACAGCCAGGAATTGCTAACTGAAAAATCTTATGATGCCAAGGGACGTCTTATAGAGAAAACAGAAAAGGGTAGGGATGGAATTAAAGGCCTTGTTCACCTTTACGGTCAGAATTTCGGTCGGACGAAAAAGGTCGGATGTCGTGGTTTGTGACGAGGGCATAGCGCCAGCTATGTCCGAGGAGCAAAACGCGACAGACGATCCTTTTGCAGTCGACCGAAAACTGACCGCAAAGGTGAATAAGGCCGAATTAAACACACCACACACTATCGCTATGACGCGCAAGACCGTCTGGTGCAAGAGATCGATCCTTACGGCAATATCACCAGATATACGTACGATCCCGTTACCAACAAAATTATTCAAACAGAGCTTCCTCCCATCTTAGGCTTGGATGGACAATCTATACCCGTGACTCAGCGATCAACGTACGACGCATTGGGTCGCGAACTCACCAAAACCGATGAAAATAGTCAGACAACCTCCTATCGTTACAATGCCCTTGGCTCCCCTACTGAAATTACCCATCCTGATGGCAGTCAAGAACATTTTAGGTATGCCATCACAGGTCAATTGAAGAGCTATACTGATCGAGATGGGTTAACCACTGAGTATACTCGTGACCTCTTTGACCGAGTGACCTCCAAGACCTACTATACGACTAACGAAGAGTCTATCGCACGAGAAACCTATGTCTATAACGCCTTTAACCTCCTAGAAGAAACAGATCGGGAAGGGCATCACAAAACCTACTCTTACGATGGAGCAGGACGTCTAATTTCTGAGTCCTATTGTGGAAAACTCACCAGCTATGCCTACGATAACCTGGGAAGGCAAGCCTCTATCGTTCAGCATAATGGCGAAAACACCCTTTGTACTGTATTTAAGAGAGATCTATTAGACCGCGTCCTCGAAAGGACTCAAACGACTCCAGCTGGAAATGTGCTTCACAAGATTGCCTATCGTTATGACAGCAAGGGCAATATCAACCGAACCACTCGTTTGATCAATGGCAGCGAGGCTATCGAAGAGAGTCACTACGACTCACTCAATCGGCTAATTGAGAAGTGCGATGCCCTTGGAAACGCCACCAAAATCAGCTATGAAGAGACCGCACTAAACGCGATCGGACAAAAGGTCTTAAGCAAAAGGATAATCGACCCGAAACAGATCACGACACTTGTGATCCATGACGCTTACGATCGAGAGGTCAAAAGGGAAATTCTTGATGCAAATCAGGGAGTTCTTTCCTGCCAAGAGATGACCTACGATGGTGCAGGAAACCTTCTGCAGAAGCAAGATCACATTCATGTCGATGGTACTTTTCAAAAAACACAAACAGTACGATACCAGTACACCTCTACGAATGAGGTGGAGAGCTGCACTAGGGCCTATGGGACGCCCTTGGCCAGAACCACAACTTATGACTATACCCCTGAAGGGCAAATCGCAGTGAAAAGAATGCCTAATGGCATCCATCTTTATTATGACTACCATCCCTTCGGTTTTTTGGCCGAGCTGACCTCTTCAGATGGAAAGGTACATCTGAAATATTCCTATAATAAGCTAGGACATTTATTGCAGGCCTGCGACCTAACAACTGGAGTGAGCATTCAAAGAGAGGTGGACCCCTTCGGCAATATTCTGTCGGAACGCTTTTCGCATGGTCTGAAGATAGACAAAACCTATGACTGTAGAGACCGTCCGCTTGAGGTTAGCTTGTCTGGGCAAGGAACCATCCAGTACCAGTATGATCCGCTCTATTTGCGGAGCGTCATCCGTCAAAAGCACCCCGATGACAGAACCTACGTGCATCAGTATAGTGAATATGACTTGGCTGGGCATGTGGTAACTGAGCAGCTCATGGATGATCTAGGATCCATCCATCATACTGTGGACTTGAAGGGGCGCAAAATAGGATGTAAAAGTTCGTATTTCACGCAGCAATGTGTCTACGACGAGCGAGACAATTTAGTTCAGGCATGGGTTGACGATAGGCCATTCACATACGATTATGACGATCTTTCTCAGCTCCGCTTGGAAGAGGAGGCAGATGGCTCGCACACTTACCTGCACGACTCGAATTACAATCGCGTGATCGCAAATGACCATTCATGCGAGACCAATGATTTGAATGAACTGCTCTCTTCAGGACCAGTACAATGCACCTATGACCTCAATGGAAATCTGATCTCGAAAAAAACACCGCAAGCTACAGTCAACTTTACTTACAATGCCCTAAACCAGCTGTTGGAAGTTTCGGATGACAGACTCATCGCCAAAATGACCTATGACCCGTTGGGGAGGAGGCTGAGCAAAACAGCCTTTCTAGCCCAAGAGGGTGAATGGACACAAATAAGTCATGAGAACTACCTCTATGATGGTGAAAACGAGATTGGCGCCTTTGATGTCGACGGTCGTGTCAAACAACTACGGGTGCTGGGACTAGCACTGCACAAGAATGCACCTCAGACTGTGGCTATTGAGCTCAGCGGAGAGCTTTACGTTCCTCTGATGGATTTTCAGGGCAATATAGGTCGATTAGTCGACTCCAAGTCCAAGAAGATCACAGAATCTTATGACTTCTCAGCCTTTGGTGAAGAGTTCTTCAGTAGTGTGCGAATACTGGCAAACCCTTGGAGATATGCATCTAAACGAACCGATCCTGAGTTTAACCTCATCAACTTTGGCAAGCGCTATTATGATCCAGAGCTGGGCAGGTGGCTTGCCACGGATCCAGCGGGCTTCATTGATGGGACAAACCTTTATGTTTACCTCTTCAACAACCCATTCCGTTATATTGATCCCGATGGACAGTTTGCGGCAGTCTTACTTCTGCCCCTTTTGGAATGGGGAGGTGCTGCTGGGCTAACATGGCTCGTATCAAGCACAGCAATATGCACAGCCATTACCGGAGCATTGGTCTATACAGCCATTTCCTGGGGCATGGACACTATCATCGCAAAGGATGGCCCTGACGATTCCGATCCCTATGAAACCGAAGTGGAGTATCAGAATAGAGGAAAGGGAAAACAATGGAGGGAGAAAAAACGACGTCCAAAAGACGAAGATGGACATGATCCCATTCCTGACCGAAGTGACGAGCAGAACAAGCAAGCCAGGGCTGCAAGAAGGGCTGCTGAGAAAAACACAGGCAAGCGCTTTAACCATGAGAAGGAACGAATACATCACAAAAACACCACAGGCAGAGGACTCAACTTTAGGCAATTAATGGAAGCGGCTGAGGATGTATTAAATGGACTTTTACGATGAATATTGAGCAATTTCTATCTTATTTTAAACAGAGTGCTCTACAATTAGTTGGTAAACAGGTAAAGGAAGCTTGGAATTCAGTTGGTTACAATATATTTCTTGAATTTGGCGATGTTATCAGTTTTTCCAAAACAAAAGATGGCAGGAGTTATTCCAATTGGGAATGGGGTATACATATAGGTGATAGTGCCTGGCGTCTTACTAAAGACAGACACTTTGTTGTGGGTTCCGAAAGCTATAAAGAAGATATTGAGCAGAAGATTCAGGAACTTTTATCAAAAAAATTTGTTTCTGTGGAGATAACATCTCAATTTCTTGATTTAGAAATTAATTTTGAAGATGAATATCAGATTTGCACCTTCTTTTTTTGGCAGACAGAGGATCAGTGGTGGTTTTCTTTTCCCGATCGAGCCTCGACTCCAACTAAGAAGGAGTATATTAGCGTTAGCTGTGAGACTCCAGAGGAGATCAGAGACGTGATGGAGCTGTCTCTAAAGTTTCCAATTCATGAACATTATGAGGTATTGACAGATGTTTTGGATGGGAAAATAATTAAAGGTATTGTGTTAGATGAAGCAAGGCTTTACATATCATGCAAAGGCGGTGAAGCCATAATGATTGACACATGGCACTGGAGGCTTGAAAAGGATGGTCATTTTGACACGACGTCAAGTCGTATCTCAAGCGATGAAAAAACTATCTTTAGTCGATTAAAGGTACTTGTAGGACAGGAAATTAAACGGGTTGATACAGCTAACGGGAGGATGGATATAAGGATTGTCATTGGTAGTCACTATGTTTTGAAGACTTTTACCAGCTCTGATTGGGGGCAATGGTTTGTTTTTAACAAAGATGACGACGTCATAGTTGCCTTTGAAGCTCAAGCCAATGAAATTACGGAGTCAGAGGAATAGGAATAAGTATGTTCGGCCTTGTTCGACTTTTCGCGCAGTTTTCGGTCGGCTGCGAGGCGCCCATCTGCAGCATTCGCCTCCTCGGCAATAGCTAGCGCTATTCCCTCGTCGTCGACTGCTGCATCTGGGACCTCTCGCCTGACCGAAATTCTGCCCGGAAAGCCGAACAAGGCCGTATGTTCTCAGTGTCTTTTGGTTCCTCTGATGGATTGTCAGGGCAATGGACGTCGACTAGTCGACTCCAAGTCCAAAACGTTCACTTCTAGTGAGTGGGACCAATGGTCGATCGACTCTAAAAAAGAGAACATTCTGTCTTGGCAGTCCAGACCGGTGACGATTGATTTTGCGAAAACCATGGGTATTATCTGCGAATTCAGATCGGTGATCACAAAGAATTTATGGCTGAAGTTGTGAAAAACGTTGTGTGAGGCCGAATGGATCTGAGGGGCCCCATTGACACGCAGCCGCAAAAAGAATCCCAGCACTGGCTGTGGCAATAATGACCTTCGCAACTCTATCCGCTTGACGGCGCAGCTCATTTTCCTGCATGCCCTGAGGGTTTAAGATCCATAAAAGATGTTTACAAACTTGCCTGACACATTCGTCGACGCGTGGGATGACAGTTAGCAAGACAGTGGCAGTGCCTGCACAGACTCCAATAGTCCACATAGTGCCCATCAGGGATCCACCGATGGTCGCCAAGGAAGTACTAAAGGTGATAACCCCTAGGACAAATATAGGTCCACCTATAGCGCCTTGTAAAAAGGATGTTGGGACAATAGTAATTAAGTCTGTAATGGTTTTGGCAACTGCCTTAACCGCCTCTTTAGCATGGTGACGACGCAGATCAAAGGGTTCCTGGCTCATCAGGACTTTAACAGTGGGTTGAATAGCATATCGCACAGTATCCATTGGCAGACTCCTCTCTACTTAGACCATTTTAAAAGGGATATATTAGCCATCCATAAAGGGCAGATGTACAGTTCATCAAGAAAGCTTGACCCAATTTTGCAGCTCGGCTATAAAGGAGCCCTTTACGTAACCTAGATCTTAAGGTGGCATAGCCAAGTGGTAAGGCAGAAGCCTGCAAAGCTTCCATCCCCAGTTCAAATCTGGGTGCCACCTTTTTCTTCAACTTTCTTTTCCGGCGTCTTTTGACACTGTTTTTGGTAGCCACTCCTATTGGAAACCTCGCCGACTTCACCGTCCGGGCTGTCGATATTTTGCGTTCCTGTGATTATATCCTTTGCGAAGACACTCGACATAGCCGAATTCTCTTACAACACTATCAAATTGATAGAGCTCTCAAAAGTTTTCATAAATTTAATGAAGCCGCGCGTGAAGACGAGGTCCTTAACGACCTAAAGGCCGGTCGAAACATTGGCCTCATATCCGATGCGGGTACGCCCGGCATAGCAGATCCAGGTGAGCGGCTTGTTCATCGTTGTATTGAGGAGACTCTTGAAGTTGTTCCTATTCCAGGCCCGTGCGCCCTCATCACTGCCTTATGCGCCTCCGGCTTGCCTACCCTGCCATTTCAGTTTGTGGGATTTCTGCCTAAGCGTGCTTCTCAGCTGCATAAGACCATGCAGGGCATTCTAGCCTATCCAGGGACATCGATCTGTTATGAATCCCCGTTAAGACTTCGCGCTTTACTTCAAAAAATCGTCGAATTGGAATCCGATCGGCAGTTAGTTGTCGCGAGAGAATTAACTAAAAAATTTGAAGAAATTCGTCGTGGCACAGCTCAAGAGTTGCTTGCAATATGGCCACAGGCTCCTAAAGGTGAAGTCGTCGTGCTTGTCGGTCCACCAAAACCCGGCGCCTCAGCGGCAGCGTGGGAACACCTCTCGCCAGCTGAGCACGTCGCTTGGTATGAGGAAACCTATCAAGTAAGCTGTAGCGACGCCATCAAGGCCGTTGCTGATCTTCGTGGAGTTCCCAAAAAGGTTATCTACAAGTCCGTACACGTCGACTAAACAGACAGCGGCTTCATGTAAAGAATATCCTTAGACAGGCGACACCAGCGATTCCAGTCTTCTCGAATGCCCTTTTGGACTTCACGAATTTCGCGGTAGACGTCCGCCAAGATGTCCTTACCGGCGCATTCAGCTTTAAACTGATTGTAACGTTCTCGAAGCTGTCCCAACATCATCAGGTGGCTCATGATTCGTTCAGAAACTTCCTCTACCTGTGCCGACAGCTCTTCGGATTTGACATACCAAAGTTCACTGATGCGGTCTAGAAGGAGGTTTTTGCGCTCCTGAACAATGCGCTTTTGGACAGTTAAAGCATCAACACGCTTAAGATCACGTGCAAGACCCAACTTGCTGAGTGTCCAGATTAACCACTTGGTAGGATCGAAGTGATACCAGCGCACACCATTGCGATAGTCGTTAGCATAGGCATGATGATAGTTGTGATAGCCCTCACCAAAGGTCAAAAGGCTCAAAATGTAGTTGTCGACGGCAGTGAGCTCTTTACAGAAGTGCTTGGACCCCCAAGTATGCGCTAACGAATTGATAAACCAGGTGAAGTGGTGTAAGCAAAAAAGGCGAAGTAAGCCTGCAAAAACGAAAGCACCCCAAAAGTCACCTACCAACCAGCCCACTGTGATAATTGCTAAAACGTTTGATAGGGTTAGGCACGAAAGCAGATACTTATCCTGAAACATGATGAGAGGATTGCGCTTCAGGTCCGAGACGACTGCGGGAGCGATAGCACCAGGTTTTTCGAATAGCCACATTACATGGGCGTACCAAAAACCTTTCTTAATGGAGTGTGGGTCTCGGTCAGTATCGACATGAGCATGATGTAAACGGTGTTCATAGGCCCAACGTAACGCACTCCCTTGCGCTGCCATCGACCCGAAAAAGAGCAAAACAGCTTCCACATATCTATTCGTTCGGTAGGAACGATGCGCATAAAAGCGGTGGTAGCCGGCAGTGATGCTCAAGCCTGTGGTATACAAAAGTATGCCGGACAATATAAGTAGCGATAGGCTAGGGCTGTGATACATCAGGTACAGCGGTAGCACAAACAGCAGAATCGCATGGTAAGATATCAGAAACAAGCCAGGGATCCAATTAAATCCTTTCCGCTCCATTTTCGCGACCTCCTAATATTGAGACACATAACGTTAACAAACCAGTCTACCAATTTTTTCTCTTTTACACAAGAGAGGATGAGGAAGAGAGGATGAGGAAGAGAGGAGGAGGAAGAGCGGGAAGGAGGAGGAGAGGATTAGGATTTTACCACAGAGGACACAGAGACGCCGAGAAAGGACAGAGAGGAAAAGGAAAGAGGGTTAGGAGGGAAGCAAAGTCCATTTTGTCATCACTGAGTTTTTTGTGCGATGAGATGAATCTCGTTCCATCGAACAGTGCCTAAAAATACCGTAGGACGCGTTGTTTTAATTTCGTTAATCCACAAGATTTCGAAGCCATTTTTTTCAAAGAGGTCAACGAGCTCCTTAACGGTTGAAAAGCTCATATTCTCTTTATAAGCCCATTCGTGTTCAGGACCGAAGAAATGCCCTGCAAAATACCCTGATGGGGCGACATGAGACAGTATTTTCGTTGACATGACGTGTACGAATTGATCGTGCGGTATAAACGAAAAGACTGCAGTGCCGGTTACGGCATCAAAAGTTCCTAATTCATCAGGAATCGATTCTAGTCTGCATGGTAAAGCTTTAGCTAGGTGCGACAATTCATGTTTTTCAGCCAGACGCAAAGCTGTTATCGCAATGGCATGAGGCGTGCCATCCAGTATTGTCACATCTGCTCCATAGCCTACCCAGTAGAGAGGGTCGCGTCCTGATTCACAACCAAGTGTATGAACGCTATTTACTTTTACGTCTTGTGCAAGTTCGGCCAGGCGTTGGGAAGCCTCTCCTGGGGTGCTCGAGTCTCTTATTTTATCGATAAAAGCACCCCACTTTTCATTGCCTAAATTCGGGTATTCATCAGTTTTAATGACGACCTTGTGGATGTGAAGAGTTGTATCCAATGTTGCATCAGTTGCCGTTTGTCGGGTCGTTGTCAATACGAGCACGTCTGTTTCGTTGAGCTGTTCCTCATTCTCTATAAGAACGCTATTGTTTTTGCCTATCGTTACTGCCGAGCAGTCTGAGCTGCTGAGGTGGATGTCGCCTGCAATGTCCAATACATAAGTGGTGTTCTTTCTAAAACCATGCAATGCCAAATCTATGCTTTCGCCAGGTTCATGGAGGGGAAATGTCAGGGCAGACTCTTCAACGGATAGGTCGATGGAGATCGAGAAAATGGCGGAAAAAAATAGACTCAGACAAAAAGACGTATATCTGATAAGGGAGCTTAATTTAATCATAGGAGTCACCAAACATTTAAAGATGCATTCTATCATATAGGTATCAATCACTCCAATTGAAAAGATTAATTTTTTGGATCAGAAGTCTTGAGCCTTTGTTTTTCCTATCTCTAACGCTTGACTAATACAACAATAAATCATATATTTGTAAATGAGCTTCAATTAAATCCATTTATAAATATGAGTCATTATGAAAAAGCTTTTTATTTTAACTATGTTATTGGCAAGTCCTTTTTTCAGCTATGCGAATGCGCCCACTGAGATCGCCCTTTGCGACGAAATCCATGAAAACAACATCCCAATTGTAGAGGGTAGTTGGAAAGTAGATCTGTCCCACGAAACATTCCAAAATACTGGAGTTAGCCCTGAGATCATGTTGGCTAACCATATGCAATCGTACGTAAATCAGCTTGAGCACAAAAGTGTCTCTGCGACGCTTAAAGTATCAAATGCTCCTTCAAATATGTATTATGGCACGCAGGTATCGTTCAGTTCTATGACAGGAAAGACGGAGAACATTTGGCTTGTGGCTATTAGGGTAGATGGAAATCAAGCTACTGTTCATTTCAAACAAGTTCCTTACTTGGAAGCTGTAGCAAGGGGGATGATTCCTGACTCGCCTCCTCCACAATGGAGTAACATTCCCTATACTCTGGAGTATAATCCAGCCGATTGGAGCTTTGCAGACGATATTATTGCATTTCCATCCGGTGATGAGAATGCGCTTGTGGTACCCCGCTGAAGAAACCCAGGATCCTAACCAGTTTGAAGCCCGCGCAACTTATGGTTGGGGGTTCCAACGCATCTTTGGGCTCACGGATCAAGAATGCCAAGCAGAGTTCCTGAAAGGAAGGATTCTCGATGGTTGCAAACTTGTACCAAAAGCTGACCTGAAGCGCTAGAACCGCAATACACTCTGGCGTTGTCGATAACGACAGCGCCGGAGTGATGACTGACTGTCATTGTCTTTATGTCCCGCGCGCTTTTCAGAGCTGAGGTCAATAGGGGTCGTGAATAGTTACCAAAAAAGTTAGATTGAGCACCTGACCCGTTTGTGGGGCCTTAGACAAAATTCAGTCTAAGGATTTTGTCGAAAGATAACCCTACAGAGTCCTTAGAGTGAATTTTGTCTAAGGCCCCACAAACGGGTCATTCTCTCCTCTCTCTCCTATCTCTGTGTCTCGGCGTCTCTGTGGTAAAAATCCTAATCCTCTTCCTCCTCCTTTTCCTACTCCTTTTCCTCCTCTCCTCCTCGTGTCGCCTCAGAGCTCTCTTGTTGAAAATACAGTGTGGCAGTAAGCTGATTGTTCAACTTGGAGACAGTATGCCCGCCTATGGCTTAGCAGAAATTGCCCATCTCTTACAGGTGGAGAACTTTGAAAATCGTGCCCTCAAGGCCTTTCGCGTAGATAGTCGATTTGTCGAGACCGGCGATATCTTCTTTGCTTTGCCGGGTGAGCATGCTGATGGCCATGACTTCCTCGTTGATGTTGCCGCTCGCGGCGCTGTGGCGGCGGTCGTTAAGCAAGATTATGTGGGCCCTGATTATGGTCTGGACCTGCTGCGTGTGCCTAATGTCCTTGAGGCGTTACAGTGCTTGGCGCGCATTCGCCTTGTTAAGCACCGTGCCAAAGTCGTAGCAATCACAGGCTCGGTTGGCAAGACAACAACGAAAGATTTTCTGCTGACTCTGCTGCGTCAAAAATATCGCGTTGGTGCCTCTGTTGGGAACCAGAATTCGCAGATTGGTCTCCCTTTAACCCTTTTAAATGACATCTCGGATGATGAAGATGTGATCATCCTAGAAATGGGCATGACTGAACCTGGCAACCTAGAGCAGTTACTTACCATCGCTCCGGCAGATGTAGCGCTACTCACCAGCGTCGCCTTGGTTCATGCTGGGTCCTTTGAGAACTTGGAACACATTGCACGGACCAAAGCCGAGATTTTTACGCATCCTAAGACCACGTTGGGCATCCTGCATCGCGATATTCCTAACTTCGACGAGCTTTCTTCTTTCGGAAGGTGTTCGAAACTATCGTTCTCCACACGGTATCTTGAATCAGATTATTATCTCGATGAGGAGAAAGAACATGTTGTAGTCTGTGCTAAGGGGCAGTCGCATGATCTAGGGATTTTAAAGGTTCCCGGAAAACATAACCGACATAACCTCCTAGCGGCCATAGCGGCGGCACGATCTCTTGGAGTAGACTGGAGGGATATTTCGGAAGCCATTCCTCACTTACAACTACCCAAGCGTCGTTTACAGAGCATCTCTAAGGGTGATGTCTTGTTCGTCAATGACTCCTACAATGCATGCGATGTTTCTGTAAAAGCTGCTTTAGATAGTCTTCCAGCGCCTTTACCAGGAGGAAGGAGAATTGCTGTTTTGGGAACCATGCCAGGACTTGGTAAATTCTCCGATCCCTGCCATCGCGATGTAGGCGTGTATGCTTTAAATTGTGTCGATAGCCTTTTTTGCTTGGGTATTGAGTGCCAGCCCATGGTGGATATCTGGACCGGGCACGGGCGTGCAGCGCAATTGTTTCTTGAGCGGCATCTTCTCGTGCAGGCTTTGCAGCAATTTCTTCAGCCTCGTGATGTTGTCCTGCTAAAAGGAGCTAATGTGAAAAAAATGTGGGAAATTCTAGACGAAATAGTGTTAGCAAGGTAATGTTTAAACCCAACCATTACTGAAAAAATATATGATATTGCTTCTTTGCGACTTTCTCACAACTTCTTTAGGCCTTAAGGTGCCCACTGTCTTCGCGTATTTTTCTACGCGTATGATTCTGTCGGCGCTAACAGCTTTGTTGCTAACGGTCTTTCTAGGCTCGAGCTTCATTCGTCGTCTCTATGAGCTTAAGGCTGGACAGCCCATTCGTTCTGAAGAATATGGCTTGATCAGCCAACTTCACGCAAACAAGCGCGATACGCCTACGATGGGTGGTGTTTTGATTTTGTTCTCGATGCTCGTCTCCATGATCCTGTGGATGGATCTCACGCATCCTTTCACTCTTTTGCTGTTTTTGACAACGGTAATCCTAGGGATAGCAGGGGGCCGGGACGACTATATCAAGGTGCGTTATAAAGACGTTAAGGGTCTATCGCGAAAGAAGAAATTAATCGTTCAGGCGTTGGTGGCAGGGATGATCGCAGCGTATCTGTTTGTCCCTCAGGTCAGTCAGACGCTGCACCAAGGACGCTGGTTTGCTCCTCCGACGATAAAGGAACATGTTTCGTCGGTGGATGCTGAAAATATAGTCTCAAGGGAGCTGAGTTTGCAGGAATATGCATCTCAACTGTTTATTCCTTTCATAAAAGGCCCTGTACTAGTTTTTCAGGGCTTTTTTATCTTATTCGCTGTGGCGCTAGTCTTTTTGGTGGTATCCGGTTGTTCCAACGCTGTGAACTTAACGGATGGTTTGGATGGCCTGGCAGCAGGCTGCCTTCTGATGGTTGCCAGCACGTTAGCACTCTTTGCCTTTCTGTCCAATAATGCCGAAATAGCACGCTATCTGAATATTGCTTATGTAGAGGGCAGCGGGGAGATTGCTATCTACTTATGTGCTTTTGCAGGTTCTTGTTTAGGGTTTCTCTGGTTCAATGGGTATCCGGCACAAGTGTTCATGGGTGATGTGGGTTCCCTAACTCTAGGCGGGATTCTGGGAGTATCTACCGTTCTCCTCAAACGCGAGTTGTTATTAGCTATTGTAGGTGGTGTTTTTGTGGCGGAGGCCCTATCAGTGATGTTACAAATTGGTAGCTATCGATGGCGCAACCAGAGACGTATCTTTCTCTGCTCGCCACTACATCACCATTTTGAATATAAGGGGTGGCCCGAGACCAAGGTCACCATGCGCTTCTGGATTGTAGGTCTTGTATTGGCTATCATCGGTATCGCTTCCCTCAAATTCCAGTAGGCACTGCCCATGAGCATAAAAAAACAGCAAAAAATCCTTGTCGTTGGCCTCGGAGCCAGTGGACGTGCTGCTGCTCGTTTCTTGCTTGGACGAGGAGATCTGGTCGTTGGTGTAGATGCTAAGGCGTCTATGCTAGGAGCTGATCCAGAGATTCGTTTGCTGCAACAACAAGGCTTACAGGTCTATGAAGAAGGGCATCCTCTTAAGGTATCAGATTTTAATCAGTTAGTAGTCTCTCCTGGAGTGCCTCCGAGCCATCCGCTTTATCGTGACGCCAGAAGCAGCGAAGTCGAGGTGATCGGCGAAATTGAGCTAGCCTGTCGCAACATAAAACAGCCTATGTTGGGTGTTACCGGCACCAATGGAAAGACTACCGTGACCTTACTCGTTACACATGTTCTTAACGCCTATGGCATCTCAGCCAAAGCGGTGGGTAATGTGGGAGTTCCGCTGATCTCTATGGTTGATTGTGACGTAGCTGCTGATGAGGTTCTTGTTGTAGAGCTCAGCTCTTGGCAGCTTGAGACGATGCAGAGCAAGGTTCTTAATGCTGCTGTGGTCCTCAATATCACACCTGACCATCTTGATAGGCATTTTTCCATGGAAGAATATGTCCATGCTAAGTTTAGAATCGGTCAATGTCTTAAGCCCCATGGGTGCTGGTTCATCCAAGACCTTGCAGCACGAGAATTTCAACAGCAGCTAGATTGTGGCATAAAGCAATATCCTTCCTTTAGCACTTATGGATATACAGACCACGCTGATTTGCGGTGTGACCAAAATGGAGTGCTTTTTCACGAAACTCTTGAATACTATCTGCCACTGCGGTATAGAGGCTTTATCAGTCACGATGCAGAGAACGAAATGGCTGCGTACTGTCTATGCCGAGGATTTGGCGTGACGGCGGCGCAATTTTGTGAAGCCGCGGCAACTTTTCAAAAGCCACCGCACCGCAATGAGTTGGTGAGGATATGTCGTGGAGTGAGCTATTATAACGATAGCAAGGGTACCAATGTCGACGCTGTCATGAAGGCGGTGTCCAGCATGAGAGGTACAAGTATCTTGATTGCTGGGGGCAAGGACAAAGGGGCAAGCTATGATGCATGGTTGAGGGTTTTTGAGGGGAAGGTTCGCTACATCTGTGCGATTGGCGAGGCGGCACCTTTGATTCAGCAACAGCTGGACGGGGCCGTTTCAGTGGAGATATTCCCGACGTTGCAGCAGGCGGTCATCCGTGCCGCCCAAGAAGCCAAGAGCGGAGAAAATGTATTATTATCACCTGGGTGTGCGAGTTATGATATGTTCGACGATTATGCTCACCGTGGTAGAGAGTTTATAAAATGTGTCCAAAGTTTACCTGAATAGCCGTGGAGAGCCAAGGCCATGACCCGTCGAGATACTATCATCCTCGCTGTCCTGATCAATGCTACATTGCTCAGTGTTCTATTTTTCACCGCGACGCGTCCTGACGTTGAAGTGCCTTCTGGGCCTATAGCTATTCAGCGCACCACGCCGTTACATCAGTCTCACCCCTATCCCGCAAGTGGTTTCGCCGCGTCGCGGACGGAGTCGGAGTCAAAACGTGATCCTCTGGTGTCGCCATTCGCCTCCTCACAGGACGAGCCTGTGCATATTGCAGCGCCTCAGCGCCTATTCGACGACCACATGCCATCTTCCACTGTTGTTTCTGCTGATGAGGAGAGCTCACCTCCCGAGCGGCCTGCTGCACCTGTCCATGAATCAGAATACGTTGAAGTTTTGGTTAAACGCGGAGATTTCCTGGAAAAGATTGCGCGTTCCAGTGGCACAACAGTTTCTGAGGTTAAGCGTATTAATCACCTGACCAGCGACCGCATTGATATTGGCCAGGTTTTGTTGGTTCCTGCTACACGGCGTCCAACACTGACGCGAGCTCAGCCGGTAACGATCTTGCAGCCTGAGGACACTGATGTGGAGTACTACATTATGAAGCCAGGTGATAACCCCTGGAATATTGCTAGGCAGAATCACGTCAACTTTGAAGAGCTGTTGCGTCTTAACAACCTCAATGAAGAACGAGCACGTAACCTAAAGCCAGGCGATAAAATCCGTGTACGGTAGATGCTTGAATAATCCATGAGCACTAAGACACTTACAGCATCACTCTCACACTATCTGTCTCTCCATCGGGCGTTGCTCGTTGTGGCTGCTGCGGGCTTATTTATTCTTGGTTTGGCGATGATATTCAATACAACATCTGCCGAAGTGCTCGATATGGCTTTGCATTCTAATACGCACCAGGCGTTATTTCGTCAGATTCTTTACGCTGTGCTGGGGTGTTGGCTGGCTGCAGGAGTATGGTTGGTAGGGTATCATCCATTTATACGCCTGGGCCCTGCTTTATTAGCGATCGGCACCCTTATGCTGATCCTCGTATTTGTCCCCGGAGTGGGTCGTGTTGCTAATGGATCCCATCGTTGGATAGGCTTTGCTGGGCTTACCGCGCAGCCTTCGGAATTTATCAAATATCTGCTGCCGCTCTACTTCATTCATCGCGTTTGTGAACGTGGCGGAGAGACCTTTTCCTTTTGGGAATTTGCGCGATTATCAGGATTGTTGGCGGTGCCGGTGGTTTTAGTCGCTTTGGCACCAGATCACGACACCGTGGCTGTCATAGGTGTTACGTTGGCGATGCTCTGCTTTTTATCGGGCATCCGCTGGCGCTTTTGGGCCTTGCCGATGCTTGCTTTTGGGATTTTGGCCACTGTGGTAGCCTTTAATACCCCTTACGTAGCTGCGCGGCTCAACGTATACCTCAACCCAGAGGCAGACCTTTTGGGCAAAGGACATCAGCCCTATCAGGCAAAAATAGCTGCGGGATCGGGACAGCTGATTGGCAAAGGACCTGGCAAGAGCTTGCAAAAGTTAAGCTACCTCCCTGAGGCTCAGAACGACTATATTGCAGCCATCTATGCTGAAGAATTTGGTTTTCTAGGAGTCCTGCTGCTTATTACCCTCTATATGATTGTAGCTTACGCAGGGTGTTACATCGCCTTGCAGGCAAGCGACCGCGAAGGGTGCTATCTTGCCATTGCCATCACATTTTTAATTTCTATACAGGCTTTTTTAAATCTCGGTGTGGTTTCTGGACTTTTGCCCAGTACTGGACTGAATCTTCCCTTCTTTAGTCAGGGGGGTAGCTCATTGCTTGCCAACCTACTTGGCTTGGGACTCCTACTGAGCATCGGTTCGGAAGCGCGCTCTCGACGCTCACTGCCTCACCCTTCCTATTGATCACTTTGGATTGAGTTTTTTTATGGATTTACTCCTAACGGTTGATTCCACCTTGCGAAATATATTTTCAAGCTCGTAATGTAACGAAACAGGAGCTAAATTAATGCTGAAACGACTGATCGGAATCACAGCCGTATTGCTACTCTTTGTGTCTTGGGTGACTCTTCAGTTACCCGAAGCCCCCGATATTCATTGTCAGGCGGCTGTGAATGCTCCTTTTATTGCAGGACATGATGTCTTGGTGACGCATACCTCTGATGAGTCTTTGTTTTGGAAAAAGGAACTGCTCAAGTCCGCCAACCATTCCATCGAGTTCTCGATGGGTTTTTCGGGTGGACCATTGCTTGAAGAGACCCTTCTGCTGTTAGAGTCTGCCTTGCTGCAGAAACCTGATCTGCAGATTCATCTGTTTATTTCTAGCTGCCCATATCTAGCTTGGGGGGATCACTACAAGATTGAGCATATGGCAGAAAGCTTCCCCGGCCGGTTTCACTACCTTATCCGTGGTATGACGGTGCTTCGACAAGGCTTTGGCTTTGTGACGAGCGAGAATCACATCAAGATGCTGGTTATTGACGAGACCTATATGGTCGTCGGAGGAACAAATCTATTTCATTCTAGCAGAAATGAAGTCCCCAAGGACCTCAAGATCTTGGGCGTTGTCGACTATTTCAACCCTAAAGCCTCCGTCGATATGGACCTGGTCGTAAAAGGACCATTGGTTTCGAATATGCGTCGCGAATTTTTCGATCTTTGGGCGCTGTACGAGTCAGGAGCAAGCCTTAGAGATGAAGGGCAATTTGCTGCGGAAGAAACGCGTCATTTCCCCATCGACCTTCACGCCGCGGGGAAGGTTGAATTGTTCGATACAGAGGCACGAGTGGTGCGTGACGTACCCATGAAGGCTATTGTCAGTGGCCCGCGTCATTCACCTGGTGCTTGCAGCGCAGAATATGCCTCATTGGTGAACTGTGCCATGCATTCATTGGATCTCATGCATATGTACATTTCCCCAATCGACGAGGTTTACAGCAGTTTAATGGGAGCCACCTCGCGCGGCGTTAAGCTCACCCTGGTGACCAATGGGGCTGGGGACCCGGTACCCATAGTGACTAAGACGATGGGTTCTTATAACATGACTCATTTGCTTCCCCTGTGTCTTGGCAAGCGCTATCGACTTCATGAGCGCTTAGAGGCGGATGCAGCACCTGCAGCAGACTGTCATATCTACGTTTATGAAGCCGAAGACACTCTTTATCACAAAAAGGTCATGGTCGTTGATGATCACTTGAGTGTCATCGGTAGCTATAACCTAGGACATAAGAGCCATTATGGTGATCACGAAATTATGCTGGAGATAGAGTCAACAGTGCTTGCTCAGCAGATCAAAGACATCATGCAAGTGGATTGCTCTCGCGCCCGTCTATGCGACCGTGCAGAGATAAGCGATTGGTACTTCAGCATGGGAGCTCGCGCTTTGGCTCTGATAGAAAGCGCCCTCATCTTCGGCCCTCTTTACTAGGTCACTGTTCTGTCAGCCTCGTAGGGCTGCCATATTTTGCTCTGACTGCGTCGCCAATATCCGAAAGTAACAAGGCCTCCTATGTGGCGCAGTCATTCCATGACTGCGAGAACGGTTGAAACAGATTCCGTTTGCATCACATGGGACATTTGTTTTGCACGCCTCCACAATTGCAACGGATTGTTCGCAGTCATGGAATGTCATGGAATGACTGCGCCACATAGGAGGCCTTGTTACTTTCGGATATTGGCAACGCAGTCGGTCCAGCTCAAGGTCCTTTCCAACGAGCACCTCACTCTTCCTAATATCGATGGGTCAAGTTTGATTGAACACTCTCTTGATATAGTCCAGCACATTGGCTTGGTCCGTAAGGTTCTCTCTATCCATTAGAGCTTGAACTTGTTCATGTAAATAAGTTGTGTAAATGTTCTCCTCAGCGGGTTCTATTGGTTGTACGGTGTCCACAACGGTGTGAAACAAGACATAGTACGCCGTCATAGGTGTCAATCCATGCTGGTCGAGAACGGTATCGTTCAAGCTAAACCTGTCTAAAGTTCTCTGAAGTACTTCGCAGCGGCATTTTCCTTGCGATCCGAGCATGTAGCTCATGTCCCGTACGTCTCTATTGCGCAAACATAAGGGGAGCTCATCGTCAAGAATAGATTCTTCTTCGAGGATTGTCACTTTCTCCGCTGGACGTTGCATTTTGCGGTTCATGAGTTCAGTCCTAAGCGACTGCAATGCCAGGCTCGGATTTCCACTGAGATCCTTCACATATTGAAATCTCGCTGTGATATAGGTTTCGACAGACCGTAGCTTTGTCGGGTCTTTAATTTGTTCAGCTGCAATTCCATCCAATATTCCGCGTTGGTCGCGGTTTAAGAAGTAAATTAAACCCCTGCTCCAAAAGTCTAAACCATGATTGTTGGTGAACTGGAGTAACTGATCCTTACTGAGTTTGCTAGCCAGGAAGGGCATGATGAGACTTAATCTTTCCTCAGGCAACGCGTTTCTACCTGCGGCTAGTAACTTTTCCATGTTTTGCTGGCAAAAAGATTCATCGGCCGCTAAAAGGCCCAATTGCCAACGGAAATTGTCTGCCCCGAAACTATGCCAATCTCTATCAAAAAAATAGGTTCGCCAATCTGATGCTATTTTTCGGGATAAGAACTTATCGGCAAATTCTTTGAATTCTTTTTTGTCTCCACGGTGAAGTTTTAGCAAGCAAGCCATTTCATAGGCTGCTTCAGAGGAACGTTCCCTTGGCTTGGTATCTATACACCAGGTAAAATATAATTTATTAACAGTTGTCGCCGTTGGCCAGCGGTGAGGCAGCCCCATGCTGTTATAAATCTCTCTATAAAGACTACGAGCTTCTTCATTTGAGAGCTTAAGTTTCTTCAGAACGGCTGTATATTGCGTGTAGGTCATTTCCTCAACCAACGCCAAAAAACGCTGAGAGCGAGTCTGGCCTCGTATGATTTGTTGTTCCACGTAAGCAGGAGAGCCCGGTAGGATTCGATTTCGAAACAATGCTGCAAATTCCTGTGCTACCTTCGGAAAGTTACTTTTTGAAAGATGCTTCATCAGGGCAGCAGCCACTGATGGCGATGGAGCAGCTAGGCTTTGCTTCACTATATCTGATGAAATCTCAGCATCCTGTAGGACGGATTTTATAAAAGCTTCACCCTTGACCTGATCTAGAAGCAAAGCGTGTTCACAAACCTCCAGGAAAGAGGCCTTCACTTGTGGATTGCGAAAATTCGCTTTAAACCACTCAATTCCCTGACTAGATCTTGTGCTAGTAACCATGACTGAGACAATCTGAACCAACAGATTCATTCCACCGCTTTCTAGAAGGTCTCCAAATACACTGAGTATAGATTCCCATTGTGCATCGGAACATTGCTCATAGAGAGAATTGAAAAATTGACATTTTCGTTGTAGATCATCAGCCTTCGAAGGCTTGTAATTAATTGTGATATTAGTGCAGCGCAGGCTCTTTATTGAAGATTCAATAAATATTTTAAATTGATTGTCTTTTAAATGATTTACTGAAAACTTAACTAAATTATTTGAAGAGTTATCTCCTATAATATAGGCGTTTAAAATACAGGCAATTCCTAAGGCACAGTTTTCCATACTGCTTTGAAGTTTAAATTTACTTAATAAATTCATCAAGTCATCGCAGTTCAATGTGCAAGCACATGTAGCTAATAAATAACAATAAAATGAATTAAAGTTATATTCTCTATTTTGCATTTTAATGCAATTATTATTCAATAAATCCACAAGTCCCTTGCTATCAAATGCCCCTACTATGCCCTGTACTTGCCATGGAGGAATGGAAAAAATAAACGTAGAATTAGAACATGCAGCTTCGTCGATCTGTTTTAGCCAACCAGACTGTGTTTTGTATTGCTTGCAGCTATGATGCCATAGTTCCTCTGCAAGCTGATCATCTTGAGCATGCACATGGCGAAGGCTAGCAGCTATTTCGATAAGATCTAACCTGTTGTTTGGACTGTTTAGCACATCCTTAAAGCGTTGCGAATAACAGAGGGGGTAAGTCGTTTGCCTTACTTTTATGAAGGGACTAAGGTTTATTTTTGGATCCTGTGAGAAGTCGGACCACTGCTGATCGCTAAGTGCTAGCATTAGAGCAGCCCTTAATACATCACGTTCTTCGTCTTTGTTACGCATTTCATTATAAAGATATTTTACCCTCTCTAAGTCCATCGCAGGAACGATCGCTCTAAAAACACAGTGAATATTCTCCAAATCGAAAAGAGGTGAATTTAGAAAAGTTTTTGCGAGATCGAAATTAGCCATTATACTGAGAATCAGGACCCAATTCATTTGGCTTGGTGTGATATCTCGGGGTAGGAATTTGAATTGGTGTTGCTGGGTGATTCTCTGCATCGTACTAACAAGCTCTTGTGGAGGAAGGAGACCCATTAGAAGACCCACACGCTTGTTGATACACCAATAAAGGTCATTGGTTGGATCCAACACCAAGTATTTTAAGGACGTGATTAATTCTTTACGCTCCTGATCCGTCAGAACTAAGTGCAATACGCGGCCTATAGCTATGTGGTTAAATGTACTGGTATCTTCATTGAACGGTTTGCTCTTGTTCATGACAAAATTAAAAACCTGGTGGATTGTGGAAAAACAATCGCGGAGCTGAAGTCCCAGTTCTTTACCCTTCTGAAAATCTTGATTGTTGCAGGCCCATGTATAAATTTGCTCTGTAATGTTAATTTCTTGATCTTTAGATGAACTATTATTTATTTTTGAGGATGAATTAATTGGATTGTTATTAACAGGTTGCATATATTTAACTTTTAGTTATTTATTAATGATATAATGCATAAAAATATACGAGGAATAACTGTTTTTTGCAATAGATAGCGTGAAAGAATGCGAGTCAAGACATTACAGCCAGAAAGCTACTTGGCCGCAACTCAACATACCGCAAAACCTCTGGCAGCCAGAAATCAATAATAGGCCTCAAGACAATGCTGGGCTCGGATTTCCATAGGAAAGAGGCCTACTAAGCTGCATTGGAGGAACGGGAAATATGTTTTAAATTTTTTATTTTTCTTCTCAGCGGCACTGCGTCTCAGCGCCTCTGCGTCAAATTTTTAATCCATTAATTTCTAAACTGATGCGTTCCGTCTCAAGTCTTCCCAAGAACCAAAAAAATCAGCCATGCAACACGACACATTCCATGACTGTCCACGAAGGGAATTCGCTATTCGCTAAGACCTGATCGATAATAGAGGTCCATGGTTAGTAACCCTAAGGCAAAACCAGTAACAAGACCAACAGTTAGGGTTGTCCATGGGTAGCCGGAGGCGTTTCCTAAATTGCGAGGTTTGGATAGTGAATGGTGAGATTCTTGTAGTTTTGTAAATGACTGTTTTAAACGTGGACTGGCTCTTGATGGAACAGAAAGAGGGCTGGGCAGATGAGCGCGAAAATCTGGAGTTCGTGGGTTGCTAATTCGGCTGGGTGGGGGGCTTAGGTATGAGGATGGACTGACCTCTGGTTGCTCGGCGTAAAGCCCCTGACGTATCCATAACATGGCGCAAACGGCTGGCGATGTTTCAATAAGGTCCCATATTTCAGGACATGCTGTAAGTAGGAAAAGCGTTTCCAGCACTTCTGCATCCAAGAAGTGAGGTCTTTTGGCGATTTTCTTCCAATCGGTGTTGAGTTGTTCTATGAACTGTTTCCAATATTCTATCTCCTCAGAAGCTAAATCAAGGTCGGAAGCTAGGCATTGCCGAGCGGTCAGACAATGGCGCGATATGTCGTCAAGAACAGGCAAGGAGTCGGGCCGTGAGATTCCAAAGGGGGAATCAACAAATTTTGAAGAACTCCTCGTCTCAGCATATGGGCTCAGATAGGAATCAGCATCTATTTGGCCACGCAATCTGCTCACCGCAGTCACTAAGGGACTCCGAAAGCGCCGCGGAGAAGGCAAGGGACTAGCTGGAGACCATGGGATAGGTGGGTTGTTAGGTTCAGCTTCTAGCCCTTGATGTATCCACAGCATGGCACATGCAGCAGGGGAGTTTTCAATTAGTGCCCACACCTCCGGAACTTTCGTTAATAGGAAAACTGTTTTTAATACATCAGGATCGAAGTAATTTGGATTGTCAGTGATTGCTTTCCAATCGTTATTAATCTTTTGGATGAAAGCGCTCCAATAGGCTATTTGCACTCTATCCAAAGTGCCATTTTTTTTTTCTTCTGATGCAAAAATGTCTTGCACGGTTGCACAATGTGGGGCAAGCTCGTCGGGCAGAAATTTGTAGGTCACAGAATCCATGAGTGAGGGGGCTCCGTCAAAAATTAGGTTGGAAAATGAATAGTGGATATAAAATACACCAGGCTTGGTTTGGAAACAATAACAACCCGCTTTAGAACCATAGGTGCGCATTGATTTTTCAAACGACGTTGACCATACATACATCGTCAAATGCGGTGTTGGACAATATTCAAGGCCTTCTGCAGCATGGTGGACTAAAAAATCGTGTTTTAGCTGGAGGATATGCAGGATTTGAGCTGCCGTTGATTTGTAGCCTTGAAGCTATAACAGGAAGGACACACACGGGCAAAGCTTTTGCGCATCTTATTGCCAGCGGCCTGACGGCTCCGATAGCCTTGCTTTGGCCTGAGCTTGCCTTGATCGTTGCTCGTCAATTGGGAGTATCGGCCAAATCGCTTCAAAGCTTGCCGGTCAGAGTACAAGAAGTTGTTGGAGATTTTTTAAAACAGACCGCTATTTTTTTTAAACAACGTAGCACGATCCGAGTCATCAAAGTCAGTGGCTGTCTTGTGGTGGGCTTGTTGGGATACAAAGCCTATAGTCTTGGGCATTCGGTCATTAAAGCGGGCCAGGAAATTATTAATACGGTGTTTGAAATCAAAGGAAAAGGGGAGAAGACTCTGGAGAATGTGAACAATGCTATGGATATCGTCACCATGATTAGTTCAAATTTAGTCCATTTTGCAACACTTGGAACCGTCATTTTCGCTTTTCTGACCTACAAGTTTGGGCCTCGGGTGTTAGGGGCGGTTAGACGTAGATTACCCGCTTATCCCTGGGCTAAAAAGCCCATAAGGGCCCCAGGGTCTCCAGGGGTTATGGTAGAAGCTCTTAGAAATAAATTTGAGCTTGCTAATGGTAAGCATCTTTATAACCCGCAGCAGGGGTTTAAGGGGTTGCCTTCGGTTAACCAGGCACCTTCGCAGGCACAAGAGAGGGCTGCACAAGGGAAGCCTTCTGAGAAGCCTTGGAACAGTTCTTAAATGTCCATTACTGTCCAGGTAATTGCAAAATTATTTGAGCCATTGAGGATCGATTCTTGGGGAAAAAGGGAACCTTTTTTGGCGAGAAGGCGATTCTGGAGAGCTCAAATTGCATGGCAGTGAAGAGATTGGCTTTTACCCCTTCCCAGGCCCGAAGGGTCGATATTGCCATAAGACGCCGGTTTACACACACCGTTTCTGCATACGTTTTATAGCAGCCCTACAGGCTGCGAAATCCCCTCCTGGTATATACCAGGGCGATGCCCTGGCCTGTTGCAATATCGACCCTTCGGGCCTGAGAAGGGAATGGCTCTCTTTTCATCGGCGTCCGATTTGACTAAATTGACTTCGAGAAATCGAACTTCTGCAATTACCTCATAGTGTCCATTTCTGTCCATAAAGTCCATTTACTGCCAGTCGACAATGGACATTATGGACAGCAATGGACACTATTTATGGACATGTTAAAACAAGAAATTTAATCTTAAAAAATAGTTCTCACCGATTCTGGCAGGCGATATGGTAAAAAAGCCTTTAACATAGGTTCCTCTGGATTTTCATTGTGTTGCCCATTATGATTCGATGGCTTCCAGGGGCATTATGTCTGACACACACGCAACGAGTAAAAAGATCATTATCAGTGCAGGGGGGACCGGCGGTCACCTGTTCCCTGCTTTGGCTTTGGCACAAGCGCTTCAGGGCGCGGCAGAATTGTTATTTGTGGGCGGTGGACTCGCCACAAATCCCTATTTTGATCGTGAATCCTTCCATTTTAAAGAAATTCCCTGTGGGTCTTTTGTGAGTAAGAAGCCATGGCGTCTTGCTAAAGCGTTATGGAATATTTTTCGCGGAATCCGCCATAGCATTGCGTTATTTCGGCATTTGCGTCCTGATGTCGTTGTGGGTTTTGGCAGTTTTTATAGCTTTCCGCCTCTTGTTGCGGCACGACTGCTGCGCATTCCGATCGTTCTCTACGCTGCCGATGCCATTCCGGGACGGGTGGTTCGCCTAGTCGCTCCTTATGCTCACGTTACTGGAACACATTTTGCTCCTACAGCCGCCTTACTGAAGGGGATTTCCACACCTGTGGGCATGCCTCTACGCGAGACCCTCCGGGCAGACCGCAAGTCTGCTGCAGAAGCTCGAAACTACTTTGGTCTCGACCCTCAAACCCCCACTCTGCTAATCTTTGGCGGATCACAAGGGGCGCAACGGCTTAATGAATTAATTCTTGAGGGCCTTGAGGATCTTGCCTGCCAAGTCACTAGACCCTGGCAGGTGCTGCATTTTACCGGTAACGAGGACGCTGTGATTGCTACGCGAACAAAGTATGAGAAACAGGGCGTCCGTGCATGCGTAAAAGGGTTTGAAGCGCGTATGGGTTTGGCGTGGTCTGCTGCCAGTTTGGTTGTTTGCCGCTCGGGTGCTGGCACCATCGCTGAAATACAGCAGTTTGAAGTCCCTGCGGTTTTAGTGCCCTACCCTTATGCGACCGATGCCCATCAAGACCACAATGCCGATATTCTTGTCGCATGCCAGGGGGCAATCAAGTTGTCGCAGCCGACCCTTGAAGCTTCGGTGTTGGCAGCGCAACTAGCGCGACTTTTAAACGATGATGGGGGGGGCTTGACTCATATGCACCAAGCCCTGGCATTGGCCCAGCAGAATGTCGTAAAGCAAACTTTAGCAGGTTTAGTTTGGGAAACTCTAAAAAATACGAAGGCATCATGAAGACGGAACAGTGCCATTTTATTGGAATCGGTGGCATAGGCATGAGCGGCTTGGCGCGCATTTTGCTCCAACGCAAACAAGTGGTCTCTGGCAGTGACTTGGCTGCTACCTCAGTGACCCAAGCCCTGACCAAACTGGGAGCTAAGGTGCATGAAGGTCACAGTGAAGAGCATCTTCCGCATGAAGCGACTGTGGTGATTTCGTCAGATATCAAGCCGGAAAACCTCGAATATCAGGCCGCTCTCAAGCTCAAGTTACCCATTATTCATCGTTCCGATCTCCTCGTACAGTTGATGGAAGGGCATAAAGGGCTTACAGTAACAGGAACACACGGTAAGACGACGACTTCAGCACTACTTGCTTGGGTGCTGTTGCATGCTGGCTTGGACCCTGCCTTCGCCATCGGTGGATGGCTGCCGGGCATTGATGCCAATGCTTCAGCCGGAAAAGGCGAATATTTTGTGGCAGAAGCTGATGAAAGCGATGGTTCTTTCGTGAAGTATCGCTCCTTTGGCGCTATCATCACCAATATTGATCACGACCACATGAACCACTTTGGCACCGAAACGAAGTTGGTGAATGCCTTTAAACAGTTTACTAAACATGTCTCCAACCCTCAGCATTTTTTCTGGTGTGGTGATGACGCCTTGTTGCGTCGCATCTCTCCGCAGGGCATTAGTTACGGTTTTGGAGCAGACTGCAGTATGCGATTGAGCGCTTATCGTCAAAATGGCTGGAGCTGTTTGTTTAATCTGAGTTGGGCAGGACGCGAAATCCTCGATATCGAAGTCGCTCTTCCGGGAGTTCATAGTGCGCTAAATGCTGCGGCAGTGTTTGGTTTGGCCAGCTCTTTAAACATTCCCGAAACGGCTATTCGCGAAGCGTTCAGGACTTTTTCGGGTATTAAACGTCGCTGTGAACGCAAAGGCGACCATCGTGGCATCCTAGTTCTGGATGACTATGCCCATCATCCTGCAGAAATCGATACTACCCTTAAGGGTATTCGCAGAGCGGTTGGAGAGCGCCGTTTGATCGCTGTCTTCCAGCCTCACCGTTTTACGCGTACCAAGCACTGCATGGGGCAATTTAAAAATGTCTTCGATGTTGCAGATGAAGTACTCATCACAGATATTTATGCTGCAAATGAAGAGGCGCTTCCAAAGATATCCGCTGAGGCGATTGTCCATGAAGTGGAAAAGCACTCGTCTGTTCCCGTTCGCTATGTTCCCAGAAATAGTCTCAGAAGTACCTTGGTGACTATTGCAAGACCTCATGATGTCATCCTGACCATGGGGGCTGGTGACATCACTAAACTATCAGGGGAGCTTGCGGAACACTTCGCCGATCAAAATCCTAAGAGAATGACTGTTGGTTTTATCTGTGGTGGCGCTTCGGTAGAACATGAGGTGTCATGCTTATCGTCCAAACAAATGTTACCACATTTGAAAACGGATTATTACGAAGTTAAGCTCTTTGGAATTACCAAAGAGGCGAAATGGCTTGTTGGAGACGACGTTCTAGAAAAGCTTGCTAATGTCTCCAAGGGTGTCGCTGACAGCCAGCGTAGCCATCCCATTTCGCAGGAGGTCTTGGCTCAGCTTTTGACTTGCGATGTGCTTGTTCCCATGTTGCATGGCTCTAATGGCGAAGATGGCACCATCCAAGGTTTTTTTGATGTGTTGGGCAAAGCCTACGTGGGATGTGATCAGCGTGCTTCGGCCATTTGCATGGACAAGGTAGTCACTAAACAGCTAGCCATGGCTGCTGGTGTTCCTGTGGCACCGTTCATTTCGTTCTCAGCACATGAGTGGCAGCGAAATCCTGAAGGCTTGTTAACCAGTGTCAACAGCACTCTAACGTGGCCCCTTTTCCTCAAACCTCGACATCTTGGATCAAGCATCGAAATTCATCGTGTCACGAATGTCGAAGAGTTTCGCAACGCTGTCGAGCGCATTTTACGCGTCGATACGCATGTCGTGGTGGAGACGGAGATGCTCATGCGCGAGCTTGAATTTGGTGTGATCGGTAATGATGATCCATTTGTCATGCCCCCAGGGGAGATCTTTTCGGCGGGGCGTATTCACTCCTACGCGGGAAAGTACAGTGACAACCCAACTCCAGATACAACCAAAGCTGAGTTATCCGATCAAGCTATCGAAGAGGGCAAAGCTTGGGCGATCAAAGCCTATAAGGCGGCGGGCTGCCAGGGGTTAGCGCGCATCGACTTTTTCTTTGACCAAGATAACCATTATTGGCTTAGTGAGATTAATACTCTGCCGGGATGCACAAAAAACAGCATGTTCCCTCGCCTTTGTGTCGACAACGCTTTGCCTTTGACCGAAGTGATGAACCGTTTGATCATCTTGGCATTGGCCCGACGACGGTCTTTGCAGCGTTTAGTTGTGTAGCTAAGGATGAAGCAGCGACTTCCTCTCAAACGTGCTATCGCCTGGATCTTGGTGAGCTCCTTACTGATCTCTGGATCAGCAACGGCAGCTTGGTATTACTTCCAGTTTGTTGTAGGGGAGAGACGTCTCGACCCTGCCTTCGATATTTCGATTTTGGTGCAGACCGGGCCCGAGCGTGAAGCCCTAAAAAGTGATTGTCTTGCCGAGCTGCTCGGAATCTCTGGGGACAAGCCGACAAGCATTTACGATTTCGATGTCGAGCATGCCACAGCACAGCTTCTGGCTTGTCCGGTAATCAAAGAGGCTGTTGTACGCACCTATAGCCCTAATACCATCTATGTCGATTATGCCATCCGCAAGCCTATCGCGTATCTGGGCGATTATACTAACACAGCCATCGATGCGCAGGGGTATTGCTTTCCTAGTGAGCCCTATTATACCCCTAAAAAGTTACCCCAATTTTACTTAGGATTGCCTTCTTCAATAGTCACAGAGGATTTATGGGGTAAACCTGTTCAGCAAGAGTCCTTCACCTTAGCGACTGCTGTATTTGAAACGGCTACACGCATTCTCGGTAGCGACGGCACGCGAATCGTCAAAGTCGATACTTCCATGGCTTTTGCAGATAGCTATGGTCAGCGCCAAATTGTTCTCGTGATCGAAGAGGTCACTAGTCTTTGCAGAGGATTCGAGACAGTTCTTTGCTATACGCCTAGAATCCTGCGGCTGGCGACAATCCATTATGAAGAAACTTTACGCGATTATACTGCTCTGCGGCCCTATCTGCGTCAGCAGATCGTTGTGGCAACCGATCAGCCTGTTTTTCGGGCTCCCACAGTCGTTGTCGATTTGCGTTTACCCAACCTAGCCTATCTTTTTTAACGCAAAGAGAAGAAGGAGGAGGAGAGGGTTGAGGAGAGGAGTTAGGAATTTTCACCGCCGAGGCGCCGAGACACCGAGATAGGAGAGAGAGGATTAGGAAAGAGGAGGAGAGAATGTCCCGTCTGTGGGGCCTTGGGCAAGCCCTATCTAAGGGCATCTTGAAGCCACATTGAAGAGCCTAGGATCTTCATAGAAACGCATATCGCAGAGCACGACCTTTCATTGGAACAATAGAGGGCTGTCACCAACGTTCTCTGGTCAATCCCTAGAAAATCGACCTAAGTTTGCTTTTATTTAATGGATTTCGTATAATGTGACTATGGATCGGACATTTCCGGTCGGCTTTAAGCCTCGGTTTATCCGGGGCTTTCTGCTTTATGGAACCTTTGGAAATATTTTTAGGCCGTACCCGTCTTTTTTTCCATTCCTACCAAGGATCTTCTTCTCCAAGATTTGGAAACTGCGATTTTCTTGCGAGGAATCGATCACATATCTTCCAATTGGATGGGCCACGAGATCGGCGATTTGCAGACCACAGCTATTGGTTTTTTTATTGGCCAGGATAATTTCAAATGGAAGACGTCTACTATGCCAGTTGCCACTGTCGACAATGCGTCTAAAGGCTAGCTCAAGGTCCTTATCTTCACTTGCTCCTCTTTGTTCAACAATAATGTTGGTTGCATGCTCAACTCCACTCTGATCTTTCAGGTAGGAGTAGGCTCTCTCAAGGCAGAATTTAAGAGCGGTTTCATAGGGACTATGTGGCTGGCTATACTTCTCCTTAAGACGCCTTTTGTCGATGACTGTGGCAATAATTGAAAATGGCAGTTCTTCCATTAATTGATTCAATCGAGAGAAGAACCTTTCCCGAAGCTCCTCTGATACCCTTAGAAAGCCAAAGTCTTTTTCAGGTCTTCTAATCTCTCTATTGTGCAAAATTGCTAAATCGTGCCCCCAGAAATCAAATTTGAACTGGTTGACCATAGGGAGTACAATCCCGGTGTAGTCCGATTTTTTAAAGATGCAGAATGCAAGTACAAATACTGGATGTTGTTCGTCAACTGATGTTAGGGAATGGTCTCCGCTTTCATCCACATATATGATATACTCACCAAAACCGTTCGACATCCCCAGTATCCCAATAATTTTTAGAGTTTGGATAGCCTTTATACGCGAACGCAGGACCTAATCCAAGCAAAAAAACTTCAGCTCTATACGATTCTGAACTGACCATGAAGCCCAGGGAAATTGCATGAAGAAATGATTTGACTATTTTTCAAATTGTTGCGACTACTTCTCCTTTTCATCAGGGAGATGTATAATGTCACAACAACATGCAGTCAGAGAAACTTCTATCATGCTCGCGTTTTCAATCCTACCAGATCCTCGTAAGGCAAGAAACCATGCCTACAGTGTCTCCGAGATCGTATCGATCGCCATCCTCGCTATACTTTGCGGGGCTGATGATTGGGTAGAGGTTAGCTTATGGTCTGAGTCTAATCTTGAATGGTTACACGAGCTTCAAATGTGTTCTGATGGTGTCCCTTCGCATGACACTTTCTCGCGCTTTTTCCGCTTTGTCAACCCACAGGCGTTTGAGCGGTGTTTTATTAACTGGACTCAGCATATTGCCAAAACGATAGGTGGCATCATCGCTTTGGACGGCAAAACCTTATGCAACTCTTCCGATACGACAAATGATGTAAGAGCCATTCATATCGTGAGTGCATTTTCAGCGGAAAATCAACTTGTTCTAGGGCAGCTTGCAACAGAGCTAAAATCCAATGAAATCACTGCTTTTCCCTTGCTTCTTGCCATGCTCGATATTAGGGGTGCTACAATTACAGTGGATGCCGGAGGATGTCATAGGCCACTTGTTAAGCAGATCGTGGAGCAAGGAGGAGACTACGTGATAGGTCTAAAAGGGAATCAAGGACATCTACATGCTGAGGCTCAAAACTTTTTTGAGCAAGTGGTTGAAGGTCTACCGGAAGCCAGTGGTTGTGACTTTTTTGTGAGCGAAGAAAAGTCGCGAGGACGAGTTGAGAAACGAGAAGTTTGGGTATGTGAAGATCTTGAGTGGCTACCACAAAAAACAGAATGGACAGGTTTAAGGAGTCTTGCCGCAGTTAGGAGTACAAGAACAATTAAGGGTGTAACTTCAACAGAAACACGGTTTTACATATCCAGCCTCTCGTCCGATGCGAGGAAAATGGCCCATGCGATACGCTCTCATTGGACAATTGAGAACCAGTTGCACTGGCAGCTAGATGTATCCTATGCAGAGGATGGATGCAAAGTAAGAAAAGATAATGGGGCGGAAAATTTTTCCGTGCTTCGACGGGCCACGCTAAATATTTTAAAGGCAGATAAAAAGACAAAGGCAGGGATTAAAAATCGCCGTTCGAAAGCAGGGTGGAACCGTGGCTACTTATTGGGGTTGCTTGGCGTAAACTAAATTCTTCATGCAATTTCCCTGATCTGGTGGGAGACCAAATTTCCGGTGCAGGACTAGGGGTGTTTAAGATTGTTTTAAGATTTTGGTCTTAATTACTTTTTTTCCAATGCTTGTTTGCGCAGGCGAAATGATGCCCAACGAGCTCAACGCAGTCGAAGAATTACCTATAGATACAAGAAGACAGATTTTTATACATGAAACAATAAGAGATTACAAGCCAAGCAATCACTCCAATGTAGCAACTGCTATTTCAAATAGTTGCTTGACTGAGCCTGAGCGAAAGGAACTGCTCTTATCTCTTGAGAAACAAAGTAAACTCCTATATGAAATGACTACCAATGTGTTGTTTCCGTTGCTCCATAGATCAATTCCTTCTAATTACGTCCTGAATGAAATAACCAGCTTAGAAAAAAGTGGAAAAATTGAAGTTGGGATAACTGAGTTTATATCTAATGCTATTCATGCAGGTTTTAGTTTAGATGGTTCTCTCGAATATCTTAGAGAACAAATTAAGGAAGAGCGAGAAAATAAAAAAAGTAAACAATAAAAACATGAAAGAATCTCCGAAAGACTTTGTTATGCGAGGTTCTGGTAGGCTTTTTGTGCATAGGGCCTTTTTTACATTTTCTCAGCTTCGATTTTCGGCAAAACTCAGATCTTCATGAATTTTGTGTTCCCCCATCGGCCATCAAATCAAAAATCCGAAAAAACACTCTTTTTCTTTGAGAAACTCGCTAACTGAAACGGCATCTTTCCGATGACTATACAGCTCTAATTCTAAGAATAATTATTCATGGTCTGATCTGGCTGCCATAGAACTCCTTAATAATAACTTAAACCTGAAAAGTCCCCGTAAAGCGGATGCTGCGGCTCGTGGAATGAGGCCATCTGCTTTCGATACAATTCCTCATCTTCCGCCTGGGTTGTGGCTCTTCTTAAACTCATCACCAGGTACCTAAAAGCGTCACTTCCGTTTGAGAAATGATCGTACCTAGGATGGTCACGCCATACACCTAAAGTTTCGTTCCATTCTTTCCGATAGTTTTCCAGAGCTCGGATTCCCTTTTCGCACTTCACCTCATCAAACCAGCAACGATTTAGCAAGTTTCTCACGGCGTCTATACCTTCTTGCAACCCAAGCCTTGGCAAAACTGCGAATTCAAGCCCAAGATTCCTAGCAGTCTGCACACGTGTCAAGCCAGAGCCTAGCTCGTGGCTGCTGGCATCATGCGGAGCAAAAACCCTCTCCGTGACGTATGGTTTCCCTTTGATAACCTTTATATAGTGTGCCAGCGGCTCCCCTGAGTTTTCGTAATAGTCGATCAATCGCAACTCTGCCCCTAGCTTCTGATACCACCATATCGCCATAGCATCGTTAAAGCCCAAATCCATAGCGACGAAGACAGGTAAATTCTCATCATGCGGAACATTTCCGATGCGTCTTTCTACACGTGCCTTGGTCATGTATTTGCTGTAATAATTCCCCTCAAGGTTAGCTTGGAATGCCTCTTCTGGCGTGCTAGGATACTCCCTTAGCATATCGTCCCCTTGGGTCTTATACTTCGTGGCATACCAGCCCATTTGTGTCGGAGAAATTGTGATACCATAGCTTTCTTGCAGCTCTTTCCTAATCCCTCTCTCTCCTATCTCGGTGTCTCGGCGCCTCGGCGGTGAAAATTCCTAACTCCTCTCCTCAACCCTCTCCTCCTCCTTCTTCTCTTTGCGCCTTTGCGTTAAAAAATCTCACACAACACGACTGAAATTCCTCTATTGACAATAGCTAAGCGCTTGGATAGCCTTGATGTGCAATCGTTTGGCGATAGGGGAGGTTAATCTTATGAGGTTGTTAATCAAGAGCTTTCGTATTTTCCTCATCGGGGCATGCTTATTTACGTCGACCCAGGGTTTTGCGTGGAATTATCCTCAGACACCCAAAGATCCGGTGATCGAGTGTTTGCATGGGGTCGAGGTTGTTGACTCATACCGCTGGTTGGAAGACGCCAACGATCCTCGTGTGGCAAAGTGGACGGCTGCTCAAAATAAACTTACTAAAGATTACCTGAGTAACTTGCCCTTAAGGCAGCCGGTGCACGAACGCTTGGAACAGTTAGCAAGGGGTGAGACTCTATCGTTTAAAGATGTTCTTGAAGGAACACGCCGCTTTGTCTGGCTGAAAAAGCCTGAGAATGAGCATGCCATTTTCTATGGGCGTGAAGCGCCATCGGCGGAGCTTCAAGAGCTTCTCAATCCAAACCAGTGGGCCCAAGGACAGAAACTTGATTTTGCCGTGCCTTCGCGCGATGGTACCTATGTGGCCTTTGGGATCTCCTCAGGTGGTGATGAGTGTCCAGATATCAAAATCCTTCACGTAGATAGTGGGACTGTGCTTGCTGACAGTCTCCACGGGCGCAGACAAGGGTGGCCTAATGGCCTTGTAGCTTGGTTGCCAGAGAGTGAAGGCTTTTATTACTCTGCCTATCCCGAACCAGGTGAGGTAGCCCCTTCCGAAGCTGCCTATTGGTCCGCTGTTTATTATCATCGCTTAGGCACCACTAAAGAGAATGACGTCTGTGTCTTTTCCCATCCTACCATCCGCGAAGCCAGTCACTGGATTCAGGTCACAGACGATGGGCGTTATCTTGTGCTAAATAGGGAACTCGCTAATCGAAACGAGATCTATCTTCAACCTATCGGTGATCACCAAGCCAATCTCATTCCACTGACCGTTGGCTTGGATGCCAATAGCTCTGTAGCGATGGCTGGAGACCACATTATTTTACTAACAGATTTTGAAGCGCCGAACTACAGGGCATACCTGATTAATCCAACATGCCCCTGCAGAGACAACTGGCAGGAGTTGGTGCCGGAGACCAATGACCGCCTTTTGGCTGTTCATGGCATTGCCGGCTATTATTTCGCTGAGTACCTCCACAATGCCTATACAGTGATCAAGGTTCTCAATGCCGAAGGTGTTCCATTACATACAATCCCGCTGCAGAGCATGGGCACGGCTAGCTTGTCCGGATATTGGTCTAGCCCTGATGTGTGGGTGGAATTTTCCTCATTCGTGCATCCACTCCTTCACTATCGGTATGATTGCTACCGCAATGCCCTGGAGCCGATTGAAGAAGGCCCTAAGATTGTGGATCCCTCAAGGTTTATTGTAGAACAGGTATGGTACCCCTCTAAAGATGGTACGCGGATCTCGATGTTTCTCATCTTTGACCAAACCTATGGATCGAGAATGCCCTCTCGTCATGGTCGTCCAACATTATTAGCTGGTTATGGAGGATTTGGCATTCCTGTGACTCCTTTATTCTTGGATCTCTACATTCCTTTTTTAGAGGCGGGAGGTCTTGTGGCCATTCCGAATCTTCGTGGAGGAGGGGAATATGGCGAGCAATGGCATAAGGCGGGTATGTTGGAAAAGAAGCAGAATGTCTTTGATGACTTCATCGCCGCTGCTGAATGGCTGACTAAAAAAGGATATACGAGTACTGGTCGCCTAGCTATTCGTGGACGCAGCAACGGTGGCTTGCTTGTGGGTGCTGTGATGACACAACGTCCAGAGCTTTTTCGTGCGGCATTGTGTGAAGTACCTCTTCTGGATATGGTCCGGTATCACCAATTTGGCTTTTCCAATATCTGGAGTGGCGAATATGGCAGTTCTGAGAATGTAGATCAGTTTCAGTATCTCATGAGATATTCTCCCTACCATCAAGTTGTGGATGGCGTTAAGTATCCAGCAGTTCTTATTCGTGGTGCTGAGAACGATGCACGCACTGATCCCCTTCACGCTCGAAAGATGGTGGCGCGTTTGCAGGCTGCAGATCCCCAAGGCTACCCTAAGCTGTGCCTAATCGACAAGGGCGCTGGTCATCTTGGTGGCACTACGGTGAAGCAACAGGTGTCTCAAAAGGTTGCTACATTGACTTTTTTGATGGATCAACTCGGTATGAATGTCGGAGGCGCTGATGGCAGAAACTAAAGTTAAGACAGCAGGAAAACTCATCCATGTGGCTCAATACTTCAAAGATCGTGCAGGATGGGTGATGTTGTTTTTGCGTCGCACTCCTGATCAGGGTTACACCTGGTTTGAGGAGGTAGAAGAGCGGCAGGAACAGCCGACCTCAGTGACTTCTGCCAGCGCCGAAGAGGCGCTGCGCTTGGCACATCGTCAATGGAAAAACCATTCGTTTCGCACAATTCGTTGTGGGTATCGCTTCACATTACCAGAGCGTGATGAAATAGGCAGCAATGCGCTGTTTCACCAAATGATCGCTTCTTACAGCATCATGAATGGCATCTACTTCGATGAGGAACTGGGACATCAGTGCATTGTCAAAGAGATCTCGCAAGAAGCCCATGATCTTTGGAAGCGCCTCCAGGCCCAAGGCCGTTTATAGGCTCGTGTTAATTTTTAACGCAAAGGCGCAAAAGAGAGCTCACGTTTGCGTCACACAATCATTTTGAATAGTTTTCTTCGTTTTGTAAATGTCCATAGGAGGTAATTGCAGAAGTCCGATTTCCCGAAGTCAATTTCCTGAAAATCGGACGCCGGTGAAGAGAGAGTCATTCCCTTCCCAGGCCCGAAGGGTCGATATTGCAACAGGCCATGGCATCGCCATGGTATATGCCAAAACGGTTTTAGCAGCCTGTAGGGCTGCCATAAAGCGCATGCATAAATGGTGTTTGTAAACTGGCGTCTTGTAGCAGTCCTTCAGACTGCGAAATCCCTTCCTGGCATATACCATAGCGATGCCATGGCCTATTGCAATATCGACCCTTCGGGCCTGGGAAGGGAATGGCTCTCTCTTCACCAGCATCCGATTTTCAGGAAATTGACTTCGGGAAATCGGACTTCTGCAATTACCTCCTATGGACAACATGGACATTAAGCCCAAAGTGCTTGTTAGGTTGAGGCCTATGGGGCGATGACGAATTGGACAATCAAAAAAAACATCTTCTTTTTTCCTAATCCTCCTAGATCCGTGTGCATCCGTGTTACTCCTATTCCTGTCTCCTAGCCCCAATATTCGCAGAGCCGTGGCTGATGTTTAGGCGGTCACCAACCTTGACGCCATGCCTCTCAAACCACCCTGCATTCATTTCCAAGGCGTACGATACAGCAAAAGAACTACGCACTTCGTGCTGTTGAAAAAAGCGCACTACAGGATCATAAGGAGGGAGTCGATTCAATGCAGACACGTCTTTGATTGGTGCTAAGGCCATCATCTTGTCTGGATAGGCTTTGAGTTGATGGATCTCACGAATGACCCCATTGGCATCCAAATAAGCCAATGACAGGTCTATAAAGGTGTTGAGCATCCAGAAAGCCACTCGCCGAGGTGGGTGAAATTTGAACAACATCCCATGATTTTCCGGTAATGTACGACGTTGCATTAGGCCCCAGGCCATTTCATCAGGACTAACGGCATGTTCAAGGGTGATCTCGACGGCAGGGCTGGGCCATGCCAAGAAACAGAGGAAAGATGCGGTAAGGATTCGTACTAACAGCACGGGTCTAAGAGAGCCTTCTCCTCCTCCTCATCATTGCTTTCCAAATCGATAATATTGCTCCATATCTGATGGTGCCAGCAATCGATGAGGCAGTCCTCATCATACAATTCCACCTTATATGTCATAATCCCGCAACGATTCCAATAGTCGTTGTCAACTAGACGATAGATATAACACCCACGAAAGCGGTTGACGCACACCTCTACGGTCTCTTCCTCACGGTTGCCAAAGCGCACAGTGAGTTCTAAGCGAAGTTCTTTTTTACGCTCTGTGACTTCAGGAAGACGCCATGAGATGATGAGCTCCTGTCCGGTGACAGGACAATACTGAAGAGGATTAGGAGTGTTCACCCAACTGCTTGCTAGCGTGCGCTTATCTATAAAATGCGTTTCCACAACGAGGCGCTGATTCTGACAGCTACTTAAGCTCACAAGCAGCACTAGGAGGAGAAGTAAACGACCGCGATCTAACATGGGCATAGGCTCGCCTCAGCAGGCGAGGCGCTGTATGCTTGCGCCTCCAAGACATCGTAGGCCCATAGAACGATTTCCTCTGTCGCTTCCCAATCCAGGCAAGGATCGGTCACCGAAATCCCGGGATTCAAAGAACTTACACCTTCCTGGATGCTCTGACAGCCACTTAGAAGATAGCTTTCAAGGATGACGCCTATAATATCTGAATTACCTTCCAAGATTTGGTCGATAATACTGCCAAAGACGACTTTTTGCCTGCTTGGCTCCTTGCCTGAATTATCGTGTGAACAGTCTATGAGCACCTTAGCACGCAGGTCCCTTTCAATCAGCAATGACAAGGTCCGCTGCACCGATAGGCGGTCATAATTCGGCTGTCCATTGCCCCCACGCAGTACCATATGACAATAGGGATTGCCATTAGAACGTACCACGCTGATACGTCCATCATCATCGAGTCCAAAAAAACCATGGTGCGCTTTGGCTACTGTCAAAGCGTTGATGGCGATTTCTAAGTTGCCATCAGTCCCATTTTTAAAGCCTGTGGGGATGCATAAACCGGATACCATCTGACGATGAGGTTGTGACTCCGTAGTACGCGACCCTATAGAACCCCAAGAAATGAGATCGCCAAGATACAGGGGCGATGCGAGATCGAGGAATTCCGTGGCGGCTGGTAATTCCAAATCGGCAAGATCTAGCAGAAACTGGCGCGATTGTCGCAGGCCGTTTAGAAGATCATTGGATCCATCCAAGTCAGGGTCGTAGAGCAGACCTTTCCATCCCAAGCTTGTGCGTGGCTTTTCAACGTAGGCGCGCATGACCAGCTGAAATCGGCCAGCAACGCGATCGGCTAGCCCTCGCAATTTCTTGGCAAAATCCTTTGCTGCTGTGGTATCGTGAATCGAGCACGGGCCTATGACAAATAGTTTTCGAGAACTTGTACCCTCGAGGATATCAATGATTGCCTGGCGCGACTGTCGGATGAATTCTATTTGGCGTGTGGACGCAGGCAGCTGCTCTAGCAGTTCCCTAGGAGCAGGTAACGGCTCATGCGATGGCATTTGAGGGTAGTTAGGTTCGGACATAAGGCACCATGCAAAGTTGCAGAATCATTGGCCTCGGATGGTACAAAAACTTCGATTTAATGCCTAGCCTATGAAAAAAACAGCTCAATTACTTGACGTTTTCAAAAAACGCTTCTCGTCAGCGATTGCCGAAAGGAAAATCTCTCCTTTCACTCTCCGTTTACGCAAACGCCCTTCGCACATGCGGCTTTATGAAGCTGCTTGTCGAGCGGGAGAACTGGAGATTATCGGTGGCGATGACCTTGATCTCTCCTATGGCCTTGCACAAGCCCTTGTAGGGTTATTAAGTGGGCATCGTGAAGAATTTCTCGGTTCTCATCGGCCACATCTGTCCCGTAGGGTCTTGTGGATGCGGGGTAACACGATGTGTCAGATCGTTCCAGGTCTTACTACTGCGGTTCCTCAAGCGTTAGTAGGCCCCAAAGGTGCAGAGACAATCGCAAGATGGGCTAGTAGAATTGTTGAGTTTGGTTTCAATACGATCATTTTCGGTGGTGGATCATTAGTTCCTGAAAATCCCACTTCGACTGCCGCGTTAGCGAATATTCTCAGTCTTTTTAAAGATTATGGCCTTACTGTTGGATTACGCATATCTCTGTCCGGTCGGCCCTCGGATAGTCGTTGTCCTTTTGATCCTGACTACCGCCAAAAAATTGCGGAAGCTTTCAAGGGTATGGTGTCGGAGGGAGTGTCTCCTGACCTTATTTTGTGGGAAAGTCAGTTGCTGCACCCCAGTTTTTTGAGTCATTCTCAAGCTAGTGATGCTCTTCTCTTTGAGGTAGCCCAAGCTGAGGTTCATCTACTCGAGCAGGTTTTGCCGACTTCCACGACATTAATTTTCTACCTTCCTGTGGGCGGACGGGACTTTGTCGAGCAGCACACACATGGAATTCTTTCTCTATGCGATACTGTTGGTGAGTCTACGATCATCGCTTTTCCAGCTGTTGCCGGGGAACCCGAACGTGATCATCTCCCAGAGCATCCCGTCTGGGACGCTCTTCGTCGCTATGGCGAACCTTCCGCAACGCCGCTGCTGCCGGTAGTAAATGTCGGTGCTGTCGGACAGGGTGATGGGCTGTGGCCGGCCTTGACTTGTGAAGTCCTGGAGCGTTACTCAGACCATCAGTTTCGAGCGCCATTTGCTGGCATTATGGCTTTAGTCGATGAGATTCCTCAAGGTAATGGCTTTCTCGCTTGCAATCTGTGGGTTGCTGGTCAGGTTTTGTGGCATCAGCGCCCACCAGCAAGATTGATAGAAACATGGTTCGATGCCTATCGGCCAGATCTACAATATCGGTCACACATTCAGGCTCTCAAATTGGCCAGAGAAGTCGTCCTAGACCTTAGCCACCTCGCCGACATCAAAGCTAGCCTCTCACGTCCCACACAGGCAGCACTCTCGCCGGCACATATCGATCTCCTAGCAGCGAGGTTGCGCCTGCTTGACCAGCTTTTTCGCTTCGATAGTGAAGTTTCGCAGGGGCTTAATTCCTCGATGGCCGATTATTTTCATTACTTCAGCCGCGATGCTTGGTGCTTATTGCACTGGCATCTTGATCGCCTACGCTTGCCCGCTCCTGGCGTCGCTGCGGCGGTTGACCACTCTGGTGGTTTCTGGACTTCCATCAAAGCTCAGGGGGGCAGAAATGTTCCGGGAGGTGCTACGGTGACGTGCTTAGATAGCCCGCGCTGGATTTCCGAGGATGCCCGGATGGGACTTGTCTTCCACGAAAACCGAGCGGAGAAATAGGAGAGAGAGGAAGGAGGAGAGGATAGGAGATAGGATTTTTACCGCCGAGACGCCGAGACACCGAGATAGGAAAGAGGGGAAAGGGAAGAGAGAGGATGAGGAGGAACATCAGGCACCGAGCGCTAAATCCTTTTGCAAGGGTGCCCCCTTTCAAAAGGACTTAGCGCTCGGTCCTGATGTTCCACTGCTCCCTATAGACCAGGGGTAGAGATTTTTCCTTTTCAACCTCTAGTTGAAGGCCTTATTCACCTTTGCGGTCAGTTTTCGGTCGACTGCAAAAGGATCGTCTGTCGCGTTTTGCTCCTCAGACATAGCTGGCGCTATGCCCTCGTCACAAACCACGACATCCGACCTTTTTCGTCCGACCGAAATTCTGACCGTAAAGGTGAACAAGGCCCCTTCCTGGTAACGACATCCTCTCGAAAGCTATCTACCATTCTCACTCGCCAATATTTTTTTACAAATTCTAATAGATAGAAAGGCAAAAATCAACAATGATGTTCCTCCTCATCCTCTCTTTCCTATCTCGGTGTCTCGGCGGTAAAAATTCCTAAATCCTCTCCTCTTTCTCCCTTTTTCCTTACTCTCCTTCTCTCTTTTTCTCTTTCCGACTTCTCATCTCTTGACTCTTATATCTCTAATTCTTACAATAGTTAAATTTATTGATTTTTATTTTTAATTTTGTTAAAGTTGTTGTAATGATAATTAAATAAAATTAAAGGTTATTGTTATGGATAGTTTGTTTGCGCATCAGAGGGCGAGATCGGGATATATTGAACAAACCCCTTTTGGCGAGAAGCTGGGTTTTGACGGTATAGATCTTAATTCCATGAAAGAAGAAGAGGTCAATTCACTATTACAGACCCATGGGATTCTACCGACCCTAGATGAGGCCAAAGCGGTTTTTTATAGTTTGGGGGATGATTATTGGAAAATCCTTATCGACGGAGAATATCATCATCTTAACAGTCAGCTAGTGTTTGATCTAGGCTTACATGGCAACCAGCAAGAGCCCGGCTATTGGGACAGCTTAAATGCAGCAGCTGAGTTGCTATGGAATGATCCATACTTGAAGATGGACGTTTATCGAAATGTTCACAGGACGGCCTGTCGCCATTTTGAGGGTGCACAAAATCATACCGCTTGCAAGGCCAGTGACAGCGATAGGTGGAGATCCGGCAATCAACAGGTCACTTATCTAAGTGATGCGATACTGGATACGAATGGGTCCCGGCAGTTCAAATATATGGTAGGCTCCTGGAGTAAGATAAAGAAATGTTTAGATTCGGATCCCTCTAGTTCTCATCTCATAAAGATGAAGGGACAGGCGTTTATAGAACAGACGCTCAATGAGTTTAAAAGTCTTGCTCAGAACATCGCTACTAAATCGTTGCCTATCGGTATCGAAGCAAGTTTATTAAAACTTAGGCGAGATCACTTTGCAATGATTTGGAGTCCCAGCGACATGCTGGAGCTTGAGGAAGAGAATCACAAAATTTGTGAAGCCCTGAAGCAAATCAACGGTTTGTTTGTTGACATGTTATCCTCTGAAAGCAAGGACAGGGAAGATCTTTTGCAATCTCTTTTGCTCTATAGGCGTTGTTTTATCGAAGACAACAGCAAATTTATCATAAAGTCTCAAGTGAGCAAGGTGAGGGAGCTTGTGAAACAGATTGGTGTGGAGACTGAGATACAAGAAAACGTCGAAGTGATGTCGACAGGCGACGGTTACATTGTAATAAAATATCCCGATTCACGTCATGTGCAAGACATCATAACGAAACTCATGGACGCGTTTAATACCGCAATCTTGATGGCCAGAAAGGATGCCCTCCTAGCCCTGCAAAAAGGGAAGATTGCGCTTCAAGTCAGGGAAGAGTATCAGGCAACGGCTCGGAAACTAATATCGGATTTTTACGCGAAGATGGAGATTGAGCATCCATTCATCGATGGAAATGGTAGAACCCATATCCTCTTTCAAAATGTCCTGTTGTGCATGAATGGCCTGCATCCCTGCATTTTGGATAATCCTTATTACGCCGACGCACACAGCCTGGAGGAGAGCGAGCTTTACCTGAGAAAGGGATTAGAGCGGTTTGAGCAGGTATTTTTGAAGACCCACCGTTCTGCACTTGACGAGGCAATATAGCGATACAGCGGTGTGAAAAGTCCTAAATCCTCTTTCGTTTCTCTTTCTCACTTCTTAACTATTACCTTGAAAATAAAGATAATATTGGTTATAATGTTTATAATTTAGTGTGTTTAGAAGGTAGAAGATGGATTCCCTGCAATCTTATATTGAACTCTTTAAGAGCCTGGTTTGGGGAATTCCACTTCTGCTACTCTTGTTAGGGGCTGGGGCGTATCTAACCATTCTGCTGCGCGGTATTCAGTTCCGCTACCTCTTTTTCGGGCTACGCGAATCTTGGAGGCCTCAATATCAGGAAGAAAAAGGTGACATCTCTCACTTTGAAGCTCTAATGACTACTCTAGCAGGTGCCATCGGCACAGGGACCATTGTTGGTGTCGCCACGGGTATTAGCATTGGCGGCGTGGGCTGTATTTTCTGGATGTGGGTCACCGCTTTGCTGGGTATGGCCACTAAATATGCTGAATCGTTGCTGGCGGTCAAATATCGCGTTCAAGATAGCCGTGGAGAAATGGTTGGTGGGCCGATGGAGTACATCGAGCGCGGTTTAGGCTGGCGCTGGTTAGCAGTTACCTTCGCTGTTCTAGGAGCTCTTGCTGCCATTGGTACCGGTAACCTCGTTCAGGCCAATTCCATCGCTGACGCTGCTGGACATATCTGGAGCCTAGATCCTTGGGTCAGCGGTGTCTTTCTCGCCGTTCTTGTAGGGATTGTTACCCTCGGTGGCGTTAAAGTGATCGGACGTGTTGCGGCTATCATTGTTCCTTTTATGGCACTCTTCTACATGGCTGGTGGGCTATGGATCATCTGGCTCAATGCTGAGCATGTTCCCGCCGCTTTTGCCTCTATTTTTGATGAAGCTTTCAACGGCCGAGCCGCCGCTGGTGGTGTCGTCGGTATCACCGTCTTGATGGCCATCCAGCAGGGTGTTGCCAGGGCGATCTTTGCTACGGAATCGGGCTTAGGCATTTCTTCGATTGCCGCTGCTGCTGCCCGTACCAATAATCCAGCGCGTCAGGCAACTGTGTTTATGACTGGTGGGCTGATCTCCACTGTTATCGTCTGTACTGTTACAGCGCTTGTTTTAATCGTCACCGGGGTTACCGATCAGCTAGATCAAAATGGCACTCCTCTAAGAGGTGCTTCGATGGCTATCGCTGCCTTTACTGGTTCATTCCCTGGCAGTCACTATATCCTCACGGCTGCGCTGATGCTCTTCGCTTACACCACGATGTTAGCTTGGTCTTATTATGGCGAAAAGTGTGCCGAATATCTCTTTGGTGCTCGTGCTGTCCGTTGGTATCGCATCATCTTTGCCTGCGCAGTCATTCCAGGAGCTGCTATTCAGCTAAATATCGTCTGGACTATTGCTGATTCAATGAATGGTCTAATGGCTATTCCTAACCTGATCGCTGTCTTGGCATTGTCTGGTGTGCTTGTAAAAGAAACAAAATTGTTTGATGCCCTCCAGAAGAAGCCGAAACACGTGACAGGTGTTGTGGGATGAGCTTTATGTCACTACTTGAACTCATTAACTACTGGGTCTGGGGAGCTCCCTTTCAACTCCTCTTCTTTGGCTTAGCCATCTACCTCACCATAGCCCTTAGGGGGCTCCAGTTCCGCTACCTGCTGAAAGCCTTCAAATTGGCCTTCGGTAGGCAAAATGCCCAAGCAAAAGGGGATATCAGCCACTATCAATCTCTGATGACAGCCTTGGCAGCCACTGTAGGGATTGGCAACATCGCTGGCGTCGCCACAGCGGTCACCGCCGGAGGGCCTGGGGCGTTATTTTGGATGTGGGTGACGGCTCTTTTGGGGATGATCACCAAATACGCTGAATCTATCTTAGCAGTAAAATACCGCATTGTTGACGAGCGTGGTGAAATGGCTGGCGGTCCGATGTATTTTATCGAACGAGGACTCGGCTGGCGTTGGCTAGCGGTAGCTTTTGCCGGTTTTGGTTGTTTAGTGGCTCTTGGCGGTGGCAATATGCTTCAGGCTAACTCCATAGCCCAGGTGATAGAACGCTTATTTGAGATCAATCCTTGGTATACTGGATTCGTTCTGGCAGCGCTTACAGGCTTGACAGTACTTGGAGGCATCAGGTCCATTGGCACCGTTGCAGGTTTCGCCGTACCCTTCATGGCCTTGTCATATATGTTTGGTGGGCTTGTCATCCTAGTGATGAACTTTACCGATATCCCAGCAGCTATGTGGGCTATTCTGCAAGATGCCTTCAGTGGTATGGCCGTTGCTGGTGGGTTTCTTGGCTTTGCTACACAGAATGCTGTCAGGGTCGGTCTTGCACGTGGGATTATGACTAGCGAAGCTGGTCTAGGCACTGCCAGCATCGCCTCTGCAGCTGCTAAGACTGATAGTGCCGGCGAGCAAGGGCTTGTTTCCATGACGGGCAGCTTTTTGACGACGGTCATCATGTGCAGTGTGACGGCACTGGTCCTGCAAGTCACCGATGCTGTGAATATGGTTGACGGCATGGGAATGCGTCTTAATGGTGCGGCCATGACCGTAGCAGCTTTTCAGACGGTCTTTTCATCTTGGGGTGCTTATATGGTATCCATGGCCCTGGTATTCTTCGGATTTACTACAATTATCGGTTATGCCTACTACGCGGAGAAGTGCCTCGAATACTTATTTGGCGCGCGTGCAGTTCCGTTTTATAGGGTGATCTTCACGGCTTTTGTTGTGATTGGTTGTGTCTTGAAGCTGGAGATTGTTTGGTTAGTATCGGACATCGCCAACGGTCTGATGGCCTATCCAAACCTGATCGGGCTGATCTTTCTATCGGGCGTTGTTGTTCAAGAAACACGTGCCTTTCTCCCAACTCTCGACACCAAGAAAAAACCTCCTGTCGCTGTAGCCCCTGAAACTCTTTCTTAATGCAAAGGTGCAAAGAAGAGCTTACGTAGATGGACTATCGGCGGAACAGACCTGTTTTCCTGTTTGTTTCGCCTGTTATGCTTTTACTAAAGATGTAAGGCACGGCTTATACCTCTCATGTCTCATGTGTTTTAAAGAAAAATTTTGTAATCAGTTTCAAAGAGAACCGCAAATTTTTTTGCCATAGCTTTGCCAATTGAACGCTTGCCATGTTCCATTTTGGAAATATTGGCCTGATTTACGCCAGTCTGTTTAGCAAGCTCTATCTGTGTCATACCTTCGCGCAAACGGAAACCGCGAAGAGCTGCGCCCGATTCAGAAAACTTTTCAATCAAATCTCCAAAAGCTGAACGCCAGTCAACTGAGCCTTTGTGTTCTGCACCAGTTGCAACGTTTTTTTCAGTAGGGAGCCTTTTCGTGTGTGCCCGCATAATATACCTCAATCAATCTCCCTGGTCATATAGAGGTAATTGCAGAAGTCCGATTCTCCGAAGTCAATTTCCTGAAAATCGGATGCCGGTGAAGAGAGAGTCATTCCCTTCCCAGGCCCGAAGGGTCGATATTGCAACAGGCCATGGCATCGCCATGGTATATGCCAAAACGGTTTTAGCAGTCTGTAGGGCTGCCATAAAGCGCATGCATAAATGTTTGTAAACTGGCGTCTTGTAGCAGTCCTTCAGACTGCGAAATCCCTTCCTGGCATATACCATGGCGATGCCACATAGGCCTCAACCTAACAGGTCTTTTGAGCTTATATCTCAATGACTTAGGACTTCACAATCGTATCTCGGCGCGCAGCGCTTTGGAGTGCGGTCGCTTGCGACCGCTTTTCGTTCCTTGGGACGGCAATGCTAAACGGCATTGTATGGATTCGTCGAAGGCTGCATGTACTAACTATTTTACCCTTAGGGAATTATAGTGATGCCGTTGCACACGACCGTCGCAAGGAACCCAAAGCGGTCGCAAGCGACCGCACTCCAAAGCGCTGCGCGCCGAGATACGATTGTTAGGCTTAGGTTGAGGCCTATGTGGCGATGCCCTGGCCTGTTGCAATATAGACCCTTCGGGCCTGGGAAGGGAGAAAAGCCTGTCTTTCCAGACTGGATAGTGCCATACCACTTAAGCTCTCTAGAATCGCCTTCTCACAAAAAAAGGTAACCTTTTTTCCCGAGAATCGATTCTCAAGGGCTCAAATAATTTTGCAATTACCTCTATATGTCCTTTAGTCCATCTACACAAACCGCTGCTTCACACTATCCACAATGACTTCTTTGGGGATGTCCAGGACATGTGCTGTGGAGACCAAGCACGTCGCTTTATCGCTTAAAGGGTGCCATTGTGTGACGATATCGTGACCGAATAACACTGTCTGGGGCTTATCTAAGGCGGCAGCCAAATGCATGATGCCGCCATCACCCACTAACACGTTATCTACGAGGCTTAGGATAGCGATGAGTTCATTGACGTTGCGAGAAGCGATGATTTTTGCAGCGCATTTAAGGCGAGGTAATAGGTCTTGAGCTTTAGGAAGATCCCTTGGTTCACAGGAGATCACAACGCGAAAATCGGTCTTCGTTGCTAGTCTATTGAGGATTTCAGTGTGACCCTCGACGCCTAATGAACTTGCAGCACGGTTGTTAGTTAGAGAAACAAACAGCAGTGGAAGCGACAGATCCCCAAAGGCAAGCAAATCGCGCATGCTAGATACAGGACCAGCTTGAAAGGGCGCATCGAGGGTCAGCTTTGGCCAGAGCTCTTTGGGGATTTCATGTAGGTTAGGATCAAGCATACGCAGTGCCGCCAGAGCTTGGTGTATCTTGCCCTCCGGAATAAGATCTAGGGGTACTGGATGATTGATAAATCGGCAGTACCATTTGTCATTGACAGCAGCGACCCGATGACGCGCTCGCAGAGCCCAAAGGGCAAAAGACATCAGGCGTGTTGGCGTTGGCTTCGTGGCTATAGCGATGTCGACACGTGGCCACCAGTGAAGAGCCCCAACAGCTAAAGCACTCAAATATTTGTTACCTCGGGGCAGCACCACGCTGCGATCAAAACCACGCAGAAAGGGTAATAATGGTGCATTGCGATGCTCCACAATCAGCGTGATTTTGGCCTCTGGAGATTGCCTTCGGCAATATTCTAACACCGGCATAGCGCACAAAAGATCGCCTAGGCCATTGCGCCGGATGATAGCGATACTTCGTGCTGTAGACAAAGGTAGCGATGATACCATAAAACCATTCCTGGGTGGGTTTTGTGGTATTATTGTAGCTGAGTTCTCAGTAAAGATAAAGCACAGGAGAGAGTGTGGGCGCTTTAAGGTGAGATCTAACCGTTAATGCTGGTAAAAATCACTTAGAATTGCATCGCATTTTTTAAGTCTATATTGATAAAATCTGATCAATAATTCTTTGGCTTGATTGATCAATTTTACCTTCTATTTGGCCATACCATGCAAAAAATAGTCTTGGTGATGGTTCGCAATTGTCGCGCAAGAGAAACCCCGTCAGCCCTTGATTCTAAGAAAACATGGCCATCACTTATCAATCCACAAATTGTCTACCTATTAAAACATATCGCTCTTGCTCGATTTCAGTCGCTCCAATCCCCTGGATTTGGGGGAATTGGAGGTCCCTCCGTCGATAGTTACTCAATTGGCAATATTTATGGATAAAAAGAGCTATCTCATGTAAAAACTATTTTCACATCTATCTAAGAGTTGCATGTCTCCACAAAAAGAGAGATTTTTCGGCCTTATTCACCTTTGCGGTCAGTTTTCGGTCGACTGCAAAAGGATCGTCTGTCGCGTTTTGCTCCTCGGACATAGCTGGCGCTATGCCCTCGTCACAAACCACGACATCCGACCTTTTTCGTCCGACCGAAATTCTGACCGTAAAGGTGAACAAGGCCGATTTTTCACGTGATGAAAACGAGCATTGATCGATAAGGGGAATCGGCTTTTATGAGCGTTCAAAATCTGACGTCAGATGTCCAGGTGCTGCACTATGAAAAAGAGCAGGTCCTCTTTCGGTATCTTCTTTTTCATTATGGGAGCAAAGAAGACCAGATGCCTTTTGAGTTAGATCTCCAGCATGCACTTGACTTCCCGGCAAGGTGTGTGAGGGAATGCCTAAATGTCAAAGCCTTGCCAAATGCTTCCAGGGCCTTAGAGATAGGATGTGGAGTGGGTCGATCGAGTTTTGAACTTTCGCATTATTGTGAAAGCGTATTAGCAATCGATAACTCTAAAACGTTCATTTCTGTCGCCAAACAAATCCAAGAAACAGGACAGAAGGAATACTTGATCACTGTTGAAGGTGCTCAAAGGCACAGGCGCATCGCACGTCGACCAGCTGAGAGCAGGCCTGAACACATTGTGTTTCGATGTGAAGATGCGCTCAATCTGATTGAGGAGCCTTTTACAGCCTTTGATGTCGTTCTGGTCGCCAATGTCCTTTGCCGCATGCACAATCCTTTAGCCTTTTTGCAAGCATTGCCTCAATTAACCGCTTTAGGAGGCCAACTCATTTTAATCTCACCCTATTCCTGGTCCCAAGAGTTCACTCCGAAAAATAACTGGCTTGGAGGGGTGGAAGACAATGCAGGGAAAAACTCTTTAGATTACATTCAGGGAGCATTGCAGGATTCCTTTGATCTCAATCGCGTTTTTGATATGCCCTTCATGATACGTGAGCATTTCCGTAAATATGAATTGGTAATCGCTCAGGCCACTCTTTGGACCCGTATTTAGGAGGATAGGAATTAGGATTTTTACCGCCGAGACACCGAGATAGGGGAGAGAGGATTTAGGAAAGAATATCCCGTTTGTGGAGCCTAGGACATTCTCTCCTAAATCCTCTCTCTCCTTAGAATGACACCAGATCGAATAGCCGGCCTTATTCACCTTTGCGGTCAGTTTTCGGTCGACTGCAAAAGGATCGTCTGTCGCGTTTTGCTCCTCGGACATAGCTGGCGCTATGCCCTCGTCACAAACCACGACATCCGACCTTTTTCGTCCGACCGAAATTCTGACCGTAAAGGTGAACAAGGCCGAATAGCCGAATACTGAAAACGTCTTTTTGTGAACTTCTATTCCTAGAAATACGGTATTTTCATATGATGCTGTCATGAACAGTCCTCCTTCTCGTTGTTGTTCGTTACTTCGCGAGAATACGGACTGTTCTTTTTTTTGCTACTCTCTTTCCCTCAGCATAGCAACTCGGTGTCTCGGCGCCTCGGCGGTAAAAATCCTAATTCCTATCCTCCTAGATCCGTGCATATGTTACTACACTACTCCTCTCCTTCTCCCTCTTTCTCTTCTCCTCTTCCTAGCATTGCCTCCCACTTTTCGTGGAGCCTAGCGAGGCGTTCCACCAGTTGCTTAAGGAGATCGAGATTTTCTTCATCGGAAGGGCGAGGCACACGTCCAGTGGTGGCCAGACCAATGTCTCTTGCCAACGCTAAAGGAGGAGGGTGAGCTGCATTTTCACCGGTTTTGCCTTCCATCTGATTGAGGAGGCGCTCCATCTTTTTGAGCTCTTGTGCTACAGCCGCTGTCATCATAGCTTTCTCCTCTTCCAGCACAAAGGCTGGGGGAGTAGCGGGTGCTGCCAAAGGGGCTTGAGCAGTAGCGTCCTGTGGCTGCAGCTTGGCTACTAGAGTCTTCAGCTCAGCATTCTGCCGTTGCACGGACTCCACTTCTCCTTGAAGCGTGTCGATAATGGCATCTTTGCTGAGGACTTCCTCATGAAGCTGGTCCACGGGAGACTTTGGGATAGCTACAGCGACGTCTAAACCTTCGCGGAGAGCTTGACGCGACTCATTAACGATCTCTAGGACCTTTTGAGCATGGTCGACGACATCTTGGTGCCGAATGCTCTGCAGGGCTACTAGAAAGGCGGGCAACCGAATAGTCTCTACTTCCGTGGCGGGCCAATTCTGCACTTCGATGAGCCAACGGATGAACCCTTCGTAGGTCGCAAAGCCATCCGGCGCTATAGGCAAATCCAGCAGCAGCGCTGGGCTGACGATGCGATGAAAGTGAATTAGCTGCAGCAAGAGGCCAGGAATGGATTCTATAGCGCTGCAGCTCTTCTCAACAGCCCAAGAGAGTCGGCTGGTACTGACGAGTATCAGCCCATTGATGAACGAGTAGTAACGGCCAGTGCGTGATCCTTTTGCGTAGAGATTACCTTGGCCATCAGCCACCAATCCCACAGGTAAACCGTTCACTAGCTTGACATGACGCAACAAGGCCACGTTTGCCGCTAGCTTTTCCCACGTGAATGGAATACTGGACATTGCTCTACTCCTTCATGTTGCCGAATCCTATCAACTTGGAGGTGACTTCGCTTAGTTCCTTCTCCCCTTGCAGCAGCTGCTCTCGTTGCTTTGCTAGGAACTGCTGGGGGGCTTTCTCAATGAACTCTGGATTTTCCAGCTGACGCCGTAGCTTATCAGTCGCTAAAGTCAGGCGCTCCTGTTCTTTAGAGAGCCTGTTTTTTTCTTTTTCGACAAGTTCTGGTGGAAGAGGAATCATAATTTTTACCGAATCCAGCACTCCGGTAGAGCAAAATCCTATAGCAGGTTCATCGCCGGTATGCACGGCGATCTGGTGTATGCGCACCAAAGCTTGGATAATTCCGAAATTGTCTTCTAGAGTCTTGAGATTTGCATCGCCCGCTTGACCGACGAATTGTACTTCTGTAGACGTCGATGGGGGAAGCTGCATCTCGCCACGGATGTTGCGGATGGTGTAAACGGCTCTTTCTACCAGGTCGAAGGTTGCGTTGATCTCGGGATTGATGTCTTTTTCTCTCACTACCGTGGGGTATGGAGCAACGATACAAGCAGGGCTTTGCAGTGCCTGAATGGTTTCTGCTGTATAGGGATCTACCCCAGCCTTTAGGCTGACCCCGCTTAGACGTTCCTTGAGTTTTTGAAAGAGTTCTTCAGTGATGAAGGGAGCCATCGGGTGCAACAGTCGCATCGCCTGGTTTAGCACGATCACCAACAACCTTTGCTTGTTCTGGCGTTCCTGTGGAGTGCCTCTCTTGCCAAATAGGACAGGCTTGACGATCTCCAAGTAGAAGGCACAAAACTCCTTCCAGAAGAATTCGTAGGCCTCCATGGCAGCCTGATCAAAGGCATAAACACCCAGCTTCTCGTTAACGTCCCGGACAGTGCGGTTTAGCACCGATAGAATCCAATGGTCTTCGAGTGAGAGCAGGCTCTCATCCAACCCTTCTGAGAACACTTCAGCCGACAGGGGTGTGGTCCCTGCCGCTTCATCACCTTCCAGGTGCATGAATACAAAGCGTGCTCCGTTCCAAACTTTGTTGGCAAAGTTTTTGAACTCTTCGAAACGACGGCGATCGAGGTCGATCTGACGAGCCTGTGTGGCGCTGGAGCACAAAGCCATACGCATGGCATCGGTGCCATAAAGTTCGATGACTTCCAACGGGTCTATGATGTTGCCTTTGGATTTCGACATCTTTTCCCACTTGGACTTAACGTCTTTGGCAAGAGGTTTGCCTAGGTCATAGCCTTCGCGTTCCTGGTCACTGACATAGGTGATGCCTCCATCGGCGTTGTCACGCCAATAGGACTTTCCGTAGATCAAGCCATGCAGAAATACTTCTGGAAAGGGAACCTTCCCCAAAGCATATTCTCCCATCATAATCATACGCGCTACCCAGAAGAATAGGATGTCATGGCCAGTGATGAGCAAACTGTTGGGGTAAAAGGCGTTCATTTCTGGAGTCATTTCTGGCCAACCAAGTGTGCTAAAGGGCCATAATGCCGCCGAAAACCATGTGTCGAGGACGTCTTCGTCCTGAATCCACATGTCTGGCTCCTTCTCCACCTGAGGAGGTTGCCCTTCACCTTCATAGCAGAGGCATACATCGGCATTGTCCTTGCGGTACCAAATGGGTATGCGGTGGCCCCACCAAAGCTGACGGCTGATACACCAGTCACGCAGGTTATCGATCCAGTGAAAATAAACCTTATCCCAATGTTGTGGAATGAGTTTTGTCTTCTGTTGCTCAATGGCTGCCCGCAGGTGTTTGCCAAAATTCTCCATGCGCACGAACCACTGCTTAGACATATAAGGCTCAATGATGGCCTTGCTGCGATAGGAACGGCCTACGCGGTTGATGTGTGGATCCACCTTCACCAAAAGGCCTGCATCCTTCATGGCCTGGACTACAGCAGCACGTCCTTCTTCCATTGTCATCCCAGCAAAACGCCCACCGTTTTCGTTGATGCGTCCATCCGGAGTCATCATGTTCACGAAGGGTAACTGGTGTCTGAAGGCCATCTGGTAATCATTAGGGTCGTGTGCTGGTGTAATTTTAACAGCCCCAGTACCAAATTGAGAGTCGACATAGTGGTCAGCAATTAGCGGTATATCGCGTTCGGCGAGAGGCTGACGTATCATCTTTCCCACAAGCTTACTGAAACGTGCATCAGAGGGAGATACAGCGACGGCGGTATCCCCAAGCATCGTTTCAGGGCGCGTTGTGGCTATTTCCACATAACCACTGCCATCGACAAAAGGGTACTTAAAGTACCACAGAAACGATTGGCGCTCTTCGTACTCCACCTCGTCGTCGGCCAGGGCGGTCTGCGTCACTGGATCCCAGTTCACCAAATAGTCGCCACGGTAGATGAGGTCTGCGTTGTACAGCTTTTTGAACATCGTTCGTACAGCGTGGTTGGCGGCAGGATCCATGGTAAACCGCTCGCGATTCCAGTCACAACTGCATCCTAGAGCCTTTAACTGACCTATTATGCGCTTCTGGCTATCTTCCTTCCAATCCCAAACCCGCTTAAGGAATTCTTCGCGGCTATAATCCTTGCGACGCTTGCCCTCGGTTTTGATCAAGTGCCGCTCGACAACAGTTTGCGTTGCTATTCCTGCATGATCAGTGCCAGGCACCCATAAAACTTCCTTGCCTTGCATCCGACGCCAACGCACAATCACATCCTGCAATGTGCTAACTAAGGCGTGGCCCATGTGAAGCACACCCGTCACATTTGGCGGAGGCATCACAATGCTAAATTTTTCTTTATCAGAATCAGGGTTAGCACTGAAGTAGCCCTTCTGCTGCCAAAGGGCGTACAATTTTTGCTCTATCGTCTTGGCCTCGTAGGCTTTCGGAAGATCTGTCTCGGGCATGATGATTGTAAAATTTATCAGGGGTTATCGAAGTTGTTTCATTGGAAAATCTAGCATACTCGTTTTCGATTTGCTAGGGTATAGATTTTGCTCGGTCTTTTTGATGACTTTTTAACATTACCAATATAGTATTAATATTTGTAAAACTAATTATATTAACTATAAGTGAATTTTAAATTTAGTTATAAAATGCGGCAATAGTATAATTATGTTTGAGGTTGAGAATGAAGGACGTAATAGATGACTCTGAGGTTTCCTAGATGAATCGGCATGAATCTTGCTCTGATATAGTAACTATATAAGGCGGCCGAAGAAAGGCCGTTAGGGCTCCTCAGGACAGAGTGTATTATCAGGCGACAAAACAATAATTTGGCCTATATGATATACTTAGGTTAGAGATCAGAGAGGCGTCCGGAGTGGAGGTAAAGGCTATGTTTAAGATGCAAAGACCACATGAGCTAGCCGAGGCCCTAAGAGGACAGAAGAACGTTGTCCTTTCCCGCAGGGGGAACTGGAAGATCCGTGGAGACTTCCTGAGCGGACTTCAACAGGTCTTAGGTTTATCTGCCAATCGTCGCTTAGCGGTTGCTAGAGTCTTTCTACGCGCTCTGGACCAGCTAGAAGTAGTTCCAGTTCGCTTTGGTGAAGACGAAGATCAAGTGGTCGATTTCGTTGGTTACCTGGAAGTTGCCTCTGCCTTAGAAGAACTACTAAGCCGTCAAGCCTCTCCAAAAGCCCAAGAACTCCTCTTCCGCCTCCAAGATCGTATCGTAGGCCTTAAGTATCGCCTGGAAGGCGTCAATGGTGGTCTTGATGCCTTTGATGATGTAGAAGTTCTCTTTGCTCACCTAAGTCAACAAGCTGCTGAATGGAAAAGTCAACAAACCTCCTTCTACGGTGTAGGCTTGGACGAAAGTGATGTACGCCGTCTCCGTGAGACAGCTGGTTATACAGCTTTTGTAAAGCTCCTGGATAGCAATACTGCTCTTCGCGAAGCTTTCTTCCAGTGGACAATCCGTGACCGTGTTGACGTAGACACCTTCATCCAATTCCCAGCTCTCCGCGAACGTCTCAGTAAAGCCTACTTAACGGCCCGCATTGGCCGTTTCGGCGGCAGCTTCGCCCGCGCTCAGAAAGTTGCCACTCAAGGCGGCATGCGCAAACTCGTTACTCTACCTTTCGAAGGTAAACAGATCAGCGTCCTTGATGACCAACGTGCCGTTACCTTCCGTGGCAACTATCGTCTGACCATGAAACAAATCTTCGCTATCTTCGCCGCCAAAATGGAACGTGTCGGCGACCTAGAATTTCTTGGCAATGGGATTAATAACTGGAATGCACATCTGTTAGGATGGTGGGACGCTGATGCTAAAGAATATCAACAAGTAACTGTTACACGTAACGCTTGGTGGAAAGAACTTCCTGTCATGGAACAACTCACCCTAGCCCAAGCTAGACAACGTTATGGAGAACATCTAGACGGTCAGCAATGGGCTTTAGCCGTTAACGCCACTCGTACTACCCGTACCTTAAACCCTGATGCTAGCCATGCCTTTGTGGAGATGGTTGTTCCGATGAGCGATAGCAATTATGCCGTTTATGCCATGGGTAAGTTCGCCACCACCTATGCCGGTAGCCTCTTTGATTCGTTGAAACTCTTCACAGCTACACTCCATGCTACCGTGGCCTATCCTGATGAGAATATCTTCTACACTCACCGCCAGCATATCCGTAAGAGCTTCCCTATTACCCCTGCGGAAGGGATGAAATACATGGAATCTATCCGCAAAGACATCGTTAAAGCCCGTGAAGGTAACCTGACCTACCAGATCGAGTCTGAAAACTGTGCCAAATGGATTCAAGATAAGCTTGAAGAACAGTTTGGTTCCGAACGAGTACCTAACCTGTTCCGTATCTCCATGCTGGACACGGAACCTCCTGGAGCTGCTGCTGGTCTCTTCGTTGTTCTGCGCCTTCTGCCCCGTTCTCTGCATAGCCCAGTGCTTTCCATGCTTCACTATTTCGTTGGCGCTTGGCGCGGTGTCTGGATAGAAGAAAATGGCCAACAGCAATGGCGCTCTATCACCACAACACAGTTCTGGCAAGACAAAGTATGTTATCTGCCAGCAGTCATGCACCAACAGAATCAGCCAGTTGCTACGGTTGCTGTAACTCATAGCGTGCCTGCTGTTGGTGGATCTGGCTCTGACTTTCCTTCTGCTGGAGCCTTGGTTTTAGCATAGTAGCCACTGCCTTCGGCTTCCTCCCTTCCTCTCATGTCCTTGCGGATCAGATATCTTTGTGCTATAATACTTTGCGCTCAAGTAATTGTGGCATAGGGATATTCAAAATATGTTTTACAAACCCATGGAGAGATATTATGCAATTAGTCACTAGCTTCATACCGCCGTTATTTCAAGTGGATAGATCCGAAAGTACTGAAAAACTGCAGAACACGCAATCATCACCGCACACGATGTTCTCATTCCATGTTCCCGGCAGCTCATTCTGGTCTTGGGATGAGTGCAAAGTTAGAATTATACGTTATGCTGAACTCACCCCTGATCTTTTTACTCTCGCGGATTCTACGAAGACATTGGTTAATGCAACGTATCATTCTGTGCCTATTGTTCTACGAGTGACTTTTGCTTCAGTTGGTCTGTCCAACATGTTGATGATCCCTGTGCTGGTTAAGTACACCCATGGTCTTTTAACGAGGCTTATTCCGAACCTATTCCATAGATCTATCGGGGGATCCATCGATTTTTCCCTAAAACTCAGCTATATTGGTACTCTGGTCGTAGCTTGTTCCGCCTTGGTTACATTCGGTATTAATGAAGCCCGCTCCTTACTGAATTTGAGCCCTATCTTGGGAAGATTTCTTAACATGGTGGTTCCTTATTTAAGCTATATCATTCGTCTATCGGCTATCTTACAGATCATGGACATCTTCTGTGGTGCTCGGTTCACAAGCCAGATAGATGATGCGATGAAGATTTCCGAGCGTCGTCCCGACTGGATGGCGAATCGTCGATTTCCGGTAATGGCAATGCTCAATCCCATTAATAGTCTCAGCTTCGTGTTTCAGGGGATTAAAGATAGTTGTGACCGAGCAAAGGCATCCGTGGACATTATTAAGCATAATCGTCGCTATTTGCGTCGAGCCAATGGTCATGCTATAGGACTTAAGACGACAGTTAAAAGATTAGAGGCAGGTTTACAGTCCTGGAATCCCATTCGCTGCCTCGGAGCTATAGCAGAAGCTAACCAGCTGGCGGTAAAGCTGCGCGATCGTTCTGTAGGTCATATCACCTACCAAGTGTATGGGTTGGGAGCTAACGCGTTTGGTTTGTTTGCGATGTTATTGACCAACTCCGTTGCCGTAGCTATCTTTGCGCTCGGTTCAGCTGGGTACTATATAAGTCAGACAGTTCATGGATGGTACATGGATTCATCCCCGCAGTTTGATAAGAAGCGTACCATTTAGCCCTGAGGCAAAAAAAGAAAGTTCAACGCAAAGATGCAAAGAAAAGCTCACGCGGATGGACTAAAGGACCAAGGGACATAAAAGACATAAAGAGGTAATTGCAGAAGTCCGGTTTCCGAAGTCAATTTCCTGAAACTCGACGGCTGGCGAAGAGAGATAAGCCATTCCCTTCCCAGGCCCGAAGGGTCGATATTGCAACAGGCCAGGGCATCGCCCCATAGGCCTCAACCTAACAGGTCTTTTGAGCTTATATCTCAATGACTTAGGACTTCACAATCGTATCTCGGCGCGCAGCGCTTTGGAGTGCGGTCGCTTGCGACGTAAGCGTCAATTGAGGCCATCTGGCGATTTATTCGGCAGTGGGGGCTGATGAGGTGGATGAGGCCTTTGCTTGTCGCCTGGCGGCAGCCCAAGCGTCGGGCAGAAGCTCGTGAAGTTTTTGAGAATTATGGGCTGGCAGGCGCCTCATCACATCCTCTAGGTATTCGTGGGGGTTGACTCCTATCGCGCGGCAGGTCTGTACCAGGCTTAGCAGTACGGCGGAAGCTTCCCCACCCTCCTCGCTTCCAATAAACATCCAGTTCTTGCGGCCAATAGCTAGAGGGCGTATCGCTCGCTCCGCTACATTGTTGTCGAGACGCGCAAATGCATGTTGGGTGTAGTTTTTCAGATGGGGAATTAAGCTGCAATAATAGCCTAGAGCCTCCCTTAGATTCGATTTGGGAAGAGCCTTGCCATTAACCAGCCGGTCCTTGATGCGTGCAGTCAGCTCATCTATTATTGGAGCTTCTTTCTCTTGTCTTATCCGCAGACGTTCCTCTGGAGAACGTTCCCAAGCAACTCTCTCTAACATAAATAGATATTTTATCTTGCGCAGTACCCAGCTAACAAATTTTTTATCGCCACCTACAGCGTCGAAAAACTTGCGCCGAATGTGACTCCAGCATGGACACCAAGTGAATTGCTTCTTATTAGCCAGTGCTTCATAGGCTCCATATTTATCCGAATGGACAACACCTTTATATCCAGCTAGTATTTCCACAGCATGCTTGTGGCAGCGGTCCGTGCGAAAATGATAGACTCGATAAGGCGGATTTTTTTCCTGCCCTCCAACGATCACCCACATAAAAGCCTGGTGCACCTTTCCCTTACCAGGGACAAGCATGTCCACAGGAGATTCGTCCACAAAAACATTGTTGCTGCTGAGCACGCGAGCAATCATTTCTTCATATAGCGCCTTTAAGGCATATCCACAGCGCATTACCCACTTGCAAAGTATTTGTCGGCTGATGAGAATGCCCTCGCGAGCTAAGATTTCCGATTGACGAAATAAAGGAAGGTGATCGGCGAATTTTTTCACGATCACACTGGCTAAAAGACTTTCATCGGCTTGACAGCGAGGAAAAATGCTATCTGGTAAATCTGCGATAAAAACGCCCTCTTCACTATGTGCTCTACATGCATACTTGGGACGTACTAGCTCCTTGACGTAGTAGCTACCTGGCGTATGCGCTATTTTGTGAGTGACTTCTTCGCCAATTTTGACGAGGGCTTCACCCGTTGTAGGGCAAACTTTTTGATCCTCTGGCAAATCTAAAATACAGCGTTGAACGGGAATATTGTCTGGAAGCGTAATTTTATCTTTGCCATTGCGCCCCTGCTTAACCCGTCGATGAGCAGGCACATTTATTGTCTCTTTTTGCTCTTCGGAACCAAGATTTTCGAAACCTTCCAGGTAGAGTTGTTGACCGCCATCGTCGACTACTTTTTCCGAACGTTTCCCAAAAATCTGACGCCTAAACCATTCAAGCTGCTCCTTGAGAAAGCTATTCTCATTTCGCAGGGAATAAATTTCCGATTGAAGATGTTCTAGTGATAGTGTTGAGGTTTCCATATGCTCTAAATCATATCACAGACCCCCTCTATTATCAAGTATTTTATCTAATAAAATACACATTGTTTTTAGGATTTTAGGCTCGATGACTACTCTCCAACAACATTAGAAATTCTCGACGATCGATAGCGGAATCTGGAATGCTTCCATTGCGAAAACTTCCTTTTTCAAGTCGCTTGTACCAGACGGCATGACCATTACCATCCCAGTAAAAGACCTTCACTAGATTTCTACGACGATTTAAAAAAACGAAGTAGGCCCCGCAGGTAAATTCGCCCGAGAACGAACTGTCAACAAGATTGCTCAAGCACTCAAATCCCTTTCGCATATCGATCGGCTCTTGATAGAGAAAGACACCCTTGTTTTTCTGATATGACGACCTCAGAGTTTTGCTCGCAGACTTTAGGGTTAGATAGACGCTCTTCTGATCAAGCGAAAGCTTGAGCTCGGGCAGGGTAATGTCTATCCAACCCGTCGAGGAAATGTGGTCGGGCGGGCTAACTTTAAAGCGTTGGTACCAGTACAAGAGCTGCTGGTAGCTTATATTGTTCTCTAGGCACCACCTGCGGCCACTCTGACCGCTCGCCATCCATTGGTCTATGCGTCGAGCCCACTCAGAACGCTTCCTTTTGAAATCCATTAGTATCTCCATGGTTAGGGTCATGGAGAAAACTTAGAACCTCGCGGAATTACGAAAAAGATGGCTTCAATTGACGCTTACCTTGCGACCGCTTTTCGTTCCTTGGGACGGCAATGCTAAACGGCATTGTATGGATTCGTCGAAGGCTGCATGTACTAACTATTTTACCCTTAGGGAATTATAGTGATGCCGTTGCACACGACCGTCGCAAGGAACCCAAAGCGGTCGCAAGCGACCGCACTCCAAAGCGCTGCGCGCCGAGATACGATTGTTAGGCTTAGGTTGATGCCTATGGGGCATCGCCCTGGTATATGCCAGGAAGGGATTTCGCAGTCTGAAAGACTGCCATAAGGCGCTTGCATAAATAGCGTGTGAATACAGACGTCTTGTAGCAGTCCTTTATGTCTTTTATGTCCCTTTGGTCCTTTAGTCCATCCGCGTTAAAAGTTTTCACGAACTAATCGCTGATAAAGACGAATTCCTCGCGGGCGAGCTTATGATAGTGCTCCGAGAGCGTGCGCTGTCCTCCACAATAATAGTAGAGGCTAAGTTGGCGATACAGCTGCCTGTGTTCCCACATAAAGGCTTTGGGAAACCAACGATCTCCCTCGGCGATATTGCCGGTTAGGAAGTGGCTGGTCAGGGCCCAGATACGTGGATAGGGAGCATCTAAAACCCCGGAGAAGTGAATTTCGGCGATTTCATGTCCCTCCGAAGCATTTAACCAACAGCCATATAGAAAGTATAGGGGAGTCTTTTCGCTACTCAGCAGGGCCATAGGGTAATTGCGCAACATCTCCCCAGCCAGGGCCCAGTGGCTGGTCTGGAGCTCTGCCCAGATGTGATAGCTATGAATGAGTAAGCGGTCCTTGGGTGAAATCTGTAACTCATTGAGTGCCTTGGCTAACTCAATGGTGAGCTCAGGGCTTCCGCGATCGAGTGCTTCTTCCATTAGGTAGCTTACCAGGCGCATATCCTGAGACCGCAAGCTTGCCCGCTCCAGTGCGCGAAAGCGTGCTATGCCATCGGCTACAGAATGTTCGCGGACCGCTACGGCGATTTGTATCAGCTCTAGCACTTCCTCAAGGCCCTCGTACTTCTCACGTTCCAAGGTGCTCTTCATGTGCTGGATTTTGTTTTTAGCGAGCTGCCATGATCCCAATTCTACAATGCTAAACAAGACGTTGCCAGCGGCGATGGCATCGGGGATAGGATCGGAGGCAATCTCCTCCAGGATTTCTACCAGCACATATGGTTTGGCTAGCCAGAACGCCAAGGAAATGGCTAAGTAGCGGTTTTTTGTATGTTCACAGGGAGCCCCTGCTGGACAGGGTTCTAGGAAAGGCAATGGCTCCCAATGCGTTTGAAGGTTTTCGAAGAGCTTCTGTGCGTTGGGGGTACTAGCAATGTCGGGTAAGTAGCGGATCACCAACAGCGCAAAATTATAGGTGGCTTTGCGGTGGCGCCGTGAGCTTTCATGCAGACGATGGGCGATATGTTCTTGAATGACATAGAGCAGAGGATGCTGTGGATAGCGCCTGAGCGTTAACTCAAAACACTTGATTTCCTCTTCATAATCCCCTTGAGCTTGATATACCAGAGCTTTACCCAGGTACTCCAATGGCGCTCCTGGTGTGGCGTGAAGCTTGGCAAACTCCTCCAATGCGAGTTCATAGAATTCTATGGCTTTAGTCTCTTCGCCACACAACCTTGCCTGTTCTAATAATGTTATACCTGCTCGAAACATGGCCTCACGGCCTTCAGCTCTGCCAGGAAAAGAGTATCCAATACGACGGTATTCCGTCAGAGCTGTTTGGTAATCTTTGTGCGCTAAAAAGGCATCAGGTACCGCTAGGCAGTTGAGCGTTAGGTTATGACTGCCGCCAGAGATTTTGAAATCTTTTATAGTGAAATCTACGTCGCGGCTTAAAAGGCCTATGTGTGTTCCCGCCAATGGAAGATGACTAATAAAAGACAGTTGTAGCTGATCATCTAGATAGAAATGTATATTATCGTCGATCTTCTCGATGCGCACGCGATAGGGCGTTCCAGGCTTCAGAAAGGTGTCTGGAGAGCGCATGACTTCAACATTAGACCTCAAGAGCTTGGTGTCGGGGTCTTTTGGCGATCCTATCCACAAGCAGTAACCATCGATGAGATGCCTCCTCTCTGGTGGCTCGGGGACATTCATCAGGAAGCCTAACCCGGAGGACCCCTCTTCAAGAGTCACTATCCCTTCAAGGCACAGATTTTGCGGGAAGGACGACCGAGAGATCATAAGACTAAACCAGTCCGAGACCTCAGTATTACGGGTGATTTCGACATGCTCAGCAATAAGCACATTTTCCTGGAATTCCCAATCCTCTTTCGTATTAAGATCTAGCGTAGCTAGAGGAAACCACTCTGAACGGCCCTCTAGATAGATTTCAAGATCACGGATGAGTTCTTCAAGGTTCTGGTAGCGGTCTTCTGGGTGCGCCGCCAGGCACTTATAGGCAACCTGTGACAAGGCTGGCGGAACCTCCCGATAAGGAGCTACCTCAGAAGGTTCGAGAAGACGCTCCTTGGCAGCATTCTGGCGAAAATCTTTCAGTGACTCTCGACGAAAGGGTAGGTGCAATGTCAGAAGCTGATACAGAGTAACTCCCAGAGCGTAGATGTCTGTCTGGATCGATGCCGGCTGTCCAAAGGCTCGTTCAGGAGCCATGTAGGCAATCGTACCGACGACTTTACCCAGGTTGGTGAGGTGGCGCATGGGGTTGGCTTCGGTGGTCGCTGCAGTAGCTTCTCCTATGACTTCTTCGGGATCAGGAGGGGACTCCAAGAGCTTTGCCAGGCCCCAATCGAGAATGAGCACTTCGCCATAACGTCCGACCATCACATTTTCTGGCTTGAGATCGCGGTGCAGAACACCTTTGGCATGAGCATAGGCGACTGCCTGGCAGACGGTGATAAAGATACGGACCAACGCCGGAATTGACGCCCCAATATGATGTAGAGGCTCGCCACGCTTTTCCTGCTGACGCGTCTTTCTCAGGATCTGCTTTAGAGATTCCCCTTCCACATAAGGCATTGTATAGTAGAGCAGCTCATCGGATGCATGAATCGCATAAATAGGAATAATGGCTGGGTGTGTCAACTGCCCTGTAATGCGCGCTTCCTTCAGAAATCGATTGTGAAGCTGTTGTCGTTCTCCAAGATCGCCACGGATGCGCTTTAAGGCGATGCGTCGGCCGCAGGTGGTATCATAAGCTAGGAACACCTCTCCCATGCCCCCTTTACCGATGCTGGACAGAATCAAGTAAGGGCCAATGGAAAACTGCACCTCGTCTTTTTCGGGAACATGCCCTTTTACAATAGCTATAGGAGCTTCGGCTCCCCACTGAGAAACCTCTCCAGGTGCCGATGGTGAAGAGCTTTCCATCGTTACCGTTTTGTCTGTCGCTAGGCCCAGCGGGGCTCCGCAATAGAGGCAGAAATTTAGTGGACGGTCCAATTCGGTAAGTGTAGGCAGACGTGCATGGCATGAAGGACATACCCGTAGCGGCATTGACGAAGGAGTTGTACCCTGTGGTTCTTTCATAAAGCTCAAATTAGCATTATAGGTGGCACGGATTATTGTATGAAGCCGCATAAATGTGAAGAATATTATACAGAATGTTGCGATCGAACCTCAGATTGCTAGAGGTGTCCTATTCCGTCAAGCAATTAGAGACTATATACCGCGCATGGTACAACAAAACTTTGACCTTCGTTTGCATCTCGTGTACCATGGCGCCCCAAAAACAGAAACTAGAGATTCGCTGAACTAGTACAACTAGGAGAGTAACGATGGCCATAACACTATTTTCTACAGGGCGATTGACTGCCCATAACCAAGTTTCTTGGAATACTCAAGGAGTTGTAGAAGGCATCAATCTAAATACACAACCCCATACTGAGAGGATGGGAGAGATGAGGTCACGTGTCCTAGCCGTTGCTTTACCAGCTGTAGAGGCATGGGATGGAATCGGCTTTTCAGGGCGAGCGATTCAAGATTTTTCGGCTTATGCCCTGGCTACTGGCATGCGCATGATCGGGGCTACCGACGCAATCACCATGGGTATTCATTTGGAAGCCAAGCATGTGATTCAGGCTTTTAAGCACTTTTTTGCAGCTATAATCACCACTGTCGCCATCATTGTGCCGGTCATTTTAGTGTATCCTAAGATAGCCATCTGGATTCATGATGGCTTGGGTGTAGGTGCTCAAAAGGCGGATGATATTCGGGGACGCCTCCTTCCATGGCTGCATATTGCCAAGCAGAAGTGCCTTGAGGCTGGCCGTATCTGTGATTTTAGAGGTGTGAAAGAAAACACTAAGTTATTGATAGCGGCTTTGACAATACTGGGAGCGGTTGCAACGATAGTCTATCGGCCTACGATCGTAAAACAAGATTACATATACACGAACAATTTGTGCGAACCATGTGAAGATCAGGAGTTTATTCGTTGGTTATGCGAGTTCACTATTGGTTTTGGAATACTAGCAATTTTTTGTTGCGGTGGCTCGGCTATCTCAAATTTGATTAGAGCGAGGTAACACACGCACTTCGGAGTAACTCTTGACTATCACACCTTCTAATCGTAAGATCAAATGCTTTAAAAAATACCTATACGCTATATATGCGAGGCTCTATCCATGGTCACCGCTCTGACAGCTACCTCTAATCCGACATCAGATACTTCTAATAGCAGCAGTAGCATCACTTCTTCGCGACCGACCAGTCGGTCATCTACTTCATTAAAGAGATCTAGTACGAGCATGGTCGCCGAACGAATGATTCCCCCAGTAGCTACTTCCAGCGGAAACAGGCTGTCACAGTGCTTAGGCTCGATCATGGTGTCAACTTTGGTATTTGCGCCTACTTTGATTGCTATTGATGCTCTGAGCCTATATGGAAAAGAATCGTCGGAGCTCTTTGGTGTGGTCGATTTGCTTTTGCCTGAACCAGGATGGCGACTGGCCTGGACAGCTCTCGCTTTCGCTGCAGCCTATCAACTTCCCAAAGTACGCAAGTACATTTTAGTGGGTTGGTTGATTGATCATGTGTTGGCACTTACTCCTGTGGAGGGCCTTCTCCCAGTGACCCAACTCACTTTAACTCATGCCGTAGACATCTACCGCGAGATTCCCCCATGGGGCTTCAGACTAGCGCGGTACATTAGCGTGTCTTCTATGGCTCTCCTACTGGTTTCGAATTTCTTCGGTGCAATTCGGCCTGCCTTCAATTGCACTCAAAGAATGGTTCTCTATGTTGGCAGGCCTATTGTCAATGTGACCGCCCTTTTGTTCAGGTTTTTTCAGATTATAAGGAATTTGTGAGAAAGAATCGCTCCTCAGGACTAGCGTCGATGGATTTCCCATTCCTCATCGGATGCAGGAGATTCTTTGTCGCCCCCTAAATGTTCAGCTAGAAAGTACTCTACGGCGGCATAGAAGCGTTTCTTGTTCTCCGGGCGTTGGAAACCGTGTCCTTCATCTTCAAAGACTAAATATTCCACAGGCTTCTGGTGTTCGCGCATGGCAGCGACAATCTGGTCGCTTTCGCTTTTTTTCACTCTTGGATCGTTAGCGCCTTGAGCAATCAGGAGTGGTCTGGTGATATGATGCGCTTTAAACAAGGGCGAGCGTTCTTTTAGAAACTCTGGTTCCTCGTTGAGACTGCCCACACGTGAGTCAAAGAGGGCTCGTCCAGCGCTCCAATAGGGAGGAATCGTCTGGAGAAGGGTGATGAGGTTTGAGGGGCCGACAACATCGATCCCACAGCAAAACTCTTCTGGAGTAAAGGCTAGGCCGGCCAAAGTGGCATATCCGCCGTAGCTGCCACCAAAGATGGCAATTTTCTTTGGATCAGCTATGCCATTATCGACGAGCCATTTTTTGCCATCGAGGATATCATCATGCATCTTGGCGCCCCATTCTTTGTTGCCAGCGTTGACAAATTCCTTGCCATATCCTGTGGACCCACGGAAGTTGATCTGCAAGACGCCATAGCCACGGTTTGCTAGCCATTGCATGGGAGGCTGAAAATCGCCACTATCGCGGGTCCAGGGGCCTCCATGGACATAAATAATCACCGGAAGGTTCTTGGCAGGCTTGTTGGAGGGTACACTTAGGTAGCCATGAATGTTCATGCCATCGCGAGCTTTGTACTCAATAGGCTTTTTGCCGACGAGTTTGTACTTTGCCAGTTCTGGCATGGTGGTGAACAGAAACTGAGATTTTTTGTCTGGCCGATGATACAGGTAGTACTTTGTAGGGGCTGCATCGGAGCGCGCTGCGATGATCCATGTCTGGTCATCGAGCGAACGGCTGCTGATGCCGAAGGATGGACCTGCAAATTTTTCAATCGCTTTGACATCGGACTTCAGGGAGTCATCTAGGACAATCCAGCCATACCGTTCACGCTCTACTGAAACAACCTGAGGTAAGTGTGTGGTGGGGTGTCTCATCAGGCCCTCTACATCGTATGTAGGGTCGCTGGCCAGAGAAATCATGGCTCCGGAGACGAGGTCAAGGCTAACCAATCTTACGGTGTTATTGCCTAGACTGGTCAGGATATATAGCCCTTTATTATTAGGAGTGAAGGCTGTAGCACCGCCCAAACCTTCTTCTGGCCCCCATTTGATAAGGTCTCGCCAGGGGCTATTGATGGTATCACGGACACGGATGACGATACCTCCATCAGGAGAAAAAGCCTGTGAAGCGCGAATCTGTAGGTTATTGTCGGCGACCCAATCGTGGATATCGCCAGGATTCTGGGTGTCGAGGACGACGGCTCCAGTATCCAGGTTGATACGGTGCACATCGAAATAGCTGCGGTCTCTGAGATTCATGGACACCAAAATCTCATTGGGTCGCGCTGGTTCATAGGCAAGGACATCTGCACGTACACCACCGAAGGGGGTGAGATCACGCGTTAGCTTGGTATTGATGTTCGTTTGGAGGAGGTGCCAGTCTTCGTTTCCATCGACGTCTTGAAGATAAACGATTGCGCTGCCATCAAATTGCCAGAAATAGGAGCGGACACCACGCTTTGTATCAGAGGTAATACGAGAGGCTTTAGCGAGATCGTTAGTAGGAGCTACATAGACATTCAGAATATCATTGCCATCGGGAGCCAGATAGGCGATCCACTTCGCATCTGGAGAAAGCTTAGGATTTGTTTTCTCTGGGTTACCAAAGAGTGTTTTGCGAGGGATGATCGCTGCAGATTCTTCCGGCCAATGCGCTTGTGTTGCGACAAATAGACCAATCACACCGAGGACACTAATCAGAGAAACGAACCAGTTGAAGGGCTTTTTCATGACAAAGCAAGGCTCCTTAATAAATGGAAAGAGTGAAGCATAACTGAATAAGATTTGGAAACCATAAAGAAATCTTCAATATGTGGTCAAGGCTTTGTGGGCGCCATGGATTAGGAGTAACACGGATGCATCCGTGTTACTCCTAAAAACAACACGAACCGTTTGCATAAGTCTTGCATCGTTGTGGCTACGGTTGTTAGACTGCAAATCGCATCTTTAACAGAGGGTTGGGTTATGACAAATTTTATCGAGGTTCAGTGGACCGCCGGAAGTATTGATGAGGCGCGTATGGTATGTCGCTTTTTAGTCCAGGAGCGGCTGGTAGCCTGCGCTCAGATTATCCCTTGGATTGAATCGGTCTACATGTGGGACAACCGTTTAGAAACCTCACAAGAGAGCAAGGTGGTATTAAAAACGCGCGCTGAGAAGTTCGACCGCGTAAAAGAGGTTATTTTGTCCAACGCCAAGTATGAAGTTCCAGAGATCACCTTCCACACCATCGAAGGTGGCAATAAGGAGTATCTCGATTGGATACAACAGTCGACTCCTGATCTGTCTAGTTACGATATTGAGAGAGCCAGCACCTGACCTGTTGGTGTATCGGATTTAGCAAGCTTGTCGGGGGATCCTTGGAAGATGACCGATCCTCCCAACGGCCCACCCTCAGGGCCGAGTTCGATGAGCCAGTCACATTGTCGCAGCAGCATGAGATTGTGTTCGACAACAATCACGGAATGACCTCCATCGACTAAGCGATGGAGTATTTTCGCCAGTTTGGCCACATCGCTGAAGTGGAGACCTACGCACGGCTCATCCATGACATATAGGGTAGGACGCAGAGCGGTACGGGCGAGTTCGGCGATGAGCTTAAGACGCTGGATTTCTCCTCCTGAGAGCGTTGTGAAGCTTTGACCGAGAGTGAGATAATCGAGTCCCAACTCTTGCATTAGAGTGAGTATATTCGCCAGCTCGGGGATATTGCGAAATTGTTCGAGGGCTTTCTCGACGGATAGATCAAGGACATCGGCTATGGAGAGCCCTTCCCATAAAACCTGCAGCGTTTCATAGTTATACCTTTTTCCCTGACAGACATCACAGATAAGGTACAGATCTGGCATGAACTCCATGTCGATACGTCTTACACCCAAGCCTTCACAGGCGTCACAGCGACCACCTTTTTTGTTCGTGGTAAATCGTGATGCCGTGTAGCCACGCGTGCGTGCCATCTTGGTCTTGGCGAAAAGCTGTCTTAGCGGTGTCATTAGCCCTACAAACGTTGCAGGCATAGCCCGAGCCGTGATTCCGCTAGGACGCTGTGATACGATTTGCAGTCTCTCGATATTGCTCACGTCGGGCATGTGTGGGCAGTTGTCGCCACGCAACAAATAACGCTGAAGTTCGGCGGCGATGACATCGATGGCTAGCGACGATTTTCCCGATCCTGAAACGCCACAAAACCCCATGAGCGTTCCCAAGGGGATATCAACGGTGACGTTCTTAAGGTTGTGCGTGGTGGCTTTCACAACCCTTAGAGTACCGGTTCCTTTGCGTCGACGTTTTGGTTTGGGTAGGGTTCGACGGCCGGATAACCATTCGCCCGTGGGTGATGACGACGTTAACAGCTCCTGCGTTGTGCCAGAAAATACTAGCTCTCCACCATGTATTCCAGAGCCCGGTCCGATTTCTACAATGTGGTCGGCTTGGCCAATGAGAGTAGGGTCATGCTCGACGACGACGACAGTGTTTCCAATGTCTTTAAGCCTTCCAAACACCTTGGCGAGGTGAGCAATATCCCGTCTGTGCAGCCCTCGCGATGGCTCATCAAGAACATAGAGAATTCCGCAAAGGTGCGCGCCGATTTGCGAAGCTAGAAGGACACGCTGCGCTTCGCCGTCGCTGAGGGTGCGCCCCGGGCGGCTTAGCTCAATATAGCCTAAACCGACTTCTTGGAGAAACAATAACCGGCTGGTGATTTCAGGAATGATCTCACTGGCGATGTGCTGGGCAGGCGCTTCCAGAGTCCAGCCACCTATCTCCTTCATCAGACCATCCGCGGTGAGCGCACAGAGTTCGGCAATGTTCTTAGTTCCCACACGGCATGCCAGCGCCTCACGCTTGAGCTTAGTGCCTTGGCACCTTGGACAAGATTGCCAAGAGACATATTCCTCAGTCTGAAAGCTTGAGCGTGCTCGTCGTTCAGCTAGGTCTTCCTCTACGATAGCCTTGAGGCCTTTCCAATGGGTATTGATGCTGCTCAGACCTTCAGGAGTAGACACTACGGCCTTGAGCGCTTTGGAGCTGCCTCGTAGGGTATCCTCAAGTAGTGAGGCGTCGACGTCTGTGGCTAGCCACTCCTCGGATAGACCTATAGCATGGCAGAAGGCCATCCAGATAGCCTGGTAAGGCTCTGCTGTCGCCGAAGGAAGTCTGTCTAAGAGGTCTAGAACCTGGTCATAGAGGCTTGTTTCCGGATCGTAATGAAAAGCGGTTTCCACAAACGAATCTTTGCCACCACGACCTTGACAGACCGGACAAGCCCCTCGAGCCGAGTGAAAATTAAAATCTGCAGGCTCTAGAGGAGCGAAGGACAAACCGCTTTCGGGGCATAGAAATACCTCAGTCAGGTGACGAGCGTGACCTTCTGTTCCCTCTAGAACCTTGAGGACCCCGCGGCTTAGGTCCATAGCGGTTTCTACTGATGCTCCAAGGCGTTCGCGAATACCCTCTTTCATAATGATTCGGTCTATGACAACTTCTAGAATGTCGGCGCTATTGCTATCTGGAGGTAGAGAGTCGCCTGCTTCAAATTCCTGGTTATGTAAACGCATGCGCAGGAAACCCATTTTTTGAAGACGCTGAATAGCATCTGACAAAGATTCCCCTTTCAATGTAATAGGAGCAATAAGCTGTAAACGACTTCCTTCTGGATAATCTTTGAGGAGCACTTCAATGATCTCTTGGCGCGTGTGCCTAATCAGGCGCTGGTTGGTGATGGGGCTATATTGAATGCCCACTCGCGCAAATAAGAGGCATAGAAAGTCATAGAGATCTGTATGTGTTGCTACCGTGCTGAGGGCAGGAAGTACGCTGCGACTTTGTTGGACAGCCAGAGTCGGTGACAGACCTTCAATAAGGTCTACATCAGGTTTGGGAAGCTGACGAATAAGCTGTCGAGCCTGCGGAGAAAGGTATTCCAGAAATCGACGTTGCCCTTCTGCAAAGAGAGTGTCGAAGGCCAATGAGGATTTTCCTGAGCCGCTGACGCCCGTAATCACCGTAATGGCATATCGTGGGAGAAGTACGTCTATGTTTTTGAGGTTGTTTTGACGACAACCCTTCAGACGGATGAATTCGGTGGTAAGCGATTTAGACATAGAAGTGTGTGTAGCTCTTTTAACGCAAAGGAGGGATTTCCTTTCGTTCATCACAATATTAGCAGTTGAATTAGGATTTTTACCACAGTAGTCCATTTTTTGAAGTTCGTGGGGCTTTTTAGGATTTTACCACAGAGAACACAGAGACGCTGAGATAGGAGAGAGAGGAGAAAATGACCCGTTTATGGAGCCTTAGACAAAATTCACTTTAAGGTCCCACAAACGGGTCAGGTGCTCGATCTAACTTTTTTGTTAAATTGAGGACCGGTCTATTCTTATGCTGTACAAAATCCTGTCTGAGGCCTCTACAAGGTTGTATTTTCACGGAACCCTCAGACAGGATTTTGTACAGCATAAGAAATGGACATTATCTCCTCTCTCTGCTATCGGTGTCTCTGTGTTCTCAGTGGTAAAATCCTAAAAATCCCTACGAACCTTCCTCCTCTTTTCGTTGGCATGCCGCTTGCATTTTCATCTTATTATAAACGGAGGTTGTCAAAAAAAAACTTTTCAGTATTGTGAGTGTTGGACCGATAGAATAAGAGGGAAGGCTCTGGCGCCGAGATGTGAAAACAGTCTTGGCAGCCGCCTTTGTTGTCTTTCGCGGTAGGTTCAATTTTTGAATATTACGGGGGATAGGGGGGTCTTATGGTTGCCTTAAACAAAGTGCTTATCGCAGGACGGTTAACGCGCAGGCCAGAACTACGCAAAACTCCTGGCGGCATGTCCGTTACTGACCTGTTAGTGGCGTTAAATCGCGAGTATTTTACCTTAAGTGGTGAACGTCAGCAAGAAGTCTGTTTTGTAGACGTTGTTGTATGGGGAAAGCAGGCCGAGGCGTGTACTAGAGTGCTGGATTGTTCTTCACCAGTTCTTGTCGAAGGGCACCTTCAGCTTGATGTATGGTATAGTCGCGAAGGCGAAAAGCGTTGTAAGCTTCGAGTCGCTGCAGAACGCGTGCAGTTCCTCGACAAGCCTAATCCAGTACAGGAAAGAACTGTTCCTACAGAGGAAAAAATACCTGCTATTTCAGGTAGTCAAGAATAACGAATAAAGGTGAGTTTCGCGTCACAATGACAGCGAGGGCATCATAAAGTATGTGGCGCGATGTTAAGCGCATAATTCAAAAGCACAACGTCTTTCTGTTGACTACACACGTCAATCCAGATGGCGATGGGGTTGGGGCCGCCTGTGCTCTGACTGAATTGTTGCTGCATAAAGGCAAGCGCGTGCGCATTGTCTGCGATAGCCCCGTGCCATCCAAACTCTCCTTCCTGAACTGTCATGGGCTCCATGAGCAGTACCAGCCCGAAGGTGACTACAGTGATGTCGAGGTAGTTATCGTCTTGGATGCTCATCGTCGAGACCGCATCGGTGCTGTGGCGGCCATATTGGACCGCCCCGGCGTGGTAGCAGTGTGCATCGATCATCATGAGGCTGCGAGTGTCTTTACGCCACATGCTGTCATCGATCCGCACTCCTGTTCCGTTGGGGCGATGGTCTATACTCTTTGTAAAGAGTGCGGTTATGGCTTAAATCTCAATGCTGCAAACGGCATTTATACGAGCATTTTGTGTGATACAGGACGCTTTTCGTATTCCTCAACAACACGGAAAGCTCATAAAATCGCAGATGAATGCATTAAGCTTGGCGTTGATCCCGATGCCATGTACTCAAAGCTATTTCAACACCTGAGTATGGCGCAGATGCAGATCTTTTCCAGAGCTCTTCAGAGCATGGAGCTATACCTAGACAATAAGGTCCTCATTCAGACACTCACGCTGGCGGATTGCCGAGCGATTGGCGTTGATGCCATGGAGTTGGAGAACCTTGACCTTGAGTATATTCTGGAATTTGACAAATCGGTAGGAGATGTAGAATGCGTCGCCCTACTGCGTGAGGTTGGGGATGATAAAGTTCGCGTGTCGCTTCGCGCGACGGCGCATCTAGATTTGACTATGGTGAGTCGCGATCTGGGTGGAGGTGGGCATAGCAAGGCTGCCGGGGCACTCGTCCATGGTAGCTTACACAACGTTAAAGTGCGCATTCTAGAGGGGCTAGCCTCTCTTCTTCATGCCACACCAATCTAGCTGAAATAATTGAATGTCGTTTATAGTGTAGATGGGGGAGAATCCTACCTATGCCCAGCCGTGGAGATTTATGCGTGATGAAGTGCAAATTGAACAAGAGAAGATGGGTGATGTTTTGCTTTTGCGAATCATTGGACGTCTAGATGCCCTCTCGTCAGAGGCTACTGAAAAAAAGGTGTTAGCGATCATTAAGCAGGGAGAGCATAATGATGTTCTCCTCGATTTCACAGAGGTTAACTACCTAAGTAGTGCGGGCATGAGGATGCTATTGGCTATCTTTAAGCATCTTCGCGAAGCTTCTGGTAAGCTTGCGGTATGTTCTGTCGACGATGGCGTGATGGATGTCCTCAAAATGTCTGGTTTTGACGAAGTATTTGATGTTTTTGCTACACAAGATGAAGCCCTCAAAAGATTTTAGAGGTTTGTCAAGGATGTGGCAGATGTGAGTAGTGATATTTCGCAGCAAACATCTAGCGCTGACCTCACACTGTTTAACCTTTGTGTAGAGGCACGTACGAATCCAGAAGAGACCGAAAAACGCTCAAAGTCCAAAGTGATTGTTATCGCAGGGCCTACGGCTTGCGGAAAGTCTGACTTTGCCCTCATGCTCGCCAAAGCTGTGGGTGGTGAGATCATTTCCGGCGATGCTATGCAGATCTACCGGGGTCTGGATATTGGTACTGCCAAGCCCTCCAAGGAGGAACAGCTTGTTGTGCCGCATCATTTAGTTGATGTTTGCGATGTCCATCAGCCCTTTACCGCTTTCGATTTTCATCGCGATGCTTCGCACATTGCTCAGGCAATTATCGATCGCAAGGGCATTCCTATCGTGGTGGGAGGCTCAGGCTTCTACCTGCACACACTTATCTATGGCCCACCCGCTGGGCCACCACCATCACCTGAAGTGCGCGCGATCCTAGAAGCTGAAATGGCTCTGCTAGGACCGCAAGTGATGTATCAGAGGCTTTTCGAGCTTGATCCTATCTATGCTGAGGGCATCACACATAACGATAAGCATAAGATCGTTAGGGCCTTGGAGATCATAGCCATCACTGGCAAAAGGGTTAGTAGTATTCCCTGGAGAGGGCGCAGTGTCCAGACAAAATTTGATTTTCGCTGCTGGTTTTTGCATCGGCCCAAGGACATTTTATATCGACGTATTGAGAAGCGTTGCCACAAGATGATTGAGATGGGGCTTCTTGAGGAAGTCGAAAAGATGGATCAGTTGGGGCTGCGCCAAAATACGGCAGCTAGCCAGGCCATAGGATATCGTCAAACCCTGGAATATTTGGACTCTCCACGCACGGCTCAGGACTATCAGCATTTTGTGGAGAGCTTTCTTCAGGCTAGTCGTCATTATGCTAAGAGGCAATTTACTTGGTTTAGGAAAGAGGCTATGTATCGTTGGCTGGATGTCGATGTCCTAGATTTCGAGAATGTTATGGAGCTCGTAATGAAAGACTATGAGCTTCTGTAGGTAGAAGAAAGAAGAGGAAGGAGAGGAAAGAGGAATTAGGAGTTTTTACCGCCGAGATAGGAGAGAGAGGATTAGAAGAGAATGTTCAGTTACTGGTGGCTCTGGACAAAATCCAGTCTAAGGGTTCCCGCAGGAATACGATTCTAAAGAGGCCTTAGACAGGACTTTGTCCAGAGCCACCAGTAACCGAACAGGTCCTCAATTTAACAAAAAATGAGCACCTGTGCCGTTTGTGGGGCCTTGGGCAAAATTTTGCCTAAGGGCTTAACCAAAACGATAATCTCTCAAGAGGCCCTTAGATAGAATTTTGCCCAAGGCCCCACAAACGGCACATCTCTCCTAATCCTCTCTCTCTCCTATCTCGGTGTCTCGGCGCCTCGGCGGTGAAAAATCCTAATTCCTCTTTCCTCTCCTTCCTCTTCCTCCTCCTCTCTCTTTTCCTCACCCTCTCACTGGCTGAGGATGGCGACACGATCTTCTTCTTGGACTCGTCCCGCCTCCGGCATCTCCACTTTATCAATACCTTCATAGGTGCGGATGATATCGTACAATGCAGAGCGGCGCTGAACGGGTTCAAAGCCCGCCGCCCTGATCATGTCCAACATCCCCTGATGGTCCGTCTTATTGATAAATCCCGTCGCACGATGCACGTTCTCTTCCAAGATAGTGCCGCCGAAGTCGTCCGCGCCATAATGAAGCGCTTTTATCCCTGTTTCTTTGCCCTCGCCAAACCAGGAAGCTTGGATATGATCAAAGTTGTCTAGATAAATGCGCGAGAAGGCCAATATGCGAAAATAGGCATCTATCCCTGCCCAGTGCTTGACCGTACGTCTTAGAGCCGTGCGGTCACGTTTATAACTCCACGGGACAAAAGCCACAAAGCCAGGGATCTTATCTTGAGCCTGCCGCAAAGTGTCGAGGTGTAATACGATATCCTCAGGCTCCTCCACGTGGCCATACATCATCGTCGCCGTTGTTTTGAAGCCGATCTCGTGAGCTGTTTGATGCAGTTCCATCCATGCACCTGGCGTCATTTTTTTTGGTGAAATCGCTAGTCGCACTCGCTCGGAAACAATCTCCGCACCACCGCCAGGGATGGTGCGCTGACCAGCATCCCATAACGCTTGTAAGACCTCTCGGACAGAAACATTGGAAACTCTAGCACAATTCCACAACTCAGGAGCCGTAAAGAAGTGAGGGTGAATATCAGGATATTCTAGTCGCGTGCGCTGAACGATCTCCACATAGTAGTCGAGCTTAAGGTTGTCATTAAGGCCCCCTTGAAGAAGGACGGTGGTTATCCCAGCGCGTCGAGCAAATTCTAGGTGTTTCATGACCTCATCGATACTTTTCTCATAGGCATCCTTGGCGCCTGGGTGTCGATAAAAAGCGCAGAATGAGCAATCCGCATTGCAGATATTTGTGTAGTTGGGGTTGGTGTCTAGGACAAAAGTGACCCTATTCGGAGGGTTCTTGGCATTGCGGATTGCGATGGCACGCTTTTGGAGCTCTTCTAATGGAGCGTGGGTGAAGAGGTCCTGGCCTTCCTGAAAACTGATGCGGTCAAAAGTTGTCATAGTAACCCCTGGTTGTTAATGAGGCGGTATTATGTAATTTTTTGTTCATTCTGTCCAGAGCCACTCTTTATTCTCCCTTAATCGTTGATTGGTAGCATTGTCTCATTCACAAGGGGAGGGGCCATGAATTTAGCTGCAATAAAAGGATCGGCTGAACGCATTCTCAGCGAGGGTATCGCGCTAGCATTAGACCGAACCTTCACGACCATTATCAATCGTATAAGCATCCTATGTCGCACAGCTTTGGGAGGACCCAGCGGGGCAGAAGTAGAACAAGTCCGCCGTCAGATCACCTACATGGACCGCGCACAGAAGGTTGCGCTGGTGATCACTGGGATGGCAACGTTGATTTCTACTGGAGTGTTGCTGCGTGAGGTCAATGTACCTTGTCGTCCAGCAATGACTATGTTGGCTTTTCCTATCACCTCCATGGGCTTTATTGCAGCTCTATTTAGTGGGGTGGCTACCATACAACAAGCCCCTGCAAATCTGGTTTGTGGTGCAGAAGACTCTCCACCCATAGCTGCAGTAACCCCTATCATTGGTGGGATTATCGGTTTAGCTGCCTACAAATGCCTCGGACTTATGAAGCATTGGATGGCTTCTGATGTGATAAAACGTAATGGCGGTAGTCTTCCTTTCGAAATTCGTGGCCTTTTTTAGTTTGGTTAAGTTTATTAATCTTTATGTTTGACTATTTGTAAAACATCTACTATTATTTCATTTTAGTTTAGTTTAAATTATAAATGGAGTTAGTAAATGTTTGAAATATCGATGGAAAATGAAGGTCTACGTCATCGCAAGGATGTAAGTTCTCAGGAACGTCCTATCCCTGAAGTTGCAGAGAAGGGACTGGTCGATTATGGCAAGTTGGAAGCACGTCGAACAGTCAAGCTGGCTATAGCTGGGGTTGTCGGTTGCTTTGCCGCCATGGTGTTAATTGATGTTGGCATGGCTTTTCAAGAAGGCGGTACGACATTAAAAGGAACTGCGATGGGTCTTGTAGGCGACGCTATATTATCTCTAGAGGCGGGTGTGGTGGCAGGTGTCTTCTATGCGGCGACCACAACGAGTCTTTCTATGTGGGCCCTAGCAGGTAAGATTGTTACGTGCTGCAGACCGGTATGCTCCCGCACTACAGTTCATAAGTGCATTGTGGCATTATCGTATGTTACAACAGCGCTGCCCTACGCTTTTTTTACGGGCTCAGTCTTTGGGGCATTTGTATCTACTAAGGCTGCAGTAGCACTGACCATAGCAGCCTTCGCTGTGGGTGCCAAAACATACCAATACCTGAATGCACCAACGAGCGTCGACTATAGACTCCCTGTCCGTTAACTTTGCAATTACTTCGAACTGGACCCAGTTCAAAATATATTTTTCATTTTTTCTCTGCAGAAGATGGGGGTTGGCAGCAGCTGCCAAAAATCTATATATTTCTTGACAACTCTATGCAAATTGCATAGATTTTAGCGCATGAAGGTGAGTATCAAGAAAGCAGCTCAGGAACTTGGCGTACACGAGGCTACACTCCGTCGTTGGGAGGCTGCTGGCAAAATCCAGGTTGAGCGTACACCCAAGGGACACCGACGTTATCTATTGTCTAGCCTAAAAGGATTTAGTCCTAAAGCCACCTCCTCTAAGGTTTCTAACGGTTTGACGCTCTGTTACGCGCGGGTTTCGAGTCATGATCAAAAAAAAGACCTCGTTTGTCAAAAAGCGGTGTTAGAGTCTTTTTGTGCAGCTCATGGATGGACCCATGAAGTCATTGAGGATCTCGGCTCGGGATTGAATTATCAAAAGAAGGGTTTAAAAAAGCTCATTAAAGCGATATGCTCTGGCATCGTTGGCCGTTTAGTGATCACACACAAAGATCGCCTGATGCGGTTTGGGGCCGAACTGATCTTTTCTCTTTGTGAGAGCTTTGGTACGGAGATTGTAATCATCAATGCTAAAGAAGACACGACTTTCGAGGATGATCTCGTCCAGGACGTGCTAGAAATCATCACCCTGTTTTCGGCAAGACTTTACGGCGCAAGAAGCCGTAAAAATCAGAAGCTGCTTAAGGCACTTAGTAAGGCTGCTAATGCCGTCTAAAGATGACTCTAAAACGTTTACATACCAAATGCGGCTTAATCTGGATAAGTCTTCTGCAAGCATTTTGGATGCTTGCGCGCAACTGTTTTCCAAGCTTGAACGTAAATTGTTTGCAGATGTCTGCAAAGGGAAGACTCCTGGTGAGCTTAAAGCAAGATACATTCGGGAATATGAAATTACCGCCCGTCATTTCAATGCTCTTCGTGTTCAGATCGAGGGGAAAGTGAGATCGATACGAGAGAGACGGCCGGGGCTGATTGCTGAAATCCGGGATAAAATAGCGTCGGCTCAGAAGGTCATTGCACGTTTGGAAGAGAGAAAACTTAATTCCGAGAAGCTCCATCAAAAGAAGCGACGCTTGGGGAATCTGAAACGTGGTCTTGAGAAACTCCAAGCGGATCAAGCGACGGGAAAAGTGTCCCTATGCTTCGGATCGAAGCGTCTATTTCGAGCTCAGTTCGCCTTGCATGAAAATGGCTATCAAAGTCACGAGGAATGGCTTGCAGAGTGGCGCCAGTCGCGGAGCAACAGCTTTTTTCTTCTCGGATCCAAAGACGAATCCAGTGGAAACCAATCCTGTACGGCTACGCTCACAGAAGAGGGCAGTCTAAGGTTACGACTCCGCCTTCCATCCGCGCTGGCAGGGCAAGAAAAGTACTTATGGCTTCCCCCGATTCGTTTTAAATACGGCCATGACAACATTGTGGAGGCTTTAAGATCCTGCGAGGAAAGAAAGCGACTACAGGCATCAAAAAGTCCTGAAGCGAGCCATTGTGGAGTGGCTCTCAGCTATCGATTCGTACGCGACGAAAAAGGATGGCGCGTGTTTATCAGCATGCCCGTTCAGAAACCCCAGACAGTCACTTCACAGCATCAGGGAGTCATCGGCGTCGACATCAATGCGAATCATCTAGCCATCACAGAAACAGATCGCTTTGGCAACCCTATCGCCAAGAAGTCGCTTCCACTAAACACCTATGGAAAAAGTCGAAACCAAATCCAAGCTATCGTTGGCGATGCCTGTGCTAACCTTGTGGAAGCTGCGAGAAGTACCGGCAAGCCCCTAGTTATCGAACAACTCGACTTTCAAAAAAAGAAAGCAGAGCTAAAAGACCACGCAAGTCCCAAACTGGCACGAATGCTCTCAGGCCTAGCCTATAGTACCATCATAAGCGGCCTGAACTCACGAGCTTGGAGATTGGGCGTAGAGGTCATGGAAGTGAATCCAGCCTATACTTCAATCATAGGACGCGTCAAATTTGCAAAAAGATATGGATTGTCAGTCCATCATGCGGCCGCACTGGTCATAGGCCGCCGATCCCTTAGAGCCTCCGAAAGAGTTCCTCGCGATCTGGACTCAATACCAGATGGCAAAGGAAGCCATGTCGCTTTGTCCCTACCCGAGAGGAATCGGGATAAACACGTATGGCATACCTGGGGAATCGTCAATAGAAGGTTTAAAACCGTGCATGCAGCACACTTCCGGGCGAAAAAAAATCGATCCTCATGCTCTAAGCCAGCATGCGTGATAGAGCCCATCCCGGATGTTGCCGGTGAGATTCCGGCTGGTGAATCCGTCAACACAACTGCTCGGTTGGCGTCCTTAACTAGGCCTACAACGATAAATGTGTAGATTTGTTAAGGTTTTTAGGAGCGGTGCCCGATCGATCTCGATCCCAACCAGTACAAAGAGATGATGTTTCAGGTCCTGTGATGGCTAAGAATGATTTTACTCCGTTGATGAGAATACCGGTTTCTCTTTTTTGGGCCTTATTCACCTTTGCGGTCAGTTTTCGGTCGACTGCAAAAGGATCGTCTGTCGCGTTTTGCTCCTCGGACATAGCTGACGCTATGCCCTCGTCACAAACCACGACATCCGACCTTTTTCGTCCGACCGAAATTCTGACCGTAAAGGTGAACAAGGCCCTTTTTTGCTATTGGCTTGGTGAATCGGAAATTTCTCAGAAGAGTATTCTCGCATAATTGCTAATCCGAAATGGGTCACTGCAAAGAAGGTTATGAAAACCTCTTTCCTCCCAAAAATCCTTTACCGAAAAAGAATCCTCTTCTACAATGCCTTCAATAGACCATCCTCCCTGTGGCTCAATGGTTCTTCCTATATCTTAGGCCTTTAACGAAAGACTTCTGTGCGATGAGTGAACTAGACGCGACCCCCCCAGCAGAGCAAGAAAACCCCAATCCGGCTGTAGAGCCCGGACCAGACGAGTCGCGTGAGGAAGCCTCAAGCCCCACTGTGCATGAAGGTTCTGGGCATTCCGAGGAGACGTCTGCTGACGAAGGCGGTGATGCGTCCAGAGGATCTGAACGGCGCGATAGTGTGGGGTTGGAAGCTGCGTTGGTTGAGATCAACAAGTGCGACAATATCGATGCTAAGGTGGAGCGCACCATTGAGCTGATGGAGCAGTCTATTGCACAGACAGGAGCACCCCATTTCAAGACTTTCTGGGAGCTGCGTAAGCTTGCTTTGGAGTATTTCAAAGAAAACGTCACACCAGCTTTGCGCCTTCAGTTATGGGGGCGATATACTGAGTTGACCAAAGAAGCCCGTCGACTTAAAGAGATCCTCGATGAGCAGACAGCCTTTGCTGTGGAGCAGATTGAGATCGCTATTAAGGCCTTGGAAGACGAATTGGAAGCCTTCCAAGAACGTCTGGAGAAGGCTCCACAAGTCGATTTTGGGGCTAGAAGTGCGACTGTGGAGGAGCGCGAGGAGTTCTATCGTTCGCGGCAACGTGAGCTGCATTTGCTGAACGCTGAAGCCACACGCATTAATGTGCTGCGCAAAGAACTGATCAAAACAGACATGCGTGTGCGTCAGAAGAACAAGTTTTTTCAGAGGCTATCTGCAGCCGGTGACCGTGTTTTTCCTCGGCGTAAAGACCTCATCAGAGAAGTTAGCGACACGTTCATTAGCGACATCGAAGCATTTGTTACCAAGTATTTTTCTACGCCTGAGTCAGAGGATTCGCTCTTCTTCTTGCGAGAGGAGATCAAGGCCTTGCAGACTGTCGCCAAAGTCCTCACCCTTAATACACGTTCCTTTACACTCACACGCACGAAGCTGAGCGAGTGTTGGGAGAAGCTCAAAGTTCTGGAGAAAGAACGCAAGAAAGAGCGTGTCAAGAAAAAGGCGCAGTATCGTCAGCATTTTGATGCATTATTTCAGAAAATTGAAGAGGTCTCTAAAGCCTTTGGAGCCGGTACCCTGTCCATTAACGAAGCTAACAAGCAACTCGATGCTATTAGTGGCGAGATGCGTTCCGTCGAGCTAGGTCGTGAGGAAGTCTTTGAACTTCGCGAAAAGCTACAAGAAGCTGGCAAGCCGATTAGAGACAAGGTTCGTCAGGGCGAGGCAGACCGTAAGAGAGGTGAGCAACAGAAGGAAGAGGCACGCCGTGCCAAAGTAATATCACTTCGCGAGCGTATCGAAGCGCTCTTTAATGGCGACTCTTCTCAGACTGTCGAAGCGATCACCATTGAACGCGATGCCATTCTAGCCGAACTGACCGACAAAGCGATTTCTCGATCCGAGCGTGTGGAGCTCGAACGGCAGCTTAAGCCCGTACGCGATTTAATTGCTGATCGGCGTGCGCAGGCTCTAATGAATTTATCGCAGGACGATCAAGACACCTTGAATCAGTTGCGGGAGATCCATAAGGAACGCCTTGCCCTACGGCAGGAAATTAAGGCTCAGTTAGAGCATTACCGTAAAACCTTAGGTTCTTCGGGGCTTGACTTTGAACAAGCAATGCAGTACCACGAACAGCAGCGCTTGGAAAAGGAGCGGCTCGAGCGGGCCGATCACTCTCTCCGAGAGATTGAAGAGAAAATTACGCAGCTAGAGGCCAAAATATAAGAAGGTCGGTCAGTGGGTGCTTTTGTTGATGCTTTTGATCTGGATCACACCTTAATTACTGTCAACGCCAGCTTTCGTTTTGGCACTTATCTTTTTCGTAAGAAAGTGTTCAATCTTTTTACTATGATCTCCCTAATTACTTATTATGGACGTTATAAGTTTTTTGGCATGCCGGTGCTTGAACTTCATCATAAATCTTTTCGGAAGCTATTCGCTGGGCGGCTTAGACAGCAAGTAATCCAGCATGTGGAAGACTTCTTAGACGAGTATCTGCACACCTTATTTTATGCTCCAGCGGTAGAACGTCTACGTCTTGCACAGCAAGAGCAGCATGTTACCGCCATCTTTTCCAGCTCGCCGGATTTTCTGGTGGCACCGATAGCGCGCAGGCTTGGAGTGCATCATTGGCGGGCCTCACGCTATGCGGTGAATAGTTGTGGGGCTTTTGAAACCATTAAGGACGTTCTTCAGGGCGAAGAAAAAGCGACTCTTTTAAGCGCTCTCGTAGAAGATTTAGGAGTTGGCCTCGATGCGGCCACTGTCTACTCTGATAGTGTTCTGGATTTGCCATTTCTTAAGGCTGCAGGCAAAGCTGTCGCTGTCAACCCCGATAAGACCCTGCGAGCTGTATCAAGACAACAGGGTTGGGAAGTCATCTAGTTTGTTAAGAGGGTTTGACAGCGGTTCCTGTGCGAAAAGAATTCGAATTGTGCCGACTCCAACTTTGTAAACACCCTCTGGGAGGAGAAAGTCATGAATGTACGTACGAAGGCCCTAGAGGTCATCAGTAATCGTTCGACCAATCATTCGAGCCAAAATGGTAAGGAACGCCAGAATCCCGCCGATAGCTTTGGAGCACATGTCTTTAATCGATCGGTCATGCAGCGTATGCTTCCCCCTAGTGTCTATGAGAATGTCATCAACGCTATGGAAGGCCGGGAAAAGATAAAAACGGAAAATTCCGATGTCATCGCAGGGGCCATGAAGGATTGGGCCATCGGACTGGGGGCTACTCACTATACCCATTGGTTTCAGCCTTTAACGGGTATGTCAGCCGAAAAGCATGATGCGTTCATCGATTGGCATTCTCCCGATAGAGTCATTGAGCGCTTTGTGGGGCATCAGCTCCTTCAGGGTGAACCAGATGCTTCTTCTTTTCCCTCCGGAGGCCTACGCAGTACCTTTGAGGCACGCGGCTATACAGGTTGGGATCCTTCGTCTCCGGTATTTGTCTGGAAAACACCTTCTGGGGTCACTCTGTGCGTGCCCTCTGTTTTCTTTTCGTGGAATGGTCAGGCCCTCGATCACAAGCTTCCTCTGTTGCGATCAGAAAAAAAACTGTGCGATGCTGTCCTACGCCTGCTCAAGATGACAGGAATCGAAGCGCGTACCGTTTTCTGTACGTTGGGTTTTGAACAGGAATATTTTATCATCGACCGTACCCTGCGAGATTTTCGTCCAGACTTGGCCTTGGCGGGTCGAACCGTCTTTGGCGCACCTTCCGCAAAAGGTCAGCAGCTGCAGGATCACTACTTTGGAGCCGTTAAAGAGCGCGTTTTAAGCTTCATGGACGACTTTGAGACCCAGGCTTTTGAACTGGGTATCCCAGTCAAGACACGTCACAATGAGGTTGCGCCTGCCCAGCATGAAGTTGCTCCTGTCTATGAGCGTGTAGCGGTGGCTACGGATCATAATATCCTGCTCATGGAGATCATGCGCAAGGTAGCTGGGAGGCATCAGCTTACCTGCCTCCTGCATGAAAAGCCTTTTGCAGGTTTGAACGGCTCTGGAAAGCATGCTAACTGGTCTTTAGCGACCGACACGGGGATTAATCTATTCAATCCCACGGATACCCCAGAAAATAACTGGCACTTCTTGGTGATGGTGACGGCGGTATTGCACGCTGTGCATAGCCATGCCGCGCTACTGCGAGCCTCTGTAGGGTCGGCTTCTAATGATTTGCGCCTTGGTGGACACGAAGCTCCCCCAGCTATTATGTCGGTGTATTTGGGTGAGGTGCTAGATAACCTTATAGAGACCATCATCAAGGGTGGCCAGCATAAGTCCGGAAAAAAAGCTGCCTATGACTTGGGCGTGCCCTTAATACCTGGATTGCCTAAGGACAACAGCGACCGCAATCGAACCTCTCCTTTCGCCTTCACAGGCAACAAATTTGAGTTTCGTGCTGTCGGCGGTAGTGCCAACCCCGCTTTCGCGGTAACTACACTCAACAGCATTGTGGCTGAGAGCTTGATCAGCATTCTTGATGAAGTCGAGAAGGCTGGTAAGGTCCCCGCACATCCCACGCCAGCGTTCTTCAATGATGTCTTGTTGCCGGTATTGCGTAAGTATCTGAAAGCTTCTAAAGATGTGTGCTTTTCCGGGGATAACTATAGCGAAGCCTGGGCTAAGGAAGCGAAGCGCCGTCATCTGCCCAATATTGAGAAGTCCATTGATGCCTTTGAACAGCTTATAGACCCAAAAACTGTGCAGGTCTTCAAGGGTGTCCTGTCTAAGGAAGAGCTCGCTAGTCGCTATGAGGTCGCCCTGGAGACCTATGGTCACCATATTGACATTGAGTCTAAGCTGATGGTTGAACTCTTTGCCACCTATGTTCTTCCTGCAAGCCTGCGTTTTCAGAAGGAACTCGCCAGCAGTATTTCGCATTGTAGCGAGGTACTTGGCAAGAAAGGACACTTCGAAGAACAGAGAGGTTTACTGCAGCGTGTCAATGAGCTGATTGAAAAAGGTTCTATCGCTGCTCGCGAACTCGAGATCTCTCGCAATAAAGCCCAGCACTCCCAAACTCTTTCCAAGCGAGCTAAAGCTTTTTGTGATCAAGTCGTCACCAAAGGAGATAAGTTGCGCGCTGTCGCCGATGACCTGGAAATGCTCATCGATGATCAGCTATGGACCTTGCCTAAATATAGGGAGATACTCTTCTCATTGTGACGGTTACTTCCAAAGCTATACCACAGGTGGGCATCCTAGGAGGAACCTTCGATCCTCCGCATTTTGGCCATATTAACCTTGCCGTTAGGATCATGGAGGCGCACGACCTGGAGGAAGTCTGGTTTTGCCCGGCATGGTCTAATCCGTTTAAGCAACGGCAAGAGACGAGCTCTGCCGAGCATCGCCTAGCCATGACGCGTCTGGCCATCGAAGGCGTCCCTCATTGTCACGTATTAGACATCGAATGTGCCCGGCAAGAGATTTCCTATACTGTAGAAACGCTGCGCGAACTCGTCGCGATGGAGCAGCAGCGCCCTCAACCGCGGCAGCTGCGTCTGTTGCTAGGCACGGATACAGCGCAGCATCTTGCTGATTGGCGCGAGCCTGAAGAAATTATTGCCTTGGCCCCACCACTGGTGGGTTGTCGCTTTGGGTGCGATGAACTTTCCAATGGTTCGGCTAGCCCTGTGGTTCTTGCTGCCCTAGAGAAAGGCAAAACAACCATCCCTCTCCTCGACATCAGTAGTACCGACATACGTCGCTGTCTTTCCAAGGGGCTGTACTATAGACATCTAATCCCTTTAAAAGTGGTAGACTACATTTGCGCCCATCATTTATACTTTACGCTTTTAGATGGTCCATCTTGAACTTGCTGGTTATGGATGGATTCCCAGGCGCGTGCTCTTGTAAGGCGTACCCGATTATAGGCCCTGAAAGAAGGCCACCTTCTTTTCAATTAGGTTTTAAATGACAAAAGAGACGACATCCCCCGTAGCGGAAATCGTCAGGGCAATACACGATAAAAAGGGCTTTAACATTCTAGTCTTAGATGTTCAGGATGTTTCTACCCTTACTTCCTACTTCATTATCGCTGAAGGAAGAGTGGAGCGACACCTGAAAGCTATCTCTGGTGAGATTTTGGAACGGTTAAATAAGTTGCAGAAAAAGCCCCTTCACCTAGAAGGTGAAAGCGATGATTGGCTTGTGGTAGACTATGGTGACGTTATCATACACCTCTTCAAACCTGAGGTGCGCGAGAAGTATGCTCTTGAAGAGATGTGGCGTGAAGGCAAAATCGTCGATATTGCCATCGAGGATGATGCTGTAGACCAGGAAGATGACGGTTTCTTCTAGGAGTATATGGCAATGCCCTTCACCATAGGTGGTCAGTGGGTACCCTCTGAACCGGAACGTGCCAAAACCTCCGGGCGGCCTGTTAAAGTGCGGACTGAGAAACGCAATCAGACAGTAGTCACAGTGGTATTGAACCTCAGCCGTGAGGTAGAAGAACTAAAGGAATTGGCCTCATTTCTTAAGAAACGCACCGGTGGTGGTGGAACAGTAAAGAATGGGGTAATAGAGATCCAAGGAGACAAGGTAGCACTTGTTCAGCAACTTCTCCTGGAAAAAGGCATCAAAGCGCAGTAGGTCATTTAGCAGTAAATGGTAATTAGCAACCTTTTGGAGACTTATGGATAGGAAGCGAATCGTCGTAACGGGACTGGGAGTGGTTTCTTGCTTTGGCAACGACGTTGACGTCTTTTATAATACATTATTAGCAGGGAAGAGTGGTGTTGTACCGATCGACCGTTTTCCCTGTGACGAATATCCGACTCGGTTTGCTGCTAGCATACCAAACTTTGACGACGAGGGTTTTGTCGACAAAAAGCTTCGCCGCCGTATCGATACCTACATGGCCTATGCCATCGTAGCAGGCAAAAAAGCGTTGAAATATGGAAATATCGACGCAGAAGCGCTAGAAAAATTCGATAAAGAGCGCTGTGGCGTTCTCATCGGTTCCGGTATGGGCGGGATGTCCGTCTATCTCGATAATATCAAAACACTCTTCGATCGCGGCCATACAAAAATATCGCCCTTTTTTATTCCATATACCTTGACGAATATGGGTGGAGCCCTCTTAGCCATTGATCTTGGGTTTATGGGGCCTAACTACTGCATTTCGAGCGCCTGCGCAACAGGTAACTACGCGATTAATGCTGCGGCTAACCATATTCGTAATGGCGATGCTGACCTCATGCTTTGTGGTGGTGTAGAAGCTCCGATCAATATCGCTGGTTTAGCGGGTTTCTGCTCCTGCAGAGCGCTATCTCGCCGAAATGAGCATCCCGAAGGAGCCTCGCGTCCTTGGGACCGCGGTCGTGATGGTTTCGTCATGGGTGAGGGGGCCGGTATTGTTTTGCTTGAAAGCTTGGAACACGCCAAAAAACGCGGCGCACCGATTTATGCCGAATATCTTGGCGGTGGCTATTCTTGCGATGCCCATCATATCACCGAGCTTCGTCCTGATGGAGCTGGTATTGCATTATGCATGCGAAATGGTTTGAAAGATGCGCGTGTCAATGCCGAGGATGTTAACTATATTAATGCTCATGCCACATCTACGCCACAAGGCGATGTAGCAGAGATTCAAGGCATTCGCCAAGTCTTCCCTGACCTCAACAAGATCTCCCTGAATGCTACAAAATCGATGATTGGTCACCTCCTCGGCGGAGCTGGCGGCGTCGAGGCTATTGTTTGCGTTAAAGCCATCATGGAAGGCAAGCTGCATCCTACGCTCAACCAGGAAGATCCCGAAGTTGGCGCGGATTTACATATTCCTAAAGAAGCTATCGATAAGAAAGTAAAGGTTGCCCTTTCCAATTCCTTCGGGTTTGGAGGCCATAATGCGGCCATCTTGTTTGGTGCTTTTGAAGGATAAAGCGTGGCTGAAGAGAGTTCTTACGGGATTATTGCTTTTAGAAAGCAAGAGAGCCAGTGGCAGGTGCTGCTCGTATTGCATAATCAAGGGCACTGGTCTTTTCCCAAAGGGCGCATAGAAGCTGGCGAAGACCCTAAGCAGTGTGCCATCCGCGAATTTCGTGAAGAAACCGGATTGAAAATCTCTCGTTTTCTATCCGACCTCTCCTTTGTTGAACACTATGAGCTTTATCGCGACTCCGTGTTAACGCATAAAACCGTCACCTATTTCGTTGCCGCGGCTAGTGGAATCCCTCAACCGCAGGAGGAGGAGGTTAGCGAATGTCGCTGGGTTTTCGTCGGTGCTGCAGAGCAACTTATCACGCATCAGGCCGCTCGGCAAGTTTTTAACGACGTTCTAGCACGTGTTTCTTTGTAGCCTTTTTCAACAAAACACTTGCTTGTCATTGCCTTTTCATTATACAAGTTGGTGATCGGATAACGTTTTATCATATCGCCGTGTATGATCTGCAAGATGAGGTCGTTTTTATGTTGTTTAGCGAAATTTCCAGGAAGAACATGCCTTGGATGGCCTGCAGCGCCATTGTTTTGTTCGGGGTAGTAGTTGATGAGGCTGTAGAGGCTACCTGGGGGATATCAGAATCATCAATTGTTCTAGTTAACGCTCCAGATGTCGCTGAAGCCGGTCAAATTGGGGGGCAGGGTAGCTCACGCAATGCCCTCTTAAAGCCAACCGGGCGTGCGAATAATCCAACTAATCGTATCACCGCATCAGAGCCAGCTGGAAGTCAGAATCCGAAAAAAAGCGAGGACGTCAAGCAAAAGAATTCTGACAATGATAATGACGACGACGATGATGACGATAATGATGACAATGATGATGACGATAAGGCCAAGTCCGACAAAGATCATGTAAAAGACAAAGGGCAGGATAAGGACAAGGACAATAATGAAGATGATAATGACGATGACGATGATAATGACGATGATGATGATGACGACGATGAGGATGATCAGGACAAGAATGACAAAAAGGGAAAGCCTGATGCCGTTAAGAAAGCTCTAGCAAGCGATGCGCTGGATAATGATGACACCTTCGAAATTGTGCTAACGGCTGATGAGGACTCTCCAGCAGCTGTCTCTAAAAAGGCTGATCCAAAAGGTGAGGCTGAGGTTGTCAATTGGTTTGAAATCGGCGACAGATATTACTTCGGTGAAGGTGTTATCCAGGACTTTCATGAGGCCGCCAAATGGTACCAGAAAGCTGGAGAGCGTGATTATGCACCAGCGCAGAAAGCTTTGGGCTACATGTATGTCTATGGGGAAGGCGTTCCGATTGATTACAAGCAAGCCTTGAGTTGGTATACAAAGGCCGCAGATCAAGGTATTGCTGAAGCCCAAAATAATCTGGGAACGCTTTATGAGCGCGGCTGGGGGATCGATGCCCCAAATCTAAGCGAAGCGGCAAAGTGGTATGATAAAGCAGCTCAGCAGGGGCTATCCATAGCTCAAAATAACATGGGCACAATGTACCAAACTGGACGAGGTGTTCCTCAGGACCTACATAAAGCCTTATATTGGTATCAGAAGGCCGCTGAACAAGGTGACATCTTCGGCCAATACAATCTAGGCTGGATGTATGAAAATGGCGAAGGTACCAGCAAGAACCTGGCGCAGGCGGCTAAATGGTATGAGAAAGCTGCCGAGCAGGGTTTACCTGTTGCGCAAAACAATTTGGGACGTCTCTATCAATTTGGCTGGGGTATGGAAAAGAGCCCCCATAAGGCAGTAGAGTGGTATCGTCACGCTGCTGATGCTGGTGATCCCAGAGCACAGAGCAATATTGGAACCATGTATGAGCTTGGTGAGGGAGTCCCTCAAGATAGCCAAGCCGCAGTGGCTTGGTATCGCAAGGCCGAATCACAAGGCGATGCCTTTGGCGAGTACAATCTAGCACGCCTCTATGAGTCTGGTGTTGGTGTTGAGAAGGACCTTGCTAAGGCTGTAGACCTCTATCAACGTGCTGCTGAGCAGGATCTCGATGATGCGCAGAATAACCTTGGACGTCTCTATCAATATGGCTGGGGAGTTGACAAGGATGACGCTAAAGCTGCTGAATGGTATCGTCGCTCTGCCAACCATGGTAATGCTCGAGCGCAGAGCAATTTAGGTGCCATGTTTGAAGTTGGTGCTGGTGTGCCTCAGGATATCGAAGAGGCCTCTAAGTGGTATGCCCAGTCTGCAGCTCAGCAAGATTCCTTTGGCTCTTATAATTTGGGACGTATGTATGAGCAGGGAACAGGAGTACCTCAGGATTATTCTAAAGCCATAAAACTCTATGAAGCTGCTGCTGAGCAGGGCTTTGCTATGGCCGAAAACAATCTTGGTCGTTTGTACCAGGGTGGATTGGGTGTTCCTAAGGATCCAGAAAGGGCTGCTTCGCTATATCGCCGTAGCGCGGAACACGGCAATTCGCGTGGTGAGAGCAATTTAGGCACGATGTATGAAATGGGTACGGGTGTTCCGCAAAGCTATCAGCAATCGATCTATTGGTATCGTAAAGCTGCTGACCAGCAAGACGAGTTCGGTTTGTACAATCTAGGTCGCATGTATGAGGCGGGTTGGGGTGTAGAGCCCGATTATCAAGAGGCTCTTAAACTATACCGCGAAGCTGCCAAGCGGGGATTAGCACAGGCTCAGCAGGTCCTCAAAGAGCGAGGAGTCAGCTGGTAATTGATTTTCAAGCAAAGGTAATAAAGAAGTTATTATCCGAAAGTAGCAAGTTTGATTCCATGTGACTCAAAAGGTTGGCTGGCGCAATTTCCTATGTGGCGCAGTCATTCCATGACTGCGGATGGACCTTCACCCACACAACCTCATGAAAAACAATCTTCTGTGGCGCAGTCATTCCATGACTGCGGATGGACCTTCACCCACACAACCTCATGAAAAACAATCCTTTGTGGCGCAGTCATTCCATGGGCGCCACATTGGAAATTGCGCCAATCAGTCCAGTTCGTCCATATCTCTATGATTACCCAGCTAGTCAACAAGGGCAATTCCCCACGTTAAATTAATATTTACTTTATTGTGTTGTTTGTATAAAATATAATACCAATAAAGTTATATTAATTAGGTTTTTATGAATATTAGTCATTTTTCTTGTTCAAATAGTACTAGTGAATCAAGCAGATCTAATGTAGCGTTTAGAGGCATACAGGCCATGTCTCAGCCCATGCCCCCTAGCGGCCTCCAGGTGACGCAGGCCCAGCTGTTTCCACATGAGCCTACGCAAAATACAGCAAATCCGAAACAGCAACCCTGCACAGACTTAACACAGAGCTCAATTGTTAAATCTTCCATCTCCTTGCGAGGGGAATTTCTTTATCAAGGGGAGGTCGATGACAAGAAAAATCCTATTGGACCTGGAGAATTAGTTCACCCAAATGGAAAAAAGTATTTGATTCAGGCTGAAGATCCAGGTCGAAGAGTTCCAGATACGGGCTGGCGCATGATGCCGCCTAATGCAAAGCCATTATATATCGCATACTCGGGTGGATACTTTGTTGCAAATGAGCTTGAAGGGCGCCTTCAGGTTCTTTGTAGCAATGGAGGCACCAAGAGCATTAGGGCCAGTTCTATTTGGAAGGAGAAAAGGATTGTTCAACCCCTCACAAGACCGACGCCGCTTCCTAAGACGCCGCTGACCCAACAAGCAATTAAACCAGTGAATCCAGTTCCGAACCATGTGGAGCCAAATGGCAACGTCACAGTTTCCAAGAACTTTCCAAATGGACAGACATATGTTGGAGGATGGTTAAACAATCGCTTCGAGGGTCAAGGAAAGCTAACCCAACCCGATGGATTCGCATGTTCCGGTGAGTTCAAAGGCGGTAATTTTGTTAAAGGCAAGGTAAGCTATCCTGATAAGACCACCTATGAGGGGTCAATGCAAAATGGAAAGTTTCATGGTCAGGGAACACTTATCAAGCCTAATGGCAGCGGATTCCGAGGCAATTTCAATCAAGGCGTATTCCAGGGCCCTGGTGTGTTGAAAGATCAAGGACGAATGTTTGAAGGAATGTTTGTGAAGAACCTTATTGTTGAGGGCAAGCTAACTTATCCCAATGGCGGCTGGTATAAGGGTGAGTTTCGAAGGCAGTGCCCTTGGGGTATGGGAGAACGGCTTTGGGCAGATAAGAAAACACATTTCTTTGGCAGCTGGGTGAATGGTTTTCCCCTTAGAGGCATCCTGACTTCCCCTGGTGGAAATATCTATTCTGGGGAGTTTTTGGCTGGCAAGCCCAATGGCGCGGGTACTCTAAACTATCTCAATGGAGATGTCTATGCAGGGACATTTGCCAATGGCCAACCTGATGGTAAAGGTCGGTTAAGATACCACGACGGGAGAGTGTACAAAGGGATATTCGCTAATGGCCGACCCAATGGTTGGGGTAAGCTAACCTATTTCGATGGGACCGTTAAAACGGGCCAATTCAACAACGGCGAAGTCCAAGGGGTTGTGTTAATCACCTATACTGACAAAGCGACATACACGGGTCCTATTGAAAATGGCGAGCCTCATGGGGATGAAGGAACCCTTACTTTTCGGCACGGCGAAACCTATACAGGGCCATTCTTTCGTGGGCGCTACCAAACTTCGGTTGTACTGACGGATGGACGAATTTACAAAGGAGAGTTTCGAAACGGAATCATGGATGGCATCGGGAGGCTAGAGCTTTTAGATGGGAGTATCTATCTTGGGCAGTTCAAAAATGGCTTGGCTCATGGCTTTGGAGTCGTAGAACGGGCAGATGGCACCGCTTGGACGGGAAATTTTGAGGAAGGACAGCCTCTCCCGGAGACAGGAATAGAAATAACCAAACAGTCCGGCTCATACGCTAGTAAAAACGACCCTATGGACATGCAGAACACGATTTACTACGAGTTGGAGGAGCTAGGATACTATTGGCCCCCTCAGGAATAGCTTGTCCGGTGTGTATTCCAACCCTATCCTATTAATTGTTTAAAATAAAGTTAAACCTATGACTCTGAAGATGGTGGGAGTGATCCTGCATATCATGCCGCGAAGCGAGCCTGCGCATCCTGTTAAAGTCCATTTTAGTTGTATCTACACTATGCTTCACCTATCAATGTTTTCGTGTTGGTTTTCTTGTCCGTTGTGAATCAATCACATTCTAGATTAGAGTGTACTTTATATGGTTTTTTGTGTAATTTGGTTTTTTGTATAAATAGTATATGCATAATAATTAGAGGTTTTTATGGATATTAGTAATGTCTCTGGTTCAAAAGGTGTTAATGAGGTTAATGCGGCACTAAGAAATTTGCCGCCAAAACTTCCGAGCGATCTGCAAGTGGTGCAGGGACTAATCCCAAGTGGGCCTCCGCAAGACACTGCTAACCCAATGCAGCACTCCTGCATAGATTTAACACAAAGCTCAGCTTTTACAAGCTCTCTTACCTTGAATGGTGGATTCGTTTACAACGGATGCGTCGACGATGAAAGTCATCCTCTTGGGCCTGGACAATTAATTGACCCACATGGAACCCGTTATGCCATCGAGGGCCCAAATAGGGACGGGATGAAGGCCATTTCTGGCTGGCGCATGATGCCGCCCAAAGCCATGCCTGAATATATCGCATACAAAGGGGGGCGTTATCGCGCAGGTGTGTTGTGTGGGAGCATTGATGCCCTTTGTAGCAATGGAACGATTAAAAAAATTCGCGCACTAGACATTTGGGATATCAATGCGCTTTTAGCGCAAGGGGCCCAATCTACAAATAGCCCAGGAAGAAAATACCAGGAACAAGTGTTAGAGTTTATTCCTGTAATACCGGGGCCTCAACCTGCGAATACGCCAAAACAAACATACAAACAAGCGTTAAAGTTTATTTCTATGCAGCACAAGTATAAATTTGAGACCAGGCCAGAACAAAAATGCCCGCAACAAGTGTTAAGGGATTGTGTACTCGCGACAGAACCCGTAGAAGCACCTAAGACGAATAGGCTTCAACCTGCGAATAGCCCAGGAGCCGAATACGAGTCATGGTTAAGGTTTCTGGAGGGTGCGGAAAGTCCAGAACAAACATACCAGGGAAAAGGGGTTAGGTCTATTGGATCTGTAGCCGTACGTTCAAAGCCCCAACCCAGAGTTCTTAAGAAACGTTTAGAGGACGGCGCAATCGCTTATGGTCTCAAGATCCTTCCAAATGGACAGAGGTATCTTGGAGGATTGTTAAACAATCGCATCGAGGGTCAAGGAAAGCTAACAGATCTCGATGGATTCGAATGTGAAGGTTATTTCAATAACGGCGTTTTCGTTAAAGGCAAGGTCATCTCTCCTAACAAGTTCACCTATGAGGGATCAATAGAAAATGGAAAGTTTCATGGTCAGGGAACGCTTATCCACGCTGATGGCAGTGTATACCAAGGTAATTTTGATCAAGGCGAATACCACGGGTATGGTGTGTGGAAAGACCAAGGACAAACTTTTGAAGGAATGTTTGTGAATAACTTTATTGTTGATGGCATGCTGACCTATCCCGATGGAACCTGGTATAAGGGTGAGTTTCGATCCCAGCGTCCTTGTGGTATGGGAGAACAGCTTTTGGCAGATAAAAAAACACATTTCTTTGGCAGCTGGCTGAATGGTCTTCCCCTTAGAGGGATCCTGACTTTCCCTAATGGAAACACCTATTCTGGGGAGTTCTTGGCTGGCAAGCCTAACGGTGCAGGTACTCTAAATTATCTCAATGGAGATGTCTATGATGGGGCATTTGCCGATGGCCAATCCGCTGGTAAAGGTCGGTTAAGGTATCGCGACGGTAGGGTATACGAAGGGATGTTTGCTAATGGCCATCCTAATGGTAAAGGTAAGCTAACCTATTTCGATGGGACCGTTAAAAGGGGCCAATTCAAAAACGGTGAAGTCCAAGGGTTTGGGTCAATCACCTATCCAGACAAAATGACATACACCGGTCCGATTGAAAATGGCGAGCCTCATGGGGATGAAGGAACCCTTACTTTTCGGAATGGCGAAACCTATACAGGGCCATTCTTTCGTGGGTGCTACCAAACTTCGGTTGTACTGACGGATGGACGAATTTACAACGGAGCGTTTCGAAACGGAATCATGGATGGCATCGGGAGGCTAGAGCTTTTAGATGGGAGTACCTATCTTGGAGAATTCAAAAATGGCTTGGCTCATGGCTTTGGAGCCATAGAACGGGCAGATGGCACCGCTTGGACGGGAAATTTTGAGGAAGGACAGCCTCTCCCGGAGACAGGAATAGAAATAACCAAACACTCCGGCTCATACGCTAGTGAAAACGACCCTATGGACATGCAGAACACGATTTACTATGAATTGGAGGAGCTAGGATACTATTGGCTCCCTCAAGAATAGATGTAAAGGGGTCAGTATTTTTTTGAGCCCTATATGATGCTCTTCAAAAACGACGTGATGGCTGGATAGACCTGATCGGGAGCTTCGAGAAAAGAGAAGTGGCCTGTGCCTTCAATGAGTTTCTTCCGCGACGTGGTGATATTTATTAAAATATCCTCGACGCAATATTCGGGAATAATATCCTTGCTGCCTGAAATCACTAGTGTTGGCGCGTAGATTTGTGCGAGTTCCCTTCTGACATCGAAGGCGCCAAGCTGGCGCAGCATGTAGCTGTTTATGCGCGCCCAATTCTTGGCTGTACGAGGGGCTAGGCGGAAATCCAAGAGATTGACCCGAGAAGGGTCTGCCAGATAGGCCTTAAACCAAAGTGTCATAAAGGTGTTCACTGGTTCTACTTCACCAAAAAGAAATGGCTCAGAAATGGATAGTCTTGCCAGTGCCTCGCGGTCTTCAGGGCTATGCCGTTTCTGGACATTGACAGCGAGTTCTCGCATGCCTTCATAGGTGGCCGGTGAGGGATTCATTAGGACCACAGACTTCACCCGATCAGGAAATCGGCAGGCATAGATCATGGCCAAAAAGGCGCCCCATGAATGCCCCAGAATATGAACAGTCTCAAATCCTAGGCCTTTACGCAGGGCTTCCAAATCATGCAGAAAAGTTCCTAAAGTGATCGTTCCAAGAGTTGGGTTGCCCCCAGACTCACCCGAACAACGTTGGTCATAACAGACAACGCCGAATTGCTTAGCTAGCTGTAAATAGACTTCGTTGAGATAGGTGTGGTCTAGGCCCGGCCCGCCATGAATGACAATGACCGGTTCGCCTTCGCCTTGGTAGGAATAGTATAGATCGATGCCTTGCGTCATAATATTTGCAGTCTAGCTGATGTCTCAGGAAAGGTGAATCTAAAATTTTAACAGAAAGACGCAAAGAACCTCTCATGCAAGGTTTTTTAACATGAGTTCTTCTTTACGGCTTGGTGTTTAAAAAAAAAGTCACATTTGATGCGGTTTAGGAAAGGACCCTGAGAGGTAATTACAGAAGTCCTCTGAACGTTTTTCCTTGTTACTTGGATCGCTTGCGACCGCTCTTCGTTCGCTGCGCGCGTGTTATTTGATGGTGTATGTAGCACGAGACTTCTGGGCCTTATTCACCTTTGCGGTCAGTTTTCGGTCGACTGCAAAAGGATCGTCTGTCGCGTTTTGCTCCTCGGACATAGCTGGCGCTATGCCCTCGTCACAAACCACGACATCCGACCTTTTTCGTCCGACCGAAATTCTGACCGTAAAGGTGAACAAGGCCGACTTCTGCAATTACCTCAATCGCGTTGTACCTCTAAGTCATCACAAGAATTATAAAACACAGTTTTACACGCATAAAATATTTTTTTGCAGCATTAATATATAATAAAATATTTTTTATGTATAATTATTGTATGGGTCTGTCTAATTTATTGCATTACATAGGTTGTTTTATGGAATTGCATAATAGTGATTATAGTTATAAACAACAAGAGGCGAGTCCAATTGGTCATTTAGAGCATTCAGAAGTAAAAGCCGAAGAAAAGCAAAATGCTGAAGTCGCACATACACCAAAAAATACTTTAGAGGTTTCTCACGACGTTTCTAAAGTTAGTCATCCGGTTCTTAGCCAATCCTCATCTAGCCATGAATCCATCGACTCACACCAGATTCATGTCGGGTCTAATGAGCAAGGCAAACATTGTGAAGAGAAAATGGGAAACATTGCTGAAAAAAATGGAAAGCTAATGTTGGCAAATATTCAGCGAAGTGCAGTGTTGTCGGGCACTAAAGATTTAAAAAGTTTGATTCCAGCCAAAGATATTAGCAATCATGGCAGTAATATAAATTTGGAGAAAAATCTAAATAATAGCCATGCTCAACAATTACAATCGAAGCTCAATTCGGCTGTGTTTAGTTCAAAGCTACCAAGTGCAAAGCTAGGTGTAGAGCTAGTCTCATCCGCTAGCACCGGGGGGGGGCACGCAGCCAAACTGGAGGTGGCGAACCAAAAACTGGCCAACGTGGAAAAAACAGCAAGCGATGGAATGGAGTATCTATTAGGTCCACTACCAGAAGGGGATAATAAAGAGAACTTAAAAACTAAAGTAGAGCCTATGGTTAAGGAAATTGCTGTCACCATCCAATCTAAAAAAGATGCAGCACAAGCTGAAAACGTACAGTTACAATCTATTCATGACTCGATCGATCCAAAATCTAATGCTCCCTTATCCAAACATGAAAAGGCCTTACTAGAATCACCCGATGCTAAGGCATTTATAAATTCGGGGGGGTTTCAAAAATCCTGGGGACGCTCGCATTTTCTACCGATAAATGGTGAGTTGAGTAATGCTAACCAGCGTGAGCTGCTATCTCAATATACACGAAGCCAGCTAGCAAATAAACCACCCGATGAACGCCGACGATTAGAAGCACTTGATGCTTCGATCAATAAAAAACCAAACGCCCCCTTAAGTGAAAGTGAGAAGGCCCTCCTAGGATCAGAAGAATGTCAGAAATTTATAAAGAACCCTGATACTCGTGAAGCCTGGGAAGCTGCTCATCCGCTACCGATAGATGCTAACAATAACTCAGAGCAGCGTGAGGTGCTAAAGGCAGTTGTACAAAATAAAATCAACAGAAATAATGATTTTATTGACGTTGACCCTAAGATGATGCTACCTGCAGAAATAATGGGTCTCGATTTCAAAGAAATTTTAAATGGAAAGCCGCCAGCATTCAAAAAAGACTTCAAACATAAAAGTGTTGCAACCGAATTAACAAATGCATATGTCGGAACAGTTGATACGCTATTTAGTCAGACAAATGAGACCCTAAAAAAATTAAATAAAGACGATGGTGGTGATAAGCATGAATTAAGAAGAGAGCTTAATAATAATTTTGATTCTATGACAGCTACTAATAAGCTTTTGTTTGATCCAGCAGTAAAAGAACAATATAACTCTAAAATTAAAAAGCTAGAACCAGCCGTAAATAAAGAGAGGACGGAATTCGAACAAGAACAACGGGTACGCGATCTTGCCACAAACTTAGAGAAACTATCTACCCAGACGAAGGAGAGTATACAACGCTTGCAGAATGCTCCGGATGCTGATAAACATGCAATAAGACAAGAGCTTCTAAGCAGTTTTGATGGTATGGAACAGTCTAATAAAAAAGTGGCTGATCCAGTATTAAAAGCAAAATATGCTGCTGAAATGAAAGAACTAAGGCCAATCGTAAACAAGGAGCAGGCGGAATACAATAGAGTAAACCATGACAATATGACTATACCAAGGGTGGAGAAACTATTGTCTGATACAAATGAGCTTATGGAACAGTTAAAAACAGCTCCTGATGGTGATAAGAAAGAGTTGGAAAAAAAGATTCTAAGTGACTTTAAAGAGCTGGACACATCTAATAAAAGCCTGTCTGATTCAGAAATAAAAGAAAAAAATACTGCTGAAATTAAAGAACTAAAATCTCTCATAGACCTCAACATAAATATCCCTAAGGGTTGAGAAACTATCTGCTAATACAAATGAGCTTATGGAACAGTTAAAAAACAGCTCCGGATGGTGATAAGAAGAAATTAAAAGAAACGATTCTAAGTAATTTGAAGAGTATGGAAGAATCTAGTAAAAATTTGTCTGATCAAGAAATAAAAGTAAAATATACCGCTGAAATTAAAGAACTAAAATCTGTCATAGAAAAAGAATGAGTAGAATACACTAAAGAAGAGAAAGTCCTACAAAATCGGATGAACCTTAGTTTCGCGGTGTTGTCGTTTTGTTAGCGTGCTGCTAGGTGCTTTTTAACTGTATTGACGATCGTTTGAGTATTGCTATCAAGCTCGATATTAACGCGATCGCCGGGTTGTTTAGCGCCAAAGGTGCAGATTTTCAGAGTCTCGGGAATCAGATGCAAGGTAAAAAACGACCCTTCTGGGTTGACCTCTGCAATGGTCAGGCTTGCACCATCGATGGCTATGAAGCCCTTAGGGAGGATGTAATCCATCCACTCTGGAGGGACTCGTATGGTTAAAACTCGATTGTTCGGACTTGTGTGAACTTTTTCGATAATTCCACAGCCAAATACATGACCTGAGAGAACATGTCCTCCGATCTCATCCCCGAAGCGTAGGGAACGTTCGATGTGAACCAGGCTCCCGGGCTTGAGATGCGCTAACGTTGTTTTGTTGAGAGTTTCTTCAATGACCTGGAAGGAGACTATATGGTCGTTGATCGCTGTAACAGTAAGGCAGACTCCATCAACAGCTATGCTGGCGCCTGTAGCGAGATTCTGAGTGAGCGTAGGATCGAGCTCTACACTAAAACACAGGAGCCCTGGCGAGGCCGACACTGCAGTGACAGGAAACGAACCCTTAACAATACCCGTAAACATTTCAGCTCCTTATTGGGCCTTGTTCACCTTTGCGGTCAGTTTTCGGTCGACTGCAAAAGGATCGTCTGTCGCGTTTTGCTCGTCGGACATAGCTGGCTCTATGCCCTCGTCACAAACCACGACATCCGATCTTTTTCGTCCGACCGAAATTCTGACCACAAAGGTGAACAAGGCCCCTTATTGTTCCTGTAGAATATTCCTTAGCATTTCCAGTTCTGTGGTCCAATCCCCATGCTCGGTTTGACGTAGCAGGATAGAGTGTTGGCACCAGAAATTCGTGGTATTGTCTCCTACCCAACGTAGATCGGGATATTTGGGTATGAAAATGATATTTTTCTTACCAAGGGCACAAGCCAGGTGTGCACTGGCGGAATCGATGGAGACGATGACGTCCATCTGGTTCATAAATGCTGCGGTGTCGGCAAAGGTCTTACAGTATTGTCCTAAATCGATTAAGTCATCATCCCATCCATTTGCCTCATCATGCAGTTGATCGAGTCCATTATGCGTTTGAAGTGAGTAGAAGATGACTCCTGGAATGTTCCGCAATTGTGCAAATAAATGAAGCGGAATGGATCGGTCTTTATCGTGGATATGGTTTGGATCGCCCTGCCAGATGAGGCCAACCTTCAGGCCAATGCGTTGGAGCTCTGGCAGCGGTCTGTTTGAAATTTGTAGATAGTGATCTGTAAGAGGGATGTCATAGAGACCGGCACTCACAGCGCATGGGACGCTCAGAAGGTGCATGTGATAGTCATAATTAAGTGACGTGATGTTATCTTGGCTGACGACTTCGATGCGATCGCCTAGACTATTTAAACTGCTTTTAAATAATTCGATGAGAGGATTTTGAGGTACAAAAAGGATTTTGGCAGGACTGTAGGCGGTGATGAGACGCGGTAGATAGCGGGAAAACTGAAGAGTATCGCCATGACCCTTTTTGTAGTATACCAATAACGTCTTTCCCGAGATGTCCATTCCTGTAACAAACAACTTGTCGTTCGGCAACTTTACAGCACCTAAACGTGTGCTATTCTCGAACGAGGAAGGGGCGAGTTTTTTGCCGAATTGCAGGTCAATGATGTCGGGATTAGCAGCAAGCCCGGCAAAATAGGTGCGGAGAGCTAAATCATAGCGACCTTCATCTTGGTAGGTATGGGCTTGGGTGACATAATCTTGTAGTTCCATCGTGTGAGGATTGGAAGTACCAAATAGCGAAGTCGCCGCTATGAGACTGAAAACAAGAAAAAAATAACAACATCTCATCGTATTGCCCTCCCGTTCAGCGTGGTAAACAGAACATAATAACGGTTTGTGAAGCCGTTGTCTATTTTTAACGCAAAGGAGGGCTCATTTTCGTGTCTCACAGAATTGTCAGTTGTACGCTCGTTTTTATTCATTAAAATATAAAAAAATATAAACAGGATTGCAAACTGTAACCCTTATGTAACGTGAGTGTGAGCTCTTCTTTGCGTCTTCGCGTTAAAAAATCCTGATGTACCGAAATAGCATTCTGAAGTACAAGCAAGGGAGCAACATCCATTGAAAGGAGAAGATCATGCAAAGTGCCAAAGAAAACAGTACTCTCGCCATACACGATATCGCTGAGCTATTGGGTAGTCAGGCCGATTCACTGCTCAATCACACCTGTGGTACGATCTCTAAAAATCAACTGATTTTGCCAGGTCCAGACTGGGTCGATCGTGTGACTTTTCAAAGTGACCGTCCTGTACCAGTGATGCGAGCGTTGCAAACATTGTTTAATCATGGGCGTCTAGGCGGAACCGGTTATTTGTCGATCTTACCCGTTGACCAAGGCGTTGAACACTCAGCAGGGGCTTCCTTTGCGCCTAATCCCATCTATTTTGACCCCGAAAACATTGTTAAGTTGGCCCTAGAAGCCGAATGCAACGCTGTGGCATCTACTCTGGGTACTTTGGGATTAGTGGTACGCAAGTATGCTCATAAGATCCCATTTATTTTAAAGATCAACCATAATGAGCTACTAGCTTACCCTAATCGTTTTGATCAGACGCTTTTTGCCAGCGTTCAACAAGCTTACGACATGGGTGCTGTCGCTGTAGGTGCGACAATCTATTTTGGTTCAGAGCAAAGTACACGTCAGATCCAGGAAATCAGTCATGCCTTTGAGCTAGCGCATGAGATGGGGATGGCGACAATCTTGTGGTGCTATTTGCGCAATCCAAGCTTTAAGATAGGTGATGTTGACTACCATACGAGTGCTGATCTGACGGGACAGGCCAATTATTTGGGAGCTACGCTAGGTGCTGATATTGTCAAACAAAAGCTACCTACGCTCAACAGGGGTTATGAGGCGCTCAATAAGCTGACAAAAGGTTATGGTAAATACAGTTCCAAAATGTATAGCGAACTCGCTACCGATCATCCCATCGATTTGTGTCGATACCAGGTCATCAATGGCTTTATGGGCCGCGTGGGATTGATTAATTCCGGCGGTGCGTCTGAAGGGCAGAATGACAAGAATGAGGCTATCGCTACAGCTGTGATTAACAAGCGCGCCGGTGGTATGGGATTGATCAGTGGAAGGAAGACCTTTCAAAAGCCTATGAAGGAGGGGATAGAGCTCTTTCATGCGATCCAAGACGTCTATCTATGTCCTGAAGTCACGATAGCCTAGAGCTTGCGCCAGGTAGGCCGTGACCGACCGCGTTAAAATAGCTAACGAGCTGTTTCAGGCGAAGCTATTGATGCGGTCGATTAGTGCTCTTACCAAGCCGTGTTTTTTGCGAGTATGCGAAAAAGTGATACGTGGAAGTGTTAGGTGGTCAGATTCCTCGTCGAAAGCTTCGCGCTGTATGATTTTGCCTTCAGCAACGAGAATGCCAAATTCTTGATTGAGAATACGAACTTGGTCTTCAGTCAGGGCCGTTTTCAGGCGTATGACTAAGAAGTTGCGCACATAGCGATAGGAATGGAAACGGTAATAGAAGCGTTGCACATGCTCTACAGCAGTTTCTACATCGGGTGCAATGTAGTAGAGGTGCTTATCTTCCGGCGAAATCATACTTCTAGCCAGTAGATTGTCATCCACGTAACGTTGCCACTCGGACCAATAAGTCCCACCTTGACCTTCTAAGAGTACCACGGGGATAATATTTGATTTGCCAGTCTGCATGAGGGTGAGGCATTCGTTCATTTCATCATGAGTTCCGAAGCCTCCAGGAAAGACTGCTATAGCATCGGCGTGGCTAATAAACATAAGCTTGCGGGTGAAAAAATAGCGGAAGCTGATCAGCTTAGGATCGCCCTTCATCACCTGATTGGTCGTCTCCTCCGCTGGCAGGTGGATGGCGAGGCCAAAAGACCCTTCGGCTTGGCTGCCTTCATGACCTGCTTTCATGATCCCGTCTGCAGCACCGGTGATGACCATCCAGCCATGCTGGGCTAAGCCAGCGGCTAATGCTTTGGCCTGCAAATAATCTGGATGTGTTTCAGGCGTACGTGCAGAGCCAAAAACACTAATGCAGTGGGCGTTGGGATACGAATTAAAGATGCGATAGGCGTAGCGCATCTCTTTAAGGCAACGGTTGATTAGCTTAAGTTGGCCGAGGTCATGACCTTCAAAGAGAAGTTTAAGGCCTGTCTGAATCACTTCCGTGACTAGGATGCCTGCAGAAGAGGCCGGGTCTCCTCCGCAAGAGGTGATCAGAGATTGTATGCTTTCAAGTGTAGCAGGTTCTTTGATGTGCTTACTGTCCATTTTCCTCGTCATTGGGGTGCTAGCAATCACTGTGCCAAAAGTATTCATAAAGAACAACAGGCTCACTACCGAGTGCGGCATAACTCGTAAACTCCCGCTAGGGAACATGCCTAGGTTGATGCGCGCGTATGGAACCTAGGCTGTCGGAAGGAAGGGGAATGTTTAGGTAATGGCAAAAAACGGTTTGTAGATGGGTCTTTAAGGTTAAAAAATAAAATAGGTAGATCTAAAAAAACAGCAAGAAAAATATTTTTATAAATTTAAAAAATATTTGTAGTTTTTTTTAGCATTTCCTGTGCGAGATAGCGGACCAACATGATTGAGTCGCATAGCTTAGCCACCCATTGATGGTTTTAGTGAACGGCTCGGATATCAAATATAGCTATCCGACGCAGAGGCATGCTGATTTTTTTATAGGATCAGTTTTTGTTAATTGGTACCTCAATTTTTTTCTAGGAAAACGGGTATGAAATTATCGATATTTAAGGCATGGAATGACTGCGCCACATAGGAAATTGCGCCAGCCAACTTTTTGAGTTACTTGGAAGTGCGGTGGCAAGCCACCGCACTTCAGAGCTTCAGAGTGCTGCGCGCGTGTTCGATGGTGTGTGTAGCACGAGACTTCTGCAAACCGGATGAACCACAAACCAAACCATTTCAAATCAGCACAGGTTAGCTCGCTGACGGCGGACTCTTGCAAGCAATAGACTAAACAGCATGAGTGAGCCGAGGGTTAGCAAGGTCATAGGTTCCGGAACCGCCATAAAATGATGTTGGTCTTGGGAAAATCCTGTAAAGGCTCCCACGTTTACCTGACCCGCGCCATAAAGGTTCTGCGCTACTAGATTTCCTTGCAGCAGTCCGGAGCTAAAAGAAACATTGCTATTGGGCGCTAAGAGACTGGTGTAAGTCCCACCCGAGAGGGAGAGAGTTGCTGGTCCAGTTATGTTAAAGAGCGTATCGTTAAAATTTATCCCGCCACTGAGCTGAAAACTGAGTGCCTTCATGATATCGACACCTGGTATAAGACCGCTGATATTAAAGATAACGAAGGCGTTGCTGGGGCCATTTAAAGCAATCCCATAGCTACTATTAATATTAGCCAGAGACAAGTCAACGACGTTGCGGCCAGCGGTTAGCGTTTTTACCTGAATTTGCCCATATTGATTGGTTGTTGTCGTAGTAGGCGACAGACTGCTCCAAAAAGTGCTAGCACGTTCAAAGTACTTAGTGATATTTGGCAGGTTTACCGTAGGTGTAAAGGGTTGGTTTTGGTTTAGGCTGCCTGTAATCACAAGGCCTGCCCCGGCACTTTTTGTGCCAGCCAGGGTGACATTGCCATGAATTGTCCCATTGCTGCCCGATAAGTTCCCCCCGCCGGAAATATTTCCATCGATGGCAGCACCATTGAGAAAAATATTTCCGCCTGACTCAATACCCCCATTGCTAACGGTACCATTGCTGAAATTGGCATTTCCACCTGTATATAAAGAATAAGGGTTATTTGGTGGCACGTTATTAAGATTGAGGCTAAATCCAGACAGATACGCATTGCCTCCAGCCCCAGCAATGCCTTGGAAGTCACTTCCATAGGCAGCAGTGGACTTACCGATATCCTGGGTGGTGTAAACGTTTAATTCCCAAGGATTGCTGTTCACATCGGCTGTCAAATAAGAAGATGCAATAAAACTTAGAGAGACTGCAAATAAGAATAAAATTTTCATGACCATGCCCTTTTATTAGGTTGCCTTCATTTCAACAAAAATTTCGAGCTAGGTTGGCTGAGGCTCTTGGCTAATCTCCAACCGTCGTCAATCACAGGGACCATGTGAATCACAGGGACAGTGTGAGTTAATATGAGAGTTTCATGCCAATAGTTATAAAAATGGTTACCAACGCGGAATCCCCTGCAAGACAAGTAAAGACTGCTCTGGCAAATCTAAATCCAAAAAACACAAGACAGAGCTGTAGAGAAAGAGAAGAAAGGGGGCCATCTAGACGACATCTAGATTGCCCCTTATTTCACTATGCCAATACACGATGGTAACAGAGGTGACCGATCACTTGAGTCACAATTTCCTTATACGCCCACCAGGCTGGGCATTGATGAGCTCCATAGCCAAAAAGAATAAGATTTTCCGGCCAAAAGCCCTTCGTGTCCTTATCAAATAGCTTGCGCATGGGACAGAATCGCTCAGGTCGTTCTCCAACAATGGCTTCATTTCGGGCCAAATCCTGTATGGAAATATAAAGCTGCTTACCTGCTTTTAGTGTCGCAAGTGGTAAATTGGCGTCCTTGCATTCATCAACATTAAAGTCACGAGCGACTGTTCGTTTAATGTTCTTAATGACAGGAAACCTACGAAGCGCTTCTAAACAAACACGATCTAATATTTCACATTTGTGCACGGCATCTTCCAGGGGTAGGTCCCCGGTAGACATGTGCTCTTCGAGCTCTTTGTGAATGAGAGCGCAGAACTTTGGATTGCTAATGCACTCATTGATTGTGCGCTTCAGGCCAAGTTTGGCATTTTCAAAGCCATCAATCAAGACCGCCAAATTACTGCATTTCTCAAATGAATTGAACGAGCCTGCCATCATATTCCAGACGGGAACATCATTCCCAAACGCTTCGTCTAGGGTTTTTGTTAGTTCCTCACTAGAAGGCTTGTACATGAGAGATCTTCGGAGGTCATCAGGAAATTTATCCTTAGCGAGATTTCCAAAAATGATTAACCAGCTAATCTCATTAACTAATTCCTCCTCAAACTCATCAGAATGAACGGAGGCCTTGTTTTCACCTTGATCTTTCAAAAAATTCTTGAGTACTTGCTCGATGATCTTCTGTACATCCTTTCTGCCATTTGCGCCGAATAATTTTTGATAGATGGCTCGATATTTTTTTGAATCCTCTGGTCCGCAAGTAAAAATTGCCTCATCATAATTTCTACGATGGTCAATTTTAAACAAACTATCGTTTCTGTGGTGTTTTAGAAGTTTCTTTGTTATGCAAAGTAGCTCGATTCCCGAGAGATCTTGTGCAATGAGTGGATCTCCCGCGGGACGCGAGACAAAACCAGGATTGAAAATAAAAGTTTTAATGGATCCTATAGCCAGATCTACCTTTCGCTTCACATAGCTAAATGGAGTAAGTAGATCACTCCACTTAAGATTCATCAAACTTGAAACTGAATTCATAGGACTTCTCATATTATAATGTGAATTTAATGATAGTCATCGTAAAGATTAATGCATTTTTACATTAAACTCAAATTGATCAAGAGTGTTCCGGTAAAAAGGGTATTTATACGGTTCATCCGGTTAAATTGGGGGGTTGGCAGCAGCTGCCAAAAATCTATATATTTCTTGACAACTCTATGCAAATTGCATAGATTTTAGCGCATGAAGGTGAGTATCAAGAAAGCAGCTCAGGAACTTGGCGTACACGAGGCTACACTCCGTCGTTGGGAGGCTGCTGGCAAAATCCAGGTTGAGCGTACACCCAAGGGACACCGACGTTATCTATTGTCTAGCCTAAAAGGATTTAGTCCTAAAGCCACCTCCTCTAAGGTTTCTAACGGTTTGACGCTCTGTTACGCGCGGGTTTCGAGTCATGATCAAAAAAAAGACCTCGTTTGTCAAAAAGCGGTGTTAGAGTCTTTTTGTGCAGCTCATGGATGGACCCATGAAGTCATTGAGGATCTCGGCTCGGGATTGAATTATCAAAAGAAGGGTTTAAAAAAGCTCATTAAAGCGATATGCTCTGGCATCGTTGGCCGTTTAGTGATCACACACAAAGATCGCCTGATGCGGTTTGGGGCCGAACTGATCTTTTCTCTTTGTGAGAGCTTTGGTACGGAGATTGTAATCATCAATGCTAAAGAAGACACGACTTTCGAGGATGATCTCGTCCAGGACGTGCTAGAAATCATCACCCTGTTTTCGGCAAGACTTTACGGCGCAAGAAGCCGTAAAAATCAGAAGCTGCTTAAGGCACTTAGTAAGGCTGCTAATGCCGTCTAAAGATGACTCTAAAACGTTTACATACCAAATGCGGCTTAATCTGGATAAGTCTTCTGCAAGCATTTTGGATGCTTGCGCGCAACTGTTTTCCAAGCTTGAACGTAAATTGTTTGCAGATGTCTGCAAAGGGAAGACTCCTGGTGAGCTTAAAGCAAGATACATTCGGGAATATGAAATTACCGCCCGTCATTTCAATGCTCTTCGTGTTCAGATCGAGGGGAAAGTGAGATCGATACGAGAGAGACGGCCGGGGCTGATTGCTGAAATCCGGGATAAAATAGCGTCGGCTCAGAAGGTCATTGCACGTTTGGAAGAGAGAAAACTTAATTCCGAGAAGCTCCATCAAAAGAAGCGACGCTTGGGGAATCTGAAACGTGGTCTTGAGAAACTCCAAGCGGATCAAGCGACGGGAAAAGTGTCCCTATGCTTCGGATCGAAGCGTCTATTTCGAGCTCAGTTCGCCTTGCATGAAAATGGCTATCAAAGTCACGAGGAATGGCTTGCAGAGTGGCGCCAGTCGCGGAGCAACAGCTTTTTTCTTCTCGGATCCAAAGACGAATCCAGTGGAAACCAATCCTGTACGGCTACGCTCACAGAAGAGGGCAGTCTAAGGTTACGACTCCGCCTTCCATCCGCGCTGGCAGGGCAAGAAAAGTACTTATGGCTTCCCCCGATTCGTTTTAAATACGGCCATGACAACATTGTGGAGGCTTTAAGATCCTGCGAGGAAAGAAAGCGACTACAGGCATCAAAAAGTCCTGAAGCGAGCCATTGTGGAGTGGCTCTCAGCTATCGATTCGTACGCGACGAAAAAGGATGGCGCGTGTTTATCAGCATGCCCGTTCAGAAACCCCAGACAGTCACTTCACAGCATCAGGGAGTCATCGGCGTCGACATCAATGCGAATCATCTAGCCATCACAGAAACAGATCGCTTTGGCAACCCTATCGCCAAGAAGTCGCTTCCACTAAACACCTATGGAAAAAGTCGAAACCAAATCCAAGCTATCGTTGGCGATGCCTGTGCTAACCTTGTGGAAGCTGCGAGAAGTACCGGCAAGCCCCTAGTTATCGAACAACTCGACTTTCAAAAAAAGAAAGCAGAGCTAAAAGACCACGCAAGTCCCAAACTGGCACGAATGCTCTCAGGCCTAGCCTATAGTACCATCATAAGCGGCCTGAACTCACGAGCTTGGAGATTGGGCGTAGAGGTCATGGAAGTGAATCCAGCCTATACTTCAATCATAGGACGCGTCAAATTTGCAAAAAGATATGGATTGTCAGTCCATCATGCGGCCGCACTGGTCATAGGCCGCCGATCCCTTAGAGCCTCCGAAAGAGTTCCTCGCGATCTGGACTCAATACCAGATGGCAAAGGAAGCCATGTCGCTTTGTCCCTACCCGAGAGGAATCGGGATAAACACGTATGGCATACCTGGGGAATCGTCAATAGAAGGTTTAAAACCGTGCATGCAGCACACTTCCGGGCGAAAAAAAATCGATCCTCATGCTCTAAGCCAGCATGCGTGATAGAGCCCATCCCGGATGTTGCCGGTGAGATTCCGGCTGGTGAATCCGTCAACACAACTGCTCGGTTGGCGTCCTTAACTAGGCCTACAACGATAAATGTGTAGATTTGTTAAGGTTTTTAGGAGCGGCTGTCGTGCACTACTCCATACATGGCTTTTTTTTGGAACCGAATCAAGTTCTCTCCCATACGCATAAAATAGCTCATCTTCCTGCCATTTTAGTACATGGTGAGCAGGATGCTATCTGTCCCCCTGAACATGCCAGTTTGCTGCGTGTAGGCTGGTCGAATAGCCAGTTATGGATGGTCGAGGGAGCTGGACATTCCTGTATGGAGCCGGCAATCGTTGAGGCACTAGCGAAGGCCAGCAGAGCTCTTTTCAATCAACTCAGCGGCTCCTAAACAAAAGTCAGTCCGGCTTTATACCAGTTCTTGAAGAAAGGCTGTTACAACCTCTGCGAATCCTATTGGATTATCAACATGAACAACACGCCATTCGGGAGACAATGTAGCAGCAAGAGGGGCGAATGTGATCCCTTCCATCCAGTGTGCGTGCAGAGCAATAAGCATTGGGCCATCGCCACCTGCATCGAGATAGGAAAATGTTAATTTATTGTGCTGAAATGTGTGTTTTTGCACCTGAAAAAAAATCTCCTTATTGGTCGTCTCTGAGCAGGCTTTTTATCAATAGTTGAGCCAGCCATTTTTCGTATTCGTCTGATGTCCAGCCCCGCTCGACAACGCACATTCGGTAGATGTCCCGTCCCGTAAAAGCCCAAAGAATATCTCGTGCCTGGGATAAACTGAGGTCTTTGAGCAGTGCTTTGTCCTTCATCAGTGTGTTGACGAACTCTTCTTGACGAAGATAGCGGCCCTGTTCCCTTTCTTGTTGGAGCTCTTTAAATTCAGGTGCTAAAACAGAGGCTCCCTGAAAAAGATCAATTTGCGCCTTCTCGGAATCATATAATTGCCGTGAAAGTTTGGCCGTGATCATGAGCCGTTTTTTTGCTGATTTTTCCTGCTTGCCTGCCTCTACCAAAGCACTATGCTGTTCGGTCGGAAAGACCTTATCCATCAGAGCAAAGAGAACACCGCGTTTGGATTGGAACAGGGAGTAAACTGTGGGTATTGACACTTCAGCTGCTTGAGCCAATTTTTCAATCGTGACACACTCAAAACCTTCGGAATGAAAGAGCTGTCTAGCAGAGTCAAGAATACGGTTCCTGGTTTGCGCCGCCTGAGCATTTCTATTTTCGGAATTGTAGGTTCTTTTTTTTGACGTTGGCATGACATTTCCTATAGCTATATGTATTCAATATAGTTTACTATAAACGATATTTTCTGTCAAAAAAATGAAAAGAAAGTACACCATATCCGAGCGAGGTTTGCGTCAAGGTTTCCTTGTCCATAAGGAAAGAATGCCAGCTTTCTGTCCTTCTATAAGATGATAGAACATGGTAAAACTCTCCTTATATGGAGGGAAACAGAATGGAGAAGTTTTGGTTCTTGGGAAGAATTGGGGCGCTTTGGAAAGGGAAACTCTGCGTAAAACTGATAAAAGTACGTTGCGCGACTATCGATTTTCGTCAAAATGATTCATCGCGGGACTGGTGGAAGTGCTATTTCATCGCTCATTCCAAACATTAAAGAATAAATCACGGATAGATAATCGCGTAGGTGACGGGTAAGCAGAAAGTTTTTGCGAATGTACTCTCTCCCCCTAGCTCCCACTTCCTCTGCTATGCGACGGTGTTGCAGGAGATAGCGAATGCGATAGGCAGCCCCTTCCGGGGTATTCACAATGAAGCCCGTTTCCCTATCGATTACCTGCAACCTGATCCCTCCCACATTGCCACCAATCAGTGGCTTACCCTTCCACAAGCCTTCGGTAACGGTCAAACCAAAACCTTCTTTGATGGATTTTTGAATAATAATATCAGCACTGCGCTGGAGAGCATTAATCATACGGTGTGAATCCGGTGGAAGAAGCAGAATGTGTATGTCGTGGTCATCACCAGCGGCCCGCTTGACTTCGTTCAAAACGACCTCTCCCTCAGGGTCATCCTGCGCTCCACTTCCTACTAACGCCAACTGAATTCCAGGATTGAACTTTCTGGCTAATCGATAGGCTTCGATGACACCTATCGGGTCCTTGAAATGATCGAATCGAGACACCTGTAGTATGAGTGGACGCTGCGGATCAATGCCAAAGAGTGGGCGAATCTGATCAATTTCTGCTTGCTCTAGCTCCATATTCTTTTCACTAAGTGGATCAATGCTTGGAGGAATTAAGAACATGGGATGCGGTAGAGGATGAGTGAAATCGACTAGAGAGAATATTGAGGCATCATAGTGCTTAGCGAATCCGCTGATATACTTCCATACAGGCCAAAAAGGTCTACTGGCGTCGATATGGCAGCGCCATATCCATTTTGCTTTACGTTCGGGATAATGAGCAATCATAGCCAAAGGTTGTGGATCGTGAATGATCACTACGTCTGAGGAATCGAGAACGGGACGCAGGAGCTCTGCATTAGACTGATTGATCGATTCATAAACCTGCAGCTGAGAGCTAGCAATCGATGTTCGGTTACCCTGAAGCGAGTTGTGAAAGTCCTTGGTGCACTGGTAGAATTCTGTCGAGCCACGGATGATTTTCCAATGGGTTTTGATTTTAAGAGCCTCTGTCAACGGAACCATATTGGTCAGTATCTCGGCGACCCCACCTCCCAGCGGTGTGGCACTCACATGTGTGATGGTAATATCCTTTAGTGGTGCTGCCAACTGGCAGAGCTGATCGACACTTTTATGCCCCGACACCTCTGCATATCTATCCAATAAAGAGTTCATGTTCCGACTTCCTTTTGGTAGAATTTCACAAAAGTATCCGTCAAGCGCTCTTGAAGGGTTGGCAAAGTAATAAAATAGGGATCAATCTTCCGCAACGCATCAATCAAAGGTTGATAGCGACCTTCAAATAACCCTAACCATGTACTGAAGTCATCGCCTCGACTTGGCAGGCGTCGTGCAGCGTCTATAACGTGATAGTAGATACTGCTCAGTGGCAGCTGTGGAAGCAACTGGATGAAGTCACGGGGATCCGTAACACTATAGGGAGTCCAAAAGACGATGATTTTGGAGCGGATGAAGTAGAACCGATTTTCCTTAGTTACTCCCGGAATGATATCCAGCTCTTCAACACGGTTGCTGATCAACTCGATGAGGTCATTGCGCATTATGGTGGTGTCTTCATAGTCCGTAGGATTGATCAGATCCAAGCGCTCAGCCAAGATGTCATCGTGAAGGTGGCGATGAACCCAGTTGGCGAAATCGTTATGATATTCACGTGCTTGGTAAACCGTGGTCAATTTGCCTTCCCAAAAATGGTGATGGATACACCCCGGTGGAGCCGCTGCAATACGCTCGCCAAGTTCCGTCAGCGTTTGCGCCTTGGATCCAGTGGCGATGGTTGCTAGGGTGCAGTCTTTCACAAAAAATGGTGCTGGTTGCTCATCCGACATTCATACCTCACCTAAAGAAGATCTCATCTAACGAGGTAACTCCCAGGGAATATAATGTCAAATATAGGGTCGAAAACTCAAAATCGGCGCAGCGCTTATTTCATGGCCTTAATTTTTTACGCAGAGGCGCAAAGAAGAATTCTCTCTCTCCCATCTGTGTCTCGGCGCCTCGGCGGTGAAAATCCTAAAAAGCCCCAATTCTTCCCAGGAGCCAAAATTTAGTCCATGCCATAAGTTCTCAGGCAGAATTCAATAACATTCAAAAACTCTCCATCTTTTGTGAAAAATTAAACAATCCCTATTTGTTTTATGTATACATCTAATAAAAGATACATATTAAATTAAAATATTTATTATAATTATATATAACATAGTGTGAATAACTGTGTATTGCATAGTAAATGCATAGTTAAGTATTGGAGGTCATATGGATGTAAATAGAAGTGGCTCTGCGGATGATGCTCTTCCCCCAGCAATAAAACCTAAAGCAGCAGAAGATCCTAAAGGTTTACCTAAAGGCGCATCGGAACAGGCTTCTCAAAAAACGCATGATATGAAATCGCTGATCAATCCTGAAAAAACAGAAGGTGGTCAACCAATAAAAATAAGTGACCGAAAAGTCGATTTAGAGGAGCTGGTGCTAGACACTGACAAAACCGAATTAAAGGCTGATATCTCTAAGGTAATGAAGCACGTAAAGAATTTCGTACTGAATGATGAATCAGAATTAGCTAGAAATACAAGGGAAAAACTGGCCGGAAAATATGGTCGTGACTGGATGGTATACGCTCCTGTGGCAAGTTTTTCTAACGACATTTTAGGATTACTTAAGTCTTGGAATGAAGATGACTGGTCGTTGGAGCACTCAATAGGGCTCTTAACGGATGTAGCCCTTTTAACAAAAGATCTTTACGGAGGTGCAGTAGAGGACACATTAAGCCAACCTTTGTGGGATACACGGGGAAAAGATCACGGAATAAATAAAGAGGTTCCATGGGTAAAAGATTTAAATGAATTTGGAGTGGATGTAGAGAAAGGCGGACTAAAGGCGGGCCCCTCCCTGTCGACAGCTATGACGCTTCGTTTCCTGCGTAGGATAGACGCTACCGATGGTAAAACGACTGAATCGGTAGTAAATGGGCTTGTTTTATATTGGAAGAATTCCATTCTAAAGCGTATTTCGGGTCAGTACCACACTACAGCTGAGGTATGGGCTGCATATAGTTATCACCTAGAAAAGCATTATTACAAAATGGATGTTTCAGATATTGAGAAAAAATAATTGGTTCTTATGAAGAATCGGAGCGCAGGCTTTTTAGGCTTTTACCACAGAGAACACAGAGAACACAGAGACACCGAGATAGGAGAGAGAGGAGAGAATGTCCATTTCTTGCGCTGTACAAAATCTTGTCTGAGGATTACGTGGGAACACAGCTCTGTAGAGACCTCAGACCGGATTTTGTAGGGCACAAAAAATGCACCGGTCCTCAATTTAACAAAAAAAGTTAGATTGAGCACCTGTGCCACTTGTGTGTCCTTGGGCAAAATGCTGTCTAAGGGCATTACCAAAACGCTAACCCCTCAAGAGGCCCTTGGCCAGAGGTGTCTCGGCGCCTCGGCGGTGAAAATTTCTAATTCTCTTAGTTTAACGCGTATGGACGCGGGCACGAAGAAGCCTTTTTAGCGTTACCTTCAGATATTGGCGACGCAATCGGCTGGGGGCTCCACACATGAGCGAACGCGTCACACTATCTCCAGGGGATTTTTGCGTTAGCTTTCTCCATGACCAAATAGAGGCTAGGTGTGATGAACAGTGTGATCAGCTGGGATAGACACAAGCCCCCAATAATCACCAAGCCTAATGGTCTACGTTCCGCCGCGCTGGCACCAATCCCTAGAGCAATTGGCAAAGCTCCAAAAATAGCGGCCACTGTTGTCATCATGATGGGCCTAAAACGCACCAAGGCAGCATCGTAAATCGCATCTCGCGGGGACATGTCTTTTGTGCGGATATTATCTAACGCAAAGTCAACCATCATGATTCCATTTTTCTTGACAATACCGATCAGCAGAATAATACCCAGATAAGAGTACATTGAGAGCGGCAAATCAAAGATCCATAGCGTTAATAATCCTCCTAGAGTCGCTGGGGGAAGAGTGGAGAGGACCGTCATAGGATGGATAAAGCTCTCATATAACATCCCTAGGATGATGTAGATGGCGAAAATGGCAATGAAGAGCAGAAACCCTGCATTTTTGAGGGATTCCTGATAAGTCTGGATGGCTCCCACGGGTTGGACCTGAACCGAGGGATCCACCAATTCGCTTTGTAACGTCTGCAATCTCGCAAGCGCACGGTCGAGGGTGACGCCTGAAGCAAGGTTAAATTCGACCGTAACGGAAGGAAATTGATCGATGTGGTTAACACTTGAAGCCCCTAATCCCTCCTCCCACTGTGCTACAGCACCCATTGGGACCAATTCATTGGAAACCGCTGAGCGCATCCATAGGTAATTAAAGATATTGGAGTCCATTTGATACCTATCCATTAGTTCCAAAATCACGTTATATTGGTCTATAGCTGTTTCAATGCGCGTGACATAGTTATAGGAATAGCTATACATAAAGGCGTTTTCAATATCCTCCGCTGTAATGCCTAAAGAGGAAGCTTTGTCTCTCAAGATGGTCACATTGATTTGTGGCGAATTGATTTCCAGATCACTGTTCACCCCCTGGAAAATGGGGTCCTTCTGCATGGCGTCGATCAAACTTTGGGCGGATGGATAGACCTTATCATTGGCGATGCTCTGCATCGCTATTTGATAATCTCCTCGACTTTCCTGGCCTGTTGAGAGGTCAATGAGCGGTACATTTTTGATAAATGATTGGATCCCTGGAATTTGAGATAGGCTTTCGCTGAGCTCCCTGATAATCGTCTTCAGCGATGCACGCTGATCATGGGGTTTCAAAGCCACCAGATTTTGTGCTTTGCGGTATTCGGAATAGGAACTCATGGCAACGATCTTGTCAACTCCTGGATGAGCCTTTAGAATATCTGTCACCTGCTTTTCATATGTTCTCATGCGAATGGAAGATCCGGCTTCCATCGCTTGCGTATAGACGATAAAAAAGCCTGCGTCTTCATCCGGTACGAAATCCGTAGGAATATAAAAGAACAAGAACACGGTTAAAACTAGGCAAATCAGTCCGACAAATAAGGCTTCATAGTACTTGTCGATGACCTTAGCAAGCATTCTACCATAGGCATCGCTCATTTTTTTGTTCATGCGAGCTGAAAATTGGGACAGCTTACCTTCGTTGCTATGTTCGGGAAGAAAACGACTGCACAGCATCGGAGTCAGGCTTAAAGAGATGATCCCTGAAATGATGGTGATAGCAGAAAGAGTGATGGCAAATTCGCTCAGGATTTTCCCCATTAAGCCACCCATGAGAAGCATGGGGAGAAAGACTGCGATGAGGGATAATGTCATAGAGACAATGGTAAAGCTGATTTGCCTGGACCCCTCTAGAGAGGCTTGTACGCGATCTTCACCGGCCTCCTGTCTGCGCACAATATTTTCTAAGACCACAATGGCATCGTCAATGATGAACCCGACGGCCAGCGTTAGGGCCAAAAGAGACAGGTTATCCAAGGTGAACTTATAGAGGTCCATGACAATAAATGTTCCAACGATGGACATGGGCAATACGATGGAAGGAATAATGGTATCTACAAGCTTGCCTAGGTACAACGTGATGATGAGCACAACAAGGATAAGGGCTATGAGCAGCGTGATTTTTACATCATCGATCGAGTCGCGAATGGAGACGGACCGGTCATAAAAGACACTTAATTCTACGGCCGCCGGGAGTTCTTTCTTTAGGTTCGTCAATAGGTCATAGATGGAATCTGAAATCGCTACCGCATTTGCTGAGGGCTCCTTTTGAATGGCCAGGATGATTGCTGCTTGTGATTTGTCTTTTTCGACATATTCAACTTGGATCTTATCATTTTGAAAGCTCTCAAGAGTCGTGCCAAGATCCTGAATGCGAAGAGGGGTGCCATTGCGATAAGCGACGATGAGCTCATCCCATGTCTCTCCTGTGACGAGCTGTCCATCGACAGAAACGTTAGGAGCCTCTATCGGACCATCCAGCTGACCGGTGGGTAAGTTCACGTTACCCAGCGCTATAGCATTCGCCAGTTCAGCTAAAGAGAGATCATTTGCGACTAATCTAGCAGGATCTACTTGAATGCGGATGGCTAAAGGCGAGCCGAACGGGGTGACTTGAGAGACACCTGACAGCATGGAAATCCGCTGCCCAATGAAGTTGTTAGCGTAGGTGTAGAGGTCATTAAGACGCATCGTCTTTGACGTCAGCCCTATGTAGATGATAGGCAACTCTGCAGGGTTCACCTTGCGGTATGTTGGGGCATAGGGAAGATTGGGCGGAAGTTGCGGTGTGGCAGTAATAATAGCGGATTGGACATCCTGCGCTGCTTCAGTCATGCTCTTATTGATGTCGAATTGGACGACAATGCTAGTGCTGCCTAGAGTGTTGTTTGAACTGACTAGAGTTGCTCCTGGAATAGCCATGAGCTGCTTTTCCAGAGGTAAGGCAATAGCGTGTGCCATGACGTCCGGAGTCATTCCTGGATAAGACACGCTTACAGTGATTGTAGGATAGCTCACGTTGGGCAAGTTACTGATTGGTAGTCGCAGATAGGCTAAAACGCCGGCGAAAATGATTGCCACCATCAGCAACGTGGTCATGACGGGACGTTTAATAAACGGTTCAGACAAATTCATAAGATATTTCTAAAAACTCCGTGTCACTATAATAACTGATCATTTCGAACTACGCGTGAACCTCTCACTTAATTTTTCCAATTCCAGATACAGCACTGGTGTGATAAAGAGGGTGATAAGCTGGGATATTAACAAGCCACCAATGATAACGAGACCTAGTGGTTGGCGAGCTCCAGAGTTCGCGCCATAGCCCAGAGCTATAGGCAGCACCCCAAATATCGCTGCCATAGTGGTCATCATGATCGGCCTAAAGCGTACCAAGCAGGCGTCGATAATCGCATCTTTAGCGACCATTCCGCGCAGGCGTATGTTTTCTAAGGCAAAGTCGACGATCATGATTCCATTCTTCTTCACAACGCCAATGAGGAGGATAATGCCCAAAAAGGAGTACATGGATAAAGGCATCCCAAAGACTAGCAACACCAGGAGTCCACCAAAAGTTGCTGGAGGCAAGGTTGTGAGGATCGTAATCGGGTGAATAAAGCTCTCGTAGAGGATCCCCAGGATGATGTAGATGGAAAAAACAGTGACGATAAGTAAATAGCCTGAGGATTTGATGGATTCGTTGAACGACTGTGCTGCTCCGATAGGCTGAGCTGAAACCCCGGGTGCCACTAACTCCTGAGTAAATTGACTTAATTTTGTTAAAGCAGTTTCCAGAGGAACTCCGGGTGCAAGATTAAACGATACCGTCACCGAGGGAAACTGATTGATATGGTTGACGCTAGTGGCTCCTAAGCCTTCATCCCATTCCATCGTCGCAGATAACGGTACTAACTCTGAGTTGGAAGGATTGCGCAGCCATATTTCGTTTAAGGTTTCGGGCTCGCGCTGGTACTCAGGATAGAGCTCTAGAATGACATTGTATTGGTCGATAGGTGTTTGAATGAGCGAAATCAAATTTCCTGAATAACTCAACGAGAATGCTGTTTCGACATCTGTGGCAGTCAATCCATATTGGGAGGCTTGATCGCGCAATAGCTTGACATTGATTTGAGGGGTATCGATTTCCAAGTCGCTATTGACGCCCTGAAACATGGTTTCATGCTTCATTTTGTCAACAAGCGCCCTTGCAGACTTGTAGATGCTCTGCGCATCGATACCTTGCAGTGCAAACTGATAAGCCGCGCGACTTTCCTGTCCTATAGCCAAGTCGATCAATGGGATGTTCTTAATGAAACATTGCACCCCGTCGATTTGCCTTAACTTCTTATAGAGTCCCTGTATGACCGTATTAATGGGCGGTCGCGTATCCTGGGATTTGAGATGAACGTAATTCAAACCCTTGCGATACTCGCTAACAGAGCTCAATGCTACAAAGGTATCCACAGCGGGATCCTTTCGGATGATATCCAGGATTTCATTTTCATAGTGTAGCATGCGCGCGGAGGATCCCCCCTCCATTTCTTGCGTATAGACAGCAAAAAAGCCCACATCATCGTCGGGTACAAAATCAACGGGTATATAGAGAAACAAACAGACAGTGGCGATAAGTGTTAACAAGCCGACCATTAATGCTGCAGGCTGATGATCGAAAACTCTTACCAACATCCTTTGGTATGCCTCACGCATTGAAAGATTCATCCTGTTGGCAAAATCGGCCATTCTTGATCGATGTTTATCATGATTATTTCTGGCGGGAATAAACCGGCTACACAGCATGGGGGTGAGGGTTAAAGAAATGAGCCCGGAAAGGATGGTGATCGTGGCTAGAGTAATGGCAAACTCACTGAACATCTTTCCAATGAGTCCACCCATAAACAACATAGGAATGAATACCGCCAGGAGCGACATTGTCATTGAAACAATCGTAAACCCAATTTCTCTAGACCCTTCCAAGGATGCTTCTAGAGGATTTTCTCCCATTTCCACTCGACGGATAATATTCTCTAGAACGACAACAGCATCATCGATGATAAAGCCCACCGCAAGTGTCAGGGCCAATACTGATAAGTTGTCCAATGTAAAATTAAGGACATACATCACAATAAAGGTGCCGATGACTGACATGGGGAGCACGAGTGATGGAATGATTGTATCAGCTATTTTTCCTAGGAAGAGATAGATCACAAGAACGACAAGGAGTAAAGCCAGAAGTAGCGTGACCATAGCATCGTGAATAGCTGCTCGAACAGGAATAGAGTGGTCAAAAATGATGTGTGTCTCAATGGCAGGGGGAAGCTGGGATTTCAGCTCGCTCAATAGCTTATAGATACCCTCTGCGATAGCAACAGTATTGGCTGAGGGCTCCTTTTGTATAGCCAAGAGAACTGTCGGTTGAGAACCGTTTGCATCGACAAATTGACCAAGAATCTTATTGTTTTGGAAGTTCTCAATAGCCCTTCCAATATCCCCAATACGTACTGGCGTACCATTTCGGTAGGCGATGATTAGCTTTTCATAGTCCTCGGCATGGACTATCTCCCCATCAACAGAAATGATAGGAGCTTCCAGCATGCCATCTAGCTGCCCCGTAGCCAGGAACACATTCTCCTTTTGAACAGCCGTAGAAACCTCCGCCAAAGTGATATTATGCGTGACCAGCTTGGCAGGATCGACCTGAATACGGACAGCTAAAATGGAACCGTAGGTGGTAACCTGAGAAACCCCCGACAACATGGAGATGCGTTGTCCGATTAGAGTATTCCCGTAGGTATACAGATCGTAGCGCGGCATCGTAGGAGAGGTAATCGCGATGAATATTACAGGCTGCTGAGCTGGATTAACCTTGCGATACACGGGACCATAGGGAATACCCGGCGGCAAGTAGGGGAGGGCTGAAGAAACGGCCTCCTGAACATCTTGAGCAGCCGTCTCCATATCCTTATCAATATCAAACTGCAAGACAATACTAGTACTACCTAAGGTATTGTTTGAACTGACAATCCGTAGCCCTGGGATAGCCATGAACTGCTTTTCCAACGGAAGAGCCACCGAGGTGGCCATCGTCTCTGGGAGAGCACCAGGGAACGATGCCTTGACATTGATCGTCGGAAAATTGACATTGGGCATACTGCTGATTGGCAACAAATAATAACAAACGAGTCCGGTGAATAAAATGGCGACCATGGCCAAGGTGGTCATAACGGGGCGTTTGATAAACGGAGCGGATAGATTCATTTCTTGCTTTTTGATGCTTCCGCGACAGTTAACCCTGGGGCAACATTGATTTGACCATCAACGATTACAGTATCCCCGGCGTGGGCTTGGGTTGATTGTATGGCTGTATACTCATCAGTTTTTGTGAGGACAGTGACTTTAGCTACCTGAGCTTTCTCATGCTTATCTACGGTATAAATATATGGACCATCCTTTCCTATGAGAACAGCCCCGGGAGGTACGGTTAATGCCTTGGGAGCCATCCTATGCAGCACCTTAACGCGTACAAACTCACCCGGCCAAAATTCTCGATTTTCGTTCGGCAATCGACCTTTCAATAAGATGGTTCCAGTATTTTGATCGAGTTGGTTATCGATGAAATAAGTCACACCATTAGCAGGAGCCTTGGGATTCTCTGGTAGCGTGACGACGAACTTCCACTCTCCGTCATCACCCTGAACATGCCTAATAAGCTCAAACTGTTGCTGAGGCAGTGAGAAAGTGATATCGATAGGAGAAAAGGGGCGTATAACAGTGATCTGAGTGGCATCATCTATAGCCAAAATATTGCCTACATCGACGTTATAGTAGCTTATTTTGCCAGAGATCGGGGCTACAATTTTGCAAAAATCCACATTGATTTGAGCCGCAGTGATAGACGCTTTATCAAGCTCAACCTGTGCGCGTGCAGCATTGGCAGTGCTCTGATATTGCTCATAATTAAGTATGGAAAGGAAGTCCTGTTCCACAACCTGCTTATACCGCTCAACGGCCTTTTCAGCATATTCAAGGAGGGCTTGATCGTGTGCCAATTGGGCCTTGGCCTCGTCCAGAAGAGCCTGATAGGGCCGCGGGTCTATTTCATAGATGACCTCGTTTTCCTTTACCAATGCTCCCTGTTGGACAAAAACTTTTATCAACTTACCGGCAACTTGAGGCCGGATGTTCACCGTAACGGGAGGAATCACCTGTCCGATGGCATCAATATAGATAGGGACATCCTGCTCCTTTATTTTGGCAGTTGTCACATGCGGCGGAGGTGGCTTTTGCTTCTCCGCTTTTTTAAAGCAACCCATCAATACAAAGGGCAAGATGGCTATTATTAGGAAAAGGCAAGGGTGCTTCCTATGTGTTTTTAGGGTCATTAACATCATCTCTTAATGGCAGTTGATACAGTTGTTTAGGGGGATCTTTTTTCCAGTATCCACTTGTTTCGTGGAGCACACCGACCGAAAAGGCTAGATTAGCTAGCGCTGTGGCCCATTGCGTACGTGTCAACACCAGCTGAGCGCGAGCGTTAGCTAGGGAGGTCAAGGCTGTGAGTACGTCTAGAATGGAGGAGGTGCCTGTTTTATATTGGATAATATACCCCCGGAAGGCGCGTTGAGCCGACTCGACGGCCGCTTGAGTCGAGGGCAAGGCAGCCTCCGCTGACGTATAGAGGTAGTAGTTGGTCACCACCTGCGTGGAAACTGCGGCTACCTGAACATCCAAATTCGCCAAAGCCTCTTCAATCTGAGCGCGGATCTGCCTTTGCTGGTTCATGTAGTAGTAACCTTGAAACACTGGAAAATTCAATTCGAAATAGGCTACTTCATTGTAGCCAGAAGGTTTCTTCGGGGCGATAAAGCGTATCTGATTCCAGTTGGCGTTTGCCGTTAAAGTGGGCATGCTGTTCGAATAGACCTGGGCAAGTTGAGCCTCTTGCTGCTTAATTGCTGCTATGGCCACACCAAGATCGGGGCGTCTTTCTTTAGCCAAGTCGAGCAATTCGCAAATATTTCCCGAGATCTCTATCACCGGTAACTCTTGGGGGAGATCTTCCACAGAAATGCAGGAATCTGGAGGCAAGCCAAGCGCTATCAGAATTTCGCCTAAGGAGGTTAATTCCGATCCTTGGGCCTGCAACAGACTGGCGCGTGTTTGCTCCAAATTCGTCTGGGCTAGCAGTATATCGGTTAATGTCGCCAGTCCCGCTGATTTCATCACCGTCGCCGCCTTTAGGGCTACTTCATAGTCTTGGAGATCTTGTTCATATGCCTTCACAAGTCCCTTGTTACCTAGCCATCCTGTATACGCTGTGAGCACGGAAAGCATCACTTGCTGCATCGTGTAGTTGTGCTGCCAATTGGATGCGTAGAGGGTCTGAAGAGCGAGCTCAGCAGTGGCACACCGATTGCCAAAATCTAACAAAAGGTAGGAGGCGTCGAAATCATTCGACAAGTTTGTCGAAGGGAATGAGCCATTTACCGCCCCAACGCCAGAGACAATACCCGAACTGGAGTTTGCGAAGGATGAACCTCTATTCAGCTGGGCATTTAGACTGCCTTCATACAAAATAGAGGGATAAAATGTGCTCAAGGAGGCCCTATAGGCGTAGGCAGAGGCCCGTGCAGCATGCCAGCTCGCCCGGGTGGAAGGGTTATTATACAAGGCAATGTCAAGGAGTCGAGATAAAGGCATCGTCCCAGACAGGTCTGTAACCTCAAAGGGAATTTCTACCCTCTTTTTGACAGTGAATGATTTTTTGTCCCATTCGGAACCCGGAGAGGTTGGCACATCGTCACACCTGACCGGATCATAAAAAGGCTCACAGCTACACAAGAAGGTAAGAGCTGCTAGTAGAATGGTACCGCGGGCCATAATCATGTCACATCGTGTCGAGTCTTCAATAGTTAAAGCAAATTTGCTTCCCAAAGGGCAAATAATATTCAAACAAAACGAGGTTAGTGTTCTTCGGAAAGTTATAGGCATATACGCGGCGAGCATATTGGAGGCTCAGAGTACCCCAGCAATCCATTGAATAGCCGTAGCGAAGTCCCAGATCAACGGATTTATGGTTGATAGGGCCATAGCCCTTAAAGTGATCAGGACGCAGCCGTTTATTTCCTGTTCCCCACAGTGTATTCACAAGGGCACGAATTTGCTGAACGTTATCCAAGTTCACTTCACAAGCTGCATCTCCCCGAACCCATGGTGATCCTTTGTCAGCAATACCTGACCCCACTACCGTCCACCAACGAAATAGATAGTCTGCTGTGCAGCCGTAGGTCTCCCCATATTTCTTGCCCACGGCTATTGTAGCTTCTCCTTCAATATGGCCATGGTGAAAAGAACTGATGTCATGCAAGGCGCGAGAGAAAGGTTCAATCCCAGTTAGACCAAAGACGATGCTTAAAGGACAGCCATCAGCTTCACTCCACCATTGATAGCGTCCCGTGAGGCGAAAGCAATCCCAACCAGGCCTTTGTTTTCGGGTATGTGCTGCTGTGGCCTCAAATTCACCACAGTATCTGTGGAATGGATATGCAACGCTAAGAGTCACGAATTCATCGTTTGCAGTGCGCTTGAGGGTATGACGATCAGGAGTAGCAAACGAGTCGTAGTTTTGATAGAGGACTGTGGCCCTTATCTCAGCTTCGTAGTCCGTTCCAAACCAAGGCTTCAGATCTGTCGCTGTGCAGAGAAAGGGAACGAACAGGAGCAGTGATAGCAATCTCGTCTTTGACATGTCCTGAGCCACAAGAATATTTTGATAAAACAAATCTTTATAACAGCTTCGGAGAAATTAGGCTTACAAAAAAGAATTGATCAGCTAGCAGGATGGCATGATGTTCCAAGCTATTCGAAGGGCTGAAAATTGCAACAGGCCCGGGCAATGCTTCATAGGCTTTAACCTAACAGGCCTTTTGGGCAGGTCCATTTCCATCCATAGAAGGTAATTGCAGAAGTCTCAAAAGGGTTGCCTTCATGAGGCCCTATTCTCTACCGCTGAGCGGTGACCTAAAGGTAGCCCGGGGTTGCTAGCGCTTCGCGCTTGAGCACCCCTGGCTACCTTCAGGTCACCGCTCAGCGGTAGAGGATCGTTTGAGTGCTCCGGAATCGCCTTCTCGCAAAAAAAAGGTAACCTTTTTTCCCAAGAATCGATTCTCAAGGCCTCAAATAATTTTGCAATTATCTCATTATGTCCATTCTAGCCAGAGCATAAATGGACTTTATGACGCTATGGACAGAAATGGACATTAATGGACTGCATGGACAAAATGAGATAATTGCCGAACCCACTCTTGGGCTTTCAAGAAGCAATGTTAGATTGGCAAACGGAAGCTGTTTCAACCGTTCTCGCAGTCGAGGAATGACTGCGCCACAGGGGAGCAGCTTTAGCTGGAGAAACTAGTTAAATGACAATGAACGATCTGATCAATCGCCTACTGGATTTAAGCATTGTCTTCTCTTTTGATCATTCCGGATTCAAACGCCACTGCCCTAATCCACGTGAGGTGGCCGATCTGTCGGGACGTCATGGAATCGTGACAGGAGCAGGCAGTGGCATTGGTTTGGCTGTCGCAAAAGCGCTTATTCAACAAGGAATGCACTGTCAGCTAGTAGGGCGGGATCTAGAAAAATTAGAAAATAGCTTTAAATCTGATCAAGCCGCTTCCATTGCACAATGTCATTGTCTCGATATGGGCGATCTAAACAAGGTGCACTCTTTTGCAGTAGATGAAGTGAAAGCACCTACCGATCTCCTTATTCACAATGCAGGGAACATGCCTGACACTCTCACAATCACCAAAGATGGGTTTGAGCAGATGTTCGCCTCTCAAGTCCTTGCTCCATTTATTTTAACAAAGACTCTAGCTGATTTAGGCAAGCTTCGACGAGGTTGTCGCATCATCTTTGTTTCATCCGGTGGAATGTACCTACAAAAGCTTGATCTGTCAGATCTTCGTTTTGAAAAAAAACCATATAATAAATACACGGGCTATGCAAATGCAAAACGCGCTCAGGTAATTCTTTCGGAGCTGTTTTCGGAAAGATATCCGCAGTACTTATTCAGTGCTATGCATCCTGGTTGGGCAGATACCCCTGGAGTTCGTTACTCTATGCCACTCTTTAAAAAGTTGTTAAACAAGCGACTCCGTTCTGCGGAAGAAGGTGCTGATACAATCCTATGGCTTGCAACCACTCAGGGTTATCCAAATGGGAGATTCTGGTTTGACCGGAGACAAACGAAAACCACGATTTTTAACTTAAACAAATCAAGCAAACAAGAAGACGAATTGCTGTGGAAGTACTGCGAATCGACTTTTGCTTCCATTGAGAGGCTATCCCCATGAATCTATCATTGCTTAATAGTCTGTGCTATACAGCTGGTTGGTTTTGGTGTGTCCTTCTCGGTATTCATGATCACACCTTTTTAGCCTCAATCGGAGCTGTTTTTTTAATTTTATTTCAGCTCTATTGTACTAAAATTAATGATGTCGCTTTGTACATTCAAGACCTACTCTTAGTCATTTTTTCCATTCCCCTAGGAGGTCTTTTAGAATTTATTTTTATTCAAACAGGCCTTATTCATTATGTTAACACCACCAATATACTTCCTCCAATTTGGATTGTTTTTCTTTATCCGCTTTTTTCGCTTTTGCTCAACCATTCCTTAAAAATCATCAAAAAACACACCTTAGTATCTTTCCTATTTGGGCTTTTAGCGGCTCCTCTGAGTTATTTGGCGGGTATGTCTCTAGGAGGGTTAACTTTTCCGTATGCACTTATCCCAACATGGATCATGATCGGAATCTGCTGGGGTTTCTTCCTTTGCCTTCTTACCAAAATCGCGAATATCTTTGAAAAAGCCACCGCAGAAACGTTAGAAGACCGTGATTCAAAAACGATGTTGGAGTTGTTGTATGATGGTGAATGCCCAATCTGTAAACGAGAAATTTGTATCCTTCAAGAAAAAGACAGTCAAACAAGAATAGATTTCGTCAATATTTCTTCAGAGGAGTTTTCGCCAACTAAGCATCACAATATTGATTATAACACCGCAATGTCCCAAATTCACGCTATTGATAGTAAGGGAAATGTTTTAGTGGGTATAGCAGGCCTTCGCAGCTGTTTATGCGCGCTGTCAGCTACTCGTCACCTCAACATTGCTACGCGTCCCTTTTATGAAGAGTATCCTTAAACCCCTGTACACACTATTTGCAAAAAAACGTCTTTGGATGACAGGAAGAACTCATACCAACCTCAAAAAATAACTGGGGGCCAGATGAAACAAAAACAGTTGTGGATTTCGTTTGTTGTTTTTATCCTTCTTTGCTTTATTGTGGAGATCATTGGGGGTTTCTGGACAAGGGAAACCGTTTCGACATGGTATCCTACATTAGCCAAGCCTTCATGGACGCCACCGGATTGGGTTTTTGGGCCTGTTTGGACCTGTCTCTACATCATGATAGCTGTTTCTGGCTGGCTAATCTACCGAGCTGAATATTCGCATCAGCGGACGGTTGCATTGATGCTCTATGGTGTTCAATTCGCTCTGAATTTTATCTGGTCATTTCTCTTTTTCTCCTTACGCAGTCCTACCTTAGGATTGATCGATATCATCTTGCTTTGCTTATTCATCAGCCTAACGATCATTAAGGCTTGGTCGGTGCGGCCCATCGCTAGCCTTCTACTAGTTCCCTACTTGGTTTGGGTCCTCTATGCGACATCACTTAATGCTGGAATCTGGTTGCTGAACAGATAAATGTGAAATCTCTTCGAGAGCTTTCATCTTGACTATTGGTAACCGTCCAAGGGCTCTGATATGCACGCATAAGGGGAGGTAACGGTGTCCCTCCTGTGAGCGTGCGTGATTTTGAAACAAGGTTGAGCGAAATTCGTGAGCAAACAACCAAGGAGGTTGCTCATGAAAACTGCTACACTTTCGCTCGAACAAGTCGCTCAAGAATTTCATCGCGTTAGATCCCAAAAAAAGGGCCATCCACGCTTCTCCAAGGAGCTCTGGCAAGCTGCGTTCAATCTTACGATGACTTACTCTGTTGCTGAAATTGCATCTGCCATAGGCGTCTCTGTCCAGTACTTTAAGAAGCGCTTAGCGCGTGGAAAACAAACCATCCAAGATTTTGCTCAAGTACGCCCTCTACCTAGTGAATCCCATTCATTTGTTGAAATTACTCTTAAGCACCAAGCAGGGCCTCTTACTCTTCGCTGGACTGGGCCTGTTAAGGATCTGCCTGCCCTTATTAGTAAACTCTTTAGAGGGGAGTTCTCATGATTCAAATCACCCCTCAAATGGTTATCTATGTTGCTATTGCTCCTGTTGACTTTCGTAAAGGAATCGATGGCCTTGCATCCTGTTGTAAACAAATCTTAGGCAAAGATCCCTTTGGTGGTGCGGTTTTTCTCTTTCGAAACCGGTCTGTCAACTCTCTAAAGGTTTTAGTGTACGATGGACAGGGGTTTTGGCTCTGCATTAAACGTCTTTCAAAGGGAAGGTTTTCTTGGTGGCCTAAACCAGCAAGTGGCGGTGTTGAAGTGATTTTGGAGGCTCGTGAGCTCCAAACACTTCTGTGGAATGGAGACCCGGGTCTTGCCTGTTTTTCAGATACATGGCGAAAAATTGGATGACAATATTGTTTTTTTATTTTCAAATAGATGCCCTGGGGATAGTTGAAGATGGTAAAGCGACCTAAACGCATAGATTTTACTACAGAAGAGATTGAATCCCTCATTCAGAGGATCGAGAGTCAATCCCTTGATGTAGACGATTTTCCCTTGCTTGCCGATCTTGTGAGGGCAATGATATGGATGGAGGGATCTCTTCGAGAGCAGTCTTTGAGTATTGCAAGGCTCAAAGCTGTATTCGGAATAAAGACGGAAAGCGCACAGAAGTTAAAGAATCTACTGCGACCAAAAAAAAATGGAAGCGAGAAAGGGAAGAACACTTCTGAGGATACTTCAAACGAGAAGCCTTCTGATGCAGGTCCGGCAAAAGGGCACGGGCATCGACCAGCAAGCGATTATCAAGAAGCGCAGCTCATAAAAGTAGCCCACGAGGTCCTTAAAAAGGGCTCTACCTGTCCTGCGTGTGATAAAGGCAAATTATTCAATCTGGCTGCCGGAACGGTGCTTCGCATTGTGGGGCAACCCTGGTTAAATGTGCATATCTACAAACCTGAAAGACTTCGCTGTCCTATTTGCCAACAGGTGTTCACCGCTAGACTACCCGAAGAGCTCTACACTGGATCAAGAATCGATAAGTCAGCTAAGGCTATTGTCTCGATTCTTAAATATCGCGGTGGCATGCCTTTCTATCGTCAAGAGCAAATACAGACCATTTTGGGCAACCCTATTTCAGATACGGAAATTTGGGGGATGACCCATGATGTTGCAGAGTGTATGGAGCCCGTTTTCATAGAACTTTGCCAACTCGCCGCCAACTGTGAATGCCTTCACAACGACGATACGATGGCAAGAGTGCTTAGCCTTATGAAGGAAAACGAAGTAGCCAATCCAGAAAGGAAGGGAATATTCACAACAGGCATTCTTGGAAAAGCACACGACCAAGAGATCGCCTTGTTTTTTACTGGAAGACAGCACGCAGGAGAAAATTTAAAAGATCTTTTGGATATGCGTGACGAGACTCTTCCAGTACCGATACAAGCTTGTGACGCTTTGTCGAGGAACATTCCAAAGAACCATTCCACTCAACTAGCCTATTGTAATGCCCATGCACGACGTAATTTTTATGAAATCGCGTCGTACTGGCCTAATGAGTGCGTTAATGTAGTCTCGTCGTTTGACTTAGTATTTCTGAACGACAAAATAGCAAAAAAAGAAAGCCTGACCCCTGAAGATAGGCTAAAGTGGCACCAAGACAAAAGTGCTCCGATCATGAACAAGATGAGAGCCTATTGCAAAGACCTTATAGACTCCAAGCAAATAGAGCCCAATAGCAGTTTTGGGAGGGCTATTCAGTATCTTGATAATCACTGGGAGGGGCTGACCCTGTTCTTACGTATTCCTGGAGTTCCAATCTCAAACAATGACAACGAACGTCAACTCAAAAGAGCTGTCCTTAATCGTAAGAACGCCTATTTTTTCAAAAATGAAACTGGAGCCAAAATTGCTGATATTCTGATGAGTGTCATCGAAACCTGCGCTCTAAATAAGATCAATCCCTATAACTATCTCATAACAATCCAAAAGAATACTGAAAGTGTTTTAGAGAATCCCAAGGCTTGGTTGCCCTGGAATTATTCACACAACCTTGCTCCTCCTTAATGAGCGATCTCGCCAGCAATTTCTAACTCTTCCTCTTCCACATGATGGATCTTGGCCGTTAAGTCCTTTAAGATCTCCTCGACGAGTTCTTCCAGAATTTTTGCATACCGCAAAAATTCAGGCCAAAGCACCTCTTCCATCAAATTTTTAGAAATCATCACATGAGCTGTAGTGCGCTTTTGGCGTGCATATCGATAGGTTTTATAACCATGTTTGGAGCAGAGCGTTGCAAAGAGCCGTCTTTTCCATGGACTATCCAGAGAGATCTTGTACTCGATGGGCCGACTGGTGTGTATATCGGAAATTCTGGCTAAGATTCGTTGCTTGGCAAGCTCGGCTGCGTGGCGTTCTCCCTCAGAGGAAGCACGTTGAAGGAGCGCCTCGACTTTAGCCAATTTATCCAGATAGGACATGATACTCTCCTACGTTAATGAGGGGTATCATGCCATGGCGGAATATTTTATTTCACGCACGCTCACGGAAGGGACACGGTAACGACGCTAGCGTGAAAGAATCCGCGCCCGACCTAAAAACTGTGGCTTCCCACGTTGTCGATTTCGTTTCCTCCGAGCCCGAGCGCGCGTGCGCAGGCTATTACCCATAAGTAGTATTAGGATGCGCGTGCGTGCCTGGGCTCGGATTTCTTAAACGGTTGCCAGAAGCATAGAGGTAATTACCTCCCTAGGTCGTTTTTTTCTCAATTGACATCATATTGCGTATACTTTAATATATTCAATATAGTTTGCTATATATAATGTCTGATGTCAAAAAAATGAGAAAAGGAAATTGTTACATGGGACAAGATTCTCAAAAATCACTTCTCTTAGAGCTGACTCCTTGTGTAGAAGGACCGGTTTATCTTCCATGCAGCGAAGGTTATGCATCAGAAATTGCAGCCTACAATACCGCTGTTGTGCATACCCCGGAGATTGTTGTCGGTGCAGCGTCAGACACTGATATTGTCGAAACGGTGCGTTTAGCTCGGCGTTATGGTTATGCTGTCGCTGTGCAGAGTACCGGGCATGGAGCAATGGAAGCAATTACTGCAGGCGTGCTCATTTCTACTAGGCGCCTGGATCAAGTAAGTGTTGACGTTGATACATCTACAGCAACAATTGCTGCCGGGGTCAGATGGAACACAGTATTCGAAGCTGGAGCCCAACACGATTTAACCCCGATCGCAGGTTCTTCAAAGGACGTAGGAGTCGTAGGCTATATTTTGGGTGGAGGAGTGGGGCCACTTGCGCGCAGCCATGGGTTTAGTTCCGACTATCTGACTAGAATTACCCTCGTCACAAGCTCGGGCGAGCTTGTTAAAGCCAGTGTAACAGAAAATCCCGATTTGTTTTGGGCGTTGAGGGGAGGAAAAGTAGGTTTAGGCATTGTGACAGAAGTTCAGATGCGCCTCGTCAAATTAGATAGTCTGTATGCAGGATCGCTCACCTTCGAAGAAAAGGATATAGAGGCCGCACTGCGCGCTTGGGCAGATTGGACGAGGCAGGCCGATCCGCGCGTGACCACAAGCGTGGCGATTGTGTGTTTTCCTGCATTTGCCGCTATACCGGAAAAGTTTCGGGGGCGTCGTTTGCTGACACTCCGGTTTGCATTTCCGGGATCTGTGGATGAAGGTATCCGCTTAGCGGCTCCTCTTCGTGCCTGTGCGCCGGTCTATGTGGATATGTTAGGGGAATTGCCTCCATCTGAAATGGGACGAATCCACAATGACCCGAGCAATCCAATGCCTTTTTGGGCAAGTGGTGTATTGCTACATCATATCGATCAAGACGTGGTATCTGCAGTATTGGATGAAATGGGTGCGGGCAGAGATACGCTGTTTTCTGCGCTTGAGATCCGTCATATTGGAGGTGCTACCTGTCATGATGTGAAAGAAGGTTCAGCTGTTGGCGGCCGTTCAGCTGAATTTGTATTTAGCCTCGTTGGCAAGGGTCCAAAACAATTGGAGGAGGCATTTTCGACGAAAGCAGATCAGCTTTTTCATACTCTGCGTCGCTGGACTTCTGAAGAAGGTAACATCAATTTGATGGGAAAATCGATCTTGGGTAAGCATTTTACGCATATGTGGCCTCCTGAAATATTAAAAAAATTAAAAGAAGTTCAGAAAAGGTATTACTTTAATTCTTAAGCAAAGTCGTATGATTCCTGAGTGCTATAGAAGGTTGAAACGTGCTCTACTTCGAACCTTTTATGTAAGAAATATTAGTTCTTACAAAATATTGGTGTGTTTTTCAATAAAGCCCTCACAATCGTATCTCGGCGCGTAGCGCTTTGGAGCCCAAGCGATTGCGTCGTTAATATCCGAAAGTAATGAGGCTTCCTATGTGGCGCAGTCATTCCATGACTGCGGATGGGCCTTCTCCTACATAACCTCATGAAAAGCAATCCGTTGCAAGCAAAACAACGTCCCATGTGAAGCAAACAGAAGTTGTTTCAACTCGCAGTCATGGAATGACTGCGCCACATAGGAAATTGCGCCAGCCAACCTTTTGAGTCGGTGATTTTCCGCTGCTCGCCAACCTTGTTAAAGCGATGGTTTGGATGGAGAGCAAGTGAAAATACAAAAACTCTGGTAAAATATTTTATTTTACCGTATGCCTTTCAACTTATGTTTTATACAGTTCTCTTTACCAAAAGCAAAAAGGGGTACCAAGGATGAAACGCTTTTTCTCAAGTGTTTTTAAATGTCTTTCCTTACTCTCGCTGTCGCTCACCCTACACGTAGGTGCTGTACCGGCTGCAACGTTAACATCTCCTCTTGTACGACTCTCGGGGAATGTTCCAAACATGGCATCGATCCATGCACATTTCTTAGAAAAGCTTGATGCCAGTACAAATGTTCCTGTGACTTTCGTTTTGCCGCTGCGCAACCAGCAGGAACTGGAAGAACTATTACAACGTATTCATGATCCTGCCGATCAGGAACATTACGGTAGGTATCTTACCTCTGAAGAGTTTATCGAGCGGTTTTCTCCCACTCAGGAAGATTATGATAAAGTTATTGCTTATGCAAAAACAGTAGGCTTGACTGTTCGCAACGCACACTCTAATCGCACGCTACTGAATGTTGTAGGGCGAGCACGATCCATTGAAGGGGCTTTTAATCTCCGCCTTAGCAAGTATGAGACGCCTCAAGGTCGGAAATTTTATGCTCCCAATAACAACCCTGAAGTGCCAGCGGCCATTGCCTCCATCATTAGTGGAGTCGTGGGGTTGGATAACCTTGCAGTATGGCGTCCGTTTAACCAACGAAAACAGATACCAGCAGAGCTGGAGTTGGATGCAACACCCAACACATCCCCTTCGGGTCCTGGAGGAGGCTATTCTCCTGCTGATATCGTGACGGCTTATAACCTCACAGGGGTATCAGCTAATGGATCTGGTCAGGTCATTGCTCTGTTTGAGCTTGCGGGATATCAAGTCAGCGACATCAATACATATACGACCCAGTTTGGTTTACCTGCCGCTAAGTTGCAGAATATTTTAGTTGATGGTGGTTCCAGCAGTGGTATTGATGGCGAAGTCACTCTTGACATCGAGCTTGCACTTGCGTTAGCACCAGAAAGTCAGATTTACGTCTACGAAGGCCCTAATTCGAATCAAGGCGTTTTGGATACATACAATCGGATTGCTACAGACAACATTGCCAAGCAAGTGAGTACTTCCTGGGGAATGGCAGAAGATCTAGTGAGTTCTCAGTATTTTCAAGCTGAAAACGCTATTTTTCAACAGATGGCAGCACAGGGGCAGACCATTTATGCTGCTGCTGGCGATAGCGGAGCCTACGATGATCCAAACAAGACCACTCCTGTGGTCGATGATCCCGCTTCTCAGCCCTACGTTGTTGCTGTAGGGGGGACTAGCCTTACAGTAGATCCAAACACCGGAGCCTACCAAAGTGAAACGTGCTGGGATAATGGCGCGGGTAATGGAGCTGGCGGAGGTGGTGTCAGTGCCGTTTGGCCAATTCCTTCGTGGCAAGCAGGTTTATCTACTGCCTCTTCACAGACGAATCGAAACGTTCCCGATGTTTCGCTCAACGCGGATCCAAATACAGGCTATTCTATTTACTACGATGGTCAGTGGACGTTATTTGGAGGGACGAGTTGCGCGGCACCTCTTTGGGCTGCTTTTACTGCTCTTGTAAACCAAGAGAGAGTAGCCAGTCAAAAGGCGGTATTAGGCTTTGCTAATCCCATCATTTATTCGCTTGCTGCTGGACCTTCGTATGAAGTGGATTTTAATGATGTGACAACGGGTAATAATTTATATTATTCCGCTCAGGTGGGTTATGATAATGCGACGGGATGGGGCTCTTTTAATGGTGCAAATTTGTATGCAAGCCTAATAAATGCTGCACCAGTGTCTCAAACTTCTCAGCTTTCACCTCTTTTGAATATTGCCCTGACACACAGAGTCTCCTTTAACAAAGGACAAATCGGTGCCTATTACATTGAAGTTTCTAATCACGGCAACGAGCCGGCCTCCGGGGTAGTAACCGTGGCGGTTACTCTTCCAAAAAGCCTTATATATCACTCATTCAGTGGTTTGGGATGGACTTTTAACAAAGCAACATTAACGTTTTCGCGCGATAGCACACTGACCCCCGGTTCAAGCTATCCACCGATAATATTGTACGTGGATGTGAAGCATGGTGCGCCGAATTCGGTGACTACAAAAGCCGTCCTATCAGGCGGTGGGTCGGTTGCCAGCACGGTCACGAATTCAACTCCTATCAAGTAACAAATGGTTGTCCCGCGGTCAAAATGACCGCGGGATCTATACTATAGACCTGTTTTTCAAGTCTTTGCAGGTCTGGACTAGCCATAGTAGCATCACTGCAGCCTTCCCACCGTCTTAAACATGCAGCGCGCGCTTTCATGCATCTTCTACATCTTCCTGCTGCACCAGTCACAATTTTTATCCCTAGGCTTATTCCCGTCCTAAACGACCGACTTGGATTGACTGAACAATGGGTAAAACATAGCATTATAAACAAACTGACGACATTTGTTAGCCAGAGTGTAAACTTCGACCCATGGGAATTAGTCGATGTAATTATCCTGGGGATTCTTCAGAGTGATTAACCTAAGAGTGTTAACTATTACCTGAAAAGTTCACGAACCTGCGCAGGATGGTGTGTAGAGTAGAAAAAGATCGGAGGAGGAAGGATTCGAACCTTCGTCACCAGTGCTGGTGAATCTGTTTTCGAGTCCGTGCTATTTCTACACTGTCCAACACTGTACAAAACACAACAACAGAAAAATCAGTGAGTTACAAACTGCTCGATTGTTGCTCACGATTGCCACTTGCTGCTGCTTTTCGGCCAACATAGTGACATGACAGAGACATCATGTCAACGCTTCAAAATCAAAGAAATGCTTCTTTGTCAAAATCGAGAATTGTGGGGATTTTTTATCATCGAGAAGAGGGACCAAACGAGAGGGCTCTGGATCAGTCTAATGGAGTTTCGATTTTGCGTCTCAGGGTGTCAATCTTATCCTGAATGTTCTCGATGTGCTTTTGTAGGGATGTGCCATTGGGTTCAATATTCATCAAGCAATTTTGTAATTGCTTTTTTTGACGCTCTAAATCATCTATCCATTTAACACATAGCGTTCGGTCTTTTCGAAGCTGAATGCGTTGAGGGGCGTTGAGGCGAAGTCTATTAATGTTCCAAATCGCTGCTTTGGTCTTTGCCACCCATTCTGGATTAGTGCGATCATAGTGTTGGTCGAAATCATGGTTACAAGGATTTAGGATGAAGTGCTGAAGCAATCGCATGAGAGGAGTCGGCCAAAAGTCACTTTTGAAGATATTACATCTGCTACAAGAATAAAATAGATTTAAATAGTTACTGCTTTCTGAGGGGAATCGTTTTTTTGGCTTGTAATGGTCGATATGGAACTTTCCACTACCGCCATCTTCCGCTTCATGAGTGTCACAATAAGCACATCGGTGGCTAAAATCGATTCTTAGAAATTGCTTGTAAGTTCGATAGTCAACGGAAAAGGGAGGTGATTGATTTCGCTTTTTTAAAGCCATTATCCAACAATATTCCTCCTAGAATTGTACTTTTGGATGAGCTCTTCATTGTCATTTATAAGGTTTTCTATAGCAGTGGCAGTTCTTTCCCGATCATCCCTTTGAAGTGCAATTATCTGATATTCGATTTGATCAAGTTGCTTATCAATTACTTCGAGCTCTCTTTTTTTGCCAGGTCTTAGAAATAATAATATGGAATCCAATAATTTTGTTCTTTTTTCAATTAATTGCTGTTGAGTTTGATATAGTTCCTCAATCTTAACATGCGGGAGAGCTGGCAATGTTGTGGGGGTAAAATTGGATTCGAATGTTTGTGCCAAGTTTGGTCTTTCTGATCGTAAGTCAGCTTCTTCCCTATATAGATATCTCTGAGTGACAACGAGGTATTGTGCTTGCGGATATCGCTTAAAGGTGTCGATATTTTCAAATTCAATCATGCTGGAGCTCCATCCAAAAGAACACGCATCTTTTCTTGTAGTATGCTTTCGAAAATTTCCTTTAGCAAATCATGGCAAGCCAAGGTTTTTTCCAAAATATCCTTTGGATCTGTGATGATATTTTTTGTGATGAAAGAGTCAATATCTAAAATGAATGCAACTCCATTCTCGTTAGGCTTAAGAGAATCGGATGCAAATCTAATTTTTGCAAAGATGTCATTAAATTCCTTTAGAAGCGTTATGTCAAATCCACTTGATCCAAAAAGCGAGTCTGGAAGAGCTAATCCAAGACGAAAGTAGTCCGTGATGGCTACGCTCTCGCTAGGAATTAGGAATCTGTTAATGCACCTAAATCCCACTTTTTTAGTTTCAAGAGGCTTTGCGCAGTCAAAATAACTACTCAATAGTAGATCAATAGATTGAGTGAATTTTTGCCAGCAAAGATACTTTGTGTCGTTAGCAGCGACAATTCCAGGTCCAATCTGCAAACAGCTGGTGCGTTCTTCATTCCACGCCTGCATCAAAGGTGCTTGAATCAGGGGTTGATCCTTAACCTGTGAAGATGTGGTCCCCACAGCAAACGTAATGACATTGAGATCGTTCTTCCTGGGGAATTTCTTGCGGATTTTATCAAAGAATTGGCCAGGTAGCGTACTATCAAAGCTTTCCAGGGAGAATTTAGCTTCAAAGATAGCCTCTTGCAAAGGGGCGTTTTTATAATGGTATCTTTGGTATGTTCCCATATTGTCTAGCCCATTACCCGCTTATTGCTCAGCATTGAACGTTCTGCTGCTTTTCGGTCACCATAGTGACATGAGAGTGGCGCGGATGTCAACCATCTAAAAACAACATTGATACATTGGATAGCCAGGGCTTGCATATGAATCCATAATTCTATCACAGGACCGGCAAACATACAGCCATAGAAAGCATCTCAAGTGTAGAATAGAAAAAGATCGGAAGAGGAAGGATTCGAACCTTCGTCACCATTGCTGGTGAATCTGTTTTCGAGACAGACGCATTCGGCCACTCTGCCACTCTTCCAAGTGAAGCCGGAGTAACAGCATGCCATAGCCATCCCCAAGTTTCAAGTAATTCCGATCTCGACAAAAAAAGGGCATCGGCAGATCATTTGGAAGCCCAAACAAGCGAGGATTGACATGAGTATTTGTGCTGACGAGTGGATTATTCAGATGGCAAAAGAGCATCAAATGATTGTGCCTTTCGAGGACAAGCAGGTGCGCTTCGTGGCCGACAAACCCGTGATCTCTTACGGGGTCTCCTCATATGGCTATGATATTCGTGTGAGCAATCATTTCCGCATCTTTACCAATGTCCATGGAACTGTAGTAGATCCCAAGGCTTTTGATCCAAAGGGCATGGTGGAAGTCGAAGCTGATATATGTCTTATTCCGCCAAACAGTTTTGCCTTAGCTCTCAGTGTGGAGACGTTTCGCATTCCCCGCAATGTTTTGACGATATGTGTCGGTAAATCTACTTATGCACGTTGTGGCATCATCGTTAATGTCACACCATTCGAACCAGGCTGGGAGGGGCAGGCGGTGTTGGAGATTTCCAATACCACCCCCCTACCAGCACGTGTTTATGCCGGTGAAGGCCTGGCCCAAGTGCTGTTCTTCGAAGCTAAAAACCCGTGCTTGACGTCCTATGCCGATCGTCAAGGCAAATACCAGAGCCAAAGTGGTATTACGCTGCCGACTCTTTGAGGTAATTGCAGAAGTCCTGTGAGATGGTCAGATGACTTTTAAAGCCCTCACAATCGTGTCTCGGCGCGCAGCGTTTTGGAGTGCGTGTCGCTCGCGACCGCTTTGGATTTGGGCGAGCCTATTGAATCGCGCACCGTTCTTTGGAGGCTTAAACCCCCACAGTTACCCCTAGAGCGAAAGGTTACGTTTCTTGCAATGCCTAGTTCACCCAAATCCAAAGCGGTCGCGAGCGACGCGCACTCCAAAGCGCTGCGCGCCTATTTACGAAGTTAGTTGCTTAAGTTGATGCCTATGGCTCCAAAGCGCTCCGCTCCGAGAGACTATTGTGAGGCCTCCTAAAACACCGGCAGCGATCTGATAGGAGATTGTCATGCCAGTTATACATCCAGGCTCTCACTCAATATCATTCCGTCGTTACAGTATCTTCGTGAATCTGTCCTTTAAAGCGTCTGCTGGCTTGGAAATGCTCGATGACGGCGGGTCCTTGGTCTTTCATTAAATCAAAAATCAGGCAATAGGACGCCGGCAATTCCGCTACATTGAGGTTTTTAGCTCGCTCAATGGCAATAGCGAGGTTTTTCTGGTCCCATTGATCTGGGAATTCCTTGTTAACCTGTACCCAACTTTCGACGAGTTCCCGCGCTTTGGGGGTTGCTCCAAAATACACTGTACCACTTAGGAGCTCCTTGAACCCTCTTTTTTTATTGTCGTAATGATGAACGGCGATGTCGCAGTTGAGCTCATCGAACAACGCTGGGTAACTCCTTATGACTGCGTCGGCGTCTACATAAACAACGGCTTTATCGGGATACTTTGAGAGCATATTTTGAACAAAAAGGGCCTTATATTGCGTGTTTTTTTGCCAAGAGCCTCGGTTTGGGACTCCCTGAATGTCGTGAGGTAAACCGAATTCCTCGAGGGAGGATTGAAGATGTTTGATTTCTTCTTCGTAAGGAGTCTGCACAGTATAATACGCGATATAGATAACGTCGCCAAAAATGGCATGCATGCTTATCAGCAAAGTAAATACTAAGGCAGTCGTAAGTTTCCGCATGTTATCGGTCCCTAAGGATGTTGCGCAAAATCCTCACAGTTGTGTCTCGGCGCGCAGCGCTTTGGAGTGCGTGTCGCTCGCGACCGCTTTGGATTTGGGCGAGCCTATTGAATCGCGCACCGTTCTACGGAGGCTGCACCCCCCCCACAGTTACCCCTAGAGAGAAGGGTTACGTTTCTTGCAATGCCAACTTCGCCCAAATCCAAAGCGGTAGCGAGCGACCGCACTCCAAAGCGCTGCGCGCCGAGTAGCAATTGCGAGGGCTCCATTTGCTGTTACCCTAAAATATCGCAGAAAGATCGGAAGAGGAGGGATTCGAACCCCCGGACCCCGTAAGGGGCCTTCTGTTTTCAAGACAGACGCATTCGGCCACTCTGCCACTCTTCCTTAGAATTTATAACTACTTTGCCATAAAAGGGTTTCTTAGTTCAAGGACGAATACCTTTTTTCCGAGGAACATGGCAGTAAATATATTTATCAGTCATGTAAGGCTAGATATTTTTACTTGCTGTGATGGTTGGATTCGCATACACTTGTCGGGTTTTAATGAGAGGATATGTGTCATGCTTAAACATCTTTGTGTTTATTTCTATGTTGCTTCAGCTGTTCAGATGACCAGTGCCTTTGGTGCTAATGGTCCAGCGTTCAGTCAGCCGATGGTCTGTGATGGCCTAGAGCGTCTTAAGAGTTGCATGATGACGATGCAAACGGTGCCTGGAATTCGCAAGCTAATGGCGGAAATAGAGAAGGAGGGGCCGGTACACATCACTGTCGATGATCGTCCTCTATCACAGCAGTTTGGCGCGTTCTGGGATGCCGAGCGTAGGGTGATCTGTGTGAATATTTCCTGGCATCGGTCGAATGGGGCTGTCATTGGATCTATCCTTTTCGAAATGCACAATGCTCTGGCAGACGCTAAATTTAAAGAGCTCGACCAATTGGCGTCTATGGGGCAAATCGATAGGGAAACCTATGTGAAAGAAATGGAACGTGTAGAGTTTGACAATTCGCATGCTGCGGCGGCATTGGCACAACAAGGGATTGACCAAGGTGCTTTTCCTAAAGATGCCCGCTTACCAACATATCCTTCGTTCGAAGAACACTATCGCATGCAGCAAATCGGTGGACATTGTTACTGGATAGCTCGCAATTATGACCAGGTCGCGCCAAGAGCCGTGCGACGAAGATAAGCTAGTACCGGGGAAAGGATAGAAAGCGGTTGGCACTAGCGACAGCAATTTCCTATGTGGCGCAGTTATTCCATGTCTGACAACTTCCGGTAGCTCTATTTCTAATCACACTATTTTAATTCTTCAGTCATCTTTATTTCAATAGTTAATTCAAATTACTCTTGTATTTCATTAAAATAGTAAATTAATTTTTACAATTAAATTATTAGTTGCAATAATGAGTTTGTAGGGCCGTGGTGGTGGTGAAAGAAAGCAAAACTTGAATTGAACCTAATACATGGTTGGAACATGAGACGGCGAGAAGAAGATAGTACGTCAAACTTGACGATCGTTGATGCGGTGGAAACGCTCTCTAATATTGCCGATCTCGATCCCGAGAGAGACATTGGAGCAGCGGAAAAAAATGACGTGGTCGTATTGGGCAAGTCATTTACATACCGTACTGTGCACTGGTTGCAACAAACTGACGCGGACACCACCCTAGATGTCATAAAAGACACATTTCGCGTAGTGCTGCGTTACCTACGTAGTTTTTACAAGGAAGAATATGGCTACCTGACGGATGCCCAAACGGTCGAGGGCATTAAGACGATCATGGTATTAGTTGGTGAAGCTGCGAAGAAGTTAGATCGTTTTACCAAGTTATTCCATGGTGCCAAGGCGGCCAGTGTCACGAACCTTAAGGAATACAAACAACTCCAAGAGTTTTACCAAAAGCGCATTGCTCGCAAGATCGATGAAGGGACGCTCGGCAAGTGGGTATTGGCCCTGACGGCTCCGCGAGTGTCTAAAGATGCAACAGCAACCGCTGATGCAGTCGGCATTCATGATGAAACGCGCAAAGTCTTTGTTGATTTAGATGTGGTCAAGAAAGACATCGAGTATGAGTTATTCTTTTTGCGAAAAGACGATGGTACGCGCTTCTTTAGCCCCTCTTTGTTGCGAAATGTGCGGTTAGTTTGCGATTTTGGCGACTATTTTGGCGAAGATAAAAGAGATGATCCCCTTGGACGACTGGATATCTGGCAAGACTGGATGTATCAGATTTCCGCTCGTAGTATCCTGCGCGTTGTTAAAAATGATGCGGACGACTTTTACCGTCATTTCGCTGGCGATCACTCTCAGGCACTGGTTTCGACGGTAAATTATGCCCTGATGGCATTATTGATGGCGGCGAATCCTCGTAATTTATCGCGCAATCGTCCTGTGAAGAGTTGCACAAAGTACTATGTTGACTTTCAGAACTTTTTAAGAGAGGCATTGACCTCTCTCGAATACCAGAAATTGGTTACGTACCCACCGCGTAAAACGAATAGGTTGGCTTGGAGCCTTGTGAATACAATCAATACCCTCTGCGATGGATTGTATATGGATGGTGTTGGCTACAGCGAGATGGCACCAGTGATCACGAGTTTAGTGGAAAAAGCCCGTCAGGTAGCGCAGCAGGGAGATGAAGATGAAGACATAAGTGATGCACGAACCTGGTGGGAATTGATCGCTAGCGACTATGCTGCGATGGGTAAGTTGATGCGCCGCCACCCTAATGGCCCTTTGTATAAGGTTTTGGAGTATCTAAAAGAAGATGGTCATCAATTCTTCGATCCCATTGTACAGAACAATATTCCTAATCGTTGGTATGACCTGCAAGTTGGAGAGTCCATCATCGAAAACGTGCGATTGCCGTCTCCAATTCGGCAAGATTTCATTCATAAAGCTGTTGTGAATGACGAATTCAAGGCAGCTCTTCGCAACTACAAAGAAACTCATGAGCGTGGACATTTGCTGTTCAATTTGGAGGACAGCACTTCCTGGCTAGAGCATAGCCGCTGCGAAGTGTTAGAGCGGCTGCAAGACAAGGGAGACTTTGCCAACCACCTTAGGGTGGTAACATTCGCGACGAACACGGATTTTTATAACCAAACAGCCCCCTATCATGAAGCTAGCCATGCCGATGTGTTCATGGAACAGCTTAAGGACCAAATCACCGGTGAGGGAGGTGGATATTTCTTTCCAGAGTCGATGCGAGAAGTCTTATTCACATCGTTTTTACCTCAATTGGTCAACGGTCTTCATGAAATGTTTTTTGGAGGTAAGAATACTCTTGTAAGACGTGAACGTTTGGATTTTATCCAGCTGGTTCAGCTGCTTTTGGCGTTGAAGATTATCGAATTGATCAAGCCCGAAACCTTTAGCTTCACCTGTAAAGATGGTGTGGACTGTGGTAGTGCGTTTAGCGCGATGGTTTTTGCGTGTCTTAAGCTCTTCCATGGCGAAGAGATGGATCAGCGAGATCTGGATTATCTGTATGTGATGTTTTTTGGTCCGGCCTTGATTATACGCGAAAGAACGATGCTGCCAGAACGTTTTAACCGAGCCTTAGGAGCAATCAAGGTAGTCGCACAGGCTCAGGAGGAGCATGGGATCTCAGCTTTTAGACGAGATCTAGAAAGACATCTGCAACCCCTCTTTGCAACACAGATGTTGGACGCTGCGATTGCTATACCGCAACCTGTACAAATCCTGTACTAGGGTAGACGAATTATGAACTGAGGCTCGTGTGGAGCAGCCTGTCATGTGAATGACAGGCTGCTTTTTGTGCTGAACAAGCGATATGCATTCACAATCGCCTGTCCAGCTATATACCACGCGTGGTATATTCTAGAGATCACTGTCGGCCATAATTGAGACAAGCCTGATTTGTGCAACCACCATCAAAATATTCGTGGTACGCCTGTCCACAAACAGAGCAACTTACCTATTCATGTGCATAATTAGACAAGTCGCATGAATAATGTCCTAAGTCATCGGTGAAAATGGCATTGACCTGCAAGAATTGACGATTCCAATAAATGTACATTCCATCTTTTGTGAGATGAATTTGATCAGGTGAAATGTCGATGCGGTGCATACCGCTATTAAGATTATCGACGACAGATTCATGAGTATGTTCCGACGCAAAGCCCGAAAAAGGAATTGCCAATAGTGACATACAGACTAGACCCAATATTGTGCGCATACTGTCTCCTTAGTGACGTTAGGTTAAACAAATTCAAGAATATTATTTCACATGTTGCGAAAATCGGTCAAGTTTTACCTATATCAGAGGATATCAGAGGCTTTCCCGCTGTGCGGGAATTTTGAGAACTTTTACAGAGCTCCATTTAAAGGCCTTATTCACCTTTGCGGTCAGTTTTCGGTCGACTGCAAAAGGATCGTCTGTCGCGTTTTGCTCCTCGGACATGGCTGGCGCTATGCCCTCGTCACAAACCACGACATCCGACCTTTTTCGTCCGACCGAAATTCTGACCGTAAAGGTGAACAAGGCCCATTTAAAGATGCCTGTACCCCCCTAGAGTTTTAATGAAACTATTGCTTGTTTAACTCGTTAAAGAGGTGATTGCAAAATTATTTAATCTTTCGAGAATCGATTCTTGGGAAAAAGAGTTCTCTTTTTTTGAGAGAAGACGACTCTGGAGGGCTCAGATGGCTTGGCACTATCCGGTCTCTAGAGACACACGCTTTTACCCCTTACCAGGCCCGAAGGGTCGATCATTCGCTAGGGGTAAAATAGTTTGTACGTACAACCTAACCGAATCCCTACAATGCCGTTTAGCAAGCGCTGCGCGCCGAGTGATGATTGTGAGGTCCTAAAGCATTGTAAGATAAGCCCAAAGGGCTTGTTAGGTTGCCTATGTGGCGATGCCATGGCCTGTTGCAATATCGATCCTAGGAAGGGACTGGCTTCTCAAAGGCTATAGACATCATGGTATTTGCTTTCGAGATATTTGACATATGGCTCGACGGATATCTTACGGCCGGTGATCCTCTTGATGAGGTCTGGGCTAGAGTAGCAACGGCCATGCCGATGGACATTATCCGTTAACCAGTTTCTCACAAAGGCGAAGTCACCTTTTTCGACGCTCTTCTGCCATTTAGGGAAGTCTTTTTCGAATGCCGAAAACAGCATGCCGGCATAGATATTTCCGAGGCTATAGCTGGGAAAGTAACCAAAAGCGCCCAGAGACCAATGAATATCCTGCAAACATCCCTCAGCATAGTTGCGAGGTGTTATCCCCAGTGACTCCGTCATCTTAGCATTCCACACTTCGGGAATATCTTTAATTTTGAGTGCTCCCTCGATGAGGGCGAGTTCTATCTCGAAGCGTAGGATAACGTGGAGGGTATAGGTAACTTCATCGGCTTCGACACGGATCATCGACGGCTCCACTTTGTTAACGGCGCGATAGACATCGAGAAGGCTGGCCTTTTTAAACTGCTTCGGAAAGACCTCCTGCATGATGGGTAAGAAGAACCTCCAGAAGGGTTTGCTGAGGCCGATACGTGTTTCCCAGAAACGCGATTGACTTTCATGCATCCCCAGAGACACAGCTTCGCCGAGGGGTGATCCATATTCTTCGATGGGAAGACCTTGCTCATAGAGACCGTGGCCAGCTTCATGTAAAACCGCCAAGATACTGCTAGAGGGATTATTGTGATCAATACGTGTTGTGATTCTACTATCGGTGGGATGCGAGGCATTGGAGAAGGGGTGGGTAGAAATGTCTAATCTGCCGTGGTTGAGGTCATAGCCTATGGCTTTAAGCAACTGATTGGCCAGGTCGATTTGTTGCGTCGTTTCGAATTTGCCTTGGAGGACCCTGCTGTCTATCGCCTTGGCATGTTGTATATGTTTTAGGAGCTTTTGGACCGGATTTTTGAGTGTTCCGAAAAGCGGTGTTAGATCTTTAGTAGTCATGTGGGGTTCATAGAGATCCAATAAGGCATCGTAGGGATGTTCTTGGTAACCCAACAAGTCGGCTTTTTTGCGGGAGGCATCTACAAGACGTTGTAGCCATGGTGCAAAGTTTTTAAAATCATTGCTGGAGCGTGCTTGACGCCATACTACTGCGGCATCGGAGGTGAGTTTGGTGAAGTTTCTGACGAATGCTGTAGGCAGCGCGGTAGAGATGCGATAGTCTCGATGCCATTCGCGCAGGGCGGCTCTTTGGGTTGCTGGTAGGCCTGTGGCCACAATGTTGCCGGTCTTAAGTTCTACAAGCTTAGAAAGGGCTTCGCGGTACTTTCTACTGGTACGTCGCTCGTGTGCTAACCCGGCTAGCAGCTCGCGCTGCTCGGAGCGTATAGCTGCTGCACCGGTGGGCATATACGTTTCGGTGTCCCACCCGATATGGCTGGCGATGCCTTCGATGACTTTGGCTTCACGAGAGAGTTCGAAGAGATTCTGGTAATCTTGTTTGGAGTTTGTCTTTGCTTTCATGGTAGATCCTGTTTATTCGTAGATGAAAAGACGTTTGACACGAGGACCAAGGCACGATACTAGTTGGTGCGCTATGGAGTCGATGCTGTTTGCAAGGTCTTCTGGGGCCAGGAAGTGTCCTAGGGCATCGTGGCCAAATATGAGAACATCGTCGCCGATATTGGCTTGGGCTAGGTCAGTGACGTCTATCATCATATAGTCCATGCAGATGTTACCGATCATCGGAGCTCTTTGTCCACGGATAAGGACATGTCCTTTGCCGCTGTATTGGCGATGGAGTCCATCGAAATAGCCTAGTGGTAAGATGGCTATGACTTCGTGGTCTCGCTTGGCGCGGTAGCTTCTGCCGTACCCGAGCGTCTCGCCCTTATAGATGTGGTTAATGCCTACAATGCGAGAGGTTAGTGAAACGGCAAGTTTGAGGTCGATAGCTTGACGAGTGGCTGGCGACCCATGAAGACCATAGATGGCCAATCCCACACGAGCCATATTACAGCCGGGAAGGTGATGTCGGATACTAGCGGCAGAGTTGGCAGCATGGCACCAGGGAATACTAAATCCATCGGCTTCTAGTGTAGAGATTACCTTCTGAAAACTGTGGTACTGATGCTGTGTAAAGGCGTCTTCAGCAGGATTTTCGGCACTTGTAAAGTGTGTCATGACCCCTTCTAGCTTCAACATAGGGTAGGAACGAATGTGTTGAGCTAAGGAAAGGGCATTTTCAGGGCGGCATCCGAACCTTCCCATGCCTGTATCAATATGGAGATGGACTTTGACCGGCCTATCCTGCTTATGTGCTTCCTCTGCCAGCGCGGTAACGAGGGTAGGCTCGCTAACACCCACCTCAATATCCCATTTTACAGCCTTACTAGCTTCTGACGGTAGCGCATTAAGGGCAAAAACTGCTTGTGAGACACCCGCACGTTTGAGGTTGATGCCTTCGTCGAGAAAAGCCACCCCCAAGATATCAACGCCGCACAAACGCAGAAATTTGGCCATGCGCACATCAGCAGTCCCATATGCCAGTGCTTTAACGACGGCCATGATGCGCATTCCGCTGGGTAAACATTGTCGAATATTTTCAAGATTGAAGCGTACGGCTTCCAAATTGATGGTACAGATATTTGGAGCGATATCCTCTCCAAAGGCCTCGACAGCTTCATGCAAAGAAGGTTTTCTGGGACCTTTGAGAAGAATGCAGTCATCAGGCTTAGAGCTGCGCGAGATTTCCTGAAGCGCTTGCCCTAGTGTGCCATAGCAGTCAATAGGGAGCGCTGATTTAGCCTTTAGACTGTCTATAAGCGGTGTGAAGTCCTCATTGCCAAATAAAACTAGGGCGTCGACAGCACTGTTTCGGATAGCCTCGCCGATGCGTCGATGACTGTTTGGGCTATTGCCTGAACGCAGGCCGCCAAAAACGAAGATTTTTCGGCTGTTCGGTGGGGATTCGTCTAGACGTCTAAGAGCGATGTCAACCGATTGAGGGTCGGCACTATAGGGACTATTGATCAGTGTAGCGCCTTTTGAGCTGTGCCACACTTCGGTACGAGTGGTTTCGAAGCGATAGTCTTGCAGGGCTTGGATGACTCGATCCGCTGGAATGGAGAGTAAATGAGCCGCTTTAGCTGCGATGGTAATAAGCTCTACATGATGGTGTGCACTGTGAGGAAGCCTACCGTTGTAGATGCGGCCATCGGGAAATGTTAGGGTATAGCCCACCGCATCTGGGGCTTGCTGGTGTGCAACATGGGCATGTGGAAGCTCTGGCGAAGCAATATTCCAATAAACCGGTTGTTTTGAAAAATCGAGTGCACGCACGGTAGGAACATCTGGAGCTAACAGCCAGCCGTGTGGTGGGAGCTGTGCCGCCAAGGAGAGCTTTTCACGGGCTATTGTTGTGAGGTTTTGGAGGGATGCTAGGTGTTGCTCGGCAATATTCGTGACGATGACATGGTCCGGGGCTATCATTGTCGCCAGTGCCGCCATTTCGCCCGGCTGGGAAATTCCCGCTTCAATAATAGCGATTTGGTGCTCCTTGGCAATGCTGAGGAGACTTATAGCGACGCCAATCTGGCTGTTGAAGGACTCTGGAGAAGCTACTGCTCTGCAGTGGCCTGTGGCTATCAAGAACAGCAGATCTTTAAGCATTGTTTTACCTAAAGAGCCCGTAATAGCCACGACGGTAGCCTTTCGTTGATTGCGATAAGAGGCGGCGATCTGTTGCAAAGAAGCTAAGGGATTGTCTACATGGAGAAGCTTGATATCACAAGGGGCATGAGGATGCCAACCCTTATGCACTAATGCATATCGAGCACCTTTATTGGCCGCCTGACAGACGAAGTTGTGGCCATCGCATGAGATACCGGGCAATGCCACGAAAAGACCATTTGCTGAGGAAAGACGGCGCGAATCGATCACTATCTGATCGATTACAGCAGCGCAGGAGGTATCGCCTCCAGCAGCAGCGAAGCCGGACCATTGTCGTAGATCAAAAGATTCCATAGCCCAGGCAGAATAGCCGATGTCGGCACGAAAGTAAACATGGACGTTGTGGACAATCCTAACGTAGCGTTAACCAGCCGTTTAAATCACTCGAGTAAGATGGATGGCATCACGGGGGGTGTCATGAACGTTATAGATTGGATAGCACATCCAGCTAAGCATATTCTTGTGCAGGCAGATCAGGCAGTCGCGTCCAAGAGTTTTGTTAACAGGCAGGTGAGTTCCCGATTGTTACTCATTACGTCTATTGGCGCCGCTGCTGTTGAGGCTGTGGGCTGTGCTATAAAAGCTCTTGTCTTGATGAGTGCGGGTTGGTGCAGGACGACGCTGTGTCTGGTGCTTCGAGGAACCAGTCTACTCACCTGGGCGGTGATTGGCTATCTTTCGAGCGTGACATTGGAGAAAAGCACCTTTAGGTGGATTCAATTTATTGCTTTCCAAGCCCTGTTAGGCTATGGCAATCCAAAAAGCTGGTGGGCTCAGTGTAAGCTATGGGCTCGTATGCTGCATGCGATGGGAACCTTTGCCCTTGATGCTGCTGCGATGGCTGACAATATCGAACATCTTGTCAACCGCTTTGCTAGCTGGGAACAAGTCTCTGGGCAAGTCAGTCGTAGTGTTTCATTAGGGCTCTATGGACTTTTTGCTTCTGTGTCGGTGTGGAACCCGACTAATGCGATTGATAAGTATAATTTATTGGTGGAAGAGCTTCCCGACCGGAGACCTCTGCATCAGCGAATGATTAAACACTTACAGCAGCATAAGGGATTAGTGGCGACAGCAGGTTTGGTCGGTTTAGGTCTATTGGCGCACGTTAGTGCTCCGGGTTATGATACACGCACGCTAGCCGCTCATGAAGGAGCTAAGCAGTTATGGAGCGCTGCTACGGTAGTCACTCAAGCTGCGGCCGTCGTTAATGAGGTGGTGCTGGATTTTACGGCGAGACCAATCTATCGTTATTGGACTAATCGTCCTGACTATAATGCGTTCAATCAGCTGATACACCAATTGTTGCAGGAGCGAATAGCCAAGCCTTCGCAGGGCGCTATTTTTCCTTAATGAATTCTTAACGACCGTTGGGTATACTCTGTTCCTTTTTTATGTGGAGAGGAAAGAGGTAGAGCGTTGTCATCAATGACAGTGAGTTCTTACGGTTATACCCAATGGTTGCCGGTCATAGGTGGTCCTACAATTGTCTTGATGCAATATGCAGAGTCGTGTCGGGATAGTAAGAGCGTTTGGCTGGATAAGCAGGTATTATCCAGAGGCGCGTGCGTCGCTGCTGTGGCTACCTCAGCTGTTGAAGCTTTTGGCCACGCCATTACAACTGTGGGTCTATGCCTCGGACTTACGGGGCGGATTTTGATTCGTGTAGTCAACCGTGGTTTGGCTGGTGCCATCGGTGCCGTCTGGGGCATGGTTTATGGAAGTCTGTTTACCTTTAGCCTGTCAGTGTGGCTTGGTCGTGTGGTCATGAACGTCTATCTCTTTTCTAGAGATATCAGTATTGCGTGGAAGCACTGGATGGAGCGGACTATTGCTTGTGCAGACCTATTTTGGGTAGGCGTAAGATTGTGGGCATTGGCTGGTAAGATTGATGAGACTCTCAGCATTCCATTTAATCAAGAATGTTGCATGCATCACCTAGGGCTGACTTGGAGCCATCTGGCGTTTTCATGTGCTGGTGCATTAGTCAGCTTTGTCAGTCCGGATATCGTGATACGTAGTTGTAAGGGACATGAATTAGGACGCTCTGTGCCTGCTCCATTTTTGCGGCAACGTATTTGGAAGCTGATTTCTAGGCATAAGGCAGTCTCTCTTTCTTGTATGGCTATGATGGCTATAGGTACTGACTATCTCTTGACGAAGCCTAAAAGCGTACATGCATATGCGACCAGGATTACGTCAAAGATGAGTGATGTAGGATCTGTTACCATTAGCTGGACTTTTGGTTTGCTAGTTGATATCCCGACGATCATTTCAAACCTGTCGATATACCTCAAGGAAAGCCTCGTAAAAATTAAGCATGAGAATGAGCTGAACGCAATTCAGTTACATGAAAAAACGGGCAAGTACCCCTCTGGTTATGAATATCTGGCATTGAATTGATACTATCGCATGCGGGCATACGCATAGACGGACAACGCAACAGCTAATAGCGTTGGAGCTATGAGAGTTGTCGTTGGCGATGCCAGCTGGCTGTGAGTCAAGGTGTGTCCAACACTCAGTAATATGAAGAAAGCAAAAATTCCGAAGATCGCCGCTGCGAAGACAAAAAAGACCCTCAAAGGTCTTCGGTGGGCTACGCAAAAGGGTGCGGGGGCGAGTAATGCAATCATGCAGAGCCATGGAATAGCCATCTTTTTATAAAATGCCGCTTCGATGACAGCTCTTTCATGGCTTATATGAGAGGACGGGGTGTCATTTTGCGTTTGCCATCGCGATGGTAGTCGTTCCCACAGCTGTGTCAGCGACCTTTCCGAGGGTGTGGTCAGTTTTTCTGAGAGCTCTGTTAAATCAAAGTGCATTTCGGGAAAGGTCAAGTCCGCGACCATCTCAGTGGGCAATAGGCGTCCCTGACCATCGCGGACAAGATGCTGTACAAAATGACCTGTCGGCGGAAAAGGTTCCGGGGTGATGTATTTGATGCGATAGATGTCATTGAATGACTTTAGCCAATAGCATTGAAAGAAACGCTCTCGCGCGCGGTCATAGGTCAAGTAAAGAAGAGTGCTGCCATCTTTCAGGTTGATTTTGTGAACAGTGCGGTCGTTGTCAGGGGCTCTCTCAAGAGAGTGCAGATCTTCCAGACCATTGATCCACTGTAGCGATTGGGGCAGCAGCCATTGTGTATTAACGTAGGCTAAGGAGGTGGCTAGAAGGCCTACCCACACCAGCGGAAGAAGAAGGCGTGGCATAGAATATCCTGAGGCTCGCATCGCCACAAGCTCCTGACGCAGGTTGGACTGGCACAAAGTCTTCATACCCGCTATCAGCAATGCGAAAGGCATAAGGACGTCCAAACGCTCGATAAACATATAGAGGTAATATTGGCTGAGTTCACTCAGATTAAGGCCCAGGCTGCTTGCGCGGCTTGTGTAATCGATGAGGACATAGAGACCGAAGAGGCAACCTAACACTAGGGCAAAGACTTTAAGAAGTTCTTTGAGGAAATAGCGGTGGAGAATGGTGAGTTTCATGCTTCTCTTCCCTGGCTAATGCGTCGAAGAGCTTGACAGCAGAGGCCAATAATAACGAGATGAGGTAGCATGTATAGCGTCAAAGACGCTGAACAGTAGGTGTGGAGGCTCTTAGCTGTAAAAAAACACATCAGATAGGCAGCGCTTAGACCAAGAACCCAGAAGATGCCCTTTTGCATATGCCGTGGAGAAACATTGGTGCCAAAGGCTATGCCCATCAGCGTAAAGCTAAAGACCGCTATGGCCAAAGATAGCCGTCGTACAATTTCCGAATAACAGCCTCCTAGCTTCTTCTTTAGCTTGCTAATGATCTTCTTGGAATGGCCTTGTTCAATGGCATCAGTAATTTCACCGCTGTATTCTTGGGTGCGCAGACGTAGCAATGACATCTTCAGATAATCGTCTTTGGGCGTCCAAGCCCCTCTGCCCATAAAGAGCGATAGATCCCACGTAGGGAATGTAAAAGTAGCCGCATTTTCGATGACTAGGCGGTCTTGGCCATCCGTTTCCTTGCTCTTAAGACCGGAAATGAGCGTGACATTACGACCAAAAAGCGCTACATCAATGGTGCTTAGTTCACTGGCCATGAGAAGGTCGATACCCTTGCTGCGCTTATTATAGAGGGCGATAATGAGGTCGTGAGCTTGTTCGCCGGACTTAAAGCCTCCATCAGCTTGGGCATAGATGCCCTTAAGCCTGGTGAGCTTTTCATTTTGCAGCAGAATCAGCGGATTGAGCGCTTTAATCTCACGTTTGAGGACACGTTTCATGAGGTGTGAGTGGGTGGCTAGTTCCGAAATGATATAAAAGTTCGCGATACTTAATAGTGCAGCCATAAGTAGCAGGGGCGTGGCGACGTGAGCCAGACTATACCCACAGGCCCTCAAAGCTGTAAGTTCCGAACTGTCGGAAAGACGTTGCATCAGAATAATTGTGGAGATGAGCGCCGAGATAGGAATGGCTATCGGTAGGATATAGGGAATCTGAAAGAGGATGAAGCGCAAAAGATAAGGCAGTGACGCTCCCAACGAGGCAAACTGGGCTATTTCATCCATGCGCGTTGTAAGAAGCACAGCTACAAAGGAAATAACGCAGAGCGCCAAAACCTTGAGGTATTGTCCAAGCAGAAATCGCCAGACCGTCGGCATGAGAGCTACTTTGCTAGAGTCGGAATATTTGAGAGATTGAGAATACATTAAAACGACGATTTGCTACAATGACTGATCGCAATTAGAGACTTATGCACGCATGGACTTAACAAATCGCCTGCTGACGCAGGTAGCTACATTTTTGCAGACTTTCCTCGATTCCAACAGGCCTGTGGTTCTAGGGCTATCCGGTGGTGTAGATTCCTTGGCTCTGTTTCATTTGCTGCTCGCCTATCGAAAAAAGGGACGGCTGGACCTTCGCGTAGCCCACATTGACCATCGCTGGCGCCCGGAGAGTGAGCATGAGGCTGCCGCTCTTGAGAAATTAGCTCATCGTGAAGAGATTCCTTTCTATCTGGAAGTTCTTCAAGGCGGGCGTCCATCACGAAATGCTGAAGATATCGCGCGACAAGCTCGCCTGGACTTTTTTGAACGCTTATGCCAGCAGATTGAGAGCCAGGCTGTGCTGTTGGGTCACCATGCAGACGATTTAGCCGAGACGACGCTAAAACGTTTGTTTGAAGGGGCTTCCTTGACACATGGCGCTGCCATGCGACCGACGACTTGGGTAGGTTCGGTGCGGCTATGGCGTCCATTATTGAAAGTGACCAAGCGAGACCTGGCGGCCTGGTTACAGCAGCAATCTATTATACCTTTTGAAGATAGCACCAATCACGATCCGCATTTCTTGCGCACACGTATGCGGCAAGACATTTTACCAATGCTTTCTCAGAGCTTCGGTAAAGAGGTGACAACCTCCTTGTGTGCTATTGCTGATGAGTGTCAGGATATCAAAGCTAATCTGACCTGGAGGTTGGATCACTGGCTAGGGTTGATTCAGCAAGATGAGCAGGGGCATAGCCTTGACTGTACTGGTCAAGGGGTTTTGGATAATGTAGAGGTCAAGTTTTTGATCCGGTATCTTTGTGAATGCGAGGGGTTTGTCTTGTCGCGTCAGGCGTTAGAGACTGCTTGTGAGATGTTTTTGCTACGCAAGGCTAATCGAAAAGTTGCCATGGGAAAGAATGTGCTGTCTATCGATCGGGGTGTGTTGCGGGCTAGAGGAGCCACGGATGTAGAGAGTAAGAAGCGGAGTTAGGATTTAGGAGTTAGGATTTTTTTACCGCCGAGGCGCAGAGACGCCGAGATAGGAGAGAGAGGGACAGGTGCTCAATCTAACTTTTTTTGTTAAATTGAGGACCTGTTCGGGTAATGCTGGCTCTGGACAAAGTCCTGTCTAAGGGCTCTACAGAATCATATTTCTACGGGAACCCTTAGACTGGATTTTGTCCAGAGCCAGCAGTAACTGAACATTCTCTCCTAATCCTCTCTCTCCTATCTCGGCGTCTCTGCGCCTCGGCGGTGAAAAAATCCTAACTCCTCTCCTCTTAACTCTTCCTTCCTAGATCGACTTCTGCGTAGGTGCGACGTAAGCCCTCAGTCAATGGTGTGGAGGCTGTCCAGCCTAGCGCATTGATTCGCGACACATCAGTCACCTTGCGCGGTGTTCCGTCAGGCTTGCTACTGTCCCACACAAAGCGTCCTGAATAGCCTACCGTCTGAGCGATTACGATAGCCAGCTCGGCGATGGTTAAATCCTCGCCACAGCCAACGTTTACAAGAGGCGCATGGGGTAGTTTGGGGTTAACCAGAGCGTCATATTGCGAGTCGGGAAGATTACATAAAAATATCGCTGCTTGAGCTAGGTCAGGGCCATAGAGAAACTCGCGACGTGCTTTCCCTGTGCCCCACAACACAACCTCTGATGCCCTATCCATTTTTGCGTTATGCATCTTGCGCATTAATGCTGGTATGACATGGGAGTTTTCTAGGTCGTAATTATCTCCAGGACCATAGAGGTTGGTAGGCATCAAGGCGATATAGCGTGTGCCAAATTGGCGATTGTAAGACCAGCACATTTCAATCCCAGCGATCTTAGCAACTGCGTAAGGGCGATTGGTGGGTTCTAAGGGACCAGACAAAAGATATTCTTCGCGCATGGGTTGAGGACAATCTCTAGGATAGATGCATGTTGATCCCAGAAAAATCAGCCTTTTAACATTGTGTTGTCTGGCTACCTCGATGAGGTTGCTCTGGATCATCAGATTCTTGTAGATGAAGTCAGCTGGATAGATATTATTGGCATGGATACCACCAACCTTGGCCGCTGCGATGAACAGAAATTCGGGTTTTTCTTCGGCAAAGAGCTTCCGCACGACGGCCTGATCTGTCAGATCGGCTTCTTTGGAAGAATAGCCGATCACATGATGATAGCCCAGGGACTTTAATTCGCGAGTTATTGCCGATCCAACCAACCCTTGGTGACCAGCGACATAAATTTTGGCATCTAACGGCATGTAAGGCATAGAAGAATCTCCTCCTAAGCTCCGACTGTTGCAGCGGGAGCGGACAGCCCCTGATGCTGCATGGCGTGATGAAGATCTGCCCGGACCATTTCGGACACGAGTTCCGAGAATGTTGTTTGTGGAGTCCATCCCAAAAGTTTCTTGGCCTTGCTGTTGTCACCAAGAAGCGTCTCAACTTCCGTAGGACGAAAATAGTTGGGATCGACCTGGATGACAGGCTGACCATGAAGGCGGGCTCCTCGCCCATGTAGACAGCGGGCAAGGCCCACTTCGTCGGAGCCTTCCCCGGTCCATTCGATATCGATATCCAGCTCACCAAAAGCTCTTTCAGCAAACTCCCGAACCGAATGTTGCTCGCCGGTGGAAATAACAAAATCCTCAGGAGTAGCTTGTTGAAGCATCAGCCACTGAGCTTCGACATAATCACGGGCATGACCCCAATCGCGCAGGGCATTAAGGTTGCCGAGGTATAGACAGGCTTGCGAACCTAGGTAAATGTTCGCGACAGCTTGGGTGATCTTGCGGGTAACAAAGGTTTCCCCACGCCTTGGAGATTCGTGATTAAATAGAATGCCGTTGCAGGCAAACATGTTATACGCTTCGCGATAGTTGATCGTCATCCAGTAGGCGTATAGTTTGGCTGCTGCATAAGGCGATCGCGGATAATGCGGAGTACTCTCACGTTGGGGAATTTCTTGCACAAGGCCATAAAGCTCCGAAGTCGACGCCTGGTAGAAGCGCGTTTTGTTCTCAAGTCCTAGAATGCGAATGGCTTCAAGCAGACGCAACGGACCCATTGCGCAAGTATTTGCCGTGTATTCCGGGTTAGCAAAGGAAACCTTCACATGACTTTGTGCTGCGAGGTTGTAAACTTCATCTGGTTGAATCTGCTGAACCACTCGAATTAAGCTAGTTGCATCGGTAAGGTCGGCATAGTGTAAAAAAAAGCGCTGGCCTGGTGTATGCGGATCCTGATATAGGTGATCAATACGGGACGTGTTAATGATCGATGAATTGCGCTTGATGCCGTGAACCTGGTATCCTTTGGAGAGGAGCAGTTCAGCCAGATAAGAGCCATCCTGGCCTGTTATTCCCGTGATGAGGGCGCACTTTTTATGAACCATGTGGTCCTCCTAAGAATGAGTTGGTAGAAAAGGTTCAAAAGATGGCTATGGCACACCATAAAAACAGCAGCAGCGTAACTCTGAACTCTATTATTTCGCCAGCGGAAAACGCAGAGCAAAGCTGTCTTTTCGACCGGTGGTTGTGGAGGGTGTTGAATGGTGCAAGTTACCGGTTGAAGCCGAATACTTTATGTGATATAATTAATAGTTAGCCCAGGTCTGGGCGCCGAGCAGGCCTTTTAGGCATGCTCGTAAATCTCCTCGTGATTGATAGGTAGCTATGAGCAATGATAACAAAGAAACCAAGAAAGGCTTTCCTAATAGCTTTATTCTGTTTTTGATGGCCGCAGTTTTGTTGGTCCTCATGGTACAGAATTTTATGGATACAAAGCCCGCCCAAGTATCCTTCAGCTATCAGGTAGAGCATTTAGTCAATTTAGACCTCATTCAGCCCGATGAAAGCCAAAAGATTGCTGACCATGACAACCTGGTTACTTTTAGCGGCAAGTTTCGTCAGCGGCTTACCGACGAAGGCAAGAATCGCTATAAATACCTCGAATTATTGGACACTCACCATGAGCTGATCCTAGCCAAATCTGACCTTCAGACTGAGTTGACGCAGTTACGCGCAAAGATCACAAATGCTGGGGAATGGTTTCTATACCTTAGTGGCCTATCAATACCTCCTAAAGGCTATGTCATCGTCGATGACCTCTACAACACCTTGGACCGCGACAATAGCGTTATCCTTCACAATTTACCCAAGAAGAGTGTTGAAAGTTACTCCGACCTCCGAGAAGAGCTTCGCGGTCTGGACCAAAACCCCACTGATCGGGGGCTGAAAGACTTTGGTAAATCCTTATCTGTTCTACTAAGAAACTTCCGTTCTCCGATGCTAGGCATTGGCAATGTTCCCATTAAACAGCACCTCGACCATTTAGATCGCTCCGTTATCGATGCTGACGCTCCAGACCTTTCGCCTAAAGCTCGCTTAGATATTTATAACGGTGTCATGGACGGTCTTGCCGAGGTGATTGGTGGATTAAACACTGAAGACGAGCATATGCGCTTATCTAAGCTCCGCAGTGTGCGTAATTACAAAGACGCTGTTGAACAGTACGAAGGTGTTCTCACTAAACTAGAGGACAACCAGCTTCAGCTTGATAAAGCCCGTGAGGCTGTCGCTGAGGTCGTATGGTTTTTCAACAACCAAGAGCTATCCACCAAGCAGCTGGAGAAGCAAGATCCCGAGGTCTACCATCAGTGGTTCCTGCATACCAAAGATGAATGGGATCATTTTACTGAGAACCGTGGCGGCGTATTCCGCGCTCCCGATCAGCCTTTGAACCTCGTTCTTGAAAAGACTTTTAAGAGCCAGGAGCCTTCTCCAAACTATGTGAGCTATCTGTTTACCCTGATGCCTGCAATTTTGGTCTTGCTAGTGCTCTACTTCCTCTTCACCAGACAGATGAAGGGTGTCGGCACTAATGCCATGAACTTTGGCAAATCACCAGCGAAGATGCTCATCAAAGGAAGTACTAAAATTACTTTTAAGGATGTGGCTGGGGTTGACGAGGCTATTGAAGAGCTTCAGGAGATTGTGGAGTTTCTGAAAGCTCCTCACAAATTTACTTCTCTAGGCGGGCGTATTCCCAAAGGCGTTCTATGCATTGGGCCTCCAGGAACCGGTAAGACTCTGATTGCAAAAGCTGTTGCTGGAGAGGCTGATCGTCCTTTCTTCTCGATCTCAGGTTCTGACTTCGTCGAGATGTTTGTAGGCGTTGGAGCTTCCCGTATTCGTGATCTATTCGACCAAGCCAAAAAGACGGCCCCATGCATCATCTTTATGGATGAAATTGATGCCGTAGGGCGTCATCGTGGTGCTGGTATTGGCGGTGGTCATGATGAGCGCGAGCAGACCCTAAACCAGCTTTTGGTTGAAATGGACGGTTTCGACACCAATGACGGTGTCATTTTGATGGCGGCGACAAATAGACCTGACGTGTTGGATAAGGCGTTACTGCGTCCAGGACGTTTTGACCGTCGTGTGATCATCAATCTGCCAGATATTAAAGGGCGCTTTGATATCCTAAAAGTCCATGCTCGCAAGATTAAGTTAGACAGTACAGTGGACTTAATGGCTGTTGCGCGCAGCACACCGGGTTCTAGTGGAGCGGATTTGGCGAACTTGCTTAATGAAGCAGCTCTGTTAGCGGCGCGTAGAGGTCGGACGGCAGTAACGGCTCAAGAAGTTGGTGAGGCTCGCGATAAAGTTCTGTATGGTAAAGAGCGGCGCAGCCTCGAGCTGGACGAGAACGAGAAGAAGACAACGGCCTTTCATGAATCAGGTCATGCGGTTGTCGGTCTAGTTGTGGAGCATGCCGATCCAGTGGATAAGGTGACAATTATTCCTCGAGGGATGTCCTTAGGAGCCACCATGTTCTTGCCTACAAAGAATCGTGTCAGTTACTGGAAGAAAGAACTCATTGACCAGTTAGCTGTCTTGATGGGCGGACGTGCTGCCGAGGAGGTCTTCGTTGGTGATGTTTCTAGCGGCGCGCAGCAAGACATTGAGCAAGCCACACACCTGGCTCGCAGCATGGTCTGTGAGTGGGGCATGAGCGAGGGGCTGGGCACGGTTGCTTACGACGAGCGCTCTGAAGGTGGCCAATATCTGGGCATGCAGGGATATTATGAGAAGAAATATTCCGAGGCCACAGCGCAGCGCATCGATGAAGAAGTACGTCGTCTAGTCGAGGCGGGCCATGAAACCGCGGTCAAAATTATCAAGGAACGTGGCGATCAGGTAAAGTTGATGGCTGAGATGTTGATGGAGTTTGAGACTCTCGACATGGAAGACGTTCAGCTGATTGTTAGCGACAAATGGGATATGGAAGAAAAGCGCACACGTCTGCAGAGAATCGAAGAGCGTTTTAGAAAGCCTAGGGCAACTCCGCCACCTCCTCCGCCAGAGGAACCGTCAGCTGAGTTAGGCAAGAACCCCTCAGTGTCAAGATCACCGGCGTAAGGACGAAAAGGACATAAAGAGGTGATTGCGGAAGTCCTTGCGACGCCGAAACAGCCATTAAAGCCCTCACAATCATGCTTCGGCCCGCAGCGCTTTGGAGTGCGCGTCGCTCGCGACCGCTTTGGATTTGGGCGAAGTTGGCATTGCAAGAAACGTAACCCTTCTCTCTAGGGGTAACTGTGTGTGTGTGGGGGGCAGCCTCCAAAGAACGGTGCGCGATTCAATAGGCTCACCCAAATCCAAAGCGGTCGCGAGCGACACGCACTCCAAAGCGCTGCGCGCCGGGTGATGGTTCTCAGGGCTTAGGTTAAGGCCTACCTGGCGATGCCATAGCCGATTTGGAGCTTTACAATAGCTGACCATACACCAGGATACCGCCTAACGCTGCTGTTGTTGCTACTAATGCCACTAGCACCACCAGTGCGACCAGATAGGGGCCCCTAGGAGCTTTAAAGCGCATGATCGCCGTAGCAATCATCCACACACCTGTTATCATACCTAGAGCTCGGTGCGCCAAGAAGTAGGGTTCCATTTGGGGTGAGAACGTCGCGCCCTCGCTGAAGAACCAACCTGTGATGACGGTGGGTACTACCATAATTGCGGCGACCACCAACATAAACTTCGCGGCATGGTCATAAAGTGGATTACGCCTCCATGAATACAAAAGCTCCGCAACGCCTGTCATTAATGCTAAGGCGATAGGAAAATGCACGAGAGCTGGATGCAGGTGTCCAATTTTTTGCATGATCTGATCATTCCAGAGGTCGCTTAACATAATCCCTCCTAAACTTTACTGTTTATGCCTTCGCCTTGGGCTTGAGTACCACTAGATGATCATTTTCGAATATGACATCCCCCTTCAGAGTGATAGTATCAACGACGCTGGCGAGAATCGGACAGAGGTCCCGGCCAACTTGTTCCGCTTCATGAGAGGGTCTCTCCACATCAATTAACAACTCCACATAGCAAAAATGCGGGTCATTTTGATCGGTGGCCAGGCCACCTTGAAAGACTGTGATCTTCGTATTTGGGTTGGCATCCAAGAGCACCACAGCCTTACCTTTGCGGGCCCATTGCGCCGATGCAGTCATTTTGGCCTGCCCACGTTCGTATAGGGTTTGACCTCTGGTAGCTTTATAGCCGTACAAACCTAGAATTTGCTCGATAGATAGGGGGGCCGTTTTGGCCATGAGTTCGGTCCAAACCCTTTTTGATGCTCTAGAGGGTTTTCCGGGACCTAGGTAGGTAATATGAAGTGTTTCACCCTCATCATTCAAGCCTACCCAGGCTTGAGTAAAATGCACGTTGCCGATGTCACACTCTACTGCCATGACGGGAAGATTCGCCCAACGTTTGTATTCGATACGAATATTGCGTGCACCCATCATTTTAAAATTCATGATGTCGTGAGAAAAGCCCCCCTGAGTTGTTTGACTGATATTATCAGACAACCTCACCCACATCAGGCCCTTAGAAAAGTGAGCTCTTGCTTTGGCACCTTGCAAGTAGAAGTGATTGATATCTTGTTTGGTACCCCAAAGGACTCCATCTTTGAGGTTAGGAGCTGTATCTGCGGTGTAGGGGGCGACGATGAAATCGGAGGGCAGGGCAAGCTCGACGGGCGGGGTGTGATCCAAACCTGGGAGGAAGAGCTGCACCTGGGGCTGAGAAATCGCCTGGCTGGCAAGGATGCAGAAGAGGGCGCTTAGTGCTCTAAGAGCAAAGCGATACATGGTTACCTCAGGGTTCGGTCTAAATGAGCGTTTAGACGCCTAGCCTCACCCTAACATGATATACCATCATTTAACCAAGGAAAAAATCGGCCATCCCAGGGGATGGGATGGCCGAATATTACGGACTTTAGAAGCTTTAATTCTAGTGCGGGAAAATTCCAGTAGTTTCTTAGTTTGGGTAGCCAGCGCTAAATGATATAGAGCCATACAATAATAATGCGGATCGCTTACATTGGCTTGGGATTCTTCTGGCAATGTTCCCATGTAGAGAGAGCATATCTTTCACGAGTTTAGGATCATCAACAAGCATAAATTCACCGGCCGAGTTGTTTCTAGTCTCATCAGTGAATAGAGCTGCAAAATACTCAGACTCTAAGCTCAGAAAAATTTTGTGCACTGGAAATTCGACTGCTGAATGCCCGCTTCCAACCCTTAAGGTATAGTCTGTGAGAGACCTCTGGTAAGCAGGCGTGATAGACACACGCCTGCTTACCAGAACTTTAGACAGTAAGGGTTGCTTTGCGACTGAGGCGCAGTTGTCCACGCTCATTGATGTCCAGCACCTTTACAGTGATCACTTCGCCTTCTCTAACCAAATCATGAAGGTCTTTGACTCGGTCGTTGCAGTATTCCGAGATGTGGCAGAGACCCTCTTTACCCGGGAGCACTTCCACAAACAATCCAAATGGCACGATTGATGTGATCTTGCCGGTGTAGACCGCACCTACTTCAATCTCCGCAGTGAGACCGCGAATGATCGCTTTAGCACGTTCAATACCTTCCAGATTCGGGGAGGAAATACTAATTAGGCCAGTGTCGTCGATATCGATTTCGACGCCAGTCTGCTCGATGATGGCGCGGATCTGTTTGCCACCTGGGCCGATGACTTCGCCGATCTTGCTAGGCTTGATGCGCAACGTTTCGATACGAGGAGCGTGAGCAGGAAGGCCTTTAGGTTTGGGGCAGACTTCCAACATCTTCTTAAGGATGTGGATACGCCCTTCTTTAGCTTGCGCTAGCGCGGCTCGGATGATGTTGGGGTTAATCCCTTCGACCTTGATATCCATTTGGAAAGCGGTGATACCATCTTGGTCTCCCGCTATCTTAAAGTCCATGTCGCCCAGAGCATCTTCGAGGCCCAGGATGTCAGACAGGATAGCAAAGTCCTCTCCCTCCAGAATCAAGCCCATCGCGATACCAGAGACTGGACGCTTAATAGGAACGCCGGCATCCATCATGGCCAAGCATGCGCCGCAGACAGAAGCCATGGATGAAGAACCATTGGATTCTGTGATATTGGATTCCACGCGAACGATATAAGGGAATTCCTCTGAGGAAGGAAGTGCAGCCATCAGAGCACGTTCGGCAAGCTTACCATGTCCCACTTCGCGTCGGCCTGGGGCGCCCACGCGGCCAACTTCACCTACGCTGAAGGGCGGGAATGAATATTGCAGGTAGAAACGATGCGACCCTTCGCCGTCGAGGGTTTCAAAGCGCTGAGCCATGCTGGCTCCGCCCAGAGTACACACCGCCATGGCTTGCGTTTCACCGCGAGTGAACAGGCTGCAACCATGTGTACGAGGTAAGAGACTCAGCTCAATGTCAATATTTCGGATGTCTTTCGTGCTGCGACCGTCACTGCGCAGACCCTCTTTTAGGATCATTTTACGGAGGATGGATGACTGCAGTTCTTTGAAAGCCTTGGTAACTTCCATCGGCTTGTGCTTGGGCTTCACTTCGCCTTCTGGTAGAAGAGCCTCAACAACGGCTTGCTTGATTTCTGCCACGGCGTTTTCGCGCTCTTGCTTTTTAGGAATACGCAAGACGGCTTCCAAGCGTGTTTTGGCGTGAGTGGCTACAGCATCATGCGTTTCTTTGGCGGGCTTTTCAATAACACCTTTTTTAGGCTTGCCGATTTGTTCGCGCCATGCGGTAAGGGCATGACAGATTGTCTTAATCGCTTCATGACCCGCATCAATTGCTGCAATGACTTGCTCTTCAGTTAAAAAGTCGCAATAGCCCTCGATCATTAAAACAGCGTCTTCCGTTCCAGCAATCATGAGGTCTAACTGCGATTTTGCCTGCTTCTCGGGAGAAGGGTTGATGACAAACTTACCATCGATCATACCGACTTGAACAGCGCCGATAGGTTTAATCAGAGGAATATCAGAAATCACTAAGGCAGCTGAGGCCCCGCAGATCGCCAAAGGAGCGGTGTTAACCGTACCATCAAACGACCATACATAGGAAAGAAGCTGCACGTCATGGTGGTAGCCCTCGGGGAACATCGGACGAATCGGGCGGTCGATGAGGCGGCATGTTAAAGTCTCACGCTCTGTTGGCCGACCTTCTCGTTTAAAGAAACCACCAACAGTTTTACCGGCGGAGGAGAATTTTTCTTGATAATCGACCCGAAGAGGAAGGAAATCGCAGTCGGGTGTCGGTTCGGGGGCTGCACAAGCTGTGTTGAATAATACAGTTTCATTGCAGCGAAGTAGGACCGCGCCGTTAGCTTGCCGTGCGATTTTTCCAGTCTCAAAATAGAGCTCGGTGTCGCCGACTTGCAGGGTAAAGGTATGACGTTGCATTAAAAATAGCTCCTCATTGTCGTAATAGAAATCATTGTCTTGACAGGAGGAGAGGTGTGAGCGACGGGCTAGGAAAGGCCTATGTCCTAGGACCTAAGGGGCTAACTCCCCTCTTCCATAAGAGTCTATGACACATATAGTGTCAGCGGTAGAGGCTCTAAGAGAAGCTACGAGAAATAGAATTCAGAAAGCGCCATTTGAAAGCTTATATAAAGCTCGCCTCAAAGGGAGTTCTCTGACTTCTATGTCTGACGACTCTTGTCCTCGCAAAAAACGGAAGGCAGTTGCACCTGCAACTGCCCCTGAAGTCTTCTATCTTCTAAGGTTGAGCTTTTTAATCAAAGCTTGGTACCGCTTAGTATCTGTTGAATTGAGATAATCCAACAAACGTCTACGCTGTCCCACCAACTTTAGAAGCGCTAGCCGGGATGCGTGATCCTTGGGCGAACGTTTCAAGTGTTCCGTTAGCTCTGCTATTCTCTCAGTGAGAATCGCGATCTGGACATCGGCAGAACCGGTATCCTTCTCATGAAGCTGGAACTTCTTGGTGATCTCTTCTTTAGTTCCTTTATCTAATGACATCCAACGCACCCCCCTCGTTGCTTTATCGAAAGTGGCGATTAATCTTAAGGTCTTGCAATTTAAAACACGATCATACCACGTGGCCGAATTATTAATCAAGCGTAAAGAGTGCGCTAAGGTTCGATTTTTTGCCTTAGGCAGATCAAAACACCTTCCAAGTGGCTAGGAACGGCATTATACCTTAGTATCAAGAATAATCTCAATATGTGGTGGATATTTTCCATAGGTATCGCGCCGCACCACAACTCTAAACGGAACTGTGATATGACCCAGGTACTTCTCCATCATCAGCTCGTCATAGACTTTCTGCTTTAATTCTTCACTGACGGGTTCACCACGGTATTTTCGGAGGAGTTTCTTAATATACTCCTGTTCCTTGTCTACCAGAATGTGTGATCCGTAGAAGGGTTGCTCATGTATGTCTGTGTGGCTGGTCATGGATTTATCCTGTTTTCCCATATGCTGTGACGATAGCAGATTCGCTGGTTCATGTCACTTTTTAGAAGTGACACGAACCGTTGCTAAATCCGCGTGCATTCGTGTTGCTTCTAAAAAGTGACACGAACCGTTTCTAGCCATTCTTTGCACGTGGCATCTTTGCGTTAAAGGAGCGATCTGGTAGATTTCTGAGTTTAATCCAATGTTTACAGGCGGTTTGATGATGAAAGACAGTACCTTTGCCGATAAGTTCACAGTATTGAGTCCCTGGATGTCCCGGTTGACTACGTCGATTAAGGGGGACTTGAAGAGGGAGCACCTAAAGCGAGAGCCGGCTTTTGTGAAGGCGCATTTCTCAACCAAGGATGTTAACCGCATCGGAGCGGATGAGTTGACTGTAGTCTATACAAAGGTGTTAAGCAGTGCAGATGCAGAAGCTACTGGAGAGCTGGTCACAAATATTTGGTTGTTGAAACATGGGGAGATTTATCGCTACTTCGAGACTGAGTTAAGTAAGTTGGCTAGCGACTTCACGACTTTGGAGAGCATTTCTGATGATAAAGGTCAGCCGATTATCGATGGTGGGGTTAGGGAGTTTGGAGCGATCGATACCTATCTCTTTGCCGTATTGAATTCGGTTGTCTTTACGAATGCTATTTATGAGAAACTCAGAAAATTAGCGGAGGAAGAATCTGCGCAGACGACTAAGGAGCCTTCGAAGTCGACGACTTCAGATGAAGCGAGTACCAAGAATCATGAACGTGAAATCGCTAGACTTCACGAAAAATATGAGAAGAAGTTGGCGGGTCTGCAGCAAAAATACCTTCACGATATCGACATCTTTAAAAAAGAGGTAGCTCGTCTGCGGCAAAAACTGGCTGAAGTTTCAGTCGAGAGACGCTAGACGATGGCGGACCCTTTTCCTTTCTCCATTTCGGCAAAAAGCGACGACGAGCGCTTCATGTTAGAAGCTCTGAAGCAGGCGTGGAAGGCTCAGCAGGCAGGCGAAGTGCCCGTCGGTGCAGTGTTGGTTCATGAGGGGCGTGTCGTTGCGCGTGGATATAATCAGGTGGAATTGCTTCAGGACGCTACTGCACATGCTGAAATGCTGTGTCTCACCGCCGGAGCTGCCACATTTGGACAATGGCGATTGGCTGATACTACCTTATACTGCACGATTGAGCCATGCAGTATGTGCGCAGGAGCGGTGCTATTATCGCGCGTTCCAATCGTTGTGTGGGGAGCCCCCGACGTGCGTCATGGTGCTAACGGCAGTTGGGTCGACCTTTTTATCAAACAGCACCCTACGCATTCTGTGACGGTACGAAGGGGCGTTTTGGAAGAATATGCAGCTACACTCCTCCGAGAGTTCTTTCAAAAACGTCGTTTGGAAAACAAGCAGAAGAAGGAAATACTGGATGAGTGACACCTGGTTGGCGACTGAAGAGCTGATCAATGAAGTTGTAGAAGGACAAAGGCAACGCTTGCTACATCTAGGACGACAAATCATACCAACCCTAACACCAGAAGATATTCTACAACCTAATGACTACCCAGAGCTCGAAAATAACCCCGTTTTTCGTTATGAAGAAGGGCTTTTAGCGGGTATGCAGGCCATTCATATGGCTTTAAGGGCGCACGAGATGTGTCAGTAGCGTCTAAAGGACCAAAGGGACATAAAAGACATAAAGAGGTAATTGCAGAAGTTCGGTTTCTCGAAGTCAATTTTCGAGAATCGGATGCCAGTGAAAGAAGGGTCGATACTGCAACAGACCATGGCATCGCCACATAGGCCTCAACCTAAGCCCTCACAATCGTATCTCGGCGCGCAGCGCTTTGGAGTGCGTGTCGCTCGCGACCGCTTTGGATTTGGGTGAACTAGGCATTGCAAGAAACGTAACCTTTCGCTCTAGGGGTAACTGTGGGGGTTTAAGCCTCTAAAGAACGGTGCGCGATTCAATAGGCTCGCCCAAATCCAAAGCGGTCGCGAGCGACACGCACTCCAAAGCGCTGCGCGCCGAGATACGATTGTGAGGGCTTAGGTTGAGGCCGATGTGGCGATGCCATGGCCTGTTGCAATATCGACCCTCGGGCCTGGGAATCGATTCTCAAAGGCTCAAATAATTCTGCAATTACCTCTTTTAGTTGGAGGGGAAGATGTGTTCAAAAAATGTGCAAAGTCCAGCTTTATGTCCTTTCCGTCGCTTTGGGCCTTTGGTCAGTCCACAAACGATACGAAATCGTTATTACAGCGACTCGGTATTAAAGATGGTGAGGATTTGCGCAAGTTCCTCTTCGAAGTCTATCAAAGCAGCATTCAGAAGATGTTCACGCCTGCTTGCGTCGAACGATGAACTGCTTGTAAGATGCGTGAGCATGCCAACGGCTTTATGGTGGGCTTCTATTAGGTCTTCTTTGCAATGTAAAAACCGAGAACGCAGGCTGTTGAGCTGCGGATTGTGATTTAGATGTGGTGACAACACCGAGGCTCCTAAGGCGGCAAGTTTGGAGCGATAGAGGCCAGTAAGACGCTTTTTTGCCGCATGCCATAAGTGGAAGACTGCTTCCGTCTCAGTTTTGATGTATGCACCCACAACAATAGAAGCTATTCCGATGAAACCAGCAAACGCACCCACCAGACCTTTGAGGATCCAGCAATACATGGGGTACAAATTGGTCAACACCCAGTGTGGCTGTCGCAAGAAAATAACCGCACTCAAAATAAGCAACAGAGCACCGAGATGAAAAAAAACGAGCCGGTAGAATGTCGCTTTTCGCTTTCGCGCCGTATAGGGCTTGCGCTTTTCGTGGAGATTAGTCTGAAATTCACCGCGCAATTGGATTAAGGAAGTCAAACGCACTTCCTTCTGGTCCTTTTCCGAGTCTCCTGATCTATTCATCCATGTCGAAAAAGCCTGCATAAAAACCTCTCTCTTAGCCTAACCCAGTATATTTAAATTCAAATGGATTTGACAGATTAAATACCAACATTATAGGTCAGGTGAATAATTTTAGTATATAAAAAAACGGCGTGCCTAGGCAGACACACCGTCCCTGCTGGTAGGTATCAGCTACAGTCCAACGGGAGACATTGACCGAGGCTGGCAGGAAAAAATGCAATCTTTTGTGTCCGAGAAAATCGGTTCAGATCAGATTCTGAATAAAAGAGGATTTACACTTTCTTAATGAATATAATATAGTGAGTGATTTGTTGCAAACATAAAATCAATATGGAATGCTATTTTATTAGGCTTGGCGAATTAGTCACGTTTTTTACTTTTTGAGATACGTGCTAATCTGCGCCTTTCACGCCAGGTCAGAGACTTTTCACCCTGTGCTGAGATCTTTGTAAGCATGGCTTCAAGAAAGTCATCATCATTTTGAGCCGGAGCTCTACCCCAAAGGTCGACGATTTTGGAAGATGAGCGCTGTCTTGCGCGCAATTTGGTACCGAGCTGATTAAGTTTGGCGTCAAGATGCTGAGAGAACGCGAAGGGGCTATTAAGTTCCCAAGCGATGGTGGCATAAAGATACCCCGTGCCTGCCGCTGCGAGGTTAAAGACCAGATTAAATACATCCAGTTGAGCTAAAGCCACAAAAAGAACGATGGCCAGATAGCCAAAGATGAGCCACCGAACTTTTACCGGGATGGTAAGAAACAACAACATCTGCATATCGGGATATAGCATAGCCCAGACGACAAGTACGGCCAAAATGGGCGCAGTTGCACCGGCTAAGGGAATGTGCACCTCGGTGATAGCCATAAGAAATAGGACCGCCACACCGGTTACAATGCCGCTAGTAAGGTAGAGATGAAGAAAGGGGCGCTCTCCAACCCTTTCCAGTACTGCAGTGCCAGCAATCCACAGCAGGTACATTTCAAAGATGACAGTCAGTATTAAGCCAAAGGTTACCCCAAGCCCAAAGGTTGGGGTGATAAAGAAATAGGTGAGCGGTTGCCAGATCAACCCATGCGTAACTCCCCAGTAAGAGAGACTCAGTAGGCCTTCTAGCCCTGGCAGCCCTGTCAAATGCCTAAATACTCTGTCTAATAGAGCGGCCGTGAGACTAGTCACGGCCGTGATAATGATCAGTATTCGGATGGTCTTCGGTGTCAGGGTTGGTCCAAATTGCTCGAGCAGGCTTGATCTCATGATAATCCTTGCGTTGTTGATGGCATTTTTTCACAGATGAGCACTACAGACAACACATTTTTCATGAAACTCATTCAGCTAAAGAGGCTTCTTCGTGCCCGTGTGCTTGCCCTTGCCCCTGCCCGATGTCATCCTCCCTATTCTGCCCCCTTCCTTCCTTTTGTTACGAATTTGTAACCCCACTAACGCCTTGTTACTTGGAAGTGCATTTTCGGGTTCTTGGGAAAAATTGGGGGCGCTTTGGAATCACAATCGTCACTCGACGCGCAGCGCTTTGGAGTCATAGGCATCAACTTAAGCAACTAACTGCGCCCTCACAATCGTATCTCGGCGCGCAGCGCTTTGGAGTGCGCGTCGCTCGCGACCGCTTTGGATTTGGGCGAGCCTATTGAATCGCGCACCGTTCTATGGAGGCTGCCCCCCCCCCACAGTTACCCCTAGAGAGAAGGGTTACGTTTCTTGCAATGCCAACTTCGCCCAAATCCAAAGCGGTCGCGAGCGACGCGCACTCCAAAGCGCTTCGCGCCGACTGACGATTATGACCCCAAAGCACCCCCAATTCTTCCCAAGAACCCATTTTCGTCGCTTTGGTCCTTTAGTCCATCTAAGAGCACCGCACTTCTTCACAAGAACCATTCTTCTTACTTACGAGCGAGGAAGTCCAATGATATTAATAACATTGTTATTGTTGTTCGCTATAGAAGCTGGCATAAATATACCCTGAAGTTTATTTCCTGAAAATGTCAGTGTTTTTACTGATTTGTTTAAGTAAGATATTAGCGGGTTTAGCCCTGCGCTAGTCATTTTGGTAGAATCTAAGTGAATTGCGTCAAGATTGGATTTCGCATGTTTGAGCAATGGCAAAAGCCTATCTTTAGCAGCATCCTCCAATGGATTACCGGAGAGGTTGAGTGTTTTGAGCTGTTCAATTCGAGCACTATTGCTAATAAAGTAATCGATTAGACTTCCAAGCCCTTGCGAAGTAATTTTATTGTAGCCTAGGTTTAATGTTTTTAAGGGAACTGCAGCAGAAGGTAATGACAATTTACTGATTAGTTGATTGATAGAATCATCATTTAATGATTTACTAGATAAATTAAGGCATCCATCTTTATCAATATTGATATCTTCTAAAATAAACTTGAGCGTTGAACAGAACTCACCATAAGAATAATTCGAAAGCAACTTTTTTAATAAGAATGGGGAAAACTCAGTAGAGATTATTTTGGCATCATTCCTTGACAAGGCAGAGCCACCATTAAATGAAAATTGGATCGAACAGCCGGAAGAATTTATCTTATTTAACAATGCACGTAAGCCGTTAAGAGTAACAGAATTCCCACTTAAATCAATGGAGGACAATCTAGATGCAATGAATGTAGGCAGAGCATTGGCTATTTTTATTACTTGAGAGTCGTCCAATGCATTACCGCTCAGACTGATGCTATTCAAGTTCGGGGTTAGACCTGAGCATAATAATTGGGTTAGACTGTCCAAGCTAAGTTCCTTGCCAATCGCGTGTAGGCGTAAAGAACGCAAGCGTTTGCAAAATGAAGCATTATTTTTCAGGTAGTCGCATAGATGAGACAACCCTGCATTTCCAAGCGGATTTCCCGTTAAGTCGATTTCAGTAATCTCTGCATTTTCCATGGTAGGCAAAATTTTGTTTAGACGGCTTGCATTAAGACCAACGTTCTGAGTAGGTACTGATATACGCGTTGATGCAACTTTTTTATAGAAAGTTGTAAAATAGTCGACCCCAGGTTGAGATAGGGCACCCCATAGTGAAATAAACCATTGACGCTTGTTTTGTTCCTTTACGAGCTCAGTCAACGCAACCAGGCCTGTGGTACCAATGTTGTTAGAATTAAGAGATAATTCAATCTTGGATGACCCGGATCTTTGTTTCAAAATTTCGCACAATTTCTGAATCGCGTCATCATCCAGTTGGCTATCGGTTAAGTTAAAAGAATTGATGGCATTTGATAAGAAAATAGGCTTCAAAGCTAGAATTCCGTTTGTCTTAATAGGGTTGTGATATGGAAGGTGAGCCAGCGTTGTCCGGTTAGGATGGGTCGAGATCGCATTTACCCACGCGCTTAGTCCATCAGCTCCAATCTCATTGGAATACAAGGAAAGATGATGAAGAGATTTGTTGTTTTTTAAACCAATTGAGAGGGTCTTCAGCCCTTCATTTCCTAGCCGATTCCATCCTAAATTAAGAGTTGCAATGGATGTGCTTTTCTTCAAAAATTCCGCTAGGGATTCACTGCTTGTTGCAGTTAGGTTATTGGCACTTAAATCTAAATCCCTGAGCTTCGCAGGGTTATCCCTTATCGCAGTTAGCAAGGGTTCTGCCTCTTCGTCATTTAGTGCAGCATGGCTTAGATTTAGCGATTGGAGAGCCAAATTGGGCAGCTTCAGAAAATCAGTGAAACTATTAATTTCATACTTGAGAGATTTGCCAATTGTTATATCAGTGATTTGATCTGCATAGACAATAATGGCCTCCATTAAAATTTTCATCCCCTCATTATCGATGGAGGCTTCAGATGGAAGATTCGGAACCTTGATACTACTGGCACCACTAGTCAACTCGGTCACCTTGCTGCTTAAAACAGGATTAATATTTAACTGACTTTGATCCAATTTTTCAAATTTCATTTCAAATTCTATTTGGCGAATCCGCTTTTGTTGACTATTTCGTTTATTAAGATCAACCTTTAGCTCTTTCTCTAGGCGCTCTTTAGTAGCCTTTCTTTGCTGCAAGTCTGCTAGGGATGCCAGGCTATCCTTTTCAAGAGCCTCGCATTCCTTGGTGACTTTCTCATATTCATTCAAATTATGTTTTATAGTTTCTTCTAATATGATGACTTCCTTTGCTGCTTCTTGTATGCTGTATTCGATAGTAGCTTTCTCTGAACTGGCTGCGGTTATTAAATCATTAAGGTCTTTTCGCCTACTAAATGCATTATCCTGCAATTCTTTGATTTTATCTGCCGCTGTTTGAGCATCTTTTGTAAATTTATTGATGAGAGCGATGTCTTTATCTAGAATGCGCTCGTTTTTAGAGAGTTCTTGTTCCAGTTTTGCTATCTTTTTCGCAAGTTTCTCTTGTTGTTCGCGATTGTCATCAAGCTTTTTATTCAGATTCAGAAGTTGGTTTAGTCGCTGATCGCTCAATTTTTTAAGGTTATCCAACTTCTCTTGCAATGTTTTCTTGTCTGCACCGACTAGCTTTAATTTTGCTTCAAGATCATCTATCTGATTATTTATATTGTCTAATGCTTTTTCTTTTTTAGCGATTGCTTTTTCAAGAGTGGTTATATCATCGTCAAGTGTTTCTCTTTCCCTTATTAGCTTAGCCAACAGGACACTCAATTTATCTCTTAGTTTATTTATTTTTCCAACACTTTTAATTAGTGCGTTGAGTTTGTTTGGGTTACTAGAATCCATTACAAATGATGAATTAAAAGTAATGTCGTTGCCGCTAGGGATGACTTTGGCTTTCAATTGTCCAAATAATTTGTTCGATGTCTCATATCCTAACACTTTTTTTCCAGGGATGCCCGCCATCAAGGGTAAACGACTATCGACTGCCGCTAGAAAGACACTAAATAGCGCATCTGTGTCATTGACCGGAAGCCCATAGTCATCTGGTTTGCCAGTTGCACAACAAATAATGCTATCATTGCCCAATAAAGCGGAGACTGCATCTTGAATGCGGTTTTTGAATTTTAGAGGCTCAATGACCTTATCGTCTAGATCGCTAAAAGAATTGAGGGTGGTATCTCCGACTTTAATTCTATACATCTTGTAGAGTTTGTCTTCTTTTGGAAATAAATCAAGAAGCTTATCATCATCAATTTTTTGATCCGGTACAATAATACGAATTGTTATAGGTGAAACCATCTTATCTTTCCTCAATACAGGGTTGCGTGTACTTGCAATGCGAATGCTTGAGATTTTTCGGCAACGACCGCACACATGTTTTCGGTCTAGCCGATCATCTCTGTGCGGAAGTTGATATCATCAATAAATTTTTACCTCCAGAAAAAACTACATCCAGAAGGGGGCAATCCAACCTCGTACGCGGACATGCAGCATCGCAGTCACGACAGTCGTAATCTAAAAGAATGATTTGTCAGCTAGATGCAGAATCACTAGTTGAGGACTGGCGAGGCTGGACCAGGAGGATTAGGATTGAGCAAGGTTTGTGTAACTTTTAGGGGTGACGATGAAGGGTCTTCTTCCTGACTTCCAGGAATTACTCAACTTTAACCGCGGTATTCTTGGCATTAAGGCGATAGTAGGTAAAGCAGGTCAGGGCTATTGATGCCACTGCCATGTAGAGGCATGAGCTATCAAATATACTGTAAGTAAAGGTCATACTTCCGTGAGGATCTATCTGTGCTCCGAGAACCAACAGACTGACAGGCAGGATCGCTACCAGGGTATTTGCTGTGGCAGCAGTCACGGCCAGACGATGGCTCAGTGAGCGAGCACAGCAATTTAGGCAAGGCTTGAAGGGGACCATTACGGCTCGCGCATAGAGGCTGGTGGTTCCATAGACTAAGCCTACTATAACACCTCCAGCAATAGAGAAGAGCGGGGCTCCCGATAATTGCATACCCAATCGGGCGCTAAAATCTAAATTGACAACTGCTTCTGTGATATCGCGTGTTAAAGCAACTATCGCGAAAGCGATAGAAGCGGAAGTGATGATGCGGCCGACACGACGTGTTTCGGTCATGGGGGATGGTAAGGACTGAACAGTATCGTTACTGACTGCATAAAATTTTGATAACATAAAAATATTCCAATAGTTTTAGTTAATAAAGTTTAAACAGACTCTCCGATTGCTGATATCATGTATTTCGAACGCTTATATTTCAAGCGAATTTGTACAATAAGTTCACCCCCTTCCCCTTCGTGCCCCTTCCCTTCCCCTTCGTGCCCCTGCCCGATGTAATTCTCCCTATTCCGCTCCCCCTCCTCGCTTGCCTGTGCATCAAAACGCCAAATCGGACTATCAATACATTCAAAATGGGAGAAATAGGAATAGGGAGGATTACATCGGGCAGGGGCAAGGGCACGAAGGGGAAGGGGAGGGGATCGGGCACGAGGGAGAAAGGGAGATTTACCCCTTGTGGTTAAAGGCAAAATTCGGTATGTTACCTATGTATCGTAAAGAATTAGTATCTAACGTTGGATCGTTCTGGAGACGTCAATGAAGAAAGGCATTCATCCTAAATATCAAGATATCCTGTTTGTTGATACATCAACAGGGATTAAGTTTATATGTGGTTCTACACTGCAACCTACAGGTACAGAGATCTTTGAAGGTCAGGAGTATCCTGTCTATCGCGTATCTATTTCCTCAGCTTCGCACCCTCTTTACACGGGTTCGCAGCAGTTTGTGGATTCTGAAGGGCGTGTTGACAAGTTCCGCAAGCGTTATGGCATGGCGGGTCAAGCTCCTGCTAAGGCCGTCGATGCTGGTGCACCCGCGACAGCCGCTGAACCAGCAAAGCCTAAAGCTGCTGCTCCAGCCACTGCCGCAAAACCTGCGGCTGGCAAGGGTGGCGATGCGAAGAAAGCAAAGGCCGCTGCACCTAAAGCTGCTGCGCCTAAAGCCGCAGCTCCAGCTGGTAAAGATAAAGCAAAAGCTGCGCCTAAGGCCAAGAAATAGCTGTTTGCGCCGGACTTCAATAAGTTTCTTTTGTACCGTCAGGTGAGATGGACGTTAGTGTCCATCCGCCTTATGTAGCCGTTTCTTCTAAGGCACCTCCATGGAAAATCGCATTCTTCAGCTCATTGGCCAGCTTCCTGAAGTGGAGGCGGAACTCGGCCACCCTGATGCCTTGCAAGATCAAAAGCATTACCGCACTCTGACGCAAAATCATGCTTATCTATCGACGGTTAAAGAGTCGTGGGACCAGCTCCAACTTTCGCGGAAGCAGGTCGAAGATAATCGGCAGTTACTCAAGACTGAGACCGACAAAGAATTTACTGAGATTTTAAGAGAAGATATCGCTGAACTCGAAAGCAAGATTGAAGAGCTCGAAAAGAGCCTCGAGGTCCTGCTTGTTCCTCCCGACCCTAACGATCATCGCAATACCATTCTGGAAATTCGTGCTGGCACGGGTGGCGATGAGGCAGCTCTTTTTGTGGGTGATTGCGTTCGCATGTATAAGCTCTTTGCGGATAAGCAGGGATGGCGCTATGAGCACTTATCTTGTACTCCTTCAGAGATCGGTGGTTTCAAAGAATATGTCATGGTGCTCTCCGGGCCCAATGTCTATCGCTTTTTGAAACATGAAGCCGGCACACATCGTGTTCAGCGCGTTCCGGCCACGGAGGCTCAGGGGCGAATTCATACGTCTGCCATCACAGTAGCCGCATTGATGGAGCCAGAGGAAGATGAAGAGATCACCATCGAAGAAAAAGATCTGCGTGTAGATACGTACCGATCTTCTGGGGCGGGCGGTCAGCACGTCAATACCACTGACAGTGCCGTACGTTTAACACACCTACCTTCCGGAATGGTCGTCTATTGCCAAGAGGAGCGCAGCCAGCACAAGAACAAGGCCAAAGCGTTACGTCTGCTTCAGGCTAAGTTAGTTGAAGCTGACCAGCAACGTAAGCATCAGGAGCAGGCATCCACACGCGCCAGCCAAGTGGGGTCTGGTGACCGTTCGGAGCGCATCCGAACCTACAACTTCCCCCAGAATCGTTTGACAGATCATCGCATCAATCTCACGCGTTACAATTTGGATCGTGTGATGGAGGGCGAGTTGGATGATATTGTCCAACCTCTAGTGGCACATTACCATCAGCAACGCCTCCAAGGCCTTGAAGAAAGCGGCGCATTGGCATAACATGAAGACCATCCGCGAGGTGTTAACCCTTACTTCTCAATATCTGGAAGTCCGTGGCATCGGCAATGCCAGACGTGAAGCCGAGGATCTTCTTTGTGATGCACTTACTCTGACCCGCATTTCCCTTTATATGGACCACGATCGCCCTCTTAGTGAAAGCGAATTGAAATTGTGTCGCGAGTACTTGCAGCGCCGGGGCAAAGGGGAACCGTTGGCCTATATTCATGGCAAAGTAGACTTCTGTGGTTGCTCTATTGAGGTCACTCCTGCAGTGTTGATTCCGCGAGTTGAAACTGAGTTGTTGGTAGAAAAAATCGCCTCAACGCTCAAAACGCGGGATCTTGAAGGGCAAGTCTTGTGGGATGTCTGCTGTGGTTCGGGTTATATTGGCATCGCTTTGAAAAAACGTTTCCCTGCATTGACAGTGCATCTTTCCGACCTTTCACCCGCCGCCGTTGCTTTGGCCAAAAAGAATGCGTTACGAAATGAAGTCGAAGTAACCATTCATGAAGGCGATCTTTTAGCGCCGTTTATGGGACAACGATGCAACTATTTCGTGTGCAATCCCCCTTATGTCGCGGAAAAAGAATACGAACAGTTGTCTCGCGAGGTGCGCGATCATGAACCGCGTATGGCTTTAGTGGCGGACGATGAAGGTTATGCTATTTATCAACGCCTATCTATTGAAGCACCTCCACACCTGCATCCAGCGGCCAAAGTCTGGTTTGAAATCGGCAGCGGAATGGGACCTCGACTACTGGAACTTTTTAGACAATGGAAGATCTCGCAGGTCGAGAAGGATTGGGCTGGTCATGACCGCTTCTTTTTCCTTGAAAATGAATGATTTTTTAAGTAATCTTCTTAGTATTGTTAAGCAGCCTTTGGATTCTTTTTAGAATCTGCTGCCGCCTAAACCACTGTTGCTGAAAGGCTAATCCGCGAATGTTCGGGGCGTTAACTCAGAAATTACAAGGCGTTTTTGCCAAGCTTGGAGGCAAGCGTAAGCTCAACGAGGAGAATATCTCCGAAGCTGTGGGCGAAGTGCGCTTGGCTCTTTTGGAAGCTGACGTCAATTATGGCGTTACGAAAACGCTTATTAAGCGCGTCAAAGAACAGGCTTTGGGTGACGCAGTAATCTCCTCTGTAACCCCTGGGCAGCAATTTATCAAAGTTGTTCACGACGAACTGATGGCTTTGATGGGTGGCAGCGAAGCTACCTTGGAGCTTAAAGGCAAACCAGCGGTGATCATGCTTTGTGGTTTGCAGGGATCTGGCAAAACAACGCACTGTGCCAAGCTCGCCAGGTACCTCAAAAAGGAAAAATTGGCCCATAAGCCCTTGCTGGCAGCTTGTGACCTGCAACGGCCTGCGGCAGTAGAGCAGCTAACAATCCTGGGACAACAAGCCGGTGTGCCGGTGTTTTCGTTGCCCGGTGAAAAGGATCCCTTAAAGGTCGTTAAGGCCGCTTTGAAAGAAGCTGAAGCTAACGACTATGATGTCCTCATCGTAGATACCGCAGGGCGCCTGCATATCGACGAAGAGATGATGCAAGAACTCGAGCGGGTTAGGAACTTCCTAAACCCCTCTGAGGTGCTGTTTGTCGCCAATGCGACAACAGGGCAAGATGCCGTGAATGTGGCCGCAGAATTCAACAAACGCGTGGCCATCACAGGAAGCATCTTGACCATGCTAGACGGTAACACTCGCGGCGGTGCTGCCATCTCGATCCGTGAAGTGACTGGGAAGCCCCTAAAGTTCGAAGGGATCGGTGAGCGACTCGAGGACCTACAGCTCTTTCATCCGCAGTCGATGGCCGATCGTATCCTTGGTATGGGCGACACCATCAATTTGGTGAAGAGGGCTCAGGAGCACATCGACGAAGAGCAGGCCCAGGACCTCGAGGCGAAGATTCGTAAGGCGAGCTTCACCTACGACGACTATGTGCGGCAGATACAGTCCGTGAAGAAAATGGGTTCTATTAAAAGCCTATTAGGAATGCTGCCAGGGATGTCCAACATGGGTAACCTGGACATCGACGACAAAGAATTTACGAAGATCGAAGCAATCATTCTGTCGATGACCACCGCAGAGCGAATGGAAAAAGTTGAGTTAGTACCTGCCCGTCGCAAACGTATTGCTACCGGCAGTGGAACAAAGATTGAAGATGTAAATAAGTTGGTAAAGTCCTTTAAACAGGCTAAGCAGTTTTTTAAAAACTTACCAGCTAAGAAGAATATAGAAAAGATGCTCGGAGGAGCCTTATGGCGTTAAAAATTAGATTGCGGCCTCAAGGTCGCACCAACCGCCCCTTTTACCGTCTTGTTGTTACCGAAGGGACAACACGCCGCGATGGTAAGTACCTGGAGGCATTAGGCTGGTATGATCCTCTCGTTAAAGAAGAGGACAAGAGTTATACCCTTCAGGAAGACCGTCTTCACTATTGGTTGGACAGAGGTGCTCAACTGACCGAGAAGGTAGAAGCATTGATCGCACGCGGTGCTCCAAAGGTTTTGGCGGCCCTTAAGCAAAAGGCTGAGGCTCTACAGGCCAAGGAACGCGCTAAGCGCAAAGCCCGCAAGGCTCGTGCTGAAGGCTAGGACCATTAGCTGTGGGGCTATCATCCATGATTGCCAAGAGTGAAGCCCTCGAAGGGAATAGAGCATGCGTATCGATATATTAAGTCTATTCCCAGACTACTTCCGTGGTCCATTTGATGAGAGCATGATTGCTCGAGCCCGTCGTCAAGGCCTTGTTGACCTCCAGCTTATCGACCTCAGACACTATGGGACCGGTAGTTACAAGCAGGTGGATGACAGGGCATACGGCGGAGGGCCAGGAATGGTCCTAATGGCTGGATCGGTGGCTCAAGCATTACGTGAAGCCAAAGGAAGGGTAGAGGGTAGGTCACAGCGAACGGTGTTTTTGTCGCCTCAGGGTAAGCCCCTCGATGCGAGTAAGTGCCGGGAGTTAGCTTTAGTTGACCATCTCATTCTTCTGTGTGGGCATTATGAAGGGGTAGACCAGCGGGTTCTTGATAAGGAAGTTGATGAAGAGATCAGCATCGGCGACTATGTTCTGACCAATGGTTGTTTGCCAGCGATTGTGTTGGTCGATGCTGTGGCTCGTTTCATCCCTGGTGTGATTGGGCACAGCGATGCAGCTTCCGAAGATTCTTTTGAAAGGGAGTTGCTAGACTGCCCGCACTATACGCGGCCAGAGGTTTTTGAGGGAATAGAAGTCCCCAAAGTGTTGCTAGAAGGTAACCACGCAGCAATCGACCAATGGCGGCATGAGCGAGCTCTGGCTAAAACTCGGTTAAGGCGACCAGACCTCTTTTTGAGGTACTTGGTCCGCAACCAACAAGAGTTGGCGGTGCCCATCGAAGAGAGGGTGCAGACAGGTTGGTGTTGGCAAGGAATGACTCTGCTGGTGGAGGACCTGCGACGGAGCCGGCGCTTTTACCGCGACGTGTTGGGATGGAAGCCGACACAAGAAAGTGATACGATGATCGCTTTCGTTGTGGGAAAGCTGAAAGTGACGATGGCTGTGGGTAAACGCCCTGAAGGGCGGCAGGCAGCAGTTGTGTTAGATATTATGGTGGAGGACCCCAAGACCTTAGGGCTGATAGCACGGAAGGTTCACAGCCAAGCCTTAGGTGGTGTGGAAGGGGCAGAGAGAGTAGAAAAAGTTTGGTTTATCGATCCTGACGGTTACCACTGGGTGTTAACAGGGTCTGAGGATAGCCGTAAGAACAGTTAAAAAAAAGATCGCCTGCCCCAGGCAGGCCTGAGAACAATTAGGAGAACGCAAGATGAGAACAGCGGTCATCGAAAAAGTTGAACAAATGCAGCTACGGAAGGAAGTGCCGAACTTCAGCATTGGCGACACCATTAGTGTGCATATCCGTATTATCGAAGGCGATAAAGAACGAACACAGATGTTTACCGGGACCGTCATTGCCCGTCGTGGCACTGGTTTGTCCGAGACCTTTGCTCTGCACCGCGTCGCTTATGGCGAGGGCATGGAGCGAGTCTTTCTATTGCATAGCCCACGCATTAGCAAGATTGAATTGGTGAAGCGTGGTCGTGTGCGTCGTGCCAAACTGTACTACTTGCGTGGAACATCCGGTAAGAAAGCTAAAGTGCGCAATCTTCTGGGTGGTCGCAGAGAAATTACTACAACGACATCTACTGCTAGCGTGAAAGCTGGTGCGGCTCCTGAGGCTCAGGAAGCAGCAGTTGAGGAATAAGCCCACGCAAAACGCAGCCTAGGACGGGCTGCGTTCTGTTGTTTGCCTTGGGGAGGGCATCGACAGAGGAGAGAGAGGGGTGTTCCAGGGGTTTTCAGCGGCGGACGCGAGTCTGGCCGAGGAAGAAGATCAGAGGCTCTACGCCTTGACACAGATCGAGCGAACAGAGCGCAAGAATGGTTATGCCATTATTGCGGGTGTTGATGAGGCTGGCAGAGGGCCTTTGGCTGGTCCTGTGGTGGCGGCAGCGTGTATTATTCCTCCCAAACTTCATGTATGTGGTGTTGACGACAGTAAGAAATTACCAGCGGGTCAACGTCGCAAAATCTTTGAACGTTTAGTCAATGATTCTCGTATTATTTATGCAGTTGGTATTGTCGCGGTTGACGAAATTGATAGCATTAATATCTTTCAAGCTACTATCCGCGCGATGTTGCAGGCGGTAGATGGCTTGGCCACTATTCCAGATCTATTGCTTGTAGATGGTTTAGCGTTACCACACCCGACATTGGCGTGTCGGAAGGTTATTGGTGGCGATGCTCTATCGCAGTCGATTGCTGCTGCATCGATTATCGCCAAAGAGACGCGTGATGATCTGATGCGTGCTTATCATGATGAGTGGCCTGTTTATGGCTTTGCTAAGCACAAGGGATATGGTACACAGCAGCATCGCGAGGCTATCCAGGAACATGGACCCTGCCCCATTCATCGTCGCAGCTTTGAACCCCTTAAGTCCATGTTAGTGACAATTGGCTAGCGCACCGCTTTGCGGTGCAGGGATATTTTGCGCAATACCAGGGGTTGCTAGCGCTTCGCGCTTTAGCACCCCTGGCTACCTACCGGTAACCGCTTCGCGGTTTAGGAAAATACATGCGGCTAGGCAACAATGGAGGGACGTTTTGTGCCATACCAGGGGTTGCTAGCGCTTCGCGCTTTAGCACCCCTGGCTACCTACCGGTAACCGCTTCGCGGTAACAATATCGGTGTGGTAGTCAAAAATCATGAACCGGGGGTCGCCTCCGGTGCATTGTTGCCTAGTCGTACGATTATCCTAAACCACGAAGTGGTTATCGGTAGGTAGCCAGGGGTGCTAAAGCGCGAAGCGCTAGCAACCCCTGGTATGCACAAAAATGTCCCTGCACCGCAACCGCGGTGCGCTAGTCGAAGAGGTATCGCTCATCAACCTGGATCTGATGAACCTTTAACAACCCCCGCATTTCATCTTCGAATGTTTTGGTTTTGTGGTGATGCTTTTGGTTCGCGATATAAGCTTGCACGACATCGGTGTTCGACTTGCTAACGCTGAAGGCGCCATATCCTGATTGCCACGAAAAAGCGTTCAAACCAGGTATTTTTGATCTAATCATCTTTGTTGTACTGATCTTAATGTCCCTTACCATATTGGGAATGTGATTATCTGGACTAGTACGCACAAGAAGGTGGATATGATCTGACATACCACCCATTTGAATGGCATCAACCTTTCGATGACGAGCCAATCCACCAATATAACGAAAGAGACTCTCTTCAAAGGCTTCTTGTATCAGGGGAGCACGGTTTTTTGTTGACCAAACCAAATGAAAAAAAAGAGCGCTATATGTTGTCATTGACATGTCGTGGTTGAGAACTACTCGTCAGGCACAAATGTTACAAATGGTTTGTTTAAAATACAAGTTATATAGCGCACCGCTCTGCGGTGCAGGGACGTTTTTGTGCATACCAGGGGTTGCTAGCGCTTCGCGCTTTAGCACCCCTGGCTACCTACCGATAACCACTTCGTGGTTTAGGAGAATACATGCGGTTAGGCAACAACATACCAGGGATGGCTACCTATTGGTAACCGCTTCGCGGTAGCAATGGTTACAACATCCTAAACCACGAAGTGGTTACAGACAGGTAGCCAGGGGTGCTAAAGCGCGAAGCGCTAGCAACCCCTGGTATGCACAAAAATGTCCCTGCACCGCAGCGCGGTGCGCTAAGGGACATACCATTGGCCGAATAAGACGCGAGGGTCACGTGGCTGGCGCTTCACTAGCCAGTCAGGTGGGGTCCAACCTTCATTCAGGAGATACCCATAGGCAAATACAGCACTCGACATTGTTTCCCAAATCGTGAATTCGTTCATCGGAACCGCTAGCTGTGGATGCGCCTGGTAATTGCGCAAACGCGGTAAGACAACCTGACCATTGGTATACAGGCTGGGTTTAAGCATTTGTACGACCTTGCCAGATGCATCTTTTGGCATCCATAGGCTGTTGAATGCCGACAGGCTTCCTTCATTAGGTCCGTAGATGGCTATGCCAGGTACGGGGTCGAGGATTCCGTCGAGGTCACTTACCGCATGGTGAATAGGGATGGGATAGGTGAATCCGATCCCTGTGGTCCAGGAGGTTCCCGTAGCATTGCCTCCGAGCATGTAGTCGATGTTTAATAGAGCTGCCTGTTTATATTTTTGATCCTGAGTGAGGTGATGGGCAAATAACAACACCTTGGCAGCGTTAGTCATACAATCACCACCCCAGGCCATTTGAGTCGCCTGGGCAGGAGTACGACTGCGTCGATAGAACTCTTTGTCATTTAATACTTGGTAGGCATCTGCTAGGGAGATGAATTGATTCTTCCACATTGTGATGACATTGGCAGGAAGGGCTTGTGCCATTTGGGGCTGCATCAAGCCGGCAAAGAGCCATAGACCGCAATCCGCTGGTACAAATGGCCATTTGGTGGGCAGTAGCTTAAGTTGTGAGGTTTTGCCATCTGATGCTGTGAAGTTGAAGCCTGCCTGAACATCAGTTAACAGCTGTGGTAGGTCGGAAACGTAGCTGGCATCTTGAGTGAGGAGATAGAGACGGATCTTAGCCCCTACCACAAACGGCTTATTGAAATCGTCATTCTCACTAAAGGTGAAGCTATAATCCGTTCCCGTTCCACGGTTAGTCTTGGCAGGGACAGTGAGGGATTTTTCTGGGTATCCCAAGGCATTTTTGGGATTGGTACCAAAGGTATAAGCTAGCTTTGCTGAAGCTTCATACTCAGCAGCTTTATCGGCATTGAAGGGTTTGACCAATTGAGCATACTGCGCAGCCGCTGCAGCATACAGCAGAGAGGTCCAACGCGTTCTCAACGAATAGGCGTAAACATACTTGGGGTCAGCAATTGAAGGATGAGTACTCGTTTCCAAGAAGCCGGCGACACCGCCTTCTGGCGTCATGCTTTTCTTCCATACAAGTAGACCATATTCGGCTTCGTCGAGAATATCTGGGATGCCATTTCCAGATTCCGGAATGTTGAATTGTTTGTCGGTGAAGACCGTGGGTTTGAGCTCGTATAGGTTGAGCATGTCCATGACGCAGGCATAGTGTCGAAGATTTTTGTCCCAATCACCTGCATCGTGCCAACCACCCTGATGGTCTGGTGTTGATTTACTTCTGTCGGTGGTGCCCCCTACGATGTCAAAGATAGCCCATTTCTGAGGGTCCTGAAGAGGTTCGAAGAAGATGGGGACATATTGACATTCATAGGCGGGATCTGTGTGGCATTTAATACGTGGCCAGGGTGTGTGAGGTTGGCCGATGGCGATACCACAACGTTGATGGTAGAATCCCCTTACTTGAGTATAGAAGGCCTCGGCATACACATCGCTATCGATTGTGAAGGGCCAGGAGCGTCCTACCCCAGCAATAGCAATAAAATAGGTGCCGGGAGTATTGAGGGCGCTGAAGTCTAGTTCATAAATATTTTCCCCTGATACCAGAACACCGCTGTCAGCAGGCTGACCCGACGCTGCGGGAAAACGAGGGTTTGCTGCGCGCAGACTTACGGCTCCGGTAAGCACTGCTTGGCCGGAGTTGACATCCATTACCGTAAATGTTGGGGTACCTGATAGGGTTAGAGGACCTTGATCTTGCAGGTAGGCACCGACGTAGGCGAATTTGCCTGCATCCGGTTGGTAGCCTGTCTGATTCACTTTTATGGCCCTTGAGACCAATGTCAGCTCATCATAGGTAAATGTGACACTTTTGCCATTAGCCAATGAGATGGTGTAGCTGTTCCCATCGACCATTGGAGAATGAAGTTCGAGGTAGGAGTACTGTAGAAAGGTTGGGTCGATGCCGGGATATTGCTCGCCACCTACTGAAGTAACAAAACGGCTTACTGAGACTGGAGGCAGAGCTGCTTGATAGTTTTTGTCATTGCTGCTGGTGATGGAATAGTAGTTGACATCGTCCAGCTTTTGTTCGCCAGTATTGACTCTCGCCTGTCCGAAATACTTGGTTACCGGTGCAATCACCTTCTGCTTTTTGTTGTACCAGTCAGGTTTGTTGGCTGCTACGCTACTTAACCACTGCTGTTGAGCCGCTAAAAAGTCGATTGAAGACATCGCCGAATCATTTTTGACGAGGTTAGCGATTTCTTGGCATATCTCAGGGATATTATTGGTAACGACAATCACCCAGGTATTTGAAAGGGGCAGAAGCTGCGTGACTCCGTTATAAGATGGCATTTGTACAGGAAATAAGCCCTGTTTAGCTTGTGGAAGGCCATCCATGCCGGCTGCTGGGGTAATGGCATTGGCATTATCCGCCTGACTGATAAGGCTATTTTGCGCTTTGGCTTGGGCAATTCTGGGAGCTAGTTTGCGGTTGATCGCTTCGAGGGAGTTGCTAGATGCGGGCGTTGGCTGGCTAAGGGGCTCTACTGCTATTAGAGAGGTAGAAGAGATCAAATTCCCTACAAAAAGCGTTAAAAAAAACATCTTAAGCCTGCACATAACAGCCCTCCTAGCATTTAATGTCTAAACGCCGACTATAGAGAGGGACTGGGAAATAAATCAAATTTTTGATATAACTATGTGTCTTACTTTTTAGATGCCGGAGTTGTCGAACTTTCCTTTTTCGGCTTGAGTTGGAAGGTAGCAGTGATATCTGAACCGGCTGGGGGCGGGTTGTTAAAGATCACATAGTAAAGTGCCGAAGGATAATCGATAAATCCTTGCCCATACCCACCGATTAGCGTGCCATCTTCTCCATTATCTCGAAATGTGGTGACCCCATCGGTGAGGGATACTGTTCCTTTTACTACTTCCTGATCTTTGAATTGCGGGTCGCTGCGATGAAATAGGAAGGTAGGTCCAAAGACCTTATTATTTCCATCGCCCGAGGCTAACTTAACCGTGATCTCTGCAGGTTTATCTGGTGCTGCGCTTATGGTGCAGCAGAAAAGTGATAGTATTCCACAAAAGAGGATTTGACGTAGCATAGTTATGGCTCCTTAGTGGGAGTGTTTTATTTTTACGATACATCAAGTGCTTTTTTGGAGGCTAATGAAAGAAAGCGGTAAATGGCAGGTAGCGGTAGCTTTGGCGGACCTGCGACGCGAACCATTGGAAGCTAGAGGCTTTCAACAACGCGATGCGCTTCAGGAAACTCAACTCCTCTTTGGTGAAGAAGTGCGCGTATTGGAGTTGCTGGGGCCTTGGGCGCGTGTCGAGGCTACAGAACAGCTGTACTTTAACGCCGATGGTCGTTGGCAGGGGTATCCTGGATGGATATTAAGAGACCAACTTGTGGAAGTAGCAGAGATTAAGACACCTAATATAGTGGTTCATGCCTATAGTACACTTCTTCAGGGACAACCCAACTTTCAGATGTTATTTGGTACACGTTTACATGCCGAAAATTATCCTGCCCGCGGAGAGTGGCAACAAATCGCTCTGACTGATGGACGTTCTGGAGCGGTGGCCACATCGGCGGTTAGTCCACTCGGTCGGACGTATTTGCCAAACGTCCTATGGGATAGGGCCACACCATTTTTAGGTACATCTTATTTTTGGGGGGGATGTAGTTCGAACTTGCAGCAGGCTGGATGGCCGAGATCAGGAGTCGATTGCTCCAGCTTGATGCATTTATTATATCGGACTATGAACGTTTCTTTACCGAGAAATGCGCATGATCAGTGGTTGCACTGTAAAAAGATCGCATCTCACCATGTTAAGGAAGGAGATCTTGTCTTTACGGCTCCTTGCGAGAGAACAAGTCGGATGGATCATGTGATGTTATATGTCGGAGAGGAAAGGCTGCTTGAAGCATCTTTGTCCGCCGGGATAGTGCGTTACATCACCTTCAAGGAAAAGCTAGGTCTAACCTTGGAAGAAATGCGGATGGGAAAGCAGCCGAATGATGTTGTGGTTGGGTTTGGACGTGCAGAGGACAGGTTTTTACCCCCTTCTAAGCCCTCATAATCGTATCTCGGCGCGCAGCGCTTTGGAGTACGTGTCGCTCGCGACCGCTTTGGATTTGGGCGAGCCTATTGAATCGCGCACCGTTCTTTGGAGGCTTAAACCCCCACAGTTACCCCTAGAGCGAAAGGTTACGTTTCTTGCAATGCCTAGTTCACCCAAATCCAAAGCGGTCGCAAGCGACCGCACTCCAAAGCGCTGCGCGCCGAGATATGATTGTGAGGGCTTAGGTTGAGGCCTATGGGCGCCCTATCTAGTTGACGACGCTGCCATTGGGTAGATCTTGAATGGACACAAGCTTCAAACTATCTTCCCATGTGGCAGCTAAAATCATGCCTTGGCTTTCCACTCCCATAATTTTTGCGGGCAGGAGGTTTGCTACGACAATGACCTTTTTGCCGATCAGTTGCTCGGGAGTATAGAATTTTTTGATACCTGAGACGACAGTTCGCGATTCAAACCCCAAGTCGACTTGTAGCTTAAAGAGTTTTTTGCTGCTCGAGATAGGCTCACAGCTTAAAATCTCACCAACCCTGAGGTCTAACTTATCAAAGTCCTCGTAGCGCACGGCCTCCTTGCAAGGATTGTAGGCCGATTCCGTGACAACATCTTTCTTTGGTTGCGATAGCTTCTGTAGTTTAGCGCTTTCCAGTTCAATCTGGGCGTCCTCGATCTCTTTGAACAAGATTTCCGGTTTGGGTAGCGCTGTCCCCACAGCTAGTTCAGCAGAAAGAATCGTGTTCCAATTTTCTTTGGCTATATCCTCGGAGTGGCCTAGAAACTGCCAGATTTTTGTTGCTGCCTCAGGCATAATGGGTGAGGCTATCAGTGCCAATGCATTCAAGCACTGCAGGCAGCATGATAGGGTAGTCTCCATGCGTGGCCTTGTAGCCTCTTCTTTCGCATCTGTCCAGGGGCGTTTTGCATCAAAATAGACGTTGCCAGCCTGCGCCAAATCCATTAAGGCCTTGGTGGCACGTCGTAGTCTAAACGTAGCATATCCTTTATCGGCCTCTTCTACTAGGCTGGAGATTTGTAGTAGAAAGCGCGTATCAACATCCTCAAGGGTATGTCTAGTTGGTATTTTGCCCTCGCAGCGCGTTTGCAAAAATGTCAGGATTCGGTTAACCAAATTGCCAAATTTACCAACGAGTTCGATGTTGCAGCGCTGCTGAAAATCCTTCCAGGTAAATTCGGCATCAGAGGTCTCTGGGGCATTGACGGCTAGGACATAACGAATCTGATCGGCTGAGTAGGTATTCAGGAACTCATCAAGGTCGATGTACCAACCATCAGACTTACTAAACTGACGTCCTTCGAGTTTTAAAAATTCATTGGCCGGTAACTCGTCGACAAGCTTGTAGGGGATGGTCTGACCCATAATCATAGCGGGGAAGATCACGGCATGAAACGTTAGGTTATCTTTTCCGATAAAATTCACTAGCTTAGTTTGTGGATCAAGCCAGTACTTCTTCCATAGGTCGGGTTCGCCCTTCTTCAACGCCCACTCTTGACTGGCAGAGATATAGCCGATGGGGGCATCAAACCAGACATAGAGGACCTTTCCACCGGTATCAGGCAGGGGGATAGGGATGCCCCATTTTAGGTCCCTGGTGATTGGGCGTGGACGCAATTCCTCGATGTAACTTTTCACGAAGTTAGTCACATTCGGTTTCCAGTCCTTTGTCTTTAACCATGCGATAAGGCGCTCTTTGAACTTATCGAGGAGCAGAAACCAGTGTTTGGTTTTTTTGAGTACTAGGGGGCCACCAGTAAGCCGACAGCGAGGGTTCTTGAGGTCCATAGCATCGTAGCTGGAGCCACATTGCGGGCATTCATCCCCGCGAGCTTGCTCATAGCCACATTTGGGGCAGGTGCCGATGACATAGCGGTCGGCCAGAAAACGCTGGTCATCTTCGGAGTAGAGCTGATCTGTCACACGCGCTTCGATATATCCTTGTGCCAGGAGGTCATTGAAAAACTGATGGACAGGAGCTGGATGCCCCTCCCAGGTGGTACGTGAATAATGATCGAATGAAAAGTTAAGGCGTTGAAAGAGCTTCACGTTGAGTTCGTGGTAGAGGTCGACATGTTCTTTAGGAGTGCGTTTAGCTATTTCCGCACCCATGGTGATGGCTATCCCATATTCGTCGGATCCCGAAATGAATAGGACATCGTTACCTTTGAGGCGCTGATACCGCGCGTAACAATCGCCTGGCAAGTAGGCTCCTGCGATGTGTCCAAAGTGAATAGTTCCATTGGCATAGAGTAGTGCTGAAGTGATTAAAATTTTCTGTGACATGATCAATACCTAATAAAATTTACGTGGATGTTGCACCACTAAAACCTCAATTTCAGTGCCAGGTACTCGTTTCCAGCCGAGGAGAACCTTGGTTTCGAGATCGACGTACAATGGCCCTGGGCTGGCTAGGGCGTACTCTTCGGTGATAGCCCGCGGGCTGGGGTTAGGACAGGAGAATTCCGTCTGAAAACCCTCTAAACTATGATGTGCACGTTTAATATCCGCCATCTGAGCATCATTTAAGCTGCCCCAGGAGACATAGGCGCCGGGGTAGCGGTTCTGAAGGAAAGTCCAGTCGAGCTTGACTCGTCCAAATAAATCCATGCTGTTGGGAAAAATTCTTCCGGTTGCTCGACATGTCATAGCGCGATGGATGTTAAACATCCTATTGTCATACTGGTGAAGGCCTGTTAGAAACAGGTAGGTTTTGCCAATGGTGGCGTAGGGTAGTTCAATCGAGCGCCTAAGAGGGAGCTTGCCATATGGCCCGGTGGGCATGCGAACCTTCGTGGCGCGCCAGCCCACCCACAACAGACCAACCATCAGGAGAACAAGGAAGATCATGATCGCAATGAACATGCTCAAGGAAGCATAATCGAGATAATCAAAAGGCAGTTGTGTTTGTCCGGTAGCAGCGAATGTTCTCATGCCTCCTAGGCCTTTTTCTTAGGATCCCTTGGCCCGACTTACTGTTTTCCAAGCCTTGACAGGCAATTTCTCGTTTTCTGGCTCAGCCAGCTCTTCGGGAAATATTGGTTCTTTGTCATTCAAGATTTCTAGCAAGACGCGGTACATAGGATTCTGTACGTCGGTTCGCACATGGGAATCTCGGCCGCTCTTAAGCATTTCTTCAGCAACGCGTATGCTATAATTCACTAACTCAAATAGGCTCTTGAATCGACGAGTCAATTTTTCATTCGTCAACAGATCTTTAACATCCATATTATTTCTCCATAAAATGATTGAAGGTCCGTTTAGCTTTTGTCGCAACGCCATAGGTTGCGGTGTGTTTCGGCGATAACAATGCTTCGTAGTATCTGGTAAGCATTTTCGAGTTCATCATTGATGACTAGATAGTCGTATTGGCGGCTTGCCTCCACTTCCGTTTTGTCCCATTCCAAACGCTTTTTAATGACCTCAGCAGGTTCCGTGCGTCTTAGTGCTAGACGTCGCTTAAGCTCGTCGAGCGAAGGGGGCGTTATATAGATACTGACGCACGGTAGGATTGATCGTATTGCGCGAGCTCCCTGGGTGTCTATGACCAAAAACACATGTTTACCCTCGGCTTGCAGCTTTGCCACCCGTTCTTTAGACGTTCCGTAGTAGTTTCCATAAAGCTGTACATATTCTAAGAAGTCTTCAGCCGCAATGCGTTTCTCAAATTCTTGCTGAGTTACGAAGTGGTAGTGTTTTCCATCCACTTCAGTGTCTCTAGCAGGCCTGGTGGTATAGGAGACACTGACAGCGACGGAATCAGAGAATTCTGTGATCAGGCGTTGGACAAGCGTTGTCTTGCCGCTACCCGTCGGACCACTCAGGATAAAAGGGATACCGGTCGTCAGACTTCCTAGTAACTGCCCAGCCATCTTACTCCACATTTTGAAGCTGTTCGCGAATTCGCTCCAACTCAGCTTTTATTTCCACCACGACTTGGGAAGCGGCATAATCAGCACTCTTAGAACCCACTGTATTGATCTCTCTATGCAGTTCTTGCAGAATGAAATCCAGAGTTTTACCTACAGAAGGTTTGTCGGATTGCATCGTTGCATCAAACTGCTCTAAATGGGAGCGAAATCGTGTTAGCTCCTCCGAGATGTCTACGCGATCGGCAAAAACACAAACCTCACGGAGGAGGCGCTCCTCATTTTCTATGGCATCCGGCAGCAGTTCCTGAAGGCGTGTCATGAGGCGCTGTCGGTATTTTTCTGTGGCCTCGCCGGAACGCCCGCTGATGACTTCGATTGACGCTCTAAGTGCAGCCGACCTTGCCGAGATATCTCGCTGTAACGCCTCGCCTTCTTGCCTTCTCATAGCCAGAAAGCTTTCCAGAGCTTGCGTAACAGCATCCTGGAGTGCCACCAGATAGATGTGGTCACCGGTTACATCGCACTCGTAGCGGGTAATATCTTCGTTCTTAGCTAAGATCTGTATTAGATCGGCATCTTCAACAGTCACACCCACCGCTTGACCGAGCTCCTGCCATACCGTACATAGCTGCCTGGCTAAATGAAGATTTGGCACAGCTCGCAAGGGGGCGCTTGCTTCAAAAAATGCCTGCACACGTACCATCACCTGGCCACGCCCTACGGCATTCCCTATCCAGCGTCTGATTTCCATTTCAAAATGCGCTAATTCGGGAGGCAGCACTACAGAGACTTCGAGGAAACGACGGTTAACGGATTGTACCTCGACCACCAAACGACCAAAAGCGGTTACAAGGCAAGCTCGGCCATAGGCCGTCATACTGCTGAGCATCTGTTGTTTAGCTTTGCTGTAAGGTAAAAGATCTCTTGAGATGATTGTACCTCAACGCCCTCTAAATGTCAAGGTACTGGAGACAGGAAAAAAATGTTGAATTGCGGGAGCCTTCGCGTGGGACCAAGTCCAAATTTGTGACCGTTTGGAGTATATATCCTTCTATTTCTGGCATATACATGTCACCCCCTCACAAATTTGACGATTAATTCAGCATAATGGTATGTGTCCAAACTGTGGCCAGATACCAAATCGAAACGGCCACTCACAGTGTCACAACTGACCCAAGCGAGAGCGATATCGGGTAGATGTGCTTCAAATGACTCTTGTATAAGAGCCGCCAAACTTTCTCTTCACCCAGGTCTTAATAACGTAATCGCCCCTTGACGGGTGCTTTGTTCAAGAACCAATGGAAGGAGAATGATATGAAGAAGGTAGTATTCGGACTAGCGAAGAGTGCCGCTGATGCTGACAGAATGGTGTCTGCATTGCAGCGAGCTGGCTTTCGAAACGATGAAATCTCGGTATTGCTTTCTGAAGAGAAAGGAGCTGTGCATTTCAGAGAAGGGACAGACGTTGGCGAATTTGAAGGACCCTCTACAACTTCTCGCAAAAAAGGTTCATTAGGGACCGAAAAGCATACCAAAGCTCCTGAAGGCGGTGTCACTGGCGCTACGGCAGGGGGCATCATTGGAGGCTCCATTGGCCTGCTTTTAGGTGTAGGTTCCTTGGCAATACCAGGTCTTGGCATTTTCATCGCTGCAGGACCTATCGTTGCTGCCTTGAGTGGTAGCGCAGTCGGTGGTGCTGTCGGCTTGTTGTTAGGAACTCTTGTTGGCATGGGTATTCCTGAATATGAAGCAAAAAAATATGAAGACAATCTGAAGAATGGCGGCGTGCTTCTTTGCGTTCATGCCAAAAATTCCGATCAGATTGAAACAGCTAAAAATATTCTTAAGAAAGAGCGTGCTACAGATATTTCAACCTCGCATGAAAAAGCAGGCACACGCTAGTTAAGGCTGGCGTTGGAGCAAGCAAGATGCATTATTATTAACAATCAAAATGACGGTGTCTAAAATGAGCATATATAAGATGTTATGTGTGGCTTTAATAGCCGGTAGTACTTCCTTGGTAGGTTTTACAGATACTTCTCAAAGTCCAAAAGATGACGGCGATACTGGACCCAGCGGGAGCAGTGGTAGCTGGACATCGGATCAGTCATCTGGTAGAGGTGTAGAAGATGACAACGACAACAACAGTAATGGCCAGTATTTAGGCCGAGACCAAGCCAACAATCAGAGAAACTCTGACCGGGGTGGCTACTATTATCAGCAAAATCAAGCTGCTGATCAGGAAACAGGTCGTTATACAGGTGATAACAAGGCTGACGACCGGTATCAAAATCAAGCTGCCGATCAGGAAACAGGTCGCTACCAAGGTGATAACAGGGCTGACGGCCGATATCAGCAAAATCAAACTGCTGATCAGCAAGCAGGTCGCTATCAAGGTGATAACAGAGCTAACGACCGTTATCCACAAGGTAGTAATGATAACCGAGATGACCGCCGTTATCGCGGTTATGGTCGTTCAGATGACTATGCAAATAATGACAATGAGGGACGCTTTAGACACAATCGAGCCTATGGACGTGGCTTCGGTTGTGGTGGTCAATCTTGTGGGAACTTAGGCGGTTGCAGCTCTTGCACACCCTACTATTCCGCAGGTTGCTACCGGGATGAGGGTTCCTACAGAGGGCATTATGGTCATCGCTGGAACATGCAAGGCGCTCGAAACCAAAACAATAACTACCGACATGGATGGAACGATAACCAACAACAAAATAATGACTACCGACATGCACGGAACGATAACCAACAACAAAATAACAACCAGTTTCAGACTGCACGGTTGAACCAGAATCAACAACAAAATCGACAAAACCAGCAGCAGATAGCCTTAAACGATGCTCAAGGCAACAGCAGTCAAAATGCTAATCAACCACGCAACGCGATGAATAGATCTCAGAACAACAACGGTGACAATCAAGCTATGATGGATCCAAATCGTAAACTAGCAGACAAAGTGCGTGTGATACTGAACAGGGACAGCTCGCTTTCTCCAAGCGCATTGCATGTTCAGATCATTGCCGACAACGGCGCTGTTACTCTGAACGGTGTTGTTGAGAATGACGCTGAAAAAAGCAAAGTAGAATCACTTGTGAAGAGAGTTGATGGCGTGAAGAGTGTCACCAACAACCTGACGACTAAATAGGTCAAGGAGGTCGTCGTGGGATTGATTCTATTAATTGTGTTGATTGTATTGCTGATAGGAGCCATGCCAACCTGGCCCTACAGTGCAGGTTGGGGATATCACCCCAGTGGCGTCCTGTTGGTACTGTTACTGATTCTTGTGGCTCTAATTTTATCGGGGCATGTTGTCGTGCTCCATCCAAATCCAACCGTTAACCCCTAAAGGGAGAGTATCATGAATAAAGATCAACTTAAGGGACAGTGGAACCAAGTAAAAGGTAAGATCAAAGAAAAATGGGGCAAACTGACCGACGATGAGGTTAGCCAAATCAACGGTCAATACGAACAGCTCATTGGCAAGCTCCAAGAGCGTTATGGCTACAAAAAAGAGAAAGCCGAAGAAGAACTTCGCAACTGGCGGGTTGAGGCTGACAAGGCCCATGCTGACAAGGCCCATGCTGACAAGGCCCATGCTGGCCACGAAAAAGCTGGCACTTCGCGCGATGTGGGGTCTCGCGATAGACCCTCCAAAGATAATCGCTAGTCCAAGCGATATGTCGCCCGGCTTGTCCGGGCGACCCTTCTTCACAACAGTCTCTCATTCGCGATGAGCTGTTCTCAACACTTATCGTCCCGTCAAGGTTTTGTGCGTGATTACTAACGTTCAACATGGCGGTGTGCAAATGAGAATATGTAAAATATTGAGTGTAGCTTTGATAGCTACGGCTACTTCGCTGGTCGCAGCAGACTCGCAGAGTAGCAGTCCAAATCCCAGCCAGAATAAAGCTGATTCACGAGGAGCTCGCGGCGTTCAAGGCGATGACTCCGCGCAGGATCAAAACGCCCGTGGACAAAATGTGCGTGATGATGGCTCGTCACGTAATAACATGGGCAGAGGTTATGGATGCGGCAGGGGATGCGGCTGTGGGGGGCACTATGGTAATTCCTCTGAGCGTCATGGGGGTTATTATGGTCAAAACGATAACTTACAACCTGCGCGTCAAGTACAGCAAACGGCTAGAACGGATGTGCTGAACAGACTAAATGCGAACACTCAATACGGTCAAAACCAGAACCAACAACAGAACCAGCAACAGACGGCTTTAAGCGACCAACAAAGCGATGAGCAAGGTTTCAGAGGGAATCAGCAGCAGGTGCTAGCTGACGATCAACAAGACCAGCCAGCTGCTGTGAGGTCGGAACCCGACCGCATTCTAGCTGAAAAGGTAACTTCAGCCCTGCAGAGTGATTCGACACTATCGCCCAGTGCGAGCCGTGTTCAGGTTATAGCGGATGCTGAGGAAGGCAAAGTAACCCTCACTGGCACCGTCGCCACAGCATCAGAAAAGACACAAATCGAATCCATTACTCGTCGTGTTGATGGTGTCAGGAGTGTATTCAATAATCTGACCATAAAATAGAAATCGATGTGTTTAGAATAGTCCTTCAGGGATTCTGGAGGACATTTTTTAATAATAGTCACTATGGAGGTGGTCATGAGAAATAATACGATCAGCATCGAATCTCTCTTTGCAGATGAGCTTAAGGATGTCCTGAATGCTGAGCAGCAAATCCTCAAGGCATTGCCAAATGTCATTAAAGCTGCGCAATCGCCAGATCTAGTAGATGCCTTGAAGACGCATCTAGAGGAGACCAGAGGACAGGTCGATCGACTAGAACAAATTTTCGGATCTTTAGACATTAGTGGAGGTAGAGAGACCTGTCAGGCGAGGTAGAGAGACCTGTCAGGCTATGAAGGGTCTTATTGCGGAATGTGATGAAGTGATTGAAAACTATCCCAAATCGGCCGTGCGGGATGCCGCTTTGATCTCTAAATGTCAACGCATTGAGCATTATGAAATCTCTGCCTATGGGACTTTGAGAACTTTTGCTAAGGAGTTGGGATTTAGTGACGCTGCTAAGCTTCTTAAAGAGACCTTGGATGAAGAATCTAATGCTGACAAGACTTTGACGAAAATTGCTGAAGGCGGCTTATTAAGTTCTGGAGTAAACCAAGAAGCGCATCGTGTAAAGTAATCTGGATTTAATGACTTCATGCGTATGGTTAAAATAGAATAAATAGTATTTAAAAATAAAAATTACACCACACGCGAAAGAGAGGGGGCCGCTCCTACCTAGGAGCGGCTCTTTTTGCTTCATACTGGCATCACAGGGATGATGATAGCGCCGTCTTTTGTATAATGAATTTCTCCCCAAGAGGTCTCAACCTTTTTGTGGCTGCGTGGGGCAGAATAGTCGCCGATGATTTGACCAAAATCTACGCGTTCACGATAGTCACAGGGCGAAGGTATATCGTGAATGGGCTGTCCCTTGCCGGCAAATTTTTTGAGTAGTCCATTAGCATCGTGATGGGTGAATGTGCACCGGTTGCCTTTGCGCTTTCCTGATGCCACGATTCCCTGGCGTTTTTGATCTATGATGGCGTTCTCAAAATAGCTACAGCGTTTGGCAAAGTGATCCGACGCTGCAACCTTCAGAAATTCTTCGTCAGTAGTCATGGCCTCAAAAAGGCATGTAGCATTCGCTTCGTGGAGAGTTCTTTGTATTTGAGCTCCTTGTAACGTCAGAGGCAAGCTGAAGATCTCTACTCCATATTTGCTAAGGAGCTGCCCCAAGGCTAATCCTCGATCTTGTTCGGTCATTTTGCTGAAGTTTCGGTGCAAATGGCGAAGGTTCGGATCACAGACTTCTAGTTCACTAGGGGAGGATGTTTTCGGAATGGTGGCAATAACCGCTTGTAGGCAGGCGTTAGCAAAATGGTTCATCGCATAAGTAGGTATATCAGTGGTTCGCCATAGGATTTGATTGATTCCTCGTAGTGAATAGCAGCGTGAAGAGATGAAGCTGCCGTTAAGCGATTTTCTAAGGCCTATTTGTAACCCGCTAGCGAATTCTGGAGATGCCTTCAGAGGCATGTTTGCTAGTTGTTCGGCTTTCTCGGACTTCAAGAAGTCAGACAAGGCATCGTCATAGGCTCCGGATTCAAAATGCGCCACCGCTCGATGGTACAGGGCTTCCTTGTCAGCGGTATTAGATAATACAGTAATAGCTTTGGAGTAGTCTAACAGGGTGTTATGCGACGCTGCAAGCATAAGGCGTACTTCGGCATCTACAGCGCTGGTGCCTGCACAATAGGCTGTAAGATCGCAGGCGCAACCTGCGTAGTCACCATTGTCATAGCGGAGATGCCCACGTCCAAGATAGGCTCCTGTATGCCTATGTTTGCTGAGACACTCTGTATACAGGGCATCAAACGCATTGGAGATGTCTTGCCATCCCTGCAGCAAGATGTCAGTTCCGGGTGCTTCACAGTAGGCTAAAAATTCCTTCAGCACCTTAGATAGGTCGGAATAGGTGTTTTTGTAGAGAACCTGCTTGTGTGCGAGCTCGCGCGGCCGTGAGGTATAGGTCTGCCGAAAGAGACGTCCTCCGGCCTTATCGGCTTCGTAAAGGGCGTTTGCGACACGGTCTTGCGCTGCATAAATTTGCTGACCATGCTGCGTACAGAATTTGGTCGCTGCAGCTAGGGGGGGAAAGCAACCTATCGCGCTTGCTAGAAACCACACAAAGATCCGGTATTTCATCATACAATCCCTCGAGTCGTGTTTTAGACATGTGCAACGTCGCTATCACCCATAGGCATACCTTGAGGGAAATAGCTATCCCACCTTTGGGTAACCAGCGCATGTGTCGCCGCATCGCAAGAGACGATATCGGGGTAGCGAGGTTTAATACGCGCATCGATAAGAATGGGTCCTTGATAGCAGAGATGGTGTCGATAGACCCTTGGGGAGTATCCATGAATATCTGCTGCAGGCTCAAAGCGCGTAAACACGGTCCATAGAAATGCCTCTGTGGTTTTAGTTGCGCTTTCCACATCATCGACAAAGATAATGAGCGGCCATTTTTCCAAAGCCGGTTGTTGAAGGACTAAGTCGTAGTCGCTGAATTCGGTGTAGGGTGGAGCCTGTATCACCAAGCAGCCAGGGCAAAAAACCTTTACTTTGGCAAAGGGGCCTATTAAGGGTCCGCTCAAGGTGTCGGGTAGGTCACGCACCTTTTCTCCCACCCCCAACATCACGCCACGAGAACCTTTATTGAGTTCCGGGCCTGAATAATCTAGGGTGTCCAGAGAGAGGTTAGCAAAGACGAAGAGGTCAGTTTCGGGTTTAAATCGCTCTAAAACCGTTATGAGAGTCGTTTTGAAGTCTTCCAGGTTTACGGACTGGTCGGTCAACAGCAGAAACTTGGTTAGAGAGAGTTGGCCTTCGCCCAGAATGCGAAAGGCGGAAGCCATGCATTCGCGGTAGTATCGCTCGCGCACTACAGCGGCGGAGAGTGCATGAAACCCTGTTTCACCATAGCTCCAGAGGTCTTTAACGCCTGGCATCACCACAGGAAATAGTGGTGATAGCATCTTTTGGAGGTAGTTGCCCAGGTAAAAATCCTCTTGGCGCGGTTTACCGACGACAGTGGCGGGATAGATGGCATCCTTGCGATGGTAAACCGCCTGACAGTTGAATACTGGAAATTCATGTTCTAGGCTGTAATAGCCGTAGTGGTCTCCAAAAGGGCCTTCCAGCCGGCGATGATGGGGTTGTGCTTCACCAATTAGAGCAAACTCACATTCACTCACAATAGGATAGTGGTTATAACTGTTGCCGCATACCCGCAGCTTTTCCCCTTGGAGTAATGAGCAGAGGAGCAGCTCAGGAACATTCTCTGGCAATGGGGTGAGAGCACTAAGCATGAGGGCAGGCGGACCACCAATCATAATGTTCACGGGAAGCGCCTGATTGCGTTGCTCAGCCTGGTGATAGTGGAAGCCGCCGCCTTTGGCGATCTGCCAATGCAATCCACAGGTGCGGTTGTCATATCGTTGGATGCGGTAGATACCCAGATTGGCAGGGCCTCCGTCAATGGGCTCGGTATAGACCAGTGGCAAGGTGATAAAGTGTCCTCCATCCATAGGCCAACTTTTGAGCATGGGGAGACTGTCCAGGTTGGGACTGGTCTGCTGAGTTTCGAGAACAGGCGCATATTTGCGTCGCCGAAATCCGAGCTTTAGAAGCTTCTTGAGGTTGCTTCGATGACTCCATAGGGTTTTCAGGGAGGGGGGGAAGTCGCGAGTCGCCAGGTGAATCATCTGAGCAATGAAATCTTCAGGACGATTGTTAAAAGCGAGGGCAACGCGCTCGGATGACCCAAAGAGATTGGTGACAACTGGAAAAGAACTGTTTTTGACGCGATGGAAAAGGAGTGCTGGGCCATTCGCTGCAGCGACACGGCGATGGATTTCGGCGATTTCAAGGTTAGAGTCGACTTCTGAGTGAATATCGACGATCGCTTTATGATGGCGCAGAGAGTCAATGAATTGGCGAAGATTGGTCGCTGGTGTAGCTGTAGACATAATGGCTTCCATGTGTATTGATACCAAATATTTCCAAAGACAGTATCACAAAGATAGCAATTCGCGGAACAAATTCGAGGGGCTTTTTTCTACGCAGAAGGTGTAGTGCGTGGTTGGGCTATGGACAAACTGGACTGATTGGACAAAATGAGGTAATTGCCAAATTATTTGGGCTCTCATGGATCGATTCTTTGAAAAAAAAATCACTTTTTTTTGTGAGAAGGCGATTCTGGAGAGCTTAAGTGGTATGGCACTATCCAATCTGGAAAGACAGGCTTTTCTCCCTTCCCAGGCCCGAAGGGTCGATATTGCAACAGGCCATGGCATCGCCATGGTATATGCCAGGAAGGGATTTCGCAGTCTGAAGGACTGCTACAAGACGCCAGTTTACAAACACCATTTATGCATGCGCTTTATGGCAGCCCTACAGGCTGCTAAAACCGTTTTGGCATATACCATGGCGATGCCACATAGGCCTCAACCTAAGCCTAACAATCGTATCTCGGCGCGCAGCGCTTTGGAGTGCGGTCGCTTGCGACCGCTTTGGGTTCCTTGCGACGGTCGTGTGCAACGGCATCACTATAATTCCCTAAGGGTAAAATAGTTAGTACATGCAGCCTTCGACGAATCCATACAATGCCGTTTAGCATTGCCGTCCCAAGGAACGAAAAGCGGTCGCAAGCGACCGCACTCCAAAGCGCTGCGCGCCGAGATACGATTGTGAAGTCCTAAGTCATTGAGATATAAGCTCAAAAGACCTGTTAGGTTGAGGCCTATGTGGCGATGCCATGGCCTGTTGCAATATCGACCCTTCGGGCCTGGGAAGGGAATGACTCTCTCTTCACCGGCATCCGATTTTCAGGAAATTGACTTCGGAAAATCGGACTTCTGCAATTACCTCCTTATGTCCTTTTTGTCCTTTAGTCCATCCGCGTGAGCTCTTAAAAAAAAAATAGCTCTGCAGATTGGCCCCAACCCTTGCCATATGAACGCAGGTTTAAGGACAATTTGCAGAGCCGCAGAAAGATGGGAACTTGTTATATGTGGGCTTGTTGCGTGTGTAGCTTACGCAACACAGGTCCAATGCCACATTTGTCGATGGTACGAAGAGCTGCCACGGACAAACGCATACGTACGAAGCGCTTTTCCTCCGGTATCCAAACTCTCTTCTTTACCAGATTGGGTTGGAAACGCCGCTTAGTCTTACCAGTAACCTTAAGACCAATGCCCTTTTGCTTCTTGGCGATACCACGAATGGCATACTTATAACCACGGCTCGGCTTCTTTCCTGTAATATCACACTGTTTTGCCATTTGTCGCTCCAATAGCACACGTCTTTAAATGAAAGTAGTAGGATAACAGGATACCGCATATTACGCAAGGGTCTTGTCTGTATACTTAGAGACACCTACTCAAGAGTATGCGTAGGCTATTTTAATGGCAGCCATTTGTCCTGCACATTGAAGCGCTTGTGGATATGTTTTTGACGTTGTTGAGCAATCATGTCCTCATTACCACCAACACCCTGCATAGCCGCCAGGTCAAGCTTGGCTTTGTCTACTTTGTCATGCAAAATCTTGAAGGTTGCCCAATCTTTGTCCGTGAACTTGTCCACAGCATCGAGAAATTTGGTGATGTCGGCCTTTTCTACCCCAAGCCTAAGGTAAAGATCGGGGTCTTTGGAACTCAGCCACTTTATGGACATCTTGAGAGCATGCACACGTCGATGCCCCTCGGCCAATGTCGCGGCATTAGTTGCCTTGGTTGCCGCTTCGTCACCGGCAGTTCCCTTAGCGGCATCAGCCTCTTTTAACAATTTGTCTAATTGTATGCGACGAAGGCCTTCTGTTAAGGCTTCTTCTACTTTTGTGAAATTTGTCTTCGACATAGTGATCACTTTATTTGCATTTGTTTTCTATATTAAGTTTAACATGTTATTGAATTATTTATCACGAATAGAGCTTTGGTGTGTCCAAATTTCCAAATCTCTGATTGCATGGGGGGTGTAACCATAAGTGGTGGTGATACTTTCCTTTAAGCGACTTTCTCCAGGAAACCATCCCTTTGAGTATTCCAGTAATCCTCCCAAAGACCGTTGGGTATAATTTGCAGGGATTGGAGAAATTGCATTATAATGCATAAAGACGAATCAGTTGGTCTCGAGGAGTGAAAAATGGAAGATATTCAGTGTGATGTAGCGGTCATTGGATCGGGACCAGCGGGCCAAAAAGCAGCTATTCAAGCAGCCAAGCTTGGCGCTTCGGTGATTGTGATTGAAAAAGACCCTTTCCCCGGTGGGGCTTGCTTGTATTCGGGGACGATACCATCGAAGTCTTTGCGTGAAGCCATTATAGACCTCACAGGGTTTTACGAATACAGCTACTACGGTAAAGAGGAGGTTGCCCCAAAAGAGGTCTCCATCAATGCCCTGAACTACCGGCTGCATCAGATCATTGCTCAGGAGAAGAGCATGATCACCCGTCAGTTCAAGAAAAATGGCATACGCTTCCTGCAGGGGACGGCGCGTTATGAAAATCCACACATGTTGATTGTCGTGGATGATGACTACCGTCTGCGCTATCAGGTGAGCGCTAAAATGTCGGTGATTGCCACGGGATCCAAGCCCCGCAATCCGATTCATGTGCCATTCGACGACGAAGTGATCTTGGATTCTACGCGTTTATTATCCATCGATAAACTTCCCAAAACCATGGTGGTTATGGGAGGGGGGATCATTGGTTCCGAGTATGCCAGCTTCTTTGCGGCGTTGGGTACAGAGGTGACCATTGTAGATAAACGGGATCACATCTTACCCTTCATCGATTATGAAATTGGACGTCATCTGCAAACAGCTTTAACGGGCATAGGCCTCAAATTTATTGGGAATAAGGAGCCTGAGGCCATTAACCGCGTGGGTGATCGAGCTATCGTCAAGTTCAAAGATGGCACATCCTTGGAAAGCGACGTACTCTTGTTTGCTTTGGGACGGGTGGCGAACGTGGACGCCCTTCACATCGAGAACGCCGGGTTATCGATGAGCTCCAAAGGCTTCGTCCCAGCCAATGCGCTCTTTCAGACAGCGCAGCCGCACATCTATGCCGTTGGGGATGTGATTGGCGGTCCAGCGTTGGCCTCTACGAGTATGGAGCAGGGGCGTTTAGCGGCACGACATGCGCTGAGTGCTCAGACTCACCACTTCCCATCGATCTATCCTATAGGGATCTATACGATCCCAGAGATCTCCAGCTGCGGCTATACCGAAGCACAGCTGCAGGAATTGGGATTTCATTATGAAATCGGTCGAGCATTCTACTATGAGATTGCTAGAAGTCACATCTCTGGAAATAACACTGGCATGTTTAAAATTCTGTTTCATTCGGAGACGTTGGAGATCCTGGGCATTCATGTGATTGGTCGCGGAGCCACTGAGGTGATACACATTGGGCAGGTAGCGATGACCAACAATGCCCACATCGACTTCTTTATAGAGCAGATTTTTAACTATCCAACATATGCCGAAGGATACCGCGTTGCGGCGTTGAACGGTTTTAACAAGGTCAAGCATCGTCGTTGACGCTGATACCACTCACGCGTGGTAATAGGAATAACAAATGAATAACGATCCAGAACCTAATGGTCATGGCTTTACCGACAAACGAAAAGAAGCTATCCGACCTGAATACGTGCTATTGGATGGTGACCAGACCGCGAGCTCTGGTGGCTCTAATCGATTTGAAGAGATCTCTAATGTCGGCCGTATCAAGGTTCCTTGGGCTTTCCGCATCATGTTTGCGCTTCTTACATTGTTGTGTGGAGCATGGTTTTGCGGGTCTGTCATTGGATGGGCCTTCTCATCTGTTGGATATATGCTTAGCTTTAACCGAGCCGAATCCTTAGATCTTTTAGTGAAGCGCTTCTTGCTAGGCATGCGCCGCGCACTAGCGTTTGGTATAGGATTCCTAGCATCCATTCTCAGCCCGCCCCTCGGTCTGGGCTTCATCATGCTCTACTGCCTTCTTTACGAAGATAAAGAAGCGACGATAGCTCGCATGGTCCGAGCCAAGTACACCCAGTATTCCTCTCGGTAGATTTACCGAATCTTAATAAAAATTGATTGTAATTCACGAGCTTGGTATATTAGCTGGACGCTAGTTGCCCACTGTTGAATTTCAATTGATTTCGCGGTGTAAGACAAATTTTATTTTAGATGGAAGTCAAAGCTGTTTATTATAAAATTTATTATTATTGCAATTAATATGCTGTTTTGATATGATTATTGCTTTGGAAACACATATTAAAACAATATTTCATTAGGAGAAAACAATGGAACATATATTAAGTGTCTGTGGGAGTCTGGTTTCGAACGCAATTTCGTGGAGAACCCCAGCCAGCAACAATCTGATAGTAGAAAGTCTGGAGGCCAAAGCAGCGCGACTAGAAGCCGAAATGGATGACTTTGTGAATGATGATGTGGTAGTGCCTGTCGGCAGTGCCTTATATGTACCGGTCATAGCTCAGTCTATTTTGAGTTGCGATGCTACGAAGGCTGAACAGCTGTACGGTTATGCACTTGAACTATCTGCTGAAGTTAAGAAATTAACCGCTGAAGAAAAAGTAGAACTAAAGCCTCAGTTCATTCAGGTATATACCGCTTTGCGTCAACTCCAAGAGACTTTTAAAGCAGATAGCGCTTCAGCAAACAAGCAAACACAACAAGCCATTACCAAGGCGATAACAGCACTAAGACAAAGTGAAGTTTATCTTTCAGATCATTTGGCAACTCTATGTGGATTTGCAAGTCTTGCGGACAAGATCGTTATGGGTGAGAGCAGCTCCCCTGAGGGTCAACTTCTAGTGGTCGACAAGGGAATATTAGCATTTAGTGACAAATCAGATGGTAATGGTCAACAATTAGCTCTGAAGCGTTTGAAGAACGTTGAGACGGCGCTCAAAAATGAAGATGCTTGCGCTCAGCTAACGGATAACCAACTGCTGCAGATGAAACTCACGATCAGCTGGACCATGCTAGCCTATCTCTCTCAACAAAAGACAGGCTTGGACTTGGTCGAGCATAGTTTTGAAACGCTATTTCTGATGAATCAACAGCTGAATGCCATTTTGGCAAAAAGAAAGGATCTCGACGTCGATGCTGATTTAGTAACATCTCTAGCTTTGGTCGTTGATCAAATTCAAACTCTTTATTCCGACGACTTTTGGGTGGATGCAAAGCATGGTAACCAGTTGAGAAATATTGAACCTTTTGTCGCTTCTCTTCTTAGCTTTATCGGTAATTCCAACCAGGTAGACCTTGCAGGACTGACCTTTTTGCATCGCGACGATGCAAACGGTATCGCGCTTTTTGAAGCACCAGAGGTGGAAGGTGAGAAAAACTATGTAGCTCTCTTCTTCGGACGTGATGGGGTTGTCAGTTATTACGATCCACGACAAAGTCGAAATCCAAACTTTGATTTGGGTGGACTAGGTCATGATCCCATCTATCAAAGTGCTGGGCCAGCAAGTGCTGCATTTGAACTTTTGATGAAGGAAAAGGCAGACAAGAGTAAACCATTTAAGCTGACTACGGCTGGATTTGGCGTTGATGGTGCTGTGGGTCAAATGGTGGCCTTTTCTCAGGCCATTGCAAACCCAGATAGCAAGATAGTCTCTTGCTGTGTGGGTACGGCACCTTATCTTGAGCTTAACGCATCGGAAGCAATGTTGCGTCAGAAGAATTTGTACGGAATTAATTTCCAGCTAGTCGGAGATACTTTAACAAAGCCAAGCGCTTTCAGTACCTATGCTGCAAAGAAATATAGCGAGACTAACTGGGAGCTTAACCTGCCGTTGTATAACCGTGACTGGTTCATGAGTGACTCTTTGACCCGTGGGCACGATGCATCCATCTACCGTGAAAAAGTACAAAGAGCTGTAAAACAACCGCAGCAGCTGCTTCAGGTGCGTGATGAGCTTAGAACAATCATTGGTTAAAAAATTGGGGAACTTTAGGGAATTTTAATAAGTAAGAGGCTAAAAAATGTCATTTTTAACACAAATCTATAACGTAGGGGCATCGTGGTTTGGAGGTAGCAGCAAAGCGACTTCAGCCCCTGTGCGTCCTACGCAGACTAAGCCACCGGCTACTAAAGTTAAGGTATGCCTTAACACGATTGGCCGTACGGTCGAGAAAGCGACAGTTGTTGTTGGGAACAAAGTTGACCAAGCTGCTAACGATGTGGCAGGCAAGGTCAACAGTGTTCGTAACACAGTTGAAGAAGTATGCACTTCAGTCAAGCAAAAGGTTGCTACTCGAACAAAAGAAGGGCAGCTGAAGCATGAACGTAATGTATTTTTATATTATCTGGCATGCTCTAAAGGCAAACTTGAAATGTACCCGGCAAAAGACATCGCTGTAGCGGTGGATTATTGCGTGGCTCAAGCTAAGAAAGGCAATCTTTCCGACAAAGATAAGGCGGATATCCGCTTTTTCTTTCTGGACAAGTTGTCTTCCATGCCTGAAGACAAGTTCAATCGAAGATTGTTGCTAGGTGGTAAGGATGCGCTTCAGCGTATCATTTCGCCCGAGCTAGACAGACTTTTGACTGAGCAAGAGCAGAATCCTTCACTCAAAGACAGCAAACAGCATCAGTTGGATATCGCGGTAGCGCGTGCACAGCTAGCTGTAGGCGTCGGAGCAGGGACTTCTAGAGCGGGTGGATGCAACGGTGCTGTCATCGTGAAGAGTCTAGAAGGAAAGGCCGTAGGCGTCTTCAAGGCTCCTCCCAGCAACGCTGGTTTTGATCCAGCGCGTCAAGTCAAAGCATGGTTTGGTCAAGCGCGTCTTTTCAACCGAGAAGACAAGATGAACGAGCCATACTCTGAAGTGGCTATGCATTACTTTGACGAAGTGTTCGGGTTTAACCTGGCCCCAGCAGCGAAGCAAGTTGAGTTAAAGGACGAATCAGGGGCCTTTTTGGCTTTCTTGGGCGGCTATAAGGAACTTGCTGATGTCGTTGAGGACCTCAATAAGCGCGACTCCTTCGAAAAAGATGAGCTGATTAAGTGGCAGACTGCCATGGTTGCTATCTTTGCATCTCTGAATTTTGACCCACATGCTGGTAATATCTTTGTTCAAATGGACAAAGGTCAGCTGAGTGGCTTGAAGATCATTGATGCAGGTAACAACTTTGCTGCAAGATTGCCAGGCGAATGGGGAACAAAAGGTCACCGTAGTGAGCCAGGCGATCTGGCGATCTCGAAGAAGCCTTTTGAGCCTGAAGTCATCGAGTTCATCAAGACACGTTTGACTGAGGAAAACCTCAATAGCTTTATCGCGAAGGTAAAAGCTGATCGTCCAGACTTCTGGACTGCAGAAATGGATGTTCTACATCGCCAGACCTTGCAGATCGTTCGCAAGAACGTTGCTAATGGGATGATTGCATCTCCTTTTGAATTGCTAAACATTCTGACGCCTGGTCAGTATGCCGAGCAGAAAAAGGTTGCTGCGATGATGGACGACTGGACTATCGTGGACATCGGTGATGACGAAGCTGAGATGGTTAAGAACGCTGCAGTAGTGGTGAAAGCCCCTTCAGTAGCTCCTTTAATCATCGAAGACTACGTGACAGGAGCTGACTTTAAGCTTCCTGGAAGCCAGTCTGTGGCTGTATCAGCTTAATGCTGTCGCTTTAGACATTAGTTCTATATCGAGTAACAGAGTTCTCTCTGTTACTCGATTTTTTTTTGCTGAATGGACTGGACGAATTGGACTGATTGGACGAAATGGACTTATTGAGGTAATTGCAGAAGTCCGATTCTCCGAAGTCAATTTCCTGAAAATCGGATGCCGGTGAAGAGAGAGTCATTCCCTTCCCAGGCCCGAAGGGTCGATATTGCAACAGGCCATGGCATCGCCATGGTATATGCCAAAACGGTTTTAGCAGCCTGTAGGGCTGCCATAAAGCGCATGCATAAATGGTGTTTGTAAACTGGCGTCTTGTAGCAGTCCTTCAGACTGCGAAATCCCTTCCTGGCATATACCATGGCGATGCCACATAGGCCTCAACCTAACAGGTCTTTTGAGCTTATATCTCAATGACTTAGGACTTCACAATCGTATCTCGGCGCGCAGCGCTTTGGAGTGCGGTCGCTTGCGACCGCTTTTCGTTCCTTGGGACGGCAATGCTAAACGGCATTGTATGGATTCGTCGAAGGCTGCATGTACTAACTATTTTACCCTTAGGGAATTATAGTAATGCCGTTGCACACGACCGTCGCAAGGAACCCAAAGCGGTCGCAAGCGACCGCACTCCAAAGCGCTGCGCGCCGAGATACGATTGTTAGGCTTAGGTTGAGGCCTATGTGGCGATGCCATGGTCTGTTGCAATATCGACCCTTCGGGCCTGGGAAGGGAGAAAAGCCTGTCTTTCCAGACTGGATAGTGCCATACCACTTAAGCTCTCTAGAATCGCCTTCTCACAAAAAAAGGTAACCTTTTTTCCCGAGAATCGATTCTCAAGGGCTCAAATAATTTTGCAATTACCTCTCGTTGTCCTTTTACTTCTTGAAGGTGACTTCGTCGCCTTTGCTGATCAATTTCACATGATCGCCATGTTTGATTGTGCCGTCCAAGATAGCTTTGGCCAGCATATTCACAACCTTATGTTGAATAAGGCGTTTCAATGGACGCGCACCAAAGTAGGCATCGTAGCCTTGAGACGCTAACAAGTCTATCACTCCTTTATCCCATTCAAGAGTCACATGGCGTTCCTGTAGCCTATTCACAACATGATGCAGCTGTATGGTGACAATGCGATGCATATCCTCTGGTCGCAACGGCAGGAAGGGAAGAATCTCATCCAACCTGTTGATGAATTCGGGGCGGAAGTGCGCCTTAATAATTGGGTCCAGCAAGGCCAGAATGGCTTCTTTGGAGAAGTCCGCACGATTTCGTTCTAGCTGTTCCAGTAACTTGTCGGAGCCTAAATTCGAGGTCATGATAAAGATGGCGTTTTTGCAGTTGACCACGCGTCCTTTACTATCTGTTAGGCGACCGTCATCAAAGATCTGCAGGAGCATATTAAAAACATCGGGATGCGCCTTTTCAATTTCATCCAGTAACACGACGGCATAGGGGCGTCGGCGCAGTTGCTCAGTGAGCTGACCGCCTTCATCATAGCCTACATATCCTGGAGGGGAGCCGATGAGCTTGGCGACACTGTGTTTTTCCATGTACTCGGACATATCTAAGCGTATCAGGGCGTCCTCTTGATCGAAGAGTTGCTCGGCTAGAGATTTGGCAAGTTCTGTCTTCCCAACGCCGGTAGGGCCTAGAAACAGAAAAGCTCCGATAGGTCTGTGGGGATCTCCTAAACCTGATCTGGAGCGGCGTATGGCTTCACACACCGACTGTACGGCTAATTGTTGCCCCACGACACGTTTTTCGATCTCACTTTCTAGCCGCAGGAGTTTTTCGGCTTCGCCCTCTACCATACGGCTGACGGGGACACCGGTCCACTTGGAGACGATATGGGCGATGAGGTTTTCATCGACTTCTTCTTGAAGCAAGCGGTTGGGCTTTTCATTTAGGCGCTTTTCAGCGGCTTGAATCTCTTTTTGAACTTCAGGAATCTGTTTGTAGCGTAGCTCAGCGACTCTATCGTACTCAGCTTTTCGCTCGGCTTCCTCTTCCTGAAAGCGCAGGTTTTCATAGGCGTTTTTCTTATCTTTTAACTCTTGAATCAGCTTTTTCTCTTGGTCCCACTGCTGTTTAAGGGCTGCGAGCTCTTCTTTGATCTGGGCGATCTGGGAGTTTAGCTTTTCGCTGTGCTCGCGTGCTGTGGGACTATCCTCACGTCGCAAGCCTTCTTGCTCAACAATTAGGGCAGCGAGCTCCCGTTCCTTGGTGTCGATGGGCAAGGGACGGCTGCCTACCTGCATGCGGATGAGACTGGCGGCTTCGTCGATTAGGTCGATGGCTTTGTCTGGTAAGAATCGGTCTGTAATGTACCTGTCGGATAGAAATGCCGCAGCATGGAGAGCATCTTCGGTGATCCTGACACTGTGGTAGATTTCGTACCGTTCGCGCAATCCACGCAGGATGGCAATAGTCTCCTGCAGTGAGGGTTCAGGAACCATAACGGGTTGAAAGCGACGTTCTAGTGCAGCATCTTTTTCGATGTGCTTGCGGTATTCGTTGAGTGTTGTAGCGCCGATGCAATGCAATGTTCCCCTTGCTAGCGCTGGTTTTAGCAAGTTTGCGGCGTCCATGGCTCCTTCTGCAGCTCCTGCACCAATGAGAGTGTGCACTTCGTCAATGAACAAAATGACTTTGCCTTCGCTCTTCTCAATGTCGCTCAGAATGCCTTTAAGGCGTTCTTCAAACTCTCCACGGAATTTTGTCCCTGCCACCAGACTACCCATGTCCAAAGTCACGATCTCTTTATCTTTAAGAGCCTCAGGAACATCTCCCTGGACGATGCGTTGTGCGAGGCCTTCGGCAATGGCCGTTTTGCCTACACCGGGCTCACCGAGTAGCAGCGGGTTGTTTTTGGTACGGCGACTGAGCACTTGAATGGTGCGACGAATCTCTTCATCCCTTCCTATGACTGGGTCGAGCTTTCCTTCGCGAGCCAATGCTGAGAGGTTCTTGCAGTATTTTTCGAGCGTCTGAAGGCTTGATTCGGCTGTGGGAGAGTCCATATGTCTATCTCCGCGAATATTTTTTATTTGTTCTTCGACTTGTTTGATGTTTAGCCCATAGCGTTGTTTCCATGTCGTGAAGGGCTCGCCACCGTTTTTCCAGTAGGCAATAAGGAAGTGGTCACTGCTCACGTAGCTGTCCTTCCACTGACGGGCGATGGCCTGCGCATCAGAAATGCGTTGTTGGAGGTTGGCTGCTGGGATGGGCTGACGGGCTTCTCCAGAGAATGTAGGAACGTGAGTAAGGCTATCACGCACATCATGGATAAGCTGGTTAGGCTGTGTATTCAGATTATCTAAGATCGAGAAAAAGTAGCCTTGAGGCTCATCAAGGAAGGCCAGCAGCAGGTGATTTTCGGTGACTTCCGTGTTTTTGCGCTTTTGTGCCTCTGTAACAGCTTGTTGTAGGCTATTTGCAACGGCATCGGTGAAGTTTGGATTCATGGCTTTCTCCTTCTGTAGACCCCTTTAATGTACGGCGGAGAGTGTCGTGCTGTCAAGAGCCGAGAAGAGGAGAACGAGAGGAGGGATAGGGGGGGAGGGAGGGGAGAAGGTCTGTGAGGGATTTTTTTTACCACAGAGGCCGCAAAATCCTGTCTAAGGACTCCCGCAGAAAATACGATGCTGTAGAGTCCTTAGACGGATTTTGCCCAGAGGCAAGTAACTGAACAGGTCCTCAATTTAACAAAAAAAGTTAGATTGAGCACCTGTCCCGTTTGTGGGGCCTTTCACTCCTCCTCCTAATCCTCTCTCTCCTATCTCGGCGTCTCTGCGGCCTCTGTGGTAAAAAAATCCCCCACAGCCCTCCACCCTCCGCTCTCCCTGCCCTCTCTCTCGCTACCACCGCTTCTCTATGGCAAAAATCCGCACCCTAAAGTATGATGGACGCGAATTGCCATTTTTTGGGGGTCAGGATGAAATATTGTGAGTCGGTGTATCAGACGAAGCGCTTCAAAACGCGCGAGGTAATGGTCGGTAGCGTTGGGGTTGGTGGTGATCACCCTGTTCGCATTCAGTCGATGACAACCTCTAGCACTCGTGATGTTGAAGCCACAATCGAGCAGGTTATTAGATTAGCAGACGTCGGATGCGAGATCGCTCGTGTCACCGTACAGGGAATGAAAGAGGCGGAGGCCTGTGAGCAAATCAAAAGTGGTTTGATTCAGCGTGGATATAATATTCCTTTGGTGGCTGACATTCATTTCTTTCCTCCTGCTGCGATGAAAGTCGCAGATTTTGTGGACAAAGTACGTGTTAATCCCGGTAACTATGTTGATAAACGGGCGAGTTTCAAGGTTCTTGAATACGACGATGCCTCCTATGCCAAGGAGATCGAGCGTATCGAGGAAAAGTTTACGCCGTTAGTGGAAAAATGTAAGCGCCTCAAGCGTGCCATGCGCATTGGAACCAACCACGGGTCCCTCTCTGATCGCATTATGAGTCGCTATGGCGATACTCCCCACGGAATGGTGGAGTCTGCGTTGGAATTCGCACGTGTCTGCCGCAAAAATGACTATCATGACATTATTTTTTCCATGAAGGCCTCGAATCCGCAGGTGATGATTCAGGCTTACCGCCTTCTTGTTGCCGCGATGTATGAGCTGGGATGGGACTATCCCTTGCATCTGGGAGTGACTGAAGCTGGTGAAGGTGAAGATGGCCGAGTGAAGTCAGCCATGGGGATTGGTGCGTTGCTGCTCGATGGCTTGGGGGATACGATACGCGTTTCGCTGACCGAAGATCCCTGGTATGAGATCGATCCTTGCCTTAGGTTAAGGCAATTTGGCGAAGAGTATATCGGTCAGGGTGTAGAGGCCTTTGAAGAGAAGCATCGACGCATTGAAGTCATTGAACGCCGAGCAGTGTCATTGCCAGGGGATGTATCGTTGCATCGCGATGGATCGGTATGGATACCGATGACATCTCAAGAACTTGTAGCTGTAGATGTCTATGAGACTCTTGGATGCCGCTTCGATGCGGGACAGCTGAAGCTCAAGGGCACAGCCGCTGATGCTGTTGTGTTCAGCGAAGGCGCTAGTGCTGGTGCTACCCGAACCATCAAAGATTTGCTCGAGGTCGGAGTAGGGGTTGTCGGAACTGGCGGAGTGCGCTCAATGACATTGCAAGAAGCCTCAGATGCTCTCGCAATGCAGACCAAAGCAGCACGCTTTGCTGTCGTTCCTATGGCTCCTCCCAAGGAACCTTTGGTGTTAACTGTTCGCGATGAACCACCTTCTCGGTGGGCTGTGATTGAAAAACTCGAGCCTTCTGTGATCCTTCTCGGCCCTACCCGTGATCGCTTGCATGGTTCTCGACGCTTTTTTGAATGGCTTCAGGAGCGTCGCTTGAGTATTCCAGTCATCCTTCACTACGACTATGATTGCGCACCGGAAGATTTCATCATCCGCGCCAGTGCCGAATGTGGTGCCATGTTGTGCGATGGCCTTGGGGACGGTGTCTGTTTGAATGGGCCTTATCCACGCGAGTTTTTACGCTCATTCAGCTTCACTATTCTGCAGGCTGCGCGGATGCGAACGACTCGGACAGATTTTATTTCGTGTCCAAGCTGCGGCAGAACTTTATTCAACCTGCAGGATGTGACAGCGCGTATTCGTTCCCGCACAGCACACCTGCCAGGGGTAAAAATAGCGATCATGGGTTGTATCGTCAACGGCCCTGGTGAGATGGCCGATGCCCATTTTGGCTATGTTGGCTCCAAACCAGGCAAGATCGACCTGTATGTAGGGAAGGCGTGTGTTGAGAAGGACATCGACTTCTCCGATGCTGATGATCGTCTGGTCTCCCTAATTAAAGCGCATGGTCGCTGGCAGGAGCCCCCTCAGGAGTAGCCTTGTGATGCTCCCAGGCTGTTTCTGGTTGGTTTAGCCGGTGGTTAATGTGGCGGGATAGGACAAACAAATAGTCCGAGAGGCGGTTGAGGTAGACGAAGACATGTTCCGAGACGTCTGCCTTGGTATATAGCGGCGCAATGCGTCGTTCCGCGCGGCGGCATATACTGCGAGCGAGGTTCACCATTGCTCCGGCCGGATGCCCCCCTGGAAGAATAAAGTGCGTAAGTTTTGGGAGCGTAGACTCCATCGCATCGATCCACTGTTCTAAAAGTTCAGTGGCATGCTGATCAAAGTAAGTTCTCTTTTTTTTGCTTTCCGAAGCGCGAGAGCGGGGTGTCGCTAGGGCTGCGCCTACATCAAATAGGCCGTGTTGTATCATCTCGAGCTGTTTTTGGCTCTCGGCTAGTATGGAGTCGTCCGGGAGCAACGATAAGGCCACCCCAATAGCGGAATTACATTCGTCTACAGCACCAACGGCTTCAATAAAGGCATTGTCCTTGGGGACCCGCTCACCAGTAAATAGAGAAGTTTCTCCCGTATCGCCTGTCTTTGTGTAAATTTTTACCATGTCATGATCTCCTGTTTGTAACATCCTATCATAAATCAGGAAGGGATAGGATAAGAAACAAGATATTGTTATACCACCAATTTATCGAGATCACGCATGGTAGCCGCCGATAGCAATGAGCACTGCCATCGGCGGAGAACATACCAATTAGGGCTATTGGTTGTTGCTATTCAGGATGATCTTCGGTGCTATCGCCATGGCAGCCTGTTTTTGTTCCTTAACCACACTTGATATGTATGTAAGATAGCTAGTAATAGACTGATATCCTTCATCTCC